>CAWCDJ010000004.1:0-1791968 GCA_963794265.1 Bryobacterales bacterium
GGATGTGATCTCCTGGCTCCGACGTTCACCTCGACGCCGTCCGCAGCGCCCGCGCCGCACTGCCTCCGGGGGATCTCCGGCGCAACATCAAGGTCGAGGGTAAAGACGCAACCGTGGATGGCATGTATCTCCGGATCATCATCCATGCAAACGAGCACATGGGCCAGCTCGTTGCGTATGCCCGCGTGAATGGCATCACCCGTGAATACTCGCGAATGAAGGTGGACGATTGACGGCCACGCAACCAGGCTTGCAGAGGGAAAGCCGAGCTATATGCCGGGCGGGTTCACCTCGGCTAATCCCGCGAGCATTGCTCCGTTCACGAACCGCGCCAAAGATTCCACATCGCTTTGATAATCAGCCATACCGACGATACAATACCGACAACCAGCAAAGGTATCACCACGAACAACATGATGCGCTCGTCAGACGGGCTTGTTTTGGCGGGCACCGGCGGCGGCAGACCTGGCACCAAGCCCGCAGCGAGTGCGAAGGCCGGGCCCACCAGAAGTCGCTTCTTCATATAGCCCTCCGTCAAGGCTGTACAGGAATCTGGATGAGCCGCAAGCGATACTGGTTGGCCCTCGACTGTTACCTCCGGCTGTGGCGTGTAGAATGGTCAGGGCGCTTGAGTTGGAACGCCGAGTTAAACGACGCGCATGACTCTAGACATGGTTGGTATTGGGGGGCGCGCCACGGGAGAGTCCAACCGCTATTCCGGGAGGGTCAGCCGGGGCGCACCACCTTATTGCGGGTAGAAGAGCTGGCGAAGAATCGAATAGGAGTTGTCCGGCGCAGTGGAGGATCTGCTGCTCTGCGATGGGTCCTGGCGCTCCACCCCTGTCTCGATGGCGATTCGCGCGAACGCTCAGACCAGCTGTCGATGCATGCGGTAGGCTAAACGAGCTAAAACTGGGGGCATGGAAATCGTTCAACACTAACGGGTCAGGTCGATAGCATCCATTGACAACTAGAATAGCCCGACGCGACGATCCGGCATCCTGCCCTGCCGCCGGAAGATGTCCCGATTCGTATACGACCCAACTGTGCCGCGACGGCAGGTTCCGCGTTCGCCAGTCATCGTTCCTAACCTCAATTTCCACCGCCGATGGGGTTGTGCGGCGACCGTCTTGCTTCTCTGGACCCGGAGTTCCCTTGCCAAAGAGGTCAATGTCCGCCCACCGGAGATACTTTGAACGGCCAGCCGCTACCGACATGTGGCCGCCGGAAGCCAGACCCGATGTTCACAGATAAAAGGCGGTCACTGAAGTTAAGTGACCTTAGTCGGTGCAATACCCAGCAGGGACAGTCCGAACCACCTGGAACGAGGGAGTCGTCGTTTTGGGCGGCAACTGGAACTACAGAGTTCAAATTAGCGTAAAGCTGGTTTACGCTGCCGTTGATTCAAAAGCCACTTGAAAAGATCCGCGTCCAAGCGGCAGGTGAGATCGCCAACGTGAAAAGAGGTTCGCTGAAAAACTACTTCCGAGGCTACAGGTCCTGCTACAGAATCTCTTCCAGGATATGCAAGCCAAGCTGGGAACGCACTGGGCGAACAGGGAGCACCAATCAACTCCGCCCTGCTCTCCAGCACGTTCGGCTCTGCGATGGGTCCTGGCGCTCCACCCCTGTCTCGATGGCGATTCGCGCGAACGCTCAGACCAGCTGTCGAAGCTGTAGGACCCGCTCAGGCCGCACCGCTGCCTTTCGACCCAATACTTACGTGGGGCCCCGCGCGCGGCGCAGACGGGCCCGTACGCGCTCGGAAAAGCCGTATCCTTTGCTGCTTGGCGAATCGCCGCAAGAAATCGCACCACGGCGTCCCTGAACACCCTCGATGGGCGAAGCCTCGTAAGCCATTCACTGCCGCCCGGATCGTCGATGAGGTCCGGGCAGCGCTTGAGCGCGCGCCTGAACATTGACCCGTTCCGCTCTCCCCAGAGGTCCTTAACCCCTCCGCAAATTGAGGTCCGATGCCGATTTCTCTCGGCTTTCCTTGTCAATGCGACTCAATTTAGATCGGGGGTGGCGGATGACCACAGCTTGGGAGGCCGGGCCAGGAGGCGAAGTACAGGGCCGACTGATCCCGGGGACGAGAGTGGGGCAGGCAGAAACTCTGCAGATCGGCAATTGCCCGGCGTGGTCGGCACTTTAGGCTTAGAGGGCATCGCGAACAATGACCTGCTCCGGCGACTGCGCCGCGCGGCTGTAGAGATATGAAACAGACAATCTGGTCCGTCGCAGGCGAAGGGGGGATTTGTTGAAGCAAGCGTGTGCATAGGGTTTAGCCGCGAAATTGTTTTCTTTGCAGTAACCGCACACAGCATGCGGTAGGCTAAACGAGCTAAAACTGAGGGCATGGAAATCGTTCAACACTACGCGAGCCACCGGCTGGCGTATAGTTGAGCAATCTGTTCTTTCTCAATCTTGTCCCCTTCGCGTGTGAGGTCTGCAAACATGAAGTTGCCGGATTTGGGGTGATGCTCATTGCTGTTCAACAAGGCGTGCCCGAGTTCGTGTGTTAGCGTCATTATGGGCACCTGACCGTCGAATTGAGCATTGAGGATTATTGCTGGCCGTGTCGGGTCGGGCTTTGGGGCTATGCCGACGATAGACTTCGGAATGCCCTCTGGCGGTTCTTTCCCCGGCAGGATCGTGAGCCCGAATGGCGGAAATCCCTCGATCTTTTCCATTTTTGGAACGATGAGTAGATCGCAGCCCTTTTGCGAATTAGAGAACATCGCGCCGAGGTCGGTCCAATCTTGCAGGGCGAAGAAATCCCGGCTTTCAATTTGGAGGCGAAGCATTGAGCGCTCTTCGAACTGAACGTCGATGTCGCATTGGCCGTAGAACTCCCGCGCTTTGTCGAATTGGCGTGGTGACGGCCTACATCTGATGTTCGCGACCGCGAGTAAGTGGATGTGAACGTTGAAGGTCTTTGGCATCTCCCCTCCTGATTCGGTGGTGAAATGATAATACCACTCCCAAATCGTAGACCCCGCCGGTCCGCGTCGCCTGATCACCCTTCTCGTGGTCCCGCTCACTTGCCATTCTGGGCGGAGTGCGGATCGGGTTCCCACCGCAAACTAGCGAGGCAGGTGCTCTAGTTGTGAGGGAGAAAACGCTCGTCGAAGTACGAGCACATCCAAGGCGGTGCGCGCCAGATCGCACGATTCACAACCCGGTCTGAGGAGATGGACACGATGCTCGCGGAACGCGACCGGAAAATCGAAGATCTGACCTGCCGGGTCGCCGACCTCGAAAAGCGTATTCCTCCCGACAAGTTAGAGCCCGGGTTCCAGCGGAGGAAACTGGCAATGAAGGCCCGGTAGGGCGAGGCGGTGGTGCGGGCTCACCCCTAGCGTTCACCGTGGGCACCGAAACCGGTGTTTTGCTGCCGGCGAGAACGAACAGCTGCTGAAGAGACGGCAGAAGTTTGCAGCTGTCCTGCTTCCTTTCCTGCGCCTCTCATCTTCCGTAAATGGCGCGAAGGCCAGGGAAGCGCGCCGATTACGCTGACGGGCTACTTCGTCGGGCTAGATGTTTTGTGGTTCATCCGCCGTCTGAGCGGTGTAAGGAGCTATATTGGGAACTGTCCGCAGAACTTTGGCGCAGGGACGCGCAGACGACGATGGTCTACACGCATGTGGAAGCCTGTCGAAATGCCCGTTCCTCTCGATATAGGAGATGAACGTGCCATCCTCTACGCAACCATCCAAGGTACCCGCAAAGCCGCGGGTTAAGCGGCTGGTCAAGCCGTCCTCACCGTCATCTCAACCGTTCCTGCGTTTCTACCATTCGAAGAGCCTCCGGAAGAAGACTCTCACGATCCTTACGGCTCTCGAAAGAGCAGAGGACAGCACGAAGCATCGCGACGATCTGGCCGGCATCGTCGCGGAACTGACCGACAGCGGCATGGAATACTACTTCCTGAAGCCCCTAAAGCTCGCCAAAGCGGGCTTTTTCGTCGAGCAAGCAGCCAGCCTTGGCATGTCAGCTACGACATCGGTATTGGGTACCGTTGTTCGCAATATCATCGGCCACATGGATGACGCTCAACTTCGTACCATTTGTGCCTATATTCGGCAGCTCATGGAGTGAACCAGCGCATAATCGAGGTTCTCGTGCCCTCCGCATCTGTTGCCGGCCAAAATCGAACCTCGCCAATAACACGCGCCCTTGCATCCCTCTACTTTTCCAGGTGTTTCAGGAGCGGCTCTGGCGCCGGACCGTTGCGGTCGCCAAGGAGCCATTCCAGACGCTCGTTCACTTCACCTGGACGCGCCTGGCCAAGAATTCGCGCGACGATATGGCCTTCCGGATCGAGAATCGCCGTCGCCGGGACCGCATTGCCCATCTTAAGATCGCCCATATCGTCAGCCGTAGCGCCGTACCAGATTGAAAACCCCACATGATACCGCGTCAGAAACTCCGGAATTTGTCCGCTGGTCTTGGCATCGTCCAGGGATGCCGCTACAAACACCACACCCCGAGCGGCGTACTGCTTCTCAAGTTCCACCAGAATGGGCATTTCGGCGTTGCAGGGGGCGCACCATGTCGCCCAGAAATTCAGGACCACGGGCTTGCCCCGCAGGTCGCGAAGATGCACCTTTTGGCCCTTGACATCTTTCAAAGTGAGATCCGCTTTCGGCGTACCGGCGGCCCGCGCCAGTACCACCGCCAGCAGGATGGCGCTCACTAGCCGCATGCTTTAGTTCTCCGTTCCGCCCCGCTTGGGCAGCCGGTACGTATAGCTCACCAGCCAGACGTAGTCGGCAAACGCAGCATCGCCGTGGGTCCCCAAGATCTTATCAGGAACGCTCCTCGTCCGGTCGCGGTAAACCGCTTTGCCAATGCTGGCTTCGATCATGTTCCGACCGCGAGCGTAGACAATGCCGGGCTCCGCCGAGATCGCGAATCCGGGCCGGCGAAAACCGAGATCGTTGCCGAAAATATTGCTGGCCGGCACCCCCTCCATCCGCGGACCGAAGGTCAACGTGAGCCCCCGAATCTGCGGAATCGGATGAGCGATACCGGCCTGGAGCAGGTATTGATCTTGAATTGCGGTGTAGGCCGTTAGCGGTTGGTTGAGGGCGCTCGCGCTGCGCAGTACGTTATTGGTGCCGCCCTGGGTTGCCAGATAATTGCCGGACGTGTAAGCGACCATGCTGTTGCCGAGGTCCCGGAAAGCCTGCCACTGGATCACCGTGCCCCACCCGCCACTGCCGGGTTGGATCGAGTAGTCCGCTGTGACCGCTGTGGGCGCGGTCGCGGTGGCCGTAGTCAGTACATTATTCTGGACGTTGTCTTTGCCCGTAGGAGCCTGCAACCCTATGCCAAAGCTGATATTTCCACGTCTGGCGTGGCGCGGGTTCCAGATCCATCCCTGGGCGATGACAGAGGTGTCGCCGAGCCCGGAAGTATGCGTCGTATAATAAGAGCTGTTCGAACGCCGGCTGGCAAACAGAATCGGCATCGACAGCGTAAAGCTGAACCTCGGGGTAGCCTGATAAGTCAGGTCGATGTCCTCTAAATTGATTTTGTTCATCACCTGCGTACCTTGCTGCACGCGATAGGCCTGCTCCACATCACCTACGTAATGCTTATAGGAAAACTGGTGGCGATATCCGACGGAGAGCTCCCAATCACCCGCCTGGAGATAACCCCCCTGACTCTCTGGAGCCATGTCGACCGTACCTGACCGGGCGACAATGCAACCTTGCCCGTGAGCCGGAACAAGGGAGAACAGCCAAAGAAAACCTAATCCAAAGTGCAGTTTCAGCATCCTCATAGTGCCTGCGATTATGCTGTTTCGCCGGACGTTCTGACAATAACTGGAATATATTATGCGCGGAAAACCGGACGCACAGCTCCCTATCCACCTCGGGATTTCGAGGTGACCTGCCTACTCTAGGGAAAACGCGCGAAAGCCGATGATCAACGACTCAGGCATCGAAGCGGTTTCCACGGGTTCAAGGTCCTGATCACCGGGCCGCAAGGACTGTAGTATTATCATCCCGGTCCGGATTCGGGAAGTCCTCGAAATCTGACGGTCTCCAGCACGAAATCGTTTCGACAGCAGCCGCCGTTCCCCGTCGGATCGGTATACGCGGGTTGGGGCGCGAGTCACTTCGCCGAACTCTGGTATGTCTTCGACCACCTGGACCAGTCGCCCTGGAAGTGGACCGCGGGAGATCGGAAATTGGCCGGCGAGGTGTTTCCACCGCGGACGGATTGCCGTGGTCATGGCATACGGTTAATCTGGCGCATCGCCGGTGTGAACAGCCACCGTTGAGCTTGGGCCAACTCGCAAACTCGTAGAGGCGTGCGATCTGGAACTGGCCATCGGCGAGTGATGCCGCCCTGGCTGCTCTGAGCAGGTGCTTGGCTTGATCCCTCAGATGGCGGAGATTGGGACGATCCGGAAGAGACTGCGGGGCCCCGTTTGGTTCGGTCGACATAGCGACCTCCTTTCATCGAACCGCCTTGAAATTCCGGTTCGGCTGTGAAGAGCGCTCGAAGATGCTGGTTGCCGACCTCCTTCGAGTGGAGCTCAAGATCTCTCCGCGCCGGGACGCTGAATCAGTGGACGCTTACGGGCAGACTCTACAACTGTCTCCATGTTCATGGCTCCATCTTCTTGCGATCCTGGCATCCGCGCCGTCACGCCATTCACAAAGGGAGATATTGGGCTCACTTCGACATGTAGTCGCAACATGTAGAGTCATTCGAGGAGGTCGGACAACTCAAGCAGGCGATTGACACTAACGACATCGCGCGCGTCCAAACCATGATGACGCGCAACCCGGCGCTGCACCGAGCGCCGATTGGCTACGGCAAGGATGGGCCACTCACGTGGGTTGCCGAATGCCGCGTGCCCTGGGAGCCCCGGTTCCCGTGAGACTAGCCATGGCGGAATGGATGATCGCGCACGGGTCAGACCTGCACCAAGGGGGCGACGGACCCCTGATGCGGGCAGCGCTCAACGGATACGGGCGAGGTGTACGCGACCGAAACGCCAGGGGGCGAAGCTGCCGTCGCCGTCCACCACGGCCCGTACAATCGCATGAACGAGGCGTACAACGCGATCGAAAGATGGATGGCGGCGAATCGAAGGGAGTCCGCCGGGCACTCGTGGGAGATCTATGGAGATCCGACACCGGATCCGGCCGACACTGAGACGACGGTCGTGCAGCTCCTGAAGTAGCGTTCGAGCACTTCGGGCGGCCACTCCGACACGATCGGCATCCAAGCCGTTCACTTCCGAGTCGCGCGTCATTGGCCCGGAAAAAGGCAACTATGGGAAAAACGATACTACACAGGGCGACTTATGTGGAGCCAACAGGCCGAGGAGCGAGTCCATTCCAGCGGCTTTTCATTTCCGGAAAGCAGACACGCTTCACGGGGTGCGGGATTTACTCGTCATGCGTTGCTTCGCGATCCAACTTCCAGGCGTCCGCGGGTCGGTGGTCATTCGTTCGGCATCGGCCAGACAGCGTCGCCCCGCCTGATGTCTTCTATTTTCGTCATCGTTTCTTCCTCCCGAAAAAGGGGTTCGCGGCTGCCTGCTTCATCCACGAGGCTACTTGGTGCTCGTCGAGATCGTCCACCGATGTCAGCTCGACGCCTCGTGTGGCCTTGCCCATCCCAATCGGCGTCACCGGCGGTTCAGGCTTGATCTCCGTGCCGCGTTTCAGGTGACCGACGAAAGCACCGGAGGAGAAGCACCAGCCTCCGCCCACACCGTAGTACGCCATCCCCCACTTCACTGCACGTTGGAGGTCAGGCGACGTATTGGCAGCCAGAGCATCGACACGCTCGGCGATACTGCGCTGCGGCTGCGGCAAGCTGGCGATATAGGCGAACACGGACTCGTCGCCTTCCGCGGCCTTCGCGGCGCTTGCCTTGCCGGTCATGGCGACCAGCACCTTCGTGCCAGTTTGGCCTTGGGCATCAGGCTTGAGGAGAGGCTTTCTCATGATCTCACCAAGGTGACGAGAAGTGTGTCCATCTGCTCGAACTGCTCGCCTGCCCCGCTTGTGCTTCCAGAGGCGATTGCGTCGTCGAGGGCTTGCTTTGAGGGATAGAGTTCGTGCAGGACCAGTAGCGTCTTGGCAGAGGCAGCGTGGCTGAACACGAAACGGTACGTGCCCCCCGTACGAACATCGGCCTCGCACGAAATGAAGGATATTCCAAACGACTTCCCCACCACCGCTTGAGCAACTCAGGCTTGGTCCAGGCCGCGAACACGATGTGCGCAGGGCCGTTGAAAGTTCGCGTGACGACTAGCTCACGCTCAGACTTTCGTTCTACCGTCGTGGGGTTCTTCATGGGCGTTGGGCTCACTTTCTCTTTTTCGTCGATCGACTCTTTACTCCGTTTCAATTCCTCAACGATCATGTCCAACTCGTCGAAGCGTGCGTCCCAGAGCTGGCGATACCTCTCAATCCATGCGGCCTCTTCCTCTAGCCGGCGTAGGCCGAGCTTGCAGGTACGCACGCGTCCGACCTTTTCCGTGGTGACGAGCCCCGCCTGCTCCAAGACACCGACGTGCTTCTTCATGCCCGTGAGGGTCATATGGAACTTCTCGACAAGGTCCGTTATCGAAGCGTCCGCACGCCCGAGCCTCTCCAGAATGCCGCATCGGGTGGCGTCCGAGAGCGTGGCGAACGAGGCATCTAGGTGGGCTCGTTGACACTGAACCATTAGGTTCAGTATATAACCGCGGAGGTGGCCTGCAAGAAGAGGCCGAGCGCGAGCTGCATCGGCCCAGCCACCTTCACTCCTAGCGCTTCTTCCTGGGCGGTGTGCGCGGCGAAGTGAACGGGCTATGTGCGTATTTTCTGCCCAGTCGAGAGACGGGACAGATAGGGAACGAGTGACCGGCGGACGGTCCGGGGACGGAGGACCCCCTGCCCTTCCTGTTTCGTGCCGCTACCCCGCTGGTGGGGACCGCAACGATCTACACTATGGCTCCAAAGAGGATCGGTTGCTCTATCGGGCCAAATTGGTCAAGCGTCCGGGTACAGACGTCCACATCCGCGAGTCGACGACATTATGGTCATGTGGATTGCTTCCGGCTTGCCGACGTTACACCCGAGCTCTGCGAGAGGTGCCCCGAACGATAAGGCGCTTTGCATCAGCTGACGCCGTTGTTCGTCTCCTGAAATGCGCCGTCGCGCTGGACCGCACTGGACTGGACTAAGTTGGACTTTACTAAGATTGCACGACGAATTTGCCTCTGATATGCTTCCCCGATGTCGCTTGTTCCACCGCTAAGCGAGAGCTGCCGTGCCTCGATCTTTTTCGGTTGGTGGGTCGCGGTGACGGCCGCTGCCGGGCTATTTCTCGGGGTGGTGCCGATTGTCGTATTCTCCTTCGGTGTGTTTCTCGGGCCAATATCCAGAGACTTTCATGCGGGCCGCGGCGACGTCTCATTTGCTTACACCCTGTTCAGTCTGATCCAGGCGATGAGCGTACCGGTTGCTGGCTGGCTCGTGGACCGCTTCAGCGCACGGAGTGTGATCCTGCCATCCATGGTCCTGGCGAGCTTCGTTCTGCTGTTGATTCCGTTTCGCGGCGGCAACCTTTTGCAGCTTTACGTCTTTTTTGGGGCACTCGGTTGTCTTGCCGCAGGAGCCGGGGCTGTCGTCTTCGCCAAGGTGATGTCCAACTGGTTCGACAGGCATCGCGGGCTGGCACTCGGTGTAATGATGCTTGGATTCGGGCTCGGTGCGCTTGTGATGCCATCGTTAGCGCAATTGCTCATCGCAAGATTTGGCTGGCGTCTTGCATACGCGGCCGTGGGAGCCGGCATGCTGCTGGTTTCAACACCACTGGTCATAAAGTTTCTATACGAGAGGCCGGAGCGCCTGGGGCTCATGCCCGATGGCGGGCTCTCCGCTCAGCCGGCGGTGGCGCGTACCGTGCCGAAGAACGAAACTCCGGGCATGACCTGGCGCGAGGCGTTGCGCACTCGGACTTTCTGGCTCCTGCTGTCGTCTTTCGCCCTCGTGGCCGCCGGCACACAAGCCTGTTCTGCGCACATGGCCGCGATCGTTTCCGATCGTGGCAACAATGCGCAACTTGCGGCGCTCGCATCTTCGCTGCTCGGCGGCGGACTTCTCATCGGCCGGACCGGCTCCGGTTACCTGTTGGACCGATTCTTCGCTCCGCGTGTCGCAGCTTTGATCTTCGCCGGCGCTGCCGCCGGAATCGCGCTGCTTCGCGTCGCCAACTCGCCAGGACCTGCGTTCGCGGCCGCCTTTCTGATTGGTCTTGCCATGGGTGCCGAGGGCGACGTCATGCCGTACCTGACAAGCCGGTATTTCGGGCTTCGCTGCTTTGGCGAGATCTGCGGCATTGTTTTCGCTGGTTTCTCGCTCGCCGGTGGACTGGGCCCTTACCTGATGGGCACCGCTTACGACGCGAATGGTTCCTATGCTCTCCCGCTCGTCGTGTTCTGTATCGCGGTGCTGATGGCCGCGGCGCTCATGATGGTCGTTGGGACGTATCGGTATGGCGTGATGCCGGCGGCGGACGCCAGGGTGGACGGGGACACGCTCGAATCGCCGGCGCACGCGTAGGCAAATTGTTCACCGGGACATGGGGTTGCAAACCCGCAAATTTGATAAGCATAGATCACTCGGTGGTGTCCGCGAACAGGTTCACTACCTCTGGAAATCCTTATGCAAGGTCGCACTGGAAGAACACGTCCTTGTGCCGGGTGCCGAGGAGATTGTGCCCGAGCATCAGACACATCCGGAATTCAAAACGCAACAGCAAGGCGCTACTCGATATCACCGGCGATCGCTTGCGCGCCATGGACGAGGGCGAGGTTGACATTTCTGTCCTTTCGGCCACCGCTCCGGGACTGCAGGGTTTGAGCGAAGCCGCCGCAAAGGATCTCGGGAGTATCTCTCGCCGGTGGAACGATTATCTCGCGGAGGCCGTAGCCAGGCACCAGGGCCGCCTGAAAGTCTTCGCGGCGCTGCCCATGTGCGACCCGGACCTCGCCGCCCAGGAACTCGCCCGAACCGTAAAAGACCTGGGTTTTGTGGGGGCGTTGTTGAACGGTTACGACAACTCTGGAAATGCGCCGGCGAAATACTACGATGCGCCGCAATATGCTGATTTTTGGAAGACGGCTGTGGCACTGGATGTGCCGGTGTACGTCCATCCGCGCTCAGTGCCTGACAATCGCACGACTACCTATTCCGGCTACCCCGAAATGCGGGGCTCCGCATGGGGATTTCACGTTGAGACGGCCGAGCATATGCTGCGGTTGATGATAAGCGGGCTACTTGAAAAGCTGCCGAAGTTACGCATCATCATCGGACACCTAGGGGAACTTCTTCCATTCTGGGCATGGCGAATCGACCATCGCATCAATCGCGAAGGATGGGACAAGTGGGCCGATGAACACGGCCGGCCCCGCAAACTCACCGTAACTGAATATCTGCGCCGCAATTTCTTCGCGACAACCAGCGGGGTATTCGACACGGATTCACTAAAACATACTGTTAGCGTGATGGGATATGATCGAGTGCTGTATTCGGTTGATTCTCCATACGAATCGGCAACCGACGCCAGCGAGTGGTTCGAGGCGCTTGACCTCGAAAAGCAGGAGAAAACAGCCATCGCATACGGCAATGCTGAAGAGGTGCTCGGGCTGGACAAACCGAGAAGCGCCGGAGGCGAATCCAGTTGAACGTAGAGCTTCCGGCTTGCTGTGTTCGAGGAGCGGCGAAGCGGGAAGAAACGAAGGAACTGGCTACCCAACCGGGTGATCTCACGCTCCTTCGAACCGTGGCCGCTAACGATACTCCCTGACCGCGCGAGCGACGGAGCCGAAATCAACGCAAGGCGCGGAGCGTTTACTGATTCCGGTCGCATCACGCACCAACCGGAAATTGGTGGGAGGTGATCAACTTGACGGGAAACGCCCTAGCCGCGGATGTGCTCTCACTGGTTCCGGGCGTGTGGTCGACTATCCCGAGACTGGCTGCCACACGCCGCCGTCCATCTTCCCGTTTGTGCGTGATCCGCCCGGGCAACGCTCCACAGGTTATGTCAAAGCCCAACCTTCATATCTCGAGGACAAGGACCTGCACGCCGGGTAGTGCGACTTCTCCGCCACGCGGGCCGGCTCCGCCCCAGCCGGTCGCCCGCGCCCCCGCGTCCAATGATAACGGTTCCTATATGCACAGTGAGGTTCATCGTAGCGTACACACTCGGCACCCGTGCGATAAGATCTTTCACATGCGTCACACCACATGCGTCACACCGCTCTTGCCTCTCTGCTACTCATCTGCCTGATCTCCGCTGCGCCGTCGCAACAACCGAACCTGGGATACTACCGGTACCCGGCGATTCACGCTAGGACTCTATCTGGAGTGACCCGGCGCACGAGTGCTGAGGATCGGCGGAATGCAGACCGCCGGGTCACTTCGGATAGAGACGTTTGAAGGAAGCCGCCCGCGTTTGCGGCGGACGCGGCAGGGCTATGGGTGTTGAATCGACCGAATGCCGGGAGCGTGATCTACCGTGGCAACGGAAATGGCCCGAATGAGACTCGGCGACGGCGGCAGTCCGAGCCGATGAGATGGGTTGGAACTTCTTGAAGGTGCAATTTCGCATCGCAGGAAGGCTTTCCAGAGGGTCTGGACACACGCGTTGTGTGCGTGCCGGAGCACGTCTGTTGTTCGTTGATGGATACCGGCTATGAGGTGTCAGCGACGCACTCCCGGTCTGCAGATCTCCGGCGAATCTGTTTGGGAGTGAGTTTTTCGATAAGCGCCATGCTGCCGCCACAACGCGGGCAGGTCCAGTTTCCCGAATTCTTAGCTCGCAGAGTGCCGGCGTTGTCGAACGGGTTAAGGTTGCGGTATCCAGTAACTGCCGGCAAAGCGGTAGGAGTTCGCGACGGCGCCGGTTGGCGAGGAAACCGCAGAAGCGGATGCGCACAAAGCCGCGAGGCAAGGTGTGGGGCAGGAACCGTCGCAAGAACTCCTCGCCGGTTACAGTCATCAGGCGTTGCTTGCCCTTGTGCGCATAGGCTTTCCAGCGGAACGTGACCTTGCTGTCGGCAAAGTTCACGATCCGGTGGTTTATAGTGGTCCCCAGAATTTGGACCAGAGAATAAGCTAAAATTTCGGCGGAGTCGTGGACGCGGGAGAGGCGATGACGACGACGCGAAAACAGTACAGTCCAAAGTTCAAGGCGCGGGTAGCGATCGAGGCGATCCGCGGGGAAAAGACGCTGAGCCAGTTGGGATCGCAGTTCAAGGTGCACCCGATGCAGATCGCCAAATGGCGTAAGGCGGCGTTGGAGCAATTGCCGGAACTGTTCGTCGATGGGCGGTCGCGAAAAGCCCGGAGCGAGGACGCTGATCGGGACGCCCTCTACGAAGAGATCGGCCGGCTGAAGATGGAACTGGACTGGCTCAAAAAAAAAGCTGGTCTGCTCGACTGAGGACCGGCGCCCCTTGGTGGATTTGGCGCATCCCGATCTCAGCGTGCGCCGCCAATGTGAACTGCTCGGCGTGAACCGGGCCGGCCTCTACTATGAGCCGCGCGGGGAGAACGAAGAGAATCTACAGCTGATGCGACTGCTCGACGAGCAGTACACGCGAACGCCGTTCTACGGGAGGCGGCGAATGCGGGCTTGGCTGCGGGATCAAGGCTACGAGGTGAACCCCAAGCGGGTAGCGCGCCTGATGGAGTTGATCGGGATCGCGGCGATCTACCCGAAGCCCAGACTGAGCGTGCCGGGCGAAGGGCACAAGATCTATCCATATCTGCTGGAGGGCGTCGAGGTGAATCGCGTGAACCAGGTGTGGAGCACCGACATCACGTACATTCGGATGGCGTGCGGGTTTGTGTACCTGGTGGCGGTGATGGACTGGTTCAGCCGGTTCGTGCTGAGCTGGGCGTTGTCAGTGACCATGGAAGTGCCGTTTTGTATCGAAGCACTGGAAAGGGCGCTCCGTTGGGGGCGGCCGGAAATCTTCAACAGCGATCAAGGGTCGCAGTTCACCAGTGAGAAGTTCATGGGCGTGCTGAAAGAACGGGACATCACCGTCAGCATGGACGGGCGCGGGCGATGTCTGGACAACATTTTCATAGAACGACTGTGGCGCTCGCTGAAATACGAAGAGGTGTACCTGCGGGATTACCGCCTGGTGCCGGAAGCTCGCGCGGGCATCAGCCGTTACTTCCAGTTCTACAATTACGAACGGCCGCATCAGAGCCTGGACTACCGAACGCCGGCGGAACTGTACCGAGGCCGAAGTGTACGGCCATGATCGAGTCAATTCGGAAGAAGAGCATTGTTGAATTGGGGGCTCTGCCCCCAAACCCCCGGAATTTATCGCTTTTCGGCCAGAATGGCTGTTTTTGGTTCGACTACAATAGAAACACTTGAGCGGAGGATAGACATCTGAGCTTTTCTGTCAAGCCTCCGCGGCGGCGATTTTGCTGAAGCCGGCAACCTTTTTCCACTGAACTTCCACAGGTTGAGCGGCAGTCTGCTGCTTCGGGCGACGTGCATCGAGCGCTCGTTGATAGGCCGCCTCGTCATACGGCTTGTGGTCCTTCCAGCAGCGAAACAGAATACGAATCCACTTGAATGCCAAGGAACGGATCGCCGTGTTCCGACGTTTGCCTTTAGCCCGCTGTTGCTCGTAGTATTCTCGCGCCCACTGCGAGTACGCGATAGAATGGAGGGCCCACTCGTGAAAGGTTTGACGAAGGAACTTCGGGCAAGCCCAACGCCAGTGCACCCAGTGCTGTTGACCGCTGCTGGCTACGACAGGCGCAATCCCGCTGTAGCACTGGATTTCGTGAGCGACTTGGTATCGCTCTCGGTGGCTCCCCATCGCCGCAATCAGTCGTGGCGTGAGGGCCGACCCGGCGCCGGGGAAGGAATTCATCAGAGCATAATCCGGATGTGCGCGGGCGAGCCCGTCAATCTTCTCGTCGTAGATCGCGATTGCGGTTAGCAGCTGTTTCAGCAGCGCCGCCCAGGCCACGATGGCGGTGCTGCAGGAGGCCAGCACCGCCGTATCGGCGGTTGCGGGAATCGCCTTGCGGATCTCCTCCAGGCGTTCCGCGATGCGCTCGTGGTCGCGGCTACTGTGGTCGATGAAGAAGCGCTCGATAGTGGCGGGCCTGGCCCGTTGCAACTGCGCCAGGCTGGGCCAGCGCTCCAGGAACTCCGCTGCGATATTCGAGCCTATTTCATCGAACCAGCGGAGCGCCTGGGGGAAGTACATCTTCAAGTGCGCCGTGATCCGGTTAGAGTAACGCGTTTTCTCATGCACCAGTTTGCGGCGTTCCTCCACCATAAACTGCAGGGTCCGTGTTTCTGCGGTGTCGGGGTTCAGGCGGCGGAGCTTATCACGGTGGAGCATCAATATGTCCAGTAGGAGCCCGGCATCGCTGGGGTCGTCCTTCGCGCCGGAAGGCCGAAAGCTCTTGCGGTAATTCACCAGCACGGTGGGGTGGACCGGGAAAATGATTAGGTGCTCGTACTTCGTCAGGGTGAACACCAGCGGCCCTCGCGACTGTTCGAGAGCGACCGCGATCGGTTGCCCGCCGAAACGAAGTCGCAGCTCGGCCGCCCAAACATCAACGGCTTCCGGGGTGTGATCGATGGTTCCGGTTTCCCGATCGGAGGATCCGGGAATTTGTAACGCCCATGCGTGCTTCCGGTCAGCCCAGTCTATGGCTACAAGTGCGGCAAATTCAGTTTGCATCGTCCTCTGTCCGGTTGAGATTGGGGCCGGCAACCTTTGCTTCGCGAAGGCCTTATAGTAGAGTCCTAATTAGCCAGACGACATCTGAGAATTCGTTTGGAAGCAAAGTGCATCCCGCCGCTCGGAGCTCTATCCTCGGACATCGAGTGTCGGGCAACGCGATTCGTAGCGGCGGGGTGCCTGCCCAGGTCCACGCTGGCAGAATTTGCCGGCGAAGACAAGGGCACGATTTCCACAGCGCGCGGCCGCGACGACTGTGGAAAACCCCTTTCTCAACATCTCTCCTTCGGAGCCACTATAAGGGCTCCGCAGGAATGCGACCTGAGCGCCGACTCAAGCGCCGGAATGGCGGGGGCGACTCCGGTCGCCCCAACATTCATAACGATGCCACTGAAACCAAGTTCAGAACAGGTGATCGAACGTTGGATGCTGACCATTGCCACAGATGGCGGCATAGCGCGACTCGATGATCTTCACATCGACCAAATCGACGAACACTGGAAGGACCGAAACGTCTGGGTCCGTGCTGGCTTGGAGGCCTATCGAATCGCTGTCGCATTGCGGAACCGGCATCAGCTTCCGTTCGTCGTCGCGCTGGGCTTCTCACTGGAAACTGGCCCAGAGTCGCAGGGCCTGGACTTTCACACGCCCGCGGAGTTCGCTGAAAGGCTCGACTGGTCGCCGCCATCCCTGTATCTGTTTCACCCGGACAGGACTCCTCGCGCCAGCGCTCAATCGGCTGCCGACCAAGCCTCACCAGGTGAGAGTGGCGCTATCCAAGATCTAAGCCCAGGAATTTTCGGTGTGGAGATTACCGCTCAGCGGACTTATTACATGACGTTCAAAAGCCAGGGTTCCAAGGAACATGTCCGTAGCGTATTTGTGGAGGGCTAATTTCGAACGACCCGCCGAACCCTAACCTTATTTCCGACGAAAAATGGTCTTGACTTTGGGGGCCACTTTCGTTGTTCAGGTTGTCAGTTGCGGTTGTCACCCCCTCTGATTGGATGAATTTCCCCACGCAGATCGAGCTTCGGTCGATACGAGCCTTTCTGCCGTATGCCCGGAACTCCCGGACTCATTCGAAAGAGCAGGTGGGCCAGGTCGCCGGCAGCATCCCGGAGTTTGGGTGGACGTCCCCAATCCTCGTGGACGGCGAGGGTGTGATCATCGCCGGCCATGCCCCTCTCCTGGCCGCACGGAAGCTGGGCATCGAAGAAGTCCCGGTGATCGTGCTGGCGCACCTGACGCCGGCCCAGAAGCGTGCCCTGGTCATCGCCGACAACAAGCTGGCGTTGAACGCCGGGTGGGACGAGGAAATGCTGCGGGCAGAACTCGCAGCCCTCCAAGCGGAAGGCTTCGATCTGGATGTCGTGGGCTTCTCCGACGAGGAACTCCGGGGCCTGCTGGAGCTCGGCGTTTCCGGAGCTTCGGGAACGTCCTCCTCCGTAGCTGCCTCTTCGGACGATTCCGCGGTAACCAGGCCTCGAACTACTGTTGTGGACCCGCTCGCTTGGGAAGCCATCTGGCCAGCCGTGCTCCCCATGCGCCTAGGGCCGCTTGTTAGGTCCCGGGGGGACTCCCGCCGAACGGAAGCGGAGCTGATTGGGCAATTTCGCAACCTCCACCCTGGAAAGAACGCGCCCCCAACACTTCCCCCGGAAGATTACAGTTCGAGAAGTGTTCACCCGACCCGGCCACTCGGCATATGCGCCGCCCGGAGACCGGTCTTTGGTCGAAACCCGTCGGACACTACTGCACCACGCTTCTCCACGGGTGCTTTGAGCCTGCGTATTCAGTCTCCATGGATGGCAGGAAACTCCTTCGGGCCGCTCACTGGGTCTCCTGCGTTCCTTCACCCTTCGCCCTGGGGCAGGCTAATTTTCGAGGGAGTGCATGCTGCATCATGGCCGATGGCTATCTTCCTGGCTTGCGCCGCTCTGTGCGATTACGTCAATCTGTCCCGGATCGCCCGCGGTGATCCAAGCCGCCCTTGAGCGATCGCCCAAGCAGTGAGCTGTCGTCCTCTGCGGTGTTACCCTGTCGGGCGGTGGCGCGCTCCTGATAGCTCCCGGGAGGAATCGACGCGGCGGGGATCGTCATCACGTATGGATTGCGCCCTTGGCCGTCCGCCTCCGGCAGTTGCATCGGAACGTTCGCGAGAACTTTGCCGTTCTGCACGAATTGAATTTCGACCGTCGGCCGGGCGGAAATGGAAGAATCTTGGTCGACCGTGAAGACGAGCCGCAGCGCCGCGTTAGCCCTCTTCGAGATGCCGTTATCGCGCGTCGGAGTTACACTCCCGCCCTTGGAATTGGAACGGCTCGCCGGGGTCCATCGCTTTCACGTTTGGCGTATAAGAGTGCATTACCGGCAGCGACGAGATGCCCACGCCTTTTCCGGGTTGCACCTCGAACGCAGATCGCTCGATACCTGCCGCTTTCGCGATCCATCACCCGGTAGTTCTGTATGTCAGGGTTGAACGACAATTCGTAATCGTGGTTTGATTCCGCTGATCGTTCTGTTCGCAAAAGCCCCGAGGCCGCGACACGTGAAGACGCGGCTGGGGATCGATCCGGCACGCGCAGCCGAGCTTCACTCCTCGTTCGTCCGGCAGACACTCGTCATGCTGCAGACCCTGCGCGGCGATGCGGACGTAGAACTCTCCACGGACGAGCCGACGGAGGCATGGCGTGAGTTCTCCCTGGCGCGGTCCGTTCAGGGCCCCGGTCAGCTGGGAGATCGGATCCGTTGCGACGCGCGGCGGCGGCATCCTCGGCCGCGATGACCGGGAATTGGACGCGACCCTGCAGGAACATCTCGTCGGTCGGACTGATTCAGAGCATCATCGAAATAGCCGGCATCCCCACGGTCTCCATCACGCTGTGTCGGGAGATCACGGGACGAGTCGCGCCGCCGCGGGCCTTGTCTGTGGATTTGCCTTTTGGATATCCCCTCGGCGCCCCGAACGACGCCACCCTGCAAACGCGGATCATACTGTCGGCTCTCGCGCTGTTGTCCAGGAACGTACCGCCTTCTTTCGTCCGGGAGTTTCCCTTTCCTTAGGGGCGCCACATTCGTTACGATCTCCGCGATCAGGATGCGGAAGCGGCCCGCCCTCGCTCCAGCTACGCCAGAAACACCAGATGTGACGGCGTCCCCATCGGTGTGTACTGCCCCGTGTGAGTGAGCGCGCCGGTCTGCCGGTTCACCCGGAACGAAACGATTGCGTCCGCGCGCTGGTTGCAGCAATACACGAAACGCCCCGAAGGATCGAAGGTGAAGAAGCGTGGGTAGTCGCCCCGCGTAGGCTCTTCCCCCTCCAGTCGCAGCGTTCCGTCGGCTGCTATGGAAAACCAGGCGATCGCATCGTGCACACGGTTGGCGGCATAAACGAATCGCGCATCCGGCGAGATGGCAATCTCGGAGGTGTAATTCGTCCCTGCAAATCCCGATGGCAGAGTAGAGATTGTCTGCTTCGTCCTCAGGTGTCCGGTAGAGCCGTCGTAATCGAACGTGATCAGCGTAGAGCCTTCCTCCTGCAGCGAGTAAAGGAGCCGGCCGTTCGGATGAAACACGAAGTGCCGCGGCCCGTCTCCGGGCGCTACCGCCACAGAGGGTGGATCGTTGGGGGTCAGTTTCCCCGCCGCCGCATCGAATTTCCAGACCAGGATCCGGTCGAGCCCGAGATCCGCGGCCAGCACATATCGGCCCGAGGGGTCGGCATGGATCATGTGCGAGTGCGTGCGGTCGTGCCCGCTCCACGCGAAACTTCCCGGCGGCGCGCTCGTGGCGCGGAGCGGCCCCACTTTGCCCTCGTGGCGCTGGACGTCGGTCGCCTTGCCGAGTTCGCCGTTCGCCCCGATCGGCAGGACCGCCGACGTTCCGCCATGGTAATTCGCCACGAATGCCCACTTCCCGGATTGGTGCAGGCTCAGATAACAGGGGCCGGCCCCTTGCGACGCTACCGTGTTGATCGGTTTCAGCCGCCCGCTGGGCCGCTCGATCTCGTAGGCACTCACGGAACCGCTGTTCGCGCCTTCGTATCTCGAGGTTTCGTTTGCCGAATAGAGCCGCGTCCCGGTGGCGTTCAGCACCAGGCATGACGGGTTCGCATCGTTCGGAAATAGCGCGCGCTCGGAGAGCGCCCCGGTGGCCGGGTTCATCTCGAGCAGGTAAATGCCTTTGCCCCGGCCAGGAGCCCCTTCGGCCCCCACCGGGGCGCTGTAGGTGCCGGCATAGACCAGAGTCGGCCCACCGTCGGCTTCCATCGAAGTTGCCGCTGCAATCGTAGCGGCGCCCGCAAGGAATTCCCTGCGCGATTTGGTGACTGGCATTCTCATGTTCTCCTTACCTGATTCTGGCAGCTTGCAGGATCATTCGAGGAGATCGGCTCAGTCAGCACCTCGTCGCGAGGTCGGGAGGCGCGGGCGGGCATTGTTTCTGGCGCTCAACCCGACGGAGGGTACGGCCAGTCCGGCGGGCGCGTACGGGTCCGGGCTCAGGAATCGACAGGTCCCTGGTAGAGGCGCTGAAAATGGCAGAGGAATGGACAAACCGATCGCAGGTCATGAAAGATCTTCGCACAGTAGACACTGTCCGGCCCAAAGGTTCGGATGTAGAACGTCGCCGCGGTCAGCATCCCAAGGCAAGGTGCCAGGAAATAGATCCAGATACCCTGCCACATCCAGGCAAACAGAGCGGAAGAGAAACTTCTAGCCGGATTGACGCTGTAGCCGGAAATCGAGGAAGAGAAGGCAAAGTACGACACGGTTAACAGTGCGACAAAGAGCGGGGCGAATTGCGTCAGGCGTCGATGATTCGAGGAGTATAAGACTACACCCATCAGCAGAGCGGATAACACATACTCGCCAACAAATGCCACTACGCTTCCGCCGTTCCCCGGCACTGTAACCAGATAGTAGACCGGGGCAGCGGATAATTGAAGGCCGGGAATCCGGTCCGCAACCAATACACCCGCCACGGCGCCGGTGAATTGAGCCACAACGTAACACGTCGCGTCCCAACGGTGTACCCGGCCAAGCCAGAAGAACGTGAGCGTCACAGCCGGATTGAAATGAGCGCCCGTCCGACGCCCGAACGGTGACCGAATGATCAGAAACGTCGTGGTCGCGATTGATATCCCCATCAGTATCGATCTGGAGACCGGCGATGGAGTCACAGCCAGCAGCGGCGAGTCCCGGCTGTAAATCAAGGCACCGCAGATGCAGGTGCTCAGCATCAGCACCGCAATTTCCGTACCTTCCATCAGGTACTCTCTCCAGTGCGTTTGGACCGCCTGGGACAGCGACGCTCCGGGAGGTAGTGCGGTGACCTCAAACCGAGGACGTTTGCGCCGGTTGGAGTTGCTCACCACGGTTCTCCAGCCGTTGGGGAACAGACATGAACAAGGCCTTGAGGCCTTCGGTCATCGTCGGGTGCGCGAACATGCTATCTCTCAAAATCGTGTACGGCTGACCTGTCAACATTGCGAGCTGAACCGTACCCATCAGTTCGCCGGCCGCAGGCCCGAAAGCCATGAACCCGAGAATGCGATCACTCTGTGCGTCGATGAGCGCCTTCATGAATCCGCGTTTCTCTGAAAGCGTCCAGGGCCGCCAGGCGGCATCGACGGGTACGGATGCAAGCCGGTAAGCAACGCCTCTCTGCCGCGCCTGTGATTCGTTGAGGCCGACTCGCGCCAATTCCGGATCGATAAACACGCAGTACGGAACCAGCCGGTCCGTTGTGCTGCGGTCGCCCCCATTCAGGTTCTCGTAAATGATGCTAAAGTCGTTCTCCGATACGTGCGTGAAGTACGGGCTGCCCGCGCACTCTCCCATCGCCCACACGTTCCGAGCGGTTGTCTCCAGGCGATCGTTCACTCGGATGTGTCCCTTTTCCGCGACCTCGATTCCCGCCTTTTCGAGTCCGATGTCAGTTGTGTTGGGCGTGCGCCCAAGCGCTGCGAGAATGTCGGTACCCTCCAAGGTTCGTGTACCATCCCGGCTTCGGAGCTGAAGACCAACGCGGCTGCCGGAAACACCATCGACACGCTCGACGTCCGTACCTAGCAGAACGTCGATGCCTTCATCCCGGAATAGCTGCAGAATGGCCAGCGCAACGTCAGCGTCTTCATTCGAGGCAAGCTGCGGGCCGCGGGCAATCAGGGTTACGCGGCTTCCCAGCCTGCGCAGTGCCTGGCCCATTTCAAGCCCGACGTAGCCGCCTCCCAGGACAATCAGGTGTTCCGGACGCCGCTGCAAATCCAGCGCCTCGATATGGGTCATCGGCTTGGCTTCCCGCAAACCGGGCATATCCGGTATGGTTGCGTGGGTCCCGACGTTCACGAACACGCGGTCGGCGGTGAGCGTACGTTCTCCCCCATCGCGCAATGCGACGTGTAGGGTGCGAGGTGCAACAAACGTTCCGTCGCCGAAGATGAGCTCATCTCCGGCGGCGCGGTATTTGTCCAGATGAACCTGGATGATACCATCAACCATTTCGTGCTTGCGCGCGTATACTCCGGCCATATCGATGCTGACCGGCCCAGTCTCGATCCCGAACTCCCGATGCCGTCCCACGAGCGAGGCGACCTTCGCCGAATGAATTACATTCTTGCTGGGCAGGCACGCCACATTCGGGCACGCTCCGCCGATATACTTCCGATCAATCACGGCCGTTCGCCGTCCTTCTTTGGCCATCGTCCAGGCCACCATTTTACCGGCCGTGCCGCCCCCCAGCACCAGGACGTCGTATTTCTCTGCTGCGTTCATCTCGATTCATCTCCTTCGGGTGGCTGCTCTCGCCGTTCAGCTCCACCCTGAAAGTCCGATGCCCCCGTTAGGATGCCAGGGCCGGCATACTCTGTCCTGCAAGAACTATGGGGCCAGAAGGAACTCACCGTGCCGCCCCGTCGTTTGCCCGGCGTGAAACTCCGTTGGAGGCGAGGAACTCTTTCATCGCAGCGGCGATCTCGATAACGTGTGTCTCTGTAGCAAAATGGCCCGTATCCAGCAACTCGACTCGGGCGTCTGGTATATCAGTTCGAAAGGCCTCGGCCCCGGCGGGGACGAAAAACGGATCGTTTTTGCCCCAGATTGCAAGCAGCGGCGGCCTGGCCTTGCGAAAGTAATCCTGAAACTCCGGATAGAGCTTCACGTTCGATGCGTAATCCAGGAGCAAATCCAGTTGAATGTCTTTGTTCCCCGGCCGCTCCAGCAGAGCGGCATCCAACGTGTACGATTCCGGTGGAACGCTCTCGGGATCGCCCACGCCCTGCGTGTACTGCCACTCTGTTCCTTCCATCGTCAGAATACTTTTGCGGATTACCTCCCGATTCTCCGGCGTTGGTTCAGCCCAGTATTTTCGGATCGGTCCCCAGGCATCACTAAGGCCCTCTTCATAGGCATTCCCGTTCTGCGAAACGATCGCCGTGACTCGGTCAGGGTGGGCCATGGCCAGACGGAACCCAGTTGGAGCGCCATAGTCGAACACATACAGTGCATAGCGGCTGATTCTGAGCGCTTGCGTGAACGCCTCGAGCGTCGCGGCCAGTCGGTCAAACGAATAGATGTAATCTCGTTCCGTGGGAACTTCCGTGAAGCCGAAGCCCGGGAGATCTGGCGCGATCACCCGGTAGTCATTCGCGAGACGTGGAATGAGTTCGCGGAACATGAAAGACGACGTTGGGAATCCATGTAGCAGCAGCACGACAGGGGAATTCAAGTCGCCGGCCATACGATAGAAGACTCTGACTCCATCCGCTTCGACCCTGTGGATGGATGTAACGGGCATAGAGAGCTCGGAAGGCCGGTGGGCGGTTGTCGACCCGAAGCCGGCACCTTTCGCTGTTTGAGGTGAGCGAGCTGTTTTCATCTGGTCTTCCCATTTACATAGTCAGAACGACCCGGAACTGTGCCTTACCACTCAGCATGCGCGCATAAGCCTCGGCAGCTTTTTCGAGCGGATAGGTTTCAATCATCGGACGGACCCCGCTTAATTCGGCGAAGCGCAGCGTGTCCTCCGAATCCGCCGGTGTTCCTGCGGCCCAGCCTTGAAGTGAGCGGCTGCCCCCGATGAGTTGGATCGGTGTTACCTCAATGGGATCAGATGTCACGCCGATCACGAGCAGCTTACCGTTCGGCGCCAGACCATCTATCAGCTCTGACATAGCTTTCGAACTTGGCGCAGTCGCCAAGATTACCTGCGCGCCGCCGAGCTTTTGCAAAGCTTCTGCCGCTTGCGTCGACCTGCCGTCGATGTAAGCGCTCGCTCCGAGTTTCTTCGCGAGCGACGCATCTTCAGGTCCCCGTCCGATTGCGGCGACCTTATAGCCAAACTTGTTCGCGAATTGAATTCCGAGGTGACCCAGGCCGCCGATGCCCTGCACCGCAACCACGTCACCCGGGAGAGCACCGCTATGCCGCAGGGCGTTATAGGTGGTAATCCCGGCGCACAGTAGCGGCGCCGCTTCAACATCGCTGAGAGTTTCCGGGATCGGCACCAGCGCCTCGACGGGAGCCACCATGTACTGCTCGTAACCGCCGTCGTAGCTGATGCCGGGAATTCTCAAATTCCGGCAATTGCGAAAATCTCCGCGGCGACACGCCCGGCACGTGTTGTCCTGGCCGCCGTGCCAACCGACACCGACACGCTGGCCCTTCTTCCAATCGGAAACACCCGCGCCCAGATCGTCGATCGTACCGGCAATTTCATGTCCTGGGACGCGAGGATACTGAATTCCGGGCCACTGACCTTCTTTTGTAAGCACATCGCTGTGGCACACGCCACAGGCCTGAATCTTGATGCGCACCTCTCCTTTGCCCGGCTTGGGAACCTCGCGCTCAACCACCTGGAAATCAGCGCCGGGTTTCGGAATCTGCGCCACCTTCATGGGTGCGATTCCCGTACTCATAGTTGCCATGATGCCCTCCTACCAAGTCACATTTAACGAATGCCGGCGAAAAACTCCCGCTTACGCAGAACGAGTCCGCGGTTCAGAAACATCTATTTCCCCGTCACTTGAAAGTCTTCCGCTCGCCCGGGTTGCCGGGCGGAAGGTTTGGAAAACCTACATTGAGCGGCAAGGAGTCTTGTCTCTTTGTAAGACATCTTGCAGCAGTTGCGTCGCAGCGTCGGCGTAGTCGCCTATTTGCGAAGGTAAGGCCAAGTTGACCCGCTAGCCGCTTCCATTCTACTGCCGAATTCGATAGATCGGCGCTACGGAGCAATTCGAAATGAGCGATTCGGCTCAATCCCGGTGCAGGTGCACACGTTGGAGTTTTGGCGCACTTGTCGAAGCGTCGCTATGTATGGAAAGTGATGTTCCCGGCTTGCGGGCACATCAAGGTGCAGGTAAGATGCAGACGTAGCCTAGATACTGGGATGAAGTCTTAACCGGCATGGGACCTCCGCTCGGAGGAAAAGGCGGGACTCTATGAAAGCAACACAGTTGCTCCACGAGCTCGGCCAGAGCATCTGGCTCGACAACATCACACGAGACCTTTTGGACCGCGGCACGTTACAACGCTACGTCGATGAGTTCTCGCTGACGGGGCTCACCTCGAATCCCACGATCTTCGATCACGCCATTCGCAATAGCCCGGCTTACGATGCTTCGATTCGCAACTCCCTGGCGCGCGGCAAGTCCGGCGAGGAATTGTTCTTCGAGTTCGCGCTGGCGGACATCACCCGTGCCGCGGACCTGTTCCGGCCGATCCACGACCGCACCGGCGGCGTGGACGGATGGGCATCGCTTGAAGTCTCGCCCCTGCTGGCTCACGACACCACGAGCTCTTTGCGGGAAGCCAAAGATCTCTTCGCGCGGGCGGGACGGCCAAACCTTTTCCTCAAGATTCCGGGTACGAAGGAGGGTCTGCCTGCCATTGAGGAGGCGATTTTCGCGGGGGTCCCCGTCAATGTGACGCTTTTGTTTTCGCGCGAGCATTACCTGGCGGCAGCCGATGCGTTCCTTCGCGGCATCGAGCGGCGGTTGGAATCCGGCCTGACGCCCGACGTGGGCTCGGTCGCATCATTGTTTATCAGCCGGTGGGATGTGGCAGTGATGGACCACGTGCCCGAGGCGCTGCGCGATCGGCTCGGCATCGCGATCGCCAAGCGCACTTACAAGGCGTATCGCGAGTTTCTGGATTCCCCGCGCTGCCAGCAGATCGTCAAGGCCGGTGGGCGTCCGCAGCGGCTTCTTTGGGCCAGCACAGGAACCAAAGACCCGAAGGCCTCCGACATTCTCTACATCAAAGCACTGGCGGCCCCCCTCACGGTCAATACCATGCCGGAAGCCACACTGAAGGCGCTCGCCGAACACACCAGCATCGGACCGCCCCTGCCAACCGATGGCGGCGACTGTGAGGAGGTGCTGTCGGAGTTTGCGAAGACGGGCGTCGACGTGGCCGCCCTGGCGGTACGGCTTCAGGACGAGGGCGCCCGGTCCTTCGTCAAATCCTGGAACGACCTGCTGAATGTCATCGAATCGAAGTGCGCTGCTCTCGGAGGGCCTGCGCTGAAAGCAGGAGGCTAGCCGGACGGGAAGGGCGCGATGAAGGTGCTGGTGGTCGATGTCGGCGGCACACACGTCAAGATCCTCGCGACGGCCCAAGAGCACCATCGCGAGTTCCTCTCCGGCTCGAAGTTGACGGCGAAGCAGATGGTCTCCGGAGTTCGCAGGGCAGCGGAAGACTGGAGCTACGACGTGGTGTCCATCGGCTACCCGGGCCCGGTCCACCACGGGCACCCGATTGCCGAACCGCGCAACCTGGGTTCCGGCTGGGTCGGATTCAAGTTCGAAAAGGCGTTCCAGCGTCCGGTCAAGGTCATCAACGATGCTGCGATGCAGGCGCTAGGAAGCTATAAGGGCGGCAAGATGCTCTTTCTTGGTTTGGGGACAGGACTCGGGTCCGCCGTGGTTCTCAACGGCGTTGCAGAGCCGATGGAACTGGCCCATCTCCCTTACCGGCGTGGCGTGTTCGAGGACTATATCGGCCTGCGGGGGATGAAGAAGTACGGCAAGAGGAAGTGGCGGCGCTACGTAGCCGATGTGGTCGAGCGGCTCATCGCGGCTCTCGAACCGGACGACGTCGTGATCGGCGGCGGCAATGTCAAAGAATTGAAGGTGCTGCCTGGCGGTTGCCGGGCGGGTGATAACGCTAATGCGTTTTTGGGTGGGTATCGACTTTGGGAGAAAGAGCGTAGATATGGAAGTGCTCGAAAAGCGGCGCACCGCTAACCCGACAGGCGACGTACCGGCGTGGAAGGCCCTCGAAGCGCATTACCAGCAGGTCGGGAAACTGCACCTCAATGACTTGTTCCGGGATGATCCGGGACGCGGGGAACGCCTGACCGCCGAAGCCGCCGGCATTTATCTCGACTACTCCAAAAATCGCGTTACCGACGAAACGTTGAAGCTCCTCCTTCAACTCGCCGAGGAATCGAGTCTGCGGGCGAAGATCGACGCCATGTTCCGCGGCGAGAAGATCAACGTGACGGAGAATCGCGCAGTCCTGCACGTCGCGCTGCGCGCCCCCAAGGGCACGTCCATCGTCGTGGACGGCAAAGATGTGGTACCGCAGGTGCACGCCGTGCTCGACAAAATGGCCGACTTCGCGGACCGCGTCCGGAGCGGCACCTTCATGGGCCACACAGGCAAACGCCTTCGCGCCGTCGTGAATATCGGGATCGGCGGTTCCGACCTCGGTCCGGTCATGGCTTACGAGGCGCTGCGACACTATAGCCAGCGCGGCATCACCTTCCGGTTCGTGTCCAATGTCGACGCCACTGATTTTGCCGAGGCGACCCGCGATCTGGATGCTGCGGAAACCCTCTTTGTCGTATCTTCGAAGACCTTTACGACGCTCGAAACCATGACCAACGCCCACACGGCTCGCCGGTGGCTGCTCGAAAAACTCGGTGGCGACGAGAAGGCCATTGCCAGCCACTTCGTAGCGGTCTCGACCAACTCGGCCGAGGTGGCGAACTTCGGGATCGATCTCGCGAACATGTTCGAGTTCTGGGACTGGGTCGGCGGGAGGTACTCCATGGACTCCGCCATCGGCTTATCCACGATGATCGCCATCGGCCCCACGAACTTCCAGGCCATGCTGGGTGGCTTCCACCAGATGGACGAGCATTTCCGCACGGCACCCTTCGAACGGAATCTGCCGGTGCTCATGGGCCTCCTGGCCGTCTGGTACAACGATTTCTTCGGTGCTCAAACGGTGGCCATACTACCCTATGAGCAGTACCTGAAGCGCTTTCCGGCGTATCTGCAGCAGTTGACGATGGAAAGCAATGGCAAGCACGTGACTCTGAGTGGGAACCGCGTGCAGCACTCGACCGGGCCGATCTATTGGGGTGAGCCCGGAACCAACGGCCAGCATTCGTTCTATCAGTTGATCCACCAGGGCACGCGGCTGATTCCGTGCGATTTTATCGCGTTTGCTCAATCGCTGAATCCCATTGGCCGGCATCACGACCTCCTGCTCGCTAACGTCTTCGCGCAAACCGAGGCGTTGGCTTTTGGCAAGACTCGAGACCAGGTGAAGGCTCAGGGCACGCCCGACTGGCTGATGCCCCATCGAGTGTTCGAAGGTAATCGCCCGTCGAACACGATCCTGATGGATCGGCTCACGCCCGAGTCACTGGGCAAACTTGTCGCGTTGTATGAGCATTATGTATTCACGCAGGGCGCCATCTGGGACATCAATTCCTTTGACCAGTGGGGCGTCGAGCTGGGTAAGGCATTGGCACAGCGAATTGTGCCGGAACTGGTGAACAAGGAACAGCCGAAGCTCGATCATGACAGCTCAACCGACACCTTGATTCGCCGTTACCGGAAGATGAGGGAGATTTCGGAGTAAAGACCGCGGCGCCCGAGATGAGCGCGAATAAGGAGGCCGGAGTGCAAATCGGAATTGTTGGTCTTGGCAGGATGGGCGCCAACATGGCGCGGCGCCTTCTGAAGGGAAATCAGCAGTGCGTCGTATTTGACCGATCGACCAAGGCTGTGGAAGATCTCGCACGAGAGAGCGCCACCGGAGCAGGCAGCCTGCCGGACCTGGTGAAGAAACTCGGCAAACCACGGCCCATCTGGCTAATGATCCCAGCGGCGGCAGTCGATCAAACCATTTCGGAGCTCGTGCCGCACCTCGAGGCCGGCGACATCCTGATCGATGGCGGCAACTCGTATTATGTCGATGACATTCGCCGCGCCAAAGAACTGGAGTCGCGCGGAGTTCATTACGTTGATGTAGGAACAAGCGGCGGTGTTTGGGGGCTGGAACGAGGTTACTGCATGATGATCGGCGGCGAGGCCGATGTGGTAAGCCATCTCGACCCGATCTTCCGCACCCTGGCTCCCGGTCCCGGCGATATTCCCCGAACGCCGGGCCGCGAAAGCCTTGGCGGAACCGCCGAATCCGGGTACCTGCACTGCGGTCCCAATGGAGCCGGGCACTTCGTCAAGATGGTCCATAACGGAATCGAATATGGCGTAATGGCCGCCTATGCCGAGGGTCTCGGCGTTTTGCGCGATGCCGGCGTGGGGAAACAGAACCGATCTGTCGATGCGGAGACCACGCCCCTGCGCAATCCGGAGCACTATCAGTACGATTTCAACCTTCGAGATGTCGCCGAAGTGTGGCGGCGTGGAAGTGTGATCGCCTCCTGGCTGCTGGATTTGACAGCGGCAGCCCTGGTGAAGGATCCCGAGCTTTCAGAGTTCAAAGGCAGAGTCTCGGATTCGGGCGAGGGCCGGTGGACGATCAAGGCCGCGATCGACGAAGGAGTGCCGGTGCCGGTTCTCTCGAGTGCCCTGTACGAGCGGTTCAGCTCGCGCGGCGAGTTCGACTATCAGGACAAACTGCTGTCCGCAATGCGCTATCAATTCGGCGGGCATGTGGAGAAGCCCGCCGGTAAGCGGGCTGCCTGAATGAGGCCGGCATGAACCAACCCCACTCTGACGCCCTGGTCTTCTTCGGGGCCACGGGAGATCTGGCCTACAAGAAAATCTTCCCCGCCTTACAGGCAATGGTGAAGCGCGGTCATCTGAATGTGCCGGTAATCGGTGTGGCAAAGTCGCGTTGGACTCTCGACCAATTTCGGATGCGGGCCCAGGACAGCCTGGAGAAGCACGGCGGGCTGGATCGCAAGGCTTTCGATAAGCTCTCCAGCTTAATGAGATATGTCGGCGGCGACTACAATAGCGCCGGCACGTTTCAAGCACTGCGGAAAGAGCTCGGATCGGCCCAACGTCCGGCACACTATCTCGCCATTCCTCCCGTCTTGTTTGGAACGGTGGTTGAAGAACTCGGCAAATCCGGCTGTTCCAAGAACGCCCGGGTGATCGTCGAGAAGCCGTTCGGAACGAATCTCGATTCCGCACGGGGTCTGAACCGCATTCTACTTGGGACGTTTCCCGAGTCCTCGATCTTCCGCATAGATCATTACCTCGGGAAGCGCCCGGTCAACAACATCGTGTATTTCCATTTTGCGAACGCATTCCTGGAGCCGTTTTGGAATCGCACCCATGTTGAGAGTGTGGAGATCACCATGGCAGAAGAATTCGGGGTTCAGGGCCGCGGCGCGTTTTACGATCGTACCGGAGCCATACGCGACGTCGTCCAGAACCATCTGCTCCAGATCCTCACCAATGTCGCCATGGAACCGCCGATCCGCGCCGACAGTGAATCGATCCGTGATGAGAAGGTGAAGGTTCTCAAGGCCATTCCACCTTTGGCCGAGAGTGACGTTGTTCGCGGCCAGTTCCGTGGGTACCTGGCGGAGAACGGTGTAGCGCCCGACTCGAAGGTGGAAACTTATGCAGCCCTTCGTCTTCAGGTGAATTCGTGGCGCTGGCAGGGGGTGCCCTTTTATATTCGTGCCGGGAAATGTTTGCCCGTAACAGCAACGGAAGTCATGATTCGCCTCCGTAAACCGCCGGCGGCGTACTCCCCCGACTCCCTAAGGAACAACCACGTGCGGCTGCGCGTCAGCCCTGATTCCACCATCGCCCTCGGCATGATGGTATTGGGGCCGGGAGAAGAAATGAGTGGCCAGTCGGTGGAAATGGTCGCCTGCCGCTCCCCCCAAGCCGGCGAGATGGAAGCTTATGAGCGCGTGCTGGGAGACGCAATGGCCGGCGACCAAACGTTGTTTGCGCGTGAGGACTATGTGGAAGAGGCATGGCGTATTGTCGATCCCATATTGAAGGGCGGCAGCCGGGTCTTTGAATACGCGCCAGGTACATGGGGGCCTGCGGAGGCTGAGCAGAAGGTTGCGCCCCCCGGGGGCTGGCACAATCCCACCGTCGCGGCCTCACCGGCGCACGAGGAAACGTTACGAGTCGCTTGAGGTCTCAGAAGCGGTCATCCAGTGCATTTCGGCAGCACGCAGAGGGGGTTCGATGAGGGACAACATCCGATTGCTCATTGCTGACGTCGACGGCACGCTGGTCACACAGGAGAAAGTGCTCACCCCGCGAGCTATTGAAGCCGTAAAGCAACTTAAGATTGCGGGCGTCGCATTCGCGATTACAAGCGGCCGGCCACCGCTCGGTATGAAGATGTTGATCGACGCACTTGCCCTCACCGAACCAATCGCGGCCTTCAACGGCGGTGTCTTTGTCCACCCGAACTTGTCCGTAATGTCGCAGAGCTTCGTGGCGTCGGACGACGCAGCCAAGGTGATCGACGCGATCGCGCGTCACGGTCTCGATTGTTGGGTGTATACCGATCGTGACTGGCTGGTGCGCGACGCCAACGGCCCACATGTTGCGCGGGAACAATGGACAGTGAAGTTCGCGCCTAAGGTTGTCCCCGACTTCAGCGGGCACATGGGCCGCGTGGCCAAAATCGTCGGCGTCGGCGACGACCACGCGGCGGTCGCTCGATGCGAGGCCGACGTGCAACGCGATTGCGGTAACCACGTTTCGGCCGCACGCTCGCAGCCCTATTATCTGGATGTCACCCACCCTGACGCCAACAAGGGTCACGTCGTCATTACGCTGTCTCAGGCGCTGTCCATTCCGCCGCCCGAGATCGCCACGATCGGCGATATGCCAAACGATGTCCTCATGTTCCAGAAGAGCGGGGTCAGTATCGCCATGGGAAACGCAAGCCCCGACGTACAGGCGCAGGCGAAATTCGTAACAACGTCAAATGAAGAAGAAGGATTCGCCAATGCCGTTAAAGCTTTCATCTTGGGCGGGCGCGATTCTGTGGGAAAGGCGTCATGAGGCCGCTGGAGACCCGCCGATTTCAGGAGAAATCACATGCGTATAGGAATCGCCACCGATCACGCGGGCTTTGAACGAAAAGAGGAACTGATGGCCTTTCTCCGCGAAGCCGGCCACGAAGTGGTCGACATCGGAGCCTACAGACTGGAACCCGGGGATGACTATCCCGACTTCGTTATACCGCTGGCGCAGGCCGTGGCTGCCGGAGAGGTGGATCGCGGTGTGGCGGTGTGCGGGAGCGGCGTTGGAGCCTCGGTGTGCGCGAACAAAATTCCGGGTATACGCGCCGGTCTGATTCATGACCACTTCTCCGCGCGCCAGGGAGTTGAGGACGACAACATGAACATTCTCTGCATGGGTGGCAGGGTTGTGGGGTCCGCTCTGGCCCGCGATCTCGTAGACGCCTTTCTGGCCGCCGAGTTCAGTGGGGCCGAGCGGCATATCCGCCGTCTCCGCAAGATCGCCGCGCTCGAGAGGCAGGCTCTCCCGACAGACATGGCAAGGACGTGATCAATGAGCGTCATGCAGCCAACCCGCTCAGACACTGGGTTGGAGATGGATCAACTGTGCATCAACACGATTCGCACGCTTTCCATTGATGCCGTGCAACAGGCCAAATCCGGACATCCGGGTGCGCCGATGGCGCTTGCACCGCTCGTTTATACGCTCTGGAATCGCGTGATGGACTTCGACCCGCCCCATCCAATCCGGCCCAACCGCGATCGCTTCGTGCTTTCGAACGGCCATGCTTCAATGCTTCTGTGGTCCGTGCTGCGCCTCACCAGGACCGACGACATTCGAGTTAGCCGCTTCGACGCGGTTTAGACTCCGGAGTCATCGAAGAGACAGCACGACTTGACGAGTCGTGCACTCCGATTCCGCCAAGGCATTCAGCTCTTGTCAAATTGAGGGCTCAAGATGAACGATCAACAAAAGAAGGAGCCGCATTCCGACGTGCGAGATCAAGAGATCCGTGCGGCACTGGATCAGCATTGGGCGGCGTCCGATGCCAACGATTTTGAAACGGAGCACCGGATCTATCACGAGGACGCGGTGCTGGAATACCCACAGTCAGGCGAGCGAATCCGGGGTCGACGCAACATACAGAACCAACGCGCCAGTCAGCCGAACAAAAAGCGGTTTGCTGTCCGACGAACTATTGGCTGCGGTGATCTTTGGATCACCGAATTCATCCTGACATATGACGGCAAGCCGTCCTACACCGTGAGCATCATGGAGTTCAGGAACGACAAGGTTGCGCGGGAAACACAGTACTTTGCAGATCCATTCGTGGCTCCCGCATGGCGCGCTCAATGGGTCGAACGGATGGACACATAATCTCGAAGCGCGAGAATTCGCTAACGACATCGCCATTGACGGTTTGCACAGAGGCAGCCAAAGACGCCGAGATCAACCTGGAGGGAGCACGTTGACCACTACGATGAAGCACTTCGACGCAATCATTATCGGGACGGGCCAGGCGGGCCCGTCCCTGGCAGCGCGGTTTGCGGGTGCCGGCAAAACTGTCGCTATTATCGAACGCCATAAATTTGGCGGCACATGCGTGAATACGGGATGCATCCCCACAAAGACGCTCGTGGCGAGTGCCTATGCGATCCATGTTGCCCGCCGAGGTGCGGAATATGGTTTCGTCATTGGTGATATGCGTGTCGATATGAAGCGAGTCAAAGCCCGCAAAGATGCAGCATCCGCAAGGTCAAATAAGGGAGTGGAGGAATGGCTCCGAGGAACGGCAAATTGTACGGTTATCCAGGGCCATGCCAGCTTTCAGTCGTCGAACACGGTCATGGTCAACGATGAAGTTCTGCAAGCCGACAGGATCTATATCAATGTCGGCGGGCGGGCCTCTATTCCCGACATGCCGGGGATTCATGATGTCCCATTTCTCACCAACTCATCGATGATGGACATTGATTTCTTGCCCGAGCATTTCATCATCGTCGGCGGAAGTTATGTTGGGCTGGAGTTCGCCCAGATCTATCGCCGTTTCGGGAGCGAAGTTACGATTGTGGAAATGGGACCGCGCCTGATTGGACGGGAGGACGAAGACGTTTCCCAGGCTGTGCGCGAAATCCTGGAGGCTGAGGGCATACACATCCGGCTGAATGCGAAATGTATCTCGCTGGCGAAACGTGGTGGCGGTGTGGTCGTCCACATGGAATGCAGCGAAGACCCGAAGGAAGTGCCAGGCACGCACGTGCTTCTAGCGGTCGGGCGGGTCCCCAACACAAGCGACCTGGGTCTCGAACGGGCCGGGGTCACGACCGACCAACGCGGCTACATCACCGTCGACGATCAGCTCCAAACCAACGTGCCCGGCATCTGGGCATTGGGGGACTGCAACGGCCGCGGCGCTTTCACGCACACTTCCTATAACGACTACGAGATCGTTGCGGACAATCTCTTCAATGCTGACCATCGCCGGGTTTCCGATCGGATCCCGGCCTACGCGCTATATATTGATCCACCACTAGGGCGGTGCGGCATGACCGATACAGAGATACGGAAATCCGGACGTCGTGCCCTCGCTGCGAAATTTCCGATGAGTCAAGTGAGCCGGGCCTACGAAAAAGGCGAGACACAAGGTTTCATTAAAATCTGCGCCGATGCAGAAACAAAACAAATTCTGGGTGCTGCGATTCTAGGAGTCGGAGGCGATGAAGTGATTCACGTTCTGCTGGACGTGAAGTATGCGAAGGCGCCGTACACGATCATCCAGCGCGCAATGCACATTCATCCGACGGTCGCGGAATATCTGCCAACCATCCTCGCCAAACTGGTGCCGTTTGCGTAGAAGGGAAGAACACGACCACTCTGAAGATCGAGCAAGACGTAGCGCGAGCCGCGAACGGGGAGAGTTGAATTTTGACGGCAGGCGCAACATCGAAGTGCTGGAGCTCGCGCACGCCGAACCGGGCCGGGAGAAATGTCGCGGGCTGCTCACTTATCTGGTGGCCGGAGGCGGGTTCCCCGATGTGGAAACAACGGCCGGATGTGCGAAAAAGAGTATCGGGGCAAGTACACGCGTCCGGTCACGGCGTGAACGCCTCTCTTTCCGGTCGACGGTCCGGAACGCTCGCACTGATAAACTTCTCGACTTCTCCAACGTTCGAATACGGCACCAAGATGCAATTGGCGTGAGTGTTACCGGTAATCAGCAACGACACCTTATTTTCCAGGTCGCGCCGATAAAGCAGCATGACCGTCTTGGCCGTTGCACCCAACAGGTAGCCGGTCTCAAACCCGAGCCCAAAGGAAGATCCCGAGACTTCCGCGATGAAAAGATCGCATTGCTGCAGCCAGCCCATATCGCGCCTGAATACGTCCTGGGGGCTGATCGCCCGGTCAACTTCCCAAGCATCGTCGCTCACGAGGTGGCGAGTCAACACCTCATGCCCGAGTTCCTCCAGCAGATGGACCACCCTGCGGGCGGTATCCACGGTAGACCGGTCGCCAGCCACCGTGAACCCGAAATAGATTTTCATGATTCTAAGATATCCGACGGTACGGGCGCCGGGCCGCCTTTCCCTGCAGGAAATGCCACCGCGAATCGTTCGGCCGGAAAGGGCTCTCAAGCGCATCGGAGACCCTGCCGTGTTCACCTGCAGGGAGGCCGCGCGCCACAAACTGCTAGCGGCGGCACCCCCCTTGGCTGACCACGATGGCACTTTACGCCTTCGCCTGGTTGCTGGTGCTGATGAGCGTTCTCATGCCCGGGCCCATCGTGGCAAACAGCTACGCGATCCCACGGCCTCCGCGTTCTGGTCGATTCGTCTAACCAGTCCGAAGAGAAACAAGCGGTCCGCTTACACAACTTTCTTGCGGCGCCTGAGCAATAACGCGCAACCGCCGAGCCCGGCCAGCACGAACGCCGATGGTTCCGGCGCGGGCGCGCCCACTGTCGCAATGCCATTGTTCGTGTACGGAGCCACGCCGGCAAATTCATCGGCCTCAATGCCTGCGATCGTGCCATCTAGGGCCGTTGTGAGCAGCGGTGTTGTTCCAGCGAAGTCGTAGATCGAAAATCCGAAGAAGGTCCCGACGCTGGTCGGCATGTCGATACCAGGGCCGCTCAGCGTCAGCAGAAATTGAACCTGGTTGCCCAGCGTGATCGGCTGGAATGCATCGTTGTAGACGGCTCCGTTGTCAAGAGTGAGGGTGCTGGCGAGCGTGCCGGTTGCATCGCCGGTGAGCACAATCGAAGCCGGGTCGAAACTGCCGCCGGTGATGAAGTTCGAAATCACGCCAGTCACCGCGCCCGATTCCACTCCGCCGGGGTTCAATTGGAAATCGAGATTGGCCGGGGTCGCGTTCAACGAAGACGTATCGATCGTGAACTGGTAGACCGTCGCCGCGTCCGACCGAACGGTCCCGAAAAGCGCACAAGCGAAAAGGATTGCAATGCTCTTCTTCATTAGAGAGTTCCTGAATAAATCGTATTGGTGTAGCCGACCCGCGCCGAACCCTGCACGCGGAACTGGACGGAAATCGCAGCCGTCGCACCGGGTGCGAGCGAGATCGGCGAAGTGATGTAAGGCAGTACCCCGCCCTGTAGCCCGGTCGCATTCACGAGCGAGACGCCGGTGGGCAGTCCGTTGAAAAAGACCTGCAGCGGTCCCGATATTGCGCTCGCGGAGGCGTTCTTTAAGGTAATTGTGCCGGAGTAAAGCTGGGTGCCCCGGTTGTAGGCCAGGCCAGACACCGCGACCAAAGTCGACGAAGTGATATCGGTAGCGGCGGGAAGGCTCAGGTAAGCGACTTCAGGGTCATGGTCCGAGAGCCTCTCCGGCCGCGTGTAGTTGTACTTCAGACTTTCGGGGAAATCTGCATTGAGATGCCCGATGGCGAAGCGCGACAGGCGCGCCAGCGCGCCGCTGCCGAGCAGCATGTGATCGAGTTGCTGCGCATTGCCGGACTCTGTATACGAGTAACGCTGGCTTGCCGGCAGAGAATACGACGCAAGCTCCGTCAGGTTCGGCCATACCACCGCGGTGTTCGCTTCAACCACCTGATTTGCGGGCGCGGGCGTTCCCTCCAGCGTGCCGACAACGTCGTTCATGGAGTCATTGAACTCAAAAGCATTGAGATCGCCGCTAACCGCGAGTAGAATTCCGGGCGTGGCTGCCTGCAGATTCTGGATCAGTTGCGCCAATTCCTGTGCCTCTGCCTGACGCTTGTCACGCGTACTCGAACTGGTGGGGTCATCGGCCGGAAGGGCTTTTAGGTGGTTGTTGATGACGGTGACCGGCAGCGGAGCGCGGTTCGTGTTATGCGCGATGCCGCTCAGCAGCAGCGGTGGACGGTCGAACGTCAGCGTGGTGCCATTGTACGCGTCGGTCGCGAAATACTGAGTCGTCGAGACATTCGAGACGCGGTTGGAATTCACCAGAAATCCCACGTCGATGCCGCTGGGGTCGTTGCCCTCCGCGAGATAGGCCACATAGTTCGGGTTCGTCTGCCCCGCCGCAGCCGCGTCGTTGTTAACCTTCGCCGCCAGGGCCTCGAGCGTGGAGAGATTCTCGACCTCTTCGAGTCCCAGAATGTCCGGCATGTGCAACACATTGCGAATGGCCATGGAGGCCTTGGCGAGGCGGCCCTGATAGGTCGCCGTCGTCAGCACGACTTCGAACGGAGTGTTCACTCCGTTCTTCTGGTCATCGTAGAAATGCTCCAGGTTGAACGTGCCGACCGTGAGTTCCGAAGCGAGCTGCTGCGGAACGTCCGTGAATACGGGCGAATTATTGGACACCGTCGGGGCGACGTAGCCGGGCGTCGGGGCGGCATCTTCGTCGAGCTCGAAATCTCCGTAGTAAACATCCAGCACGCCGGTCAGATTGGTGATGACCGCGTTGACCGCTGGATCGATAACGGTTGCGCCTGAATTGCCCGTGAAGATCTGAATACGTTCCGGATTGCTGTCGAAGACAGGCACGTTTGCGGGCAGCAAGCCATAGCTGTGACCGGTCGAGTTCTCCACATAGATCGGATGCGAAGATTCAACGCCCGGCTCGCGGAACGGCCGTGTGGTTCCAGTCACAACTCCCCAGAACGCGCCGGACGCCGTGTAGGTGCCGTTCGCCTCGGCGTTCGATCCCACAGCGCTCGCTCCACCCGGGCCGGTCACAGTAAGGCTCGGGACCCGCACTCGCATTCCTTCGTACTTCTCCAACTGGTCGAACGAGCCGGTGGGAGTGGGCGAAAGCGTAACGGGGGCGGGAAGCGGATTGTTCGAGGAGATCACCACCACCGCTGGCGAGACGTACTCCGTCAGAGTGTTTTCCGGATCGGTGGTATCGGTGGCGCCGCCGTTATAGTACTCGGAAATGTTGCCCGTCACACAGGCAAGATCGCCCGGATTCACCGTCGGGGCGGAGCTGGTGAACACGTAAATCGCATCGGAGGTATTGGGGTCACCGTCGCCGGTCGCCATCTGCATGAAGAAGCCATTCGACTTCTTGTAGGTCACGATGCCCTGCGAGGTATGCTGCACCGTAGCGCTCACGTAAGCCGACGTGCGTCCCGTGCCCTGAATCTGCGCGATGGTCTCGGTTTCGGCGCAGGTCGGCGAGCCGCCGGTGATCGTCAGCGTCATGGAGTTCGATGTGATGCCTCCCGACGTCACGGAGATCGAAGGCGTTCCCGGGCTGGCGGTGTAGCTCGCCGGAACCTGCACCAGAATCGAGGCCGGGGAGATGTTGGCTGGCGTGGGAGGCAACGAGGTCTGGCCCGTGAAGTTGACTACAGCGTCTGCTCCGAACCCGCCGCCCGTGACCGTTAGATCGGTTGGCACGCTCCCGGCGGTCACCGTCGAGGGATTGATCTGCGTGATAAACAGCGATGCCGAGTTGTGCGGATTGGGCGCGGCAATCTGAAAATCGGAGTTGTTGTTGTCCGTATCGATGGGCGTCTGCGATGCGTCCAGCTTTCGAAGCGCGGCCGTGGTGTTGGAGAGGTTGGCAGTTGGCGAACTCTCCGAACAGTTGGCCGTCGTACCGAAGCCGAGGAAATCGATGATCGATGCGCCCGTCGGGCAACTGCCGCTCAGCGCCGTCGTGGTGTTGGCCAGCGCGATTTTGCCGGCGGTCGCCGACATCGCGATCGTGCCGCTGGCGTCCGGTGTGGGCAGACTCGTTGTGCCGCCCGAGCCCTGAGCTTCCTGGACGAGATAGTAATGACCGGGCGCGATCGTGCCGGAGAGGTTTGTAACCTGCCAGCTCGTGCCGGTCGCGGAGGCATACTGGACGCTCCATCCGGCCACACCGATTGGAGAAGCAGTCGGATTGTAGATCTCGATAAAGTCGTTCTTGTAGGTGGCGCCGCTGTTGCCTCCACCGCCATAAATTTGCGAGATCACCAGGTGGCTGGGACCGGCAAACGCGCACGCAGTGCCGATGAGCATCGGAATGCTGCGCCGAAGGAGCTTGAGTAATGGCTTCATAGACAGGACGTAGAGTGCAACTTTAGCAACTAACGCGCCGCGTTTGATGAGAATCCGATTAATACCGGTCCGTTGCAGGAGTAGCCGGTCCACGTTTGGTTCTAGTACTTTTAGGAGTTTGAGCTCCGCTGGCCTCTTTACCGAATTTTCCAATACTCCAGCGCCGGGCCGTTGGTGATGTCCCAGCCCTTGGAACCGGCGCGCCTCTCCAGCGCTGTCCTCTCCTCGCCGGTTAGCGGCTTGAAACCCTGCGCCACGCGGACATCGTCCTCCAACTGCCCGATGGTGTTGAAGCCGAGCGGGCAGGCGGTCACTCCCGGCAGGCTGAGCGAATATCTCAGACAACTGGACGCGCTGAACGTGCGCAATAAAAAGGCATTGCCAAAGACCTTGATTCCAAGGATTCCAACTCCACGCTCGATAGCCGTTGGCAGCGCCGTCTTTACGAAGCTCATATCGGGCGAACTCGAATACGAAGTATCCGCGACATGCAGTGGCATCAGCGCCGTGTCGAACCGTTCCGCGTGCTTGAGCATTTCAACATGCGCTTTAGGATCGCGGCAGCCGGTGTAACCGATGAAACGGCATTTGCCTGCTTTCTTGGCCGCCTCGAACGCCTCGATGGCCCCGCCCGGAGCGAAGATCCTGTCTATATCCGGCAAGCGTATGCCGTGGATCTGCCAAAGATCGAGGTAATCCGTCTTCATTACTTTGAGCGAGAGGTTCAGCTCCTGCTCAGCTTCCCTGGCCGTTCGTTTCTCGCTCTTGCTGGTGAGAAAGATATTGTTGCGGAATGGGGGGATGGCGTTCCCGTAAACGTGTTCGCCGAGCCCGTCGCCGTAGGCTCGCGCCATGTCGAAATAGTTGATTCCCAACTCATACGCGCGATGCACTACCTCCACGCCCTCTTCCATGGAAATCAGGTGGAACCGGGCGCCTCCCATTCCGATGCAGGTGAGTTTTGCCCCGGTCTTTCCGAGGGTGCGCATCGGGATGCCACCGGCCTTGGCCTTGACAGGTCTTGCCGTAGCGGCGCTGCCCAGACCGGCAAACGCGGCGCCAACGAAAGTTCGTCTTTGCACGATCACTGCCTCCAATAGCTGGAGGAACGCAAATCTACAATCGCTCCAGCACTCCCGTCAGCAGCCGGTAGAACGGCCCGACCGATGAGATCTTGATCCGCTCGCTGGGGCTGTGTACGTCCACGATCTGCGGCCCGAACGAGATCATCTGCATGCCCGGATACTTTTCCCCGATCACCCCGCACTCGAGTCCCGCATGCATCGCGATCAACTCGGCCGGCTTCCCGAACACGCTTTCGTGCACCGCCTGCGACATCTTCACGATGTCGCTCGCCGGTTCCGGCTTCCATCCCGGATAGTCCCCGGACTGCTCCACCTCGAAACCGGCGAACCGGAACGCCGTGGCCACCATGCGCGCCGCGGCCCGCTTGCTGCTCTCGATCGAGCTCCGCTGGCTGGTCGCAATCTCCACTTTTTCCCCGCTCGTCGACACCGTCGCCAGGTTCGTGGAGGTCTGCACCAGACCCGGAATGTCCGGGCTCATCGCCAGAACGCCGTGATGCTGGCTCGCCAGCATCCCCGCGATCGCCGCCGCATCGGCTTGGTCGATCGTCTGCGCTGGCCGCGCCGCTGGTTCCACCGCGATTTTCAGCCCTGGATCGAACGACCCCAGTTCCGCCTTCGTCTCCGCTTCGTACGCCGCCAGAACGTTCTGCAACTCCCGCTCGTGAGCGGCGTCGAGCACCACCACTGCGAATGCCTCCCGCGGGATGGCATTGCGCTTGCTCCCGCCCTGTATGTCCGCCACCGCCGCCGGCAGCCTGTCCATCACCGCCAGCAGCCCGCGCCCGAGAATCCTCACCGCGTTGCCGCGCCCGCGATGGATGTCCACGCCTGAGTGCCCCCCGGCGAGCCCCGAGATCTTGATCCGCCACCCTTCGCCCGCCGGCGCCGGCCGCCGTGCGATCTTCCGCCGTGCCACCGAGTTCACACCACCGGCGCACCCGATGCACAGCGTGAACTCTTCCTCGTTATCCAGGTTGAAGAAGTATTTCGATTTCAGGACTCCCCCCGAAAACCGCGAAGCGCCCGTCAGTCCCGATTCTTCGTCGATCGTGAACACGAACTCCAGCGGACCGTGCGCCACCGTGCCGCTTTCCATCACAGCCAGCGCGGCCGCCACCCCGACACCATTGTCTGCCCCCAGCGTCGTGCCCTCCGCCTTGAGCCAGTCGCCATCCACCACCGGCCGAATCGGGTCCGTGTCGAAATTGTGGACCGTGCCTTCGTTCTTCTCGCAAACCATGTCCAGGTGGCCTTGGATCACCGCCGGGATGGCCGCTTCGCGCCCGGGGCGCGCGGGCTTGCAAACCACCACGTTGCCTGCATCGTCCTGAATCGCTTCCAGGCCCAGGCGCCGGGCCAGGTTCAATACGTACTCGCGGGCGGCGGCTTCCTTCTCCGATGCGCGCGGGATGGCCGCCAGTGCAGCGAAGTGCTTCCAGACGGCCTTCGGTTCGAGCTGTTCTACAGTGAGAGACATGGTCAGGATAATGCTACCATCACACACATGTGCGATCTGAGCCGCCGCGAAGCGCTCAACGCCCTCGGCGCCGCATCTTTGGCGGCCGCCGCTTCGGGCGCCCAGGCTTCCACCGGCTCGGTTTGCTTCCTCGGCGCGATCGAGATGGCCCGCCTCATCCGCTCCGGCAGACTCTCGGCGCGCGAGGCCCTCGCCGAACACCTCAAACAGATCGGCCGCATCAACCCTAAGGTCAACGCCATCGTCACCCTCGTACCGGAGATGGCCGCCGCCGCGGCTGCGGCCGCCGACGAGAAACAGGCTCACAAAGAGAAGTTGGGCCCTCTTCACGGCCTCCCGGTTGCCCACAAGGACCTCATGGAAACCCGCGGCATCCGTACCACCTTCGGCTCCCCGCTCTTCAAGGATTACATCCCCGCCGAAGACGACCTCGTCGTCGAGCGCATGCGTCTGGCCGGCGCCATTACTCTCGGCAAAACCAACACCCCGGAATTCGGCGCCGGGTCCCAGACCTTCAACCGGGTCTTCGGCGCCACCCGCAATCCCTACGATCTGTCGAAGACCTGCGGCGGATCTTCCGGCGGCGCCGCCGTCTCGCTGGCCTGCGGCTTCGTCCCCATCGCCAGTGGTTCCGACATGGGAGGCTCCCTCCGCAACCCCGCCGCCTTCTGCAACGTCGCCGGCTTCCGCCCTTCTATCGGCCGTGTACCCGATCCGAAAGCGTCCTTCGCCTGGTCCACCCTGGGCACATCCGGATGCCTGGCGCGTTCCGTCGCCGACCTCGCCTTCGCCTTCAGCACCATCGCCGGTCCCGATCCCCGTGACCCGCTCTCCATTCACGACTCCGGCGAACTCTTTGCCCTGCCCCTCGGCCGCGGTTTCAAAGGTGTGCGCGTCGCCTGGTTCCGGGGTCTCGGTGGCATTCCCTTCGACCCGCGCGTCCGCGCCGTGGTGGACGCCCATCGCGCCACCTTCGAATCTCTCGGCTGCATCGTCGAACAGGCCGAGCCCGATTTTTCCCCCGCCGAAACCTGCTTCCGCCTGCTGCGCGCCTGGAACTCCGCGGCCGTTCACGGCGGCCAACTGCGCGAGCATCCCGAAGCTTTCAAGGACACCCTCGCGGCCGAGATCCGCGAAGGAGAGCGCCTCTCCGGCGCCGATATCGCGCGCGCCGAAACCGCCCACAGCCGGATCTGGCGCGGTTTCCAGGCCTTCCTTGAGAAGTACGAGTATTTCGTTCTCCCCACCTCGCAGTTGCCGCCCTTCGACGTCGACACGCCCTACCCCACCGAGATCGCCGGCGTGAAATTCTCCAGCTACATCGATTGGATGAAGTCCTGCTGGTACATCTCCTCCACCGGTAACCCGGCTGCCTCCGTGCCTGCCGGCTTCACTTCCGAAGGACTCCCCATCGGCATTCAGATCGTCGGCCGCCACCAACAGGATTTCGCCGTCCTCCAACTCGCCCACGCCTTCGAGCAATCCACCGCTTTCGGCCAAAAACATCCCGCCATCTGATCGACCGCTCGCCCTTTTCGCCGTGAACTCATGTACGATCAGTGTTCATGAGCCTGAAAATCGAAATTCGCGAGACACCGGAAGCGATGATTTTGGACATTAACGGCCGCATCACCCTGGGTGAATCCCTGGCTGATTTGCGGGACTCTATCCGCGAGGCGCTCGCAGGCGATCAGAAGAACGTCTTGTTGAATCTCGCCGAGGTCAGCTACATCGACAGCTCCGGGCTGGGACAGTTGATCGGCAGCTACGCCACCGTCAGCAGCCGCGGCGGGCAGATGAAAATGTTGAACCTGCAAAAGAAAGTGAACGACCTCTTGCAGATCACCAAGCTCCTGACCGTCTTCGAGACCTACACCAGCGAAGCGGCGGCCCTCAAGAGCTTCGCCAAGAAAAGCACCACCACACAGTAACTGACCGCGCGGCCGGCCGCTACCTGGGGGAAATCGCCGCGTTCGTCGGTCGGGTTAATCGCTCTGCCGGCCACATCCCGGCTTCGACGTTACAAAGTCTCTTGCCCTATCGGCACTCTTCATATAGACTGTCTCCATATGGATCTGCTGCAAGGGGCTCTCGACATGCTCGTGCTGCGCACCCGGCTCTTCGGGCCCCTGCATGGATACGGAAAGCAACTCCGCACCGGGCACTCCCGATGGGCCGGTTTCGTCGCTGCCGTGGGCCGTGTTATGGAAAGCGATCCCGGAAAGGCCGAAGGATGATCCTGCGCAAGATGCTCTACCTGCTTCCTTCACGCCGCCGCGCGGCCGAGCGCGAAATGCGGGAAGAACTCGAGTCGCTCGCCTCCCTGGCGGGGCCGGATGGCATCGGAAGCCTCGCGCTGGTGTCGGAAGCCGCACGCCAAACCTGGCACTGGACCGCTTTCGACGGTTTCTGGGCCGACCTCCGCTACGCCCTGCGGATGATTGCCAATCAGCCGGGACCTACCGCCATCGCCGCGCTTTCGCTGGGACTCGGCATCGGCGCCGGTACCGGCGTTTTCAGCTTCGCGGATGGGATCCTGCTGCGCCCTTTGCCCGTGGCCCAACCGTCCCGGCTCCTCGCCATCAGCGCCGCGGCTCCGGACGCGCCGGCCGAAGGTTTGTCCTACCCCGAACTCCGCGATCTCCGCGCCGGGGCGGCCTCCTTTTCCGGACTCGCCGCGTACCGGCCGGAAAACCTCGGCGTCGCGGTTCGCACCGGTGTGCCGCCGCAGTCGAGAATGGTCCTGCTGGTCAACCCCGGGTTCTTTGACGTTCTCGGCGTGGCGCCCCTGTATGGGGCGCTGATCTTGCCCGAACGGGAACCCGCAGCGGTCCTGGCCTACGACTTCTGGAAATCCGAATACGCTTCCGACCCGTCCGTAATCGGCCGTTCGATCCGGCTCAACGGAATCGATTTTCAGATCTCCGGCATTGCTCCCGAGTCCTTCACCGGGATGGACCTGCTGTTCCGCCCCGTCTTGTATGCGCCCCTCGGAATGCGAGCCCGCCTGACGGGAACCGCGCTCGATCCCCTTGAAGACCGCACCAGCCGCGACCTGGCCGTCAAGGGACGCCTCGCACGCGGGGCATCCGCCGGCGCCGCGCGGGCCGAGGTGGCGCGAGTGGGGGCCGCGCTCGCGAAGGCTTACCCCCGGGACAACCGCCGCCAGTTCATCGCTCGCAGCGAACAGGCATTCCGGCTGCGGCAATATCCGTTCCGGGCAGTAGTGCTTGCCAGCATGGCGGCGCTGGCGTTGATGGTCCTGCTGATCGCGTGTGCCAACGTGGCAAACCTGATGCTCGCCCGCACGCGCGCCCGCAGCCGGGAAATGGCGATTCGCCTGGCCATCGGCGCTGGCCGCCTGCGCCTGATCCGTCAACTGTTGATCGAAAGCCTGGCGCTTTCGGTCCTGGCGGGCCTGGCAGGCCTGATCCTCGCCACTGGGATCATGCGGTTTCTCGGCGGAGTGCAGGTTTCAAGCGACGTGCCGATCGCCCTCGATCTGCCGCTCGACGCGCGCCTCCTCTGCTTCAATGCGTCCATCGCGTTCCTGAGCTGTCTGCTGTTCGGGCTCTCCCCAGCGCTGCATGCCGCCCGGACGGACCTGACCTCGGCCCTCCGCTCGCGCGAAGGCGACGGCGGCGTTCGCCGCTTTCTTTCCGGCCGCGGGTTTTCGGTGGCGGCGCAGGTGGCTCTCGCCCTCATTCTGCTGACCGTGGCGGGTTCTTACCTGGCTGTCTCCCGCACCGCGATTTTATCCACCCGCGGCTTCCGCACGGACCACCGCATCAGCATGGAACTTGACCCCGTAGCCGCGCACTACAACACGGCCCGGGCCCAGGACCTTTACCGGCGGCTGCGCGAGCATGCCCTGTCGATACCTGGAGTCCGCTCCGTAGCCCTTTGTGAAAGCCTTCCTTATTCCCCGAACCAGTCTTCGCTGGCGGTCACGCCCGAGGGGTACAGTTTCCCTCCCGGAAGGGAGCACGATGTGATTTTCGGCGGCGTAGTCGACGAGAACTACTTCGCCACCATCGGCATCCCCATCGTTCAGGGTCGTCCGTTCCAGGCTGCCGACCGGGCGGATACCCGCCGCGTGGCCATCGTCAACCAGGAGTTTGCCCGGACCTACTGGCCGGGGCGCGACCCGATCGGCCGGCGAGTACGTGTTGATGGCGCCGGGGCCGCCTGGGAAGTCGTGGGAGTCGCCCAGAATGCTCGTTACCTGGCGCCCAGCGAGCCGCAGCGGCCGTACCTATATCTCCCGTTCGAGCAGCGCCCTCGCCCGCGCCTGACCCTGATCGCCGAAACCGTCGGCGATCCGGCCAACTTCGCCGGCCCCTTGCGCCAGACGGTCCGCTCGCTCGACCCGGACCTGCCCGTCCTCAATCTCCGCACCCTGGCGGTTCACGAAACGCGGACTCTACAAAACTGGTTCATCTTCGTCGACATTCTGATCGGACTCGGGGTTGCGGGACTGGTCCTGGCCTTGGGCGGAGTTTACGGACTGGTTTCCTACGGCGTCAGCCGGCGCACCGCCGAATTCGGCATTCGGGTGGCTCTCGGGGCCACGCCCGCGTCTGTGGTCCGAATGGTCGTGCGGCAAGGTTTGAAGCCGGCGGCTGCCGGCACGTGCATCGGCGGCGTCGTATCGTTCCTACTCGGTCCCCGTTTGGCTGTCGGAGTGCAAACCGGCCCGGGCCAGCACCTCACGAACCTGGCCGTAGCCGTTCTCCTCCTGGCCGCCTGCGCCGCAGCGTCCTATCTTCCCGCCCGCCGCGCCGCCCGCTTATCCCCCTCCGCCGCCCTCCGCGAAGACTAGCCTGAATCGCGCGTAAATCGGCGCTTTACGGAGATGGAACGTCTTCCGCAGTTCTCGCCGCCCGGACCGCGCTCCTACCGGATGCCGATCCGCCGCCCGAGATCTCGTCCGGCGGGTGAAACCTTGCGCGATTGCTGCCGGTCCCGCTGGCGGGATAAGATCGAGGAATCCGTGACCGACACCAATATCGGCCTCTTTCACCCTTCGGGCAAGCCCTATCGCTTCACCGTCTTGCTGTTCGCCGCACTGATGGCCTTCGGCAGCTACTTCGCTTATGACAGCGTGGGCGCCATTGAGACCACGCTCATCCAGGTTTTCCACAGCAACCGCGCGGCCATCGGCAGCATGTACTCCATGTACAGCTTCGCGGCCGTGTTCGCCGTGCTGGGCGGTGGGATGCTCATCGATCGCGCGGGCGTGCGGCGCGCCAGCATGATTTTCTCGCTCCTGGTAGTGGCGGGGGCGGCCATCGTGGCATGGTCCCCCAATCTGCCGACCATGTATTTTGGGCGCATCGTGTTCGGCATGGGCTCCGAATCGATGATCGTGGCCCAGAGCGCGATCGTGGCCCGCTGGTTCACCGGCAAGGAGCTGGCCCTGGCCTTCGGCATCACTCTCACGGTCAGCCGCCTGGGTACGCTGTTCTCTTTTAACGCCGAGGAACTCCTGGCCAATCGGCTGGGATTCCGGGGGGCGCTCTGGGTAGCGGCCGTTCTGTGCGTGCTCAGCCTGTTGGCCAATTGGATTTACACTCTCATGGACCGCCACGCCGAACCCGTCCTCAATCTTCCCAAGCCCGGCGCGGGCGACCAGATCCGCTGGGCCGACATCAGGAAGTTCACCTCTTCATACTGGTTCGCGGTGGGAATCTGCGTAGCCTTCTACTCGGCCATCTTTCCGTTTACGGCATTGTCCACCGATTTCTTCCACGACAAATGGGGCCTGCCCATGGCCAGTGGCGAGGGTCTGGGCTTCCTGTCGGGTGTGTTCTACAACGTCACCCACATGTTCTCGACGGCGCAAGGCACTACCTCGATTATCATCACCGCCTCGATGTTCCTGGCACCGTTTGCCGGGCGCCTGGCCGACCGAATCGGTAAGCGGGCCAGCCTTATGGTGGCCGGGTCGGTGTTGATGGTCCCCGCGCACCTCATCATGGGCCTCACCCATGTCAACCCGGTCTATCCGATGATCGCGCTAGGCGCTGCGTTTGTGCTGGTGCCGGCCTGCATCTGGCCCAGCGTGCCGCTCGTCGTCGAAGAATCGCGCGTGGGGACCGCCTTCGGCCTGATGACTGCGTGCCAGAACATCGGGCTGCTCGCCTTCCCATACTTCAACGGAGCGCTGCGCGACGCCACTCACGGCTACACCGCCAGCCAGATCATGTTCGCCGGACTGGGAGCACTCGGGCTGATCTTCGCCTTGCTCCTGCTGCGAACCGATCGCCGTGCCGGTGGACGCCTGGAACGCGCCGGATAAGAGCGTCGTCGTCGAAAGGCGTGACACACGCCGCAAGCCCCGTCAAGCTGCTGGGAGTCGAGAAGTGGCATAAGCCAATCGGTTGGGGCCGGACCGCGTTGCGCAGGCAGTCTTCCGGCGCCGACCGCGTTGTCACTCGGCGGCTGTAACACTATGAAAACATGGTAGCGCTAACGGGAATCGAACCCGTATTTAAGCCTTGAGAGGGCTCCGTCCTAACCGTTAGACGATAGCGCCACGTTTCCTCGATTCTAGCAAACTTCCCGGGCACGCCGCTGCGCGGAGCGAATCCGCCCTTGGACCGTGGCAGGCCCTACGCCCTTCCAGTGGGCCCCGAGGTTCGCGTACCGGACCCGCGCCGTGGTGGTTGCTACGCCTCCCCGCACGTAGGCGCGAGATAATAGACACGATGCGGTATTTGCTTTACCTTTGTCTGCTCCCCTCGCTCCTGTTGGCGGACGGCCATTGGATCAAATTCAAATCGGGGCCGTTCGAGGTCTATACGGACGCCGGCTCGCACGCGGGCCGCGAGGCCCTGGTGCGCTTCGAGGAGTTCCGGAATGCTTTGGGCCAGGTGGTCGGCGAAAATGACCTGGAGACGCCCGAACCCCTGAGAATCCTCGTTTTCAAAAATGCGAACGGCTGGACCGGCGCCGAGCCGATTATCCAGGCACGCGACCGGTACGCCATCGTGCTCCAGGAGAAAAGTAAGGTCCCTCCCGAGACCTGGGCCGCCCTCACCCGCCTGCTCCTGAAATCCAATACGGCCCAGATGCCTCCGGCGTTCGAACACGGCCTGGTGGAGTTCTTCTCGACTTTTCAGGTGAACGGCATTCATATTACCGCCGGGACGCCGCCGGCAAAGCCCGATCTCGATTGGGCTCGAATCCACTTGTTGATCGCCGACCCCGGATATTTCAGCGAAGTGCGTGTGCTGTTTTACAATTTGCGCAAGGGAGTCGATCAGGACGCCGCGTACCGCAACGCGTTCGGCAAGTCGCCGGCCGAGGTGGAGGCGCAGGTGAAGCAGCACTTTGCCGCCGGGAACTTTCAAACTACATCCCTGCCGAACCGCCCCCTGGCGGAGAGCGATTTTCAGGAGCGCGAGGTATCCGACACGGACGCCCGCCTGGCCCGCGCCGACCTGCTGACGAGCCAATCGGCCGCCGAGTATGAAGGCCTCCTGCGCGATCACGAAAAAGCCGCCGAGGCTGAAGAAGGGCTCGGCCTCCTGTCGCTCCGCGCCGGGCGGAAGGACGAGGCTCGCCAGCACTTCTCCGCATCCATTCAGGCGGGCAGCAGCAGCGCCCGCTGCTACATTGAATATGCCAAGCTCGAACCCGACAACGAAAAGGCCACCCAGGCCTTGCTGAAAGCGGCCGGCATCAACCCCAAGCTGGACGAGCCGTTCGTCCTCATGGCGCAGCGCGATACCGATCCGCGCCGCCGGCTGATGCACTGGAAGGCCGCCACGGAACGCAATCCGCGCGAACCGTCCTACTGGGAAGCGCTCGCCAACTGCTACCTGGCCGATCACGATTACGCCGGGGCCGCCAAGGCCTGGCGCGGCGGCGAACAGGCCGCAATCGACCCCGCCGTTCGGAAGCGGATGCGCCAGGCGCGACTCGCGGTGGAGCAGCAGCGCCTGGATTACGAGGCGGAAGCGAAGCGCCACCAGGCCGAAGAGGACTCGCGCGAAATCGAAAAGTTGAAGGCCGAGGCCCGCGCGCACGTCCACGAACTCGAGAAAAAGTATAACCAGGGAGAGGCGCCGAAAGCCGACTCCAAGGCGGTTGCGTGGTGGAACGGACCGAAGCCCGGCGGGAAGACGGCCGGGGTGCTCAAAGAAGTGGATTGCCTGGGAAAGCAATTCCGCCTTCTGGTGCAGTCGAGCGACGGTAAGTCGATCCGGCTGCTGATCTCCGATGCCGGGAACGTCGCGCTTTCGGGAGGGGGCGAACTGACTCTCACCTGCGGGGAGCAGAAGCCGCGCCACGTAGTGATTGAATACTTCCCGAAGGCCAATGCCCACCTGGGGACCGCGGGCGAGGTGGCGACCATCGAATTCCAGTGAGCAGCACAGCCGACGCACACCGCCTTCGCTGGGTGGTGCTGGCGGTCTTCGTCCTGTCTTCCGCCATCAACTATCTGGACCGCATGGCGCTGGCCACACTCGCGCCGGTGGTCCGTGCCGAGTTCCGGCTGTCCAATGCCGATTACGGCTGGATCGTCGCGGCGTTCTCCATCGCCTACGCGGTGAGCGCGCCGTTCGCCGGCATAGTGACGGACCGCATCGGGCTGAACCGCTCCATCAGCCTGGCGGTCGGCCTGTGGTCGTGCGCCGGAATCGCCACCGGGTTCACCCGCGGGCTAGGCGGTCTGGTGGCCTGCCGGACGGTGCTGGGCGTGGCAGAAGCGGGCGGCATTCCGGCCGCCGGAAAGGCCATCCATCAGTTCCTGCAGCCGGCGGAGCGCGGCCTCGGCAATGCCGTGAACCAGATGGCGGTGAGTCTCGGGCTGGTTCTCGCGCCGCCCATCGCCACGTGGATCGCGGTGACCCGCGGCTGGCGAGACACCTTCGTCGCTACCGGGCTGCTCGGACTTGTCTGGATCGCGGTCTGGAACGCCACGGCGAGGCGGGCACCGTTCACTGCGCCGCCCAAGCCGGAACTGAGCGGAGCCGCCGGGATGCTGCGCGACCGGCGGCTTTGGGCGTTCGCGGGCGCCAACGCCCTCAGCATGATCGGCTACTCGCTGTGGACCAACTGGACCACGGTCTACCTGATGGAGGTGCACGGACTCACGCTGGTCCAGGCCGCGTGGTACGCCTGGATCCCGCCCCTGTTTGCGGCAGCGGGCGGCCTGGCCGGCGGATGGCTCTCGTGGCGGCTGATCCGCCGCGGCATGCCCGCGCTGCCGGCACGGTTCCGCGCCTGCCTGGTCGCGGCGGTCCTCTCGCTCGCTACCGCCGCCATACCCCTGGCTCCCTCGGCCGGGTGGACTTGCGCCGGCATCTCGCTCAGCATCCTGGCAGTGGCCGCGTTCAGCGTGAACACCTACACCCTGCCGCTCGATGCGTTCGGCGGCGCGCGGGCCGCGTTCGCAGTTTCGATCCTGGTAGCCTCTTACGGGGTTGCGCAGTTCGTGATCTCTCCCGCGATCGGGTGGATGATGGATCAGCACGCGTACGCCGCCGTTGCGGCGCTCGGCGGAGTGACCCCGCTGGCCGCCTGCGCGGTGCTCCAGGTCACGGGGGCCGCAAGGTGAAGCAGCGCATCAAGCGGTGGTTTTTCCGCCTGCTCGGCAAAGATCCGGAAGCGGTGGTCGTCACTTTCGCCAGCGGTCCCCCGGATCTCTGCCGGCGCATGGCCGAAGAGGTGCGTTCGCTGGTGCCCGGCCGCCGCCATTTCGTCGCCACCGAAGAGAGCTGGCCGCAACTTAGAAGCGAATTGAAACGCTATCGCATCGGCCTTGCGCCGGTGATGCTCTCCAACCAGCAGGGCGCATTGCGCCGGGCCGCTTTTCACACCGCGCCGCGCAAAATACTGGCGTACAACTCGCGCCTGGAGCGCCATCACCTCGGGCTCAATCTGGCTTCCATCCTCTTTTGGCGTGGGGTTCCGCTCGACCGGATCTACCTGCGTCCCTGGTGGTGGCCGTGGCGGAAGCGCGAGCGCTCGGTGAGGCCCGACGAGATCCGCCGTTTCGAGGGCCGCGCCACGTCCCCCGGTCGCCGGCGTATTGCGGTCCTGTCGCCGTACTATCCCTACCCGCTGTCTCACGGCGGAGCGGTCCGCATTTTCCACCTCCTTCGCGAACTGGCCGTCGAATTCGACGTGGAACTGTTCGCTTTCACCGACGGCCCCGATTCGCCGGAACTCGCGCCCGTGCTGGGATTTTGCGCGCGCCTCGTCCTGGTCGGGAAGCCCCGCTACCGCGAGCCGCGATGGTCCACCCTGCTGCCGCCGGAAGTCCATGAATTTCGCTCGCCCGCGATGCGGCGCGCCATCGACGAAGAGCGCCGCGCATTCGGTTTCGAGCGCCTGCAGGTGGAATACACGCAATTGGCTGCCTATGGTGGCGACGTGCTGGTGGAACATGACGTCACGTTCGATCTCTTCGGCCAGGTGCTGCGCCGGAAGCACACCGTGGCCGCCCGCTGGGATTATCTTCGGTGGCGCCGCTTTGAGAGCCGGGCGGTGGCCCGCTTTCCGCGGATCGTCGTGATGTCGGCGAAGGACCAGCAACTGCTCGGTACCGCGGCGCGGAGCACGGAGATCGGAAATGGCGTCGACCTGGCGCGCTTCCGTCCCGAGCCCGAAAGCCCGGGCGACCGTCTGCTGTTCATCGGTTCGTTCCGCCACTTTCCGAACGTGGAAGCGTTCCGCTTTTTCACCGGAGAAGTCTGGCCGCTGCTGCGGGAGAAGTTCCCGGAAATGAACCTGACGGTGGTGTGCGGCGCCGACCCGCTCACCTACTGGCGCGCCTTCGCCGGCACGCCTGAACCCGCTTCCGACCCCCGCATCCGGCTGCTGGGTTTCGTCGCCGACGTGCGGCCGCTCTACACCCAGGCCAACCTGGTGATCGTGCCCACAACCGTTTCGGCCGGAACCAATGTGAAGGTGCTGGAAGCCATGGCCATGCAGCGCGCCGTGGTTTCGACCACGTCGGGCTGCGCGGGATTGGGTCTGTTGCACGGCCACAGCGTGTGGGTAGCGGATGCTCCGGAAGGCTTCGCCGCCGGAATTGCGACGCTGATTCGAGACCCGGAGCGGCGCGCGCAGATCGCGCAGGCCGCCTACGGGCATGCCCGCCGGAATTTCGACTGGGCCGCGCTGGGCGAAAAGCAGCGGGCGCTCTTCCGCACTATTTTGCGCTCAGCAGATTCGCAAACAGGCGGTACGCCCCCGGTACGCCCGCCGGCAACTGCCGGAACCACGAATACGCCGTGAAGATGTAGACACCCTTTCCGTAGTGCATCCACAACTCGCCGCCTTCGAGCGGCTTCTCGCCCGGGTCGCCCGAAGCAAGCACCGTCTGGTACCGCGGGTCCCACTCGGTGGCGAACAGAAGGCCGCGCTCCTGCACCCAACCGTCGAAATCTTTCTCCGTAATCTGATTCGGCGTGTGCAGCAAGGGGCTGTCCGGATGCGGGAAGCTCACGGGCGCCTGCTCCACCGTCACGCGGTAGGCATTGCTGCCGGGAATCGTGATGGGATACGGCCCGATATTCGATTCCGGAATGTGCGCCTGGCGCGGCCCCGAGGGTCCCCCGCGGAATCCTGTGCCGCTTTGGTATTCGACCACGTAGGTGCCTCCGTTGCGCACATACTCCATGAGGCGCGGCTGGTTGGCCCTCAAATCCGGGCGCACGCTGTAGGCGCGAATTCCCGCCACAATGGCGTCGAACCGCGAGAGGTCGCCCTGCTCCAGGCTGGAGGGGCTGAGCGGCGTCACCTCCAGGCCCATCTGCCGCAGCGCATCCGGCATCTCGTCGCCGGCTCCCATGATGTATCCGATCCGGTGCGCGGTCACCCGCACATCGGCGCGCACCAGCTTCAGATCCGCCGGCGGGAAGACCGCCTGGGTGGGGATGTGCGGATACTCGATCAGCTTCATCCCGACCGCGATCTCGCGGCCTCCCACCGTCGCCACGGCCGGCGCCGCAGCTTCGCTTGCTCCCGCAGGCGGTGTCACGCTGAACTCCAGTTGCTGCTGCTCGCCGCTCACCGCGACCCGGAAAGCTTGCGAGCGAGGTTCGACCGTCCACCCCGGCGGCGGATCGATCCGCAACTCGCCCGAGGCGTTTGGAACGTTCGCCTGAACCGCCACCTGCACCTTCCGTGCCGCACTCGTCGGGAGCAGCGCGTGTGAGTCCGACAGCTCTACGGCCACCGGGGGGACGATCAGCACCGGCCGGTCGCGTTCCCCCTGCGCCCGGTCCGCATAGCGGTAGTGCACCGGCGAAAGCAGCTCGATGGGTGTTCCGTCCACTTGAAGCAGCAGCCGCACCTGAACCAGCGGTGGGCCCTCGGGAAGTCCGATGAGCCGCTGATCGTCGACGGTGTAAGCGTCGCCCGCCGGTGGCTTCACCAGCCAGTAGGGTTGTGAATAGGGTTGGCCGGCGGGCACCGCGCGGCTGAATTCCACGGCGGCGCTCTGGTTGTAGCCGAGCTTCGCCGGCTTCCCGTCGAGCGGCGCGTGGAACATGCCTTCCACCTGCCCGCCCTCGAAGGTCACCTGGGCATTCGAGCGGTTGAGAACCGTGGTTGTAAACGACATGGGCGAACCCGGAACGAACTCGGGCGCGCTCGCCTGGGCGTCCACCCACAGCCCCGCGCAGAGAGCCACGGTTTGATCCAGTTCGGCCAGTTTTTCTTTGGCGCGCGGGTCCCCGATGGCGGCAATCAGGGCGCGCGCTTTCAGCAACAAGGGAATGGTGCGATCCGGGTGTTCCGGTTCGAAGGCGCGGATGGCCTCGGAGAGGGCAGCGCCCACGGCCGCTCCTTCGTGCGGAAATCTCGCTGCCCATGAGGTGTCGATTCCGTCGAAAAGGTCGTTGGCGGCCGGCGTGCCTTCCACCAGTTCGAAGGGCGTTCGCGCCGGTCCCGGATGTCGCATGGCTCCGGTTCCCTGGCTGTGGTGCATGTTCCGGCTCAGCACCGCGATCTCTTCATACGAGTACCCCAGGACTGGATTGAACTCCCCGGTTTCCGCCTCGCCTGCTTTCGGCGGCGCCGGCGCCGATGGCGCGCCGCGTCCGCCGAAAAAGCCGCCGGCATGCACCAGCCGCTTGGGCTGCCACGGCTGGACGTACCGCAGTTGCTCGGGGAAACGGCCCGGATCGCCCGCGGCATCGAAGGCTTCCCTGCCCAGGATCGCGGAGGCCTGATGTTGGCCGTGTCCATCGCGCGGCGTTCCGGTGAAGCACAGAATGACCACGTCCGGCCGGAAGCTCCGCACGATCCAAACCACGTCGGAAAGAATGCGCTCATGCCCCCACTTCTGAAAAGTCTCCGAAGCCGTTTTGGTGAATCCGAAATCGATGGCGCGTGTGAAGAACTGCTCGGCCCCGTCGATGCGGCGCGCGTCGAGCAGTTCCTGCGTCCGGATGATTCCCAACTCCGCGCCCTGTTCGGAACCGATCAGATTCTGGCCGCCTTCGCCTCGCGTGAGCGAAAGGTAAGCGGTGCGCATATGCCGCCCGCGTGCGAAATAGGCCAGCACCGCCGTGCGCTCATCGTCCGGATGGGCGGCGATCATGAGAACCCTTCCCAGTTCGTTCAGCCGGCGCAGCGACTGCTCGATTTCCGGAGTGCCGGAAAACGGCTGCTGCGCGGCCAGTGGTATGGGCGCCAGCGAAAGAAAGGCAATGGTCAGGAACCTGGCAGCCAGGTTGCTCGTCCGAGTCATTAGTAGAACCATTCTACGACGGGCCACTTCGCGAGCCGCGGCTGTGAATGAGCGGGCAAACCTGGGAATGGTTGTGGAGGGGTCAATGAGAGCTGTACGCGCAGTCAGCAGCTTCTTTTCCGCTCTTCGTAATTCTCCGAACCTGCCTTCGCGGCTCCGCCGTGCGGACGCTCTGCCCGGACCACCGAAAATCGGTATCGCGCTCGGCGGCGGTTTCGCCCGTGGGATTGCTCACGCCGGCGTTCTGTCCGTCCTGGAACAAAGCGGGATTCCCATTCATTGCATTGCCGGGGTGAGCGCCGGGTCCATCGTGGCCGCGGCTTACGCCAGCGGCGCAACTCCCGCCGAGATCGCCGCGGCCGGATGTTCCATGCGCTTCGGCGACGTCGCCCGCTGGAGCCTTTGCCGAATGGGCTTCGTCGTCAGCGAACGCATGAAGCGCTTTCTCGAAAAATTGTTGAAGCGTTACACGTTCGAGGAAATGCGCATGCCCCTCGGCGTGGTCGCCACCGACCTCTCGACCGGCGAACCGGTGGATTTCTACAGGGGTGGCGACGTCTTCCTGCCGATCCGGGCCAGTTGCTCCTATCCCGGCCTCTTCCAGCCCGTCCGTTATGAAGACCGGATGCTGGTGGACGGAGCGATGAGTACGGAAATACCGGCGACGCTGGCGCGCCAACTCGGCGCAACCCACGTCATTTCGGTGCACCTCCCCGCGCAGGACCGCGCCCTTCCATCCAACGTGTTTCAGGTAGTCAACCGCTGTTTCCAGATCATGCAGACCCGCGCCGAGGAGAGTTGGCGCAGCCAAAGCGACCTGGTCATCGCGCCCGACGTGCGGTCGATCGACTGGGACGGTTTCGGCTGCGGCCCCGAGATGCTCAAGGCAGGGGAATTCGCGGCATCTTCGGCCCTTCCGCACATTCGCGGATGGCTCAACGGCTACGCCCGCAACAGGCTGGCGGGACGGTGCGCGACATGAAGTGGTATGCGCGACCCGTAGGTTTGCCCGCCGCCTGCACCAGCTCGTTGAGCCGCGACCGCAGGAGCGGTCAACGGCCTCCGGGCAAATTCTGATGACGGCTTCGATCCGGGTCGGCCGCGCCCTTTTGGCCGCGGCTCGGAAAGCGACCCGCGAAGTGCCTCCCGGCCGTGCCGGGGTAAAATCGTGGGTTGCGCTCCGAAATAATTGTACTGACCCTGGCCGCACTTTCCACGGCCGCGGCCCAGCCGCCTCTTCCCACCCAGACCATCGTCGTGACCGGCACCTTCGAACCGATGTCCCTCGAAGAGATCGATCGCGCCATACGGGTGCTCCCGGTGCGCGGCAATGCCCTCGTGTTCAATACGCTTGCCGACCTGCTGCGGCTCGATCCCTCGCTCGATCTCGAAGAGCGGGCGCCCGACGGCGTGCAGGCCGACCTCTCGATCCGCGGCTCGAGTTTCGGAGAGACGCTCGTCCTGTTGAACGGTCAGCGCCTCAACGACGTGCAATCCGGCCATCACAATTTGGATATCCCGGTGCCGCTCGATTCCGTTTCGCGGGTGGAAGTGATGCGCGGTTCGGGCTCGACACTTTACGGCTCCGATGCCGCCGGCGGCGTGGTCAATATCATCACCGCGCCTCCCGAAGGACTGGAGTTCCGCCTGCGGGCCGCGGCCGGCAACTTCGGCGCCAACCAGGAGCGCGGTTCCCTCGCGGACGGTTCCGCGAAACTCTCCGAACAGCTCACCTTCGCCCGCGATTTCTCTTCCGGCTTCATGCCCGATCGCGACTACCGCAACCTCCAATTGGCTTCCACCACGCATCTCTCTTCGGCCTGGGGAGCGAGCGACCTGACTCTCGCCTACATGGACCACCCCTTCGGAGCCGACCAGTTCTACGGCCCTTACAATTCCTGGGAAGACACCAAGACCTGGTTTGCCGGCGTCCGGCAGGCGTTCGGAGAGCGCACCACCGCGTCTTTCAGCTACCGCCGCCACAGCGACCTGTTCGTGCTCCTGCGCGACCAGCCCGGCGTCTACGCGAACCACCACGCGGATGAGAGCTGGCAGGCCGACCTTCGCCGCCGCGAACCGGTCTCCGCGAATACGACCGTCTTCTATGGCGTCGAAGCGCTGCACGAGTCGATTGTCAGCAACAACCTGGGAGATCACGCGCGCAGCCGGGCCGCGGCATACGGCGCCGTGGATTTCCGCGCCCTGCGCCGATTTTCTCTCACGATCTCCGCTCGCGAAGAGGTCTACCGCCGCGTTTCCGGAGAGTTCAGCCCTACGGTTGCGGGCGGGTATTGGATTGCGCCCAAGTTGAAGCTCCGCGCCTCGGCCAGTCGCGCCTTCCGCGTGCCGAGCTATACGGATCTCTATTATCAGGACCCCAGCAACCTGGGAAACCGCAATTTGCGCCCGGAGCGGGTCTGGTCCTATGAAGGAGGCCTCGTCTGGGCGCCGGCCGCCCGCGTCGAAGGGGATCTCACCCTGTTCGAACGCCGGGAGCGCGATGGCATCGATTACTATCGCTCCTCGCCAACGGATATCTGGCGCGCCCTGAACATCCAGAGCCTCGACTTCACGGGAGTGGAAGCCTCGCTCCGCGTGGATGGCCGGCGCGCCGGCACAATCGATTTCCGCTACACCGGCCTGCGCGGGGTGCAGGATACCATTCCCGTGGGCTTCACCAAGTACACGTTCAACTATCCGGTGAATTCCGGTGTGGCGATGTGGCAGGCAAACGTGCCGGCGAACGTCGTCTTTCGCACGCGGCTCGGAGTTCTCGATCGCCGGGGGCGCGATCCTTACGCCTTGTGGGATCTGTATGCCGCCTTTACCCGCGGCCGGGTACACCCGTTTTTCCAGATTGCCAATGTGACGGCGACCTCCTACCAGGAGATCCTCGGCGTGCCGATGCCCGGGCGGACGATCATTGGCGGGTTAGAGGTGGTGGTCCGCGGCCGCTGACGCGGCGCGCGGCCGTTATTTCCTGGGACTGAGTTTGAGATTGATGACGCCCTGTTTCCGGGAGTCGAAGGAGCTGAACGTCTTGGTGTCGCTGGCCATGCCGTGGGACTCCGCTTTCACTTCGTAATCCCGGTCCGGGCTCAGACCATGGAAATAATAGTTGCCCTGCGGCTGGGTGATGAACGACCGGATCTGCAGCGTCTTCATGTCTTTCAACTGCACTACGGCGCCCGGCACGGGGTGACTTTCGGGAGACTCCACCACGCCTTGAAGACTGCGGGTGGGGCTTTCGTTCTTCTTCCCAAAGGCGGCCGTCGCGATCGCCAGCAGCAACACCGCAGTCATCACGATCCAAAACGTGCGCATAGACGCCTCCCTTCTCCTCGACGAGGTACGATCGCGGCCCGTTACATTCATTGCAAACTTTATCTCCAGTCCTCGTCTGCCTCTTCTTCTTCCTCTTCGTCCTCGAGGAAGCCCTCGTCTTCAGCTTCCTCCTCCACTTCCTCCGCCGATTCCAGTTCGAGAGGGTCGGTGCCAACGACCTTCAAGGCTGCGCCACACTCATCACAACTGATAGTGTCGCCTTCGTCGACATCCTCTTCATCGACGTCGATCTTGCCTTCGCACACCGGACATTCCACCATGAAATAATTCCTCCCAAATTACTACTCTTATACGACAGATCAGCCGATTTGCAAATACCGTCCGCGGGTGGTGGCCCTGAACCTATTTTCCCGCCTGCTTGGCAAGCCGCCGGCGCGTCGTCGCCGGTACGATCCCCTTCAACCGAAGGTAGGTGAACATCTGGGAGCGGTGCGTCAATTCGTGCTCCTTGAGGAACTGCAGCATCTCCAGTCGCGTGACCCGCTGGCCGTCGAACCGGGTAATCAGGTGCGCGAAAAACTCCGGCGGCCGCGTTGCCAATTCGGCCGTCCGGCGCTCGATCGAATCCCGCAATGCCGCCGCCAACGTGTCGCGTCCCGCATCGGCTGCGACACCGGGCAGGTGCTGTTTCAGCTTCTCCCGGAAATCCGGAGTGGCAAGATCGTCCTCTCCGGCCAAAAGCAGCCCGCAAAACGCGTGTCCCGCGTCGAGAATATGGCGCGCCAGTTCGCGAAAGGTCATCAGCTCGGGCGTCGGACGATAGTCGAGCTCTTCGGAAGGGAGGTCTTCCAGGGCGCCTACGGTGTCCTGGCGTACAGCCTTCCATGATTCCAGCACGTGATCCACTCTGACCATGACCACATTGTACTCGCCAAAGGTGAAGCCCGGCGTTTTCACTATAATGAAAATATCCATGCACCAGACACTGAACGAGAGGGTTGTGGATCTCGATCCACGAGAGACTGCAGAGTGGGTAGAAGCGCTGGATCAGGTTGTCGATGAGGCCGGGCAGGACCGGGCCGCCTATCTGCTGGAGCAGTTGATCGACCGCGCACGGGCGAACGGTGTCGACCTGCCTGTCCACCTGAATACGCCCTATGTGAATACGATACGTCCCGAGGACGAAGTGGCGTATCCCGGCGACCGTGCCATGGAGCGCCGCATCAAGAGCCTGATCCGCTGGAACGCCATGGCCATGGTGGTCCGGCAGAACAAGTACGATCCCGGGATCGGCGGCCACATCTCGACGTATGCGTCGCTGGCCACCCTGCTCGAAGTCGGGTTCAATCATTTTTTCCATGCCAGCTACGGCGATCAGCCGGGAGATCTCGTCTATTTTCAGGGGCATGCCTCGCCGGGCGTTTACGCGCGCGCCTACCTCGAAGGGCGCTTGAGCGACGAGCACCTCAAGAATTTCCGGCACGAACTGCGCGAGCATCCCGGCCTTCCCTCCTATCCGCACCCCTGGCTGATGCCGGAATTCTGGCGATTTCCGACCGTCTCCATGGGAATCGGCCCGATCAATGCCATCTACCAGGCCCGCTTCATGCGGTACCTGGAAAATCGCCGCCTGATTGCTCCGACGCCGCGCCACGTTTGGGCGTTTCTGGGCGACGGCGAGATGGACGAGCCGGAATCCATGGGGTCCCTAACGCTGGCCTCGCGGGAGAAGCTCGACAACCTGGTCTTCGTGATCAACTGCAACCTGCAGAGGCTGGACGGCCCGGTGCGCGGCAACGGCAAGGTCATCCAGGAGCTCGAAGCCGCCTTCCGCGGCGCGGGCTGGAACGTCCTCAAGGTGATCTGGGGTGAGGATTGGGACGCCCTGCTCGAGCGCGACAAGACCGGTTTGCTGCAGAAGCGCATGGGAGAAGTGGTCGACGGCGAGTTTCAGACCTATATCACGAAGGACGGCGCCTACGTCCGTAAGAATTTCTTCGGCAAGTACCCCGAGCTTCTGGACCTGGTCTCGCACCTGAGCGACGACGAATTGCTGCGCCTCCGCCGCGGCGGCCACGATCCCCGCAAGGTCTATAACGCCTACAAGACGGCGGTCGAAACCAAGGGCCGGCCCACCCTCATCCTGGCCCACACCATCAAGGGCTACGGATTAGGCGAGGCGGGCGAAGGCCGCAACATCACGCACCAGCAGAAGAAACTCAACGAGCAGGAAATCGCCCATTTCCGATCCCGGTTCGAAATCCCCATCCCGGATGAGGCCGCGCGTAACGCCGCTTTCTACCGGCCGCCTTCCGACAGCCCGGAGATCGCCTATCTGCACGAGCGGCGCCGCCTGCTGGGCGGTTATATGCCCAACCGCTCCGCGCCGTCGAGCAGCATCCAGGCCCCTCCGCTCGAACATTTCAAGGAGTCGCTCGAAGGCTCGGCGGGCCGGGAGGTGTCGAGCACCATGGCCTTTGTCCGCGTCCTGACCATCCTCATGAAGGACCCTCAGGTGGGCAAGCGCGTGGTTCCGATCATCCCCGACGAAGCCCGCACGTTCGGTATGGAATCGCTGTTCCGCCAGTTCGGCATCTACGCCAGCCAGGGGCAGTTGTACAAGCCGCACGACGCCGAGATGTTTCTGTATTACAAGGAATCGAAGGACGGCCAGATTCTCGAGGAAGGCATCACCGAGGCCGGCTCCATGGCCTCGTTCGCGGCGGCCGGCACCGCCTACGTGAACTACCAGGTGGAGATGATTCCGTTCTTCATCTACTATTCGATGTTCGGGTTCCAGCGCATCGGAGACCTGATCTGGGCGTTTGCCGATGCCCGCGGCAAGGGGTTCCTGTGTGGCGGCACGGCCGGGCGAACGACGCTCTCCGGCGAGGGCCTGCAGCATCAGGACGGCCACAGCATCGTCCTTTCGAGCACCGTCCCCACCTGCGTCACCTACGACCCTGCATTTGCCTACGAGATCGCCATCATCGTGCAGGATGGCATTCGCCGCATGTATCAGGAGAGGCAGGATCGCTTCTACTACATCGCCCTTTACAACGAGAACTACCCCATGCCTCCCATGCCCGCGGGGCTCAATCCGGAGGACGTGCTGAGGGGCATCTACCGCTATCGGGCAGCGGAAAACGGACCGGCGAAGGTGCAGCTCTTCGGGAGCGGCCCGATCCTCAACGAGGCGCTGCGCGCGCAGCAGATTCTGGCCGAGAAATACCAGGTGCCCGCGGATGTCTGGAGCGTCACCAGCTATAACGAATTGCGGCGCGACGCACTTTCTGTCGAGCGCTGGAACCGGCAGCATCCCGATCGGCCGGCCAGGGCTCCGCAGATCGTCGAGGCGCTCGAAGGCGCGCAGGGGCCGATCGTGGCGGCTACCGATTATATGAAGGTCGTGCCCGACCAGGTCGCTCCCTGGCTCCAGGGACGCCTCGAATCGCTCGGGACCGACGGTTTCGGACGCAGCGATAACCGCGAGTACCTCCGCATGCACTTCGAGATCAACGCGGAATCGATCGTCACCACGGCTCTTTCCCGCCTCGCGCGCGAAGGCCAGTTCGACGCGGCGAAGGCCACCGCCGCGTTCGCCGAGCTCGGTGTGGATACCGAACGAAAAGATCCGGCCCGAGCTTAATCTATGAATCTGGGGCAGCGCGTCGCCGCCGCCGGAATGCTCGTGAGCGGCGCGCTCGCCATGGTCAAGATCTGGGCGGGACTGGCGGGCCACTCCACTTCGGTTTTGGCCGACGGACTCGAATCCGGCGGCGACGTGTTTTCTTCCGGCCTGGTCTTCTTTGCCCTGACCCTGGCCACCAAGCCCGCCGATGCCGAGCATCCTTACGGGCATGGCCGCGTGGAGATCCTCACCGGCCTGCTGATCGGCCTGGTGCTGACCGTCACCGGCACTCTGATTTCCTACGGCTCCCTCCAGCGGATCGGCCTCCCGCGCATTGCTGTGGCAACCTACGTTGTCTGGCCGCTGGTCGCTTCCCTGGTCGCCAAATCCCTGCTCTCGTTCTTCAAATTCCGTTACGGCCGCAAACTCCAGAGCGACGCCCTGCGCGCCGACGCGTGGAACGATGCCATGGATACGCTCTCCGCGATGGTTGCCCTGATCGCGGTCGGCCTTACGCTGCTCTCGCCTTCCCGCTTCGCCGAAGCGGACCGCGTGGGCGGCTTCGTCATCGGCCTGATCATCGTGGCGGTGGGCGTCCGCGTGGCGTATGACACCGCCCTGCAATTAATGGATACGATGCCCAGCGACGCCTACATGCACCAGATCCGCGAAACCGCCGCCACCGTCCCGGGCGCCCGCGGAGTGGAGAAGTGTTACGCCCGGAAGACCGGCCTGCGCTACCATGTGGACCTGCACCTGGAGGTAGACCCGCAGATGACCGTGCGGCAATCGCACGAAATCGCACACCGCGTGCAGCAGCGGATTCTGGAGCGGCTCGATTGGGTGGCCGACGTCCTGGTGCACGTCGAGCCCGCGCCCTGATCTCCCGTCACGTAATAATCAGCTTGCCCATGCCGTCCGCGTAATGCTCCGCCATGACAAATGCGTCGGCGATGCATTCAAGCGGCCGCCGGTGCGTGATCAGCGGCGCGAACCAGGCGGCGCGCTCGATCAGCAGTTCGACCGCGGCGTGAGGTTCGTCGTTCGAGCGGCGCACGTTGAAGATCGCCAGCTCTTTGCGGCGCATGGGCGAAACCTCGAAGGGCACCAGGGCGGCCGAATGGATGCCCGTCAGCACCACCCGTCCCCCGTTGCGCGCCGTCTGGATGGCCCAGTTGGTTGTGTGCTCCTTGGCCGCACAGTCGATCGCGCAATCCACGCCGCGCCCTCCGGTATCGGCCAGAATCTGCCGCGACGTGTCGATCTGGGCCGGGTCGAGCGCGACGTCCGCCCCCATGTGTTTCGCCATCTCGCGGCGATGCGCCAGCGGCTCGATCGCCCACACCCGGCCCGCGCCGGCCACTTTCAGGCACGCGAGCGTCAGCAGCCCGATGGGCCCGGCTCCATACACCGCCACCGTTTCGCCCGGCTGCACACTCGCGAACTTCATCGAGTGCATCGCTACCCCCAGCGGCTCAGCCACGGTCGCCAGTTCCAGCGAGAGGCTCCCGGGAATCGGCAGCAGATTCACCGCCGGCAGGTTCACGAACTCGCGGAAAAAGCCCGGAATCCCGGGATTGCTCAAAAAACGGATGTTGGCGCAGATGTTGTACCGGCCGCTGCGGCAGAACTCGCAGTGGTAGCAGTACACCGCCGGTTCCAGCGCCGCGCGGTCCCCGGGCGACCATCCGGTCACGCCGGCGCCGGTCTTCACCACCGTGCCCGCCGGTTCGTGCCCCAATACCATGGGGTAGACGCACGGGGTATCGCCGATCGCGCCTTCCGAGTAGGAGTGTACGTCGGACCCGCAGATTCCCACCGCGCCGACCCGCACCTGCACTTCTCCAGGACCAGGATCTTCCATTTTCTGTTGCGACAGCCGGAATTCGCGCTGCGCTATGAGTTCGGCAACCATCATCTTCAGCCATTGTAAGATATCGGTAGATGCTCAATTACCGTCAGTTTGAAGCGGGTCCCGATCCTTTCGGCCGCAAGTATCAGGTCTATTTCAAATGGCTCCAGACGGCCATCTCCCTGAGGCATGCCGATACCGTGGACGTAAAGTTCATCCTCGAAGACGACACCGGCGCCAACAGCGAAAAGACCATCGCCCTTCCGCACGCCGACCTGCTCCGCATCTGCGCCGCGTCCGGGCGGAAAATGGACGACCCCTGGTGCGCGCAACTGGCGGGTTTACACCTGTTGTACCTGGTCTCGAGCGGCGAAGATATGGAAAAAGACCTGGTGACGGTCCCCTTTGCCGAACTTGAGCGCCATGCCGCTGAATTGGCCGGGCAGGAGGGCGCTCAGATCCAGGCGCGTTAGTTGACCGGTCCCCCGTACTCGTGCCTTTTCGTTTTCGAGCATCCTGCCCACCAGCGGCGCGCCGTGACGCTAATCAGAAATTTGCCGCCGCTGTCGGGGCTGCCCGTTGCAGTCTACTCGGCGCATGGTCTTTACGACCGCCGCGGGCCCGTCCACGCCGGTTCTTTCCTCCGCGAGCGCCGCATCGTGCTGGACTGCACACCGGCCGAATTCCCCCGGATCTTCGTCCATGAAATCTTTCATTTCGTCTGGATGAAGTTGGGCAACCCCACGCGCAAAGCCTTCGAGCAACTGATCGCCGCCGAATGGTGGGCGCAGACTCCCGGCGAGCTGGGCTGGTCGGCCGAGTGGCGGAAAAGGGAGCTCACCGCGGCGCAGGTGCGCTCCCGCAGCCGCTTCTGGCGAGAGTATTGTTGCGAAAGTTTCTGCGATACCGCCGCCTGGCTTTACTCCGGCCTCGCCCGGCATCCGGAGTTTACACTCGGCGCGCGGAGCTCTCGTCTTCGCCGAATCTGGTTTCAGGGAATAGAACTCCGGGGTTTCTCGATATAATCAGTGAAGGATAACAATTTCGTGCTGGCAATCCGTCTTACCGCCGCCATTAGTACGGCCCTTCTGTTGGGAGTCATGTTCCCGGGCTGCTCCTCTTCCCCTTCCGAGGTCAGCGCCGCGCCCGTCAAGGCCGATAAAGATCGCAAATCCGCTCCCGATTTCGCGCTGAAAGATGCGGATGGCAAGGTCGTTCACCTTTCCGATTACCGCGGCAAAGTGGTGCTGCTCGATTTCTGGGCTACCTGGTGCGGCCCCTGCAAGATCGAGATCCCCTGGTTCATGGAGATGCAACGCCAGGACAAAGACCGTGGTCTCGAAGTGCTCGGCGTCGCCATGGACGATGAGGGGTGGGAGGCCGTGAAACCGTTCCTCGCGCAAATGGGTGTCAATTACCGGGTGGTCATCGGCAACGATATGACGGCCCAACTCTACGGCGGCGTAGATGCACTGCCTACGACCTTCCTCATCGATCGATCGGGGAAGATCGCAGCGGTTCACGTCGGATTGGCGAGCAAAAAGGATTTCGAGGATGGTATCGAACAACTACTTCAAGGCCCTGCGACTTCCACTGCTGACGGCGCTGGCGTGCCTGCCGTTGCTGCCGCAAAGTAGCGGCTACCTGACCCTCGGAACTCCGCAGAAAGTGGAAGGGAAACGGGGCGCGGCCGTCGAGACGAAGATCCCGGTGTCGGTGCAGCCCGGGTACCACGTCAACAGCAATACGCCATCGGAAGAGTACCTGATCCCTCTCAAGCTGACGTGGAAGGCGCCCGGCGCCCTCGAGGTGGCGCAGATCGTCTACCCCAAGCCGTCCCAGGAGAAGTACGAGTTCGCCGAAAAGCCGCTCTCGGTCTTCACTGGAAATTTCAACCTGGTCGTAAAGTTCAAGGTCGCGCCGCACGCCCCCGCCGGGCCCGGCGTGGCGGTGGGCCAGCTGCGTTACCAGGCCTGTAGCGACCGCGCCTGCTATCCGCCGAAAACGCTCGAAGTCAGCGTGCCCTACCAGATCGATTGAATCAAGTGATCCGCTACCAGGAGCAGGGGCAAGCGGCGTGGTTCTGGGGAGCTGCACAGTGAGGCCGTGACCCGGCGCAGTGCCGCTCACGCTTCGCCCGTTCCGCTGGCGGCCTGATGGCGCAGGACGGCGCGGACCTGCTCGGCGAGCATGGCGGCGGCATAGGGCTTCTGCAGGAAGCCGTGCAGATTCTGCCCCCGGAAGCGCTCGGTAGCCTCCGCCTCGCTGAAGCCGCTCGAAAGGATCACCTTGGCGACGGGGTCGATGCGCCGGATCTCCGGTAGCGCCGCTTCCCCGTCCATCACCGGCATGGTGAGGTCCAGGATCACGAGGTCAATGCGCCCCCGCCGCCCCCGCAGGAGTTGCAGCGCCTCCTTTCCGTTTTCGGCGACCAGCACCTGGTACCCGCACCTGCCCAACGCCAGGCGCGCCATGCGGCGGACCACCTCTTCGTCGTCCACCACCAGGATGGTTCCGGTTCCGGACAGTTGGCAGAGCGCGGGACGGCCATCGCCTCCTACTCGCACGCTGGCGGTTTCGGCGGGAAAATAGACGCGAAAGGTGGTTCCCCGCCCCACCGCCGAATCGATCTCGATGGCTCCCTTGTGCGCGCGAATGATTCCCATTACCGCCGAAAGGCCCAAGCTCTCGCAATTCACGGGCGTCTATCCCACGGCGCAGATGCTGGGCGGCGATTTTTCGGGTATCAACCCGCTGAGCGGCAGCGCCATGCGGAATTTCGCGGCGGTTTACGATCCGCCAGACGAAGCTGCCGTTCCCCGGCAACCAGATCCCGGCGGCGCGATTTTCGGCATTTGCGTCCGGGTTTCTGCCCATCGGGTTTCTGCCCGCCAACTGCATGGCGTGCCAGGCCTCCGGACTGGGATTCAACTTCGCGGGCGAAGAACGCGGCTTCACGAGCGACAACCAGTATACGGGGCGTGTCGACCACCGTCTGAGCGATGCCGACGCGCTCTACGGCTCCCTGCTGTTGGAGCCGGCCAACGGGATTTCCACCCCGAGTCCCGAGTCCGCCGGAATCCTGGATACGCCCACCCGCACCTGGTTCGGATCCCTGCACGAAACGCACGTGTTCGGCCCGGCACTGGTGAACGACGCGCGGCTCGGCTACACACGCGTGCGGGAAACGCTCGAACAGGAGCAGAATGCGGGCGGGCGATTCACTTTTGCCAATACGCCTACAAGCCTGCCTTCGCTCTACCCCACCCTGGGTTTTGCCGGTTATACCGGCAAATTCGGCAACGCCGCCGTTTCCGACCGCAATTTCGGTCTGGAGGATTCCTGGGACTTCAGCGACAACATCTCTTATATCCGAGGCCGCCACAGCTTCAAGGCCGGTTTCGAACTGATCCGCGCGCATTTCTGGAACACCGTGAACCTGAATGCCGAGCTGAGTTATGCGGACGGACTGCCGGCTTCGCTCGGGTTTACCGGCTCCGGGTTCGCCGATTTTCTGCTAGGCGTTCCGCTGGTGGCGGGACGTTCCAGGGCACCGGCAAGGCGGACATGGTGGAGCGCTCGGTGTATGCCGGCTCTATCCAGGACAACTGGAGCGTTTCCAGCCGGGTGACGATCAGCGCCGGTCTGCGCTACGCATTTCCACAGGCGTGGCACGATCGAGACAGCGCCCTGAACCGGCTCGGCACGCTGGACATCAGCCCGGCCAGCCAGGCTGTGGGCGGACGGTTTCTGCTGGCGGGAAGCCCGAATTACTACATCCCGGGAACGGGTGTGGTGGATCATTCGGGCGCACCGGCGGTGCGGGCCTCGCTCGTCGATCCCTCCTGGCGCGATTTTCAGCCGCGCGTGGGAATGGCCTGGCGCCCGTTTCGTGACAACCGGACCGCAATCCGCGCGGGTTTCGGCATTTATTACGCCCTGCAGGATGCCAATTCGCTGGCGTTCGAGATGCTGTCTCCTCCGTTTTCTTTCCCGGTAGTGATTGCAAATCTGCCGCCCACCGTGCCGGTGGGCCAGCCGCTGCACGATTCGCAGCTCTTTCCGGCGGTTCCGCCCAGCGGCGTGGCCACGGAGGGCAACGACCCGCGCAATCAGGATCCGAACATGTACCAGTGGACCGCCAGCGTGGAACGGCAGGTGAGCGGCAGCCTGCTGTTCGCGGCCGAATACCTGGGCAACCACGGCATCCACAACCCGTTCACGATTCTGGTCAACACGCCCCCGCATCCCACTGCGTCTCAACTGGCGCAACTCGAAACCAACCCGGCGCTGAATGCTTCGCTGGCACAGCTTCGCGCGCCCTTTCCCAATGTTTCGCTCGGCTACCAGTACATCGAAAACGTGGCGCAGTCCTGGTATCAGGCTCTGAATCTGCGGGCGGAAGGCCGGTTGAGCACGCGACTCAATTTTTCGGCCGTCTATACATGGTCGAAGGCGCTCGATATGGCGTCGGCCGAGCAGCAGATGCCGCTCACCATCGCCAATCTGGAATTGGGCAAGAGCTATGCGGATTACGACCACCCGCAGCGCTTTGTGGGGAGCTGGGTGTACGAACTGCCGGACGGCGGCCGGTTCGCCAATGCGGTGTGGCGCAAGCTAGCCTCGGGGTGGGAAATCTCGGGGATCGCCACGTTCGAAGCCGGCCCGCCCTACTCGGTGAACATGGGGGTGGATACGTCTTTCACGGGCGGCTCGGCGCCGGGCTATCCCAACATGACCGGCCCGCCAGTGTATGCCGGCATCCGCCAGTCGAACGGCATTTACCTCACGCCCGCGAACTTTGCCGCGGCGCCGTTCGGGCAGTTCGGGCAGTTGGCGCGCAACGCCTTCCACGGGCCGGGGGTGAACAATTTCGATCTCGGTTTTATCAAGAATACGGCGATCTCCGAGCACCTGCGCGTGCAATTGCGGTGCGAGCTTTTCAATGCGTTCAACCATGCCCAGTTCGCCTTCGCGGGCTCCAGCCTGGCGACCTCGATGTCCGCGCCGGCGGCGGGCGCTACGCTGCCCGTCATTCAGTACACCGACGCCTCGCAATTCAGGCGCGCCATCGCGCGTGCGCCGCGCGTTGTGCAGTTCGGGCTGAAGCTGGTATGGTGAACGAGCCGTCGGCTTTACCGCACCCGGGCTGATCCTTTTATATTCAGGAGCTCCCTCACCCGGCGAAGGGCGAAGCGCCCTCATCGCCGTACCACTGGTACGATTTTTCTTCCGTGCCGAAGCGCCAGCGCATGGGGGCGGTAGTCTCGAACCAGTCAAGCGGCTCGGCTTCGGGCTGAGTCCTCGCCGCCACGGCGAAGGCCGCCTTCAACGCGGTCTTCTGTTCCGCTCCGAGCGCGGCGGGGTCTGCCGACGCGAACAGCGCCGTGCCGCTGCGTGCCACCAGGTCCAGCCACTGCTTCGTGAGTTCCCAGGGAACCGCGGGAGTGATCGCCACGCAATCCGGATCGGCGGCGAAGAAGGCGTTGTGCTGGGGGAGACGGAAGGCGAGCGTGTTGACACCCATCTTGCGGGTGCGCTCCCACTCGCGTCCGCTGGTATCGTCGCCGGTGCGCTGGGCTTCGAAGATGCCGGCGCCCAGGTGTCCGATGGTATTGCAGCCGAGCAGCAGGCCATCGCCCGCACCTTCACGCAGGGCGCGGTAAAGCTGCCCGACGATCTCGGCGGTGGTGCGGCCGCGGTCGGCGAAGTGCCAGCCGCTGTCGGTGAGCCGCACATCCATTTGAAAGCCCCAGCGATTGTAAATGTCGAAAGTCGAGAAATCGTGTTTGATCAACTCGTATCCCCATTCGCGAATGCCGCGTACGGATTGCCGGATGTCTTCAAGCACCTCGGGGACACTCGGGTCGAGCACGGTCATCGGCGTGCCGCGGTTTCCGGCGGAGCGCAACCTCCAGCCGGCGGGCACATCCTGCACCGTGAGCAGCGGGCGAATCCAGATGCCGGGGCGCACGCCGCGTTGGCGGATGCCGGCGGCGAGCCCGGCCATATCGGGAAACCGATCGTTGCCGTGCGAGTTCGGTCCGGCACCCTCGGCGTTGGGGTTCCAGCCCATGTCGATCACCATGAACGGCCGGTTGGATGCGCCGGCGGGTGCTGCCTCCGCCAGAATTCCGGAATCGCGCAGCACCTCGGCGGGGCCGAAATTCTTGCCGTAGGTGTAATACCAGTTGTTGCCGCCGTAGATCGGCGCGGCGGCCAGCCGCGGCTTCTCGCAGAGCATCCGGCAAAGCTCGCGCATCGTCTGAACCGGCGTGCGGCCGTCGCGAGGGAGGGTGGCACGAACCACCGCCGCTTCCAGGCGGCGGTCGCCCAGGCGCACCCCGGAGCCTCCGTTGCGAAGATCGAGCCACAGCGAAATGCCGGCCGGGTCCGCCTGCCAGAAGCAGACAGCGGCGGCGCCCGTCTTCACACCGTAGGCGTGCGCGGCTCCGGGCGCGGAGATGCCGAAATACCAGGGCATGGGCCGCCCGGGGACGCCGCCGCGCCATTCCAGGTCGCCGTAGCTGCGCTCCCAGTGGTCGCCGAGATAGCGGAACTGTTCGGACATCACACCGCGCCAGCGCAAGCACACGTGTTCCACTTCGGCGGCGGGCGCGGAGACGGTGACGGGCACCTCCCAAAGCCTGCCCGCGCGGCGCGGTTCGGCGCTGACCTCCACGCCCGGGCCTTGCCAGATTTCGCCCGAGCGCGTGAGCACCTTGCGCCCCGAAGAGCCGTGCAGGCTGACCACGTCGGGACGGCGAAAGACGTCCACGCGAGGAATACGAGCGGCCGAAGCCGGACCCTGCGCGAGCGCAAGCGGCACGGCGGCCGCACCTAGAAACGATCTGCGGTTCATCAAGCTGATTCTCTCACCCCTCAGCTTGCGGGAAGGGCGCCCTACAGGCCATTCCCACAGGATCTTTAATGGCCGTTCGGGATTGCCGGCGACATCAGCCATGGCGTGAACAGGACATTGTCCCAGCGGTCGAACATCCGGGTGTGTTCGGGCCGTGCGTGCAGCCCCACCAGTTGCGAGTAGCGTCGAGAGTCCCGGTGCCGAGATTGGCCGCACCCGCGCCCGTACCATTCAGGTTGTTCCAATGCGCTTCCACCGTGGCGCCTGTGTGGGCAACGATATCGATCGCCTCGTCTTTGATTACATTCTGCGAGATGACCGTTCCCGTGATGGCGGAGAATCCGTAGACGTTGATGCCGGTCGGCCCCGGCGTAAACGCGTCAGCCGTGTCCGCTCCGTTTCCGGAAATGTAGTTGCCGGTAATCACGTTGTTGTTGAGGTTCTCGTGTGGTCCATGAGCATGGAACGTGACCCCCGGCAGTCCGTTATTCAAGATTCGATTGCCGGTGATCAGGTTATCGGAAACGCGCCCGGAGGGCAGGAATGCGAAGAGTCCCACACCCGCACCGCCTCCCAGCACGCCGTTCCCGGAGGACTCATTTCCGATGATGGCATTCCGGTAGACACCGAATGGCGTGGTTGCGCCCGTGGATGGGGCGGGCGGGTGAGACGGCATGGTGATCCCGCAATCGTACAGATTGTTTTGGACCAGGTTCCCGCTGACGAGGTTGTCGTGCGTCGCACCGGTCTCGTCACTGATCAAAATTCCTCCCGAGTTGGCATAGATGTGGTTGCCCGCTAGCACGGAGTGATCGACGCCTGACAGGTGAACTCCTTCGCCGCAATCGAGACCTTCCGAAGTCTCGAAACTGGGCAGTCCCGGGCACGTCAGGCTGGTGAGGTCCAGGCTGCGGTCATTATTGGTGATCTGGTTGTTCTGGAGGGTGACAGCCGAGCCATTGGTGATCAGGACACGTTCGAAATTGGCGAGAGCGTCTCTCACTGCACCAATCCGGACCGGTACTAGCGCATGTAGAACAGGCTGAGGCGCGGCAGTCCGGACTTCTCGAGAAGGTTCCGCTCCAGGTACTGTTTTTCGAGCATCGCCAACTGGTCCGCGGTCATCTTGCCGCGGTACGGGCGAAGCTGGCGATCGAGCTCCTGCCGCGCGGCGAGTAACTGCTCTTCCGTCTGGCGTGTGCGCGCGGCGGCGATCATCTTCTCTTCGAGCACCGTCAGGCGCTGCTCCAGCGCTTCCAGGTTTCCGTAATGCTGTTCGAGATCGGCGGCGATCTTGCGCAAGGACGCGGCGATCTCTTCGAAGTCTTTGGAAAGCGCGGCAGCGTTGGCTTCGAGATACGCGCGCAGGTCTTCGATCGGGAAAGGCGGCGCGGCTTCCTTCCGCGGCGGGGCGTTGCCCGCCATGATCTGCGCTTCGGTGAGCACGGCCTGCGCGCAAAAGGCGAGGGAGTTGACCATCTGGGTCTTCACCCTTCGGCTGCGCCACTTTTCGAAGGCCGCATCGATGCCGCGCAGTACGGCTTCGAGCGGCACCTCGGAATTTTTCCAGCTTTCGACCAGCGCCCAGTCGAGCGGAGAGAGCAGGAAGAGGCTCGTGCCGCGGGCACGCTGGAAGTGCTCTTCGATCTCCGTGAAGTAATTGAAGTAGTTCAGCAACGGTGCGTGCGTTCCCAGATCATTTGCAGCCCCTCGAGGGTCAGGTGCTCATCCACCGTCTTGAGGAAGCGCGAACCGGTGACGATGAGTTGCGCCTGGCCCCCGGTGGCCACCGTCTTGGTTTCAGGACCCAGAGTCTCGATCATCCGCTCCAGGATGCCATCGATCATGCCGATCGCGCCGAAGTAAAGGCCGGACCGCATGCTCGAAACGGTGTTCGTGCCGATAACGTTCCTGGGCGGGCGGAAATCAACCAGCGGCAGGCGCGCGGTCTTGCTGAAAAGTGCGTCGATGGAGATACCGATTCCGACGGCGATGGCGCCGCCCAGATACTCGGCGTCTTTCGAAACCACGTCGAAGTTGATGGTGGTGCCGAGATCGACGATCACACACGGGCCGCCATACTTTTGAAATCCCGCAACGCCGTTCACCAGGCGGTCGGCGCCGACCTCGTAGGGACTGTCGTAGCGGATCGTCAGCCCGAGATCCGTGTGCGGGCCGACGAAGGCCGGCTCGGTGTGGAAGTAGCGTTCGGCCATGAACCGCAGGGTCGAGTTGATGGGGGGCACGACGCTCGAAATGATCATGCCCTCGATGGTCGCGATATCCAGGCCGGCCGGGGAAAACAGGTTGTGCAGCAGGATGCCCCACTCGTCGGCGGTCTGCTCCTGCACCGTGCGCAGCCGCCAATGGCTCAACAGCCGGCGGCCTTCGAACGCTCCAATCGTGATGTTACTGTTGCCTGCGTCAAGAGCCAGCAGCACGTACGCCTCCAGCAAGAATCAGGGTATCGGTTCCGTCGTCGCGCCGCACGATCAGGAAGCCGTCGCGGTCGAGACCGGCGGTGGTGCCTTCGACGATGCCGTCGGGCAGGTCCACGAATACGCGGCGGCCAGCGGCATAGCTCGAAGCCCGGGTGAAGAGACGGAGGATGGTCTCGGAGTCCTCCGCGGCCATCACATCCACGGCGGGAACCAGCGCGGCCAGCAGATCGTCACGCGAGATTTCACGGCCCGCGTGGAGCCGAAGCGAGGTTGCGATTTCGACCAGGTCGGGTGGAAATGAAATGTGATTGAGGTTGATGCCGATGCCGGCGACGGCCTTGTCGCCGGTCAATTGCACCAGGATGCCCGCCACTTTGCGGTCTCCCAGCATGAGGTCGTTGGGCCAGCGGATGTCGCAGCGCAGACCGGTGACCTTCTCGATGGCATCCACGCCCGCCAGGCCCAGCGCAAGGGTCAACAATGGGGTAGGCGCGAGCACCATGGAGCAGTACAGACCGGCTCCGGCTTCGGAGTGCCAGGTGTGACCGTGGCGGCCGTGGCCGGCGGTCTGCTCGTCGGCGATGACAACGTCACCGATTTTAAGGTCCGCGGCCACCCGCATAGTGGAGTCGATGGTGGCGAAGTGCAGGACCTGGCGGCTCACACCCACTCCAGCCAGAAGCTGATATCCACGGCGCGGGCCGAGTGCGTGATGGCGCCGGAGGAGACGAAGTCGGCGCCGGCTTCCGCATACGCACGGACGTTTTCCAGCGTGATGCCGCCGGAGAGCTCGACCTTGGCCCGGCCGCCGATTTCCCGTACCCATCGGGCGGCCTCGGCGGGCGTGAGGTTGTCGAGCAGCAGGTGCGCGGCGCCCGCATCCAGCGCTTCGCGGAGCTCTTGCCGCGTACGTACTTCGATTTCGACGGGGCGTCCGGCCGAACGGGCCCGCGCAATTGCGTTCGGAACGCCGCCCGCCGCCGCGATATGGTTGTTCTTGATCAGAATAGCGTCGTAAAGCCCCATGCGGTGGTTGGTGACTCCGCCCGCCGCCGCGGCGGCTTTTTCGAGCACCCGCATCCCCGGCGTCGTCTTGCGCGTATCGAGAATGCGGCAGCCGGTTCCGGCCACGGCTTCCGAAAATCGGCGCGCAAGGGTTGCGACTCCGCTCAGGCGTTGCAGGAAGTTCAGGGACACGCGCTCCCGGGTGAGCAACGCGCGGGCGGTGCCGGCCACCTCCGCGATCACTTCCCCATCGGCGCAGGCATCGCCGTCACGCTTGTGGAGCGCGGGCTCGTCGTAGAGCTCGCGCAGAATCTCGAGACCGGCGACGATCAGCGGCTCGCGCGCCAGAAACCGCCCGCGCGCCATCTGCGATTCGGGGACGCAAGCCTCGGTCGTGATGTCGCCCGGACCGATATCTTCTTCGAGCGCGAGACGCACAATCGCGGTCATATCGCTTCGTCGATCTTGCGCAGTTGCGTCTCGTAATCGGCCAGCTTCAGCCGGATGGTCTCGATCACCTTGGCCGGGGCCTTGCTGAGGAAGGTTTCGTCGCCCAACTGACGCATCGAGTTGGCGATGTTCTTCACGAGCTGTTCGCGATCCTTCTGGAGCCGCTTGCGCTGGGCCTCCTGCTGGGCCTCGGGCACTTCGAGCACCAGGTCGAACAAAGCGGTGGAGCGGATCGCTACGGCCTTGGGCGCCGTATCGGAGCGGAATTCGAGCTTCACGTTGGCAAGCTTCTCGATGGCTTCAGCATGCCGCCTGGCGACTTCGAGCGACGAGTTGCGGGAGTAGACCACGCCCTGGAGCAGCTTCTTGGGGTCGAGCTTCGCCTCGGTGCGCAAGGTGCGCGCCATGGTCACGAGTTCCTGCAGCACCGAAATTTCCCGCTCGGCTTCATGGTCGGCGAGCTCCGGCCGGTACTGGGGATAATCGGCCACCGCGATCGACTGCGGGCGCATCGGCCGGTCGGCGGAGAATCGCTGCCACAGCTCTTCGGTGAGGAACGGCATGGCCGGGTGCAGCAGGCGCAGCGCGGTTTCGAAGGCCGCCAGCGTGTTGCGCCATCCGGCGGTGAGGCCTGAGTTTTCCTGGAATCGCAGCTTCTTCAGCTCCAGGTACCAGTCGCAGAATTCGTGCCAGAAGAAATGCCAGAGAACCTGCGCGACTTCGTGATAGCGGTACGTCTCGATGGCGCGGTTCACCTGTTCGGCGCAACTGTTCAGGCGGCTGAAGATCCAGCGGTCTTCGATGCGCGGATCGAGCGTGTCGGGGTCCGGCTCGGGGCGGAACTGCGCCAGGTCGCCCGGGACCCAGGGTTCCACGCCGGAACGTTCCATGTTCAGGAAAAGGTATCGGGCGGCGTTCCAGATCTTGTTGGCGAAGGCGCGCGAGCTCTCCATCCGCTCTTCGGTGAGGACGATATCGGTGCCAGGCGCGGCTCCCTGCAGCAGCGCCATCCGGACGGCATCGGTGCCGTATTTTTCCGTGACCACCAGCGGGTCCACCACGTTGCCGCGGGTCTTCGACATCTTCTGGCGCTCGGCATCGCGCACCAGGCCGTGGATGTAAACCTGGCGGAACGGCACGTCGCCCAGGAATTCGAGCCCCATCATGGCCATGCGGGCCACCCAGAAGAACAGGATGTCGAAGCCGGTGATGAGCAGCGAGGTCGGGTAGAAAACGCCCAGGTCTTCGGTCTGGTCGGGCCAGCCCAGCGTCGAGAACGGCCAGAGCGCGGAGCTGAACCAGGTGTCGAGCACGTCGGTATCCTGCTCCAGCCGGCTCGACCCACAGCGCGGGCACAAGGCCGGGGCTTCGCGCGCCACTATAATCTCGCGGCATTCCCGGCAGTGCCACGCCGGAATGCGGTGGCCCCACCAGAGTTGGCGCGAGATGCACCAGTCGCGGATGTTGTACATCCACTCGAAGTAGGTCTTGGACCAGTTGGAGGGAATGAACTCGATCTTGCCCGTCTCCACGGCCTCGATGGCTTTCTCGGCCAGGGGCTTGGCTTTGACGAACCACTGGGTGGAGATGAGCGGCTCGACCACCGTTTTGCAGCGCTGGCAGGTGCCCAGGCTGAGGGCGTAGTCTTCAATCTTGACCAGGTCGCCACGCGCTTGAAGGTCGGCCACCACGCGGCGGCGTGCCTCGAAGCGGTCGATGCCGGCATAGCGCCCGGCGGCGGCCGTCATGACGCCGTTGTCGTCGATCACCTGGATCTTCGGCAGGTTATGGCGCCGTCCGGCCTCGAAATCGTTCATGTCGTGGGCCGGCGTGACTTTCACCACCCCGGTGCCGAAAGCGGGGTCCGCCAGTTCGTCGACGATGATGGGGATTTCGCGATCCATCAGGGGCAACCGGACGGTCTTCCCGTGCAGGTCGAAGTAGCGTTCGTCTTTCGGATTGATGGCGACGGCGGTATCGCCGAGCATGGTCTCGGGGCGTGTGGTGGCGACCGTCACGAAGCGTCCCGGCATGCCATTCACGGGGTACCGGATGTGCCATAAGTGGCCCTGCACGTCGCTGTGCGCGACTTCGAGATCGGAGATCGCCGTGTGGCAGTTCGGGCACCAGTTGACCATGTACTCGCCACGGTAAATCAATCCCTTCTCGTAGAGCCGGACAAAGACCTCGCGGACGGCCCGCGAAAGGCCGGCGTCGAGCGTGAAGCGCTCGCGCGACCAGTCGCAACTGGCTCCCATCCGCACCATCTGCTTCTTGATGGTGTCGCCGGATTGCGCCTTCCATTCCCAGACGCGCTTCTCGAATTCTTCGCGGCCTAAATCGCGGTAGTTGATACCCTCTTCGGCCAGTTTGCGCGCTACCACCATCTGGGTGGCGATGCCCGCATGGTCGGTGCCGGGCAGCCACAGGGTGTTCTCGCCGAGCATGCGGTGCCAGCGGACGGTGACATCGATTTCGGTGTGTTCGAGCATGTGGCCGATGTGCAGCGATCCGGTCACGTTAGGCGGCGGAATGACGAGCGAGAAGACGCGCCCCGCGGCCCTGGCGGAGGCGTGGAAAACGCCCGAATCGATCCATCGCTGGGCCCAATGCGGTTCGAACCGCTGGGGCTCGTACACTTTTTCAATTTGCATGGGGGACTTACTATAATAGCAGGCGACGCACGCTTACCGCCTGCTGCTCACAGAGCCGCGACGTCAGGGAGCGGGCGCACCCTATTTCGTGGCGTGCACCAGGGCGTCGTGCGCCTTGATGTAGCGCTCGGTCTTCGGATCGGAAGCGTTCCACTGCGGGTCCGCGGCGGCATCGGCGACCCGGTAAACGGCCAGGGCGACGGCGCTGTCCACCTTCGCCATATTTTCGTAGTCGATTTTCGGCCACTCGTCGCCCGGCTTGTGGTAATCGGGGAAAATGTATCCCACCGAGAGCGTGTGGGAGGGGATTCCGGCGTCCGCAAAAGCTTGGTTATCGCTCCGGGCAAAAAACGCATCGCTGCTCGCCTCGTCCTTGACCACTGCGATGTTGAATGCTTCGCCGGCTCGCTTGAGGTCGCCCGTCAGGTTCGTGTAATCGAAGCCGGTGACGTTGACCAGGCCGACGCGCGGCCCGGTGACGTCGTCGGTGCGGCCCATCTGTTCGAGGTTGAGGTCGGCCACCGTCCGGGCGAGCGGGAAGATGGGGTGGCTCGCATAATAGCGCGAGCCCACCAGGCCGAGTTCCTCCCCGAACAGGGCGACGAAAACGATGCTGCGCATCGGCCGCCGGGGCAGCGCTGCCAGGGTCTTGGCGATTTCGATCACCGAGGCGGTTCCGCTGGCGTCATCGTTGGCGCCGTTGTAAATGTGGTCTCCCGGACCGGTGCCGCGCACGCCCAGGTGATCGTAATGCGCGGTGACGAGCACATAGGATTGCGCCAGGCTCGGGTTGGAACCGGGGAGCACCCCCACTACGTTCTTCAGCTTGACCGGGACCGCCCCGGGAGCCGCGACGTGGAGCGAAACGGCGCCGTCCAGCGGGCCGGGCGCTGCTGCCGCAAGTGCGATTCGTATGCCCGAATCCCAAACCGCGAGGATCGGGACGGACTTGGCCGAAACTTCCCGCAGCCGTGCGCTGGCGCTCATGCCCTGGCTGCCGGCGCGCAGCACAATGACGGCGGCGGGCTGGAGTTTCGCGGCCAGCGCCGGGATCCGGCGCAGAAGCGAAAACCCGCCGGCGGAGGCATCCACAATCAACACCTTGCCGCGAATCTGCTCCCGGCTCAGGGCATCGAGCGCGGACGCTTCGAGAGGCGCCTTCACCGCGGCGGCCCGGCTCAGGTCAGCGGCCGCGGCATCGATGAGCCCGACCGAGGCCGTGTCCGCCTGGAGCGTTTGGCCACCAGTTTCGACGGTCAGTTTGAGTCCGTCGAAGTTCGGCGTGACGCTTTCGAACAGGGCTGTTTGGAAATAGCCGTCGTCGCCGGCGGGGTCGAGGCCCGCGCGGCGGAACTCGGAGGCGATGAACTCGGCCGCTACATCCAGCCCCGGGGAAGGTGTCCCGCGACCCTGGAGCGTGTCCGACGCCAGGAAGGAAACGTCGGCCCGGAGATCGTTCGCAGTCAAACGGTTGGAAATGTCCGCGGGGGCGGGGAGGCTCTGGCCCGCGGCGGCCGCCGCCAGCCAAACGGCGCCGAACGCCATCAAGAAGCGTGTCGAGTTCATGATTCCTTCAAGTTGATCGTGCCCCGGCATCGCGGCGAACCGCAGCGGCAGCGCACTTCTTCGATCTTATCGGAAAACCGGTAGTCGACTGTCAGTTCTTCACCCGGAAGGATCACGCGGCGGCTGATGTAGAGGATATGGCCTTTCAGGATACAGCTGTACAGATTGGGGTCGCAGCTGTGATTGATGATCTCGGCTCCGCTACCGCCCGCCGCGCCGTCGATGGTCCAGTAATCGTCGAGCGTGAACAGATAGGTTAAATTACCCTGCCCCCGGCGCTTGGTCTCGCGCCGGCTGATGCGCTCGCCGGTGTATTCGATTACCTTGCGGCGGGCGGGAATTCGTTCCAGAGCGTACACACCCCGGCGATGGATTTTCGATTCCCGGATGACCAGGCGAAAGGGCGTGTGGCGAGGGTCGATCGCGGGAGATTTGACGAGGGTTGCCATGTAGTTTGGATTGCGGTCCGCTCCCTCAGTGTACTGTGAGGGAGCCGGCCGCCGGGTATCTATTGTCCTGCCGTGACCGGGCTGCGCGGGGGGGCCGGTTCGGGCGTCCCGGCATCCAGGTGATCCCAGTTCAGGATGGCATTGAACGCCAGAAAGAAGGTGCCTTGGGTCTGCCAGCGCCAGAACGGCCGCAAGGCAAACATCACGATATGGCCTTTGCCGAGCGGGACATCCAGTGCGGCGGCGCGATTTTCGAGCGCCTCGCCTCCGGCCAGCGTGCCCGAGAGCAGCATGTCGTCGGGGTTCGCCGGGAATTGAATGACCACTCGCGGGCGCCCGGCCGCAGCCGCCGGAAGGGCGGCGCCGCGCCCGCCCCGGCGCGATCCCGCCTGCTCCGGCGGGTTCTCCGGCGGCCGATCCCCGGGTTCGAGCGGAGACACGTGGAGCGGCACAGCGTTGGGCGTGATGTTCGGGCCGGAACCGCTGCCGGCGCGGCCCGCGCGGCCGCCGCCAAATCCGCCGAAGCCTCCCGTCCCGGCGGTCACGTTCAGCACGGGGTCCTGGTTGAAATAGATGGGCAGATCCTTACCATCGTAGCCGTAGGCGATCGGGCTCTTCAGATCGGCGAAGACGCCGCGCAAAATCGATCCGCGCGCGAACAACTCCTTCGGGTGTTCCACGGTGACGCCGCCCGCCAGGTCGTACTCCGCCATGAGTGCGGCGGTGGAGCCTTCCACGATCAGGGTGCCGCCCTCCTCGACGAACCGGGCCAATTCCTGCAGCCCTTCGAACCCCATGCCGCCGCGGATATCGTCGCTCTGGTCGTTCACTCCCAGATTGGGAGTCTGCGGCGTCTTCTGGTACGGCAGCGGAACAGTGCCGGTCCTGGCGATGCCGGCGAGCATGCTCTGCGCGGTGCCGCCCACGTGCGGGAAGATAATCACGTCGTACTTCGAGCGCAGGCCCGGGTCGCGCAGTTTCTGGTCGGCGAAGTAAGTGTAGGGCACGCCGTAATGATCGAGCGCGGCCCTCACCCAGCCTTCATCCTGGGTGCGCGTCCAGGAGTGCACGTAGCCGATGCGCGGGAGCGCCGAATCGTGCGTCGCGACATCGGGTGCGCTCTCCACGGCCCAGGCGGAAAGGCCCAGTTCGCGCAATTCGGGCTCCAGCCGGGCGCGGTCGGCGTGCGGAATCACGAACGCGCCGGCACGGAAATGGTGGCCGGCGGCGTCGAAATCCTCCTCCGCAATCCGCATCCTGACATCCTGGTTCCTGTACCGGAAAGACATCAGCGAATTGTCGCTGGTGTGGTCCACAATCACGGTTCCGCCGCTTCCCTCCACGCCGCCCGCCGCGCGGGCATCGGCTGTGAGCAGGGTCATGGGCGCGTCCAGAATCGACTTATCGGTGATCGCGATCGCCTTGACGTCGCGCATGTACTGCATGGTCCAGCCGGTATCGTCATACGGGCGCGGATTCGAAAGCGGAAAGTTCTGCACCCCGAAATACATATCGACGAGCGTGTGGTAAGGTTGATCGCCGCGAATGATGTAATCGCCCCGCGCCACCCGAACCTTGCCGGACTCGAAAGCGGCGCCGGCCTGGTGCACTTCGACGCCCTGACGCCGCAGCTCGTTGACCATATCGGCGGCGTCCTCCTTTCGCCGCTGGCCGGCGGGAATCAACCATGCATAATTCGGACCGCTCTCGCCCTTCTCGATGGCCCGCTTGTTCTTCAGCCAGTAATTCTCAAGGTATAACTCGTGTTCTTCGGCTACTTTGTGCAAGGCGAACAGCAGGGCGGATTCCTGGATGTTGGTGTTGTTACGCGGACCCCATTTGATAGAGGGCAAAGGCGGATTGGGCCGGTACCATTCGCGGCTCGTCTGGGTCGCGCTCAGCCGGAGATTATCCTGGACGTCGGGTCCGTAACTCTGCACTTCGTAGAAACGGCCGAACGAGTTATGCGTCAGGGCAATCCAGAAAAGATAGTTTGGCACCCAGCCGTCATAGTAGCCGTAAGTGAAGACACCGGGAACTCCGCGCTTGGCCATCTCCATGACTTCGGTTTCCGCCAGCAGCCACCACTCGTCGATCTGGATGGGGTCAAGCGAAGGGTTGTAAGGGCCGGTCCCGGTGGAGACGTAGAGATACGACTGCGCTTCGTGCAGATCGTGAAGAATCGTGGGGTGCCACTCCAGTACGGCCCTGGTGAAGTTCTGAGTAATCTTGAGATACTGGCCCATACCGTCGCGGTTGTTATCGTGCTGGACGTATTTGCCCCAATACATCAGCGGCAGTCGTTGCGCTCCCGGCGGCAGCTTCTTGTTGAAGTAATAGGTGTCGACTTCCTTATCCCGCCCGTCCACTTCGATCACGGGAGTAATAAACGTAATTACGTGGTTGCGGATTGTCTGGATAAACGGCGTCTCTTCCACGATCAGCCGGTACGCCAGCTCGATGAGCATCTCCGGTCCGCCGGTCTCGGGCGAATGGATGCCGCTGGCGGCCCAGTAGATGGGCTTGCCGGTCCGGATCAACTGCCGCGCCTGCTCGCCCGTAACCTTGCGCGGGTCGCCGAGCCGGGCGAGGATCTCTTTGTACCGATCGAGGTCCCGGATCGTGGCTTCGTCGGCGATGGCCAGAATCACTTCGTCGCGGCCCTCCTCGGTCTTTCCGATCTTCCAGAACCTGGCGCGCGGCGAGGCCTTAGCCAGTGCTTCGTAATAGCGATAGATATCTTCCGCGTAAGTCAACTCGCCGGGCTTGCCCGGAATGCGCCCGAAGAACTTGAGCGGAGAAGGCACCGTGTCCGAAGCCGGCATGTGGTCCACAAGTTCGGTGGTGATGCGCGGGTCCTGCAGGTATTCCTTGATGAGACGGGTGTACTCCTCGTCAATTTTCTGCGGCTGCACCGCCGCGGCTGGCTTGTTCTTCCTGCCCTGCGCCAGAATAGGGCCGGCGGCGAGCGCCACCACCAGCAGCGTGCTTCCGTAGGTTGCCAGCTTCATGCGAGACGTCCTCATTCGGGATTTTTCAAAGGGATACCGCTATTGGGGGCGCGGTGTCAACCGAACAGAGAGAGTCGCCCGGCTATTCGATCCAGCCGCCGCCGAGCACCATGTTGCCGTCGTAGAAGACGGCTCCCTGGCCCGGGGTCACGGCACGCTGCGGCTCCGCGAAGACCACCTCCACGCGATCTCCGGCGCCGTGCAGAGTGGCCGCGGCGGCAGCGTGCCTGTTGCGGATCTTTACTCCGGCGGGACGGGAGCCCATGAGGCCGGCGATCGAGATCCAGTTGACATCCTTGACGAAGAAGCGCTCGCGCAGCAGGTCGTCGTTGCTGCCCACGGTCACGCGCTGCGAATGGGGATCGGTGGCGATCACGTAGAGCGGCTCGCCCACTGCAATTCCCAACCCGCGCCGCTGTCCCACGGTGAAGCGATGGACGCCATCATGCTCGCCGAGCCGCCGGCCTTCTGTGTTCACGATCTCCCCGCGGGTCTCGGCGGGAGCCACGCCGGCCTCCTTCAGATAGGCATTCATAAAAGCCGCGTAATCGCCGTTGGGGACGAAGCAGATCTCCTGGCTGTCGCCCTTGGCCGCCACCGCCAGGTTCATGGAGCGCGCCAGCCCGCGGACTTCCGGCTTGGTCATTTCGCCCAGCGGGAACATCGTGCGCGCAAGTTGCGCCTGCGTGAGACCGAAGAGGAAGTAGGTCTGGTCCTTCGAGGCATCCACCGCCCGCAGAAGCTGGTAACGGCCGGAGGGCTCGTCGTAGCGGACGCGGGCGTAGTGCCCGGTGGCCACCAGGTGCGCGCCCGCGGCGTCGGCCATCTCGAGGAAGCGGTCGAACTTGATGTAGTTGTTGCACAGCGTGCAGGGAATCGGGGTGCGTCCCGCCAGGTACTCCTCGACGAACGGCTTCACGACCTTATCCTCGAACTGCCGCTCGAAGTTGACCACGTAGTACGGCACGCCGATCTGCTCGGCCACGCGGCGTGCATCGTAAACGTCGTCGAGCGAGCAGCAGCGGCCGGTGGCGCCTTCATTCGAAAGCTCGGGCAGCCGGCGCTGGTTCCACAGTTGCATGGTCATCCCGACGATGCGATGGCCCTGGCGCACCAGCAGCGCGGCCACGGTGGAGCTGTCCACTCCGCCGCTCATCGCCACTGCAATGGGAAGTTCAGGCATGGATGGAAATGCGCCGCAGGTGGGCTACCGACGCGATCACTGCTTCGAGCAGAGCATCTACATCGGCGGCGGTATTGTCGCGGCCGAGGGAGAAGCGCATGCTGGCGCGGGCGCGGTCTGCCGAAAGCCCGATGGCCGTGAGGACGTGGGAGGGCGTAATCGCGCCGGAAGAGCACGCCGCACCCGTAGAAACCGCGAAGCCGCGCAAGTCGAGCGCGATGACCATGGCTTCGCCGTCGATCCCGTCGAAATAAATGTTGCTGGTATTGGGCACGCGGTGCCACCGCGAGCCGTTGATGCCGGTTCCCGGAACGCGCTCCAGGATGGCGTTCTCGAGCCGGTCGCGGAGTCCGCCCAGGCGTTCCGAATCGGCCGAAAGATTGCGCGCCGCCAGTTCCGCCGCCGCCCCAAAAGCCGCCGCGCCCGGAACGTTTTCGGTGCCCGGACGCCGGTCCCGCTCGTGGTGCCCGCCGAACAGAATCGGCGCCAGCCTTGTGCCCTTGCGGACGTAAAGCGCGCCGATGCCCTTGGGCGCGTACAGCTTGTGGCCGCTCATACTGTAGAGATCTACGCCCAGCGCGTCCACGTCCAGCGCGATCTTGCCAGCCGCCTGCACGCCGTCCACGTGCAGTACGACCCCGGCTGCATTGGCGATGCGCGCGATCTCGGCGATGGGCTGAATGGTTCCGAGTTCGTTATTGGCGTGCATCACCGAGATGAGCACGGTCTCGGGCCGCAGGGCGCGCCGCACATCGTCCGGATTCACCACGCCGCCGGCGGGCACCCTCAGCCGCGTCAGCGCCACGCCTTCGCGCTCGAGCTCAATTGCGGTGGCGAGCACCGCCGGGTGTTCGATGGCCGTGGTGATAATGTGCCGGGACGGCCGTTCCGACGCGCGCACCACACCCTGGATGGCCAGGTTGTCCGCTTCCGTGCCGCCGGCGGTAAACACGATCTCCGCCGCGTTGGCGTGGATCAGCGAGGCTACCTGGCGGCGGGCCGTCTCCAGCCGCTGCTTCGCGGCCTGCCCGAAATGGTGGATGCTCGAAGCGTTACCATACGTTTGACCGAGACACGAAACCATCGTCTCCAGAACCTCGGGAGCCAGGGGCGTGGTGGCGTTGTGGTCAAAATAGAGATATTGCACGTAGACCTATTTTACCAATGGCCAGACCAATCCTTACCCTCACCACCGATTTCGGTCTCACGGACCATTATGTGGCCGCCATGAAAGGCGTCATTCTGGGGATCTGCCCGGAGGCGCAGATCGTGGACGTCACCCACCAGATCGGCCCCTTCGAGATCACCGAAGGAGCTTACGTGATCTCTCAGGCGTGGAAGTGCTTCCCCAAAAGAACGGTGCACGTCGTCGTGGTGGATCCGGGCGTGGGAACGGCGCGCCGTCCCATTCTGATGGAGACGGGCGGGCAATATTTCATTGCGCCCGACAACGGCGTGCTCTCCATGATTTACGGGCAGGAGAAGCACAAGATCCGCCTGATCTCGAACGAGCGGTGGTTCCGCCAGCCCGTCAGCCGCACGTTTCATGGCCGGGATATCTTCGCGCCCTCGGCGGCTCGCCTCGCGGCCGGAGCCAAGCCCGCCGAATTCGGTAAACTGATCGACGACTACCTGCGGCCGACCTTCGTGAAGCCCTTGCGCGGCGGCAAGCGCACGTGGAACGGACAGATTCTGAAAATCGACCATTTCGGCAACCTCGTCACCAATTTTCATACGGCCGACTTTCCCGGCCTGGAGCGACGGAACTTCAGCATGTCTGTAGGGCCGTGCGAGGTAACCGTGCTGGCGCGCAACTACACCGAGACCAGCCCCGGCGAATTGTTCGTGATCGTGGGCAGTTCCGGCTATTACGAGGTCTCGGTCAACCAGGGTTCCGCCGCGAAACAGATCGGGTGCGCCGCCGGCGGACCGGTGGAACTGATGCTTCTCTCGTAAGCTAAGCGACTTCCCTCACGGTCGCGGCTCCGATGTGCTTTCAGAGCAGCGACTGTCAGCGGGCAGCTTTGGGTCCGGAACGGTTATTTCCCTGCGGGGTCCTACGCGGCGCCGTGCCTGGCGGCGGGGGCCGCCGGCTCGAGGGAATGGAGGATGCGGTCGAGTTCCCGCTCCTGCACCGGCTTGAAGAGCACAAACCGGCCGTCGCCTTCGAAATCGGCCGCCAGTTCGGCATCGTACCCGTCGGCCAGCAGGACGAATCCCCCCACCCGCAAGTGCATCCGCTCCGACAGTTCGACCCAGTTGAGGCCGGGCGAGCGCACCGAGCAGAATGCCGCGTCAAAGCGCATGCGATGGGTAAGTTCGAGGCCGGTGTCGGCGTCCGCCACGGGGACCACGCGAAATCCGCGGGCCGCCAGCAGCGCAATCAACTGCCGCTGTGCCGTTTCATCCGGCTCGATCACCATTCCAGTCATGCTGCGCGACGATTCGTAGACCGGCCCGAGGCCCACAGACGCGGCGCCTCCACGCTCTTTCGAGGCAAGCGGCAGTTCCACTTCGAAGCGCGGCTCCGAGTCGGTCTTCTCGATCAGGCGCACCTCTCCGCCATGGCCGGCGATCACGCTGCGGGTGACCCCCAGGACGGCGGCCGTGTCTTCCGGCTTGCACGACTGCGGAGGCGCGTTGAAGGCGATCTCCACTAGCAGGCGCTTGGCCAGAACGCTGGTGCGGATGGTGATGGTCTTCGGGTTAACTTCCGCCAGGGATTGTTCGGCGTGCACCAGCAGGTTGAGGAAGACCTGCTCCAGTTGGCCCTGCGAACCCAGCACCAGGTACGGGTCGCGGGTTGTCAGGTCGCGAATCTTGATGCCTGTCGCTTTCCAATCGCCCTCGCGGAATTCGATGAGGCTCTTCAGCAGCGCGCCAACCGAGACCGGACGCGCGTCGCCCTGCTCGGCGGCGGCGAATGAGACCAGGCGGGCGACCATGGCCGCGGCCTTCTGCGCCTCCACCGCGATGGTGGAAATCTCGCGTTCTGCCGAGCCCGTGTGAGATTTCTCGAGCAGCCGGCGGGCCAGGTCGGAAATCGATGCGAGCGGCGTCTGAAGCTCGCTCACGACGCCCGAGATCAGGCGCCCCACGGCCGCCAGTTTTTCGGTGCGGAACAACTGCTCCTGCACGGAGCGCTGATCGAGCAGCCGTACGGCCACGGCGGCCTGATTGCCCACGTGCTGCGCCAGTTCCTGCTCGTCGGCCCGGAAATCCCGCACGCGGTCGTCCTGATCGAGTTCGAGCACTCCCACGACTTCACCCTGCGCGAACATGGGCACGAAAAGGAGCGATTTCGGCGTGCCCGCCGAACGGCCTCCGATGGGGAACGGACTGCGGTCGATATCCGGGATTACCAGCAGGGTGCGGTAGTGAAAACAGGCGACCGCGCCGGCTTGCGTGCCGCCCGGAGGCGACGAAAGGGAAATCGAAGCCGCCGCCTCATCCTCTGCCGCAATGGTCTCGAGAGTTTTGGCAGCCCGGTTATACACATGCAGCCGGACCCGCGACACCGCCAGAATACTGGGCAGCGCCGCCGAAAGACGCTCGAGGATCTTCTCGGCCGAGGGCGCGCTCAAAATCTCTTCGCCCAGTTGATAGCTGCGCCTCACGCGCGCCCGCTGGTTGCGCATGCGGTGTTCACGATTCCACCAGAGAAAAACCACCAGCAGAACCAGCCCCGCGCCGGACGCCAGGATTACCGGCGAAACACCGCGTCCGTGCCCGATCAGGATTACGTCGGTGGGCTGCTCCACCAACATCTCGAAGCTGGAATCGTACGGCGGACGGGTGGAGTATTGGAACGCTATGCCGGTTAAACGGACCCGGTCGCCTACCGCGTAGCCGTCCAACTCGGCCGAACCTTGAGGGTCTTTGTGGGGCAGGAAGATCCGGTATTTTTCCGCCGCCACGCCCACGGTCAGGTAGGGGCCGGCACTGCTCTCGCCCACTTCGCGGATCACGCTCTCGGTGCGAACCAGGCGCCCCAGATAGCGGAATTCCATGAGGGCTTCGAGTTGCACATCCGCCGGCTCGGGCGGGCCTTTCCGCCCCAGCTTGACCACCGTGTCCGGCAGGATCGTGACCATCCCGGCCAGCCGGATGACGGTCCCTGTGGCCTCTACTTCATCGCCCGGGCGAAAGCCCTCCAGCAGGCTGCTGTCGGGACTCGTCTGCAGGGCGCCGCCGGCGCGGTCATCCTGTATGCCGAGAATCGAATATCCCGGGAAGTGAAAGACGGCGGAGTTTACGACTCCCCTAACGACCACTTTCCGGCTGAGATACGCGGGGGAATAGTCCGGAGCCTTGCGCGCGCCGGCGTCGAGCAGCGACAGGCGAGTTTGGGCGGACGCACCAATGCACAATCCGGCGCCGCATAGAACGACCGCCAGAATCCTCCCGCCCTCTAAGCTACCGCTTGCTCCGCGAGCCATGAACGCAGATACCTGCTAGAGAAATTATCGACGTTGATACTAGTACTCGGCAAGTTCCCATGAGTAGTACGTACTCCTACTATCCTCATGCCAGCCGCACACGCCGCCGCAACCCCCGAGTAAGAATCTTCGAAGACGATACAGTTTGCCGGCGCGATTCCCAACAATCCGGAAGCTCTCAGGTAGATTTCCGGATGCGGTTTGGGCCGGCTCGCCTGGTGGCCATCGACAATCGCGCTGAAGTACCGCCGCAGCGCCGCGCGATCCAGCAGAAAATCGATATTGGCCGGTTCCGCATTGGACGCCAGGGCCATGGGCACTCCCTGCTGCTCGACGAGGAAATCGCGGAGCCCCGGGACCAGGAGATCCTCGAGATGGTCCGCGATCATCTCCCGGTAGAGTTCCTCCTTGGCCGCGCCCCTGGCGGCGATCTCGCTTTCCGGGAGATCGGCGCCGAAGAAATCGCGCACGATCTCATCGTTGCGCTTGCCGTACATCCGCTGGTGCATCTCTTCGGTGGTTTCCACCCCGTACCGCCGGTTGAACGCCGACCACGATTCGCGGTGAACCGGGTTGGAATCGATGATCACCCCGTCCATATCAAATATCAAAGCCAGACCTTCCGCCAGCTTGCCCTGCCCCCGATCGCTCACTCTTCCTTCACGCTCCTCAGGTTTTGACCGATCCACTCCAGGTAGGCGCCGGAGCCCTCCACAATCGGGATGGCGATCGCTTCGGGCAACTCGTAGGAGTGGGCCGCAGTCAGTTCGCGGCGGAGTTCTTCGAACAGTGCCCTGGACGACTTGATGACCAGCAGGCACTCATCCGTTTCTTCCACGGCTCCCTGCCATCGATAGATGCTGCGGACGCGCGGCAGGATGTTCACGCAAGCCGCCAGGCGCGCCTCCACCAGCATGCGGGCCAACCGGCCAGCTTGCGTTTCATCGGCGCACGTGCTGAACACGACAATCTTATCGGTCATCGGAAAAAAAGCGCAGCAGCTCTGGTTAGCAATGCTACCATTATCTTCCGGGCTCCAAGTTCCATGAAAGCCTCGATCACCCGAATTGCCTACATGATTGCATTCCTGGCGATCGTGGGGTACGCCGTGGCGACCCTGCGAGGGCCGAGAGGTGTGCATGCCCTGTTCGTGAAACAGGCGGAGATCCATGATATGGAGACCCGCAACGCCGCGCTGGCCCGCGAAATCGAACGCAAGCGCGAGCACATCCAGCGGCTGACGAACAACCCCGCCGAACAGGAACTGGAGATTCGCGAGCGGTTGAAACTGGTCAACCCCACCGATAAGGTCTACATCATCGGGGATCCCGCCAGGAAATAGCTCAGCCGGCCACCCGCAGCACCGCCGCTCCCCGGATGGCATCGTTCTTGAGCAGATTCAGCGCTTCGTTAGCCTCCTCCAGGGGAAATTCACGTACCTGAGTGTGAATCGGAATGGCCGCTGCAATCTGAAGGAAATCCTGCCCGTCGCGCCGGGTGTTGTTGGCGACGCTCCGGACCACACGCTCGTAATACAGCAGGCTGTAGTCGATGGGCGGCGTGGGGCTCATGTGAATTCCGCCGAGCGCCACCGTCCCGCCGCGTTTGAGCACGCTGAGGGCAGCCGGCACCAGTTCGCCGGCGGGTGCAAAGATCAGGGCCGCGTCGAGATTGATGGGCGGCCGGTCAAAAGAACCGCCGGTCCAGATGGCTCCCAACTCGCGCGCCAGGCTCTGGTGGCGCTCATCGCGCGAGAACGCGTACACGGCGATATTCCAGTGATGCGCCACCTGGATGCACACATGCGCGGCGGCGCCGAAGCCGTACATCCCGAGGGTCCCGCCGGGTTGAACGCCCGAAACCCGAAGCGTCCGGAAACCGATGATTCCGGCGCACAACAGGGGGGCCACGTGGAGGTCGCCGAATCCTTCGGGCAAGGTATAGACGAACTCCTCGGGCGCGCGGATGTATTCGGCGTAGCCGCCATCCACCGTCCAGCCGGTGAAGGCCGCGTGCTCGCACAGGTTCTCGCGGCCGGACCGGCAATATTCGCAGGTGCCGTCCGTCTGGTGGAGCCAGGGGATGCCGACGCGCGTCCCGGGGGCCGTGCGCACGCCCGGGCCGATCTCTTCCACTACGCCGACCACCTGGTGGCCGGGGATGACCGGCGACTTGCGCGGCTCCAACTCGCCCTCCACGACATGCAGATCGGTGCGGCAGACCCCGCAGACGTGAACCTTGACCAGGACCTCGCCCTGGCCGGGGCTTGGCTTGGAAACCTCGGCCACGCGCAGGGGCCGGGATTCGATCGGCCCGGGTTTCTCCAGCAGACAGGCGCGCATTCTCTCTCAGGTTATACCGGAGGGCGGACCGGGCGGACCCGCGCTATCCTGAGACTGTATTTCCATGGCCAAACGCATCATGCTCGTGGTGGTGGGGGCGGGGATCGGCTCGCTGCTCGGCCTCCTCGTCTCGTTTCTCAGCGCCGGCAATTCGGCCTTGATCGTAGGAGCCATCGTGGGCGGGGTCATTCCCCTAGTGGTTCTCGGTCCACCGGGCCGTTAACCGGTTCGAACCGGTACTACTTGTACTCAATCTGCACTTGCACTGAACGCAAACGCACAGTACATTCTGGGGTGGGAGAACTTTTAATGGCCTTTTGCGCAACGTGCGGGTCACCGGTAGAAGGGAAGTTTTGTGCCAAGTGTGGAAGCGCGGTAGCTGCGGCAGCCGGCGGGGCGGTTCCTCCCGGTCCGGGTCCTCAGCCCGCACCGGGGTATCAACAGCCCGGCTATCAGCAGGGGTACCCGCAGCCCGGCTACCAGGCCGGCGCGGCGCCGGCGGCCGCCCCCGGCGCGATGGCCGACAACGTGGCCTCGGCGCTCTGCTATGTGCTGGGGCTGATCACCGGTATCATCTTCCTGGTGATTGCGCCTTATAACCAGAACCGCACGGTGCGGTTCCATGCCTTTCAATCCATCTTTCTCAACGTAGCCTGGATCGCGCTCTGGGTCGTGCTCAACATCGTGTTCGCCGTGCTGCATACATTCGCCTTCCTGTTCCTGTCGCCGCTGATCGGGCTGGCCTTCTTCGTCCTGTGGATCTACATGCTGATTTCGGCCTATCAGGGCAAGAAGGTCATGTTGCCGGTAATCGGAGCCATAGCGGAACAGCAGGCCTGAAACCGGAAGCGAGGGGGCGGCAACAGGAATCGGCCGCCGTACGTCTCATTACCGTGAGGCGAACTCTTGCCCTGATGGCGCTGGCGTCGGTTGCGGCCGCGCAGGCGCCGGTGATCGGCGATATCAATTTCTACGGCCTGCGGAAGACGCAGCCCGAGCGAATCCTTTCGGCGCTCCACATTCAGCCTGGAGGCGTGCTGCCGGCCTCCCGGGGCGATATGGAGGAGCGTATCGGGAAGCTGCCCGACATCCTTCTGGCGCGTGTCGAGGCGGTGTGCTGTGAGGGTAAGGCCAGCACGCTGTTCATCGGAATTGAGGAATATGGCGGCCCGCACCCCGCGTTTCGCTCCGAGCCGCAGGGAAGCGCCGCGCTGCCGGCCGGAATCGTGGATGCGTACCACGGCTTCCTGGCCGCGGTGCAGCGAGCCGCCAGCCGGGGGAATGCAGCCGAGGATCTCACCACCGGTCAATCGCGAATGGCGGACCCCGCCGCGCGCAAATTCCAGGAGCAGTTCGCCTCCTTCGCGGTGGCGCACATCGTCGATTTGCAGAACGTGCTGCGAACCGCCGCCGACCCCGAGCAGCGCGGCGTCGCGACCGCCATTCTCGGCTATGCGCCCGGTAAGGCCGCGATCGTGGGCGACCTGCAATACGCTTTACAGGATCCGGACGACGCGGTCCGCGCCAATGCCGTCCGCGCGCTGAATGCGATTGCCGTGCTGGCATCCCGCCAACCGGCACTGAAGATCCGGATCGAGCCCACCTGGTTCGTCGAAATGCTGAATTCCATCGTGTTGAGCGACCGAATGGAAGCGGTCAAGGCGCTGCTCACCCTAACCGACCACGACGGCCGGGATGCGGTCGAGCAGATTCGCGAGCGCGCCCTGCCCGCGCTGGTCGAGATGTCGCGCTGGAAGACCCCGGCTTACGCCCTGCCCCCGTTCCTCCTGCTGGGGCGCACGGCCGGAATGACCGATTCGAAAACCCAGCAAAGCTGGGAAAGGGGCGATCGCGAAAGCGTGATTCGAACGGCGCTCGGCGCGGCCGGCGGCAAGGACCGCGGTGAGTAGCCGGCTGCACTACAATACAGATAGACTTCCAGGCGCCTCATGGGACTGACGAGAAGGCAGGTTCTGGCGGCCCTTGCGGCCGGCACATCGCGCGCCGCCGCTCAATTCCGCCGCGGCAATGGACCCAAGGTGCGAAGCACCCCGTCCGTCTGCCTCTATTCGCAGGTCTTGATCAAGATTCCCTACGACGATCTCGGTCCGGTCCTGCGCGACCTGGGCTTGGACGGCTGCGATCTCACGGTGATGCCCGGCGGGCATGTGAACCCGGCGATCTCCTCGGTGGACATGATGCGCTCGGTGGAGGCGATCACCGGGGTGGGCCTCGATGTGCCAGTGATCAGCACGGCCTACACCTCGCTGGCCGACCCGACCATCCGCAACGTCCTGGCGATCTCGGGAGAAATGGGCGTGCCCCTGTTCCGCGCGGGGGTGTGGCGCTATACGGCGGGAATGGAAGTGGAGGCGCGGTTGGCCCAGGTGCAGCGCGACATCGCCGGGCTTGCGTCCCTGGCTCGCGCGGTCGACATGGGGATGGCGCTTCAGAACGTGGCGGGCGAAAACGTCGGCCAGTCGATCTGGGATACCAACCTGCTGATTCGCGGCATGGATCCGAAAACCGTCGGGTACGATTTCGACGCCGGCTATGCCACCGCCGAGGGCGGCGTCGGCGGCTGGCACGTGGGCCTCGAACTGGCGCTGCCGCGGCTCAAAATGCTGACCGCCCGCGATTTCAACTGGAGCAAAGACGGCGGAAGCTGGAAGCCCGTGCCTTGCCCGCTGGGCGAAGGCATGGTGGATTGGACGAAGATCTTCGCCGCACTGGCGCACCGGCGCTTCAACGGGCCGGTCACGCTGACCGTGGATTACCAGCCGAAAGACCAGTTGGGCGCGATCCGGCGCGATATCGATTTCATCCGCAAGCAGATTCGTGCGGCCTACGGAGGCGCCTGATGGCGGCGCCGCGGAACTTCTGGTGGGTCATGGGGCTGGGAGTGGTCCTGATCGGCGGCCTCTACGCCTTCCAGCGGCCGTTCCGCGTCTACCGCAGCCTGGAGGCCTATGACGATATCCCGCTGCCTCCCGATTGGCGAGAGCAGACCGAGTGGGTCCAGGCCAGGCTCATGTATCCGCAGCATCCGGAAGCCCGCTTCGCCCGCTTCGCCCGGCGCTTCGGCGGAATGCTCGATTGGCGCGAAGGCGGCACCAGTTGGAGTCAGGATTACCCGCGTGCCGACCGCCACTTCGCCCAGGCGCTGCGCCGCCTGACGCGCGTGCATGCGCGGTCCGTCGAGCAGCCGGTCAATCCCGACGATACCGACGATTTCTACAACTGGCCGTGGCTGGTGGCTGGTGAGATGGGCGACTGGAAGCTCACCGGCGCCCAGGTGAAAGTGGTGCGCGAATTCCTGCTGCGCGGCGGCTTCCTGATGCTCGATGATTTCTGGGGTCCGGAAGAATACGCGCGTTTCGACGAAACCATGAGCAAAATCTTCCCCGACCGCCCCATAGTGGATATCCCAAGCAAAGACTCGATCTTCCACACGGTCTACGACCTCGACGACCGCTACCAGGTTCTGGGGCAATGGGCGCTCTACGGGAACCGCCAGAACTATCGCGCCGCCGGCACCGTGTCCCACTGGATGGGCATCTACGACGACCACGGGCGCGTGATGGTGGTGATCAATTTCAATAACGACATCGGCGATTCCTGGGAGTGGGCCGATGAACCCCGCTACCCCGAGAAATACTCGGCCATGGGGATCCGGCTCACCGTCGATTACGTCATCTACGCGATGACCCATTGAAATCGCCACCCTGGCACTCCGTCGGTTGCCGGGTTCAGCGATCTTTCTTCAACTCCACCCGGATGGCTTTCGGGGGGTTGCTGCTCTCCAGGTTCTCCATTTGATGCGGAGGGCCGACGGGCAGAAAGATGACCGCCCCATCATCTTTGTGGCCGCGATCCACCGCGGGCACACCCGGTGAGTATTCCTTCATACCACGACCCGTTTCATGGCCTCTCTCCGACACAGTCAGCTTTCGAAGCATTACAGCCCTTTCTCAACGAAGCGATGACCGGTACTGCATCGGTTGCAGTTCAAAGGTGAAACGGTCTAAATTAGGACAATCGAATCCGCTATTAAAGGCTTGGGTGGTGGGCTCGGGATCATCCGGGCGAATCGCCGGCCCTATATCGTCATCAACATCCTCTACTACGGGCTTGTTCTCTGCGGGATGTCCGTCGCGGCGCTCTATCCGGCTGTGCATCATAGACTACCGGCAAGCCCTCAGGTGCTAGTCCACGCCAAAAGCGTTCTCGGTTCGGTTGCCCAGGTTTATGAGTCCAGGAACGTCCCGCTGGCGGCGCTAGTCACCGTACTCGTCCATGACGAGGCAAACGACACAAGTTGCGATGTTGCCGCGTTTGCTCATTCTGTTGATCGAAGGCCAGGGGTACGTCCTGGCGATCTTCGGGTCTTACTTGTGGGGGAGGTGGGTTGTGCACCCCGGCAAAGCCGGATTCGCGACACGCAAAGCCGGATATCTCGCCGGTTTTCGAGCCAACATGCAACTCTACAGCCCGATCCTCGCCACCCTGGCGGTGTCAGCCGTCTACGAGGCGATTGAAGTCATCGGCGCAATGCCGCCGATCCGGCATTGACGCGACCTTGTTGGCGAACACGGATTGAAGTCATACCCGGCGCCGGTTGGCGACCGGGGCGGCAAGCAGACTTTTCGGCCCGGCTACTGCTACAGTAAATGATTCATTGGTATTTGAAAGGCATCGTCCATGGCTATTGGCTCAACCAGCACGCGTATTTTGAACTCCAGCCTGGAGCGGAGAATCATGAGCGCCGACGACGCTGCGGCCCTGATTCGGTCCGGCGAACAGATCGGCATGAGCGGCTTCACCGGATCCGGTTATCCCAAGGCCGTTCCGATCGCGCTGGCCCGCCGCATTGCCGACGCCAATTTCCAGGGCCAGAAGTTTCAGGTCAGCGTCTTCACCGGTGCTTCCACCGGTCCCGAGCTCGACGGAGCGCTGGCTATGGCGGGCGGCATCCAACTGCGCCTTCCCTATCAATCCGACCCCGAAACCCGCAAGCGTATCAATGCGGGAGAAATGGACTACATGGATATTCACCTCAGCCATGTCGCCCAGTTCGTTGAGTATGGGTTTCTGGGCAAGCTCGATGTCGCGCTGATCGAAGTCACTGCTGTGCTGGAGGACGGACGGGTCGTGCCGAGTTCGTCGATCGGCAATAACAAGACTTGGATTGATCAGGCGGAGCGCGTGATCCTCGAGGTGAACTCTTGGCAGCCCGCCGCGTTGGAGGGCATGCATGACATCTACTACGGTCTCGAGCCGCCGCCGAATCGCGCGCCGATTCCCCTGGTGCGTCCCGGCCAGCGCATCGGCACACCTTACCTCCAGGTTCCTCCCGAAAAAGTCGTGGCCATCGTGCTCACGGATTCTCCCGACCGTAATAGCGCCTTCAAAGCGCCCGATCAGGCTTCCAGGCGGATCGCCGGCCACATCCTGGAATTCCTCAGTTGGGAAGTCCGGAAGGGCCGCATGCCTGCGAACCTGCTCCCGCTGCAATCCGGCGTCGGCAACATTGCCAACGCGGTCTTGTTCGGGCTTGAGGAAGGCCCATTTGAAGGGCTGACCGCCTACACGGAAGTCATTCAGGATGGCATGGTTCGTCTGCTGAAATCAGGCAAGGTGACGTCGGCCTCGGCCACCGCATTCTCTCTTAGCCCCGAGATGCTGACTGAAGTGAATGCCAATATGTCGAGCTATCGGGACAGGATTATTCTCCGCCCGCAGGAGATATCCAATCATCCCGAACTTATTCGCCGCCTCGGCGTAATCGCCATGAACGGGATGATCGAGGCCGACATATACGGCAACGTCAACTCCACGCATGTGATGGGATCGCGCATCCAGAACGGCATCGGTGGCTCCGGTGACTTCGCGCGCAACGGATACCTCTCCATCTTTATGGCTCCCTCAACCGCGCAGGGCGGAACCATTTCGACCATCGTGCCCATGGTGTCGCACGTGGACCACACTGAGCATGACGTGCAGGTCATTGTGACGGAGCACGGGTTGGCCGATCTGCGCGGGCTCTCGCCGCGTCAACGTGCCCACCTCATCATCGAGAAGTGCTCCAATCCGGACTACAAGCCTTTGTTGCTCGACTATCTGACCCGATCGGAGCGGCTGTCTTACGGGAAACACACGCCACACCTGCTGGCTGAATCGCTGGGCTGGCATACCCGTTATCTGCGGTGCGGACAAATGCGTCCTCGGGCAGTGGACTAACGAACAACCGCCCGTTTCCGGGCACGATGAATCACGACATCGCTCGCGTCGCCAAACCCGCCAACCGCCCTATACCGCCGGATACGGGCGGCGTCCCGTACCATCCGGATTGAGCACCACCTTCGTGCATGGACTGGCGTGTCAGATCGGCGACACACTATCCTTGCCAAACCTGATTCCTATCAGGCAGGCGATAGGAAAAGCAGTGAACATCACGACCTTGAACCACATCGTGTATGGCAATCTGGTCAGATTGAAGATGAGCGCCCACGCGAGCAGCAGCGCTACGGCGGCGCCGGCCAGCCGATTGCCAATTCTCGATGCCACCCAGGTAGCGGCGGTCGAAGTTGCGCTCCAAAGGAGCACAACAATTGCCAGGATCCAATTCGGATACCGCTTCACATGCTCACCGATGTTCCCGTTGAAACCGGCCGGAAACGGGTGAACGACCGCACTGAACAACTCGACGCCAACGGCTAGCACAAACGCCAGCGCCATTCCGACGACTACTGCAAGCGGTATGCGCGCAACGGCTCTCATCGGAGCGCCTCATTTCTGACGGATCATCGTCATTTTAATTCCAGCAGAACGCAGTTTAGCATCCACTGCAACACCGGGTCGCCTCCCGTCCACCGGAGCCGGGCTTCGAAACGCAAGCCCGCCTGGCCAGGGAGTAATGTGCTGGAACCCGCGTCCGAACTGCCGGCCAAATACTTCACCGAAACAGGCCCCTGCGGCATCCGCCAAAGTGCGATATGATTCCACCAATAGGCGAGAGAGAGGGAGCAGCTATGACCGATCTCATCCACCGCCAGCGTGAGATCGTGGCGAGACATATACGCGGAGAGAACGAGCACGACTGGGCAACCGTCTACGACACGTTCGTGCAGGATGACAGGGCACACTACGACGTCGTACCGCTGGGCGCGGTCTTCAGAGGCATTGAAGGGGTCCGCGGCTTCTACGAGAGCATTGCTGCTGCAGTGCCGGACCTGCAGATTCAAGTTCTCTCTGAGTTCGACCTTCCCGGCTGCTCTATCCGGGAAGTCGTCATATCAGGTAGCCACCAGGGAGAGTATTTGGGCGTCCCGCCTTTAGGGAATGCGATTCGCGTGGAACTCGCCGCATTCTATACCTTCGACGCAGATTCGGAAAGACTTGTGGCGGAGAAGATCTACTACGATCAAGCTACCCTGATGGCGCAGATGCAAGCCCGACCAGCCTCCACGGTGAAATAGCCGGGATAGCCGCTTCGCGGTGCACGGCGTAGTGGCGGAGCACGACAAGGTGCTTCCTAATGTCTTCGAACCCCATGCGACCGCGTTGGACTACATTGTCGCGGCAGCGGCGGGTTGACTCGCCGGTACCTCCGAAGGCGCAAACCTCCAGATGCAGAGCCGGAGCTACAATAACATTCGGCTGTCATCCTGTTGAAGACTCCTTCAGGGGATCGACGGAGGTCGTTATGCTTCGAATGAGTCGATGTGTTTTTCTGACTATTCTGCTGTTCACCGGTCTTGCCGCTGGAAAGTCCGGGGAGTCGGCTGTTTCGTCCGTTCCGGTTCCCGCAAGCCAACCTGCGGCTGGCCATGCTTTCGATGTCAAGGCAGCCGTGGATGCTTATCTGGCGAAGATGCCGGCCCCACAGCGCGCCCGCTCCGACGCATACTTCGAAGGCGGCTATTGGCTCCTGCTGTGGGACTTTCTGGTCACAGCATTTGTGATGTGGCTGCTGTTACACTTCCGATGGTCGTCGCGAATGCGCGATCTTGCTGTCCGCCTCACCCGCTTTCGCCCGCTGCAGACCGCATTGTACTGGATACAGTTCATTCTCGTTGTTTCTGTGGCAACGTTCCCCCTGGGCGTGTACGAGGGTTACTTCCGCGAGCACCAGTACCACCTTCTGAATCAGACCTTCGGCCCCTGGATGCGCGATCAGATCGTGGGGCTGATCGTGAGCGTTGTGCTGGGCGCCATCCTCATCGTGCCATTGTTCGGGCTCATCAGACATCTCGGGAAGAACTGGTGGGTGTGGGGAGCGACCCTGATGATCGCCTTTACCGCGCTCGTAAGCCTGATCGCTCCGGTGTATATCGCTCCGCTATTCAACAAGTACACCGTCTTAAAGGACGCGCGCATCAAGGAGCCGATTCTCAGCTTGGCGCGAGCGAACGGGATTCCCGCCACCGACATCTACGAGTTCGATGCGTCGCGCCAGTCCGATCGGGTGAGCGCGAACGTAAGCGGGTTCGCGGGGACGCTAAGAATTTCGTTGAACGACAATCTGCTCAAGCGTTGCACGCTGCCCGAAATCGAGACGACCATGGGGCATGAGATGGGCCACTACGTTCTCAATCACATCTACAAGGGACTGGTTATGTATGGAGTTTTGATCGTGATTGGGTTCGCCTTCCTGAACTGGGGGATCAACTTCAGCCTGGCGCGTTGGGGGGAAAAGTGGAAGGTCCGGGGAATCACAGACGTTGCCGTGCTGCCTTTGGCCGCGATCCTGCTCTCGCTGTTTTTCTTTCTCGTGACGCCGGTGACCAATACCATCACGCGCACGATGGAATACGAGGCAGACATGTACGGGCTGAACACGGCCCAACAACCCGACGGCGAGGCGAACGTGGATTTGCTGTTGGGGGAATATCGCAAACTGGATCCCGGCCCCGTCGAGGAGTTCATCTTTTTCGATCATCCGAGCGGCCGCACCCGCATTACGGCTGCCATGCGCTGGAAGGCCGAGCATCCGCAGGCATCGTCTGCGGAAGAGATGGCGAGACCTCTATTTACCACCCGATGAATGAGTGTGATGGAAATCGACCCTGTTTGAGCCGGCCCTGATCCGGGGATGCCATACTTGTCTTTTATGGCAGCCCTGATTGACGCAATTGACGTAAAGCGAAGGACCCGTTTTGAGCTGGACGGTACCCCGTATTCCTGCCTCGAAGCCGAAGTGAACACGCCCACCGCGCGCGGCGGACAGACGCTGGTGCGCCTGAAAATTCGCAACCTGCTCACCAACGCGGTTTTCGACAGAACGTTCAAGGCCGGCGAGAAGTTCAAAGAGCCGGACCTTCAGACCGTTTCGGCGTCGTATCTCTATAACGACGGCACCGCGTTTCACTTCCTGGACCAGGAGACGTTTGAAACCCACAGCCTCGACGCCTCCGTGATGGGAAATGCAGTCGACTTTCTCACCGAAGGTCTCATCATCGAGCTGCTCAGGTTCAACGGCAACCCGATCGGCTTGGAATTGCCTGCCAACGTCACGCTTAAGGTCGCGTTCACGGAACCGGGGGTGCGCGGCGATTCGTCGAGCGGCAGCGTGACTAAGCCGGCACGGCTGGAAACCGGGTTGGAGATCCGGGTGCCTCTTTTCATTAAGGAAGGCGAGATGGTGAAGGTCTCTACCGAGACCGGTGAGTTCGCAGGGCGGGCCTGAGGCTTTGCCGGCCTTGCAACTTCACAGGCACCCGATCTGCTGGAACGCCGGCCGCAGCGCCGGGTAGAGCGACTGGTACACGCGGTGCGCCTTCGCATAGAACGCCGCCTCGCCGTCTGGAGCGCAAACCGATTCGGTCTCGCGGATGGCTGCCCGGCACACTTCCGGCACGGAACTGTACTCGCCCGTGCCTGCCAGCGCCAGCAGCGCCGCGCCATAAGCCGAGCCTTCCTGCGTCTCGAGGGTCACCACGCGCTTGTTCAGGATGCCGGCCAGAAGGCCGCGCCAGAACGCGCTCTTCGCGCCGCCGCCCGAGGCGCGCACCGAGTCCACCGCTACGCCCAGCGCTTCAATGATGTCCAGGCAATCGCGCTGGCTGTACGACACGCCTTCGATCAGCGCGCGGATCATGTCCGCCCGGGTGTGGCTGGCGGTCAGGCCGATCCATCCGCCGCGCGCGGCGGCATCCAAATGCGGGGTACGCTCGCCCATCAGGTAGGGCAGCCAGAAGAGGCCCTGCGCCCCGGCCGGCGATTGCGCCGCTTCGGCCGTCAGCGCGTCGTAGCTCGCGCCGGGCGCCAGTTGGTTGCGGAACCATTGCAGGCTGAGCCCCGCGCCCTGCGTCACCCCCATCACGTGCCACTTGTCCCGCACCGCGTGGCAGAACGTGTGGACGCGTCCCGCCGGGTCGTACGCCACCTGTTCCATGTGTGCGAACACCACGCCCGAAGTGCCCAGCGTGCAGGAAACGGTGCCCTCTTCGACAATGCCGTTCCCCACTGCGCTCGAGGCCTGGTCGCCGCCGCCGCCCACCACGGGGATCCCCGGCGCCAGCCCGGTGGCTTCGGCCGCTTCCCCGGAAACCAGCCCCGTGACGTCGCTCGATTCGTAGCACTCCGGCAGCAGTGACCGGTCGAGCCCCAGCGCATCCATCATCTCCCACGACCAGCGCCGGTTCACCACGTCGAACACCGCCGTGCCCGAGGCATCCGACACCTCCGATGCAAACTCCCCGGTCAGTTTGTACCGGATGTAATCCTTGGGCAGCAGCATCTTGCGGGCGCGCTCGAAATTCCGCGGCTCGTTGTCCCGCACCCACAGCAGTTTGGGGAGCGTGAAGCCGGTCAGCACCGGGTTGGCGATGTACCGCAGCACATTTTCGCGGCCGACCCGGGCATTCACCGCGTCCACCTGCGGCTGGCTGCGCTGATCGCACCAGATCAGAGAGGGGCGGATCACCTGGTGCCGGTCGTCCAGTAAGACCAGACCGTGCATCTGGCCGGAAAGGCCGACGCCCTGCACCTGGCTGCCCGAAACGCCGGCTTCGGCAAGCACGCCGCGGATCGCCTCGCGGGCGGCGTCCCACCAGTTTTCCGGCCGCTGTTCGGCCCATAGCGGACGCTCCATCCGCATCTCCTCGTGCGCCGCCGTATAGCCCGCGCACACGGCCCCGCCCGCATCCACCAGCAGCGCCCGGGAGCCTCCGGTACCGATGTCAATCCCCAGCCACATAGAGTCCTATAGTGGCATATCCACAGGACAATGGTGATAGACTGCAATCGCATCATGCTCTCGATTCCAACCCGCTGCCGTCCGGTGCTCGACCCGGAGTTCGTGCCCGCCTCGCTATGGAATCGCGCCTATCGCGAACGCGTCACGGCCGGCCCTCATGAGGATCTCGCCATCGCGCTCGAGCGCGGCGGCGGATCCGTTTCCGTGTTCCGGACAAGCATCCTTCCGCACCAGGGTCCCAACGTCGCGCTGAACCAGCGCTATGCCGAGCGCCTGCTCAAATTCCTGCTGTGGCAGAAGGGCGGCTGGCGCGTCACCGTGGCGGGAAACCCGCACCTGGCGGAGTATCTGAGCGGCGTCTACTCGCCCTCGGGCGCCCGCGCCTTCGACTATGAGTTCATGGGCCGCCGCGTCTATGGGCATCCCATGGTCTTCGAGAATGTTCCCTACGAATTCGCACCCCGCGAGAAGGAAGCCGCGGCCCCGCTGGGACGGCATCTCGAAGGCTGCCGCATCGGCTTCGACCTGGGCGCCAGCGATCGCAAGTGCGCCGCGGTCGTCGACGGCGAGGTGGTCTTCAGCGACGAGGTGCCCTGGAACCCCAGCGCCCAGACCGATCCGCAATACCACTTCGACGGCATCCACGATTCCTTGAAGCGCGCGGCAGCGCACCTGCCGCGAGTCGATGCCATCGGAGGCAGCGCCGCCGGCGTCTATGTCGACAACGAAGTGCGCGTCGGGTCGCTCTACCGCTCGGTGGGACCGGCCCTGTTCGACAGCCGCGTCCGCCGCCTCTTCTTCGACCTGCAGGCCGCCTGGGGCGGCATACCGTTCGACGTGGTCAACGACGGCGAGGTCACGGCGCTCGCCGGCTCCATGGCGCTGGGCGACAACGCCGTGCTCGGAGTCGCTATGGGCAGCAGCCTGGCTGCCGGGTTCGTCAACCCGCAAGGCAATATCACCACCTGGCTGAACGAACTGGCGTTCGTGCCGGTGGATTATCGCGAAAACGCCCCCATCGACGAATGGTCGGGCGATCCCGGCGTCGGCGCGCAGTATTTCTCGCAGCAGGCGGTGGGACGGTTGCTTGCCACCGCCGGCATCAACTTACCTCCGGAAATGCCGCTTCCGGTCAAGCTCGAACAGGTGCAGAAACTGGCGGCCACCGGCGACGCGCGGGCCTTGCGCATCTACGAAACCATCGGCATCTACTTCGGCTACACCATTGCCACCTACGCGGATTTCTACGACTTCCGCAACCTGCTGGTGCTCGGCCGCGTGCTGACGGGCGTGGGCGGCGACCTCATCCTCTCCATGGCCAACCATGTTCTCCGCGACGAGTTTCCCGAACTCGCGGGACGGATCCGTTTTCATATTCCCGGCGAAAAGGAAAAAAGGCACGGCCAGGCCATCGCGGCTGCGAGCCTGCCGGCCATCAAAGACAAGGAGGCAAATATCAGTGCGGTTTCATAATTCAGGCGCGGACCTCTTCGTTCCCGACGGACTCGCGCCCGAGGCAGCCCTCGCCCGAACCACTCACCTCTGCATCTCGGCGCACCAGGACGATATCGAGATCATGGCCTACCACGGCGTCGCCGAATGTTTCGGCCTCAAGGACAAGTGGTTCACCGGCGTGGTGGTGACCAACGGCGCCGGCAGCCCGCGCGCCGGCATCTACGGCGCTTACACCGACGAGGAAATGCAGAAGGTCCGGCTGATCGAGCAGCGTAAGGCAGCCTACGTCGGCGAATACGCCTGCCAGGTGCAGTTGGGCTTCACCAGCGGCCAGGTAAAGAACCCCCGGGAAAGCGCCGTGGTGGACGACCTCAAGCAGATTCTGTTGGCCGCCCGGCCCGAGGTGGTTTACCTGCACAACCTGGCAGACAAACACGATACGCACGTCGGCGTTACCATGCGGGCGATCGCCGCGCTGCGTGCCGTGGCGCCCGAGACCAAGCCCGGCAAGGTCTACGGGTGCGAAGTCTGGCGAGACCTGGACTGGCTCTCCGACGATCAGAAGCAGGCGCTGCCCGTTTCGGCCCGGTCGAACATCGCGGCCGCCCTGGTTGGCGTCTTCGATTCGCAGGTATCCGGGGGCAAGCGCTACGACCTGGCCACCGCCGGACGCCGCCTGGCCCATGCCACCTACCACGCCTCGCACGGCACGGACGAGGAATCCGCCCTGAATTTCGCGATGGACCTGACGCCGCTGGTGAACGACCCGTCGCTGTCCATCCCCGATTACGTCGCCGGCTTTATCGACCGCTTCCGCCACGACGTCGACTGCCGGGTGAAGAAGCTGGCCTGATATCGCTCACGGTCGCGCCTCTGTTGCCGCACAGAGCCGCGACCGTGAGGGAGCGGGCAGCTAAAACACAACCCCGACGCTCACCTGGTACGCACGCGGCGTCACGAAGTGCGTCCCGCTGAACGTCGATAAAAAGTTGTACAGCGCCACGTTGTTCGTCAGATTCAGCACCGTGGCCCGCAGCGTCATGCGTACCGGCTCGGTGTGCAGCAGGTTATCGGTTCCCACCGACATGTCGAAGACGTGGTGCGGCGCGATGCGCGGCGGATTGGTATCGTCGTTCTCCGTCCCCGGCGCCGGGATGATCAACCGCGTGGCGCCATAGTTCCCCGAGCAAGAGGTGATCGGGTTGCCGACGCTCGCCACCTGCCCGCCGCAGTGGAAGCCGATGGCCGCCTGCTCGGCGCCGGTCAGCGCCAGGGCGTCCGCCAACGTGGCCACCGAGCCCGCCACCAGGCCGCTGTCGTACCGCCAGGTGAAGTCCACAAAAGGCCCCTTGTGCGGGCGCTGGTACCGCAGATTCATAGTCTGCTGGAAGGCCTGGTCGTGGTCGATGCGGAACACGCTCGCATCCACCGGCGAGTTGAAGATCAGCCCTCCGGTTTCCGGCCCGAAGAAGCGCGCCCGCGTGTGGCCCATAGTCACGTACGCCTGAAACCCGTGCAGGTCGATCGTGGATACCCGCACGCCCACGCCGTCCAGCTTCGATTTCCGCCACGAGATCGGGAACGCGATGGGCGTGTTGAACAGCACGTCGAAGTCATAAGCCGAATCCGTGAATTTCCAGAAATAGTCGGCGTCCACAAGCAGGAGGCGCCCGAGGGACTGCTGTAGTCCGGCGTTGAACTGGTTGCGGCTGCCGGGCTTCAGCGGCACGGAAGCGTACGCGCCGAAAATATTCGATGCCAGCCCGCCCACGCCCGAGGCGCTCGAAAGCAGCAGGTTCTCGTTGTAGGGCGTCTCCATGGTATGCGAAACCGACCCACGCACCACCGTGCCGGTGGCCTTGATCTGGTAAGAAACTCCGAACCTGGGCTCCGCCGCGGTGGCCTCGGTGACGCCGTCGTAGCGGTCCACCCTCAGGCCGGCGTTCAGCGTCAGGCGCCCGAACGTCATAGCGTCCTGCGCGTAGAACGCTGCCTGGTTGACGTTGCCCGCGTCGTTGAAATGGAAGAGGCTGCCGCCGCGCGTCAGGTCATAGGGAACGAGGCCCGGCAGCAGGCCGGGGTTAGGGGTCAAACCGGCGCCGGCGCAGGCGTCCGGATTGATGATGCCCGCCGCTCCGGCCGGATTCCCCTGTGCGTCCAGGCACACCGGGTTGAATCCGAAATCGGTGATGCCCAGGGTGAACGCCTCCCCCAGTCGCGTCTGCTTGAGTTCGGTTCCGAACTTGAGGTTGTGCCTTCCGATCACCGACGCCACATCCATCCGCGTGCCCCAGTTCGTCAACGTCCGGTGCTGCGCAAGAGTCGCCGGCGTATCGTTTAATGGATCGCCGCTCGGATAGTAGTTGACGTCGTCGCGGCGTACCCAGGGGTTCACCGTCAGCAGCGTGCTCGCCCCGAAGCTGTGCTGATAGCCGGGCGCGACGTTGAAGCTCACCACCTGTTGCCGCTGGTCCTGATTGGGCTGGTCGTACGTGTTCGGCACCTGGAACCAGTTGCGCGCCACAAACAAATCGAGGTGCAGCGAGTCATGCGCGCCGGGCTGATAGTCCACACGGTCGAAGAGCGTCTCGTTATTGCCGATGTCGTGGGCCGGGTAGAATTCGGGCGAATCGAGGAAGCGCCCCGAGCGGTCGCTGTTGGCCACCAGGAAATTGCCGAAACGGCTGCTCCCCCACCCCACCGATCCCTTCTCGCTGAGATCGCCGAACGAACCGTATCCGGTTCCGAAATCCCCGAACACCTTCTTGCCCAAACCCGAGCGCGTCACCGCGTCCACCACCAGGCTGGTCTTGTCGCCATACTCCGCCGGCGCCAGGCCCGTAATCAGTTCCATGTTCTGGAACGCGTTCTCCGGCATTTGCGTGGAGAACGTCTTGCTCTGCTGATCGGTGATCGGCTGCCCGTCGATGCTGAAGCTGGTCTGCGCATGATCGCCCAGCGGGTGGAAGAAGCCGTTCGAATCCGCCACCACACCGGGTGCGCTCATGGCAACGGCATCGCTCAGCCCGGAGCCGGGTGAGGACATCGGGAGAGACGCCAGTGTGCTCATGTCCACATCGCTGTGAGCCACCGGCACGTTCTCCACCATGTCCGCCCCGCTCGCGGTCACCTCCACCGAGGTCGATGAGGCGGCCAGCTTCAGCTTGACTTGCAGGCTCACCGGCACGGACGTCCGCACCGCCACAGCGCGATTGAAAGGAGCGAAGCCGCCGGATTTCACCTCCAGCTGATACGAATTGAACGGTACGTTGTTAAAGCGGAAAACACCGGTCGCGTCGGAGCTGACGCTCTCGTTGTAGTTGGTGATGGGGTTGTGAAGCGTTACGGCGGCACCGGGAATCGCGGCGCCGGACGGGTCGGTTACGGTTCCGCCGACCGTGCCCGAATCGATAGATTGAGCCGTGGCCGCCGAACACAGAAGCATCAGGATACCCAGCGAAGAAAAGTTCACGATGCCTACAGTATGCTTACGATAGAGACAAGGAACCGACGACAGAATGACGCGCGGGACGGATCTGGCGACAGACGGGCGGATTTTGCCGGTGAGCGGACATGCGTCCGCACCGCTTCGGGTCCTGATCGTGGACGACGAACCCGTGGCGCGCCGTGTGCTTCGGGACGAACTCGAGACGTTCCCCGATGTCCTGGTCACCGGCGAAGCCGAAAACGGAGAGCAGGCCATCGCCGGGATCGCCCGTTCCCAGCCCGATCTCGTCCTGCTCGACCTCGAGATGCCCGGCATGGGCGGCTTCGACGTGATCCGCCGCCTGCCGGAAGGCTCCCTTCCCATCGTCGTCATCGTCACCGCGTACAACGAGCACGCTATCCGGGCCTTTGAAGCCGGGGCGCTCGACTACCTCTTGAAGCCGGTCAGCCGGGAGCGGATCGAGAAGACGCTGGACCGCGTGCGCGCCCTGCGCCCCAGAAAACTCGAAGTGGCGGAGTCGCTGGTGCGCCTCAACGAAATTGAGGAAACCCCGGCCGCGCAGCGCAGCCGCAAGATCGTGGGGCGCAGCGGCGAGGAGTATTACCTGCTCGATCTCGACGACGTGCTGGCATTTCAGGCGGAGCGCGAGATCGTCTGGATCGTGACCGCCCGCCGCCGCTACACCGCCACGCATACGCTGCGGAATATCGGCGAACGCCTGCGCGAATCGGCGTTCCAGCGAGTTCACCGGAACGCGCTGGTCAATGTGAATCATGTGCGCAAGATGGCCCCGCTGAGCAGCCAGCGCTGGCTGCTCACCCTGACTAACGGCCAGGAATTCATTGTCAGCAAGCGGCAGGCGCACGCTGTCCGCCAGATGCTTCAGTGGTGAACATGCCCGGACCCGACCGCCTCCTCCTCTTCAATATTCTCGGCCATGCCGGCGGCGCGCTCATCTTCGGGATTTTTCTGGTTCTACTGCTCAGCGGCCGGGGATGGTCGGGAAACCGCGGGCGGAATCTTTCGGTGGTGGCGGCCGCGCTGGCCTTGTTCTGGAACCTGGGATCGCTCACCATTCTGGCCTGGCCGGGTCTGCCGCCGCGGACGCTCGACATAATCGCCTGGGTGAGTTTTTCGGTGCTGAGTTTTTTGCCGGCCGTCCTGCTCCACCTTTCGCTCGACGAAAGCCGCGCGGCGCTGGTCCGCTGCGGTTACCTGCTCAGCACCGCCGCGACCCTGCTGCACTTCCTCGAAATCTACCGGCATGGCGCTTCGCTGCATCAGGCCGCCCTTCAGGTCATCACCATCGGATTCCTCGCGCTGACCGCAATCGCGGTGGCTGCGGCCGTCCTGCGCCGCGGCGGCTGGCGCTCTTCGGGCGGGGCGCGCATCGCGGCGTCGATGTGCCTGGCGCTGTTCGCCATGTCGTTTCTGCACTTCGGAAACGGGCACGCCGACCAGGCCTGGTCCGGCGAACTGGTGATTCACCACGCGGGAATCCCGCTGGCCTTGTTCCTGCTCCTGCAGGACTACCGCTTCGTACTGCTGGATGCCTTTGTCCGCTTCCTGGCCAACGCGCTGCTGGCGGCGGTCCTCACGGGCCTGGTGATCGAGGCCTCGTTCCGTTTGGTTCTGGTGGAGCGCGCCACCCGCCAGCCGCTGCCCGAAGCCTTTCTGTTGATCAGCGTCTGTCTGTTCCTGGTCTTCTTTGCCTGGCTGCGAAGCCGCGTGCAAGGATGGCTCACCCGCGCGGTCTTCCGTCAGGCCGGCTTGGGCAGCCTGGCGCAGCGCGTCCGCAACGCCCCGGAGTTGGCTGAAGAGAGCCGGTACCTGGAATGGGCCGCCTCCGCCATGGCCGAGAGTGTCGGTACCGCCGATTATGTCGCGGCTTCCCTTCCCGCCGCCGCGGGCCTGCACGCTCCGGTGGTCGCGACGGCCCTGCCCTCAGCCAGCCTGGCGCCGTGGACGTGGGCGGAAGCAGCCGTGCCGGTCCGGCTGGCCGAAGGGGAAACTCGCGTGATCCTGCTCGGCCGGCGCAGGGGCGGGCGGCGCTATCTGGGCAACGATCTCGACGCATTGGGCCAAGCCGCCGCCGAAATCGCCGCCCGGGTGCAATCGCTCCGCCGCCAGGAACTGAAGCGGCTGGTGAGCCAGGCCGAACTGCGGGCGCTGCAATCGCAGATCAATCCGCATTTCCTCTTCAACGCTCTCAACACGCTCTACGGCACCATCCCCCGCGAAGCGCCCGGCGCGCGCCGCATGGTCCTGAACCTGGCCGACATCTTTCGCTACTTCCTGCAATCCGACAAGACCTTCGTCCCGCTCTCGGAGGAGATGCGAATCGTGCGCGCATACCTCGAGGTGGAACAATCGCGGCTGGCCGAGCGCCTGACTACCGACATTCAGGTGGACGAGGGCGCCGTCGAAATCCTCATCCCGGTGCTATCCATTCAGCCGCTGGTCGAGAACGCCATCAAGCACGGGGTGGCGCAGAGGAGCGAGCCCGGCTATGTCCGGATTCGCGCGGAGCGCACGGCGGACCGTTTGCGGATCTCGGTCGAAAACAGTGCCGCGGGCGGCGGCTCCGCCACGACCGGGGCGGGCGTTGGATTGCTGAACGTGCGCCGGCGCCTCGAGATCTGTTACGGCGCGGCGTCCGGACTTTCGCTTTCGGTCGGTCCCGAAACCACCCGGGCCGAGATTCTGATCCCGCTGGCGCGCACGAGCGCGGCGGCCGGTCATTTCGCGAGCCAGGGAAGATAGGCGTCATAGCGCGCACTTACCGTTAGCAGCCGTCAGGCGCGGCTGCTAACGGCTGTATCAGTGTTTGCGATGCAACCGATCCAAACTTTCTCGGCTCACAATGGCAAGCCGTGTGCTACAACATGAAACAAAGGCGCCTCGTCGCGACGTCATTATTAGAGGGGTTAGGATACGCCATGAGGGAACAACGATACGTCGAGATCCCCGGGAGTAAAACTCACGAGCTTCCGCCCTTGCTCGTGCATTCCGCCACGGAAGGTGCGGCGGACCTCAATTCCGTGATGCTCGAAGCCGAGGACATGCTGGCGCCCAGCGACGCCGAGGAGAGCGTCCTGGAGCAGCGAAAATACGACCTGGCGCTGCAACTCGCGGAACAATACAAACACCTGCTTTCACACTGGCTTTGGGGCGATTCCGTGCTCGAATGGATCCGCCAGTGCGAGATCACGTTCGAGAGCGAGGACACGTTGCGGAAGCTGCTGCATCCGGATGTATGGCCGCATGCCGGACGGGCGAGCTTCGTCACCCTGCTCGAAGAGAAGAACGTTCCGACCCGTGGAGTAGCCATCGAAAAGGCGGTCGGCTTGAGGCTTACGTTCCGCCAACCTCCGCCGGTCGACTGCTTTTCGAGCCAGTTTTTGTTCTATCTGAACGCCACCGTGGCGGGGAGCGCTTACCAGGCATGGTCGCACTTGTTTCCCCAGGAGCCGGCGCTACTTCCGCCGGAGCGCTTCCACTTCGACGTACTCGACCTCGGCAACTGATCGCTCCGTTATAATGCGGAGCATGACCCGATCGACACGTCGCGACTGGCTCGCCGGATCCGCGCTGGCTCTCTTGGCCCGCCCCCTCGCGGCCCTGCCGCTTTCCGAAATCAAGCTCGGGATCACCACCGACGAAATTGACGACGACGTTCTCACCGCCGCGAAGTTCCTGCGGCAGCACAATCTCAAGTGGGCCGAGGTCCGCAACATCTGGGGCCCCTACAACACTTCGCAGCCGGTGGAGAGAGTCCGCGAGGCCGCCCGCATTTTCGATGAAAACGGCATCCGCGTCTCGATCGAAAGCACTGGTTTTTTCAAGATCCCGCTGCCGCCCGATACGCCCGAAGGCCGGAAGGTTCTCGAGGAACAGTGGAAGCTGCTGGATGCCGGGGTGGAGCGCGCGAAGATCTTCGGCACCGGCAAGCTCCGCATTTTCACGTTCATGCTGCGCAAGGGCGAGACCCCCTCGGCCGCGAGCCATGCCAGGATCGACGAACTGCTGCGCGAAGCCGCGCGCCGCGCCAGGGGCTATCGGCTGGCCGTGGAGAACATCGGCGGCGGCCATGTCGCCACCGGCGCGCAGGCGGCGGCGCTGTTGAAGCGCGTCAGGGAGCCCAACGTGGGCATCGCCTGGGATCCGAACAATGCCGGCGAATCCGGAGAGCAGGCTTTCCCCGCCGGCTACCGCAAGCTGGACCCGGCCCGCATCTTCCACGTGCACCTGCGCGATTACAAGCACCAGCCGGATGGCAAGGTCGTCTGGACCGCGGTGGGCCAGGGCGAGTTCGACAACCTGGGCCAGATCCGGGCGCTGCGGAAAGACGGCTACCGCGAAACGTTCACGCTCGAGACCCACTGGCGCGATCCGAAAGGCCGGATGTATTCGACCGAGACGTCGCTGGCGGGGCTGTTGAAGGTCATCGAAAAGGTTTGAAAGACGTGCGCTGCACGCACAGATCCGCGACAGTAAGGGAGCGGGCTAGGATTCCAGCGCCGCGCCGATGCGCTTCAGTCCTTCGGCAAATATTTCGCTGTTGACTCCCATGCCAATCCGAATCCGATTGGGCACTTCGAAGAATCGCCCGGGCACCGCCGAAGTCTCGTGCTCCGCCCGCAGCTTCTCCAAAAACCCGCCGGCATCTCCGCTGGCTACCCGCGGAAAGCAGGTGGTGCCCCACGGCGCCGCCGGCGCGCCCAGCTCGGGGTGCGCCGCCAGGAACTCGCCGAGCAGCCTGCGGTCGGCTTCCAGCACCCGCCGCGCGCGCTCGCGGAGCACGTCCAGATGCTCGAACGCCGCCACGCTGAGCTGCTCGCCGGGATGCACGGGCGTAGCACCGAAAATGTCGTTGAGCCGCCGCATTCGCCAGGCCAGGTCCGGCGCCGCCAGAATCCAGCCGCAGCGCAGTCCGCTCACACCGTAAATTTTGGTGAGGCTGCTGGTCACGATGAACTCGGGCCCGAGGTGGAACGAACTCCGCGGCGGGTTCTCGTAGACCGCATCGAGATACACTTCATCGACCAACACCCGGGTGCCGGCGCTTCGTGCCAACTCGCCCACTTCGCGCAATACGCCTTCGGGGGTGAGAACGCTCGTCGGATTGTGCAGGTTGGTGATGACGATCAGTTTCGTTTTCAGGTTGATGGCGCTGCGGATCTCGGCGGGATCCACCGCGAATCCATTCTCTTCGCGGCGCGCGAAGCGCTTCACATCCGCTTCCAGATAGAGCGCCGCATCCAGCAGCGGGCCATAGACGGGCTGTTCGATGAGCACCTCGTCGCCCGGTTCGATCAGCGCGGCCATTGCCAGATGATTCGCCATCGACGTGCCCGTGGACTCCACCACGCAATCCGGATCTGCGCCGTAGCGGCCCGCAATCGCACCCTGGAGCGGAGAATAACCGTAGCCGTTGTTGCCGTTGATTTCCAGCCTGGAAAAATCCACCGGCAGATCGCGCATCGGGAAGGGGCCTACGCCGCTGGTGGCCAGGTTGTACCTGGCGCGGCTTTGGGTCTTGGCCCAGTGCATGTACTCGGAATATTTATGTCTCATCGGCTCCAGTACCTAATATACGGGGGGCGCCGCTAGAGCCGTTCATGCCGAGGCGATCATCGCCAGCAGTTTCTCACGCTTCGCATCCTTCGCCACGTCATACGGTGTCCTTCCCGCGCGGTCGCGCCTGGCAACGTCTCCGCCGCCCGCGATCAGCGCCTGCATCATGCGGGTGTTGCCTCGGGCCGCCGCCTGGTGGACCGCCGTCCATCCCTCTGTGTCGGGAATGTTCGGGCTGGCCTTTCGGGCCAGCAGCCAGAGCGCGCGCGACATCTGCCCCCACCGGATCAGGTCGTTGAGCAGGGGCTTGCCGTTGGCCTCGGCGCGGTCGGGGTCGGCTCCGTGCGCGATCGCCAGTTCCGCCAGTTCGAAGTGCTGGCCCCAGACGGCGTGAGCGAGCGCTTCGCAGGGGTCCGCATCGTGTTCGAGCAGGAGCCGGAACATCTCCACGTGCGTCGATCCGGCTGCGAAATAGGTGGCATCGAGTTCGTGGCCCCAGGCCGCGGTCCGGGCTCTCACATCGGCTCCGTTCGCGATCAGCAGGCGCGCAATTTCCACGGTATTTATGTCCGGAAGGCGCGAGCCCGCGGCGCATTGCAGCGCGGTGAGTCCGCCGTGGTCGCGTTCGCGCGCGAATTCCGGCCGCTCGCGAAGGGCCTTTTCGACCGCGCGCCGGTCTCCTAAAGCGGCTCCGGAAAAACCGTCGATCCGGGCGCCCGCTTCCATCAGCCGCTTGACGTAATCGGGCTCGCCGGTGAACGCGGCGATGATCAGCGCGCGGGCCGGCGGCCATGCGCCGGTGAGCTCCGGGTCGGCGCCGTGTTCGAGAAGCCACCCCAGGCACGCCAGCCGCTCCCGCAGCGGTCTCGAAGCATCCGCGTGCGGCTCCTCCTGAAGCAGCACGTGCAGCGGCCGGTAATTCCGGTAGGAAGCGTTGAGATCGGCGCCGGCGCGGCAAAGTAGTTCAATCGCCGGCAGAAAGGCCACGCGCGCCGCTTCGAGAATAGCCCTGGGCCTGCGCGCCCCGTGGGGAGCGGCCTTCAGTGCAGCCCGCACCGCGGCGATCTCCCGCGACCGAATCGCCAGTATCAGTTCTTCCGGCACGCTTCTACTGAGCATAGCCTATCGCAATTTATGGGAGCGTGCCTCCTGGGATAATGGAGCCATGGCAAGCCCCGCGCAACAGGCGGCGCCCTGTTCGCCGGGGCAGCCGCGAGCCCGCACCGCGGCGGTTGTGTGCGCCGGCTTTTGCGCGTTCCTGACCCTGTACGCTCCGCAACCTCTTCTGCCGATGCTGGCGTCGGCATTCCACGCATCGGCGGCCGCAGTCAGCCTGCTGGTCACGTCCTCAACCCTGGCGGTGGCTCTGGCGGCGCCGTTCACGGGGGTGATCTCCGATCGCTGGGGCCGCAAGGGCGTCATGGTTCCCGCCGCTTTCCTGCTGGCGGTGCCGACGCTGCTGGCAGCCACCTCGGCCGGCCTGGGACAGCTCATCTTCTGGAGATTCTGGCAGGGTGTCTTCACCCCCGGCATCTTCGCGGTGACCATCGCGTACATCAATGAGGAATGGGAAACCGAAACCGGAGCGGCCGTGGCGGCCTACGTCGCCGGGACGGTCCTGGGCGGATTCTCGGGACGGATGGTGACGGCGGTCGTGGCGCAGCATTCGTCGTGGCGCTGGGCCTTCGTGGCGCTGGGCCTGCTGAACCTATTGGGCGGGGTAGCCATCTGGCGGTGGCTGCCGCCGGGACGCCGCTTCGTCCGCGGCGTCAAGGGCGCTCCGGTGTTGCGACCCACCCTGCGGCACTTGCGCAATCCGCGGCTGCTCGCGACCTATGCCGTTGCGTTCTGCGTGCTGTTCACACTGGTGGCGACCTTCACATACATCAACTTCTACCTGGCCGCGCCGCCCTTCCGGCTCGACACCCAGGCCCTGGCGCTGCTGTTCGTGGTCTATCTGGTGGGCGCGGCCATTACACCCTACGCCGGCCGGGCGATCGACCGCCTGGGCCACAAGGCGGCGCTGGTGATGGCGTTCGGCGGCGGCATCTGCGGCGTGGCGCTCACACTGGTCCACAGCATGGCTGCGGTGCTGGCCGGGCTCGCGCTCTGCTGCACCGGAGTGTTCATCGCCAACGCCGCGAGCTCGAGCTACGTGGGAGTGGTCGCGCGAGAGGCACGCGCCGCCGCGGTGGGGCTGTACGTCATGTTCTACTACGCTGGCGGCACGTTCGGCTCGGCGGTGCCGGGGTATTTCTGGGCGCGCGGCGGATGGCCGGCGTGCGTGGCGCTGGTGATCGGGGTGCAGGCGGCGACCATCGCGATATCGGTCGCGTTCTGGGGGCCGCCCAAGGTAGGATAGGCCTCCTGGCCCGTCCAGGCGAGCGCAGCGCCCTAACCTACTTCGAACTTGAGTACGGCTTCGCCCAGGTGGATCTCGTCTCCCTGCTCGAGCTTCGCGCCGCGGCTGTCGCGGTGGACCTCCTGGCTCATGCCGTCGCGCACGATCCAAATACCGCATTCGCCGGGGCGCGGGCCGCGCGCGTACCAGCGATCGTTGAACAGCCGGTATTCGCGCGCGGCGCGGTCGTACTGGATGTGAGCGTGCTCGCGCGAAACCGTTTCATCGTCCAGAACCAAATCGTTGCGGCGGTAGAGACCGCCGGCACGGTAAACATCGGCCACCCGCCCGATGTTCGTGCGGGCCTTGGCAAGCGGGAACTCCTTCCCTTCCCGCGCGACCAGGCGGGCCTCCGGTCCGCCGGCAGCCTCTTGCGAAGCGGTCTCCACCACCAGCCATTCCTCGCCGCTCTGCGGCAGACCGGCAGTTGCCTGCACTTCCACGCGCAGGGTATCGGAATAGCGGCAGCCCCCGTCGCGGAGCGAAGCGCGGACCTCCTGTTCCAGATATTGGCGGAAAAACCGGCCCGCGAATAACCCGACGCGGTCTTCTTCCACGCCGCGCATCCGCACCCGCAGCAGGTCGTACGGAAAGACCTTCTTGCCCCCGGAGCGGTAGCTCTTCTCACGAATTCGGTCGAGCACGGCCAGGCGGATCTCCGCCAGTTCCGGCGGCACCTCCGGTTTCGTCGCGGTCGCCAGCGGCGCTTCGAGCAGCGTCCGTCCGAACCTCTCCAGAAATTCGCTGATGTTCATAGCAACCCCAAACTCTTTGCCGATTCCATGACTTCCCGCGCGATGGGGGCGGCCGCCAGCGCGCCGTACCCTCCATGCTCCACCACCACTGCAAACGCCAGGCGCCGGGCGGGCGCGCCGTCGTACGGCGCGAAGCCCGTGAACCAGGAATGCGGCATCCCCACGTCCATCTGCGCGGTCCCCGTTTTGCCCGCGAAGCTGACGTCCGACCCCGCCATAGCGCGCCGCCCGGTGCCTTCCGTCACTACCCGCCGCATGGCCTCTGCCAGGAAGGCGGCCTGCGATTCGGGCAGCATCCGCACCGGGGCGTCGGTGCGGGTATTGCCGCTGTCGGTCTGCCAGCGCCCCTCGGGCATCTCTCCGCCGGCGGCGATGGTCGCGGCCACCCGCGCCATCTTGAACGGCGAGATCAGCACCGGCCCCTGCCCGTACGCGGCGAAGGGCAGCATCTTGCGCAACTCGGCCGGGTCGCCGGTCGAGATGCCCATCTGCCCGGCCGTCTCGGCCAGGGCCTTCGCCCCCACATCGTGGACGCCGAGCTGCGCGAAATACGCATTGCAGGAAACCGCGATGGCGCGCTCCATATCGGGGGTGCCGTGCGGACGGTCGCCAATATCGTCTTTGATCGGCCGGTTCCATCCCGGAATCCAGGTGCCCGCGCGGCCATCCGCCAGCCTGCGGCAGAGGAAGGTGCGATGCCGCAACTCGGGGTCGCGGCTCAGAGCCGCAATGGCGGTTACCAGTTTGAATGTCGAGCCCGGCGGATACTCGCCGTAGCGCGCGCGGTCGAGCAACTCGTCGGGCAGCGGGGCCGCTGTGCGCGTGCCGGGCGGATCGGGCGCTGGCAGGCTCACCATGGCCAGGACATCGCCCGTGCCGGCCTCCAGCACCACCACCGCGCCCTTCTGCCCGTTTAGACGCCGCGCCAGAATCTCCTGCGCACGCAATTGCAGGCGGATGTCGAGCGTCGTGCGGATATTCCGGTCGCGCGCCAGCACGCGGGCGATCTCCGGGTTGCCCGGCTCGTGCCGGTAGCGCACCAGGGCGGCCAGTTCGGAGTAGTCGTAGCCCTGGAGCTTGCGGTTGGAATCGTGCTCCACGAGCGACGCGTTCGAAGCGTGGAAGTTCTCCCCCGTCCGCAAGTCGCCCAGCACCAGGGTGGTGGCCGAGCCGAACGGATAGTGGCGGGTATCGAAGCGCGAGCAGGCCTGGTCGATCGAGATGCCGAGCGCCTGGTAATCGGCCCGGTGGCGTTCGAGCTCCGCCCAACTGCTGGTGGCCAGCGGGATGCCGTTGCGGTCATAGATGGTGCCGCGGGGAATTTCGGCCGCGATGGAGTTGAGCCGCGGGTTGTGATGCGGCCGCTTGACGCCGTCGGCTTCGAACGAATGCGCGTCGCGGGCCAGGTAATCGCGGTCCTGGATCACCTGGTAGCGCGCGGCCATCGCGACCAGCACGATCGCGGCGCCCGCCAGCGCAAACCGCAGCGGGCGGATGCTGTGCGGCAGCTTCTCGGCATCGCCGCGGTCATCGGCCGATATGGATGCGAGCAGCGCGAACACCAGAAAGTTCGCCAGCATCGCGGTGTTTCCGGAGCTCAGGAACGGAGACACCACGCCCGAAAGCGGCAGAACGCCAAGCACCCCGGCGCTGATCAGCAGCATCTCGAAGGCGATCAGGCTCGCCAGACCCAGCCCGAGAAAGAAGCCATAGTGCGTGCCGGCCCGAACCGCCGCGCGCAGCGAACGGGCCACCAGAAAGCCGATCAACACGAAGACTCCCACCACCCCGAGAAAGCCCCACTCTTCGCCGATGGCCGGCAGCACGAGGTCGGTGTTGCCGGCCGGAATCATGGCCGGGTCGCCCCAGCCGGGACCGGAGCCGAACGGCCCGCCCGTCGAGAATCCCCAGAGCGCGTGCGCCAGTTGGTCGCCGCCGTGGACGTCGTTGTCCCATGGCGAAATCCACATGTGGATGCGGTCCACCACGGTGTGCGGCTGGCCCATGCGGTAGCCGATGGCAACCGACGCGACCATCAGCACCAGCCCCGCCGCGACCAGCCCCGGACGTCCGCGCGCCGCGCCGAACATCGCGAGAAACACGAAGAAGGTGACCAGCGCCGGACCCAGGTCTTTGAGCACGAAGAACAGCACCAGGGCTCCCGCAACGGCCACGAGTACCGGAATCATGTGTTCGGCTCGGGCCAGGCCCACACGGCGGAACAGGCGCGGGAAGACGCGCCGCTCCCGCAAATCGCGCAGCCGGTCCCAGTTGCGCGTGAAGTAGCCGGCCAGAAACAGCACCAGCAGAATTTTGATGAGCTCCACCGGCTGAAACGGCCCCAGGTTCACTTTCGCGTCGTTGCCCGCGGGGCCGCGGCCGAATGCCAGCAGCATTCCGAAGAGCCCCATCGCTGCGAACAGCGGGGTGTAGCACCAGTCCGCCAGCCTGCGGTAGTCGAAGAAGCGCAAAGCCGGCAGCGCCAGAACCAGGCAGCCGAGGAAAACGCCCAGCGCGAACTTCTGGAATTCGAGCGTATCGCGCAGCGGGTCGCGCAGGCTGACCATCAGGCATAGGCCGATGCCCGAGAGCAGGTGCAAGGCCGGCAAAATCTTGCGGTCGCCGCGGAACCGGGCGAGGCTCCACACCAGCGCCACCAGGTAGAAGCCGCCGAAGTAGAGCGCGGCCGAGCGCAGCAACTGCCGGCGGAATTCGAGCGGCGTCCGCACTGCCATGAGCGGCTTGAGTTTCGCGAGCGGCAGATGCTCGGAGCGCCGCAGCGGGGCGAGCGTTCCGATATTGCGCAGGGGGCGCGCCTTGCGCACGGTCTCGAAAATGGCCTCGGAGACGCGCTCCCGCTCGGCGCGGTCGGGGTAGGCTTCAAGCAGCGGCAGCAGTTCCGCGGGCGAGGAGACGGAGTTCAGGTTTATCAGCCCGGCAGAACCTTCGAACGACTGCGACTTGGCCGCGTACACCAGCACCAGGGCGGCCGCCACCAGCAAGGAGGCGCCGGCCAGCCACAACATCCCGGTGCCCGCCCGCGGCGCTTTCGAGACGGCCAGGACGGCGGGCTGCGCGCCGGCCGCGGTCCAACTGCGGGTTACCGCCATCGACGCACCCTCCGCTTGGGCTTCTTCGCCGCGGCGCGGGCCGCGGCTTCTCGCGCTTTGAGCTGCGCGGCATCTTCGCGCTGGCGGATCTCGCGCGGCCCGAGCCGGGCGCCCAGTTGTTCGGCCGCCGCGAACTCGGCCAAAGCCTTGCCGGAATCCGGCAGCGAGTACGTGTACAGCCGCGCCAGCGCCAGGTGCGGACCCGGGTCGCGCGGCAATCGCCGGGCGGCGTCCTGAAACTGGTCGCGCACGTAGAGGCGCAATTGCGTCATCGCACCTTCGGAATATTGCACTCCGCTCAGCCGCTCCAGAGTGGCGTAGCCGCGGCTCAGCGCGAGCTTCGCCAGCGTGCGGTCGTCCCTGGCGCCCAGGCCCACGGCCCGCACCAGGCAGACCTCGGCCTTTTGCCAGTCGAACCCGTCGAGCGACGCGTTGGCGCTGTTCGCATAGGCCTCGAAAACGCGGTCGGCCTCCGCGGTGTACATTGCGGGCGTCAGCAGGGCCGGCGGAGTCGCGGGCTTCACCGGTTCGGGTTTCGGAGCGGCGCTGGCGTGCCATACCTGCCAGCCCACGCTCCCCCCGATCCACAGCCCCATTCCCGCCGCGAACCAGGCCGCCGCGGTCGCCAGCCGGAGCCTTCTCTTGGCGCGCCGCATGGTGGCGGTGGCCTTCCGCAAACAGGCGCGGGCGGCTTCGATGGTAGCATTGGCGCCCCATGCGACGCGCTGTTCGGCCTCGGCCACCGTCTGCCGGTGTTCGAGAAACGTCTGTAGATCGGCCTGGAACGCGCGGGCCGAGCGGTAGCGCTTCCTCGGATCGGGCGCCATGGCCTTGCCGCAGATCGCACGCAGGCCGCGCGGCACCGCAGCCGGCAGGGCGCGCGGGGGCCTGCGCGAAAGAACCAGTTGTTCCAGCTTCGCCGTGTCCTCCGCCTGGTAAGGCGGCGTCCCGGCCAGCATCTCGTAGAGCGTGGCGCCCATGGCCCACAGGTCCGATTGCTGGTCTACCTGCGAGCGGCTCAGCCGCTCCGGCGAGCAGTAGCCCGGGCTGCCGAAGTGGTGTACGGTGGCTTCGCCATTGGCGCGGAGCGTCTTGGCGATTCCAAAATCGAGCAGCCGCACCGTGTCGTTCGGACCCAGGTGGATATTCGACGGCTTGATATCGCCGTGCACCACGGCCGCTTCGCAGGAATGGAACTTGGCCAGCTGCTCCAGGACTTCGAGTGCTATGGCGGCCGCGCGAATCGGGTCGATGGAGCGCTCGGTCCGCAGCGCCTCGGCCAGGCTGCGGCCCTCCACGTACTGCATGGCGACGAAGAAATAGCCGTCCTGGTCGCCATATTCGTAGATCTCGACCATGCGCGGGTCGAGCGCCTGCAATTCCTTCTGCAGTTCGGCGCCCCTGCGCTCGGCTTCGAGCACCATCTGGTTGACCGCATCGCCGCCCGCCTGGATGAGCTTCAGCGCGGCCTTGCGGTTTTCCACCGTGTCGATCGCGAGGTACACGTCCGTCATGCTCTTGCCGAGCCGCCGGACAATTTCGTAACGCCCGATTCGCGTAGGCGCGGTCATGTTATCCCCTTAACTTCAGCGCCGCCCACAGCAGCATGCCGATCAAAACCCCGTACGCCAGGAACGCCACGCGGCCGGTGAACACGCGGGCCGGGCCGCGGAGGCGCGTGGCCGCGCGGTGCGGGCGCGTAATTCCGTCCGGGCCGGGGAACTGTGCTCCGGGCACGAACAGCACCGTGATATTGTCGCTTCCACCCGCATCGTTGGCCGCATTCACCAGTTCCGACGCAACGCTCGCCGGGTCGCCCGTGTACCGGTGGCTGATTTCCCGAAGCTGGGCGGCCGTAACCAGGTCCGTCAGTCCGTCGCTGCACAGCAGCAGCGCGGAGTCCGGGCGGAAGCGGCACTTGAAGATCTCGATGAACTCGGGCTCCTCCGGCAGGCGCGGCTGCGAACCGACGTCGCGGAAGATCTCGTGGCGGCGCGGGTGCCTCATCGCCTCGGTTTCGGTCAGCTCTCCCGAATCCTCTCCTTCCCCCACCGGAGAATGGTCACGCGTGAGTTTGCGGATGGCGCCTTGCCAGATCAGGTAGAGGCGCGAGTCGCCGACGTGGCCGATCAACACCTCTTCGTCCTTCACCACGGCCAGCGTGAGGACGCAGGCCATGCCGCGCAATTCCGGCCGCCCGGCGGCGAGCGCGTAGATGCGGTTGTTGGCGTCGGTGATGGCCTGCCGTATGGCGGCCTCGCCGTCGAGCGCGCACTCGCGGATGGCTTCGACCGCCGTCTCGGCGGCCAGTTCGCCGGCGGCCTGTCCGCCCAATCCGTCCACTACCAGGAAGATGCCGCGCTCGGGGTCGGCCCAGTAGCGGTCCTCGTTGCGATCGCGCACGAGTCCGGCATCGGTGGCGGCGCCGCAGGTCATTTGCGGCGCTCCGCCCGGAACGAGGTCGCGACGAAGACCACCACGAACGCCAGAAAGACGATTGCGAAGGGAGTATGCAGGCGGTACAGTTCAGCGAGCGTCACGGTGTTATCTCCGGGCTTCGAATGAGAGCCTGATGGCTTCGGCGATGCGGATTTCCGCGTGGTCCGGCACCGCGCGCTCCACCCCGCGCTCGAGCCGCTTGCCGTTGAGCCAGGTGCCGTTGCGGCTGTTGTCCACGATCACGAACGCCCCGCTCGAGGGGTCGCGGCGCAACCGCAGGTGCTCGCGGGAAACCTCGTCGCTGGTATAGAGCGGCAATTCCAGCGCCAGGTCGTCGCCGCCCCGGCCGATGCGGATCTCGTCCTGCGTGATGAAGAAGGTCTGAGGTCCGGAATCGTCCTGGTAGCGGATCTCGGCAAAAACGCGGGCCGGCTGGTGGCGCGTGCTCTGGCGGTCGCGCTCCACCCGCGCGGACGTCACGGAAGGCTCCCGGCCGATGAGCGTGGTTTTCACGCCGCGATACCCCGGCTGCGGCATGTCGTTCAATTCGGAGTGGATCTCCACGTCCCCCGGCGGCACCGAACTTTCGGTATCGGCGAAGAACTCGATCCACCAGTCGCTTTGTGCGATGCGACACTGTTTACGCGGAGAGTTCCGGCGGAACAGCGAGATCTTCGCGGCGTTCCACGCAGCCACCCGCGCATTGAGCGCGCGGCGCGCGTCCTCCCGGATCAGGTCCTGCACTGCCGCCAGGCGCTGATAATCGTCCGGATGGACGTAAATGCTGAAGATACACGGCAGGAGAATGCTATACCCCATCTCCAGCCGGCCCAGCTCCATGTTGCGGATCAGCTCATCGATGATGGCCTGCCCGCTCACTCTGGGCTGCGGTTGTTTGGCTCCCGTCTGTGCCATGCGGCTCCTATCGTGACGGCGAGCGAACTCTTCCGCCGCGGCCGCAATGCTCGCCGGAATTGCCGCCGCACAGACGCGGAACGATGTTATAGACGAAGAGATGGGTGCCCGGTTTCACGCCCGCGGCCTGCGTTACTGAATTTTAATCGACGCGCAGCACGATATCTGCGCGCGTTCGGACATCCGGTTACACGAACCCGATCCGGTAGGATCTCGGCGGCAGGAGTCGCACCCGCACGCCGCCGCCGGCCACGGGTTGCCCGTGAATGCCGGAGATGCGCCGGCCCCCCGGCGGCCGGAGAACATAATCGCCGGCGAGGCTGGGGACCAGAATAGCGGAAGCCTTTTTCCCCCTGGCCCAGGCGAGGTCTACCGTGACGCCGCCGCGCGCGCGCAGGCCCCTCACGCGGCCGTTTGGCCAGGCTGCGGGGAGGGCGGGAAAGAAGTGGATCGCCCCATCGTGGCTCTGGATCAGCATTTCGGCAATGGCGGCGGTCCCGCCGAAATTCCCGTCGATCTGAAAGATCCAGGAGTCCCCCGAAGGATGCGTGTTGAACAGGTTGGGGCCGGTGGAATGCTGGAGGAGTGCCACAATCGACTCCCAAGCCTTGTCTCCGTCGAGCAGGCGGGCCCACAGGGCGATGGCCCAGGCCCGGCTCCACCCGGTATAAGCACCCCCCGCGGCAAGCCGCCGTTCCAGCGAGACCCTGGCGGCCTGGAAGAGATCGGGGGTACGCCGGAGGCTGATTTCGCCGCCGGGGTATACGGGATACAGATGGGACATGTGGCGCTGGCCGGGTTCCGGCTCCTCGAAATCGTGCGACCACTCCTGCAACTGGCCGTGTTTGCCGATCTGATAGGGAGCCAGGCGCCTCCGGGCGGTATGGAGCCGTTCGGCAAAATCGGCGTCGACGCCGAGAATGCGGCTGGCTTCGATGCAGTGGGAAAAGAGCTCGGACATGAGCGCCAGGTCCATAGTGCAGCCGTCGGAGGTTTGGGCGATGCGCCCGTCCGGGCCCTGGAAGCTGTTTTCGGTGGAAAAGGAAGGGCAGGTGGTCAGGCGGCCGTCCTTGCGCGGGATCAGCCAGTCAAGGCAGAACTCGGCGGCGGATTTGAGGATCGGGTAGGTGCGGGTTCGCAGTACTTCGCGATCGCGGCCGAAGGCGTAGTGTTCCCAGAGGTGGGCGCAGAGCCAGGGTCCGCTCATCCCCCAGTTGGCCCAGGTGGGCGAACCCTGGCCGAAGCCGCCGACCGGCGCGGACTGCCGCCACAGGTCCGCATTGTGGTGCGAGACCCAGCCCCGGCAGCCGTAATTCGTTTCGGCGGTGACGGCGCCGTTCTTGCTGAGGCCCTCGATCAGATCGAACAAGGGCTCGTGGCACTCGGCGAGGTTACAGGTCTCGGCCGGCCAGTAGTTCATTTCGGTGTTGATATTGGTAGTCCAGTTGGAGCTCCACGGCGGGCGGACCTCTTCATTCCAGATGCCCTGAAGGTTGGCGGGTTGGCTTCCCGGGCGGGAACTCGCAATCAGCAGGTAACGGCCGTATTGAAAATGAAGGGCTGCCAGCGAGGGATCGGGTTTGGCCGGGAAGGCGCGCAGGCGCTCGCCGGTATCGAGAGCCGGGTCGCCCAGTTCCGGCAGTTCGAGCGAGACGCGGCGGAAAAGGCTCCGGTGATCGGCGATGTGAGCGTCGCGCAGGGCGGTAAACGTCCCCATTGCGCGGGCGGCGTCGATCTGCCGGCGGCATGAGGCGGCAATATCCGCGGCGGCGCCCGACGGCGCGCGGTCGTAGCCGCGGTAGCCGGTACTGGCGGCGATCAGAAACGTGACGGTCTTGGCGCCGGTGATCCGGAGCCGGTTCGATTCGCCCGCAACAGCCCCGTCGGCCAGGGCCTGAATGCGCGCACCGAACCTCATGCCTTTGCCCTCGGCCGGGTCGTACTGGACCGGGTCGGCGGAGCGGACGTAGTTGGGGTCGGCATGAGAGGGGGCTTTGCCGGCGAGCACCAGGGCTCCGGAGCCGTCGGGTGCGCAGGTGGAGCGCAACCGGCTGTCGAGCGTCGCCGTCAGGCTCATGCCGTTCGGATCGGTGGTGGCGAGCCGAACGACGATCACCTGGGCGGGAGCGGAAGCGAACGCCTCGCGTGTGTATTCAAACTGGCCGGCGCGGTACGTGACGCGGGAAAGGGCGGAGTCGAGATCCAACTCGCGGCGATAGCCCGATACCCTCGCGGCATGCTCGAAGGTCAGATGAAAGTCCGCAAGCGGCAGATAAGACTCGTTATACGGGCCTTGCATCTGCTGGCAGACGCGGTCGGCGCCGACGTAATCCTGCTGGTCGAGCACCAGGCGGCGAACTTCCGGGATGTGCCTCTTGGCATCCGGGTTGTTCCAGTCGCGGGGGGCGCCGGACCAAAGCGTGTCCTCATTGAGCTGAATCCGTTCTGCGGAGACGCCTCCGAAAATCATGGCGCCGAGGCGGCCGTTGCCGATGGGCAGCGCGTCGGTCCAACGTGCGGCGGGCTGCTTGTACCAAACAACCAGGGGCCTCCAGGCGGGCGCCTGAGGATCTGCTTCGGCGGCGCTGAGAGCGGCGGCCGAAGCGACGAATTCGCGACGGGTCAGCATGTCTTTGTGAGAGCGAAATCCAATCCAGGCAGCCCGAAAACCGCCCGCGAGATCCAGTGTATAGCACCGCACGGCGGCGGAAGGCTCGCTCTTCCGGGCTTTGCCGCGTGAGAATTATTGGTGTTCCGCGGCGGGTGCCTGAGGTAAAATGACTAAGGAGCGTGTCTGCGATGTCGGTGCCGGTCTTCCTATTTTGATCCGAACACCATCAAAATAGGGGGTCCGACTCGATCACAACGCGCTGGTGTGCAAGCTCCTGGCGGCGTGCCGCAAGGGAGAAGCCTGAAGGCGCTCGGAGGACCCCACCCCGTTTTCAAAACGCGGGTCATTACGGCGGTCGGCACGGCCGAGCGGTACGCTCCAAACTCCCTAAATTGCTCCTTACTCCATTTCCGGCCGAATCCTCTTTTTCCCCTGCTAACTTCAGTTAGTACCGGTAATGAGACTGGTACCCACTAACCTCAGCATTACCTTGCTACCTTGTTGAAAACAGGTACTGGCGCCTTGGTTTTATCCTTGATTAGAAGCTCGTCCCTCGGTTGTAATAGCCTAGGAGGCCACCAATGGCAAAATGGTTATCACAGTTCTGGATTGAGCAGACTGGCCAGGACCTGATTGAGTACACGCTGTGCCTGGCAATCTTCGCGTTGTTGACTATGGCACTGGTCGGAGGCCAGGCACCCGCCATCAACGTGATCTGGACGACCATGCACTCGCACCTGACCGAAGGATCGACCGTGGCCGCAGGCGGCTAACCGCCTCGATGCCGCTCGCGTCCGAACACCTTCACCGCTCCACCGTTGCCCATCCGGTTCGAACCCACCCCTTTGCCAATTGCGGCGTAACGTTAAAATAGAGGTCCGTGAAGCTCCGCACCGTTTTCCTTCTTCTTCTGCCCGCGATTTGCGGCGCCGCCGATATCAGTCCGCTGATTGACGCCGCGCGCTCGGCACCCCCCGAGTTCGCCGCCGATATCTTGATCCGTCTCGCCGCGCTCGATTCCCTTCCCGCCGCCCGCAGGGTCGAACTGCTGGCAGAAGCGTTCCAGGCGGGGGAACGCGCCAAGGCACCCGCCAAACGCCGCTCGGCTCTGTCGCAGCAGCAGGGGCCGGCCCGCTTTCTGAACCGCGCGTACGCGCAGGATTTGGACGCGCTTTCGCTCGAGGCGCGAGCCGTCGAGGCGGCACTTCCCCTCGATGCTGCCAAAGCGCGCGTCTGGTTCGCCGGTATCAAGCCGCCGTCGATACCTCGCCTGCAGTGCGGCGATTTTCTGGTCTACGACCTCAGCCGCTTCTATGAGACCCTTGGCCGCGTCGTCCGGAGCTTCCCGGAAAAGGAGAAGGCGAACGGAGACGCCTTCCGGCTCCTGCGCGGCTACACCGCGGCGATTACCTCCCCGGTGCAGATCGCTCCGTTGGCCCGGGTGCTGGCGGCTGCGCCGGTGAGCGACGACGACTTTGTGGCGCTGATTTCGATATTCGGCGCCGCCCTCGGCAAGATCTCGGGCGACGACCGTTCATTCACCTACTCGCAGTCGGTGGGTGCCGAGATCCAGGCGCTGGCGGCGGAGTGCGGGCGGCGCAAGGTTTCGCCCGTGCCGCTGCTCGAAAGCTATCGTTTCTATCTGGTAACCAACCTCTCCGGGGCGCGCTGCGCCGATGACGACCAGCTTGCCGGCGGCGGCGGTGTCGCCTTCGGGCTCGCCTCCGGCATTTCGCTCGATCCGCTTGCCTCCGATTACATCCGCTTCTTCAACGAAAAGCTGCGCACCGGTCCGCTGCCTCGAATCGGCGAAGAAGACGCCACTCCCGCGCGCCTCGAGGGAACGGTAACCGGCCTCTCGACCTGCGGCGGCGACGAATGCCAGGCCATCTCCAAGCTCTCTCGGGAACTGGTCCTGACCCCCGAAGGCAGGCCGTACCAGCCCGCCGAGCGGAGCAGCGCCGAATGGCGGAAGAAATTCGATGCCCTCCTCGAAGCACTAGCGAATTGGAAGACGAGCCAACGGGAAACCCCGATCGAGCAGTTCCGGGAAAAGTCCGACGAGTATGGGCTGCTGCTGAATCTGGCCCCCGACGCCCCGGCGCGCGAGACCGTCGTCCATGCGGAGATTGGGTTCCTCGCCGGGAATCCGGTCGCCGGGACGGACCCGGAAGAGTGGTTGCTCCCGGTCAACTCATTGCTGGGCAGGATCGCTCTCGACCCGGCCGGATTCGGCAAAATCGGCGCCGAGCTCCGGGAGTCCTCCGATCCGGTGATCGCGCTTTACGCCCGGCTGGACCAGGCTGCGCCGCGCCCTCCCGAGCAGATTCTGCCGCTGCTCTAAGCAGGTTGACCGCTCGGTCTACCCAACAGAGCCGCGACCCTCAGGGAGCGGGCCTGGCTTTGCATAATACGCATTTTGCCCGCCGCACGACACTAGAGTACGTCGGCGAAGCCACGCTTCATGTGCCGGAAAAAGAGCCCGCCCACCAGGAACGCGCCCAGCGCCGCGGCCGTCGCGACTCCCAGATCGCGGAGGTCGGGAATCGCCGAACTCAGCAGCACCGTGCGGTATGACCGCACCACGTAATACAGCGGATTCGCATAAAGCACGAACCGCGCCCACCGGGGATACGATTCGGGCGGGATCATGATCGGCGTCACCCAAAACCAGAAAGTCAGCAGCACGCTGACAAACTGCGCCGTGTCCCGCAAGAAAACGTGCAGGCTGGCTACGATCCACCCGAGCCCGACCGCGAACAGCCCGATCACCAGGAAATAGACCGGCAGCGCCAAAAGAAAGACGCTGATGCGGTGCAGATAGATTCCCGCGGCCGCCAGCATCAGGACCAGCGCCAGAATGTGGCTGATGAGCGCCGAGAGGAAGACCGAGACGGGGATGATCTCGGCGGGAAACACGGTCTTGGTGATGAGGTTGGATTGATCCAACAGGCTCGAGGCCGAGCGCTGCACCGTATCGCTGAACAGCAGCCAGGGCAGCATTCCGGCAAACAGAAACAGCGCGTAGTTGTTGGTGGGCTGGCCGGTGAGTTTCATCCCCAGGCAGATTTGAAAAACGAATACCCAGCTCACCAAAAGGACGAGAGGGTGAATCAGGCCCCAGATCCAGCCTATGGCCGAGCCGACGAAACGCTGTTCGAAATCGCGGCGCACCAGTTGATAGAGCAACCCGCGCCGCTCCACCAAATTCCGCAGAAATTGAGTTCCAGGTAGTCTCCGGGGCACGGTGAAATTGAACAATACCAAGTTTATCAATCACTTGCAAGGCGTGTGCCGGCTTGACAACGGTGTCTTACAGTTGTTACAGTTCTGATTTCGCCAATCGGTAGTGCCAAATAGCCCCACCGGGTTCCGGAACAGGCACGTGCTCCGAATCTCAAGAACCTGGACGGAGAAGACTATGAAGCAAGAATACTTTGTAGTAGTCCTGGCCCATTCTCTCCGCGGCCGGCTTCGTCGCATCAACATCCCGCATCAGGCTGTCTACATCATCCTCGCACTCGCCCTGCTCGGCTGTTTTTCGGTGTTCGGTTTCGTCGCCAGTTACGCCCGTATGGCATGGAAAGTCGCCAACTACAACGCGCTGAAACGAGACGCGGATGCCCTGCGCGCGCGTTACCAGAATCTGCAGAATACGGTCAGCGAGACCAACCGGCAGCTTGCCAGCCTGCAACTCTATGCCAAGGAAGTTTCCCTGGCTTACGGCATCAAGCAGAAACTGGAAGGTCCGGCGGATATCACGTCGGAAGGCAAGCTGGTTCCCACCTTCGCCGAAAGCGTGAAGGATTACGACTTCCTCAAGAGCGTCAACCTGCTCTCGCTGCAGAACAGGCAGTCGCGCGGGTTTACCGTGGTCGGATCGCACCCGAACATCTGGCCGGTGGATGGAAGGCTCATGCAGAGCCCCTTCGGCATGCGCACCGACCCGTTCTCGGGTGAGGGCGCATTCCATAAAGGTGTCGACATCAGTTCGCCATACGGTACCCCGGTGCGGGTAACAGCGGACGGCATCGTGGTTCAGGCCGGATGGGAAAACGGCTACGGGGACCTGGTTTGCGTGGATCACGGCGCGGCAGTTCAGACCTGTTACGCGCACCTCTCGCAGATCTTCGTTCACACCGGGCAGGCCATGCGGCGCGGCGAATACATCGGGCGGGTCGGAAGTTCGGGCCGCGCGACGGCACCGCACCTGCATTATGAAGTGCGGGTTGGCGGCATCCCGCAGAACCCGTATCGCTATCTCGCCAACGCGGCCATCTACCAGAAGCCGCACACGCCAACGGAACTTTTCTAGCGGGACCCTCCGAAAAGCGTCGCCCGGTTTTGTGCCACAATCACCTTCGTATGCGCTTTCTCATAGCGGTTGCTGCGATCGCGGCGGCCGTTTCGAATCCGGCCGCGCGGGCCGGCTCTATTCCCGAGTATGGCTACAGGGTGGTCCACGCCTATCCGCACGATCCCGAAGCCTTCACCCAGGGGCTCTTTTATCTCAACGGGTTTCTCTATGAGGGCACCGGCCTCAACAACCATTCCTCCATCCGGAAAGTGAGGCTCGAGACCGGCGAGGTGCTCCAGGAGCGCGAGGTGCCGGGGCAGTATTTCGGGGAAGGCATCGTCAACTGGAAGAACCGCCTGCTGGAGCTTACCTGGAAGGCACAAACCGGCTTCATTTACGATCTTGCGACCTTCCAGCCCAAAGGGCAATTCGAGTACCCGGGAGAAGGTTGGGGGCTGACGCAGGACGGCAAGCGCATCATCATGAGCGACGGCAGCGCGGAGCTGCGGTTCTGGGATCCCGAGACGCTCAAGGAAACCGGCCGCATTACGGTAACCGCCGGGGGACAGCCCGTGACCGACCTCAACGAGCTGGAATTCGTGAACGGCGAAATCTACGCCAACATCTGGCAGACTAACCGCATCGCCCGCATCGACCCGGCCAGCGGAAAGGTGGTGGGTTGGATCGATCTCACCGGCTTGCTGAACCCCTCCGAGGAAACCCCGGACACCGACGTTCTGAACGGCATCGCTTACGACGCCAGGGGCGGGCGGCTGTTCGTGACGGGGAAGAAGTGGCCGAAGCTGTTCGAGATCCGGCTGGTGAAGAAGCCTTCCGTGCGGTGAGCGGGGCAGGCTCCTGGAGACCAGGCCCCTGCCCCGCCGTACTGCTCAACCTACCACTCGAAGCGAAGCGCGCCCTGCAGGAGGCGCGGGTTGTTGACCACGTTGCTGATCTTGCCGAAACTCGCAGGCGAGGTGATATCCAGGCTCGGATTGGCAAAATCGACATTGTTGAAAAGGTTGTAGGCCTCGGCACGGAACAGGATGTGCTTCCGTTCGGTGAGCGCAAACCGCTTCACCAGCGAGGCGTCGACGTTGAAGAAGCGCGGGCCGCGGAAGGTGTTCCTGCCCGCGTTGCCGTAATCGCCGGCGACCGGGAAGGTGAACTGCGAGAACAGGGTCGGATCGATGAAGTACACGCCGTCGCCCTTGCGCTCGACCGAACCGATATCGCGGCTGCCCGAGTAGTTGTCCCAGGAAGCCGTGCCGTAGGAGTAAGCGGTGTAGCGGTTGGAACTGGCGGTCATTACCGCGCCGCTCTGCCAAATCAGGATGCCGCCGAGGTCCCATCCGCCGATCAGTGTATTCGCCCAGCGCGGCATGTTGCCGCCGAGCGCGTGGCCGGTGCCGATCGGCAGCGTGTATGTGCCGTAGGCGCTGAACACGTGCGGGCGGTCGAAATCCGACCTGCCTTTGTTCAGGTTCAGGTTGAAATTGTCCATGTTGTCCGTGAAGCCGTTGCCTTCAGCGGAGACATTGTCGAGGCTCTTGCTGTACGTGTAGTAGCCCTTGATCTGGAACGATTTCATCCGGCGCTGGAACCCGACCTGAAGCGAGTTGTACCAGGAGAGCCCGGCATTGGTGCCGTAGGTTAGCCGGACAAACTGCGGATAATTGCGCAACGCGTACTCGGAAATTCCGGCGGCGGCGTACTTACTGTACCCGCCGGTTTCTACGTTGTACATCGAGTTGTTGTACTGCAGGGTCGTCAGGTTGTTGGCGCCGAGCGTGGAGACGGCCGCGGCGGCCGTCCCGAAGATCTTCACGAACGGGTTGTTGGGTGAGACGTTCGACAATGTCCCGGCCGCATAGTTCGCGGCGATTTCGTTGAAGCCGTTCAGGAAAGCCGCATTCTGGTGAATCTGGGCGAGGTCCTGGTTCATGAATAACTTGACACCCCGGTTCCCGATGTAACCGAACTGCACGACGGTATCCCGGGCGATCTCGCGCTGGATGTTGAGTCCCCACATCTCCACGTAGCCGGTGCGCAGATTCGGGTCAAACGCCGAAACGATCGACACGCCGCGAGAGGCTGGAAGCGTGAGCACGGGCGCAGCCGGTTGCGCCGGGCCGGCAGGATTGTCGGAGGCACGGAGGTCGTTGCCGCCCAGATTCGGGAAGACGGTGACAGACTGCGAGAAGCCGGGAGTGTTGCCGTCTACGGAACTGGTAGTCGCGCCGATGATCCGGTCGTAGAAAATGCCGTAATTGCCGCGAATCGCGGTTTTGCCGTCACCTTTTGGATCCCACGAGAATCCGAAGCGCGGAGCGAAATTGTTCAGATCGTTGTTGTACCAGGGCTTGCCTTTCTGCATGGTCAGGTTGTCGAGGGTGCTGACCGTGTTGAGCTGCGCGGCCTGGGCGAAAGCGCCGGCCAGCCCGTGCTCCTCGTAGGGCACGCTGCTGTAATCCCAACGGAGGCCCAAATTGAGGGTCAGGTTGCGGGTCACCTTCCAATCGTCCTGCACGAAGAATCCATATTCGTGGAAGACAAAGTCGCGGACGCGCGGCGTGCCGGGCGCCTGCCAGGTCTGCAGGTCGCTGTAGTACGTCTGGGCAATCGAGCCGACGCGGCCAGTCAGGTTGTTGTACAGGCCTTGCAGGTTGGTAAGCTGCGTCGAGTTCAGACCGGCCGGGGTGGTGATATTCGGAGTGTTGCCCGACAATGTCGTGCTGAGGCTGGCGTTGGGATAGATCCCCGCCGCGTTGTAGCCATCCTGGGTAGTGAAGCGGAGCTGGCCGCCCATTTTGAACGTGTGATTGCCGCTGATCTTGGTCAGGTTGTCGGTGTATTCGTTCACCGGGGAATTGCGCCCCTGTGGAAACGCATTGTAGATGGGCATGGTCCACTGGTTGAACGTGTACATGGTGCCGGCCACGCGGTCAGGCCGGTTGAAATCCGCGGTGGCGCTCTGGTGGCCGTAGCGGAACTGGTTCACCATGGTCGGTGCTGATGGTCCAATCCCACCCGCCGGCTACGCCCCACCGATGGCCGCCCTGCGTTCCCTGGGTTGCCCGGGGAAATAGGCGTCGGCGCTGTTCAGCGAGTCGATGGAAGAGTTCCGCTGCCAGGCGTGGCGGTAAAGAAGTGGTGATTTCTCCGACAGGTTGTAGTCGCCTTTGATCGTGAACTGGTCTTCCATGCAGTTGTTGGGATTGTTGAACCGGTAGCCTTCGTAATTCAGGCCGTCACCCACGTCGGTATTGTTCGGCGAGGGGTAGATCTTCAGCAGTGTGGCGATGGTCGGGTCGATGCCCCGCTTGAGCGGATCTGCGTTCAGAACATTGAATTGCTGGGTCACGCCGCCCGAAACCCACTGGAAAATGCCCTGCTTGGCGAGGTCCGTCGGCACCGTGCGATTGCGCGAAATCTGCTGGTGCGTGCGGCGGCACTGAATAGTTGCCGAAAATGAATAGCTTGTTATGCTTGATCGGACCGCCGAACGAGCCGCCGAACATGTTCTGAATGAACATGGGCTTGGCCACGCCGGACCGGTTGCTGAAGAAATCGTTGGCATTGAGCGCGGTATTGCGCATGTACTCAAACAGGCTTCCCGTGATATTCGTTGGTGCCGGAGCGCGTGATCAGCTCCACCTGTCCGCCTGCATTGCGGCCGTACTCGGCCTTGCCGGCCGCGGTTACTTCTCGAAACTCTTCCACGGAATCCGAATTGTTGGCCGTCATGGCCAGACCGAGGCGCGGCGCTACGGCGTCGTTCACGTCAATGCCGTCCAGCGTGTTATTGTTGCTGCCCTGCCGTAATCCGTTGACGTGCGAGTAGCTGTAGTCGGCGCCGGCGTTGTGCCGTTCTGGTGAGATCGGCCACGCCGGCTGGAAATAGGTGAGGCTGATCGGCTGGCGTCCAGATTGCGGCAGCATGTTGATATCGTTCATGGTGACGGCCGGGAGATCTGGGCGTCGGCCGTGGTCGCCACCGCAACCGTGTTGGCGTCGACTTCGATGATCTCCGGCGAGCTTGCCTACTTCCAGCGTCACATCCTGCGCGACGTTGGCCGAGACAGCCAGTTCGATGCCTTTCACGATGGATCTTGGAGAATCCCGCAGCTTCCACCTCAACGTGTAGATGCCCGGCCGCAGAACTGGCAGCACATAGAGGCCGCTGGGGTTCGAAGTCGCGTCGCTGGTTTCTTTGGTTTGATCGTTCGTCGCGACGACCTTGGCACTGGGAACGACCGCTCCGCTTGCATCGTGAACGATTCCCTGCAGGCGCGCAGTCTGGGTCTGCCCAAAACAAAACGCCGCCGCCAGCAGAATAAGGAAATATCCGGAGAGCTGTTTGCGCATAGTGAACCTTCGACACCCTAAAATTGAAAAAATGCAGAGAATCACCCAGCCAGATCCGAGACTCTGGACAATGTTCCCCGTTATGGCAAATTACGGCTTACGCAGGCGAAAGAAGCCAACCCGCCTGCGAGAGAACTAGGCACCTCTTGCACTTTGTGCCAGTGTACGCGAAGTCACCATTGGTTACAACATGTTTTCAGAGGTTTTTTTCCGAAAAACCCCCTGGGGCGGTGGGTGCCGGAATTTCGCGGGAAAATCAGAGGCGTTTGGCGCGCGCGCGGTCCATATATTTTAGGGTTTGCATATCCAGCCGGATCATGTCGCCCGCCTTGACGAACTGGGGCACCATGACGGAAACTCCATTCGCCAGCCTGGCCGGCTTGAAGTTGCTGTCCTGCTGCTGGTGGATGGGCGGGGCCGTTTCGCCGACCTTGACTTCTAGCACGTCGGGAAAAAGCACGTTGATCGGCCGGCCTTCCACGAACTCCACCGCCAGTCGCATGCCCGGCTCGAGAAACTCGGCCTGCGGGCCGACGATTTCCTTCGGGATCTCCGATTGTTCGTAGGTTTCGGGGTGCATGAAGCAGCAGTGGCCGCCATCGGCATACAGGAATTCGAGCTGCCTTTTTTCGACGGGCAGTTCCTCAAGCCGCAAATCGGCGCGAAAACTGTGTTCCCAAAATGTATTGGTGTTGAGGTTCTGGAGACGGGCATGGGTGCTGCCGCCCATCTGACCCTGGCCGGGATGGTAATCCGCGGCCACGACCTTATAATCTTGTCCCTGGAATTTGATTGCCGCGCCGGCGCGCAGCTGCGATGCGACGACCATTTCGACCTCCGGGGCGCTTGATGCGTTCGACGGTCCAAGTACGGACGACTTGCGGCTGGCGAGGCTTTTCCATGCGTCCTCCTGCCGACCTCAGTGTAGCGCTTTCTGTAAAGCCAGGGCAGGCCGGGGAGGCCTACCCTGCTAAGTTCACGCGGCGGTGCGTTGGCTGCGACGTCTATTGACCCCAGAAGGTATTACCTGGCGCCGTGGTTTACACCGGCCGCGGCAGCTTATGCCGGCGCGCGGTCCACTCTTCGCTCGAGAACAGGCGCGGCCCTACCTGGATCATTCGCGGAAGAAGGCTGAACAGATCGCTGGGCGTCCAGGGGTGCCCGGCACGCGTCTGGTAGCCGCGCTGGTTGAGTTCCGCGGCGACCCGCGACAGCGGGCAGTCGTCCACAACCATGTCGATTGCCATGGTGATGATCTCGCGCTCGTAGGGGTTTTCGACCAGGCCCTGGCAATCCTCGGAAACCCGCAAGCCGTAAGGGATCTCCTCGGCGAATGGTTGGGGTTCGCCGTTCTCGGGGTTCAGATCGCGTTCCCACTCGACCACCACCGGCCTCCAGCCCAATTGGATCCGCTGCTGGAAATAGTCGAATGTCGGCAGGTTGGTCAGGGCTTCCCGAATCCTTTCCTTGTTTGGCATGGAAACCTCCGGCCCGAACTCTGCAAGCGGACTGCCGCGAAAGCAGGGCGCAGAGCCGCGACCGTCAGGGAGCGGGCCACCCCGGACACTGTCCACCCATGGGACGAACTGTCCCGGCGTGGGACTATTGGAGCTTGCCCCGCCCTTCCACTTTCCAGACTTCTTCCACCTGCTCGCCGCGAATTCCGTACACCCGCTCATGCAGGTTGACCGCCACGCAGATGTGGTTGGGGATGATCCGCACGCGATCGCCGATCGAGAACTCGCGCTCCCCCCGCGTGACGTCGATGTACCCGTGTTCCTCGTTCATCTTGTGGAACCTCGCCCCTGGCGCTTCCCGAATGTACCCGAACGTGACATCGGCCGGATTCGCCAGACGGTCGGAGGAGAACGTCTTCGAGCCGCCGTCCACAATCATCTGGCCGGGTCGGGCGGTGGAAACGACCGTAGCCAGAATGGACGCCGCGCAATCCTCGAGCGAGCACGCGCCGCTACGCACGGTGTTCACGTCGTTGAAGACATACGTGCCCGGGCGGATCTCCGTCATGCCCTCGACCTCGTGCGACCGGAAGAGCGTGGGCGTCGAACCGCCGCTGATGATTTTCAATTCGACGCCGGCCGCGCGAAAGTCCGCCAGGATCGAGCGGACGAGTTCGGCTACCTGCGCCAGCGCGCGGAGCCCGGTTTCTTCCAGATCTTTGACCTGGCCGGGATAAAACGCGATTCCCTCGAGCCGCAGGTGCGGCAGTTTCTCGATGCACTGCGCCAGTTGGAGCAAGGGCTGGCCGGGAGTGACTCCGACGCGTCCCAACCCGACATCGGTCTCCGCCAGGACACCGATCTCCACCCGGGCGGCGCCCGCGGCTTCCGAAAGCTGGCGCGCTGCAAAGACGCTGTCGAGCGCCACGGTGACGCGGGTCTTCCGCGCAATCGCGGTCAGGCGCTCCAACTTCCGGCGCCCGATGATCGGATACGCCACCAGCAGATCGGAGGGCCCGGCTTCCAGCATGACCTCCGCTTCCGAGACTTTGGCCACCGTAAGCCCCGCCGCGCCCAGGTCCAACTGCCGCCTGCCGATGCGTGTGGATTTGTGGGTCTTGGTGTGGGGACGCAGCCGCAACCCGTGCTGCCGGCTGTAATCGGCGACACGGCGCAGGTTGCGCTCCATCACATCCAGGTCCACCACCAGCGCGGGAGTATCGATCTCGGAGACATCCATAGATACCCCTCATTTTAGCCTGCAACCGGAAAGGCTGTTCTATACGTCTCAGACCGTAAGTGCCCGCCGGGTGTAATCGTTGCGGGCCGCTCGAGAACCTACATGAAGATTCCAGCCCGGCGGTTTGCCGCCATTGCGCCATCTCTGGTCCTGTCCGTCTTCTCTCTCGCAGCTCAGCAGGACCGAGTCCCTTCACAGATTAACCGCGCCCGAAGCGTCGTGCTGCGTGGCCGTGTCCCGGCAAGAGCCCGGGCCGGAACGGATTTGGGGCCGGTTTCCTCTTCATTTTCGATGCCTGACCTGATCGTGATGCTGAAAAATTCCACAACGCAGCAGCAGGGTCTGTCGCAACTGATCCAGCAGCAGCAGGATCCGGCCTCGCCGAACTACCACAAGTGGCTTACGCCGGAGCAATACGCCGATCAGTTCGGCGTGAGCCCGCACGACGTCAAACAGGTGGCCGATTGGCTCCAATCCCAGGGCTTCGGCGGAATACAGATAGCGCGCAGCCGCATGTGGATCTCGTTCAGCGGCAACGCGCAGCAGGTGCAGGCGGCTTTCGGCACGCCGATTGACCGGTACTCGGTAAACGGAAAGATCCATTACGCGAACACTGCGAATCCTTCGATCCCAGCGGATCTTTCCCCGGTGATCGCGGGCATCCGGGGCCTTCACAATTTCCGCTGGAAGCCGCGCTACCACCAGCAGGCGGCTCCCCAGATGACCACGGCGGCCGGCACGCATCACATCGGACCCGACGATTTCGCGACCATTTACAACGTCGCCCCGTTGTACTCGGCACAAGTGACCGGCACGGGCCAGAGCCTCATCGTGGTGGGGCAATCGAACATCAACACTAAAGATATCAAGGCTTTCCGGAACCAGTTCGGCCTGGGCCCGGTTAACCTCACGCTCAAACTGGCGGGGACCCAGGACCCGGGCGTAGTGCCTGGGGATCAAGAAGAATCGGACCTCGATATCGAGTGGTCGAGCGCGGTCGCTCGCAACGCTACGATTCTTTTCTATTACTCGACGGATGTCTGGACGTCCGCAATGAAAGCGGTGAATGATAACCTCGCACCCGTAATCACCATGAGTTACGGAGCGTGCGAGTTATACGACCTGGTGGACTTGCCGACCTTCCAGCAGACCGTGCAGCAGGCCAATGCCCAAGGTATGACGTGGTTCGCGGCATCCGGCGATTCCGGCGCGACCGATTGTGAAGATCCGAACGCAGCCATCGCCCAGAATGGCTTCGCGGTAGACGTGCCTTCCTCGATTCCCGAAGTCACCGGAATGGGCGGGACCGAATTCAACGAAGGGACCGGCGGCACATATTGGAATAGCAACAGCAATGCGTCGGCCCTCTCTTACATTCCGGAGCGGGTCTGGAACGACACCGCGGCAGACGGCGTCCTTTCTGCCGGGGGCGGCGGGTCCAGTCTCTTCTTCCCGCAGCCCTCGTGGCAGACCGGTCCGGGCGTGCCGAACGACGGAACCCGCCACGTGCCCGATCTTTCCTTCAGCGCCTCCGCCGACCACGACGGTTACTATGTGTACACAGGCGGTGCGGCATCCTATTTCGGAGGGACTTCCGTAGCTGCCCCAACCATGGCCGGGATTGCCGCGCTGCTGAACCAATACTTGGTAATGACCAACGCGCAGACCCAGCCGGGGCTGGGCAACATCAATCCCACGCTCTATCGCCTAGCGCAAAACTCGAATGCCAGCGAGGTTTTCCATGACATCACCGTTGGTGACAACGGCTCGCCGTGCGCTGCGGGGACTCCGAACTGCACCAACGGGGTCGTGGCGCGCGTAGCCGGCACCGGCTACGACATGGCCAGCGGTCTCGGTTCGGTGGATGCCTATAACCTGGTGCACAGTTGGACCACGCAATCCACGGTGGGATCCGCGGTGGTCGCATCCATCGACCAGAATCCGGTGTTCGAGGACCCGAGCACCAACTCCTGGAGTTTCACGCTGACGCTCAGCGAAGAAGCGGGGATCGGCACCACTGTCACCGGTTTCACGGTCGATGGCGCGAGCTACACCTCGCAAATCACGGCCTTGTTCGGCGGCGCCGTGATCGCGGGGAGACAGTCTATTCCGGCCAAGATGACGTTCCCCAGCACCAGCTTTACGGCCCACACCGTGAAATTCGTGTTCAGCGGCGTGGATGCCAGCAACCGCACCTGGACGACGGAGCTTTCCATTCCGTTTACCGCGCCGCAAACACCCCTCACCTTGGGCGGTGTCAGCAATGCCGCCACCGGGCAGCAGGTGTACGCACCCGGAGAGATCGTCAGCGTCTACGGCACGGGAATGGGCAGCATGGTCCAATCGGCGGCGACGATTCCCCTGCCGATGTTTCTGGCGGGCTTCGAAGCTTACCTCAACAACGTGCAGGTACCGCTTTATTATGTTTCGCCAACCCAGGTGAATTTTCAGATTCCGTATGAAACGCCGACAGGCCCAAATACGTTGGTAATCGGCAACCCATACGAAAACTCGAATCCGATTACGATCACGGTGGCGGCGGCGGCGCCGGGCATCTTCACGTTTCAGGATGGAACCATCAACCCGTTCCGGAGCGGCAAGAGGGGCGACACGGTCACGCTGTATGTGACCGGCGCGGGAGCGGTCAGTCCCAGCGTGGCAACGGGAGATGTGCCTTCGAATGGTCAGCAACCCCAGCCGCGGCTTAAGCCCATCACAGTTACCGTGGGCGGTGTGGCCGCGACGACCTCATACGTTGGAATTCCTAGCTGGTCGGTGGGAGTGCTCCAGATCAACTACACGATTCCGGCGACGGCGCCGACCGGTTTGGAGCCGGTGGTGGTTACGGTGGGCACATATTCGAGTCCGCCCGCCAATATCAACGTGACCCAATAAGTGACGGCGTGGCTGCGCGGGATTATACTGCAACCTGAGGAGGAGAACCGTGCAAGCCACGCTCCAGCCAACCAACGCTCCTAAAGCTTCGCCCCCAGTCCCTCAACCCGCGGCGCGCAACCTCGCGGTCGATGCCTACCGCGGCCTGGTCATGCTGCTGATGATGGCCGAGGTGCTCGAACTCTCGCGCGTATCCAGCGCTTACCCGGGAAACGGTTTCTGGAGCTTTCTGGCGTATAACCAGACGCACGTTGCCTGGGCAGGCTGCTCGCTGCACGACACCATCCAGCCCGGATTCTCCTTTCTGGTCGGAGTCGCGCTGCCGTACTCCATAGCGCGCCGACTGGCGCAGGGCGGCACCTTCGGCAAGCTGTTCGCCCATACTTTGTGGCGCTCCCTGGTGCTGATCGCGTTGGGAATATTCCTGCGATCCACTCAGGGCCCGCAGACCTATTTCACCTTTGAAGACACGCTGACGCAGATCGGGCTGGGCTATCCGATTTTGTTCCTGCTGGCGTGGAAGCCTCCGCGCTGGCAGTGGATCGGGCTGGGCGCCATCCTCATCGGATACTGGCTGGCCTGGGCCCTCTATCCCGGAATCGGGCCGGGCGCGTACACCGGCTTTGCGGCGCACTGGAACAAGCAGTTCAACCTGGGGAATGCATTCGATCAGTGGTTCCTGAACCTGTTCCCGCGCACCTCGCCTTACGTCGCGAACAGCGGCGGATATCTGACGCTCAGCTTCATACCGACGCTCGGCACCATGATCCTCGGGCTCTTCGCAGGCCGCTGGCTGCGTGCCGCCGCTCCGCGTATTCCGATGAAGCGCTTCCTGCTCGCCGGCGGCGCCGGCATCGCCCTCGGGCTACTGCTGCACTTCACGGGCATCTGCCCCGTCGTGAAGCGCATCTGGACGCCCAGTTGGACGCTCTTCAGCGGCGGCATCTGCTTCCTTTTCCTGGCCGGGTTCTGCTGGCTCACCGAGGTCAAAGGCTGGCGCAAATGGTCCTTCCCCCTGGTGGTGATCGGGATGAACTCGATCGCGGCCTACCTGATCGCCCATCTCTGGGAGCGGTTCATCACCGACTCGCTCCGGATTCACCTCGGCCCGCACGCGTTCCAGTTCCTGGGCATGGGCCTCGAACCGCTGCTGCGAGGTACGGCGGTCCTGCTGGCATACTGGCTGGTCCTCTACTGGATGTACCGCCGCAAGCTGTTTCTGCGCGTGTGAGCGGTGAGCGTCCCTGCTATGCCATGAACTCGCTCAGCAGCCCGTGGAAATGGTGAACGCCGTTCTCGCGTTTCACCGAATACCGCCCCTGCTTGTAATGAAGCGACTGCAAGCCGCGCTGCACCGACTCGCAGATCCGGATGTCTTCGCGCTGGATTTCATCGCTGAAATCGAGCGTCGCCTGCTTGATCTCGTCCGCCCAGGTGAACCACTCGAAGATCGTCAGGGTGCGGTCCGGGCCCAAAGGCACAATCAGGTTGCTGCTGACGTTGTCGGGATAGACATTCAGCATGAAATTCGGAAACAGCCAGTAGTAGAGGGCGCTGCGGCCCGGATCGCCGGCTTCCCGCACGCGCATCGGGGCGATCTGCGACGAGTAATAGCGGAACGTCTCCACCCGGTAATTCTGGTAATCGAGTTCGCGGAACAGGCCCGGGTGCGCGGCCGGCAGGTGATAGCCTTCCAGGTAATTGTCGATATAAACTTTCCAGTTGCACTCGATGACGTAGTCGCGGCGGCTCGAGAATCGCAGGGATTCGACCGGGCAGCCGGCGCGCGCAATCTCTTCGGGAATCGTGCCGAGCACCTCGGCGAGGGGCGGCACCGTCTGGTCCTGGCTGACAAACACGAACGGCCCCCAGGCTTCCGCCCGGAAAGCCGGAAGGCACGCCTCAGACCGCTCCCACGCTTCGACGCCCTCGAATTCCGGCTGGCCCAGCAGCTTGCCGTCCAGTGAATAGGTCCAGGCGTGATACGGGCAGCGGATCGATGCGGCCTCGCCGCAGCCTTCCGTGAGCACCGCGCCGCGGTGGCGGCACACGTTGGAGAAGGCAAGCAGCTTTCCCTCTTTCGTGCGCGTGACCAGCACCGGCTCACCGGCGATGTCGCCCGCCAGGTAGCGGCCCGGGGCCGCGATGTCGGCGGCGTGTCCCACCGCCTGCCACGTCCGGCCGAAGACCTTCACCCGCTCGGAAACCAGCATGGCCGGGTCGGTGTACCAGCGCGAGGGAAGGGTGGCTGCCCTTGCCAGGTTTGAGTGGAACCAGTAATCGCTCGTGCTCATGTTAGGACCGCTTCTCCCCGGACGCGACCTCCGTCGAGAACGTCACGTAGGGAAATACCTCCGGAATGTGCGAGTCGTAAAATCCGTGCCGGTTCCAGGTCCAACCCGCCGAGGGGTCGAGCACCTCGCCGTTCCTGCCGATCTTCTCGAAACGCGAACAATCGATCCGCCACACGTCCCCGTTGTTCGGCGGCAGCGCCCGCCCGTTCGCCAGCAGTTCCAGGCCCTTCCACGGAAACGCCAGTTCCGCCGTCCAGCCGCGGTCGGTCCTGGTCCGGCTGTTGAGCACGCCGTCCACGTGCACCGCGGTCTGGAGCCCCGGATAATCCCAATCGAGAAATCCCCAGCGTTCCCCGCGCGGATGTACGTGTCCGCCCACGCCGTCGAGCACCATGGTGCGCTGGGTGGAGGGGTCGAATTCCGGCCGCCCCCAGTAGGGTGAACCGGGCTTCAACGCGTCCTTCCAAATCCAGAACACCTCGTAAACCGTATTCAGCGCGTTGATCTCGAACTCGTAATAGGCGTTGATTCCCCCGATGAACACTTCGAGATCGTTCTCTTCCCATATCTTCGAATCGCGCTCGGTGAGCGTGCCCCAGACGTCGGTCTCTTCCGCCCAGAAGCCGAAGTACAGGTATTGATCGTCCCACAACATGGCCACGCGGGTATCAAACCAGGCGGGCTCCCCGGTCACGATATCCACGAAGGGCGTGGATTTGGGAGCGAGCTTCCAGGCGGGTTCGTCGAGCTTTCCATCCACTCGGATCGGACCCGCCGCCCGATGACAGGTGTAGCGGGCGGGCTGCTGCGAATAGCGCGCAAGAGGATCATACATCCTTCACAGGGTAGCGCACCCGGAGGCATTTACCGATCCGGATCGGCGCCTCCGCCGAAACGTCGGCCCGCGGCAGCCGGCGGAGGCGGAGCGCCGGTGGTCTTCAACGGGGCGATTCCGCTATTGGCAATCTCGCGGTTGTAAGCCGGAACATCATTCTCCATCACGCTCTGGTATTGCGCCTGGACCGCCGCCAGTTGCCTTTCGAGATCCAGCACCAGCCCGATCGCCGTCTCCGTGGGGCCCCAGTCGCCGCTGCCGGCCACGTCGCCCGCGCCCGTCCCGATTTCGCCGTTCAGCCAGATGAAATTCTGGTATAGCTTGTAGGCCGTCTGGAAGTACTTATCGTCGCTCAACGCATCGGCGCGCGTAATCATGCGGTATTCGACATCCTGGAGCTTGAGATCGATCGCCGCTATAGCTTTGAGCAGCGCGTCCCTGCCCGCCGCCGTCTTGCGCTGGTCCTCGAGCTGCCGGCGCATCCATTCGATCTGGTTCGTCATGTCGGAAACGGCGTCGATGTCGTCGCGCATCTTGATTTGCAGGCGCACCGACGATTGCAGATCGGCGTCGGAGCCGTGGCTGTCGGGTGTCTTCAGGATCTCGAGCGGCTGCGTGAAGCTCTGGCCGTCCACCGTCATCTTCACGGTGTACCTTCCCGGAGCCGCAATCGGCCCCACCTCCGCCTCCTCCAGGCCCCAATGTGTGACCGGCCGGGTGTCGGCGTTCCGGAAGCGCGGCTCGTCCCAAATGTGAGGGTTCTCGGGCGGCGTCGTCCGCAGGGCAACGGTTCGCGGCGGCTCGTACCGCAGATCCCACGAAAAACGGTTCAGGCCCGCGTGGCCGGTGCCCGGCGAAAGCCTGCGGACCAGCGCGCCCCGGGCATCGAGAATCTCGCATTCGATGGGGCGGGTGGCCGCCTTGGGCAGCCAGTAATCGAGCAGCGCCCGTCCGCCCCGCACCATGCGGAACGCCGGACGCGGCGTCACCAGTTTCGCGGTGTCGCCCGCGCTCTCCATGACACCCTGCTCGAGCGGCGTGATGTCTTCCATGATGTAGAAGCCACGGCCATAAGTGGAAAGCACCAGGTCGTGGTATTGCTTCTGCACCACGACCCAGGAAACCGGAGCGTGCGGCAGGCCCGCCTGCAAGGGCTTCCAGGTTTCGCCGTCGTTCATCGAATAATAGAGGGCGTTGCCCGTGCCTACGAAAAGCATCCCCTTCCTGTTTGGGTTTTCCGCCAGCACGTGCGCGTATGCCAGCGGCCCCTTGGGCAAACCGTCGCTGATCCGGGTCCAGGTCCTGCCGAAGTCGCTGGTCTTGAAAATCCACGGGTCGCGATTGTCCATCAGGTGGTAATCCACCGAGATGTAAGCGGTGCCCGGGTCGAAGTGCGAGGGCTCGATCGTGGAGATGACTCCCCAGTCGGGCATCCCCGTGATGTTGGCCGATACATCCACCCATCGCTTCCCCGCATCGCGCGTGTACCAGACTTTGCCATCGTTGGTGCCGGCCCAGATCAAGCACTTCTGCACTTGGGATGGCGCGATCGCGAACACCACCTCGCCGTAAAACTGCCCGAGGTTATCGCCCACGATGCCGCCGGAAGAGACAATGCGGCTGGGGTCTTTGTGCGAGAGATCGGGGCTCAACTCGGTCCAGCTCACGCCGCCGTTGGTGGTTCGCAGAATCATCTGGCAGCCGTAGTAGACCGTGTTGTGGTCGAAGGGGTCGATCGCCAGGGGCGCCGTCCAGTGGCAGCGGTATTTGGCCTTGTCCGGCTCCGAATCGAGCGTGTGCAGCCACGGGCTGACCGACCGCGCCATTTTGGTTTTCGCATCGTAGCGGGTCACTTCGTTGCCGTAACACGAAGCCCAAACGATGTTGGTGTCGGTGAGGTCCGGCAGGGTAAAGCCCGATTCGCAGCCGCCCAGCCCGTGCTCCCACTCGCCCCCGCCGCCCCGGCCGTAACCGCCGCGCCCACCCATGCCGGGCACGTTCGGGCCGGCCTCCACCACGTTGCTCGGACCGCGCATGGTGCCATCGTCCTGCATGTTGCCGTAAATGTGGTACGGCACGTCGTTATCCACCGCCACGTGGTACATCTGGCCGATCGGCAGCGTCACCCGCAGGTCGGCGGCCGGGTTCCGGCCATGATCCGTGGTGATGAACATACCGGCATCGTGCGTCACGACGATGCGCTTGCCGTCCGGGTCGATCCAGATGTCGTGCGTGTCGCCGCCCCACGGCATGCTGCGGAACGATTTGCCGCCGTCGGTGGAAAGCCAGAAACTGCTGTCCGCCACCAGGACTTCGTCGGGATTCGCCGGACTGACTGCGATTCGGATGTAGTAGCCCGCGCGGCCGATCAGTTCGCGCTGCCAGTTCACCACCGCCCAGTTTTCGCCGCCGTCATCCGATCGCCACACCGACCCCTGGTCCGCCGTCTGGATCAGCGCGTAAATGCGGCGGGAGTTTTTCGGCGCGATGGCCACGTCGATCTTGCCCACCGGCGATTTCGGCAGCCCGTGGCCCTCGATGCGCTTCCACGTCGCGCCCGCGTCGTGAGAGAGGTACACACCGCTGCCCGGCCCGCCGCTGAACATTCCCCAGCTATGCATCACCACTTGCCAGGTGCCGGCGACCAGCGTGTTCGGATCGTTCGCGTCCATCGAAAGCCCGGAGCACCCCGTGTCCGGATTCACGAACAGGATGCGCTGCCAGTTGCGGCCGCCGTCGGTGGTCTTGAAGACGCCGCGCTCTTCCTGCGGACCGGTCAGCCGGCCCTCCGCGCAGGCGTAGACAATGTCGGGATTGGTTGGATGGATGACGATGCGGCCGATGCGCCCGGTCTGCTCGAGCCCCATGTGCGACCAGGTGCGGCCGGCGTCGGTGGAACGGTAGATGCCGTCGCCCATCATATCGCTGTCGCGGATGGCCCAGGCTTCGCCGGTGCCCGCCCACACGATCCCGGGGTTGGAAGCTGCCACCGCCAGCGCGCCGATGGCCTGCGCCGGCTGGCTGTCGAAGATCGGGACGAAGCTGTGGCCGCTATCGGTCGATTTCCAGATGCCGCCGGAAGCCGCGCCGGCATAGTAGGTGCTGGGGTCGCCCGGCACGCCCGCGGCCGCGGAGATGCGGTTGCCCACAGCCGGACCCATGAAACGGAATTGAAGCGGCTCCCTCGGGCCGCCGCCGCGCCGCTGCGCCGGAGCCGGAAAGACCACTAAAGCAAAACACGCCAGCGCCGGAATCAGACCCTTGCGCACGCGATCGACCATCGGCATGCCTGTTGTTCTCCCTGTTCAGATCGTTTTTGGAAGTGTAGACGACCGGAACCGGACAGGTCAATGCGCGGCCGGGCCCATGGCTTCAGTCGAATTCTTTTTCGAACCCCGAAAACGGCGAAACGCCTTGTAGCCCAGGAAAAACGCAGCCGCCCCCGCCACCGCGCCCGCACCGATGACCATACCGGCCGTCAATCCGGTCGCGGCGCCCTGAGCCGCTAGTTCCAAAACGCCGACGGTAGCGCCGCCGGCGCCACCTACACCAGCGCCTACGCTTGCTACCGCTGCCGCTTCGGCTTTTTCTTTGTTGGATTGGGTCACGGGCGGCCTCCGTGCTTACATGCCCCTTGCAAATAGGATCCCACGGCACTATTATATGCCCTCGCGCCGAACGAACGCGCGAGAGCCTCCGGTCGGCGGACTCAACTTCCCGGCTTCGGCTCGTTCCAGGCAATAGTATCGCGCCCCGGCCCCCCAGGAGCGGGCCGCGCGCCTCCCGGTTGTATACTGGGATCACTTGCTGTCTCGGGCTGTTTGTCTGGTCATTTTCGCGCCGCTGCTTCGGGCTCAACAGACCACTGGTGAGCTTCGCCTCTCGGTAAAAGATGGAACCGGAGCCGGCATTGCCGCCAGCGTAGATCTTGCCAACCAGTCGACTCAGACCCGCATCGCGGTCCAGCTTCCGCCGCAGGGCAGATACACCTTCCGGGACCTGCCCTACGGCATCTACCATCTCCAAATCACCGAGACCGGGTTCGTTTCGCATTCCGAGCTGGTCGAAATCCGCTCGGCCCTTCCGGTTTCCCGCGGCGTGACGCTGGGGGTCCAGCCGGTGGAATCCACCATGCAGGTAACCGAATCCGCCACGCTGGTGGACCCCAACCGGGTGGGCTCGGCCTACTACGCCGGCGCCAAGGAAATCGAAGAGCGCAAGCAGGGCACTCCCGGACGCGGCCTCATCGACCTGGTGGCGGCGCAACCGGGCTGGCTGCTCGAAGCCAACGGCGTTCTCCACCCGCGCGAATCCGAATACGAAACGCAGTACGTGGTGGACGGCTTTCCGGTGCAGGACAACCGCTCGCCCTCTTTCGCGCCCAGCATGGAAGCCGACGACGCGCAATCGGTGAAGGCCTACACCAGCGGCATCCCCGCCGAGTTTGGCCGCAAACTGGGCGGCGTGGTTGAGATCAACACCACCCGCAACACTTCGCCCGGGTTCCACGGCTCGGCCTCGATAGACGGCGGCAGCTTCGATACGGCGGGCGGGTCACTCTCTGCCCAGTACACGGCCGGACGGACGACGGCCAGCCTGAGCGGCGGAGCTTTCTCGACCGACCGGTACCTCGACCCGCCGGTGATCTCGAATTTTACGAACCACGGATCGAGCACATCGTTCACCGGAACGTTCGAGCGCGACTTGAACGAGGCCGACCGCGTGCGCTTCTCGGCCACCCACAGCCAGACCTGGTTCCTGGTACCCAACGAACAGATTCAACAGGCGGCGGGGCAGCGCCAGGACCGTACCACCGTTGAAAATTCCGGGCAGGCCTCCTGGCAGCACGTGTTCTCGCCCTCGCTGCTCGGCGCCGTGCGCGGCATGTTCCGCGACGTGGAGGCGAACCTGTGGTCGAACCCTCTGGCCACGCCGATTTCCGCTTCGCAGGACCGCGGCTTTCGCGAAGCTTACCTCAACGCCAGCCTTTCCGGCCAACACGGGCGGCACGACTGGAAGATCGGCGCGGACGGCGATTTTGCGTTGCTGAGCGAGCGCTTCGGCTACGATATCGTAGCCTACGCAGTGAACGGCGCCGCAATCTTCGACCCCGGCACGCCGCCTTCCCTGCGGTTCAACGGCCGCGCCCAGGACCGCGAACAATCCGCCTATGCGCAGGACCTGATCCGGCTTGGCAATTTGAGCCTGAGCGCCGGACTGCGCTTCGATCATTACCACCTGCTGGTGGATGAGACGGCCTTTAGCCCGCGCGCCGGGGTCTCTTACAACCTGCCGCGAGCGAGCCTGGTGCTGCACGCATCCTACGACCGGATCTTCGGCACTCCGCCTTGGGAGAACCTCCTGGTTTCGGCTTCTCCGCAGGTGCTCGCATTGAACACCGGGGGCCTCTATCTGCCGCTCCACGCCACGCGCGCGAACTACTACGAGGCGGGAATGACCCAGGCGATCGGCCGCACGGCGCGCCTGGATGCCAGCTATTTCCGCCGCGATATCCGGAACTACGCCGACGACGACCTGCTGCTGAATACCGGGGTGAGCTTCCCCATCGCGTTCGCGCGGGGCGAAGTGCGGGGCGTCGAGGTGAAGCTCCAGACGCCGCGGTGGGGACCGCTGTCGGGCTTCCTGAGCTATACCAACATGATCGGCTACGGCCAGTTGCCCATCGCCGGAGGCCTGTTTCTGGACGATGGCGCGGCGGCCCTGCTGAACTCCGCCGGCCGTTTTGCCGCCAGCCAGGACCAGCGGAACACCGCGCGCGCGGTGCTGCGATGGCAGATTGTCCGGCGCCTTTGGACCTCCTGGAGCGGCACATATAACAGCGGCCTTCCCATTGAGAGCCCCAACCAGAGCGTGGATTTCCTGGTGGCCCAATACGGTCAGGCCATCGTCGACCGGGTCAATTTCTCGAGCGGGCGGGTGCGCCCGTCCTTCTCGCTCGACACTTCGGTGGGCGCGGATATCTGGAAGCACGAGAAGCGCTCGGTGACGGTTCAGGCAGACGCGCTCAACCTGACCGACAGATTGAACGTAATCAATTTCGCCGGCCTTCTTTCGGGCACGGCGATTGCCCCGCCCCGCAGCTTCGGAATCCGGTTGCGGGCGGAGTTCTAGTCCCACCGCAGGGCGCGCATCGGGTCGATCGTGGTGGCGCGGCGTGCGGGCAGAAACCCGGAAATCGCCGCCACCGAGGCAATTCCCACGGCCGCCGCGACCATCGTCCGCGGATCGGCCGCCTGAATGCCGAACAGTTGCGTTTCGACCAGCCGCGTGACCACCCAGGCGGCCGGCCCGCCGATGGCCACTCCGATCGCCGCCAGCAGCAGCACCTCGCGCATCACCAGCCACACCACCGTGCCGCCGCTCGCGCCGAGAGCCATGCGAATGCCGATCTCGCGGGTGCGCCGCGCCACCACGTAGGCCATCACGCCGTATAGCCCGATGGCCGCCAGCAGCGTTGCCAGGCAGCCGAAGATGGTGGATAGCGTGGCCAGCAGGCGCTCGGTCACCAGGGATTTATCCATCTGCTGCTCCAGGGTGCGCATCCCGAAGACCGGCACGTTCGAATCGACATCGTGAACTGTCCGGCGAATTTCGCCAAACAGACCGGCCGGGTCGCCGTGCGTGCGCACGTACCCCGACATGCCGAGGACGAAATCCGTTTGCCGGTAGGGGCGGTAGAATTCGTAGGGCACTTCGTCACGCATGCTCTCATACTTGGTGTCCCCCACCACGCCGACGATTTCGATATCGAGTTTGGTCCCCGGATTCCCGCCCATCCCGACGTGCCGGCCTATGGGGCTGGCATTGCCGAAGTACCGCTTGGCAAATTTTTCGTTGATGATTCCGACTTTGGGAGCGGCCTCGTCGTCGCGCAGCGTGAAGCCGCGGCCCTGGAGAACCGGGATGCCCAGGGCCTCGAGAAACCCTTCCGAGCAGAACTGCATGTGGGGGTCGATCCACTCACCCTGTTTCGTGGTGTAGCCCTCCACGGAAACCGTGCTGTCCCATTCGTTGCCGTCGAGAACCCGGATCACGGCAAGCCCGGCTGAGGTGACACCGGGCAGCGAATCCAGGCGTTCCTGAAGCTGACGATAGAATTCCAGGCTGCGGGCGGGCTTGTATCCATTGATGGAAGGGTCGACCGAGAAGGTCATGAGACCGCCGGTCCGGAACCCCGGATCGAGTTCCCTCAGGTTGCGCAGGCTTTGGATGAAGAGGCCCGCGCCAATCAGCAGCAGCAGCGACAGGGAAACCTGGAGCACCACCAGGGCCTTGCGCAATCCGACGGACGTCCCGCCCACCACCGAGCCGGCCTGGTCTTTCAGGGTGCCGGCCAGTTCGGGCCGGGTGGATTGCAGCGCGGGCACCAGGCCGAAGAGCAGGCCGGTGGCGATCGAGATAGCCGCTGTGAACCCGAGCACGCGTAGATCCGGCGCGCTCGAAAGAGTGAGTTCCGATACGCCAGTGGGCAGGAAGCCGATGAGCGTCTTCACCATCAGGACGGCCAGCCCCAGGCCGGCCAGGCCCCCCGCCGCGGACAGCAGCACGCTTTCCTCGATCAACTGCAGGATCAGCCGCCCCCGCGACGCACCCAACGCCAGGCGCACGGCGATTTCCTTCTGCCGCGCCGCGGCGCGCGCGATCAGCAGGTTGGCCACATTCGAGCACGCAATCAGCAGGACCAGCGCCACCACCGCCATCAGCGCCAGCAGCGGGTTGGCGAACTGCCGCCGCAGGAACGACCGCCCGTTGGCCGCCGGCAGCACGTCCATCCACATTTTCAAGAACTGCTGGCGGGTATATTCGGTGGCCTTGGCGAACTCCTTTTCCTGCACTTCCATGCGCAGGATCTGGTGGAAGAGCGGCTGGAGCCCGGCCTTGGCGGCTTCGAGCGTCACCCCGGGCTTCAAGCGGCCGAAGGCCTGCACGAAACGGCCGCGGCGGTCGTTCAGGCTATACCACGGGCCGGGCGTCACTTCGCGTTTCATCATCATGGGGATGCGGACCTGCGGGGCGGTTCCGGGCTCCACGCCGTCGAAGCCCTCCCGGCTCACCCCCACGATGGTGAACGGGTAACCATTCAGCATGATGCGCCTGCCGAGCACACTACGATCTCCGGCGAACCGCGTTTTCCAGAAGCTGTAGCTCAGCACGGCCAGGGGATGGCTGCCCTGATACAGGTCGTCCGAAGCGGTGAAGATGCGGCCCAAGGCGGCGCCCACTCCCAGCACCGGGAAGTAATTGCCCGACACCAGTTCGCCGGAGACCAGTTCGGTGTGGCCTTCGGCACTCAGGCTCATGGTCGTTCCGTAGCGGCAGAACATCCCGCTGAAGACCTGGTTCTTGTCGCGGAAATCCTGGTACATCGGATACGAAATGGCGTTCGAGCCGGTATTGCTGCCGTAATGCTGGCCGCGGCTGGTAAGCAGCACCAGCTCTTCGGGGTGGCTGACCGGAAGCAAGCGCAGAATCAACTGGTTGATGAGCGAAAAGATCGCGGTGTTCGCCCCAATCCCGAGGGCCAGCGAAAAAACCGCAACCGTGGTGAACAACGGGGATTTCCGGAGCGTCCGGAAGGCGAAGCGAAGGTCCTGCAGCAGAGGTGCCATCGACCGTTATACTCGGGAACCGCGAAAAGGTTACGCGGCCCGGCCCGGTCCCTCACGGTCGCGGCGACAACCGAGGCCCGGCCCGCTCCCTCACGGTCGCGGCTCTGTTGTCGTACAGAGCCGCGACAGCGTGATAGCATGAGGCCTGATGGCTCTCGGCGAATTCACCAAACAAATTGCGCAGCAGGCGATCCTCGGCGCCACATCCAGGGAACCGGCGCCGGCCGCGCAACCCACTGCGCTCGCGGAGAATCTCACCGCCGTATTCCTGGGCCAGGTAAGCGCCATGCAGAGGGCGCTCAAGGAAGACGAAGAGCTCGCCGTCTGGTATCAGAATGGGCCGGAGCGCCTGCGAGTGATGGAAATCTTCGCGCCTTCGCGGCAGGTGGCCGTGCTGACCGGGACGGATGCCGAACACAACCTCACGCGCGTGATCGCGGCGGCCGACGCACTGCACCTGGTCTGTAAGGTGATGAAAGTTCCGGCCGGCGCAAGCCCGGCGCGCGTGACCCTGGTTACTCCGAAACCAAAAGATTCCAAAGGGTAATGACGCGCGTCTCGCGCTCGTAGCCGAGTTTGCTGACGGCCGCCGTGCCGAGCGCGAAGAGTTTGCCCGCCCTGGGGTCCAGTTCCAGCCACACGGCGCCAAGGATGCGCAGCAGGTGCCCGTGCGAGAACAGCAGCGCGTCGCCGTCAACGTGCGAGATCCGGTCGATCACGCGGCGCGCCCGCGCAGCCACCTGCTCGACGGTTTCGCCATTCGGCACGCCATCTTTCCAGAGGGACCAGCCGGAGCGCTGCCGGTTGATTTCGGCCGTGGTGAGGCCTTCGTAATCGCCGTAATCCCACTCGCGGAGGTCCGGATCGATGCGCGCCACATCGCCGTATCCGGCCAGCCGGCAGGTTTCGCGGGCGCGGGCGAGGGGGCTGGTAAGAACCAGGGCGAACCGGCGGCCGGACAGGTAGCGACCGATGCGTTCGGCGCTGACGCGGCCGGCATCGGTCAGGGTAATGTCGGTGCGCCCGGTGTGAGCACCGGAGAGGCTCCACTCGGTTTCCCCATGGCGGATCGACCAGATATCGCCTGCCATCGGCCGCCAGCATACCATGGGCATGGCCTCAACATTCCAGTTTCGCAGCCGATACACTGAAGAGGAATGTGCCGTAATCTGCTTTTGTTTTCACTCGCTGCCGCACAGGCCGCCTTTGCCGCCCCGCCTGCGCTGATGCCCCTGCCTGTCAAGGCGGAAGCGGGGCAGGGCAAGCTCATGGTGGACGCGCAGTTTTCGGTTGCGGCCACGGCTTACTCGGGTGAGCGCCTGGACGGCGTACTGCGCCGGTTCGTGTCCGGGTTGACGCGGCAAACCGGGATTCCGATCCTCGACGCCCAGCCTGCGGAGCCTGCGAAAGCCACGCTGCGGGTGGAGTGCACGGCCGCCGGCCCGGGGTATCCGCAATTGGGAGAGGACGAGTCCTACACGCTCGACGTCACGGCGCAGGGAGCGCTCATCAAATCCGCCACCATCGCCGGCGCGCGGCGGGGGCTCGAGACGTTCGCCCAATTGGTCGTGCCGGATGCGGGCGGGTTTTCCGCCCCGGCGATGCACATCGAAGACCAGCCGCGATTCCCGTGGCGCGGCCTGATGATCGACGTCTCCCGCCACTGGATGCCGGTGGCGGTGATCAAGCGCAACCTGGACGCCATGGCGGCGGTGAAGCTCAATGTGTTTCACTGGCATCTCTCCGACGACCAGGGCTTCCGCGTCGAAAGCAAGCTCTATCCCAAACTCCAGCAGATGGGCTCCGACGGCCATTACTACACGCAGGACGAGATGCGCGACGTGGTGGCGTACGCGCGCGACCGCGGCATCCGCGTGGTTCCCGAGTTCGATATTCCCGGCCACACGCTGGCCTGGCTGGTCGGGTATCCCGACCTGACGAACGTGCCCGGGCCGTTCACCATCGGACGCACCTGGGGAATCTTCGACCCGGTGATGGACCCGACCAGCGAGTACACCTACCAATTTCTCGACGGTTCCATCGGCGAGATGGTGCAGATCTTTCCGGACCCCTTCTTCCACATCGGCGGGGACGAAGTGAACGGGAAAGTCTGGAACGCGTCGCCGCGAATCCAGGCCTTCGAAAAGGAGCACAACCTCGCAGGGGCGCACGGCCTTCAGGCGTACTTCAACCAACGCATTCTCAAGATTCTCGACAAGTACGGCAAAACCATGGTCGGGTGGGACGAGATTCTGCATCCGGACCTGCCGAAGGCGGCGGTGATCCAGTCGTGGCGCGGCTCGAAATCGCTGGCGGATGCCGCCATTGCGGGACACCGCGGCATTCTGTCGTCGGGCTATTATCTGGACCACCTGGATACCGCAGCCTTCCATTACAAGAACGATCCGCTCTCCGGTCCTTCGGCTCAACTCACGCCGGAGCAGGCTTCCCGGATTCTCGGCGGCGAGGCCTGCATCTGGGCGGAGTACGTGAGCCAGGAGACCATCGATTCGCGAATCTGGCCCCGCATGGCAGCCATCGCCGAGCGGTTCTGGTCGCCCAGGGATGTGACCGACGTGGATTCCATGTACGCGCGGATGGAGCGGGTGAGCCGGTTCCTGGATTGGACCGGCGTCGAGCACCGGACGGGCTACCAGCCGATGCTCGACCGCATGACCGGCGGCCGGCCCAATGAGCCGCTGCGGGTTCTGGCCGACGCCTCGGAAGCATTGGGGTTGGGGCCGCGGGCCCGCGCCATGAAGTACACCAGCCTGGTTCCGCTCAACCGGTTCGTGGATGCGGTGCGCCCGGAAAGCGAGAGCGTGCGCGCGCTCGAACAGGTCGCTGCCAGTGTCGCGAAGGGAACCGAGGGCGAAGAGGCCGCGACGCTGCGCAACCAGTTCACGGTGTGGGCGGCCAATGACGCCAGGTTCGAGCCGTTGGCCGACGGCAACCTGCTGCTCGAAGAAGTGAAGCCGCTCTCGAAGAATCTGTCCCTGCTCGGCGAAATGGGGCTCCGCGCGCTCGACTATCTGGCGCACGGCGGCGGCGCGCCCGCGGACTGGTTGGCGCGGCAGAACGCCGAACTCGCCCGCATCGCGCCGGAGATCATGGGTGCGAAACGGCCCAATGGAGAAGTGGTGCTGGCCGCGGCCCGCCCCGTCAAGACGCTGATCGACGCCCTGGAGAGCCGCGGCAGGTAGAGCGGGTCAGGCCGGGCGCGCGAAATCGCCGGGGCTGCTCGCGGTGGCGCGCCACTCGGAGGTTCGGTCCGGGCTGGCCTCGGATAGCGCGCGCTTGACGCCGCGGGCATCGAAGTCCGTCGCGTAAACCGGAGTGCCCGGCTGCTGGCGCCACGAATCGTCAAGCCCACCCGCATCGACCGGGTCGAACCCCAACTGATCGACCAGCCTCATCACTACCGATTTGGCAGCCGCTTCGTCGCCCGCAACCGGAAGCGCGATGCGGCCCGGGGTTCCCGCCGGCTTCCCGCGATCCTGGAGGTGCTGCGCATAGATGTTGTTGAACGCCTTGATCACCGGCCGTCCCAATTGCTCAGCTACCCAGCGGCTCTCGGTCGAGCCGGCTTCGATTCCGTTGATCCGGCCGTCGCGCTGCCGCGGGTAATAGTTGCCGGTATCGATGACCACGACGTCTTTCCTCACTCCTTCGAACAGATCGCCCGGCAGATCGGGAATGTTCTTTTCCGGAATCGTGACCACCACCACATCGCCCGCGCGAGCCGCCTCCCTGGGGGTGACCGCTTTGGCGCCGGTTTCCGATGCCAGGCCGGCGAGCGATTCCGGTCCCCGCGAATTGGCGACGTAGACTTCGTGCCCGAGTTCCCTGAAGCGTCGCGTGAGAGCGCCGCCGATATTTCCTGCGCCTATGATGCCGATTTTCATGACTGTCTTCTCCCTGTCAACTGGTGGCCCTGCCGGTTCGCTCCGCCTGAAAGAACGCCAGCAGGTCCGCATTTACCAGATCTTTGTGTGTCGAGCACATCCCGTGGGGCGCGCCCGGATAGGTCTTCAACGTGGCTCCCTGGATCAGTTTCACGGAAAGGCGGGCGGAGTCGTCGATCGGGACGATCTGGTCGTCTTCGCCGTGCAGGATGAGGGTCGGTACGTCGAACTTCCCGAGGTCTCGCGTGAAGTCGGTTTCGGAAAAGGCTTTGATGCAGTCGTAAACCGCGTTGAAGCCGGCCGCCATCCCCTGGAGCCAGAAGGAATCGCGCAAACCCTGTGAGACCTTGGAGCCCGGCCGGTTGGCTCCATAAAACGGCGCGCTCAGGTCTTTGAAGAATTGCGAACGGTCCGCCAGGACGGCCGTGCGAATCTGATCGAATGCTTCGATCGGCAGTCCCCCGGGGTTGGCCTTGGTTTTCAGCATCAGGGGCGTCACGGCGCCGATGAGCACCGCCTTGGCTACGCGCTTGGTGCCGTGGCGGCCGATGTAGCGGGCCACCTCGCCGCCGCCCGTGGAGTGGCCGACGTGGATTGCATCCTTCAACTCGAGCTTTTCGGCCAGCGCCCAAAGATCGTCTGCGTAGGTGTCCATTTCGTTGCCGTTCCACGGTTGGCCGGATCGTCCGTGACCGCGGCGGTCATGGGCAATACACCGGTAGCCGCGAGCCGCGAGGAACAGCATCTGATCTTCCCACGCATCCGCACTTAAGGGCCAGCCGTGGCTGAAAACTACGGGTTGTCCCTTACCCCAGTCCTTGTAATAGATCTCGGTGCCATCTTTGGTTGTGATCCTCGCCACAATCTCCTCCTCCGCCGGGGGCCGCCGGCCGCTTCTGCCGCGGAGGCGCGCCGCCCCCGATGTTCGCAGGATGGCACAACTTTCCCGCGGGAGATGTCTTTCGCCGCACGGTCAGACATCTTGCAAATGGCGGCCACTTCGCCGTATGCTGTTCTCGGTAACCGAGAGCATGAGCAAGCCAACCGATTTGGTCCAGGGAACGCTGGATCTGCTGATTCTGAAAATTCTGGCACTTGAGCCGATGCACGGGTGGGCCATCGGCCGGCGTTTGAAACAAGTATCCGCCGAGACGCTTCAGGTGAGCGACGGCTCGCTCTATCCGGCGCTGCATAAGCTCGAACAGGAAGGCTGGATTTGCGCCGAATGGAAGACCAGTGAACTCGGGCGGCGAGCCAAGTTCTATTCGCTGACGCGTCCTGGCCGGAGGCAGTTGGGAAAGCAGGCGGCCGATTGGGAAAGGCTTTCAGCCGCCATCAGCCGGGTAGTGCGGCTGGAGGAGATTTAGACTTGCGCCTGAACCGGATGCAATTCGTAATCCCGTTGCGGCTTCGTTCGATTTTCCGGCGAAGCCGGGTGGAGGACGAGCTCGACGAAGAACTGCGGTTCCATATCGAACAGCAGATCGGCGAGAACCTGGCCCGCGGCATGGATGCGCGGGAAGCACGCCGGAAGGCGCTGCTTGCGCTGGGCGGCCTGGAGCAGCGCAAAGAAGAGTGCCGCGACGCGCGCGGGGTCGGCCTCTGGGAAGACCTGCTCAAGGACTTCGCTTTCGCCGCGAGGATCTTGCGCAAAAGCCCGGCTTTCGCGGTGGCCGCGGCAGTTACGATCGCGCTCGGAATCGGGGCGAGCACGGCGGTGTTCGGCGTGGTCAACGGGGTGCTCCTGCGCCCGCTGCCGTATCGGGATGCGAACCGGCTGGTCCTGGTCTTCCGCGAGAATCCGGCAAATCCTCCGGGACTCGCGAACCTCCTTTACTCGAATGCCGATTTCATGGACCTGCGGCGCGGCACCGGCGGGGTTTTCGAGGATATGGGTGGTGTCACCTCGTTTCGCGCCTTTGTGCCGCGCGGGGACGGCACCATCGAACTGCAGAGCAAAGCGCTGGTGACCGCGAATTTCTTCCGCTTGATGGGCGCGCGGATCGCGCTCGGCCGCGACTTTTCGGAGGCGGATGCCGCGCCGCAGGCGCCCCCGGGCACAGTTCTCATCCCGGCCGGGACGGCAGCGATCCTCAGCTACGAATACTGGCAGCGGCGGTATGGCGGCGACCCGGGCGTGCTGGGGCGCACGCTGCCCGGCTCCGGCGACGATGGTCCGCGCATCGTCGGCGTGCTGTCGCCCGGCTTCCGGCTGTTCTTCCCTGCCCGCACCCGCATCGACGCCGCGCCCGACTTCTTCATCGCCAACAACGGCGGCTATGATACGGCCCACCGAAACCTGCTGCTGGTCGGAGCGATTGCGCGGCTCAAACCGGGAATCACGCTCGAGCAGGCCCAGGAGCGGCTGCGCGCGCTGGCGCCGGAATTGCAGAAGACTGCGTTCGATCCGTCGGCGATTCTGCGGCTCGAATCGATGCGCGGGTACCTGGTGAAATCCGTTCGCCCCGCAATCCTGGCCTTAATGGGATCGGTGATCTTTCTTCTGCTGATCGCCTGCGCGAACGTGGCTAATCTCATGCTTGTGCGCGCCGGACAGAGGGAGCGGGAACTGGCGGTTCGAGCGGCGCTCGGAGGCGGCGCCTGGCGCCTGATGCGCCAGATGTTCTCCGAAGCGCTGGTGCTATCGGGGGCAGGCACATTGTTGAGCCTCGGTGTGGCCTGGGCCGGTCTCAAGGCGCTTCTGCGGCTCGCGCCGGCCGGCCTGCCGCGGGTGGATACCATCGCGATCGACTGGCACGTGCTGGGGTTCGCCGCGCTCTGCGGGCTCGCGGCGGCCGCCCTCTTCGGGATCGCTCCAGCGTGGAGCGCGGTGCGGCCGGATGTGATCGAGATCCTGCGGGGCGGCGGACGCGCGCCGGACCAGGGCTCCGGACGGATGCTGAACGGCGCAGTGGTGGTGGCGGAGGTGTCGCTCTCCTTCGTGCTGATCGCCGGTTCCGGATTGATGTTCCGCAGCTTTCTGGAACTGCGCCGGATCGATCCGGGGTTCGAGCCGCACGGGCTCCTCACCTTTTTCGTGACCCGCGACTGGCCCCTCACGCGGCAGGATGAGCGCCTCGCACTATTGCGCGAGATGTGCGACCGCCTGCGCGCCATTCCCGGCGTGCAGGGCGTGGCGGCTGGCCTGTACCTGCCGCTCACGCGAGGGCCGCGATCGGAGCGGCCCGCGGCTCCCCCGCAACCTCACGAGCCGGCCGGCTCGGCGGGCGCCGATTTCCAGCAGGTTCTGCCGGGGTACTTTGAAACGCTGCGAACGCCTATCCTGGCGGGCCGCGACTTCACCGGGCAGGACAACGCTCCCGGGCGCGCCGTGGTGATCATCGACCAGAATCTTGCCGCACGGGCGTTTCCCAACCAATCGGCCGTCGGCAAACGGATCCGCGTGCCGTTCCCCGATATGCAATGGGCGGAAGTGGTCGGGGTGGCGGCGCCCCAGCGCTCGTTCTCTCTGACCGAGCCGGGGACCGAAACCATCTACTTTCCCGAGGGTGCGGTAGGGATCGGGGTGTCGCGCACGTGGGCGATCCGAACGGCGGGCGATCCCGCGCTGTACGCCTCAGCGGTTCGCGCGGCGCTGGCGCGGATCGACCCCGCCCTGGTGGTCACCCGGATGCAACCGATGGATGCGCTGGTGGCCGCGGATCAATCGGGGACCCGGTTTTCGCTGCTGCTGATCGGTTTCTTCGCGGCCATCGCGGCACTGCTTGCGGCGGTTGGAATCTACGGGGTGCTGGCGAGCGCCGTGCGCCAAAGGACGGCGGAGATCGGGATCCGGATGGCCCTGGGCGCCTCGCCCGCGGGCATTTTCAAAATCGTCATCGCGCAGGGACTGGCATTGAGCGCCGCCGGAGTGGCGATCGGGCTGGCCGCGGCATTCGAGTTGACGCGGATCTTGAACAGCATGCTGGTAGGCGTGCGCCCGACCGACCCCGCGACCTTCGCCGGCATCACGGGGCTGTTTCTGTTGATCGCCGCGATTGCTTCTTGGCTTCCGGCGCGCCGTGCGGCGTCGCTCGAACCAGCCGAATCGCTGCGCGCGGAATGATCCGCTGATTTGAACCGCCGTGTTCGCCGTGTTACGCTCGGGCACATGCGAAAATCGCTGGTTGGGATGGGGGCGGCCTTCGTCGTTTGCCTCCTGCTACAGGCTGCCGGACCGGAACGGATTGATCTCGGTGTACTCCACCGGATCAAGGCCGAAGCCTTCGGCACGAACTCCCGGGTCATGGACACGGCCTTTTATCTGACCGACGTCTACGGCCCGCGCCTTACGTATTCGTCCGAAGCCAAGACGGCCGGCGACTGGGCCGTAAGGAAAATGACCGAATGGGGACTTTCGAACATCAAGATAGAACCCTGGGGACCCGCCGGCCGAGGCTGGGAGTGCACCCACTTCTCGGCGGAAATGAAGGAGCCCGAGTTTCAGCCCATTATCGGCTTTGCGCAGCCCTGGTCTCCAGGCACGGAAGGCGCGGTCAGCGGCCCTGCCGAAATGGTGACGATCACCGGCCCGCAGGATTTTGAAAAGTATAAAGGCAAGCTCAAGGGTAAGATCGTACTTACTGCGACGCCGCATCCCTCGGAGATGATCGAGAGCCCCATGATGCACCGGCTCACGGACGCGGAACTGGCCGAAGCGGTTGAGGCGCCCGACCCGGTCTCCGGCAATCCCTCCGCGCTGCCGCTTGGCTTCTTCCGCCCGGCCGCTCCCGGGGGCGGGCGCGGCGGCCGCGGGGCAAGAGGCCGCGGCGGGTTCGCGGGACGCGCTTTCCGCAATCAGCTCAATCAATTCCTGAGAGACGAAGGCGTGCTGGTGGTGTTGACGCCGGGCAACGGTCCGGATGGCGGCACGGTGATGGGCTCGGCCGCCGGATCGCAGAACCCGAGCGACCCGCTGCCTCCGCCCTCGGTGGTGATCACGAACGAGCACTACAACCGCATCGCCCGACTGCTCGAAAAGAAGATTCCGGTCACGCTCGCCTTCGACATCGGCGCAAAGTTCACCGAGCCCGCCGATTCGTTCAACATCACCGCCGAGATTCCGGGCACGGACCCGGGCGCCGGCGAGGTCATGCTGGGCGGCCACCTCGATTCGTGGACCGGAGGAACCGGAGCCACCGACAACGCCGCCGGCGCCGCCGTCTCGATGGAGGCGGTACGCATTCTCAAGACGCTCGACCTGAAAATGGAGCGCACCGTCCGCGTCGCGCTTTGGATGGGTGAAGAGGAAGGGCTGCTGGGCTCGCGCGCCTACGTAAAGGAGCACTTCGGCGATCCGGCCGACATGCAGCTCAAGCCCGAACACGCCAGGCTCTCGGGCTATTTCAACCTGGATAACGGCGGCGGAAAAATTCGCGGAGTCTACGTTCAGGACAACGACGAGATGCTGCCCGTTTTCGAGCAGTGGCTGGCGCCCGTCAAAGACCTGGGCGTCACCACCCTGACCATCCGCAATACCGGCAGCACCGACCACGTGTCGTTCGATGCGGTCGGGCTGCCCGCCTTCCAGTTCATCCAGGATCCGCTCGAATACGGCACGCGCACGCACCATTCGAACATGGACCTCTACGACCGGCTGCAGGCCAACGACCTGGAGCAGGCCTCGGCGGTGATGGCGTGGTGCGTCTACAACGCGGCCGAACGGCCGGAAATGCTGCCGCGCAAGCCGCTGCCGAAACCGCGTGCCGCCGGCGGCCGGGGCGCGGAATAGGCTATTTCAGATAGCCGAGGTATTGCGGGTCCGCGTCGATCAGGCGGCCGAGCACCCGGCCCGCCAGTTCCCACTGGCCGACGATGGGGTTCTCCATGAGCGCCAGCCGTGCCAGCGCGCGCGAACCTTTATGCACGGCCTGAATCAGCAGGCGTTCGTATTCTTTGACGGATTGCACCAGCCCCCGCGCCGAAGAAGGCAGCCGCCCGATGCGGCGCGGACAGGCGCCCGCGCCATCCACGTCGCAGGGCACTTCCACCACGTCGCCCGCTGCCAGCTCGTCGATGGCTCCGCGGTTCGGCACATTCAGAACCACCTCCTTCGGGCTGTCGGACGCCAGGGCGGTCATCACGTCGAGCGCGAGCCGGTGGTAGCCGGTTGCGGTTTCGAAGGGGTCATACGACGGCGATTCCGCGGCGAACGCCGATTCCGCCTGCGCCTCGAGCCTGAGATAAGACGCATTGCGGCGCACCAGGTAGTCGCGGTACGTCTCCAGGGCCTGGGCCGCGTCCTGCGAAGACATACGCCGGTACAGGTCGTCATTCAGGCGCGCCAGTTCTTCGCCCCGGCTGGCGCCGGCCCGCAACTGGTTCTCATAAGCCCGGTGCTGGCTGTAGTAGAAGAACAGGTACTCGGTCGGGATCAGCCCCATGGCGCGGATCATGGCGGGGTCGAACAGGCCGGCCGGATAGAGCCGGCGCAGCAGCGATTCGTCCTCCAGAATTTCGGCGGTGATCGGCTCGCCCCGCAGTCGCACGCTGTAGACCCAGCCCAGGTGGTTGAGGCCTGCATAGTCGAACGTGAAATCCGCGAGCGGCTCGCGCCGGGCTTCGGAGATGCGGAAGAACAGCTCGCTCGGCGTGTCGCAGATACCAATCACGCGCAATTTGGTCTCGTGCGAGAGCACCTGGGTCATCACGCCCGCCGGATTGCTGAAGTTGATGAACCAGGCCTCGGGCGCTACCCGCTCCACCACCCGGGCGTGCGCCAGGCTCACCGGGATGCTGCGGAGCGCCATGGCGGCTCCACCCGGGCCGGTGGTCTCCTGGCCGGCCAGGCCGCACTCGATCGCGACCCGCTCGTCTCTCGCGCGCGCCGCCATTCCTCCCACGCGCACGCTATTCAACACCATGCCGGCGCCTTCGGCCGCACGCTCCAGTTCGGATTCGACGCGAATCTCGAATCCGCCGTCCAGCCGCCGCACGATCTCACGGCCGGCGCGGGCCATGACTTCGGCCCGCTCGCAGTCCACGTCAAACAAGACCAGTTCGCGCGTGCCCAGCAAATCCCTGGCTCGCGCCAACCCGTGTACGACCAGGGGAGTGCGCGCCCCTCCGCCGCCCAGAATCACGACTTTTTTCATACTCTCTCCAGTTCCCTGCGCAGCCGTGCGGGAGCGGGAAAGCCGGAAATGCCGCCGTACTCTTCCGTGGAAAGCCCGCCGCACACATTCCCTATCCGCAGGCAGCTATCCACGGGTTCGCCCTGCAGCCAGCCGTAAAGGAATCCGGCATCGAAGCAGTCGCCCGCTCCCGTCGTATCGACCGCCTCCACTTCGACCGAAGGCACAAATACCATTTCACCTCCGCACAGCGCGGCGGAGCCTTGCGCGCCGAGTTTGAGCGCCACGCAGCGAAGGCCCGCGTTCGCAAAACGTCTCAGCATCTCTTTCGGATCGCGAGCGCCCGTCATGCGCGCGGCTTCCATCTCATTCGGGAAGAACACATCCACCAGGGGCAGAAGGGAGGGCGCGCGGGGATCCGTGAGCCAATCCTCGTGCCACCCCGCATCGAGCGAAAGAGTGCAGCCGCTTTCGCGGATATCTTCGAACAGCCGCTCCGCGAGGTCCCAGGCCGGCGCGTAGGCCAGGTGAATGTGGCGGGCGCGGGACAGGTGGCCGGCGCCCGCGGCTTCCGCCAGCGCGATCGGGAAGCGGCGGTTAGACCCCAGGTAAGTGAAGAAGGCGCGGTCCTCCGGGCCGGAAACGGCGACCGTGAATGCCGTAGGCTCCACCGGGTCGACCAGCAGTTCCGAAGTGTCCACTCCGCGTTCGATCAGGCGAGCGGCCGTCCAGTCGTGGTGATCCGCGCCGGCCACCGCAAAGATTCCGGTGTTCAGGCCGAGGGTAGCCAATCCGCTCGCGGTGATCGCGGCGCCGCCGCCGATATCGCGGCGAAACTCCTTCGCATACGCCTCCTGCCCGGGTTCCGGCCAGAAATCGAATCCGCTCAAGATCAGGTCAACATACAACTCGCCGGCAACCAGCGCCTCCAGGCGATTCATGCGCAATTACCACACTAGCGCGGGGGTAATCGGCCGGGCTGTAGCGATACGAACGATTCCGGGCGCTCGGTCTAAACGTTGGCGCCGGTAGATTGCGGATGATGGCGAAGATGTCCGGGTACGGACCTGTCTCCTGCTCGCTTGGAGGTTCGACCCCAATAGCGGCCGCGCCTTCCGTATGTCAACGTGTGGACGATCACAAGCGCGAGAGCGCCGAGCGCTAATATTCCTATTCCGAAAATCAGCATTGTCACACTAATTCGAGCTTAGCACCCTGCACGTAAGATTAGTTACGGAATGGTCATGGTACCTTTCACGGAGCGGGAATGGAGATATGATTGGTGAGATCGGCGGCCCGTCTGCCGGGGCTGCCGCCAACCTGATTCGAACGGAGCACCCGCCTTGCCCGATTTTTCGCGCCGAAGCCTGATCCGAACTCTTTCGATGCTGCCGGTTCTTTCCGAGCTGTCGGCCACGGCGGAGACCGGCCGCCGCACCCGCAACGTCCTGCTGGTGATGACCGACGGCCTGCGCTGGCAGGAGGTTTTCGGCGGCATCGATCCGGCGCTCATCAATAAAGAGAGCGGCGCCGGAGACCCCGAAGCACTCCGCCGCGAATTCTGGCGCGAGACGCCGGAAGCGCGCCGGCAAGTCCTGATGCCGTTTCTCTGGAGCACGATCGCGCGGCAGGGCCAGATTTTCGGAAACCGGAAGATCGGTTGCGAGGTCTCGGTGACCAACTGCATGAATTTTTCGTATCCCGGATACAACGAGACGCTCTGCGGTTTCGCCGACCCGCGCATCGACAGCAACGACAAAGTTCCGAACCCGAACGTCACCGTGTTCGAGTGGCTGCATCAAAAGCCGGAGTATCGCGGCCGCGTTGCCGCCTTCGGCGCCTGGGATGTGTTCCCGTTCATTTTCCAAAAAGACCGCGCCGGGTTTCCGGTCAACGCGGGCTACGATCCGCTCACCATACCGCCGGTCACGAAGCGCATCGAATTTCTGAACCACCTGAAGGCCGAATCGAGAGTGTGGGAAGACGAAGCGTTCGACCCGTTCACCTTCCATACGGCACTCGAGTACGTAAAGGAGCACAAGCCGCGGGTTCTGTTCCTCTCGTTGGGGGAAACCGACGAATGGGCGCATGAAGGCAAGTACCCAGCGTATCTGGAAGCCACCCGCCGCGTGGACCGCGAGATCGAAGAGTTGTGGAAGACCGTGCAATCGCTCGAAGAGTATCGCGGCAAGACCACCCTGATCTTCACGTGCGACCACGGCCGCGGCCAGGCTCCCGTCGAGTGGCGGGACCACGGGCAGAAAATTCCCGATTCGAAATACATCTGGATGGCCTTTCTGGGACCCGATACTCCTCCCCTTGGCGAGCGCGGGCATACGCCGCCGCTGCGGCAGAACCAGATCGCCGCAACGCTGGCGGCTTTCCTCGGCGAAGACTACCGCGCGGCTGTTCCCAAAGCCGGCGCGGCCATCGACGCGGTCCTCGGAGAGGGAACCGGCCACGGTCAATCCGCCGGCCAGTAAATCTCACGCTTGATGGATTCCTTCGGAAAGCCCGCACGTTGGAGAATCCCTTCCATGTTGCGGATCATGTGCGGATTGCCGCAAAGATACGCCGTCGTCGAAGGCGCCGCGAATTCGAGTGCGTCGAGGTACTTGCGGGCGACGTCTTCGGCGCGGCCGCGCTCGCCGGTCCATTCCGGATCGAGCCAGAAGCGGCTGATCGTCGGAACGTAGCGGAACCAAGTCTGCCGCCGGGCCAGGCCGGAGAGTTCTTCGCGATAGGCCAGCTCAGCCGGGAAACCGGCGGAGTGCAGGATCAGTACGCGACATGACCGTGCATCCTGCTGCGCGCGCGTGGCGGCCAGGTCACGCACCATGCTGACGAACGGAGCCACGCCGGTTACCGTCGCCACCATAAAGTGATTCAGATGTTCCCTATCGAGGTTGAACCGGCCTTTGGCCGCCGGCCTGACGAACACCTGGCCTCCCACCGGCACTTCCGAAAGATGGGGGCTGAGTCTCCCTCCGGCGACCACCTCCAGAAAAAACTCGAGTTCCGGGTCCCGCGGATCGGAAGCCACCGAATAGGGGCGCTCGATCAACTTTCCGCCGATCGGCAGCCCGACCGTGACGTATTGCCCGGGAACGAAGGCGATCTGCCCCTCGACTTTCACCCGCACGATCCACAATTCGTCCGTAATGGCACGCCGCCCGGTGACGACGCCGGTGAGGTGCTTCCCCGGAAACATGGATCTTACCCCCCGCGCTGTTTCCGTAGCGAATGAATGGCCACACGGTGAGACGCCTGCGGTGAGGTCCCGCGCAGTGGGCGCCAACTCGCATTCCGGCGGGATGCTTCAGGCCCGCACGAGGGCCGGGTACACTTTGCGGACCGCCGCCACGGCATCGTCCGTGTCGCGCCGGGTATACTTCGGACCCATCATCACACCGGCGAAGCGGCTGAGGATATCGATGGTGCGCGGACAGCACTCGCGGCCATAGCGAATCGACTGGCCGCGCTCGGAGGCGAATGACGGCCATCGCGGAGTCACCGTGACCTTCTGTTCGATTTCCGGAACCACCGGCAGGACGATGGAACCGTTCGGTCCGGCCACGGGAACACCTTCCGCCTTCATGGCATCCGCGTATCGCCGGCGATCGTCACTGGAGGGAAAACCAAGAAAGACGCCGGTGCCCAACTCGCCTTCCGGATCGGGAAGATGGCGGAGGCGCAGCGCCGGCAGATCCTGGACGCCGCTATAGACGCGGCGGGCATTCCGGCGCACGTCCCCGATGATCGTATCCAGCTTGCGCAACTGCGCGAGCAGAACCCCGCCGGTGAATTCGTTCATGCGATAGTTCAGGCCGGGCATGTAATGCAGTTTGGAGGGAAAATCGCGGCGCACCGTAACATCGTGGAAGCGGACGGCGCGCTCGAACAGATAGGGGTCGCTGGTCACCAGGGCCCCGCCCTCGCCGGCGGTGATGGTCTTGCTCTGTTGCAGGCTGTAGATTGCGACATCGCCCATCGAGCCGAGCGGTCGGCCTTTGTAACTCGCGCCCACGCTCTGGCTGCAATCTTCGAGCACTTTGAGATGGTGCTTTCGCGCCAGAGACAGAATCGGATCCATATCGGCCGGATTGCCTTGCAGATGGACCGCCATGATTACCCTGGTCTGCGGCGTGATATGTCGTTCGATGTCCGCGGGGTCTATGTTGAACGACTCGTCGATCTCGGCGAAGACCGGCAACGCGCCCACCTGAATCACCGTAGAGTAGCAGGAGTACCACGTCCACGCGGGAATGATCACTTCGTCGCCAGGCCCCACTTCGAGCGCCGCCATAGCCGCGTGAAGCGCGGCCGTTCCGGAAGTTACCGCTAGCGCATATTTGGTTTGCATGCGCGCGGCATACTCGTCTTCGAAGATCGCCACTTTCGATTTGTTCAGCGGGTTGGCAAACCGGAACGGCTTACGGCTTTCGAGAACCTCTGAAAGCTGCGTCTGTTCCTTATCGTCGTAATACAGCGGACCCCAGTTGGCGGTGCCGAGCGGCTGCGAACGGATCGGCGTCCCGCCATCCACTGCCAGTTGCGGGGCAGCGCCCGCGGATGTAACGGTGGCCGCGGCTGCCGTGGCCAGGAAAGCTCTGCGATTCATGGAGAGATCTCCTTTCGCTGTGATTCAGTCTAGCGTTCTGTCTGCCCGCTTACGGTCGCGCTCTGTGATCATGCAACACGCACAGAGCCGCGACCGTCAGGGAGCGGGCCGAGCTTTGGATAATACGCATTTTGCATCCCGCACTATACTAGCGCCCCACGTCTTTCATCACCCGGCGCAGGGCGGCAAACACGCGTTCTTCCACATCCGGGGCAAACGGCCCCGCCTGTCCGTAGTAGACCATGCTGTCGACGGGCTCGTATCCGCCTTCCCGAAGCACCCTGGCCGACGGGATGTAGCACATCACGTCGTTCGAATACCCGGCGGCGATGACCGGCTCGCCGGGATACTCGCGCCGGATGCGCAGATCGTACTCCACCGTCGCTTCGCCGCCGAGCGCCACTAAGGTCAATCCCCGGCCGAAGCGCACCGCCTGCACCGGGTACTCGACCTTCTCGATGTCCTTCCCGGCGTCCAGGGCTTTCAGCATCATCCGCGCGCGGCGCGCCTGCGCCGGAACGCTGCTCTTCAATTCCGCGTCGAAATCCTGGCGCGTGCGAGGCGCCAGTTGCAGAACGGTCAGGCGGAAAGCCGCGCGGATCGGGCCGGCAACCGGCGTCATCCGGGCCGAGATCACGCGGTCCACTTCCGCCGCCATGGCCTCGCCGTGCTCCCGTGCCAGTTCCACGGTACCGCGGGGCTCCGGGTTCTGGTCGCCGCCGCAAAGCATCAGGAAAAGCGCGGTGGCGCCGGGATGCCGGCGCTCCAGATCGGCCGCCGCGAATCCGGCGTAATCGCCGCTCAGTTCGTAAGTCTCCGCGGTCAGGGTCGTGTTGTGGCAGGCGTAGCCGAACAGTACGGCGCGCAGTTTTCCATCGCGGCCAACGATCTTCAGGACCGGCACGGCATGATCCACCGGCCCGTTGGGATCGACGCCGATTTTCACGCCCGTGGGAGTGGCCTGCCTTCGATTCGCCGCGAACGCAGCGGAGCCCGCCCCGTATTCCATGGTGGCCGGTGCGAGGTCGGCGATTGCGTCGCCGATGGCTGTAACCAGGGCCTTGGTGAACCGGTGCCGGTACTCGAGCAGCTTCTCCTGCTCTTCCGCGGGAATTACCGCCAGGTTGACCAGGCCTCCCCAGATCACCGGGCCGGTGTGCGTATGGCTGGCGTTGATCAGAAGGTGCGGCCGATCAAGCCCGTACTGCTGCCTGACCCGCGCCGCGACTTCGTCCGCCACCTCGCGCGGAACCCCCACCACGTCCGCACTGACGATAACGATCCGCCGTCCGGGCCCGCTCTCGATTGCCAGCGCTTTAGCCCAAAGCGGTGTCAGCACTCCTGTCGACGGGTGCGTCCGTGCGGCATATCCCGACATCCAGATGGGACCGGCCGGTGTGATGTCAACCCGCCCGACTCCGGCCCTCAACCCCGCGCCCGCAACCCCGGCCGCGGAAAGCAGAAGCGATATCAGGGTTCTCATCGTAGCTCCGTTGGGTATAAGTTTATATCGTGCGTAGCACAAAAGGGGGATTTATGAATCCGACCCGGCGACACTTTCTGGCCGCTGCACCGTTGGGCGCCGCGGCGTTCGCCGCCGAGGCTCCAGGCGAGCGGCCTGCGATTCTCGGCGGCGCCCAGGCGCACCCCGCGCCCTTTCCCTCCTGGCCGGTGATCGACCAGACCGAGGAGCGCGCCATGCTCGACACGCTGCGCAGCGGCAGGTGGTATCGGGGCAGCGGCAAGGCCGTCGCGCGCTTCGAACAGGCTTACGCGCAGTTGACCGGAGCCAAGACGTGCCTCGCCACCGCCAACGGCACCAGCGCGCTGTACGCCAGCCTCAACGCCATGGGCATCGAACCTGGCGACGAGGTCATCGTGCCGCCGTACACCTTCATCGCCACCGTGAACGCGGTCCTCCGGCAGTATGCGCTGCCGGTCTTCGTCGATACGGATCCCGAGACCTTTCAGATGGACGCGCGGAAACTCGAAGCCGCGATCACGCCGCGCACCCGGGCCATCATGCCCGTGCACCTCGGCGGCAATGTCTGCGAGCTGGATGCGATCCTGGCGATCGCCGCGCGCCATAATGTTCCGGTGCTCGAAGATGCCTGCCAGGCCCACCTCGCCGAGTGGCGTGGGCGCAAAGTGGGAACCTTCGGCCAGGCCGGCTGCTTCAGCTTCCAGGCTTCCAAAAATCTGAACTCCGGCGAAGGCGGAGCCATCCTGACCAACGACGAGGAACTGCGCGAACGCTGCTACACGTTTCACAACAACGGCAGCGGTTCCCGCCCGATGGGGCGCAGTTTCGCTTACAACTCCACCGGCTGCAACCTGCGCATGACGGAGTTTCAGGCGGCGCTGCTGATGGCGCAAATGACCCGCATCGAGGCGCAGGCCAGAACCCGCACCGGGAACGCCTCCTACCTCACCTCGATGCTGAAAGAGATTCCCGGCATCGCGCCGGAGCGTATGTACGAAGGCTGCACGCGCAACGCATACCACCTGTACATGTTCCGATACGACCCGGAGCGCTTCGCGGGCCTGCCGCGGGCGGTCTTCCTCAAAGCGCTCGCCGCCGAAGGGATTCCCGCCTCGGGAGGATACAGCCCGCTGAACACCCAACCCTTTGTGAATCAGGCGCTGCGCTCACGCGGCTACCAGCGCATCTATCCGGCAGGCGAGATTGCGGCATGGGAAGTGCGGAACCGGTGTCCGGCTAACGACCGCCTCTGCGAAGAAGCCGTCTGGTTCGTGCAAACCATGCTGCTGGCGCCGCGCGAATCGATGGAACGGATCGCCGCGGCGATCGGAAAGATCCAGAAGCACGCAGACGAAGTGGCGAAGGCCTAGCCCGCGGGCGGCTACTCCCGGCGCAACGCTTCCACGGGGTCTACCCGCGTCGCGCGCCGGGCCGGCAGAAAGCTGGCGAAGAAAGCCACCAGGCTCAAAACCAGTATCGCCGCGGCGAACACCTGCGGGTCGGCGATGTTGAGATGGGGGACGAACGCCGTCGCTAACCGCATCAGGCCTAAAGCGATCAACACACCCGCGCTCAACCCTGCCAGCGTGAGCCCCATGCCCTGCCGCAGCATCGTGGAGAGCACGTGCCGCGGCCTCGCACCGAGGGCGATGCGAATGCCGAACTCGTGCGTCCGCTGGCTCACCATGAAAGCCAGCACGCTGTACAGGCCGATGGCCGAGAGCAAAAGCGAGATCGCACCCACCACCCCCAAAAGCGTTGCCGCGACTCGCTCCGGATAAAGAGATGCGCCGGCCCAAGCCTCGTATGAGGAAAAATGGCTGCCTCTCGCCCCGGGATTAATCGTGGCGGCTTCCCGGTCGAGCGCCACCTGGACTCTCTCCACCGGCCCGCTGGTCCGCACGAAGAACGCCGTCCAGAACTCGCCGCCGTGGGTCTGGCGGAAGGCGGTATAGAAATAAGGGGTCGGGCCTTCCGTAAGCCGGTGATACTTGATGTCCCGGACTAGCCCGATCACGGTGAACCATCGCCCGTAAACGCGGACCTTGCGGCCCAGAACCGGTCCCCCGCCAAAGTACCGCCGCGCAAACGCTTGGGTGACGACCATTACCGGCGCGGCGCCCTGGTCATCCTGTTCGCGAAAATCGCGGCCCTCGAGAATCGGGATCCGCAGCGAGTCGAAATAGCCGGGAGAGACGGTGCTCTCGTTCCCCCGCATCGGTTCGCCCGCCGCCGGCGCGTACCCTTGCACCTCCATTTCCGTGTCCTGAGCCTCACCGAACTCGAGCGGGATGAATGTGGAATAACTGACTGCCTTCACGCCGGGCACGGCGCGGAGCCGGTCCGCCAACCTCACGCAGAACTGCGTGCGCTCGTCACGCGTGTGGCAGAAGGTCTCGACGTAATATTTGGCGATCGCCACATTGTGCGAGTCCATGCCCGGATTAATCCTGCGGGCGCTGTAAAAGCTCCGGGTGAACAGGCCCGTTCCCACCAGCGCCACAAGCGCCAGTGCCACTTCCGAGACCACCAGCAAAGCGCGCGTACGCTGCGCGCCGCCGCCCGAAGTCGTGCCGCGGTTGTTCTCCTTCAGGTGGTCGTTCATGCTGGTGTGGATGGAGTGCATCGCGGGCGCCAGGCCCGTGATCACCGCCGCGGCCACGCACAATACGATCGTGAAGGCCAGAATTCGCCAGTCCAGATTCAAGTTGAATGCGACGGGCAGGTTGGTGGCCGGCAGCAGCCACGTGAGGGCGTCTTTCGCCCACAGGACCAGCATCGAACCGGCCGCGGCCCCCGCCATCGCCAGCATCAGACTTTCCGTCAGCAACTGGCGGATCAGCCGCCATGCGGGAGCCCCCAGGGCCAGGCGGATGCTGAATTCTTTCTGCCGCGCCGCGCCCCGCGCCAGTTGCAGGTTGGCCACGTTGGCGCCCACGATCAGGAACAGCACCACGCAGACAGCCATCAGGATCTCGAGCGGCGTCCGCAGGACCGCTTGGGCGCCGTTATGGCCTTTCCAGATGGAAAGCAGCGTGGCGCTGAATCCACGGTTGGTTTCGGGGTGGGCCTCGGCCATCCGCCGGGCGGTTGCCTCCACTTCGGCACGCGCCCGCTCCATGCTGACGCCCGGACGGAGCCGGGCAGTGATCCACATCTGCCGCTGATCGCGGTCGTTGAGCAGCCATGGGCCCTGGCCGTTCATCTCGGGCCCCAGCGATATGGGTATCCAGACATCCAGCGCCAGCCCCGGTACCGCGCCGCGGAATTCGGGCGGGAGCACACCGATGACGGACATTTCCCGGCGGTTGACACGCAGCGTCCTGCCGATCACGCGCGGGTCCCGCCGGAACATGGTCTGCCAGAGCTTGTCGCTGATAATCGCTACCCGGGGGCCGCCGGGCGCATCGCTTACTTCCTCGGGCAGGAAAGTCCGGCCGCGAAGCGCTTTCACTCCCATGACCGGGAAGTAGTTGGCCGACACGAACTCGCCCCACAGCAGTCGCGTGTTCTCGACGTCCCCGACCGTGAAGACGTTCAACAATGAGGACGCCGTACCGGAAACCAGCCGCAACTGATCACGGTAATCCCGGTACTCGCGATAGGCGGTGTTCTGGAGCTCGCCGTTCGGCGTCACCGTCTCGAGCGAAACCAATTCGCTGCCGCGCGTCACACCGGGAATCGGGTCGAGCAGGACCTCGTCGATCCAGCCGAACACCGTCGTATTGGCGGCAATGCCGAGCGCCAAGGTGAAGATGGCCGTCACCGTCAGCCCCGGACTGGCGCGCAGGACGCGCGCTCCGCAGCGCAAATCCTCGATTAGCGTACTCATCACCATCTGATGTGCACCGTCGCCGCCATGCTAAGTCGCTGATTCTACAGACGCAAGGAGCGCCGCGCCGTGCGGTTCCGGATTTCAGTGTCCGAAAGTGGGATCTTCCTTCGGCGGTGGTCCGGCGTACAATAGTTCGGTGTCCGCCCCTGCCGTGCATCGAACCGAGAGACCGTGGCTTTTCGGCACCGGCCTTGTGGTGGCTGCGATCGCCACCGTCAAACTCGCGCTCCATCTCTACGCCGGCCGCCACTACGGCTATTTTGTCGACGAGCTCTACTATCTCGCGTGCGCCCGGCACCTGGCCTGGGGCTACGTCGATCAGCCGCCGCTCATCGCGTTCGTCGCCTGGCTGGTGCACTCCACGCTGGGCGATTCACTTTCCGCCATTCGCCTGCTCCCGGCCCTGGCCGGCGCCGGAAAAGTGATCCTCACCGGCATGATCGCCAGAGAACTCGGCGGGGGCAGGTTTGCGCAAGGGCTGGCGGCTTTGTGCATTCTGCTCGCGCCCGGCATGATGGCGCTCGATCACTTCCTTTCGATGAACTCCTTCGAGCCGCTGTTCTGGATGGGCTGCGCCCTGCTCCTGATTCGTATCGTCAAAACCGGCGACGGCCGCTTGTGGCTCTGGTTCGGCTTACTCGCCGGCATCGGACTCGAAAACAAGCACTCCATGCTGATCTTCGGCTTCGGCATGGTGGCCGGGCTGCTGCTCACGGCCGAGCGGCGGATTCTGCGCTCGCGCTGGTTTTGGGCCGGCGGCGCCATCGCCTTTCTGATCTTCCTTCCCAACTTGCTGTGGAACATCCAGCACCATTTCCCGTTTCTCGAGTTGCAGGAGAATATTCGGCGCAGCGGACGCAACGTCGGTTTGACGCCGCTGTCGTTCTTCGGCGAGGAGACCCTCGCCATGCTTCCCCTGAGCGCGCCGATCTGGATCGCCGGCTTGTGGCATCTTTTCTTCCGGCCGCAAGGCAGGCCATTCCGGGCGCTCGGCTGGGCCTGGCTCATCACCGCCGGCCTGATCCTGGCGCTCAGTCCCCGTACCTATTACCTGTTCCCCGCCTTTCCTCTGCTGTTCGCTGCGGGCAGCGTCGCCTGGGAGCGCTGGCTGGCCGCGCCGCGAGCGCAGTGGGTTAAGCCGGTGTACGGCACCCTCATGTTGTTGATGGGCGCGTTGCTCGCGCCCACCATGATCCCGCTGCTCCCTCCCGCAACCTACATCCGCTACGCCGCCGCCACACATCTCCAGCAGCCTCGACTGGAGACGCACAAACTGGGGCCGCTGCCTCAGTTGTTCGCCGACCAGTTCGGTTGGGAGGAACTGACGGCCACCGTCGCCGGCGTCTACAACCGCCTCCCTCCCGACGTGCGCGCAAAGACGGCGATCTTCGGATACAACTACGGCTCCGCCGGAGCCATCGACCTCTTCGGCCCGAAGTACGGCCTGCCGCCTGCGATCTCCGGCCACCAGAGCTATTTCCTCTGGGGACCGCGCGGCTACACGGGCGAAAGCATGATCGTCATCGACGGGCGAATCGACGACCTGGAGAGGCGCTTCGATCGCGTGCAGAAGGTCGCCCACATCGACCACCCGTATTCCATGCCGTACCAGCACGGCGATGTTTTCTACTGTCAGGGCATCAAGACGCCGCTCGCAGAGTTGTGGCCGCAAGTGAAGATCTGGGACTAGCACGGCCGCCCGCCGCCGGGCTATCGAGCACAAGATTCACCGCGGCGATTTTTGACCGTGGAACGGATCGGCGCCGATGGTCCCTTCGATTTCACGCAGGTACGACGGCGCGCTCACCCGCGCCAACTGCCTGCGCGATTCGGCAAGCCGCGCGCCGAGATCCAGGCCGCCGGCGTCTTTCCTGCCGGCGGCAAACTCCTCGAGCGCCTGCAGGTGGCGATTCCAGAGCGCGACGTCGCGCGCCTGCTTGGTTTCGAGGCGCTCGCGATACCAGTCACCGGCGAGAAGCGACTCGCGGGTGAAGAGGGCGCGCAATCCGGGGTCGTCCACCGCTTTGCCCTGGTAATTGCCGCAAGCCATGATGTGGAGCAGAGCGCGGAGCGGCGGGCAGGCCGCTTCCACGCTGCCGTCTTCGAAGTACTGGCGGGCCACTAGCGTCTGGGCTTCTACGATGGCGTCCACCCCCGCGGCAAATTGATCCACGTCCTGCTTTTCCGGCCGCAGCAGTTCCTCGGGGAAGACGGCGTCTGGTGTTTCGAACAGGCGGCCGAGAAAACGATCGACAAAAGAAGATGTGATGCGGTAGCCCAGCCGGCTTGCCAGGATGGTGCGGCCGTCGAGGCAGAAATCGCAGACCTTTTCGAGGTATCCGCCGGCAATCAGGAATTCGGGATCGCGCTCGTGAACCCGCATGCGGCACCAGATCTCGGGCGCGAGCAGGCTGACATCGTGATCCACACGGAAGTACGGTCCGACGTAGCCCGCCGAAGTGGTGAATCCGGCATAGCCGGTGAGGATGAACGAAACCAGGGCATTGTTCAGGTCCACCACCGGCCACAGCGCGTTGAACGGGCCCTTGGTGAGCGCCCCTTCGGTTCCGAAACCGGTGGTGGCCGGCGATTTTCCCGTCAGGCTGCAAATGAAATCCATGAACAGTTCCGGCAGTTCCTGATAGTGGATCGGACTGTAGACCGCGAGCGGCGGCACCCCGGCTTTGACGTCTGGCGGGTTATTCCTGCGCCCTGCCAGGACTGCGTTCACGGGCAGGTAAACCGGGTGGTCCGCGGGAATCTCACGCGCCAGCCGCGCCGTCATTTGAGCCAGGTGAAGATCGCGCGGGTTCACGAGGTCCGGCCTGCGCTGCAGGTAGCGCGGGTTGGTCGAGCGCACGCCGTTGACCACCCGGGGATGAGCGGACGAGACCACGTAATCCGTCTCGGGCTGCTGCAAATAGCGCTCCAGGAAGCGCTTCATCGGCTCCGAATACTGGTCGAACTCCACCACGTGCTCCACCAGGGCGCGGGCCTGCTCCCGGGAAAGCGGCTCAAAATTGGAGAGAAAGTTCCCGGAGCCCGCGATATCCCACTCGGCCTGCAGATCCAGGCCGCGGTGGATGGCATCGTCCGGCCGCTGGAAGAGAAGCCGTTCGCAATTGGCCACCAGTTTGACGCTGGGGTTGGAGTATTCCGGATCGAGATCGTTCAGGCTCTCGCGCGGGAGCACTTCGGAAGCCGTAATGTCGTCTTCCATCTGGACCTTGTCGGCGGGCGCAAAATCCGGACGCAGCTTGTAAATGCGCCACGCGCCTTCGCGGTCGTAGCCGACCCGCAGGTAGTTGCTCACCAGCCTTTGATTGTCGAACTTCAGTTCGTGCCCCAGAAAGCCGTTGATGCGGTCCACCGTGAAGTGCTCGCGCCAGTTCTCTCCCCATTCCGCGCGGTAGTAGCGTTTCACCGTGAACACCAACTGGCGGATGGTTTGGGAGAGTTGGCGTGCCCACTCGTTGTGCTGCTCGGTATATTGCGGGGCGGGAGTGAGCAGTTGGATCACGGAGCCCAGCGACCGCGCGGCGCTCAGGATGGGGCGGCGCGAGCGTTCGTCCGGCTCGCGGTTCCGGTAGATCGAGGAAAAGTCGCGATTGAGGATCTCCGCCACCTCGTCCATATCGCGGTGGTAATCCTTGACGAAGACTGGGCCCTTCAGAACCACGCTGGCGATCGACTTCGAGATCTCCGACTTTCCGCCTCCGGATACGGTGCACGGTTTGTGGCACAGGGTTCCGCGGGGCCGCGAGCCGATCAGCCGCCACGCCGTGCCCGCGATCTGCTTCTCCAGCCTCACCCGAAACCCCGAGGGAAGAACGTAGACCGAGCCCGCGCGCAGGCTCAGGCGGCTTTCGCCCTCTCCGCAACTCCAGGTGACGAAGCCTTCCCGCGAATGGAACGCGGCGTTTTCAGGGACGTAATAGACATCGGCAAATTCCCGGTCGACGGCATACCGCTCCGGACGCTCCTCCACCAGCGGGCCGAGCAGACGCATGGCGTCGGCAAAGGAAGCCTTCTTGAGGCTGACGGTCCGGTCGGCGTAAAAGTCCTGGCCGAGGACGTAGGTGGCGAATGCGAGAGCGCCGCCCGCATGTTCCTCTTCGCAGCCGCCGTACAGGTTGGCCGCGAAGCTGATCTGCGTCTTCACTTCCTTCTTGCAGTAGCCGTAATAGTTGTCGGCGATGATCGTCACCATCACGCCGCGGTGGTCGCGGCAGGTCGCTTTGAACGCGCGTCCCGCGTTGTACGGTTCGTCGTCCTGCTTCCAGCACATTCCGTCGCGGCGCTGGCGCTCGGTGGCCTGGCTGAAATGCGGCAGTCCCAGGGACTTCTTAGAAATCCCCGCAAGGTGCGGCGCCAGCACGACACACCCGGTGTGCCCGGTCCAGTGCAGGGCGTCGAGGGCCGCGTCGTTTTCCGGAAGGTAGGGATCTCCGGCGTTCCCGAAAATGCTCTCTACGAAATCGAGATTGCTCACCAGACTTGCCGGCGCGAAGAACCGGATCTCCATGGTTTTGTCAGGATCCGCGCCGGCGGCGGGGCACACCAGAGGCCGGAGCAGAAGCGACACCCAGCAGCGGCATCCTTCCTTTTCGCCGGCGGTGAAGGGTAGCCGCAAGAGCTCGGCCGGAGGCCGCAGCGCCGCGGACCAGAGGGCCGCAAAAGCGTTCCGGGGAAGGCTGACTTTGTCGGCAGGCACCGGAAAGCCGCCTTCGGCAATGTGGAAGAGTCCTTGCGTGGTGCGGCGATCGCTGCCTGGGTTGTGCAGCACCCCTTGGGGCACCCGGTAAGAATGGAGGTAGGGCGAGACAAAGCTATCGGAATCGGCGGGAAGCGACATAATGCGCGCCATCCCTCCGCGGTCGAGGACGAGCGCCTCGGCGGGCAGCCGCGCCACGCCTCCGGGTGCAACGTCGCTCAGGTACGCTTCGAGAAAGGCCTGTATTCGTGTGTCCGCCGGACACAGCGGGCTGCCGAGAAGCAGATCCTTTTGATGATAGTTCCGCAGCAGCGGCCGGGCGATCTCGAGAAAATCCGCGCCTCCGGCCCTGTGGCTGACCGGCTGGCCGAGCGCGGCCAGCTTGAGATTTATGTAGCGCTCGAGATCATCACTTCGCAGACGGCTTTGGCGCACGGCCGAAGAGGTAGACATATATCCATTCCATCAGGCAAACAACCCGGAAGGGACGAATACGAGGTCCCCTGCAAAGCGTACCCTTTCGCGTAATTATACACCGCTCATTACGGTCGCCCTGCACAGGCCTCGCGTCAGGTGTAGAATTGCGCGATTCTTGTTCAAGGGAATTGTGGAGATGGATTCGATGCCCAAAAAGATTTGCGAAATGGGGTGGCTCATCCCATTCGTGCTTGCGGCCGCCGGCGCCGCGCAGGCCGCTCCCGCCACGCATGTATGGGAGAAACAGGAGCTGACCCTGACTTCGGCCGGTTCCTTCGCGAACCCCTACACGGACGTTACTGTCTGGGTGGATCTTACCGGCCCCAATTTCAAGAAACGGGTGTATGGATTCTGGGATGGCGGACGCACCTTTCACGTTCGGGTGCTGGCCACCGCGCCCGGAACCTGGACCTGGCGCAGCGGATCCAACCCGCCCGACCCGGGTTTGGCCGCGAAGAGCGGCAGTTTCACCGCGGTCGCCTGGAGCGAGCAGGAAAAGCAGGAGAATCCGCTGCGGCGGGGCTTCTTGCGGCCAGCCGCCAACCACCATGCCCTGGAACTGGCCGATGGCACACCCTTCTTCGTGATCGGCGACACCTGGTATGCCGCCGGCACCAACCGCTTCCGGTGGAACGACGACGACCGGGAACGGCCGATGGGGCCGGCCGCCGGTTTCCAGGACTACGTCCGCTACCGCAAGGCTCAGGGCTTCAACTGGGTGAACATCATCGCGGCATTCCCGAACTGGATGACCGACGGGGCGCCCTGGAACGTCGTCATGAACGACGCGGATCACACCACGGTCCGGTCGGCATGGCTCGAATTCGGCACGGGGAGCGCCAAGAACATGGATAACGAAGGCGGCCGGCCGTTCGTGTTCCCGGGCAAAGTTCCCGGTTACGAAAATATGTTCCCCGATGTGGACCGCATCAATCCGAAATACTTTCAGTATGTCGATCGCAAGATCGACTACCTCAACCAGCAGGGCTTCGTCCCGTTCATCGAAGTATCGCGGCGCGATGCCAGCCTGTGCTGGAAGAAATACTATGGATGGCCGGATTCCTATGCGCGGTTCATCGAGTACATCTGGGCGCGCTACCAGGCGAACAATACCGTGCTCAGCCCCATACACCTCGATATCATCAGCCAGTCGGTTTCGCCGGAGGATTTCGACCAGGCGATCGACCTCGTGATGAAGAAGTACGGACCGCCCCCATTCGGCACGCTGCTTTCCGCCAACGCCAACCCCTCCACGCTGGAAAACTGGGGCGACCATTCCTGGATCACCCTGCACCAGACCGGGAACATGCGCGAGCACAACAATTATTGGTATCTCACGGAAATTTTCCGGCAGCCCGACCCCAAGCCCGCGCTCAACGGCGAGCCTTATTATTCCGGATACAACGATGCCCGCTCGCAAGGCGGAGGCAGGGGATACCAATACGGCGCACCGGGCGGTACGGCGAAGGACGACCAATTCGTGCGGTCGGCGATGTACGGCAACTTCCTTTCGGGAGGCTTCGCCGGGCACGTCTACGGAGCCGAGGGCATCTGGGGGGCGGATATCGAGCCCACCGCGCCGGTCAAGATGTGGGATGCCTTCCAGTGGAATTCGGCGGCGCAGATGAAATACCTGCGGACTTTCGCATTCTCGATCGGGAAACGCTACCAGGAACTGGTTCCCGACGCCGACCTGGTTTCGCCCGACAAGACTCACGAGTTGCGCTCTTACGAAGGGTGGGCTTACTGCGCCCGGACGCCCGACAAGAACATCTTTCTCGCGTATTTCGAGAAGGGCTGCCCCCGCAGCCAGATCCGCGGCGCAAAATTGAACAGCCTGTACCGCGCCGAATGGTTCGACCCGCGCAACGGCACGTGGACCGACGCGGGCAACGGCACCGTGCGCTCCAGTGTGATCGGCATGATCATGCTGCCGGAATTTCCCGCGGACATCGACTGGGGGCTGCGGCTGACCTATTCCGGTCCGGCGCCGCTCGCGCCGGCGCGCCGCGGCAACTGACCGGCTGGGGGCCTCCGGCCTCGCCGGACCAGAGCGATCCCGGAAGTACGGATTGACAGGCCCCGCGATCAGGCGTATACAGGTGGGATTCGGTTCAGAGCACAATCTTCACGTGCCTGGCAAACTGGAAAGGAGAATGGACGATGAGCGATGCGCCCGTATCGCGCCGCCTGTTCATATCGAGCACCGGGGTTCTTCCGGCTCTGGGCGCCGCCGACGCGCCACTTCCGTTGACATCCGACAGAATCGTGGAGTTTCTGCCGCCGCCTGAGAGGATCCGCATTGCGACCGCTACGGCCTCGTCCGTGGTCCCGCCGCCGCATTTCTCGGCCGAGGAGGTGCGCAAGATCTGCGGAGAAGCCAAGAACGTGGAGTTTTCGATTCCCGCGAATTCAGCCGAGGCGCACCGGCTGCTGCCGGAAGTGGATGTCATCTTCGGCTCCATCAATGCCGAGATGCTGAAGATGGCCAAAAATTTGCGCTGGCTGCAAGCCACCGAAGCGGGAATGGAGCGGCTGCTGTTTCCGGAGTTGGTGGAAAGCCCGGTGCCGGTTACCAACATGGCGCGCGTCTTCGCTCCGGCAATTTCAGAGACGGCATTCGGCATGCTCCTGGCGCTGGCCCGCGGCTTCAACCGGTACTTCTTCCCGCAGTTCCAACAGAAACACTGGCAGCTCCGCCGCGACCTGGTGGAGGTCTCCGGCAGGACCATGGGGATTGTCGGGCTCGGCGGCATCGGGTCGGCGATCGCCGCCAAAGCTCACTACGGTTTCGACATGCGGGTACTGGCGGTAGATCCGAAACCCATGGCGAAACCGCTCTTCGTGGACACGCTGCGCGAGCCGGCGTGGCTCATGGAAATGGTTCCCCAGGTGGACGTGCTGGTAAGCTCAGCTCCAGCCACCAAAGAGACCGAAAAATTATTCAATGAGCACGTTTTCCGGGCGATGAAGAAGAGCGCCTACTTCCTCAACGTCTCTCGCGGCTGGCTGGTTGACTCGCCGGCCCTGGCGCGGGCGCTCAAGGAAGAGTGGATCGCCGGCGCGGGCGTGGATGTGGCCGACCAGGAGCCGGCGCCGCCGGAGCATCCGTTCTACGAATGCCCGAACCTCGTTACGACGTGCCATTCGGCGGGATTCTCGCCCGAGAGGCAGGTCCGGCTGATCGCGCTTCTGGCGGAAAATGTGCGGCGCTATTCGAGCGGCCTGCCACTGTTGAACGTGGTGGATAAGCATCGGGGCTACTGAAGAATTGGAGGTCCGAACATGAGGCGGGGACTCTTCCTGACCGTCATCGGTCTTGTCTCGCTGCCGTGCGCATTGGCCCAGCAGGCCGCGGGCGCCGGACAGGCGAAAATCTATAACAATATCAGGCAAAAACTGGCCGCTGGCCGGCAAGTGATCGGCGGCACCGTGTCATCGCCCGACACGAATATTTACTGCGCCATGGCGAACGCAGGATACGATTTCCTGTGGATCGAGATGCAACACAGCACCCTGACTTACGCCGACGTTGCTCACATGATCCGCAGTTGCCCCGGCGCTCCGGCGGTGCCCTTCGTGCGCGTGCCGGATGCCACCGAGGGAGACATTCAAAAGGCCACGGATATCGGGGCGCTGGGGATCATCGTTCCCACCGTCGATACCGTGGAAAAAGCGCAGGCGGCCGTGAAGTGGTCCAAGTATCCGCCCGAGGGGCGGCGCAGCCAGGGTATGGGCCAATACGGCGCGCTCTACGGCAGCGATTACCGTCAGACGGCGAACGCCAACATGATGGTCGTGATCATGATCGAGACGCCGACCGGCGTGGACAATATCGAAAAGATCGCCGCGGTTCCGGGCATCGACGTCATCTTCGCCGCCAGCACGGATCTGGGCAACTTCTCGGGCCACAAACAAGGCGATCCGGAATACGAAGCTATGGTCAAACGGATCCACGACGTGACGCTCCGGCATAAGATCTGGCTCGCCGGTCCGCAGGCCTGGAGAAATCGGCCGGACTTCATGTTTTTCCAGGGCCCGGGAGAGGCGCAACTCATTCGCATGGGGGCCGAGACCAGCTTGAAGCAGCAGAACAAGTCGGGAGTCGCTCCGACCGAAGGCGCCGAGAAACATTGATTATTCGTTGCGCAACGCGCGCAGCGGATCTAGCCCGGCGGCGCGCCGCGCCGGCACATAGCTCGCAAACGCGCTGATCGTCAACAAGGACAGCGGGACCAGCGCGTCGACAGCGGGTGAAGATACGCCAAGTCCGGGAAAGCCGGCAGCCAGCAGGGGTGCTGCCACCGAAGTGAGCACCCCGCCGGCCGCGATTCCAACGCCGGCGAGAATCAGCCCGCGTCGCTCGACGAGCCACACCACGTCGCCGCGGCTCGCCCCAACGGCGACGCGGATGCCGAACTCCTTACCGCGAAGGCTCACCGTGTAAGCGATGAGCCCATAAAGCCCGGTCATGGCCAGCGCCAGGCCGATAAATCCCATGGTCCCGACCATTTGGAAGAAGTTCAGCCAGGTATCCGTCACGCGGCTTTCGTACAGGGTCGCCACCGTCCGCAGGTTGAAGACCGGCACGTTGCCGTCGATCGATCGAACCGCGTCGCGCAAAGGCTTGGCAAGCGCGCCGGGATCGCCTGCCGATTGCACGACCAACGTCATCCGCGAGCGCGGGTTCTGCTCGTAAGGTACGTACACGTACGGGGACGGCGCCTCGTTCACCGCCAGATAGTGTCCGGTCTTGGCCACGCCGACGATCGCGGCGGCAGGGCCGTCCGCGCCGTCCAACCGGATCCGCTTTCCGATCGGATCCTGGTCCGGCCAATATCTCTCCGCAAACCGCTGGTTCACGATCGCCACGCCGCGCGATCCGGCGCGGTCGCCATCGGTGAAAGCGCGCCCGCGCGTGATCTCGACATTCATTGTGCTGAAGTACGGCCCGTCCACGGCGGCGCCGAACACGATCGTCTTTTCGCGCCCTTTCGGAAACTGGTACCCCACGGGCGTCACACTCATCGTGGTCTGAGAGGGAGATAGCGGCAGCGACTCGGTCATCGCCACGCCCTCGACACCGGCCATGTTGCGAACGCGATCGACCAGGAGGCGATAGAAGGCCTTCGTCCGTTCGGGCGAGTAGTGCAGCACGGCAGGCGCGGTATCCAGGCTGATCAGGTGGTCCGTGCGAAATTCGGGCGGCGTCACCAGCAGGTGGCGGAAGCCTGAGAGAAACATGCCGGCGGCGATCAAGACGACCATCGAGAGCGCGATCTGGCCGGCCACCAGAACATCGCGGCCAAACGTCCGGCTCCTGGCGGACCCGCGGTCCCCGCCCGCTTTCAGCGCGCTCACGAAGTCCGTCCGGGCTGTCTGCCATGCGGGAGCCAGGCCGAAGAAGCTACAACTCGCCAGCGCCGCGAGCAGGCTGAACCGCACGACCCGCCAATCCAGTTGCACTCCCAGCACGGACGGCGGATCACTCGGCACGCTGAGCGTTTGCAGCAACAGAATACCGGCGTAGGCGACCAACAGACCCGCGGCGGCACCCGCGAGCGCCACAATGAGGCTCTCGGTCATCAGTTGGCGCACCACCCGGCTCCGCCCCGCTCCGATGGACAGCCGGATTGCGATTTCGCGGCCGCGGGCCCGCGCCCGCGCAAGCAACAGGTTGGCGACGTTCGAGCACGCAATGATCAGGATGAGCGCCACCAGCCCCATCAGCATCTCGGCCAGCGCCAGCAGTTGTGGAGACTGCCGGATGCGCCTTTGCAGTTCCGTGCGAACCGCCATGTGCCGGTTGCGATTCGTCTGGACATACTCGCGTTCGAGGGCGGCCCCGATGGCGGCCAGTTCAGCCTGTGCCGATTCCCGGGAAACGCCCGCGCGCAATCGACCCTTGACTACCAGATCGTGGCGGCCCCGGTTCTCCAGCGGATCCGCCGCCTCGCCCTCCAGTCTCCGGGCCATACCGAGGGGAACGAAAACGCTGGGGCGAAGGAAACGGTCCAGGCCTGTAAAAGAGGCCGGAGCCACGCCGATAATCGTGAAAACGACTCCGTTGAGGCGCAAGCTGCCGCCGATTGCAGAGCGGCCGCCGGCGTAGTTCTGCTGCCAGAAGTCGTAGCTGACGATCGCGACAGGCTGGGCCGCCGCGGTCGCCTCGCCGGGTAGAAACGTGCGGCCGGCTGAGGGCCGCACCCCCATAACCGGAAAGAAGTTGTCGCTCACCAGGTCCACAAAGCGAATTTGTGCCGGCGCCGCGGGGTTGGCAGCCACCGCCAGGGTGGTGAGACGATACGCGGCTAGGCCGCTGAAGGAGCGGCTTTGATCGCGCAGATCGCGGTAATCGGGGAACGACATGCCTTCGAGAGGATTGTCGGGCGTGGTGCTGCTGACGTCTAATACGTCCGCCGGATTCGTCACCGGCAGAGGCCGCAGCAGCAGGGCGTCGGCGAAGCTGAAGACCGCGCTGTTCGCGCCGATGGCGAGAGCCAGTGAGAGCACCGCGACTGCGGCAAAGGCGGGCTGCCGGCGCAGCGCGCGGAGCGAATAGCGGATGTCCGCGAGAATACCGTCGAGCCACGTCCAGCCCCAGGTTGCACGTACGTCCTCCATCGCCAGGGTGAGGTTGCCCAGTTCCCTGCTCCCTGCAATCGCGGTGAGTGACTCCAACTCCTCGCGCATCTCGCGCTCTTCGCGGCGGCGCAACGCCGGCAACAGGTACCTGAGACGCTTCCCGATCATCCTTTCTCCTCCGGCAACCTACCTCTGATCCTTCTCCCGCGCTCACGAAGCTGCGCGCATCCGTATGAAGGGATTCTATATGAAGATGATCGATAGGTCAATTGCGAAGAGCGGAGGCTTCCGTGACGTTTAGGACCGTTCACTCGATCTTGACGTCGAATTCGAAAAAGCCCTGGTTTTGCGCGAAGGCGCGGCCCTTCCGGCCGTTTACGGAAAACCAGGTGCGCCCCTTAGCGGTCCTGGTAATCAGGGCTCCGAGATGGGAGTCCGGGCGCAGCAGAGAGCCCGGGATCTTGTTTCCCACGCCGCCGGCGCGCATCCCGTCGGGCCCACCGCAACTTTCGGGATCATCCTTACCCGGAGGCAGACAGATCATCCCGCGCGGATTTTCGATTGCCACGGGGCGTCCGCCCGGATTCGGAATGCTTGCACCCCACTCCAATTGCGCCGGCAAAACCACGTGGTAATCTCCGGGACCCTTCTCCTGGACGAGGCTCTCGGCCGGAGTGCAGAGATTCCTCCCCTCCAGACAGTTGGTCCTAAGAAACTGGATGTCGGACTGCACCACGAACAGGTCGGACGAGACATTCGGGGCGTCCGGTGTAAACGCCCAGTCGAGTATGTCGTGATTCTCCCAGCCGTTTCCCGTGGATGCGGTAAACCCGACGTAGGTGAACCCGGAAGCATCTACCACTGTGGAAAGGTCGACGGGCACGCGGACACTCGGCTCGCCGTCGTCCAGATATACGGCCATGATGGGCGGCTGATACCGGATGCGGGCTTTGTGGACGCGCTTGTCTTTGAGATGAATCCTGAGCTTTCTTCCGATGCCCAATCGGCGAGGGGGCCAATGCATCTGTGGAATCGCCCCGTTGGTGCAGATCGCAACGTAGTTATCGGACGGATCTTCGCCATCCCCGTTGTAGTACGTATCGAAGAAAACGGCGATGCTGTGTGGGATGCCCGGCCTGGTAGGGTCTCGCCGACCGTCGCCGAGTGCAAAGCCACCCGCGGAACCGCGTCCGGCGATTGCGTTCAGGCCTTGATTCTGGAGAACGAATGCGAACCCGTCCGCACCTGGCCCGAGCCCGCCCTGTTCCGTCAATTGGAATCGGAACTCCGCCTCGAATCCGGCGGTAACCCGCTGCTTCGGTGCGAACCATGCCGCGCCAACTCGCTGGGGACCGGCAGGCGTGAGCCGAAGACGGTCGCTAAGTATCCGGGCAGACCCAACCAGATGAACTTCCAGCTTCTGCTTTGCCGGCGCCTGGGATGGGCGCTCGGCCAATTGGGCCTGGGCACCAACACAGGTCAGGAGCAGAAGGCTGGCCGCAACCATTCGAAGCAAGCATTCCTGCACGCGATCGGGCATACCGAAAAAGCAAAGGTTGTTACGCCGCGACTGTCTCTACTTGCAGTCTACTGCCTCTCGAACGCCCGCTACGAGCCGGCCATCGGAAGCATTGTTACCGGGGGAGACCGGTCCCGGCCGGTATATCTCCTCACCGATTCAGTACCGCGGTGATCTTGTCCATGAGGGCCTGAGTGGTGTAGGGCTTCTGGATATAGCCGGCCACTCCCATGCCGCCGAAGCGGCGCATGGCTTCCTGCTCGCTGAATCCGCTGGAGACAATCACGGGCAGGTCGGGACGGGTCGACTTCAATTCGCGGAAGGTTTCTTCGCTGCTCAGGCCTGGCATGGTCATGTCGAGCAGCACGAGCGCAACCCGGCCTTCTGCCTGGCGGAACAATTCCAGGCCCTGTTGGCCGCCTTCCGCCAGCAATACCCCATAGCCGCGGCTGCGGAGCATCGCTTCGGCGGTACGCCGCACGATCTCCTCGTCATCCACCACGAGAACCGGTTGACCGGCCGCAAGCCCCTTCGCCGCCGGCCGTAAGCCCGCCGGCAGAAGCACCCGAAACGTGGTTCCGCGCCCCGGCGTGCTATCCACGCGCACAGCCCCGTTCAGCGAGCGCACGATCCCCGAGATGGCGGCAAGACCCAAGCCGCGCCCGGTGAACTTGGTCGTGAAGAAGGGATCGAACATATTCAGCCTCACCGACGGCTCGATTCCGGAACCGTCATCTTTGACTTCGAGGACCACGCAACGTCCGGGAGCGGGCGGCCCGATGTCATACGGCGCGCCTTCCCCGGCCTCCGCCACATCCTCGATCCCGGTCCGAATAACGACCTGGCCACCTCTCTCTCCTATGGCCTCCACGGCATTGAATATCAGGTTCATCGCAACCTGCTGGAGCTGCGATACATCAGCCAGGACCGGGGGCAGGTCGTCCGAAAGTTCCAGCTTTACGTGGACTTGGTTTGGAATCAGGCTGCCGATCAGAGAGAGCGTCTCACGCGCAACTGTCGACAGGTTGGCTGGTTGAACTATGAACTGGCCTTTCCCGGCGTAAGCCAATATCTGCTTTGTGAGAAATGCCGCCTGCTCGCTGGCTTGCAGTGAATAGGTCAGGACAGTCTTTATAGATGACCCTGGTTCGACCATGTCGAGAGCCAGGCTGACGTTTCCCATCACCCCGGTCAGCAGGTTGTTGAAATCGTGCGCGATGCCACCGGCGAGCACGCCCAGGCTCTCCATTTTCTGGGTCTCGCGCACGTGCGCCTCCATGCGCTTTCGCTCGGTAATGTCGCGGTTGATCTCGAGCCAGCCGTGCGGCTTGCCTTCCCGTTTCCATAGCACCCAACGGCTGGAGACTTCGATCGCCTTCCCATCCCGGCGGGCCTGCTGCAGTTCGCCGTTCCATTGCCCCTCGGCAAGCAGGGTCGCCTGAATCTTCTCCAGCGGCCAGAGGAATTTCGTTTGCAGGAGTGCGTGTACCTCTTTGCCGACGGCTTCGTGCTGTTTCCATCCGTATGTCTCCTCCGCTCCGCAGTTCCAAAGCTCCACGGTTCCGTCCAGGCGCACCGCCATAATCGCGTCGTGGGCCAGGTTGATCATCGCGGCCTGTTCCAGCACCAGTTCCGCGCGCTGCTCCGCCAGCCGTTCGGCCCGCTTGCGTTCGGCGATTTCCTGTTTGAGCCGCTCCCCTTCTTCCTTCAATTCGGCCGTCAACACCTCTGAAGAACGACGGCTGCGAACCCGTTCCGTGACGTTGACGGCGAAAATCAGAATTGCCTCGGATTGAGCGGCTTCGCTGCGCATCGGTTGAAGAATCAAGTCGAAGTATTGCTCCCCGATCAGTTGCTCGGTCCCCTTGTAAACTTCACCGGTGGACGCTACCTTACTCAAGATATCCATCATCTCCGGCACGACTTCCGGGTGCGCATCCCGAACAGTCCGGCCGATCAGCTTGCGCTGTCCGACGGACTCGCGATATATCCGATTCGCAAAAACATACTCCTGCTCGGGCAGCTTTACCAATGCGATGAATGCCGGCACATTTTCGGAAATCTCTTCGAGGTTCTTCCACTTGCGTTCGGCTTCTTCGCGGGCCCTGCGCTCGCGCTCGAGCAGGGCGTCCCGCTGCAAGGCGGCCAACTTCTGCGTGGTGATGTCGCGGGCCAGCTTGCTGAATCCGGTCAATTCGCCCTGCTCGTTCCGCAGCCCGCGGACGGTTCCGGTCACCCAGATGCGCGATCCGTCTTTTCTGACGTGCCACCGCTCGTCTTCGGACATACCTTTGCTGGCTGCCGTTCCGAGTTCCGCCGCCGGACGGTTCGTTTCCAGGTCTTCGGCCGTGAACAGCAGCGCAAACGAACGGCCGATTACTTCGGACTCCTTGTACCCGAAGACCCTTTCCGCTCCCTCGCTCCACTGCAGAATCGTGCCGTCGCTATCCATGGTGAGCAACGCGTAATCCTGGAGTGTCTCGCGAAGCATCTCCGGGGAACTCTCGGGCGAAGACGAATCAGCGTAGTGCGGCATTGGGCTCCAGTAATTGCCCAGGGGGTGGGCCGGGGGATTAGTTAAACACTGTACAGGGCGGCAAGGATAGCACGGCCAGTCATAGAAAAGGCCGCCCGGACGAGCCGGACGGCCTATTATAGCCAGGAGGCATATCCTGCCTTCCTCCTAAAGGCCAACGGTAAAGGTTTTATCCTCGGTGCCGCCAACCTCTAACTTGATTCTCCCCCCAATCCTCCGCTGCTTCAAGCCTTCATGAGATAAGCCGTGAGTGATCGTGCAATCAAACGGAAGCTGCCGCGGACACAGTTCCCGTGTGTCTAATGCAAGACCACCAACTCGTAATCGAGCAACCGGGGAATCGTAAATCCGGTGTACCCTCCGGCCGTTCGCACAGCCGGACTGCCCGAAATGCGCAGGGTGGTTGCGGAATTGAAACTGCCCGCAACCTGTACGCGGATTGCTTCCATCGGGACCGGCGCGAAATATCCGGTTTCGGAATGGCCGCTGAGGTTGATCAGGTGCAGCAGAGTCCGGCCGCCCTGCCGCATCAGGCTCATCTCCACCAGCGGATGGGCGTTGGTGCGGATCTGTCGCTGGGGTTCGAGATGGTCGAACACGTCTCGAAACAGCCCCGCGTGGGCCGGCAGGCTGAGCCGGTAATACAGCCCACCGAGATCCCACGGAATCCACACCACCCTGCCCTTCCCTATACGTTCGCTCACCATGGCGGGAGTGTCCGTGTCCTTCATATCGATGTGGACGAATTCCGGAGGCCCGATCATCGAAGGCGGCACCAGCGTCAGGGCGTGCGGACCGGCCGCCTTCACGGCCGTAAACGGACCGTTCAGAAGCAGCAGATCGGTGTCTTCGAGCGAGGGAAAGGCGGCATGGTCGCGAATCCGGATATAGCCTTTTACGTCGCGATCCGTCCGTTCCACCGGAGCCACTTCGAAATCCGGCGGCGAGGCGCTCGCGATCAGCACGTTCCCACCGGCTTCCGCGTACTGCCGCAGGCCCGCGGGCGCCCAATCGGTGGCGATCACCACGTCGTACGCCCGCTTGCCCAGCCAGTCCATGTTGTCGGAAACCGCGAACGGAATGTGCTCTTCGCTGAGCAGCCGGAACATGCCCCGGTAAGGCTCCACGCGGTAACTGCGCCCGGTATCGGAGGCCGCGCCGAGCAGCAGCACCCGTGCGGCGCTAGATTGGCCCGCGTAATATTGCTCGTGTTCCGCCGCCCATCGGAAGATAGGCTTCACCGCTTCGAGTGCCTGCCGGTCCTGAAGGTCGAGCGTGCCGTTCACCTCGAAGGTGAGCGCTCCGCCTTGTGCCAGGTTCTGCCACGAGCGCAGCGCAATCTCCTGTCGCGGCACCGTGGCGAACCGCCACCAGTAATCGACGAATTGCATGTTCAGGTTCACCGCCATCTTACCGGGCTGGCTGTTCCGGGCGCGGTTCACGTTGTCGCTTGCCGAGTAAGGCCAGAGCGGCAACGGGCGCGCCACCGCGGTGTTTGATTCCGACATGATGCCGTCGGTCGATTCCTGTATGTAGTTGAAGTACCCCGCCTGCGGGCGCTTTTCGCGGATCAGCCTGCCGATCGCCGCCGCCACTTCGCGCGAAGACCGGAACATGAACTTCCGGTAGTCGTCGTCCGGCGTGAGGGGAAGCTCTTTGTGGAACTGCTCGCGATACAGCCGCTTGCAGGCATCGCAGTGACACAACCCCACGGGCCGGCCGCTATAATCCCGCGACTGGTTCCCGAACATGTTGAAGAACAGCCCGTCGACATCGTACTGATCCAGCGCCTCGGTCAGGATCTTCATCGCCTGCACCCGGTAGTATCCGCCGTTGATACACGTGGAGTACAGGCCGTTGTAAGTCACCGGCTCTCCGTTGGCCTGGCGGAAAAACCATTCCGGGTGGGCATCGAACACGGCCTTCGGAGTCTTGCTGAAATCGAAACGCCCCACCACGCGAATCCGGTGCGCGTGCGCCTCCCGCAGAACGTCGCCGAACATATCGCGTCCCGGCGGAAGCTGGGGGCTGGCGTAGTGAAACCCGGCCATCGTCGGATAGTACGCGGCGATCCCACCCATCCCCATCAGCAGCACATTCGCGCGCATCGCGGCCAGTTGCTGCACCAGCCGCGCGGCATCGAGGCCCGCATCGGTCTGCCGCAGGTTGGTCTGCACCCACCGGATCGGCTCCCGCATCCACCAGCCGTCCCGGGCCCAGGCGGATGCCGCCAGTACACCTATCAGCAGCAGCGTTTGTGTTTTCATTTGGCGAATTTATCCAAAAGCCGGCCCGCTCCCTCACGGTCGCGGCTCTGTGAGTCAGCATCGCACAGAGCCGCGTCATTTCGGCCGCAGACCACTAGACCAGATCGAGGGCCACCACCTCATGCAGGTCGATGGACGGAATCTCCAAACTCACCACGTCCCCGTTCACACGGTGCACCGCGGGCTTGCCGCTCACCAGCAGGCTCACTTTGCCCACCCGCCGGCCCTCCGGCACGCGAATGCGGACCTGCTGCGGCGGCGAAGGCAGAATCTCCCGCACCGGCCCCTTCATCATCATCGGGTTCGTCAGGTTCACCAGGTGAGCGGCGACCGAATCCTTCTGCATCCACAGCGAAACGTCCAGGACGCCTCTCCCTTCGACCACCAGCGGCTGCTCTTCGTGATGCGCCCACGCCACGGCGTTCTTCAGCAGCAGCCCATGGTCGGGCGAGAGCACCTCCCAGAAGGTGCGGTCCAGGTCGAACGGAAAATACACGACGCGACCCCTACCCTCTTCGCGCGCATACACGCCCGGGATATCCGTCCGCGGCACCCGCGCGTAAACTTCCTCCATCGGCAGGTCGGGATACGAGGGCACCAGGGTCAGCGGCGCGTGCATGGCGCGCAGCGGCCGCGTATGCACCCAGTTCACCCCGTTGATGATTCGCGTTGCATCCTCCAGCCCGTGCACGATCGGGTGGAACCGCCCGGTTCCCGGATCCCTGTCCACATTCAGATACGAATTGTGGACGTCGGTATCGACCCGACCCGTGAAAGAAGCGCCAAAAAGCGAAGACAGCCCGAACTCGCCGCGGCGCTCTCCCCATTCGTCGTAGAGGGAAGTTTCGTGGGTCGCGATCAGGCTGCCGCCTGCCCGCACAAATTCCACGAGTTGCCCGCACTGGGCCGTCGAGAGCGCCGCGATATTCGGCAGAATCAACGTCCGGTATTGCCGGATGTGCCGCGCATCGAGCAGCCGGTCATGCACCATGTCGAAGGGGATTCGCGCCTCTACCAGCGCCTGGTAGAAACCGAGCGCGTGGTCTTCCACCTTGGCGTGCGCCTCCTGGCCGCCGTAAAACGAGGCCGTCTGCTGGGAATAGACCAACCCAACCCGCGCCAGCGACCTCTCGTTGCGCAGATAGCGTTCGTTCCGGTAGTGCCACCCGTAGAGATCCTCCACCGGCTGCATCCAGCGCTTATCGATAATCTTTCCATTGAATTTCGTGAACCAGGGGCGAAGGTTGTGCGCGATGCCATCGACCACCCACAACTGGATCTCCTCCTTGTTCTGCACCGAGTCCTTCCAGCGATACGGCTCTTCGACCCCCATGCTGAAGATGCCCGCGATGGCTTTGCGGCCCATGGTGGCGGAGTATTCCTTGCCGTTCTTGCCGTTCGACCAGGGAGGCATCAACCCGCGGCGGGCCTGCCGGTCGGCGAACAGCGTCGGCGCCAATTCGCCTATGGTCTTCATGTCGAGGTCGCTGAGCGCCCCGCCACCGGCATTCGGTATGTAGGCAGCTTCGGGGTTGATCTTCTTGATCTCCTGGTCCCACAGCCGCCACAACTCGAACAGGCGTTGCTGGCGCCATACGATGTATTGGCGCCGCGCCGGATCCCGTGGATTCGGGGTCCGCGGCAACTCCAGCCCGGAGAACTTCCGGAAATTCTCCTGGCAATGCTGGCAATAGCACATGCCCGACCCGGCCCAGCGGTTGCTGAAAATGCCGTCCACCTTGTAGAGACTCGTGATCTCCCGCGTCACCGCGGTCATGAACTCGAAATTGTACGGACCGAGCGCGCAAGTCACCCAGAGCTCCGGATCGGCCCAGTGTTTCCGTTTTTGCCCCTGCGCGTCCACGGCAATCCAGTCCGGATGCGCCTCGTAAACATCCTGATGCGCCGCATGGGGATCGGTGCGGGCCACCACCGCCATCCCGAGTTTCCGGCATCCGGCCGCCAGGTCGCCGAAGCAGTCGCGGTCGCCCAGGAACTTACTGCGATAGTGGAACGGAACCTTGGTGGGGTAGTAGGCCACGCATCCGCCGGCGGAAAGACACGCCGCATCCGAATGCGTCCGGGCGAAGTAATCGAGCCAGAGTTGGAGGTCGTAGTTGCCCGGGTCGTCTTCCACCAGGGTCAGTTGCGCCCAGCGCATCGGGCGGTCGTACCAGGCACCGCCCGGCGAATCGGCCTCCGCCGCCCACGGAGCCATCGCGGCCGACGCCAGCACGGCGGCGGATTGGTGCAGGAAAGCCCTTCGCCCGGTCATGACAATGTTTCTCCTTACGTACAATATACGCGTGCGAGATCGCGAGCAACGCTCCGGTTCCGCGGAACCCGGCTGCCACCAGGCGGCCGCGATTGAATTGAAGCAGGGACTGCAGAAGAGGAGGCTAGCAAAGCATGGCAACATCAAGCACCGGAAGAGGTATCGAAATTCATGCTCCCGTTCCGGCTGAATATGGTGAGATTCTCACGCCGGAAGCGATGGAGTTTGTAGCGGCTCTGGCACGCCGGTTTGAGCCGGAACGCCGCCGTCTGCTGGCGCGGCGGCTGGTCCGCCAGGCGGAAATCGACGCGGGAGGGTTGCCGCACTTTCTGCCGGAAACCGCGTCGATTCGCGAAGGCGATTGGAAAGTCGCGCCGTTCCCCCGCGATCTGGCGGACCGGCGCGTCGAAATCACCGGGCCGGTCGAGCGCAAAATGATCATCAATGCACTAAACTCCGGCGCCAGCGTGTTTATGGCGGACTTCGAGGATTCGAATTCGCCCACTTGGAAGAACAATATCGAGGGCCACATCAATCTGCGGGATGCGATCCGCCGTACCATCACCTATCGCAGTCCCGAAGGCAAACAGTACCGGTTGAACCGCGAGGTAGCCGTGCTGCTGGTGCGGCCGCGCGGGTGGCACCTCAACGAAAAGCACCTGTCCGTCGACGGCATCCCGGTTTCCGGCTCGCTCTTCGATTTCGGGCTCTACTTCTTCCACAATGCCAGGGAGTTGATCGACGCCGGAACCGGCCCTTACTTTTACCTGCCGAAAATGGAGAGCCATCTGGAGGCGCGGCTTTGGAACGACGTTTTCCGCTTCGCCCAGGAGTATTCCGGCATACCGCAGGGCACCATCCGCGCGACCGTGCTGATCGAAACCATCTTCGGCGCTTTCGAAATGGACGAGATCCTGTACGAACTGCGCGACCATTCGTCCGGTCTGAACTGCGGGCGGTGGGATTACATCTTCAGCTTCATCAAGAAGTTCCGGAACCGCCCGGATTTCGTCCTGCCCGACCGCGCCACGGTCACCATGGAACGGCATTTCCTCGCTTCGTATGTGCGGCTCCTGATTCGCACCTGCCACCGGCGCGGAATTCACGCCATGGGCGGTATGGCCGCACAGATTCCCATCAAGAGCGATCCCGAGGCGAACGAGCGGGCGCTCGAGAAGGTCCGGCAGGATAAATTGCGCGAGGTCCATGCCGGGCACGACGGTACTTGGGTCGCCCATCCCGGGCTGGTGCCGGTGGCGAAGGAGATTTTTGACGCGCACATGCCCGGACCCAACCAGTTGCAGGCGGGAATGGCCGGAGTGGAAGTGACCGCGGCGGACCTGCTGACGGTCCCGAAAGGAGACATCACCGAAGCCGGCTTGCGGCTCAATATCGATGTGGGAATCCAATACCTCCAGTCCTGGCTTGGCGGCAATGGCTGCGTGCCGATTTACAACCTGATGGAAGATGCCGCCACCGCCGAAATCTCGCGCGCCCAGGTTTGGCAGTGGGTGAAGCACCGTGCCCGGCTCAACGACGGCCGCGAGGTCGATCCGGAAATGGTGCGCAGGGTGATTGCCGAAGAGTCCGCAAAGCTCAGCGGGTCGGGCGAGGCTGCCGCGCTGTTTCAGGAGATGAGCCTGGCGCCTGATTTTGTGGAATTTCTGACCATACCCGCGGGCGAGCGGATCGATTGATTGGAGAAATCCGGGAATCCGGTGGGGAACTTCAGGTTGGCATCCGGCCCGGGAGCGAATCGGGCCGGATGCCGTCTGTCGACTCCAGCTAACTGACTGGTGACCCTGCGAAACAGGCGGCCAGAGCCCGTTCCGGAACTATGACTTCCTCAACCGCCTGCATTGCGGACGAAAGGAATTCGAACTCCACCACCTGACCGGTTTTCGTCAGCCATCGACCGCCGGAACGCCGTAATTCGAATGCGTCCGGAAATCCCGCCGCGGCAACGCGCATGCGGTTCTTGCTCACAGCCAGGATCAAAGCTTCTACAATGATCCCGACCGGAAATCTGATCAGCGTTAACATCTCTGCCACCCTCCTCTTGGATAACAGGAGTATGCAGCCGATAACGTATACGTTCAATATTGGCCTTGGTTATGGACCCAACGGGCTGGAACCGCGGTTCCATACTTCGCCCGCCGAACGTGCGCGTTCACCCCTTCCCGCCGCGCCCTTTTCGCAGCGGCGCTGAATAATGGGAGTAGTGGAGACAAACATGAAGCTTTCGGTAAAGGCCATGGCGCTCACCTCTGGAATGGCATGGGGTGGAGCCATGCTGGTGTGCGGGCTGCTGAATCTCGCGTCGAGATCCTATGCCCGCCCGTTCCTCGGGATGATGAGTTCCGTGTATCCCGGTTTTCACAACTCGCGGACCCTTGCCGACGTTCTCGTCGGAGCCGGCTATGGTTTCGTCGACGGCGCGACGGGCGGCGCGCTGATCGCAGCCGTTTATAACCAATTGACGGAGAAGTGCGCGGAATCGCGTCAACCTGTCGAAATGCCGGTGGCCCATCGGACGTAGCCGGGGAATTTTACAACCCGCGGATCTTCCGCCTAATCAGTGAAACCGGGAGAGTAATGTGCGAATCGAGGTGGGTCTGCTGCTCTTGGTACTTTGCTCACCGGTTTCGGCGCAGGTCGCGGGCGCCGGACGGGGCGGCGGGAGGAATGCAACTCCAGTTCAGGGAGGTCCATCTCGCGGTGCGGGAACGCCCTTCCCGTCTCCGCCATTCGGACCGAATTTTCCTTCCTCGTTCGGGACTGCGGTCTACCAGTCGCAACACCCGCTCTGGGGATCGATCGCGCCTTCTCCTCCGTGGGGCGGCGTGGGGACTTCGTGGGGCGGCGCGGGTACTTCATGGGGCGGCGGGGGCGCCTATGGCTTCCCCTGCTTCCCCGGAAACTATCCGGCTTCGTACGCAACTCCGTTCTATGGAGTCTACGGTGGAGGTTTCACCGGCGTGCCATACGGACCGGGCTTTTATCCGCCGCAACCCCCCGCCAATGTGACCGTCGTGTTTCCGCCGCAGCCGTCGCCCGTCGTCGTGCCGCCGCCCGGTCCAGTCACCGAAACCGTATTGCCATCGGATGCCTTGGCGAGTGACCGGGCGGAACCCGTTCCCGCCGCCATTCCACGGGAACCGGTGATTCCGAATGCATATCCCGCCCTGATCGTGGTCAAGAACGGGGATATCTATTCGGCGGACCGGTATTGGGTGAAGGGCAAAACGTTTCACTTCATCACCACCAACGGCGAGCATCACCAGATCCCCCGGTCGATGCTGGAGCGCTTGTACCCGGCACGGAAAAACGAGCGCTGAACGGAAGCTTTCGGACGAGTGCCCTTCCGCACCGGCTGGCCCGGTCGTGTGTGCCTTGCGCCACGGCGGCCGATCTTCCTTCTGATTCACTTGCCCCGCCCGTGAATCCGACGAGCCATGCGGCTTCTCCACGTTTCCCTTGCTGCCGGCGCGCTCATCGCTTCCGGATGCGCCGTGCGCCCCCCCGTGATGCCTCCGACCCTGAGCCAGTACACGCCTCCGCTCGGGGCATCCCGCTGGTCCCTGTTCGGGGAGAACGCCACGGAAAGGGATATTCGCCGCGCGCTCCTCGAATTGCCGTATTTCAGCGTGTTCGATTACGTAGCGTATCGCGTGGATGGCAGCCGGGTCACACTGTACGGAGCGGTCATGGAACCGGAACTCAAAGACGACGCCGAGGCGGTTGTGAAGTCCATCGACGGCATCGATCGCGTCTATAACCTGATTCGCTTCCTGCCGGATTCGCCCCGCGATAACCAGGTCCGGCAAAAACTGTTCGGGGCGGTGTACGGCGACCGCATCCTCTCCCGGTATGCGCGGATTGGCGGCGGGGCAATCCGGATCCTGGAAGAGCACGGCTCGGTGGTCTTAGAGGGGCAGGTGGCTACCGAAGGCGACCGGCAAAGGGCTGCCGCGCTGGCCGCCTCGGTGCCTGGCGTCTCGACTATCGTCAGCCACCTTCAGGTGGTCGAATAAGGGTCCGGCTGCTAGGGGCTGTGCCTGTCGCCGGTCGCGTCAATCCGCTTGCCGATGCGCATCAGCTTCACATCGTAGGCGAAGTGCTTCCCGCAATCGAGACAGACGACGTAGGTCTGGGCATGCGGCATTCCCGCCCTGACGGCAGGCGTTACCGGACGCGTGAGACGCCGGTGCGAACAGCGAAATAGCAGGTTCAATACCGAGTCGATCACTGACAGTCCTTGGGTGGGTAAGAAGTACACCCTGACAGCCGCACACACCTATGTCCCCGAGACGCTTGCAATTCTCGAGCCGTTCCTGCGGTAGCATACACTTTCACCCCAAGCGCCGCCGCTACCCACAAAGACGGGGTTCCCGCAGCCGCAAAAGACCTTTTGCCACATGGGGCGCTTTCCGGTAATGTACTCACAATGACTCAGAAGCTGGCCTGTCTCAGCTGCAAGAACAAGGGATGCGTCGCAAAGTGCCGTTTCCCGAAACCCCAACCGCGCCAACAGCCCGCCATCCGGACCGATAAATAACGGGGTATCCGCCGTGAAGCTCTATCGGAACTCGAGCGACCTGTCGCATTGGACTGTGTACCTGCCGGACACGGGCTGGGTCTGTTTTCCCGCCGCCGAAAGCGGTTGGGATCGCCGCCATCCTGCCGCCGCCGTCGACCCACGGCACCTGCAGGAAGTGCCACTCTGGTTAGCCTTCAATACGGGCCTGCTCGAAGCCAGGCGATCCACGCCGCGCCAGGCAGCCTGAAGTTCTGGTTGTGGGAAATGGTTTGGTGGAGGCGGGGGGAGTTGGCCTACGGTAGGTTGCTGATAACAGGCAAGTTATTGATTCTGCATGTAGCGGTCAATGCCGAAAACGCGGTAATCGCCAGTCCAATTCACGTAGAATTCACTTTATTAAATAAAGCTAGTTCACGGCGATGCGTTCAAGTTTCCTCAAGAGTCGATGCACTTCCGTGGCAAGAACGGCAGCGTCCGATTTTGTCAGAGGACGGTTGTGCATCGTCTCAATCCGCAAAGGCTCCAATCGTTCAAAGGACACTTCAGTATCCTTCTGATTGCCGAAAACGGGCAGGAACACCTCACGCCAATTGCTGCGTTGCACTATGATTCCACGATAATCACTGAAGTCGGCGTAGTCGAGCAGGCACGAAGTGGGAAAGCCTTTCTTTTCGGCCTTCGCTTTCTTGTCCTCCCAGTCAGCAACGATCGTTCCTGGAACTTTAGTACGTATCCAATCTGGACCGAACTTCGCTTGCATAAGTGCCGAAACGACTTCACGGAGCCGAACCTCGAAGCAATGCAGCAAACGATATGCAGCACTCATGTGAACGACAGAGACCAGTACCTCACGTTCATTGGCAGCGGGAAAGGTTATCAGTATTGAGAGGTCCTCACGTTCAACGTATTCGTGAATTCGCTCAATGCGGCTTTCGTCTGATCGAACGAACTCTCTTGCGCGGTAGCGAACGGGCGGACCCTCGTAAATATCTGGTGTGGTAATTAATGGAACGGAGCCGAAGGAGTTTCTCAGATCAATGTTAGCCAGCACCGAGGCGGCGAGACCGCGAGTGGAGTCCGTACCCATGACGCTGGCCAGACTGGTGCGATATGCGGACGCGTCGATACCGGCCAGCACCGAGGCGGCGAGACCACGACCGGAGTCCACGCCCATGATGCTGGCGATACTGCTGCGATACACGGACGTGTCCATACCGGCCAGCACCGAGGCGGCGAGACCACGACCGGAGTCCTCCATGATCTTGGACCAACTGCTGCGGTACGCTGTCGCGTCGAGACCGGCCAGCACCGAGGCGGCGAGACCACGACCGGAGTCCATACCCATGATGCTGGCGATACTGCTGCGGTACGCCGTCGTGTCGATACCGGCCAGCACCGAGGCGGCGAGACCACGACCGGAGTCCATGCCCATGATGCTGGCGATGCTGCTGCGATACACGGACGTGTCCATACCGGCCAGCACCGAGGCGGCGAGACCACGACCGGAGTCCATACCCATGATGCTGGCGATACTGCTGCGGTACGCCGTCGTGTCGATACCGGCCAGCACCGAGGCGGCGAGACCACGACCGGAGTCCATGCCCATGATGCTGGCGATGCTGCTGCGATACGCGGACGTGTCTATACCGGCCAGCACCGAGGCGGCGAGACCACGACCGGAGTCCATGCCCATGATGCTGGCGATGCTGCTGCGATACGCGGACGCGTCCATACCGGCCAGCACCGAGGCGGCGAGACCACGACCGGAGTCCATGCCCATGATGCTGGCGATGCTGCTGCGATACGCGGACGCGTCCATACCGGCCAGCACCGAGGCGGCGAGACCACGACCGGAGTCCATGCCCATGATGCTGGCGATGCTGCTGCGATACGCGGACGTGTCTATACCGGCCAGCACCGAGGCGGCGAGACCACGACCGGAGTCCATGCCCATGATGCTGGCGATACTGCTGCGATACGCGGACGTGTCTATACCGGCCAGCACCGAGGCGGCGAGACCACGACCGGAGTCCATGCCCATGATGCTGGCGATACTGCTGCGATACGCGGACGTGTCTATACCGGTCAGCACCGAGGCGGACACGCCACGATAGAGTGATCGATCAACGGCGATGCTCGCCAAAGAGTCGCGGAAGCCGCTGTATGCCCTCTCCATGTTCAGCGTTGCCCTCATGCTTCCATAGAGTGAGCGCTCAATCCGGCTGTTTAGTTTGGTCTGGCGGGCGAGAATCTTCTCGATAGCGCTCTCGGGCTTGAGGCTTGGTTCGTCGTCGTCCAAGGAAAGCTCAACAACGTCAACCGTCTCGTTACTCAGTTGAGGCTCTACAGCCTCGACGTTCTCAATGGTCTCATTTGAGGCAGGTTCGACACAGTTGTGCTGTTCAACCTTTTCTTTGGAATCGTCTTCTGCCGCCATGTCCAATTTTACCGCCAAACCGTTTCATGCGTTTTCTGTTTGAACGCCAATACCGATTCCTAATCCCTGCCCCCATTTTCCCGTCCGCGCCGCTGCCTGAATCGTAGTTGCTACAATCCCAGATTTTATGGATATCCCGCGTCCGTCCCCGTTTTAATTTCGAACGCCGAGAGGAGAGTAGTCACATCCGATCAGGGGCCGACGCGGTTTTCAGTGGAACCTGATGAATTCGCTCGGGATACCTACTAAAATATTAGTATGAGCAAATTGTTTTCGCTCTGACGGGTGTTTACTCTAAAAGAGTGCAGACGCCCGTAACGCGCCACGTGTCGGACGAAACCTTCTTAAGTTCGCACACCCACTTGCTCCTCAGTTTCGCTCCAAAACTGTTCTGCGCGTCTACCCACGCGCGTATTCGATACGCACCGTCATCTTGCTTAGCGACACTGATTTCATCTTTGTTCCAGGCGTACGATGGGAAATCAGCGCTACCAGGGGCCTTCTCTTCTTTATGAACTCCTGAGCCATGATGTAGGCTTCGATGCTGTCATCACTTTCATGCGGCGTTTTCGAATCGTTTAACAACCCGCCGATTACTACGAGTATGACCAAGACGCCGAAGATTGCCAAGCAACCAACCGTTGCGCCGGATGAGGGCTTTGCCTTCTCTGCTTTCAACTGTGTCTGAGCTTCGAGTCTCGCCTTCTCTTCTTCGTAAATGCGTTGCCGTTCTTCTGGTGAAAGTTCCACGTGACTACTCTCCGGAAGAGGGATGCCCAGCGCATTGTAACCTATAGCGAACCTGTTGTGACCACGTTTCAAGCTGGCATCGAGGGCATACTACGCAGCAGTCGGGACACAGAAGCCGCGCTAATGCCCATCTCTTCGGCAATTTCACGCGAGGTCATGCCGTCGGCGTCCATCTGGACCACCTTAGCGCGGTTAACTACCAGGCGCGGACGCCCACCTATCCGCCCTTGACGGCGAGCCTTCTCAAGGCCTGCAATCGTCCGCTCACTCAGCCGAATGCGTTCCTGCTTCGCGATGGTCGCAAGGATACTCAGCACGGCGTCTTTGAAGATCCCGCACGAGTCGAGGTACTGTTCAGTGAAGCTCCGGTAACCCACACCATACGAGGAGAGGCGTTGAAGATGGTTCAGTGTCTCCAGAACTCCCTCACGACTGAAACGGTCGAGGCTCCAGAAGAGAACCGTATCGAACTTGCGCTGTGATGCATCCTGAAAGAGCTTCTGGAATTGCTCACGGTCGGAATGCTTGCCGGTGACGCGGTCGGTATACTCGCCAACGATGGTCCATCCTTGGCTACGGGCAAACTCCCGCAGTTGGGTAAGTTGGTTCTCCGTGTCCTGTCCTTTGTCTCGCGTGCTCACTCTGGCGTACAGTGCGGTTCGCATGTCTCATTATGCTGCTAAAACGGTCGTTATTGCAACAGACAAATGCAACCCGAATCCACTTTTCTTTGCATCAGGAATACGAGTCGATTCATGAGGCGTTTTTGAAACAGCCTCAAGCCTGATCGGTGTGTGTGTGTTGCCCGGTCGCCAGCAAACCCAGCGTGATCGGCGCGCCGGTCGCCAGCAGTGCCCAGCATGATTGGCGCGTGCCCGGTCGTTACCAAGTGGGAGTTTTGATCGCCTACAGCGTAACGAAAACGCAGGGGTGCCCGAATCATCCCCTGATGTTCTTCGATCCAACCACGGGCATCCTACGCGATCCTACAGGACATCCAATTGACTTTGCGGCCCATGATCTGTCGTGGTCAATTCGATTACGCGCCGATGGGGGCCGGACCCCCATTACAGTGCAAAGGGCTTGGCGTGCCACGCACGTTCCCACATCGGTTTTGGATCGGTGGTGACAAGTCGGGGTAGGCGCTAAACGAAGAAGAGCGCTACCGGGCATCTCTGCCGAGTAACGCTCTGAATTTCCCGCCCCTGCCGCTCTCACCTGGAACTCTTGCCCAGGCTCCCGGCAGAAGGCATCCTTGAGACTAATACCCGATACTCCCAAATCGAGTCAAGGCCTCACGGATCGAGCTTGAGCCTGCATCAGTCGGATGTAACTTTGTGACACGAAAATTACATCGGATGTAACGCGCTAACCCCTAGAGTCTAGGCAGCTTACCTTCATTTATTACATCTTTTAGGAAACACACTCTCTATAGAAAGAGAGCGGAGGGTGCGCGCCGTTGTTCCCGCCTGATCTCTCGTATAGGTACGTGTGCCGGGAATTACATGTAATTTTGTAACTTCACAGGATAGCCGCTACATTCCATTACCTTTAGGTGCGTTACATGCGGAATCTTGTGGAAAACGTCTATTCAGGCCTAAACCTCGAATATTCTTAAACTTGCGGGCGATATGCGAAATGTATCAAATCCGGCCCGCCCGGTCCATCGGCGCGGGTTTCCCTGATTTTCCGCGCCGTTGTTCCACGTTCGCGTTTAAACAGCAAAACTCCTCGGATGCTCGCCTATGCATATATGCACTGGCCCAATGTAATCGAAGCGGAGGATAGAGATACATGGCGAATCGCGCAATTGGGATAATGACGCTCCTCAGCGAGGACGGGCTTTCATACGTGGAGCGGCAGTCAGAGAAGATCGCAGAGAACTACGGTGGGAGGTGCGGCAAGTCGGGTGTCATCCGAGGAATTATCGACGGCTTCGCCCAGGCGGGTGTTGACCTGTCGAGCGCTCCTACGTCGTTCCACATCGCGGCAATGGTGAAGTCGGCGCTTGCCCAGGCATCGGAGGTCAAACAGTAGATGCGAACATCAGAGTACATCGCGGCAAGAGTCGCAATGAACACGCCGAAGGGACGCATCCTCAACATTCCGGCTGCGGGAATTACGATCACAGACGAACACGGCAAGGTGTTAGCCAAACATTTCATCGCCAAACTCACGGGCACTCGCATGGTACAGACCGACCCGAGTAAAGCTCCCGTCAAAATGGCGACACTCAAAATCACGAAGGCGGATGACAGAGGCAGTCGCCAGAGCTACAACATCGAACGTCCGATGCAGGATGTAATCGAGAACCTGCCCGATGTTCTTCTCCAGGGCGTCGGTGACGATTGTCAGTTCGAGCGGAACGACCCATACTCCAAACTCCTCATCGTTCTGTTGTCGGCAGGCGACCCCGATACCGAGCAAAACGCAAAGACCTACAACACGACGCAGTTTGTTGAGCGCGGGTGTTGGTTCTACGCCAGCGATGCGGAGGTCGGCAAGCAGGCGGTTACGTTAGCCGCCAGCGCGGAGGTCGAGGTGGTAAGAGAAATTCGAGACGAGAAGACCAACGAGATTTCTTACCGTTGTCGCGTCCCTCGTGAGGACGGCTCAGGCCATGAATTTTGCACGGTAAGCAAGGAACAGCTTCAGGCCGGTCAGTTCTCTTTTTCCCGGACGTGCTGTGAGCGTGCATAGCGCCGTAAATGCGTATTCCGGTGAAGTGGGGCACCGATTCCGGTGGAAGTGGGGCAGTGTCGGAGCGAAGCGACGCTGGCTACGGTCATGATCTCAAGGTGCCCCACATCAGTCAAGATTTCCTTCCGTTTTTGAGGGTCAGGCAGCATCATTTCGTTTCTTCATCTCGTTTCCTCCGCCGTCGTCATTCCGTTCCATGTGGGGCGCGATTCGGTTGGGTGTGGGGCAGGATTACGGGATGTGGGGCGGGATTCCGTTGGAAGCGGGGCACGATTCCGGTGAAGTGGGGCACGATTCCGGTGAAGTGGGGCAACCAGGTCCGGTCGCCCCACCTGCATCTCAGGCGATCGCCGCGGCTGGCCGCGACGATTGCTGCCACTGCCGTTCCATCGCGCGCATCTTCTGATGCACGTGTTCCCAGTAGGCGGCAGTCACGGGTGCTCTCGCTACCTCTTCCAGCAAGGCGGTGAAGTATCCCAGGCTGGCGATCGGCGCCGGCGGCTGGCCGTTCAACATGGCCATGTACTTACGAGCGCTGCCCAACCAGATGGCCCGCTTGAGGTTCTCCAGCGGAACACCACGCAGGTAGAGATCGGCCGCGAGCTTTTCATCTGCCGGCGTGAATGCCGAACACACACATGCCGGCTCCAGAAAGGCTAGCCGCACCGAGCGGACGTACTCTGCCTGGCCGTTGTCCGGATTCGCGGGAGGCTGTCTGTGATACGGCCAGAAACGGTCGCAGATCTCCAGGACGCCGCCGCTTTGGCTGCACACTCCATGACGGTCGAGTTCGCCCAGATGGTCTTGGATCGCCGCCGGCTCTCTCCTGAGCACCCGCGCCAGGCTCGCCGGATCGATTGCGAGCCTTCCGGTATGTCGGTCCGCATTCAGGCAGATATAGATGTACAACCGGAAAGCCGAGTCCGGCAACAGGATCAGCGCTTCGGCCACCTCCCGGCCGGCGGCGAACCATCCTGTCGGCTGCTTGAGTTGAAGGCGCGGCATGCTGCTCATGCTCCACCTCCCGCCTGTTCCGAAGCTCCACGTCCTTTCTTCTTACGAATGGATTCACCGGCCAGTTCGAGGCGATACGCGTTATGCACTAGCCGGTCCAGGATGCTGTCGGCCAGCGTCGGGTCGCCGATCTGCGCATGCCAGCTCTTCACCGGCAGTTGGCTGGTGAGAATCGTCGAACGCCGGCCGTAGCGGTCATCGCAGATCTCCAGAAAATCACGACGCTCCGGATCCGACAGCGGCGCCATGACGAAGTCATCGACGAGCAGCACGTCGGTCCGCGCGATCGTTGCCAGCAGGCGTCCGAGGCTGCCGTCGGCACGAGCCATAGATAGATCGCGGAAGAGCTTCGCGGCTGGCCGGTACAGAACGGTGTAGCCATCGCGGCAGGCTTTCTGTGCCAGCGCCTGCGCCAGCCACGATTTTCCGATTCCGGTCGGGCCGGTCAGCAAGACCGAAAAATGTTGGGCTACCCACTGCGACCCGATCAGGCTGCGCATGAGTTGCCGATCCAGGCCGCGCGGATGGCGGTAATCGATATCTTCCACGCACGGCTCCGCATCCAGCTTCGATTTCTTCAGGCGCCGCGCCATGGTCTGGTTCTCGCGCCAGGTCCAGTGCTGATCCACCAGCAGCCCGAAGCGCTCTTCGAAACTGAGGCTTGCCGCGTTGGTGTCTTCCATCTGCCGGCAGTAGGCGTCCGCCATGCCGTTCAGGTGCAGCGCGTGCAACTTCTCCAGGGTTTGCTGATTTAGCATCCGGCCACCCCCTGCGCCGGTTTGGCGCTATCGCCGTAATAGCCGGCGCCGCGGATGTTGGTATGTTCCACCGGTGGCCGCGTGATCAGCTGGGGCAGCGGTTGCTGGTCCAGCCCGGAGGCCAGGATCGACTTCACGCTCTGATATCGATGGACCTTCATCCGCACGGCACGCGTGCACGCTGCCTCGACGCGCTCCGGCCCGTACTTCCGGCTCAATGAGATGACGCCCAGCGCGGAACGATACCCCATCTCCGGGTGCGGCTTTTCCGCCAGCAGTGCCGCCACCAGTCGCCCGGTAAACGGCCCTGTCTTCGACGCCCACTCGATCATGCGCGAGGGCGTCCATTCCAGAAACTGACGATGCGATTTCGGACGATGCTCTGCAAGCGTGGTGTGGGCATGCGCCTTGCGACTGCGCATGTGGCTGGCAACCCGCTTGCCTTGAAAGAAGATTTCCACCGTCCCGGACGTGTAGCGCAGTTCCACTTCCTTGCCCACCAACTGATACGGCGCGCTGTAATAATGACCGTCCAACTCCACGTGATAATCGATGTTGATTCTGGTCTTCTTCCACTCGGCGAAGACGAACCGTTGTGCCGGCAACGGCTGCAGCGCCGGCCGATCGATGGTCTCGTACAACTCGGCTCGCGAACCGGGCAGTTTGCGGAAAGGCCGCTGGTTGAGCTTGACCAGCAGCTCGGCGATCGATTCGTTGAGTTCCGCCAGGCTGAAGAACTGCCGCTTGCGCAAAGCGGCGAGTATCCACATCTGCACGAGCCTCACTCCGGCTTCCGCTTTCGCTTTATCCCGGGGGCGCCGCGGCCGTGCCGGCAGGATGCCGACGCCATAATGGATCGCCCATTCCGAGTAGGTCCGGTTCAGCTCCGGCTCATACCAGCAGGGCGTCTTCACGCCGCTCCGCCAGTTGTCAGGCACCACCAGTGTGCTCGTTCCTCCGAAGTATTCGAAGGCGCGCGTGTGGGAACCGATCCAGTCCCACAAGTCGCGAGTCCAGGTGGCTTCGGCGTAGGCGTAGCTGCTGGCGCCGAGCACGGCGACGAACACGTAAGCGTGCCGGACTTCGCCGGTCTTCGGATCCGTCACCGGCACGGTCTGGCCGGCATGGTCGACGAAGGTCTTCTCGCCGGCGAGGTGTTCCTGGCGCATCACAATGTCGAGCTTGCGCGCCCACTGGCGGTACGACTCGCAGTACCAGCTGTAATTAAATCCTTCGGGATGGGTCTCGCGATACTCCTCCCACAGCAACTGCAGGGTGACGCTCTTTCGACTCTTGAGTTCTTTGTGAACGACGTTGAAGTCGGGGAGCGGACGGCCGCCTGGCACCACGGGCGGAGGCGGATACATCCGGTGCTCCAGCGTGGCGTCATCCAGATCAGCAGGTAATGGCCATGACAGGCCGGCGGCGGCGAGGCGTTTCAGGTATCGCCGTACCGTCCCTTTGCCGGCCGAACAGATCTTAGCGATCTGCCGGTCATTCAATTTCGCTTCGAAGTGAAGTCTGAGTATTTCACGTACTTGCCGCATCGGTAATCGTCTTTCCGGCACGTGTTCTCCTTCTCTTCCAGGGGAACACCCGCCTGATTACCAACGCCGCCCGCCCGGCCGATTCCGTTCGATGTGGGGCACGTTTACGGCGATGTGGGGCGCCGTTACGTTCCCAGTGGGGCACAATTACGGGCATGCGGGGCACGATTCCGTTCGCGCTGAATTTCTGCCCCACATCCCAGCGGAATCGTGCCCCACATCAAAACGGAATCCTGCCCCACTTCCAACGGAATCCGTGCCCCACTTGGACCGGAATACTCACGTAAAACTGGCCCTGTGCATGGCTGATCGTTTTTCCAGCTTGAACAAAGCAGAGAAACTGAGTCTGGCCCAAGACGAACTTCGCCAGTTTGTTCAGGGTGTCCAGAAGAAGCAGGTTGAGGCTTGGGGATTCCGGGAGTGGAATCTGAGCCGGTAAACGGAATGGAGGCGCAACGTCAGGGGGTGTCGGCTATCGTCTGGCCCCGGCACTCCCTGGCACAGCAGACCAGCAAAGGAGCAAAACCGAGATGAAGTTTCCAGCCTATTCCACGGAACCCGAAAGGCCACCCCTCGTGACAAGAAAGAGGCAGAGGTGCCGATTGAAGAAGCTCGTTTGTCCGTCGTGCGGGATGATCGTCAGAACGGCCCAAGTCCATATCGACAACGGCAAGATTCCGACGTGTGCCTGTGGGAGCAAGATGCAGGCTTGCGCGTAGCGCCTAACACTGAAAGGAGGGAGGCTTGAGCGAAACACCGATTGAAAAGCATCACACGATTGAAGAGATTGCCGAGATTTGGAATCTCTCGAAGGACACGATACGGCGGATCTTTCTGAACGAAGACGGCGTGTTGAAAATCGTGAGGCCCGGAACGCGCTACAAACGTGCTCATGTGACGCTGCGGATTCCCGACAGCATCATGCGCCGTGTTCATCGCCGAATGTGCGGCAAGGTCGCATGATCGGCCCAGGCGGGGACTCTGACAACTCAGGATGCCAGAGTCTTCGTCAGAGGGTCTTCTCCCCAGAAATTCGAGAGGTGCTGTTCAAGGCGTGCTTGCCGTCGCGTATCCCACTTGCTGTAATACTTCTCAATAATCCGCGCCGAATTGCCCAGGACTTCGGCCAATTCCTCCATCGGCATTCCACCCAAGAGCAGATCTCGTGCAAGGGTGTGGCGAAACATGTGGGGCTTTGCGTCCGACACCTTCACCAGTTCGGGCGAGTCCTTCAGTTTGCCTCCCGACCTTCTCTTCTTTTCGACCTCCCGCACTTTTACACCAGCAAGCACGAAGAGACGCTGTAGACGGTCTCCCCATTTGTTCGTGCGGCTATGAGCCTTGCCTTCTCCCGTCCAAAAGAAATATCTGTCGCTATCGTGGGGCGCCTCCGTGAGAGCGTCTATCACGAATTGCGGAACGATTCCGTAAACCTCCTCATTCGTTTTCTTGCGATACGTCCGAATCCGGCATCCTTGCACGTGCTGCTTTTCCAGCATGGTTGTATCGCCTATCGACATTCCTGTGTATCGCATGACGTACACGAACGCCTTCGTCTGTTTGGCGATTGGGTCTCCCCGCCGTCCATACTCATCGGTGAGCGTTGGGAGCGCTTCAAATATCCGCTGAATTTCCTCGGGCTGGAATGGCTCCGTCTTCTCCCGGTCCTCCGGGATTACGTCCATCTTCTTGACGGGCGTCTTGGCGATGTAGTCAGCCTCCACGCAGTGTGCAAAGAACGCCTTCAACATGGTTCGTTCGTTTCGTTGGACGCTGTTTGCGCCGCGCCATGTGTTCCTGAATGAGTTCATGTCCGTGTAGGTCAGTTCATTGACTGCGGACTTGTGCAAAGTACCCTCTGCGAATTCCTGGAGGCGCTTCAGCAGATTCCGGTATTTGCGCTGGGTCTCCGGGTTCTTCCGGGCTTTGGTTTCGAGAAAGGTCTTGGCGGCGGTGCTGATTGCCGTCTGCACTTTCTGGGTAGCCTCTACCCGTGTCGGCAATTCCATTTCCCGGATGATTTCAACGGCCCGGTTCCAGTCCCGAACGCCACTACCGGACGCAGGATCTTTCAGAGCTTGGCGCTTTTGCCGTTTGCCGGTCCCATCGATTCCTTCAAAGTGAATTGGGCACTTCGGCCTACTGGGGCAGTCCTCCGACCGGGTACCTGCCTTGGAACAACCTTCACGGTGACGGCGGAAAATGTTCAACACGTCACGAATTCTAGCACGCGGCCATTCACGTAGAATTCACGTGGAGCCGCTGTCGGCTCTAAATCCTTGATTTTAATGGAAATGTTTTGGTGGAGGCGGGGGGAGTTGAACCCCCGTCCGAGAAAGCCCGACGTGAAGAGAACTACGTGCGTATCCGACTCAAAGGGTTCGGTCTTCCGCTTCAGAACCGGCGAGCGCGGCGGAGACCTAGTCCGATTGGATCTCGACCGCCGGCTCCGGACCGAAGCCTTTGGCCTATCCCGCAAAATGACGCTCACTCACCGCCGCGCGGGCTCAGCGGCTGGAGCGGCTGCTTAATTAATTAAGCAGCGTATGCAAACTGCGTGTTGGCAGTTATGTTTTTCCGATCGTTTTACGGGAGCTCGGAACCCGGCACGCCTCCCCACCCCGATTCAATCCCGTCGAATCCGTTGCGCCCCCAAGGGTGAGTACGACATCTCTAGTATAGCATCGGGGTTTATAATCGAAGCATGCGTAATCGGACCAATCCCGGCCGCTTTCTTCTGCCGGCGGCAGCGCTCCTCTGCACGGTCGTCGCTTTCGCCGCCGCTCCCATGACGAAACTCAATATCACCATCAAGACCCGGAGCGGGCGACCGATTGACCGCGCCGCCGTGATCGTGAGATTCGTCGAGGGCCATTCGGTCATCAAACTGGGTAAGGAAATTCGGACAACCTACGAAGTCCGCACCGACCAGCAGGGTCTGGCCAAAATTCCAGAGATTCCCCAAGGTAAAATCCGGATCCAGGTCATCGCCAAGGGCTACCAGACGTTCGGCCAGATCTTCGATATCACCCAGGAAGAAAAGGACGTTCCGATCACCCTGAACCCGCCCCAACAACAGTACTCCTCGCATCAATAGCCGCTTCCCTCGCGTATGATTATATACGGAGGGTCTAAATAAATTGCGGTTACTCCGGCGTCTGATCATCGCGGCGTCCGCACTGCTTGTACCAGCTTTCGCGGCCGATCAGGTGGTGCTCAAGAACGGCGATATTCTCACCGGCACGATTCTTAAGAAGGACGGCGCCACACTGACACTCAAGAGCGAATTTCTGGGCGAGGTCCACATGCCGTGGTCCGCCGTCCGGAGCCTGAAGTCCGACCAGAAAATGACCGTCGCGCTCCCCGGGGGGGAAACCGTCGCAGGTACGGTTCGCACCGCGGGCGAGGAACTTCAGGTGATCACGCCCGGCGCACAGCAGAAGTCCGCCCCGATTTCCGGGGTTGTGACGCTCCGCAACCCCGCCGAGCAGCAGTCCTGGGAACACCTCGAACATCCCAGGCTTTACGAGGACTGGACCGCTTTCTTCGATTTCGGCCTGGCCTTGGCGCGAGGCAATGCAAAAACCGACACACTCACCACCGCGTTCAATGCGGTCCGCGTCACCCATCACGACAAGCTGGTTGTAAACTTCAACCAGATCTATGGAACCGCGCGCGCCAATGGGGTCACCGCCGCGGTGGCCAGCGCCATGCGCGGCGGCTGGTCCTACAGCCGCAACCTCACGCCGCGCGTCTTCCTGAGCACGCTGAACGACTATGAACACGACCGCTTCCAGAACCTGGACCTGCGCTTCGTGGCCGGCGCCGGAGCCGGCATTAACGCACTGACGCGGGAGCGGACCAAATTGAGCTTCACGGCGGGCAGCGACTACTCGCGGGAAAACTTCATGGACAACATCCACCGCAACTCCGCCGAAGCCAATTTCGGCGACGACCTGTGGTACAAGCTGGCTGGACCGTCGACCTTCACCCAGTCGTTCCGTGTGTTTCCGAACCTGAGCAATTCCGGGCAGTACCGGTTCAATTTCGACCTGGGCACTCAGACCGCCATCAAGAAGTGGCTGGGCTGGCACGTCACGGCGAGCGATCGGTTTCTGAGCGACCCGGTTTTCGGGCTGCAGCGCAACGACTTGATACTTTCTACGGGATTTCGCTTGAGCTTCGCGAACTGAATGGGCTACCCGCTCCCTGAAGGCAGGAAGCGGGCAAGCTTCTACGCCAAGTCGAACTTCTCCTGGTGCAACTGGGAATCGCTTTTGACGATGACCGTCCGCCCCAGCACCTCTTCCAACTCCTGAAGGTAAGAGTTCTGGTTGGACTTCAGCAGTTTGGCGACATCCGGCGCGACCCGTAGCATCACGTCTTTGCCCTCCACCGCCCTCGCAATCTTCTGCGCTTCCTGCAGGATCTCGCCCACCACCGTCTGCGGGCTCTTCACATACCCGGCGCCCTCGCAATACGGGCAGGGCGTGCAGAGCGTGCGCTCCAGGCTCTGTTTGACCCGCTTCCTCGTGATCGCCACCAGCCCGAAATCGTTGAACTGGAGAATTTTGTAGGGTGCCCGGTCGGCCCGCATGGCTTCTTCGAGCGCCTGCATCACCTTCTGGCGATTCTTGCGCTCGTCCATGTCGATGAAATCGACTACGATGATTCCGCCGAGGTCGCGCAGCCGGATTTGCCGCACGATCTCCTTGATGGCGTCGGTATTAGTCTTGACGATGGTATCTTCCAGGCGGTTCGACTTGCCGACGAACTTGCCCGTATTGATATCGATCGCCACCAGCGCCTCGGTCTGGTTGATGACGATGTACCCACCCGATTTCAGCCAGACCTTCGGGCGCAACGCCTTCTCCAACTCGGCGGTAATTCCGAACTCCTCGAAAATGGGGTTCGAGCGCGTGTACATCTTCACGCGGTTGACCAGGGCGGGCTGGAACCTCTGCACGAACCGCAGGACGCTTTCGTAGGCTTCCTCGTTATCCACCCAGACGCTCTTGAACGCCGAAGTCAACTGGTCGCGCAGCACCCGCTCCACCACGTTCAGGTCGTGATGGATCAGCGCGGGGGCGGGCTTGCGCTCGGCCTTCTGGCGCATGTCGAGCCACAGGTTGTAGAGGAACATCATGTCGGCGCGCAACTCTTCTTCGCTGCGGCCTTCTCCCGCGGTCCGCACGATGTAACCGCCCGGAATTCCGGTGCGGTTGCTCTGCAGAATCCGCTTCAACCGGGAACGCTCGTCGTCGCTCGGAATCTTGCGCGAAACGCCGATGTGGTCCACCGTCGGCATGTAAACCAGGAAGCGGCCCGGCAGCGCGATGTGCGAAGTGATGCGCGCGCCCTTCTGGCCCAGCGGCTCCTTGGCAATCTGGACGATGATCTCCTGGCCTTCCCTCAGCAGGTCGCTGATCGAAGGCGCGCCTTTCTCGGGACGCGGCTCGGTGCGCGGCACCTGCGCGGTCCGCTGCTCCGGCTGGCGGAACGCCTGCTCGGCCGGGGCCGCCTCGGCGGGCGCACCCTGTTGCGCTGCGTGGTGCCCGTCGGCCGGGGGACGCCCCTCCCTGCCCTCACGGCCGTCGCGGCCGCGGCGGCGAGTGCGGCGCGAGACGCGGTGCAGATAGCGCGGCCCCTGCTCGCGCAGGGTGGCGGTCAGGCTGGTAGGAATTCGAGCCGGCTCCGGGCCTTCCTCTTCCGCGGTGATCTCTACGGTTTCGGAATCCGCGGCAGTCTGGCCTTCTTCGGCCGCTTCCGCCATCTCGCCGGCTTCGAGCGACTCCACCGGTTCCGCCGCGTCCACCAGGGGAGGCTCCAAGTCTTCGGCGATCTCGGCGTCTTCTTGTGTCTCTTCGGTTTCCGCGGGCTCGGTACGCTCCGTGGCCTCTTCGGCAGCCTCGTTGGCCGCTGCCGAGAGCTCCGGCTGCGGCTCGGCCGCCGGTTCAGCGGCGATTTCGGAAACCGGCTCACCGGCAATCGCGGCGGGAGTCGCAGCGGCGGGTTCGGCTTCCGCTCCGGCAGGTCCGCCGGCCGCCTGTTCCGGTTCGCCGGCGGGTTCGGGGGCCTCGAACGAGCCGGCGGTTTCTTCGACGGCTTCTTCGACGGATTCCTCTACTTCTTCCGCCGCATGGCCGCCGGTATATTTGGCCAGCGATTCACCGGGGAGGACGAAGAAATCGTCCGTCTCGGGGACGTGCGGCTCCGCGGCGGGTTCTTCCACGGGACGTTCTTCCTGCTGCTGGCCCGGAGAGTAGAACTTCGATTCGGGCAATCCGCGGCGGTCGTTCTTCTGCCCGCGGCGGCGCCTGCCTCTCCGTCCCCGCCTTTCCCGGTCGTCGCGGCGGTGATCCTGAGGCGGACCCGCGGCGGCAAGGGCTTCGGCTTCGACCGGGGCCGGCGCGGCCGGTTGCTCGGTCTCCAACGGTGCCGCCGCTTCCACCGGCGCAGCCGCGGCGACCACCGCGGGCGGAACTGCGGCCTGCTGCGGCGCACGTTCCAGCTTGAGGACTTTTTCCTCCACGCTGGTCACGATCTTGTCGTACTCTTCGTTATCTTCGAAGAAGTCCGATACGTAAAGGAACGCGTCCCGGTCTAAGCCGATATCCACGAATGCCGATTGCATTCCCGGAAGGACGCGCGTCACCCTTCCCTTGTGGATACTCCCGGCGAGGGAATACTCGTTCTCGCGCTGATGGTAAACTTCGGCTACCTGATCGTCCTCGACGATCGCCACCCGTGTTTCGTGGCGGCTCGCGGAGATCACCAGCTCCTTGGACATCGAATGCCTCCCGTGGAGCATGAAGAGGCTAGACCATTCGGAAGGTGGGCGCCCTGCGTGGGTTTCTCGTTCCCCGTCCCTGGGGGAGTCGGACCAAGACTGTTACGAACTCACGCTGGCCGAAGGCGGAGCTGCAATCCTCATACACCATCGGCCGGGAACCGCTCCTCTTACGGGGAAGGCGCTTCAGCGCCACCATTCCCGTGGGTCTCTACAGGCTCCCTATATTCTTTCTATCGAGCGAGGCCCTTTCGCGCCGCCGCCCGCGTTTAATTCACAAACCTTCTGAGCCGGACGTTATTCACCAGCCCTAATGCCAAAAAATTCGACCAGACGCTGGATCCCCCGGCGCTCATAAAGGGAAGCGGAATACCCGTCACCGGCATCCGTCCCACTACCATCCCCACATTCACAAGCATGTGAAACAGCAGCAGACCGGCTACACCCATACAGATATACATACCGGCCCTATCTGGCGCCGCCTGCGCATTCTGGACGATGCGCATGATCATCACGAAATACAACGACAATACTACAATCACGCCCACGAATCCATGCTCTTCGGCAAAAGCCGAAAAGATAAAATCCGTGTGCGGCACGGGCAAGAACCGAAGCTGCGTCTGGGTTCCCTTGGTAATGCCCTTCCCGAACATCCCGCCGGCTCCAACCGCAATCTGAGACTGAATCAACTGGTATCCGGTGCCCTGCGGGTCCCGTTCGGGATCCATGAAACTGACCAGCCGCGCCTTTTGATAATCTTTCAGGAAATGCCAACCGACCGGAAGAACCAGCACCGCCACTACGGCAATGGCGGCCACATACTTCCACCGCAACCCCGCGAGAAACGCTCCCGTAATCAGGATCGCGATATAGGTCAGTGACGTTCCCAGGTCCGGCTGTTTCAAAACCAGAGCCATGGGAATCACTACCAGGCCCGCCAGCTTCAGCATTTCCCCGATTTCCAAATCGTCTTTTTTTAAATCAGTAAGATAGCGGGCTACCAATAATATTATCACTAACTTGACGAATTCCGATACCTGGAAACGAGCCCCGCCCGGCAGGGGAATCCAACGCCGCGAGCCAAATACGGTGTCGCCCACGATGTCCGTCGCCAGCAGCAGCAGGATCGACGAGACGTACAAAACCGGCACGTGATGCATCAGCGAATGGTAGTCCACGCGAATCGCCAGGCGCATTAATAACAGCCCGCCGGCGATATAGACGATCTGCTTCCACCAGGCGGAGTGGAAGCCGGTATCCATCGTGGCGCTGTAAATCTGCAGAATGCCGACCGCGCAGATCAACAGCACGATGATCAGCAGGGTCCAGTCAATATCGCGAATCGAAAGATAGCCTGACATGTCACTTCCGGGAATTCGTCGTAGAACTCGGCGCGTCGGCGGCGAGATAGGCAGCTTCAACCGGCCGATCGGGTTCGGGAGGCGGGGGCGGCGCAGCTTCGGCGATGGTCAGTCCCAGACTGCCCATTGCCTCGAGCCTGGCCTGGAGAGCCTGCTTCTGCTGCTGGAGCGCCGAGAGCCGCGCTTTCTTATCGAAATAGGCCTTGATCACATCGCGCACCACCGGGGCCGCATACTGCCCGTGCACGCCGTGTTCGAAAAGACAGACCACCACGATCTCGGGGTTGTCGCGCGGCGCGAAGCCTTCGAACCAGGCGTTGTCTTTCATCTGGCTGGCATGCGCGGCGCCCGCACCCTTCAGGTATTCGTTGGAGGCCAACTGCGCCGAGCCCGTCTTGCCGCACACCTCGATGTTTTGGAGGCGGGCGCGGCCGCCGGTACCGCCGCCTTCGTTCACCACGCCGTACATCCCGTCAATCACATCCTTCACATTAGCCGGGTTCAGCGTCCAACTCACCGGCTGCTCCGGTTTCTGCGGGTGCGTGAGCAGGTGCGGCTGATGCCAGACGCCACCCACGGCGACACCCCCGATGGCTCGCGCCAACCCGAGTGGCGTTACCGTGAGGGCTCCCTGGCCGATCGCCACCGAAGGAGTTTCGCCGGCATACCATTTCTGTCTCTCGACGCGCAATTTCCACTGTTCCGAGGGCATCAGCCCTTGTTTTTCGTGCGGCAGGTCGATTCCGGTGAGGTGTCCAAACCCGGCGATGTCGCCGTAGAACGAGATGTTGTTGATTCCCATCTTGCTGCCGATAGTGTAGAAATAAACGTCGCAGGAATGCACGATGCCGTTGTGCAGCGCCACTGTCCCGTGGCCGGGCTTATACCAGCAGTGGAAGTAATGGCCGTAGAGAGTCACGCCACCCGAGCAATGGACCTGGAACTTGTCATCGATGGCGCCCGATTCCAGGCCGGCCAGCGCCACAAACGGCTTGAACGTCGAGCCGGGTGCCTGCACCGCCTGGATCGCCTTATTCATGAGCGGCTTACCAGGATTATCTACAATTTCCTTCCAGTCTTTCGGCCTGATCCGCACGGCGAATTTATTGGGGTCGAAGGCGGGACGGCTGACCATCGCGAGCACCTGGCCGGTCCTCGGATCGAGCGCCACCACAGCGCCGTCTTTATGGTCCACCCCCAGTTCCTTCACGCCGTTATCCATGGCGAGTTCGGCCACGGCCTGCAAATCGAGATCGATCGTGAGCTGCAAATCCTTGCCCGCCACCGCGGGTTTCGTCTTGAGGGTCTCCCGCACCTGTCCGCGGTTATCCACCACCACCTGGCGCTGGCCGTCCACACCCGTGAGCCAGTCGTTGTACTCCCGCTCGATGCCGAATTTGCCCACAATGGCGCCGGGGTCGTACTTTGCAAAATCGGGGGAGTCGAGTTCGTCCTCACTCACCTCACCGGTGTAGCCGATCACGTGGGCCAGCATGCCGTTCTGCGGATAAAGCCGCCGCTGCGCCTGGATCAGCACAAGCTCGGGAAAGAAATCATGGTGAGAATCGACGAACGACAAGTCCGCCGGCGTCAGCTCTTCCTTGATCACGATGGGAACGTACTTCGGCTGGGACCGGAAGCGGTTTACGCGGTCGACCAGATCGTTGTAGTCGAGATCGAGGCCCTCCGCGATGGGCCTCAGGTGTTCGTCCTTCAGCGATTCGCGAGCCAGAATCAGGCTGAACGAAGAGTAATTGTCGACGATGACCCGGCCATCGCGGTCGAGGATCCGGCCGCGCGGCGCGAGGATCGGAACGGACTTGATGCTGTTCTGCATCGCCTGCTGGTCGTAGAACCCCGGGTTCTGTACCTGCAACTTCCAGAAGCCGGAGATCAGGAACAGAAAAATAAAGACAGCGGCATACTGAAAAATCGCGATTTTTCCCGACGCAAAATTGGTATCGTCGCGTAACGGGGGTTTGCCGGTACTTTGGTGTTCGAGATTTGGGTCAACCGGCGGCAGGATCACAGAAAACCAGAGAGCGCGCTCGCTTCATTCTAACGCAAACAATGCACCAAATCGGCCTTCGACTCGCATTCGATAGCCAAATGCGGTGAGCTTTGAGCCGTAGCGGGACTTCCATAGGGATGCGGCCTCCGACCCGGGTGTGACCATGACCGCCAGGAATCGCGGTCGCGAGCCGGCATCCAGATCGGCGAGACGGACGGCACGAACCTCCGGCCGCACCGGGTTGCCCGCCGCCACGACCTGCCCCGCGAAATATCCGCCATCGTCTAAACATAGCTGTGCAAGTTGTTTACCTAGCGTAGACTGAAGCGATGGTTTAATGTCGTTCCAGTACACCGTCCAGCCGGCCCGGTTACGCTGCACCAGGATGGGGCAGGCGGCAATCAGGATGACGGCGAGGGCGACGGCCCGGTAGCGGGGGAGCATCCGGATCAGAAGGAACGCTGCCAATCCGGCGGCCACGGTGAATGCCACGGGGAAAAGCTCCTGGGGCAGCCGCGCGTAGAGCAGGGTCAGGCGGCTCGCGGTCTCGATCGCAACCAGCGGCAGGGCGAAGCGTCCGAGCAGCGCCACCAGCAGCAACTCGCTCGCCAGCAACACGCCATCGACATACCGCAACGAGTTCAAGTTATTCAGAACAAAGCTCAAATCCCCCGGTGCGGCGCAGGCGCTGAAAACCGAACGGAAGTACAGAACCCAGCCGCACAGAAGAAGCAACGACGCCAATTCGAGCGGTTTCGGCCTTCCCCGCCGGAGCAGCCAACGGACGCTCAGCCAAACCGAGACGATCAGGATGGCGGCCAGGGTCTCCGGAAAGAGAATTCCGGCCGGGGACATCAGGTTCGGCGGCCAGAACAGCGCCTTCCACAAACGGGGGTCGTGGAGGTTGTAGAGGATGGACGAATAGGAGAGGTCGGCGGTACCCGGCAGGTGGATGAATCCGATATTGATCTGGAATGGGTAGAACGGGCTGCCATGTTGGATCAGCGAGCGCAGGTAGTAATGGCCACTGGTGGCTGCGAAGAAGGCCGCCACCGCCGCCAGCGCTTTCCAACCCGTGCCGCGGAGCCACAGGATGGCGCCCACAGCCACCACCGCAAAGAAGATCCCGGTATATTTGACCGAGCCGAAGGCCACTCCGAACGCCAGCAGGCCGACGTCGGCCCGGCCCAGCCTTCCTCGCGCGGCCCGTAACACGACTAAGATCATCAGAACGAAGCCGGCTCCGCAGAGGGCGTCATTCTTCAAGGTGGGCACGCCCGAGTAGTCGACCCAGTAATGCCGCATGGCCAGGGCGCCAAAGATCGTCCATCCCAGGACAGGATTGCGCAGGCCTAGTTCGCGACCGATCAGCCAGCCACATAAAGCTAACAGAATGATTGCCTTGAACGCTAAAAGTGGAAAAAATAGATCAACTCTGGTGACGGTCCAGGCGGGAAGAAACGAGAGCTCCCAAAACGCCACGTAATTGGTGGCGAAGGTGTAGGGCGTGGCTCGGTTGCCCATCCAGTCGATCAGGTAATGCAGGTAGTTGATGGAGTCGATCTCCTCTACCGGCCGGAAGGCGAGCAGGATCAGCGGCAGGGCGAGCGCGGCCATAGCCGCCGGCATCCACCGGCCGGCTGCGGCGGCCTTGGGCAGTTTGACCCTGCGGAGGGCCGCCGCCGCGCAGACGGCCGCCGCGATCCAATAGAGCGGCGGCGAGTTGACCCGCGCGAAAGAGAAGGCTGCGGCCAGGGAAGATTCCAGGGTGATTTCGATGGCCAGAGCGCCGAGCCACTGCTCCTCATCGCGAAAGCCGACGGCGCGCGCGATGGCCAGCGCCGCCCAGAAGAGGGCGCCTTCCCAGCACACGAACCGCACGGTCGCGAGCAGGATGGCGGACGGATCCATGGGTCAAAGCCTGGCGCGGGTCAAGCGGTCTCCCGCAGGCGGTCGAGGAAATGGAACAAGGCGACTGCCACCACGCCGTTCAGCACTCCGACGATCAGGGTTCGCTGCCACTCGAAAGCCAACTGCTGTCCGAGGAGCGCGCGCGCCAGGACCCAGTAGAAGAACTGGTGGAAGAGATAGAAGAAAAACGCAAGCAAGAGCCGGATGGCGCCTTGATCCACGTCGATCCGCATCCCCACCGAAGCGGCAAAGTATCCGACCAGGGTGTTGACGAGGCCGTACATGCCAAGCGGATTCTTGGAAAGCGAATCCTGGGCCAGACCGACCGCCGCCCCTACCAGGAGCCCGTGAATCTGGCTGCGCCGCATGAGGGCGAAGTAGACCACCACGAGTAGCGGCATCTCGAGATAGCCCAGGAACTGGAAGAAGAGCGGAACGTAGACCTGAAACAGGATCGCCGCCAGGGGGACGGCCAGCAGCACCCATGCGCGAAACCGTGAGACCTGCCCTTCGCGTTGACTGCTGAGCAGAATCCGCTCGCTCGAGTAGCTCATTCGGGAGGTTGGCCTCCGGGGGGACCGGCACCCTGGTTCTCGCGCTGCGGCGGACCACCAGGCTTGGCAGCAGGGGGAGAGGTCTTGGGGATCGACTGCGGCTGTACGGGCGGCTTTACGGAGACGGGAGGCTTCGCCGGAGCGGTTCCTTGAGGCGTCGCGGACGCCGGACCTGCGGATCCCGCGGCGGCCGGCGCGGGTCCACGGCCACCGGCGGCAGGGGAGCCCGGCGCGGCGGCAGCAGGCGCCTTCCCATTCTGCGGAAGTTTGGTGAAATCCGGCGCCCTGGCGCCCACGCCGGTATCGCCGAACGTGTAGTTTTGCGCGTCGCCTACCGATTTATAAAGACTCTTCAATCGGTCGGCATCGGTACCGGTGGGCTGCGTCTGAGGGCTGGCGGGTTGCTCCCCGGCCACAGGGGGAGGATTGCCAATATAGACCGGCTGGTGCACGGGAGGGGCCTCGGGAATATCCTGGTGGACTCCGTTGAGGATGATCAGGACGTCTTCCAGCCCGCGCTTCATGCCCGCCGGCTCTACCAGGATCTCCTTGAACGGAACCGCCTGCCGCACGGATTTCACCACGCCGACGGGAAACCCGCGGGGGAAGACCCGGTCATCGCCCGACGTGTAAAACATCTCGCCGGTGTCAATCTTGTCATCATAGGGAACGTAATCGACCTTGCAGAGGGGTGTCCCCTGCCCCTTCAGGGTACCGTGCACCTGGGTTTTCTGCGAAATGACGCCCGCGGCGAAATCGGCGTCGGTGATCAGTTCCACTTCCGAAGCGGTGGGGTACGCGGCGATGACTTTTCCAACAATGCCGTCCGGGGTGACCACCGCCATTCCGCGCATGACACCCTCGGCCGACCCCCGGCTGACGAACACCACCTTTGAATTGGACCCGGCGCCGATACCGATGACGCTGGCGGCCAGGGTTCGGGACTGGATTTGAGCCTGGAAAACCTGCAGAGCCCTGGCACGGTCGGCGGTCGACAACTCGTTCCGCAGGAAGATATTGTCCATCTTCAGGCGGCCGATCTCCTGCTGCATGCGGCGGTTTTCCGCGTCGGCATCGTGGAGAGCGATGTAGTTGCGAATGAGCCCGATGGTGCCGCCGCGCACCCACTCGGCCACGCGGGCCACCGGCGTAACGGCGGAGACCGTCCAGACGCGGATGATGCGAACGTCCTGGTCGTTCTTTACCTGCACTGCCAACAGCACCAGCTGAGCGAAGATGACCAGCAGGAGGACCGTGATGTTGCGGTACCGATTGAGCAGCGACTCCATGGCAGCGCCCTAAAACAGGGAAACCGGTCGATTGCCGGGATCCACTGTATTCAGTCTATCGAAATCTTGCGCAATAGCCGGAAATCGCTCAACATTCTTCCCGTCCCCAGGACCACAGAGGCCAGCGGATCGTCGGCAATCGACACCGGCAAGCCGGTTTCCTCGCGAATCCGCTTGTCGAGATTCTTCAGCAGCGCGCCGCCGCCCGTGAGCACGATGCCTCGGTCGCTGATATCGGCGCTCAGCTCGGGAGGCGTACGTTCGAGCGCCACCCGGATGGCATTGACGATGGTAGCCACACACTCGGAAAGCGACTCCCGGATCTCCGAGTCGTCGATCGAGATCGTGCGCGGCACGCCCTCGATGAGGTTGCGGCCCTTGATTTCCATGGTCAGCGGCTTATCGAGCGGGTAGGCGGACCCGACTTCGATTTTGATGGCTTCGGCCGTGCGTTCCCCGATCAGCAGGTTGTACTTGCGCTTGAGGAACTGCATGACGGCATCATCCATCTCGTTTCCGGCAACCCGGACGGAGCGGGAGTAGACGATGCCGGAAAGAGAAATAACGGCAACGTCGGTGGTGCCGCCGCCGATATCGACCACCATGTTGCCGGAAGGTTCGGTGATGGGCAAGCCGGCGCCGATGGCGGCAACCATGGCCTGCTCCACCAGGTGGACTTCACTGGCTTTGGCGCGGTACGCCGAATCCATGACCGCGCGCTTTTCCACCTGCGTGATCTCGCTCGGTACGCCGATCACGATGCGGGGATGGACCAGCATCTTGCGGCCGTGCGCCTTCTGAATGAAGTAATTCAGCATGCGCTCGGTGACTTTGAAGTCGGCGATGACACCATCTTTCATCGGCTTGATCGCCACAATATTGCCGGGCGTGCGGCCCAGCATTTCCTTGGCTTCCTTACCGACCGCCTCCACCTCTCCGGTGTTTTTGTTGATTGCGACAATCGAGGGCTCGTTGACGACGATCCCTTTGCCCTTGGCGTAGACGAGCGTATTCGCCGTTCCCAGGTCAATCGCCAGATCCGAGGAAAACAAACTGAAAAGAGAGCGTAAATTCATCGATTAATGGTATTTCACTTCGGGAAGGGACAAGCTTCGGAACCGGAGCGAAGTCCTTTTGCATGGTAACACAACGCCTTTGGGGAATACTGTGGTCCCGCGATCCGGTGGACGGAGAAATCACATAAAAAAGTGGCGCGCGGCGGGGCTGCCCGCTCCCTCACGGTCGCGGCTCTGTGTCGAAAGGGTCGCGGGTCTGTGTCGAAAGAGTCTCGGCTCCTCGCTTCCTTCCGCTAATTTACCAGCATCCGGGCGATCCGCACGGCGTGGCCCCGGCTGCGGGAATCGGAACCGGCAGCCACGCGCATCACCAGTTCGTGGCGGCCGGGGCTCAGGTCGGCATCGAGCACGTACGCCCACGGAATGTGCAGGCCGGGGCTCCACTCGGTGAAGAGATTCCGCGTGCGCGCGGGGGCACCGTCGATGGTGTACTCGACCGAGCCGGCGTCCGGACCCGCGGCCACGAAGATTCCGACTGCCGTGCCTTCGAACACGAAGCGACAGGCCTCGCCGGGCGTCTCCGAGACCAGCATGGGGACGTGTACGAAGCCCTGGCGGGTTCCGGCTTCATCGTGCGGCACCCAATCCGGATCGATCCGCCAGCCCGAGACTTCATGAATATCGACCAGGCGCCCGCGGAAGTAGCTGTTCCGGTCGATCGGCACGGGCACGGCCCAGGCTTCGAGCGGACCGGTCAGCATCGGCGGCTGCTTCCAGGCGGCATCGAACAGCCGCCCGATGGAACGTGCATATACCGTCATACCGAAGGGCGCCGGATGCAGACCGCGGAAATCCTTCTCCCAGGTGAATTCGCCGGCATCGATGCGTTCGGTAATTTCGCGCGCCAGGTCGATGGACGGAACGGCGTACCGCTCCGCCACACGCTCGTGGGAGGCGATGACCTCGGGTGTCCGGCCGGCGCGGATCGCCTGCATTTTGTCCGGATCCACGAAGTGGAGCATGACGATGTCGAGATTCGGCGCCAGCAGCCGCGCGTGCCGAACCACACCCTCCATGCCGCGCACCTGCTCGCGGGGAGGAAGGTAATTGGTGGAATCGTTGACCGCAGCCTCCACGAACAGGAGATCCACCGGGCCGCGGCCGAACACGTCGCGGACCAGGCGGAACGCGCCGGGGGTGGAGCCGGTCGAGGCGATTCCCGCGTTCACGAAATCGAATGCCGTCCGCGGGAAACGCGCGGCCAAGTGTTCGCAAACGAGGTCGCGCCAGCCCTTCATCTCGGTGATGGAACCGCCCAGGAAGACCACCCGCGCCGGGCCGCCCGCGTTGAAGCGGCGCCACGAATTGCGCAGCCCGCCCCGCAACTCGAAATATTCACGGCCGTGCGGTGTCATACCGGTGCCCGTGAGCCGTTCCCTTCCGGGCGTGTGGGCCAGGATGAAGTTGACGATGCGGCCTGGGGAATCCAGCGGAAAATGATGCCCGTTCAGGCTGTCGGGCATGCCGGTGTTGCGGTAGACCTCGATGGCGCCGCCGGCCTCGCGGTAGCGGGCGGCAAACACGTCCGTGTTTTCGGATGGAGGCACCAGGTGGTCGCGGTCGCTGACCACGTGCAGAATCGGAATGCGGCGCGCGGCGAGCGGCTGCACTTCGCCGATGGGATTGGTCATCCGCTCTTCGGAGCCGTATGCCCGCAGCGCCTCCTGCCAGTCGGGCGCGCTGCCGAGCCCCTTCCCCCTGCCGCCGGGCCAACTGTTCATATCGCAGACCGGCGATTCGCAGTAGACGCAACCGACTCGTTCCGGATGCTTCGCGGCCCAGTTATACAGGAACAGGGCGCCGCGGCTGACGCCTTCGAACGCCGCCTTCGGGGATAATCCGAAGGTTTTCGTCACATAATCGTAGAAACCATCCCAAGCCGCCACGGCTTCCGGATTGCCGAAGATATTCGGCAGGTCCAGGTAGGCCAGGTGGAACCCCTTGGAGAGCAGCGCGATGGCAGGTTCCGGGTGATACTCGGGGAACCGCGCGCGCCACAGCCAGGCATTGGACGGATGCACATTGCGAGGCACGACGACGTAACCGCCGTGGCCGCCGACGGTAAACTCGCGTTTCTCGTAGCCGTTCCAAAGCGCTGGAGCGGCAGGCGCCTGCGCGAGCAGCGCCGGAGCCGCTACCGAGGCCAGGAAGCCGCGCCGCGAGAGTTCAGCCACGAGTCTCCTCGTCCTCCTCGGCCGTGAAGTAGACACAATCCGGGTGGTGGAACACCAGCGCGCTGACGCTGGCCTCCGGCTCCATCATCATGCCTTCGGTCAGCCGCACGCCGATCTGTTCGGGCTCGAGCAATTTCCAGATGCCCTGCTGGTCGTCGAGGTTGGGGCAGGCCGGATATCCGAAGCTGTAGCGCTTGCCGTGGTACTTCGACGTGAAGCGGTCGTGCATGGTCAGGGTCGGCGGGTCGGGGAAGCCCCAATCTTCGCGGATGCGGCGATGCAGCCATTCCGCGGTGGCTTCGGCGGTCTCGATGGCCAGCGCCTGTATGGCGTGCGCCTTGAAAAACTCGCCGGCCTGTTTCCACTCTTCGGAGCGCTCCCGCACGCAGGCGCCGGCGGTCACCACAAACAGGGCCAGATGGTCGCGGCGCGCTTCGTCTGGTTCCAGAATGTAATCGCTCAGACAAAGGCCGCCGGAACGGCGCTGACGTCCGAAGCGGAAGGTGTGGACGGGCGACTCGCCGCCGGGGGCGAACAGGTGGATCGCGTTGCCTTCCCGCACGGCTTCGAAGAACTGCCACACGGCCTTCACCTTCAGGAACTCCGCGGCTTCGCGTTTCACTGCTTCCAGGTTGTGAAAGAGCTCGAGCGCTTTGGACTCCCGTTCCGCCAGCGCTTTCTCGAAGTTGCCCTTATATCCCAGGTGCCGGCCGTAAAGCATGAACGGATTGATGTAGCTCCAGACCTCGGCCAGGTGCGGCACGTCCCGCACTTTGCGGTCGAGATAGGGGGTGGCGGGAATCGGGATATCGGTGCGTACCTTGGGACTGCGCCCGGTTGCGAGCGGCTCGGCGGCAGCCGGCGCGGGCACCGCGGGCGGTTCCGTTCCCGCAGACCGGTGTGCGGCCAGCACCGCTTCCCGTTCGGCGGGGTTCACGATGCGGTTCATCAGGCTCAACCCGGTCATCGCATCCTTGGCGTAGCACACGGCTTGGCCGTAGGCGGGCGCGATTTTCGTTCGCGTGAATTTCTCGGAAAGCGCCGCGCCGCCCACCAGCAGGGGCACGGCGATGCCCGCGTCTTTGAGGTCGGTCGCGGTGATCACCATCTGCTGCGTGCTCTTCACCAGCAGGCCGGAGAGGCCGATGGCGTCGGGACGGTGCTCCTGGCAGGCGCGGATCAGGATATCGGGCGGCACCTTGATCCCCAGGTTCACCACCTGGTAGCCGTTGTTCGCCAGAATGATCTCGACCAGGTTCTTGCCGATATCGTGGACGTCGCCCTTCACCGTCGCCAGGATCACCTTGCCGCGCGCCGACGATTCGGACTTCTCCATGAACTGTTCCAGGTGGGTCACCGCGGCCTTCATGGCCTCGGCCGATTGCAGCACCTCCGCCACGATCAATTCGTTGTTGTTGAAGAGCCGGCCGACCTCGTTCATTCCCGCCATCAGTGGACCGTTGATGATATCGAGCGGCGCGGCGCCCTCGGCCCGCTTGCGGTCGAGATCGGGGACGAGCCCGTCCCTGGTGCCTTCGACGATGTAGCGGGCCAGGCGCTGATCGAGCGGCAGGTCTTCGGCGCGATGCTTCTCGCGCTTTCCCGCCTTGCGTGCGTAATCGGTGATGGCGGCGATGTGCCACTGGTTGATGGCGGCCTTCTGCCCGGGTGTCTGCTCGCGCCAGTCTTCGGGCGCGGTGCGCAGCGCTTCCTCTTCGGCATCCACCGGCGGCAGGTTGAACAGCAGGTTCTCGGCAAGCCGCCGCTCCTCTTGCGGTATGGAGGCGAAGCGCTCCAGTTTCTCGGCGTTCACGATGGCGAGGTCAAGCCCCGCCTTGGTGCAGTAATAAAGGAAGACCGAGTTCACCACCTCGCGCGCCGAAGCCGGCAACCCGAAAGAGATGTTCGAGATTCCCAGCACGGTCTTGACCAGGGGCAGCCGTTCCTTCACCAGCCGGATGCCTTCGATGGTTTCGACAGCCGCGCCGATATAGTTGGCGTCGCCGGTGGCGCAGGGGAAAACCAGCGGGTCGACGATGATGTCCTCGGGGGCGATGCCGTACTTTTCCGTCAGCAGGTGGAAGGACCGCTCCGCGATCTCCACCTTTCGCTCGCGGGTGAAGGCCTGCGCCTGGATCTTGTCCTCGTCGATCGACCCCACCACCAGGGCCGCGCCGTACCTGCGCGCCAGCGGGCACACGCGCTCGAATTTTTCTTCGCCGTCTTCCAGGTTGACGGAATTGATGATGCTCTTGCCCTGGCACCAGGTGAGCGAAAGTTCCAGCGCCTTCGGATCGGTGGTGTCGATCATGACGGGCGCCTTGATTTTGCGGATCAGGCGGTCATAGAAGGGGTCGATATCCTGCAGTTCGTCGCGGTCGGCGCTCTGCAGGCAGACATCGACGATGTGCGCGCCATTTTTCACCTGCCGCCGCGCGATTTCGGTGGCCTCCTCCCACTTCTCTTCGGCTACCAGGTTCTTAAAGAGGCGCGACCCGATCACGTTGGTGCGCTCGCCGACGATCAGCGGCCGGTTGCTCTCCTCGGCTTCCACCAGCTCGATTCCCGAGTAGTACGCGCGGTGGGCGGCGGTCCCTAAAGGCCGCGGCCGCTTGCCGTCGACCATCTGGGCAATCGCCCGGATGTGCGCGTCGGTGGTGCCGCAACAGCCGCCGACCATGTTCAGCCAACCGTGATCGATGAACCGTTCGAGCTGCGACGCAAGGGTCGTGGGCGTCTCGAGGTATTTGCCTTCCTCGTTCGGCAGCCCGGCATTCGGGTAGCAGGACACGCGCACGGGCGACATCCCGGCGACCGTCCGGATGTGGTCCGTCATCAGCTCCGGCCCGGTGGCGCAATTCAGCCCGATGGAGATCAGGTCGGCATGCGCGATGGAGGCGACGAAGGCGTCGGCGGTCTGCCCCGCGAGCATGGTGCCGCTCAACTCGATGGTGCCGGAAACCATGGTGGGGATGGGGCGGCCCAGCTCGCCGCGCAGGCGGTCGATGGCCAGGAGCGCGGCCTTCACGCTGCGGGTGTCATTGCAGGTCTCGACCAGCAGGACATCCGCGCCGCCGTCGAGCAAGCCGCGCGCCTGTTCGTAATAAGCCTCCATCAACGCCGGAAACGTGATGCCGCCGACCACCGTGATGGCCTTGGTGGTGGGGCCCATCGAGCCGGCGACAAAACGCGGACGCGCTGTGCTCGAAAATTCCTCCGCCGCCTGGCGCGCCAGGCGCGCCGCGATCACGCTCAACTCGTAGGCGCGTTCCTGCTGGCCGTATTCGCCGAGGGAAACGCGCGTGCCGTTGAACGTGTTGGTCTCCACCATGTCGGACCCCGCGCGGAAGTAAGCGCGGTGGATTCCAAGCACCACGTCCGGCCGGTTGAGCAGGAGCATCTCATTGCAGCCTTCGAGCGCGGGTCCGCCGAAATCCCCGGCCGTGAGGTGCTGCTGTTGCAGCATGGTCCCCATAGCCCCATCGAGCACGAGGACACGTTGGTTCAGGATCTCGGCGAGCGCCAGCCGGCGCTCCTCAGGCGTAGTCATAGAGAGGGTGGCTCTTTTCATCTTAGAGGAAAATGAACGGGCGCCGCCGAAACCCGGCCTCCGCGCGTACCGTGACCGCAGCGGTTATGCTTGAAGGTAATGAAACATGCCAATTTGTTCCGTATCGGGGTAGCCGTGCTGGGCCTTTCGGCCGCGCTGCCCGCGCTGGCCGACACGCAATTCCGCGTGCGCCAGATGACTCGCAATGACGTACCGCCCGGCAAGGGCCAGTGCGACATTCGCCTGCAGGTCGACAACGAAGTGGAAGTTTCCGTTCGCCGGGACAACGTGTCGATTCGCACGCTATCGGGGCGGGATGCTTACGACGATGGCTCGGAGTGCAATGCTCCCCTGCCCGATCGCGACGTCCGGGATTTCCAGTTTGACGTCATCGAACGGCGCGGCGACATTCGTCTGGTCGCCGAGCCTTCGCGGCGCGACGGCTTTGCCGCTATCGTTCACATCCGCGACACTTCGGGCGGACAGGGGCGCTACCATTTCCGCCTGACCTGGGCCATGACGGGCGGCGATTCGCGGCCGCGCCGCGATTACGACGAACGCCCGCAGGGGGCGCCGCCGGTCGCGGGGTTCGCCTGGAACAACACGATCGACTTCCACGGCAACGGGCGCGGAGTGGCGACGCTCAACAACTTCGACCGGCGGCTCTTGAATTGCAACATCAACATCGACCGCAGCGGCCGGATTGTGGTTAGCTTCCGGACCGATCACGGCCAGATGAACTACAGCGGCAGGGTGACCAACCGCGAAGGAGACCGCCTGCGTGCGGACGTGGTGTCGGAAGATGGCCGCCTGCGTGGGCCGATGTTCATTTCGACCGACGGCCGCGACGACGTCAACCGCGTCACGCTCGAGGCCACGGATGGCCGCGACCGCCTGCGGCTGAATTGGGACCGGCGTTAAGTTAGGGCCGACCCGGCCTTCGCCGGGTCGGCTGGACAGGCGGGAAGGCTATCTTACTTGATCGGGATGATCGCCTGCTGATTATCCGAGTAGTCGGTAGAGATCTCCAGGGTGTGGTCGCCGGTGCTCAATCCGCTGGGGATCGTCACGTTGATCTGATATAACGCTCCGAAGCCCGGCGCCAGGCCCGAGAAGAGCACCTGGGCACTTACTCCGTCAATATAGACAGCCACCGCATTATCGGTAGTGCTGAGGGTGGTAGTGGAGGCCGCCGCTCCAGCGGTCACGGGAGGGGTGACGGTGCCAAGCCCGCTGCAGTAGATCTGAATGGCTTCGCCGGCTGTGGCCGGGTTAGCCTCCGTGACAATCGCACCGGTCGAGTTGTGGATCATGGCGCCGACGCCGATGCCGCCCGGGGTCGGATAGGTGTAGACGCCCGGGTCCGTCGGACCGCTATACACATAAGTGGTGTTCGGAATGCCGGTCACCTGAACCTGGAGCATGGTTCCATCCGAAGGCGCCGAGTACGGAATGACCGCATCGATTTGTGTCGGGCTCACAAAATAGACGGGCGCCGCCGTGCCGTTGATCATCACCTGCACACCGCCTAGCGAGGCGGGGAAAGGCAACCCCGCGGTCAGCGTGCTGTTGGTGAAGCCGTTGCCGTAGAGGGTGATGAATTCGCCGGGGGCGAAGGACGTGGTGAACGGGATGCTGCTGGCGGCATTCACGATGCCCTGGGGATTCAGGTAATTGCCAGTGAGGTTCATCGGGATCGATTTCGAGTAAACCTGCAGGAAGTAGTCGGACCCGCGGCCCGCGCCGATCACGAAGTTTCCACCCGCGCCTTCCGCCCAATAGGAACCGCTGAGGGCTTCGATGCCGTTGGCGTCGAAACTGAACTGGTCGTAGAGGGTGTAGTCGTATGAATCGAACCCGTCTTGGTTGATGCGCTGGTGCGCAAGCTCATCGAGTTGCGCGTCTAGGATGTTCGATGCCCCCTCCTCGCTGTAAATGCCGCCGGAAGTCGGATCGATATAGTTTTCCAGGTCGGCGGTGAAATAGATTCCGCTGGGGGCGGTGGTGGAAGCTTTGATGCCCACGATGATGTCATAGGCGGTGGCGCCGCCGGCGATGAATACGTTCCCGTCGGGGGAGACGTACAGCGTCTTGTTTCCGCTCAACAGGGTGTTGGCGGCCGTGACTCCGCCGGGCGCCGGAAAAGTCATCGTGCCGGTGTCGTTAGCGGTCAAAGTGTAAGTGGCCCCGCTGCTGGTCTGGGTAGTGTCGGCGTTATTCAGGCTCTGCGCCGTGCCAGTGATGGTCACGTTGCCCAAATTGCCGGCCCCATCGGCCGAAAGGTTGAAGAATGTGTCGCGGGTCTGGGTAAAATCGCCGCCCAGAAACTCCAGGCTGGCCACCCGGTAGGTGCCGTTCAGCGTGGAGTTGGACCCGTTCGAAGCCGCTTTGACGGCCACAAACAAATCAGAGTACAGCGTATCCGTGCTGCTGGCGGTGATGTACCCGTTGCCCAGGCCGCCGTAAAGGACGGTGGTGGCCGTATTGAGCACCGTGGTGCTGGTCGGGTCGAACGGATTGGTCATCTGGATCATGCCGTTCGAGAGCACAGTGTATTGCCCACTGGTTAAGAACTTCAGAGTGTGATCGCTGGTGGAGGCGGAGGCACCGGCGCCGCTGACGGTGAATCCGCCGTTCCCGTCGAACGTAAACGTGCCGGAAAAGCTGACCGCGCTATCGGCCGGAGCCGAGTTGACTCCGAGATAGCGCACATTATAAGCGCCGGAAAGCGATGCCTGGGTGGGAGGTTGAGCAAGTGAAATTCCCGCCGCGGCGAGCATACCGGCCGCGAAGACTGCAACAGAAAGCCAATGGCGTACCATGATGGCATCATACCAGCAGGGGCGCCCCCCGCGGTGGCGGCCCGCTCCGTGACACGCCGTACATGCCCGGGCGATTGCGGGCCCGCCTACTTGGTTTTTCCCCCCGCAAATACCTTGTCCGCATGGTAGCGCGCGCCGCGCCCGAGACATCCAAAAAGACAGGTGAAACAAAATCAGAGAGAGGAGCAAATCAAAAATGAAATGGAACCAAATTCTACTGGGCTCCGCCTGCGCTTTGGTCATGGCGGTGCCCGCGGCTTTTGCGGCGCAACCTTGCGAATGCGTGCCTGGACAACCTACGGCCCAATCCTATACCTGGAATTTCCATCAGGAGGCCAACCAACTCATTCAACGGATTCAGGACGAATCCACCGCAGCTGCGCGCCACGCCACCGAGCTTCAGAGTTTCGCCGACAGCCCCGGCCTGACCTGGCAGACGCACGACGAGCAACTATCAGACCTGAAAGGCGAGATCGACCACATGGGGCGGCAGTTGTGCCGTCTCGAGACGATCCGCAGCGCGGTGGCGCCTTGGCAGCGGAGGGCCATCCAGCGCGTCGCGAAAGACGTCGTCCTGATGACCAACAACACCGATGACGCCATCAACTACGTCAACAGCCACCAGGGCTACCTTTGGAACCCCACTTACGAGGACTACTTGAACAACCTGGCCACCCTGTCTTCCAATCTGCAGACTACCACCAGCAACGCGGTGGAGTTTGCACATGTGCGGGCGAAAGACCGCGAACTGAGGCGGACCATGGAAATGCGTTCTTCCTCGTAAGAGGAGGGCTGGCGCCAAAGCGGGACAGGCGCGACTGTGGCTGGTGTAAAGCCGCTCGGCCCGCTCCCTGACGGTCGCGGCTCTGTGAACGCAATGCCAACAGAGCCGCGACCGTCAAGGAGCGGCCAGGCATCAGGCAGGGGTAGATGTCGGACTAGGGTAGGCGCGTTTCGCCCATCAGGTGCAGGTCAATGCCTCGCGCCGCTTTGCGGCCTTCCGCAATCGCCCAGACGACCAGCGACTGCCCCCGCCGCATGTCGCCCGCGGCAAAAATGCCGGGGACCGAGGTCATTTGGCGGTCGTCCGTGGCCACGTTGCCGCGCGCGTCGAGCTTCACGCCAAGCTGGTCGATCATTCCATTCTTCACCGGACCGGTGAACCCCATTGCCAGCAGAACCAGGTCGGCATCCAGCGTGAATTCGGTCCCCGGCTGGGGCTCGAATTTCGGAGGCGGACCGACGCGCACGCCATGCAGCCTCTGCACGCGGCCCTCACCCGAGAACCGCACGGTGGAGACGCTCCAGTCGCGAACGCCGCCCTCTTCGTGCGAGCTCTCGACGCGCAGTTGCATGGGCCAGAGCGGCCAAGGGGTTGACGGCGAGCGCGAATCCGGCGGCTTCGGCAGCAGTTCGAATTGCGTCACCGAAAGGGCTTTTTGCCGGTGACTGGTACCGAGACAATCCGCCCCGGTGTCGCCGCCTCCAATGATCACCACGCGCTTGTCGGTGGCCAGAATCTGGTTCGGGACGTCGTCGCCTTCGCAGCGGCGGTTCTGTTGCGGCAGGAACTCCATAGCGAAATGCACGCCCTTCAGCTCGCGGCCGGGAACGTTCAAATCCCGCGGTTGCTCGGCACCGCCCGCCAGCAGGATGGCGTCGAACTCTTTCCGCAGGTCCTCCACCGGCACGTTGCCGCCCACATGGGCACCGGTCTCGAACCTCACCCCTTCCGCGCTCATCTGTTCGATGCGGCGATCGATCAGGTGCTTCTCCATTTTGAAGTTCGGAATGCCGTAGCGGAGCAGGCCGCCGATGCGGTCATTCTTCTCGAAGACGGCCACGTCATGGCCGGCGCGCGCCAGTTGTTGGGCGGCGGCCAGGCCGGAGGGGCCGGAGCCGATCACCGCGACACGCTTGCCGGTGCGGACCGCGGCCGGCTCGGGCTTGATGAAACGCTCTTCGAAGGCGCGGTCGATGATGGTCTTTTCGATCTGCTTGATGGTGACCGGCGGCTCGTTGATGCCGAGCACGCAGGACGCCTCGCAGGGAGCCGGACAGACGCGCCCGGTGAACTCCGGGAAATTGTTGGTGGCGTGCAATTGGCGCACGGCTTCCCGCCAACGGCCGCGGTACACCAGGTCGTTCCAGTCGGGAATCAGGTTGGTGAGCGGGCAGCCGGTGTGACAGAACGGGACGCCGCAATCCATGCACCGGGCGCCCTGCGTCTGAATGGATTCGAGCGGGAAGGGCTGGTAAATCTCGAACCAGTCGTTGATGCGCTCGGCGGGATGGCGGCGCGCCGGCAGTTCCCGCGTGTACTCCATGAACCCGGTAACTTTACCCACGGGCGGCCTCCAGGTGCGGGCTTCCCGCCGGAAGCGGTGGGGTGGAGGCCGCGAGGGTCAGCCCGGCGGCCTTGAGCGCCCGTTTGTATTCGTGGGGGAAGATCTTGAGGAACTTTTCCTGCATGCTGTCCCAGTTCTCCAGAATCCACTTGCCGCGCGGGCTGCCGGTCGATTCTACATGCTGCGCGATCAGGGCATAGAGCGCCTGTCCGTCTTCCGGGCCGACCGGTTCGAGATCCACGGCCGCCTGGTTGCAGCGCCGCTCGGCGAAGTCGCCCTTCTCATCGAGGACGTAAGCGATTCCGCCGCTCATGCCGGCGGCGAAGTTGCGGCCGGTTTTGCCCAGCACCACCACCAGCCCATTGGTCATGTATTCGCAGCCGTGATCGCCCAGCCCTTCGACCACCGCGACGGCGCCGGAATTGCGCACCGCGAAGCGTTCGCCGGCCCGTCCGTTGAAGAATGCCTCGCCGCTCGTGGCACCGTAGAGCGCGACATTCCCGATGACGATGTTCTCCTCCGGCAGGAACGTAGAACCGCGCGGCGGATACACGATCAGGCGGCCTCCGGAGAGACCTTTGCCGACGTAATCGTTGGCGTCGCCCTCCAGTTCGAGCGTCACGCCCTTCGCCAGAAACGCGCCGAAGCTCTGTCCCGCGGAACCGGTGAACTGGAAGTGGACCGTGTTTTCGGGAAGCCCGGCGGAGCCGTAGCGGCGCGCGATCTCGCCCGAGAGCATGGCTCCGACCGTGCGGTGCACGTTGCGGATCGGCAGCTTGATTTCGATCGGGGTGAGGCTTTCGAGCGCCTCGCGGGCGTGGTCGATCAGCTTGTAATCGAGCGCCTGGTCGAGGCCGTGATCCTGCTTCTGCACGCAGCGCCGGGCGATGCGGGCCGGCATCTTCGGCTTGTAAAGGATCATGGAAAGGTCGAGCCCCTTGGCCTTCCAGTGGTCGAGGGCCTGGCGCGCATCCAGCATGTCGACCCGGCCCACCATTTCGTCGAACGTGCGGAAGCCCATCTTCGCCATGAACTGCCGCACTTGCTCGGCGATGAAGAAGAAGAAGTTGATGACGTTCTCGGGCTGCCCCTGGAACTTGGCGCGCAGCGCCGGGTCCTGGGTGGCGATACCCACCGGGCAGGTGTTGAGGTGGCACTTCCGCATCATGATGCAACCCAGGGCCACCAGCGGAGCGGTGGAGAAGCCGAACTCCTCGGCCCCGAGCAGCGCCGCCACCACAACATCGCGCCCGGTCTGCAGTTTGCCGTCGGTCTGCACGCGGATGCGGCCGCGCAGATCGTTCATCACCAGCACCTGGTGGGCTTCGGCCAGCCCGAGTTCCCAGGGCACGCCGGCGTGCCTGATGGAGCTGAGCGGCGAAGCACCGGTGCCGCCGCTGTCGCCGGAAATCAGGACCACGTCTGCATGCGCCTTGGCGACGCCCGCCGCGACCGTTCCGACGCCGACCTCGGCCACCAGCTTCACCGAGATCCGCGCCTTGGGGTTGACGTTCTTCAGGTCGTAGATGAGCTGCGCCAAGTCCTCGATCGAATAGATGTCGTGGTGCGGCGGGGGCGAGATCAGCCCCACTCCCGGGATGGAGTGCCGCACGCGCGCGATCGTGTCATCCACTTTGTGGCCGGGAAGCTGGCCGCCCTCGCCGGGCTTGGCTCCCTGCGCCATTTTGATTTGCAGCTCGTCGGCGTTCACCAGGTAATTGGCGGTGACTCCGAAGCGAGCGGATGCCACCTGTTTGATGGCGCTGCGGCGGTTATCGGCGAAGCGCACTTCGTCTTCCCCGCCCTCTCCGGTGTTGGACTTGCCGCCGATTTGATTCATCGCCTTGGCGATGGTCTCGTGAGCTTCCTTGGAGATGGAGCCGAACGACATGGCACCGGTAGCGAATCGCTTGACGATCTCCGAAGCCGATTCGACCTGATCGAGCGGCACCGGCTCCTCGCCGGCCTTGATCTCGAGCAGCGCGCGCAGCGTGCACAGGTTGCGGTTCTGGTTGTCGATGAGGTCGGTGTATTCCTGGAACGTCTGGAAGCTTTCCTGCCTCACGGCGTGCTGCAGCTTGGAAATGGTTTGCGGGTTGAAGAGGTGGTATTCGCCGCGCGCCCGGAACTGATAATTGCCTCCGACGGCCAGCTCCGTGTCGGATTCGGTGAGCGGCTGGAAAGCGTAGCGGTGCTTCCGGATGGCCTCTTCCGCGATCACTTCGAGCCCGATGCCCTCGATGCGCGAGGCCGTGCCGGTGAAATACTGGTCCACCAGCTTTCTGCTGAGGCCGATGGCTTCGAACACCTGGGCGCCGCGGTAGCTCTGCAGCGTGGAGATGCCCATCTTCGAAAAGGTCTTGAGCAGCCCCTTGTCGATGGCCTTGATGTAAGCCGGTTTTTTCTCCACGCCCACGGTTTCGAGCGCCAGGTACGGGTTGATAGCGCTCGCGCCATAGCCGATCAGGAGGGCGAAATGCATGACCTCGCGCGGCTCGCCCGATTCGATAATCAGCGCGACCTGCGTGCGCGTCTCTTCGCGCACCAGGTGGTTGTGCACGGCGGTGAGCGCCAGCAGGCTGGGAATGGGCGCATAATCCTCATCCAGACCGCGGTCGGAAAGGATCAGCAGCGTGTAGCCCGATTGGATGGCGTGCGAAGCCTGCCGGCAGAGCTGCTTCAGGGCGCGTTCCAGCCCCTTGGCGCCGGCTTCCACCGGAAACAGCATGGGGATGGTAGTGGCCAGGAAATCCCCCTGGGAAACACGGCGCAGCTTCTCGAGATCGCGATTGGTGAGGATCGGCTGTTTCAGTTTCAGGGTGTGGCAGTGTTGTGGGGTTTCAGCCAGGATGTTGCGCTCGGTGCCGATGTAACTGGTGAGCGACATGACCATCTCTTCGCGAATCGGGTCGATCGGCGGATTGGTCACCTGGGCGAAGAGTTGCTTGAAGTAATTGAACAGCGGCTGCGGCTTATCGGAGAGGCACGCGAGCGGCGTATCGGCACCCATCGAGCCGATGGGCTCCTCGCCTTTTTCGCCCATCGGGCCGAGGATCATCTTGAGATCTTCGTCGGTATAGCCGAAGGCGCGCTGGCGCACCAGCAGCGTGGCGGGATCCGTGCTGATGACGCGCGGCGGATCCGCCAGAGACTCCAGGGTGATCTGGTTTTCCTTGATCCAGAGCTGGTAGGGGTTGCGGCCGTAAAGTTGCGCTTTCAGTTCCGTGTCGGAGACGATGCGCCCCGCCACGGTATCGACCAGCAGCATCTTGCCGGGCTGCAGCCGGCCTTTGAGCTTCACGTCTTCGGGCTTCACCGGAAGCACGCCGGTTTCCGATGCCATGATGATCAGGTCGTCGCGCGTCACCAGGTAGCGCGCCGGGCGCAAGCCGTTGCGGTCGAGCACGGCGCCGATCGAGCGGCCGTCGGTGAAGGCCACGGCGGCGGGGCCGTCCCAGGGCTCCATCAGCGAAGCGTGGTACTCGTAGAAGGCCCGCTTCTGCGGGTTCATGTGCTCGTTTTTGGACCACGCCTCCGGAATCAGCATCGCCATGGCGTGCTGGATGGAGCGGCCCGACATCAGCAGCAGTTCGAGGGCGTTATCGAAAGCGGCGGAATCGCTTCCACCCGGCTGAATGATCGGAAACAGCTTCCGGATGTCGTCGCCAAACAGCGGCGAAGAGAGTACGGATTGCCGCGCGTGCATCCAGTTGACGTTGCCGCGTAGGGTGTTGATCTCGCCGTTGTGCGCGATGTAGCGGAACGGGTGCGCCAACTGCCAGGTCGGAAACGTGTTGGTCGAGAAGCGCTGGTGCACCAGGCACAACGCGGAGATGACCTCCGGATCGCTCAATTCCGGATAGAAATTGGCGATCTGCGGGGCGAGCAGCAGACCCTTATAAATGATGGTGCGGGCGGAAAGCGACGGAACGTAGAAGAAGTCTTTGTCTTCGATATCCGAAGCCGCGATCTCCGCTTCGGCGCGCTTGCGGACCACGTAGAGCTTGCGCTCCAACTGATCTTCGGTCATGCCCTTGGCGCGGGCCACGAACATCTGTTCTATATAAGGTTGCGAAACGCGCGCGACGCGGCCGATGGCCGAACCGTCGATGGGCGTATCGCGCCACCCGAGCACCGTAAGGCCCTCTTCGTGGACGATCCGCTCGACGATGCCTTCGCACTCCAGGCGCGGCCGCGGCTCGACCGGCAAAAACACCATGCCCACGCCGTATTCGCCGGCCGGCGGTAGGGTGAAGCCGAGCTTGCCGCACTCGCGGGCAAAGAACTTGTGCGGAATCTGGATCAGGACGCCGGCGCCATCGCCGGTCTCCGGGTCGCAGCCGCACGCGCCGCGGTGGGTCAGGTTGATCAGAACCTGAATGCCTTTGGTGATGATGTCGTGAGATTTCCGGCCGCTGATGTGCGAAACAAACCCGATTCCGCAGGCATCATGTTCATAACGGGGGTCGTAGAGACCCTCGGCAGGAGGTAAACCGCTACCAACCGAATGAAGATCCATAGTTTTTGCCAGGAAACCCGCTTCCGGGAGGGTAATCCGTCGGCGGCTTTGTTCTAAAAGGGCGGTCGCCTTGGATTTCAGTGTATCAGCGACCCTAGTATAAGGCAACAAAAAATTCCTTATGATGGACTATCAGGAAATCTTATGTTACGCTGAAGCCGATGGCATCGTGGGAGCTCAGGCTTTTCAGAGAGATAGCGGCCACCAGGAGCATGAGTAAGGGGGCGGCACACTGCAAGGTTAGCCAATCGGCGGCTAGCCAGCACGTGCAGGAGGTGGAACGTCGCTTGGGCCTGGCTCTTTTCGACCGCAGCAAGCGCCCTTTGGAACTTACGGCCGCCGGGAAGCTTTTCGCCGAATACTGCCGCGACGTGCTGCGGCGGGAAGAGGAGTTGGGCCTGGCGCTCGACGCCCTGAAAAGCGGCGCCGAGGGTACCGTCCGGGTGGCTTCGATTTACTCCATCGGGCTGTCCGAGATGAGCCGCCTGCGCGAGGAATTCGCCGCGCGGTATCCGGAGGCGCGCCTCGAAGTGGACTACATGCGGCCCGAAAAGGTCTACGAAGCCGTACGCAACGACGCCGCCGACCTGGGCATGGTGAGCTACCCCGAACCCAGCCGCGAGATTGCCGCCATTCCCTGGCGCCACGAAGAAATGCACGTAGCGCTTTACCCCGCGCATCCCCTGGCCTCCCGCACCGAGCTGGTGCCGGCAGATCTGGCCGGCCAGGATTTTATCGGCTTCGATGAAGACCTGTCGATCCGCCGCGAACTGGACCGTTTTCTGCGAAGCCTGGGGGTGGAAGTGAAGCTGGTGATGCACTTCGACAACATCCAGATGATCAAGGAAGCCGTGGCGCTGGGCACCGGAATCAGCATTCTGCCGGCGCGCACCATGCAAACCGAGATCGAGCAGGGCCGGCTTTTGGCTTTGCGGTTGGATGCGCCGGGGCTGTCGCGGCCGGTAGGCATCGTACACCGCAGGCGGAAGAAGCTGAACCGCGCCGCCCAGGCGCTGCTCGAACTGCTCGAAGAGCGCGCCGGGGTGACGGAAGCCGAACTTCCCGAGCCCACCCGCATTTAGGGCGGTCTGCTGCGCTCACCGCTTTCGGCCCCACGCTCTGCCTTCGCCTTCTCAGGGATTGGCGGCACTTCCTTGTGACCCTTCCTCAAATGCCAATAGAAAGTGCTTTACATCGAACTTAATGGTATGTACACTTAACTTTCTGTTATATATAGCTAACCAGGAGAAACGGAGCGCACATGTCGGATTCGGAAAAATGGGCTTGGTGGACGCTTGGCGTCGTGCTGATGACGATCGCCGCCTATTGTGCCGTTCTCGCGTTTGCGGGCCACGGACCCGCCACGGTTTCGGTTTTCGCTTTGTTATCGCTGGCCGCAATCCCGGTGTCCAGCCGGCGCCGATTGCGCGGCCGAAGCTTCGATGAACGGGAACGCGAGATTGCCAATAAAGCGGTCCAGGCGGGATTCAGCGCGTTCTGGATAGCGTTCATCGGCGTCATTCTCGCGATCGGATTTATCGATGGATGGGACACTACCCTAGCCGTGCCCGTCTGGACTCTCGCGGAAGTGCTCTGGTGGGCGGCGGCTCTGATTATGGCGGTGCAAGCCCTGGCGACCATCGTGCTCTACCGCGGTGGATCCCATGCCTAGCGGCAAGCCGGAAATCAAGAACTGCATTCGCCGGCTGCGTTTCGAGCACGGAGAAATGACCCAGGATTACCTCGCGAGGCAAGCGGGCGTGACGCGCCACACCATCATGGCGCTGGAAGCGGGCAAGTACTTCCCATCGCTGCTTCTGGCCTTCCGCATTGCGCGAGTCTTCGGCACGCATATCGAGCAGGTATTCGAGTACGATGCCACCGAATGGAACCTCTGAAGACGGCGATCACCGCGCCGCGAGCCCACGCGCATTTAGGGCCGTCTGCTACGATTTGAATTGATTCCACCGACTTCGGACCAGAAGCGCGCCATCATTATCGGGGCGGGCCCGGCGGGTCTGACCGCCGCCTACGAACTGCTCACGCGCACGGGTATCCGTCCGGTGGTCCTTGAAAAGAGCGCCTGCCTGGGCGGTATCTGCCGCACCGTCAATTACAAGGGCAACCGCATCGATATCGGCGGGCACCGGTTCTTTTCGAAATCCGACCGGGTGATGAAATGGTGGCTACACATGCTGCCGCTCGAAGCTTCGGAAAGCGGGCCGGCAGCGATCCGGTACCACGGCATGGAGCGAGCGGTGCCGGCGGACTCTTCCGGACCCGACCCCGCGGCCGGCGGCCGGGTCATGCTGCTGCGGCCGCGCAGATCCCGAATCTATTACCTGCGCCATCTCTTCGAATACCCGCTCTCTTTCAGCCGGGACACGCTGCTCAAACTGGGACTCGCCCGCACGCTCAAGATCGGATTGAGCTATCTGCGCAGCGCGCTCCTCCCCCTAAAGCGGGAAGATACGCTTGAGCAGTTCTTGATCAACCGTTTCGGCCGGGAACTCTATCTTCGTTTTTTCAAATCCTACACCGAGAAGGTCTGGGGCGTTCCCTGCAACCGCATCAGCGCGGAGTGGGGCGCGCAGCGGATCAAGGGGCTCTCGATCTGGGCTGCAGTGCGGCACGCCCTGAGACGAGCGTTCCGCGCGGGCGACGGCGATCTCGAGCAGAAAGGCACCGAAACTTCGCTCATCGAAAAATTCCTATACCCCAAGCTCGGGCCCGGGCAGATGTGGGAAGAGGCCGCCCGCCGCATCGAGGAACTGGGCGGCGAGATCCGGACCGGCTGGAAGGTCGAGCGGATCGTCACCGACGGCTGGCGGGTGCGGGCGGTCGAGGCCGTTCATTCCGGCACGGGCGCCAGAGAGACCGTGGAGGGGGATTATTTCTTTTCGAGCGCGCCGGTGCAGGAAATCATGCGGTCGTTCGATGCCGCGCCTCCGCCGAACGTGCTTGAAGTTTCCGATGGGCTGGTCTACCGCGACTTCATCACGGTGGGCCTGCTGGTGCGCTCGCTGCGCATTTTCGACCACACGGCCCATGGCAGGCGGTTGGTCCGCGACAATTGGATCTACATCCAGGAGCCAGACGTGCTTCTGGGCCGGCTACAGATCTTCAACAACTGGAGCCCGTACCTGGTGGCCGATCCGGAAACCGTGTGGCTGGGGCTCGAGTACTTCTGCAACCAGTCCGACGAGATCTGGAATCTGCCGGACGATCGCATGGCCGGTTTCGCCGCCGAAGAGCTGAGCCGCATCGGAATCATCAATGCCGGCGAAGTGCTGGATTCCACGGTGCTCCGCATGGAGAAGACGTACCCAGCCTACTTCGGCACTTACGACCGCTTTGCGGAGATCCGCGAACACGTAGACCGCTACACCAATCTCTACCTGGTGGGGCGCAACGGAATGCACCGCTACAACAACCAGGACCACTCCATGCTCACCGCCATGATGGCGGTGGACGATATCCTGGCCGGGAATACCGACAAGACGCGGCTCTGGGAGGTAAACACCGAAGCCGAGTATCACGAGGAAGCGGAGCGCGCGGAATGAAGGAGCGCGCCAGGCCGGACCAGCGGCAGGTGCTGCTGTGCGTTGTGGCGCTGGTGGCGGTGAACCTGGCGATCGCGGGAAAGCTGTTCGGCGTGGAGTATACCGCGTACAACGGGTCGATCGAGCCCACATTTATTGCGATTGCGCGGATCATGGCCAAACATCCGGGGCACTGGGGCTGGTGGCCGTTCTGGAGTTGCGGCATGCCGTTGGAAACGGCCTATCTTCCGTTCCAGCAGTGGGTGGTGGCGGCGTTCAGCCTGATCACGCGGCTTTCGGCTGCGCGGTCGTTTCACATCGTGACGGCGGCGTTCTACGTGATGGGCGCTCCGGCCCTGTTCTGGATGGCTCTGGAATTCAGCCGCAAGGTGGCCGCGAGTTTCGCCGCCGCATTGGCGTACTCGTGCTTCTCGATTTCCGCGCTGCTGGTGCCCGCCATTCGGGCCGATGCCGGCGGCGCGCTGCACCTGCGCCGCTTGCAAATCCTGGTCAGCTATGGCGAGGCGCCCCACACGGTGGCGCTGGCGTTGCTGCCGGTGGCGGTGGTATTTTTCGCGCGCGCACTGACAACCCGTGACGCGAAATGGAAAATTCTGGCAGGCGTCATGGCTGCGCTGGTGGTGTTGAGCAACGCCTTCGGCATCGTAGTGCTGGGGGGCGCCCTACTCTGCTGGATGCTGGCCTTCCGGCCGCGCCCGTGGTGGAAGGCCGCGGCGACGGTCGCGACGATCGGCATCGTGAGCTACTGCTGGATCGCTCCCTGGCTGAGCTTCGGCATGATTCGGGCCATTCGCGCGAACTCCGCCACGGCGGGCGGCGATTACCGGTACACGCCCGGATCCTGGATTGCGCTGGCCGCTTTCTGCGCCGGCTACGTGCTGACGTGGTTTCTGCTGCGGCGGCTCAGAGTCTCGGCGCCGCTCGAATTCTGCGCGCTCTTCGCTTACGCTCCTACGGCGGTGGTGCTGCTCTGGTATTCCTTTGGCATTGCGATCGTTCCGCAACCGCATCGCTACCAGTTGGAGATGGATATGGCGCTACTGCCGGCGGTCGTATTCGGCTGCGCGGCACTGCTCGACCGGATGCCCAAGCGGGTTCGCGCGGTCGCCGTCACGGCTGCCATCGCTGGTACTGCGCTCCAGGCAATCGGCTCGGTGGGCTATGGCTGGGGCCTGATTCAATCGGTCGATCCGGCGAAACTGGCGGAGTACCGCATCGCCAAGTGGCTGGACCAGCACCGGCCGGGAGAGCGGGCCTTTCTTTCCGGTTCGACCAGCTTCTGGTACAACGATTTCACCGACAACCCGCAGTTGGAGGGCGGTCACCTGCAATTCGCCGTGAACCCATTCCTCGGGATTGTCGAGTACACGATCTTCTTCGGCACGAATGCCGGCAATCGCGACGCCGATTACTCCATCTTCTGGTTGAAGGCGTTCGGCGCGCGCGCCATCTCCGTCTCCGGGCCGAAGAGCAGCGAATACTACAAGCCCATCACGCACGCCCGCAAGTTCGACGGCCTTCTGCCGGTGCTGTGGCGCGAGGGGGACGATACGATTTACGAAGTGCCCGGCCGGCCGGCGTCGCTCGCCCACGTGATTCCGGTGTCGGCGGTGGTGAGGCGGACGCCCATCCACGGTCTCGACACGCTGCCAGTCGAGGCATATGTGGCGGCGCTCGACGACCCGCAATACCCGTTGGCCACGTTTCAGTGGAAGGGCATGAGCGCCGCGGAGATCCACGCCAACCTGCGGCCGGGGCAAGTGCTCGCGGTTCAGGTGACTTATGATCGAGGCTGGGAAGCGTGGTCGAAAGGTCAGCGCCTCGCAGTGCGGCGGGATGCCATCGGACAGATGGTGATCGAGCCCCCGGCCAGCGGGCCCACCGAAATCACGCTCCGGTATACGGGCGGCGCGGAGACAGTCATCGAGCGCGGCATGAGTCTCGCGGCAATGCTGATCGCGGCGGCGTACGGCTGGTCGAAGAGGAAAACGATATGAAGAGACGACATTTTCTGGGTGCGGCAGGGGCGGCCGGAGCGCTGCTTCAGGCGAACCCCGCGCAGGCGCAGACCGCGCCGCCTCCTTCGGAGATTTATCCCGGGGTGTGGAAGTTCCGCTTCGGCAAAGCGGAAGAGATCACGCCCGTGAGCGCACGGCGGTACCCGCCGGCCGCATCGGCGCTCAAGGAACTGTCCGCGGTGGCTGCGTGCCCCGTGCCGGTTCGCGCATCGGGGTCGCGCCGCGGCTACCTGGTGCGCATTCCGCTCGCGCCCAATGAAATTGTCTACGGCCTCGGCTTGCAGTTGCAATCGCTGATCCAGCGCGGACTGAAGAAGAAGCTGCGGGTGAACGCCGATCCCAAAATGGATACGGGCGATTCGCACGCGCCGGTTCCCTTCTACGTCACCACCTCCGGATACGGCGTGCTGGTCGATACCGCGCGCTACGCCACGATCTATTGCGGCAACAAGAAGCGCAAGGGCCAAAGCGGCCGGCATGTGGAAGACGGATCCGCGGTAGGCGCGGACGTGCTGCCGGCGGCTTATCGCAGCTACCGCGTGAACGAAGCGAGCGAGGTGCTGATCGAGATCCCCGCGGCCGAAGGGGTGGACGTTTATGTATTCGCCGGGCCGACGCTGCGCGAAGCCGTGCAACGCTACAACCTGTTTTCGGGCGGCGGGCCGCTGCCCCCGCGCTGGGGCCTGGGCATGTGGTACCGCGCCAAGAGCGACTACCAGCAGGCGGAGTTGATCGCGCTGGCCGACGAATTCCGCGAGCGCCGCATCCCCTGCGACGTGATCGGCCTGGAGCCGGGCTGGCAGACCCATTCCTATTCGTGCTCCTACGTCTGGAGCAGGAATTACCCGAAACCCGAAGAGATGCTGCGGGAGATGGCCAAGCGCAACTACCGCGTCAACCTCTGGGAACACGCCTTCACGCACCCGACCTCGCCCATCTACCAGGCGCTCAGAGATCATTCGGGCGACTACGAAGTTTGGGACGGCCTGGTGCCCGATTTCCTCGACCCGGACGCGCGCCGCATCTTCGCCGATTACCACGAGCGCACGCTGATCGCCCCGGGCGTCTCGGGCTTCAAGCTGGACGAATGCGACAACTCCGATTTCACCGGCAACTGGTCGTTTCCCGAAATCGCGCGGTTCCCCTCGGGCGCGGATGGCGAGCAGATGCACTGCCTCTTCGGCCTGCGCTATCAGGATACACTGCAGGGCGTTTTCGATAGACGCGGCTACCGCACCTACGGTCTGGTGCGCAACTCGGGCGCGCTGGCCGCGCCTTATCCCTATGTTCTCTACAGCGACCTCTACGACCACAAGGAATTTATTCGCGGCCTGGTCAACGCGGGTTTCTCCGGCCTGCTGTGGACGCCCGAACTGCGCGACGCCAAAAATCCGGAGGATCTCGTGAGGCGCCTGCAATCGGTCGTGCTTTCGCCGATGGCGCTGATCAACGCCTGGTACATCAAAAACCCGCCATGGAAGCAGGTGGCGCGCGCGGAGAATAACCAGGACCGTCTCGCGCCCGGATGGGAGGAGGTCGAAGCCCAATGCCGCGGCGTCATGGAACTGCGAATGCGGCTGATTCCGTATCTGCACGCGGCCTTCGTGGAGTATCACCGCCGCGGGCTGCCGCCCTTCCGCGCGCTGGCGATGGATTACGCGCACGACCCCGCCGCGCTGACCGTCGACGACCAGTACATGATGGGGGCTGCGATCCTGGTCGCACCCGCTTTCGCCGGCGAGCCGGCGCGCTCCGTCTACCTGCCGGAGGGCGACTGGTTCGATTTCTGGAGTGCGCGGCAATATCCCGGCAAGCAACGGATCGAGGTTCGCCCGCCGCTCGAACAGATTCCGATGTTCGTAAAGGGCGGTACGATCCTTCCGCTTGCCGAACCGACGCGATCCACGGAGGACCAGGAAAGCTGGCGCATCGAAGCGCAAGTCTACGGAGCGAACCCGGCGCCGGCCGTCCTTTACGAAGACGACGGCAGCGCCCGGCCGGCGCTCGCCGAAGTGCGCCTGACCTGGGACGATCAGCGGCGTTCGGGCTCGGTGACGCGTAGCGGAACCGCGTCCAAGGCCCGCTACGAGGTTACGGCCTGGAAGCCGGCCGCCGTCCGAGGTTGAGCCACACGTCCAGGCGCGGAGCCTGGAAGTTGTAGGGCTTGCCCAGGATGTCGGGCAGGCCATCGCCATTGAGATCGGCAATCTTGGCTTCGTGCAGGTCGTAGCCGCGATCGACAATCGACGGCGTGAAATGGCCCTGGCCGTCGCCGTAGAAGATGTAGATCTTCGAATCGGCGTTCTGCCCGTTGAGCCGCTGCTCGGCGCAGAAGATGTCGAGATTGCCGTCGCCATCCACGTCGAGCACGGCCAGGCTGTGGCCGTAGTGGATCTGCGCGATTTCGTGCGGAATCCACGCGCCCTTCACGTACTCGTACCAGTTCAGTGGGCCGTCGCCGTCGCCCACCACCAGCACCACCTCGGGCCGGCCGCCTTTCTTCAACTGCCCGGCGGCGGCGCGCGAAAAGCTGTAGTTCGGGTCGATCAGGTTTTCCTCGAAACGAAGGCCGCCCAGATTGCGGAACCACCGGCCGCCGCCGACGATATCGGGGCGGCCGTCGCCATCGATATCGATCACGGCGAGGCCTTCGTGCTCGTTGACCCCCTTGAAGGAGGCGGGCGTGCCGCGCTGTACCGGCTCGCTGTCGGTGCTGTAATGGTAGACCTCGGTGAGCGGCCACGGTCCGGAGTGGCGCGGGTCCGCGGGCATCTTGGCGATCATGAGGGCGTGCGCGTCCTGGTTCCAGAAGACCAGCTCGGGCTTGCCGCAGCCATCGAAATCGGCCGCCGCCTGGTCGTGGTGCTTGGGGCTGCCGGAGTTCTTGATGATGTGGCGCACCCACGGCCGTCCGGAGGCCAGGTCCGGATACGGATTCTCCCACCACCAGATCTGGTTGCTTTTGTAATCGCCGCCCGCGATGAAATCCAGATCGCCGTCGCCATCCACGTCGAGCGCCACCGAGCCGGCCTCGATGTGCAGCGGCTGCGGCTCGATCACGCTGCGCGTCCAGCCGGAGTGGTTGCGCAGGTAGAGCACTACCGAATCGGCCGCGGTGCGCTCCGTGACGACGAAATCGTTGAGGCCGTCGCGGTTGAAATCGGCGACCGTGAGCGAGGTCTGCTCATTGCCGCGATTGGGAGCCGGAAGATCGCCATTGGCGCTCGAAAGGTGCTTCCACGCGAACTCCGCGGCGGGCGGCGCAGCCGCCAACACCGCCGCGAACAGCAGAATGGCGGGTGCGCGCATGTTACGGCCTCCAGAACGGCTCACGGGCCGCGACGAATTCCACCGGCACCTCGGAGACGAACTCTTTGAGCCAGGCCGTGCAGTATTTCATGCCCGCCTGTTCGGAAACGATGTGGCCGAGCAGGATCAGCCCTTTCTTCCGGCCCGCCGCGACCGTATCGTCAGCATATTCGACGACCTCCCATTCGCGCGCCTCGCCGGCTACCAGCACATCCACCTCCGGCAGCTCCAGCGCGTGGATGCCGCCCATCTGGCTGGCGTAGCCCCAATTGGCGGCCACGGTCCGCACCGGCAGCGCCGGGTCGCCCACCACCCGCATGGTGCGGACGTTCAGCTTGGTTTGCATCTCGCGCGCCAGGTCTCCCAACGACATGCTGTCGAAGCGGAACAACCGCGGGTTCGAGGGGTCCGCGCGTTTCGTCCAGCCGAGCTCTTCGGCCATGCCGGTCGAGATGCCGTCCGGATGGCGCGCGTGCCAGTGGTCGTGAAAGCGAAACACCGCCATGCCGTTCTTCTTGAGAAACTCCGCCTTGAACCGATAGGTGGGGTCGCCCGCGAGCGGCGCGGTAACATCCTCGTGGTTGTAGAAGGTCGGCTCGTGCGTGATCACGAAGTTCCTGCCGGCCGCCGCGGCCCTCTCGACGACGTCGAGCGTGGCCATCATGGTGACGGCAATGCCCTTGACGGGAGTCTCCGGGCCGCCCACCTTGAAAGTGTCCACAGTCGGGGTGGTCCACGGCACCCCCACGTTCTTCCGGATCCGCTCGACCACGGCACCGGCGGTCAGCGGCGCCGCGGCTTCCTGTGCCAGCGCCGCGGCGGTGGCCCCAGCCATCAGAAACGACCTTCGCGTCGTCGGTTTCATGCAAGCCTCCATGCGAAAGTCTATCAGGCCGCGATCTATAATCAACCATGCACTTTCCATTGCGGATGGCAGCGCTGGCACTGGCCGCGGCCGGCACGCTGTACGGCGCCGATGACGTGCTGGCGCGGGTGGCGGCCCATGCCGACCGTTTCGGCACGGTCTCCCGGCAAATCTGGGAGAACCCCGAACTCGGCTTTCACGAAAACAAGAGTTCCGCCCTGCTCCAGCAGGAACTGCGCGCCAACGGCTTCGAGATTCAGGCAGGCGTGGCGGGCATGCCGACCGCGTTCACCGCGAGTTACGGCAGCGGCAAACCGGTGATCGTGCTGATGGGCGAATTCGACGCCTTGCCCGGCTTGTCGCAAAAAGCCATGCCGTCGCAGTCGCCGGTCGAAGCCGGCGCGGCGGGACACGGCTGCGGGCACAACCTGCTGGGAGCGGCCGCGGCACTGGCGGCGGTCGCCATTAAGGAAGAGATGCAAGCCGCCGGGCTGAAGGGCACCATCCGCTACTATGGGACGCCCGCGGAAGAAGGCGGCGGCGGCAAGATCTACATGCTGCACGCGGGTCTGTTTCACAATGTGGACGCCGTGCTCACCTGGCATCCGGGTGATGTGAACCGCGTCGACCTGCGCTCCATGCTGGCCAACAACGGCGGCAAGTTTCGCTTCTACGGTGTAGCGTCGCACGCCGCCGCGGCGCCGGAGCGGGGCCGCTCCGCGCTCGACGGCGCCATGATCATGCTGACCGCCGTGGAGTTTCTGCGCGAGCACGTCCCCCAGGAAACGCGCATCCACTACGTGATTACCAACGGCGGAAGCGCCGCCAACGTGGTACCGGCCTTCGCCGAGGTCTCGCTGATCGCGAGAAATCCGGACGCCCTGGTGCTCGACGGCATCTGGGAGCGCATCATGAAATGCGCGCAGGCCGGCGCGCTGGCCTCGGGAACCCGCATGGAATTCGAGCAGGGCACCAACTACGCGAACGTGCTGCCGAACGACGTGCTCACCGAGGTGTTGAGCCGCGCCATGCGCAAATCCGGAGGCTATGAATACACGCCGGACGAGCGAACGTTCGCCGCCGATTTACAGAAGACCCTGGGCGTGACGGTGCGCTCCCCCGGTCCGGACACGGTCGAAACCGATCGCACGGAGGGAGCCACACCGGCATCGTCGGATGTGGGAGACGTGAGCTGGGTGGTGCCTACCGCGCAATTCCTGGCGGCCACTTTCGTCCCCGGAGTCGCGCCGCACACCTGGCAGGCGACAGCTTGCGCGGGCACCAGCATCGGCCGAAAGGGAATGGTGGTGGCCGCCCGCACCCTGGCCGTGGCGGGGGTGGACCTGTTCGAAAACCCCGCCGAAGTTCAAGCCGCTCACGACGCGTTCGAGAAACGCCTCGCCGGGCGCGCCTGGACCACGCGGATCCCGCAGGACGGCAAGCCGCCGCTGAACTACGCGGCTCGCGAATAGAAACCGGCCCTTGCCGGGGTATCCTGAAAAGTGGCCCAAATCTATCCGTTTCAACCTCTTCGCTATACGGCGAAAGCCGGCCCGCTGGGGAACCTGGTCACCCAGCCCTACGACAAGATTTCGCCTGCGATGCGGAGCCGGTACCAATCGCTCAGCCCGTACAACCTGGTGCGTGTGATCCTGGGCGAACGGTCGGACTCCGATTCCGGCATCGGGAATGTGTACACGCGCGCTTCGCGCTACCTGAATGACTGGATCGAATGCGGGATCCTGGCGAAGGACGCCGAGCCCGCCCTGTTCGCTTATTTCCAGGAGTTCACGGTGCCCGACACCGGCGAGCGCCTGGTCCGCAAAGGCTTCATCGGCCTGGGGGCGGTGGAGGACTACTCCGCCAACATCGTGCATCGCCACGAGCAGACGCTCTCCGGACCCAAGAAAGACCGCCTGGAATTGCTGCGCCACACACACGCGCACTTCGGCCAGCTCTTCATGCTCTATCCCGACCGCGAAGGCCGGATCGACCGGCGGCTGGACGAAGCGGCAGCCGCGGCGCCGATCGCCGAGGTGACCGACGAATACGGCGGGGTGCACCGCGTCTGGCGCATCGCGGACGCCGCCCCCATCCAGGAAATGATGGCCGATAAGAAACTGCTGATTGCCGACGGCCATCACCGCTACGAAACCGCCCTGGCCTTCCGCAATGAGAACCCCGGCCTGCCCGGCGCGGACCGCGTGATGATGACCTTCGTCAATATGTACTCACCCGGGCTGCAGATTCTGGCTACGCACCGTCTGGTGAGCGGCATGCCGCCGGCTGCGCTTCCGGACGAATTTCTGCGGAAGTGCGCGGACGATTTCCATGTCGAGGAACTTAATTCGCTCGACCGGCTAAAGGGTGCGTGGGCGGAACCCGGCGAGCGGACCCTGATCGGCGCCGCCATTGGCAACCGCCTGTTCCTGCTGGAAAAGCGCGGCGCACGCGGCGCGCTGGACGTCCGTGTGCTGCACGAGACGCTGCTCGGCAAGGTGCTGGGGATTGGGGAAGAAGCTGTCCGCGACGAAAAGCACCTGCGCTACGTTCGCGGCCTGGATGCGGCTTTGGACGCCGCGCGTAAAGGTGACGCGCAGATCGCGTTCCTATTGAAGCCGACCTCGGTGGAACAAGTGGCGGAGACGTCGTTCAGCGGCGGAGTGATGCCGCAAAAGTCGACGGACTTCTATCCCAAGCTGCTCTCTGGACTCACGATTTATAAGCTGGAGGGTTGATTCCGCAGGGTGCGGGTGGCCGAGACGAACGCCGCCGCGGCCCCCGCCACCGCCAACAGCACGCTGAACCAGAGCGGCTGGCGATCGGAGTCCACGAACGCGGAGATCACCCCCATCACGGCGATGGCAAGGCCAAGATAGCGGGGCATCGCGGGAGCTGCCGAGATCGCCACCGCCAATTGCCCGCCAACGAACGCCGCCACCAAGGCAAACGCCAGAAGCGACGCAAAGTAGGCCGGCGGGAGATGTTCACCGGCCGCCGGGGCAGGTCCGAGCGGTGGAAAAATGATGAAGAACAGGATTCCCTGTGCCAGCCTCACACTTCCCGCCGCAGCGATATAACCCGCAATCACGCCGAGAATTTGACGCACCATACCGGCTGACAGCATAGCAGCGGCGGGGCATCCGATAAAACTCTCCTCGGTTAACACCGTTCTGCTCTCCACGGTCTATCGAATCGCGCGGGCGCCCGGCGCCGGAACGCGCTCGAAGCTACGGGTTGGCGGCGGGACTGGGGGCGCCACCGGAGCGAAGGAATGCCCTGATGTTTTCCACCGCCATCCGCAGGCCGGCTTCGAGTGCTTCGGGCGTGATCCCGGCGCAGTGCGGCGTCAGCACCACGTTCGGCATCTGCGTCAAGGCATGGCCGGCAGGCAGCGGCTCGGTGGCAAACACGTCCAGGCCCGCGCCGGCGATTTGCCCGTGAGCCAGGGCGTGCAGCAGAGCAGCCTCGTCGACGATGGCGCCGCGCGCGGTATTGATCAGGATGGCCCCCGGTTTCATGATGGCGAATTGCGGAGCTCCGAAGAGGCCCCGGCTTTCGGCGGAAAGCCGCACGTGCAGGCTGATCACGTCGCCGGCGCGGCAGAGTTCCTCGAACTCCACCAGTTCCACATCGGGAAAAGGCCGCGGATGGACGGTCCAGGCGATCACCCGCATCCCCAGGGCGCCGGCCATGCGGGCGAATTCGCACCCGACCGCGCCCAGCCCCACGACCCCGCAGGTTTTGCCGCGAAGTTCCATGAACTGGCCGCGCTGCCATTCGCCGCGGCGCACCGCGGCGTCCATCCGGGGGATGCGGCGCGCCACGGCCAGCAGCAGGGCCAGCGTGTGCTCGGCAATCGAGACCGCCGAAACCCCCGGGGTGGTGGTGACGGCCACGCCGTGCCGCCGAGCCGCAGCGAGATCCACGTGGTCGGTGCCGGTGCCCCACACCGAGAGCAGGCGAAGGCGCGGGCAGGCCTCGAATACGCGCGCGGTGAAGCGCGTGGAGGAGCGGATATTCAGCACCAGCTCGGCGCCCGCAAGGCGTTCGATGAGGCGGTCTTCGGAGCCGGGGAGTGTATCGTAATAGACGAGTTCGGCGGCATCCGCCAGTTCGGACCACACGGAGCTAGAGCGGAGCACCGGCGGGGCATCGTCGGGAATGTGGATTTCAGGCATCGCGGGAAGGTTCGCCGGATCGGCGCCGGCGCGGATCATACCACGCTGTCATGCAATAGGACTACTATACTGAACGGATGTCTCTGAAATCAGGTCCCTGGCTGCTGGCCGGAATGCTGGGAATCGCTTCCGCACAGCAGGGTTCGGCGCCGGCACCGTCTCAGGTCCGGACCACCGAAACTCCGGCCAACGTCGCGGAAACCGTCACGAGAGAAGAGCCCGCCACGTTCAAGACGCGGGTGAACCTGGTGATGGTGCCGGTGGTGGTCCGCAATAAGCAGGGACGCGCCGTGGGCAACCTTCGCCAGGAGGATTTCCAGCTCTTCGACCGCGGCAAGCCGCAGGTCATCACACGCTTTTCAATAGAATCCGTCGCGCATGACGCGGCCGCTTCGAAAGCCGCGGCGGCTCGCAAGCCGGAAGCGGCAGGCCCGGGAGTGGTGGCGCCGGAGCGCTTCATCGCTTACCTGTTCGACGACATTCACCTCTCGTTCCCGGAGATCGCCTACGCCCGCGATGCCGCGGGCCGGCACATGGATACCTCGCTTCTGCCGTCGGACCGCGCGGCGATCTTCACCACCTCGGGGCAGACCAGCCTCGAGTTCACCGACGACCGCGACCAGATGCACGCGGCGCTCGCAAAGCTGCGGCCGCACCCGCTCCTCGACGGGCAAATCACAAAGTGCCCGGACATTTCCTACTTCATGGCCGACCAGATCCAAAACCACGAGGACCCGATGGCTCTTCAGGGCGCGATTCGGGATACGATTGTCTGCGCGCACCTGATCGATGCCATGTCCGCCGAAAGCATGGTCCGCGCCGAGGCGTCCCGCGTGATCGCCATAGGATCGCAGGAGACACGGGTCACCATCGCGGCCCTGCGCGATGTTGTCCGCCGAATGAGCGGGGCTCCCGGACAGCGCACCATTGTACTGGCGTCACCGGGCTTCCTCAATCCGGAACAACGGCAGGAGGAGTCCGAAATCATCGACCGCGCGATCCGGGCGCAGGTCACCATCAGCGCGCTCGACGCTCGCGGCCTCTACGTCGACCCCGGGTTCGATGCCTCCGAACGGACTTTCAGCCCGGAAGGCACGCGCATCAAACAGATCTACGACCGCCAAGCTGCCAGCGCGCAAGCCGATGTACTGGCGGAATTCGCCTCCGGCACCGGCGGCACTTTCTTTCAGAACAGCAACGATCTCGGCGAAGGCTACCGCCGCCTGGCCTCCGCGCCGGAGTATCTGTACCTGTTGGGTTTCGCTCCGCAGAACCTGAAGCTGGACGGCGGCTTCCACGGCCTCAAGGTGACCCTTCCGAACGGCAAGGGGCTGGCGCTCGAAGCCCGCAAAGGCTACTACGCTCCGCGCCACCTGAACGATGCGGAAGAGAACGCCCGGGAAGAAATCAGCGAGGCCCTTTTCTCGCGCGAGGAACTGCGCGAACTGACGGCCGACATGCACACGCAGTTCTTCAAACCGAGTGACGACACCGCCCGGCTGACGGTGCTGGTGCACCTGGGGCTGCGCAACCTGAAATTTCGCAAAGAGGAGGGCCGCAACCGCGACAACGTCACGATCGTTTCGGCGGTGTTCGATCGCAACGGCAACTTTCTCAACGGAACCAATCAAGTGGTTGAGATGCGGCTCAAGGATGAGACCATGGCGCAGCGGATCGATTCCGGCTTTACGGTTCGTTCCACGTTCGACGTCAAGCCCGGGCAGTATCTCATCCGGCTGGTAATTCGGGATTCGGAAGGTCAGTTGATGGCGGCGCAGAATGGCGCCGTCGAGATTCCATAAGTGAGGTGCAGGATGCGGTTTTCGAGAATGGCTTTGCCGGGGGTTCTGATCATCGCGGCGGGCGCATGGGCGCAGACTCCACCCGCGCCCGCGCCGCAGGAAGACGCCGGCAAGCCGGTATTCCGCACGGAAACGCGGCTCGTACCCGTCGATGTCGTGGTCACGGATAAGAAGAACAACTACGTGCACAACCTCGAATCCAAGGATTTCAAGCTTTGGGAGGATAACAAGCAGCAGACCATCACGTCGTTCTCCTTCGAAGCCGACCCTGCGTCGCCGGTGGCTGCGCAGAAGCGCTATATCGTCCTGTTCTTCGATCTTTCGTCGATGAACTTCGGCGACCAGGTCCAGGCGCGGCAGGCCGCGGTGAAATTTATCGATTCCACGGCCGGGCCGAATCGTCTGATGGCCGTGGTCAATTACGGCGGGTGGCTGCAGATCGCGCAGAATTTCACCGATAATATCGACCGGCTGAAGCAGATCGTTTCCGGCGTCCGGAGTTCCGCGATCGTCTCCAACACAGGAATCGGCGGACCGGACACGGGCGGAGCGATGATCGGCCGCTCGAACGGCGATTTCGGGGCGCGCTCGGTGTTGCTCGCGCTCGCCAGCCTGGCCAAGAACCTCTCCGAGGTGCCGGGACGCAAGACCCTGATCCTGTTCAGCGCCGGTTTCCCCTCCGATTCGCCGGAGACCCTCTCCGAGATCACGACCACCGTGGCGGCCTGCAATCGCGCCAATGTGGCGGTCTATCCGGTGGACGTGCGCGGCCTGGCGACACCCGCGTTCGCGCCGCACGGCGGGCTGCTGCCGCGCGATGCCGGGCAGGCCGGACTTGCACTGGCCGCGCTGCCCGTGCTGCGGATCGCGGCTTTTTTCGCGGCTCCCCAGCGCGGCACCACCGGGGGCGGTGCCGGCAGCGGTGCCGGCAGCGGCGGCACACGCTCCAGCGGAAGTTCGGGTGCGGCCCCACCATCCCGATCGGGCAGTAGCAGTGGAGGCGTGGGAGGCCGCACCGGCAATTCGGACTCCACCGGCAATTCCGGAGTTAACCGCGGCGCCGGCACAACTACCGGCAACGTGCCGCGCGGCGGCGGTTCGGTTCCCGCGGTGGTCCGCAACCCCACCGACCCGCGCAATGCCCGCGGCATCCTGATCCCCCCCATGCCGGATTCCATCGTCGGCAATCAGCAGGTGCTCTACGCTCTGGCCTCCGGCACCGGCGGCTTTGTTATCGCCAACACCAACGACCTCGCCGGCGGCCTCAACAAGATCAACCGGGAACAAAACGAATACTACCTGCTGGCCTATTCGGCACCCGAATCGCCCGAGGGCAGTTGCCACACCATTCGCGTCAAAGTGGGCCGCGGCGGCTTGAACCTGCGGGCCCGTAGCGGCTACTGCAACGTAAAGAGCGCGGACCTGCTGGCCGGTAAGCCCGTCGAGCAGGAACTGGCAAACCGCCTGGGCGGAGCGCAACCGGGCACGCTTCCGGCGGCTCCTATTCGGGCACCGTTCTTTTACACTTCCGCCAACACCGCGCGCGTCAACGTGGTGCTCGACCTTCCCACGGCGGGGGTGAAATTCCAGAAGGTGAAAGGCAAGCAGCACGCCGAATTGAACGTTCTCGGCATCGCCTACCGCGCTAACGGAAACGTCGCGGCGCGTTTCAGCGACACCGTCAAACTCGATTTCGACGGCAAGAAAGAAGCCGAAGAGTTCATGAAGAAGCCATATCACTACGAGAACCAGTTTGATGCCGGCGCCGGACAGTACACCCTGAAAGTCGCGTTCAACTCAGGCGGCGAGGATTTCGGGAAAGTGGAGATGCCGCTGACCATCGAGCCCTTCGACGGCAAGCAGTTCGCGATGAGCGGACTGGCTCTCAGCAAATCGATTCAGCGGGTTTCGGATCTCGAATCCGGCCTGGACGCAGAGATGCTCGAAGGGCGCGTGCCCCTGATCGCGGCGGGCTACGAATTTACGCCGGCCGGCTCGCATCAGTTCAACCTGAGCGACAACCTGTTGGTTTACTTCGAAGTCTATGAGCCACTGCTGACCGACCCCAACGCGGCGCCGGTGACGCGAGTCGTTACGCAGTTGCGCCTGCTCGAGCGCCAGAACGGGAGCACGAAAATGGATTCCGGGGGTGTGGATCTCGCGAAGTACCTGCACTCCGGCAACCCGGTAGTGCCGGTGGGGCTGCGCATCCCGCTCAACGGCCTGGTGGCGGGCGCGTATCGCCTGGAAGTGCGCTCCATGGACTCGGCCGGCCACGAGACCACCCGCACCACCGACTTCAACTTGCAATAACAGGGTAGGCCGCAGGGCCTGCCCCGCCTTCAAATCACGAACCCGCCGCTCACGTTGAGGCACTGCCCGGTCACGAACCGGGCATCCTCGGAGCACAAAAACGCCACCACCCCGGCGATGTCCTCGGGCGTTCCGAGCCTGCCCAGCGGATGGCGCACCATCGCGCGCTCCAGCATCGCGGGGTTCGAAAAATGCTCCGCGGTCATATCGGTGGTCACATATCCCGGGGCCACCGCGTTCACCAGAATCCGGCGCGGAGCGAGTTCCATCGCCCAATTGCGTGTGAGCGCGTCGACCGCCGCCTTGGCCGCGCCGTACAAACTGCGTCCGCCCGCCACTCCGATCCGTCCCGCGACGGACGACACGTTCACGATCCGCCCTCCATCCCGCAGCAGCGGCAGCGCACACTGTGCGACCCAAAACGGCCCTTTCAGGTTGGTATCGACAATCTCATCGACCGTCTCCTTGGCCGACGCACCGAGCGGAGACCCTTTCCAGATTCCGGCATTATTGATCAGGAAGTCGAGCCGCCGCCCGGCCAATTGGCTGAACATGGCATCGATCTCCGCCAGGTAGCGCAGATCGGCTTGAACCAGTGTCACCTCGCGGCCGATCGCCGCCGCTGTCTCCGCTGCCGCCCGGCGGTTGCGGTGGTAGTGCAGAATCACTTCGGCGCCATCCGCCGCCAGCCGCAGCGAGATGGCGCGGCCGATGCCGCGCCCTCCGCCCGTGATGAGCGCCGTGGTTCCTTCCAGTTTGGACAAACTTCAGTCTCCGCCAGTTCCGCGCCCGGATCAACCCCGTAGGAGAATGGAATCGATGCCCCCAAAGATCGTGCGGTACGCCGCGGCGGTTTTCGCGCTGGCGGTTTCGATGGCCGGCTGCGCATCGAAACCGCCGGTCTATTCTTCCCCGCCCTCGTCCGCCGCCAACCAGCAGCCCGACAAGCTCCTGTTCGACCGCGCCGTTGACGACATCGAACACGGACATTACGAACGCGCCCGCCTGACCCTCCAGACCCTCATCAACACGTACACCACCAGCGAATACCTGCCTCAGGCGCAACTCGCGATTGCGGATAGCTGGTACCGCGAGGGCACGGTCAGGAGCCTGACGCAGGCGCGCGCGGAGTGCCAGCAGGTAATGGTGCAATTCCCGTCGAGCCCGTCCGCGGCGCAGGCCGCGCAATTGATGATGAAGATCGAGGAAGACCTGGCAAAGAAGGGCCAGCCCGCTAAATAGCTACTGGCCCAGCAGGGTCTTCAGCTTGACATCCAGCTTCTTGGCTTCCGGCTCGCGATGCAGTTTCCGCAGCAGCATCGAATAATTGCGCAGCGTCTGCTCGAGGGGCGCAGGATCCGGAAGTTTGGCGGCCAGGGTCAGGGCCAGTTTGTATTCCCGTTCGGCGGCGGTGTCTTGGCCTGTGCCCTCAAGGGCCATTGCCAGGTTGTTGAGGCTCGCCACGGTGGTCTTCTTCCGCAACGCCAGCGACCGGCGGTAGAGCCCTTCGGCCTCGGCGAACTTCTCCTGCGAAACCAGCACCACGGCCAGGTTGTCGAGGGTGGTGGCCAATTCCGGGTTATCCGGCCCGATGGCCGCCTCCCAGATTGCCAGCGAACGCCGGTACAGCGGCTCCGCCTCGGCGAAGCGCTTCTCCAGGTAGTAGAGCATCCCCAGCCGGTCGAGCCGCGGGGCCACGTTGGGATGATTCGGCCCGTCCGCGCGCTCCTGAATCGATACCGCCAGCCGTAGCGGCGCCTCGGCGGGGGGGTAATTCTGTTGCTCGATGAAGACCGTGGCCAGCGAATCGAGCGGTTGGACCAACGCCGGGTCTTCGGGCCCCAGCGTCTTTTGCATGATTTCGATGGCCCGCCGGAGGTTGGGCTCCGCCACGGCATACCTCTTCTGACCGATGTAGTAGTTGGCCAGATCGAGGCAATCCTTAGCGAGGTCGGGATCCTCGGTGCCCTTTGCCTCGATCCGTATGGAAACCGCGCGCAAATACTGCTTCTCGGCATCCGGGAAGCGGCCCATGGCCACGTACAGCGAGCCCAGCAGTTTCAAATCGGGGATGATTGCCACGTCCAGGGGGCCGAGCGCCGTCTCCCGAATGCGGATCGAGCGAAGGTAGAGCTTCTCGGCTTCCGTATTGCGCCCCATCGCCCGGTAGAGGGCCGCCAGGTCCGCAATGGCCGGCAACAGTGACGGATCGTCGGCGCCGAATTCTTCTTGTTTGGCTTCCAGCGCATGCCGCAGCAGCGGCTCGGCTTCAGCGTACTTACCCTGCCCCACCAGCGCGACCGCCTGTTCGCGCGGCAAAGCGGGGTTCTCTTGGGCTAAAGCCAGCCCGGCGAAGATCAGCGCCAAGGCCGCTCTCTCCATCACCTCCAGCATAATCGAATCCGCCGCTTGCCTCCTGTTTCGGACTATGATATCCGAGAATCAGGAGGTTGCATGGCAAGTTTAGCCCAAATTCAGGGTTTCCTGGCTTCGAAGCGCATCGCCATTGCCGGGGTGTCGCGCAACCCACGGGACTTCAGCCGGATGCTGTTCCGCGAATTTCGCAGCCGCGGCTACGATGTCGTACCCGTCAACCCGAACCTTGCCGAAGTGGAGGGCGTCCCCTGCGTCGCGACGGTGGCGGAGATTTCCCCTGCGGCTGAGGCGGCGCTGCTCCTGACGCCGCCCGCCATGAACCCGCGCCTGTCGGGCGAGTGCGTCGAGGCGGGCATACGCAAGATCTGGATTTACCGCCGCGCCGCCCAACCCGCCCCCGAGGGCGTCGACCTGATCTCGGGCGAGTGCCCCTTCATGTTTCTTCCGCGGACCGGCGGCATCCACCGGTTTCACGGCTTTTGCCGCAAGCTGGTGGGCAGTTACCCGAAGTAGCCGCGCTCAGACCTCGCGCGGTGTTTTTGCGGCGCAAGCGCGGCGGCACCCCTCAAAAAGTCGCGCCGCTCTGCGCGGAGAATCATATCATGTACACATGACCAGACGAACCGCATTCCAGGCAGCCGCCGGCCTGGCACTGGCCTCGGCAGCCCGCCCGCTTCCGGCAGCCGGCGCCGGAAGGCTGAAACAGTCCGTAGCACGCTGGTGCTTCGGCAAGATCCCACTCGACGATTTCTGCCGCCAGGCAGCCGCGATGGGCCTGAGCGGCGTGGACCTGGTGGAGCCCGAGGAGTGGCCCACCATTCGCAAGTACGGCCTGGTCCCCACCGTGACCAGCGGCAAGGCGAAGATCCCGGACGGCTGGAACCGCAAGGAAAGCCACGACCGGCTCGCCGCCGAAATCACCGAGCGCATCCAGGGGGCCGCCGCCGCCAAGGTGCCCAACGTGATCACCTTCAGCGGCAACCGCGCCGGCATGTCGGACGAGGAGGGCAAGGAGAACACCATTATCGGACTGCGCCGCGTCAAAAAAGTAGCGGAAGATCAGGGAGTGACGATTGTAATGGAGCTGCTCAACAGCAAGGTGAACCACAAGGACTACATGTGCGACCACACGGCCTGGGGCGTGGACGTCGTCAAAGCCGTGGATTCCCCGCGCGTGAAACTACTCTACGACATCTACCACATGCAGATCATGGAGGGCGATATCATCCGCACCATCCGCGACAACTTCCAGTACCTGGGCCACTTCCACACCGGCGGCGTACCCGGCCGCCACGAGCTCGACGACACCCAGGAACTGCAATGGCGCACCATAGCCAGGGCCATCGCCGATCTCGATTTTCAGGGCTATTTCGCGCACGAGTTCGTGCCCGCCAAAGATCCCATGACTTCGTTAAAGCAGGCAGTGGAGCTATGCACGGTGTAGCCGTGTTACCGTATTACCGGCAAAATGCGCGGATCGAGGTGATGCTTGTTTGGAGCGATTGAAGCCGGCGGAACGAAATTCATCTGCGGCGTGGGCTCGGGTCCCGACGACCTGGAGACGGTACAGATTCCGAGCGCCACGCCTGAAGAAACCGTGGGTGCGTGTATCGAACTGCTCTCGCGCTACAACCTGCAAGCAGTCGGAATCGCCTCGTTCGGACCGGTCGACCTGCGCAGTGGGCACATTACCTCGACTCCCAAGGCCGGCTGGAAGGATTTCGACATCGCCGGCAGCGTGGGCCGCGCGCTCGGCGTGGTGGTGGGATTTGACACGGATGTGAACGGCGCGGCGCTCGGCGAAGCCCGTTGGGGCGCGGCGCAGGACCTGTCGGACTTCCTTTACCTGACGATCGGCACCGGCATCGGCGGCGGCGCCATCTCCAACGGCTGCGTGGTTCACGGAATGCTCCACCCCGAGATGGGACACATCCGCATCCCGCACGACCTGGGCCGGGATCCGTTCGGCGGCTGCTGCCCCTATCATGGAGACTGTCTCGAAGGACTGGCCTCCGGCCCCGCGATCGAAGCACGCTGGGGCGCCCGGGCCCGCGAGTTGCCGCCCGGGCATCCGGCATGGGCTCTCGAAGCCCACTACCTGGCCCTCGGACTGGCGAACTGGGTGTGTACGCTCTCCCCCCAACGCATCGTGATGGGCGGGGGCGTAATGCAGCAGCCGCAACTGTTTCCGCTGGTCCGCTCGGAGCTGGCCTGCATCCTGAACGGGTACATTCGTTCGCCGGAGATCCTGGAGGGGCTGGAAAGCTACGTGGTGCCGCCGCTGCTGGGGTCCCGGTCCGGAGTGTTGGGCGCGCTGGTGTTGGCCGAACAGGCGCTGGCCGGCTGATTTTTTGCCAACCTTTTTGCTTTTCGCTCGTATTAGCTAATCGATGGCCAGGCTGTGGTTAGACCTTCGCTTTGCTCTGCGCAACCTGCGGCGGAGCCCCCTGTTTACTTTCGTTGCGGTGGCATCGCTGGCTCTCGGCATCGGCGCCAACACCGCGATCTTCACCCTGATCGACCAGCTCATGCTGCGCGTGCTGCCCGTTCGCAATCCGGATCAGCTCGTGATGATCTGGTCCACCGGGCCGCACATGGGCAGCAATCGCGGCGCTCGCGCCATGTCCTACCCGATGTACGAGGATTACCAGAAGAAAGCCCAGGCGTTCTCCTACGTCTTCTGCCGGTATCAAACCTCCACCTCCATCACCTTCAACGGCCAGACCGAACGCGTGGACGCGGAACTGGTTTCCGGCAACTACTTTCAGGCGTTGGGAGTGAACCCGGCAGCCGGCCGCGTCTTCACGCCGGAACAGGACGATCGCGTCTATGAGGGCCACCCTTCGGTGGTCCTCGGCTACCCGTACTGGATCTCGCGTTTCGCGGGCGACCCGAACGTGGTCGGCCGGAAGATCATCGTCAACAACTACCCGATGACCATCGTGGGAGTGTCGGCAGCCGGTTTTCTGGGTCTCGACCCCTCCCAAACGCCGCAGATTCGCATTCCGATTCAGATGAAGCCGCTGATGACGCCCGGCTGGGATGACATAGGCGACCGGCGGAGTCAGTGGATCCAGGTGTTTGGCCGCATGAAACCGGGCTACACGCTGGCGTCGGCCAAGGCCTCGCTGCAGCCGCTGTTCCACCAGATTCTGGCCGAGGAACTCGCCATGCCGGCGATGCGGGACACGAATGAGTACTACCGGAAACGGTTCCTCGCGCGCCAGGTACGCATGGAAGCAGCGGCCACGGGTTACTCGCAGATGCGACAGTCATACTCCACCGCCCTGGTGGTGTTGATGTCGATGGTCGGGCTGGTGCTGCTCATCGCCTGCTTCAATGTGGCGAACCTCCTGATCGCGCAGGCCATGGCCCGCCAGAAAGAAATGGCGGTCAGGCTGGCAGTGGGCGCTTCGCGCGGGCAAATCGTGAGGCAACTGCTGCTCGAGAGCGTGTTGCTCTCCGCGGCAGGCGGGCTGGCCGGGGTGCTGATTGCCGTGGGAATCATTCGGATGCTGCTGGGCCTTCTGCCCACCGGCGATTCCCCGCTCATGCTGCGCGCCGAACCGGATCTGCGAATCCTCGGCTTCAACGCCGCGCTAGCCTTGCTGACCGGCCTGCTGTTCGGGCTGGCCCCGGCGCTCCAATCCATGCGGGTAAACCTGTGGAACACGCTCAAAGACGTGGTGGGCGCGGTCACCGGAGGCAGCGGCTCCGTGCATCTGCGCAAAGCGCTGGTCATTGCCCAGGTGGCGTTTTCGTTTCTGCTGCTGGCCGGCGCCGGCCTGTTCGTGAAGACTCTGGCCAACCTCAAGGAGACCAACGCCGGGTTCCGCGATATCGACAACCTGGCCACGTTTCAGGTGGATCCCGCGTTGAACGGCTACACCACCCGGAGAATCGACGAATTCTACCGCCGCCTGCTCGCGGACATTCAGGCTGTGCCCGGCGTGAAATCGGCCGGCTTCGCCATGGTGCCCGTGCTCAGCGGAGGCGAGTGGGATTCGAGCATGTCTGTGGAAGGCCACCGCATCAAGGACGGCGAGGACATGCAGGCCTTCATGAACGGCGTCTCCGACGGCTACTTTACAACGATGGGTGTGCCGCTGCTGGCGGGCCGCGATTTCGACAGCCGTGACGACGGCAGGAAGGTGACCGTCGCGATGGTCAACCGCAAATTCGTCACCCATTTTTTTGGCGGCGAGAGCCCGATCGGGCGCCATATCGGGTTCGGCGAGGGACCCAAGACCAAACTGGATATCGAGATCATCGGGGTCACGGAAGATTCGCTTTACGAAGGCCCGCGCGAGGGTGTCCACCGCCAGGTGTTCGTGCCGTTCCGGCAGCTGGATTATCCGGGAAGCGTTTCGTTCTATGTGCGCACCAGGCTCGAGTCGACGGCGTTGTTTCCGGCGCTGCGTCAAAAAGTGCGCGCTATCGACCCAGCCATGCCCGTCTACGCCATGAAGACGCTGGAGAGCCAACTCGATGACACGCTCAGCACCGAGCGCCTGATTGCCGCACTTTCCGCCGCGTTCGGCGCTCTGGCGACGCTGCTCGCCGCCCTGGGGCTCTACGGCGTTATGGCGTACGTGGTGGCCCGCCGCACCAAAGAGATCGGGCTCCGCATGGCTCTGGGAGCTTCACAAAAAAGCGTGGTCTGGATGGTGCTGCGCGAGGCGCTCGCGCTGTTGGGAACCGGCTTGGCCGTCGGCGTGCCCGCGGCGTTTCTCCTGAGCCGCTACGTGTCGTCGCAACTATTCGGCGTCAAGCCCACCGACATCTGGACGGCCGCCGCGGCACTGGTGATCCTGGCCGGCGTCGCCGCCGGTGCCGGCTGGCTGCCGGCCCGCCGCGCCAGCTCGATCGACCCGATTCAGGCTTTGCGCTATGAATGACAAGTCGGCGGCGCGGAATTTCGGCCGAAGTGGCCGGGGTGGGGATAGGAGCAGACCAGCGTTTCAGTTATGCAATTTATCAGAGTCAGATGGCGGAAGCCAGTGGGAGTCGAACCCACCCGCGACACAAAGTACCGCGCTACGGGTTTGAAGCCCGTGCCCAGCACCGGCCAAGTATGGCTTCCAGGCCGATTGTAGCAGAGTCGAGCATTGTCTCATCGAAGAATGAGCCTGAAGGCGGGAGCGAAGCGACCAGCGCTGAGAACTCCTCTCTGATTTGATTTTGAGCTTCCGGGGGTGGAGTAGGAGAGGACCGGAAAGCTGAACAGGCAATTTAAACGGTGAACTCCTTCCAGTTCACAAGATCAGCCAAGCTTATCCTGGCATACCTACCGTGCGGGAGCGGTAAGTCATCAGGCCGGGGTAAATGTCGGAATTTCAGCCGCAGAGCACTAGCTGGCGCGGGTGTAAGCCGCCTGGTTGTATCGCGCTTTCTGCATCAGCGTGGCCGCGCCCTTGCGGCCGCAGTGTTTCCGGATGCGCGAGCGCAATTCCATGCGGGCGCGCATCAATCTCGACTTGGCCGCCGGCACCGAAAGACCCAGCCTGGCTGCGACATCCGGCATCGACAACTGTTCGAGATCGCGCAGCAGCATCACATTGCGCAGCAGCGGAGGAATTCGCGAGATCTCCCGGCGTACCAGATTCACGACTTCCTGCCAGCCAAGCTCATCCTCCGGATCTGTGATTTGTCCCACCAGCTCGATGCGCACATTCGATTCCGTGGATTCGTCCAGGTAGACGAATCGCGAGTTGCGGTCCTCCCTGATGCGCATCAGACACTGGTTCTCCACAATCCGGCTCAGCCAGGCCGCGAAGGAACCCTCACCTCGGTATTGCTCCAGGTGTTGGAAGGCTTTCCAGCAGGCGTTCTGGACCTCGTCCTCAGCGTCGCTCCGGTTCCGGATCATCAGCAGGGCGCGTTTCAAACACGGGCTGTGATGCCTCCGGATGAGTTCGCCGAAAGCGATGGCGTCGCCGTGGCGCGCCCGCTCGACTAACTCGTCTTCGCTTGCCAAGCTGAGGTTCTCCTCCGCTGGTCCGTTATCCGACGCGCCCCCGATATCTTTTGGGAACTCGATAACATTGTTTCGAGTTTCCTCTTCGGTCGTTTTCGCGTGTACCGTAATCTGCCCCGACATACGCAGCACATAGGGGCACGCGGAAGGCCATCGCGAATTGCAAGACTCTTCAGTTAGTTGCGGAACGACAATTGCCGCGGGTTAGTGCCGGGTGCACATTATGGTTCGAAAGGAGCATTCCTCAGCTGAACCATTTGGTGCAGCGGCGTGCTGGAACGCTTATACACTTTGTCGCAGAGTTTTCAGAGTTTCGCTCAGGATTCCGTACTTCTCCAGACGATAGGCCAGCGTCCGCCGGCTCATCCCGAGATATTTTGCGGCGCGGGTCTGATTGCCGTGAAATTTCTCGAGAGCTTGCAGAATCAACTGCCTCTCGACGCTGCCGAGGCTCATGCCTTCCTCCGGCAGGGCTACCGGCAATCTTTCCAGGGAATTCCTGCCGGCGCGGAGGAAATCGGGTAGATCGCGGATGGTGATCTCGCTGCCCCGGCTCAAGAGGACAATGCGCTCGACGGCGTTCTCCAGTTGGCGTATGTTACCAGGCCATTCGTAATTGGAGAAATACGGAAGCAGGCCGCCCGGCAGGACGAGTTCCTCACGGTTGTGCTTGGCTTTGCACTTTGCGAAAAAATGCGACACCAGTTCGGGAATGTCGCCCTGCCGTTCACGGAGCGGCGGCAGGTTGATAGGCACCACCAATAGACGATAGTACAGGTCCTCGCGAAAGGTGTTCTCTTTGACCATCGCGGCCAGGTCGCGATGGGTCGCGGATATGATCCGCACATCCACCCGGGTCGGGGCGGTCGCCCCGACCTTTTCGATCTCCCGCTCCTGGATGAGACGCAGAATCCGCACTTGCAACTCGAGCGGCATCTCACCGATTTCGTCGAGCAGCACCGTGCCGCCATCCGCCATCTCGATCTTCCCCTTTTTGTGGGTCATGGCTCCGGTGAAGGAGCCCTTCACGTGGCCGAACAGTTCCGATTCCAGCAACTCGCGGGGAATCGAACCACAGTTGATGGTAATGAAAGGATGTTCCCGCCGGGGGCTGCGCAGGTGCATGGCCTTAGCCACCAGTTCTTTGCCGGTTCCCGTTTCACCGTGGATGAGTACCGTCGCGTCCGTGGCGGCCACCAGGCCCGCCACATCCAGCGCCTGCAGCAGGGGCTCGGAGGAGCCGATGATCTGCTCGAAGCCGTACTTCCGGTCGAGGCACGTCCGCAGCACCTGAACTTCTTCGAGCAGGCGGTAGTGGTCCAGGACGCGGCTCACCAGGGCCTTCATTTCGTAGGGGTGGATCGGCTTCGTGATGTAGTCGTAAGCGCCGGACTTGATCGCCTCGACGGCGCTGGGGATGGTCCCGAACGCGGTCATCACCACCACCGCGGTCTCCGGGTGCCCGGCCCGGATCCTCTTGAGCAGTTCCATTCCCGACATCCCGGGCAGGTTGAGATCTGTGATCACCAGATTCTGCGGCGACTTTTCCATCAGCTGAATGGCTTGCTCGGAGTCGGCAACCGAGGAAGTCTCATAGCCTTCCCGGTTCAACTGAATGTGCATCACGCGACGAAGGCTTTCATCGTCCTCGACAATCAGGATTGTTGGTACCACCACGCTCCACCGCTCGCGGCCCCGGACGGACCTTTGTCAATGGCTCCTGGTTTCCGGATCTGCCCGGACGGTCCGGAAAACGGGCTGAATATCGATAATTCAGGAGCTTACGGTTTAACCCCAAGCCTCTCAGATTTATGTACCGATTCTGTTACCATCCGTACAAGACCCGTAACGTTAGGAGATTCTCAGAAATGGCATTCCGGACGAACCTCCCCGTACCTTCCTTTTTCCCAAGAGCCATCACCGCTGCAGCCCTCGGCAGCCTTTTTCTGTTGTACGGCGCCGCCCAGGCGCAAGACCGCCAGCAAGACCAATCCGGCGACGAACCCCATGTTGCAATTGTCCCCCGCCTGCACCGCGAAGGAAAGACTTCCGACCTTCGCGTCGATGTGAATGTGGTCCAGATCCCAGTTACCGTTACCGACCCTTCCGGAACACCCGTCACCGGACTTTCGGGCGACCAGTTCAAGGTCTTCGAAGACGGCGTGGAACAGCCCCTGGCGCATATCTCCAACCAGGACGCGCCGGTTTCGCTCGGAATCATTTTCGATTCGAGCGCCAGCATGTATGGCAAACTCAACAACGCGCGGCAAGCGGTCGCCCAACTGGCCATGGACAGCATTCATGGAGACGAGTTCTTCGTAATCGGCTTCAGCGACTCCCCGAAGATCCTCCAGACATTCACACCCGACCCCGCCCAGGTCGGCGTCGCCCTGCAGTCGCTTCGGGCCGACGGCTGGACCGCCCTGTTCGATGCCATTCGCCTCTCGGTCAACCAAATGCGGAAGGCCTGCAACCCGCGCCACGCCCTGGTGGTGCTTTCCGACGGTGCGGACAACAACAGCCGATTCACACAGCACGAAATTATCGAACTGCTGCAGGAAAGCGACGTTATCGTCTACGCCATTGCCATCAACGGCCCGATGGTTGCCCCGGCCAGTTTCAAGATCTTGAAGAAGCTTGCGGAGTCCACCGGGGGCCGCATGTACCAGGTCAACAAGGCCTCGCAGCTTCCCGATGCCGTCTCCAAGATCAACCGCGCCCTGCGCGACCAGTATACGCTTGCTTACTACCCGATTAACAAGAAGCACGACGGCAAATATCGCAGGATTCTCGTAAAGATTATTCAACCCTTCGATCGTCCTCTCTTGCGGGCTTCCTGGCGCAATGGCTATTACGCGCAGTAGAGCGCCGCTGGGCTGCACGCGGACCCGCTCAAAGCCGCGTGTTTCGTGGTTCTTTTTTGGATTCACCCCGAAAGGGCTCACGGGTAACACGATGACCAGCGCGCTAGACCGACTTATTCTTTTGGTTTCCCATCGCGCCGTAACTCGGTAAGATCCGCTTCTATCTTGGCGCGTCGCGCGTCAGTGGGCGGAGTTACTCGAAGGTAGTCTTCCAGTTGTTCCGCGGCTAGCGCATTTTGTCCCGACCCTGCCAGCAGCTGCGCTTCGAGCAGGTGGGCTTTCGGAAACTGCTTATCCACCTGCCGCAGGTTGGCCAGCGCTTCGCCCGCATCGCCGTGCTCCGCAATCAGACTGGCGCCCAGGATCATCCGCAGTTCGGGCATGTCCGGCGCAACCTGCAGCGCCCGCCGCGCGACTTTCACGGCTTCCCGGTAATTCTGCATCTTGGCGAGCACGATGCTCAGGTTGGGAAGCGCCAGTCGATGTTCGGGCGCGACGTCGATGGCCTTCTGAAACTCCGCCGCTGCCTCCGGCAACTTGCCCTGCAACGCCTCGACGGCCCCCAGTTCGTTGTGCGCATCGGCAAACTCCGGGTCTTCCGCCACGGCTTTGCGAAGAAGCACCTCGGCCTTGGCCAGATCGTGCTTGTGTTCGGCGCGCTGGCCCTTCTCGAACGCCTTGCGCGCCGTGCCGGGGACCTTATGCTCCAGTTGCTGGAGCGTAACCGTGTTGCCGGCGGCGCGGTTGGCACTGGGAGCATCAGGCAGGCGCACCGACAAGCGCTGGGAAGGCCCGATAATGTTGACGAACTCCTCGTGAACGACCGCGCCTCCGGCGGCGGTGATTCGTAGTTCCTGCATTCCCGGGTATGCGGAATCGAACTGGAATGTACCATCCGGGTTGACCTCCGCGGTCTGCGGAATCGCACCGCCTTCCGAGATCAGTTCTACGGTTAACACTCCCGGGAGCGCGGAATTCGACGAAATCTCGCCCTGCACGCGGACGCCTCGGGCGATATTCTGGGCCTGCGCCTCTGCAAAGGTGGCAGCCATCATGCCTGCAACTGTGAAATGCAACAGATATTTCATTTTCGACCCCCGGCCGTTCGGTCACGGCTCTACATCGGGCCGATGTAATTTCCAGCGGCGCGGCGCACTAATTGGGGTGACCGGATGAGACGGCGCGGGCACCGCAGGGTTTTCTAGAACCAGGCAGCCGCTCTTCGCATCAATCGTCGTGTTGCGTCTATGATTCCGAAACGACTCTTCCCGAACATCTGGATCGTTGCCCTGGTCGCGTGCGCTTTGCCGGTACACGCACAATGGAGATCGCTCGGCCCGTTCGGCGGCGCCGTAAGCATCGTGAGAATCGACCCGAACGCGCCGGATTCTCTGCTTGCGGCCACCGCCAACGCGTCCCTGTTTCGTTCCACCAACGGAGGCGATACGTGGACGCCGCTGCCGTTTCCCGGTGAATTCGCCGCTACACTGCATGCCGCGGTGATCGATCCGGTGAGCGCCGACACCTATCTGGTCGGGCTGTCGAGCGACTCGCCGCGGTTCCGCGGCGTATTTCGCAGCCGCGACGGAGGCGCCACCTGGCAGCAACTCCCGGGGATGCGGGACTCCCAGGTATGGTCGCTCACCACCTGGCAGGGTGACCCGCACTTCCTGGCTGCCGGCACCGAAGACGGCATCCTTTTAAGTACGGACGGCGGCGATTCCTGGCAGCGCGTATCCGCGCCCGGCACCTGGAACCTGGGGCCGGTGGTCTCGATTGCGTTCGACCCGGCCGACCGCCGGATCATTTACGCCGGCACGCCGCACCTGCCCTGGAAGACGGATGATGGAGGCGCCCACTGGCAGCCGGTTCACGACGGTATCGAAACCGATTCCGACGTTTTCTCCCTACAGGTGGACTGGAAGCAGCCGGGGCGGATCTTCGCGGGCGCCTGCAGCGGCACCTATCGCAGCGCGGACGGCGGGGGACGCTGGGCCAAGCTGAAAGACGTCACAGACCGCACGTTCGTGGTGGCGCAGAATCCCGCCAATGCCGGCATCTGGCTCGCGGGGACCAACAGCGGAGTCATGAGAAGCGTGAACGGAGGAGCCACCTGGAGCAAACTTCTGGGCTACACAACCCGGTCTGTCGCGTGGGACCTAGCGCATCCGGGACGGGTATTCATCGCCACCGACGATGCCGGAGTGCTTCGCAGCGACGACGACGGGGCGCACTGGCGGCAGGTGAACCGCGGACTCTGCAGCCGCCACTTCCTGCCGCTCGTCGAATCGGGCGGCACGCTGTTCAGCACGGTGCTGGGGGATAAGCCCGGGAGGAGCGTCTGGATGCTCCCGGCGTCGGCGTCGGATTGGAAAACCGCGCCGGAAGGCCGCGGGGCGTCCAAAGCCCCGGAGCGGAGCGCGGATAGGGCCGGCGATCCGGTCTATGTGATCGATGAAGGGCGGATCGCAATTTCGAGGAACGGCGGCGGCACATGGGACTATCTACCCGCTCCGAAGCCCGTCAGTGCCGTGCTGGCCGTTTCGGGCCGCGTGTTCGCGGCGTCGGAGTCCGGCCTTTCCAGCAGTGTCGATGGCGGGCGCACCTGGAACCGGGTCGACCTGCCCGGAGGAGGGGAAGCCATCCGTGGACTGGTCGCGCTCACCCCGACTTCGGTGGCGGCCGTCGCCGCGCACCATATGTGGATCTCGTTCGATACCGTGACCTGGAAGATGACCGGCCCCATTCCGGGCTCCCCCGAGATCCTCGATGTGGCCGGCGACACCAACGGCATTCTGCTGGCTGCCACCACGGCCGGCCTGGTGCGGTCCCAGGACTTCGGAGCATCCTGGCAACCCGCCGAAGGCCAGCTTCGCGACAACACGGTAGAGGCGATCGTCCGGCATCCCTCCCGCGCGAACGTCTACTTCGCGGCGGCCTTCGGGCTGATTTATGAGAGCAGCGACGCCGGGTCTTCCTGGCAGCCCATCCTCTCTGAGAGCCTGGACCTGGGCCCCATCATCCAATTGCTCGTGGTTCCAGGCGAGCCCGATCGGCTGTTTGCGATGACCGATACTCACGGCGTGTTCGAAATGGATTATCCGCCACCCCGCGGCGGCGGCCCGGTGTCGTCCGCACGCAATGCGAAATTCTAGTACCGCGGCCACGGCCGAGACATCAGGTTTAACGAGGTGTGGAGGCGGATGCTCGTTGAATTGATTTCGCGCGCGCGGCGCCGTCTTTTATTTAACGCCCTGGCGGCCGAGGCCGCCCGTGCGGCGACCATCGCGGTGGCGCTTCTGATCCTGCTGCTGCTGCTGGGGACCGACATCCTCGGCTGGCGTTGGCTGATAGCCATGCCCGCCGCGGCGCTGGCCGCCGGAGCGTTCCTGGCAATCCGCCGCCTTCCCGGACGCTATCCTACGGCCCGGATCGTTGACACGCGGCTGCGCCTTTCCGATACGCTGGCCACCGCGCTGTTCTGCTCCGGCCCGGAATCGGAACGCTTCGATGCCGGGATGCGGCGGGCACAGAACGCGCGGGCGGAAGCTACGGCCCGAACGGTGCGGGCATCCGAAGCGGTCCCGTTCCGCACACCCCGCATGATATATGCCGCCGTGCCGCTGGCCCTCATCGCCGGCAGCCTCTTCGTACTCCGCTACGGCTGGCAGGATCGGCTGGACCTGCATCAACCCGTCCCCATTGTCGCCACGTGCCTTCTGCGGCTCTCCAACCTGGAACTCTCCGCCTTTGGAAAACGGAAACCGCCGGAGGCGCGGCGCACGACGGCCGAGCAGGAGGCCGAAAACCGGGCCGCGGGGCGCTCCGACGGGGAAGGCCGGCGCGCGAATGCTTCGCCGACGAATACGGCATCGCAGCCCGAGAACAGCCAGAAGGGCGCCACAAAATCGGCCTCGGCAAACCGGCAGTCCGGCGAACAGACGGGCGATCAGAACCGCGAAAGCACCGAGAGCAGTTCCGGCAGCGCGGCCCGGCAGATGAACGCCGCCGGCCAAGAGGCGCAGCAGGGTGACGCGAATTCCAGCCTGATGGCGAAGTTAAGCGACGCCGTGCGAAACATGTTGTCCCGATTCGGCTCGCAATCGAACGCGAACCGCAGCGGGCAGAGCGCGCGCGGCAACAACGCGAATCGGCAGGGCGGCTCACAGGCGCAGCGCTCCAACGGCCAGTCCGGATCGCAGCAGGGGTCTCAACAGCAGGCCGGGCAGGGCGCCGGCGAGGCGCAGAGGGCGGGTGCCAGCCAGGGGCAGCGGGGCCCGGAGTCCGCAGGCTCCGGACGCAACGGCCAGGACAGCGAGAAGCAGTCCGGAAGCAGTGCGGGAAACGGGAACGGCGCCAAAGACCTGAAGCAGGAGGAGCAACTCGCTGCCATGGGCAAGATCAGCGTGATTCTCGGCAAGCGATCCGAAAACCTCACCGGAAACGCGACCGTCGAAGCGGTTTCGGGCAATCAGACGCTGACGACGCCTTATGCCGGCGCACCCGATGCGCACACCGAATCCAGCGCCGCGATCGATCGCGACGAAGTGCCGGTGGGCCTCGAAGACTACGTGCAGCGTTACTTCGTCGCCGTGCGAAGCCATTCCCCGACCAATCGCAAATAGCGGCGGCCGCACTCCGCACACATACCGGGTACCCGGCACCTGCCGCTGCTACCTCCCGGAAAATGCGCTGAGAAGGACACAGAGGCCATCAGTCAACATACGCACGGGAGCGGTGCCGGGTATCTCGCGCGCACAACACACTCTTGGCGGGATGCGGACCGCGGCCCCGCGGCGCAAAATCGTCCCCTTCTTCGTTGGCAAACGTTGTGTTTTCGACAGCGGGTAAGGTGAAGCACCAAGAATTGGGACCGCATCAGCGCCCTTTGCATCGTAGATGGCGTGAGGCAAGAATCGCAACCAGCACAGGAACACTTCGCTCCCGAGTCGCCGGATTCGGCGGGGGCCGCGGGGCTCGATGCCTCCGATATCTGGAAGGCCGTCGAGAGAATACGCAGGAGCCGGGCCATGAGCGGTTGCCAGCGGCTGGCGCAGTTGCTGACGTTCGTCGTGGATACGACGCTTCGCGGCGATGCCGACCAACTCAAGGAAACCACCATCGGCGTCTCGGTCTTCGGGCGCAGCCCCGATTACGATCCGAAGGTGGACACGATCGTCCGCAGCCAGGCCTGGAGACTGCGCGCCAAGTTGAAAAAGTACTACATGTCGGAAGGGCTGCACGACCCGATCGTCATCGAAGTTCCGAAAGGACACTATGTCCCGGTCTTCCACGTCCGTAACGAAGTCAGCGTTTAGAGCGCCCGGAGGGCCGGCTCACCGCGATCCGTTCGAGCTGAGCGGCGCCCTTCGGCCTCAGACTCCGCACCACGATCCCACCTTAGTAGTTCCGCTACGAAACCTCCTTTGTCCTAACCTGCTTCGGGAGCCGATAGAGGCGCCTCAGCGGCCCGAGCGCAAGGCTCGGGCGTCGACCGTGGCCACCTGGCCGCGGGGAGACTGACACCCTTCGCCGGCAGGCGCCCCGCCTGCCGGCATCCCGCTCTTCAGATTTCCGCTCTATGGTTCCGGGGCCAGGTAGCTCGGCCGGAAGGTGGCACGCAGCCGGGGATATCCGCCGGGCGGCAGCAGCTTCACCGTAATCCGATGATATTTGCCGTCTCTCGCTACCGATGGCGAGTAACCTAGCACGTACTGATTTCGAAGAGCCCTGCTCAGTTGAGCAGCGATGCCGGGTAACTGGTTGACGTCGCCGATTTCATACATGCGGCCGCCGGTGACCTTCGAGAGCTCGTCCAGTAGAGCGGCGCCACTCATCGCTTCCGGCATTCCGCCCTGCCACATCACGGGCTCCATGATTCCGATCGAGTAGATCTGCACGTCCGCTTCGCGCGCGCGATCCCTCACCTCCTTCTCCGTGTACCGGCTGTAATTGTCGCCGCCATCGGAGATCAGCAGGATCGCCTTGCGCGAATATTTCGCGTTCCGCATCTCGCTCATCGCCAGGTAGACTCCGTCGAGCAGGGCCGTCCGGCCTTTGGCCCGGGTGAAGGCCAGCCGGTTCTGCATTTCTCCGGGAGGCTCTCCGAAGCCCGACACGACCCGCGCCGTATCGTTGAATTCCACCAGCGCAAACTCGTCTTCCGGATTTGCGGTCTTGAGAAACTCGGCCACCGCCAGCCGCGATTTGCTGAGCATGTCCCCCATGCTGCCGCTGCAGTCGAAGGCCAGCACCACGGAGACCGGCGCATCCTCGGTGGAGAACTGCGTGATCCTCTGCTCGACCTTATCGTCGAACACCTGGAAATAGTTTTTGCTCAGCCCCGTGATCAGGCGCTCATTGCGATCAGTGACCAATACCGGCACTAACACGAGGTCCGAATCGACGCGGATGTTCGGAGCGCTTCGATTCGCGCTCCCGCGGGATGGCCTGGGCGTAATCGAAACGGGCCCATCCTGCGCGCCGGCAGGATGCGCGCCACACCAGCACAGAAGCCCCACGAGACCAATCGGCAAAAGGAATGCGAGGTAACCTCGATTGCGTTGCACGCTTCACCCCTTGCTCTACTTGATGGCCGACGGGCAGGGAGAGGGGCTTTTCTTGGGGATTCAGGGCAGTCCGTTCGTAACCCCAAGATGTGCCGCGCCTGTGCCCGGACGCGAATCACCTATAGCAACGGGAGAGCGGCTCCCGGACGAGCGCACCGGAAACAGGAACCGCGGCGCCCTCCGGGGGCCGTGCCGATCATTTCTCTTTTTCTTTGCCTTCCCGGCTTTCGCGCGAAACCGCACCATCCGTGGTTGTGTGCGACTTTGGGGTGAAACATGGGAGTGTGCCGGCCGGCACGCCCAGGCTGTGTGTTACCATCCGAAGTGACATGCCCGGATGTAAATTGGCTGTCGCTGTCTATCATGGGATAGCCGCAGTTTCCCTCCTTTTCTCCGCCACGGTGATTCTCCGTTCTGGCTGGACCTTTCCTTCGGATTCGCACCCCGAAAACTCGACCATAGCGGCACGCGGAGCCACAGCCGTCCCGGACGCAGCCCCGCCAAAGGCCGCAAAAATTGCGGACCCCGACAATCCCGCGCAGCGGGAATTGCTTGCGGAGGCGTTCGTTCATCAGAAACTGGCCCTCTGGCAGCAGCGGATGAACATGGACGATTGGAAAATCAAGGTGGAACTGACGCGTGCCAGCGACCTCGAACCGAACACGCTGGGCAATTCCAACTGGGATCTCGACGCCAAGGAGGCAACCATCCACGTGATGTCCCCCTACGACTACAAGCTTCCCTTCCAGGCCATGCTGGACGACATGGACGTCACGGTCGTGCACGAACTGGTGCACATCCAGTTGGCCGCCCTCCCACGCACCCAGGCCAGCCGCGGCAAAGAAGAGCACGCCGTAGTCGAGTTGACCAGCGCTCTGATGAACCTCGCCAAGTGAACCGCGCCGCGCGGCACCCCCCGCCTTTAGTGAAAGCGGAACGGCGAGTTGAAGCTTTCGAACTGGTAGAAGATTCCGGCCTGTAGCCGGCTGAAATTCCGCGTAGTTATCGTGTAGCGGTACTCGGCGCGAAACCCCCAGTTCTCCCGCGCATAGTAGCGGACGCCGGCGCCGGTCTCGAAACCGAACTTCGAATCGCTCAGCCCCCTGCGAAAAACGACCGTGCCGTCGGACCGCACGACTCTCGCGCTGTACGAGTTGAACAGGTACGCCGGAGCGAGAATGCCATAGGGCTCCCAACGCTGCTTCACCGGAACCCGCACGTCCACCGTGAACGCGAAGTCAAAGAGCCCGGATCCGGTCGCAAACACGCCCGGATGATACGCCAGCGTCCGTTGCTCGAGCGGGATGTAGGAAGTTTCAATCAGCGCAATGGCGTACCGCGAGGCACTGATGCCGGTGCTTCCACCCACCGTTGGCCGCGCTCCGGTTGTGCCGAAAGCGACGCCGCCGTAAGCGCTGACCTCCCCCGTGTCTTTCGTCCCCCACTGGGCCTCGAGGCTGCCGGCCCCCACAATCAATCCGCAAGCGGCAATCCGCAGGAGTGTGCGCGCCGTCACGCGAATCCGATTCTCGAGCATCGCAAGTCCGTCCTCCCTCTATGCGTTCGTAACAGCGATTCGCCCGGAGGGCCGGCGGAGTTATTAAATTTTCGCGCGTCCGCGCTACCGGTCCGGCGCGCGTTTCAGGACCGGCCTCGCTCGGGATCCTTCCATCGGCGATCGCGGAAATCTCCACGGCACGTACTTTCCGTCTTCGATCTCCGACAGCCGCTTCTGGATGGATCGGAATTCGGAAGTTTGGATTACGTACTCGTCGCGCGGGCGCAGATCGTGCTGGATCTCGTCCTCGAGAGTGCGGATCCGGCTGGAAGCGGCGGGATGCATCGAAAACATTTTCGAAAAGACACTCGGATCGCTCTTCCGAAGCACCGAGATTCTCTCCAGGAAATCGACGATCGCCACCGGATCGTAACCGGCGCGGTACATGTACTGCACTCCCAGAAGGTCGGCCTGCTTTTCGGCGGACCGCGAGAACTTCAGCGCCGCCAGGGGGCCTGCGATTTGAAGCCCCTGCTCCACCGCAAAGGCCGGAGCCCCTCCCACAAAGAGCAGCGGAATGCCGGCCATGCTGATGAGGTCGCGCAGGCTCTCCTCGCGCGTGTAATGGCGGGCCGCCACGTGGCCGATTTCGTGGGCCAGCGCGCCCGCCAATTCCGCCTCCGTTTCGGCGGCCCGAATCAGCGCCGAGTTAACGAAAATGTAACCACCTGGCAGGGCGAAGGCATTGACGTCACGGGAGCGAACCACCCTTATGGTCACCGGAAAGTCGGCATCGGAGTTATTCACGAGGTTCTGCCCGATACGGTTGATGTACTCGCTGACGATCGGGTCTTCGATCATTTGCGATTCCAGGCTCACGTCGGTCGCCAGGTCCTTCCCCAATTCCATCTCTTTTTGGCGGGAGTAGAAGTTCACACCGGCGGCGACGTTGCGATGGCCGATCTGGGCGGGGTCCCGGTCTTTCCGCTCGCCGCCGAAACATGCGCCCGCCGCGAGGATCGAGCAGAATGCCACGAAACACCTGATTCGGAATTTCCCTGCCGCCGGGTCACAAAATAGCCACGGCCGCGCCGTTCGGATTTCCGCTATCCTCATGCAGCGCTCGATGCCGCCCAAGCGGTAGCAGCACGAGAATTTAGCGGCAAGCAGGTGAATTATCCTGCGGCGCGGCAGGGTTTTGCATCCACCGCATCGGAGCCTTCATCGCCTCATAAAGCGGCCGGTTCAGGGTACCAGCCGGCGGAATCAACCGGACGATATCGGCGCCGGCTTCGACACGAATGAGGCGCGCGGGCAGCGCCGGTGACTCGTGAAGACAAACCGCGAGAAAATGCACCAGAACCTCTAGCGCGGACGCGGTGGCAGGCATATACTGTTTGCATTCACGCGCCGCAGGTAGCTCATGCCTTGTCCACGAATCAAGCACGTCTCGATTTTGGCGGCTGCCGCCAGCGAAAGTCGAAGTTTCCGGCGCCTGCGGGGAGCCGCCGCGGTCGTATTCGCGCTCGGCGGGATGTGGGCGGCTCGCCCCGCTCACTCGCAGGAGCCTGTATCCATCACGCCGCGAAGAACCATCGTCCGGCGCAGGGTCAAGCCGAACATCCGCATGGACGTGAACCTCGTGTTTGTTCCGGTGACCGTCACCGATTCCTGGGACCGGCCCGTGACGGACCTCAGCGCCAGTGCGTTCCGCGTCTACGAAGACAACATCGAGCAGAAAATCGTGAGCGTCTTCAAAGAAGACGGCCCGGTCTCAGTCGGACTCCTGCTCGACACGAGCAGCAGCATGCGGAAGCGGATCGACTGCTCGATCGCCGCAATCGGGCGCTTCTTTCAGAGTACCCGGGCCGGCGATGAGTTCTTTCTGGTGAGATTCAGCGATCACCCGGTGCTGGTGACCGGATTCACTCCCAGTTCGCAGAATATTGTTCGAGATCTTCCCACGGGGATGCCGCAAGGATGGACCGCGCTTCTCGACGCGGTCGGTCTCGGCGTCCACGAAATGAAGAAGGCGAAGAATTCCCGCAGGGCCCTGATCGTTCTGACCGATGGCGGTGACAACAACAGCCGGTACACGGAATCGGAGATCAAGGACCTGGTGATGGAATCCGACGTCAGAGTTTATGCGATCGGGATCTCCGAGCAGTATCGCTTCCTCGACAAACTGGCCTCTGAAAGCGGGGGCAAGGCTTATTATGCGCGTAAACTCGATGACTTACCCGGAGTGGTGGACAGGCTCAGTAAGGACTTACGGGAGGAGTACGTTCTGGGTTACTCGCCGAATAACCGCCATAGGGATGGTAAGTACCGCACCTTGAAAGTGGAAGTGATTCCGCCCGCCAGCGAGAAACAAATCAACGTCGCCTGGCGGCGCGGTTACTACGCTCCGCCGGACTGAGCCGGAATCGCCTAAGTATGGAATCCGCGGGGGAGATGCCCCACGAAGCCAGGCGCCGCGCGCCCGAACCCCGCGGAGCATCTCCCAAGCCAGTTCCTCAGACCAAGTCGGGCAAACAGGGCTCGCGGCTCAGGCCCGCTGGCCGCCGCCCTCCCGGCCCATCCTACTCCAGAGCCAGTCGCCCGACCGCTCGTGATCCCACTGGGTTGTCGGCTCGAAATAACCGGTTCCGGGCATCAGGTGCTGCTTCACCGCGTCCTCGTTGAGCGTGATGCCCAGGCCGGGCTTGTCCGGCACGGTGATGAAGCCCTTGTTGATGATGGGCTTCTCGATGCCTTCCACCAGGTCCTGCCACCAGGGCACGTCGAGCGAGTGGTTCTCGCAGGCTAGGAAATTCTCGGTGGCCGCCGCGCAGTGCACGGACGCCAAAGCACCGATCGGCAGCCCGGCATAGTGCATCGCCATGGGCACGCCGTATTCCATCGCCGCCTCGCCGATCTTATGAGTCTCGAGGATGCCGCCCGATGTCGAGATGTCGGGGTGAATCTTGCTGACCGCATGCTTCTGGCACAAATTGATGAAGCCCTCTTTTAAGTAAATGTCTTCGCCGGTAAGGATCGGAGTGGGGCTCTCCGCGGTGATGTGCTGCAGCATCTCGGTGTACTGCCAGGGAATCACATCCTCCATCCACGAGAGGTTGTATTTCTCGTAGGCTTTTCCCAGCCGGATGATCGAGTTGACACCGAGGTGGCCGAGGTGATCCATGGAAAGCGGAATTTCCATGCCGACCGCCTCGCGGACCGCCGCCACATATTCACACAGCTTGTCGATGCCCTTGTCCGTCACTTCCATAGCTGTGAACGGATGAGGAAGGGCGCGCTGCTCCCAACGGGTCATCCCCGAGGGACGCGTCACCGTGCCGGGGATCTTCGCGACCATCTCGATTCCCAAGTCCATCTTGAGCCACGTCAGGCCCATCTCCTCTTTGCGTGCTTTCTCGCGCTGAGCGTATACCTTGGGATCCTCGGATTCCGTGGTGTCGGCGTAGATTCGGATCTTGTCGCGAAACTTGCCGCCCAGCATCTGGTAAATCGGCACGCCGTAGACCTTCCCGGTGATGTCCCAAAGGGCTTCCTCGATCGCGACCACGCCGCCGGCCTGCCGCCCGTTATAGCCGAACTGCTTGATCTTTTGAAACAGGTAATTGATTCTGAGCGGGTTTTCGCCGACTACGCGGCTTTTCAAAAACAGCGCGTAGGTCGAGCTCGCGCCATCGCGGACCTCGCCGAGCCCGTACACCCCCTGGTTCGTGTCGAGCCGCACGATGGTACACGGGCTCGGCCCGGGTTTGACGACCGTGGCGATACGCAAGTCCGTGATCTTGAGGGTCGACGGGCTGGAATTGGTGTTCACGTTCCGGATGTGCGTTTCCTGTTCGGCCTTGGCATTTCTCCCGAGCGCTGCGCCGCCTAAAATTGCGGCTGAAGCTTTGAAGAGCCCCCGGCGGCCGATCGTCCTGCCATTCTGGTTAGACATTTTTTTCTCCTATATCCCTTCGTCTTGTCTGTTTCGAAATCGAGTCCGGACGGCTCAACTGACGATCCGCAATTGCTCGCGATCCTCAAGAACCGCGCCTGCTTCGATCCCCACACTGGCGCCAGATATTGACCAACCGCCGTAACTCCAATCTCCGGGCGTCAATCTGGCACGCGCCGCACAGGGTCGATCCATTAGATTAAAGTCGCGCGAACTCCGAGAGAGGTTACCAGGCAGGTCAATGCAGTACATTTGGTAGACAGTCTATCGCAGCCGAGGCAGCGGCGCACGGGGCGCTGGATCCGGCCAGCCGATTGAGGATGAGGAGTGGATTCGAAAAATGGAGGCGCGGGTCGAACCGACGTATAGAGGTTTCACAGACCTTGGCCTGACTGACGTAATCGAATGAGGTTCTGATACCAGAGCGTCACCTCATCGCCCGCCAGTGCCGTGCCCACGTTGAGCGTGAACGTGCCCCAAGCGCCGGTGCGACAGTCCGGTCCGATCGCCAGATCGAGGAGCGAGTGTTGGGGCAGGTTCCCGCTCTGAACCCGCTATCCGACGCAACCCGGAGCGCAGCCGCCGCGCCGTATTAGGGCTCGGTTCGTCCGCGCCGGGACAGACGAACTGTAAACGCTTCGCCGTCCGGGAGGATCTACGTTTCGATCGGCAATTTCGCGATCTGAGAGGCGGCCAGGCGTATAATGGCGGAAATAGCGGGACAAGGAGGGAACTCATGGCTGAGAAGCGTCAACTTTTGATCAGCAAGAGCTGGATCCAAGCGGTCGTGATCGTCTTTCTGGCCGGGTTCGCGATTTTGGGCATGCTTGCCTACCGCACCTATACCGACGAACCACCGGTTCCGGGAAAAGTTGTAGGCCCCGGTGGAAGTGTTGTCTTCGACCGTGCGGACGTGATTGCCGGACAGCAAGTGTTCCTGCGCAATGGTCTGATGGAATACGGATCGGTCTTTGGCCATGGAGCTTATCTCGGCCCGGACTTCACTGCGGACTACCTTCACCGCGCAGCCGCCGCCGTCCTGGACATCTATGGGGGCGCGCAGTCAGATAAAGCAAAAGCTCAGACGATTGCCGATTTCAAGGCGAACCACTACGACAGCGCTACAGACATCCTCACGTTCACTGCGGCTCAGACCGAAGTATTCAAGCAACTGCGAACCCACTATCAGCAATTCTTCTCCCAACCGTCAACCAAATTCGGTCTCCGCCCAAACGCTATCGTTGATCCTGAACAGATTCGCCAGCTCACTGCGTTCTTCAGTTGGACGGCGTGGGCGGCCTCAGCCGCGAGGCCCGGTCTTCCGTACTCCTACACCAACAACTGGCCACCTGAGCCTATGGTCCAGAACTACGCTACCGCCGATACGGTGTTGTGGAGCGTTCTCTCGCTGATCGCCTTATTGGGAGGCATAGGGCTGCTGCTGGCCGCATTTGGCCGGTGGAACTTTCTGGGCTGGCATGGGCGAGAGCGGACGAAAATATCCTTCAAGGCTCCAGGCCGAGTCGCGTTGACGCCAGCGCAGCGTTCCTGCGCATGGTTTTTCCTGGTCATGGCGCTGCTGTTTCTGCTTCAAGCCTTGCTTGGTGGGGCAACACAGCATTACCGGGCTGAGCTTGGGAATTTCTTCGGAATTGATTTGGCGCGTGTTTTGCCCTTCAATGTGGCCCGGACATGGCACGTGCAATTGGCGATTTTCTGGGTGGCGACTTCGTTTCTGGCCGCCGGAATCTTCCTAGCTCCGATGATCGCCGGCTACGAACCACGTCGGCAGCATTGGCTTTCCTACGGCCTCCTGGGTGCTCTCGCGATTGTCGTCTTCGGAAGCATGGCAGGTGAATACGCGGGCATCGAAGGCTGGATTCAACGGGGCTGGTCGTGGTTCGGAGATCAGGGATTCGAGTATCTGGACCTGGGCCGATTTTGGCAACTCTTGCTGACCATCGGTTTGCTTTTCTGGACCATTATTCTCTTCCGCGGGCTTCGGAAGCGCCTCGTATCGGATCACGTTGGCAACATGCCGTCGGTGTTCTTCTTTTCCGCTCTGTCCCTGCCGGCGTTTTATGCGATCGGCTTGCTAGCCCAGCCCTCGTCGGTCTTCACGACCACGGACTTCTGGCGCTTCTGGGTCGTGCACTTGTGGGTCGAAGATTTTCTTGAACTCTTCACAACCGTCTTGGTCGCGTATCTTTTCGTGCTGCTCGGCGTTGTACACGAACGGGTGGCCCTGACCATGATCTATCTCGACGTCTTACTCTACTCGGCGGGCGGCATGGTCGGTACAATGCACCACGTGTATTTTTCGGGCGAACCAGCACTTCACATGAGTCTTGGTGCGTTTTTCTCGGCTGCGGAGGTTATCCCTTTGACATTCCTCACTCTGGAGGCGTGGAGTTTTCTCCAACTCGGGGCCGTTCAGGAATCGTCGTCTGTCACACGATTCCCGCATTTCTGGGCCGTCATGTTCCTCGCCTCGGTTGGGTTCTGGAATTTTTTGGGCGCCGGGGTCTTTGGCTTCCTGATCAATCTGCCAATCGTTTCCTACTATGAAATCGGCACCGCGCTAACTCCTAATCACGGCCACGCCGCCATGATGGGTGTCTACGGAATGCTCGCGGTCGGACTGGCACTCTTCTGCTTGCGTTATCTTATTCCAGAGGGCCGGTGGTCGGATCGCGCTGCAAAGACAAGTTTCTGGTCGTTGAACATTGGCCTGGCCTGGATGGTGTTCGCGTCACTTTTCCCACTAGGGATTTTGCAGCTCTATCATTCCGTAAGTCAGGGGTATTTTGACGCGCGTTCTCTTAACTACTTAACGGGGAGAACCAACACTCTCATCGAATGGCTGCGGCTTCCCGGCGACGTACTGTTCATTGTCGGAGGAGTCCTGCCTATTCTCTATTTGACGTGGACCGCGGTGCGCTACATGGCTCCCGCTGTCGTTACTGAAGAACCAGCGGGAATTCTCTTCACCGAGGTTGTGGAGGCGGGATCGAATCAGTAATGATGTATGGGCTTCATACAGACGTCCTGTTTGGGGCGAGTTACGCGATCTTTCTCGTTGCGGTCGCCGCGATCCTAGAACGCGTGGCGCGGCAATCGCACCGGATCTCAAAGCAGATTGAGGTAGCTGGGTTCAAATACCATACTTCCCATGATCGTTGGGAGTGCCCTGAAGGGCGGTATTTGAATCGCGACCACACCGACTCTGCCTTCAGGATAGTGACGTATCGCGCGCCTGCGCACGTCTGCCATGGGTGCCGTTGCCGGGAAATCTGCACCGATTCCGAAGATGGCCGTCGGATCGAGGACCGGCTCGATTCCTGGCTGCAATCGGAGCTTCGTCGATTTCATCGCGGCATTTCCCTGGTCCTGCTCCTGCTGGCAGGATTAATTCTCGCTGCCGAGATGAGCGACCAGGACACTTCCCGTGACTGGGCTGTGATTCTCAGTCTGCTTCTGCCCATCGCGAGCTTCGGTTCGCGACTTCTCATTGCCTTTCTCGACCCCAATTCGGAACGGACTCAGCCGTCCAGCCAAGCATAACGCGACTTACCTCTCCTAAGAGCTTAGGGCTGGCGCAACCATAGATTCACATCGGAGCAATCGTCTAGTTCCAGGCTGGCAAAGTCGAGTGGCGCCTGAGGGAGAGACGTCCGACCTGCTCCGGATCCGGTTAGGTGCTGATTGGATAATTCCTTCGGTCGAGGTAAGCCGATCCGTGAGCCCGGTTCGGGTCCGCGTTTAATGCGCGTTGAACTATGTTCAGCCTCCTCGTCGGGCGCCGGTGCGGGGCCGAAGGGGGGCTGAGCAGATATGGCGAAAGGCGACGGTCAAGCCGACTTCAGCCGGTCGAGGACGCCGCCGACCATGAAGTTCAATCTGGCGCCCGTCTAGGGCTTCTGGATGAAGCCGGAGACCGGCATCCCTGAGAAGCGGCGCGCAGCCTCCTTCTCGTCGTAGCCGCTGGACAGAATGACCTGGATATCGGCCCGGATACGCCGAAGACATCGCAACGTCTCCTCGCCGCCCATCACCGGCATGGTCAGGTCCAGCAGCACGAGATCGATATGTGCGGCATTTTCCTTGAAAAGGTCGACGGCCTCTAGGCCGTTCGCCGCCACCAGAACGGAGTAGCCCCTTCGCTCCAGAGCCTGCTGCGCAACACGGCGGACTGTAGCTTCGTCATCGACCACCAGCACTACACTTCGCTGCTCCGACTGCCGCACTTCCTCGTTGCGCGCGACACGTTCCCCCGCCCGCTCCACAGCGGGAAGATAGACCCGGAAAGTGCTCCCCTGTCCGGGTGCGCTCTCAACAGTAACGGCGCCGCCCCTGCTCCGAACTATCCCGAGCACGGCAGAGAGACCCAACCCTCGCCCCGTGAATTTGGTACTGAAGAAGGGATCGAAAATCTTGGCGCGGACATCCTCGCTCATGCCGGGACCGTCATCCCGAACCTCGAGCACAACGTACATACCCGGTCCCGGGCGTTCGGGAAAGAACTGGCCTGCGGTCTCCGCCGAGAGGGTTTGGCAGCGGGTGGCCACGCGCACATTGCCCCGGCGGTCTTCGCCGATGGCCTCTGTCGCGTTGATCACCAGGTTTATGGCAATCTGCTGCACCTGGCCGGGATCGGCCTCGACCGCCGGCAGATCCGTCGCAAGCGCCATCTCAACCGCCACCTCCTTCGGAATAACGGCCTCGAGCAGTCTGCCGATTTCGCGCACTTGCGCCGAAAGATCCAGGCGCTCCAGAATGAAGGACCCCTTGCCCGCATAGGCGAGCATCTGGCGCGTGAGATCTGCTGCCCGTTCGGCAGCCCGAACGATCTCCCGCAAGAAGGCTGCGTTGGGATGTGAATCCGGGAGCGTTTCGAGCACCAGGCTGGCGTTGCCCAGAACGCCCGTCAGCAGGTTATTGAAATCATGCGCCACGCCGCCGGCCAACACGCCGGTGCTCTCCAGTCTCTGTTTCTGGCGAATCGCCTCTTCGGCCCGCTTCTGGTCTTCGATGTCGGTGTTGGTTCCGAACCACCCCGTCACGCGGCCGGCGCTATCGCGGACAGGGATCACCCGCGTGAGAAAGCGGCGAAACACGCCATCGGCGCGTCGCAGCGGGAACTCCATTTCGAACAGGGCTCCGCTGCGCAGCGACTTGTTCCAGCGCTCCAGAACGTGCGGGAGCATCGCCGGATCGTGCGCCAATCGCCAACCCCACCCCCGGGCGTCTTCCAGGCTCGTGCCCGTGTACTCGTACCAGCGGCGGTTGTGCCAGAAGATGGAACCTTCCGCATCGGCGATCCAGGCGAGTTGCGGAATCGAGTCGGCCAAGGTCCGCAGTTGGCGTTCGCTCTCGCGGAGGGCCTCCTCAGCGTGCTTGCGCGCCGTGATGTCCTGCACAACGTTCAGGAAATACCTCGCGTGTCCCTGCTCATCGCAGACGGCGGTGAGACTCTTGTGCACCCATACGATTTCTCCGTTCGGGCGTATGTAGCGCTTTTCGGTCTCGAAGGCTTGATCGCGCCGCATGGCAAGTTCAGACAGCTCCCGGGTGCGCTCGCGGTCATCAGGGTGCGTCACTTCCACGGTGCGGCAACCCACCAACTCCTCCCACGAACGGCCCACAAGGTCGCAATAGTGTTGATTGGCCAGCACCAAGCGCCCACTCAGATCCGTCTGGGCGATCCCGACGCTGGCCTGGTTGAAAATGGCGCTGAGGCGCTTTTCGTTTTCTTCAATTCGCTGCCTGGCCCGAACCTGCTCGGTGACATCCACAGCGTGAACGAAAATGCCCTCCACCTCTCCTGCCGCGTTGTGGAACCGCTGGTAAACGAAGGTGAAGTAACGGTCCTCGAGGTGGTCTTGTCCCAATCCGAGCCTCACCAGGCGCTCGGAACCGACGGCCACCTCTCCGGTGCGATAGACGTCGTCGAGCAGTTCGAACAGACCCTGTCCGGCAAGCTCGGGTAGCGCCTCGCGGATACGCTTGCCGATCAGGTCCGGGGCATGGCGTCCCGTCGCGCGCAGGTACTCGGGGTTGACGAATTCGAAAACGTGGTCGGGGCCCCGCAGAACGGCGATGGCGGCGGGAGCCAGGTGCAGAAGTGCCCGCCATCGCAGGCGCTCGGCGTCCGCCTGAGAGCGAAGCCGTCCAATCTCCAGCCGTGATGCGACGCGCACCAGAAACTCGCGTGCGCTGAAGGGTTTCACGACATAATCGTCGGCACCGGCCCGCAAGCCTTCGATGCGCGCCTCCTCGCCGGCGCGCGCGGAAAGAAGCATCACCGGAATGGCCGCGGTGCCTTCATTGCTGCGCAGTGATCTCAGCAGCCCGAAGCCATCCAGCTCGGGCATCATCACGTCAGCGATCAGCAGGTCGGGGCGGCTACGGTCGATCGCTTTCAGCGCCGCACGCCCGTCCGACACAGCTTCGACCTCGTATTGCTTAAGCAGGTGTCGAAGATACTCGCGCATATCGGAGTTGTCGTCGGCAATGAGAACGCGCGCGGATGGGACGGGCAACGGCGAGTCCACGCCTCCCCGGTCATCGCCGATTTCGGTGGGATCGCGGGACGCGTCCGGCAGCCAGCGTAGCGCTTCTTCCAGGTAGGGACGATAGTTCATCGCGGGCGAGGATTGTGGGCGCGGCGAGCCGATCCTGTCGCCGGGCAAGTGGTTGGTTCCCAGGGGAAGGGAGACCGTGAAGCTGCTCCCTTTGCCATAGACACTCTCGACGCGGACCGTGCCGCCGTGGAGCCGGGCGAGCTCCCTTACAAGTGACAATCCGATCCCCGATCCCTCGTTGGTTCGGGCGGGAGCGCCACCGATTCGATGAAAACGCTCGAAGATCATAGGAATGTCCGGGTCCTGCATGCCTATGCCCGTGTCGGATACAACCAGTTCCACCTGGCCGCCGGTCTGCCGGAGGCAAACCGAGATCTCGCCCTCAAAGGTAAACTTGAATGCGTTCGAGAGAAGATTGAAGACGATCTTCTCCCACATCTCGCGGTCCGCGTAAACCGGAGCGGACAGCGGCGTGCACTCTATCACCAGCCGCAGGCCGGCTTTCTCGATCGCGGAGCGAAACAGGCTGGCCATCCCCTCCGTCAATTCGGCCAGGGCGACTGGCTCGTAGCAGGCCTGAATGCGTCCGGCCTCGATCCGAGAGAAATCGAGCAGGTTGTTGACCAGCTTTAGCAGCCGCAAGCCATTGCGGTAGATCAGTTCGAGTTCACCGCGATCGGCGGTGACCTTCTCGCCAGACCCACGCAGCAGTTCCTCCATCGGACCGAGCATGAGGGTTAGCGGCGTTCGGAATTCGTGGCTGACGTTGCTGAAGAAGGTAGTCTTGGCGCGATCAAGTTCGGCCAGTGCTTCGGCTCGCCGGCGCTCGTATTCGTACGTTTCCGACTCTGCGATGGCGGATGCGATCTGGCCGGCGGCGAGTTCATAGAACGCGCGATAATTTCCGTCGAGACGCTTTCGAGGACTGATGCCCGCAATGAGGAATCCTGAGGGCAGCGGCTGGCCGGGCGATACTAATGGCAAAACGATAGCGGAATCGGGGGACGCAGGCCATGCGCCGCCCGGGATCGCACCCAAAGAGGATAATCCGCCGATCTCCTCGATACGAAAGTTTGAGGCGGCTCGGCCGAGCGGTCCAAGGAGGAACCATCATCACTACCGGCACGGGCGCAAACGGAGCGTTTGCGACGGGCAGCGGATCGAGGGTCGCCCTCTCCGGCACCACCATCACTTGCACCGGAGATGGTGCGCACGCCGTAATGGCGACCCAGACCGGCACCATGACCGTTACCGACGTGACCATGAGCACTACCGGCGCGAGTGCGAGCGCCGTCGCCACGGATCGCGGGGGCGGGACCATCAATGTGACCGGCGGGAACGTGACCGTCGCGGGGATGAATTCCGCCGGAATCTATTCCACGGGCGCCATTACCGCCGCTGGAACGACGTTCCGCTCGACCGGCGCCGAAATCGCTGTAATCGAGGGCGCCAATTCCATCACCCTGAACAACGTCAGCATGACCGGCACGTACCAGAAGTGGGGTGTGATGATTTACCAGAGCATGTCGGGTGACGCTTCCGGCGCGCAAGGCACGTTCACTATGACGGGAGGATCGCTGAACTACACCCCCGCGAGCGGTTCCCTCTTCTATGTAACCAACTCGACCGCGATCATTAACCTCAAAAGCGCCACTCTGACCACCGGCTCAGGCGTGCTGGTAAGTGCCGCGGCGGGCTCCTGGGGAAATACCGGCTCCAACGGCGGCAACACCGTGCTGACCGGCGATGGCCAGACGCTCACCGGAGATATGACCGCAGACAGCATCAGTACGATCGCCGCGACTCTGAAGAATTCGTCGGTTCTGACCGGCAAGCTGATTAAGGTCTCACTTACGCTCGATGCCGCTAGCACCTGGAGTGTCACCGGCAATTCCATGCTCACGAGCCTTGTGGACAGCGCCGGAATCTCGGGAAACTCGATCACCAACATCCAGGGGAATGGCTATGCCGTCACCTACGATGCGTCCCTCTCGGCGAACAGCTACCTGGGCGGAAAGACCTACACCTTGGTGGGCGGCGGCACGCTAGCGCCCGCGGGGTCGAGTTCCTCGAGCAATACTCCGGCGATCGCCTCGGGCGGCGTGGTGAATGGGGCCAGCGGCGCGGCGGGTCTCGCGCCCGGTGCGTGGATTTCTATTTTCGGAGTCAACCTGGCCACCGCCGCCGTGAGCGCCTCGTCTTCAGATATGATCGATAATACCTATCCGACCACGCTCGGAGGAACCAGCGTCAGCATCGACTCCAAGAGCGCGTACATGCTCTACGTAAGCCCGGTTCAGCTCAACGTGCAAGTGCCGGATGATACGATTACCGGCAACGTCTCCGTGACCGTCACCAATTCGGCGGGTACGGCGAACGCCACATTAGCCATGCAGCCTGTGATGCCCGGGCTGTTCGTCGCGTCGAATTACGTCCTGGCGGTGCGGCCCCGCGACAACACCATCATCAACGGAACGGGCTCGGCGGTATCCGGATACTCCACCACTGCGGCTGCGCATCCGGGCGACATTCTCGAGATCTTCGGAACGGGCTTCGGGCCGACCAGCCCCGCAACGAGCGCGGGTGCGGTGATCTCCAGCGCCGTTGTGACAAGCAACACCTGCACCGTCACGATCGGCGCTACCGAGGCGGCAGTCCAGTACTGCGGATTGGTCGGGACGGGGTTGTACCAGGCGAACATTACCGTACCTTCTTCGCTTTCGTCGGGCACGTACCCGGTCGTTCTAACAGTTGCGGGCGTCAGTTCGCCATCCACGGCGACCCTGAACATTACCGCGAACTGAGCCCATCGCCGTTCCGGGCGCTCCCCGCCATCTCATTTCGCGTAGTGCGCGACGCTTCGCGTCCGCGTGCCACTTACTCGTCTCGGCGGCGGTATAGCTGTCTTCCAGAAGCAGTTCCTGTGTGGCACAGAATTGTCCCCAGTCGCCCTCGGATGGGCGGCAGCCAGGAATCGTTTGTCACAGGTCTTTCGCTACAGGTTCGGCTGAGCTTTGATCTTCAGACCGTCAAACCGGGCGCTACTCAGGCGGGAGAAGAGTCCCACATCCAGATGCTCCGCCGCACTGGGGATCTCGACCTCCCCAACTTTGGTCCAGTTGGTCCCCTCCTTGCTGTAATAGCCGGTGAAACGGCTCCCGCGGCGCTCCATCTTCAGCCAACCCGGCCAGTATGTAATTCCGTCCATCTCCGTGTGGCCGTCCATGTGTCCATCTCCGTTAGCATCCCATTCCATGTAGTAGCCGCTGGCGGGCGAGCACTCCAGGACGATGTAGCCGGCTGCCTGCCCGGCCCTGGTGATGTCGTTGCGGACCATGATGCCGGATGATCCGGCCCACATGCCGTGCAGATCGGGGTTCTCAAGCCTGGTTACGACCGTGCCGTTCAGCGGCAGCGCGCCTTTTTGGTACGCGGTCGAGTAGGTGTCCGCCTTATCGAAACAGCATGTATCGATCGCCGAATTGTCCTGGATATAAAAGCTGCCGCCTTCGAGTTGCTCGACTTTTCCTTTGTCATTCGTGAAGGCGAAGTACGGCGTGCGCACCGCATGCCCGACGGGCTTGGGTACTACCGTGAACGTCTGGGTAAAGTCGCCGGCCTGCGCTTGCTTCTGGCCCGGTTGTTTAATCGTATTCGCAAAACGCACGTCGGCCGTCTCGCCCTCCTTCAGCCATACGCTGCGCACCAGATGTGCGCCGCCGGAATTCAAAGTCACCTCTCCCAAACCTTCGCGGCCGGTGTTCTCTACGGAGACCTTTGTCAGGAACGGCTCGCCGGCCAGGATCTTCGCGGACTCCACTTCCAGCCCGCGAACCCGGATCTTCTGAGTGGGCAACTCCTTCGAATCGACCAGTACACGTTTCACCCCCGACATTTCTACCGAGGGCGCGCCATTCGAATCGCGCTGGGCGGCGAAATGATCCAGGTCCAAAGTGCCGATGTTCTCAAGATACATGGCTGGCCGGAGGTCGTTCCGTTCGTATCCAAGACGCACACCACGCATCTCGAGGGTTTCGATATTCCGTGCAAAAAAGCCGTACCAGGGGTCAATCGAATACGGGCTGATGCCGTGCTGGATCGAGTCCTTTTCATCTACTCCGCCAACATAGCTCAGACGGACGTTGTCCAGGGTCAGGGATTTCAGCGGGTGTTCGGCATCCCCGGATATATAGAACGGGCTTACACCCACGCCGGTCGCACTCAGGTTGCTGATTGTGATGGTGGTAGGGGGTGCCTGTTTTTCCTGTCGCCCGCGGCCTGGCCCCAGGTTAATCCAGAAGGGGGAGCGCACTCCGATCATCGTCACGTTGGACATCACGAAGTTTCCGACTGGACTTCCGGTGAACCCGGATTCGGTGTTATGCCGGTGTGACGTCACATGCTCCACGCGTCCGGGAGCGATAATGATGACATTGCTGATCACGGTGTTCTCCCCGTAGAACCTGAAACCGTTGGCGGCCGAGCTCAGCAGGCAGTTTGTAACCGTCATGTTGGTCGCTCCCCCGGCAATGCTGTCATCTCCGGTGAACAACCGGCAGTTCGCAATAATGACGTCTTTGGAGTTTCCGCCGATGTTGATGCCATCCCAGCCACCCTGCGCATTGTAGCCGTCAATCCTCACGCCTTCGCAGGCATTTATCCGCAGCGACCAGTTGCTCGCGTCCTTAATGGTGAGGTCGCGGATGGTGACATTCCTGCAGTTCTCGAGCGAAACACCATGTGGACCGCGCAGGCTCTCTTCGCCGTTCGAATTGGTGACTTTATTGCCGTCAATCGTGCCCGGCCCCAGGAGGGTGACATTTTCCAGGTTCGCGCCGAACACCAGAGCTTTGTACCAGTCGCTGCCCCCCACAGAGCCGTATCCGAAATTGACCGTGCGGTGATTCCAGGGTGCTGGAACCGGGTAATCCGCCAGGTTTTTGCTGCCCAGCAGGATGGCGCCCGCACCGATCCACAGGGTCATGTTGCTCTTGAGAGTGACGGTCCCGGTCAAATAAGTTCCGGCCGGAACGTAGACTGTTCCGCCTCCAGCCTTGGAGCATGCGTCAATCGCTTTGTTGATGGATGCGGTGTCCAGTTTCACGCCGTCCCCGACTGCTCCGAAATCCCGGACGTTAAATAACGAGGGAGATTGGGCGTGGCTCAATCCGGTCACCGCCAGAACCATTAAAGCCGGTAAAGCTCGCCATCTCATTTCTTTCCCCCCGAAAGAACCGCCAACTCTCGTCCATGGTCATGGATTCGGACATGAAGTGCCAGGATATCACTCCGCTCCGGAGGTATTTTTGGCGAATCCGCCACTCCTGTTTACGCAATTCAGGCTGGCGGCGGCAAAGGGCAGGCAGGGCGCCGGCCCCCGTGCACGCCGCGGCCGCCGGCCGCCTCAACCTTCCGCATATCCTGGTCGACCAACTGAGCAGCCTGGCCGCGCCCTAGCCAAAGGGACCGGTACCACCGGTACCTCAAGAGCTTGCCTTTTTGTCAGCAAAGATACAAAGTATCCACAGGGCAAAATGGAACAAAAGAGATTTCGACCCAAAATTGGCCGAACACGATGGATGGCCGTTTGCGTCGGCACTGTCCTCTTGATCACCGCTGGCGCAGGTATCGCCAGGGCCAACACGATCTACTATGCCAGTCTTTATACGCCCGCGTTGGGTTCAAACCCTGTGGTGGTCGATCTGACTGGGATTGCACCGGATTCTTCGGCCGATATCTTCGGCTCTGGATATACGATTCAGTTCGTGCCACCGTTCCCTTCCGATCAGGGCGTCGTGCGTGGGGCCTTTCCCGGCCAGTATGCCGTTCCGGTGGCAGGCGTCAGCAGTAGCCAGCCCGAATACCTGACAGGAGATTATGGATCACCGTTAACGACCAGCGTGGCCGAGTCAGGGAATTACCTCTCTACGGGTTTGGGCTCGATCGTTATCACTTTCGCAAACCCGCAAACTAAGTTCGCGCTCCTGTGGGGGTCAATTGATACGTCAAACTCGCTGACTTTCAATGACGCGGAGAATTCTCAGGTTACAGGATCAGAGGTTCAGGCCGCTGCTATGGGCTTCGTTAGCAACGGGTACCAAGGTCCGGGAGGCAGCGCGTATGTGGTCGTCGATACGAGCACGCCTTTCACTACAGTGACGGCCACCAGCGGTGGGATTTCGTTCGAGTTCGCGGGGGTTGCAGGTTCGAACCTCCCATTCGACCCCACTCCGGAGCCAGCAGGTGTTTACCTGTGTGGAATGGGAGTCGGGATTGGGATGGTCCTCCTTCGGCGGAAGGTCAGCTCCACATAAACTGCCCGCTCACCAGAGCAAGGCGGTCACGGTCCGCAGTGTCTTCCCTGCTGCTGATGAAGGTGTGTCTCAAGTCGTGCGGCGAGAATGGGGCCAACCCGGCTTCGGCTCCGAACTTGCATAGGATGTGCAAGACGGCTTGATCGCTCGATCGGTGAGGCGGTGGGCCACCGTTTTTCCGGCCTTATTCATGGCATAGAAGCGGCACGCTGTTTCGGTTATTCCTCGCCGCAGGGACGTCCGTAGTGGAATAGTTTTAAACGGATGCGCCCGAGAAGACGGATCGGGTCCAATCCGGGTCCAATGATCCTGAGAGTTTCGGCGATTCTTCGCCGGTTGGCCGGAGCAAGAGTGAGGTTCAGTGAGAATAGGCCAAATGGCGCTAACTGCTTCTTTTTCTGGTAAATGCCGGGGTCAAAAAGCCTTGAATTTTGAGGCGAGGGTCGGAGTCGAACCGACGTATGAAGGTTTTGCAGACCTTGCGATTAACATCAGAACCCATTTTGTTTCAGTGCTGAATCCGGTGGAAGCAAGATTTTGCCCGGCGCTTGCCCGGATGGCCACCTAGCTGAGTCTTCTTCCGGCATGGATCCTCTTATTTTTAGGGCTTCCGCTGAAGGTGTCTTCTCCCAACATTTTGCGGTGTGGACGGCCTCGTGGCCTCTCGACACGAATCCCCTCCGGGAGGATATCGCAAGCTGGCACCACCGAACTCCGGCCAGTGTCCAGCAGTGCTGGTGAAAGTTCCGCCGGTCCCGTAGATATACATGCCGGACCTGGAAATACAGGTCAAGAGGCGCTGATCAACTGCGGTTCAAAGTTGTTCCGATATAGAATGAGCTTCCAGTCCTGATTTCCGCGAAGGGGCGAGGGCGTTGAAAGTGGACGGCTGTAATTGAGTGGTTTGGCCATTGGCGCGGTCGATATCGGTGGGACCAAGATCGCCGCCGGTGCGGTCACCGATAGCGGAGATGTCGTCGGCCGAGTGGAATGCCCCACGGCACCCAGGGACGGCTTCGATGATGCGATGCGCCGGACGGCGGAAATGCTGCACGCGGCGGCCCGGCAGGCGGGCGTCGGCTACTGCGGTATTGGAGTCGCGTGCCCTGGTCCGCTAGATCCATTCTCCGGCATTGTAGGGGATGTGGGTACGCTGCCGGGGTGGCAGGGAGGCGACATTGTCGCGGCTCTATCCGGCGAATTCGGCGTGCCAGTAGCGATCGAAAACGACGCCGACGCGGCAGCGCTCGCGGAAGCGAGCTGGGGCACCGCCAAAGGGAGCAGCCGCTTCCTTTATGTCACGATCAGCACCGGTATCGGCGCGGGGATCGTTCTCTCGGGAGAACTCTATCGCGGCGTCGATGGCGCACACCCGGAGCTCGGGCATCAGGCGCTCGACAGGGCGGGGCCGCTCTGCTATTGCCGGGCCCGCGGCTGCTGGGAAAGCCTGGCCAGCGGTCGTGCGATGACCGCATGGCTGCTGGAGCGGAATCCGCAGGCCGGTGAAATCAGTGCCGCGCAGATCTGCGCGCTTGCGCGCGGCGGCGACGCACTGGCGCGCCGCGCTGTGGAGCGGGAAGGCTTCTATCTCGGGCTCGGGTTGGCCAACCTCATCACGATTTTCGCTCCGGATACGATTGCGCTCGGCGGCGGCGTCATGAAGAGCGCCGACTTGTTTCTGGAACGTATACAGCAAGTCATCCACGAGGTTTGTACTCAGGTGCCGGCAGAAAAGACAGTGCTCACGCTGGCATCGCTCGGTGCAGAGACAGGTCTGGCCGGAGCGGCGCGGGCCTGGATTCATCGATACGTGCGTTAATTCGATTTCCCTACGGTCTTACTTTCGCCGGTATTCCGTCGCCGAGCACCCGTACTTCGCGGTGAAAGCAGTCGCGAAATACTGGCTCGAGCAAAATCCGCAGCTTAGAGCGACGTCGGTGACGCTCTTTAGGGAGTCCTCGCGGAGCATTCGGGCCGCATGCTCCAGCCGCCAATGGTTCAGATAATGCATGGGTGCCATGTTCGTCAGCCGTCGCGTGTGGTGCACGAATTGAGTGACGCCCAGGCCGCACGAATCGGCCATTTCCTGAACCGTCCATGCGATGGCTAGATGGTCGGCGTGGGAGCGCAGGTCTGCCAGAAAGAGTTCCACCGTTCGCCGGGAACTGGATAGGGATTCGTCGAGCGGCACATACTGTCTTCGGAAAAGCTCCAGCATCAGCAGGAGCAGATCGTTCAACCGCACCGTGAGCCTCGATATGCCGTTGCCGTTCTGGTCGGTTTCCACGGTCTCGGCGATCTGCTGGAAACAACGGCGGACCTCCGGCGACACCCTCCAAACGGGGCGCTCGGTATGGCGCAGCAACGCAGTGAGCTCGTCAAGGTCCGGCTTGCTGAGCAAAACCCATGAGGGCCATTTCCATGGCTGATTCGGCCGACGGACACCCACGTCCATAATCAGCCAGATGAGGCGGCCGGCATCGATGTTCGGATCTCCGACCCGATGTAACTGCCACGGGCGCGTGATCGTCAGATCGTCGGCCCGCAGTTCGCACTTCTGGCCGTCCACGGCGAATGCCAGGCGCCCGGTCTCGAGAAACGTGACTTCGATTCCTTCATTCCGGTGCCACGGCAATCCCCAGTCCTGGGCGTTTTCGGCGTCCCAGAACCCCACCGTTTTCAGACCGGGCAGCGCTCCCTGCGGAAGCGGTTTGCCCGGGTAGTGCCCATGGATCAGGGCCTGGAGGCGGACGGTGCGCCTGGACGCCGCTTCGATCACCGCCTCGCAAGTGTCGGCTCGCACGGTCTGCTCGTCATTCCGGTAGATCGGGATCGACTTGGACAAGAGACCTCATGTTCAAAATTCATCGGTCGAATAAAAACGGACGACGAAATTTTAACATCCTTTTACCATCGAACATGAACGCGGCTGGTCCGCGTCCGGGAGCCATGAGCCTTGAAATCGGAATTAACCTGGAGTTTATCCGTAGTGAAGATAAGCCGTTCGACGCCGCTGTCGCCCGCGCGGCCGAATTCGGCTTTCGACTGGTAGAGCCAATGGTGCACAACGGCCGGGAGTTGCTGAGTGAAGCCGGATATTTTCACTCGTTCTCGATGGACAACGACCCGGTAGAAATGAAATCGGTATTGGACCGCCACGGCGTCAAGCCATCCGGGCTGAGCGCGCACTGCCCGCTGATGCGCCCCGAAATCAGCGTGCCCTACCTGGAGAAGGCCATCCGGTTCGCCGCAGCAGTCGGCGCACCCGTAGTGAATACCGATGAAGGGATCCAGCCGGCCTGGCTTGACCACGACGAATGCTTTGCGGTGATTCGGTATACGCTGAAGAAGGTCCTCCAGGTGGCCGAATACTACGGCATCTACATCGGCATTGAGCCGCACCAGAGCATGACGAAAACCACCGAGGGGCTGCTCCGCATCGCGACCCTGGTGGATTCGGCTTGGCTGCGCGTCAACTACGATACGGGCAATGCCTACCTGGGCGGAGAAGATCCTTACGCGGGCCTCGAGAAAGTTTTGCCCCTGCTGGTTCACTTGCATGCCAAGGACATCTCATTCGAGCAGGCGAACGCTGAAACGGGCAAAGTCACGGGCACGCCGGTCGGCTGCGCCTGCGGCGAAGGAGTGATAGATTGGGGGCGCATCGTCGAAATTCTGACGGGCGCCGGGTGGACCGGCGTGCTGTCGGTAGACTGTGGCACTCCGAAGCAGGCGGAAGACAGCTTGCGGCACCTTTCGGCACTGCTGGCTTGCGGTCCCCCGTCTAGCCTTCGGCGGAATGCGGCGAACCGGTAATTGGGAGGAGGTGGCAGGACGATGAAGGATCCAACGACAACGAACAGCGGCGGTTTCAGCCGTCGCGGTTTTCTACGAAGCGCGTCGGCGGCGGTGGCGGCTCCGCTGATCGTTCCATCTTCCGTGTTCGGCGCGGCCGCGCCCAGCAATCGCGTGAACGTTGCGGCTTTCGGCGTGGGCGGCCGCGGCACGGCCGATACCGATGGCATCAACACTCATCCCGACGCGCGGATCGTGGCGGTCTGCGATTGCTACGAGGACCGGCGTGAGGAAAAGCGCCAGAAGTGGAATAAGTTGTACGGCGGCGATTACGTCAAGGCGTACTCGAACCCCTGGGAGGTTCTGAAACGCAGCGACATCGATGCCGTCGTGATTGCGACTCCGGACCACTGGCACGTGCCGCTGGCCATCGCCGCCATCCGCGCCGGCAAGGATGTGTATGTGGAGAAGCCGCTCAGCGTTGCCCTGAAATGGTCCTGGCGGCTGCGCGCCGAGATGCGCGGCAAGAACCGCATCCTCCAGTACGGGACTCAGCAGCGCTCGGACAAGAGATTTCGTTACGCCTGCGAACTCGTGCGCAATGGCTACATCGGAACCGTGAACAGGATCGACGCCTGGTGCCCCGATATCTCGCAGCAGTACGCGGAGTTTGACGGTAAGCCGACATTCTCGGTGTATCGCTACGGTTCATTACGGCCTGCGCCCGTGCCCTCCGGCCTGAACTATGACCTCTGGTGCGGTCCTTCGCCTGTGCGGCAGTACACGGTGGACCGCTGCACGTCTTTCGGCGCCTATCATATTTACGATTACGCGCTCGGGTTCATCGCGGGATGGGGCGCGCATCCGCTGGACATCGCTCAGTGGGGGCTCGGAACCGACGAAACCGGTCCGGTATTTTACGAAGGGACCGGCTCGGTGCCCCGCTACGGCTTGTTCGACACGGTCGAGAAGTGGGACATCCACTGCTATTACGATCAGGGTGTTCACATGCGTTTCATGGACTGGCGCGAGGCCAAGGAGCCCGTCATGAAATACCGGAAGCGCTGGATCGACCACGGCACCACGTTTTTCGGCAGCGAGGGATGGGTGAGCGTGGATCGAGGCGGCATTGAGTTCAGCAAACCGTCGCTCAGCGAAGTGAAATTCGGCCCCAAGGACACGCGGTTATATGAGAGCGACCACCACCAACGAAACTTCATCGACTGCGTGAAGAGCCGCAAGCAGACCGTGTCGCCGCTAGAGGGCGCGATCCGCTCGGACACGATCAGCCATTTGAGCAATATCGTGGTTCGGGTTGGCCGGCCGGTGCAGTGGGATCCCGGGCGAGAAGCGATCGTCGGTGACGAGGAGGCCGCCAGGATTCTCGGCCGGCCGATGCGCGCGGCGTGGGAAGTCTGATGCAGCGCAAATCAGCCGTGAATGACGTTACCCGGCGGGGTTTCCTGAAGGCCGCGGGCGTAGGCATGCCCTTGGCCAGCCTGCATCAGGCCTCGGCGGAGAGCGGCGCTCCGGCTATCGTGCCGGTCCGGGAACTTCCCGGCGGGTCGCGTTCGGAGATCGCTGGTGCGTGGCTCCCGGTCTTGACACACACGCATCGCTGGCGATGGCCAGGCGACCGGCCCACAGTTCCCTTTGATGAGGCGCAGCGCCGCCTGGTGGAGTGGTGCGCGGAGTTTGGCGTGCGAGCAGTCGGGGTAGGCAGCCCATGGAACCCGGTAGAGCTTGCATCCTATGTGCGATACGAAGGCCCGGATCGTGACCTTTACTACTCCGGCCGGATCGATCCCCACAGCGTGATGGACACCAGCGCGGTAAGTGGGACCATCGATCAGCTCAACGCGCTGGCCCACGGGCGGACCTTTTTCTACCTGGACAACGAGACGCCCAAGGGACAGTCATGCCACGTCTGGTGGTTCGGCTACCATTACGATTACCCGGCTTGGCACGATTATTCGCAGGACCGCCCGATTCGCCTGTTTCTAAGCGATACCGGCGCCGAAATCAACTCTCTGACCGGCCTACCGCAAACCAGGCGCACCCTGTTCGAGATCATGGCCGCGCAGCACGGCTTTGGCGCGCTGGGCGTATTTGCGCATCCGACGCGCTGGTGGATGTCGGGCGAAGAGTTTATCACCAACATCGCCGCGTTCGCCCCGATGTTTCTGACTATTTACGGTAGGCTGGACGGCTTTACCGTAATGGGAGATCGCCCGTTTCACCCGGAGTACCAGCGTCTCTGGTTCCATTTCCTGGATACGGGCGCCGTGGTGCCAGGCTTCGCAGAGACAGATTACGCTTTGAACGCCGGGCCCATGCTGGGCGGCCGCACGCCCTACGTGAATTTCATGCCGGTAGGCCCAAGCCCCGCACTCGAGAAGATCGTCGCCAGCGCGCGATCGGGGCAAAACTTCGCCAGCAACGGCCCTTTGGTGACGCTGGAGGTCGACGGCAAACCGATGGGTTCAGTCGTCGCGACGGATGCAGGCCGGAAGCACCGGATCGAAATCACGGTTTATCCGGCCGCGGATGAAGAGGCAGTGGGCCGCATAGAGGTCCTCTCCAATGGAGGCCAGATCATAGCCGCCAGGGATCAGTTCCGAGGCGGCCGGCTCACGTATGACCTAGCCGGCAGGAACACGCCGGGATACGTAGTAGTGCGGGTTTTCGGAGCGCACGACGACCCCACAAGAGCGGTGCGCTATCACGCGGTCACGAATCCCGTGTACCTCCACCCCGCTGGTTTCCGGGTGGCGCCGGCCGTGACGGCCTGCCATATCCGGGTCTGGCCGCAGAGCCCCTGGGCGGGCGGCAGCATGGAGTTCCAGGACCCTAAAGGAAAAACGATCTCCCGCCTCCCGATTCGCGCGGGCGACATTCGGGAATCCCTTCCAGCGGATACCCGGATCGTCCTGCGGAAGGACGGAGCGAGCGACCTGAGGTTCTTCATGGCGCTGGAGAACGAAATGGTGCAAAAGCGGCTGCTGTATCTGATGCGCGGCGGTTTCCGGCGCGATTATCCGAACATTCAGCCGAGCCAGGTGCCCGTCGAAGCGTTTGGATTGGCGGAAATTCGCCAGGCGCTCCAGGATTTCTCCTACTCGTTATGAGGCGGTGAAACCACAGGACAGGCTGTGGACGAACCGTCTCGAACGCAGCAGCGCAACCGTGCGCCGGTATGGTTCCTCAAGGCCTTTCCAGCGGAGGCTCCGATATACTCTTTGCCCTTCCGGCGAGGGAACACATGGCGCCTGCACGAACTCGCGTAGAGGCGACGAGATGCCGACTGTAAACGGCGCATTCAACGGCTGGCCAGAGCATTTGCGATGCGTTTCGGGATTTCCGGAATTTCTCCCTTGACGAGCGTGCGGTGCCGTGGTAGGGTTCCTTTCAAGCGTTTGCGAAAGCGTTTGCGCAAGCGCTAGCGAGATTAACGATCCGGCAGGATAACGGGAGCTACCGACTATGGATACGACGAGAAGGACTTTCTTGGCGGCTGCGGGCGCAGGCGTCGGCATGCGCCTGGTGGATGGCGCGCAGGGACGGGTTCGCGGTGCCAACGATCGAATCAACGTCGGCCTTATCGGCGTTGGCGGACGCGGCTTCCGACACCTGCAGTTGGTTCAGCAGCGGATCGAGACGAAGGGCGACGTCCGGATCGTCGCGGTCTGCGACGTCTATCAGAAACGCCTGAACGAAGCTGTGAATGCGGCGCCAGGAGCCAAGCCGTACGTGTATCACCAGGAACTGCTGGAGCACGCCGGCCTGGATGCGGTGTTCATCGCCGCGCCGGATCACTGGCACGCACCCATCACTCTGGCGGCTTTCGAAAGAGGCCTGGACGTCTACTGCGAAAAGCCCATGACCCACACGGTTGAGGAATCGATCAGGGTCACGCATGCCGCAGAGGCGGGCAACCGCATTCTTCAGGTCGGCGTTCAGTCGGTGTCATGGGATAAGTGGCGTAAGGCGAAGGAGTCGATCGACGCCGGTATGCTCGGGCAGATCGTGTCCTGCCACGGCACGTACAGCCGGAACGTTCCCTCCGGAGACTGGAACTGGAAGATCGATGAGGATGCCGGCCCGACCGCGAAGGGCGAGGCGCGCATTGAATGGAAACAGTGGCTCGGCGCGGCCACGCACCGCCCTTACGAAGCCGACCGCTTCTTCCGCTTCCGCAAGTATTGGGATTATTCCGGCGGCATTGCCACGGACCTGCACTATCACACGGTTGCGCCCTTCCACATGGCGGTGAAGAACGAGCACCCCACGCGCGTAGCCGGAATGGGCGGCCTGTGGACTTATAACGATGGCCGCGAGGTTCCCGACACCTTCCTGAATGTGGCGGATTACCCGAGCAAGTTCCAGATCCTGATCCAGTCCTCGCAGAACAATGCCTACGGGCCGCAAGCGATGATCCGGGGACAGCATGCGACCATGCTGCTGGGCGACGATTGGGAGGGCCGCGATTTTACTTACATCCGCATCGTGCCGGAAAAGCCGTTTGCAGCCGAATTCAAGAAGAAGTACGGCAAGGACGAGATCCGGATTGAGGGCGCCGGCAATGAAGGCGATCAGAAGCACGTGGACAATTTCTTCGATTGCGTGCATTCCCGCCGCCAGCCCAACTGCAACGCCGACCTCGCCGGAAAAGTAATGACGCATATCGGCCTGGCCGTGCGCTCGTACCGGGAAGGCAAGGTCTTCTATTTCGACCCGAAACGGGAAAGAGTAACAACGTCCCCGGTATAAGTGAAAGTTACAGCATGCCTCCACGCTATCCAATAAGAAAAGACGTCCAGATGCGTGATGTCGCCGAACGCGCGGGTGTGTCCATCAGCACCGTGTCGCATATCGTCAATAAGACCAGACCCGTAGCGGCCGAAACGCGGACCCGCGTCCTGGCCGCGATCCATGAGCTGAATTTCTATACGAACGCCATCGGGCGGAGGCTGGCGCGCGGGCGCAGCGATACGTTCGGTCTGATCATCTCCGATGTCGAAAACCCATTTTTCGGCGAGCTGATCAAGAGCTTTGAATCCGCTGTGCAGGACCGCGGCTTCGACGTTCTGCTCTGTATGACCAATTACGTCAGCAGCCGCGCGCGAAAGGCCGTCGAGCGCATGATCGAGAACAAGGTCCAGGGCGTCGCTGTCCTGACCTCGGAGATCGAACCTGCACTGGTGGACGACCTCGTAAACCGCGATATCCCGGTCGTGAGGCTGGATGCAGGACCAATCGGCCCAGCCCGCAGCAATGTGCGGATGGATTATTCAACAGGAACGACGGAGGCCATAGCGTACCTGCGCGATCTAGGTCACCGCCAGATCGGCGTGATTGCCGGACCCGGACACCGTACCTCGGCGGTCGCCTACAAGGACGCCGTATTGGATGCCATCCGCAGGCTCGGTCTGGTCGAGCCACTGTTGTTCGAAGGCAACAATGGCACGGATGGTGGCGAGGCGGGCGTGCGGCATTTCCTGTCACAGGGGGAGTTGCCTACCGCCATCGTGTGCGGCAACGATCTGGCCGCGCTGGGAGCGATCCGAGCGCTCACGGAAGCGGGATGCAGGATCCCGCAGGATGTTTCCGTGATCGGCTCCGACGACATCGCTTTCGCGAGGTACGGCATTCCGTCACTCACCACCGTAAGAGTGCCGCGGGACCGGCTCGGAAGGCTCGCTTACGAGGCGCTGGATCGCATGGCCCGCACGAAGCGGCGCATCCCCACTGAGACGTCCGTCGAGACGCATCTTGTTGTGCGGGAATCAGCAGGACGCGCGCGCACGCCAGGCGCACTGCGGGAAGGGGGGCTTCAATGGCTGGAAAAGGCAAGGTGAGAGTGGGCATTATCGGTTCGGGATTCGAGGCTGACATTCACGCAGCGTCATTCCAAATCGCACCTGCGGAGGCGGAGGTCGTCGCGGTGGCGTCGCCGACTTCAGGCAACGCTGCGGCGCTCGCCAAGAGGTATGGCATCCCCCGAATTTTCACGGATTATCGGCAGATGCTCCGCGAGAAAGACATCGAGATGGTGACCATAGCGGCGCCCAACCACCTGCACGCGCAAATGACGATCGACTGCGCCCGCGCGGGCAAGCACATCGTCTGCGAAAAGCCGCTCGCAATGACCGTCGAAGAGGCCGAAGAGATGGTATCTGTCGCCAAGCGGCAAAGCGTCCTGCTCATGTACGCCGAGGAACTCTGTTTCACGCCGAAATACGTGAAGGCGAAGGAAATGGCGGATCAAGGCGCTTTCGGCAACGTGTACATGGTCAAACAGAGCGAAAAGCACTTCGGTCCGCACAGCCCTTGGTTCTGGGACCCGGAAGCCTCTGGCGGCGGGGTGTTCATGGACATGGGCTGCCACGGCATCGCCTTCTGCTACTGGTTCCTGAACCGTCCGCGCATCAAGAATGTGTATTGCCATATGGGGACCTACGCCCACGCCGCCGAAACGACCGGCGAGGATAACTCCATCTGTATTCTGGAGTTCGAGAATGGAGCCGTCGGCCTGGTCGAGGATAGCTGGGCGCGGCGCGGCGGGATGGACGACCGCATTGAAGTCTATGGCGATGCCGGCGTTACTTACGCCAACCTGCACATGGGCAACGCACTGCCTACGTATAGCGAGATTGGCTATGGCTACGCGGTCGAGAAAGCGCCCTCGACAAAAGGCTGGAGCTACCCCGTGTTCGATGAGTTGTGGAACTACGGTTTTCCGCAGGAGATGGCCCATTTCTCGGAGTGCGTCCGCCGCGGCGGGCAGCCCATAGCCAACGGCGAAGATGGAAAGGTCGTTATGGAAGCGCTCTACGCGGGTTACGCATCCGCAGGCATGGGCCGGCGGGTAGAGCTGCCGTTCCGGCCAGCCGGCGTGAAGCGGCCCATCCACCTGTGGCGCCGTGGGGCAGCGGAAACTCCAGGAGTCTGAGATGCAAAAACAGCGTCTGCACCACGACATTCTCAACCAGCCTCAATCGCTCCAGCGGGTCGTCGAATATCAGCTTGGAGAAGGCCGCCCGGCGCTCGCAGAGGCCGCCGCGGCGATCGGGCGGGTGGGGCGGGTAGTGCTTACCGGCATGGGCAGCTCCCTGTTCGCCTGCGTGCCGCTGCAATACCTGCTGATCTCGCGTGGTTTCGCCTGCGAGGTGATCGACGCCGCCGAACTGGTTCATTATCTGTCCGGTTCGGCGAAGGGAGCCGTGGTGGTGCTCGTGTCGAGGTCGGGAGAATCGGTCGAGATCTCGAGAGCGATCGACGCAGTACGCGCGCTCGCGGCCGCTACGGTCGGGGTGACCAACGAGCCAGAGGGCCGGCTGGCTCGCGAAACGCGCTATCCGGTGCTCGTGAACAGTTGCCCGGATGAGATGGTAGCTGTCCAGACTTACACAGGAACGCTGCTCACGCTGCTGGTGCTCGGCTACCTGCTGCTCGAGGAACCGGAACCTTCGTGGCGCGGGCAGGTGGAAACGGCCGTCGAGTCGGTGTCGCAAACAATTGCCCATTACGAGGCGAAGGTCTATTGCCCGCTCGATTTTCCGGATGGAACGTCGTCGGTTTACCTGCTGGCGCGGGGTCCGTCCTGTGCCTCGGCGCTCGAAGGTGCGCTGCTCTTCAACGAAGTGGCAAAGGCCAGTTCCACGGCCATGGGTGCCGGCCATTTCCGTCACGGCCCGGTCGAGATCGTCGGCGCTGATTTTCGGGGAATTATTTTCGCTCCACAGGGCGCGACCCGAGGGCTGAACATCGCCCTCGCCCGGGACCTGCAATCCTTCGGCGGTCGGGTTCGGGTGGTCGGCCCCGGTTGTGGAGATGTGGAAGGGTTCTCCTGGGATACGCCAGGCGTGCCGGAATCAGTTGCCCCGCTGGTCGAGATCGTGCCGGTTCAGTTCGCGGCATTGCGGCTTGCCGAGCTGCGCGGGATTACGCCGGGGAGCTTCCGCTATGTCCCGCAGGTGACCGTTTCCGAATCGGGTTTTAAGGGACCGACCAAAGGAGTGTTGACCGGCAGTTAGTAAGTGACGAGGTGAGTGCAATGTGGATCCTGTTGGAACTAAGAACCAAATCCCGCCATCCACGCAGGGTTCGAGCCGGGCTGCTCGCCCTGGCAGCCGCTTCGGGCTTGCTGACCGGCAGCGCGGGGTACGGTGCAGCCGAGTCGCCGCAAGAGGGTGCGCGGGGAAAGTATTTCCCGAAAAAGAGCTACAAGCCCGAGCCGCTCCCGATGTTCCAGGACTTGAAGGGGCTGCTCCCCTCCCCAATTTACGACGAAAAGCCGCTTTGGGTGGCGACTTACTGGAAAGCATGGGAACTTGCCTTCCGGCACTTCTACGAACCCGCCCCTGGAAGCGGCTTTGTCTCGCAGTTCATCGATGCCGCATTCAATCCGAACGTTTTCCTGTGGGACACATGCTTCATGTCGATGTTTTGCAAATATGGCCACCCGCTCGTGCCGGGTGTGGGCTCGCTCGACAATTTCTACGCCCGCCAGCACGAGGACGGCGAGATCTGTCGCGAGATCCGCCGCTCCGACGGCACGGATTATGTGGAATGGGTCAATGAGAAGAGTGCGCCGTTCTTCAGCCGTTGGGGCTGGAATCTCTCGGGCGCCGACACCAGGAGGATCAGCAAGCCGGTCGTCTATATAGGCCGGACCCCTCCCCAGCCGAACCCGAAATTGACCCTGGACGCCCTCAATCACCCGATTCTGGCATGGGCGGAGTTGGACAGCTATCAACTAACCGGCGACCGTGACCGCCTGAAGTTTGTCTGGGAACCGCTCTGCCGCTACTACGGCGCGCTCCGGAGATACCTACAGCAAGGCAATGGCTTGTACATCACGGATTGGGGGAGCATGGACAACTCGCCACGGAATGCCTATCTGATCGATGGCGGGACCGGCTTGGACATATCCGCGGAAATGGTTCTGTTCGCCCGGCAGATGGCGGAAATCGGTTTAATCCTTGGAAAGCAGGACGAAGCACGGCGTTTTTCGCGCGATGCGGATGCGCTCGCCAGGCTCATCAACGACAAGATGTGGGATCCGGCGACTGGGTTCTACTACGACCTGACCTCCACCGGAGCGCGAGCGCCGGTGAAAACCATTGCGGCGTACTGGACCTTGCTGGCGGACATTGCCTCTCAGCGCCAGGCGCTAGCGCTGATGGCGGAATTGAAGAACCCCCGCACGTTCGGCCGATCGCACCGCGTGCCTTCCTGTTCGGCGGATGAACCGGGCTACACGGGAGAAGGCGGCTACTGGAGAGGTGCTGTGTGGGTTTCGAGCAATACGATGGTGATCGGCGGGCTCGAGCGGTATGGAAGCCATAACCTGGCTCGGGAAATCGCGCTGGAACATCTCAGCGCGGTTGCCGATATTTTCGAGAAGACCGGCACGATCTGGGAAAACTACGCCCCGGATTTCAAGCAGGCTGGCAGACCCGCGAAGCGCGACTTTGTCGGTTGGAGCGGTCTCGGGCCCATCATGTACTTTCTCGAGTACGGAATCGGCCTCAGCGCCGATGCGCCGCATAACGTGCTGGTGTGGCGCCTGGAGTCAAGAGACCGCACTGGCTGCGAGCGCTTCCGCTTCAACGGGCACATAGTCACTCTGATCGCTGAACGAACATCCGGGGGCGGGCGCGGGATTCTGGTCAACTCGGACGGCCCGTTCCACCTCCGGATTCTGGCCGGCGGCACCGAGAAGCGTGTCGAGATCCGGAAAGGCCGGAGATATCTGACGATGACGGATCCGGGAACACGCTGGAACTAAGTATTGGGTCGTGTGTTGGCGCAAGGGTAATTTATGGATCGGGAAACGGCGAGCACGGTAATCGAGAGTCTTTACGGATCCTTTTATTCGACACTGTTGTCGTATGCCTCCCGCACGACCGGTGATGCGGATCTGGCCGAGGATGCAGTCCAGGAGTGTTTCCTGGAACTGTACAAGGCGCTCTGCCGAGGGGTTCCCATTGCCTCGCCCAAAGCGTGGGCCGTGACTGTGGTTCGGCGCCTGACTTACAAACAAGTCCGACGGCGTCCCGACGCGATTGACCTGACCGACGGGCGGCCCGTGCCGGAGCAGATTGTCGCGCCGCTGCGGGACGGTGGCGAGACGGAAAGCCTCACACATTTGTTATCGTGTCTGACACCCCGCGAGGGCCAAGTGCTTCTGCTTCGGATGCAGGATTTGAAGTACCGCGAAATCGCAGGCCCTCAGCCTGTCCACGGGATCGGTTGCCACCCTTCGTTGCGGGCCTCGCGAAAATTGCGACGGGCTGCCAGCGCAGTGCCGGCACCGGTTGCCCGGATAACAGAGCTTCAATGAAGATCCGGCCTCCCGGGTGCTCGAAAGTTTGGATTTCCGAAGCTGACGATTGCGAACGCGTCCGGTGGGCGATGGACGACGCTTGCGGACAACGTTTTCGCAAACCCGCATGCATGGTCGCCCGACGGCCAATGGGTCGCGTTCGTGCGGCGCGAAGGCGGCAATGAGCAATTGGCGAAGATGAAGCCGGTCGCGGGCTCGATTCCACTGGTGTTGGCCGGTGCCGTCCCGACCGGAGACGGCTAATCCACGGCGGAATGGTCCCCCGCCGGAGACTGGATCGCCTACCCATCGGCCGATGGAATCTCGCTGATCTCGCCGGATGGCAACGCGATGCGCAGACTAACCGCGCGGGATCTGCTGGCGTTCGCATTTTCGAAAGACGGCAGCCAGGTTTACGGCATCATCCATAATCCGACGGGCGAGGGTGCGCAGTGGCAGCTTTACTCGATTGACGTGAAGACGGCAGAGAGGCGCCGCTGGAACTGCCCCAATCCGCGCGGGCTTCATGATGTTCCGAGCCAGCGGCACGCGTGGGGCACTGTGCAGATTAACCTTCGTCGCGTACCTGCATTCCCTTGACAGGCTTTGCGCTCAATTGTACGATCGGAGCGCTTCATTGACTATCAGGAGGCCCACTATGGATCGTCGTCAGTTCTTGCAACGAAGCATTTTGCCTTTAGCGGCTGCCGCCACGCCGGGCTCGGCCATCTCATCCGCGGACGGGGAGGCAGGAAAAGGCGGTCAGGTCAGCCTAAAGGACAAGTTCTTCGGCTGCATCGCCGGTTGCCATGTCGGATCCGCGCTGAAAGGGCCTTGCGAGGGATGGACCTGGCAGGATTGCGAGGCCAAATTCGGCGTCATCGATAAGTTGCTACCGTATCGCGACTACGGCAACAACTGGAATCGCGAACCAGGCACCACCGAAGACGGAGTGGAACGGCAAAAGATGATGATCACCGCGATCATCGAGAAGCAGGAACGTGTGACCGCGGAAGACGTCCGCAACATCTGGGTGCGAGACATGAAGCCCGAGGCGGCAGGCATGATCTCGGAGCCGTTCGAAGCCGTGCTCCTGGCAATGGCGAAATCCGGCATCCCGGCCGCGGATATCGGCAAGTACTGCGATTACGCGGGACTGGTCTCGATGTCGCGCTCTTGCCATCCGATTCCCCTGATCAACGCGGGTGACGTCGATGGCGCCGTGAATGACGTGATGGAAGTGGGACAGCTCTATCAGACCGCCAACAGCCGGGGTCTTCAATGGGCGGCCGTTATGGCCATCGCGATCGCAACGGCGACCAAACCGGGAGCAACGATGGACAGCGTGATCGCCGCGGTTCTCAAGGGTCATTCGCGGATCGGGCAGGGAGTCACGTCTGAAATCGAGCGGGGGCTGAAGGTTGCCCGGAACTGCGAGGATTACCGGGAACTGCGCGTGGCCTTTGACAAAGTCTACTTCGGCAAGGGCATGCCATACCCGACTTCTTACGCTAATGAAGTGGTCACCAAGGCGATTTGCGTGTTTTCCATGGTCAAGGGCAATACGAAGGAAGCCATGCTGGCCGCTGTGAATATGGGACGCGACACAGACTGCATGTCGGCTTGTGCCGCGGGCATTTCCGGCGCGCTTAGCGGAGCGAGCTCGATTCCCGAAGAATGGATCAGACAGGTGGACTACGCCACTACCAAAATGCCGATCACGAACAGCAGAAGAACCATCCGGGAGCATGCTGACGGTCTGTACGGGGCTTTCCTCGCACGGCTTCGCAGGATGCGCAGCTATACCGACGAGATGGAGAGAGCCTGACCGCGCAATTCCGATGGCCGCTCGCCCCACGCCGGGGACGGTCCCTCATTTCCCCGCGTTCTTCAGCCCGCCGGGCGCTTCATAGAGAGGGTTGCCGTTTGGAATTGCGGCTGCACCCGCTGCGCCTATGCCGCCGGACAGTCCCCGAAAACTACCGCCGACAGACCATGGCGACGGCTGCCGAGATTACTTCCGAAGACCACGCCCGCAGCGGCACCGGCGCCGAGACCAATGAGCGTCCGCTTCTGCCGGGTGTCGGCAATCCTCACCCGGAAAACATCTTCTCTCTGAACCGTGACCGGTTGGCCGTTCACCTCGACCGCAATCGACTCGCTGGTGAGGGAGAGTACTTTGCCCTCAGCCTGCTTGCGGCTGTGCTGGACCACCACCACTTTCCGGCCAACCTTCAGGGAATCCATCAGAGTCTCCCACGACCGGTTCACATCGGCATATGTCCAGGCCGGCGGGCAGGTGTTCATGGCGTTCAAGAGCGGCTTCACCAATCAGCATTCGGCGTTATGGGACGTGATGGCTCCTGGTCCGTTGCGTGCGGCTGCGGGGTTTCATTACCAGGAGTTCACTAGCCTGGCGGAGCCCCTGCGCCTGACTCCGGACCCGTACGGTGTAGGCGCCCAGAACCGGCCATCGCTATGGGCAGAATCTACAGGGCGCATGCTGATCGAAGCTCTGGGCGGGGTGTGGGACACCTCGAAACTGCCGACGGCCCAGAGTGTGGCCCGGAACTGACGGATCTCGGGTAGCACTGCCTCAAGTCCGCTTAGTCGCACTGCCGGTTATCTCCTCAACGCAATTCATGTTAAAACGACTGTGCGGAGCCGGATCTATGCGGACCCCGAAATCGCCGTCATCCACGTCGCGTCCTATCCAGGCCACCCGCTCGCTTAACGAGGTTCTCGCCATCGACCTCGGCGGAACCAAGACCGCTCTCGCTCTGGTGGACGCGTCCGGGCGGATGTCGCACCACCGCAACCTTCCGGCTGCATCGTCTTTCGAGGCAACGATCGATCAGATCGCCGCTGAAGCTCCGCTTCCCGTCTCGGCCGCCGGCGTAATCGTCCCCGGCATCTACGACCACTCCACCCGCTGCGCCTGGGCGCCCAATCTATGGGGCCGCGAATTCTACCCGTTGCGTTCGGAATTGGAACAGCGCCTGGGTGTATCCGTCGCAATCGGCAGCGATCGCAACGGCAGCGTCCTCGCCGAGCAGTGGCTCGGCGCCGCCCGCGGACTCAACGACGTCCTCTTCGTCGCGGTCGGTACGGGAATCGGCGTGGGTATCGTTTGCGGTGGCAGACCCGTCGAGGGTGCCCATGGAATCGCTGGCGCCGCTGGCTGGATGGTCGTCGGCGGACCGTGGAAGCCCGAGTACATCGAGCGAGGCGGATGGGAAACCGAGGCGGCCGGCCCTGCGGTCGCCCACCGCGCCGGGATGCCTTCCGCGGAAGCGGTCGTCGCTGCGGCCCGCGCCGGAGACGCCGGCGCGATCAGCGTCTTGCGCTGTACCGCCGACTACCTCGCCCTAGGCATCGCCAGCCTCATCGCCGTCTTCGATCCCGAAATGATCGTGCTCGGCGGCGGCCTGATGCAGGCCGGCGACTTGATGCTGGACCATATCCGCTCTCAGGCGCTCAGTTGGACTCAGCCGATTACCGCCACCCGCACCCGGATCGAATTGACCGCGCTCGGCCCGGACGCCGGATTGCTCGGCGCCGCGCGATTGGCCTGGATCGAGGCAGAACACTTCTCAGGAGACTCAACCCATGTCAGCACAAACCTACTACAAGCAGATCAGCGGCGTTCTGGCCGCCATTCATGAGACCCAAAACGTAGCCCTCGAAAAGGCAGGGGAGTTGCTCGCGGCCACCATCGCCGCCGGTAACCGCGTTTACCTGTTCGGCAGCGGCCACTCCGTGATCCCCGTGATGGACGTGTTCCCCCGTTACGGCAGCTTTGTCGGCTTCTTCCCGCTTTACGATCCCCGCCTGATGTGGCACAACGTGGTCGGCCCGGGCGGGGCGCGCGAATTGCTTTGGCTGGAACGCCGCGAAGGCTACATCGCCAATTTCCTGCAAAGCTTTGCGATGGGGCCCGGCGACTGCATCCTTGTCTTCTCGCACGGTGGGCTGAATGCGGCCCCAATCGAGGCCGCCCTGTATGCAAAGGAAAAAGGGATGAAGGTCGTCACCGTTTCGTCCCTGGCGAACGCCGCGTCGGCGAAGGCTACCCACTCCAGCGGCAAAAAGCTGTCGGACGTCGCCGATATCGCGCTCGATAATTGCGTCCCGCCCGAAGATTCGCTGGTCGACATCGGCCGTCCCGAAAAGGTCGCGGCCGGCTCCACAATGGCGGCGGTCTTTCTAGCCATGGCTCTGGTAGCGGAGACCGGGGCACGTCTCAAGGCCATAGGCTGCGACCTTCACACGTTCGTGTCTCCCAATGTCTCGGGCATCGTCCCGGATCACAACCTGCGCGTCTTCGACTCGTATACCGAAAAGCTGTTCGAGCGGTCGCCCGTGAAGTATGCCTCCGCCTGATGCGCGCCGTCTGCGGCTGCTCAGCGCTTCCGCGTATGCCGGCATGTTCGTCTTTGGGATTGTGATGGCGCTGCTCGGCGCCATCCTCCCATCTCTTGCCGGCCGCCTGCGCTTCGAGACGGCGGACATCGGAACGCTCTTTCTCGTCATGAACGGCTTCATGCTGGTCGCCAGCCTCGTCCTCGGACTCGCCATGGACCGTTTCGGGATGAAGCCCCCGCTGACCCTCGGATCGCTTCTCGTCGCCGCCGCGCTGGCAATCATCCTCCGCGCGGCGGCCTTGCACGATCTCCTGCCGGCCGTAGCGCTCCTCGGCATAGGCGGAGGAGCGCTCAACGGAGCCACCAATACGCTCGTGGCCGATCTCCACGACGATCCGCACCGCAAGAACTCCGCCTTGAACATACTCGGTGTCTTCTTCGGCATTGGCGCGTTGTTCCTGCCCTTTACCATGGGCGCGTTGCTCGCCTGGTTCTCGGTGGGCCGGATGCTGCTCGCGGCGGCTGTCCTCTGCGCCCTCTCGGGGGTATTCGCGGCAGCATTGCCCTTTCCCGCGCCGAAGCAGAGGCGCGCGCTGCCCCTAACGGACGTGCCGCAGTTCCTGCGCTCGCCGTTCGTGCTGGCATTCGCTTTTCTGCTGTTCTTCGAGTCAGGCGTTGAGTTCACCTCGGGCGGCTTCATCTCCACCTATCTCACGCACGACCTCGCTGTGAACTCGGCTTCCGTGGTCTCCTGGATTCTAGCCGGCTATTGGGCATCGATCATCGCTTCGCGCACGATAATGAGCCGCATCGCGCTCGGCGCGGGCCCCTACAAAATTCTGCTGTTCAGTTCCTTGGGCGCCGGCACTGGCGCGCTCCTCACCGCCGCCTCCCCGGCGCCAGCCGTCTCGGCTTTTGCCATCGCTTTCACCGGCTGGTCGCTCGCCGGCATCTACCCTGCAGCGCTAGGAATCGTGGGCGCGCGGTTCAAATCGCATTCGGGCACGGTTTTCGGAATGCTCTTTGCGGTCGCGCTTGCCGGAGGCATGGTGCTCCCCTGGCTCGCAGGCCGGATCGGCAGCTACGCCGGCCTTCGTTGGGCGTTCGTCATGGTCGCAGCCGCGTTCGCTGCGATTCTCGTATTGAGCCGCGTCGCCGCCCGCCTGGAGCGCAAGCTTATGCGGACGGCCGTCCGTGATACGCAATGAAATAGGTCCCTTCCTGCCCGGCTCCAGATCGTGTCTGCCGCGTCAGACGGCCGACTCCATGCAAGGAACGCGATATGAGCAATTCGTCAGTTCCTCCTCCCGACGTCGCATTTGACCGATAGACCCGCGCCCATACACGATACGCCAGAAAGCAGGATTCTGTGCGGTATTCCCCGACCGTTCATCCCCCATATCCTGATTATAGAGACGTTGCGCTGGCGTTATCCTTGCCTATTCGTACCTTAGCGCGTCGATCGGATCCAGCAGGGCGGCTTTTCTAGCTGAATAGTAGCCGAAGAAGGCGCCGACGAATCCGGAGAAGGCGAATGCCAGGGCAATGGCGGACGGGCTTACCAAAGTGCGCCATCCAGCGAAGTAAGAAATCAGCGTCGATGCGACGGTGCCGGTTAGGATGCCGACAATGCCGCCTAGGGTGGAGAGCGTGACGGCTTCCACCAGGAATGCGAATAGATGTCCCCGGTCTTAGCGCCTATGGCGAGGCGGAGGCCGATCTCGCGGGTGCGCTTAGTGACCGAAACTAGCATGATGTTCATGATCCCAATGCCGCCGACGATTAGAGAGATCGACGCGATGGCGCCCAGCAGGATCGACATCACACGGGCGGAGCTCTCCTGTGCGGCGAACACTTCCGACAGGTTGCGAATGGTGAAATCGTCATCCTGACCGGGCTGCATGCGGTGGCGCTGACGTAAAAGCGCCTCGACTTCACTTTGAGCTTGGTCCATAGAAGCAGTTGGTCAGTGCGACGATTGCGCATCCCGATTTCTTTTCCAAGGAAGCCCTCGCTGGACGTAAACGCGATGGTGAAACCGATCCCGAGTGGCTCCAAGCCTACCTTGCCGACGTATGGGTGCCGACCGCAAAGGACCTGCGCCCGCTTAGGAAGATGCTCGCGTCTCCTGCGCGGCGATTCTAGAAAATCTATCGCCAGACCGGGTGTTGAAGACTACGATTGGGCCGACGGCAGCAAACACCGCGTGCGGCAAGTGCCGAAGAAGCCGATTCGCTCTCTGCATTGGCAATCTCGCCGACCGCCGCATCGCCCGGCTCAATGCGCTACCCCGCCGCGTCGTTCGCACTCTCGAAATGCGGCTGCCTGGTACCCTCATCCAGAATCGCGGCGGCGAATTGCGCTTTGGTGGTGTAGTGGGCACGACTCAAATCGGCCGCGCGGAGACTGCATGCAGGTTAGCTTCGAGATAACTTCGCATGGTGGCCAATGACTATTCTCCGGATGCATGACTTTCAGATGCAATCCGTCATCCCCCATGACTTTCAGATGCAATCCGTCATCCCCCGATTACATCGTCACCTCGGGCACCCCACTCAGTAGGAACAGCCGCTTCTCCTCCGATGGCAGCGTGCCGAAGCGCCGTGTCAGCAATACTGCAGATCAGGACGCGGTCCGGCTGACGAGGACGCCGAAGAAGCAAGCAGCGTTATGCCGCCGGCCTGGCCCGCGCAAGTTCACCTTCCGCCGCCAGCACCATGAGTATGCGCGATCGCGCAACGCTTGTCTCGTTCTGAAAGCCTGCAAGGTGCGTGGAAGTCGTTCACAATTGGCTGCGAGAGCATTGGCGCTGGCCGATCAATTGAGAGTGCTACAATGCCTCAGTTTGGAGGATTACGTGCTTGGCTACTCCGGTTGGTTGCGGCGAGGGCCAGACGCAACTCAAGTCCATGGGCTACTGGCCTGCGGCAACGATCGCTACGTGGTCGCGAAGATGATAAAGACATACTGAAGATACGTGAAAGGAGGACCGCATGGAGACGAGAAAAGCGTGTTTTGCGGCGCTCACGACTGTTATCTGGTTTACTAGTTCAGTTTGGAGCCAAACAATACCTGGCTCACCACAGGTAGGCCTGACCAATCCCGATGGTCTCTGGAATCATCATCCTTTTGCCTTATATGATTCACAGACGGGAGTATTTAGGTTCTATTGGAGTTGCGGCAATCCAGATGGAATTTGCGTAACCACGCGGTCTCGCAGGCGTTTTTCGAAGGAGCCGGTTTCTCTAGAGAGTCCTTCGCCGGCGGTCTCTGACATTCAAGATCCTAGTGTCCTGGTGTCTAAGAACACATATTGGCGCTTCCGGCTATTTAGTGGCCTCAGGGGCCAGGTCGAGACCGCCACAGTGGAAGTAGATGGCATGGACAAAGTTCTGCCGGTTGCGGAACCCCCGCGCCGTGTACTTCACCCATTGAATTTTGGCATTGATCGATTCGCTACTCGCGTTCGTGATGCGGTGCCGGAGATACGTAATGATGTTCTCGAAGCGTCGCTTGAGCATTCGTGCCACTTCGATCATCGGTTTCAGTCGACTCCGTACCGCCCACCCGTGCCACCAGCGGAAATGCTTCCTCGCCGGCCGTTCGTAGATGTAATCGTATAGCGCCATGGCGGTCTCCTTCAGCGCCCAGGCACGTGCCGTTTTCAATTCGCTGTTTCGCAGTCCGGCGAATTCCTTGCGGTCCTCCGGTTCCATCTTTGCTGGGTTCCGCAGCCAGTCATAGCGTGTCCCGGCCAAGCGGTCATCTCCGGCAGCCTTCAAGCTTTTGTGTTCTTTCCGTCGCACCTTGTCCACGGCATCGCCCAGATGTTTGGCGACATGGAACTTGTCGAACACGATCTTGCCGTCCGCTTCAGGCATGTGCTCCCGCACCGAGGCGATGTATGGGTCCCACATGTCCATCGCCACGGCTCGAATACCGCTGATTTGCTCAGCCGTCAGCGTTTCCCAAAACCCGTCCAAGCTGCTCTGCTTCCGATCTTCGGCCACGTACAGCACGCGCCCTCGGATCAGATCATTCACCAGAGTCAGGTAGCTGTGTCCTTTCCGAAACGCCTTCTCATCCACGCCGATTTCGCTCACCAGTTCCGCTTGGCGCCGCCCCAAACCACGTTGCACCGCACGTTCCATGATGCCGTGGATCTCATCCCAACTCAGTTGCAATAATCCGGCGACGGCCTTCTGGCTCGCCGCCTTCAACCACTCGATCGCCAGCGCCTCGAACAGCGCCGTAAAGCGACTCGACGGTTCCGCCCAGGGAAGCTTGACTACCTTGACACCGTGCTCACGACATTCGGCGCGCGGCGGCTCGGCGTGCAGGATCGTCTGGTATTGGCAAGTGTCCAGATGCCGCCAGCGCCTCTCCGGCTGGTGATCGTAGAGCTTGCAACTCGCGCCACATTCCGGACAGGGCCAGTCGATCATCTCGTGGTGCCGCAGATAAACATGGATCTCGCCAGCCTCCAACTTCAGGTCCACCGAGTCCACAAACCAGGGAGCCTCGATCCCGAGAATGCGCCGATAGAGTTCGTGATCCTGCATCGACGGCATTGTCGCATGGAGCCGACCGGCGGCATCAACCCACTACGATCCCGGAATTCCCCACATATTACGTGTCCGCCAAAGACATTCCTGCAGAATCTCCCGGTAGTAGCAACTCCACCAATGAGCACGCCATTGATTCCTTCAGTGGTACTGATGTCGCTTCATTTCCTCGCAGACATTTTTCGATGGAGCCGATTTCCGTAGACAACCCCTCCCCTGCAGTCTGTGACATTCAAGATCCCGGCATTGTTATGTTTAACGGCACGTATTACTTGTTCGCCGAAGGCATTCCTGCAGGGTCTCCCGGTTGCAGCAACTCCGGCAATGAGCATGCTGGCATTTATGCCTTCCGTAGTGCTGATGGCATTTCATTTTCGCCATTGAACGGAGGTAACCCGGTCATCGAAGTTTCAGTCGACCCATCGTGTTATTCATGCTACACGGGCCACGGGAGTAGTTTCCCAAGCCCGGTCGTTATGGGTTCGGGAAGCTTTATCAGGGTCTACTACCACCACAATGCACCGGGATATGGCCCAATCGACGATGGAATTCTGGCAATGGATACGTATGATGGAGTAAACTTCTTCAATGAACGCGTCATTCTGACGCCCGGGTGGGCTCCAAGTGTGAAGCGAGTCGGCCTTTCCGGAGACTTTCCAATCGTCATGACTTACGCCACTAGTTCAGGTAATATGGTGGCTACTAGCAGTTGGTCGAGTGATACCTCTTGGACTGTTGGGAATAGTGGTATGCCCATTAGCACGAATCCGGCGGCGGGGTATCCTCCTACTCTCGAAGGCGATCAGACGGGGTTGTTCCTAAATGCCAGCGGTAGTGCCTTGACGAGCCCAGTAAGTGGTCAAATAAGGTTTTGGTGGTCAGACAATTTCATTATAGGAAGTAGAATATACCGGGGACTGGCCAACGCCCGGCAGTTCTTTATCTTCGGGAATTCCGGGATCGTAGTGGGTTGATGCCGCCGGTCGGCTCCATGCGACAATGCCGTCGATGCAGGATCACGAACTCTATCGGCGCATTCTCGGGATCGAGGCTCCCTGGTTTGTGGACTCGGTGGACCTGAAGTTGGAGGCTGGCGAGATCCATGTTTATCTGCGGCACCACGAGATGATCGACTGGCCCTGTCCGGAATGTGGCGCGAGTTGCAAGCTCTACGATCACCAGCCGGAGAGGCGCTGGCGGCATCTGGACACTTGCCAATACCAGACGATCCTGCACGCCGAGCCGCCGCGCGCCGAATGTCGTGAGCACGGTGTCAAGGTAGTCAAGCTTCCCTGGGCGGAACCGTCGAGTCGCTTTACGGCGCTGTTCGAGGCGCTGGCGATCGAGTGGTTGAAGGCGGCGAGCCAGAAGGCCGTCGCCGGATTATTGCAACTGAGTTGGGATGAGATCCACGGCATCATGGAACGTGCGGTGCAACGTGGTTTGGGGCGGCGCCAAGCGGAACTGGTGAGCGAAATCGGCGTGGATGAGAAGGCGTTTCGGAAAGGACACAGCTACCTGACTCTGGTGAATGATCTGATCCGAGGGCGCGTGCTGTACGTGGCCGAAGATCGGAAGCAGAGCAGCTTGGACGGGTTTTGGGAAACGCTGACGGCTGAGCAAATCAGCGGTATTCGAGCCGTGGCGATGGACATGTGGGACCCATACATCGCCTCGGTGCGGGAGCACATGCCTGAAGCGGACGGCAAGATCGTGTTCGACAAGTTCCATGTCGCCAAACATCTGGGCGATGCCGTGGACAAGGTGCGACGGAAAGAACACAAAAGCTTGAAGGCTGCCGGAGATGACCGCTTGGCCGGGACACGCTATGACTGGCTGCGGAACCCAGCAAAGATGGAACCGGAGGACCGCAAGGAATTCGCCGGACTGCGAAACAGCGAATTGAAAACGGCACGTGCCTGGGCGCTGAAGGAGACCGCCATGGCGCTATACGATTACATCTACGAACGGCCGGCGAGGAAGCATTTCCGCTGGTGGCACGGGTGGGCGGTACGGAGTCGACTGAAACCGATGATCGAAGTGGCACGAATGCTCAAGCGACGCTTCGAGAACATCATTACGTATCTCCGGCACCGCATCACGAACGCGAGTAGCGAATCGATCAATGCCAAAATTCAATGGGTGAAGTACACGGCGCGGGGGTTCCGCAACCGGCAGAACTTTGTCCATGCCATCTACTTCCACTGTGGCGGTCTCGACCTGGCCCCTGAGGCCACTAAATAGCCGGAAGCGCCAAAAAACTTGGAATGGTAGAAGACCGCGCCGCTCAAGTCCGCGTCGCTCAAGTCCGCGCCGCTCAAGTCCGCGTCGCTCAAGTCCGCGCCGCTCAAGTCCGCGTCGCTCAAGTCCGCGCCGCTCAAGTCCGCGCCGCGCAAGTTCGCGCCGCGCAAGTTCGCGCCGCTCAAGTTCGCGCCGCTCAAGACCGCGCCGCTCAAGTCCGCGCCGCTCAAGTTCGCGCCGCGCAAGACCGCGTCGCGCACTGCTTGTTTCAAAGTGTAATCTTCTTTCTCTTCTTCAAACAATACTTCGCCGAGATAGGATTTAATTTGTGGCTCTGAGCAGGAATCTGACGGGACCCGCAATTTAGGCGGCTTTCTTGAAAACCACAAATTCGGTCCTCGTTGCTGCCATGCGCTGCGCCTTCAGCAGCAGATATCGTAGATTCTTGTAGCCGCGGCCCCGTCGAAGCAGCGATTTGATGTTGCCGTTGATCGCTTCGACCACTCCCAGCCGCACCTTCGTCCGGCAGTAGTTCAGAATCCCGTCGAGGTGATCCAAGAGCATCAACGCCAATTTACGGAACGGTTCCAGCCGCTGCCATCGAAGCTGATCGATCCACCGTTGGAGGTAGTTCAGCATCGCGCCTTCGTATTGATACGTCCAGAGCCGGTCCAGACTCTCTTTCAGTAGATAGGCCTTGAACACCTTCCGGTTGAGAGCGAACAACGCAGTCAACTCCTGGCGCTTGCTCGAGGACAAGTTCACCCAGCGAGTGAGCAGCAGCCACCGCTTGCCCTTCACCAGATCGCGCATCTGCCCTCCTTTGCGGAAGAATTCGGCCCGACGTACCTCGTCAACCGCTTGGTTGGCGTGCTGCATGACGTGGAACTTGTCGTACACGATCCGGCAGTTCGGCGCATGCTGTTCGATGCTCAGCCGGTACGGTTCCCACATGTCCACGCAAGCCGCCGTAATCCGCATCCGCTGGCCACGGCTCAGTTCGCTTTCGAAGAACTCGTCCAGCGTTTCCTTCCTCCGCTCCCGACCAAACCAAAGCGGCTCACCGCTGTCCAGGTTGCTGACCACCGTGATGAACTTCTGCTTCTTCCCCAGATGGATCTCGTCCACCCCCATTTGCACCAACGCCGGCTTTCGCCGCATCGCCGCCCACCGTTCCAGGTACCGCAGGTCAATCGCGCGAACCGTGCTCGGCGCCAATCCAAACCGCCGTGCCACCTGCCGCGCCGACGCACCTTCGCAGGCTTGGCCCACCGCGTCCTCGAACCGCTTGCTGAACGGCGCTTTGCTCGGCAACTGCGGCACCTTCTCGATCTTGATTCCGCAATCCGGGCAGCACACCCGGTATACCTCGACCACCACGGTCGTGCGGAACTCCATGCAGGGCAGATCGCGCACCTCACGTTCGCTGACGTCGTGCGCTGCCTCCAGTTTCCGTCCGCAGCCAGAGCAAACCAGCTTCCGATTCCCTCGCTTGCGTCGGACCCAAAGCTTGAGCGTCTTGCCGCGTTCGTTGATCTCGTGTCGGTAAACCCGACATCCGGGCCACCCCAGTAATTTCGTCAGTTCGCTGTCTCGCAAACCGCTGAGTGTACCGGAATCCCGTCCTCTGTGAAAAGCCGCCCTGCTTGGCGTCTATCGAATTCCTGCTCAGAGCCTAATTTGTATTTTGACTTTCATGGATTAAGTATTCGAGGGAGAAGAAAGGCTCTCGTCTTACTTCTGCCCCCTCGAATGAGAGTCTTATTTTGTGGATGGTTCTCACTTACGCGGAGAACAGATGGCGCACAAGATTTAGAGAGCGTAGAAAAAAGTGAAGATGATGCCGATGGCAAGCGTGAGGACGATTGCCCCGCCGATAACTTTGAGGGCGGCCATCAAGAACGTATCTTGCTTTTCGTATTTGCCGCTCACTGGCGAGATTGTCCTCGCGTAGAGTATGCTGTCTTTCACGATCATAGGTGGTTTTGGTTTCGACCTTTTGGGGAGGCGGTGCCAGTGGCAGAAAGATGGAAAGCACTGGCACGCCTTCATCCCATGTAAGTCAGTTTAAGGCATGTGCGTACAAAGTCAACAGGGCGAGTTATCCACAGGGTACGGCCGGAACTTTGTGCCTGTTGGCGCGGGCTTTTGCACGGGATTCCGCAAGCATTTTGCCGACCTCGCGGCGTTGCTTCTTCGTGGTTTTCTTCCAGCGGGCCCGCGCCATCTCTTGTGCGTACTTGTTCATATGGTTCAGTATGCGGACAAACTGCAAAACGCGCAACTCTGGATAACCCGGCAAGTAATTCCACTTCAAGGCTCTTGTCTTTTCCACGCCGCCATTTATCCTGAAAGTAGCTCACCAAAAAAGGAGGTGAATATGAAAGTCGATTTTGCCGCCGTGAAGACAATCCCCATCGCTTCGGTCTTGGCGCATTACAACGTGGAGACCCGCAAGCGCAACAACACGGAGCTGGTGGCCAACTGCCCGTTCCCCTCGCACAAAGAATCCGAGCACAAGTGGACGCTCGCGATCTCGACCCATAAGAACAAGTGGTTTTGCCACTCGGACACGTGCCGCGCAGCCAGTAACAAGCCCAAGGGCGGCGATGTAATTGACCTCGTCTGCCTTTTGGATAACTGCCTGCCCTTGGAAGCCGCGAAAAAACTCTCCGACCTTTTCTGCGTCGGGCGAGAAGGCGAAGCGGCGAAAGAATGTATCGCGCCGTCTGCGGCGGAGTCTTCGACGGGTAACAAGCCGCTCGCCTTCGAGCTTCGGGGAATCCAGCATGAGCACCCGTTTATCCAAGCGAGGGGCATCACGCCCTTAACCGCAAATGAGTTCGGGGTGGGTTTCTTTCCCGGAAAAGGAAGCATGGCCGGGCGGGTCGTTTTTCCGCTCTACGAAAACGGCGCGATTGTCGGATATGCTGGACGCGCCACGAACGGCGATGAGCCGAAATGGAAAATGCCGCTCGGACTCGTTAAAAGCTTCCTGTACGGCCTCGAACGGTGCGACCCGGCAAAGCCGCTCATCCTGCTCGAAAGTTTTTGGGGCGTCCTATGGTTTTGGCAAAACAAAATCCAAGCGTGCGCCCTCATGGGTTCCAGCATGACGCCGGAACAGGAGAAGCTCCTCGAACCGTTTGCGGAAATCCGCATAGCCCTTCTTGTGGTACGGGTTCGCCTTGAACTTACATGTCTCCTTATGTCGGCGATACAGCGTGAGCACGCTTTATCTTGGACCAGTTTTGGGACGGAAAGCAATAGCGGAAGCGGTAAGCCGCTGATTCTAAAAAAGATAGAGATGGAGGCGCGGGTCGGAGTCGAACCGACGTATAAAGGTTTTGCAGACCTTTGCCTTACCACTTGGCTACCGCGCCGGAAACACAAAAAGGTCTAGAACAAAATAGCGCGTCGGGGGCCGTAAAGTCAATCGCAGCATGGCGTTTGACTTCCGCCGGTCGGTCTCCTACCATCTTCATTACTTTATGAAACCAGCGATCAAAACTGCCCTCGCTTTATTTCTGCCGGTCCTTCTGCTGACCGCGGCGGAGGTCTACCGTAAGCCGCCCCAGGCCGTGCTCGACGCCCTCAACGCACCGCCTACCCCCACTCTCTCCATCAGCCCGACCCGCGCCTACGCTATCCAGGGCAGCCCCGTGCGCTACCCGCCCATCGCGGAACTCGCCCAACCCATGCTCCGGCTGGCTGGACAACGCATCAATCCGAAAACCAATGGCCCGCACAACACTACGTTCAACAGTTCCCTGGTACTGCGCAAGCTTCCCGAAGGCACCGAGATCAAACTCGAATTGCCGCCCAACCCGAAACTCAGCGCGGCTCACTGGAGCCCGGACGGCACCCATTTCGCATTCACCAATACGACCGGCGCTGGTATTGAACTCTGGATCGGCGACACCGCCACCGGCAAAACCCACAGGATAGAAGGCGTCCGCGTCAACGAGGTCATGAGCAGCCCCTTCCCCGGCGGCGGACGCGGCGGCACCGGCGGTGGGCCCGTGCAGTGGTTGCCCGGCGGCAAAGCGCTGCTCGTCCAGATGGTAAAGCCCAACCGGGGCGCGGCTCCCCGGGAACCGCTCGTCCCTGCCGGCCCTGCCGTGCAGGAGAGCCTTGGCGGCGCGGCCCCCGTGGTCACCCACGAGGACATGCTCGGGAACCCGCACGACGAAGATCTCTGGGAATACTACGCCACGTCCCAACTCGCTACGGTCGATCTCGCCACCAGCCACGCGGTCCCGGTCGGCAAGGCCGGAATCATCGAATCGGCGCGCATTTCTCCCGACAGCCGCTATTTTCTGGTCACTACCATCCACCGCCCGTTTTCGTACTTGCACCAGTACCGCGAATTCCCCAAAGAGATCGAAGTCTGGGACCACGCCGGCAAGCTGGTCCGGAAAATCGCCAGCCAGCCGCTTGAGGACAAGGTGCCGATCAACGGCGTCCCGACCGGACCGCGCAACGTGCAGTGGCGGCCGAGCGCGCCCGCGACCCTGCTCTGGGTGGAAGCTCTTGATGGCGGCGACCTGCGCAACCGGGTGCCGCACCGCGATCGCATCGTCGCTCTGACAGCGCCGTTCCGCGGCGACCCGCGGGAGATCGTCGAGACCGAACAGCGCTTCGCCGGAATCCAGATGGCCGCCGCCGGCGGGATGGCGCTGGTGGACGATTCCGAGCGCCGCACGCGCCGCATCCGGACATTCCAGATCGATCTCGATAAGCCCGGCGAGCCGCGCCTCATCTGGAGCCGCAACAGCCAGGACCGCTACCACGATCCCGGCCGCCCCATCGAACGAACCATGCCGAACGGCAGCGCCGCCATCCTGATGGAGGGCAACAGCCTCTACCTGACCGGTGCCGGCGCCTCTCCCACGGGCGACCACCCGTTCCTGGACCGCTTCGACCTGGCGACCTTGAAAGCCGAGCGCATCTTCCAATGCGACGCCGACCACTATGAGACCGTGGCCGCCCTGCTCGACGATCGCGCGTCGAAGTTCCTCACGCGCCGCGAAAGCCCCACCGAGCCACCCAACTACTTCGTGCGCACGGCCGGCGGCGGAATGACCGCCGTCACCCACTTCCCTGATCCGCAGCCCATCTTCCGCAAAGTCACCAAGCAACTGGTTACCTACCGGCGCGCCGACGGCGTGCCCCTCTCCTTCGATCTCTACCTGCCGCCCGATTACAAGCCCGGCACGCCGCTTCCCACGATCGTCTGGGCGTATCCGCGCGAGTATGGCGACGCCGCTACCGCCGGGCAGGTCAGCGGCTCTACCAAGCGTTTCACCGAAGTCACCGGCTATTCCCAGATCTTCCATGTGCTCGACGGCTTTGCCGTGCTCGATAATGCCGCCATGCCCGTAGTCGGCAACGATCCCGACACGGTGAACAATACCTATGTCGACCAGATTGTGGCCGACGCCAAAGCCGCCATCGATAAAGCGGTCGAGATGGGCGTTACCGACCGCAACCGCGTCGGAGTGGGCGGCCACAGCTACGGCGCATTCATGACCGGCAACCTGCTGGCTCACTGCGATCTGTTTAAGGCCGGAGTGGCGGAGAGCGGCGCCTATAATCGCACGCTCACGCCTTTCGGTTTTCAAAGCGAACGCCGCACGATTTGGCAGGCGCCGGACATTTACCTAAAGATGTCGCCATTCATGTACGCCGACAAAATCAAGACTCCGCTGCTGCTGATCCACGGCGAAGCCGATGACAACGACGGCACGTTTCCCATCCAGTCCGATCGCATGTACCAGGCGGTCCGCGGCAACGGCGGCACCGTGCGCCTCGTGTTTCTGCCGTTCGAGGCCCACGGCTATCGCGCCAAGGAAACTATCGAGCACGTGCTTTGGGAGAAGTTCGCCTGGTTCGATAAGTACGTGAAGAACGCCTCGCCGGGCACCAGCAACTGACGCCTGCCGCCTAATCGTCCGCCGGCAGCACCATCAGTACCAGGTGCGACGGATGCTCACGGTCGTGGTACACGGTTTGCGACGCCTTGAGCATTCGCGTTTCGCCCGCGATCGGCCCGCCTGTGTTCAGATTCCGGTCGAACCGCGGGAAGTTGCTGCTGGCCACCTCGAGACGGATGCGGTGGCCCTTCAGGAACGTATTGCCGGTGACGCCGGCGTCCACCGTGACCCGGTAGATCTGGCCCGCTTTCGCCGGCTCCGGGTGTTCCACAGAATTGCGGTAGCGCAGCCGAAGAATCCCGTCGCTCAGATTTCGGGCGTAGCCGTCCGGCGCGACGTCCACCAGTTTGGCTGTGAAATCGGTGTCGCGCACGCTGGTAGCGACGTAAAGGACGGCTTGGACTGGCCCGATCACCTCGACGTCTTCCTTGAGCGGTGGCGTGGTGTAGACCAGGACGTCTTTGCGCTGCTCCACCGGCCGCTGGTCCATGGGTCCCCAGGGGAATATCTTCGGGTTGCAGCAGACCGCTCCGCCGCGGGTGGGAACCGGGTTGTGCGGATCGAATACGTAGTGATCCCGCCCCAGGTGCCTGGGGATCCGCTCCGTCAACGCGCCATCGCCTTCGAGCGTGTTGGCGCCGCCTTCCCCATCCAGGTAGAAGTTGATGGGCCGCGCATCTTTCGGGGGCCACTCCCGCCCTTCGTACCACCGGTTCGACCCCATCACGAAAACTTTCACCGGCGGTTCCGAGGTGATCTTCGTATCTCTCCCCATGAGCCATTGGTCAAACCACTCGAGTTGTAGGCTGCGGATCGGCGCACCCGATTCCTTCCCGAAGTCCGTTCCGGAAAACCGGTACGACATATTGTGCGGCCACGGGCCGATCAGCACCCGGTTCAGGCCGTTAGTCTTATGCAGCGCCGCGTATGCCTCCAGGTCGCTCTCCACGAAATTGTCGTACCATCCCCCCACCGCGAACACCGGCACCTTGATTTTCGCCAACTGCTCCTTCACGCTGATGGCGCGCCAGAAGGCATCGAAGGTGGGATGCGCCACGGCGTCCCGATACATCCGCGTGGTCCATCCGGTGGCGGCGATATCCGCAGTACGCAGTGGCAGGTGCAGCACGAACTTCGAAAAATCAGGCTGATACCCCGGCGCCTTCATGTTTTCGGACATCCACAGCAGCCGGTTCCCCAGCTTCATCGCGCCGCCCCTGGAATAGAAGCGGTCGCGATAGTCGTCGTACCCGGAAACCACGGGGAAGATCGCCTTCAAGTGCGGATTTCCCGTGATCGCGGCTTTCCACTGCACGATTCCGCGGTAGGACCCGCCGGTCATCCCGATCTTGCCGTTCGACCAGGGCTGCCGGGCGATCCAGTTGAGCGTATCGTCGCCATCGGCGGGCTCCTGGCGCAGCGGGTCGAAGATCCCTTCCGATTCGTAACGCCCGCGCACATCCTCCACCACCACGGCGTATCCGTGCTCGAGCAGCGCCTGGTAATTGGGCGTGATCGTGGTGCCTTTCCCGTAGGGCGTCCGCTCCAGAATCACGGGAAGATGGCCGGGCTTACCGGGCAGATAGATGTTGGCCGCCAGACTGGCTCCGTCCCGCATGGGGATCTGGACGTGCAGGTTTCTGATCACCGGCTGCGAAGGGCCCGCCAGCGCAGCGGTCGAAAGCGTGATCAGGTACAACAGTCGCACAGCAACTCCCAATACTGTTTGGAAATGACATCCAAGCGGTGCTTCTCTTGAATGTGCGCCGCCCCACGCCGGCCGATCGCACGTGCCACCGTAGCCATCGATATTAGCAAAAGCATGTGGGCCGTGAGCGAATCGAACTCCGCCGCGCCGCGCGCCACCCGTAGGCAGGCGTCCTCGGGAAACCGCGCGCATCCCGGCGATTCCGTCATCAGTACCGGCTTGCCGATACCCATCAGCCGGACCGCAATTCCGGAAGTCTCTCCCGCCGCCGGATCGCGCAGGTTGATACAGGCATCCACCGACGAGACGGCCATCCAAAAATCACGCTCCGGCAGGTGCGGCAGCCGGATCACCCCGGGTTCGGCCAGCAGAAGCTCCACCGCGCGCTCCAGGTCCTGCGAAATGAACTCGCCGGCCACCAGCAGCGCCAGCTGCGCGCCGCCTCGCCGCAGTTCCCGGTGCGCCTTGAGCACCGCCACCAGGCGCTTCGATTCGCGCAGGTAGCCGAACACTCCGAAGAGGAACGTGCCCGGCTCCACGCCGAGCCGCTGCCGGAAGCGGATCACTTCAGCCTCGGATGGCAGCGCGGGCGGCACGAACAGGTGCGGGATCTCGACGATCCTCGCGCCCGGAGCGTGCTTCCGCACGGTTTCGGCCGCCGCCGGATTGTGGACGACCATGGCGAGCGCGGTTTCCGCCGCCCGCCGCAGCATCGGATACTCGAAGTACCGGCTATCCGAAGCCGAGCCCGCCCGCGCGCGCCACAGTTCCTGCGCCAGGCCGCGGTGCCATTCGCCGTAGTTGTACACGAACTCCCCGACGTACGCCTCCCGGTCCAGTTGCCCGAGCAGAAAGTGGTGAAGGACGGCATCGTGCAGCACCACCACTCCCGGCCGTTCGAGCGCGCGGCGGTAGATTCCGGCGTGCAGCGCGTTGTTGCCGAGGTGATACAGGGCCACATCGCAGTGCGCGGGCGCGACCTCCACCCGGCCGAACCGCCGCAAGCCTTCGAGCAACGCCGCCGCGTAGTCCGCCACGCCCGTGCGCGCCGGCGGAAGGGGCGCGTAGAACCCCGCCGTCACGTCTTCTTGCGCTTCCCGAACAGCGCGGTCCCGACCCGGACGCAGGTCGAGCCTTCTTCTATGGCGGTCTCCAGGTCGTGCGACATCCCCATCGAAAGCTGGGCGAGCGCGTGCTGTTCCCCGAGTTCCCGCAGGCGCCGGAAGTACGGGCGGGAGACTTCCGGATCGTCGGACCACGGCGGCATCGCCATCAAGCCCAGCAGCCGCAGATTCGGGCACTCGCGCACCGCCGCGATCAATTCCGGAAGTGATTCCGGCGCGGCTCCGCTCTTTGATTCCTCGCCCGAGACCTTCACTTCCAGCATGATCTCGATCGACCGGCCGCTCTCGTTCAAGCGCCGCGCCAGCTTAGGTGTGTCCACGGTCTGGACCACCTGAAACAGCTCGACGGCTTTTCGCGCTTTATTCGACTGCAAATGGCCGATCAGATGAAAACGGGCGCCTTCGAGGCCCCCTACCAGCGGCGCTTTGCCTTCGAATTCCTGAACATAATTCTCGCCGAATTCGCGCAACCCAAGCTGGTGTGCCTCGCGAATGACATCGGCCGGAAAGATTTTGGTCACCGCCAGCAGCAGGATGTCCGCTGGGTCGCGCCGGACCCGCTCCGCGGCACGCGCGATGCGGCCGCGAACCGCTTCCAGCCGCTCCGCAAGAGTAATGGTCGAAGGCTGCACGACCCAGTATGCCATGCCTGCCGGGGTTTGGAATTCCGCCTCCCGCTTGTACGTAATGAAACTGAAATTGAGATTTGTTACTCTATAACCTCACTTCCCCCGGAACGAGGTTGCATGCACCAAAGGATCCCCGTGTCCCGGATCCCTACGTGTGATTGTTCGACCGCGAGGCGCTCGTTAACAGAGCGTTCGGTGCATTTGCATACAACTGTAACCGAAATTTTGATATTCTGGCCTTCAGGGTCTCAAGAGGTTAATTCGTATGAAAAAAACGTTCTCGCTGTACGTGTGCGCGGTCCTGTTTTCCGCCGCGGCATTCGCGCAAGGCGTGGCCGGTCTCGGCGGTGTATCGGGCACGGTACGCGATGCCTCCGGCGCCGTAGTACCGGGTGCGACCGTAGTCGTGTCTAACGATGCCAAGGGGATCAGGCGCACGATGGAAACCACGGATGCCGGGCTGTTCGCGGCGCCGGCATTAACGCCATCCTCGGGCTACAGCATCGCCGTCACCAAATCGGGCTTCGCTGACTGGGAAGCCAAAGATTTCGACATTCTGGTCGGGCAAACCGTAGACTTCAAGATCACGATGCAAGTCTCTTCGGCCTCAACCAAGGTGGATGTCACCGCCGAAGCTCCCCTGGTCGAAGATACCAAGAGCGGAGTGACGGCCACGGTAGATCAGAACCAGATCGACAACCTGCCGATCAACGGACGCCGCGTGGACAGCTTCGTCCTCATGACACCCGCGGTTACCAATGACGGCGAATTCGGCCTGATCAGCTTTCGTGGGATCGCCATGGGGAACTCCTTCCTCACCGACGGCAACGACACCACCGAAAGCTTCTATAACGAGAATGCCGGCCGCACCCGCATCGGCAGCCAATTGTCGCAGGACGCAGTGCAGGAATTCCAGGTGCTCTCCGACGGCTTTTCGGCCGAATTCGGCCGCGCCATGGGCGGCGTCGTCAACACCATCACCCGAAGCGGCAGCAATGACCTCCACGGCACCGGCTATTGGTACTTCCGCAACCGCACGCTGGAAGCCGCGGACCGCTATGCCAACGGCCAGAAGGGCCCGGAGTGGCGTCACAACGCGGGCTTCAGCCTGGGCGGTCCGGCCAAGAAGGACAAACTCTTCTATTTCGTTAACTACGACTACACGGACCGCAATTTTCCGGGGCTGAACCGGATCGTCAACAATTCGCTGACGGATGCCACGGGAAACTACATTCCCGCCTCCAACTGCACCGCCACGGCGGCCCAGTGCACCGCGGCGATCAATTTTATTCAGAAACAGATGAACGTGATGGTCCCACGCAGCTATAACCAGGACTTGGGCTTCGCCAAGCTCGACTGGCACCCTTCGGACCGGAATTCCTTCAGCGTCGATTTGAACGTGATGCACTGGGTTTCGCCGCACGGCATCCAGACCCAGACTGTTCTGACCAACGGCAACATGATCGGCAATAACGGCAATTCCACGGTGGAAGACCGCTATGGCAAGGCTTCCTGGACCTCCATCGTCACCCCGAATTCGGTCAACGAGTTCCGGTTTGGCTGGTTCAAGGACCGCCTCTCGGACCCCGGAGCATCCGACCTGTGGCCGGCGGAAACCGGCGGCACCTACATCACCGTAGCCGGTTCGACGGTCGGAGCCGCGCAGGCTTACCCGCGCACTTATCCGAGCGAGAACCGCTTTCAGTTCGTGGATGACTACAGCTGGACCCGCGGCGCCCACTCCGCCAAATTCGGAGTGGATTTCTCGACCACCAACGACTGGATGAACCAGCTCTACAACGCCAACGGCGGCTATAGCTTCTCCAACCTGACGAATTTCGCCAAGGACTTCAACGGCGGCGACTTCAACTCGGGCGTGCGCGATTACAGCAGCTACACCCAGACGTTCGGCAACCCGATTCACAGCATCCGTACTACCGACGCCAACTTCTACGTGCAGGACACCTGGAAGATGACCAGCCGCCTCACGATGAATTACGGGGTGCGGTATGAAAAGACCTTCCTCCCAGCCCTTCCTCATCCGGACCCCAACTGGCCGCAAACGGGCGTGCTGAACTCGCCGAATAAGGACTTCTCACCCCGCTTCAGTGTCTCTTATTCGTTCAACGACAAGACCGTCCTGCGGGCGGGCTATGGAATCTTCTATGCCCGGTTCCACGGGAACATGCTCGATACGCTGTGGCTCGGCGGCAGCACCTACCAGACGTCCATCTCGATCACTCCCAGCCAGGCCGGCGCGCCGATCTTCCCGAACACACTGGCGAATGCCTCGGCCACCGGCACGATCAAGCTCGAAATGGCCGCGCCCGATTTTCACAACCCCTATACCCAGCAGGGAACCGTCGCCCTGGAGCGCCAACTGACCCGCGATATAGGCCTCACCGCCAGCTACATCTGGAGCCGCGGTATCGGCCTGTACGTGCAGCGCGACTTGAACCTGGGAGCCCCCGGCCCCACCGAAACCTACACCATTCAAAACGCCGCCGGCGCGGTCGCCGGAACATATACCACCCCGGTTTACGTGATCGGCAACCGCCTCGACCCCCGCTACAGCCAGATCCTGCAAATCGAGAACGGTGCGCAGTCCTGGTACAACGCTCTGGCTCTGCAACTCCGCAGGCGCTTCTCCCACGGCTTCAGCACCCAGATCTCCTACACCTGGTCGCACGCCATCGACGATGGCAACGAGCAGGGCGCCAGTTGGAATATCTCGAACAGCTACAACAACGCGACCGCGCCCGGAAACTGGGGCTTCGATAAAGGCAGTTCGACGCTCGACCAGCGCCATCGCGCATCTATCAATTGGGTTTGGGAGCCGAAGTTCGTGCAGAGCACCGCGCCCTGGGCCCGCTACTTGGTCAACGGCTGGCAGCTTTCCGGCCTGACAACGCTGGCCTCCGCCCACCCGGTCTCTCCCACCATCAATTCCGCTTCCACCAGCGCGAATGGCGTCTTTCCGGGAGTCACCCTGGCTGCCAGCACCATCAATGGTTCAGGCGGTTGGAATCGCGTGCCGTTCCTGCCGGTTGGAATGCTCAACGTCGACCAGATCTACTCGGTGGACGCCCGCATCACGCGCAAGTTCCCGATCGGTGAGTCCAAAAGCTTGAATCTCTCGTTCGAGGCATTCAACGCGTTCAATACCATTCACAATACGGCTGTGCAGACGGCTGCGTACTCGGTGAGCTCGGGCGGCATCTTGAAGCCGGTTCTCACCAGCGGCGTGTCGCTGCTCGGCACCGGGACCCAATCCCAGGGTTTCCCGGACGGCACCAACGCACGCCGCTGCCAGGTAGCCATGCGCTTCGTGTTCTAAACACCGGTCTTTCCTCAGATTCCCCGGGGCAGGCGGCATCCACCGCCTGCCCCTTTGTTTTGCGTGCATGGTGCTAGTCTGAACTCGTGCGCAGCTTCTTCCTCTTTCTATCGCGCCAAAAGCACTTGCGCCGATGGATGGAAACCTCCTCTCTTGCCAAACGCCTCGCCACCCGGTTCGTGGCGGGAGAAACCCTCGACGAGGCCCTCGCCGTAGGCCGCAAACTCAATTCCGAAGGGATCACGGTCACCCTGGACTGCCTCGGCGAAAGCGTCACCAGCCTCGAAGAGGCCGCCCAGGCGCGCGACGTCTACGTGCGCACCCTCTCCGCCATCCACGATTCGGGCATCCAGGGCAACGTCTCGCTAAAGCTTACCCAGTTCGGCCTCGATATTTCCGCCGAACAATGCCTGGCTAATGTCGAAATCCTGGTCCGCCGCGCGGCGGAACTCGGCAGCTTCGTCCGGGTGGATATGGAATCGAGCGAGTATACCGACCGCACCCTCGACATCGTCTCTACACTCTTCAGTCGTTATCCGGTGGTGGGCATCGTCATACAGGCTTACCTCTACCGCAGTCGAAAGGATGTGGAAAATCTCAGCGCCCGGGGAATCCGGGTCCGGCTATGTAAGGGAGCCTACCTGGAACCGGCGGGTGTGGCATTTGCCCACAAATCGGAGGTGGACCGCAACTACGCGGATCTTATGAAGCTTCTGCTCACCGCGGGGACCTACCCGGCCATCGCCACTCACGACGAAGCCATGATCGAGGCGACAAAGGCTTGGGCGGCGGAGCGGAATATCCCGCGCGATGCATTCGAGTTCCAGATGCTCTACGGCATCCGTCGCGATCTTCAGCGCAAATTGATCTCCGAAGGCTACCGGCTCCGGCTCTACGTGCCATTCGGCCGTGCCTGGTACCCTTACTATATGCGCCGGCTCGCCGAACGGCCGGCCAACGTGTTCTTCATTTTGCGCAATTTATTCCGCCACTAACCCGGCACGGCCTCTCAGCCCCTTGCGCGCAGCGGCATTCCATTTAGAAACTAAACATAGGGGAGGAGAGTCTATACCGTATGCGCTATTGGGGCTTTTTCGCTGCCAAACTGGCCGTGGCTGCCGCGTCGCTGTATGCCTTATTAGCGCTGCTCAATTGGTTTTGGCCACCGGAACTCAACTTCTTCACGTACATTCCACCGCGCTTCGGGTACGACCTCGGGTATACCCTCGCCGTACTGCTGTGGTTTCTCCTGTGCACCGGTGCCGTTTACCTCATCATTTGGGACCAGCGCTATCGCTGCCGGGTGTGCCTGCGCCGCCTGCGGATGCCAGTCCAGACCGGCTCATGGAGCAGGATGCTCCAATTCGGCCGCCCGCGAATTGAATACATCTGCCTGTATGGGCATGGAACTCTGACGGAAGACGAATTGCAGATCTCCGGGCTCGCAAACCCCGAGTGGACTCCCCATTCGGACGATATCTGGGAGGAACTCTGCGCATCGACCAAGGAACCAGGCGACCAGCCGTGAAGCCCGTCGCGCCGTGGCGCATTGGGGCAGCCGGCCTGATTCTCGCGGGTATGGTCTTCCTGCTGGCGAGGCTGGCCCCCGTGTACTTCCGTGACCTTCAGCTTCAGAATTACGTGGCTGAATTGACACAGTCTACCTCCAATCGGGCAAAACCGGACGATGCCGTTCGCGCTTTGATCCTGGATCGCGCTCATCAGTTGGATCTTCCTGTTCTGGCAGACAACGTGCATATCAAGCGGTCGCCGGGGGGAAACCTTCAACATGTGGACGTCCGTTATTTCGTGCGAGTTGGCCTTCCTGGCTATACGGTCGATCTGCACTTCTACCCCGCCGCCGGCAGCCGCTAACCGGGCGAACGCCCGGAGCACCCCTTCATGCGAGAATCAAGGTTAGTGCCCAAGACTGCCAAGACTGCTGGTAAGCGGGAAATGAGGGTTCGGATTCCGAACCACTCGGCCCTGGCCCGATTCGCACTGGGACCGGTGGGGCGCGTTCTGATCGTCGGAACCGCCCTGTTCACGATCGTCGGACTGGGCGCGTTCACGTATTTCTACCACAAGTATTCGCAACTGATTGACGAAAAACTGCGTTCCGGCCCCTTCGCCAATACGGCCAAGCTCTATGCGGCGCCGGAAACCGTGGCGGTGGGAGACCCCATCGGGGCGGCCGAAATCGCCGCCGACCTGCGTCGTGGCGGCTATTCCGAGTCGCAGAGCAACCCGATCGGATATTACCGGATGCGCCCGGACGCCATCGAAATTTTCCCCCAGGTGGAGTCGTACTTCGACCAGGAAGCGGGCCTCATCAAGTTCGCCAACGGCAAGATCTCGCAGATTATTTCCTTGCGGGACAATACCCAGCGCAGCCAGTATCAGCTCGAGCCGGAGCTCATCACGAATGTTTCCGGAGTCCGGGAAAAGCGGCGCATGGTGGCGTTCCGGGATATTCCGCCGGTCCTGGTGCAGGCCGTGACTTCGGCCGAGGACAAGCGATTCTTCCAGCACGCCGGCTTCGACCCCATCCGCATTATTAAAGCTGCTTATATCGATGTCCGGGAGGGGCGCAAGGACCAGGGAGCTTCCACCCTCAGCCAGCAGCTGGCCCGCATGTTCTGGCTTGACCAGGAAAAGCGCTGGACCCGCAAATTCGCCGAGATGATCATCACGCTCCAACTGGAGCAGAGGCTTTCGAAGGAAGAGATCTTTGAGGATTACGCCAACCAGATCGACTTGGGCTGGCGCGGCACCTACAACATCCGCGGTTTCGGACAGGCTGCGGAGGTCTACCTGGGGAAAGACCTCAGCCAGATTACGCTGCCGGAAGCCGCCGAATTGGCGGGGATGATCCAGCGTCCCGGTTACTTCGACCCGTTCCGTCACCCCGACCGCATGACGGAACGCCGCAATATTGTGCTTAAACTGATGAAAGAAAACGACTTCATCAATGAGCACGACTACGAGCTGGCAGTTGCCTCCCCGCTCACCGTGGCCAAGGGCGCGGCACAGTCGATCGAGGCCCCGTATTTCGTTGATCTGGTGACCGACACGCTGCAGAACAAGTTCCAAGACACGGACTTCCGCTCCAGCGCTTTCCGCATCTATACCACGCTGGACATGAACCTGCAGCGCGCCGCGGCCGATGCCGTCCGCAATGGCATGGAAAACGTGGATGCGCAGATCCGGAAGCAGCGCCGCTTCCGGGGGCAGAAGCCGCCTGAGGCCCAGGTTGCGCTGCTGGCGATCGACCCTCACACGGGCGAAGTGAAGGCGCTGGTGGGCGGCCGCAATTACGGTGTCAGCCAACTGAACCACGTGATGGCCAAACGCCAGCCCGGTTCGATTTTCAAGCCATTCGTCTACGCTGCGGCCATGGACACCGCAGTCGAAGGCGGCCCCCGCATTCTGACCCCCAGCAGCATGGTTCTGGACCAGCCCACCACCTTCTGGTTCGACGGTAAACCCTATGAACCGAGCAATTTCGAGCACAAGTTTTACGGCGAGGTGACCCTGCGCGACGCTCTGGCGCATTCGCTGAACGTCGCCACCGTCAAGGTCGCGGAAATGGTGGGTTACGATAGCGTGGTCGAAATGGCCAATCGGGCGGGGATGAACTACAAGATCCAGGCCACCCCCGCGGTCGCCCTGGGATCCTACGAAATCACGCCGCTCGAGGCCGTCGGAGCCTACACGATTTTCGCCAATCGTGGAGATTACGTGAAGCCGGGTTTGCTGCGCATGGTTCGCTCGCAGGGGGGCAAGACCCTCTTCAAGAGCAAGGTCGAAGATAAGCAGGTGCTCGACCCGCGGGTCGCGTACCTGATGACTTCGATGATGGAAGAGGTGCTCCGCACGGGCACCGCGGCCGGTGTCCGCGCACGCTACAATATCGACTTTCCCGCTGCGGGAAAAACCGGCACCTCCCATGACGGCTGGTTCGCCGGCTACACCTCCGAACTGCTCTGCGTAGTCTGGGTCGGCTTCGACGACAATCGCGAACTCAACCTGGAGGGTGCCCACTCGGCCGCGCCCATCTGGGCAGAATTCATGAAGCGCGCGGCCACCTACAGGGAATACCGGGATACGAAGCCATTCGAGGCACCCGACGGAATTGTCTCGGTCTCCATCGATCCGGAATCCGGGATGCTGGCCACTCCATCCTGCCCCACGACCCGCCAGGAAGTGTATATCGCCGGCACTCAACCGGTCACTTCCTGCCCGCTCCACGGTGGCGGGCACCCGGTAACCAACGTCTCCGGCTGGGAGGTCGCGCAACCCAAGCCGGCGGAGGGAGAGAGCGCCGCCCCACGCGTCACTGGATCCGGGAGCGACGGGGAGGTTCGGCCGGTGGATGTCACGCGACGGTCGGTCCGGCAGAGCGGCTCGGTGAACGCCGTTGCTGCTTCACCACCTCCCGCCCCCGCCCCGCCCGCCAAGAAGGTGGAGAAAAAAGGCCTCTTCCGGCGTCTAATCGGTGTGTTTAAATAAATCCTAGGGGGTGCACCATGCTTCCTCGACTCCTTGTGTCGGGACTCGCGATCATTCTCGGTACGATCGCGGCGCCGGCACAAACCAGTACCCCATCGGACCGGGTTGTACCCGGCACGCCCGCCGTCGGCCATCCGAGTAGCCCGGAACTCACACCGGAAATGCGCGGTGACATCTTCATGGCCCGGAAGATGTACCGCGAGGCCATCGAGGCATTCCGGCAGGGCTCTCCCACCGACCCGGTGCTGTGGAACAAGATTGGGATTGCCTACCACCAGATGCAGGAACTCGGCAGCGCAAAAAAGAGCTACGAGCACGCGCTTAAGCTGAAAAAGGATTACGTCGAGGCCATCAACAATCTCGGCACCGTCTACTACGCTCAGAAGAGCTATCGGAGAGCGGTCGGCTGGTACAAGAAAGCGATCAATCTGGCGGCCAACGAACCAAAGTCGTCTTCCATCTACATGAACCTCGGCACCGCCTACTTCGCCCGCAAGAAATACGAAGATGCGACTAAGGCATATCAGGTGGCATTGCAGTTGGACCCGCAGGTTTTCGAGCGCCAAAGCAGCTACGGCGTCCTGCTCGAAGAACGCAGCGTTGAAGAGCGCGCCAAGTACCACTTCTACGTCGCCAAGCTCTATGCGAAGGACGGCCGGAACGAGTTGGCTATCCAATATCTGCGCAAGGCGCTCGAAGAGGGATACAAAGAGAGAAAACATCTGGAAGAGACACCCGAGTTCGCAGGGCTCAAAGACCTGCCGGAATTCAAAGAGCTTCTGGCCAGGGAACCGCGTGTTCTCTAGGTCCGCCGTCCTCGCGCTTCTTTGCGTCTTCTCCATCGCGTGCACTCGGCAACCGGCGGATCCCACGGTCGAACGGATGGCGGTTCTGCGCTTTGAAAACCTCGGAGCCGACCCCTCCGCGAATTGGATGGGCCGGGCCTTCTGCGAGATCCTCACCTCGGAGCTTTCCGCCGCGCCGGACCTCATCCTGATTTCTTCCTCGCAGCTTCACGGCTACGGCCCGGTATTGGGCGTCCGGCCGGCCGCGGCACCCGGCATCTCCGCCGAGCGGCCGCTTGCCCTGGCAGCCGGAGCCACGCTCCTGGTGTACGGCGATTACACCGCGCGTCCGGGCCGCGTAGACGCCCATGTCACCATCGAGGACCCGGCATCCCGGCGAATGACCCGCGTGCTCTCGGCCTCGGCGCCGGACGTATACGGGGCGGCCACGGCTCTCGCCAGGCAGATTTCTCCATCCAGCCGGCCATACGCCACCGGGAGCAGCGGCGCAATTGAGGCGTACTCCACCGCTCTCGAATCGGACGCCGCGCAGGCCATTCCGCTACTCGACCAGGCGCTCGCCTCGGATGCCAACTTCGGCCCGGCCTATGAACTGCTGGCGCAATTCAAAGCGCAGCGCCAGGATCTGCCGGGCGCCGAAGCCGTGCTCCAATCGGCGGTCAACCGCGGAGATTCCATCAGCCCGCCGGACCGCGCGCGCATTCGTGTGGATCTGGCCAATCTCCGAGGCGATGCCCCGGCGCGACTGCAGGCGCTCACCGCGCTGACCGCCGCCGCGCCGCGCGATTCGGCCGCGTGGCACTCGCTGGGCGACAACCTGATGGCCGCGCACAGTTACGCCAAATCCGCCGACGCCTACCGGAAGGTCGTGAATCTCGACCCCACCGCCGTCACCGCCTGGAACCAGCTTGGCTACGCCGCAGCCTACTCCGGCGACCTGCCGGCGGGGATGAACGCGCTACGCCGCTACCAGTCGCTCCGCCCGGCCGATTCGAATCCGATCGATTCCATGGGTGACGTCAACCTGATCGCCGGGCGGCTCGGCGATGCCGAACAATTTTACCTGGAGGCGGATAAGAAGAATTCCGGCCTGCTCAACCACTCCGACCTGTTCAAAGCCGCGATGGCGCGCCTGATGACGGGCGATATTCCCGGCGCCGATTCGCTGGCCAAGCGGTTCGCCGAAGCGCGCGAAGCCGCGCATGACCCCCAGGTGCCGCTGTTCCGCGCTGAGTGGTTGTGGCTGAGCGGCCGCCGAAAGCAGGCGTGCCAGCAGATGGAAGCGGTTGCGCGGAACGCCGCCCAGCTTCTGGCCGCGCGCGCTGACGGCGAACTGGCCCTGTGGCACCTGCTGCTTGGCGACCGCGCGGCGGCCGCCCGCGCCATCGCGCAGGAGCAGCCTTCGGGCGCAACGGGCATCGCAAGGTTCCTGCTGCAGCCTCCGGCTTCCCCCGCCGAGTGGGCGCGCCGCGGCGCGGCAGGGCTACCGAACCCGGCCGCCGCGACGGTTCGCGACACGCTGGTGAGCACCGCCCTACTGATCGAGAAACAATTCGCGGCTGCATCGCCGGTGTTGAAGCAACTATACGATAACCCTGCCACGGTTTCGGACCCCGCCGTACCGGTCGCGCTCGCCTGGACGCTGGTCGAGACCGGCCGCACCGCCGAAGCCGCTTCCCTGCTTCGCTGGAACCCCATCCCGCCGAACAACGGTCCGGGTCCGCTGATGTCCGTCTACTTCCCGCGGTTCTACTATCTTCGGGCGCTTGCCGCCGGGAACACGGACCAGGCACGCGCCGATTACCGCCTGTTCCTGCAGCTTTCCGGTCCCGACCCGCTGCTCTGGGGTGAAGAGCAGAAGGCGCGGGCGGCCCTGCAATAGCCGTCGCCGCCCTGCTCACCCTTGGCAGCCCGCAAGTGCAACCCCGGGGCGTCTGCCGCATCATCCTGCCCGGATACATCGATCCGATGACGGCGCTGGGCTATGAGTGACCGCCGGCGCTGGTTCGCGCCTCGGCCGCCAGTTGGTGCGGCTGCCCCAGGGTGAAGCGGATCCGGTCGATCTCCTGCAGCGGCTTGAAAAATTCCGGCTCTTCGAGCGGCCAGAGTTGCGCCGCGCTCACCGCCGAGCCGGACGCGGCGAGCAGGCAGTTCACCGCCCGGCGCGCCGCCTCGTTGGCGGCTTCCATGCACGCGATATCGGTATAAGTGCGGACGTAGTCGGAGGCGAGGAACAGGTTCTCCAACTCGACCTGCGCTTCGGGCCGGTTCTCGAGCGAACCAGCCGTATTGATCATCAGAGGCTCGGCATTGGCCGCGTTGCCGGGGTTCGGAAATTCGATATCGGGATCGAGGAACCACGCCAGCAGATTGCGGTCGTCGATCACGGATTCGCCGCCGTCGTTCAGATGCTGTTTGAGTTGGGCCCAGACCTCGTCCTTAATCTCCCCGGCGCTCAACGCACGCGCCGGTTTGCCGGTAAGGGTGCCGGGCGCTTCCCAATCCGAAATATCGACCGAGAGAATCCCGCGGACGCGGCCGTCTCCGAAGCCCGAGAGATCGTCATGTGTCCAGAACTGCCGCTGCGAAATCGAGGTCAGCGCCCAGGGTGAGTCGAGATAGATGACGTGGCCAGGGGCCAAGGGCACGTCCGCGGCGAGGTAGAACTGGATGCCGTTCATCCAGCGCGTGCTCAGACGCTCCAGGCGGCCCAGAGATGGCGCGGCGCTTTTCAAATCGCCCGTCGCCAGCGCGGTCATGGCTTCCACCGGCAGGGCGGCGATGTAGTAATCGGCGGTGATGGCCGACGTCTCCCGACCAGTGGCGATTACCGCGCCGGTGACTCTGGTTCCCGAGCACTCGATGGCCGTAACGCGCGCGCCCTGGTGGAACTCCACGCCCCTCTGCTCGAGATATTGAGTCCAGGGCGTAATCCACACGTCATTGGTGGGGCCGCACAGCAGGCGATCGAACACGCGATCGGGACAGATCAACCCGTAGAACAACTGCAGGAGAATGTAGCCCACGGTTCGCGTGCTGCTCTCTTCGGCGCGCATGGCAACCAGGGAGCGCGTCATTCCCTGCCCCAGGTACGCCTGGTATTCGTGGGACATGCGCGGCGCCTCGATGAAGTCCCACCAGAGGATGTTTTCATATTGGGCCAGCCGCCGTGCCTCGCAACTGGTGGCCAGAATCAGCAGGCGGCTGACGAAGAAGGCCACCTCATCGGGGGGCACCCCAAGCGGCGTCAGCAACTCCACCAGGAATCCGCGAAAGTCGTCGGGCGATTCGGGAAAGCGCGCCAGCCACGTGATTTCCGATTTTCCCGCGCGCGCCAGAAGGATGCGGGTAGCCACGGTCAGATTGTCGAACGTGTTGCCACGCGCTCCATACGGGATGCGGCGCATGGTGTCGGTCACGTGCTTGTAGAAGCCTGGAAAGAAGCGGAATCCATGCTCGCCGGGAAGATCGGCGCGGCCGCCCGTGCCGGAATTCGGCACCGGGATGCTGCGGGCCTTGCCGCCCAGCACCGGCTTGCGTTCGTAGACGCGGACGGTAAACCCGCGCTCCGCCAGTTCGTGCGCCGCGGTAAGACCGGCGACCCCTCCCCCGAGAATGGCGACTGATTTTTGCATCCCGCCATTCTACTCCGGCCGATCTACACCCGCACGAACCATCCCCGCCGGTACAGGACGTAGGCGATCAGGTACATCAGCAGCATGTACGTGACCGCATAGATCAACGAGGCGTTGTACGGCGAAGCCAGGGGCGCGAAAAACGTCTGGTAGATCCAGCCGCGGCAGTGCAGCGCGGAAAGCACCGCCTCGCCCATTTCCGAAGCCATGTAGACGACGATCGCGTTCATCCCCATGATGACCGCCGGCTTCAGAAACCGCTGGTACCCGCGGGCATCGATCAGCCAGATACAGATCGCGAAGATCACGAAATCCAGGCCGGCCATGAAGAGCGAAAAGGAACTGGTCCAGAGCTTCTTGTTGATCGGCAGCCATTGATTGCAGATCAGGCCCAGCGCGATCAGCAGGTTTCCGGCCACGAACAGCCAGGTCGTGCGCTCGGCCAGTTCTTTGCGTGCCCGCAGAATGTGCCCGGCCAGGATGCCGAACAGGGCCGTGGCGATGGCCGGCAACGTACTGATGATGCCCTCGGGATCCCAGGTTTTGGTGCTGGCATAGTTGTGCGCGCCCAGCACCACCCAATCCACGTAATGCGCCAGGTTGCGCTCCACATCCAGATGACCGGCGCCATAGCCCGGCACCGGAATGAGCATCATGATCAGCCAGTACGACGTCAGCAGCGATGCAATCCAGATGATCTGCCCGCGCACGGACGTCGTGAGATAGATCGCCGCGGCGATCGCGTAACAGATCGCAATGCGCTGCAAGACGCCCATCAGCCGCAGGGTGGAAAGATCGTACCGCGGGAATCCGTAAATCACCAGTCCCAGCACATACAGAATCGCCGCCCGCCGCAGGACCTGCATGTAGAGATGCATTCTAGGCACGCCGGCAGCCAGCCGCTTGCCGAGCGAGAGCGTCATCGCCACCCCGACAATCCAGAGGAATGAAGGGAACACCACGTCGGTGATGGTCCAGCCGTTCCAGGCGGAGTGGTTCAGAGGGCCGTAAGCGTGGCTGCCGTCGCCCGGGGAGTTGACGATCACCATCAGGGCGATGGTCGCTCCGCGAAAGGCGTCGAGCGACACGAGGCGTTTTGGCAATGGCACGGGGCCCGCCGCGTGGGCGGACGCGCTCTCCGTTTGCTGGACCGTCGAGGGTTGCATGTGCCTCATATCATACTGCGTTCGGGGGTACGGTTCGGACGATCGTTGGCGGCGCACCGAACCGGGCCGCGGCCGGACACAGCCTGAACCTGCCGGAATGGACAATCGAATACGATCGCCGGGCCGCCGGAATTGAGACTGGCCCATATCGTGCGATTCCTTCCGTGGAGGGGGTGATGAGCATTCCCTTGAAAGACCTGATCAAGAAATCTTTTGGCGAGTTTTCCGAAGACGACGGAATGACGCGGGCGGCTGCCCTCGCCTACTACACGGTATTCTCGCTGCCTTCGATCCTGTTGATCGTCATCTATGTGGCCGGCGTGTTCTTCGGCCGCGCCGCGGTCAGGGGGCAAATTCAAAGTCAGGCCAGCAGCGCGTTCGGGTCGGGAGTAGGCAGCCAGTTGAAAGCGATGATCGCCAATGCCGGCCACACCGGCGGCGGAACAATCGCCACCATCCTCGGAATCGCGGGCTTGATTTTCGCGGCGACCACCACGTTCGCGGCGCTGCAGAATGCCTTGAACCACATGTGGGAAGTGGAGCCGGCGGAATCCGGGCTCAAGAGCATGGCCAAAAAGCGAATTCTCTCGTTTCTGCTGATCATCGGCATCGCGATCCTGGTTTTGGCATCGCTCGGCGCCACCGCCGTGCTCTCGTATTTGAGCGGGAATGCCGGCTTGCCGTTTCCAGCCACCCTGGTCTACATCGTCGAGATCGGCATGTCGTGGTTGATTTTCGCATTCCTGTTCGGGGCGATCTTCAAAGTGCTGCCGGATGTGGAAATCTCGTGGAAGGACGTGAAGGCGGGCGCCATCATTACCGCCGCGCTGTTCGTGGCAGGCAAGTTTCTGATCGGCTTATACCTGGCCCACAGCGGCACGGCCAGTTCTTTTGGCGCCGCCGGCGCGCTCGCGCTGCTGCTGCTGTGGACGTATTACTCGGCCATCATCTTCCTGTTCGGCGCGGAGTTCACTCAGATCTGGGCTCGCGAGCACGGAAGATCGCTTCCCCCGGAGCCGGGCGCCGTCAAAATCAGAGAAGAGAGAGTGCCCAGCCCGGAAGATCGGCACCAGCCGACGCGCTGAAGATCAATCGAGAGCGGCGCGCGCCGGCCGGTGCGCATCCGGTTGCGATATCTTCAGATTGATGAAACGCGCGCTGCTGCTGGTACTTTCCGCCGGGCTTCTGTTCGGCGCACAGAAAGTCGAGATCCTCCGCGACGAATACGGCGTACCCCATATTTTCGCCGCTACTCCCGCAGCCGCGGCGTTCGGTTCCGGGTACGCGCAGGCCGAAGACCGCCTGGAAGAGATGCTGCGCAATTACCGCAAGGCCGAAGGCACCATGGCCGAGGCTTTCGGACCCGAGTGGCTCACGCACGACTATCGCCAGTGCTTGTGGCGCCATCGCCAGGTAGCCGAGCAGCATTACCAGGAGCTCGACCCCGGGCTTCGCGCCATCTGCGAGGCCTTCCAGGCGGGCGTGAAGAAGTTCATGCGGGAGCACCCGGAGCAGGTTCCGGCGTGGGCGCCCAAGCTCGAGCCGTGGCAGATTATCGCGCTCGGACGCTACATCATCTGGGGCTGGCCGGAAGGAGAGGCAGCGGGCGATCTCAAGCGCGGCGGCATCGAGCCCGACCCGGTGGCTTACCACGGATCGAACGAAATGCTGCTCGCGCCCACCCGCACCTCGCTCCACGCGCCGTACGCGGTGGTGGATCCGCACCTCAACTGGTACGGGGAGTTTCGCTTTTACGAGATGCGCATTTACGGGGGCGAGCTGAGCTTCTCGGGAGCCGCGATTCTCGGCCTGCCGTTCCCCTCGCTTGGCCACAACCGCTATCTCTCGATCGCCATGACTACCGGCGGCCCCGATACCTCGGATGTCTACGAAGAAGAAGTCCGGGACGGCAAGTACCGCTTCCGGAACGAGTGGCGCCCGCTCGAAATTCGCACCGAGCGCATCGGCGTGAAGACCGGCAGCGGAATCCAATATCGGGAAGTGAAAATCGAATCCACCGTGCACGGCCCGATCGTCGCCCACAAAGACGGGAAGGCCTATTCGGTCGCGATCCCATACGCCAACCAGTACCGGATGCTCGATTCCAGTTGGCGCATCGCGACCGCCCACAACCTGGCCGAAGCCAAAAAGGCCCTGGCGGATCTGCAATTCATGGCACAGAACATCATGATCGCGACCGTGGATGGCGACATCTACTACGTGCGCAACGGGCGCGTGCCGGTGCGCCCGGCCGGATGCGACAGTTCGCGCCCCATGCCGGGCGCCGACGGCAACTGCGAGTGGCAGGGCATCCACCCGTTCGGCGACCTGGTCCAGATCGCGAACCCACCCCAGGGCTACATGCAGAACTGCAACGTCTCGCCGTTCGCCATGATGAAGAACTCGCCGCTGGTGCCCGAGAAATGGTCCGCCCATCCGTACCTGTATAACGACGGCCGGCGCGCGCCGCACCAGCGGGCGGCGATGATGGTGGACCTGCTCGACCAGGCGCGCGGCGTGACGCCGGAGCAGATGATCGGCATCGCCTTCGACACTCAGGTGTGGCACGCCGAATTGTGGCAGCAGCGGATCCGGAAAGCCGCGCCCGAGAGCGCCTTCGCCCACCTGCTCGCCGGGTGGAATCGGCACAGCGAGGCCAATTCACGCGCCGCCCTGGGCTATTATTTCTTCAAGCTGGCGCTGGGCGCACAGACCGGCCGCGCGCTCGACCCGCCCGACAGCTTGAGCGATGCCGACATCCGCGCCGCGCTCGCCAGCGCCGAGCAGCGCCTGAACGGCGATTTCGGCCCGAACGCGGTTTTCGGCACGCTGTTCCGCGTCGGACGCCAGGGCGCCAACCGCACCTGGCCGGTCAGCGGCGGCACGCTTCCCGAGGCCGCCATGGCGACTCCGCGGGCCGTCGTGTTCGACCCGCACGGCAAGGAGATGGTCGGCCGTTCCGGCCAGACCTCGACCCAGATCGTGGTGCTGACCAGGCCGCCCCAATCCTGGATGGTAATCCCGCTGGGTGAAAGCGACCATCCCGAATCGGGCCACTTCGATGACCAGGCCGAGAAGCTCTTCAGCCACGCCCTGGCCAAACCGACTTACTTCGCGAACCGCAAAGAGTTAGAGAAGCATGTGACCAAGCGGGAAGCGCTGATGTATTAGGTAAGATAGGCCTCCCGGCCTGTCCAGGCGAGCGCGGCTCGCCTAAGGGGGCAGGCCGGGAGGCCTACCCTACCTGAGCTCTTGCAGTCTTGAGCTGGCCTACGGTTTCTTTGGCCTTTTCGAGCAGCAGCACGTGCTCGGCGGCGGCGCCGACGAAGCGCATCCCACGTTCGGCCCAGAACCTGGCCATCGCCACGCTACGCGTCTGAATCCCTGGGACCACGCCGTGCCGATTGCATTTCTCGATCAGCCGGTCTACCGTCGAGACGAGCAGCGGGTTTTCGAACTGCCCCGGAATGCCCAGTGAGATCGAAAGGTCTGCCGGCCCCACCATGGTCACGTCCAGCCCCGGAACCGACAGCAGTTCGTCGGCGCGCTCGATGGCCTTTACGGTTTCGAACTGCACCACGCCCAGCGTGTTGCGGTTCTGGTGCTCGATGATCTCGCCGAAATTGCGCGGCTCGTATCCGATCATCGTCGCGTTCACGCCGAAGCCGCGTTTGCCCACCGGAGGGAAGCGCAGCCAGCTCAGCGCCTCGGCCAGGATTTTCGGATCCTCCACGCGGGGCAGGATGATTCCCTGCGCGCCGCAATCGAGCAGCCGCGCCACCAGCGAATACAGCAGCTCCGAGACCCGCACGATCGGCGTGATCCCGGATTCGAGCGATGCCTTGATCATGTCGTGCACGGTTTCAAGGTCATAGGACCCGTGCTCCATGTCGATGAAGACATAATCGAAGCCGGCCACCGCAAACGCCCTGGCGATTTCCGCCGAGCGGTACACCTGCAGGCCGCATCCAAAGACCGTCTCACCACGGGACAGACGTTCCCGGGTCTGATTCACGCGCATGTATAAAAGGCTCCTTTCGCCTGAAACTCGACTATAGCGTACTCGCGCTGTAGTGCAGGCGAACCACGCCGTCGGGAAACCGTTTGGCCGACAGCAACCGCAGTTCCACCGTGCGCCGCGCGGGCGGAATCAGCGGGATGCCCTCACCGATCAGCACGGGCACCACGTGTACGATGAACTCGTCGATGGCACCCGCGTCGAGGAACGCGCCGATCAGGCTCGCGCCGCCCATCATCCAGGCGTCTTTCCCGGGTTCCGCGCGCCAGCGGGCGAGAAACGCCGCCGGCCCGTCTGCGACGAATTCCACGCCCGCCGCCGGTTCCGCCGGACGGTGAGTGAACACGTAATTGCGCATTCCCGCGCCAAACATGCCGGTGCCGCCGAACCCGAGCGCCTGATCGTAGGTCTTTCGCCCCCAGAGGATCGTGTCGATGGACCGGAGGAAGGCGGCCATCCCGTAGTTCCCCGTGGGGCGCGACCGATCCAGCCAGTCCACCGCGCCATCAGCGCGCGCAATGTAGCCGTCAGCGCTGGCAGAAATATAGGTAATGACTTTCCGCCGTGCTTCCATCGAACCACCTCCGCCAGAGTATAATCAGGATACGCCTATGACTGCCCGCTAGCCAATCCGGATTAGGATGCCGCGCTCGAAAGCGTAGTGTCTCTATCCGCGCGGCCCTCCCCCGTCCACCCTCATCGAGGAGCAGCAGAAACAGTCATGGATCCCGAATTTCCGGGCGCCGATGCCCGAGTGCATCGTGCGTTTCAACCCTATGCCGCGCGCGGCCTGGTGCTTGCGCGCGTGGCCGTCTCACACCGCGATCGATATCGCCTCCTGGCGCAGGCCGGCGAGTTCGACGCCGAACCGTCCGGCAGGCTCTGGTACGAAGCCGCCGGGAGCGCCGATCTGCCGGTCACCGGCGACTGGGTGGCGGCGCGGCCGGTGGCCCCGGACCAGGCCATCATCGAAGCCGTGATGCCGCGGCGGACTCTGTTTTCGCGCCGCACGCCCGGCCGCCGCGAAGATCAACAGCCGATCGCGGCGAACATCGACCTGGTGTTCGTGGTCTGCGGCCTGGACGGCGATTTCAACCTCCGCCGCATCGAGCGCTACCTCACGCTGGCGGCCGACAGCGGGGCCGCTCCCGTGATCGTCCTCAACAAAGCGGACCTTTGCCCGGACCTTCCGGCCCGGCTTCGGGAGGCGGCATCGGTGGCCGGCAGCGCGCCCGTAGTGCCGTGCAGCGCCGCCGCGGGTCCCCTTGGTGCACTGACCGCATTCCTTGCACCCGGCCGCACGGTGGCGCTCGTTGGATCGTCGGGCACCGGCAAATCCACGATCGTCAACCGCTTTCTTGGCGAACAGCGCTTCCGGACAGGCGAAGTTCGGGAATCCGACAGCCGCGGCCGTCACACCACGACCCACCGCGAACTCGTGGCTCTCCCACAGGGCGGCGCCCTGATCGACACGCCGGGCATGCGCGAACTTCAGCTGTGGGCCGCCGAAAAGAGCGTGGCCACGGCGTTCGAAGAGATTTCCCGGCTGGCGGCGGAGTGCCGCTTCCGCGACTGTTCGCACTCCGGCGAGCAGGGCTGCGCGGTAGCCGAAGCGCTCTCCCGTGGAGATCTCGACCCCGGCCGGTGGGAGGGTTACCGCAAGCTTGTGGCCGAGACCCGCCATCACGAACGGCTGGCCGACCCGCTCGCCGCCTTGGAATACAAGCGCAAGTGGAAAGCGATCCTCAAAGCACAGCGCGAACGCGGCAAGTCGAAATGGTAAGCGGTCCAATCGCTCAGCGGCCCGGGCCTCCCGGGGAGGCCTCCCGGGGGCCAAACCATAACGCTGATGCCCGGGGTAGCCGTCATCCGAACGACGGAATCAGCGTCACACGTATGCAGTCGGGCGCTTTGGGGGTTCTGTTGCAGCCAGTCATTTAATTTGAGGAGAATAGCTTGCATATGCAAATCACCTGGCTAGGGCACGGCACATTCCTGTTCGAGCTCCCCTCGGGGCAAGTCATCCTCATGGACCCCTGGACCGACGGCAACCCGGCCTATCCCAAGGGCTTCGAAATCCCGCGGGTCGATACCATCTGCATCACCCACGGCCACTTCGACCACATCCACGATGCCATTCCGCTGGCCCAGCGCTTCACGCCCGAGGTGGTCGGCATTTTCGAGACCTGCCATTGGCTCGAATCGAAGGGCGTCCAGAAGACCCGCCCCATGAACAAGGGCGGTTCGCAGAAGGTAGGCGGAGTGACCGTCACCATGACGCATGCGGTGCACAGTTGCGGCATCCTGGACGACGGCAAAATCATCTACGGCGGTGAAGCCGCGGGCTACGTGATGCGCTTTGAAGACAATCGCGCCCTGTACTTCTCGGGCGATACGAACGTGTTCACCGATATGCAGCTCATCGAGCAGCTCTACCACCCCGAACTGGCTTTTCTGCCGATCGGCGATCTCTACACGATGAGCCCGTGGGAAGCCGCCCTGGCCTCGAAGTTCCTCAAGGCAGGCCGCGTCATCCCGATGCACTTCGGCACCTTTCCGCCGCTCACCGGGCGTCCCGAGGAACTGCGCCGCTTTACCGAGGACCTCGAGACCGATATCTGGGAGCTGACGCCGGGCGAAACGGTTACCTGGTAACGCCCGACGGCCTACTGCTTCACCCAGCGGCCGATCGAGTCAATCACCTCGGGCGCCACGTGCCCCGGCTTGCGGTATTCGGCCTCCGTGCTTTTCCCTTCGCCCGCCACGAAAAGGTGGTTCAGCGTGGGGAAACTCTGGAACGCCACGTCTTTGCGGCCCTCCATCCCGCTTTTCCAGAGGGTGAAATCCTTCATCGGGGTCTGGAAATCCCGTTCGCCCTGGAGGAACAGCAGGCGGATCGTCAGCCGCTTCGCCTGGCCTACGGGGTCGTAGCCCCTCAGATCGAGCAGGTACGACGCCGGGATGCCGAGCAACGGCGGCGCGTCCGAATCCGAATCCTCCAAGGCCTTGATCTGGCGGGCCTGCGCCTTGATGCCCGCCAGGTCCTTGGCGTTCACATTCAGGTACTCGGCCTGGTCCACGATTTCGTCTTCGAGTGGCCGCGAGTTGGCCCCCAGGAAGATCAGGCCGGCGAGTTTCCCATCCTCTTCGGCAATCCGCGGCGCCGCATAACCGCCCAGCCCGTGCCCCAACACGTACACCTTGGCCGGGTCGATCTCTTTCTCGGTCCGCAGCACAGCCGCCGCCCGCGCGGCATCTTCGACCATCTCTTCCTCGATCGTGTAGCTGCGCAGCCCGGCCATCTTTGCGCTGTACTGCCTGGTGCGCTTCTCGTACCGCAGCACCGCAATGCCCTGCGAAGCCAGCCCTCCCGCGAGGTCTTTGAACACCCTGGTTCCTCCCACGGTTTCGTCGCGGTCGCTGGGTCCCACGCCGGGCACCAGAACCACCGCCGGGAATGGGCCGCTGCCGTTCGGCAGCGTCAGGGTTCCGGGCAATTTCCACTCATCGTCGCCGATCGTGACCTCGCGCTCATGGAACGAGGCCGATTTCACGTAGGGGGGTGCCTGCCACGGCGCCTCGGCCGGGAGCGGGAACATTCCAGCCACCAGGCCATCCCGGTCCACGATGTACCGGAAATTGTAATTCTTCGCTTCGAAGTGCACCGGGAAGACCACGATCGTGTTCACCCCGATCTTCTGCACCGTGGGCGCCTCGATCTCTTTCAGCGGGCCGAATTGCGCCCGCAGCTTCGCCAGCGAATCCTGGGGATACGCTTTCTGCATGTCGCCCGTGAACAGCGGAGCCAGGTCCTGGTACTTTCCCCCCAGTAGTAGGTCTAGTGCCTTCCGGGCCGTAGCCGCAGGATCCGCCGCCGTCTGGGCCGCCAGAATTCCCGCCAATCCGTAAAACAGAACATAAATGCGCTTCACGCTTCTATCGTACAGCGCGCGGTATAATTGGCGCAGATCCCCCCAAGACTCAGAGGAGAAACATTATGGCTGAATATGCGCATCCGGAAGCGCTGGTGTCCACGGAATGGGTCGTGGAACACGGCGGCGATCCCAAGGTGACGGTGGTTGAAGTAGATGTCGATACCAAGGCTTACGACGAAGGGCATGTCCCGGGCGCGCTGGCCTGGGCCTGGAATACCCAGTTGTGCGACACGCTGCGTCGGGACATTCTCTCGAAGGAGCAGTTCGAAGTTTTGATGTCGGCATCCGGCATCGCTCCGGATTCGACTCTCGTCATTTACGGCGACAACAACAACTGGTTCGCCGCCTGGGCCCTTTGGCAGGCCAAGATCTACGGCCATCGCGACGTCCGCCTGATGAACGGCGGCCGCAGGAAATGGCTCGCGGAAGGGCGGGAGCTTTCGACCACCACGCCCGCCGTCAGGCCCTCCGCCTACCGGGCAAAGGAGCCCGACCTGTCGCTGCGCGCCTATCTTCCCCAGGTGCAGAAAGCAGCCGCCGAGCGTGCCGCGTCGATGGTCGACGTGCGCAGCCCGCAGGAATTCACCGGTGAAATTCTCGCGCCTCCCGGACTTCCCGAGACGTGCCAGCGCGGCGGCCATATCCCCGGAGCCCGCAATATTCCCTGGGGCAAAGCCTGCAACGAGGACGGCACCTTCAAATCGGCCGGCGAGTTGAGGGCGCTCTATGCGGCCGAGGGCGTCGACGGATCGAGGCCCGTAATTGCGTACTGCCGCATCGGAGAGCGTTCCAGCCACACCTGGTTCGTGCTGAAATACCTGCTGGGATTCGGCAGCGTCACCAATTACGACGGCAGTTGGACCGAGTGGGGAAACCTCGTCGGCGCGCCCGTGGAGCGTGGCGCTGCCGCATCGGCGAAAGGATAGGCGGCGGAACCATAGTGAGAGCCGAAGACTACAGGGAACGCAGACTCGAACTCGCCGGCTGGCCCGTGAACATCGCCAGTTACCGCCTCGGTCCCGAATGGCACGCCCGGGCCGATAATGTTTCTCCGGGGGCCGGACTCTGCCGGACCACCGGCGCGACCCGCGAGGAAGCCGAGGAGAGAGCCGTCAAACGGGCGGAAGAACTTCTCTCCCGTACCCACCGCCAATCCGCCGGCTGATTACCGGTAAATCAGGTACCGGTCGCGGACTTTCAAGAACGCCTCCAGGGGGTCCTCAAAGCTCTGAATGATGCCGCGCGGGTCATCGCCCGCTTTCAGGCGTCGAATCACGTCGTCGCTGCCGATCAGCCGGCGGCTGGCCTCGAAATCGATTTTGCCGGGGTAGAGCTTTTCGAGCGCCGCCGCCACTTCCAGGCCCAACCTGGTGGAGTCCAGCAGTTCCCGGTTGGTGATCACGAAGCGCACGCCCTCGACCCGCACTCCCTTAAAGTTCGATTCCGCGGGCGTGAAGCTGGTGGGATACACACGGACACCCGGAATCTGCCGACTGTTCAGATACTCCGCCAGTTCGCGCCCGCGGATGAAATCCGCTCCGATCTGCTCAAACGGCGAATCGGTCCCGCGCCCCACCGAAAGGTTCTTCGACGACTCGAGCAGGCACAGCCCCGGATACAACGTGCCGGCCGCCAGGCTCCGCATGTTGGGCGAAGGGTTGATCCACGGCAGGTTGGTGGAATCGTACCAGTCGCCGCGCTCCCAGTCTTCCATCGGGATCACGGTCAGGTTGGCGCCCAGGTGCCGCTCGCCGTTGAACAACTTCGCCAGCTCTCCCATGGTCATCCCGTGCCGCACCGGCAGCCCCGCAAAAGAGCCGACGAACGACTGGTTGGCCGCGTCGAGCAGCGGCCCTTCCACATGCACGCCGGTGATCGGGTTCGGCCGGTCGAGCACGTAGAACGGAATTCCGGTCTTGGCCGCGGCTTCCATGGCGTAGGCCATGGTGGTCTCGTAGGTGTAGAAGCGCGCGCCGATATCCTGGATGTCGAACACCAGAGCGTCGAGGCCTCGCAGCATCTCGGGGGTGGGCCGCAGCGTCGCGCCATACAGGCTATAGATGCGGATCCCGGTCGCCGGGTCGGTGGCATTCTGGATGCCGGGACGGTCTTCCCTGCCCGCGAAGCCGTGCTCCGGAGAGAACAGCGCGGCGATCTCGACGCCCGCCTGCCGCATGACGTCGATGTTGCGGCGCCCCTGCCGGTCGACGCCCGTGTGATTGGTGATGAGCCCGATGCGCTTGCCCTGGAACGGAGCAAACTTCTGCTCCTCGAGAACGTCGAGCCCGGTCCGGGTCGCTCCGTTGCGCGTCACCAGGCGCCGCGCGCCCGGCCCGCTCAGCGTCTCGTTGTAACCGGTGAGCGTGACTCCCTGGGTGTGCATGCCGAGCGAAGCGGCCACAATCGTCGCGACCTCGCCGCGCAGCGGCGTCAGCGCCGGCCGCAGGTGCGGGTGCACGCTGTTGGCCAGGAGGATGACGTAGGTCTTGCTCGAGGGGTCGATCCAGATGGAAGTGCCGGTGAAGCCGGTGTGGCCGTAGGAACCGATGGGGAACAAGTCGCCGCGATTCCCGGAAAGCGGAGAATCGATATCCCAGCCAAGGCCGCGCAGGATCGATTGATTGGGCGGACTCTGCGGTTCGGTGAACTTCTCGATGGTCATCGGGCTGACGACGCGCACGCCATCCAGTTCGCCGCCGTTCAGCATCATCTGGGCGAAGCGCGCCAGGTCGTCGGCGGTCGAAAACATCCCCGCGTGCCCGGCCACACCGCCCATGTTGCGCGCGGTGGGGTCATGCACCACGCCTCTAAGGGGCGGCCCGCCCCTGGTCATCACTTCGGTGGGCGCAATCCGGGGAATCAACGAAGCCGGCGGCTGGAACATCGTGTCCTTCATGCCCAGCGGCAGGAACACGTTCTGGCGGGCGTAATCGGAAAGCATCTCGCCGCTCAACCGGTGCACGATTTCACCCATGAGGATGAAATTGATATCGCTATAAACAAACCGCGCCCCCGGAGGTCCGGCCGGCGGATCGGTGTCCGCGAGTTCGATGCCGTGATCGTAACCGCTCCACGGAATCTTGAGCGGCACGTCCGGCTGGAGCCCGGAAAAGTGCGTCATCAGGTTGCGGATGGTGATGTCGCTCTTGCCGCCCTGAAATTCCGGGATGTACTGGGTGACCCTGTCGTTCAGCCGGAACCTGCCCTCATCGAAGAGCTTCATCAGCGAGGTCGTGGTGGCGATGACCTTGGTGAGGGAAGCGCAGTCGAATATCGTGTCGACGGTCATCGGCTCGACGTTGGGGACGAGCGCGCGATCCCCGTAGGCCTTGCGGTAGACCACCTTCCCGTCGTGGCCCACGATCAAAACGGCTCCGGGCAGCCTGCCCTGTTCGATACCGCGATGGATGGCCGCGTCGAGCGCCGGGCCGGCGGTAAAGGTCTGCGCGCACACCGCGGACGCAGTGAGGGCCGCGCACCAGAGGAATTTCATATACTTCTATGATAACTGCCTATTCCACCGCCATGCTTCTGGGTTGCCCCGCCAGTTGATCCACCTGCCGGAGCGCGGGGAAGAAAGCCGCCCACAGCAACACGATCGCGAGAGTCCCCACGCCGCCCGCGATCACCGCCGGCACCGTCCCCAGCCATTGCGCCGTAATGCCCGATTCGAACTGGCCGACCTCGTTCGAGGCGCCGATGAACACCATGTTCACGGCGCTTACGCGGCCGCGCATCGCATCCGGCGTCCAGAGCTGCACGATAGTGTGGCGCACAATTACGCTCACCATGTCGCACGCGCCCACCAGCAGCAATGCGATCAATGCCACGGGCATGGTGTCAGAGAGTCCGAAGACGATGGTGAAGACGCCGAACCCGGCGACACACCACAGCATGATTGCGCCCGCGTGCCGCCGCAGCGGCCAGTGCGCCACCACGATGGCCATCAGCACCGCGCCAGCGCCCGGCGCCGCGCGCAAAACTCCCAGGCCGTACGCGCCCACTTTCAGGATCTCGCTCGCATACACGGGAAGCAGCGCCACGGCCCCGCCCAGCAGCACCGCAAACAGATCCAGGCTGATCACGCCCAACATCAGCTTGTTCTTCCAGATGAAGCGGAGGCCTTCTAGCACGGCGCCGAAGGAGGCCGTTCCCCGCGGGCGCTCCGGCCGCTCGACCCGCACCATCGCGATCGATGCCAGGGCCGTGCCGTACGAAAGCGCCGCCAGGATGTACACGGGGATCGGGCTGCCGGTGATGCCATAGAGGAAACCGCCGGTCATCGGTCCCAGCACCATGGCGAACTGAAATACGGAGGAGCCCCACGCCACCGCATTCGGGAAATGCTCTTCCGGCACCAGGAGGGGCAGAAACGCCTGCGCCGCCGGACCATTGAACGCGCGCACCACCCCGTTACCCAGCAGCGCCAGGTAGATCGGATATACCGACCGCAAGCCGTGCAGCGTGAACGTGAGCAGCAGCAGCGAACACACCGCGAACCCGGCGTAGCAGCTCATCAGGATGCGCCGCCGCGGGAGTCGGTCGGCCGTGTGGCCCGCCAGCAGAAACAGGAAGATGCCCGGCAGAAACTGCGCCAACCCGACCAGGCCCAGGTCCAGCGGACGTCCGGTGATGCCGTACACCTGCCAGGCCACCGCCACGGCCTGCATTTCCGACGACAGGGTCGCGACGAACCGCGCCGTCATGTAAAAGCGGAAATTCGGATAGCGGAAGGCGATGCGCCCCGCCACGGGCGAGCTACCGATTGTTCACCCCTGAAGCCACATTCTATTCTACGCCGCGACGGCGGCGATCAGGTTCCGGCCGGTGTGCGCGACATGAAAGTACCTGACGCGGGCTCCCGACCCGTAGGTTTGCCCGCTCCCTGACGGTCGCGGCTCTGTTAGCATTACGTTCACAGCGGGCCGAGGCCGTTTTCGAAGGCGTTTTTCGCGAATCCACCAATCAGGCTTTCAGCTTCCCAAGTAGTTTCCCCAGCACCTTCACCGCCTGGTTCACTTCCTTTTCCGTCACGATGTAAGGCGGCAGGAATCGCAGCACCGTGTCGTGCGTGCAGTTGATGAGCAACCCCGCGGCCATGGCATCCAGCACCAACTGTTTGCCGGGCACCGTCAGTTCCACGCCCAGCATCAGACCGAAGCCGCGTACTTCTTTAATCACCTCGTGCTTGCGGGCAAGCTCGTTCAGGCTCACGTGAAAATACCCGCCGACGCGTTCGATGGCGGGCATCAACTCGTCCAGAATCGCCAGGAACTCGAGCGCCACGCGGCAAGCCAGCGCGCCGCCGCCGAACGTCGTCCCGTGCATCCCGGGCTTGATCGCCTCCGCGGCTTTGTCGTTCGCCAGGATGAAGCCGAGGGGTAGGCCGCACGCCACCGGCTTGGCCGCCACCACGACATCCGGCAGGATCACCGGCGACGACCGCTGATAGGCGAAATACGTCCCGGGCCGGCCCACCCCGCACTGCGTTTCGTCGGCAATCAACAGGGCATTGTGGCGATCCGCCAACTCGCGCGCCCGCGCGACGAACTCCGGGGTCAGGGGAGCAATTCCGCCCTCTCCCTGAATCATCTCCAGAATCATCCCCGCGGTGCGGTCGCCGAAAGCCGCTTCGAGCGCGGGCACGTCATTGGGCGGGACGAACTTCACGCCCGGAATGAGCGGCTCGAAATCGCGGCGGTACTTCTCCTGCCCGGTGACCGACAGCGCCCCCATGGTGCGCCCGTGAAAACCGTTGTCGAGCGCGATCAACTCGAACTTGTCCGGATCGAGACCGCGCCCGTGCGCGTGAGCCATCTTCAGCGCGCCCTCGACGGCTTCAGTCCCGGTGTTGGCGAAGAACGCTCGTCGCAGGCCGCTCATCTCCACCAGTCGCTTGGCCAGCGGACCCTGGTACTGGTGATAGTAGAGGTTGGAGCTGTGGATCAGCAGCGCCGCCTGTTCGCGAATCACCTTTGTGATGCGCGGGTGGGCGTGCCCCAGCGCATTGACCCCGATACCGCTGATGAAATCGAGATAACGGCGGCCCTCCGTATCGTACAGGTAGCACCCCTTGCCGCGCGCCAGCACGAGCGGATAACGGGCATAATTCTGCAGAAGGTACTCTCGCTCCAGGTCCATCGTAGCCTGGGCAGTCTGGTCTACAGGAGGAAGGGCTGTCGTCATTTTCTCATCATAACGCGACCCCTTGCGAACCACGCTGGAAATCCGGCCCGCGCGGTCTTACAATGGGCAAACACCTTCTATGCCACACGACGAACTGATTGCCAGGCTGGCACGGCAAATCGATGCGGCGAAAAGGACGGAGCAGTTCACCGTGAGTCCCCGCGATACCAGGGCCCTGCGCCGGCGCGGCGCGGCCGAGCTTCATGCGATTTGCGCGGAGTTCGTCGCCAGCGTGAACAGCCGGCTGTCGCAAGGTTCGCTCGAATTGTCGCCGCCTGTCTACAATCCCGAAATGTTCCGCGAATCCGGCATGAATCTGATCCAGGTCGGGGCGCAGGGACGCGAGATGCAACTCGCCTTCGAAGCTCCCCGCGATCTGGTCTCCACCTCCAAGTTCCTCATCCCGTACGTTCTCGAAGGCGAGATCCGCACTTACAACCAGCAGATGCTGGAACGCTTCGAGATCCGCACGCAGCTCCTGTTCTACTGTCTGGAAGAAGGAGAGGCCCACTGGCGGTTTTCGGATCTACGAACGTTTCGCACCGGAACGGTCGACAGCGAACTGCTGGCAAACCTGATGGAGCGCCTGTTCTAGGCCGTACTTGCGCTATATTCTTTTCCATGCGACAGCTTTGGTGTTTTGCTTCGGCGCTACTCGCCCTGCCCCTGTTCGGGCAGCCCGGCGGCGTCCTGCTGAAACCGGGCCGCGATACCGCGCAGCCCATCGACGCGGAGTACACGCAGAAGATCCGCGAGTACACCACCCGGCCGTTCTTTAATTCGCCGCTGACGGACTATCTGCCGGCGTCGAAAACCGTGCCGACACCGAAGGTCGTACTGGGCGACGTATCCGGGGCGCCCGGCATCCTGCCTTACGCGGAGGATGTCTACCGCTACATGCGGATGCTCGAGAAGGCCAGCTCCCGCGTCAAGGTCTATAGCATCGGCAAGACCGAGGAAGGCCGGGAGATGATCGCGGTGGCAGTGGCCGACGAAAAGCTGCTCGCCCACCTCGACGAGAACCGCGCCCGCCTGGCGAAACTCGCCGACCCCCGCACCATCAACCTGGACGATGACGCGGCCGACAAACTGGTGGCCGCCTCTACCCCCGTCTACTACATCACCGGCACCATCCACTCCCCCGAGACCGGCGCGCCTACCGCGCTGATGGAACTGGCCTACCGGCTGGCGGTGGACGAGAGCCCCTACATCCGGCACATCCGCGAGAACGTGATCACCCTGATCACCCCGGTGGTCGAAGTGGACGGCCGCGACCGCATGGTCGACCTCTACCGCTGGCACCGCGAGAACCCCGGCAAGGAGTTTCCCAACCTGATCTATTGGGGCCATTACGTGGCGCACGATAACAACCGCGACTCTATGGGGCTGACCCTGCAGTTGACCCGCACCGTGCTCAAGACCTTCGTGGGGTGGAAGGCGCAGGTGCTCCACGACCTGCACGAATCCGTGCCGTACCTATACGACAACACCGTGGGCGACGGCCCGTACAACGCGTGGATCGACCCGATCCTGGCCGACGAGTGGGCCATGATGGGCTGGGACAACGTTTCCGAGATGGAAAAGTTCGGCATGCCCGGCGTGTTCACCCACGGCACCTTCGACACCTGGTCGCCCAGCTACCTGATGTTCATCGCCGCCATGCACAACGGCATCAGCCGCCTCTACGAGACGTTCGGCAACGGCGGCGCGGACACCGAAGAGCGGACGCTGCGCCCCAGCGAGTACGCGCGCACCTGGTTCAAGCAGAACCCGCCGCTGCCCAAGGCCAGTTGGTCGCAGCGGGACAATAACAACTACGAAGAGACCGGCCTGCTGACGGCGCTCTCGTATTTCGCTTCGAACGACAAGCTGTTCCTGCACAATTTCTACCTGAAGGCCAAGCGTTCCATCGAGAAGGCGCGCACCGAAGGGCCGGCCGCCTACGTCTTTACCGCCGACGACCCGCGGCCCGGCGGGCAAGCCGACCTGCTGCGCATGTTGCAGGACCAGGGCTGCGAAATCTCGCGCGCCAGCGCGCCCTTCACTGTCATGATGCCCGCCCACAAACCGCGCGCTAGCCGCGGGGGGCGCGGTGCAACCGACGATGCCACCGCCCAACCAGCCGCCAAGCCCAAGCCTGAGCCGCGCACGTTCCCCGCGGGAACTTACATCCTGCGGATGGACCAGCCCTACAGCCGCATCGCCGACACGCTCCTCGACTACCAGTACTGGGCGCCGAACGATCCGCAGAAGAGCATCTACGACGACACCGGCTGGACCTTCGGCGAACTCGGCAACGTGCAGGTTTCGCGCGTCACCGACGTAAGCGTGCTCGCCGCCAAAATGACGCGCGTCGAAGGCGCGGTCGAAGCACCGGGCGGAATCGAAGGCTCCGGCGGCGTCTTCCTGGTCAATCACAACGCCGATAGTGCCCTGATGACCCTCCGTTACCGCTTCCGCGACGGCGATTTCGAAGCCGCCGAAGAGCCGTTCGAGGCCGCCGGACACAAGTTCAACCGCGGTTCGTTCCTGATCCGCAATGTCGCGCGGGAAGCCCTGGCGAAGGCCGGCGCCGAACTCGGCGTGCGCGCTTATGCCGTCGCCACCGCTCCCGAAGTGAAGACCCACCCGGTGCGCGCCGCGCGCATTGCCATCATGCACACCTGGCTGAGCACGCAGGCCGAGGGTTGGTGGCGCCTTGAGTTCGACCGGCTGCAGATTCCCTACACCTACATCAGCACGCAGACCGTCTCGAAAGACGCTGACCTGAATTCCAAGTACGACGTGGTCGTGTTCGCGCCGGGCGTCCGAGGCAATCCGGAAACCATTATCAGCGGCCTGCCCATGTACGGTAACCCGCTGCCCTGGAGAACTTCGGCCCTCACGCCGAACCTCGGAAAGATCGACGAAACCGACGACATGCGCCCCGGCCTCGGCTGGACCGGCCTCGACCATTTGCAGGAGTTCGTCCGCAAGGGCGGTCTGCTGATCACGGCCAACGACACCACGAATTTCGCCATCGCGTTCGGCTTCGCTCCGGGCGTTTCCATGGCTCCGGCACCGCGCCTCAAAGTGACCGGCTCGGCGCTGCGGTCGAAGATGGTCGACGCGGCCAGCCCCATCGCCTACGGCTACTCCGACGACCTCGCCATCTTCGCGGCGAATCCTCCGGTCTTCGCCCTCTCGAATATGGCCGGCGGCGGTGGCGGCCGCCGCGGCGCCCCCGAAGACCCGCAGCGCCCGACCGGCCGCGGCACGGCCGACGATCCCGACGTTCCGCAGGGGCGCTCCCCCGCCGATCTCCCCGAAGAGCCGCACGCCGAACCCTGGGAAGCGCTGCCGCCGACCGACGAGCAGTTGCGCAATCCCGTGACCGTGATTCCGCCCGCCGCGCGCCCCCGCGTGGTGCTGCGCTACGCCAACGCCAACGAGCTGCTGGTTTCGGGCCTGCTGGAAAATGGCGCGGAGTTGGCGCAGCACGCCGCCGTCATCGATTCCCCTTTCGGGCAGGGCCACGTGGTGCTCTTCTCGAACAACCCGTTCTGGCGCGCCGAGACCAAGGGCAGTTACTTCCTGGTCTTCAACGCCATTCTGAATTTCGATCACCTGGATGCGGGCCGAAAGCTGGCGGCCCGCTAACCGGATCGAAAGCGGTAGCACGCGATTTTCTGTAAGAAATTGCCTGGTCCGCCGACTACCTTAGTTAGAAGGGAAATCTCAGACTATGGCAAGCCGCGAGCGCCTCTATGAGGATGCGGTTCGCATGTACGGGTCTGCGCTCGATCGCCTCGCTCGGGCCTACGAAGCCGACTCTGAAGCCCGCCGCGACCTGCTGCAGGAGATTCACCTCATTCTGTGGCGAAGCCTCGAATCCTTTGACGCGCGTTGTTCTCTTCGCACCTGGATCTATCGCGTCGCGCACAACGTGGCTTCCTCTCATATCGATGCCGGCCGCCGCTCCAAGGCGCGCCAACTGGTCGACATCGATGGCATGGATGTCACGGACGACAAGGTTGATGCCGCCAGTCTCGCCGATCGACGCATCGCCCTTGAGCGGCTGATGGCGCTAATTCGCGAGCTCAAACCCCTTGACCGGCAGGTGGTGTTGCTTTTTCTGGAAGGCGTGGACGCAAGGGAAATCGCGGAGGTGACGGGCCTCACGCCGGGCAACGTGGCCACCAAGGTTCATCGCATCAAGACCATTCTCACTCGCCGCTTTCAGGCAGGAGGCGAACATGAACAATAAATTCGCTTCGGACGAAATGAAGAACCTCTGGCAAAGCCAGCCGACGGAGCCTCCGAAGACCCGTCCCCTGGATTTTCGCCGCAAGATGGACAAGTTCGAGCGAAGGGTTTTCTGGCGCAACATCAGGGAGTATGCAGCCGGCGTGGTGGTCATCGCGGGCTTCGGATATTACGGGTTCATGCTGCACGGGCTTCTTGTCCGCGTGGGTGCGGGACTCACTATCGCCGGCGCGCTCACGGTCATGTTTGAGCTGCATCGGCGGGGATCGGTGCGCACCGCGCCGGCCGACCTGGGCCTTAGCACCTGCATCGATTTCCATCGCAAATCACTGGAGCGCCAGCGGGACGCATTGCGCACCGTCTGGACGTGGTACCTGCTGCCATTCGTCCTGGGGCTTGCGATCTTCGAAATTGGATCGGCGATCAACCGGTGGGAGGCGCACCCTGTGGGCCTGGAACACTTTGTCCTCGCCTCCCTTGTCTCCCCCGCGATCATAGCCGCGGTCTTTGTCGGAGTCTGGAGACTGAACCAATGGGCTGCCGGCAAGCTCCAGAAACGTATCGACGAGCTGACTGCACTCGGCAGAGGACCCGATGAGTAACCGCCGGAGTATCTTCAGGGGGCCTTCTGACCAACCTGTTTCTAACCGCAGTAACGATAGAAGGGATTGACTACTTATGGCCACACTAAGACTTTCATTTCTCGCCCATTGTCAAATCGCGACCGCAATTCCCTCACTCGCCGTTGCCGTTTGCATGCTCGTCACCACTCCCTCGGGAGCCCGGGCGCAGGCCGCGCCAGCGATTGTCGGCGACTACGCAGGCGTACTCGGCCCCCTGCAACTCAAGCTGCATCTGAAAGTGGACGCCGCAGGTGCAATCACGGGCACACTCGACAGTCCCAACCAAGGCGCCAACGGTATCGCCTGTGCCGATTTCCATCTCAACGGCCAGACGCTGAACTTCTCGGTGCCGGCCGTGCACGGCTCGTGGAAGGGCACGGTGTCCGCCGATGGCAAGACGCTCACCGGCACGTGGGACCAGGGCAACCCGAACCCGCTGGTTTTCACGCGCGACACCTTTGTGCCCGCGGCCAAGCCTTCGCGCGTCGATGGAATCTGGCTGGGAACGTTGCAGGCCGGCGGTGCATCGCTCCGCATCCAGCTTCACGTGAAAAGCGATGCCGCGGGACAGGAGTACTGCTCGCTCGATAGCCTTGATCAGGGTTCCATGGGCATCGGTTGCAGCAAGGCCTCGTTCACCGGCGATGACTTTTCCTTTGACGTTCCCGCCGTGAACGGGCACTATGCGGCCAAACTCTCCACTGATGGAGAGACGCTCGCCGGCACGTGGAGCCAGAATGGCAATTCGCTGCCGCTCACTCTTGCCCGCCAGGTCAGGGAGATCGCCGCCAAGCCGATTGCTCCGCCCAAGTACGATCCCGCCATGGCGCCCGTTCATGCCGACGATCTGCAAGCGGTGCTCGACCGCGACCTTGCGGCCGCACTCAAAACGGGTGAGCTCGCGCCTTCAACCGGGGCGGGCGTTTCCATTGCCGTGGTGGACCACAAAGTGCGGCGCGTGTTCAGTTACGGCGTGGCCAGGCCGGACTCGATCTTCGAGATTGGCTCGATAACGAAGACCTTTACCGGCCTGATCCTTTCGCAAATGGTGGAACAGGGCAAGGTCAAGTTTGACGATCCGGTCCGCGATCTATTACCGCCCGGAACCGTGCAGAAGCCAGCCGGTCCGGAAATCACGCTGCTTGATCTCGCCACGCAACACTCTGGGTTGCCGCGCATGCCCGATAACTTCAAGCCGGTTCACGGGGAAAATCCTTATGCGGACTATCATGCGGCCAACCTCTACGAATACCTGGCGAAGCATGGTGTCGCCAAGCCCGACAAGCCTGAGTTCCTGTATAGCAATTTAGGCTTTGGCCTGCTTGGGCAGGCGCTTTCCGCACGCGCGAGCAAGTCCTACAAGGCACTCCTCGCAGAAGAAGTGCTCGGCCCGCTGGAGATGCGCGACACAGCCATCGCGCTCACCCCGGCGCAGCAGGCGCGCTTTCTTCCCGGTCACACCGCGGGCCATCGCCCCGCACATGCATGGGACCTCGACGCCTTCGCCGGTGCAGGTGCGATTCGCTCCACCGCGTCCGATATGCTTGTCTACCTCGAAGCAAACCTACACCCCGAGAAAGTCAGGCCCGCAGGCTCTTCGCCGGCGGATAAGACGATCGTGGCTGCACTGGTGCAATCACACGAACTACATGCCGATGCTGCCGGACAGAAGATCGCGCTGGCGTGGCTCTTCGACCCGCAATCCGGTAACTACTGGCACAACGGCGCGACTGGCGGATACAGTGCATATGTCTTCTTAAATCCCAAAGGTGATTACGCCGCCGTAGTTCTCCTCAATACCACAATTGGCGAGCGGGGCAGCTTCGCCGATCGGATCGCGGAGCACATCAGCGAGCGACTGGCAGGCAAGCCTGCAATTTCGCTCGGCGATTAACCGATCGACCCGGCAACGATCCGGCACCTTCGTCCCTACCATTTGCGGGGAAACACGCTCACCCGGTTCGGGTTTGCTTCTCGAACAGCCGGCTCCGAAAATTAGTCACGAAATACACGCCATGGTCCGGCAATCCATCCGGCCGTATCGTCCCCGACCGTTCCCGGTGCCGGCCAGCCGGGGCCCGAGCCGGTCCACATGCGGGACGGGCGTGATGCGGCAAGTTGACTGTGAATCTTCACTTCCGGATGGAGCGTGATTGGCCCGCGAATTGACGTAAGGTCTCTAGAAGCGCTGTTATGGTGTGATGATGCGCTGGATTTCGGCCTTGATCATTCCTGTCTCTTTGGTTGCCCAGTCCCATGAGTATGAAGCGCTGCAGAAGCGATTGGCGCGTGGGTGGAACACATGGGACGTTAACAGCGTGACGGAGCAGGTGCTCCTTCCGGAAGGGTTCACCATACGGGTTGGGCTCAAGCACAACTCCAGCCTGAACTCGGACGCATTCCTGTCCGATGCGCTGATCGGGCGTCAGGGGCAGGGGGTTGAGCAGGTCTTTCCGGGGCCGCACACGTGGAACGGCTCTTTCACGGAACTGCGCCTTTCATGGCGTGGCATTAGTCTGGTCCTACAGACTGCGCATGATGGGGATGACCTCGTCATGCTGGCCACTCCCGCAGTCGCCAAAAAGGCCGTGCCCCCTGTTTTGGTCTTTTCCACCGGCGTGCTGTGGAACCGTCCGGGCAGCGTGTCGCGGACCGGGGAAGTCATTGAGTTTCGCGGTCCGGCCCGGCAGGTCCGGGTGTACGCGACTGCGAAGGACGCGCCTCTTCCGTCGGCGCCCGTCACCGGCCCCTTCTTTGCCGCAGCGTTGGTGGAACCTGTGGGCCTCAGCACCGGGCGGCCGCGGACGGTGGAACAGATTCGTGCCGTGCTGGCGCGCGAGCGGCCTGCGGGAACTTCCGTTGCCCAGGCAATCGAGACCGTTCTCGGATGGGACACGATCTACGAGCCTTCGAAATCTCGTGTCGTCTCGCCGGTAAGTCGCGTGTGGTCCACGGGCTGGGGCGGTTACGTTCTGTTCGACTGGGACACATTCTTCGCCGCTTCGATGGCGGCTGTCGGGGACCGGGATCTGGCTTACGCCGACGCATTGGAAACCTTGCGGGAGGAGACCGCCGAGGGGTTCGTTCCAAACTACGCGCGCGCAGGCGACTGGAAGAGCTTCGATCGCTCCGAGCCTCCCGTCGGCGCCATCACCGTCCTCACCCTCTACCGGCAATTCAGGGACCGATGGTTCGTGCGCGACGCCTTCGATCCCTTGCTTCGCTGGAACCGCTGGTGGGCAGCGCATCGCACCGTCGGGAGCTATCTGGTTTGGGGGACCGATCCTGAGAACCAGCCGGGGAACCCGGATGACCGATCGGTTGGCACCCTGCAGGCCGCCAAGTTCGAATCGGGCCTCGACAACAGCCCCATGTACGACGATGCTCCTTTCGATGCGAAGACGCACCGCATGCTCCTCGCAGATGTTGGCCTGATGTCCCTCTACATCGCGGATTGCGACGCGCTTGCCGAAATCGCCGACGAACTGGGCAAGGCCGCGGAAGCAAGGGAACTCCGCGCGCGCGGGGAAACCCACCGCGCGGCTCTTCGCACGCTGTGGGAGGAGAGAACCGGGATGTTTCTGAACAAGAATCTCGTGACCGGAGCACTCAGCCCGCGGCTGTCGCCCACGAATTTCTATCCATTGCTGGCCAAAGCAGCTACGCCGCAACAGGCCGAGCGCATGGTCAGGGAACATCTACTGAACCAGGCCGAGTTCTGGGGGGACTGGCCGCTTCCCTCGATCGCACGGTCAGACCCGGCATTCCGCGACCAGGAATACTGGCGAGGGCGCGTGTGGGGACCGATGAACTTTCTGGTGTACCTCGGCCTTCTGAATTACGATCAGCCGGGAGCGCGCCGACAACTTGCCGAGCGCTCGCTTTCACTCTTCGAGAAGGAATGGAAGCAGAAGGGACATGTGCACGAAAACTACAACGCGATAACGGGAGAAGGCGACGACGGGAGCAGCAGTGACCGGTTTTATCACTGGGGAGCCCTCCTCGGCCTGGTCAGCTACCTGGAGAACAACCGCTGATCTATAGCGGCTCGATCAGGACGCACTCCGGCGGTGTTCCACATTCCCGAACCGTGTCGCCGCCCACTCGGAAGCGATCCACATGAGCGGGAAGTCCCCTTTGCTGATCTTGACCGATCGGCTTGGCGGAACATGCGCCAGATGGCGAGACGCGCGTCTTTTATCAGGTGACGGGATGAGCACCGCACAGGGAATTCGGGCGGACCCTTTCTCCGAGTCGCCGAGAAACCGGAGTCAAGTGACGGGATGCACGTTTTGATCGGCATATGGGACGGCGAAATGTCGCGTGCCCTGGAACTTCCCCTCGCTCACCTGCGTAAACACCTTCAGCGCCCGGAGGCCCTGAATGCTCTGGTTCTACGAATCTTTCTTTCCCGCGGTCTGGATTTTATTTTTTCTCTACTGGCAGATCAAAGCCGTCCATACCAAAACCACCCAGCGCCTCGAGCCGGCGGCCTCGCGCATCCTGCGCGTTTTCATTTTCCTGATCGCTATCGCCCTCCTCTCGACAACTCGCATCCCGCTGCCCTGGCTTTACCGCCAGCTCTGGCCGGTTGGCCGGTGGCCCTTCTGGCTGGGAGCTGCCGTCACCATCCCCGGCCTTCTGTTCGCCGTCTGGGCGCGCGAAAACCTCGGCGGCAACTGGAGCCGCTCCGTTACCATTAAGCGGGGCCACGAGCTGATCACCACCGGTCCCTATGCCGTGGTCCGTCACCCCATCTACACTGGCATTCTGACCGGTTTCCTTGGCATGGCGATTGCCATCTCTCAAGTGCGCGGGTTTATCGTTTTCGTTCTCGTCTTCCTCGCGTTCTGGATCAAGCTCCGCATGGAGGAACAGTGGATGCGTTCCCAGTTCGGCGAGACGTATGCCACTTATGCTCATCACACAGCTGCTCTGGTGCCTTACCTCTTCTGATCGCTGCGTCACGATCTCAGCCCCAGCAAGAGCGAGTTGGACCAACCTGAGGAGTTGAATCTCGAGATCAATTCGCGGTTCCGGTCGAGTGACGCCACTCGTAGGATGCGGGGCACGCGTCCAAGCCCGTCGAACTTTGTACGGATAGGCGACCAACCACTCGCGATCCGGAAAGGCGGGCGCTTTGCGGCGCCCGTCACCGGTCAATGGATACGGCTACGCCCCCGTGAACGACGGCTATTTGCTCTTGCGAGCGCGTACGGCAACGAGGCCCAGCAGGCCGATGCTGAGCAACACCAGCGAACCAGGCTCCGGCACAGGACTTGCGGTAAACGTGCCGTATCGTCCCGGGGGCACCCCGGAGTCGGCACCGGCGTTCGGGTTGTCGACAAGGCTAGTCGAATTGGCAAGCCCTGCCGCGTAAATGATCGGCCCGCCCCCCACGTCACCGTTGCTCCAGATTTCACCAACGTATCCTTCGGGTCCGGCTATATTAAACGCGACGCCATAGATGTCGAACAGACCTCCGGAGAATGGATAGGTCAGCGTAGGCACGCCGTTGATGAGTGCGAAGCAGACGGCGGGAGAGTTTCCTGCCGGGTAAAACAGATCGTCGTAGGATAAACCGCCTGAAGTGATTGAAAAACCGGGGTCCAGAGGGTTGTTCACATACGATATCGGGTCGGTTAGCCCGGTAATCGCACCAGAGACATTGACGTTTGTATCTGAAAACGTTCCGCTGATGCCGGTGATCTCATAGCCGGGCGGATTGCTGGAATTACTGCTCTGCTGTCCCACCTCGAGCACGCCGGTAGCGGTGATCCCGTTTCCGCTGAACGAGAACTGGATTTCGTCCGCCATTGCTCCGGGCGCAGCCGCAACGGCCGCCGCGAATCCGAGCAACGCAAAAGAACCGATCTTCATTTCCCTCTTCCTCCTTGAAGGTCCCACGAAAGATAGTTGGTGAGACGGATTAATTTTACTCGGAAAAGCTGCATCGGTTGTCACACATTCCCGCATCTCGAAGGGCGACTGGGCGGATTCTAACGTATTGACGGTGCGGATTCTAACGTATTGACTGGGCGGATTCTAACGTATTGTTGCGGCGGGGTTTCGCCAGTGGTGGAGCGGATTTTCGAGTTATGCCCGCATGACGCACCACTCGGAGAAGGGTAGGGTGTGGTGATCACGCAGCAACCGGCTGGCTGCGCGAACTGCCGATCACGCAATTCAACTTGACGTCTAGTCCCCGTTGCTGATCTTGACGGGCCGATCACAGCCGGAGCTGCGTCAGATGGCGAGACGGGCGTTACGCGTCAACTTGGTGTCGTGAGTCGTGCACACGCTGGGCAAACCACTCAAAGGAGGCTTCCATGGTAACGTTCCCTCTGGTGTCGAGCAGGCGAACGTGCACCTCTAGGGCGGCGCGGCCCCGTCGGGAAAGCGCATCTAGGAAGCGCTCCACTTCCGGCGCAGCACTGTCAGCATGTGCGGTTGACTCGTCGTCTGCAGGTCTCCGGAACTTGACGTCGGCATGGCGAACTACTGCTATATGATTAACAGCCTCGGCGCCGAATCGGCTCAACAGCCACTGTCCGCTGGTCGCCTCGGCGAGCGCGAACTGGGCGCTGGCGTGAACCGTCCCAAGGTGATTGTGATAGTTTGGGTCCGCAGGGAGCGTGAGATCTGCCCCATTGGACCGCAGACCGAGAAATCGGTTGAAAGGAATCGCGGCGACATTCACATTGATCTCAGTCATTTCTTGCCTCACCATATCCTAATTTGGCTGGTCTGTCGCCATTGCTGAGAAGTGACGCCCGGATCTTCATTTCACGGACTCTTGCAGAATTCTTCATGATCTTTGGCAGGGAGCCCATGCTTGTCCTTTGTCACCTACCCTGTCAACCTGCATCGCACCTTCGGCGCGCGGGCAGGCCCGGAGGCCTACCCTACTGCCCTTTCGGCGGTTCGCGCCGGGGCAGCATCTCCGCGCGATTGGCCGCGTCGTAGACTAATGACGCGATCACCGCGGAAGCCTGCATCAGGTCCGCCGCGACAGCGTGATCGTAGGTATCCATGTCGGAGTGGTGCGTGATCGACTCGTAATCGAGCGGGTCCTGGATGAACTGGAACCCCGGCAGGCCCACCGCATCGAACGAGAGATGATCCGTGCCGCCGGTGTTCCGGATGGTGATCGTGCTCACGCCCTGGTCGCGGAAGGGCGCCAGCCAGGATTCGAAGACCGGCCGCATGGCATCGTTCCCCTGCAGATACACGCCGCGGATCTTGCCGCTGCCGTTATCCAGGTTGAAGTAGCCGGAAAACTTCGCGTGTTCGGCGGTCATCCGCATGGTTTTCGGATCGGCCAGATGAGCCTTCACATAAGCGCGCGATCCGAACAATCCCTCCTCTTCCCCGCCCCACAACCCGATCCGCACGGTCCGGTCGAGTTTCAGGTGGAGCGTCTCGAGAATCCGCGCCACCTCCATCATGACCGCGCTGCCGGCGCCGTTGTCGGTTGCCCCGGTGCCCGAGTGCCACGAATCGAAGTGCGCGCCGATCATGACTACTTCGTCTTTCTTCGCGCCGCCCGGAATCTCGCCGATGATGTTCATGCCTTCGGTGTCGCGGTCTGCCACGGCCGCTTTCAAATTCAGCCGCACCTCTATCGGCAGTTTCTTCTCGACGGCGCGCGCGATGCGGTCGTACTGCTCCGCCGTCACGACGAAGGTCGGCGGCGCCAGCGTATCGGTGCTCTTAAACGCGCCCGCGGCTTCGGCGGACAACAGACCTCCGTGGGCACGCTGGTCTTCGAGCAGCACGCCCGCCGCCCCCTCTTTCGCCAGGAAGCGGGCGCGGTCCGCCACCGCCTGGTCGTAGAGGTCGTACAACTGCTCCATCAGCGAGTTCGGCAAGCTCGAGAAGAACTTCCCCAGCTCCCCGGGATTTTCGGGCCACGCCAGTTCGTCCAGTGTTTTCGCGGTAATCTTCGCGGCGGGCTCGGGCGCCATCGCCATGTCCGCCAGCTCCGCGGCGGTGTAGCGGTGGAATTCCGGCCGGGTCTGCGGCTGGGGAACCCGCGGCGCGCTCAGCAGCACGATTTTCCCGCGCAGCTTTCCCGCCCATTCCGCCTGGTAGGCGGCCATGGCTGCGGCGTATTTCTTCGGACCGTCGCGGAACGACGCACGGAACGGCGCAAGCACCAATTCGCCCGTGACCGGCCCGCTGGTCGCCGCACTCCACGCCAGCGGCACCGCGGTCAGTTCCTGGTAGCGCGGCTCCACGAGTTCCACGGACGATTGCTGGAGCGTCCAGCCGCGCCCGCCGGGGGCCCATTTCTCCAGGTGGACGTTTTCGACGCCCATCTCTTTTAGCTCCGCGACGGCCCAGTTGGCAGCGTCCTGAAACCCGCTCGACCAGGTCAGGCGCGGTCCGTGGACCTCTGTGATCTCATACAGATGGTCCATCACCTTCGAGTGATCGAAGGCTTCGGTTTTGATCCGGTTGACGACCTCCAGATCGACGCGTTCCTGGGCCAGGCCCGGCAGCGCGAGCAAGACAAGCAGTGTGGCGATTCGCATTACAGAAGTATAGGACGATCTTCGAAGGCGCGCTTCCCGCCGTCACTGCCAGTGAAGGGCCGTGTTCGGGTCGATGCGCGTCGCGCGGCGGGCCGGCACGAAGCAAGCCGCCATCGCCACCGCCGCCAGGAAGATGGCCGCTCCTCCAAACACCATCGGGTCGGTCGCGCTCACGCCGATCAGGGCGCGCGAAGCCACCCGGGTGACGGCGATTGCCGCAACCGTTCCGGCCACCAGGCCAATCAGCGTCATCACCATGCCTTGCCGCAAAATCATCAGCACCACGTCGCGCGATTTCGCCCCGAGCGCCATGCGAATCCCGATCTCCTGGGTCCGCTGGATGATCGCGAACGCCATCACGCTGTAAAGCCCGGCCGCCGCCATCACCAGCGCGATCAAGCCCAGCACGCCCAGCAGCGAAGCCGCCACCTTCTGCGGGAAAAGTGAAGCGCCGATGAATTCGCTGAGCGGCATGGCATCGAACACTCCTACCGCCGGATCCATGCCCTGAACCTCGTGACGCAGCAGGCTCACGGCACGCGACGGATCGCCGGCCACCCGGACGAGGAACGCAATCTCGAGGTCCTCGCGATAGACCTGCCGGAAGGGCACGTAAAAATAGGGCTGCGGCCGCTCGTTCATCGCGTGGTACTTGCTGTCGGCCGCGACGCCGACCACCGTGAACCACTTGGCCCAGCCGTGCACCCGCCGGCCGATGGGGGTTCCGCTTCGGAAGAAACGGCGCACAAATGCTTCACTCACGATCATCACCTGGTTGGACTTGAGATCGTCCTGCTCGGTAAAATCGCGGCCTTCACGCAGCCGGATCCCCATCAGGTTGAAATACCCGGGACCCACCACGTTGCGATAAATCTTCATGTTCTCCGCGGGTCCGGGAACGTAGCCCTCAATTCGCAGATCTTCCCATGAACCGGCATCGAAACCCAACGGAATCGAGTCCGTATAATCCGCGGCCTGCACTCCGGGCTGGGCTTCCACACGCTCCCGCAGCCGCTGGCAAAACAACTTGCGATTCGGCACGGAGTATCCGGCCGTAGCCAGGTAAAGATGCGAGACCAGCACGTGCTGCGCATCGAACCCCGGGCTGATCTTCCGCGCCAGTGCGAAACTCCGCGCGAAGAGGCCGGCGCCGATAATCGCCACCAGCGCAAGCGCCACTTCGGACGCCACCAGCAGGCTGCGCATCTTTTGCGAACCCACTCCGGAAGTGCCGCTGCGGCCGCCTTCCGCCAGGGCCCGGCTCAAGTCGGCGCGGCCGGTGTGGAACGCCGGCGCCAGGCCCGACAGCACGCAGGCCGCCACGCATGCCAGCACGGTGAACAGCAGGATGTCGGCGTTCAGCCCGATGTGAAGGATGATCGGGAATGAAGTCGGCGGCATCAGGTAGCCGAGCGCATCCCCCATCCACATCGCCAGGGGAATCGCCACCGCGCCGCCGGCCAGTGCCAGCAACAGGCTCTCCGTCAATAACTGTCGCACCAGGCGCGACCGCGCAGCGCCCAGCGCCATCCGCAGGCTGAACTCTTTCTGCCGTGCCGTGGCGCGGGCCAGCAGCAGGTTGGCGACGTTGGCGCAAACAATCAGCAGCACCAGGCAGCACACCGCCATTAAAATCTGGAGCGGCCAGAGCAACAGGCTTTGAGTGCCGAAATGGCCCTGCCAGAGGGGCAGCACCGTGGCGCTCATGCCCTGGTTGGTACCGGGATATTGAGTCGCCAGCGACCGGCTGAGCGCTGCGATCTCGGCTCGCGCCCGCGACAGCGTGACCCCCGGCTTCAGCCTGGCGACGCTCAGAAAGGTGCGGGTCTGGCGGTCTCGCATCATCCAGTCCGGCATCAGGTTGAGCTGCCTGCCCATCATGGCCGGTACCCAGATTTCGAAGCTCAGGCCAGGGATTATCCCGTGGAACGCCTCGGGCACCACGCCGACGACGGTCAACTGCTGGCGGTTCACGCGAACGGTACGGCCGATCACGCTACGATCGCCGTTGAACTGCCGCTGCCATAACCCGTAGCTCAAGACCGCCACGGGGTATCCACCCTGCCGTTCGCCATACTCATCCGGCGAGAACACGCGACCCAAAATAGGCTTCACACCGAGGACCGCGAAGTAGTTGCCCGACACCAACTCGCCCCAAACCCGGTCCACGCTCTCGCCGTCGCCCAGGCTCAACGCCCTGGGCTGTGCCACGGCCAACCCGTCCAGCAGTTTCAGGTGATCCCGGTAATCGCGGTAATCCTCGTAGGAGGTCGTCACGGACTCGCCGCTCGGCGCCACGGATTCGAACGCCGCCAGGGAAGCGCTATCCGCCACCCCCGGAATCGGCCGCAATAGCACGCCGTCGATCCAGCTGAAAACGGTTGTGTTGGCGGCAATCCCGATCGCCAGCGTCAGGATCGCCACCAGGGTGAACGCCGGGCTCTTCAACGACACGCGAACCCCGTACCGGATATCCTGGATGATTCCCCGCACTTGGATTTCCTCCTCGAATCAGAGATCGAAGTCCTGCTTTGTGCAATCCGGATGCCAGCTTATAGAGCGCCAAACCAGCGCAAACCCGCCCGCCGGTGTTCGCCCGTGGGACAGTGCGGACAGTCGAGCCGGCTTGCCCTTTTTTCACCTGCTACAATCTCAAGGCATGCACGTGCCGTTGAGCCCCGTCCGCTGCCTCTACCGCGGTGTAGACCTCTATGGCCCCAAAGTCGGCGTCGTTTCGGGCGACCGCCGTTTCACCTACTCCCAATTCGGCGAGCGATGTGAGCGCCTCGCCGCCGGCCTGAAGTTCGAAGGGGTCGAACCGGGCGACCGCGTCGCCTACATCAGCTTCAACACCCACGAACTTCTGGAAGGCTATTTCGGCGTGCTCCTGGCGGGCGCCATCGTGATGCCGCTGAACGTCCGGCTGGCTCCATCCGAATTGACCGCCATCCTGAACCACGCCGAACCTCGCGTCCTCATCCACGAACCCGAATTCGCGCGGCTCGTCGAGGCTATCCGGCCGGCGTGCCCGCGCGTGTGCCGCTGGGTCGAGACAGGGCCCGCTTACGAAGCTCTTCTGGCGCGGGGCCGCATCGACCGCCTGGACCCGCTTTCCATCGACGAGAACGCCACGGCGGAGCTCTTTTATACCAGCGGCTCCACCGGCACGCCCAAAGGGGTGATGCTTTCGCATCGCACGCTCTACCTGCATGCCTTCTCCGTAGTGGCCGGCTTTGTGGCGGACGACCGGCAAGTGGAGCTGCACACCATTCCCCTGTTCCACGCCAACGGATGGGGGCGCGCGCACTCTTCCACCATGTGCGGCCTGCGCCAGGTCATGGTGCGGCGCTTCGACCCGGCGCACGTGCTGCGGCTGATCCGGGAGGAGCGCGCCACCGGGATGGCGCTGGTTCCCACCATGGCCAATGCGCTGCTCAACTGCCCGGAAATGCCGGGGGCCGACGTCTCCAGCATGCAGCGGATCATGATCGGCGGCGCCGCGTCGTCGCCGGACCTGATCGCCCGCATGGAGCAGGCCTTCGGCTGCCGCGTCGAAGCCGGCTACGGCCTCACCGAAAGCGCCCCGGTCTCGACGTGCGCCCGGCCCAAGGACACGGTCGACTATGCCGGCGAGACCGACCGCCTCCGGCGCCAGGCAATGGCCGGGTGGCCGCTCATCGGATGCGAGGTCCGGGTGGTCGATCTCGAACTCCATGACGTGCCCCGGGACATGCAAACCATCGGCGAGGTGGTGCTGCGCGGCGACAACATCATGGACGGCTACTACAAAGACCCGAAGGCTACCGCCGACGTCATGGCGGGCGCCTGGCTGCATACCGGCGATATGGCCGTCTGGGACGAGGACAGCTACATCCAGATCGTCGACCGGAAGAAGGACATCATCATCAGCGGCGGTGAGAACATCTCATCGATCGAAGTGGAACGCGCCATCTCCGCGCATCCCGCGGTTCTCGAGTGCGCGGTGGTCTCCTCTCCCGATCGCCAATGGGGCGAGGTTCCGGCCGCTTTCGTCGTGTGCAAGCCCGGCCAGACCCTCACCGAGCAGGATCTCTGCGCGTTTCTCCAGGCGCGCATCGCGAAATTCAAAATGCCCCGCGTCTTCCACTTCACCGACGCCGCGCTACCCAAAACCGGGACCGGCAAAATCCTCAAGCGCGAGTTGCGCGAGACCTTCTGGCAGGGTCGGGAGCGGCGGGTGCAAGGATAGCGCGCTAGCCTGCCTGGGCCGCAACCATCGGCACCGGAACCATCAAGGTCTTGCCCGCGACCGCTGCCAGCCCATCCAGCATCGCGACAAAGCGCGTGGCGAGCGACGAATCCTCCCCGATCCCCCACAGCACCTCGCCGTTGGTCCAGGCGGCCTCCCGGGCCGCGGCAACGCTCCATGCCGCCAGACGGTCTTCCAGATGCGACACCGCCGGCAGCGGATCGCCCGGCAGTCTCACCATCAACTCCTTCCTGGCGGTATCGATCAGGCTGTCGAGCGTCGAGTTGACCGCCGTGTAGTCCATATAGTCCGGCGAGCCGTGCCTGGGGGCCGCGCCGGCCGCGCGGCAGGCTGCCACGATCGCCACCGGCAGGTCGTGATTGATGTGCGCATTCACTCCCGCCAGCGCGAACTGGATCCGCGCCGCGGCCGCGTCCTGCCGGCGGTCGAACAACGCGCGCCAGCAATCCGGTGCCCTTCGGCCCGAAAGCTGTTCCCTGAGTGCATCGAAGTACAGGCCGGCGAACTGCACGTCGAGGGCAGCCAGCCACGCGCTGTTGGCAAAACTGCCGGCGGCTACGCGCTCCGCCACCGCCTCGGTCACCTGGAGGTAGAGCCGGTGGAACCATCGCAGTCCGTCGGTATCGGCGAATAGCGCATCCATAGCCCGCATTCCGGTTAGCACGTCGCCGATCGATTGCGGCACGGGGATCGCCGCCAGCAGCGCCTCATCGTAAGGGAACATTCCGCCATAATCATACAGTGGCCGCTTCGTTCGCAATCTTTCGCGCCCTGTTCCGGGCGGTGCGCCGGAACCTGGGCACGTTCGGTTCGATCAAAGTCAACAATTTCTTCCTCTTCGTGGCGCTGATCGTCTATGGCGCGCTGAGGAGCGGCGTGGAGCCGGCCGGTTCCTATCCGTTTCTGCTGCTGCTCGGACTTCTGATGCTCTTTCCGCTCTCTTCCGACCCGCTTGCCCGGATGCCACGAAGCCGCTTCGGGCTGTGGCCTCTGGGCCCCGGCCAGCGTTCGGCCCTGCGGCTCGCCAGCCTCGCGCTGAGCCCGGTATTCTGGGTCGCGGCCCTGGTGCTCGTGCGCACCGCCCGGCCGGCGCCGGCGCTGGTTCTCTGCGGAATCGCGGTCGCCGCGCGCGGCCTGGGGGCTCCCCGCTGGTCCCCGTTGCGGATTCTGCCTCGCGGTCCCGGACGCCTCGGCCAACTGATCCGAGCCAACCTGCGGCAGATGTTCACGGTGCTCGATACCTGGGTTGCGGTTGTGCTCAGCCTCGGCGGCGCCCTCTGGCGCATCGTCGCGCGCAACCCCGACCCGGCTGCGTTTCCGGTCCTCTCGATCCTGGTAGCCATGGCGCTGAGCACCTATGCCCAGTGCCTCTTCAGCCTGGATTCCGCCTCCGGCCTCACGCGCTACCGCCTGCTGCCGCTGCGCGGCTGGGAGATCCTGCTCGCCAAAGACGCCGCCTACCTGGCCCTTCTGACCGTTCTCCTCCTGCCGCTGGACGTGCCCGCGGGCCTGACGTTCGGCCTCGCCAGCCTCGCCGCGGGCCGTTACCCGGCCGTTTCCGGCGTGCTTCCGGTCGAGCGCTGGCGTTTCACCAGCGGCTGGGTCCGCTTCGGCGTTCTGCAATGCATCCTGGGAGCCGGCTTGGCCGCCGCCGAGGCGCGGCAGGGCCCCCTCTTCCTGCTTGCTGCCGCCCTGATCTGCGCCGCTTCGTATCTTAAACAGGACAGTGTCGTGCGACAATAACGCACATGCGAATCCGCCGCACCGCCCGCTCCCTTACGGCCGCGGCTCTGTGTGTGCTTGCCGGCTGCGGGGCGGATCGAGCCGCCCTCACCGTATCCGCCGCCGCCAGCCTGCAGCAACCCCTTCAGCAACTTGCCCGCGCCTATGAGAATTCCCACCCCGGCGCCTCCATCGCCCTCAATTTCGGCGGCTCCGGAATGCTCGCCGAGCAAATTGAGCAGGGCGCCCCCGCAGACATCTTCTTCCCGGCCGCGCCCCAGCCGATGGATTCGCTTGCCGCCGAAGGCCTCATCCTGCCGGACACCCGCCGCGACCTTCTCAGCAACCGGGTGGTCCTCATCGTTCCGCAAAATGCCTCCGCGCCGGACGGATTCGCCGCACTGGCCTCGCCGTCCGTCAAACTGCTGGCACTGGGCGACCCCGCCACCGTTCCCGCCGGAGACTACGGCCGCGCGGTGCTCCGTTCGCTCGGCCTTTGGAATGCAGTGCAATCCAAGCTGGTCCTGGCCAAGGACGTCCGGCAGGTTCTCACCTACGTGGAGACCGGTAACGCCGACGCCGGCATCGTGTATGCCACCGACGCCGCGCAGTCCGGCGGAGTGAAGGTGGTGGCCCTGGCGCCCGCGGGCAGTCATCCTCCGGTGGTCTACCCCGCGGCGGTTCTGCGCCGCAGCGCCCACCCGGCCGCCGCCCGCGCGTTTCTCGACTACCTGTCGGGCGCCACAGAGCCGCGACCGTCAGGGAGCGGGCCTGGCTTTGCCGGGGCACGCGCGGTTTTCGAACGCGACGGCTTTACGGTGGTGGCCCGGTGAGCCCGCTTTGGATTTCCATCAAAACCGCGTTGGCCGCAACCGCGCTGACCTTCGTGCTTGGCCTGGCGGCCGCCCGCGCGCTCTCCACCTGGCGCGGACGCGGCCGCGCGCTGATCGATGGCATCCTGACTCTGCCGCTGGTCCTGCCGCCAACCGTGGTCGGCTTCTTTCTGCTGCTGATCTTCGGGCGGCGCTCCGCCATCGGGCAACTGCTGGCGCAAATCGGGATCACCGTAGCCTTCTCCTGGCCGGCCACCGTAATCGCCGCTACCGTGGTGGCCTTCCCCCTGATGTACCGCACCGCGCTGGGCGCGTTCGAGCAGGTCAACCCCAACCTGCTGGATGCCGCCCGCACCCTCGGCGCCGGCGAATGGCGCACGTTCCGGCACGTGTGGCTGCCGCTTGCCTGGCCCGGGGTTCTGGCGGGCACCGTGCTGGCCTTCGCCCGCGCGCTAGGCGAGTTCGGCGCCACCCTCATGCTGGCGGGCAATATTCCCGGGCGCACCCAGACCATGCCCATCGCTATCTTCTTCGCGGCGGAAGGCGGTGACCTTCACCGCGCGCTGCTCTGGGTGATGATGACGGTCGCCATGTCGCTCGGGGCCATCGCCGCGCTGAACACCTGGGCCCGCCCGCGCCCCATCCGGGTACCCGCCCCGGCCGAACCGGCCAATGGAGTTGCGTTGGCGCCCGCGCTCCCCCCGCGCGCGCCGGCAGGCTCCGGAGGCAGTCTCGAAGTGAAGGGCCGCAAACGCTACCCGGCGTTCGAGTGGAACGCCTCCTTTCGCACCCGCGGCGGAACGCTCGGACTGCTCGGCGCCTCCGGCTCCGGCAAAAGCATGACCCTTCGCGCGATTGCCGGCCTGGTGACGCCAGATGAGGGCCGCATCGTACTCAACGGCCGGGTGCTGTTCGATTCCGCCGCCGGCATCCGCGTCCCGCCCGCCGCCCGGCGCGTGGGCATCGTCTTCCAGGACTACGCCCTGTTTCCCCACCTCACGGTGCGCCAGAACATCGGATTCGGCATGCGCACACCCGCCGCCGCGGCCGAATGGGCCAAACTGGCGCACGTCGAAGACCTGCTCGACCGCTACCCCGGCCAGATCTCCGGCGGTCAGCGGCAGCGCGTCGCGCTGGCCCGCGCCCTGGCCATGGAACCCGAGGCGCTCCTTCTCGACGAGCCGTTTTCCGCGCTCGACCCGCATCTGCGCCGGCAGATGGAGGAGCAGATTCGCGAAATCCTCGCGGGCTACCGCGGCGCCACGATCTTCGTCACGCACGATCGTAACGAGGCTTTCCGCATCGCCGATGAGATTGTGCTGCTCTCGCGCGGCCGGGTCGCGGCGGCCGGTCCGAAGCACGATCTGTTCCAGCGCCCCGAAACACTGGAGGCCGCGCGCGTCACGGGCTGCAAGAACCTCGCGGGCCTGGAAGCCGCGGCTCCGCAGCAGGTGCGGGTCGAGGCCTGGCAGTGCGAGTTAAGTATCGCGCTCCCGGTTCCGGATCACGTCCGCTATATCGGGATCCGCGCCCACCACCTCGAATTCGTCGAGGCTCCCGGCGAGAACACGTTCCCCTGTTGGCTCTCCGGTTCGGTGGAATCGCCCTTCGAAATCACGCTCTATCTTCACCTGCACTCGCCCGGGGAGCGCCCGCATCTCGAAGCCGAAATCCCGCTGGACCGCTGGGCCGGGCTCTCCGGACGCCCGCAACCCTGGCTGATCCGCCTGGACCCCGCCCGCCTGCTGCTGCTTCGCGAATAGCCGCGCTGCTACCAGTGCAGCTTCACCGCCAGTTCAAAATCCCGCGGATTGCCGGCGCTCGTGATGGTGCCGAATGCCGGCGCGCCGAACGACCCGTTCGGATCGTTCAGCGGCGGCGTATTCGAAACGTTGAATGCCTCCGCCCGAAACTCCAGGCTTTCCCGCTCGCGCAGCCGGAAGGTCTTCCCCAACATGAGATCCGCATCCTGCAACCCCGGGCCGCGCACCGGGTTGCGCGAGCCGGTGCCGATGGTGAATTGCGGTGCGGCGGTGAATGCCGCCGTGTTGAACCACTCCGCCACGCTGCGCCCCGCGAAGCTGTTGGGGTTGCCGACGCGGTTCGGCCTCTGGGTACCGAAACCCAGGCTCGAATTGAGATTCGTGGCCTGCGCGACCGCCACCGCGTCGCCCGATTGCACGCGCACGATTCCCGCGACCTGCCAGCCCTCCAGTTTCCACAACCGCGGGATCCGGTACACCCATCCGGCCGAGAACACCTGCGGGATGTCGCCGTTCGAAACGTCTTTCTCGAGATGCCGGTTGAAGCTGTCGGCCACCGGGTAGTTCGCCACCGGCCCGGTGAAGATGGTGTTCGAGAACACGCTCGAAGCATCATCCATCAGCTTCGACCAGGTGTACGCCAGGGTCATCGTCAGCCCTGCCGAGAGCCGCCGCTCCAGCTTCGCCTGCAAGGCATGGTAGGTCGAGTTGCCGACGTTGTCGCGGAACAGAGACACCGTGGTGAATCTCGGATACGCGCGCAGCAATTGCTGCGCCGTGACGGTGGGGCCGCCCAGGGACGACGAAGCCGGGATCTCGCCGTAGTAGGGATTCGGAACGCGACTGAGCAGCGCCGCGCCCATCGCGAGATCGCCCCCCGGCAACTGGTTCAGGTTCACGTCCGGCACTCCCAGCCGCGTATTCTTCGAGCCCAGGTAGCCGGCTTCGAGGTTCCAATCGCCTCCGATGGTTCGCTGCATGGTGAAATTCCACTGCTGAGAATACCCCGAGCCGGTGTTGCGGTCCACGCCGAAAACGCCCTGCCCGAGCCCCGAGTTCGGATTGGGCGCCGTCACCTCCACGCTCGGCCCGTTCGCCAGCACGAACGCGCCGTTCAGGTTGTCGGCCGACTGCTGCCCCACCGTCTGCACGAACGGAAACTGCGGCAGCGTGAAGGGCGTGGTGATTCCGGTCTGCTCGAACCAGATCATCCCGTAGCCCGCGCGGACGACCCAGTTTTGCGCGGCGCGATACGCCAGCCCCACACGCGGCCCGAAGTCGCAGCATTCCAGCTCCCGCGCGGTGTGCGGAAAATCGAGCACCTGCGTGTTGAGATTGAAGATCGCTCCATGATTGTTGACTTCGGTGGACGGGAAATTCAAGGTGTATCGCGTCCCCAGGCTGAGCGAGAGGCGCGGTGAAACCCGCCAGTCGTCGCCCGCGAAAAACTCGGCGATGTGTGCCCGCTCGAGCAGCGCCTGGTTCTGAATATCGATGCTGAATCCGTTTACCTGGCCGAGCAGCAGCGAGGCCACCGGATTTCCGCTGCCGGTGACTCCGGTCGCGTTGCTGCCGGTTGTGGTGAACGAGTAGGAACCGGTCGGGTTCGGCGGGTTGAGGACGTTCAGCGCCTCGCGCCGGATGTCCGTCCCGAATTTCAGCGTGTGCCGGCCGCGCACCACCGTGAAGGTGTCCAGGTACTCGGTCACCGACGTCGTAAAATCCGAGTTGGCGGCGGTGGTCGGCCCGATCTGCTGGTATCCGCTCAAAGTAAAGATCGGGAGCACCGAAGCAAACGACGTGGCAGGCACCCCCGGAATCGACAGATCGCCGTTTTGCAGCGACGTCTGGTGCAGGCCGCGCCGCGTATACCCGAAGCGCGCCTGGTTCAGGACGGTGGCCGAAGGGCTCCAGTCGTATTCGGTGGCGAGCCCGTCCCCGCGCGTAATGGCGTGGCCGATTACGCCCGAGGTGAGCGACCCGCTGCCATCCGGCAAAGGCGTCACCGGGTTATCTTCGTCGCGGAGCCACGAATACCTCGCGAAGGCCCGGTGGCGCTCGCCGAAATAACGGTCGATGCGGCCGTCGAACTGGTCCTGCGCATCCGGCTCGGCGGCGGTCCGCACGTAATTGTTGGCCGCCCCCGAAAGGTTGGGCATCGGGTACCGCGCCAGCACCTCAGTCGCAATCTGATCGAAGCGCCCAACCGGAATCGTGTTGCCGGGAAACGGCGTCCGCGGCGAAGTCGCCGGATCGTAGATGGTGTTCGCGAACACGCCCTGGCGCTGCGCGGCGGTCGGCACCGTGCTGAACCGTGTGATCCCCGTGCGCAGCCGCGTCCCCTGCCAGTCCGCAAAGAAAAAGGTGCGGTTCTTCCGGATCGGTCCTCCCAGCGTGAACCCGTACTGATTGCGGCGGAACTCGGGCTTGGCCCCGGCCTGCGCGAAAAAATTCCGCGCATTCAGGTCTTCGTTCCGGAAAAACTCGAACAGCGTTCCGTGTAGTTCATTGGAGCCCGACTTGGTGTTGACCATGATGGTCCCGCCGTTCGACCGCCCGTATTCCGGCGAGTACGAGTTGAGATTCAGGCGAAACTCTTCGATGGCGTCGACGATCGGGTAGAACGCCACCTGCCCGGGCTCCGGTTGCAGCACGCTGATGCCGTCGTAGGTGTACTCGTTGGTGCGCGGGCGGCTGCCGTTGATGCGCGGCAGAATCGAGCCGCCGCCCGGCAGTGCCACGCCCGGAGACAGCGCCACCAGCGGCACGAAGTTCCGGCCGTCCAGGGGCATCGACACCAGCTTCGACCGGTCTACCGAGTAGCTTACCTGGCCGCCGCTGGTCTGAAGCAGGGGCGCTTCCGCCGTCACCGTCACGGCCTGCGATTTCGGGCTCCCGACCTCCAGCCGGACATCGAGCGACGCCTGGTCCGCCATCCGCAGCGTGATGCCCGATTGCCGGTAGGGACGAAAGCCCGCCGCGGCAACGGCCAGCACGTACTCTCCCGCCGGCAATCCAAGAAGATGGTAGCTGCCGTCAGGCCCCGAAACCGCCGCGAAGCCCGCGCCGGTGGCAATCTCCTCCGCGCGCAACAAAGCCCCCGCGACCACCCGCCCCGAAGGATCCGAAACGAAGCCCGAAAGTTCCGTCCTCCCTCCCTGCCCCAGGCAGCAGCACGCACAGACGAACCACGCTGAAAGAATCAGCCGCATAGTTCTGTCCAGTATACAGAACTTTGTCCCGTATGAATTGCACCCCTCGCTAGATGGCTGCGCGTCCCGGCGGTAAATTCCTCTGTGCTACCGTTTGGATAAAGCATGCAAGAGCAGATCGAAAACCGGCTCGGCCCGCTGCGGCAGAAGCGCGGGCTCGCGGCGGCGCAGTTGGCCAAGGCCGTGGGCGCGAGCCGCCAGACGATTTACGCCATCGAGGCGGGCACCTATGTCCCCAACACGGCCCTGGCCCTCAAGCTGGCGCGGGTGCTCGAAACCTCGGTCGAAGACCTGTTTGCTCTTTCCGGAGACGTCCCCGAGCCCGAACTCCGCACCGAGCGGGTCACGCTGCTGCCCGGCTCGGGCAAACTCGACCCGGGGCAGCCCGTGCAACTCTGCCCGGTGGGCCGCCGCATGGTGGCGTCGCCGCCGTCGCCCGTGCGCTGGTATCTGCCGGCGAGCGACGCGGTGGCCGAAACCCGGTCCCTGGTCCGCGTGTTCCATTCCGAAGACCAATTCCGCGGCCGCCTGCTGGTGGCCGGGTGCGACCCCGCCATTTCCGTGCTGGCGAGGCACGTCCAGGCCGCCGGCATCCAATTGGTTCTGGCCCACCGCAACAGCTCGCAGGCGCTCCAACTGCTCCGGCAGGACGCGATTCACATCGCCGGTACCCATCTGCGCGACGAGGCCAGCGGCGAATCGAACCTTCCCGAAATCCGGCGGCTCTTCCCCGGCCGTTCGATTGCGGTGGTGTCTTTCGCCGTATGGGAAGAGGGCATTCTGACCGTCCGCGGTAATCCGAAGCAGATCAAAGCCGCGGCCGATCTCGCGCGCCCCGGCGTTTCGATGGTCAACCGCGAACCGGGCTCCGGCGCGCGCCGCCTGCTCGATTCCGAGTTGAAGCGTGCGAAGGTCCCGGCGGGCGGCGTGGCGGGCTACGGCAATCTCGCGGCCGGGCACCTGGCGGCGGCCTGGCACGTGCACACCGGCGCCGCGGATTGCTGCATTGCGACGCGCACCGCCGCCCGCGCTTTCGGGCTCGGCTTCGTCCCGCTCGTCACCGAACGCTATGACCTCGCGCTGCGCCGGCGCAACCTGGAACTGCCCGCGGTCCAGGCGCTGTTCGACGTTCTGAGCCGCTCCGGGTTTCGGAGAGAGCTGGAGAGCCTGGGAGGCTACGACACCCGCGCAGCCGGCACCCGGCTTCTCTGATCGTCTGACCTGGCACTCACCGAATACCCTCAGCCCGGAAACGGCTCCGGGTGAACCGTCACATCGGCCCGCGGAGCAACCTCCTGGATCGCGGCCTCGATCGCCTCGGTCAACTCGTGAGCTTCCGCCAGAGTCTGGCGGCCATCCACCAGCACGTGCAAATCGATGAACAGCACCGGACCCGACCAACGGATCCGCACCTGGTGGCAATCGGAGACTCCTGGCACGCCTTCCACGATCTCGGAGATGCGCTCCTCCATTCCGGCCGGAGCCCGATCCATCAAGGCATCGAGCGTGCGGCGCCCCAGTTTCACGCTCACCCACACGACCACCGCCGAAACACCCAGCGCCGCGACCGAATCGCCTCCCGCCCAGCCCGCCCTCACCGCGATCAGCCCGAAGATCACCACCGACGAGCTCCAGATGTCCGTCTGGAAATGCAGGGCGTCAGCCTCGAGCGCCTGGCTGTGATACTCTTTCGCGGCCCGCGACAATACCCTCGAGCGCGAGTAATCAACGGCAATCGATATCGCCATCACGGTGAAAGACCAGACGTTCACCTCCACGCCGGACGTGTGAGAGATCAGCCGGTAGACCGCCTGCCGGGCAATCCACGCGCACGTCAGAAGCAGCAGCAGGGTCTCGAAAAGCGCCGAAAGGTTTTCCACCTTTCCGTGCCCGTAAAGGTGCGAGTGGTCGGGGGGACGGCCCGCGATCCGCACCGCGAGGAAGGTCATGAGCGCTGCCACCAGGTCGAGCCCGGAATGCGCGGCCTCGGCCAGGATTCCCAGGCTCCCGGTCATCACGCCAACGACGATTTTCAGAGCCGTCAAACCGATGGCGGCCCCCAGCGAGCTCAGTGCGGCGAACTGTTTCTCGCGATCCCCGGAAGGATACACAGCCAACAGTTTCAGCCTACCACGCCGGATTAGTCGCGCCGCTTCAAAGTAGGCCGGTCGTCCGAATCGGTCTTGTCCGATTCCCTGTGCCGCAGCGTGGGCCGGTTCGAATTGTCATTGTCGACGCCCTTGCGGCGGTTTTCGATCATGGCGAGCCGGTTTTTGACATTGTGAAATTCGGAGGTGTCCACCACATATTCCGGCTCCGCCTGCAATTCCTGGATCTCCTTCTGAGCAGCCTCAATCCGGTCGCTGGTCATCGGGTGGGTGGAAAACACTTTGGAGACAAGGCCCGGCTTGGTCTTCTGCATGGATTCGAGCTTCTCGAAGAAATCCACGAAGCACACCGGATCGTATCCGGCCTTGTACATGTATTCGAGTCCCAGGTGGTCCGCCTGCGCCTCCATTCCGCGCGAGAACTTCAGGAAACCGATGGGCACAGCGATGCTGGCCGCTTCTTCGATGGCATAGCCGGTCCACCCGCCCATCATAATCAGCGGAATGCTGGCGTAATTGATCAACTCGCTGCGGGTCGCCTGCTTGGTGCCGTGCCGCGCGGCTACGTGCCCGATTTCGTGGGCCATCACACCCGCAAGTTCGGCCTCGTTATCGGCTTTCAGAATGAGGCCTGAGTTCACGAACATGAAACCACCGGGAAGGGCGAAAGCGTTCACTTCGTCCGAATCGATGACTTTGATCGTGAACGGCACCTTCGCGTCGGAGTTCCGCACCAGGTTTTGCCCCAGCCGGTTGACGTATTCGGTGATGACGGGGTCGTCGACGAGTTTCGCTTCGCGCTCCACCTCAGCAGCCATCTGTTTGCCCAGGGCGATTTCCTTTTCGAGGGAGTAGAAGTTGACTCCCTTGCCCGGATCGTTGTCTCCGATATCGTCGGGGCCCATTTTTTTCTGTTTGGTCTTCGCGTAGGCGGGACTAAAAATAAGGGTTGCGGTGAATACCGCAGTCAGAACACGTGTCATAGGGCGAATTCCTGCGGACAAATATAGTGACGCGGCGAAAGCCCCTGATGGCTTCATCCGATTTCGTACGATTGGCTCGAAACCGTACGGCTCCAAACGCCTATCGCCCGCTTCCGGGATGCAATCGTTCCTGATAGTATATGTCCATATTTGGAACGTAACTCAGAGGTTTGTGCATAGGAGAGAGGGATGAGTAAAGTACGGGTGCTAGCCGGCACGCGCAAGGGTGCCTTCGTCCTGGAGTCGGACGGAAAACGAGAGAAGTGGGACATCCGAGGTCCCTACTTTGCAGGCTGGGAGATCTATCACGTGAAGGGTTCGCCCGCCGATCCGAACCGGCTCTACGCGTCACAGTCGAGCGGCTGGTTCGGGCAACTGATCCAACGGTCTAACGACGGCGGCAAGACCTGGGAGCCGGTGGGCAACAAGTTCGTGTACGACGGCGTCCCCGGCACTCACCAGTGGTACGACGGTAAGCCGCATCCCTGGGAGTTCAAGCGGGTCTGGCATCTGGAACCGTCGCTGACCGATCCGGATACCGTGTACGCGGGAATCGAGGACGCCGCCTTGTTCCGCTCCGCCGATGGCGGCCAGACCTGGAACGAACTGGCCGGATTGCGCGGGCACGGGACCGGTCCGCGATGGCAGCCCGGCGCCGGCGGCATGTGCCTGCATACCATCCTGCTCGACCCGGCGAACGCCGCCCGTATGTACATCGCCATCTCCGCCGCCGGAGCCTTCCGCAGCGATGATTGCGGCCAGAACTGGAAGCCGATCAACCGCGGGCTGGTTTCGACATACATCCCCGACCCGAATGCCGAGGTCGGCCACTGCGTGCACCGCATCGCGATGCACCCGTCGCGCCCGAACGTGCTCTTCATGCAGAAGCACTGGGACGTGATGCGCAGCGACGATGCCGGCGATTCGTGGCGCGAGGTGAGCGGCAACCTGCCGACGGATTTCGGTTTCGTCATCGACGTGCACGCCCACGAGCCCGAAACCATCTACGTGGTGCCGATCAAGAGCGATTCCGAACACTTCCCGCCCGACGGCAAGCTCCGCGTCTACCGCAGCCGCACCGGTGGCAACGAGTGGGAGGAATTGGGCAAAGGCCTACCGGACAACTGCTACGTCGACGTGCTGCGCGATGCGATGGCCGTCGACTCGCTCGATTCCTGCGGCGTCTACTTCGGGACCACGGGCGGGCAGGTATACGCTTCGGCCGACGCCGGCGACCACTGGGCTCCCATCGCGGAACATCTTCCGGCCGTGTTGGCGGTTGAGGTCCAGACGCTGCCGTGATCCGAGTCGTGCTTCCGGCGCATCTGCGAATTCTGGCGAAAGTCGGTGGCGAAGTGCAGGTCGAAGTCGGGGACCCGGCCACACTGGGCTCGGTCCTCGATGCCGTTGAAGCTTCTTATCCGGTGCTGTGCGGCACGATCCGCGACCACGTCACCAGGCAGCGCCGGCCTTACGTGCGGTTTTTCGCCTGTCAGGAAGACCTGTCGCACGACCCTCCCAACACCGTCCTGCCGGGCGAGGTGCTCTCAGGCAAGGAGCCGCTGTTGATTGTGGGAGCGATCGCGGGCGGTTAACCAGCCGCTACCCGGCGCCCGCCGCCCGGAAGGTTCGATCCACCAGTTCGCGGGCCTCCTGCTGCAGGCTTCGCAGATGCTCGACTCCCGCGAAGCTTTCGGCGTAGATCTTGTAGACGTTCTCGGTCCCGGAAGGCCGCGCCGCGAACCAGCCCCGGCGCGTGGCCACTTTCAGTCCGCCCAGCGGAGCGCCGTTGCCGGGAGCTTTGGTCCACATGGCTTCGATCGGGTCGCCCGCCAGTTCCCTGGCGTCCACCTGCCCAGGCGAAAGCTGTTGCAGCACCGCCTTTTGCGCGGGGGTTGCCGGCGCGTCGATCCGCTCGTACACCGGCGCGCCGAACCGCCCGGTCAGTCCGCGGTAAAGTTCGCCGGGGTCCTTGCCGGTCCGCGCCAGGATCTCGGCCGCCAGCAGAGCCATCACCATGCCGTCCTTATCGGTGGTCCAGACAGTGCCGTCGCGCCGCAGGAACGAGGCCCCCGCGCTCTCTTCGCCTCCGAAGCCTAGCGAGCCGTCGACCAGCCCGTCCACGAACCATTTGAAACCGACCGGGACCTCCACCAGCCGGCGGCCGAGGTCCGCCACGACGCGGTCTATGATGCTGCTCGAAACCATGGTCTTACCGGCTCCCGCAGCGGCACTCCAGCCCGGCCGGTTGGAAAAGAGGTACGAGATCGCCGTCGCCAGGTAGTGATTCGGATTCATCAACCCGGCGCCCGGCGTGACAATTCCATGCCGGTCGTGGTCGGTATCGCAGGCAAACGCCACATCGAACCGATCTCTCAACGCAATCAGGCCGGCCATGGCGTAAGGCGACGAGCAATCCATCCGGATCTTGCCGTCCCAGTCGAGCGTCATGAAGCGAAACGTCGGGTCCACGTCCTCATGCTCGACGGTTATGGACAGCCCGTACTTCTCGGCGATTCGTCCCCAGTACTTCACCCCGGCGCCGCCCAGTGGATCCGCCCCCAGGGAAAGCCTGGCATCCCGAACGGCATCCAAGTCCACGGCGGACCCCAGATCGTTCACATAATTCGAAATGTAGTCGAAACGCCCGGTGCCATCGGCCTTCAGCGCACGCTCGTAAAGCCATCGCTTCACCGCGCCGCCCGAACCGCCGGCCAGGATGGCGTTTGCGCGGTTCTCGATCCACCTCGTGGCGCTGGTGTCGGCCGGACCGCCGTTGGGCGGGTTGTACTTGAAGCCGCCGTCCTCGGGCGGATTGTGCGAAGGTGTGATCACGATGCCGTCGGCCAGGCCGTTCGCGCGACCCGCGTTGCAGGTGAGGATGGCGTGCGAGAGCGCGGGTGTCGGCGTGTACCCCAGGTCCTGGTCGATCCGGACCGCAACTCCATTGCCGGCGAGGACTTCAAGTGCCGTGGCGAAGGCCGGCTCCGAAAGCGCGTGGGTATCTTTCGCCAGGAACAGAGGGCCGTCCACGCCATTCTGCGCGCGATACTCGCAGATCGCCTGCGTGACCGCCACGATATGATCTTCGTTGAACGATCCGAGAAACGCCGATCCGCGATGACCGGAGGTGCCGAAGCTGACTCTCTGCGACGGCACGGCGACGTCCGGCTTCACGGCGTAATACGCGGTCACCAGTTTCGCGACGTTCACCAGTTGGGCAGGTTCCGGCGGCTGGCCCGCCTTCGGATCGGTCGCCATATCAATCGAAATCGATGTCGCGCTTGGGCGGCGCCTGGTCGGGATTCTCTTTGGCGCGCTTGAACAGTTCGTCGAACTTTTTCTCGAGGACGCGCCCGTGCGTTTTCTCCGCCTCGAACTGTTTGCGGAACACTTCTTCGCGGCGGGCACCTTCCCCCTTCAACTTGGCAACCTCCGAGGCCAGATCCTCGATAGCCGGCGGCTTCACGGGAACGGTGTGGGCAATGACGGCGCGCGTCTCCGGGTCGATTTTGAGAATCGCCTGACAGCAGGGACACGCGACCTCGAACATACCTTGAGCCATACCACTATGGTAAGCGAAGCGACGGGCACCTGCGGACGGTCAATCCGCGGGAGCCCATCGGCTGCTGCAGGCCCTGGGGAGACGGTTGTGGGGATTTCGGGGGACGCTAGAGGGTTTTTATGCGAGGTGACCGGTTAGGCGGGAGACAGAAGCGAAGGTCAATCGTCTCTCCAGGGGCCTGTAAAAGTTTAGTCACACCCAGCTAAGAGCAATCGCCTAGCCAAACGCAAAGCTTCCCTCAAATCAGCGGGTTCCAGACCGTAGAAGACACCTGCGTATGCAAAATTGGCACGAACGTGCCAAGAACGTGTCCAGATTGGAACGTGGCGTCCGGAATGAGAGCGTAAAACTTGCTAATTGCGCGCGGGAGCCCGCACGTCCGGCGGAATCAGGCTGGGCGGCCGTGAAACCATACCCCGGAAGGCTTCGTCGAGTGAAATATTGTTGTTGTTGAGAATCTGCCCCGTGGAGCGCTCCAGCTCCACCTGCGCATTGGCGTAGGCAGCCTTGGCGGCAACCTCGTTGGATTCGGCGGCGGTAAGAGCCTGCTGGTCCTGGATGACGTTATAGATGGTCGACGCCCCGAGCTCCAGTTTCTTCTGCTCGGCGTCGAGGGTCTGGGCCTGCAGGACGGTCTGCTTGGCCGCGGACTGGTACTGGGCCCGAGCCTGCGTCAGCGATATCAGCGCATTCTGCACATCCACGCGCACCTGGTTTTCGAGACGCTGCAATCCGAGTTGCTGCTGACGGTAGGTCAACTCGGCATTGATCACCTGCGCCTGCGCCGAGCGATTGCGGATAGGGATGGTGAGGTTCAGGCCGACCGAGTAGTTCGGAAAGTTGCGGCCGAAGATCTGGGAGAGCGCTGTAGAGTACCCGCCGATGAAGAACGGGTTGTTGCTGTGAACCGTGCCCACCGGAGCCACCAGCGAGCTCGGCTGCCCCACCAGGGCATTGTTGGTCAGGCTGACCACCGCGTCGAGCGTAGGGCGCAGGGCGTTCTTCGTCCCCCGGATGGTGAGGTCCTCGTTCTCCAACTGGATGCGGCTCTGGGCCAGTTCCGGACGCGAGGAGATAGCCATCGCCATCAGGTCCTGAATCGGCTCAACCGGCTCCACGTCGGGGATGCGAATCTGGTCGGTGGGGATGATGTGAGCATCGGCCACCGAGGGGCTCGCAACGCCGGTCCGGCTCAGGGCCGTCTTGAGAATGGTTTCCTGCTGCAGCACCTGGGTCTGTGCCACGGTAAGCTGCTGCTGGCCGGCGGCGATCTGAGCCTCGGCGCGGGTCACCTCGATGGGAGCCAGAGTGCCGACCTCCACCTGCCGCTTATTATCTTCCCAGAGCCGGGTAGCCGAGGCTACCGCCTCGCGCGCCACCCGAACGTTCTCGTTGAAGGCAACCAGGTTCCAGTACAGGCTCATGACGGCCGCCACGGTGGTCTGCACCTGCAGCTTGAAAGTCAGGTCCGAGACCTCGCGGTTGTTCCTGGCGATGTGGATCTGCCGGGAGTTGATCGCCAGGCCGAAACCTTGCAAGAGATGCTGCGTGATGGTGAGGCCCAGGGAAGAGCTGGTGGACGGATTGAAATCGTTGCGGGGATTGTTACTCGTCACCGAGCTGTTGTTCAATCCGAGAGAAGCCACGGTGCCGGTCAGAAATCCCTGTTGAATTCCGAAGTTCGCCACCTGCGAGTTCTGGACCAGGAAGTTGGTGCCGGTGATAAACGCGCTGCTTTGGGGAGAAGTGGTATGACCCCAGTTGACGGTTCCGAAAACGGATGGGTCAAGGTTCGGGATGCTGGGACCGGAAGATTGCAGGACGCTGCCGCCGACAGCCGAGGCGGTAGCGGTGCTGGCCTGCGAAGAGGCGTTCTGGTTGGTGCCCGGAGTGGTGCCCGAACTGGCCACGGAGGCGCTGCTCGGCCCCGCCGTGACGGTGGTCGAGACACCGGGAGCGAACCCGCCGGCCTGCGCCTGCAAGACGCCGGCATCGGCAAGAGCCGGTCCGTACCGCTGAATGGCGATGTCGAGATTGTTCTCGAGCGCCAGCGCGATCGTATCCTGGAGCGACAGGTACAGATTGCCGGCGCGCAGCAGGGATTCCAGCCGGTTCGAATTCGCGGTGCTCGGCGGGGCCACCGAGGGGGCCTCGTAGGGAGCCGTGAAGCCTCCGAGAAAGCCGTGCGGACTGGTTACCGCCGGGGCCGTGCTCTGTGGCGGCGGGGCGGGCGACCCGGAGGGGCTATCGGCCGCGAAACCGGCGGTCGGCGCCGCCATCAGAATGGCGCATAGAATGGCGAGATAGGATTTTAAACGGTACATAGAGACCTTCCTCGGAACGCTATTTAAGTTCAATGGTATAGTAGGCGTTTGTGACGCCGCAAGCCGCATCTATCCTGGAGCTGTTCGAATCCACGGGCGCATATCTCAAGGGCCATTTCCGCCTGACCAGCGGGCTGCACAGTGGCGAGTACCTGCAGTGCGCGCTGGTGCTGCAGCACCCGCGGGCAGCCGAGCATTTGGGGCGGCTGCTGGCGGAGGAGTTTCGCAAAATCGCCGGCTCCCGTAAAATCGAAGTCGTGGTATCTCCGGCGTTGGGCGGGGTCATCATCGGCCATGAAGTAGCGAGAGCACTCGGCACCCGTTTCCTGTTCACGGAGCGGGACCCGGCCTCCAAACAAATGGCGCTGCGCCGCGGCTTTACGTTACGCGCGGGAGAGGCGGCTGTGGTTGTGGAGGATGTCATCACTACCGGCGGCAGCACTCGGGACGTGATCGACGCCTTGCGAGCCGGCGGGGCGGACGTACTGGCGGCCGGCTCGATCATCGACCGCAGCGGCGGCCGGGCGGATGTGGGTGTGCCGCGGATCGCCCTCGCAACTCTGCAGGTGGCTGCACATTACCCCGAACAGTGCCCCATGTGTGCCAGCGGAATTCCCGCGGTAAAGCCGGGCTCGCGCCCCGTCTGATGCGCCGCATCCGGATCCAGGTGGCCTACGACGGCACGGCGTTCCACGGCTGGCAGGTACAGCCGGACCTGCCTACCGTGCAGGGAGTACTCGAAGAGATCGTCTCCGGGCTGGAGGGCGCCGCGGTGCACGTGGCGGGGTCCGGCCGTACCGATGCCGGAGTCCACGCGCTCGGACAGGTGGCGGCATTCACGATTGCCAATCCGATTCCACTGCCCAACCTGCGGCGGGCCATCAATCGCCTGCTGCCGCCCGCCATCCGCGTGATTTCGGCCGAAGAAGTCCACGCCGAGTTTCATCCACGCTTTGATGCCAAAGCCAAAACCTACGAATACCGCATTGTCCGGGAGGAAGTCTGTAGCCCTTTCGAGTGGCCTTTCGTACACCACTACCCCTTTCCGCTCGATGAGGATCGGATGGCCCGGCTGGCCGCCGCGTTCGCGGGCGAACACGACTTTACGGCGTTCGCCGCGTCGGACGATCGCGATGCCGACGGCCGGTCCAAGGTGCGGACGGTATTCGCTTCGGTGCTCGAACGCCGGCAGGCGCGGCTGATCTACCGCGTGCGGGGCAGCGGCTTTCTCAAGCACATGGTGCGAAATATCGTGGGGACGTTGATCGAGGCGGGCAGGGGGAACATCGGAAACCTGGAAGCGCTGCCGGAGAAAAGCGGTCCGACAGCGCCCGCCAGGGGTTTGTTTCTGGTTAGCGTGGAGTATTGAGACTCCCCGCGCGAACACCGGATGAGCCGGCGGCATTCCCGCCGGCTCATCCGAATCAGTCTATGCCGCTATCGCGGGCACCCAAGTCCGCTGATGTTCAGGGACTGGGCGCTCTGCAGGCTGTTCACCATGCCGGGCATCTGCCCGCCGCTGGGAACGAACCACACCGCTACACGCCGCATGTCTTCGTTGCCGGCGCCGGCGCGAACCGAAGAGCTGCAGAAGCCGGGCTCCAGGCTCACCTGGCTCTGGTTGGTGCCGTCGCCTTGCACCATCACCTGCGACTGCGGAACCGACATGCAAACCCCGGTTCCGGCGGTGATCACGGCGGCCGCGTTCTCCACGCGCTTCATATCGAGGCCCGAGATGGTCTCATCGGGAGACTGGTTCCCGACCAGCACGACCGTGCCGCTCGGATCCTTCTCCACATAGGCGCGCAGTTGTTCGAGCAGAACACGCTTGCCGCAGTTGTTGACGCGCGAGCTGTCGTGATTGAAGAGAACGTCAGGCAGCCGGACCGGAGCGATCGTGGCCTTCTTGACCACATCGACCGTGGTGGTTGCCGTGCCGTTGCTGGTGCAGTCGGAAGCGTTGGCCGTGATGGTGACGGTCTTATGCTGCTCGGTGCTGCTGTTGGGGCTGAACTGGACACCGGTGGAGTCGAACTGGTCGCCGTTGATCGCGCCTTCCGACGCCGTGTAGGTGGGTGTCTGAATCGCGCATTTGCCGCACTGGCCCTGGAAGTTCGAAGCGAGGGTGGACTTGTCGCCGTATTCCACCGTGCTCGGGCTGGCCGTGACGGTGCCGGTCGGAGGCGTGTACTGCAATACGGTGATGTTGGTCTCCGCCTGCGCGGGATTGAAATTCGGGCCGTTCAGGGCCAGGCTGATTCGATAAGTGCCGGGTTGCCGGCCTTCGGTCCCGAACGAGAAGGACTGGCCCTGGCTGATCGGCTGTCCGTTGACGTACCACACGTACTTCAACTGGTTGGGGTTGGCACCCGCTACCGTCGCATTCACCGTAACCGTCTCTCCCGGGCACACCTGCGTGGCGGTCGGCGTCAACTGCAGCGACAGGCTCTGTCTGGGGATCTGGCGAGCGGCCGGGGGAGGCGGAGCTACGTGCTTTTCATAGCCGAACATAAATGAGACACCGGCTGTGTACCGGAAATCATTCTGCAGCCGGTCGGCCGTCTGCCCCAGGTCCTGGATGCGGGTTTCGTAGTAATCGACTTCGGCCGGCCGGAAGTAGATGTGCTTGTTGATCTTGATATCGACGCCGCCGCCGGCGAGCATGGCGAAGCCGTTCTGATGCGACGTGATGCGCGCCGTGAGGGGGATGCTCACCGGCGTTATCGGAACGATCGGATTCGACACTATCGCGGGTACGAAGCCGTTGATCGGAGCGCTGGCCGAGTAATAGGCGCCGCCAAACAGCGCCTGTACGAATGGTTGAACGCGCGACCACTTGCGAAGGGTGATTCGCGGCCCGAACACATAGTTCCAGGTGGTGTTGTCTATGTCGAACCCGGCGAATGAATTGTTGTGCAGCGCGCCGAGGTCCGCGACTCCGCTAATCCACTTGTTAAAGTTGTAGACGAGTTGCATGTTGCCGCCGCTCGCACGGAACTGCGGCAGCTCCTGACTCGGATACATGCGCGCGTAATCGTAACCGAAGTACGTTTGGAAACGAGGGACTTCCTGTGCGGCCGCCAGCGAAACGGAGAGTAAGGCGGCGCCCATAAACGTGAAACACTTCTTCATAGCGAGATCTTCTCCTTATGGGACAACATCAGGTACAACCTGAATCCCGGGCCACTACGACCCTCACGGACTGAACCAGTCCGGTAATTGACCCCTGTGGTTCTGTGATCGGTACAAAGCGCCTGGAGTTAGATTTTTTTTGTGTGCGGCAGCCTCCCTGGCGAAGAGAGGTGCGCGAGTTCACGGAGCTTTCTTTCCCTCCTGGCGGCCGCTCCGAAATAGTACAGTTAATGGCATGACCCGGCGAACCTTTTTCCAGTTGGGCGGCGCGGCGGCGGCCCAAAAGGTCGCGGCACAACACACACGATTCGCGTCGCGGCCGAATGTTCTCTTCCTGATGACGGACCAGCACCGCGGCGACTGCCTGGGCGCCGCGGGCAATCGCGCCATCCATACGCCGAACCTCGACCGGCTCGCGGAGGAAGGCGCGCGGTTCAGCCGGGCTTATTCCTCCACTCCCACGTGCACGCCGGCACGCAGCGCGCTGCTGACGGGGCTTTCGCCCTGGCATCACGGGATGCTCGGATACGCGAACATGGCCGGGCGCTATCCGCTCGAGAAGCCCAGGGCCATGCGCGACGCCGGCTATTACACCATCACCATCGGCAAGCAGCACTATCACCCGATGCGGAACGGTCACGGGTACGAGCGCATGGTGCTCGACGAGCACTGTCCGTGCGGCAACGGTCCGGCCGCCCTGGCCGCGGCCGAGAAGAACGGGCCGGTGGAACGGACCGATTACGAAGCGTGGTTCTGGTCTGAGGCGCCGCAGCTCGATCCGCACGCGACCGGGCTGTGGTGGAACGACTATCGTGCGCGGCCCTTCGCGCTCCCCGAGCGCCTGCACCCGACCACCTGGACCGGCGACACCGCGGTACATTTCCTAAGCGGCTACGAGGGGCGGCAGCCGTTCTTCCTGAAAGTATCGTTCATCCGACCCCACAGCCCTTACGATCCGCCGGACCGCTTCATGCGCATGTACCAGGACGCCGCTCTTCCCGACGCGCAGGTGGGCAATTGGGCCGCCCGCTACGAACAGCGCAACAGCGACGGCAGCGATATCTGGCGGGGGAAACTGGCGGCAGAGACCATCCGGCGCGCGCGCCAGGGCTACTACGGATCGATCACCCACGTGGATGCGCAGATCGGCAGGATCCTCGAGGCGCTGGAACGGCGCGGCTGGCTGGAAGAAACCCTGATCGTCTTCGCGTCCGACCATGGGGATATGACTGGCGACCAGAACCTGTGGCGCAAGTCTTACGCCTACGAGCCCTCGGCGCACATCCCCATGCTGATGCGCTGGCCGGAGGGGCTGCCGGCCGCCCGGCGCGGGCAGGTGATGGCGCAGCCGGTGGAGTTGCGCGACCTTCTGCCGACGTTTTTGGATGCCGCGGGCGCTTCGCCCTCCCGGCCCATCGACGGGCGCAGCCTGCTGGCGTTGGTGAAATCGGGTGGAGCGGGATGGCGCGAGTTTATCGACCTGGAGCATGACGTGTGCTACAGCCCGGTCAACCACTGGAACGCGCTCACCGACGGCCGCTCGAAATACATCTTCCACGCCCTCGATGGAGAGGAGCAGTTGTTCGATCTCGAACGGGATCCGCATGAGCTGTCGGACCTCGCTTCGCGGACCGATCACGAAGCGGAACTGCGGCGCTGGCGGCAGCGGCTGATCGCGCACTTCGAGGAGCGGGGTGAACCGTTTCTGCGGAACGGGAAACTGGGGCTGCGGCCTGAGAGCATGCCGTACTCGCCGATGTTCCCCCGTTCAGGTATCATGTAGCCTATCGACGACCAAGGGACTGGATATGAGCTTCTTCTCCAAGCAGTTTATCGACGTCATTCAGTGGACCGAGACCGGTGATTCCGTGCTGGCCTGGCGCTTTCCGATGGAAGACCAGGAGATCCAGACCGGGGCCAGGCTGACCGTCCGCGATTCGCAGCTCGCGGTGTTCGTCAACGAGGGACAGATTGCCGACGTGTTCGGGCCGGGACTCTACACCCTGAGCACCCACACGTTGCCGCTGCTGACGAACCTGCTGAACTGGGACAAAATGTTCAAGTCTCCGTTCAAATCCGACGTCTATTTCTTCTCGTCGCGGTTGCGGATCGATCAGAAGTGGGGCACCGCCACCCCCATCACCATTCGCGATCGGGAGTTCGGCGCCGTGCGCATCCGCGCCTACGGAATCTACGCCTACCAGATCGCCGACCCGAAGGTTTTCTACCAGAAGGTGAGCGGAACCCGCGGGGTCTATCCGCTGAGCGACCTCGACGGGCAGCTGCGCAACACCATCGTGGCGAACATGACCGACGCGTTCGGCAACGCCAACGTCAACTTCATCGATATGGCGGGTAGCCAGGCGCAACTCGGCAAGACCATGCTGGCCGCGCTCCGGCCCGTATTTGCCGGCCTCGGGCTGTCGCTCGAGAGCTTCGTGGTTGAAAACATCTCGCTGCCGGAAGAGTTGCAGAAGATGCTCGACCAGCGCATCGGGATGAATATGATCGGCGATATGAACCGCTACACGCAATTCCAGGTGGCGCAGTCGATGCCCATCGCGGCGGCCAACGAAGGCGGGGGCGCCGCGGGAATCGGGGCGGGGCTGGGAGCGGGCATGGTGATGGCTCAGCAGATGATGAACGCCATGAAGCCCGCTGCGCCTCCCGAACCGCCGCCAGCCGCGGCCTCGCAGGCTGCGGGCGTTCCCGCCTCCGGCGCCACTAAGTTCTGCATGAGCTGCGGCAAGCCGATTCCCAAACCGGCGCGTTTCTGTCCGGAGTGCGGCGGCGCGCAGCAGTAGCTACCAGCGCGTTACGGTGGCGTTCGACCAGGTCGTCATATTCCGCGATTCGCCTTCGATGCGCTCGAAGACCGATTGAATCGCCACGCGGCCGGGTCCGGTGAGGCGCAGCCAGAGATAACGGTTTCCCCAGTAGCCCCAGGTGCTGAAGAGCGATCCGGGATGCTCGAAATGGAGATTCATCTGCACCGTGGGGTCCTTGAAAACCAGCGCCGTGGGCTTCACCAGGATGGTCTGGCCGTACCCCAGTTCGCGCACGAAGATATTGCCCCCGGCGTGCAGCAGTAACAGTCCGGGCGTCTGCGGGGCCGTGAAGCGATCCATGAATCGGCCCACCGGGTAGTGCTTCTCCACTTCGTCCCCGTTCTTGGTATCGAACCAGATGTTGGTCTGAAACCAGTCGTAGGCGACGTTCGACGTGGCGGCGAGCAACAGGTGCTCGCGGACGTCGATGGAGCGGCCGGGCTGAAGGCAGAGGGGGATGAGCTCGCCCGGATCGTCCTTGGAAAACGCGATGTGGCCGGGGCCTTCGGCCTGGGTCATGATCAGCGGCAAGCCGGCGAACATTCGCTTCCACCCGCCCTTCAACGACATGGTGGTGATGTTCACCTGCGGATCTTTCCAGAGCAGGACGTGGTGCGTGAAGTACACGCTGTCTCCGGCGGCGAGATTCATATCGGCCACCGGAACATAGACGCCTTCGATCTGGCAGGAGGAATTGCCGACCTGAAGTTTGGCCATGTCCTTGCGCGCCGGAAGCTGAGTCCAGCCGCTGTGCGCCGCCGCGGCCGGCAGCTTGAGGACCGCACCGCAGCGGGGGCAGGCCGGCTGCGAATAATCGACTTCGGAGCCGCACCAGTTGCAGCGTCCGCCCGCGATCACCGGCGGCGCCACCGGCACCGCTACCGGCGCTGCCGCGACCGGCGCTGCCGCGACCAGCGTGGACGGCGAGGTGGCTACTGCGGGATGCTTGACCGCGTTTCCGCAGTTCCGGCAGAAGTTCTGGCCTTCGAGAATCGGGGTACCGCAGTTTACACAGAACATATCGGCTACTCGGTGTGGTGATGGACGTACATAGACTGGATTCCGACGCGTCCGGGCCCAGTCATCCTCGCCAGGCTCATGTTCGTACCCCCGAAAAATCCCGTGCCGAGCTTTTGGAACTCCACGTTCATCGTGACGGAGGAATCCTTATAGAGGAACGCGCCGGGCTCCAGCATGATGCTCTCGCCCGCGGCAAGCCGCCGCTCGAAGACATTGCCGTAACCGTGCAGGATCAACAGGCCGGGTGCGCCGGTGGTAACGAACCGGTCCATGTACATGCCCTGACCGCCGAACAGAATATTGGAGAGGCCCTTGATGCGGATGAAGGAGTAGCCAATCTGGTGGGAGGAGAGCAGGAACGCGTGCTCGCGCACGTCCACCTCCATGCCGGGATGGAGCGGCAGGACCACCAGTTCGCCGGTGGCGTCGCGGGAGAAAGCGATGCGGCCCGGTCCGCTGGCCACGCTGATGATGAACGGCATTCCAGCGAAGGCGCGCTTCAAGCCCCCGGGAAGCTGCATGACCGACATCGCGACGCGCTCTTCCTTCCACAGCATCACGTGATGCTCGAAGAAAATCGAATCCCCCTGACCCAGGTTGATCTCCGCCGCGGGAACGATTTCGCCTTCCACCTGGCAGGTGCTGGCGTTGAACTGGATCTCGGTCATGTCGCGAATGCGGGGCGCTTCGCGCCACCCGGATTCACTCACGAGATTTCGAATATCCAGGGGAGCCCCGCAGGCGCGGCACGACAGGGCAGCCTTCTCGTTCATGCTCTGGCACCACTGGCACTGGATTCGTTCGAAGGGCTCGGCCGCGGGGCTATGGGCAGCGTCGGTCATAGATGGGGATTATAGCAAAGGTAGGATAGGCCTCCCGGCCTGTCCAGCCGGGCGCAGCTCGGCCAATGGGCAGGCCGGAGAGGCCTACCCTACTGCTGCTTCGATTCGAGTTCGGCCCAGCGCGAGTAGAGGGATTCCACGCGGGCTTCCGCCTCTTGCAGTTTCTCGTAGCAGGCTTGCAGGCGGGCGCCATCGGAAACCGTTTCGGGCGCCTGCATCTCGGCGCGGATCGACTCCACTTCCTGCTCGGCTTCGAGAATCCGGGCTTCCATCTGCTCCCATTCGCGCGCATCCAGGTAGCCGAGCTTCTTCTTCGAGGCGGAGGGCGGCGGCGGAGCCGCTTTGGGCTTCTCGATTTTCGGCCTCTCGGCGGCCTGCGCCTGCTCCCATTGCCAGTAGTCGGCGTAGAGTTCGGCGCGGCCGCGTCCGTCGAGGCCCAGCACGGCGGTCGAAACACGGTCGAGCAGAAAGCGGTCGTGAGTGACCAGGACCAGGGCGCCGGGGAAATCGGTGAGGCTCTCTTCCAGCACTTCGAGCGTAGGAATGTCCAGATCGTTGGTCGGCTCGTCCATCAGCAGCAGGTCGGCCGGCTGGAGCATCAGGCGGGCGATCAGCACACGGGCCTGCTCCCCGCCGGAGAGGCTCGAGATGGGGCGATCCAACTGGCCGGAGTCGAACAGAAAGCGCTTCGCCCATCCGGCCACGTGGATGGGCCGGTCGCGGAAGATCACGGTGTCGCCGTGCGCCCCGAACCCTTCCCGCAGCGTGGCGTCCTGGTCGAGTTGCTCGCGCGCCTGGTCGAAGTACACGGCGCGAAGTAGCGGAGCGCGCTCGATGCGTCCGGAATCGGGCTCGAGCTCGCCCTTGAGGAGGCGCAGCAGGGTCGTTTTCCCCGTGCCGTTGAGACCCAGCAGGCCCAGCCGCGTTCCGGGCGTCAGCGTCAGGGTGAGGTCGCGGAACAAGGTGCGGCCGCCCAGTTCCTTCGAAATGCCTTCCACCGAAACCAGCCGCTTCGTGCGGCGGTCGGTGGCCGCGAAATCGATCTGCGCGGTTCCGCGCGGCGCCCGGGCTTCCAGGTCCGAGAGTTCGCGGATCAGGCGGCCGGCATCGTCGATTCGGGCGCGCGATTTGCCCGTCCGGGCCTTGGGACCGCGGCGCAGCCACTCCACCTCGCGCCGCACCTTGTTGGCGAGCGACTCCTGCCGGCTCGATTGCGCCAGCAGAAACGCCTCCTTCCTTTCGAGGAACTGGCTGTAGCCGCCCTCCACGCGGAAGAGACCTTCGGGGTAGACCCGGTTGATCTCGGCCACGTCGTTGACCACGTTGTCGAGAAAGTACCGGTCGTGGCTCACCACCACGCTGGCGAACGAGGCCGATGCGAGCAAGCGCTCGAGCCACAAAATGCCTTCGAGATCCAGGTGGTTGGTCGGCTCGTCGAGAAACAGCAGGTCGGGGTCGAGTGCCAGCTCGCGGGCGATCGCCAGGCGGCGCTTCCACCCGCCCGAGAGCGTCTCCACGGCCTGCGTGCCATCGGTGAAGCCGGCGCGGCCGAGCGTGAGGTTGATGCGGGCGGCGCGTTCGAGCTCATCCAGGTGCTCGCCCGCGATGGCGCCGGCGATGATCCGGGCGGCGGTGGACCCGGGCGCAAAGCCGACCTGCTGCGGCACGTACCCGACCCGAGTATTGCGCCGCAGCGAAATCGAGCCGGAGTCCGTTTCCATCCTGCCCGAGAGAATCTTCAGCAGGGTGGATTTGCCGGAACCGTTCGGGCCGATCAGTCCCAGCCGCTCGCCTTCGGAGATGCCGAGCGAGATGTTCTCAAACAGGACCCGCGGCCCGAAGCTCTTCGATATCGCGGCACAGCTCTCGAGAAGGGCCATTATTCGTATCGGAGCGCCTCGACCGGATCGAGCCGCGAAGCCTTAACGGCGGGCCAGACTCCAAAGAAGACGCCAATCGCCACCGACACGCTGAAACCCGTGATCAGCGCCCAACCCGGCACCTTCGAAGGCAGCGAGGGAACCAGCACCCCAACCAGCATGGTAATGAGCACGGCGATGAGAATACCGAGCACGCCGCCCGCCCCCGTGAGGGCCATGGCCTCGACCAAAAACTGTCCGATGATGTCGCGGCGGCGGGCTCCCAGAGCCTTGCGGACGCCGATCTCGCGCGTGCGTTCGGTGACGCTGACCAGCATGATGTTCATGACGCCGATGCCGCCGACCAGCAGGCCGAGCCCCGAGATCGCGATGGCTACCAGGCCGATGAGACCCGTGATCTGGTCGAATTGCTGGATGATCTGGTCGGGAGTGGAAATCGCGAAGTCGTCCGGCGCATCCGTGGCCAGGTGCCGCAGGCGCCGCATGGTGCCTTCCACTTCCGCATAGGCGTTCTGCCGCTGCCCGGGGCGCGCCTGGGCGATGATCATGTAGCGGTCGATCTGCGGGTACCGGACTTCGGCGGTGCGCAGGGGAATCACCACGGCGTTATCCTGGCCGTTTTCCCCGAAGAAGCCGCCTTTGGCCTTGGCGTAGACCCCGATGATGGTGTACTCGGCACCATCCACCATCACCGTACGTCCCACGGCGTTGCCGGTCGGGAACAGCGATTCCGCGAGATTCGAGCCGATCATGGTGACGTGCGCGCCGCGCTGCTCCTCCTCCGGCGTGAAGTAGCGCCCCGATTCGAAATCGCGCGGCGAGATATCGGCCAGATTCGACGAGTAGCCGGCGAGGTTGATGGTGTCCGACTCGTAGCCGGGCACGCGCGCCGTGATCGGATTGCCGTCCACCACCGGCGGGATGTAGAGTTCCAGCCCGACATCCTTCACCGAGTCGCTGCACCAGCGTTTGATCATCGACGCAAATTCGGGGTTCAGCGGCCGGCGCTTGCGCTCTTTCGGCGGCTCCATGCCCGGGTCGCCGGAAGTCTTGTAGATGAAAATGTTGTCGGGGCCAAGTTCCTGGAAGAACACCACCACGCCCTGCCGCAGGCCCGAGAGCAGCGATGCCACTGTGACCACGGTGGTGATGCCGATGACGATCCCCAGTATGGTGAGCAGCGAGCGGAAGCGGTGGACCCACACCGCGTACACCGCCACGTGCATGTTTTCGGTTGCGCTGATATTCACGATTTACTCCGCACGAAGCGCCACCACCGGGTCCAGCCGGGCCGCGCGGGAGGCCGGATACCACCCCGAAACCACGCCCACCACGGTCGAAACCCCCAACGCCAGAACCACGTAGCCCAGCGTAATGTGCAAAGTGAGCTGCAGGATCTGGCCGAGCACCAGCGTCACCAGGGCCCCGATTCCGATTCCGATGGCGCCGCCCGTCACCGACAGCACCACCGCTTCGATCAGCACCTGAAGCATCACGTCGCCGTGGCGCGCTCCGAGCGACTTGCGGATGCCGATCTCCCGCGTGCGCTCGGTCACGCTCACCAGCATGATATTCATAATGACGATGCCGCCCACCACCAGCGAGATGCAGGTTACCGGCACCACCACCGCCGCGATCATGCCGAGCACCTGGTCGATGAAGCCGCGGATGGCATCGGGAGTTAGCACGTCGAAGTCGTCGGGCGCGCCCGGTCCCACGTGAAAGTGCGTTCGCAGCGCCACCCGCGTCTCATCGAGCGCGCCGTTCAGGTCCAGGCCGCTTGAGGGCTTCGGCCGCCCGAAAAGCGCGAACCCGTTGCCGGGGCCGTAGAGACGGTCGAACGCGGTGTCCGGGACGTAGATCGAGTTGTCCTGGTCGCGCCCGAACACGGAGCCCAGCCGTTCCTGGACGCCGATCACGGTGAACTCCGCGCCTTCGATGCGAATCGTCTGGTTGAGCGGCGAAGTATCCGGGGGAAACAGCGTGGAGAGTACCGTTTGCCCGATCACCGCGACCATTTTGCGCGTCCGATCCTCCTCTCCGGTAAAGAAGCGGCCGTCCACTACGCCAATGTCGCGGATGCTGGCCATATCGGCCGAGACGCCCAGGATCGACGTGTCCTCGCAGATCTGGTTTTCCCGCTTTACGTCCGAGGTGTGCTGCCGGTAAGGGCTGTAGAGGACCGTGTCGCCGTTGACCTGTTCGAGGAAGCGCGCGTCGTCGGTGCGGATCGGCCTGTTTCGCTTCATCTTCTCGAAGTAATCCCGGCGGCTCAGGCGCCCGGTGGAAGCGATTTGCGCCACCAGAAACGATTCCGAGCCGAAGGCCTTGGCCGTGCTCTCCTCGGCATAGACGCCCAGCCCGGCGATCGCGGAGCCAACCATGATGACGCTGGCCACCCCGATGATGACTCCCAGCAGCGTCAGGAAACTACGGAGCTTATGGGCACGGATGGAGTCCATCGCAAGACCAAAAGCGTTTTTGAACTGGTACCAGGAACGCGCAAAACCAGCGCCGGATTCGGACATTATCTCCCTCCAGGATAACGTAAGATGAAGAAACGCAGCCAATGCCTATCCTTCGACTCGCTTATGCGACGCAGTTCCTCATCGCGGTGATCGCGATTTTCGTGCTGTGGAGCGAAGTCGGCGGACAGGGCCACCTCGATCTCATGCCCTGGTATCTCAAGCTGGGACTCGGCGGAGGGGCGGCCCTATCCGCGGTCAAAGCCACTGCCGCATCCGTCGATAAGAAGCAGGCGTGGAACGGCGGCACGCTCAAATGGTGCGGCATCCTGCTGGCGTTCCTGTTGGGATGCGGCCTGGCGAGCTACTACTATCACGTCTACGGCGAGTCGGATGAAGACAACCAGGACGACACCGTGACTTCGATGCTGGCCAGCCCGCAGGCTCCCCACCTACAGGTCCGCCAGATTACATAGGGCCCTCCGGCTGGCGCGCTCCGCACCTACTTCCGTCACCACGATCCGGTCGCCCTCGTGCAGAAACTGGCGCAGAATGTCCTTCAACTGCCCCGCCGTGTGAGTGCTGTGCAGCGCCCACTGGTTGTCCAGAACCTGGCGCGCTTCAAACGTGCGGAGACGGGACAGGAAAGAAGCATAGTCGCCTTCATGCAACAGATTGCACGAAACCAGATAGAGTTTGAGTGACACGCCCTGATTATAGCGAACAAAAAACGAAACTAGCGAAGCGCGTGTTACCCTGTGAAGTCATGCACAAATTTGCGTGGATCGCCCTGGCCGCCGTGTGCCCATCGGCGTTCGGCTGGGGAGGCGAGGGGCATGCCCTGATCGCCCGGATCGCGGAAACGCAACTCACACCCAAGGCTCGCGAACGCATCGCGGCCATCCTGGGACCGGGAGATACCTTGGTTTCGATTGCCAGTTGGGCGGACGAAATCCGCCGGTCGCGGCCGGAGACTGGCGGCTGGCACTACATCGATATCCCCATCGACCGGGCACATCTCGACATGGCGCGAGACTGTCCCAAAGGCGACTGTGTCATAGCGAAGATCGAGGAATTCGAAAAGGCGGTGGCCGACCCGTCCACGCCGGCGGCCGCGCGGCGCGAGGACCTGCTGTTCCTGGTTCACTTCGTCAGCGACATGCACCAGCCGCTGCACTGTTCCGACAACCAGGATCGCGGCGGCAACAGCGTACCCGTGGAATTCGCCGGCCGCAAGATGAACCTGCACAGCCTCTGGGATTCGGCCCTGCTGGCGCGGATGGGAAACGAGGACCGGTTGGAGGCCGTTTGGGCAAAAGATTCGGCCAAACACGAGAAGAAGTGGTCCCGCGGATCGGTGGAAGACTGGGCCGGGCAATCGCACAAAGCCGCCCGGAAAGTGGTCTACGGCAAGCTCGCGGCCGGTACCCCGGTTACAATAAGCGCGGCCTACGAAAAGGCCGCGGATTCGCTGATCCGCCTCCAAATCGAAAAAGCCGGCACGCGCCTGGCCCGCGTATTGAACCAGACGCTCCAGTAGCGTGGACGCCCGCTCGCTCACGGTCGCGGCTCTGCGCGACGCCTTCTCACAGAGCCGCGCACGTCAGTAAGCGGGCGCGGTCAGGGCGTGGATTCCAGCTTGAGTTTGGCCAGCGTGCCGCTCATCCGCATCTCGCTCGCGCCGTTACTCAGCAGGATCACCAGACGCCCGTCGTCCAGCATGTTGCCGCGGCCGGTGTAGGTCTCGTCTTCCATTTTCAGCTTGAGGGCAGTCAGGCGCAGCCGCGGCCCGAGCGCCAGGCTGTAGCTGCCGGTGACGCTCCGCCAGGCCGGAGAAGTGCCGAAATCGAGAGCGGAACCCGTGTAGGAGCCCTCCGAATGCAGGTTCGCCAGCAACTGCTTCCCTACCCCGGAGGATTCCAGGGTTCCTTCTCCATCGAGTTTGCCGGATTGCCAGGCGATGCCCTTCACTTTTCCGGTGAACTGATAGGACGGACGTTCGCCGCGCAGGTTCACGGCGAGCTTTCCCGTAATCGAGGCGCGGTTCAGCTTCGCCTGAAGACTATCGAGTTCGGCGCGTCCGGCGTCCCAGAGCAGGTGGGCCCGGAAGTTTTCGAGGTGCTGGCCGGCAAGGTCCAGGTCGTCGATCAGGATCACGCCGTCGGCATCCCGGCGCTTGAGCCAGTCCGGCATTCCGGCACGCCCCAAGGCCCGGGCGATCAGGCTGCGGGTGCGCCTGAGCGTCGGCAGCAGTTCGGTTTCGAGCTTCGAGGCATCGAGCGACTTGACGTGCAGCCGGAAGCGATTCGGGCGCGCGATGCCGGGTTCGTACCGGTAATCGCCGCCGAAGGAGATGCCGCCGATGGCCGCGTCCAGGCGGTCGAGCACCACCCTCGAGCCGTCAATCTGGGCCCGCGCGGCAGCCAGTTCCACGGGGTGCGCAAAGCCCGGCACGTCCAGGCGCGCGCCGCTCAGTTCCAGTTGTCCGGTCCAGCCCGCCTGGCCGGGTTCGTGGTGATAGTGCAGGTCTCCGCTCCACTGGCCGGACTGTATCTGTTCCAGCCACGGCACCGCCGCCAGCGCCACCTGCGCTCGCAGAGACGCGATTTTCATCGCCTGGCTGTGGATGCCCAGGTCCAGCGTGTCCTCGTCGATCGCGTAATCGGCCTGAACCTCGGCCTCGTCCTGATCGGCGGTGCGAACCCGCGCCGGCGAGAGGCGCACGTGGCCGTGATCCAACACGACGTACGCCTGGTCGAAACGAACCGGCGGCGAATCGGGAATGGTCACCGCGGTGTCGTGAAACGATAGCTCCCCCTGAAAGCTGCCCGCCCCGGAGTAGCCGATCGCGCCATCCATCGTCCCGCTAAGCTTGAGTTTCGACGGAAACTGCGCGCCCATGTCGGTCGCCAGTTTCATCAGCGGATCGATGGGGAAGCGGTTCCAGTTGACGGCCACGGCCCAGTGCGGCTTGGAAAGGTAGTTGCTGGCGCGCAGGCGCGCGGACAGCGGCAGGATTCCGCCGCCCGAGGAACTCGATTGCAGTTCAAGCTGCTGCCCGATCAGGTCCAGCCGGCCCCGCACATCGAGCGGCCAGCCCTGTCCCTGCGGAGGCAGAAGATCCCAACGGTGCACATCTTCCACGTCCAGCCGGCCCTGGATGCCGATATTGTTGATGGGGCCGCCCAGGTGCAGGTGCGAGGTGAGGGTGCCGTGAACCGCGCCGGCCTGCCCGCGCAGGAGGGCCGTGAGCTCTCCGAGGCCCGTCCGCTCGAGGTCCAGATCGAGGTCTACGCGCTCCGGCGCCACGTACCAACGGCCCCCCAGGGTAAAAGACCCGAGACCTTGCGCGGTGCGGTCGCTGCGAGCCGGCTGCGCGGAACAGGAAACCGTCCATCCGCCGCTCCGGCCGCCCGGCGGCGAGATATCGAGATCCGTGTTGGTCAGGTAAAACACCGACTTGGTGTCGCCGAATTTAAAGTGCACGCGGCCGTTGCGCACATGAATGGCGGGTGCCGTGCGCATAACCGAGGGATTGACGAAAGACGAGAAGTTCCAGCTTCCCGGTTCGGCCGCGGGGCCGGTCTTGCTCAGGTTGATGCTGGCATCTTCGAGCTCGATCGACGCGATGACGAACCGGCCGCCCAACAGGGACCAGAGGCTGGGACGGACCCGCATCGATTCGACGTAAGCCACCGGCTCGATCCCGATCGAAGGGTCCTCATGGATCACCACGCCCGGCCCGCGCGAATCGCGCTCGACCGAGAAAGCCGGCCCTTCGAGCAGGCTGAACCTGACCTTTCCGATATCCACTTGCCGCCCCAGGGCCTTTTGGAGGGACCACTTCAGCCGCAGTCCGTACTGATCGGCGTTGACGTAGGGCACGATCAGGGCCGCCAGAAGCAGCAGTCCCAGGGCGGCGCCGGCGGCCTGAAAAATCCGCTTCTTCATACGCCATCCTCCAGCAGTTCGCGGTAGGCGGCGGGGTCGTCGATGTCGGCGAGCACGCCGGCGTCGTCCACGTCGAGAAACTCGGTATCGGCGGCGTGGGCCCGGACCACGTCGCGCGCGGACCCGGTTTCGGGAAGTGCCAGAAATTCGGAAATCAACTCGGGGCGGAACCAGATTGGGTGGCCGCGCCGGCCCGCGCGGCGCGGTACCCGAACCAGCGGGCGGGGAGCGGCAATCAGCCGGGCCAGGGTCGCCGGATCCACGGACGGGTGATCCACCAGCGTAAAGAGAACACCCTCGGCCTCGGGCGGCACGGCGCGCAGACCGCATTGCAGCGAGCCGGTCTGACCCGTGCGGTAATCCGGGTTGAGCACGAACGCCGCCGGGCGCGCCGCGCGGGTGCGAACTCGCTCGGCATCAGCCCCGAGCACGACGACGACCGGCGAGCAAATCGCGGTAAACAGGCCCACCAGGCGATCGACGAAGGTTTCTCCCCGATATTCGAGCAGCGCTTTGGGAGAGCCCATGCGGCGCGATTCCCCCGCCGCGAGAATGAGGCCGGCGACGCTCACTGGGAGAGCACGGCTCGCGCCGGGTCTCCGGCGAATACCGAAAGCGAGAGCGCGCGCCAGTTGGAGGGCGCGCCGCGGCGCACCGCAATCATCTCGGCCGCCACCGAAACGGCAATCTCTTCGGGCGAAATGGCGCCGATATCGAGACCCATGGGGGCGTGGATCCTTTCGAGCGCGGTGCGTGGAATGCCCTGTTTTTCGAGTTCACGGACCACGTTGAGCACCTTGCGCTTGCTGCCGATCATGGCAATATACCGCGCCGGTGTGGCAATCGCCAGTTGGAGCACGCGCATATCGTCGCGGTGGCCGCGGGTCACGATGATGATGTAGCTGGTCTCGTTGATCCCGAGCTTCGGAAAAAGCTCTTCGTACTCGGCGGCATGGACTTCGTCGGCTTCGGGGAAGCGTTCCCGGTTGGCAAAACTGTCGCGATTATCCACAATAATGGTCGCGAAGCCTGCCAGAGCCGCCACTTTCGAAAGGCTCTTGGAGATGTGGCCGGCGCCGAAAATGAAGGCTTGGGGCACCGGCAGCACGGGTTCGACGAAGATTTCGAGCTGCCCGCCACAGATCAGGCCATTGTCGGAGGCGGCGTCCTGCCCTAGATTGAAGCTCAAGCGCCGGGGCTTTTCCGTTTCGATTACCTCCCGCGCGGCGTTCCAGACCTCTGCCTCCACGCAACCGCCGCCGATGGTTCCGACCATCGAACCGTCCTCGCGCACCAACAGCTTGGCGGATTCATAACTGGGAATGGAGCCTCGCACTTCGACTATGGTGGCCAGCGCGCACTTTTGCCCGAGGCTGCGAAGACGCACCAGCTCCGAAAAAACGTCCATTACGAATGCGATTATAACTTGGCGCGGGGCTGAAGGTTGCGCAGCCGGCTTTTCGAACGGATTCCGGCCCTCCCGCAGGTTCCCGTCCCTCCGGCGCATACCTTAACCCATGAAACGGTGCGATTCAGTACAGAACTGCCCCTTCCCACATCGGGATACGGCGGATCTTGGTTGGCATCGGCGCCACATAGTGTATACAGTGAGTCACTATTAAGGCGATGCAAGGCTCGGCGACAATCAACGCCCGGTACGAGATCCGCGGCCTGGTGGGCCGTGGGGGAATGGGCCTGGTTTATAAGGCTTACGACACGATCGTAGGCCGCGAAGTGGCGCTCAAAACCGTCGGCGATATCCAGGGCCGAAGCGCCATCGAGATGTTTTATAAAGAGTGGCGCGTCCTGGCGAACCTGCATCATCCCAACATCATCGAGATCTTCGATATCGGCGAGTTCGAGGATGCCGGCGTCGTCAAGCCGTTCTTCGTGATGCCGCTGCTGAAGGGCATGACCCTCGAGCAGATGCTGCAAACGGCGGGACAGCCGCTTCCCGCCGAGCGGTTGTGCGACATCATCGCCCAGACCTGCCGAGGGCTGCAGGCAATCCATGATACCGGCTTGGTTCACCGCGACCTCAAGCCGAGCAATATCTTCGTCCTGGACTTCAATTCCGTCAAGCTGATCGACTTCGGCATCGCCCACCTGGTGAATGGCGAGACGGCCACCGGGCTCAAGGGCACGGTCAGCTATATGTCGCCGGAACAGATCTCCGGCCAGGAGTGCTCGCCCGCCTCCGATATCTTTGCACTGGGCGTGGTGTGCTACGAGGCTCTGACCGGCGTCAAGCCCTTCCAGGGGCGCAACACCGACGAGCTGTTCGATGCCATTCTCCACGGCGTTCCCCAGCCGATCTACGAGCTGAACCCGGGCATCAGCCAGACCGTAAGCCGCGTGATCCACAAGGCGCTGGCCAAGGAGCCGCGGCACCGCTACGCGAGTGCGGTCGAACTCGCGGATACGCTCTGGAAGGCGCTGCGCGGCGAGTCGATTCCGGCGCTCGATCCCACCCGCATCCAGCCCCGCATCCAGCGCGCCATCAAGGCCTTCGAACAGGGCAACTACACGATGGCCACGGAGATTCTGAGCGACCTCGAAGCCTCCGGCCACATCGACCCGGCCCTAGCCCCTCTGCGCAAACAGATCGACGACGCCACGCGCCGCACCAAAGTGCGCGACCTGCTGGACCGCGCCAAAATGGGCCTGGCCGAGGAGGAGTACGCGCTGGCGCTGCAAAACGTCGAATCCGCCTTGAAGATCGAGCCCGGAAACGAAGAGGCATCGCAGCTCCGCACGGCGATTCAATCGGAGATCGCCCGCCGCGATATCGACGAGTGGTTGAAATCGTCCGAAGACGCGGTGGCACAGTGCGCCTTCGGCCGGGCCAGGCAACTGCTCAACAAGGTGATGGAGCTTCGCCCCGGCGAACCGCGCGCCGCCGCGCTGCTGCAGGAACTCGAAAACCGCGAACGGGCGTACCGCGCCGCGCGCCAGGAGAAGGAAGACCTCTTCCGCGCGGCCAATGATGCATGGCACAACGCCGAATTCGATACGGCGGCGGCCAAAATCGAGCGCGTTCTGGAACTGGAGGCGCGGGCCCCGGATACCGCGTCGCCGGATGGCGGCGCCAACTATTCAAATTTCCTCGAACTGGTGCAATCGGCGCGGGCGGCCATCGAACAGGTGAAAAGCGATGTGCCGCGGTGCATCGAGGGCGGCGAATACAAGCGCGCTCTGGAGTTGTGCAAGGAAGCGATCGCGAAGTATCCGGGGCATCCCGTGCCGCAAGCCCTGAAACTGGCGGCGGAAGCTCACTGGCGGTGCGGACAGTTGGCGAAGATTGCCGAACTGGGCCGCGAAGCCGACGCCCAGCCGGACCTGAAGCGAAAACTGGAGGCGCTGCAGCGGGCCATCCAGGCATTCCCCACGGAGCCTTTGCTCGAAGAGTGGGCCCGGCCGGTGCGCGAGCAACTGACCCTGGCCAACGGCATAGTCGCCAAGGCGCGGGCGCACGAGGAGCAGGGGCGGTACGTCGAAGCGTTGGAACAGTGGCAGATGCTGCTCACCGTGGATCCGGGAATGCCCGGACTTCAGCAGGAAATCGACCGGGTGGCGCGGATTGCGGGACTGGCTCCCGCCCCCCTGGAAACGGCTCCCTACCGGCCGCAGCCCTCGCGAGCGGCGTTTGCTCCATCCGAACCGACGCTTCCCGTTTCCTCTCCCGGACCCGCCGCATATCCGGAACCCGCGACCGCCGCAGCCGCACCGCCACCCCTGGAACCGGCGGCCAAAGCCACCCCTGGACCCGGCTGGCTCGATCGCGGCCGCACCGCCGCCGGGGGCATCGCCAGTTCGCTGCCGGCCCGGACGCAAGCGCTCTGGCGCTGGAGCCTCAGCCCCGGCCGGCGGCTGCTTACGGCGACAGCCGCGGCGGCCGCCCTGCTGATCGCAGCCGGGCTGGTGGTGACCTATCGCAATGCCGCACGTTCCCGAAGGCCCGTTTCCGTGGCGCAGACAGCGCACCTGGCTCTCCGGTCCTCGACGGCCGACGCCACCATCACGGTCGGAGCCGTCGCGGGAAAGCCGGGGGCCGGCCTCGAAACCGAGTTGGCGCCCGGAACCTACACGGTGGAAGTTTCGCGCGATGGCTATGACAGCTATCAGTCAACCGTTTCCCTTCCCGCCGGCGGCCTGACCCAGACTCTGCCTGCGCTGGCGCCGCTGGACTCGGCGATCCACATTTCGGCGGATCTGGCGAGCGCCAAGGTCCGCCTCGACGACCGCCCGGAAGCCAGCCTGGACCAATCCGAATTCGCGGCGGAAGACCTGAAGCCGGGGGATCACACGCTTACCGTTTCCGACAATCGCAGCGAAGTCCGCCTGACGTTCTCCACAGCTCCCGGAAAAGCTCCGGAAATCAAAGGGCCCATTGAGGCCAAGGAACTGGTCGCCTTCGCCGCGGCGTCGCTCGGCCAGACGCTGGGGATCGCGGCGAGCGCCGCGCTGCCGTCCGTAGCGGTGGATCAGGCCCCGGGCACCGCCGGCAGCGACGGCATCTACCGGTTCACCGGCCTTCCCCGGCAGCCGCACGAAATCGCGGTCGGCGCCGACAAAGACAAACGAAGCTTCACGGTCGGCACGGACAGCCATCCCGCTCTCTGGATCTCGCTGATTTCCGACCGGAATGTGGGTTCGCTGACGGTATCGACCGCATTGCCCGCCTTCAAGGTATTCCTCGACGGAAAGGCGTACACCCGGCGGATCTACGACGGTTCGATGACGATTACCGGCCTTCCGGTCAAGCACTACCAGGTGCACGTGGTCGCGGACGGATTCGAGCCGGCTGCCGACCGCGACGTGGAGATCAAAAAAGGTCAGATTTCCTCGGAAGCGTTCACCCTGACGGCCATCCCGCAGTTTTCCAATCTTGCAATCCAGGGGATGCCTCCCCGAACCCAGATTCTGCTCGACGGCGCGCCCATCGGTACGGCCGAAGACGGCACCTTGAAAATCGGAAAGATCGCGCCCGGCGACCACACCATCGAGTTCCGGAACTCTCCGCGCTTCAAGCCCGGCTCCCTGCAGAAGAGTTTTCCCGCGAACGGAACCGTGACCGTCACCGAGGCCGACTTGACTCTGGCCCCGAACCCGGCGACGGTGGTTCTCTCTTCCTCGCAGCCGGGAGCCCAGTTTTCCTGGACGTGCGGACAGACGAAAGGCAGCGGCGAATCCTTCACTTGCGCCGAGGCGCAGGCGACGGTGGCCGCCGCGCTCTCAGGGTTCCGTGAAGACTCCAGGACCGTTCACCTGAGCCCCGGCCAGACGGTACACGAGTCTTTCGAGTTGAAGCGGGTGATGGCGGCGGCGCAGAAGGTATCCAAGACCTGCGGTCCCGGCGATCTGGCGCAGAGCGGCTGGACGCTGGAGCAAGCCTGGTACATCGCCGGCGACGCGGCCAGCCTCCCCTGCGGAAGCCTGTCGGGACGTTATCGGTTCACGGTGCCGGTGCCGTCGGGCCTCTTCAGCAAATCCATATCCTGGGCCATCCAGGGCGCCGGACCGCAGAAAGTGTTCGAGTTGCAGAAGAAGTCGTTTCAACCGCACGGCGGCGCCAAGGTCGATATCGGCAAGTTCGAAAGCAAGGGCAGCATCACGGTCCAGGTGACGGTCGAGGCCGGCCGGGTGGTGCACGAGGTCCGCGATGGCGACTCCTGGCACCAGGTCGATGCCACCACCGGCGATTTCAAAGGCGCCAAGGTCCTCTTCCAGAAAGACGTCCGGATCGCCAATTTCTCGTTCCGGGAACAGTAGGACCGCGGCGGGCTACACTCGAAGTAGCCAACGTGAATTCCCGAAACGTAATCATCGTGGGTGGCGGCATCGTCGGATTGGCCACCGCCTACCGCCTCGCCGGGCGCTTCCCGGGCGCGCGCATCACCGTGCTCGAGAAAGAGCCCGGCGTGGGGCGGCACCAGACCGGCCACAACAGCGGCGTGCTGCATTGCGGCCTTTCCTACAAGCCGGGCACCACCAAGGCGCGGCTGGCCGTGGCCGGCATCCGGCAGATGGTGGCCTTCTGCCGGGAAAACGGGGTGCCCCACGACGTTTGCGGCAAGCTGGTGGTAGCCGCCGATGAAACCGAGGTACCGCGGCTCAAGACACTCGCGGAACGCGGCGCCGCTAACGGCCTGGAGGGCCTGCGCTGGCTGTCGTCGGGGGAAATGCGCGAGATCGAGCCGCACGTGGGCGGAGTGGCCGCGCTGCGGGTTCCGCAGGAGGGCATCGTCGATTACCCCGGGGTCTGCGACACCCTGGCGGCTAAACTGGCTGCGCACGGCGCCAGGGTACAAACCGGCGCGCGGGTCGAACGGCTGCGCGCCTCCGGCAAGGGCTGGGTGGCCGAGACCCCGGCGGGCGCTTTCGAAGGCGACTTCCTGATCAACTGCGCCGGGCTGCACTGCGACCGCGTTGCCCAACTCGCCGGTGAACGCCGCGACATGCGCATCCTGCCGTTCCGGGGCGAATATTACAAACTGAAGCCCGAGCGCCAGGGCCTGGTGCGGCACCTGATCTATCCCACGCCCGATCCGCGCTTTCCTTTCCTCGGGGTTCACTTCACGCGCCTGATTCACGGCGGCATTGAAGCCGGGCCCAACGCCGTGCTGGCCTTCGCACGGGAGGGCTATCGCAAGTCGGACTTCAGCCCGCGAGACCTGTTCGATGCCCTCTCCTACGGCGGCTTCTGGAGGTTTCTGCGGAAGTACCCCTCCACAGCGTGGTACGAGCTGCGGCGTTCCTTCAGCCGGGAGCTCTTCTGCCGATCCCTCGAGCGCCTGATTCCTGAGATCCGCCCCGGAGACCTGGATACCGGCGGCTCCGGCGTGCGCGCCCAAGCCATTTCGCCGGAGGGCGAAATTGTCCACGACTTCCGTTTCATCACTCGTCCCAACGCCTTGCATGTGCTGAACGCCCCCAGCCCGGCCGCAACCGCCTCGCTGGCGATCGGCGAAGAGATCGTCGCCATGGCCGCGAAAACGGCGGGGTAGGCAATGGTGGTTCGGGTGGAAGCGTACTCCGGCCACAAACAGAACGAGCGACCGCTGCGCTTTGAGCTTGGCGACCGCTGGCTCGAGGTGGAAGAAGTGTTGGACCGCTGGTACGATCCGGACGCCGTTTACTTCAAAGTGAAGGCGGGCGACGGAAACGTCTATATTCTGCGGTACAGCGAAATGTTTGAGCTGTGGACGCTCTCAGCTTACCGGCGGGAACCCGGCTGAATGCCGGTCTAGCAGGCGCGGCGGCGCTTCCAGAATAGCCCCAGGGCGCCAACCGCCAGGAATGCCGCGGTCGACGGTTCGGGCGCGGCGGAAGAATCGGCCTGATAGAAAATCGTGCCGTCCCAAATGCGCGGGGTAAATGTAGATTCAAATGGATATGCGACGCCGGCCCCTTCCAGAATCTCCAGGTCCGCATTGGAGGCCGCCACGTTGCCCGCACCGGTCCCGACGGTGTAGAGAAAACGGAAGCCGCTAGTGTCGGTGATGTAGAAGGCGGTCGTGGCGTTACCCGGCAATAAGAAGTCGACCGGGTCGATCAAAGTGGGCGTATCGGATCCGGCAGAAACTACGTTGTTGACGGTGTCCACTAATGTCCACGCCGACGAATTCGTCTCAAAACCCACATAGCTGCCGCTCTTTTTATAGATTTCGATAGTTCCGTCGAACCCGCTCCCGAGATTCAGGGCCAGTTGCGTCACCAATAGCGGAGTGGTGCTGGTGACTTGGACGTCGAACATATTGCCATCCTGACCGTCATTGTAGGCAAAGAGGGTCGTCAGGCTTCCCGCCTGCGCGTTGGCAGCCGCGCCCGCGGCTAGAAAAAAATAAATCAGATAGCGCCGGTATGGCATCTTTATGCGCCTAATAGTCCTTTCCTGCTTTGTACGATTTTAAACTAAATAATTGTAATTAACATTACATCTAAGCGCACTTTAGTACTAGGCTAGACGGCGCGGACCCATGGAGAACCGGGCCTACCGATACCGTCAAGGTCTTGCGCCACAATAGAGCTGATGATTGCTTCGATAAACCCTGCCAATGGCGAGACGCTGCGAACGTTCGACGCTCTCACCGAATCTGAAATCGAAGAGCGGTTGGCGCGGTCCGCCGCCCGGTACCAGGCGTATCGCCGGACTTCGCTTGCCGAGCGGGCCGGTTGGTTGGCGGCAGCGGCCCGAATCCTGGAAACCGAGCGCGACCGGCTGGGCCGCATTATGACCCTCGAAATGGGGAAACCGATCGCCAGTGCGCGCGCCGAAGCGGCCAAGTGCGCGCTGGCATGCCGCTACTACGCGGAGAACGGCGCGCGATTCCTGGCGGAAGAGCCTGTAGAAGCGGGGCCCGGCAAGAGCCTTATCCGGTACCAGCCGATCGGGCCGGTGCTCGCCATCATGCCCTGGAACTTCCCGTTCTGGCAGGTCTTCCGCTTCGCCGCGCCGGCGCTGATGGCGGGGAATGTGGGGCTCCTCAAGCACGCCTCGAACGTGCCCCAGTGCGCCCTGGCCATCGAAGACATTTTACGCCGCGCCGGGTTCCCCGAGGATGCGTTTCAGACGCTGCTGATCGGCTCGGACCAGGTGCCGCGGGTTCTGGACGATGCGCGCGTGGCTGCGGCGACGCTGACCGGGAGCGAGCCGGCCGGTTCCCAGGTGGCTGGCGAAGCCGGGCGGCGGATCAAGAAGACGGTCCTCGAACTCGGCGGCAGCGACCCGTTCATCGTGATGCCTTCGACCGATCCGGGCCGCGCGGCGGAAGTCGCGGCGGAGGCCCGCACGATCAACAACGGGCAGTCGTGCATCGCGGCCAAGCGATTCATCGTGGATGCGCGCATCGCGGCGGAATTCGAAAAGACATTCGTCGAAAGAATGCGTTCGCTCCGGATCGGCGACCCGATGGAGGAATCCACCCAATTGGGGCCGCTGGCGACGCCCGGGATCCTGGAGGGCCTGGATCAACAGGTGCGGCGGAGCGTGGAGATGGGGGCGCGGCTGATCACCGGCGGCCGGCGAATCGACCGGCCCGGGAACTACTACGAGCCGACCGTGCTGGCGAACGTCCCGAAGAATTCACCGGCCTATATCGAGGAACTGTTCGGCCCGGTCGCGGTGCTGCTGCGCGCCTCCGGCATCGACGATGCGATCCGAATTGCGAACGAGACCAGGTTCGGGCTCGGAGCGTCGGCCTGGACCAACGATCCGGAAGAGCAGCAGCGCTTCATCGACGAGATTGAAGCGGGCATGGTGTTCATCAACGGCATGGTGGCTTCGGACCCGCGGCTTCCGTTCGGAGGCGTGAAGGATTCCGGCTACGGGCGGGAGTTGGGCATGGTCGGAATCCGCGAGTTCGTCAATATCAAGACCGTGCGGATCTCCTGATCGCACTGGTGCGCGCTACCGCAGCCGGACGAGCGGCGGCTTTCGGAACCACGTACTGTAGCCAATGATGAACCAGCCGATCGGGAACCCGCCTTCGTGGACCATCACCAGGGCGATCTCCCTGGCGCCGGAGGGAACCAGGAAAGACCGGCTCACCAGGACCGACTCCCGAGGCTGAAGCAGGACGCTGAAAGGAGTTGCCCGGGCGCTCGATTCCGCGGCATATCTTCTGCCGCTTTCGTCCGTCAGATACACGGCCAGGTTCTTCTCACGCTGTGCGACGCGGAGGGCACGACTGCTCAGGCGGAAGTCCACGCGGTACTCTACGTCCGCGGCTCTTGGGATCCGATCGACTGCGGCGACACCGATGCACCAGTCGTCGAAACACCGGGTGCCGCCGGGTTCGACCGTGTCGCGGGGCAATACGGCGGAGACCACGATCACGACCGCCATGTAGGCGGCGGCGCAAGCCACCAAACGTGCCAGGACGCGGCGCGCCCGCGCGAACCGCTTCTGAAAAAGCAACGTGACGGCAGCCAGCAGGCTGATCAGGCAAGCCGCCAGAACCGCCAGAAAGAGCAAATCGAAGAGGTTCATACATCGTCCCTGAAAAGCTCTTTTCAGTATAAAGAGAAATGAACCTACTCTTTGACGACGCTGTCGTCGTACCAGGGGCTGTGCAGGCTGCGGTCGTCGTGTTCCAACTGGAAGCCGGCGTGCTCCCGCAGGTCGAGAAAGAACTTGACGCGCCGCAGCCGGCTATCGGTATAGATCCTGCCTTCCAGCTCTTTCCCGATCAGGCTTTCGAGGTCGCCGAAAAATTGCGCGGGAAAGACGAAAGTGGGGCGGCTCTGCGATTCCGCCTCGGCCGGCGTGAGCACGTCGTGCGAGCGGCAGTAGCACTTGGCGACCTGAACCATGCGGTCGTCTTCGCCGAGCATCCGCGCTTCGGAGCGCCGGATTTTGTGGAGGCGTCCGGTCCGGAGTTCCACGGCATCGTAGTCGATCTCGACTGTCCTTGGGGCTGCCATATTGAATTCGACACAAGTATAGCGCCGCATAGCGGTGGCGAAGGGTGGGGCCGTACTAACCGGATGCGGGGCCGTTCCCCGCGGTGGCCAGGGCCAGCAGCGGAAAATAATCCCGGTACATGCCGTAAGTGAGATAGAAAACGTTGGGGAAGCCCGTACCGGTGGTGGCCTCTTCGGGCCATCCTCCGGCTGGGGTCTGGCGGTCGAGCAGGAATCGCACGCCGCGCTGTGCCGCGAGGGAGTCCATCTCGCCAGCCGCGGCCAACCCGAGAACGGCCCAGGCGGTCTGGGAGGCGCAACTGGGCGCTGGAACGTAGCAATCCTCCTGGTAACTGGCGCAGGACTCGCCCCAGCCGCCATCGGGATTCTGCACGGCGCGGAGCCACGCGGCGGCCTTGGCTATGGCGGGATAGGCTTCGGGCGCCTCGCTGGCCGCCAGGCCGCGCAACGCCAGGAACGTGCCGTAGACGTAATTGACGCCCCAGCGCCCGTACCAACTGCCATCCTCTTCCTGGGCGCCAATCAGGTAGGCCACGCCGCGGCGCACGGCGGCGTCCTGCGCCAGGCCGCGCCGGCTCAGGCATTCGACGACGCGGCCGGTAATGTCGGGGCACGTAGGGTCGAGCATGGCATTGTGGTCCGCGAACGGCACCTGGTTCAAGACGGCCCAATTGTTATCCACATCGAAGGCCGCCCAGCCGCCGTCTTCCGACTGCATGGCGAGCAGCCAGTGGATCGCGCGCCGCTCGGCCGCTGCCTGAGCCTTCGGATTGGAGCCCCTGGCGTGCATGAGGGCGAGCAGCACCATGGCGGTGTCGTCGATATCGGGATAGAACTCGTTGGCGAACTCGAATGCCCAGCCGGAGGGCTCGGTTTCGGGCCGCTTCACGGACCAGTCGCCTTTGCGCCGGACCTCTTTGCTGATGAGCCACTCGGCGGCGCGGGTCATGCGCGGGTCGTTGCCCAGGCCCGCTTCGCCCATGGCGAAGGCGCAGATGGCGGTATCCCAGATGGGAGAAACGCAGGGCTGGAACTGGAACCGGTCGGGCGTCTCGATGAGCAGCGACTCGAAGTGGCGGATGGCTTCGACAAGGTCGGGATGGTCCTCCGGATAACCGAGCGCGTCGAGAGCCATGATGAAGTACATCATGGCCGGGTAGATGGCCCCCAACCCTTCGGTGTGGCGAGTGCGGTCGAGGATCCAATGCTCGGCTTCGCGGATGGCGGCGCCGCGAACGCGCTCGGAGCCGCGCTTCTCCCAGATTTTCAAAACGCGGTCGAGTTGATGGAACAGCAGGGCGAGACCTTTGCGCTTGGGAAGCGCCAGGCTCACGTTGGGCAGCAGAAGCTCATCCAGCGTGAAGCCGGCGGGCGCCTTGCGATTGGAGCCGCGGGCCTGAACGATCGAGAGCGGCACCAGGATGGAACGCGTCCACGAGGACATCTCGTAAAGCACGTTCCCGGGCAGCATGGTGATTTCGGGAGGCACCGAGGGCACGTGCTTGCGGGGGTACAGGCCGAAGAGGCTGAGGTTGATCTTGACGTAGCTGTTGACGCCCTGGAGCCCGCCAAGTGCCAGGATGCGTTCGCGCGCCTTGCGCATGGGTTCGGAACCGGTGGGGACGCCCGCCAGCTTCAGGGCGCAATAGGCCTTGGTTGTGGCGCTCACGTCGGCGGGTCCGCCGGACCAGGTGTTGAAGCCGCCGTCGGCAAGCTGGCGGTCGACGATGGCGCGCGCGGCTCGGTCGATCCGGGCGCGGCTGGGAGGCTCCCATCGCTCGCCATCGGGCTGGTGCAGCCAGAGCTGCAGAAGAATGTAGTCGGATTCGAGGGTTGTGTCGGCCGTCAGCTCCCCGCACCAGAAGCCGTCGGCGGACTGCTGGCCATATAGATATTCCGCGGCTTTGGCGACCGCGGCGCGCACGTCTGCCCGGACGGCTCGCGAGACTGTTTCCGACTGGCGGCGGCCCGTCCGCGCCGCCGGTCCTGACCATTCGTAAGACATCGGCTCGTTCTCCCATGTTAGCAACGTAAACTAAAATCATGGACTGGCAATTGGACACCGCGGAGACGCGCGTGCTCGGCGCCCTGCTCGAAAAGGAGATCGGCACTCCGGACTACTATCCGCTCTCGCTGAATGCGCTGGTGAACGCGTGCAACCAGAAGTCGAACCGCGAGCCGGTAGTTTCGTACGACGAAGATACGGTGGAGACGGCGCTGGCGGGGCTGCGGGAGAAGGGGCTGGCAGTCCGGATTACGGGCTCGGACAGCCGCGTTCCCAAACATGCCCAGAGGTTCACCGAAAAGTTCAACCTGGGCCGGCGGGAAGCGGCGGTAATGTGCGTCCTCATGCTGCGGGGACCGCAGACCGTGGGGGAACTAAGGGGGCGGACGGAGCGGCTCTACACGTTCGACGACCTGGAGGCTGTGGAGGGCACGTTAAACCGGCTGGCTGAGATGGGCTTCGTGCAGAGGCTGCCGCGGCAGGCCGGGTTCAAGGAGTCGCGATTTACGCAATTGCTGGCCGGAGACGTGGAGGTGAGCGAAGAGGCGCCTGCGGCGCCGGAGCGCGGCACGTCGGAGAAAGAACGGATTGCGGCGCTCGAAGCGGGGCTGGCCGAGTTGCGGAGCGCGTTTGAAGAATTTCGGAAGAGGTTTGAGTGAGAGCCGGCAACTGGACGATCCGCGCGCTCTTCCCGTGTTTGCTTTGCTATCCTCTCAACGGATGGAGGAGCATCGAATGAGCGACGTAGGCGGCACTCCCGGCGGGCTGAGCCACTTCCTGATCGGGCTGGCCATGGCATGCGTGGGCGGATACCTGCTCACCAACCAGGTGATGGTGGCCGGATCGTACTGGAATTTTTACGGGACGAACACGTTCGGCATCACGCTGATTCCGATGGTAATCGGTATCGGGATGCTGTTCTGGAACGGCCGCAGCATCGCCGGGTGGCTGCTGACGGGCGCGGGCGCGCTGTTCATCGTGGCCGGAGTAATCGCCAACATACACATCTACTTTCAGCCGACCAGCCTGTTCAATACGATCGTGATGCTGGTGCTGCTGGCGGGCGGCATCGGCCTGATCGCCCGCGCGCTTCGTCCCTATGGGGCCTAGCGTGTCGCCGGGAGACTCTGGGCAACCGTCTTCGCCGCTAAAGAACAGACCGGGTGGCCCCATCCACTGCTGCTGGAGCCGATCTGAAAACCGGCGGGAGTCGCGATGTCATACACGATATTATCCGGGCGCGTGGCATCTCCGCTGACGCCTGCGGGAACATAGTCCAGCGATAAGTTATTCCTCGTGCGCCAGGCGATGTTGTGGTCGGCGCAGGAAGAATCGCCGCTGACTCCGAGCGCACCCACGAGCTGGTGGCTCGAATTATAGAGCGCAAGCCCGCCGCCGAATACGTTAACGCCGCCGATCTTGCCGCCGACCATGGGATCGTTGGTCTGGCCGTAGTTAGCCGGATTGCCGGCGTACGCCACATCCGTATTCACGGGGTTGCTGGCCTGGAGGCCATAGAGACTTCCTCCAGGGTTGACGGCGCTGTAAAGATTCGCTGTGGAGAGCGCCAGCGCCGGCAGGCTGAACGCGTTGGCGGTGTTTGCCTTCTGCGCGGAAATCAAGCGGCTTCCGGGCCACTGATCGCCGCGGCTGTTGCCGGTGAACGCAACGGCGCAGACGACGCCATCCCGATTGACGATGGTGCCCCACATGTCCAGGTTGAAACGCCATTGCTTTGAGCGCGGGCTGCCTTCAGGGCAGCTTTCAAAGCTGCCTGGGACGGCAGGCCGGCGCAGGCCGAGCGGGTGGCCTGCGGCGGGTCCGCCGCCTGCGGGCCGGCCATCGACCAACCGGCCGCCAGGAGACCGAGCGCACATGCGCAGGTAATTCTTTCGCTTCGCATCATCCGATCCTCCGTTTTCGGCCCGCTCCCCGGCAGGCCGAGATCAGAGGTATTGTGACATTGTTGACCGTCGATGCGACGGCTATAATGGCGAAAATTTGTTTGGATTCGTACGACGGCGGTCCCAAGGCCGTTCACTCCGGGCATGGCCGCGGATCGATGAGCAGCCAGGAGATCGCAGCGGCCAGATAAAGGGCGGCGAGAAGATACAGGGGCAGACTCCAGTTGCCCAGGCGGTCCACGATGTAGGCGAGCACGATCGGGCTGAGGACGCCGCCGATCTGTCCGGCGGTGTTCATGGTGGCGCTGAGGACCGCGGCGTTCGTACCGCCGAGATCGATGGCCGTCGCCCAACTCGGCGCCAGTGTGAACATCGAGAGCGCGCCTGCGACGGCGATCAGAGCGCCCGCAAACTTCGCATCCGGCGAAGCCGTTCCGAGGAACAGGATGGCGGACGCGAGCAGATAAGCCGCGAAGCCCACCCCGGAGCGCCCGATGCGCACGCCGAAGCGGCCGGAGAGGGCATCGGTCGCGATGCCGCCGGTGATGTCGGCAGTCACGCTGAGCAGCAGCGGAAGTCCGGCGAAGACCGCGAGTTCCACCGACGCCATGCCGCGGGCTTTCGCAAGGTACACCGGCAGCCAGGTGATGAAAAAGTAGAAGCCGTATGTATTCGCGAAATACTGGATGCAGAGGGGCAGCAGGCTCCGGGTACGGAAGACGCGGCCCCACGCGACCGGGCCGTGGGATCGCGCCACACCGCGCTCTTTTTCGATCAGCTCGCGTTCCGCCGCGGAAACGGAAGGGTGCTCGGCGGGGTCGTCACGGAACCAGCGGTACCAGAGCAGAGACCAGGCGAGGCCCACGAATCCGAGCGAGAAGAACACGAGCCGCCAGGGCAGAAAGGTGGCGACCCAGGCGACCAGCGGCGGAGTCAATCCGCCGGCCAGGTGCGCTCCGGCGAAGAATACACCCTGAACGCGGCCGCGTTCGCGGGCGGGAATCCAGCGCGAGAAGACCCGCGCGGCGTTCGGCCATGCCCCGGCTTCGCCGGCTCCGAAGAGGAAGCGCACGCCCAGAAGCGAACCGAAACTGAAGGCCGCGCCGGTGGCCATGGTGAACCCGGACCACCAGAGAACGATGCGGGTCAGGACCGGGCGGCTGCCGATGCGGTCGGCCCACCAGGCGGTGGGGATTTCGAAGATCGCATACGCCAGCGTGAACGCGCTGAACACGTAGCCCATCTCGATCTGCGTGAGCGCGAGATCGCGCATGATGGAGAGCGCCAGAATCGAAATCGCAACGCGGTCGAGGTAGGTGACCCCGGCCAGCGCGACTAAGGCACCGACAACGCGGTAGCGGACGTGGCTCGTGTGCGGAATCGGAGTCGGCTGGTTCATCCCTGGCGGCGACCGGGTGCAAAGCCAGTGTATCCGGAATGGAGCAGTGGTGGAAGCGGAGCTGCAATTCTGAGATGATGAGCCTCAACGATGCGCTTCAGGTTTTTGTACGGCGGCACGATCTTCGTCAGCTCGCTGCTGCTGTTTCTGGTGCAGCCCATAATGGCCAAAGCGATCCTGCCCTGGTTCGGAGGATCCGCCGGAGTCTGGACCAGCGCCATGCTGTTTTTCCAGGTAGTGTTGCTGCTGGGCTATTGGTGGGCGCACTGGACGACCGCGCACCTGGCCCCACGAACGCAGGCGGGGCTCCACGTCGGGATGCTTGCGGGGAGCCTCCTGCTGCTCCCGGTGGGCCCCTCGGCTGCCTTCCGGCTGGTGGACGCCCGCGAGCCGATCTTCCGAATCGTGGCGGTGTTGGCGACCTCGGTCGGGCTGCCCTATCTGCTGCTGTGCGCGAACGGGCCGCTGATCCAGATGTGGTACGCGCGGCGCGCCAAGGCGGCCTTCCCATACCGCCTTTTCGCCATCTCGAATGTGGGGTCGCTCGCGGCGCTGATGGCGTACCCGTTCGCGATCGAGCCATGGCTTTCGGTGCGTCACCAACTGGCGGCCTGGTCGGTGGGATACGCGGCAGTGGCGCTCCTGGCCGGGGCGGCGGCGCTCGTGGGATCTCGCGCCATCGCGGCGGAACCGTCCGAATCCGGGTCCACCCCCGCCTCCGCGCGGTTGCTGTGGATTCTCCTGGCGGCCTGTCCGTCGATTCTGTGGCTGGCGGTCGCCGGCGAGCTCAGCCAGAACGTGGCGCCCATTCCGTTTCTGTGGATCCTGCCGTTGAGCCTGTATCTGCTGAGCTTTATTTTGTGCTTCGATCGCGAGGGCTGGTACCGGCCCGCCGTCTTCCGGGTGGCGCTGCCCGCCGCGTGGGTGGTGATCTGCTATTGCCTGTTCCGGCGCGGCACCCTGGGGTCGATCGAGTGGACCATCCTGCTGCTTTCGGCGGCGCTGTTCACCTGCTGCATGTTCTGCCACGGGGAGTTGGCGCGGCGCAAACCGGACGCGCGGGAGCTAACCTCCTACTACCTGATGCTGGCGCTCGGAGGCGCCCTGGGCGGCGTCTTCGTGGGGCTCGCCGCGCCGGCGCTGTTCAATCAATATCTGGAGCTTCCGGCCGGAGTGGCGGTGTGCATGCTGCTGGCGATGGCCCTGCTCTACGGTTATCCGCCGCGCCGGTTGATTCGCTTGGGATTGATGGTGGCGGCAGGGCTGGTGATCGCGGTGAAGGTGGGCGGATACGCGAACGGCGCGCTGGTCCGCGAACGAAACTTCTACGGAGCGCTCAAGGTCAGCCAGGTAGGTTCGGGTGACGCCGCGATGCTGATGCTCAGCAACGGACCGATCCGGCACGGCACCGAATTTCTGGCTCCCGCGAAAAGCCGGGTGGCCACCACTTACTACTCGCCGGACTCGGGCGTGGCGCTGGCGATCCGCCTGATGCAGAAGCGGCCGGACCGGGTGGGGATCATCGGGCTGGGGACCGGCACGCTGGCGAGCTACGGACGGCGCGACGATTTCTATCGCTTTTATGAATTGAACCCGGCGGTGATCGAAATCGCCAATACCGAATTTCGCTATCTGCGCGAGTGCCCCTGCCGGGTGGAAGTGGTGCCGGGAGACGCGCGGCTGGCGCTCGAACGCGAAGCCCCGCAGAATTTCGACGTGTTCGTGGTGGACGCTTTCAGCGGAGATTCCATCCCCGTGCACCTCCTGACGCGCGAGGCGTTCGCTCTCTATTACCGGAATATGAAACCGGATGGCATCCTGGCGGTGAACGTCACGAACCGGTATCTCGATCTGAGCCCGGTAGTAGAGACTCTGGCGCGCGACAGCGGACGGCTCTCGCGGGTGTTCACTACTCCGGCCGACCCGGAGCACGGATATTACGCCGCCACATGGGTGGTGGTAACGGCAAGCCGCGAGGCCATGGCGGCCCTGCCGGATTCCATGGAGGCGCCCGAACGGGGGCGCGCGCCGCTCTGGACGGACGACTACACGAATTTGTTTCGCGTGCTGCGCTGAAAGCGGCGCTAGAGCCTGACGATTTTCGAGGAGCGCACGTTCTTGAGCGCATTGCGGGTGTCGACGATCAGCGTGGCCCGCTCCACCAGCGCGTGGTAATCGAAACCCGAATGGTCGGTCACGATCACGACGCAGTCGGCCTCGGCGGCGGCGGTCTCGGGCAGCGCCTGAAGGTTCAGACCGTCCAGCCGCAGCGCCGGCACGTGCGTATCGCTATAGGAGACGATCGCCCCGCGCTTCTGGAGCAGCAACATGATATCGAGGGCCGGGGACTCCCGCATATCGTCGATATCGCGCTTGTACGCCACACCCATCACGTGGATTTTCGACCCCTTGACGGGCTTGGCCGCATCGTTCAGTGCGTTCTGCACCTTATCGACGACGAAGTGCGGCATCTGCCCGTTGATATAACCGGCCAGTTCGATAAAGCGTGCCTCGATGCCCGCCTGCTTGGTCTTCCACGAGAGATAGAACGGGTCGATGGGGATGCAGTGGCCGCCGAGACCCGGTCCCGGATAGAACGGCATGAATCCGAACGGCTTGGTAGCGGCGGCGTCGATGACCTCCCAGACGTTGATCCCGATGCGGTCGCACATCAGCGCAATCTCATTCACGAGCCCGATGTTGATCATGCGGAACGTGTTTTCCAGCAGTTTCACCATTTCGGCGACCTGCGTGGAACTGACCGGCACTACCGTCTGGAGCGCCTGCGAGTAGAACAGCCGGCCCATCTCGGTACATTCGGGCGTAACTCCTCCGACCACCTTCGGGATATTGGCCGTCTGGTAATTCGGATTGCCGGGGTCGACGCGTTCGGGCGAGAAGCACAAGAAAAAGTCTTTGCCCACTTCGAGACCCGACTTACTCAGCATCGGCAGGACCACCTCGTCGGTGGTGCCGGGGTAGGTGGTGGATTCGAGGATTACCAGCGTTCCGGCGTGGAAGGACTTCTCGATCTCCTGGCACGCGCTCACGATGTAGCTCATGTCGGGATCCTTGGTTTTGCGCAGCGGGGTGGGCACGCAGATATTGATGGTGTCCAACTCGAGCACGGCCGAGAAGTCGGACGTAGCCCGCAGTTTGCCCGCTTCCACGATCGGGCCGAGCACCGAACTGGGGATATCTCCGACATAGGAATCGCACGCATTGACGCGCCTGGCTTTTTCGGCGCTGACGTCAATCCCGGTGACCGCGAATCCGGCCTTGGCAAACTCCACGGCCAGCGGAAGACCGACGTATCCGAGGCCTACGATCCCTACCCGAGCCGTTCGCGCGCGGATCTTTTCCGCCAGTATTTTCCCGGTGGCTTCGACGGCAAGTTGCTGTGCTTCAGTCATGAAGTCCTCATTTTCTCATACAAAAAACACGCCTTCGGCGACGATTTCGGCTGGTCCGGTGAGGTACATGTCTCCTTCCAGACGAATGTTCAAGTCGCCGGCGGGAGTCACGACACGCACCGGGGCGGAAACCACGCCGCGGGCCAGGGCGGCGGCGGCGGCGCCTGTGGAACCGGTGCCGGAACTCATGGTTTCCCCCGCGCCGCGCTCGTAGAAGCGGACATCGATCGTGTGCTCGTCAACCGGCATCACGAAGGAGACGTTGGTGCGGTTGGGGAAATGAGGGTGCGATTCGATTTCGGCGCCCATGGCGCGCCAGTCGAAATCGAATCCGGTCACGGGAACGGCGCATTGCGGGTTGCCGACGTCCAGCAGCACCACCTCGCGGGGACCGGACGACAACTGCAAGTCGAAGCGTTCGGCCAGGATCCTGGGGCGGCCCATATTCATTTCCAGCTCAAAGGCGAGGCCGTTGCGCTGCAAGAGGCGCAGCCCTTTCAACCCGGCGCCGGTGCGGATCCTTACGACCCCGGCGGCATGGCCGTGGCGGATCAGGAAAGCCGCGGCGCAGCGGGTGCCATTCCCGGAGATTTCAGCGGTACTGCCATCGGAATTGTAAAGACGGATTTCGCCATCGGCCTGGGCATCGGTGGCGGGCGTCACCAGCATCCAGCCATCGGCGCCCACACCGGTGTGGCGCTCGCAGATCGCGCGCGCCATGCCGGCGTGATCGCCCTCGGGCACATCACCGCTCCAGGTAAGCAGAAAATCGTTCCTGGCGCCGTGCGCCTTGGTGTAAGGTATCTTCATCGTTCCAGCGGTTCGACCACCACGGCGGTGCCATAAGCGAGGACTTCAGTGACCCCCTGCATAACGTCGTTAGCGTCGTAGCGGGCGCCGATGACCGCATTCGCGCCGAGTTCCGACGCGTGGTCAATCATGAGGTCGAAGGCGTCGGCCCGGGTCCGCTCGCAGAGCTTGGTGAACAGCGAGATATTGCCGCCGACTATGGTCTGAAGTCCGGCGCCAATGGTTCCGAACAGCGAGCGCGAGCGGACGACGATTCCCCGGACGACGCCGAGGTTCTGCTTGATGCGGTAGCCGGGCAGTTCGAATGCTGTGGTGACATTTTCATGCGGGACCATGACTTCCTCCTATTCGCCGGTAGATTTCAATCACCGGCTCATCCTTATTGATGATCACCTTTTCGAGTTGATAGCGGATGCCGAACCGGGCGGCGCGGGCGATGGCCCGGTCCACCGGATCGCCTTGCTTCACGACGGCCCATTCCTGGGAGAGCCAGAGTTCGGGACGGCGGATGGTGGCCTCCCAGACGAGGCCGTTCGAGATGCTGAACGTCTCGCGCAGCGGAATGTGCATGTACCGGTAGATTCCGGCGAAGTCATCGCCACTCGATGAAATGATACCGGAACCGGGAAGAAAGCGGGGCTTCAGGTATTCGGCTGCTTCGGTGGTCCAGGCGCGGCGGCCAATGGAGTTGGCGCGGGATTCGGCCCAGGTGACCCAGTTAACGGGTTGCGTGTGAAACGCCCAGTACCCGGTAGGCACCAGAACGAGGATGGCGGCGGCGAGAGAGCCGCGCAGACCGGGGGACCTGCCCCACAAGGCCACCAGCGCACTCGCCGAGAACGCCAGCAACGGGAGGGCGGCGACGCCGTAGCGGGTGTTGTAGTAGGAATGCGGCCACAGCGTGGGCACGAAGATGGGGGTGCCCGAAGAGTGCAGGCTCCAGATGTAGAAGACGGGTGGCAGGGCCAGGAGCAGCAGCGGCCAAAAAGCCCGGCGCAGCAGGGCCGCCGCCGCGCCGGCCACTGCCAGCAGGGTGAGACCGGGGCCCGCGCAGAGTTGGGCGGCGGTTCGGAAATAGAGGAATGCCAGCGCCCAGTTGTGCTTGCCGGGGTAGTAGGCGCTGCCCTGAATAGCCGCGGCCGACCCGGGGCCGCGGAAAAAGTACAGGGCGTCGCCGGTCAGCCACCAGTTGTGGGCCAGCCAGTAGAGCGGCCCGGCACCGGCAATCAGCGAAAAGACCAGGGCATCGCGCCGGCTCTTTCTCAGGAAATAAATGGAGACGAACGGAATCAGGAACCAGCCATCGTAGCGGGTCAAGGCGCCGGCGCAGGCCGCCACGCCGGCGGCCGCCGGCCAGCCCCGCACGGTGCAATAGAGCAGGGCTGCGAAAGTCGCCAGGAAGACCGGCTCGGTCATGGATGTGGACTGCAGATACAGCAGGTTGGGGTTCAGCGCGAGCAGTGCCGTGGCGGCGACCGCGGCGGCCGTGGAGTCGAAGATCCGGCGCACCGCCGCAAAAAAGAACAGCCCGCCGGCGACGAAGCAGGCGGCCGAGGGAAAGGCGGCGGCGAGGCCGCTGAACCACCACGAATTCACGCGCGCAAAGGGCACCAGCAGCAAATGCGGCAGAGGCAGCCAGGGGGTGCCGATCTGGTCGTACCCGGGGGTTTGGGAATCGAGGATGCGGCGCGCGATGTTCAGATGCGCTTCGGCGTCCCCGTACCATTCGAGCCAGCCGTGCGTGAAGCAGAACCAGACGGCGCACGCGCTCAGCAGGGCCAGGGCGGCTGCGGTGACCGGCAGGGCACGCGGCTCAAAACCTGGTGCAGCTTTGGAATTCCTGATAGCGGGCCTCGATTTCCTCGCGCGTCAGGCTGCGGAAACGGTCGACGCCGAAGTTCTCGCAGCAGAAACTGCCCATCACGGAGCCGTAAATGACGGCCCGGCGCAGTTCCGCGAAGTCGATATTGCCTCCACGCCCGGCCAGATAGCCGATGAAGCCTCCGGCGAAGGAATCGCCGGCGCCGGTGGGGTCGAAAACCTCTTCCAGCAGGTATCCCGGGGCGATAAAGTGGCAGCCGTCCTGGAACAGCACCGCACCGTATTCGCCGCGCTTGATCACCAGCGATGAGGGCCCCATTTCCGCGATTTTGGCGGCGGCGCGCCGCAGGTTAGGCTCGCCGGAGAGCAGGCGCGCCTCGCTGTCGTTGATTAGCAGGAAATCCCACTCGCGGATGGTTTCGAGCAGTTCGTCGCGGTAATCGTTGATCCAGTAATTCATGGTGTCGCCGCCCGAAAACGTCACGGCGGGCACCTGGGCGCGAACGCTCTTCTGCAGAGCCGGTTGGATGTTGCCGAGCAGCAGGTAGGGGGACGCGCGGTAGGATTCCGGCAGCCTCGGGTTGAAATCGGCGAATACGTTGAGGTCCGTCCGCAGGGTGGTGCGGTCATTCATATCGGCGGAATAGACGCCCGACCAGAAGAAGGTCTTCCCGCCCTGTACGCGTTCGAGACCCTCCAGATCGATCTGGCGGGAGGCCAGAAGGTCGTAATCTTCGGAGCCGAAATCCTCTCCCACGACGCCGACCAGTTTGACTGTCGTAAAGTAGCTGGCGGCCAGGGAAATATAGGTGGCGGCGCCTCCCAGCATGCGGTCCACCTTCCCATGAGGCGTTTCGACGCCGTCGTAAGCAACAGAACCAACAACGATGAGCGACATGTAAACCACGATTGTAACAGCGGCTGGGCCTGAAACGGCGCGGGGATCGCCGCTGGGGAACTTCACGCAGTACACCCAATCGAAATGTCGTGCATTTCAACAGTCTCCCCACAATTTGTAGAATTTAAGATCATTGGGACGTTTGGTCTTAATCTTGCAGCGGTTCTCCCGAATTTACGTTGGAAGAGGGGGTTTCATTGCGCAGCATTTTCCGCGACTCGGCACACCTGATACGGCCCGCGCTGGTTCTCCTGGCATGCGTCGGCCTCTTCCTGGTTCTCCGTGGCGCCATCATTCCAAAAGACTTCGGCAAGTACGGGCACTATCGGCCCGGAGCCTTGACGATGATTCGTGAACTGCCGATTTCCTATGCCGGACAGGAGACCTGCCTCGTATGCCACGAGGATGAGGGCAAAATGCGCGCTGCGGGAAAACACGCACACGTTGCGTGCGAGGCGTGTCACGGTCCCCTGTCACAGCACGCCAGCGATCCGGGCACCAACGTTCCCAAACTGCCGGTGGCCGCAAACCTGTGCTGGCGCTGCCACGAAAAGGACGCAGCTAAACCCAAGAACTTTCCACAGGTGGTGACCGCCGAACACTCCGGCGGGATGTCCTGCACAGGCTGCCATCAGCCGCACAATCCGCACATCTGAGGAGAACCCGACCATGGAAATAACCCGGCGAGACATGTTTAGCGTTGGCGGCAAACTCCTGGTGCTGGCGTCGGTGGGCGCCACCCTGGAGCAGATCATGGGAGCCGCCGCCCCCAGCGACGCCTACCGGATGGCGGACCACTGGTGGGGAATGATCATCGACATCGACAAGTGCATCGGCTGCGGCAATTGCGTCCGCGCCTGCGCCAACGAGAACAAGGTTCCCAAGGGGTACTTCCGGACCTGGGTGGAGCGATACCAGGTCGAAGAGGGCAAACAGCCGCTGGTCGATTCCCCGGACGGGGCCATCAATGGATTCCCGCCGAATACCCGGCCGGACGTGAAAAGCTTCTTCGTGCCCAAACTGTGCAACCACTGCGCGAACTCACCGTGCGTGCAGGTCTGCCCGGTGGGCGCGACGTTCATCAGTCCGGACGGCGTGGTGCTGGTGGACAAGACCTATTGCCTGGGGTGCCGGTACTGCGTGCAGGCGTGCCCTTACGGCTGCCGCTATCTGCATCCGGAAACGGATACGGTCGATAAGTGCACGCTGTGTTATCACCGGATCACCCAGGGCCTGACCACGGCCTGCTGCGAGAACTGCCCGACGGGCGCGCGGCAACTGGTGGATTTCAAGAATCCCAAGGATCCGGTACACGAATTTCTACGAAACAACAAGGTGGAGGTCCTCAAGCCCTATATGGCCACCCAGGCCAAGGTGTACTACAAGGACCTGGACGGGTCGGTGCGATAGGAAGCCACTATGATGATACCCGGGGTAGACGGTTTCATGTATCCGAACGAGGTCGAACTGCAGTGGAGCCTGCTGATCGTCCTCTATCCATATATAACTGGGCTGGTGGCGGGGGCTTTTATTCTGGCCTCCCTGGAGCGCGTATTCAAAGTGGATGCGGTGAAGCCCACGTATCGCCTGGCGCTGCTGACTGCGCTGGCCTTTCTGCTGGTCGCGCCCTTGCCGCTGCAACTGCATCTCGGGCACCCGGAGCGCTCGCTCGAAATGTATCTGACTCCCCACACGTCTTCGGCCATGGCGATGTTCGGGTTTGTGTACCTCTGGTATCTCACGGTGGTGTTGCTGGTGGAAATCTGGCTCGAGTACCGCGCGGATATCGTGCGGCTCTCGAAGGAGAGCCGGGGCGCGGCGCGGCTGATCTACAAAGCCCTGACACTCGGCTCCGATAACATCAGCCCGGCCGCGCGGCGCATCGACGACAAAGTCGGGTATGTGGTCACCGTCATCGGGATTCCGTCGGCCTTCCTGCTGCACGGGTATGTGGGCTTTATTTTCGGCTCCATCAAGGCAAACCCGTGGTGGTCGTCGCCGCTGATGCCGGTGGTATTTCTGTTCTCGGCCATGGTCTCCGGTATTGCCGCGGTGCTGGTGCTGTATGCCGCCTCCATGGCGCTGAAGAAGCGGGCGATAGACATGCGCTGCCTGGATACCATCGCCAAGTATCTCTTCTACACGTTTCTGATTGACTTCACACTCGAGATGCTGGACCTCGTTCACCGCACTTATGAAGCCGATGAATCCTTCCGAAGCCTGGATTTCATGGTGCACACCCGGCTTTGGGGATCGCAGGTGATTTTGCAGATCATTCTGGGCACGTTAGTGCCGCTGGTGCTGCTGGCGGCCGCCCAGTTATGGAAGTTTTCCGAGCTGAAACGGCGCGTTCTGTATATTATCGCTTCAAGCCTTGCATTGGTTGGTATCTTCGCGATGCGCTGGAACGTCGTCATCGGCGGTCAACTCTTCTCGAAAAGCTTCCTTGGTTACACCAGTTACAAAGTCGGATTCGTCGCCCGCGAAGGGCTGCTGCCGGGGATCGCTCTGATGCTGCTGCCCTTCGTGATCTTCGTCGTGCTGGTCAAACTGCTGCCGCCGTGGCAGGAGCAGGGAGGTTACGATGCAGCAACCGGAGCTCGAACATGAGTTAGCGAGCCTGGCCGAGCGAGTTGCAGCAATCGAGGAGCGGCTGGGGATCTCGACGGCCCCAGCGCCCGCGGGTGATCGGCCGGCACCCGCGGACGTAAAAGCCGGGGGCTCGACCGACCCCACGGAACTCCTGCCGGCGCTCGGGCGGGCGCTGCTCGGCTTGGCCGGCGCCTATCTGCTGCGCGCCGTCACGGAATCCGGCGCACTGCCGGGCCGTGTGGGCGTGGCGCTGGGGATCGCCTACGCCATGGGCTGGCTGGTATGGGCCGCGCGGACGGCGGCCGAAAGGCGCATTCAGGCGGCGCTGCACAGCCTCACCGCGGTGCTCGTTCTGTCCCCGCTGCTCTGGGAGGCGACTCTCCGTTTCCAGGCGATTTCCAACTGGACCGCCGGCACCCTGCTGCTCTCGTTTACGATGCTCGGACTGGCGGTCTCCTGGCGGAAGAACCTGTTGATCGTGGCGACCATCGCGACGCTCGCCGGTATCGGTACGGCGTGCGCGCTGCTGGTCGCCTCGCACGACGTTCTCCCGTACACCTTCGTGCTGCTGGCGATTGCCGCCGCGGTAGAGGCTTCCGCCTGTCTGGACCACTGGCTGAGCGAACGCTGGCTGGCGGCGGCGGCAGCGGATCTTGCGGTGTTGCTCGCGACGTGGCTGGTGACCAACGCCCGCGGCCTCCCCGAGGGGTACGCGCCGATTCCGCACGCCTGGCTGATGGCCGCTCAGGCGGCGCTCCTGGCCATATACCTGGCCAGCATCATCGTGCGGACTCTGCTGCGGCATTGCACCTTTACGGGGTTCGAGACGGCGCAATGCGCGGCGGCTTTCCTGATCAGCGTGAGCGGCGGCCTGCGCCTTTCGCCGGCCATGGCGGTGGTGGCGGCAGGCTGCGGGATCGCGTGCTACGTGGTTTCGTTCGCGGTGCTCGAGCGGAGCGGCCGCAGCCGCAACTTTTACACATACTCGACGTTCGGCATCCTGTTGGCGCTGGCCGGCAGCCGGATTCTGCTTACCGGAGACACCGCGGCGGCGGTATGGACCGCGGTGGCGCTGGCTTGCGTCTGGGCCGGCGGAAGGTTCCGAAGCCTCACGCTCGAGATGCACGGCGGCATCTACCTGGTGCTGGCGCTGACCTTCTCGGGGGCGCTCCGGCAGGCGGCTTCATTCGTCTTCGGCTCCACGAACTGGCCGGATGCGGAGCCCATGGCGCTCTCACTCGGAGCGCTCGCCGCCCTGGCGGCGTGGATGCTCGCAATCCGGGCGGAATCTCAATTCTTCCGCACGGCCACGGCGGCGGTGCTGGCCTGGCTCGCGGCGGGGATCGCCGCCGGGATGGCCGGGGCTGCCTATCACGGCGTATTCGGCGCAGACGCGAGCCACGCCTACTGCGCCACTTTGCGCACGTCGATTCTGGCGTTCGCGGCAATGGGGCTCGCCTGGGCCGGCGCGCGCTGGAAGGTGGTGGAATGGACCCATCTGGTCTACCCGGCAATGGCGCTGGGAGCATGGCGCCTGGTGATGGTCGACCTGCATCAGGAGCGTAAGCCGGCGCTGTTTCTCTCGCTGCTGGTCTACGGAACGGCCCTCACGCTCCTGCCGCGACTGCGCAAGGCTGCCGGAAGCTAATTCACCCGGGCATGGGCTCGCTTGCGCCCCGGTTATCGGATCTGGAATTCCTCCACCCGCCCGGAGTGGTCTACCAGGTACAGATTGTTGCCCGCCACTCCAAGCGTGGCCGGGCGGAAACCCCGGTCGAACCGAAACCGGTACGTGGCCAGAATCGTGCCGGTCAGATCTGTCTTCAACACGTCATTTGACGAGAGCAGATAGAGAGAATCGATATCCGCCGCCGCAGCCCGCACGGGATACCGGCGTGCCGGGAGTAAGAGCCGATGGCTGCCGGTCTGGGGATCGACCACCACCATATTACCGGCTACCTTATCGATCAGAACCAGATCGTCCTTTCCCGCCAGCACCGCGACCGTGCGGCGAAACGGAGGGTCGAACTCGACCACCCTCTCCTCGTGGAAGTGCCCGCCAATCACGGTCCCGAAGCGGATCAACGCGGTTTGGGGCGTCCCATAACCCAGCCATGCGAGCATCACCAGCATGTCCGAAGCCGCCGCAATGGGGAAATCCGTGGGCACGGTTCCGGTCGCCATCAAGCGTAGGGACGACGAGTGCTTTCCATCCGGGCTGTAGAGGTCGAACTGGTTGTAGGGAACAGCGGTCGTAGAGCCGCGGCCAACGCCTCGCCCCATTGGTGCCATGTCGACGCAGCAACTGCCCGAGAACTGTTCATAAGGCCCCTGGGAAACTGACCATACCCTGCCATCCGGAAGCGGAAGGGCGCGATAGATCTGGGCGTTGACGGACGTGATGCCCGAACTGGTATGCAGGATACGCCCATCCAGGTCAGCTGAGACAATTGACGTTTGGTCCCCGATAGTCACCAGCGTCAGCCCATTTCGCGTTGCCCCAAAGAAGGAGCGCGCCTTAGGCCCGACATTGTGCTTCAGACCCGCGTTGAGATCAAACTTGGACTTCGGCGAGAGAAATCCGCCCTGGCCGAAGAGGTTGATGGCCGCAAGACAGAATAGAACCGCCCTCACGCTTTCAACTCTACACCTTCGGCTTGCAAGTAAGACGTTAGTCCAGGCGGCGGATGCGAATGTTCTTGAACCAGGCATCCGAGTCGTGATTCTGCAGCGAGATCTGGCAGGCTTTGCGCGGCTGATTGACGAGCAGGTTGTAAACCGGGGAATCGACGCCCCAGCGCTTGGCACAGGCGCGCGCAATCTCCGGGGCCTTGAGGCTGGCGTCCACCACCTTCACGCCGTTTAGCCAGTGCTCCACATGGTCGCCCTTTACCACGAGCCGCGAATGGTTGAACTCGCCGACCGGTCTGGTGGCGTCTTTCAGGGGAGAAAACATATCGTATAGGGCTCCAGCCTGGTGGAGTGCGCCGCCTCGCAGCGCGTCGGGGTTGCGCTGGTTGTCGATCAACTGGTACTCGAAGCCGATCACATACTCCTGGCCCCGGGAGGGACGGTCGGAACGCCGGCTTTTCAGAGCGGCATTCACCTGGTCCTCGAATCGGGGCAGTTGCTGGTCGAGCAGGAACACGCGATCCTGAATGCGGTACTTGATGCCGGTGTTGCCGCCCGGCGAAATTTTCCAGTCAAACTCCAGTTCGAAATCGCGGTAGGTATCCGTGCTGAAGAGGTCCTCGGTGATGCGCGGATGGGCTACGGCTTTGAGACAGCCATCCTCGATGACGAACGAATCGCCGGCGGGCGATTTCTTCGCCGGGTTCTCCCAATGAGCGAACGTCCGGCCATCGAAGATCGTCTGCCAGCCCGACTCGGCGGCGCCGGCGATACCCAGAAACATGACGGCCAAAACGGCCGTGCGGGATAGGATGCGCATGCGCCTATTTTGTCACGACCGGCGCTACACTGTAGCAGATGACACCGGTAAGAATCGCCGTGCTCGGCCTGGGATTCATGGGCAGCACCCATCTCAAAGCGCTGCGCGGGATGCCGGGAGCCAGCCTGGCCGCGGTCTTCAGCAACGACGAGAAGCAGCTTTCGGGCGACCTGACAGGCGTGCAGGGAAACATCGGCGGCCCCGGCGAGATGATGGATTTTTCGAGCATCGGCCGCTACCGCGACGTGGAAGCCCTGCTGGCGGATCGCGGCATCGATGCCGTCGATATCTGTCTGCCCACGGATTTCCACGAGCCGGTGGTCCTGGCGGCGCTCCGCGCGGGAAAACACGTGCTGGTGGAGAAGCCCATGGCGCTCGATGGCGCGGCGGCGGATCGCATTCTGGAGGAAGCGCAGCGTTCCGGCCGCCTGCTGATGACGGCCCACGTGCTGCGTTTCGTGCCGGAGTACGCCGCGCTGCGGGAAGCGATTCGAAGCGGACGGTTCGGCAAAGCGCGGTCCGCGGAATTCCGCCGGCGCTGCGCGGCTCCGGATTGGGGTGGTTGGCTGAACCAGCCGTCCAAAAGCGGCGGGGGCGCGTTCGACCTGCTGATCCACGACGTGGATATGTGCATTCATCTGTTCGGCGTACCGGAAGCAGTGTCGGCCACCGGGCATGTGGACCCTGCCGCCGGACTCGACACGATCCACGCCTCCTTATATTACGCGAGCGGTCCCGCGGTTCTGGTTTCCGGCGGCTGGATGGGAAAGGGCCTGCCGTTCTCCATGGAATTCGCCGTGGCCCTGGATGCAGGGGCCATGGACTTCCACTCAGCCGGGCGCCCGCTGAGTTTCATGGGCCAGCCGCTGGGCTGCCCCGGTGGAGACGGATACTGCGCCGAGATCGCCTACTTCGTGGAGTGTTGCGCGGCCGGCAGGGCGCCGGAACTCTGTCCGCCGCGGGAATCGGCCGCAACCGTCAAGCTGATGCGCCTGCTGCTCGCCGCGCGCGAACAGAATGGAGAGAAGCTGCCATGCACGATCTGAAGCCGATGGAACCGGGCGTCATGTTCTGGGCGGAACGCGACCGGGTGGACGAGATCCGCGGCATGGGGGTTCGCTGCGGTCAGATGGGAATACCGGGGGAGATGGAATTGAGCGCCGCCGCGGCGGATGCCTGGAAGAAGGACCTGGAAGGTTTCGCGGTGGTCACGATGTTCGCGGCCTACCGCGGCGAGAGCTACGCGGACATTCCCACGGTGCAGCGTACGGTCGGCTTCATTCCGCCCGAAACGCGGCGGGAGCGCGAGCAGCGAACTCTCGAGATCAGCGACTTCGCCGCCCGGCTGGGCATTGGCAGCATCGCCTGCCATATCGGATTCGTGCCGGAAGATCACTCGCATCCGGATTACCAGGGCGTGCGCGAAGTCGTGCGGCGGGTGTGCGACCGCGCGGCCAGGAACGGCCAGACGTTTGCGCTCGAGACCGGGCAGGAGCCGGCCGCTATCCTGCTCGAATTTCTGCGTGACGTGGACCGCCCCAACCTGGGAATCAATTTCGACCCGGCTAACCTGATTCTCTACGGCACCGGCGACCCGATCGAAGCGCTGGGCACGCTGCTTCCCCACGTGCTCTCGGTACACTGCAAGGATGGCGATTGGCCGCCCCGGGGCGTTCCCGGAGCGCTGGGAAAGGAACGGCCGTTGGGAGAAGGAGCGGTGGGCATCGAGCGTTTCGTGCGGGCATTGGAACAGGCCGGGTTCGCGGGCACGCTGAACGTGGAGCGGGAAACCGAAGATCAAAGCCAGCGCTTGTCCGACATCTGTTCCGGCATCCGGTTACTCGAACGCCTGGCCTCGCGGTAGAGTGCCGCCGGCCGCACTGTATACTGGCGTGCATGGTGCGGCTTCTCACTCTCTGCTGCCTGGCTTTCTCCGCGGCCATTGCGGCGCCGCAGTACAGCGCGGAGCTGATCTTTCCCCTGGAACATTGGCATAACCACTCTTCTTCGGTGGTCGAACTCCCGGACGGTGACCTGCTGGTCTGCTGGTTTCACGGCTCGGGCGAGCGCACGGCCGACGACGTACTCATCCGCGGGGCCCGCTGGAACCATTCCACCGGCCGCTGGACCGAGCCCTTTCTCATGGCCGATACTCCCAGCTTCCCCGAGACCAATCCGGTACTGTTTCTCGATTCCCGCCAACGCCTGTTCTTCTTCTGGCCGCTGATCATCGCCCACCGCTGGGAGACCGCGCTGATGAAGTACCGGATCTCGACCGACTACCAGCAGGTCTCCGGACCGCCGCACTGGGAATACCAGGACAACATCGTTCTGATCCCCAAAAATATCGTGGAGCGTACCAGGGAATTCGCCGCCCGCGAATCGCTCGCCGGCGGACCGTTTGCCGGAGCCGCCGCCCGGGCCATCGAGCATGCCCGGGACGAATACTACTCGCGCATGGGTTGGTTCACCCGCACCCACCCCCTCGAACTGCCCTCCGGCCGCATCCTCGTGCCCATGTATTCCGATGGCTTCTCTTTCGGCATCATGGCGATCAGCGACGACCATGGATACACCTGGAGCGCCAGTGAGCCGATCGTCGGAATGGGTTGCGTTCAGCCCTCCGTCGTGCGCAGGAACGACGGCACGCTGGTTGCCTACCTGCGCGACAACGGGCCGCCGCCCAAGCGCGCCCTCATCAGTTTCTCCAAGGATGACGGCGTCACCTGGACTCCCGCCCGCGATACGGAAATTCCGAACCCCGGCACCAGCCTTGAGGTGGTCCGCCTGCGCGACGGCAACTGGATTATGGTCTACAACGACATCGAGCAGGGCCGCTATTCCCTGGTGGCGGCGCTATCCGGCGACGAAGGCGCCACCTGGAAGTGGAGGCGACACCTCGACGGCCGCCCCGACCGGCCCGGACCCGTGCAGTACCACTATCCCTCGGTGATCCAGGCGCGCGACGGCTCGATCCACGTTACCTACAGCTACTTTGTGCCCGAGGGAAAATCCATCAAGCATGCCCGCTTCAACGAGGATTGGATCCGGGCGGGCGATTGATTACGCCGCGATCTTCTCCCGCGCAAACTCCCGGACACGGTCGAGCACCGGGCGGTGTTGTTCCTCTTCCACGCTGAGGGGCCACGGTTCCGGAACGCCGGAGGCCAGCGCCAGCACCGCGCCGAGCAGTGCCATGTTCTTCATAAACTGAGCCCTCTCGTTCTGGCGCTGTTGCGGATCCGGGATGGTCCAGAATCGGTGCATCATGGGGGAAGCCATTGCCAGGAATCCTGCGATCGCCGCGGCGCCGAGCTTCGGTTTCAGCCCCAACATCAGGCTGGTTGCGCCGATTCCCAGGACGATGCCCGACAACTCCACGGATAGATCGGGCAGCGGTACGTTCTTGGCCGCCGCGTGCTGCGCCAGCGCGTTTTTGCGCTTGAAGTGATCGATAGCGTGGTACAGAAAAAAGCCGCCGAACGCCACGCGTCCGAGCAGGAATGGTAACTTTCGCACGTGTCCTCCTGGGGGGCAAGTCCCGCCTGCACTTCAGATTCGGGCGCCTGCCGGGCCGTTACACGCCGCCTCGGAGCAAGCGTCCTTTAAACCCCAGGACTGGTTCGACCGTGTCTAGATCAAATCCCGGTGGCGGCGGATGGTAGGCGGTTCCTCGTCGCGGGTCGCGGGCGTCGTACGCGGCGCGGTCTTCAGCTTCGGCCCGCCGTTGCCGGGGGACCGTTTCCGCCCCGCCTGCATATCGATCAGACGCTCGCGCATGTCGCGGTACTCGGAAGTCGTCACGATGTATTCGGATTTGGCGGGGAGAATCCGCTCGATCTCCGACTGCGTGCGGTTGATCCGGTCGGCATCGAGCGGATGGCTGGAAAGCATCCGGCCGACGAAGCCGGGGTTGGTACGCCGCAGGGTTTCGAGCTTTTCGAAAATGCTCACGGCGCCCATCGGGTCGTAGCCGGCCGCGTACATGTACTGGACGCCCAGGTAGTCCGCCTCGCTCTCGTCGCCGCGGCTGAATTTCATGAACATGGTGGGCAGGGCCAGATCCACCGCCTGGCGTCCCGCATATCCGCCCCAACCTCCGCCCAGCAGGACTGCGGCGGGCATGTTCAACATGGAGGCGAGTTGCGCCTTGGTCGCCTGGCGCGTCATGTGCCGCGCCGCCACGTGCGCAATCTCGTGGGCGACCGCAGCCGCGAACTCGTCCTCCTCATCGGCGATCTTGATGAGTCCCGTGTTCACGAAGACGAACCCGCCCGGCAGCGCGAAAGCGTTCGGCGAATCGTCGTCGATCACCTGGAATTGAAAGGCGAAGTGCGCATCCGAGTTTCGCACGAGGTTTTGCCCGACCCGGTTCACGTACTCGGTGATGATCGGGTCGTCGAGCAGTTTCGCCTGGCGCGCCACTTCCTGCGAAAGCTGTTTGCCGAGCGCAATTTCCTTTTCGATCGAGTAGAAATTCAGGCCCTTGCCCACATCCCGGTTGCCGATCAGGCTGGGATCGTTTTTCTTGTTCTCACCCGCAAACCCGACACCAGCCGAGACCGCCACAGACAGAATCAAGGCTATCCAGGATTTCATCTTCCTCGTTCCGCCTCCATTCTCGTATTGTAAAGGGAATGGCTTTCGAGAATAGTCAAAGTTCTGTTAAGGAATCTTCACTGTGGGAGCGATACGCACAGAATTTTCCCGTCCGTCAAAACCTGGTGTATCTGAATCACGCTGCGGTATCTCCCCTATGCAAGCCTGCTGCGGATGCGATGAAGCATCTGGCCGACGACTGCCTGCGCTTCGGCAGCCTGCATTACGCCGAATGGCTGGCCGCCTACGACGGCCTGCGCCGAGCCGCCGCGCGCCTAGTCAACTCCCTGCCCTCCGAGATCGCGCTCGTGAAAAACACCTCCGAGGGCATCTCCACGATAGCCACGGGGCTCGACTGGCGCCCGGGTGACCGGATTGTCGCTTTCCGCGAGGAATTTCCAGCCAACTACTATCCCTGGAAGCGCCTGGAAGAAAAGGGGATCGCCGTGACGTGGCTTTCCGTGAACGATTCCCTGGACCGCATCGACGAGGCTAGCCGGGGCGCGCGCCTGCTCTCCATCAGCTTCGTGCAGTTCCTCAGCGGATACCGCGCACCGATTCAAGCGATAGGTGAGATTTGCCAGCGCAACCGTTGCATTTACATGGTAGATGCCATTCAGGGCCTGGGCGCATTTCCGATTGATGTCGAGACCTGCCACATCGACGCCTTAGCTGCCGACGGGCACAAGTGGATGATGGGACCGGAAGGCTGCGCTATCCTCTACATCCGCAGGGACCTTCAGGAACACGTCGAGCCGGTGGAATTCGGCTGGACCAACGTCGCCGGGTACAACGATTATGCCTCCCGCGACATGGCTTTGAGGGGGGATGCGGGACGGTACGAGCCAGGAACTCTAAATACAATCGGTTGCTTTGGGTTACGGGCGTCCATTGAATTTTTACTTGAAGTGGGGCTCAGAGAAATAGCCCCGGTTGTCCAGAATTTAGGTGATCGCATCGCCAAGGGGGTGCAAGCCAAGGGGTATGAAGTGCTGGGGCATCGAACCCCCGAAAATGGCGCCGGGATTGTGAGCTTCCGCAAACAGGGGTTCGGAGACCTTCAAATCGTCGCGCGCCTGCGAGAAGCGGGAATCGCGGCGGCGCCGCGAGCGGGATGGGTCCGTACCTCGCCGCATTTCTACGTCAGCCCGGCGGAGATCGACCGCATGCTGGAGGTGCTTCCCTGATGTACTTTTCGGGAAGAAAACCGCAGCCGGCTTCGTCCAAACCAGGGTAGTCGAGACCGGCGATGGTGCTGGAAACTTCAGAGCGCGACCTGATCGAGTCCTGCCAGCGCGGAGAGCGGGAAGGCTTCCGGGTGCTGTTTGAGACCTACAAGGACCGGGTCTACTCGGTGGCGCTGCGCTTCACCGGAGAGCCGTCGGCGGCCCTGGACATCGCGCAGGACACCTTTCTGAGGTTATTCGCCGCCATCCGGGGTTTTCGGAGCGAAGCGAGTTTCGAAACGTGGATCTACCGCGTTGTGGTTAACTGCTGTCTGGACCACAAGCGCCGCTCCCGGCGCCTGGTACCTCTGCCCGACGGGTTCCTGATGAGCCTGCGCGCGCCGGGCGACAGCCTGGGAGAGATCCTGCGAGCCGAACGCAACGGGTGGGTCCGGGCGGCCGTGGAGCACCTTTCTCCGGACCTGCGGATGGCCATCGTGCTCCGCTACACCGAGGGCTTATCTTACGAACAGATTGCGGAGGTGCTGGGCTGCTCGCAGGGCACGGTCGCCTCGCGGCTGAACCGAGCCCACAAAAAGCTCGAACGCCGCCTGTCGCACCTTGTTCCGGGGAATGGAGACAGCCGTGTCTGACTGGCTGGAAGTGGAATTGACGCAACACCTGGCGCCGGTCGAAGCACCCGCGGACCTATGGGAACGCGTGCGGCCGGGTGCGTGGCCGGAACCCCCCGGGCGGAGCATCCGGGCGGCGTGGCCGATCGCAGCCCTAATCATGATCCTGATTGCCCTGGGTACCCTGCTGCTGGTAGCGAAAGGCGAACAGCCGGCACCCGAGACAAGGCACCTGGCCCAGGAGCAGCCCGGAATCCACGACGCCTCCTGCCTGACCTGCCATACCAATCTGTAGCGGGTTCGACATAGCACCACCGGCAAGAGGTTGTCTAACTCGGTTTCCGGTGGTATGGTAAGGGCAGCGAGGAGGGAGCGATGGCGGAAGCACTCGCCGCAACCGGCCTGACCACTGGCCATGCACCGTTCGTGGAGGAGGCCCGCAACCGGGGAGACCTCTATATTACACAGGTTTACGAGCTTTATTCTGAAGCAAATCATGAAGCTTGGCGTAAGCTCTATACGCGCATCCGGCCGCGCTGGGAGCAATATGCAAACGACCATTTTCTGCGAGGCGTCGAGGCCCTCCAGCTTCCTGCCGACCGCGTGCCGCGCCTAGCCGACGTGAACCGTCAGCTTCGGCCGTTGACCGGTTTCCAGACCAGGGCCGTGAGCGGGTACGTCCCCGGCTTCCTGTTCTTCGACTGCCTGAGGCGGCGGGAGTTTCCGACGACCATCACCATACGGCCGCAGGACCGCATGGATTACCTCCCCGAGCCGGATATCTTTCACGACGTGGCCGGCCACGTCCCGATGCACACCGATAGAGCTTTTGCCGATACGCTCGTGCGCTTTGGCGATTGCGCCCACACCGCGGTGGAACTGACCGCGCAGATTCGCGACTACCAGGACCGCGCCCGGCGGCTGACCAACATCATCAAGGCCATGTCGCGATTCTTCTGGTTTACGGTGGAGTTCGGGCTGATGCGCGGACCGCGCGGAGTCTGCGCCTATGGCAGCGGACTGCTCAGCTCATACGGCGAATTGCAGCACGCCATCGAGTCGGACCAGGTGCAGCGCTACCCGGTGCAGATGGAGTGGCTGATCAACCAGGGCGCGGAGATCGACCACTATCAGCCGCTGCTGTTCATCGTGGATTCCTTCGATCATCTTTTCGACCTGGTGGACCGGCTGGAGCGCTGGATGCGGGAAGGCAAGCTGGACAACGTGGCGCCGGGCCTGCCCGAGATTGCGGAAAGCGACCTGCGCAGCTTCATGGAAGCCGCGAAATCAATCTGAATAATTGCGGACGAAGGTATCGCTCGGCAGCCCCTTGGCTCGCGCCACGTGGCGAAGGTTGAGCGCTTCGGCGCGGGTCATGCGTCCGCCCAGCGCGACCAGGTAGGGCGGCCGGGCCTTCCCTTTCGGCGCGAAGACGGCGGCATGGAGCCCCGGCCATCGGGAATTGATGGAGCGCGCTTTTTTTTCGGCATCGCGGTAGCGGTGATAGGTGTAGGCCACGACGCGCCAGACGGTTCGGCCCTGCCGCTCCGTGGAGGGCTCCGGTTCCCGCTCCGCGGCAGCCAGGGGACGGGAAGGCGACTGCGCCGGAACCGCCGCGGGAGGCGCGGCCGGCGGCACTGCGGATTTGGGAGCGCTGGACGGCTTTAGCGCGAAGGCCAGCGCGATGGCGATCACCAGGCTGGCGGCGGCGCCATAGATCCAGTTGGGAATGCTGCGCGGTGCGGATTCCCCGGAAGCTTCCGGAGCCGGCCGGGGCTCGGGTGCGGCCGCCGGCACCGCTGCGGCCGCCAGCGGCGGTGCGGCCGCCAGGGGCGGTGCGGCAACCGGCGGCGGCGATACGGCGCGGTACGGGAAGCCAAGCAGGCGGTGCAGCGCGCGGATATCATCTTCGGGCTCGACGCCTCCGGAAGACACCGGGCGCAGGCAGTCGCTCGCCAGTTTCACGCGTTCGCCCACCGCCACGACATGCTGGCCATCGACCGCGCCGTGCACCATACCCCGGCTGTGCAGGTAGCCGAGGGCTGCGAGACAGGCGGCCAGTGTCTCGCGCGCGTCGGATTCGTCCAACTTGCCGCGCGCGAGCGCAGAGGCCAGGTTGTCGTCCGGATATTCAAAAACCGCATAAAGGACGGCGCCGCCCTCGGTTGCCGCGCGCCCGCAATCGAACATCGGCAGCAGGTTGGAATGGGAGAGCAGCCGGGTGGCGCGCCAGGCACCCAACTGATCCGCCGCGGCGGTGGCGTCCTCCGGGATCAACTTGATGGCGGCACGTTCCCCGGAGCGAGACATCGTCAGATACCACGCCGCCGATTCGTCGCTGCCGAGATATTGTTCCAGCCGGTACTGGCCGGCCAGAGACACGCCCGCGAGATGGCTCCAGACACCAGTCATAGGTAGTTTCGGTTCGGTTCCCTGTGGCACAATTACCTTCCATGGTAAGGCAGAAAGCGAAAAATGGAATACGTAAAAGTTACGCAGAATCGGCGCCGAGCCGAGGAACCGACTGAAAACTCAGAACCAGTGCGGTGGCCCTTCGCATGCACGTCAGAAGCACTTTTATACATAAGCTATTTTTGAAGGAGAAACGCAATTGTGGAATAAACAGCGTACCGACGAGACCCCTGCTTTGAGACCGCAGGCGACGCCCGAGCCGGCGCGGACTTCCGCCCAGCCGCTAGTCTCACCGCCGCCGCCCCGGCACGAGCCGAACGCCAACCGGCAAACGGCCACGATCGGCGCCTCCATGCAGATCAAAGGAGAGATCCGCACGCACGAGGAACTGCTGGTGGATGGCGAAGTGGAAGGATCTCTCGAATCGCACAGCCTGCTGACGGTGGGTCCGAACGGCAAGGTAAAGGCGAACATCAAGGCCCGGGAGGTGGTGATTTTCGGGTCTGTGCGCGGTAATGTGGAGGTCTCCGAGAAGATCGCGATCCGGGAAAAGGGCAACCTGGTCGGAGATATCAAGACCGCCGGCATCAGCATCGACGACGGCGCCTACTTCAAGGGCAGCATCGACATCGTAAGGCCCGAGCCCAAGGTGACGACCAAGCCGGTGAAAAACGAGGCGCAGGTGGAAGCGCGGGTCGGTTAGGTTCGGAAGAGGCGGTCGAACCGCTCCCCGGGCCCGGTTTATCCCGTATCGATGCCGGTTCAAGATTTCCCGCTCTGATCCGATAAGCGCGGAGTGAAGGAATTTGAGACTTGACCGGCACTGAAAGCTATCGGCGGATCCGTCCTGACGAGGCTTCAGCGGAGGTTGCGTGCCCTTTCTGTATCGGGCGCCAGCCGATCTACGATGCCGCGCGAGGGATCCGCGGCTACGAACTGTTGTACCGCCGCCTGCCATCGGACACGGAAGCGGTGGTTCTGAACGCGGACCAAGCCAGCGCCGACGTTCTTCTCAAGGCATTTCTGGAACTCGGACTGCCCCGCTTGTCGCCCGCGCGGCCGGTCTTCGTCAATTGCACGAAGGCGCTCCTGGGTATCGACCCGATTCTTTCTCCCGAATCCTGCGTGCTCGAAGTGCTGGAGGATGTGCCGGCAGATCCGGAGACCTTCGCGACTCTGGAGCACCTCAAATCGATCGGCTACCGGATCGCGCTCGACGATTTTGAAATCGGCGACCCGCGATGGTCGCTGATGAAGCTCGCGGATCTGGTCAAGGTGGATGTGCGCCTCGCTTCCTCCCGCGACCTGTGCAGGCTGGTTGGGCGGCTGCGGAGATTCCCGGTCACGCTGCTCGCGGAGAAGATCGAAACCGGGCAGGAGTTTCAAGATTTCCAGGCCTGCGGGTACGAACTGTTTCAGGGCCATTTCCTGCACCGGCCGGAAACCCTGACCGGTAAGCGAATCCCCTCCAACCGGCTGTCGGTCCTCTCCCTGGTCGCGGAATGCGTAGACCCAGGGCGGTCCATGGCGGCGGTGGCGGCAGCGGTTGGGCGCGACGCCTCTCTGGCTTACGGGCTGCTCAAGCTCGCCAACTCCGCGCTATTCGGAGGGCGCAGTGTTCGCACTCTCGAAGGCGCCGTGGTGGCGCTGGGAATCGACCGGGTCTACCGCTGGTCCATGCTGATGCTGCTGGCCGACCTCAACGACGGGCCGTCTGGATACCTGGAGTTCGCCATGCACCGGGCGCGCGCCTGCGAGCTGATCGCAGCCGAGAACGGGGAACCGCGCTACGAAGCCTACTTGGTGGGCATGCTTTCGGCGCTCGACTCCATCCTGGATATCCCCCTGGAAGTAGTGATAGACAGCCTGCCGCTCGACGCGGTGATCAAGGACGCCATCCTGCTGCACACCGGTCCGCTAGGGGCCATTCTCGATGCAGTTCTGGCTTATGAAGACGGGCACTTCGAGATGGCGGCCGGGTCCGGGATGCCCCTGCCGGCGATGCAGCGCGCGTTCTGGGAGGCCGCCGAGTACTCGGCGACTATGCTGGCCGGGCTTTCCATCTCGCAGGGCAAAGCCCGCTGAGCACCGCGGGTTGGAGGTATCATCCGTTTGTGAGCACCCACTCTCCGAACCGGCGCCGTTTTCTCGGCGCGGCAATCGCCACGGCCGCTTCCTACGGCCGGATACTCGGCGCCAACGACCGGATCCGCGTCGGCGGAATCGGCACGGGAAGCCGCGGACAATACCTGCTTTCGAATGTCGCCCAGATCGACGGCGCCGAGATCGTGGCGCTCTGCGACGTTTATGAACCGCACCGCCTGCGTGCGAAATCCCGCTACGCTCCTTCCGCTTCCGACACCGTAGACCACCGCGAATTGCTGAAGCGCGCGGATATCGACGCCGTGGTCGTCGCCACGCCCGACCACTGGCACGTTCCGATCGTCATCGACGCGGTCCGGGCGGGCAAAGACGTGTACTGCGAAAAGCCCGTCACCCACAGGCTCGAAGAAGGCGACTCGCTGATCGCGGCGGTCAAGGAGAGCAAGCGCGTGGTGCAGACGGGCACCCAGCAGCGGAGCTGGGCGCACTACCTGCACGCCAAGGAACTGATCGACGCGGGCGAACTCGGCCAGGTCACCTTCATCCGCACCTACTGGTACCAGAACCACATTCTCAACCAGGACACCGGGCCGGAGATCGACACTTCGAAGCTGGATTGGAAGCGATTTCTGGGCTCGGCCTCCGACCGGCCGTTCGACGCCGACCAGTATTCCCACTGGCGCTGGTATTGGGATTTCGGCGGCGGCGCGATGACCGACCTCTTCATCCATTGGGTGGATGTGGCCCAGTGGTATCTCGCCGACGATATGCCCACGCGGGCCACCGCTACCGGGGTGAAGGCGCTTCTGCAGCAGCGCCAGACGCCAGACACGATGAGCGCCGCGCTGCGCTACCAGCGCGCCGTGGTGGAGTTCGACAGCGCGCTGCTCGGCTACATCGAAGGCGGCGGCCTGATGATCCGCGGCACGAAAGCGGCCATGCGCCTGCACCGCAGCGGCTACGAAGTTTACGCCGAGGTGCCGCACTACACCGAAGATTTCAGAACCCCGCCGCCGATTCATAAAGAGACGTCGCCGCACGATGGCGGGCTCGACCACATGAAGAACTTCTTCGATTGCGTCCGCTCGAGAAACGCGCCCAATGCCTCGGTCGAAATCGGCGTTGCGGCCGCCCGCGCCGGGCATGTCGCCAACCTCGCCATGCGCGGAAGCGGCGTCTGGACGCCTGCCTGATTTTTATGGATGAGCCAGCGGTCTCGGGCTCCCTGCTTGTCCTGTTCTGCTACGATCTGAGCGACGCGATCCGGCTGGACGAGGTGCGGCGGATGATCGGCGCGCCGCCCCGCGGGCGCGAGCCGGCGTTCCGGCACGTCACCCCGGAATACGTCCAGTTCGCGCAGCCGCCGGTGGTGGAAACGCTGCCGCCGTTGCGCGCGGCCGGACAGATCGCCGGCGGCCGGCTTTCCTATTACGACTACGGCGTGGTTACGGTGCAGTTCGAGATGGGCTTCGAAGGCGGGTGGGACGACCTGATCGGCCTTTCGACGCGATGGATGAACGCTCCGGATCTCGAACAGCAGGCGTCCGCCATCGTGCGCGAGCGAATCCCCCGGATCGCCTCCGCGCTAGCCACTCCCAACCGGAGGCAGCTCAGCGAAGATTACTACATCGTTTACCTGCGCACCTGCCAGGACCCCAAGACGGGCTGCCCCGCCACCGCCGCCGAACTGATCGAGCGGCACGGCGACTCGGTCGCGCAGATCATCCGCGGCGAACGCGCGAAGTTCTCCGCCGCGGAGCGCGCCGAGATTCTGGAATCGCGCATGTCGTATTACGAAAACGACCTGCTGGTGGTGGGCTGGTCGGCGGCGCTGATCTACGATACGCCGGAAGGTTCTCTTCCCACCATCCAGCTTCTCGAGTACGCCAACACGCAACTGCTCGAATTCCGCTATTACGACGAGGTGCTGACGGACCTGCTGGCGCAGGTTTACCGCCTGCTGCAACGGGGAGTCGGGCCCCTCGCACGCTGGCGCCTGGCTCAGGAGGCCGACCGCCTGAACACCATCCGGCTGGACATTCGCGATCTCACCGAGCGGGTGGACAACTCCATCAAGTTCCTCAGCGACATGTTCTCCGCGCGGCTCTATCGCATGGCCGCCACGCGCATAGGAGTGCCCGACTACCGCGTACTGGTCGAGCAGAAACTGCAAAGCGCGGGTGAACTGTACGGCTTCATGATGGACCGGTTCTACCAGGGCCGGGCCTTCGTGCTGGAGCTGCTGGTAGTCATCATCCTGATTGTCGAGCTGATTTTCCTGTTCCGCGGCGGCAAATAGCCGGAGGGGGCCGCCATCGGCGAGCTTGACATCTTCCATATTTCAATTATGATTGAAGGATGGAAGAAGTTACGCGCTTTGCCGACATGTTCGCGGCGATCGGAACCGAGTCGCGTCTTCGGATTATGCAGGCGCTGCTGTCGGCGCATCCGGATGGAATGTTCGTAGGAGAGATTCAGGAAGAACTCGGAATCAGCGCGTCGAACCTCTCGCATCACCTGGACAAATTGAAAAACGAAGACCTGGTCGCCGTGAGCCGGGAAGGGACTTTTCTGCGGTGCCGCGCGAACGTGGATGCGCTCCAGGAGCTGCTGACATTTCTTTATGCGGAGTGCTGCACGCGGAACCGGGCGGTGAAGCCGGAAACCGTGGTGCAACTCAAGACCAACAGGAAGGAAAAACGATGAGTGCCGACAACATTACCGATGTGGTGCAGGAGAAGTATGCGGAGGCCGCCCGCCGGGTCACCAGCGGCAAAGGAAACGCCTGCTGCGGTTCCGCGCCGTCCAGCGCTTCGGGCTGCTGCGACCCGATCACCAGCCGGCTATACGATCTGGAACAGGTGAGCCAAATTCCCGAATCGGCGCTGCTGGCGTCGCTCGGCTGCGGCAATCCCACGGCCCTGGCGAAACTAAGCCCCGGAGAAGTCGTGCTCGACCTGGGGTCGGGCGGCGGCATCGACGTGCTGATTTCCGCCCGCCGCGTCGCGCCCAACGGCAAGGCCTACGGGCTGGATATGACCGATGAAATGCTGGCCCTGGCCAACGAAAACAAAGCCAAGGCCGGCGTGACCAACGTGGAGTTCCTCAAGGGGCGGATCGAATCGATTCCGCTGCCCGACAACTCGGTGGACGTGGTGATTTCGAACTGCGTCATCAACCTCTCAGCGGACAAGGACCGCGTCTTCTCGGAGGTGTTCCGCGTCCTGAAACCCGGCGGACGGGTGGCGGTATCGGACGTGGTGACCCGCGGCGAGATGCTGCCGGAGATCCGGAGGAACGTCCTGTTGTGGGTGGGTTGCATCGCCGGCGCGCTCGAAGAGAACGAGTACCAGAGCAAGTTGGCAGCGGCCGGTTTCGAGCAGGTCGAACTCGAGCCCACGCGCATCTACCACATCGAAGACGCCCGCGAGTTCCTCGGTGGGAAGGGCATTGACGTGGATGCGATTGCCGCGCAGGTAGACGGAAAATTCCTCAGCGCCTTCGTCCGCGCCGTCAAACCGGTTCGCGGTTAGTGTGCGTATTTATCCAAAGCTAGGCCCGCTCCCTGACGGTCGCGGCTCTGTGAACGCAATGCTGACAGAGCCGCGACACTTAGGAAGCGGGCAAACAGGGGATTCGTCGTACAGAGCGGTAAGTCAGCCGCAGACCACCAGGTTAGTGGGTCATGGAATAGACGATATAGTTCACGCCCAGGCGGATCGCCAGGTCCGAGAACTTTTCCGGGTAATACGGGTCGTCGGCCCATTCCCACGCATCGCCGATGTCGGAGTTGTATGAGATGGCGACGATGATCCGGCCCTTGTCGTCGTAGATGCCGCGCCAGTGGGCGCCCTGTCCGCCGTCCCACCCGTTCTTAAAACCCTGGCGAAGGTGGGCCTGGCCCGGCACCTGGTATTTCTCCTTCAGGTCGTAGACCGTGTGAAAGATCGGGTCGTCATCGGGAATGTCTTTGATCTGGCGATCGGGGAAGGCCTTCCGGATGCGCGACTCGAACTCGTACCATTCCGAGTTGCCGTGGAAATCGTCGGCCATGAAGAAGCCCCCGCGTTCCAGGTATTCGCGCAACGCCTTGCCCTGTTGGTCAGTCAATCCCCACTCGCCAACCTGCACCGCATAGAGCCACGGCCAGTCGTATTCATCGCCTTCGTCGAGGTTGACGATCTGTTCGACCGAGCGCACGTGAATTCTGGTGAGCCGGCGCACAGCCAGGGAAAAGTGGCGGTCGGCGCGGGGGAAATCCTGACTCCAGAGCGAGATTCCGGTATGCCAGTCGAGATCGCGCCCGCGATATCCATTGAGCGGTCCGGGCGGGAACATGAGGCGGGCAAAGGCCCATTCGGCCGGTTCCCGGTAATCCGGCGGCAGCGGGATATCGCCGAGGCCGTACTCGATTCCGTTCAATTGGCGAAAGGGACGTTGGAACGCAAACATCGCGCCCATGATGGAAAGCCCGCACGCGAGGCCCCAACAGATCTTCCGCATCCAGCAGTCCCTTTGCACCAGGATACCAGCAAGTGGAGAGCGGCTTTCGCACGCGGGCACAGGCTGCCCCGGGTTCAGCGGCGGAGACGCGCCTGGGGGAGCGCATCTCCGCCGCGGGCTCTACGGCTTCATTACCACTTTTACGCAATCGTCTTCTTTGTGCAGGAACATGTCATACGCGCGGGGCGCGTCTTCGAGCCTCATCCGGTGGGTCACGATGAAGCTGGGATCGAGTTCGCCCCGTGCGATTCTCTCGAGCAGCGGCTTCATATAATGCTGCACATGCGTCTGGCCGGTTTTGATTTTCAGGGAGCGGTTCATCAGCGAGCCGAACGGCATTTTGTCGGCCAACCCGCCGTACACGCCGGCAATCGAAACCGTGCCGCCGTTGCGGCATGCCATAATGGCTTGCCGCAGCGCGATCGGCCGGTCGGATTCGAGCATCATGGCCTGCTTCGCCCGGTCGTACGCATACATCATGCCGTGCGCGTGCGCTTCCATGCCGACCGCGTCGATGCACGCGTCCGGACCGCGCCCGCCCGTCATTTCTTTCAGGCTTTCAAGAACGTCCGTCTCCTCGTAGTTCAGGGTGATGGCGGCGGAATGCTCCCGCGCCATGCGCAGGCGATTCGGAAACCGGTCGATGGCGATCACACGCTCGGCGCCCAGCAGGAATGCGCTCTTGATAGCGAACTGACCGACCGGACCGCATCCCCAGATGGCGATGGTGTCGCCCGGCCGGATGTCGCAGGCCTCCGCCGCCATGTATCCGGTCGGCAGGATATCCGAAAGGAAGAGCACCTGCTCATCGGAGAAGCCGTTTTCGATCTTGATCGGCCCCACGTCCGCGAACGGAACCCGCGCATACTCGGCCTGGCCTCCGGCGAATCCGCCGGTGAGGTGCGAGTATCCGAAAATTCCCGCGGGCGAATGGCCCCACATTTTCTCCGCCAGCCAGGCGTTCGGGTTGGAGTTCTCGCAGAGCGAGAACAGTTCCTGCTGGCAGAAGAAGCAACTGCCGCAGGCGATCGGGAACGGAACCACCACCCGATCCCCCACCTTGAGATTTTTGAGGGCCGGGCCGGTCTCGACCACCTCTCCCATGAATTCGTGGCCGACGATATCGCCCTTCTCCATGGTGGGCACGTAGCCGTTGTACAGGTGCAGGTCCGACCCGCAAATCGCCGTGGAAGAGATCTTCACGATCGCATCCCGCGAGTTGAGGATCGTTGGATCCGGAACGCTCTGCACTTCTATTTTTCGTTTTCCTTCCCAACAAACCGCTTTCATGTTCTCTCCTCCGCCCTACCTCGCGATGCTATCCAGCCAGGTAGCGCCGCTGCGCCGCCCGGAAGGCTGGCCCTCGGTCCGAATGACTTCACCCGTCTCCAGCACCTGCTTGAGGCGCCGCAGGTCCTTATAGATCATCTGCTGCGGACTCCTGCCCCCCAGGGCGGCCACCGCCGCTCCGATTCCATGGGCCCGGTTGCCATAATCGATCTGCACGCGGACGATGGTTCCCCGGTTGCCCGGCGCCCGTTCGAACTCGACGGATCCGGTATTCGAAACCTGCGCTCCCGGCAGGCTGTGCCAGGTGATCCGCTGGTTCGGCAGATCGTTCACAATCTCCGCGTCCCATTCGATCGTGGTGTTGGCAGGACCGCGCGCGACCCAGTGCGTCTTGCCGTCGCCGGTGGACCGCACCGAGGATACATAACCGAGGAACAGCGGCAGATTTTCGAAATCTTTCCAAAACCGGTAGACCTCATCCACGGGCTTGTTGATGATGATGCTGGACTCCGCGCGCATGGGGCCGCGCAACGAGATGCCCGATTGCCGTGTCAGGCTGGCCGCGCACAGGATATCGAGGGCCGTCACGCCGGCCACCGACACCAGGCCGAACACCGCCCGGCCTCGATCATTTCCGCGGGATGAGAGCGATGAGCCGAGCGAGACGAGGTCCAACGCGTCGCCCGCCACGCGGGCCCAGACCCACGCGGCGTTGGACGGGTCAGAGAGGATCCCGGTCCCGGCTGCCAACTCGCGCAGGCCATACCCGCGGATCATGGGATGATGATTGCGTGTTCCGACCAGGTCCGCGACCGCCCGCGGCGCGATCGCCTCAGCCACGCCCAGCCCGATGCTGAAAATTCCGAGTCCCCGAGCCACCTTTTGGCTGTCCATTCCCAACACTTTGGGACGGTGGCCGCGGGACCCGGTAGATACGATGTCTCTCAGGCGGGACTCCGCCGCCTGCGCGGATTCCTGAGTTTCCAGTTGTGTTGCCATGCGAGTCTCCTTCCACGCGACTGCTTGCAGCATGGCACAAGGGTCCCGCGCGCTCCCGCGCGATTTCGGACATCGAAATGAAACAGTGTTGTAAACCGAACCATGCCTCTGGCCGCGCGCGGTGCGCGGCCTGGACCGTCGCCGCTGCTGTCGCCGTTGCGATTCGAGGGAGATTCCTACCTTCGGATCCCGTCATCCGTGACATCGCTCACGAATTTGTCCACTCGGCCTGTACCGATCGGAGTCCCAGTTAACTTCTGTCACTCCGCCGGTCTAGTGGGTCATCGCGTAGATGATGTAGTTGACGCCAATGCGGATTCCGAGCGCCGAATACTTTTCCGGGTATTCCGGATCGTCCGCGTTCTCCCAGGAATCGCCCAGGTCCATGTTGTGGCAGATCGCCACCATCAGGCGGCCGTGGTCGTCGTATATGCCGCGCCAGTGGGGCACGGCGCCGCCCGCATAGCACTTCTCACAGACCGAATGGCTGCGGATGAATTGCGCCCCCGGCACCTGGTAGCGCTGGTCCAGATCGAAGACGGTATGGAAGATGGCCGCGTGGTCATCCAGATCGACGATGGGCCGGTTCGGGAAGACCTTGTTCATGGTGATGGTGAACACCTGCCACTCGTCGTCTCCGTGAAAATCGTCGCACATGAAGAAGCCGCCGCGTAGCAGGAACTCTCGGAATTTCGCGATCTGCGGAGCCGTCAGTTCCCAGTGGCCTGTCTCCACCGCGTAGAGCCAGGGGTAATTGAAAACGTCGTCGTCGGTATCGAGGTTGATGGGCTGTTCCACCGATCGCACCTGCAGGCGCGTGAGGCGGCGAATGGCGGCCGAGAGGTGGCGGTCCGAGCGCGGATAGTCGATTGTCCAGTTGGTGTTGCCCTCGCGCCAGTCGAACCCGCGCTTGTATTCCGACTGCCAGTCGATCCGGAAGTGAGTCGTGGGATACATCAGGCGTGCAAAGGTCCACTCGCCAGGCACCTGGTAATCCGGCGGTATTGGAAAATTGTTGTATTCCCACGCGGGGTATTCCCGAAAGGGCTTCTGGGCGAAGAGCGTAAGAACCAGAATGCCGCACCCCACCGTTAGGGCAAAAAACCTCATCTATTTTCCAGTATAGGCGGTCTGCCGCCCTACTCCCGCGTGCGCCGCGAGCCGAAACTCATGGGCTTCAGGGTTACGGGCATATCGGCCAGCACGTAGCCCATCACCGCCAGGCTGGCCAGATTCTGCCGGAAATCGAGCGGATCCACCTTGTCGAGCGTATCCGCCTCGGTGTGATGCCAGTCGAAGTAGCGCGTGCCGGTGGTGCGCTCGGAGAGGCCGGGAACGCCGTCGCGCATCAGCGGGCCGATATCGGAGCCTCCGCCGCCGGCGGTGATCTCGCCGGCTCCAATGCGCCCGAGCAGCGCGCCGATCTCCCGCAGCAGCGCCATCGAGCCTTCGTCGACGCTGGCGCCATAACCGATCGGGGCTTCGGCACCGCCATCCATCTCGATAGCCGCCACCTGATTGGCTATCCGATCGCCGACCCACGCGCGATATGCCTCGCCGCCGCGGCCGCCGTTCTCTTCGTTTACCCAGAATGCCACGCGAATCGTGCGCGCCGGCTGAAGGTCCAGCTTTTTCATCAGGACCAGCGCCTGGAGACACGCGATGATCGAAGCGCCGTCGTCCTGCGCGCCCTGCCCGACGTCCCAGGAATCGATATGGCCTCCCAGCACCACGACCTGCTCGGGGTGCGTGCGGCCGGGGATTTCGCCGATCACGTCGCCGCTATCGGCATCCGGCAGCATATGCGCCCCCATTTCCAGGTGCACCTTTACCGGCACGCCGTCGCCCGCCAGCCGCGCGATCATCATGGCATCTTCCGGGGAGATCGCGGCGGTAGGGATCTTCGGCTGACTCTCGTCGTAGTTCATTTCACCGGTATGCGGAATCTCGATGGCGAGCGGGGTCGCCGAGCGGACCAGCGCCGCCACCGCTCCATAAGCGGCCGCGCGGGAGGCGCCCGTGGCGCGGTACACCCGCGTGGGCCCGTAACCGCGGTACTCCTCGTTGTAGACCACGATCTTGCCCTGAATCTGCTCGCGCCCTCGGCGCGCCAGGTCGGCGAAGTCCGAAACCGCCACCACCTCGGCCGTGATGCCTCCCGGGGGCGTCCCTACGCTCATCCCCAGCCCCAGCATGTGGAGCGGCTGGTTCACCGGCTCGAGCATCCGGGCGGATTCCACGCCGCGCACCCAATGCGGAACCTTGACCGGGATCACCCGCACGTTGCTCAGGCCCACCGCCTTCATCTGCTCCACCGACCACGCAATGGCCTTCTCGAGCCCGGGCGATCCGCTCAAGCGATTGCCGATCCGGTAGCAGAGATACGCCAGCCGGTTGTAGCCCTCGGTATCGGTCAGTGCCGCCTGGATCAACTGGTCGGCCGTAGCGCGATACCGCTCCGTGAGATTCGGTTCCGCCGCCTGCGACAAGGAACAGGCCGCAATCACAAGCACCCAGGCACGCCGCATATCAGACCACTATCTCACGAACGGAAGATAGGCAGAAACTCTCGTCCGGTACTCGGAAAACTCCTGCCCGAAGCGCGAAGCGAGCAGGCGGTCTTCCGTACGGACCCGGATCTCGGTGCCGGCAATGAAAACCGCCACCGAAACCACTGCCCATCGAAACGGAGTCACAATCAGGATGGTCGCAAACAGCATGGCCAATAACGCCGCGTAAATAGGGTGGCGAACCACCGCGTAGGCCCCCGTGCGCACCAGTTCGTGATCGTGATACAGGCCCGCGTGCAAGCGGAACTGCTTTCCCAGGTGCTTCACCGAGGAGAACGCCATCTGGATCGCGACTGACGCGAACACCAGCGCGAGCGTGAAGCGGGCCGTCGCCACCGGCTCGCCGAGCGGGCGGTGCATCGCCAGGGCGAACAGAATCGCCGCCGTCTCGCATGCCAGGCCGATCCGGGTGGGCACCGCAACCGTGATGTTCGCGCGCTTCTGCCGCCACGGCGCGCGGAGCAGAAACGGATAGAACCACACCACCCACAGGAGGGCGAGCACGATTTGGCAGATCGTCGAGTTCACGGCACTACCGGAAAAGGCTCTTCGGGATCATCGCGTGGACGCCTTTGGTTCCATCCACGGCCTCGGTGATCTCGAAATCCACCGCCGTGCTGCACAACATGTAGGCATCTTCCCGGCTGAGGTGCTTCTCGGCGACCAGGAAATCGATGGCTTCGCGCACCGCCAGTTTCAGCGCTTCGTCCAGGTCGGGATCGAGCCCCATGGCGATGTAATGCGTGGGAGTTTCCGCCCGCGGCCATTGGAGCTTCATGCCCTTGTGCAGCACGAATTGAAACGTGCCGGTGAGGGCCGTCTCGAGCGCCGTAATGTCCACTTCGCCGTTTCCCTGCCCCGCATGGCCGTCGCCGGCCTCGAACAGCGCGCCGGGGACGTGCACCGGGATGAACAGCGACGTTCCCTCGACCAGGTCCCTGTCATCCAGATTGCCCGCATGAACTCCCGGCGGCGCGCTGCTGATCCGTCCCGCCGCTTCCGGCGGAGCCACCCCCATGCTGCCGAAGAAGGGATGGAGCGGGATCTCGATTTGGTCCGAAAACCGTGCCACCATGCGCTTCCGATCGAGAGCGATGATCTTCGTCGCTCCCTTGGGAAAATCGTCCGGCCCGAGCACGCCGCTGCGCGGGCTGAAGCTGTTGTACGCATACGGGATCGAGAGCCGGATCTTTTGAATGCGAACTTCCAGCGCGTCGCCCGGTTCGGCGCCCTCGATGTAAACCGGCCCGGTAAGGATGTGGCCTCCGGGGCCTTTATCCTTCACCTGGTCATAGATCGCCTTGAGTTCCGGCTGCACGTCTTCCGGTTTGACGCCCGCCGCCATGAGCCGGGCGGGACTGTTGGTGATCATGGTTTGCATCACCACGGTGTCCCCCGAGTGAATGTGCAGCACGGGCTTCGCGGCCGACCAGTAATAGCCCCACACCACTGTGGAAGGCGAGGCCTCCAATCGATACTCCGCGCCCGCCGCCGATAGGACGACGCAAACAAGTAAAGCCAGGGCCTTCATGTATCCAGCGATTCTACCGCACGCCGCTACCCCAGGGCTTCGGTCTTGCCGAAGACGCGGCTGAAGATCCGTCGCACGTTGCGCAGTTGCCGGTCGAGCGAGAATGCCTCCGCGATCTGCTCGCGGGTCAGCACGCGAGCGATCTCCGGATCGGCTTCGATGGCAGCGCGGAAATCGCCCTCCTCTTCCCACGCACGCATGGCATGGGCCTGCACCACGCGATAGGCCTGCTCCCGGAGCATGCCGGCGGCCGCCAGGTCGAGCAGCAATTGTCCCGAGAAGACCAGCCCGCGGGTCATTTCGAGGTTGCGTTTCATGCGCTCCGGATAGACCATCAGGCGGTCCACCAGTTGGGTCGTCCTGGTGACCAGGTAATCGGCCAGGATGGTCGAATCCGGCAAAATCACGCGCTCCACCGACGAGTGCGAAATGTCCCGCTCGTGCCACAGCGCCACGTCTTCGAACGCCGCCTGCACGTTGGCGCGGACTACGCGCGCCAGGCCGCAAATCTGCTCGCAGGTCACCGGGTTCCGCTTGTGGGGCATGGCCGAACTGCCCTTCTGCCCGCGCGCGAAGTACTCTTCCGCCTCTCGGACTTCGGTACGTTGCAGGTGCCGCACTTCGAGCGCGATCTTCTCGCACAGCGCGGCGGCCAGCGCCAGCGCCGACACGAAGGCCGCGTGCCGGTCGCGCTGGATCACCTGCGAAGTCACCGGCGCCGGCTTCAGGTTGAGCCGCTCGCAGATGCGTTCCTCCACTTCGGGCCCGATATGCGCGAAGGTACCGACCGCGCCCGACGTTTTGCCCACCCGCAGGTCTTCGGCGGCCGCGCGCACGCGGCTCAAGCTGCGGCCGCACTCCTCGTACCAGATCGCCATCTTCAACCCGAACGTGATGGGCTCGGCGTGCACGCCGTGCGTCCGCCCGATCTCCACCGTGTCGCGGAATTCGAGCGCCCGCCGCTTCAGCACCGCCCGCAGTTCTTCGAGATCCCGCAGGACGATCGCCGCCGCCTGCTGCAGGAGCAGGGCCTGCGCGGTATCCACCACGTCGTTCGAGGTCAGCCCGTAATGCAGCCAGCGGGACGCCTCGGCGTGCCCCGCCCGGGCCATGGTTTCGGACACCGCGGTAGTGAAGGCGATCACATCGTGCTTCACTTCCTTTTCGATTTCGTGGATGCGCGCCACGTCGAACCCCGCGTGCGACCGCAGGCGGCCGGCCGCTTCCGCCGGAACCACGCCCAAATCGGCCAGGGCCTCCGACGCCGCCAGTTCCACTTCCAGCCATTGTTGAAATCGGTTCTGGTCGCTCCAGATCCGACCCATTTCGGGTAGCGTATATCGAGGAATCATGATGAAGTCAAAATTGAAATACTTCCGACGGGTTGCGTTGTTCGGCGATCGCCAGCCGGGTAGCCAGCCCGCGCTGTTCGAGCGCCTGGCTCGCGATCATCCGGACGATCTCCGGGTGGTTGTTCTGCTCGCTCAAATGTCCCAGTACCAGATGGGCCGTCGAGGAGTTCAAGTCTTCGGACAGGAAATCGGACATCCCCAGATTCGAGAGATGGCCGACTCGGCTCATCACCCGCTGCTTTACCGCCCACGGGTAGGGGCCGACCTTCAGCATATCCAGATCGTGATTGGCTTCGAGCAGCAGCAGGTCCGTGCGGCGCAAATGAAACTTGATGGATTCGGGCACGTACCCCAGGTCTGTGGCGATGCCGATGCACACGCCCTGCGCCTCGAAGCAATAGCCCACCGGGTCAATCGCATCGTGGGGAATGCCGAAGCTCTGCACCTCGATATCGCCCACCTGGAAAGCGGCGCCCGCCTGGAACGGCTCCAGGCGCGGCACGCACCCGCCCCAGTCGATGGCCGGAGCGGTCAAGCGGGTCATGTGGATGGTGGCGCGCAGTTTCTTGCTCCGCGCCAGCACGGCGAGACCAGCCACGTGATCGGAGTGCTCGTGGGTAATGACAACGGCGTCGATCCGCTCCAGGTCTTCCCCGATAGCGGCGAGGCGCCGGCCGGTTTCCTTCATACTCAGACCGGCATCTACCAGAATGCGCGTGTTTTCGGTGGCCAGCAGGGCGGCATTTCCGGAACTACCGCTCGCCAGCACGCAGAACTTGACGATGGCCGCCTCCCGACACTCCAGAATACACCGAAATTCACCAAAACAGAATCGAAACGGAATGTTCCGACGCCGGGGCCGGAACCGCCCACAGTGCCGCTACCTTCACAATTTCCGCTAAAGGGCTCTCCTGTTGTCACGAATTTGCGATACGGTATAGAAAGTGCAAGTAGGTCTTCGATGAAGCTCCTCCTGAGCCTCTTTGGGCTGCTGTCTGCGGCGCTGCCCCTGGCGGCTGCCGACCCGGCTGTACATCTCTACAGCCACGGCATCAAACTGGCCGAGCGCGGGAAATTCGCCAGCGCACGGGCCGCGCTCGAAATGCTCATCCAAACCTATCCGGAAAGTCCCCTCGTGGCCGAGGCGAAGAATGAGATCGACGCCTCCCTGCTGCTCGAGGAGGGTCGGGAGCGTCTCAAAACCGGCCGCGGCGATACCGCCCAGGTGGCCCTGCACACGCTGATCTCGGTCTATCCCGAAAGCAGCCTGGTCAAGCAGGCGAAACAGACCATGCGCAAGGCGGAGGCGGCCATCCCCACGGTCCGCTCCATCCGGTTTGAGAGCTTCCCCTCAGTTTCCCCGGCTGAGATCCAGCAGAGTTTCGACCAGCGGGAAATCGGACTCGCCATGCAGAAGCCGTACGACCCCCGGGATGTGGAAGAAGCCTGCAAAGTCCTGACGGAACTGCTTGGGACACCGGTAGAGGCGCGTACGCGCGTGACCTCGCGCAGCGTCGACGTCACTTTTATCGCGGAGAAGAACTAGCTTTATCCGCGGCGGAATGCCGGCCGAGCCACGCGGCAGGCAGGCGCGCGGGATGCCCAAACACCACCGGCCCACGCAAAGGCCTCTACTGTTACGATAAGATACAGTCGACTGTCGCAAACGGAATGCCCTCCGAATCGAATAAATCCACCACTTCAACCAAGGTGGTCGTAGCCACAACCGTCGCTCTGTCGTTCATCTCGTTCTGGCACGCCGCCGCGATCGTGCTCAGCGATCTGGCCTCCTCGGCGTTCTATGCCGGTGGTATCGCCGAGCATGCCGTCGGTAAGAGCGCCCCCTGGTTCATCCTGGCCGTGATGATGTTCAGTTTCGCCGTTCGGGCAGTCTATACCGAATCGAGCAGTATGTTCGTCCGTGGCGGCGTTTACATCGTGGTGCGCGACGCCATGGGTCCGTTCATGGCCCGGCTTTCGGTGTCTTCGTTGATCTTCGATTACATCCTGACCGGCCCCATCAGCTCGGTCAGCGCCGGGCAATACATGGGCCGTCTGTTCAACGAGATCTCCGATCTTGGCCATTTCGGGCCGCACGTGTCTCCGAACCTTTTCGCCGCCGCCTTCGGCGTTTTCATTACGGGCTATTTCTGGTGGAGCAACATCAAAGGCATTATCGAGTCAAGCGGCAAGGCCCTGCGCATCATGCAGATCACGACCGTAATGGTGGTGGCCTTCCTGATCTGGTGCCCGCTCACGATGCTGCTCAACGGCAGGGTCCAGCTTCCTCCGGCGCCCATCCCGAGCAATCTTCATTTTGCGCCGGAAGCCCTGGGATGGTTCCGCGGAACGGTGTTCCCCAACATCGGCGCCATCGCCCTGATCATCGCCTTCGGCCACTCGCTGCTTTCCATGAGCGGCTTCGAGACCCTCGCCCAGGTGTACCGCGAGATCGCATATCCCAAACTCCGCAGCCTGCGCATCACGGGGCTCATCGTTTGCACGTATGCAGTCGTATGCACGGGTGTAATCACGCTGTTTGCCGGAATGATTATTCCGGACCAGGTCCGCCAGAAATATGTCGACAACCTGCTCGGCGGCCTGGCCATGCATCTCGCCGGCCCCCCGCTGCTGCGGCTGTGTTTCCACGTCTTTGTCGTCATCGTCGGCGTGCTGATCCTTTCGGGCGCGGTGAACACGTCCATCATCGGTGCCAACGGCGTAATGAACCGGATCGCCGAGGACGGTGTGCTGCTCGACTGGTTCCGTAAGCCGCAGAAGCGCTTCGGCACCACGTTCCGGATCATCAACCTGATTGCGATCCTGCAGATCACCACCATCCTGCTGAGCCGCGGCGATGTTTACCTCCTCGGTGAAGCGTATGCGTTCGGCGTGGTCTGGAGCTTCTTCCTGAAATCCCTGGGCGTCCTGGTGCTGCGGTACCACCGCCATGACCAGGAGTACAAGGTCCCGCTGAATCCCCGTATCGCCGGAAAGGAAATTCCCGTCGGCCTGGTCCTGACCACCCTGATCCTCGGACTGGTTGCCGTCGCCAACCTCTTCTCGAAAGAGACCGCCACCATCTATGGCGTCAGTTTCACCGCCGTTTTCTTCATTCTCTTCACGGTTTCCGAGCGTATCAACCTGAAGAAGAAGAGTGCGGCGGGGCATGCCCTGGAAGAATTCAACCTCGACATGCGGCCGGATATTTCCGCCGATTCCGTCCACGCCCGTCCCGGCTGCGTGCTGGTGGCGGTCCGCGATTACCACCACATGTCGCACCTGCAGAGCGTGCTCGACAAAACCAACCTCCGCCGGCACGATATCGTAGTGATGACCGTGCGACCCGTCTCGACCGGAGCCGGCGAGTATGAGTTATCCGACCAGCAGCTCTTCTCCGATTACGAAAAGCAACTGCTGACGAGCGTCGTCACCATGGCGGAAAAGGAAGGGAAAACCGTCGATCTGCTGGTGGTGCCCGGGGTCGACCCCTTCGACGCCATGGTGCAGACTGCCGCACGTCTGCAGGCTTCCCGCCTGGTGACCGGCGTTTCCCCCCGGATGGATTCCGAAGAGCTCGCCAGGCGCATCGGCCTGGCCTGGGAAAAGGTACCCGAACCGCGGCATCCGTTCTCGCTCGAAATCATCAGCCCGGGCCGGAAATCAGTCTACGTCAACCTCGGACCGCACCCTCCCCGCCTCTGGCCGGAAGATCTCGACCGGGCGCACGAGATCTGGCTGCAGCTTTCAGAGAAGTTCGGCTCGCGCTTGCACCACCGTGATGTTGTGGGTGTCGCTCTTCGCCGCCTCCAGAAGGATCTCGAAAGCGACCGGCGCGACGAAGCCCTGACGGACCTCGAGGGCGAACTGCGCAAGAACTAGGGGAAGTTCCGCACATGTCTGGGAAACGCGGCGCGCCCGGCCCGAGTCTATAACGGCGTGACGCGCCTTGCGATCATCGGCCTGTTGCTGTGCGCGCCGCTATTGGCCCAGAACCGGGCCACCTTCCAAATAGGCGTATCCCTGGTCCACGTCGATGCGGAAGTGACTGCCGCGGACGGGAGCATCATCGACCACCTGACCAAAGAGGATTTCCGCGTCTTCGACGAAGGCAAGCCCCAGAAAATCACGCAGTTCTCCGAAGGCGAGGAGCCGCTCGATTTGATCCTTCTGTTCGATGTCTCGGGCAGCATGCGGCCGAAGGTCGCCGAGGTTGCGGCCGCGGCGCGGCAGGGAATCCGCGAACTGCGCCCGGGCGACCGCGTCTGCGTCATGACCTTCAACACCCGTAGCCGCGTTCTCGCTCCCTTTACCGAAGACCTCGACGCGGTGCAGCGCACCATACAGAACGACCTGATGCGCCTCGATTTCGCTGGCGGCACGTTTATCCAAAGCGCCGTGGACGATGCCGCCCTCAAACTCATGCATCAGCCGCGAACCAACCGGCGCCGCGCCGTCCTGATCATCACCGACAATCTGGGCCAGCGCAACCGGCGTGAGAGCACCGTGGTGCGGGATTTCTGGGAGGCGGATGCGATCCTTTCCGCCCTGGTCGTCCGCAGCGAGGCGATGCAGACCCTTCATACCGTCGGCATCATCATGAGCCCGCAACTGCTGGCGCTTTCCGTGGGGGTGAAGGGCATCACCGAAAAGACCGGCGGCGATTTTGTTCACGCCGCCGACCCGGGCACGGCCTTTCAGGAGGCCATGCACCGCATCCGCGTCCGCTACAGCCTGTATTACAATCTGCCGCCGGCCAAACCCGGCCGCCGCCGTTCCATCCGCGTGGAACTCACCGCCGCCGCGGAGCAGCGCTTTCCCAAAGCGCACATGCGCGCCCGCACCGGGTACGTGGTGCCCCGAGCCGACGAAGGCGGCGAAGTGGATTCCCCTACTTTGCCGGGACGAAGAGCACACAAACCGGGGCCGTCAGATCCGTGACGACGTGCGAAGCCGGCTGCAATTGTCCGGTGGAGGCCTGCACCTTGAACATCGAGATGTCGTTTGAATCCTGGTTGGCCGCGAACAAATACTGACCGGTCGGGTCTAGGGCGAAGTGCCGCGGCGTCTTTCCCAGCACCGGCGAGTGGTCCACCGCAGACAGCGTCATCTTCACCGGGTCAATATTGAATACCGCAATCGTGTCCTCGCCGCGATTGGAAGCGTACACCACGGTACCCTTGCGGTTCACGGCGATTTCCGCCCCGCTGTTCTGGCCCTTGAAATTCTCCGGCAGCGTGGAGATGTTCTGAAAGGCGTGAAGCACGCCTTTGGCCGGGTCATAATGAAACGCCGTGATGTTCGAGCCCATCTCTTCGATTGCGTATAGCACCCGGCCGTTCGGATGGAAGGCCATGTGCCGCACGCCCGATCCCGGCGGGACCTCCGCAAACGCGGGATCGTTGGGCGTGAGCGTTCCCTTCGCCGCATCGAACCGGTAGACGAAGATCTTGTCGAGCCCCAGGTCGGACTGCAACAGGAAGCGATTGTCTGGCGAGAATACCACTTCGTGCGCATGCGGTCCCCTCTGTCGTCCGGGGTTCACGCTCGATCCCTCGTGTTTCTCCACCGCCACCGCTTCCCCGAGCCGTCCATCCTCATGAACCGGGTACAGCGCCATCGTGCCGTTATTGTAATTGGCGACCGCCAGCCAGCGGCCGGTGTGATCGAGCGCCAGGTGGCACGGTCCGGAGCCGTTGGAGGGCATCTCGTTCAGAAACGTCAGCTTGCCCGTCTTTGCGTCCAGCGAAAACCCGCTCACCGCATTACCGCCGCGCCCGCCTTCGTTCACCGCATAAACAAACCGGTGATGCGCGTCGTCGATCAGAAAGGACGGGTTCAGCGACTCGGCCGCCAGGCCAAGCGGCTTCAGCTTGCCGCTGGCCGTATCGAAACGATAGGCATAGATCCCCTTGCTGGTGCCGCGGGTGTACGTACCGGCGAAAACCAGGAAATCGGCGGCGCTGGCAGCCGTCGTCAGGGCCAGAAGCATGAGTACGAGATTTCGCAGTTTCACCCTTCAAGAGTGCCACAACCGCGTCCCGATTGCAGGGGCATGATCCGGACGGAGGGTGAAAATCGAGGGCAAATCCCGATCGAAGCGTCACCAGCCGCGAAAAGGGGGCTACCAGGTTCTGGCCGTGAGCATGAAGGCAACACCCCGCTCTTCGTTGAGTTGCTTCGTCATGAGGAGATCGAGCGCATCGAGGCGCAGCCTCTGCCTCGTGCGTCCATCGGTGGTGTATTCCAGATTTCCGTTGTCGACCCAGTAATCGGCAACCAGGTAGCTTCGGCCGCCGCGCAGGACGAGAAGCGTCAGGCGGCGCTGCCCGGCGGAGGTTATTCGATATCGCGCGTCTGACGGTGCTTGCTGCCGCACCGTCAGACGCGCGGCAGGCAGCCGCATTCCGGGCTGCGAAGCGGAGGATCTCGGACTCAGCCTTCCGAAACTCGAAGACGCGGAATCCGGTAGGACCATGTCCTCCATGAGGCGCAACTCCAGACGCGTCTCGCCCTTGAATCTCGGCCGTGGACCGCGGGCGGGCAAGGTCAGAACCTTCATGGGCCAGAGAATCGGAATCGCCCATTCCACGGCATCGCGGCCGGCGTGCCCGAGGCCCTGGATTTGTCCATCGCCGTTGACTCGATAGCGGCCGGCCGAGATGACTTTGGCATTCAGGGGATAGCTTCCGCCTGGCAACGTCAGACTGGTGAACTCCAGTTGGATCCATCCCTTGCCAACGAAATGTCCGGGATCGCGATAATTCCGGAGACGAGCGGAGAGGTAGGCGCCCCGGGGAATCACCTGGCGGCCGAACATTTCGACGGAAGTGGTGCGGCAGAGGACCGGATCGCCGGGCCGCGCCGTTCTGGACGAGAAATCCGGCTCGTCGAGCGTGCAGCCCAGCAAGGTTCCGGCCGGAAGAAACGTTCCGTTAACCTGGACCACGGTCTCACCCTGCTGGGCCCATCCGGTCATCGGGGCGGCACACAGCAAGAGCACGGTCGCAAAATAAGCTTTCGACATAAGATACAATCCGCCTTTCTTCGCACGTTCGCGACATTCCGCCAGACCTGACGTCGCCCGCCGTCGATTCAAAGGCCGGGGGTGCATCTATTCGCGGTGTCACCCCGTTTGTGGACGTGAGTAACGTTCGGGTATCTCCCGATCGACGATTTCGCTGGGAACGGTCAGGCTTTGGTGATTCTAAGACAGGAGCGGCCTGGAACTAAGAGCGGTAGGCCACGATTCCGGAAGGCGACGGGCTTTTCAGCACACGGCGAGGGCGGCCGTTTGGCAATATCAACCCCGGCAGCTCGATCGGTGGACTGGGGACGAAAAGAGGGACCGGCCGCAAAGCCGGTCCCGCGTTTCTTTCAGGCTTCAGCTTGCTCCTCAGAAATACAACTTTAGCGCCATCTGGATGATTCGCGGCGAACCGAAGCTGACAATCTGCCCGAAGGTCCCGCTGGTGATGCTGGTCGTCGGGTTGTTCCAGTTGCCGTGGTTCATGATGTTGAAGAAATCGGCGCGGAAATCCAGGTTCCAGCGTTCGGTCAACGCGAACCGCCGGGTCAGGTTCATGTCCCAGTTGATCTGCCCCGGCCCGTAGACGGCGTTGCGCCCCAGGTTGCCGAACAGACCGCTCGACACCGTACACGCGGCGTTCGAACCGTTGCACATGAACGCCGCCGGGTTGAAATACTCCAGGACGGTTTTCTGAGCGGGATACACCTGGTCCGGCAGAATCACCTCGGGCCTGTCCAGCGCCTGGCCGCTCAAGGAAATGTCCTTGCCTCCGTCGGTGATCTGGATGGGGTTGCCGGTAAAAATGCTGATGATCGGCGAAAGCTGCCAATCTTTCGTGACTGTCTTGAGGAGTCTCGTAGCGCCCAGGCCGGGGCTCGTCACCACCATCGACGTATTGAAGATCTGCCGGTGGTCGTAGCCGCAATTGCCGCGCTCGCCCGTCGCGCGGTTCAGAGGATTCTGGTAAAGCGTGCCGGCCAGTTCTCCCGCGAAATCCCACGAGCTGATGCAGTGGCTGTAAGTATAGTTACTCAGCAGAGTGAGGCCTTTGGACAGGCTGCCTCGAACGGAAAGGAGCAGGCCGTGATATTCGGAGTTGGCTCCATCATCGGTCTGCTGAATATCGGCGTAATACTGGCCGGCGGTCGGGCTCACCAGGTAAGTCAGGCGGCGGCTGTTGGTGTTCGAAGTGGTCGCCCCCGCCGTCGGGACGGCATAGTTGACGTCGGTGGAACCCCAGATATGCCGGCCGGCATTGCCAAGATAGTTAGCCGTCACCAGCCAGTTGCGGGCCACTTGCCGCTGATAACTCAGGTTCCATTGCATCATGTAAGTGACGCGCAGGTTGCCAGGTATGCTGATGTAAGCTCCCTGTGTCGGGAAAACCGCGGCGCCGGGGAACGGGTCACCGGCCACGCCGTTGAGCACGTAATTCGCGAAAGGATTCGAAAACTGGCCGCTCGCCAGCGACAGCGACGAGACGTACGGCGCGTTCGTGGTCCACCGCTCGGGATAGAACAGTTCGGTCGTGTCGTGGATCAGGGTAAACGCCGCGCGGATGGTTTGCTGGCCGTCTCCCTTGGGGTCCCAAACTACGCCCAGCCTGGGGGAGAACGTCGCCCAGTGCGATGCCGTGAGCGCCTTGCCGTACTTGTCCTCGGAATCGCCATAGAAAATCAAGCCCGCCGGGGCTTTCGGGTACACCGAGCTATGCCAGTTCTCGAGGAACAGCGGCCAACTGAACTGGTTGCCGCGCCCATACTTATCGTACGCGGGCACCGAAGGCTCCCAGCGAACGCCGAAGTTTATGCTCAAGTGCCGCGTGGCGTGGAAGGCATCCTGCACATAGGCGGCGATCACGTTCTGGCGGAGATAATCGGAGATCACGTTGCCGTCGGTCAATCCGGAGAACCGGCCGGTCAGCAGGTCCGCCATCCCGTCTCCGCTGGTGGCGCCGTTGAACGTGAACTGTCCGTTCGCCTGCTGGTTGTTGTAGGAATTGAACTGGTCCTTGCGGCCGTCGAACCCGAACCCGATCTGGTGCCGCCCATGGATGATCGTGAAATCGTCCGCTAATTGGTACGTGTTGATGTCGAAATTTCCCGGCGCGCAAGTGCCGCAGCCGATGTTGAATCCGCTTCCGGAGTAATTGCTCACGGTGAGCTGCGTGTAATTCGGAATCGCCTGGTACATGTCCACGCCCAGGTCCTTGGGGCTGAACAGGTTGGATGCATCTCCGCGATTGTCGCGCCGCCGGTCGAAGGTGGCGTGGAAAGAGTTTACCTTGGTTGGGCTGATGGTATACGTGTGGCCGAAGGTCATCGTCTGCGAGCGGTCTTTGTTCCCCGCGGTGCCCGTAGTCAGCGCATTATGGCCATCGAACAGCGAGAGTGCCGTGAAGTCATAGATGAAATACCGGGCATACAGAAACTGCTTGCTGCTGATGTTGTAATCGATGCGTCCGATCCATTGGTCGTCCGGATTGTTGCTCAGGTAGCCATAGTAATACTTCCCGCACGGGTCCGTGGACACCGGAAGATACGTGGACGCCAGTTTGAACCCCGCCGGATCGAATGTGCTTATCGGTATCTGGTTGTTCGGATAGGGAGTGCCGGACGCGTTCTTCAGCGCGCGCGCCGAGGTCAGGCAACCGCCGTTGGCCTTGGCTCCGTCCACCACGCTGAAATCGCCGTTCAGTACCGCCGTTGTGGGTACGTAGGCGATATTCTGGGCGGGGTCGCTGCGCTGCCGCGTGCCCTGATATCCGCCGAAGAAGAATAACTTGTCCTTGATGATCCGGCCGCCAGCCGTGCCGCCGAACTGACTGCGCTTCAATGTGTCGCGCGTCGGTGTCCCTTCCGTGCGCGCGTTCAAATCGCCGTTGCGCAGGAACTCGAACAGGTCGCCATGGAAACTGTTGGCGCCGGATTTCGTCACGATGTTGACCACGCCAGCGGGGTGTAACCCATATTGCGCCGGCAGACCGTTGGTCTGCACGCTGAATTCCTGCACGGCGTCCGGAAACGGGATCGGAAGATTCACGTTGCTGAACGCATCGTTATTGTCCCCGCCGTCCAGCAGGAAGTTCAGTCCGTTGGCCGCGCCGCCGGCTACCGAATATTGTCCCGAGCCGTTCGATCCCTGCATGTTCTTGCTGCCCGTCAAGTCGCCGCCGTTGAGCGTCATGGTCGAGGTGCCGGCTCCCGTCAGGGTCAGCAATTGGGCTGGATTGCGGCCATTCAGGGGCAGGTCGACCAGCCGTTGTTGGTCGATCACCTGGGCAATCGAGTTCTCCTTGGTTTCTACCATCGCCGCGTTTGCCGAGATCTCGATGCTTTCCGTTACGGCTCCGATCTCCATCTTGACCGGGATATCGATGTTGTGCGCGACCTCCAGCACGATTCCCGTCTGACCGTAAGTCTTGAATCCCGGCGCGCTCACTTCCAGCCGGTAAGGGCCCACCGGAAGATTCGGCAAAAAATAGCGGCCGGTTTCGTCCGTGCTGGTCACGTGCACGGTACCGCGCGCCGTTTCAATCATTTTGACCTGCGCGCCGGCGATCGCCTGGCCGCTCGGGTCTGTTATGTGCCCGTCCACCTCCGACACCGCGATATTCTGCGCGTGTGCCGGGATTGTGAAGCAGCAAATCATCGCAAGAGCGGCCGCAAAAACCGGCGGTCGCCGCCTGGTGTCCCTGAAGCACGTTAAGAACGCCATAATCTCTCCAACGCCCGGGGTAGGTGAATCAAATAATTATGCCCTAACTATCTTTCTGCGGCAGAATATAGTATGCGCTTCCGAAACCAGTTCTTCTACAATTTCTGTCCGCATATGATGATAAAGCCGTCAACCTCTTTTGCGTGACTATACTGCGCACCCTGGGCGATGTCAAGATAAAAGGCTGCTCTTATCGCACTTGAATCAAATGCGGTGTGAATCGCGTTAATTATCTATTGCGTTAATTATCTACCGGGAGTGACTCGAGGGGCGCTCGGCGGGGAAACGTGTAAGTGGGGAGTGCGTGGCTTACATGCCGGGTTGAACCGGAAGACCTTCGCCGCGTGGACTTCCCTGCTACGCCGGCGGAGGTCTTCCTTGGACTCTTCCGGGCGCTACTCGGCAGTTACCTGGAACGTACCGACGAAACCGCTGCGCTTCAGGCGGTTGTTCCACGTTTCGCCCAGAGCGTCGCCGTTGTAGGCATCTTCCAGCGTGTAAGCCGGCATCACGTGCTGTACCTGGGCCAGCGGCGGATACCAGATCTCTTCATTCCCGCAGATATGGTCCGTCGCAGCCATGGCGCGGGTACGGATCGCGGCCAGAGAGCCCGCCGTGAGTTTCGCCGCCCCGCCGTGGATATTCCCCCCCTCGATGGTCAACTCGATAGGAGCGTAATCCACCTTCACGATGTCGTTCAGCAGGTCGCCGGCCATATGTTTCGCGAAGCTTTGGAGAGCCAGGCGCTGCTCGGCATCGGCCCGGCTGTCTATGATCAACACCGCCCGGGTCGGGTTCACCTTCTCGAACGTGTTGCCGAGGGTATGTTCCGCGCGAAGCACTCCAACCACCGACAGTCCCTCGATGTCTACGCCGTGCCAATCGCCGTGGTTGATCTTCCATCCCATCACCGCCTCTTTCCCCGCCATCTCGATTTCGCCGTTGGCGAAGCACGGCCCGGTATAGACGTCCGCGGTGCGGGCCTCGATGTAATTGCCGTTGACGCTGCGGGAAGGAATTCCCGCCGCAAAGGAAACAGAAGCGACCGTCGAAAACACCACGACGGCAGTACCCAGAACTTTCAGCATCCAATTGTCCCTCTAGGAGGGATTATACCGCGGAGATTTCACCCCAGCCCGCTCCCTCACGGTCCGCACGCAAAATCATGGCGCAGAGCCGCGAACCTGAGGGGCGGGCCGTTTCTAACTTATTCCTACAGTTGCTCGTAGCAGTTGCGCGCCGGACTGCACTCGAAGTCGTCGCAGACCTTGCCGTCCGGCCCGATCGGTTTGAAGGTGTGCTGGCACCAGAAGGCGCGGTCATTCGAGTGCTGAATGGTCGGATCCCACTCCGCCTCGATGAACATGCCCTTCCAGCGCAGCATGCCGCAGCGGTTCATGCTGATTTTGGTCAAACCGGGACGTTCCATAGCTATCCCTTTACCCTCGCGGCTTCCAGCAGCGCGCGCTTCACCGCCACCTTCGCCAGAGTCACTTTGTAAGCGTTCTGGCTGAGCGGCCTGGCATCCGCCACCGCGGCCTTGCCGGCGGCTTCCGCGGTTGCCGGGCTGACACTCTTGCCGACCAGCGCCTTGGCCGCCGCGGCCGATTCCCACGGCGCCGGAGCCACGTGGCCGAGCACGATTCTGGCGGCCGCAACCGTGGTGCCTTTCATTTCGAGCGACACGGCGGCGGCAGCCAAGGGCCAATCGAGCGCCTCCTTCTGCCGCACTTCGTAAGTCGCATTGTGCGGCGAGGCGGCGGGCACCAGGATCTCCGTGAGGATCTCGTCCGGCCGCATCGCGATCTCGCGGGCGTTCTCGCTGGCCGGGGTCACGAAGAACTTCGCTACCGCAAGCTCCCGCGTGCCCTTGGCCGAAACCAACTTCACCTTGGCGTTCAATGCCACCAACGCCGGCCCCAGGCTCGACGCGCTCACGAAATAGGCCGGGCCGCTGCCGAAAATGGCGTGATATTTGTTCTCGCCCTCCGGTACCAGCGACTTGCCATCCTTCATCGCGAACAGCCCGAAGCCCTGCCGGTAGTACCAGCAGCGCGGCCGCTGGCACAGGTCGCCGCCGGCCGTCCCCATGTGGCGAATCTGCGGGCTGGGAATTCCCGCCGCGGCGTCCGCCAGTGCTTTGTAGGAGGCTTTCACCTCGGCGTCGGCCGCCAACTCATCCATGGTTACCAGGGCGCCGATGCGCAGACCCTCCCCGGTCTTCCGGATGCCTTCGAGTTCCTTGATGTTCTTGATGTTCACCACCCGCCTGGGCGTGTGGAGATGCTCCTTCATGAGGCTGATGAGGTCGGTGCCGCCGGCCAGCACGTCGGCTTCGCCCCAGCGGGCGCCGAGGTGCCCGAAGGCCTCCTGAAGGGTCGCGGGATTGGCGTATGCGAAGGTCTGCATTTATGCGTTCCTCCCTTCGAGCGTGTTCAGCACATGATCCGGAGTCATTGGGATATTTGGCACGCGCACCCCGAGGGCGTTCGCGACCGCGTTCCCCACCGCGGCGCAGATGGCAATCGCGGGAGGCTCTCCCAAACCGATGACCCCGCGCGAATCGCTTTCCGGACGGTCGTCGAGATGCACGATAATCTCGCCGATATCGTCGATGCCGGCCAGCTTGTAAAACTCCATATCGGCGTTCAGCATGGCGCCGGTCTGCTCGTCCATGATGCGCTCTTCGAACAGCGCGGTGCCGATCCCCATGATGATCGCGCCGTAGATCTGGCTGGTGGCCAGCCGCGGGTTGATGATCATGCCGCAATCCTGCACCGCCACGTACCGGTTAATCTTGACGATGCCGGTTTCCGTATCCACCGAAACGTCCGCGATCTGCACGCCCGCCGAGCCCGAGGTGTTCAGTCCCTCGCGCGCCGCCGTGCGCTGGTTGTTCTCGCCCATCTCGGAGATCTTGCTGGTGCCCAGTTTGCGGCAGGCCGCCTTCCACGTGAGGCTCTTGTTGGGGTTGCCCTTCACGCGGATCTGTCCGTCGACGGCCTCCAACTGGTCGGGCTCCGTGCCGAGCGCCGGCGCCACTACCTCGAACAGCTTGGCGAGCGCGTTCAGCGTCGCTTTGCGCGTCGAAGAGGAGACGCCGCCCACGGTTGTGGATCCCCCCGAAGCGCCGTCCGGAGGATACTGGTTTGTCCCCATGTGGAGTTTCACGGCGTCGAAGGGCAGGCCCAGGCTCTCCGCCGCCACCTGCTCGATGATCGTCCGCGTACCCGTGCCGAGATCCTGGGTTCCCATCTCCACCGCCACCGAGCCGTCCGGGTTGATCACGGCGCGGCACTGGCTGGCGTGCCCTGCCCCGCCCCACGCGCTGTATGCTATGCCCAGCCCGCGCTTCACGGTTCCGGATTGCTGCCCGCGCGGCTTCCACAGCTTCTTCCACTGCGCCAGTTCGGCCGCTTTCTGCAACTGGTAGCGGTAAGTTTCGACACGCGCCTCGGGCGCATTCTCGAAATTCTTGTAGAAGACGTCGTACGGATCGAGCCCCGCCTTGGCGGCGAAATCTTCGATCGCGCTGCACGTCAGGTACGATGCCTGCTGGTTATTCGGAGCGCGCCACGCGCGCTGCGGCCCCGCGTTCACGGAGACCGCGGTGTGGTTGATGCGCTGGTTGGGAATCTTGTCGATCACGTACGGCAGCGGCGGCCCGCCGACGGTTCCGAACCCGCCGGTGCCCCACCCCGTGGACTGCCAGGCGGTGATCGAGCCGTCGCTCTTCCCGCCGATTTTGATCTTGGCGAAGGCCGAGGGACGGTTGCCCGCGATCCGCTGCTCGGTGGCGCGGTCCAGGAACAGCTTGATCGGCCGTCCGCCCGCCTTCTTCGAGAGGTTGGCCGCCACCACGGCCCAATCGTCCGGCGAGAACTTGCTGCCGAACCCGCCGCCGATGTAGTCCTGGATCACTTTGATATTCGCGGCCGGCACTTTCACATTGGGGGCCAGCGAATTGGCATACCCGGAGACGTATTGCACCGTGGTCCAGGCCGTGATCTCATCGGCTGAACCGTCCGGCTTATCGCCCGCCTTCCACTGGATCACCACGCCGTGCGGCTCCAGGCAGCAGTGCGTCACTACCGGGATCCCATAGGTGGCCTCGACCACATGGTCGGCATCCTGAAAGGCTTTGTCCGGGTCGCCCTGAACTTTCTCGCCCGCAGCCTTCCCGCGTGTCCCGACTTTCGTTAGATCCTCTTCGTGCACCAGGTGCGGCAATACCTCGTACTCGACCTTGATCCGGCGAACCGCTTCGTTCGCCAGTTCCTCCGTGGTCGCCGCCACCGCGGCGATCTCGAACCCCTGCCACTGGATCTCCGACCCCGGCTTCACCATCACGTGGATGGCTTTTACGCCGCTCATCTTTTCCACGGCGGAAGTATCGATGCCGGTGACGCGAGCGTGAGCGTACGGGCTCGTCAGATAGGCGCCGAACAACATTCCCCTCAGGTTGTAATCCGAGGCATATTTGGCCCGGCCCGAGGCTTTCACGGGCCCATCGACGCGCTTGAACGGCTTGCCGATGACTTTTCGCTTCTCGATCGGCGGCCAGTGATAATCCGGTGCGTTAGCCATTTTTCCCTTCCTTCATGGTTCGGGCCGCTTCCACCACAGCCTTGCGGATGCCCATATAGGTCCCGCAGCGACAGAGATTGCCACCCAAACCGTGCTTCACCTGTTCCTCGGTGGGATTCGGATTCTCTTTCAGAAAGCCGTGGGTCGCCATCACGAAGCCCGGCGTGCAGTAGCCGCACTGCTGGCCGTCGTGATCGACGAAGGCCCGCGATACCGGATTATGGACCGGGAGGCTTTCGATGGTTTCGATTGGCTTACCCTGCGCGTCAATTGCAAGCACCGTGCAGGCGTAAACGCTTTTCCCGTTCAACAGAACCGTGCAGGCGCCGCAGGTGGCGCGGTCGCAAACCCGCTTGGAGCCGGTCAGGTCGAGATGGTTGCGCAATGCGTCGAGCAGCGTGACGCGCGGCTCGACCGTCAGATTCATGGGTTTCCCGTTGACATTGAGCGTGATTGGTACAGGTCCCGGACCGGCCAGGGCGCTCGCGGCCGGTTCGGCGGCCGCGTCCTTCTCCAACAGGCCCGTTCCGAGCGCGCCGCTACCGATTCCCACGCCCCGAATGAACCCGCGGCGGGAAAACCCTTTCTTCGGCGGTGCCGGCAGCTCAGGCTCTTTTTTTAAACTCACCAGGTACCTTCCTTTCATGCCTAACAGCGAATGCGAAATCGATCACGGTGGGACCGCTGTAAAGTATATCGAATCGGGAGGGCGGCCGGAAAGATGGCCGCGGCCCGGCCTTCAGATCACCTGCTCGAGCAGCGAAAGCAGGTACTCCTGATCGAACGGCCCCGAATGGTAGGTGCGGGGGTCGAAATAACGCCACATCCGGCGGTCTTTTTCCACGGTGTAGAAGATCAACTGCTCTTCGATCAGGTCCTTCTCGAGCAGTTGCTGGTTGAAACCGCGGATTGACCCCTCGAGGCAGTAGGGAATGCGGAAATCCTCGGTCGAGACCAGTTCCCCGGTGGCGGTGTAGGCGGCCTGCAGGATCCGCCCCCGCACGTTGATCTGGACCAGGTTGGTAGAGTCCTCCTGGAAACCTCCCTCGGAAAACTCCTGGGGATCGAGGATCACGTCCTGCCGCGGCAGCAACCGGTTGAGGTCGCCCGTCACCGCGGCGCACGTGCGGTAGAGTTCCACCGCGGCCGCCCGGCGCACTGCCATCATCTCTACGGATCGGCGCATCAGGTCCGAGTCTTTTCCGGACAATTCCTGAATCCTGCGGGCCAGGCGTTGCAGGCGGGCCCCCCGAAGTTCCGCGCTTCTCCCGGGCCGGTTCAATCGTACTCTCCCAAGCACCCTATTGGAACATAGGGGCGGCCAGGCGCGCACTCCATCGGGAAAGGCTGCTCAGTCGCGCTGCTTCGACTGCTGGGGGTCGAGCAGGTCGAGCAGGTCTATACCTAGGGCGGCAAGGATGGCGTCGGCCGTGTCCCTGGAGAGATCCCGTTTCCCTTTTAAAACGTTATGAATATGGGGCTGGGAAACTCCCGAGAGCCGCGCCAGGCCGCGTTCGGTCAGGTCGCCCCGGCGTACCCGTTCGCGAATCGTGGCCAGCATCCGGCGTTCGAGTTCCCAGAAATTCAGCAGATTTCGTCCTTTTTCCGGTTGAGGCATATAACTGTAGGAAATAGAGGGTACGTAATATTTCTCGTCTCTACTAGGATATTCCCTATATTTTTAAAATTAGCCAATATCTTCGGATAACTCTAAATGGATCATAGCAAAAGGATAGTCCACTAATATTAGTACTAGAATGTTTAGTATTTTTTGGAAATTTTATTTGAAATGATTGACGTTTTCTTTCGTAATGTTAGATTCATTACAGTTGTAAACCGATGGCGGCTTACGAAAAAGAAAAAAGTCGCCGCCAGAAGGACATTCTGAACATGCTCTGGAACCGATCAAACACGCTTGGCTTGGCAAAGACATCCTGTTCCCAATGCCAGGGGAACGGGATTCGACTGATACGGGGAGGCAGGGAAGTTCCCTGCCAATGCGTATTTCGGGCTGTTTTTCGAGCCTGTTACAACCGCTTCCGCGAATGCTCCGCCGTATCCCACGTGGGGAGCGTCACGTTGGACTTCCGTCCGGGCCGCGAAGGCCGGCGAAGCTACTCTCGCAAACGGGAGGAATTTCAGGCCGACTTTTGTCTGATTAGCCGTCGGGTGCTCGATGATTACGAACACCGTATTTTCCGCTACCATTTTCTTTTGGGCGCGGATTGGAAGCTGTGCTGCCGTCAGCTTAAAATCGATCGCGGGTTATTTTTCCACTTCGTCTATCGCATCCAACAGAAACTCGGCCGGGCGTTTGCGGAAACGGTTCCTTATGCCCTGTATCCGGTGGCCGATTACTTTTCCGGCAATACAATCCCGGCGGCCACCATGCCTCCGCAACCCCAACGGTCCGCCAAACCCCAGGGCCGGAGCGTGGCTGCTTAGTTCCTACGGAGGTCGGGCATGCCTGAAACATGCCCGGCCCGCCGGCTTAGTCGATTGCCGGGCCGAAGTATCCCTGCGCCAGGGCGGGTTCCGTTTCGAGCGCCTTGCTCCAGCAATCGCGCGCTTCGGCCGATCTTCCGGCGGCCTCCAGCAGGCGGCCCAGGTTGAGCAGCGCTTCCGGCATCTCCGGCTGCAACGCCAGGGCCTCCCGGTAGAGGTTCATGGCGCGGTCGGCGTCTCCCCCCTTTTCGTACATCAGGCCCGCATTGTAGAGAATTTCCGGAGACCGCTCGCCGAGATCGATCAGCCGCGCGTGGAATTCGAGGGCCGTCTCGTAGTCGGAGGCCTGAATCGCGAGCGAGGCCATCCCCCGCAGCGCTTCGGACGACTTCGGATCCGTCTCCAGAATCTTCTCGTAGAGCCGGCCGGCCCGTTCGCGATCTCCCAGTCCACTGTATGCCAGGGCCAGGTTGGCCTGTGCCTCGGGCCAGTTCGGACGGTATTTCAGGCAGCCTTCGAAGGCTTCGAGGGCGCCGCGGAAATCCTGCCGCTGCAAGCGCAAGAATCCCAGCCGGAAGCGAGCCTCTTCCTCTTTCGGGGCCTTTTCCAGGAGCGCTTTGTACCACCGCTCGGCCTCGTCGGGCTGTCCGGATTGCTCGAGCAGCAGCGCGACGTTCCACAGCGGCGCCAGCGCCGAGCTGTCCGCCTGCATGGCCTTGTCGTATGCCGCCCGCGCGCCCACCAGGTCTCCGCGGTGCTCGCGCACTATGCCCAGGTTCGTCAGGGTCTCGCAGGAGCGGGACCGCACCTTCAGTGCCTCTTCGTAAGCTTCCTCGGCCTGCTCCCAACGGCCGGATTTCTGGTGCACCAGCCCGAGGTTGAACCAGCCTTCAAAGTGCCCAGGCACCGCCGACACCAGCAACGTGCAGAACTTGGCGGTCAATGCGTGCTCGCCCGCCGCTGAAGCCCATGAGGCCAGTCCCTCGAGCGCCACCGTCGAATCCGGCCGCAGTTCCAGCAGGCGCTCCGAATATTCCCGCACCATGTCGAAATCTTCTTTCGACATCCCGATCAGCACCAGGTTCGAGAGCGACTCTTCCGATTCGGGGTTGCGCTCGAGAATGCGGTCGTAAATGGTCGCCGCCTCGTCCGGGTGGCCGAGCGACTGCAGCGCCGCCGCCTTTCCGAAGGCTGCGTCCTCGTGCCCCGGCGAGATTTCCAGACAGCGCTCGAAGGCGAACAGCGCCGATTTCGGATCCTCCTGGCGCAAATGGCAGACACCCAGCCCGAGGTGGGCGTCCAGGTTCTTGGGATCGAGAGTGGAGGAACGGTGAAAGGCTTGGGCAGCCTCCTCCCAAGAGCTCAGTCGCTCCAGGCACACCGCCAGGTTGAACCACCCCATGGCGTACTGCGGCTTCAACTGGGTCAGTGTACGGTAGGCCTTTGCCGCCTCTCGGTAATCCCCCACCTCGAAGAGGATGTGGGCCATGGCGCGATAGATCTCGGGCGTGGCTTCCTGGGCGGCGACGGCTCGCTGTAACTGCTTCAGCGCTTCGTCGCGCTTCCCCGACAGGTGCATCGCGACGGCGCGAGCCAGATATCCGGAACCTTTATTAGTGCTGTCCGGATCCGGGTTCCGCACCGCCTGGATGGGAGTTCTCATTGCTGTAGTGCTCATTAGATAGGATGCTCCTCTTCCGAGTAGCCAAATGTCATGTCGCCCGAGCCGATCGGGACGACGGAGATTCTCTGTTCCGGATTCTGTGCGACGGGCGCCGGCTCGAGCGGCAACAGGCGGTTCGTCGCGGAGAAGCGCGCTCCCCCGATGGTGCTGGTTCGCCGCGGGATGCGCGCGATATCGCCTTCGAGGCTCCATAACGGGCCCGTCGTGCGCGAGGCAGCCTGGGAATCCTGTATGGAGACGCTCAGCCTCAATGTCACCGGCTCCGGCACGCCCGGACCAAGGTCGGGCTGCGGCTCCCAGTGGTATGCGGCCTCGGCCGTGCGCTTCGGGAATGGAACCAGCATCGCCTCCACACTTCGTTCCCGCGCTACGGCGGCCGGCCGCACCTGCTGTCCGATTGCCTCCGGCCAAACGAACGCCGCCGATATGGGGCCGCCCCGCCCGAAGCGGAATACCTGCAGCGCCGGAAGATGAAACCCGACAGCGCGCGAAACCCGCAGAATCGCACCCGCCGCGGCCTCCATAGGCACCGTGCGATAGGATGACGCGGCTGCGCCGTCAGTGCGTTTCCGAATGCTGCCGGCTTTGGGCGGGACGATCCTGAGCCGCCCCGCGTTTCGCGTCAACTGCTGCGGACGGCGCGCCCCAGCCGACGCCGGCAATGCCGCCGGACGCATCACGGGCGGGGCCTGCGGAAGGCTCCCCGCGGTCCGCCAGCCGGTTTGCGGAAGCGCAAGGTCCAGCGCAGCTCTCGACTGGAAGCTCATATCCAGGTTGCGCCGTTCCACCCGCTGCGCGTTCCCGGCCGGCCGCAACGCGGTGTAACCCGCCGCCGGCAGCCCTGGAATTTGCTTTCCCAGTCCCGCCCGATGCGGAAGCTGAATGGGCCGATTGGCGTTCACCATGGTGTGGAAGTACCCGCGCCACACCGTTTCCGCGACCGGTGTTACGGTAATCGGCTTCGGATTCTCGCGTCGCCGCATCAGGCTGGCGACTTTGTTCGCTTCCTGAAGACGATCCATGCCGCGGCGCAGCCGGTATTGCGTGCGATGTTCGCGAGAACAGAATTCCTCACCGCCGCCAACCCGGATGCGGCTTAGCGGTTTGCCGCAAAGCTGGCAAGTGCGCTCGCTCATTCTGGCGCAATTATAGGACGGATCGACGGTAATAGTAAGGTGTCATTACGGAAATAGTTTCCTAATAACGAAGGTTAGCAGGGAGGCCTCGATTCCGCGGATCGCACACAGAATGCCGGGGCATTTCATACTGCTTTTGGATAATAGCAACTAAAATTAGTACCATAAAGATAAGTTTGTCGGCTAGAATCAGGGCTGATTAAGGCGCCCGTATCTCTCGGAGGATAGCCGATGAACGAATCGACAGCTCGCGCAGAACGTTTCAGCATTCCACCCGTTTCCCAGCCCTCGTACATCTGGTCGATCCCGGAAAAGCCGATTTCCGTGTGCTTTCCGCTGGACATTATCGACCGTCTCGAGCATGAAGCGGTCGAAAGCTTCCGCTCGCTCAGTTCGCGGGGGTCGGAGGTCGGCGGTGTCCTGTTCGGAACTGTCGAGCCGGGAAGCCCTGCGCTCATCACCATCGCAAGCTACGATCCGGTGATCTGCGATTACAGCCGCGGCCCGCTCTATCGTTTGTCCGATATCGACCTGCTGCGCTTTTCCAAGGTTATGGAGGCCGGCGCCCGCAACGGGCTGGTTGCAGTGGGGTACTATCGCAGCCACACCCGCAAGGGCCTGTCGATGGATGCCGACGACGTGACGCTTCTGGATTCCAAGTTCGGCGGCGCGCACGGCATCGCGCTGCTGATCCGGCCCTTCGCCAGCAAGCCGAGCCTGGCCGGAGTCTTCTTCCGCGAGGACGGCTCCATCCGGACCGAAAGCAGTTGGCTCGAATTCCCCTGCCGGTCTTCGGAACTGGTGGGCAAACTGGCGGCGGCGCAATCCGAACCGTTGACGGCGCGCCCGGCTGCTCCACCCACCCCGGCGCCCAAAACGACGCCGCGCGCCCAGATCGTCCCGATCGCCTCGCGGCGCGAGATTACCACTCCACCGCCGTCCCTGGTGGTGGAGGCAGTTCCGGAACCAATGGAACCGCGGGAACCGCCAATCGAGGTGATTGCGCCTCCGATCCCCGCCGCGAAAACCGAAGCGGTGGTCGCAAAACCCGAACCGGCCGCGGAGAAACCGGAGCCACCGGCGAGCAAGCCCGAACCCGCGGCTGCGGCCGTCGTGGAAGAGGTGAAGGCGCCGCTAGAACCTCCCGAGGAGCCGAAATCCAGACCCGCAGCAGCCGTTCCCCAATTTGCCCGGGGACCTGAGCCGGAAGCCGCCGAGCCTGCTCCGCCGTCGCGAAGCGGAAAGCTGGTCGTGATCTCGGTCGTCGCGGCGCTGGTTGTCCTGGCCGCGGTCACCCTTTTCGTTTACCCCGGGTTCCTGCGCCATGGCAGCCATCCCTCGGGAGCGGCCGCCCAGGATACCTCTCCGCTGGCCCTGCGGGTGGAGCGCAGCGGCGGCGAACTGGTGTTGACCTGGAATCGCGATTCGGCCGCAATCCGCAATGCCACTCACGCCGTGCTCTCGATTACCGACGGCCAACAGCATGAGAACGTGGACATAGACCTGTCGCAACTCCGCGGCGCCGGCAGCATCTCTTATTCGCCGGCAACCGCCGACGTGGTATTCCGCATGGAAGTGACCGGTCCCGACCAGGCGCGCACGACCAGCGAGTCGGTGCGGGTTCTCCGTACCCGTCCTTCGCCCCTGGAGGAGCAACAACAGCAACAACAACAACAACAACAGCAAGCCGGTAAACCGGCTACGGAGTCATCCGCCCAGCCCGCTGCTCAGCAGCAGAATACGAATGCACAACCGGCAACCTCGGAAACACCGGCAGCCGACGCCGAGACGCCGCGGACTCCGGCCGCTCCCCTGAGGCGATTCAGCACCGAATCGCTGGCACAGCGCCTGCGCCCGACCCGCCCAGCGGATCTGCCGGCGGCTCCCGCGCTGCCCCAGGACAATTCCGGCTCCGGCTTGGCCGGGTTGGGACTCGGAGGCCCGGCTTCGGCGCCGCCTCCTCCGCCTCCTTCCGCGGCGGCTTCATCGAACAGGCAGCCGGCGCAAACCGGCGGGCAGATTCAGCAGGCCCAACTGCTTCGCCGCAAGGATCCTGAGTACCCGCGCCTGGCCAAAGAAGCCGGCGCCCGCGGCACGGTGGAAGTGATCGCCACGGTGGGCACCGACGGCAAGGTGAAAAAAGTCAAGGTGGTGAAGGGGCATCCGCTGCTACAGCGCGCCGCCGTCGACGCCGTGATGCAGTGGGTTTACCGGCCCACCCTCCTGAACGGAGTTCCGGTGGAAACCCAGACCCAGATCTACCTCAACTTCCTGGGCGATCGATAGAGACCGGGCCGCGATCGGGCGGCCCTTTTTCCTTTCCATTTCACTGGATATCGCAGCGCGCCCGCAGCGTCGGGCGCGGTCCCTCAGGCGATCTTCTCGACGGCTTCGGGAACTGCCACGGCCACGGGTCCGGCCTCGGGCTTTTCGTCCCGGAAGACCCCCAGAATCGTGTTCAAGTCTTCCAGGAAGAGCGAAACTTCTTCGGATCTCGACCCGGCCGGCGCCAGGAGATTGACGAGTTCTTTTCGCTCGAGGCGCGTACGCGCCGCATCGTTGCTTCCCAGATAGCGCCTCAAGTCGCGGTTCTGCTGGTCCAGCGTGAGGTTCAGCCAGTCGGCGAAAGCGCGCGAATGCAGCCGGTGCAACACCCGCACGGTCTCGGGCTCGCCGTATTGACGGCAGGATTCCACGTCGTAATACTGGCCGGTGGCGCGGCTGCGGAACCCTCCCAGGAACGCCAGAGTGCCGAAGGCCGTCGGGATTTTCGCGATCTGGTCGCCAAAGTGGTCCGTGCAGGTCTCCGCCATGATCGGCAGGAGGGCCGATTCCTGGGGCGGCCCGTTTTGCACATCTTCGAGAAAGCAGCCGTCGAACGCGCGATCCAGAATATCGTCATTCAGCGCGTACGGCAGCTTCTCGAAATTCATCAAGTTGATGGCGTGGGTGAGCAAATCGCGCGGGTGGCAGCGCCGGAAGGCCTTGCCCGCCTTCCGATAGCGGCGGTCGATGAACCGCACGATCAGGTCGCGGCTGCACGGCAGCTTGCGGCTGGCGCAGAAAGTCTCGAAGATCTTGATGAACTCGTTTTCGGCCGGCCCCGGCAGCAACATCTTATACTGGATGCGCCGCAGGAACGCTTCATCGCCGAGATCCGCCGGATTGAGATTGGTGGAAAAGACCAGGAAGGTCTCGAACGGGACGATCATTTTGCCGCCGGTGGTGAAACTCAGATAGTCGAGCCGCCGCTCCATCGGCACGATCCAGCGATTGAGCACCTCGGCCGGCGTAGCGCGCTGCCGCCCAAAATCGTCGATCAAATAGATCCCGTTATTGGCCTTCAATTGGAAGGGAGCCTCGTACACTCGCGAAGCCGTGTTGTACCGCAGGTCCAGCATGTCGAGCGAAAGCTCGCCGCCGCTCACGAAAAACGGCCTGCGGCATTTGGCGAATCTCCCGTCATAGGAGCGGTCCTCCGAGACGGCCACCAGCGAGGGCTCGCCTTCCGCTTCCTCTTCCCGGTGATGGTAAATCGGGTCGAACAGTTGAACGATATTTCCCTGGCATTCGAGAGCGTGAGGAATGTAGACCGGCGACGTACTCAGGTTTCGCAGCGCCTCGATCAGGTACGTCTTCCCGTCACCCGGCTTGCCATAGAGCAGCAGGGAATTCGCCGCGCTGACCGCCGGTCCGACCTGGGAAAGGATCCGCTGCGTGAGGACCATGCCGCGAAAGGCGGGCGCCAGGCTCTCCTTGGTCAGCCATCCTTCGGCGGCCCTCTGCTGGCGCACCCGGTCGGAGTATTGACTCAGCGGCACCGGGGCCGGACCGGCGTAGCGGTTGTCTTCCAGGCACTCCCTCGCGCGGTCCCGGCCGGCTTCGGTGAGAGCGAATACCGAACCCACGCTGCTGATTCCGAGCGACCGCTTCACCTGGACGTGATGGCGCAGTTTCAGCCCCTCGACCATCTCCTCGATCACGCTGAAGCGCAGCCCGATGGCTTTCGAAAGCTCCTGCCCGTACAACTCGCCCCGGAAATAGAGAATCTTGAGAAGAAGCTGTTCCAGCAGCACTTCCGGCAAGCCGGTCTCCTCCAGCGAGGAGGGTGCGAGAGGCGCGGGAACGTTATCGAGCGAAGGCATACCCGGGGACCGGATCAGTCGCTTCCGTCTTTCAAATTGACCTCAACTTAATTCATAGAAGATTTCATCGCTGAAATTGAGTTGTCTTTAGTTAGAAGAGTTTCGTAACGGTACTGTTCTTTCGGCGGGAGCAAGACTCGGCAGGCCGGGAGGCCTACCCTACCTGCAGCCGCAGGCGGGCCACACAACCCGGTCCGGGCACGCGGTTTTCGAGCATAAGCGCGCCGCCGTGGCCTTCCGCAATCTGGCGGCTGAGCACCAGCCCGATGCCCGACCCTCCCGGCTTGGTGGTGAAGAAGGGGACAAAGAGGTTGGCGGTGCTCGAAAGGCCCGGCCCGTCGTCCTCCACGCGGATTTCGAGCATCGATCCATCCCGGCGCCAGCCGATCCGCACACCGCCGTTAGTCGTGAGCGACGCGTCCGCGGCGTTGCGCAACAAGTTGATCAGGACCTGCTCCAACTGGTCGGGGTCGCCCTGTACGGTCATATTCGGACCCGGCTCGACCAGCACCGGGACCCGCGTCTCGAAGCTCACCGCGCGCTCCACCCAGGGCGCTACGTCGAGCGGCTGCAGTTGCGGACGCGGCAGTTTGGCCAGGCGCGCGTAGGCGCCGATAAAGCGGCTGAGGCTTTCCGACCGCGACGTGATGACGTTGAGCCCGCGCTTCATATCGTCGCGCCAATCTTCCGCCAGCGGATCGCGCGAGATGATCGCCACCAGGCTGCCCGCGATCGACTTGATGGGGGCGAGCGAATTGTTCAACTCGTGGCCGAGCACGCGGACCAGGCGCTGCCAGGCCTGAAGTTCCTGCTCGCTCAGGGCCTGGGTGAGGTCCGAAATGACGATCAACTCAAGCGGCAGGCCGCGCTCGCGGATCCGGGTGCGGCGAACGCCCCAGCGCCCAGCGCCCCCCGGAAACACCATCTGCAGAGTGCTCTGCGACGGACCCTCGAGACAGGCTTCGAGGTGCAGTTCGGACGCGGTCTGTCCCAGCAGGCGCTCCGGAGGCATGGCGAGCAGCCTCTCGCCCGCGCGATTGACCAGCCGCAGCCGGCGCCGTTCGTCGAAGGCGAAGATCGCCACATCGATCTCGCGCATCACGGTGCGCAGCAGCATGGTGGCCTCCATCGCACCCAGCCGCTGCTCCCTCAGGGTTCCGCCCAGCGTATTGACCTCGTGCATCACCTCGCCCAGCGCATCGTCGGGACGAGGCGCGCGCCCTCGCACGGAGTAGTCGCCCTCGCGCAACGCACCCAGCAGGTTCGAAAGAGTCTGCAGCGGAAATACCACGCGCTCGCGCACGGCGAAGGCAAACGCAAACCACCAGCCTACGATCAGCACCGAGAGCGGCCACTGGGTGCGCGCTTCGAAATTGCCGGTCCAGAGCAGCCAGAGCGCGATGGCCGAGCCGGGCAGGCCGGCCAGCAGGGCCAGCAGCACGATCCGCCCCTCATAGCCGATGCGCGCCGGCTTCTCTTCTGGCGGAACCGTTATGGAGTTCACGGGCTACAGCCCGTACCGCTGCAGGCGGCGGTAGAGGGCGCTGCGGCTGAGCCCGAGCGCGTTGGCCGCATGGCTCACATTCCCGCTGAAGCGGGCCAGGGCTTTCTTGATGAGAAGGGCTTCCACATCTTCGAGACTCATCTCCTCCAGCCGCGGGGGACCTTCCCGGCCGGTCCGCAGGCCCAAGTCTCCTGCCCGGATGATGTCGCCCTGCGCCATCAGCGCCGCGCGCTCCACGGCGTGATCCAGTTCGCGGACGTTGCCGGGCCAGGCGTGCGCCAGCAGCGCTTTGATGGCGCCTTCGTCGAACCCGGTCAGCGGTTTCCGGTAATGCCCCGCATGTTGGCGCAGGAAATGCGCCGCCAGGATCGGAATGTCTTCCCGCCGGTCGCGCAGCGGAGGCAGCCGGATCTCGATGGTATTGAGGCGGAACAGCAGGTCCTGGCGGAAGCGGCCTTCGTTGACCGCGGCGTGCAGGTCGGCGTTGGTCGCGGAAAAGACACGCACGTCCACGCGCCTGGTTTTCGAAGAGCCCACGCGCTCGAACTCGCCGGCCTCGATGGTGCGCAGCAGCTTGGCCTGCAGCGCCTGCGAAATGTTGCCGATTTCATCGAGGAAAAGCGTGCCGCCGTCGGCCATCTCGAAGCGCCCGACCCGGTCGCTCTTGGCGTCGGTAAACGCTCCTTTGACGTGGCCGAACAGCTCGCTTTCGAAAACTCCCTCGGCCAGCCCGCCGGTGTTGACCGTCACCAGCGGCCGGGTGGAGCGCAGCGAAACCGAATGCAAGGTCTGCGCCAACAGCCCTTTCCCAGTGCCGTTCTCTCCAGTGATCAGGACGTTGGCGTCCGACGGCCCGACGCGCGATACGACATCGAGTACCGGCCGCATGCACGCGGATTCCGCGATCAGTTGCGGAAAGCGCTCGGCGCGCAGAGCCCGGTTCTCCGCCTCCAGCCGCTGGCCCCTGCGCAGGGCCCGCCCCAACTCGATCTGCGTCTTGAGGATGGCGGAAAGCCGCGCGTTATCCCAAGGCTTCTGGATGAAATCGCGCGCCCCGCGCCGCATCGCTTCGACCGCCAGTTCCACCGAACCCCAGGCGGTCATCACGATTACCGGCAGAGTGGAATCGAGCGTCTGGATGCGGTTCAGGAGTTCCAGCCCCTCCTGCCCGGAGGTGGTATCGCGCGTGTAATTCAGGTCCATCAGGACAGCGTCGAAGTCCCGCGCTTCGACCGCGTCAACCGCCGCAGCCGGGGAAGTCACGGCCTCCGCCTGATATCCTTCGCCTTTTACCAGGAAGCGTAGCGCTTCGAGCACATCCGGCTGATCGTCGGCGATCAGGATGCACGGTGTACGAGACTCGGACAATTTCATCGGTTCCCTGTCTGACCCTAGCCGAAAATACAGCGCACGTGCGGTGCCATACAGAACCGATTATAAAGGAAGGAGTTTTACCCCGTCGGTCGAGTGTGCGGAGTGTCCGTTTCCGGGACGGACCGGACACGCAAAGGGGAAGGTGGACGCGCGCGGGGGCTGCATCGCGATGTCGCACCTTCCTAAAGCTCCTGCCCCAGCCACCGATAATTTCTATGTTGGCTCACGGAGGAGGCTCGATTTCGTGGAAAAGGTAAAAAAACTGCGTGTTTTTCACCGACAAATTGACTTGTCTCTCGGCCGTGGACGAGATGCTAAAGAAGCGCTTCTGCCTCGGCGATAATGCCCTGTGCGCGAGATTCCGGGTCTCCCGGTCAGGCATTCCCGTGCCCGGCGATTTGTTCCCCAACCAGGCGGACCGGGCGAATCGGATCCTCGGGAATCGATAGAATTTGGTGGTCTGCGGCTGAAATTCCGACATTTACCCCGCTGGCTCCGGCTCTCCTGATCGACTGTGAGTCATTTCGTGGGGCTTCTCCCGCTCCCGTTGGACCGCCTTTTTCGACGGAAACACATTCAGGCACTTCCGGTTCCGGCCTTTCCGGTCCCGATCATACCGAAACGTGTGTCCCAGAAAGTTCAGACTCGTCCCTTCTTCCCGCAGGTCCAACCCCGCGTCTTTTCTCGATTCTCCAACTGGAGTTTCCCTGCCAGCCGCGATTCGATAAACCCGATGGTTTCCGAGCCCATCTGCTTCGCCATCACCACAAAAATCATCGGCGGAGCGCACCAGTTTGGCGTCGTCCACCGCGCCAGCCCTTGCGGACGGCGAAACAAGGCGTCGAACCAGTGCAACGTACAACGCCGCGCACCGTCGGTATGCCCAACGGCCTCAGGTCCCATTCGCCTTCGGAATGTAGACGCGTTGCACCGCGGCTCGCGTGTTTGGCTCGCGAGTCAGCCGGCCCCATTGCTGGAACTCGCCCCCGCTCGGCTACGTGCTGAACAGGCAATTTACACGATGAACTCCTTTCAGTTCACAAGATTTGTCGCCGCCCGCGGTCTGCCCGAGCTGATACGTCCGGCTCTGACCGCTGTTCTTTCCTGTTGTGACCCACTGCGTTCGGTCCCAGGGCTAGTATGAGAAACCAACCTCCGCTCCAGGCTCATCTCGTATGAGACAAGAGTGGTCGTTGCGGCTAAACCTGCGACAACGCTACACTAAACGGGTAGCGCCCTTCACCAAGGCAGTCCCCGGTCGTCTAATGGTAGGACAGCGGCCTTTGGAGCCGTGAATCGTGGTTCGAATCCATGCCGGGGAGCCACCTACCCGAACCGTAAGTTCCGTGGGCTTATTTCGTTGACGCTATCGCCTGTTCCCGCCGTCCTTCTATCCCAAACATTCCGCGTTATTTGCGCTCCTGGTGGTTTCTCCGGTTCGAAGTGGTTCCGACCGGGGTGCGCTCTCAACCATGCAGGTTCAGAGCGTTGGCCTCTCTCAACCGCGCGAACTCTCCAATTTCTCCATTGACGCCTTTGCGTTTGTTGACAGCCCTGTTGAGAGAGGCTGCCCAGATTGGACAGTTTCGAACTCACGTGAGTATCTATTGACAGGAATCGCAAACGCGCTTCCCAAGACCACCAGACAGCGGGCAGGCCGCCAAGCGGAAACCGTTGTGGGTGTCGGACCAACAGGGCCGGCAAACACGACGACGCGCCTGCCTGCGGACCCGCCACCCACCACGCCGTTCCCGGTCTCCCGCCCGGAGAGGACGAATGGAGATCCGAGATCGCCAGACCCTCGATGCAGTCGCCGACGTCGCCACCATCCTGGCGTCCGCGTACCAGCGCTACCGGCGTGCGCGGCGCATCGAAATTATCGCCGAAGATGCATCGATAACCGTCAACAGAGAACTTGATAACCGGCCCCCGGAGAGCCCTCATGTTCGTGAGGTTGACGCATGAAGAAACCAGTTCGAGACCAGATTGAAGAGCTCGCCGCGATGAGCGTCCCTGAGCTGCAGAGACGGCATCGTGACCTGTTCGGCCAGGAGCCGGGGAGCACCCACCGCCAGTTCCTGTTCCGCAAGATCGCCTGGTACCTGCAGGCGAAGGAGGAAGGCGGTCTGCCGGACTCGGTACGCGACCTTGCCCGCGCCATCGCGCAGGACGTCCCGCTTCGGAACCGTGTGGTCAACAATGCCCAAAAACGCCGTGATGGGCTGCCGATGGAGCAGACCGCGACAACGACCATCACTCCGGATCACGACTCGCGGCTGCCGATGCCGGGGGGAGTAATCGTGAAGCAGTTCCGCGGTGAGACGCTGGTGGTGAAGGTGACGGACCAGGGCTTCGAATACGGCGACCGCCGGTACACCTCGCTGAGTGCCATCGCCCAGGAGATCACGGGCACGAAATGGAATGGCTTTTTGTTTTTCGGGTTGACGAAGGAGAGTGCAAGTGGCCGCCGGTGACCTTAAGATCCCGACCGGGCTGAGGCGGAGGACATTGCGGTGTGCGATCTACACGCGCAAGTCCACCGAGGAAGGGCTGGAGCAGACCTTCAATACCCTCGATGCCCAGCGCGACGCCGCCGAGGCCTTCATCCGGAGCCAGCGCGAAGAGGGCTGGACCGTGCTGCCGGACAAGTACGATGATGGCGGCTTCACCGGCGCCAACATGGACCGGCCAGCGCTACAGAAACTGCTTCAGGACGCACGCGATGGTCTCGTCGACTGCGTGATGGTCTACAAGGTGGATCGGCTGACCCGATCGCTGCTCGATTTTGCGCGGATCATGGAGGTCCTGGATAAGCATGGCGTGAGCTTCGTGTCGGTCACGCAGCAGTTCAATACAACCAGTTCTCTGGGGCGCCTGACGCTCAACATCCTTCTGTCCTTCGCCCAGTTCGAACGCGAGATGATCGCGGAACGTACGAAGGACAAAATGTCGGCGGCGCGCCGCAAGGGCCGTTGGGTCGGTGGCATCCCGATGCTCGGCTACGATCTCAGCGACAAAGGCGCTGCGCTTATCGTGAACGCCGATGAGGCCGCCCGTGTTCGTGCCATCTTCGCCCTCTATTTGGAACACGGTTCCCTGATCCCCGTGGTGCAGGAACTGGGCCGGCGCGGTTGGCGGTTGAAGGAATGGACTACGCGCAAGGGCACGCCTGCCGGCGGTCATGAGTTCACGAAGAATCGGCTTTACAACCTGCTTACGAACATGGTGTACGTCGGCAAGGTCGACTACGGCGGCCAAGTCTACGAAGGAGAACATGACGCCATCGTCGACGCCGGCGTCTGGCAGACGGTGCAGGACCGGCTGCGGTACAACTCCAAGACTGGCGGCCGACAGATCCGCAACAAGTACGGCGCGGTGCTCAAGGGCATCCTGCGCTGCGGTAGTTGCGACACGGGGATGGTTCACACCTACACCCAGAAGACGCCCAACAAGCTGTACCGCTACTACGTCTGTGTCAACGCCCATCAGAAGGGCTACAACAAGTGCCAGACTCGGTCGGTCTCCGCGCCGGTGATAGAGCAGGCGGTGGTGGATCAAATCCGCGGGATCGCGGCCAACCCGGATGTGGTCGGCGAGGTGGTCCGCCAACTGGATGAGCAGCGGATCGCGGGCGTCGAGGGCCTGGAGCGCGAGAAACGGGTTATCGAGAAGGAACTGCAACGCCTGGGCGAGGAGATGGCCAGCCTCGTCCGCATGACCGGAAAACTGGTCACGGACCGGATGGCCGAATTACAGGATCGCGTGCTGGTGCTCGAACGCCAACTTCGCGATGTGCGCGACCAGTTGGCCGAGTCGGTGGGCCAGACAGTCGACGCGGCGACCGTGCGAAAGACGCTCCGCGAGTTTGACGGCGTCTGGTCGGAGCTGACGCCGCGCGAGCAGGAGAAGTTCGTGAAGACGCTCGTCGAACAGGTGACCTATGACGGCACGACATGCACCGTCACGGTGGGCTTCCGTACGGCGGGTATCCGGCAGCTTTGCCTCGAGGTGGAAAACAGATGACGGTTCAGAGCAAGGGGTTTGAAGTGAAGGTTCATCTGCAGCCAACGGTTCGGCAGATCAGCAGGGCACCGAAGAGGACGGCCCCGGCGGCCGAGTCCGGCGCGAAGCGGGGCCGACTCCCCCGCATTACGCAGGTCCTCGCCCTGGCACTGCACTTTCAGGAGATGCTCGACCGCGGCGAGATCAGCAGGCACGCCGACCTCGCCCGGCTCGGCTGTCTAAGCCGGGAGCGGATCAGCCAAATGATGGTTCTCAACTGGCTGGCGCCGGACATCCAGGAGGCGATTTTGCGGCTGCCCCAGGTGCCCAGCGGCCGCTTCCATATCAGCGAAAGCACTCTGCGAACAGTTGCGCGTCTGCCGTTTTGGGCGGATCAGCGGGCACGGTGGTGTACCGAGCCTGGAGATGTCCTGGACGCTCAGTTGACGAACCGGCTCTTTCCGAACGCAATCCATGCCGTTCGCTCCAGTTGAGCTGCCAGCTTGGTTAAGGGGTAATTGCCGCGGTTATCTTCATCCACCACTTCTCCGGCGTCATTCTGAACGCCTCAAGCCGGGAGGTTAGGTCCTTACCCGGCTTTGTAATGGCCCAACGCCCGCCTGCTTCCCAGGCCCACCCGCATTCACTGGCAAGGCCGCAGATTTCCGGCCATGTGAGCGCATAGGTCACAGTTCGTGCCGGATCATCGAGATTCCAGACATATGCAACGATGAGGTCGTGAAACTTCTCGTACTTCCTGTCAAACGCGAACCCAGTTTGCCAATTAGCTTTCAGTTGGATCGGACGGGCAAGAAACTTCCCGATAGTACTGTCCAAGTCAATGTAAGCAACCAGATCGATGCCGCGGTCCCGGACAGGCTCAGCGATTTCAATACCGGCGCGCATAAGCTCGGTAATTAGATAGTGTCGACCAACAATCTCGACGAATTGAGGGTCTTGTCGGCTTTGCTGTGCCGGGTTCATGATCAACAGGATAACCCGGAAGAACCAGGGAGAGATCTATGCCGACGGAGACGACCCGAATCGCCGACCCTTGCCCTCTGAACGGCGGGCATCGCTGGTTGCAGACTGCGGTTCGGCGACGGCAGCCCAAAGCCCAGCCATTCGCCGGCTATCCGCTTATTCATGAGTCTCAAAACGGGCATCCGGGACACCGAAACTCAACATGCGTTGCCGAAGCTCCTGTCGCGTGTCCGCGTTGGAGAATGCGAAAAGAAATGGAGCATGGGAGACGTAATAAAGCCCAAAGAGCCCCGAGGCCGAAAGATATCGCATCTTGACTCGCCGCTGCTCAGCGAGCTTAAGTTTGCTGTGCCTATAGTCGGCCTGATCGAAGGTGAGAACGGCGCGTGCCGCCTCTCGTCGAAGTTGCCCACAAATAGTTGTCAGTGTGATGTGTCTGCGGCTCTCGCTCTGGTTGCCCTCATCGGGCAGCCGAATGCCCGTATCTGGATCGTTCATGATGGAGTAGGGCCCAGAAGGTAGTCCGCGCAACATCGGAACTCCAGTTAAACAGGTAAACTCTGATTGAATTTCGTCTGGAATAAATCTCCGGTTGGCATAGAGCGGTGCCCATTCCGCGAATACTTGTTGCCATAAGCGTTTCACCGCATCGTATGAGTCCCCGAGGTATGCACGCTTCATATTTGTCCGATCATACCCCGTGTCGACCATCTGTCAAGGAGCGGTCATTTGGCCGAATCACGCGCTAGCTTTGATACGGCTCACTGTGCCTCACCCGATGACTCTGGCACTCGAACACCGCACTCCATAGTCTCCTGCTCGGGCTGAATTGAAAGGGGGCACCATCGATCCCCATCCATGTGCGGAGGCGCTGGGCGAGACGCAGCAGATCCCTGTCGTCGCCGCGCCGGTTCAGTTTGCCACCATTGCGCAGGAACTCCAGCAGTACGCGACCGTCAGACGTGGGATTACCGGCGTCATCGGCGAGACCGAGCACGCGGAGATCGTATTCCTCGGAGCGTACAGCGTCGCGCTGGGCGGCCTCGATTGCCGTCCTTCTCAATGTTTCTTCGGATATGGTCCGGGCCGCGAACGCCTCCTTCGACTTGACCGAGATGCTGATGCGACCATCCTTGAGTTCGGTGAACCGGCAGTCGTCCCAACTTTCCGGCGGCGATGAGAAGCCGTCATGCCGGTCGAGGCCGATCTGGAAGATACACCGATAGGCTCCCGTGCCGTGAACTGAGCGAATAGGCTCCCCTGCAATCGGGAAAATCGTCGCAAGGCGCTGGCGCAGATTGCTCACCTGCTTCCGGAGCGTGATGGCGTCCTTGTCGGACACCGCCGTACTTCGCGCCGGCGTCTGGCCGCCGAGGCGAGCGAAGAGGCAGAGCAATTGCCAGAGGCGGTCCTCCGCGCTGGCAAAGCCAAGTTCCTCGGTGCTGAACTCGAGGCTGCTGCCACCGGCGTCGGCGAGGATTCCCGCGTCGCGTATCGTGATCCGCAGATCTTCCCATGTCGCACCATCGGGCACTGCGAAGCTGGCAATGCTTTTCACTCGAACGGAGTGAGCATCCCGCGGCACCGCATCCTCGATGTAGCCAACGTCGAGATTAAGGCCAGTCTCAGTGATTCCGGCGATATCACACAGCCTAAAGACCGTCCCTGTTTTCGCGCGCCAGGCATCGCTGGCTGGCGGCCGCGTGGGGACCAGCACGACCGAAGCCGGGGCGTCCTCGATATGCCGGCAGCGTTCCCAGAGCAGACGGGCATCCGGCCGGGCCGCGCCGCACACAAAAAAGAAGTCGCGAAAACGCCCGGCCAAGTGCCGCCGACCAAGCGACCAGACCCGTCCAGGAACAAGCGGCGCAAACTGCCCGACAAGCCCCAACGCCTGTCGCATGAGGCGGGCGGCGAGGTCGAGATCAACCGCCCAACGACGTAAGCGCTCCAGGTCAACCGGCGCGCCGCCCACCTCCGGGCACGGGATGAATGGCAACAGACATCCGGTTTCGGTGTTTCGAATCCAAACTACGTCCTCGACATGGGCATCATCACAGGCATCGCAGTTTACCCAGGTCGCCTTCGCCCCTTCCGCCAGCAATCCGCAGGCGCGAATCGCGTCAGCATTGCCGGGCGTCGCCCAGCGGAGCTCGTCGGCCGAGAAGACGGGTTGGGGCTCCTCGCAGCGCACCCAGAACTGCCGGATCAGGTCCGTCATGAGGCAATTTGCCATTTCCGCAGGTACCGGCGGAGGGTCAGGTCCTCGTCGCTGTCGCGCAAGGTGCATCCGGACGGGTGCGTGATGGTGAAGCCCACGATCTTCGGTCGCCTGGCTCCGGTCTCGAATGCCGCCTGAAAGGTCGCCTGCGTGACGGCCAGCCTCTCGCGCGGCAGATTCATCTCGTTGAGGGCTTCATCGATCAGGTCGTGGACACTCCTGCCGGACTGCCGGCTACCGATGTCGAAGAGGATTCTTTCGCCGGTCATTTCCTTCTGCAGCCGGATGGCCCTAAGGCGAAATGACCGAAGGTTGTCCTCGGGCGCAGTGGGGAATTCGAAGCCGGGCTGTAGCAACAGTTGCAGATTGTACGGGGCTTTGGCGGCGCGATGCGGCTCCAGATCCAGCTTGAGCACTTCACGGGTGAAGATCGCGGCGAGTTCGTCCCGCACGTCGCGCGTGCCTTCCGCGTAAAGGTCCAACGTGCCAGCCAGGCGATCATATGCCAGGATCACTTCGAACGCCGGCTTCCACTGGCGACGCGCGAAGTTGCCGTCCTCTTCGTAACCGATCAGAACATCAGCATAGTCGGCGGGGTAAGCGAAGAAGAAATCGATGTGGCCCGCCCGCAGGAAGTGCTCAACCTTGCAGTGCTCGCCGCGTCCCTGCGTGTTCTCGAAGTACACGGCCAGGGCCGCGCCAAGCTGCTCCAGAACTACCGAAGTGATTTCCGGCGTCATCGCTGGTAAGCCGGTGCTCTTTTCCATCGACCGGCGCGGCAGCCTCTCCCAATGGGCTAACGTCCTGGCTTCCTCGAACACGTCCGGGTGATTCAGGAACGTCCAGAACGTCCGTTCATGGGAGCATGACTTGCGGCGAAACGGGGAGACCAGGTCCACTTGGTGCTCGCGGGCAACGCGGATCAGCCACGGCGAGAATTCCCTCCGGGCCATTTCCGAGACCGCCCGGAAGTGGCCGCCAATCTCGCGGCGGTCGGCCTTCGACAACTTGAGCAGAGCCTGGTGGACTGACTCCACGTCGGTTTCAACTAACCGATCCCACTGAATCTCTTGAAGTTGATTTCGCTTCGCGAAGTAATCCTGCAACAGTCCGTTGGGCACCTGGCGCAGGAACAGTCTCGGGGTGTAGTGCATTGGCGTACCTGTCCTTCCGTGGATCGGCAGGCCAGGCACCCAGTCAAATGAGCTTCAACGGAGGGTGTGAGTGCGGGCGGCGCGGCCTGTGGAGTCCGTGTTCGATTTCATCCAATTCTGGATTCTAACACGGGGCGAAGACAAGGCGAAACACAATTTATGTCGAGACCCTGTCGAGAACCTGTGGATAGCGAAAGATACCGGTGGAAAATGGCGGCCCGGCACCGTTGTTTGTGAATTTCACGCTTGCCGGGAGGGGGCGCGGCAGAGAATTTGTGGGATACCGGCAGAAACTTTTGGCATAAATATACTTGACTATTCCAGATAGCCAGCGCAGAATTGTGGTGTGACAGGTCGGATGGGTACGGTTTAGAGTGATGGATTAAAAAGGGGGCCATGGGCCCCCTTTTTAATCAAGGAAATTACCGGCTACAGCGCATTGAGGCCAAAAGCGCCCGCACCATTTGTTCGCGGCGCTTGCTATCACGAGTATCTGCTTCGTTGGCTCGCTCAATCTCCCGGAGGCGTTCCGTGACCGGGTTGACCATTTGGGGGGGTCTCTGCAATGGTTGTTGCGATAGAATCTGTTGCGTTTGTAATGGCATTATGGGCACCTCCGTTCTGGCTATCGACTGTTGGTGTCGGTTCTTTAGATAAGAATCGCGGCTCATTGGTTGCATCCCTCCCCGAAGTCGGTGAAGACGCCTTGTCACCCAATAATATAATAAGCAGCTTTTCGGATGGGGAAGGGTCTCGTACTACCTTGAACAACTTCCGGGCTTCATTTCGGTCAATCACAAAGCCATGGGAGGGGTATTCCTCAATAAGGTGGTTGAGGGATTCGATGGTGTAATTTTGGCTTTGCTCCTGAAGTCGCTGCCCATACTCCTTGGCGATCGCAATTGACCTACCAAGTTCTCCGACGTGCATCGGATCGATTTGTTCGTACATCCTACCGAGCAGCCCCGTTGTCAAGTTGGCGGCAATCTCGCTGGCCGTGTGCAGCGTGGCGTTCTTCCCAACCCCGAATTTAAATTGGAGGAAGAAGTCCTGAAAGGTTTGGTATGCCTTCTCTTGTAGGGCAGTTAAGGCAGACTCTAAAATTAGGCCAGATTGCAGTTCGAATACTTCATCACGCTTGGATGTCTGGGCATCTAGTGGGCCAAACTCTCCCATCTTCGAAATTGCGATCTCGTGGGCTCCCAGCGCGATAAGAGTGCCGGCGCTTTTGCATGGGCCAGGGGCTAAAAAAGTGAACTTCTTATATTCATATTGGAGGAACCGTGCGATCCGATACGCAGCGTCTGGGTCACCTCCTAGGGTGACCAGGATTAGTAGGGCGTTGGTCCGCCGTCGTGTACGGTAGAGGCTCCCCTCAATCAGTTGCTTAGCGGTCTGATATTGTATGGGCCCGTTATAAAAGATGACGTCGCAGTCACCTTCTTCGGCGATAAGATCGGCGATCTGCTCGGCCGTAGGTAGAGGTGGGCCTTCCTGCGCCATAGGTAATAGAACATAATCTCACGTTTTCGCGGCCTCGAAGCAGGGTTTTTGCATACGTTCTGGAAATTGCTGTACAGGCTGGACGTATCAGGATATGATGATGGATGGAAGCCCCCTGTACAAGCAGGGCTTCCAGGTTGTTTGAAATGCTTTAAGGTTTAGCGTCTGCGACGGATCGGGAAGGCCTTATATCCGTAATCAGATGCGTTGAGGTAGCACTTCTTCCGCCAGTGCCAAATCCGGGTGGCGAAAACACCCGATTGACCTTCTGGCTGATTGGGTTTTACCTTTTCCATGCGCCAATCCTCCACAGGAAGTGGGGCGGGGACCACGGCCCAATCTGGTAGAGTTTCCTTGGCTCATCTCCAGATTGGGTCTTCATGTTGAGGCCCACGATGTCGGTACCCTTAGGCACCGCAGGCTACTGCCCTCCTCACCATATCCTCTATATACATCAGGAAATCTCCCTATTCAAGAGCCAAAGTACCAGTTTTGATGAATCGAGTCGGCTGGCCGGTCTTTCCGCTTTCATGGATTTCAAATTCACCCTTTTTGACAAGGCTTCTTAGGGCATCGTTTACGGTGATGGCTGGACTCTTGGATGAGAACACAAAACCAGAAGCCTCCATCTCTTGGGCCAGTTGGTATCCATCGAAAGGTCCGGAATGGCACATGGCCGCTTCTCGTACGGCATCCAGAACAGCCCCGCGCTTCTTGCTTTCGGTCTCGTCCTTTGCACCCATAGTCCCCGGCTGTTTCGGTTCGACGTGGTTCTTCGGGCCGTTGCCGTTTACGATCACGGTTTCCAGGAGAGCCAGCATTTCTGGGTCTGAGGCTATACGCTCGACCTCTTGGAGCTTTCGGATCCGTTCCCGAACCTTTCCGATATCGATCTTCATGCAAGCCACCTTTCCTTGGGAGTGAAACCGTTTAGCACCCCAGATCTAGTCTACTGCTTCCTGCGGACATTGTCTATGGGCATGAAAAAGTAAACCACAGATGCAAGAGAAGACCGCAGAACATGTGGACCGTTTCCTAAGACCGTATACCTGTGCGATTATCGGGGTGTGAAGCTAAACGAAAATTCAGAGGACTTCAGGCGCTTCGATTTCGTCGTGCGGAAAGTCCTCTCCGTGTCGCATGACGAGATCATGCGGCGCGAAGCGGCGTACAAAAAACAGGCCGCGCTGAATCCCCACAAGCGCGGCCCGAAGCCGAAGGTCAAACGGTCCGCTTAGGACCGCGCGGCAGCCGTTTAGAAGACTTCCGTTTCTTCCGGCCTTTCCTCGTTCTTGCCGGTGAGTTCGGCATACGTCAGCCGCTTGCCTACAATCTTGCGCACGAGGAAGCTGAACCGATCCCCATCGTCCATCGGAAGCCGATTATTAAACCGGAAAGCCTGTTCGTCAACGTAACGGAATAGGTGGAACGGCTCGACACTCACGTAGGTTCCACTGATACCGCGTTTCAGAAGGCTCCAGAAGTTCTCGATGCCGTTGGTATGGACATTGCCGTCTACGTATTGCTCAAGATGATTTACAACGGAATGCGCATACTCGTCCATGCGCCAGTATTGGCCGTGCTCATCGGAATGGATCTGCGTGCCCGCATCAACGCTGCCGCGTACGATGGGCTGGATTGTGTTCTTGGTGCGGTCGGGGATCACGCTGGCGCGAACCTTGCCACCCCGTTGCAACATGCCGAGTACGATAGCCTTGCCGCCCTTCTGCCCGTGCTCTTTCTGTACGCGGCGCTTGCGGCTCGTGTGCATGTTGCGGGCCTTGCCGCCGATGAAGGTTTCGTCTACTTCGACTTCGCCGCCAAGGTTGCCGCCTGTCAGTTCGTCCTGCATGGCGAGCCGAATCCGATGCAGAAGGAACCAGGCCGACTTCTGAGTGATTCCAAGAGCGCGATGCAGTTCCCAGGAAGAGACGCCATTGCGGTTGCTGCCAACGAGCCACATAGCCGTGAGCCACTTGTCCAGGCCTAGAGGGGAGTCTTCCATGATCGTCCCAGTCTTCAGCGTAAACTGCCGTCGCGGATGCCGATTGGAACACTGCCAGCGGTTGTGCTTCGGCTGGAAGGTGACCTTCTCACTGCCACACGTCGGACAAAGAACCACTCCATTCGACCAGCGGCGCGGGATCACGTATTCACGGCAATTGTCCGGATTCGAGAAGTAGATGATTGCCTCTTGAAGTGTGGTCGGTTCTTTGCTCATGAAACTACTTTACGCCTTCAAGGTGGAATAGTCAAGTATATTTATGCCAAACTTTTCTTTGTGATTTCAATGGGTTGGCGGATTTGAGCGTCCCGCGACAGTCTGCTTGGGCCCTCAAATTGTGAAATTTCACAAGTGGCATAGCAGGGGAAAAAATGACATCGCCTGCTACAGACACCAAGCGGCTATCGGGGGGTCCGGCGGTCCCGCCGCCACCGATTGCCGCACACGACGAAGCGCTGGTCCGCGACGCCTTCGACGATATCGCCCTCCTGGTGGGCAGCATCGCCGCCCTTCACAACCTTGATGACGACCTGCTGTGGACGCTGATGAAGCGACTCGACCGGATCCGGGTGAAACTGCTTCGCAACCTTCTCGGCGGCACTGCGCGGGAGGATTTCGAACCGGCGCCGTTGCGGCCGCCGCGAACCCACGCCGCCGTGGACGAGTTCCTGGCCCGCAACCGCGGCCGGATGGGGGAGTAGGCCATGCGCATGGAAGACCTCTCCCCCGCCAAAAAGAGGCTGCTGCGGCTGTTCCAGGCCATCAATTTCGGCCGCGTGGAGGAACTCGAAATCCGGGACGGTGAGCCGGAGTTCAGCCCGGTACCGCGCGTTTTCGTCGAGTTGAAGCTGGACGCCAACGATGGCCCGCGCCCGGAGTCGCGGCTGGACCGGTTTCCGCTCCGGGACCAGGTGGAGCGATTCTTCGCCCAAATCGCCAGGCTGAACCAGGGGACCGTCGAAGTGATCGAAGTCCGTCACGGGCTTCCGTTTCGCATGGTGATCGAGGCCATGCCCGCGGAGGTGGAGCCGTGACGGCAGTCGACCCGTTCCTGATTCAGCAGGCCGAGATCCGAGCCAGCCGTCTTGTTGCTTGTTCTGGGTTCACGCGGGACGACTGGGAAGATCTCCGGCAGGATCTCCTCCTGGACTGCCTGGAACGCCTGCCTCTGTTTGATTCCGGTCGCGGCGAAGCCCGCGGTTTCATGTTCGGCGTTGTGCGCCACCGTGCCGCGCAATTGGCAGCGCAGCAGCGGCGGCGGTTGCAGTTCCTGGTCGATGACGGCGGCTCCCATCGTCCGCAGGTCATTGTGAATCACGACCTCCGGCTGGATGTCGCCGCGGTCGTCGCCCGCCTGCCAGAGCACCTGCGGGTCGTCGCGGAGTTGCTGTCGGAGCGGACACCTCGGGAGGTGGCGCACGTTACGGGTAAGTCGCGCTCGCGGGTGTACCAGATGATCGGGGAGATCCGGGCGGCTTTCGAGGAAGCCGGCGTATGGCCCGGCGTATTCCGGCATCGCGGAGGTGGCCGGTGAAGCACGGCGACTCTCTCCCGATAGCGGGCATCCGGGTCGACGGCGGCACCCAACCGAGGGCCGTGCTCGACTTCGATGCGATCGAAGACTACACCGAGGCGATGGGCGCTGGCGTGAAGTTCCCGCCCGTAATCGTCTTCTATGATGGCGACAACTACTGGCTAGCCGATGGCTTCCACCGCCTCAAAGCCGCCTACGCCGCCGGCTTCGACACGGTTCCCTGCGATGTTCACCAGGGGACGCTCGAAGAGGCGCAGTGGTATAGCTTCAGCGCCAACAGGAACAACGGTCTTCGCCGGACCACTCAGGACAAGCAGCGAGCTGTAAAGGCGGCTCTACTCCACGGGCGCGGGACCGTTCTGAGTGATCGCCAGATTGCCAGGCACGTCGGCGTCGATCAAAAGACCGTGACGAACTGGCGCCGCCAGCTTCAGGCATCTGAGGAAATTCCTAAGATAGCCGCCCGCACTGTCTCCCGCCGAGGGAAGGCTTACCAGCAAGACACGAGCAAGATCGGCAAGCGCGATACTCCCCGGCGTCGGGCGCGCGCCGTCGAGAACACCGCTCCAGCCGACCCGATTCAACCGCAGATCGGGAAAGGTCTCGACGTGCTGATCCAGGCCGTCACTGCGATCACCACCTGCGAGGCCTCACCCGAAGAACTCGCGCGATTCCTGGCCGCCAGGCCGGACCGGGACCAACTCATTTCCTACATGGAGAAAGCGAATGAATTCCTCGAATTGTGTGCAGCCGAAGCAAGGCGTGCTGGAGGTATCCACCAACCCGCCGACAATAACAGCGTGCCGGGGAGCCAAGCGGGTGACGATGCTGATCACGCCCGAACTGGCCCGGCAGTGGCTTGAGCGCAATGTGCGCAATCGGCCAATGAGCGACAACACCGTCATCGCGTATGGCCTCGACATGCTGGAGGGTCGTTGGCAGTATGACGGCGCGCCCATCCGTTTCGATACCGACGGAAACCTCATTGACGGCCAGCATCGGCTGAAGGCCTGCATCGAGTCCGGCGTCTCCTTCGAAAACGACGTCATCTTCGGTTTGCCGCCGGAGGCAATCCTCACGATCGATATCCACCGGCCGCGGACGGCGGGGCACATCGCCACCATCAAGGGCTTCCACAACGCAGCGTGCGCGTGCGCGGTCGCCGGGTTGATCGTGTTGCACAGACGGTACGGCATTGAGCGGATAAATGACCCGCGCTGCCAGCCGACCAAGACCCAGGTGGTCGAAGCCGCCCGCACCTTGCCTGCATTGGAGGAAGCAGTGGTGCAGGCGCGGTTGTCGGGCAGAAAAATCGCCGCGCCCAGGGTGGTCGGCTTCTGCTACTACGAATTCGCCGCGCGGGATCGCGCCACCGCCCAGCGGTTCTTCTCGGAACTCGCGCACGGCCTGGGGCTGAGTTCTGACAATCCGGTCTATCACCTCCGCGAGCGGCTCCTGACGGATCGCCAGGCAAAATCGAAATTGCCGCAGCTCGATGTCGTGGCCCTATTTTTCAAGGCGTGGCTGTTCTACCGGGAGAACCGGCCCCTACGGAAGCTGTTCTGGAAAACGGACGGACCCTCGCCGGAGAAGTTCCCGGAGATCGGAGTGGCGGCATGACGGCTCCGTTGGTGTCGACCTACTCGATGTGGTCGCTGTTTCGGAACTGCCGCAAGGCTGTGGAACTCCGATACCTCCAGCAGCTGGTTCCGCTCGAACGCGACCGGAACCTGCACTTCGGATCGATCATTCACGAATGCCTCCAGACCTGGCACCAGCGGCGCGACATCGAGGAAGTATTGACGCTTATTGGCCGCCTGTGTGCACAGCGGCTCCAGGATGAGAATCAGCGCCGGGACTGGCACCTTGCCACCGCCATGATGCGCGGCTACGCCGCTCGGTACGCCACGGACGATTTCGAGATCATCGCGCTGGAGAGAAACTTCGAAGCTCCAATCGTGAACCCGGCCACCGGCGCTGCGTCCCGCAGCTTCGTGCTGGCCGGCAAAGTGGATGGCATTGTCCGCATCGGGGGCGAGTACTTCATCCTGGAGCACAAGACCGCCAGCCAAATCGATGGCGATTACCTGGAGAAACTCTGGACCGATTTCCAGATCACCATCTACGCCCACTACATCGAGCAGACGTTGGGCATTCCGATCACCGGAATCCTCTACAACGTCCTGGTAAAGGCCAAGCTCCAGCAGGGCAAGGGCGAGACGGAAGAGGAATACCAGGCCCGGCGAACGGAGTTGCTGGCGAAATCCAAAACCGGCAAGACCACGGCCAAACGCAAGCTGCCAGAGTCCGATGAAGAATTCCAGCAGCGCCTCGCGGAGAAATACGCCGATCCGGAACTGTTCCACCGGGAGATGCTCTACCTCTCTCGCGACCGTTTCGACGTGCTCCGCAGCGAGCTCTGGGAGTTGACGCAGGCGTTCCTCGACGCGCGGCGTCGCGGAGTCTTTTATCAAAACACCGCCTTCTGCTTCAACTACCAGCGGCCCTGCGCGTATTTCCCGCTCTGCCGCTCCAACGGAAATCCCAACGTGATGGAGAACTTCTACCAGCGCGTCGCGCCGAATGAAGAGCTCCGGGTTATCCCCAACGACACGCCTGAACCAGTTTTCTGAAAAGGAGATGAGATGAATGTCTCATGGCCCTCTGGTCGGCGGTAAGCTCCGGGAGGCGACTTCCGGAGTAGACAGGTCACAGGCTGTGCATGTTTCTGAGGCATCGGACCTCGTAAAGGAGATTGGTCAGACCTGTGGATTGAACGTCATCGTGAGGCGCGCGAGCGACCTCGAATAGGAGAATGGTGACCGCCGCAAAGTTAGTCTACTCGACCTGGAAGAACCAACAACCAGGAGAGAGGCATGGAGAAGCGATACATCGGCATCGATCTACACCGCAACCGGTTCACGTGTTGCATCCGGCTGGAAAACGAGCGGACGTATGTGACCGGGTGGGAGCTGGAGGATTTGGGGAAGTTCGTCAAGAAGCTGCGGCCCAGCGACGAAGTTGCGGTGGAGATCACAGGCAATACGAGGTTGTTTTACGACGCGGTAGTCGAGCGCGTGGCACGCGTGGTGGTGGTCAACACGAACCAGTTCAAAGTGATCTGCCAGTCGGTGAAGAAGACCGATCCGCACGACGCACGGGCGCTGGCTCTGTATTTGTCCAAGGACATGCTACCGGAGGTGCGCATGAAGGATAAAGAACACGGGCAACTGGCGTCGTTGACCCAGACGCGCGACACGCTGGTGAAGCTGCGCACGGCGCTCAAGAACAAGGTCAACAATATCCTGAGTGCGCGCGGGCTCAACCTGGCTAAAGAAGCGTTGTCCAGCGAGAAGAAGTTGGCTGAAGTGTTGGATCTGCCCTTTGACGAGATCGTTCGCATCGAATTGCGGGTGATTGTCGAACAGATCCGCAGCCTGAACAAGAGTATTGCGGAGTTGGAGAAGACGATTGGCGAAGAAGGCTCCAAGCTGGAGGGGCACAAGGGGCTGTCGAGCATCAAGGGGATCGGCAAGATCACCGGCGCAATTCTGCTGAGCGTGATCGGGGACGTGAACGACTTCGCCGATGAGGGCCACCTGGCGAGCTACTTCGGAATCGTTCCGCGCGTGTCGAACTCGAATGAAACGCAACACAGCGGCCGGATTCACAAGCGGGGAACGAAGTTAGGGCGGACGGCGCTGGTGCAATCGGCCCTGATCGCGGCCAACTACAGCCCCTATCTGAAACGATTCTATGAACAAGTGAAAGCGCGGCGCGGGGCCGGCAAAGCCATCATCGCTCTGGCCCGGAAGTTCTTGAGCATTATTTACCGGACTTTGAAAAATAAGTGGGTCTTCGAGGATTTCCCGAACTTCATCCTCCTCCCGGAGGCTTCATGAAGAGGCTCTGGGACCCACCAACGGAAATCCAGACTTCTGGTTTCCGCTCCGCCGCCCGTCGGGTTTGGGTGATAGCAGAACGGTGCTCGGAGGCAAGGGTTCGCTACGCCGCGGCAAACCCCGCCGCGCCCTTGCCTCCTGCGCGCCGTTCTGCAGACACGAGTAATTGCGACGGGCGGCTCCGACGGAAACCAGAAGTAGCGCAGTTTCTTCGTCTTACGAAAGACGAAAACCAGGTCGTAGTTGACAAAACATCATAGGAGAATTATGCTGCCAACGACAAAAACACCACCCAAACCCAACCTCGCCGACCTCACGGTGCTGGTGTATGGCCAGACGAAGATCGGCAAGTCCACGTTCTGTTCCAATTCCGATCGGGCGCTGTTCCTGGCAACCGAGCCCGGCTTGAACGCCCTCGATGTCTATCAGGTGCCGGTTCAGTCCTGGGAGGAACTGAGCGCCGCCTGCAAGGAGGTGGAAGAGGGCCAGCATCCATTCAAGACCGTCGTCATAGATACGATCGACAACGCGTACAAGTTCTGCACCGACTACATGGTGAAGAAGTGCAAAATCGAGCACGAATCGGATCTGGGCTACGGCAAGGGGTACGCGCTGGTAAACAACGAATTCCAGCGGTTGCTGACGAAGCTGGCGTTCCTGCCTTACGGGTTGTTCCTGATCTCGCATGCCAAAGAGATCGAGATCGACAACCGCAGCGAGAAGTACACGCGCGTCGTTCCGACACTGCCGGACAAAGCACGGAAAATCGTGCTGGGCATGGTCGACATGGTCCTGTACTGCGGCCTTGAGGCTCTCGAAGGCGAGGGCAATGAAAAGCAGTTCAGGCGGCTGATTCGCACAAAGCCCAGCCTCTACTACGAGGCGGGCGACCGCACCGGCCGGCTGCCGGAAACGCTCGATCTCGATTTCGGAAAGTTCCTCGAAGAATATAAGGCGGCCGCGCCCCAGAAGCCGGCCGCAGCCGGTTCGGCGCCGAAGTAAATCCCCAACAGGAGAAAACATATGAGCAAACGTGCAGTTGACCTGTCGCAGTTTGACGACGATTACCGCTCCGAGCAGCCGGAAGATCGCGGCGACTTCGAGAGCGTGCCCGATGGCAAGTACCAGGTGGCCGTCGAAAAGGTCGAATTGACCGAGGCGCAGAGCACAGGGAACCCGATGCTGAAGTGGACCCTGCGCGTGATCGCGCCCAAGTTCGTCAACCGCCTCATCTGGCGCAACAGCGTGATCACACACAACACGCTGAAGTATGTGAAGACCGATCTTCACCTCTGCGGCCTGGATCTCGACAAGATCTCCGATCTGCCGAAGAACCTGAAGAAGCTGCTCGACGTAAAGCTCGAGGTCACGAAGAAGACCAAGGGCGAGAACGAAAACATCTTCTTCAACCGCCGCATTGAGACCGACCGCACGCCCGGCAAGTTCCGGCAGGAGGCCGGCGAGGCCCTTGTCCCGTTCTAACCCGGGACCCGTCACGATCATCATCGACACGCGCGAACAGGAAGGGTACTCGTTCGATTCCCGGCTGGCCGCCACGGTGCGGCGTGCGCTGCCGGCCGGGGATTACTCGGTAGCGGGCCTCGAAGGGCTCGTCGCGGTGGAGCGGAAGAGCCTGGACGATTTCGTTTCCACTGTAATTCACAACCGGGCACGTTTCCGGAAAGAGTTGCAGAAGCTCACCGGCTACCGGGCGGCATGCATCGTGGTAGAGGCGGGCGTGCTGGAGGTCCTGCTGGGCCGTTACCGGGGCGGCGCCCACCCGAACGCGGTCCTCGGTAGCGCACTGTCGATCATTCTCGACCACGGCATTCCGGTGTTCTTTTGTTCCAGCCGGCAGGCGGCCTGCCAGTTTGTGCAGGCCTACCTGCTGGCCGCGCACGCGAGGTGGCATGCATGACGAAGGCGACAACCGCGGAGGTGCGGGATTCCCTCCGCGGCATCGTGGAAACAGTTTTCTACTCCGGCCCTACGTTCAGCGCCGGGCGCATTCGGACGCCGGAAGGCGTGCTGGCGAACTTCGCGGGCAAGGTTTTCGCGAAACCGAACGATGCTGTGCGGCTGGAAGGGCAGTGGACCAACCACGCGAAGTACGGGCGGCAGTTCACGGTGGAGTGCCTCGCCTACGACCTTGAAATAACCGCCGACGGGCTGGCGAGTTTCCTGGCTAACCATCCCGATGTGAAAGGCATCGGCCCGGCTAAGGCTTGGCTCATTGCCGACCATTTTGGCGCCGGGTTCGATGAGGCAATCCGGACGCGGCCCGAGGTGGTGGCAGCAGTGGCGAAAGCCCCGCTGGAATCCATCCAGGCATTGCAGCGGATCTGGATCGCAAACAGCGACTTCAATGCCGCGATGGCGTACCTCTCGCAGTTCGGGTTGACCCACCATCAGGTTACGACGCTCGTAGAGCGGCTTGGGAGCCAAGTGGTGCCCATCCTCGAGCGCGATCCATATGTGTTGATGCGCGAGATCACAGGCTTTGGGTTCAAGCGGGTGGACAAGATAGCGCGCAAGATGGGCACACCCAAAGATCTGCCCTCGCGCATTTGCGCGGGCATTCACTACTGTGTGCTCACGGCGTTGGATGACGGCGACTGCTGGGTTGAGTACGAGGACCTCCTGGACCGCGCCAATACCCTGCTTGTGATGGACACGCTCGATAGCCGCGAGGTGATTGAGAAACATCTGGAAGCCCTGATCGCCGGTGGGCAACTCGTATGCCAGCCATATGAGCGGTTGGTAGTGGCCGATCCGGAGATCCACCGGATGGAACGGGAGTTGGCTGAGGTGCTGCGGACGTCGCACGCGCGAAGCCCGCATGTGATCACGGACGTGGAAGGCCTGCTCGACGTGGAAGGCGCGGAGTTAAACACGGAGCAGAGGGCGGCCGTGAAGAACGCGTTCACCTGTTCTATCTCGCTGATGACCGGCGGGGCCGGCAGTGGGAAGACCTATGCGGTTTCGACTATCACCAGCATTGCCGATCACCTGGAAAAGAGGGTGGTGCTCGCGGCACCCACTGGAAAGGCTGCCAAGAGACTGGAGCAGGTCGTGGGACATGAGGCGGGCACTATCCACCGGCTGCTGGGCTTCAACGGGAGTACATATTCCCGTGATGCGCTCAACCCGATCGAGGCAGATATTTTGGTTATTGATGAGGTCTCGATGGTGGACGTGCCGCTTGCCTGGCGGTTGTTTCAGGCCATCGACCGCTCGAAAACCGCCGTCGTCTTGGTCGGCGATCATAACCAGTTGCCACCGGTCGGGCCGGGAAATCTTCTCCGCGATCTCGTGAAGTCGCGCGCGATCCCGACGACCGTGCTCACGCAGATCATCCGCCAGGCGGGCCTCCTCAAAGAGAACTCGACCGCCATCCTCTCGGGCGAGGTGCGGCCGACCGCTGAGGTGAAGAAGGGTGAGCGGCGGCCATGGTACCTGATTGACAAGTTCACCGACACTGGGGATGTCCGGCGCATGTTGCTGCTTCTGTTCGACGAGGTGCTCAAGGAACGCCTCGGCTACGATCTGATCCGAGACGTTCAGGTGATGACGCCGACGCACCGCGGCCCACTCGGCACGGTCGAGCTGAATTGCGAGCTTCAGCGACTGCTTCAGAAAAAGCTTTTCGACTTCGACGTGCCCGATACCGAAGTAGGGCACCGGCACCGTTTCTACACAGGCGACAAGGTGATTCAGACCAAGAACGATTACGATCTCAACGTCATGAACGGCGCTATGGGCGCCGTCCTCGGTGTCGAACGCGATGGCGCGATGACTATCGACTTTGATGGCCGCCTAGCGGAGATAAAGGCAGGCAGTGAGGCGGCCGGCAACGTCCAGTTGGCCTATGTGACGTCGATTCACAAGGTTCAGGGTTCGGAATTCCCCTGCGCTGTTGTGGTCGCGCACAAATCGCACTCGTTCATGCACCACCGCAATCTCCTATACACGGCGGTGACGCGCGCCAAAGAATCCGTAATCCTTCTGGGGGACCGGTGGGGCATTCAGAACTGTGCTGAGAAGCGCCAAGTGGACCTGCGGAATACGTTCCTCTCCTTCCTGCTCCAACCGGAGGCACAGAGGTGACGGCGCCTCCCGTCGATGTGCACAGTTATTACCGCCAGGTAACGGATATCGACATTGGCGCGATCGCCCGCGAACTGCTCGGTGCCAGGATCGTTCAGGAATCGAGGCAGACTCTATTCTGCGACTGCCCGAATCACCAAAGCCAGTCCCATCGCTCTCTCCACATCTCGCTCGAGGAGCAATGCTGGTGCTGCTGGGGCTGTGGTGTGGGTGGGGACGTCCTTCAGCTCGTTGAATTCGTTCGACACGGCGTCGTGACACGCGGGCACTCCGGCCGCATGCCGGAATCGCACCGTGCGGCGCGGGATCTACTGGCGGTGCGAATCGGGTTGCCGCCGCTGTCAAAGCTCGCCAGCCCGGAGCAGGTTGAGGAGTCTTACCAATCCGCACTCCGCGTCCGGGAGACGCTGACGGCGCTGGCCGATGCATATCACCAACGGCTCGTCGCGAACGCGGAAGTCCTCGCATGGTTCCGAACGAAGTACGGGATCAGTGAGGAGACGATTACACGGCTGAAGATCGGCTTCGCCGACAACAGCGAGCCCAGCGTTGCCCGCGAATTCATCGACAGATCGGGCCGGTTCACGATGCGCGATCTGACCGCCACGTCCGTGTTCCGGCCGACGCCGCAGGACGGCATCGTACCCTTCTTCGACGGCAGAATTGTCTTCCCGTACTGGGGCCGTGGGCGTGTGGTCTTCATGATCGGTCGGCGCACGCCCTGGACACCCGACCACGAATGGGAGAAATCGAAGTACAAGAAGCTCGCCATCAGGAACGGGCACAATAACGAGCACGTTGCCGAATGCATCCGGAACGACGTTCTTTACAATGAGGACGTACTCCTAACCCAGCCGGAACGCGTGATCATCACCGAAGGGGTTACCGACTGCATTTCCCTGATCGAGCATGGATTCCCGGTGGTGTCGCCGGTAACCGTGCAGATCCGGGAAGCGGATTGGGAACGCCTGCTGCCCAAGCTCGCCGGCGTGAAGACGGTATTCATCTGCCAGGACAACGAGATTTCCGATGCCGGGATGCAAGGTGCGCTCAAGACGGCACGCGTCCTGGCGGATCACGGCATTACGACGCGGGTTGCTGTTCTGCCTCTTGGGCAAAAGCAGCGGGCAGCGCGCGAGAAACTGGCTGGATTAGGAACGCGGAGTGCCGAAGCGGATGAACTGCTGGCCGAAGCGAAAATCGACGTAAACGAGTTCTTCGCAGCTGGCAAAACGGCAGCGGACTTCGAAGCAATACTCGATGCGGCACAGACGCCGCTCGAGTTGGCGATTTCGCGCATCAGCACGGATACGCCAGACGCCGCTCTCAGCCGGTTACTCGAGCCGATCCTGGCGGAGGTCGGCCGGCTCGACCCGCTTGAACAGGAACGGCACCTCAGACTTATCCAAGTCCGATGCGGGAAGATCCGCGTGCCCGTGACCACGTTGCGGAGGCAGTTGAAAATCGTGGAAATCGCGCGGCCACGGCAGAACCGGCGGCCCGGCCCTTTTGGGGGCGGGGCACGAGGCGGGGCGACTGCCGGTGCGTCCGAGCCTGAGTCGCTACCCAGCATCCAGGTCAACAATCGGCAGTTGCGCGATGTAATCGCCGATGCCTGGGCGGCTATCCACGCTATCAATGAACCGGTTCCAGGCGATACGAGTAAGCCATTCCTCTTTCAGAAGGCCGGCACGCTGATGCGCATTGCCGGCGACGGCGCAAACGCGAGGATCGAACCCCACTGCGACACGTCGGTATACGGGATTTTGGCCCGATGCGCCAACTGGCACAAGGTGACAGAGGAGGCAGTGCTTGCCGCTCCCCCGTCGCGGGACACGTCGCGCGATATGTTGGTAAACCCGGATTTCGCGTTGCCCCCGATCGAATCCGTGGTTCGAACGCCGATGTTCGGACGGCACGGCGCCCTCATCGATACCGCTGGCTACCATCGCGAGGATGCTGTATGGCTGTTCGCCGACCCGAGTCTGAAAGTCGACGACGTCCCGAGCTGCCCTACTGCTGAAGAGATCGCGCATGCCCGGTCCTTGCTGCTGGATGAGTTACTGGTCGATTTTCCGTTTGTGAGGGACTCGGACCGGGCGCACGCGGTCGCGGCCATCCTCCTGCCCTTCATGCGGCGCATGATTGACGGCTTTGCGCCGATTCACCTCATCGAGGCTCCCACGCAGGGTTCCGGGAAGGGGCTGCTGGCCACCCTCATCGGCATTGTAACGACCGGGACGGCTCCAGAAGGACGCACGTTGCCCGAAGCCGAGGACGATGTCCGGAAAATGATCACGGCGGAATTGATCAACGGTCGGCCAATTATCCTGATCGACAACCTCAACGAGAGGAAGAAGCTCGATTCATCCGCACTGGCGTCCGTGATCACCCAGTCCACCTGGACAGACCGGATCCTCGGCATCTCCAGGATGCTCGACCTGAACAACCACGCGCTATGGGTCATGACCGGCAACAATCCGCAACTCTCGGATGAGATGAGCCGGCGATGTGTACGCGTCCGCATTGACCCGCGGATTGATATGCCGTGGCTGCGAGCCGGCTTCAAACACCCGCTGCTCACCGAGTGGGCCAGAGAGAACCGCTCGACGCTGGTTCACGCGGTATTGACATTAGTCCAGGCGTGGACCGCCGCCGGACGTCCGCAGCATGAACGCCGCCTTGGATCCTTCGAGAGATGGTCCGAAGTGATCGGGGGCGTGCTGCAGGTTGCTGGTATCACCGGATTCCTGGGCAACCTCAACGAGCTCTATGCGGCTGCCGACAGCGACGGCCAGATGTGGCGGGAGTTCACGGGCTCGTGGTGGGAGGCATACCGGGAGGAGCCCAAACGCGTGAGTGAACTGAACCAGCTTTGTGAGGACCGCGACCTGATGCTCACGGTGCGCGGTGATGGAGCGGCGCGTTCGCAACAGACGCGGTTGGGCAAGGCGCTCGGCGTGAAACGCGACCGGGTTTTCAATGGGCTAACCGTCAAGCGGCTCAGCGAAGGCAATCATAAGACCGGCGTTCTCTACGCCCTGGTTCCCTCGGACGGCGATAAGCCGGGCCAGTATCGCCCGGCGAATCTGAGTCTCCTGGATTCGCTCGGTGGAGACGTTGAGCCCGGCGGTGGAGACGTAGTGGAGACGTTGGCCGACAAACGTCTCCACCACTTAGGCCCCATAGAATCAGCAGAATACAGGGACGGTGGAGACGTTGGGGACGGTGGAGACGTTCCAGCCGAGTCTCGCGCGAGAAGAATACACGGGGATCAGGATATAGGTGGGAAAGAGGGAGCGAGTGAGAAATCGGAGGAACCGATTGCCGAAGGTGGCAAAAACGTCCCCAACGTCTCCACCGTGTCCGCAAGCGACACAAAAAGCAGCAGCTTAACGGTGGAGACGTTTGGCTGGCAACGTCCCCACCAGGTTCTCACGACGTCTGACCAACGTCTTCACGGAGAAACCGGCGGAGCCATTGACCTCGCCAATCTGCCAGATCTCGCACAGGGCGCGGGAAAAGCCCCGCCATGATCCTGAGGTTGGCCTGCGGCGAATGAGTCAGGAAATCTCAGATCAGCGAGGAAAATAGTGACGCACATCCCATCACACGAGCAGTGTACCGATGCGGCGCCCTGTCCGCCAGACCGACAGCCGCCGAGGTTGCTGTTCGTGTCATCCACCTTGTCGACGTGGTTGACGGAAACACCGGAACTGTTCTCCCGCGATTTCCAGATCAACGAAACCGTATATCGGCAGCTCGATCCCGAATATTACGCATGGCTGCGGTCACGGATGGTGCTGGCAAAGAAGGCCGCCGCAGTTGGCCACGTGGACGGCGCCGCGTTCGAAGAATTGCGGGTACGGTTCAATGCCGTGCATGAGTGGGCGGTCGAGTATTTTGGTGAGTCCCGGCTTCTCGATGCCGTCCGCGACCTTGATAGCCGCGACTACGCACCTCCGGTGGCGGAGCCGGATGCGCCATCCCGCACGCCACAGCCCCCGCCGCCCGCGTTCCCGGATGCAATCGCACTGGTGGATCAGATTCGTGATCGCGCGCTTGCACTGGGCTGGGCCCACGATAGCCTGTACGCCGCTCCCTGCGCGTCTCGCACCGCGATTAGCGTTAACCGTGGTCTCGTCTCCTATCTCAAGCCCGGCGACACCATCGGCGAGGTGACGACATACTCCATCGAGATCATCCTGCCCAATAACATTCGCCAGCGGTTCTACAATCCGAATACCGAGCAGCCATGGATTCGGCGTGTCAAGTGATCGCCGGACTTTAGTTGGACAGTTTGGCCAGCTCGTGAGTATCTATTACCGGAAACGCAGTTCGGGAGGCCTGATGCAACGCAGCGGCCACGAAGGCGAATCCACCCGATAGCTCGGCCGAGCGATGGGACGCTCGTTAATCCCTTTCCCTCCTACCCCTGAACAGACGAAGTGTACCCGCAAGCATAATGCAACAGCAGATTCCAATGTATGCGACCGATGGCCGTTCGATGGGCTTTCGCTCTGTCGAGTCGGCGCGTCGGCTCATTGCCAACGGATTCGTCGAAGCTGTCTATGGCCGCAAGGGCCACCTGAAGGCGATTCAGGCAAAACAAGCGGACGGCGCATCGGCAATCACAACGCAGGTGCGGGCTGGCACGCGCTACAGCTATCGCGAACATTTCGACAGCGGAACGGTGGCGTGGAGACTGAAGCGGCTCGGGAAGGGCGACGAGTTGCGACCGATCTTCATGACGGTGGTAACGGATTGCCTGGCAAGACCGTAAGCCGTGTCTGGTCGTCGGGGCGAGGGAGTGGCTGCATCTTAGGAAATTCCTAAGATGGCCCGCCTGTAACCCAGAAATCCATGCAAGAAATGATCACACCTGAACATCTGGCCGAGCAAGTCTGCAGGGCGCTCAGCATACCGACGAAGGACCACGCCGAGAATCTGAGTGAGATCCTGCGGCCCGCCCTGAACCAAACGCGCGATGAGGCGATCAGAGCGGCAAAGGTTCTTTCCCTCGAGATAGCAGAGGATGAAGCCGAGCGCTGCCGCGACGTCGGCGCAACGGTCGCGCAGCAGACGGCGCTCACCATCGCCGCACGTATCCGAAGGCGGCACGTCGAAGTGCGGTGATTGGCGGCAGGGGGGGCGGTTGGACGCGCCCGCGGCGGCAGGTGGGCCATCCAGCCAACCCGGAGGCAGGCGGCGCAACAGGGGCCAACCGGGCGCGAACGGGCAGCAACCGTCGCAGGCAGGCGTTGTCCGATCGAATCCTGGGTCCTCCCCGGCCACTTTCCGCCGCGGGTGGCATGGTGGCACAAAGTCTCTAGTTACTTGCACTTATTCAGGTGGTCACGGCAGGTGGTCATCCCGGTCACCCCAGCGGTCACATGATCTACGGCAGCGTTTGCTCCGGCATCGAGGCCGTAACCGTCGCTTGGGAGTCGCTGGGGTTCCGGCCCGCCTGGTTCGCTGAGATCGATCCGTTCTGTTCGGCGCTACTCGCGCACCGCTACCCCGGCGTTGAGAACCTTGGCGACTTCACGGCGATCCAGGACAGCCGCAGTCCAATCGACATTCTGGCAGGAGGGACTCCCTGCCAGTCCTTCTCCGTCGCCGGGAGACGAGCCGGCCTGGATGACGCGCGCGGCAACCTGGCCATCGAGTTTTGCCGCCTTGCTGGACGACTGCGGCCTCGGTGGATTGTCTGGGAAAACGTCCCCGGCGTTCTGTCCTCAAACAGCGGACGGGATTTTGGCTGCATCATCGGGGCGCTGGCGGAACTCGGGTATGGTTGCGCCTGGCGAGTGCTGGACGCTCAGTTCGTCGGAGTGCCCCAGCGACGCCGTCGCGTCTTCGTTATCGGACATCTTGGAGACTGGCGTCGTGCCGCGGCGGTACTTCTTGAGCGCCAAGGCCTGTGCCGGGATACTCCGGCGCGCCGCAAACCGCGGGAAGAAGTTGCCGGATCTCTTGGCGGCGGCACTGGCGAGCGTGGCTGGTGCAACGACCTCGACCCTTCCGGAGCGTTCGTGTCCATGAGTCTGAACGCAAAGGGAGGCTGTGGGCGGCTGGATGGCGAGAGCGAGACGTTCGTGGCTCACACCCTGCGGGGTGACGGCTGTGATGCCAGTGAAGATGGCACTGGCCGGGGCACACCACTGGTTCCGACGGCGTTCTCCGCGAAGGACCATGGAGCCGACGCTGGCCCACTCGCGCCCACCTTGCGCGCGATGCCGCACGACCGCAGCCATGCCAACGCAGGCGGTCAAGTCGCGGTGTGCTTCGAGAGTCGCGTGGGGCGAAACGGAAGGGGCGGTTCATCTGAACTTGTTCCGCCACTGAAGGCGCAATCCGGGGGCATTGGCCGGGGCGATGGCGCTTCACTGCTCGCGCTCAGCGGGACTCTGGCGGTACGCCGGTTGACCCCGCGCGAGTGCGAACGGTTGCAGGGCATGCCGGACGATTACACGTTGATTCCTTATCGCGGCAAGCCCGCCGCGGACGGCCCCCGATACCGGGCCATCGGCAATTCGATGGCGGTCCCGGTAATGCGATGGATCGGGCGGCGGATTCAGTTGGCGGACGGCATCCATGGTTGAAGCCCACATCACTCCGGCCATGGCGCGGCACATCGAGATCTGGCCCACCGACCGGTTGGTGCCCTACGCCAAGAATGCGCGCACGCATTCTCCGGAGCAGGTGGCGCAGATCGCGGCGTCCATTGTAGAGTTTGGGTTTGTCAATCCGATCCTCGTCGATTCCTCGGACGGGATCATCGCCGGCCACGGTCGCCTCCTGGCTGCCCGCAAGTTAGGTCTCGCGGAGGTGCCGGTAGTGGTGCTGGGCCACCTCAGCGAGATTCAACGGCGCGCGTACATCATAGCCGATAACCAGCTTGCGCTGAATGCGGGATGGAACGATGAGTTGCTGCGCGGTGTCTTGGAGTCGCTCGACGCGGACGGGTTCAACCTGTCCCTGGTGGGGTTCTCTGACGACGAACTCGCGGCGCTGCTTGCCCGGGCCGAACCGGAGGCTGCAGCCGCCGTCGAGGAAGAAACGGTTTCCGAACCTCCCGCGCAGCCGGTTACGCAACCCGGGGATGTGTGGTTGATCGGAAGTCATCGTCTTATCTGTGGGGATTGCCGGGACGCCGCGGTCGTCGAGAAGTTGATGGCAGGCGTTCGTGCGAACGTGGCGATCACGTCTCCGCCCTACGCTACGCAACGCGAGTACGACCCCACCAGCGGGTTCAAGCCGGTGCCGCCCGAGGAGTACGTGGAGTGGTTTCAGGCGGTGGCTGCCGGCGTCGAGTCGGTGCTGGCGCCGGACGGATCCTACTTCCTCAACATCAAGGCGCATGCCGACGAGGGCGAGCGGAACCTGTACGTGCTGGATCTGGTGCTGGCGCACCGGCGCCAGTGGGGCTGGCGGTTCGTGGACGAATTCTGCTGGCGGAAAACTGACAATGGCGTGCCTGGCGGATGGCAAAACCGCTTTAAGAACGCATGGGAACCGGTGTTCCACTTCAGCCGCCAGCAGCAAATCAAATTCCGCGCAGAAGCCGTGAGTCACGAGTCGGACGACTGCTTCGACTACTCGCCCGACAACCCGAAATCGAACTCCGGAAGCGGCCTCCTGGGTACCGGCGCGCGGGGCGCGGCCGCGGACGGCGGGAAGAACCAGGACGCGTGGCAGCGCAGCAGGAATAGCCTGTCCGACGACTCGGAGGGCAGGCACGCCGGACTGGCGCGTCCGAGCAACGTAATCGAAGTCAAAAGCGAATCGAGCCAGGGATCGCACTCCGCTCCATTCCCACGCGCGCTGGTGGAGTTCTTCGTAAAGGCGTTCAGCGACGCCGGCGACGTGGTCTTCGATCCCTTCATGGGAAGCGGGACGACAATGGCCGCGGCGCAGGTACTGGGCCGGGCAGCATACGGCTGCGAGATAAGTCCGGCTTATTGCGATGTGATCGTGCGGCGCATGCTGAACCTGGGCATCGACACGGTGGCGGAGTCCAACGGCGATTCCTTCGCGGACGTGGCCGCGGCGCGGGGTGTCGATCCGGATCAGGCGCTCAACCCGAAGATGCAGGACTCCGGCGCCATCAAGCATCACGGGCCCAATCCCCATTACGGCCCGGCAAAAAAGGCATCGTGAACACGACGCCATTCGACGGAAGCCGCTCGGCTTCGTGATCCACAGTTTCATTCGACAGACAAGGAGACAAAGCAAATATGCCCGAAGTAGCCACTCCGAACCAGGGCGAACGCGAGTTCGAAACAGGGACGGACGAGTCTTTCAAGAACGCCAACGCCACTGGCAGCGAGGCCCACAACGAGAACCAGCGGGTCACGTACGCCAACATCAAGCGGACCTACGACGTGTACCAGGATCTGGACGTCCAGGCCGCGCGCCAGTCTCTCATCGAGCAGACCCGGCTGAACCAGATTGCGTCGCAGGCACTGCAGAACGCGGTCGAGACCGCAAACATGGTCGGCAAGCAGGCCATCCGGCACGCCGACGTCGCCGCCGATGCTCTGTGGACCGACTTATGTGAAGTTGCCGGTTATGTGGAGTGAATGCGCCAAACACCTGTGCCGTAGCGGTTCCGCACGCCTCCACTCCACATTAATTGAGTAGCTACAACGATTCCAGCCAATCAAGGATCGTGCTGTCCTTGGCCCACGGCGTTCGTGACTTTCGTGAGACCGGCCGGACCTTCGCAATCGCTTTACGCTTCATCTCGAGGTCAACCCTGGCGTACCGATTCGTGGTGGTCGGGCTTGCATGACCAAGCATGTGGCTGATGGTCGAGAGGTCCACGCCGGATTTCAGCAGCGCGACCGCAGTGCTGTGCCGCATGCTGTGCGGGTGGAGCCTTTTGTTCGCCAATGTCGGTGCGTGTTTCTTGGCCGCATCCAGACATCGCAGAAGAATGTGGCGGACACCGAAGCGACTCAGCTGTTGGCCTCGATGATTGACGAACAGATGGGCTTCCGGCGTGGTCTCGATGTTGCGCTGCTTGCAGAACGACCGCAACACGCCCGCGGTTTCCCGCCAGATAGGGCAATAACGCTCCTTCTTCCCTTTGCCGAAGAGCCGCACCTGAAATGGTTTGGACAGTTGAAGATCACGAACCCGCAGGTCTACGATCTCCTGGACGCGCCCACCGGTGTTAAACATCGTTGCCACGAGGGCGTAGTCGCGAATGCCGCGCGGCGTTGTCCTGTCGATCGCTTTCAAGGTCGAATCGACTTCTTCGTACTCCAGATAGTCGATTGCCCGATGCGGCGCGCGCTTGAACGGAACGGCGAGCACCTTTTGCGCCAGATCCAGCTGTTCGGGGTTCCGAAATGCCACGAACCGGAAGAACGCATGAACCGCGGCCAATCGCACGTTCCGTGTCGCCACGCCGTTGTTCCTGTGCTCTTCGATGTGGGAAAGGAACGCGAGGATGCCCGGTGGATCCAGATCGGCGAGGTCGAGGTCCACAACGGGTTTATTACGTTTTCCGGCGAGGAAGCGAAGAAGCAAGACGATACTATCGCGATAGCTGAGAATCGTGTGCGGGCTGGCCCCTCGCAGACGAGGCAGATGGTCGCCGAAGTAGTCACGGACAATCGCGCCGAGAAGATTGACAGGAGGGACGCCCTTCTTCATCGCAATCCCTTCCTTTCCCGAGACGCGGGAACGATTAGCGAACCGTACACTTTGGCGAACCGCTCGCTGGCGGCGGCGCGCATCGGCTCGATGAAGTGCAGGTAGTGATGAGTGGAGATGGCTGATCCATGCCCAAGGTAGGTTGCCAGCTGCGGCAACTTTGCGTCCACGTCGGCGCCCGTGCGATACCAGCGAAGCAAGGCGTTAACCGCAAAGGAATGCCGGAAGTCGTGGATCCGCGGGTTGTGCCCGTTTGCCGTTTTGATACCGCACTGGTCGAAGAGCGGCTTGATGCAGTAGGAGATCCCGGAGCCGCTGTATGCGCGGCCTCCGCCAATCGTATTCCAGAACAACGGCGTGCTGGGGGACGATGGCAGTTTCAGCCCGGCGCGGACGGCAAGATACGTCTCGATCTCTTTGGCGATACCCTCATGGATCGGTAGCAGCCGGGACTTGAAGAACTTGGTGGCCCGAATGTGCAGCGTGGCCTCGTGCCGGTCGTAGTCACCTTCGGTCAGATTCAGCAGTTCTCCGCGCCGAATACCTGTGGTGAACAGCAGGACGATGGCCAGTCGAGTCAGTTCGGGGCGAAGCGGCGTCGATGGGTTGCGGCGCAGGCGGGAGGCCGCGTCCAAAAGATGCGCGACCTCCGATTCGGTAAAGATGTGCGGCCGAAGGCGCTGATGATATGGCGGGAATGTTTGGGGATCGGGCAGGAAACACTTTGGCTCTGTTCTCCGGCGATACAAACAGAAGGCATGCACTTCAAGCATTAGAACGCGGCGAACGCCGGATGCAAGATGATCTTGTGCTCGGCACCAGGAATCGAAGGCCACGCCGTTCAGGTCTGGGTGCCCCTCGTTGGCAAGCACGCGGTCCAGGGATCGGAGAACATGTGTCGCCGATTCGAACTTCCGCCCAAGAGCACGCTTCATTCCCACGTATCTTTCAAGGACAGGAGCAAGGCTGGATGAAAATAGAGGCTTCATCGCTTCGCTCCTTTGTCGGATAGCCGTTGTCTTGGAATGGGAAGCGGAACCTCGCGCAAGTCGCCGGTAGCCAGTCGCAGATAAACGGCGGTGCTCTCCGCGGTACGGTGGCCCAGGATGTCTCCGATTGTCTTAAGAGGCGTTCCTTCCCTGAGCAACTGAACCGCGAAGGAATGTCGGAGGCAATGCGGACCGTGAAAAGGAATCTCGAGCCCGCTCTTGCGCGCCAGCCTTTGAAAAGCCGCGGTAATCGCCGGGGGGTTCAGCAATCCGATGGGGGCCGGCATGCGGAGGAAGACCTGTCTGTAAGGGGCTGTCGGCGGGGTTCGCTGCAAGTGCTTCACGAGCGCAGTTGATACTTCATTGGTCAAAGGAAGTTCAAGCGGCGAGGAAGTCTTTCGCTGATGGATGCGCAAACTGCCTTGACGCCAACGGACGTCGTCCAGGCTGATGGCGACAACTTCGCTGGCGCGAAGCCCGTAAGTGGCGATTAAAAGGAACATTGCGTAGTCGCGCAATCCCATAGCGGACTTCGTGTCGATGCTCTTCAATAGTGCCGTCACCGTTTCCCAGGGAAGAGCGCGAGGCAACTGCTCCAGGCGGTAAACACGAGGAGTGTCAATCTGGCGATCCAACCCGGTTGGAACTCTGCCCTCAGTCGAGAGAAACCGAAGCAGCCCCCGAACGGCGGCAATCTCATGTTGTAGGCTCGTCCGGCACATACGTTGGCCGGCTTGCGTGATATAGGCCTCGATATCGCTGGGCCGCACCGAATCGAGGTCGACCCGGGATGCCTGCAGATGGTCCAGAAAACAGCGGGACGCAAGACGGTGGTGCGAAATCGTCGATGTGGCGCACCCGCGGACTTGGCGCAGGTAGCTTGCATACTCGTTGCTGAGTGCCGTTGCTGGAGTGGCCAACGGAATTCTCGCGATCTCTCCCGTCGTGATCGTTCCGGCCGCATTCAAGTATCGCGCCAAGGTTCGAACCGTTCCGGCCTTTTCTGGAAAGCTCTTGATCAGATTGCGCCAGGAATCGAACAGGACAGGGCTGGTGAGGTCGGCAATCTTGCCAACGCCGCGCTTCCGCAGGTCCGCATCGGCGTGGGTCAGGAACCGAATCGAGTTCTTTCTGGATCCTCGCGCATAGCCGCTGGCAGCGAGCCAATTCTCGAAGCCGTCGGCGACCGCGCCAAGCAGCGGCAACCTCTGAAACCTCGTATACGCTTTGGGTAAAAGAGAAAGTAGCATCGTAAACCTCGTTGAAATAGTGTCGGCCGCCCGGATGGCGACCGCTTCGATGCTACTCAATTATGTTGAGCGGAGGAGTGCGAAGCCGCTATCGCGACACGTGTTTGGCGCATTCACTCCACATAACCGGCAACTTCACATAAGTCGGTTAATGTGGAGCTCCACATTAACGGACGAACTCAACCCCGTGACCCGTGGTTCGGGCGCCAACCTGACCGCCGGCGCCGTCCCTGCCAACCGCGCCACGGACGTGTCCGCGGCGGGCGTGGGCGTGGACGCGCAGTCCGTTGCCGCCGCCGTCGCCAAGCAGGTGGACGCGACGATCACGCCGGTGCTGGCCACCCTGCAGCAGATCGTGCAGGCTCTGGCCACGGCTACAACGTCGATCGCGAACGTGGTCAACCAGGCGCAGCCGAAGACGGCCGCGTAGTCCTGACTCGAATCCGGGGTGGCGCTCAGATCCTGAACGCCGCCCCACGGTTCCAATCCGCATAGAACATGGGAATCAGCATCACCCAACAAGTCCGCGACCTTCTGGTGCAGATATGGCCGTTGGACCGGCTCCTGCCGTATATCCGGAACGCGCGCACCCACAGCGACGAGCAGGTCGCGCAGGTCGCGGCCAGCATCCAGGAATTCGGGTGGACCAATCCCATCCTGGTCGGCGGCGACGGCGTGGTCATCGCGGGTCACGCCCGCCTCGCCGCCGCGCGGAAGCTCGGGATGGCCGAGGTTCCGGTCATCGTGCTGGATCACCTCACGCCAACACAACGGCGCGCCCTCGTTCTCGCCGATAACAAGCTGGCGCTCAACGCCGGTTGGGATGAGGAGATGCTTCGCGTCGAGCTGGAGGCGCTCAAGGAAGAGGATTTCAACCTGGATGTGACCGGCTTCTCCGATGCGGAGATCGAGGCGCTGCTCCAGGAACAGGAAACGGGCGCCGAGGGTCTCACCGACGAGGATGCCGTTCCGGAAGCACCCGAGCACGCCATCACCGTTCCTGGCGATGTCTGGGCCCTGGGCGACCACAGGCTCTTGTGCGGCGATTCCACGCAGATGGAAGCGGTGGAGAGGGTCCTCGCCGGCGGCTTGGCGGATATGGCCTTCTTCGATCCGCCCTATAACGTGAACTACGGCGCCACGATGAAGGATAAGCTCCGGGGCAAGGCGCGGCCGATCAAGAACGACAACCTGGGCGAGGGCTTCGCGCAATTCCTGAAGGACGCGTGCATCAACGTCCTCGCAGTCACCAAGGGCGCCATCTACATCTGCATGTCGTCTTCGGAGCTGCACACGCTGCACCACGCGTTCACGGGAGCCGGCGGACACTGGTCCACGTTCGTGATCTGGGCGAAGAACACATTCACGATGGGCCGTTCCGATTATCAGCGGCAGTACGAGCCCATCCTTTACGGCTGGAAGGAAGGCACGGATCATTTCTGGTGCGGCGCGCGCGACCAGGGTGACGTGTGGTTCATCAAGAAGCCGGTCGCGAACGATCTACATCCCACGATGAAGCCGGTCGAGCTGGTCGAGCGGGCGCTGCGCAATTCCAGTAAGAGCCGCGATACCGTGCTCGATCCTTTCGGCGGGTCCGGTTCCACGCTGATCGCGTGTGAGCGTGCCGGACGACAGGCGCGGCTCATCGAGTTGGAACCGAAGTACTGCGATGTGATCGTCCGGCGCTGGCAGGACCACACCGGCCGTGAGGCCACGCTCGAAGGTGAGGGAAAAAGCTTCGGCGAACTGGCCGCAGAGCGGCAGCCGGCAGCGTGAAATAGATCGCTGCCAAGCGGAGATCGAAGAAGCGCAGCGCTTGCTACGAGCGGGGCACCCGGATGTGGAAGGCCTCTGCCTGATGCTGTCGGATTGGTCGGCGGAATTGAGGATCCTGCAGGCAGAAGAAAAGGAACGCCGCCAATCCGCAGACCGGCGGCGCGGTGTTGCTGAGGCGGGTTAGCTGACGACCCTGTAGTGGCGCTCGCCTCCCTCCTGTTTCGTGCTCTCGACTTTGAGGCCCATTTTCTTGGTAATCGCTCCGCTGATGAAACCTCTGATGGAGTGGTTCTGCCATTTCGTTGCCTTGGCAATCTCGGCCAACGTCGCGCCTTCCTTGCGGCGTAGCATCTCCAGCACGATGGCTTTCTTGCTGAACTCTCGCGGCACGGCCGCGCCCTCCTTGGCCTTGGCCGCCTTGGCCTTCTTCGGCGCAACGTCGGCCGCCTCGGGCGCGGCGGGGGCCGTTTCCTGCGGCGCGGGCGTGTCCAGTTTCTGGATGGCGGCCCAGATGCGCTTCACCGCCGTCTTGCGGTCGGTGAACTTTTTGACCGGCTTCAGGTCGGCGCCGAATCCGGCACCAGCGAAGCTGTTCCAGACGTTGACCAGCCGATCCGCTGGCCAGTAGGCGGCGAGCTTGGCCAGTTCCTTTTCGCTGGCAAATTGCTCCTGGCCGTCCGGAACGTGCTCGGCGGCGGGGAAGGCGGTGATGGTTTCGTCTTTATCGATTGCAAAGAGTCGCATGGCTGTCCTTTCGCTGTTGCTATTGCTCGTTTGCGGGGCGGCGCAGGCGGGCCGCCGACCGGATGCGCACCTCGCGCCCGGTTGCCAGATTTTTTCCGCGCCAGCCGCCATAGGGCGACTCGCCGGTGATGCGCACTTTGGCCAGCACTCCGCTGACCTTGACTACGTAAGTGGTTCCGATTTCCACCTCGCACTTCTTCATCGAGAGGTAATGCCTCCTTCACGTGCGCAAGCCCGCCGGGTCCGGGCGGGCGCGGGTGGGGCTTCCGCGTGTCTACGGAAGGCTGGCGGCGTTAATCGTGCTGGCCACGCGATAATCGCCATCGATTCCCTGCGCCCAGACCTTGTACTCGTACGGGCACATCGGCGCGCCGCCGCGCTCAAGTTCCTTCTGGCGTCCGCGCATATCACTGGAGGCAATCTCGCGTGCTTCGTTGATGCTGACGACCACTCCAACCGGCTCGTAGCGGCCCTCCTCATCCTCGGCGATCAGCATCGCCAGCCCGAGGTCAGTGTCGTCCTTGATTTCGATCGCGAAGCCCGGCGTCGCGTTCGTTCTGGTGTGTCTGCTCCTCGGCATCGCTTATCTCCGGTTGGCGGGAACCTTCTCCCAGTCTTCGAGGGTTCGGATGCCATGGATCTCGGCGTCGTTCTTCTCGGCCCACTTCGTGAGCTCGTCTTCGGACTTGAACATCCGGCGCCACGGCTTGCCGTTCATCCCTTTCACTCCGTACGCCTCGATCTGGTTGGTCTTGGCTGCCATCTGCTTCGCTCCTTGCATGAACATGAATTGATTCTTTCTGCCGAAGAGTCAAGGCCGAAGCGCGATGCACACGAACATTCTGCTCAGCCCGAATGGAAGGGGAACGAATCGCGGTGAAAGCGATGATGGGTGTTTCTCTTCGCGCTTATGCCCGAATGCGCGGGTGCAGTCTGCCTGCCGTGCAGAAGGCGATTAAGAGTAAGCGCATCAGCCTGCTTCCGGACGGGTCCATCGATCCTGAGCGCGCCAATCAGGAGTGGGAGAGGAACACGCTATCGGGAACCGCGCCAACCCGGACGCAGGCCGCTTCGCGTGGCGGCTCTGCAAAGGCGACCGTGCCGCCGGCGCCGCCGGCCGTGCCGCAACCGGCGAGCGCGATGAGTGATCCGGTTGGCCAGTACCTGCGTTCGCGCGCTGTCAACGAAACCTTTAAGGCGAAGATCTCGCAACTGGAATACGAAGAACGCTCTCGTAAGCTGATTCCGGCCACGCGGGCTTCCGAATACGCCGCGATGTTCTCCGCGATTGTGAAGGACGCCTTGCTGTCCATGCCCGACCGCCTCGCGCCAATGCTGGCCGCCGTGGATAACGAGAAGACGATCCATCGCATGCTGCTTGCAGAGGTTACGGCGGTGCTCAAGAAGGTGAATAAGGCGGTTGTGGATTCGGGTCTGTGACGATGCAACCGTTCTCAATGTCTGAAATCGGGGCCGCGGCCGTGCTGCCGCCCCGCGAGATCAGCGTCTCGCAATGGGCCGACGAAAATCGTGTGCTCACTGGTGGGGCGGCCGCGGAGCGTGGCCAGTGGTATACGCGCCCCTATCAGCGCGAGCCGATGGACGTGCTCAGCCCCGGCAATCCGTGCCGGCAGGTGGTGTTGTGGTCGGCGGCGCAGTTGATGAAGACAGAGGTATTGCTGAATTTCCTCGGCTTCATCGCGGACGTGGATCCGGGGCCGGTACTGCTGGTGGAACCGCGCACTGAGGATGCCAAGGCGCTGTCGAAGGACCGTGTGGCACCCATGTTCCGCGCCACGCCCGCGCTGCGGGGCAAGATCGCCCCCGTCAAGTCGCGCGATTCCAATAACACCACGCTGCATAAGGTGCTGGCGAACGGCGCCGGGCACATCACGTTCACGGGCGCGATCTCGCCCTCGGGTTTGGCCATGCGGCCGATCCGGTATGCCCTGCTCGATGAGGTGGATCGTTATCCCGCGAGCGCCGGTTCGGAAGGCGATCCGGTATCGCTTGCCGTCCAGCGCACCGCCGAGTTTGCGCACAACAAGAAGATCGTCATGGCGTCCACGCCGACGACGAAGGGGCTCAGCCGCATCGAACTCGCCTGGCGCGAAAGTGACCAGCGCGATTACTTCGTCCCCTGCCCCAAGTGCGGCGAGTATCAGGTGCTCGCATTCGGGGATGGAACGGGACCCGGGCTCGTGTGGCCTGAGGGAAAGCCGGAAGAGGCGATGTACCGTTGCGCGGGATGCCAGGAGATGATCCCCCATCACCAGAAGGCGTGGATGGTGGAACGCGGCGAATACCGGGCCGCAAAGCCGTCCTCCTCGATTCCGGGATTTCGGGTGTCCCAGCTGATCTCACCCAAGAAATCGTGGGGCGAGGTTGCGGTGGAGTTTCTGGCGGCGAAGAAATCGCCCGAGACGTTGAAGGCGTTCCTCAACACGGTCCTCGCGGAGTTGTGGGAGGACGCCTACGAGGTCCCCACTGACGCGCACGGGCTGCTGAACCGTTGCGAGCCGTTCGAAGCGGAAGTGCCCGAGGGCGTTGCGCTCATCACCGCCGGCGTTGATGTGCAAGCCGACCGGCTGGAAATGGAGATCGTGGGCTGGGGCCGGGATGAAGAATCCTGGTCCATCGGGTATCACGTGATTCCCGGCGACGTGACGCGGAACGAAGTTTGGGATCACCTGGAAGGCCTGCTGGTGGGCCAATATCTTCACGCCTCGGGGCTGCCGATGCGGATTGTGGCCGCGTGCATCGATTGCGGGTTCAAGGATGCCACGGTGCTGCGGTTCACCCGCGACCGCTACAACCGCCGCGTGTACGCCACAAAAGGGCGCGCGGGTGAGTCTCCCATTTGGCCGCGGAAGCCCAGCCGGAAGAATCAGACGCCGTTCTTCATGATCGGCGTGGATGCGGCAAAAGCGGCGTTGTACGACCGGCTGAAGATCGGAAAATCGGGGCCGGGATACTGCCATTTCCCGCTTGGCCGCGATCTGGAGTACTTCGAGCAACTCACGGCGGAAAAGAAGTTCACCCGCTACCACAACGGATTCCCCAAGCCGGAATGGCGCAAGCCGGCCAACGCCCGGAACGAAGCGCTTGACGCGCGCAACTACGCATACGCCGCGCTACATGCGTTGTACTCCAGCGGGTTGAAGCTCGCGGCCCATTGCGACCGCTTCGCGCGGATGGTCGATGCACGGCGCGGGCCGGCTCAATCGGAACCGACCCCGCCCCGGTCGGCCAACCCTGAGCCGCAGCCCACCGTGCGTGAGCGCCGCGAACCGTGGGTGCCACGCCGCAACTGGTTCGGGAGGAACTGACATGGCGCGAACGATTGACCAAATCCAGGCAGACGTCGATACCTTGCACGCCGCGTTGGGCCGCCCCGAGAAGGTCGTGGTCTTTCCGGACGGGCGCCGCGTCGAGTACCTGGATACGGACGCGAAATTGAAGGCGATTGCCGGACTCGAGGAGGAGTTGCGGAAGGCGCAGGGCGGTTCGGGCAGCCGTGTGCGGTTTGCCCAGCACAAGCGTGGTGACGGGCCCACGGGTCCGAGTTGCTGACACAGGGGGCGAAGAGATGGCTTGCCAGCATTGCGAAAGTCTGGCCACGGAAATCAGGGAGACCCGCGCGATCGTGGAGCACCTCGTGGCGGAGATCGCGGCCACTCGAACCACCGTGGAGGGCATGCAGAAGACGCTCCTGGGAAACGGCCAGCCGGGCCGGTGCGCCGAGCATGGGGTTCGTATCGCCCGTCTGGAGCGGTGGCGGTCCTGGATCACCGGCGCGCTCGCGGTGCTCGGCGTTCTGTGGACGGCTGCTATAGGGGTCGCGGCTGCGGTCGCGGTGGAGCACCTCAAACACTGATTTTGAAAGTCGAAAGGACAAACGCGAATGATTAGCTTCCAGAAAATCGAGCACGCGATTGCCAGCGTCGCTCACGACATCGTCAAAGTGGCGCGCGCCGTCGTGCCCGTGCTTCAGAAGGTGCAGAGCCAGGAGGCGACCGTCGAAGTTCTCACGTCTCTTATCGATCCCAACGCGGTGAACATCGAGCGGGCCGCATTTGCCGTGCTCGGCAAGGTCTGCGTGGCGATCAACGATGCGGGAAACGCAGTCGCGGCCAACGGCCTCAACGTGCAACTGGACGCTCAGGAGATCGCCGATTTGAAGGATATCGCTGCGTACCTCCACGGCGTCACGAAAGGCGCGGCCATCGCCACGCCCACTCTGGCAGGCATCAAAGCGTAGTCGCATGTCGGTCCCGGACATCATTGAACGCGAGGCTGGCCACGTCCTAGTCAGCCTCATCCTGATTGCCCTGGGCGCGGGCTTGTGGTTGCTGAAAGTGCCCAAGGGCGAAGACCTCATCCCGTTCGCGTTGGGCGTGCTCGGTCGAAGCATGATCGGAAAGCCGAATGAACCTTCTCGATAAGGCCATCAGCGTTGTTTCCCCGCGCGCGGCGTTGCGGCGTGTGCGCAGCCGCGTGGCGCTGGAACTGACCACGGGGTACCTGCAGCGGCACGCCCAGCGTTTCCGGTATGAGGGTGCCAGCGCCGGCCGCCGCGCAAACGGCTGGTACGCGGCCTCGACGGACGCCAACGTCGAGCTGATGGGGTCGCTCATCTGGCTGCGTAACCGCAGCCGCGATCTCGTCCGCAACAATCCCTATGCCGCGCGCGCGATCGAGGAACTGGCCGGCAACGTGGTCGGGACCGGTATCGTGCCGAAGGCGAAGACCGGGAACGCGGCCATCGATAAGGTCATCGATGCCGAATGGCCGTTCTTCGCCGAGGCATGCGATACGCCCCAACGCCTCGATTTCTACGGCATGCAGACGCTGACCCTCCGGACGATGGCCGAAAGCGGTGAGGCTCTCGTGCGGTTCCGGCCGCAGTCGGCGGATTTCGGGTTGCGCATCCCGCTTCAGCTTCAGATGCTCGAAGCCGATTTCCTCGATCAGTCCCGCACCATGGGCCTGGTCAACGGCCACGTGATGGAGGGCGTCCAGTTCGACGAAGAGGGCCGGCGCGTGGCGTACTGGCTGTTCTCCTATCACCCCGGCGGCGTGCTGATCCTCAATCCGCGTGGCGGCATCGTGAGCCAGCCCGTTCCGGCCGACCAGATCATGCACGTCTACCGCGTGCTCCGGCCCGGCCAGGTTCGCGGCGTGCCGTGGCTCGCGCCCGTGATGATGTCGCTGCGGGATCTCGAAGACTACTGCGATGCCGAGCGCGTACGCAAAAAGATCGAGTCCTGCGTCACTGCGTTCGTCACGCAGCCGGAAGGCATCGACGGCGATCCGCTGGGCCTTACGGATACGGACCCCGCTAGCGGCTTGCCCGTGGAGAATTTCCAGCCCGGCATGGTCGAGTACCTGAAGCCTGGCCAGGACGTGAAGTTCAACAATCCACCGGCTGCGGGCGGTTACCGCGAATACAAAATGACCGAGTTGCAGGGCATCATGGCGGGAATCGGCCTGCCGTATGAACTCGGCACGGGTGATATGTCGCAGGTGAATTACTCCTCGTGGCGCGGCGGCATGTTGGGCTTCCGCAACACCGTGGAAGCGTATCGCTGGCTCACGTTGATCCCGCTCTTCTGCATGCCGGTGTGGCGCCGCTTCATCGATGTGCTGATTTTGCAGGGCAAGATTCCGCAGTCGGTCGCCACGAACGGGAGCATCAACCTCCGCACGGTGCAGTGGACGGCGCCGCGGTTCGAATCCGTGGATCCGGTGAAAGACGCCGAGGCCGTGCTGAAGGACGTGCGCATGGGCCGGAAGACTTGGTTCGAGGCTGTACTCGAAAACGGCTTCGATCCCACGACCCAGCTTGAGCAGATCGCCCTCTTCAACAAGCTGGTTGACAAATTTCAGATCATCCTTGATTCCGACCCGCGCTACACCACGCTGCGAGGCCAGGCACAACCCGAGGCGAATGCGGATCTCCCACTGGACAGTAAGCCCGCGCCGGGTAAACCGAAAAGCCGAGAATCTGCGGCGCTGTCCGAAGACGATCTCGGGATGATCCGGGAACTGCTCGTGGCGGGAATCTCGCGCACCGGCAGTTGGGAATCTACAACCCGGCTCTACCGGGGATAACCAGCTAATCACAGGAGAACAATACGATGAACGCATCGCCAGAGGTGACCTCTGCGGCACCGGAGTCCGTACAAACCGGCGCGCCGTTGCCCGCAACTCCCGATTCCGAAGTCTTCTCCGACGCACGCCTCCTGCCGAGCACCGCAAATGACAGGGACGGCACCATCGACGTGGTCTGGTACAGCGGTGCTTACGTTCCACGCGTCGATCGCGCGAGCGGCGAGCCGTACATGCTCAAGCTCGATATGACGGGATGCCGGATGGACCGCCTCAACAACGGTGCGCCCGTCTTCGACACTCACTTCACCGGCGACGATTTCAAATCGCTCATGGCCGGCAAGGTGGGTACGCGGGCCCAGGTGGGCGTTGTCCGGCGCGCATGGGCCAACGGTGAAAAGGGTATGGCCACCCTACAGTTCGATCTCGGCGACGAAAGCGGCGCCGAGATGTTCCGCAAGGCGAGCGCCGGCATCCTCCAGAACCTCAGCTTCGGCACGTTCGTGTACTCGCGCGAAAAAGTCGAGGCCCAGGCGGAGGGGCTTGCCGATGGAAGGCCGCCGTACCTGAACAACAAGGAAATGGGGATGTTCAAGGCCACCGACTGGGAGCCGTTCGAGATCTCCCCCTGCACCATTCCCGCGGATTTCAACACCGCGTTTCTGAACGCGGGGCCCACGAGTGAAGTGATAGTTTTCGGCGCGCCCCAGCCGGGCGTGACCGACGCACTACGGGCAATCAGCCCACAAAAGGAGAAACCTGCAATGCCTGAAACGACCACGCAGGAAACGGGCGCGGATGCCCGTGCGGTAAACGAACAGGCCCTGGCCGCCGCGCGCGAAGAGGCGGTCCGGGCCGAGCGGGAGCGGGTCGCGGAAATCAAGCACCGCGCCAGCAACCTGGGAACGGCCCTCGGCCCAGACTTCATCGAGAAGGCCATCGCCGAGGGCAAAACGCCCGAGCAGTTCACCACGGAGGCGCTCGCGGTCTTGAACGACAAGGCAGGTAAGGATTCCAACGGCCAGCCGTTCGAACCCCGCGGCGAAGTGAGCATCACCCGCGATGGCGGCGAGCAACGCCTGGCCCGCATGCAGATGGCGCTGCTGCTGCGCGCCGAGAACCGTTTCTTCCTGGCGCGCCGCCGGGACCACGACGGGAACGACCTGAAGGAGTATCTGCCCGGCTGCGGCCCCGAGCAGCAGCAGCGCGCCGAAGAGATGGCGCGCGAGTACCGCAATTTCCGGCTCCTCGACATGGCGAAGGAGTACCTGGAACTGCGCGGCATCAATACGCGCGGCATGGATGTGACCAGAATCGCCGAAGCAGCGCTGCGCGGTCCGTCGCGCGGGCCGGAGTTCTTCGCGGGTGGCGCCGAGTCCACGTCCGACTTTCCGGCGATCCTGGCCAACGTCGCCAATAAGACTCTGCGCCAGGGATACGAGGCATATCCGCGCACGTTCCAGCCCTTCTGCCGCCAGGTGACGGCGCAGGACTTCAAGCCGGTAAACCGGGTGATGCTCTCCGACGCGCCGGTGCTGAAGCTGCTGAACGAGAAAGGCGAGTTCCAGCACGCGCCCATCACGGACAACAAAATCAGCTACCAGCTCGCTACTTATGGCGAGATCGTATCGCTGACGCGCAAGGTCATCATCAACGACGACCTCCAGGCGTTCACACGAATCCCGGCCCTGCTGGGCGCCGCGGCCGCGCAACTCGAGTCGAACACCGTCTGGGGCATCATCACCTCGAACGTGAAGGCGACGTACGCCGGTGACAAGACGGACACCGACCTGTTCCACGCCAATCACAGCAATCTGCTAACCGGCGTGCCGAGCAGTATCGATTCGTCGGTCACCAATGCCGATCCGCTCACCGCGCTCGGCAAGGCACGCGCCGCGATGCGCAATCAGAAGGGCATGCAGGGCACGCCGCTGAATCTGATTCCCCGCTACATCGCGGTGCCGAACGCGCTGGAGAGCAAGATGCTCCAGCTCGTCTTCCCGATCAATCTCGCCTCCTGGCGGCCGGACTCGGTTGTACCGGAGTGGGTGCGCACCCTGGTTCCGGTCGTCGAGCCGCGCCTCGATCCCAACAGCACGACCGCGTGGTATCTGATCGCGGACCCGGCGCAGGTCGACACGATCGAGTATTGCTACCTCGAGGGCCAGCAGGGCGTGTACATCGAAACGGAACAGGGCTTCGATGTGGACGGCGTGAAGATCAAGGCGCGTATGGACTTCGGCGCGGCCGCGCTCGATTTCCGTGGACTGCAAAAGAACGTTGGCGCGTAGGCGCTGACTCAGGCAACCAACCCATAACCGGGGCGGCGTCCGCTGCCCCGGCGAATCCAGGAGAACATCGATGCAGAATTACGTTCAAAAAGGCAATACTCTCACGGTTGCCGCGCCCTACGCTCTGACGAGCGGCCAGGGATGCCAGGTGGGCAACATCTTCGGCATCGCGGTCAACAACCAGAGCAGCGGCGAATCGACGGAGATCGTGGTCGAGGGAGTCTTCGATCTCGCGAAGGACGCGAGCACGTTCAACTCCGGCGACAAGGTGTTCTGGAACAACACCACGCAGCAGGCCACCTCCAGCCCGGTGAGCACTGCCGGCGCTTCTAATAAGGAAATCGGGTTCGCGGTGCTGGCTCAGCCTGGCGGGGTGAACGCGCCCGGCGGGCAGTCGGCCGACGCGACCGTACGCGTGCGCCTCAATCCCCTCAGCTTCGGCCCGGTGCAGGCCGCCGATACCGATCCTTCGCTGATCCAGAAGGCCGTGGTGACGTTGACCGCGGCGCAGATCATCGCGATGAACGGCGCGCCGGTCACCATCCTGCCGGCACCGGCCGCGGGCCAGGTGCTCGTGATCGACCAGATCATCGCTCAGATGAAACCCGGCGCCACCCAGTTCACCGGTGGCGGCGCCGTCACTTTCCAGTATCACGGGACCGGTGTGGTGCCGCACTCCGGGAACATCCCGGCCGCAACCATCACCAGCGCGACCGGCAGCGAGAATGTGGTGCCGCCGCCCACGGGCACGATTCAGCCGCCCGCCGCAACCGGCGTCGACATCACCAACGCCACGGCCGCGTTCGCGACCGGCAACGGCACGCTCGTGGTGACGGTGTTCTACTCGCTGATCACGCTCAACTAAGCTCGTCCACCGCCGCGTGGACCCTTCAGGGGCGGCCGCCGCGCCGCCCTGTCCGCATCCTTATAAATGCCATATATGCCGAATTGGGCCGCCCTCGGAAATGACGTGAACGCCGCGATGCTGAAAGCATTTGGCGAGCCGGTTGTGTATCAGCCGGTACAAGGTGGTTTCCCGGCCGGCGATGCCGTCACGATCACCGCAATCCGCCATGTACGGGAACGCGGCGAATCCGGTCTGACGGCGAGCGCGGAAGAGATTTCCATCGACCCCGCCGATTTGCCCAACTTCCCGCAGCCTGGGGATTGGGTCACCGCCTGGGGAATGCAGTTCGTGGTTGGCCCCGTGCGCCAGCCCGATCCCTACGGTCTGGCCCAGCTTTCGTTGATCGCGCGACAGAGCCTCGATGATCAACCCTAAGACATTGCTGGCGGAGTGGGTGGACGCGCTCCGGGCCTTGCCGAAGCTGGTGGAGGCGCTCGGCGGCAACCCGAACCATATCCAGTTCTATTCCGAGAACACGGTTGTGTTCGGCAAGCCGACGCAGAACAACATTCGCCTGGCGATCCTCACAATGCCGCCCGGGTCGATCCTGGTCGCGTGGCAAGGAAGCGGACCAGGCCGGCTCGGGAACATGCTCGTCTTCGTGCACGAGTTCTCGCTGTATCTGCGCGCGCCGGAAGAAGCCGAGGTCGGTTACGAGGATCTTTTCAACTGGATCGTGAACGACATCCCCGCGGGAGGCGGCATCCCGATGCTGCACACTCAGGTCGACCCGAACTGCGAGCCGATGGATTTCTATCTGCCGTCGGCCCGGCGCAACACCATCGTGATCAGCGCAGACGGCGCGACGTTCGAGTACTTCGAATGTCCCGTGCGGTTGATCGAATCCTACAACTCATAGTCTCTCGGGAGAGCGAAATGGCAGACGTCGCGTATTTGAAGTCCCCGCACAGCGGCGAGGTGAAGGAGGTGGAGGCGACCATAGACAGGCTCACGCCATACCTCGCCGCTGGTTGGTATCAGGTGCTCGCATCGACGGAGCAGAAACCGGCAACTCCGGTTGAGGAGGAAGAACCCCGTGGCTAATATTCAGGAGCTCATTCAGGGCTGGGGCTACAAGAAGCAGGCCGACATCGTGACGCCCAACGTGGTCGCCGGCATCTGGCGCCACACGAATCTCAACACCAAACCGTGGGCCAAGGTGCCTGTGAACGAGGATGACCGGGCCGAGATCGGCAAAGGGCACGAGTTCCCGACCGCGCTCTTCAAGTCGCACTACAACATGCCCACGTTCGAGATTTCGAAGTATGCCTCATCGGAGTTTCTGGCGTGGGTGATGTCGTTCTCGCTGGGCAACACGGTGCTGACGGGGACTGGACCTTACACGTACACCGTCGTTCCCGCCCTCGGCGCCACCAGCCCGAGCGGTCTCGAGCTGCCGTACTTCTCGTACGTGCAGCAGATCCGCCCCGGCGGCTCCGCGATTCTGGACGAAATGCTGGTGGGCTGCGCCGTGAAGGGATGGAAGCTGTCCATCAAGAATTCTCCCGGCCGCGCCAGTGCCATGTGCTCGGCCGAGTGCGTCGCGACCGGGCAGTACACCACGCCCAGCGGCATTACGCTGCCGGCCTCGGCCGCGCCGCACGAATTCAATGCCGGCATGATCACGGCGCTGACCTTCAACGGCGTGAACTACCTTACGGGCGGCAGCGGCAAGCAGTTCGTCTCGATGGATGCTTCTTGGGAGAACAATTTCCGACCGGGCTTCTTTCCTGGCTCGGGCACGCAGGATGGTTACCAGATCCAGGGCCGCTTCGAATGGGGCGACCGCACGTTCGGGGTGCAGTTCGTGGTTCGCGTGCAGGCCGGGTCGGCCGAGTACAACAACCTCATCAACCTCACGACCGGCACCGCCACCTTCACGTTGACCCGCGATGCGACCAACAGCTTCTCGATGGTGATCCAGAAGATGGGATTTAACGTCGTGGAGTTGAGCAACACCGACGGGATCGTAACCATGCAGATCACCGGCGTCCAGCTTTACGACGCCACCAACGGCCTGGTGACCATGACGATCATCACGCCCCTGAACAACATCTGCCAATAGGGCGAACAATTTCGAAGAGGAAAAGATGGAACAGACGCAGACGAGCAAACCTGTTTTCGACGCCGCGAAGCCGTTCGTGGTGCCGATCCTGTCCGGAGGTGAGAAGAGCTGCGAGGTGCGGTTCCCGACGGATGATGAATGGTGCGGCTGGGCGCGGGGACAGCGTACTGTGCGGCGCTTCCTCGGGCGCGGGAAGTCGCAGAGCGAGGATCTGGACCTGCCGAAGATCAATGCGGAGTTGTTCGCCAAGATTCGCACGGACAAGGACGGCCCGGAGTTCGACGACGCCGAAGCCGGCATGGTAATCGGCCGAATCGAGCGGTGCACGGTCGTGGATGTGGAGCGCGAGGGCATCAACTACCGGATCGAGATGAAGGTGCCCGGCGCGCGTGTGGCGCACGTGCTGCGCATGCCGACCGCGAAGGAGATGCAGGACCACGAGCGGGCTTCGACCAGCGTAGTGGCCGGGCGGCGATCCATCGAAACGCGCGCCTTCCTGGAGCCCAGCGGTGCCCTTTACGACAAGCTGCACGTCTCACATGACGGCTATGCCGGCGCGGTGCCAATCGTTCACAAGTCTGCGGCGGTGTCCGAGGTGATCGCGCAACTGGCGATTGACGGTGATGACGACCCGGAATAGCGGAGCCCGACTCCCAGGAGGGGCCGGGCCTGCGCTTCCTAATTCGTTCGGCGCTGCGCCAGGGCACGCTCTGCGGCCGCGACGAGGATTGTCCGGACCGGGTCTTCCGCTGCTGCCAATGCGGCTATTCGCAGGTTGCGGAGATGGACGGCTGCCCGGCTTGCGGCGCCGGTTGGAAGGCCATCGACGTCAGCCACGGCCCCGTCTGCCCGAAGCACCTAGTGGAAGAGGCATTCGATACTTCGAACGGCGTTCTGGTGCGCCGTTGCTTCCGGCTCCTGAACGCGAAGTCGATGGGGTTGGCGATCACGCTGGCCGATATCACCGAGGAAGAGCTACGGGTGATGGAGTTGATCGAGGCCGAAAAACAGGAGCAAGCCTCGGATGAAGATAAGGACGCGAAGAGCTTCCAGGAATTGCTGCTCCGGAAGTTGTCGAGGCGATGATCCATGGATCCCAAACCGGTCTCGGATCTGTCGTCCATCGCGTCCACCCCCAGAGATCAGTTTCATCCCAATATCAGTTCTGGCCCGAAGAGCCCCATAATCCAGTCTGGGGCGCTCTCGATTACGTTATTGGGCGGCATACTAAAATCCGGGAACCGCTGAGATATGGCTTTGGCAACCCTGTTTGGGATTCGCGTACCGTGGCTCTGATCGTGGGCAGAGCCATCGGCGTTCATAGCGAATACCTGATTGTTACCAGCGTAGACGTGGATATGTTTCATCCCCGGAGTCGTGTGTGCGGAGTGCAGGTTGGCGGAATACTGCCCTCCAAGCGGAAGACCACGGTGCTTGGCTTCCTGGAGGTTCACGTCCTGCTTTGCTATGAGGACGTGTACGCACCATTCATCCAACTCAAACGTGCACCATTCGTAGTCAGCCCTGTCGATGTCCTTTGAGAATTGGCCAAATGTTTTCATGCTGATTATTTAGACTCACGAGGATTTTACCATCGCGGCATGAACATCCCGGGCGAAAGAGCCGCCCCTTCGAAAAGTTCTGCGCTCTGCTCTACACAATGCCCCGCTTCCAGACCGTCATCCGCCGTGCACGGTTCGTTTACTCCCCCTACACCGCCGAGGAGATGCAGGGCTTCGCGCAGGTGCTGGCGGACGCGATCCGGACGCGCATCCAGAGCGGGCAGAACATCTATGACCAGCCGGCGGCGCCGCTGAAACCGGGCAAGCCCGGCCGCCGCGGATATCCCGACTACAAATCCGCGCGAGGCCTCCGGGCCATTCGCGATTGGACCTGGACGGGCCATACGCTGCGGTGCCTCAAAGTGCTTACCGCCAATGAGAACCGCGCGGTGATCGGGTTCCTCAATGAAGCGATGCCGGGACGGAAACAGACGGCTTCGCAGATCGCTTTCTACAACAATCTCCGTGAGCGGCAGTGGGGCGTGTCGGCGCGTGATCGTGCCACGGTACTCGCGGCGATTCTATCGGGCCGCCGCGTCGTGAGGGTCAAGGCAGCTTAACCATGGGTGACCAGGCCGAACGTGTAGTCCTCGAAGCCGAGGATCAGGTCAGTCCGGTAGTCGAGAAGGCCAACGCCGGCCTCGACAGTTTCGAGAAGAAAGCCGAATCGGCGCACGGCAAGGTCATCCGCATTACGGACCAGACCCGGTCTTCCGTGCAGCGTCTGATCGCGTCTCTTGAAAAGCAGGCCGACATCTACGGCAAGAGCGGTGTCGAGCGGCTGATTTCGCAGCGGGACCAACTTCTCCAACGGTATGCGAAGGAGCCTGCCGCTATCGACGCGATCACGCGGTCCTACGAAAAGATGATCGCGGTGGAGGAGAAAGCCGCCCGCGAAGCGGCTGCCGCCAAGGCCGCTAAGGAAGCCGAAGAGGCGCTTCGGAAGCAGTCCGAATCGATCAAGTCGTTCGGCGAGCGCATCGGCCAGTTCATCGAAAACCCGCTCCAGGGCGCGAAGGGCGCGGTCGGATCGTTCCTCACTACGCTCGGGCCGTTCGGTGTGGGCGTGATGGCAGGCGCCACCGCGCTGGGCGGTTTTGCAGCGGCGGCGTTTGAGGCGGCCAAAAGCCTGGGCGAGTACGGCACCCGCGTGAAGGACGCTGAGTTGCGCACCGGGCTGACCGCCAAGGAGGTCGGTCAGTTCAGCTTCGCCGCGAAAGCCGTCGGCCAGGACATCTCCGTTGTGGAACGGCTCATGCGCGGACTCTCCCAGGCGGCAGATGAGAATTCGCGCGAGGGCGAGAAGGCCCGCGCCACATTGCAGCGCATGGGGATCGATCTGCGCACCGCAGCCGGCGAGATGAAGCCCACCGCCGAAATCCTGGTTGAGATTTCGGAAGGCCTGAACAAATTGCCGGAAGGCCTCCAGCGCGATGCGGCCGCCATGGAGCTTTTCAAGCGCGTCGGCATCGAGGCAATCCCGTTCATGACGGAGTTGAACGAGAACCTCCGTATCGCGCACGAGCAGGGGTTTGGGCCGACTGAGGAGGACGTCCGTCGCTTCCAGGAATACCAGCGCGAAGTGGCCGTGCTCGAAACCCGGTGGGATCGCTTGATTCGCAAGTTCAAGGAAGGCATCGTCATCACGGTCTCCTGGGTGGGTAAAGGCGTCGATTGGTTCCTGAACAATGTGGGCACAGCCGGCGACGATGAGAGGGCGCGACGCGAAGAGGAGCAGGCGCGCCAGGATGCCGCCGCCGTTCGGGCGGCAGGCGGATATGGCGCCAGCATGTCGCGCAGCGCCCATCGCCGGGAGGTGGCCGATCTGGAGCGGCGGGCCCCCGGCATCATGCAGAACCGCGACGCGATTGAGGGTCAGATCGCGGACCTCCGCACGCAACAGCAGAATCTCGTCGGCAATTTCGGATGGGTGCAGATGCTGGCATCGACCGAAGAAGAAGTGGGCCGGATGCGCCAGGCGGCCGACCTCCAAAAGCAGATCGAGCAGTTGCAGCACGAGTTGGACGCCGCCCAGCAGGCCACACACCGGATGGACCTCCGCGCCGGCAAGGAGGAATCCGATCGGCTCCGCGCCCGCTTCTTCGGTACCCACGAGGGGATGGAAAAAGCCTATTCCGACTCGAAGAAGGACGTTGAGAAATACCAGAAAGAGCTGTTCGAGCCAGAGCACCCGCTCACCAAAACGGAAGTAACGGATCTGGCAGGAAAGCTCCACACTGCCCAGGCAACCGAAGCGCGGTGGAAAGCCGCGCTCGATGCGGAGAAGAATCAATCGGAGCAACTGAAGCAGTTCCGCCGTGAAGCGGAGTCCTTCGTAAAAAAGGGCGAGGAATCGGAACTCGCCGCCATCGGCAAGATCTACTACCAGCGCGATCTGCTGCTCAAGCAGGCGGCCAAGGTGAAGGCGAGCGAAGCCGAGATCGCGGCCATCCGCAAGGCGGCGGATGAGCAGGCGGCTCCCCTGGTAAAGAAGGCTACCGAGGAGTTCGAGAAATACGACCAGCAGCGCCGCGCCGACCAGTCCAAGACGGATGATGTCGCTGTTCCTGCCCTCCAAGGAGCAGATGAAGGATTGGGAGGACGTCTTCAAAGCGCAGGAGCGGATCGAGGATATCGGCGTCCAGGCGCAGCGGAGAGGAACTACGGCGGCGTGCCTCGCGGGCACAACGGATGGCGGGGTTGACGGGCCAGGAGCCGGTGCGGCCGATGTCTGAAAGCGAGCGGCGCGAGGTGGCGGCTCGCCGGGAATGGGCGGCGGCCCAGCAGGCCTACCAGATGCGCGTGGACCTGGCGATCCAACTGGCGCAGATCGAGGTCGCCCGGATCGAACGCGAAGAGAACGCCGCGCGCAAGATGGTCCTGGCCGCGGAGGCGCAGAAGGAACTCTACACGGATCTGTCAGCCGCGCAGGACGAGCTCGATGAGAAGCGCGCGCAGGCCGAGCAGAAGCGCACCGAGGAATTGCAGCGGCAGGTAGACGAGATCCAGAAGGTATCCACCGGGCTGTTCCACACGCTGTTTACCAAACCCGGAGATTTTCCCGAAGCAACTCGGCAGCACCATCCGGGATGCCACGCTGAAGCCCATCGAGGAAGGCCTGGGCGGAATGGTGGCCGGCGCGCTGCACCCGCTGATTTACGGCCAGGGCGGCATCGCCAGTATCCTGGGCGGCGCGTTTGGCGGCCCCAAGCAGGATCCGGTTACGATCACCGCAGATAACACCATCGGCGACGATCCAGAACTCCAGGGCGATCTGGCTGTTGACGGCTGTGCTGTCGGAATACATGGGCCGGAGCGTGCCGGCGCTGACGACCCAGGGCGGCGCAATGCCGAATATCGGCGTGGCGTCGCCGTCGGGCTTCCTCTCGCAGATGCTTCGCAACACCGGTGGCCTGCCCCGCTTCGCCAAAGGCGGCGTGGCGACCGGCCCGAGCATCGTTGGCGAGGACGGCCCGGAGTTGGTAATCCCGCTCAACCGTCTCCGCAACATGGGTCTGCCACCGAATGTGAATCTGGTGGGCCACTACGGGCCGGAGACCGACGCCGCTTTGGAGAAGGCCACCATGGGGCTGTTCAACATCGCCTTGCCCGCGGGCCTGAGCGCGTTGGGCGGTCCTGCCGGGATCAGCGTCGGCGAGAGTCTCATGGCACTGCTGACCGGCGCGGTGGCGGCGGCAACGCCGGAGCGACATGACGGCGTGATGCTCGGCATGGTGCCGATGGGGCCTCCGGGAGCCGCACAATACTCGACGCTTACTGATCGCCAGAAGGTGAGCCAACTGATTCGGCTGGCGAAGATGGTGGAGGTAACGGAGCGTCCTTCGCAGGTGCTCGAATATCCTGGCGGGAAGATTCTGCTCGCACCGCAGCAACGGTTCGCGATGCCGGGCGCGAACACCGAGGTCTGGGGCGAAGGCCTCGTCCGCGACGTTTACAATCCCGGCAAGCCCGCTTACAACCAGCGGATCAGCACCCTTGGCATTCCACAGGACCAGCGCGGACAGGGCGTCGGGCAGGCATTGTATTTGGCGGCGATGAAGCACGGCCCGATCAATTGGGAGGAGCCATTCGAAAGCCTGAAGCTCACGGAGGAGTCTTCGCAGGCTCGCGCTGCGTTGGTCCGGAAAGGCCTCGCCGAGCGCGAGGGCGACTGGATGCGGCTCACGGACTGGGCCAGGGAGCTGCTCGGGCTGGACTCGACCTCGGGTTCCGCTTCCGTGCGCGCGCCGCGCGACCTGGAGTACATGCGGAAGCCGAAGGCGGGGCCGCGGGGCGTGAGCGATCCGGAGTCCGACTGGTATTGGATGGAAGGCGGCCGCGACACCTGGGGCCAGACGCGTGAGCAGCGCCAGGCCGCCGGCCGAAAGGGCGGTATCAAGAGCGGTGAGACGCGCCGGGCGAATCCGAAAGACCCCGACCTGGATATGTTCGGGAACTACATCGGGCCGCCGGTGGACGTCCCGGAGACCGTGCACCAGGCGAGCGCGAGCATTGATGCAGTGGCGCCTCACCTGAAGAATATCGACTGGACCAGGAAAGCGGGCCAGATCAAAAACCGGGTCCTGGTGGGCGGCGACGCCATAAGCCTGGTGCAAGCGGGCAAGCGTCTCGGCGTGAGCTCGATGTCTCTGGAACGCGAACTCCGCGCCCGCTATCCGGGCCAGGACTGGAGCACGATCGATCTTAAGGACGTGATCGGGGACTGGAATCTGAAAAGCGTTACGGGACGGAAGGCATACAGGATCCCGAAGCACGAGGAAGGCGGCACCATCGCCACCACGGGCCCTGCCATCGTCCACGCGGGCGAGGCCGTGGTCCCGCACGCCGATACGCTCAAGCGCAGCATCGATGCGTTAACGCTCGAACTGCATTCGAACACCGGCGTGCTGGGCTGGTTCGCCAATTCGATGATCCAGCCCATGCTGGGTGGCCGCGCGCCTGTCGCTGCCGGTGCGCGTCCCCGGCGTCGGCACTGTGATCATTCCGCCCCTGTTCGGCGGTGGCGCCTCCGAGACGGCGTCGGCCAGCACGATCATCTATGCGCCGACGCCGGTCAGTTCCGCCACGACCGGCGGCGCAGCAGCGGAGGGCGGGTACACGCCCGCTCCATGGGCTTCCACTCCGGCTGGCGGCTATTCACCCGCGCCCTGGGCTGGCGGTGGCAGAGCAGTAGCTGGAATCCCGTTGCCCTCGCGAATATGGCCAGCGGCAAGGGCGACAGTTCCTGGATCCGACGTTCAATCCCCACGCGATGCTCGCCAATCTGAAGAACACGGACTGGGGTGGCTTCACGAAGAACGACAAAGGCCAGATCACCGGCATGCATGGCGTGGCGGGCGCGGCCGTGTTCACCGGCGGCACGATGGTCGCGGAGCGCGGCCTCCTGGGGTCTGACCGCGGCACTTGGGCCGGCGTCGGCGAGGGTGCCGCGGGCGGCGCGGCGGTCGGATTCACCATGGGCGGCCCGCTGGGGGCGCTCATCGGTGGCGTGGCGGGCTTCGGCATCGGCCTGGGCGAGAAACTCGCCGGTGTCGAGAGCTCCCGAGGCCCACGCCAGCAAGCTGATCAAGCAGGTTTACGGCATCGATATCCCGAAGAGCAGCGGGACGGTAAAGCAGGTCGTCGCCATCGCCCAGCAGGAGTTCGGCGGCCAGATCTCCGTGGCGGTGCGCTCGCCCGGCGTGCGGCAATTGGTGATGCTCTATTCCGAAGCGACCGGCCAGAAGATGCCGTTGTCGGCGGCCACGCCTTACGGCGGCAGCCTCGCGGAGGTTGGCGGCAATCTCTACCAGCAGGCGAGCTTCCAGAACAATCAGTGGCACACCTACCAGTCGGGCATCCCGACCCTGGGCGGGATTACGGGCACGCCGTATCCAACGCCGGGCGGTCCATCGACCTCTGCCGGCATGGGTGGCACCACTATCGCGTTGAACATCAACGGCACGCCGATCACGCCGGAATTCGTGATGGATCAGTCCATGGCGGCGCAGGGCACGAGCTACGGCCGCACGCAGCAGGCGGCCAATATGCAGGTGCCGGGGCTGATGGTGGCGTGACTCAGTTGATTCGCCCGGTCTCAGATTGATCGGCGTCCTCCGCGGGAGGCGGCATCAGTACCTCTACAGCGGCGCCCAGGCGCTCAATGGCGGCGGCCAGCGCCGCAGTCAACTGGACGATGGTCCGGCATTCGATGAAGATCTTGTCTCTGTCAGTCATGGTGGCCTCTCTCGATATCACCCATTGCTTCGCGCGCCCGAGGTCGCAAGGGGTATTTCGCGATGCCCGGTAACCTCCAGCCAGCCGCGCCGAACGGCGTAATGCCCGCGTCACTCTGCACCGCGTTCACCGAGGTGCGTGAGTATGCGCAACTCCAGAATCAGTACCACGATGGCACGATCCACCGCTCGCAACTGGCGCAGACCTCGCGCCGGACGTTCCGGTTGAGCAAACGCCTGGGCGCGGTGGTGCTGGCGGCGCTGTATAACTTCTGGGTTTCGCAGAACGGTGGGTTGACGCCGTTCGCCTTTTATGACCCCTTCGACGTGGCGGCCGGCCAGCAGATCGGCAGCAATTACGATCCGACCGGCAACGAACACCCAGGGGCGCGTGACGGTGGTGTTCCGGGGCAACTGGGCGCAGAGCACGGAACTCGCGCGCTCGAACGTGCAGGCATTGGAGTTTGTAGAGGTGGCGTAAACCCAGTCTCCGCATGGCCGCGACATCCGTCCTCATCCTCATCTGCCCGTGCGGCCGGACCATCCAGATTCCGGACACACAGCGCGCTGTGAAGTGCAGTTGCGGACGCATGCTCGTGGTGGAAGCAATTCGAAACGACGATTTGAAAGTCCAGCGATAGCCGCCTATGTCGGATTCCCTTGGCCGCATCACCGTTCCCACGGTGGTCAATTCCGGCCAGACATTCCCGCTCACGACGCAACACCCGTTCGGTGTATCTGTGGAGCGCAGCGTTATCGTCCATCGCTTCGGCACGCTCGACGCCAAGCAGGAGCAGCGGTATTACGCAGGCATTGGCCCGCGCAAATTCCAGTTCCGGCGGCCGAACCTGAACTGGAGCGAAGGACGCGCGCTCCGTGCCTTCTGGGAGGACATGCAGGGGCCGTGGAAGGCGTTCACGTACAACGTCCCGAATCCCGACAGCACAACGACGGCCACGCTCGTCACCTTCGACCAGGCGCCCCTTTCGCTGGAGTACCTGCGCAACGCGGTCCAGGCCGGAGTGACGTTCGTGGAGGTGGTTGATCCCGCCCAAGCGCCGAGTTACACGGTCGCCTCAACCTGCGTGCGGTTCCCCTCGAGCGCACTGTCCACGGCGCTGCTGTCCGAGGTCCAGCAGATCGTGCCGCTGGTCCATATCCGGGTGCGCGAAGCAGGCGGTGCCGGACATCTACCTCTCCGACCGGCGCGTGACAGTCGGCGGCCAGTTGTACCTGCCGCGGCTTATCGGCATCGGCGAACCCGGCTCCGACGTGATCATCTCCCAGGACATCAAGGGATCGTCAGACAACGTGCGCTTCACGTTCGCCAACGCCGACCGTGTGATGACGCAGTTGGCGAACGACACCGATCTGAAGTACGCCGAGATCGACCTCTGCCTCTTCCACGTCAATTCCGGCATCCTGCTTCAACTCTGGAAGGGCGTGATCCTGAACTTCGTGAGCGACGGCACCGCCAGTTTCCCGGTAATGTGCTCCGACGGCTTCTTCCAGATCATGAACCAGTACCCGGAGCGCGTGGTCAGCCGGCAGTGCTGGAAGATCTTCAACGACGGCGTGAACTGTCCTTACGCGGCTCACGGCAGCGGCGGCGATCCGGAGTCCTGCGACTATTACCTGGAGTCGGCCAACGGCTGCCAGGCGCACGGGATGGCGAAGTACTTCGGCGGCCAACAGGCCGATCCGCAGGGCGTCAACCTCCTGGACAACTCGACCGGGTTCGTCGGACTCGGCCGCAACAAGGTAACGGCCACGTCGATCATCTCCGACACCGTCTGGGGGCTCGCGCTGCCCGAGATCTGGTGCAACAGCGGCCGGCAACCCGCTGTTCGCGTTCTTCGCGGCGGCGCTGATGGTCGCATACCGTGACGAATCCGACTTCTCCGATTCGCTCGGCATCCTGGGCGCGGGGCCGCTGGGCGGGTTCACCGCCTCGATGGTCGTCCAGAACGCCGACGGCTACCGTTACGTGGTCGCGCCGATGGTCGATGGTTTCCTCTGGCAGGGCCTCAAGCTCGATGGCAATTTGAACGTCTCGAAGTACCAGCCGGGATACGGCCTGCGGTACGTTCCCGGAAACGACCCGGCGAACCCGGCAACGGATTCCTTCTCCCTGGGCCAAGGCAGCCCGCAGGTCTGGCAGCCGAACATCTTCGCGGCCGGCACGGCAGCCTGCGAGATCCGCATCCAGAAGGACAGCAAGATCCAGCCCAGCACGCCGGACCAGCACCAGATGAAGGTGCCGATCGACTTCGGCCTCTGGGGCTGGACCTGGGATAAGGATGGCAACCGCAGCGCGGTCCGCGGCCTGGTGAACCCGTTCTGGGTTGCCGTCAACATGCTGCTGCGCGCGATGGGCCTGTACGGCGATCCCTCGACCGGTTCGAACCCCGCCGGCGGCTCCGGGCCCGCATCGGCGGATCAACTGGCCACATTCGTGCTGCCCTCGTTGGTCGCGGGCGACGGCAGCGGCGCCGCGGAGATCGCCGCATCCCAGGCGCCGCCCATGCTGGGCGCCACGTCCGGCACCGCGTACTCGATCACCGCCGAAGGGCAGGCGTTGAACGGCGCTCAAATCAACCGCAACCCCGATGGCAGTTGGACGTTCCAGTATTACACCGGTGACCAGCCCTATTACGACGGGCAGCAGAATCTGGTCATCATGGCCATCGCGGACGCCGTTGCGGCCGGTTACGCCGAAGCGGACACGTACCCGATCACCGAGACGCAGTTCCAGTTTCAGGGTGTCATCGGTAGCCAGAAGCCGTTCCGGGACTGGCTCACGGAAGTGCTCAACTGCTGCCTTGGGTTTTACACCTGGGAGTTCGGCAAGCTGAAACTGGGGTGCCGGATTAACGCCAGCGCCGCCGACGCCTACACGGCGGCCAACATGCTGTTCCAGAGCCTCCGGTTGACGCCGATCCAGGCGGGCTTTGAGAAGCTCGTGGTCTCCTTCGCCGACGTGGCCTATGCCTATCAGGCCAACACCGCCGAGTACTGCGACAAAAGCCATGCCGCCTATTACGGCCGCGCGCAGTCCCCGCTGACCGCCCAGATGCACTCGGTGGGCTGTTCGACGCTGAGCCAAGCCCTGCGCATCGCGGCCACGCGCGTGCGCGAGGAGATCGGCGGCATCAATCCCACGGAGTGGCGCAACGCGCGCGTGGCCACGTGGGGCACCACGCTGCTCGGCCTCGGGAACGAAGTCGGGCAGGTCGTCTCGATCACGCATCCCGACGTTCCGGGCGGCGCCGGCAAGTTCCGGATTCAGCGATGGAGCCTGAAGAAGGACTGGTCGGTCCAGATCGAGGCGCAGACCGTCACGGACTCGATGTACGACCTGGACCAGGGGCCGAAGCCGGTGGACGTGACACCCGCGCCCCTGCCCGGTCTTTTCTATCCGATTCCCTTGGGGCTGGCATGGGCGCCGTATGAGGTACAGGCAGCCTCCTGGGATGCGCTGTTCCCGAACGAATGGACGTTCGATTCGAACCAGACATACACGATCCTTGCCGACGGCAGCGCCCTCGCGAATCTCATCATCACCGGGAAACTACCGGTGAACCAGTTCTCTCCGGGCGCGGGAGCGCCGGGAATCGGCTCGATCTCGCCGTCCGCTGCGGGCGGGTCGTTGCCCGCCAATATGACGTTGCGCGTGGCCCTGTGTGCCCTCGATTCGGACGGACGGCCATCGCAGCCCTCCAATATCGCCCTGGTCAGCACGGGACCGCAGGCCGGAAGCTCTTTCACGCTGGACAACCTCGCGTGGCCGGCGGTTGCCGGTTTGGCCTCCTACGTTCTGTTTGTGGGCACGCAGGACGGGCAGATCTGTGCCCAGGCATCGGGGGCCCTGACGGCGGGCGAGAATAACACGTACACGCCGGGTTCGATCACATTCGGCGGCCCCCTGGCGCGGTCCACCTGGGCGTTGCCCTCACCTTACATCTCAAAGATCCGGGTCAAAGGGAAACGCATCGTCCACGGCGGCATCATCGGTGCGCCGGTGACCGCAGTGAACGCCCCGAACCAGATCCTGAGCTCGTGGCTGGCCGATCCGGAGCACACGAGTTCGTTCAGTCCGGTGGGACGGGTGCTGTCGGTCATCGGGCGGCCGGAGAGCGCTTCGCCGTTTCTCAACCTTTTGATTACCGGATACGACCGCGATACCGGGACGCTTACCCTCTCTCCACAGGCTGTTGTGGCCGGGCACCCGGAATTGTCGGTCCAGGTCGATGATGTCTTCGTTATCCGGTACAAGGCAGACGCGGAGAATTCCGCGAACCCCACCCAGATCACCGACTCCGGGTGCCAGAACGTCGAATACCCCGATGGCATGGCGCCCGGCGCGGAGGTGGGCAACGTCCTGCGCGTGATCGCGGGCAAAGGACGCGGCCAGTTGCGGAAGATCACCGCCAACGCCGCCACGCAGTTGTCCTGGGACCTGCCCCTGGTCCTCGACCAGACCTCCGTCTGGATCGTGGAGGCGCCGGCTTGGGATTACACGGGCGACTCGACGACGATCAACAATGCCGATTCTCTGCGCGCAGTGACGCTGAACATCCCGACCGACAACTATGTGGATCAACCCCTCTTGGTCGCCGGCTTCACCGTAGATGTGAACGGCAACGAATCGCCGGACGGCGATGTGCCACTACGTGAGGATTGGATCTTCGGCGCGGAGGGCGCGGGCAAGGTGGCGGGCTTCACGCTCCCGGCCAACGGCGTGCTGGGCATCCAGGCCGATGCGGCCCCTGCGTTCTACCTTCCGAACGATTTCACCGCCGGCACGGTCAAGGCCTACGTGAAATCCGCTCCGTTGGGGTCGGCGCTGACCATCTCCATCTACATCGGCGCCGTGACCGACCCATGGATGACGCTCTCCATTCCGGCTGGCAGTAAGTCCGTCGCCGCCACGGCGGCCCAAATCGATGGTGCCGAGACCATTCCGGCCAACACCAATATCCGGCTCGCCATTACCGCCGTCGGGACGGTCTATCCCGGTGCGGACCTCTCTGTGTTCGTGTACTCCTGAGCTGCCGACGCTCTTCTATGCCTTAGCCTCGGATCTAATCGGCTCAACGACAAAGCTCATTCGATACTTGGCCAAGCTGACACCCGGAACGCGAGCAATAGCGATAGAGAGTTCGTCCGTGATGTCGCTTCCAATGATGATGCCGCGGCAGGGACCGCCCCCGAGGTGCTGGTCAACCCAACCCATGTAATAGAGCAGTTGGCCCAGCGTCTTATTGCGTCCCTGCGACAACTTCAGTTCAATGACGACGAACTTCCCAGTCCGGTCAACAGCCAGGAGGTCGATCCGCCCACTATCAACCGGGAACTCGATTCCATCGTGCTCTCCAGCCGTATACAGTTGCAGACCAGGCTCGACAAGGCCGAGATTTTTAGCCAAGAAATCGCGGAGGTGCGCCTCAAGAGCAAACTGCAGATCATCTTGTTCTGACGAGCCATCGTCCCCGTTTTCACCGCCGGGTTCGGGGCCGCGTCCCTCTAGGAACGCCACGTATTGCGTCTTTATTCGGAGATACCTGCGACGTTTCGTTTCTCCGCTCGGGGTATTCCCAACCTTCCAGTGCTCGTTCTTGAAACTCTCGAAAAGTCCGTGCTTCTCGAATAGTTCAACGATGTAGCCGCGGCGCAGGGAAGATGTATATGAATCCCATTCGACGACCATATCGCGAATAGACGTCACTTCGGACTCAATCCCGTGTGCGATCCCAAATGCGTACGCAGATCTCAACGGCAGTGCTTGCGGCGATTCTTCATCTGGTATGGGCATGGTTCGCTTCTCCGTGTCGCCAGAATTTCGCTGAACTCTCTTTTGACCACATTTCACCGCCTACGACAAGTTTCGATTCTGAGACAGGCGTGATCTCGAACTATTATGGACCCCCTCTATAAGTTCCAGCCTCACCGGACCATGCATCTCCAGGGCTTCGACGCCTATGGAGCGGCAGCCGCACTGTGGGGCGCGTCGGACGCCGGATTCCACCTGTCGGGCGTGTTCCGCGATCAGGCGGATTTCGCGGTCTTGGTGCTGTTTCAGAAGGACGATCCGTTCGGCCACCCGCGATTCTCCTATCTGCCGGACACCAACTTCGCCGGGATCAAATTGGAGTTCGATATCTCGTTCCACGGGATCCATCCGTTCGAATCGAAGAAGTGGCCGTGGACCGACTGGCAGACGATCAATGCGTATAACGGCGCGGGCGACCTGGTGCAGAAGAAGCTGATCGAGATCGCGACCGGGCCGTCCGGCCGCACCGGAGCTTCCTGCAAGTTCGTGCTCAACGGCGCATACCGATTGACTGGTGACCGGGTGTCGCTCTGGTATCAGAATCGATCATTTGATTCATTGCTGGTGCCGGATACGTCCTCTTGTACGCAAGCCTTGTTTTGGAAGAGCGGGACCAACATCAGTTCAACCCAGCAGGCCATCTGGTGGCAGCCCGGAGCATCGTCTTGCGAGCAGGATATCTGGTGGACGGGCGCGATAAGCTCCTGCGTCCAGGCGATTCAGGGAGCGGACGTAAGTACTTCCTGCCAACATTCGATGTGGTGGCAGGATGTCTCCCTTTCGACCGAGCACGACATGTGGTGGCAGAACGTCTCGCTTAGCGTCCAGCAGGCCATCTGGTGGAAAGGCAACCCGGCCTTCCGCCACACCGTGTGGGTGAACGGCCACGCATACTATTGCGACGAGGGAAACGCCTCCGACTGGTGGACCGCGAACGAGATTGCGAACAACATCTGGCAACAGATCATGGCGCAGGGGCCATGGGCCGGGCAGCCCCAGGACCCCTATGTGAATTGCACACTGAGCGGGAATTACCTGACGTTCACGCTCAAGCCAGGTGTGAACGGCCCGGTCTCGATCAGCAGCACGGACGGCTCCGGACCGGGCACCTTGCAGAACTACATCCATTGGGTTCAAGTCGGCGGCAACCAATACTCGTGCGCTCAAGGCTCGCTCACGAGCGCTCAAATCGCCGAGAACATCGCGGCCCAAATCACCGCGTCAGATCCGGATTGCATTGCCACCACCGGAGGTTCCCAGGGAAACGGCGTCATCGTCACCTTGCGCACCGGCCACAGCGGACCCGTTACGGTCGCCGATTCGGACGGAGCCGGGGCATCGACCTTGCTGGATTACCAGCATTGGGTTCAGGTCGGCGCGAACCGGTACAACCAGTATCAAGGCGGCCTCTCCGCAACCGAGATCGCCTCGGCCATTGCGGCCGCCATTGCAAACAGCGATCCGGTCTGCACAGCCTCCGCATTTGGAAGCGTGATCACGGTGACTCTCAGGAGCGGGCAGGTTGGCCCAGTTACCGTGTCCAGTTCGGATGGCTCGGCCTCCGCAACGCTCTCAGGCTCTTCCAACACCAACCACTGGGTGCAATGCGGAACGAATCGGTATGGTTGCGAGCAAGGAAGCCTTACCTCCGCTCAGGTGGCATCCAACATCGCCGCTCAAATCGCGGCCAGCGATCCTAAGTGCACGGCGACCGCCTCCGGCAACCTCATCACGGTGACTCTCAGAGTTGGGGCCACCGGGCCGGTCACCGTGTCCAGTTCGGACGGCTCCGCAGAAGCCGTGCTTTCCGGCGGCACGAACCATTGGGTGAAGATCGGCGGCGCGATCTATAACTGCGATGCGAACGGTTACAGCAGCGCCGAGATCGCATCGATCATTGCCGGTCAGATCACCGCGAGCGATCCTAACTGCACCGCCTCGGCAGCCGGCAACGCTATCACCATCACGCTCCGGGCTGGGGTTGGCGGGCCTGTCGCGGTGTCTAGTTCGGACGGCTCCGCGCCCGCCACGTTGAACGGCGTGACGCACTGGGTGAAGATCGATGACACTTACTACTCCTGCGTGACCGGCGGCCTGAGTTCCACGGAGATCGCAACGAACATCGCCGGCCAGATCGCGGCCAGCGACCCGAAATGCACGGCAACCTCCGCTGACAACATCATCACCATCTCGCTGCGGGCGGGGCAGGTTGGCCCGGTGGCCGTGTCCAGTTCGGACGGCTCCGGACCGGCAACGCTCGAAGGCATCACCCATTCGGTGACAATTGGAGAGGCCACCTACACCGTTGATCAATCCTCCTACACGGATGCGGCAGGCATCGCCTCCGCACTTGCGGCCCTCATCAATGCGTCCGACACGCACTGCAGCGCGGTTGCGGCCGGCAACCAGATCACGATTACTCTGCTCCGGACCACAATCACGCCAGTCGTAGTGTCGAGCACGGATGGCTCCGCTACGGTCACGCTTACTCCGGTGACCGCCGCTCAGGTCTGCGCTTCCATTGCGGACCAGATCAATGGCACGGATTGGGCGGCCAACGGCCCGGTGCTCCTCTCTGCGGAGGCAGGCACGGACGCGGAAACTGGTAAGGCTTGCGTCACGATCACGGCGGAGCCGGGTTCGGACGCCAACTCAGTCCGCTTCTATGAGTTGCACGCCACTGAAACCCTGTACTTCACTCCCGGGCATGCTGCTCTGACCGGCGGCGTGTCGAACGATGTGCCATGGCACGTGACCCTGGATTTCGATGCCCTGGGATGGACGGACCTCCAGAAAGTCTGGCTGACCTTCGCGCCGGTTCTCGAAAATGCCGCCGCCTATGTCCCCAGCGAGTGGAGCGTGGCAGTCACCAACTGGACGGTTACCGACCTGTCCGGCGCCCGGGCGCTCAAGGTCGCGGGGCCCGGATCGGTGCGGATCGAGGAATCGAGCCCATGGGTCACGCAGGCCGGGTATTGGGAATGGGCGCCTTCGGATGGGTTCGCCTTCTGGAGCGGCGGGCGCGCGATTCGTTCGGCGTATAGCGCCTACGAGACGCGCACCCTTACCGTCGAAACGCATTGCCAACACACACACGACATCTACGTTGGGACGCGGATCGACTTCGATTGCGGAATCGTCCACGCCACGCTCGACGGTGGCGCCCCGGTAACGCTCGATACCTATGGCGCGGCGGCGCAGGTGCGGCGCAAGCTGTTTTCGAGCGTGAGCGGCCGGTCGCCACACGGTCGTCATTACCTGCCAAGCCCGATAAGAACGCGAGCAGCCTAGGGCTGGTACTTCTATTTCGATTTTCTCGAATGTGCGGTCCCCGGCGACGTGCCCGACGCGCCGGAGACGCGTACAGATGTGGCGATGGCGACCGATTTCGATACCGACGCCACCTACAAATTGCCGCCGCAGCGGCTCGTCTGGAACATACAGAAGCTCGGGCTCGTGGGCGAGATCGACCATTACTGCGGCGTGTTCTGGTGGAAGCAGGCGGCGCGCTCCGGCGGATCGTTCTCGCACGCGACCGTGACGTTAGGGGGGACGTTCGCGGCCAAGGACGAGATCTGGGTCCACATCGGCAACACCGCGATTGGAAAGACCTGCTTCGCCGAGGACACGCCGTCCACGATTGCTCTGCATCTCGCCAACTTCATCAACGCCACGCTCGTCGGGGTCTGGGCCGCAGCCGATGGTCCGGTCCTCACGATCACGGTGCGCTCGTGGCTGCCGAATTGGACGTACCCCAGCCTGCCTGCGGTCGCCGAGAGCGGATCTCTTGAGGGCACCATTTCCTGCATCGGCGATCTCCAGTCCGGATCGAGCGTGGGCGAGTGGGTCATCGATCCGGCGAGCGGACCAGCCGCTCAACCGCGCCTTCCGCGACTGGCATGCGGATTACTTCACCTGCCTGCGCGCCGCCGGCGTTGCTGTGGTCGCGTCGTTCTCCCAGGAGCTCGTAAATCCGCCCGACGATCCGGCGGGCAGGCAGGTGTGGACGCAGCGGTATCACGACGGCACTCCCGCGACGACCGCGACCGGCGTTGGTGGTCTGTATAGCTCTATGGCGACGTTTAGCGGGCCGGTCCAGGCTTACATGGCGTCGGCCTATGCGCAGATGGCTGGACTGATGGCCGCCGCCGGCCTGGCGCCGAAACTCCAGTTTGGCGAGGTTCTGTGGTGGTACATCCAGGGCGCGGCGGGCATGGCGTTCTACGATGCGGACACGGTGGCCGCGGCGGCCTTGGCGGGTATCAATCCTCTCCACACGTTCGTGACCGCCAACGACGACCCCAGCGTCAACGGGTACGCGGATGCGAACTTCCTGCGTGCGCGGTTGGGCAATTACGTGGCGGCGATCCAGGCGGCGGTCCTGGCGCAGTGGCCATCCACGCACTTCGAACTGCTCTGGGCCATGGACGTGAACGATCCCGACCGTTGCCGGTTGCTGCGATACGTGAATTTCCCTCCAGCGTGGCAGGCGCGCGCCGGGTCCGGCTTCGACACGATCATCTGCGAGGGATACCAGTATCCCGCCGTGGACCATGATCTCGACAAGGCCAAGCGGTGCGCAGCATACCCGTTCGCGGAACTCTCCTGGGACCGTGCGCACTGCCGATACTTGATGGGCTGGTACACCGGCGCGTGGCCATGGCAGAGGGAATACCAGGCGGCACAACGAACGGGCGTCCCGGTCATCAAGTTCTGGGCCTACGATCACGCTGGGCCTGTTCGGGTGGCCCTTGCCGATGCCGAAGCAGCCAGGCTCGCCTTCTTTCTTCTAATTCCCAACTAACCACGAGGTGTCTTTATGGATGACCGCCAATCGCGGCTCAGTGAAGTCGCGCGCATTGCCATTGCGCTCGAAGCGCAGACGGGCTGCCCGGCGCAGTTGATGATTGCGCAGTGGGCGCTCGAATCGAAATGGGGCGCTCAAGCCCGTGGGCCACGCCAATTATTTCGGCGTGAAGATGGCCCCGCGCCACACGCTCTGCTGCACAGTCACCACCCACGAAGTCGTGGACGGAGAGCGCGTAAAGATGGATCTGGCGTTCGCCGATTACCGGTCCCTCGAGGAGTCCTGCAAGGATTACGCGTGGCTGATCACCGAGGGCGCGCCCTACAGGGCGGCCTGGGAGCAATACCAGCGAAATAGGGACATACACGAGTTGATCGCGGGGGTCGCCAGCAGGTATGCCACGGACCCGAGTTACGCGCATCTGGCGGCGGTCATCGCCGGCCAAGCCAACGTCCAGCAGGCCATAGCGGCGGCGCGCCAGGAGCCGGCCAATGCTTGAGCGGCTGCGTTTGGCGTTGTGTTGCGCCCTGTTGGCCGCCCTCGCTGGGGTGGCAATACAGGCCGTCCTTCTCCTGCAGGCCGCAACCGTGGCCGCCCGTGCGTTACCGGGGGCGGTTTCTCGCGACCTCGACACCACCCGCACCGCCTTGCTGCGGGAGGTTCAGGCGGCCCGCGGCGATCTCACCGGCCAGGTTGAAGCGGCGAGAAAGGACCTGCTCGGCCGCACGGAACGCCAGGTGGCGGCGCTGCGCACCGATGTAATCGGAGAAGTGGCGCAGATTCGTTCCACGGCAGACCGGCGGCTCGGCGATTCGCTGGCGCGCGTGGATACCGCACTCGGCAAGGTAGAGGAACTGCGCACCGATCTCAAACCGACGCTCGATCACGTCGCCAGCGTCACGAAGCAGGTGGGCGACGCGGCGCCGCTGTTCCTGGATTGCGAGTTCAACCCGGACTGCGTCTTCAACCGTTACGTCGGTGCTTCGAAGGGCATCGAGCGTGCGGCCCTGAACTTCGGCCAGATGTCGGCGGATGTTCGCACCGCGCTCCCCACCGCGATTACCACTTGGCAGGGCATCGGCGCCAACGTGGGCGGAATCACCGCCAACGTCAACCAGCTTACGAAGCCGCGCTGGTACGACCGTCTGCTCGGCTATGGCCTGAACGGGGTGGTCATCTACCGCAATCTGAACCCCGCAACCAATCTCACCGTGAAGGGCGCGCAGATCGTCGCCTCGCGCCCGTAGGAGGAATATGCCCGGTAAATCGCAAGCTTATTCGGACGCCGTACTCAACGTGCTTCGCGGAGCAGGAATAGCCGGCGTGTCGCCGTACCTCGGCCTGTTCTCCGTGGCGCCCGGCGACGACGCATCGCCAGGGACGGAGTTGGCCGGCAGTGGCTATGCCCGGCAGTTGGTCGCCTTCGGTGCGCCCGCGAGCGACACAGACAACGCCCGGAAGATCTCAAATACCGCCGCCATCGAATTCGGCCCCGCCGATGCAGATTGGTCCCAGGCGGTAGCATTCGGGATCTTCGATGCGCAGAGCGGCGGAAACCTGCTCTACTGGAACGCGCTGACAACGCCCAAGATCGTTCAGCAAGGCGACTTCGGGCAGTTTGCCACCGGCGCTCTCGTGGTCGCGGAGGACTAACCGATGCCCGACAACATCGATATTTCGCCCGGCGCCGGAGCCACGGTCGCCACCGACCAGGCACCCAGCGGGCGCCACTACCAGCGAATGAAACTCACGGATGGCGCTGAGGGATCGGAGAATCACGCCAGCGTCCGCGCGGACGGCACACAGGAGGTGAGCGTCTCCGATCTCGCGGCGGCAATCTACACGATCCTGGAGGCACTTACCCGTCCGATCTCCCAGGAGCCCGGCACCGGCAGGCTGCGCGTCTCGATTGAGGCCGCATCGACCACACTCTCTGCTGTCACTACGGTGAGCACTGTCACGTCGATGACGCAGTTGCAGTCGGGGAATGCGTGGGACGTGCTCTGCAAGCCTCTGGATCGCAACCTTTGGAACAACTCCGTCCGAATGAGGATCAGCTAAATGCCGACTACTCTCGCTTTCAAACCGTTGATCGATCTTCCCGAGTGGCGTCCCATCGCCAACGCGCCTGCCGTCTCCGGCGCGGGCACGCAGTTGGTCGCCGGCCTCCGCAACAACAGCGACCGCGGCGCGTATGTCTATATGCTCGCCAACGCAACCACGTTGTGGCAGTACGACGTGGAGGACGATGACTGGATGCAGTTGGGGTCTCCTGCCTTGACTGGCACGTTCGGCGCGGGCGCAGGTGCGGTGATGATGCCGACACAGGGACCGCGCGGAGTGCTGGCTGGCGGCAACACGACGACGAGCATCGTCTTGAGCACCGCTCTCCCCGCTGCTGTCGCTCCGAACCAACTCGCCAACAAGGGCAACAGCAACGGCTTCAAAATCCGGATCATCGGCAACAGCGCGGGCGGGTCGGGCAAAACGGAGACGGCGTACATCATCGGGAATACCGGTGGCACGACGCCGACGCTGTATCTCGACTCGCCGCTCTCGTTCACGCCGCAGGCGGGCGATGCCTACGAGATCCGGTCGGGCCGGTTGTACATGCTGAGTGCGGGTACGCTGGCCGCCGGTTGCTGGAAGTATTACGACATCGCCACCAACTCGTTCTCGGCCAACCTTGCCACCACGAACCTGCCAGCCACCCTCTCGACGGATTCCTCCTTCCTGGGACTCGATGAGTCGTATGTGCCGTACGACGCAGATCCAGGCGAGGGATTCCTCGGCAACCTGACCGCGACGGCGGCTGCCGCGACCAGCATCACGGGGCAGGCTGCGGCCGGCGATGCGGCGGTGCTCGCCAACGAGTACCGCAACTTCCAAATCCGCATCGTCCAGGACACCGTGAATCCGACGGCCGCCGGGCAGCGCAGGAACATCACTTCGCACACGGCGGGCGCATCGCCGGTCTATACGGTCCCTGCCTGGACGGTAACGCCGTCAGCGAACGCCGTCTTTGTCATCGAGAACAACGGCGACCGCATTCTCTATTGGGGGTCCGCGCAGAGCGCCACTTACACCTACAACATCACGGCGAACACCTGGGACACGACCACGTTCGCGGCGCGCTCTGCGGCCCACGCTGCCGGCTCAATCGCCTGCCCGTCCTTCTTCATGCGTCCGGACGCCGCAAAGCAGGCCCGCCACAGTTACGTGTATGTGTTCCGGGGCGCTGGCGGCGCCGTGATGGATCTGTTCGATATTGCGGGCGCCGCGACCGGCCTGTGGACCGCCGCCATAGTGTACGGCGGGTCTGGCATGACGTTCACGACCGGAACCACGATGACGCCCGATCCGTTCACCGGAAGCGGGCGGTTCGCGTTCATCAACCCCAGCGGCTTGCAGCGGTGCTTGAAGTTCGACGTGAAGAACCGGGTGCTCTCCCCAGCGTTCTATTTGCGGCACCCCTCCGGCACGGCGGCGGTGGGCCAGCGCATGGCGACCGCCATGTTTGTGGACGGCGCGACGAAGCTCGTGTTCGTCCTCCTCCAACGTATGGGTGGCGCGGAGGTGTTCGAGATGGCCGTGCAGAAGTAGCGCCCTATGCTCCTGTTATTACGCAGCGCAATCCGCGCCCTGGCTGGCTCGACCGCAGGCAAGGGTCCGACTCGCGCACAGATCGTTGCGCTGCGTTCCGCGACCGGCAACGCCAGGGGAAGCTCCTCTGCATCGGCCCGGATCGCCCGCCTTGCCAGTTCGCTTGCGACCGTGGCGGGCCGGGGAACGAGCTCCGGCGCGATCCGCGTGCACCGCGCCATGGGGGCCGTGGCAGTCGGCTCCGCGGCGGCGTCCGCGCGCATAGGGCGCCTCCGGACCATCAACGGGACTGTCGCGGGTGGGGTCGGTCTGGATGCGCGGCTGGCGGCCGTTCACCCCCTGTTGGGCGTTGCGGCGGGCGCCTGCCGAGTCGCGGCCTCCCTGGAGGCAGTCCGTCCCCTGGCATCTAACGCGCCGCCCGTGCGGGTTTTGTTTGTGCCATACGGGTTGCGGACCGTCGTGGCCGATGCTGAGCCCCGGCTGGTCGCAATTCTCTCTGAGCGGCGTCACGTGCTTGTAGCCGCGGAACGTCGGTTGTTGATAGTGCCCGCAGAATTCCGGAGCATTGCCGCATGACGACCTTCATCAAAGATCCCGATGCCGTTCTGGACTACTCCATCGAATGGTCAAAGTGGTTGGCAGGCGATCAGATCCAGACCAGCAGTTGGACCGTAAGCGACGCGGCTATCGAAGCAGCCGATTACTCGAGCACAGCAACCCGGACCACCGTCTGGCTCTCTGGCGGCGTGGCCGGCCAGTTCTACACCGTGACGAACCGTATCACCACTTCCGATGGCCGCAAGGACGAGCGGTCGTTTGCGATCCAGGTGCAGGATCGTTAGTATATTGCAGATGCTCATCTCTGGCCGAGCGTGGCAGGACTTCCCGTGGTACATAACCCACGGCGCACCGTACAAGGCGTTTGCAGGCGTACCAGGCCGGGCGCATAGGCTGAGTGCGGCGGCTGCAGGCATCTATGCCACCCGCATTTTGCCACGATGGTGTCGCAGATCGCGGGCCAACAGAACGTGGCGCAAGCCATTGCCGCCCCCTGCCAGGAGGCCGCCATGCAGTTGTATAGGCTGAAGGTGGTGTTGTGTTGCGCCTGTTGGCTTCCTTGACCCGGGCGGCAATCCTCCTGCTTGCGCCTCAACGGGGCCATACAGTCCCTGTCGGGGCCGTTTTCGGCGAGGTGGCGGCCAAATGCGCACAGCGCTACTGGTTGGCACCGCGCCAGGATCTCACCGCCCAGATCGGGGCGGCCCGTGCGACCTGCTCGACCGGACAGAGCGGCAGATGGCCGCGTTCCGGACAGATGTGATGAATCAGGTGGGCGTCGGCGTCTCGAAAGGGCATCGAGTGCGCAGCCTTGAATATCGGCCAAATGTCGGCCGATTTCCGTGCGACGCCGCCGGGCCGATCACCACGTGGCAGAAAATCGCACCAACTTGGACGGCACCACGGCCAACATCAATTAGCTCACGAAGCCACGCTGGTATGACCGCTGCTCGGTTACGGCCTCAACGGAGTCGTGATCTATTGGAAGCTGAACCCGGCGACCAACCCGACCGTGAAAGGCGCGTAGATCGTCCCATCGCCCCACTAGGAGCGACGTGCCTGGCCGCAGGAATCCCATTGTTCTAAGCCATGGCGGACCTCGCTTACCAACTCACCAGTGTCTCGCCTGGGCTTTGGGCGTTATGATCTGGTTCACATTGAAGACGTTTGTCCGGATCGTAGCGCGCCTTCATCTGCTCCAGCCGCTCGCAGCTCTCACGATCGGTCGCGATCACGCGCTCCGGGCGTTCCTCCATCATGAAACTGACGTATGCTCCCCCGGCGGCAAACGGATGCACCGCGTCGAAGTAGTCGCGAGCCCACTTCACTTCAGTCTTTGTTGGCCGCGTCGGGACCACACCGACGATCACCCGCGCCCACTCCGTTTCGCGGGCGGAAGCTGAAGGCGGTCGCATCCTTCGCCGCGCGGTGGGCGGCGCCCCCTCCGGATAGAGGTGCGTCGTTGAGTGCATGGTCGGCACCTTCAACAGCCGGGTCACATATTCGAGCATTCGTGCTGCCACGGGGATCCGCACTACGGATTCCCGCTCTTCCTCGATTGCGAGTACAACCCCGACTGCGTGGTGGGCGGACGGTTAAACAGGCACGCGAGGTACTGTTGGCTGCTGCTTGCGGAAAGGTGGTCTGAAGCGGCGGTTCTTCGACGCGATGGTGCGTCTGATGACCACTCTACGGCTGGCGACGAGGCAGGTGCGATTGGCAGGCAAAAGCAGATTGGAGGGGAAAGAGGAACGGAGGCGTGTGCACGTAAGTGGTTGAAAAACAGCAGCTTGCATTTTTGGAAGTTCTGCAGCAGGCCGAAACCAAGTTCGGAGGAGCGAGGGCGGCAGCGGGCGAGAAAAACTGCGGCTTACCGATCGAAAGTAGCGACTGGAGAATGCACACTGAACCCCCCCGGCAAACTCAAAAGGAAATCCCAAGTTAGCATTGCTAAGTATAACCAAAGTATACTGGACCCGGTCGCAAATCTACTGTAGCATTTCGACATAAATGGTGGATATTAGATGAAGCTCATTGCCAGAGGTTTCGAACACCGCTTTAAAACGAGTCGAGAGCAATATCCATCGAGAGCGGATCGCCCGATGGGCAGAGCGACTGGCCGACGCAAGCAGCGGTGGCTTGGGACTTCCGAATCAAGATGTCGGGAAGCCATAATCAAGTTGGGTCGTTCCGCCGATCTCTTGACTGGCGACTTCAATGTTTCATTTCTCTCTTTCGTATTTCTCATCGGGCCCAACGCAGGTGGTTTCCTGTCCTGGTGCCACGGAAGGCAGGACTATTCGGCGCTCCTGGCGGAAGTATAGGGTTCGGGTTCTAGTATGGAGACGACATCTTCACATTTGCGGGAGCGGCTCACAGTGTTGAGCCGACCGGACCCTGGCGACGCTGGAAGAGGGCTACAGCGGACCCAAATGGCCGACGACCAGAGCCTATCACGGAGGATCGGTCAAATCGAGCGATTACTGGAGGGTTGTGACGCGCTATGCCAGGTTCGAGGGCGTTTGAACCAACCCCGTCCAGCCGGAAACCTGCGCGATACTGGAACTCTAGCCCGCGAGGAGGCTGCGCTCCTCGCGGTCGTCAATAAGTGGTGGCGCGCCGATAAACCGGAGCGCTTCGAGGCTCAGCGCCTGGCAGCGGAGATCGGCATCTCGGCATTTTGGTACGCCCTTCAAGGGATAGAGAGTTCACTCCAATCTGTTGATTGGACGGGTCCTTATCACTTCGTCCGATCAGATCGGGATGGCGGCTGGCTCTGGGTTCAGGCAGAGGAGTCCAATGAAGGCTACGCAGTCCCGACAGATAGCTCCTACTTTCAAACAGCAGGCACCAAGGCCTTGGTCAGTCGCATGTTTGATGGCGAGCCGCTCCTATGCGGAACCAGCCGCACGGCGCTTCGGGCCTGCCTGTTCCGCCGCACACCTCAAGAGCCTGATTACTTTAGGGTTATTCGTAAAGGTACATTAAGCACCAGCGCGTCCGGCACTGCTCGTCCGAAATCTCAAGATTCCTCTCGATTCGCCGAGAGATCTGAATTCGACGGATCTGCGCGGCAGGAGGCCTTTTCGGGTCTAACGCTGGCTCAATGGCTCAAGTCCGAATTTGCATTGATGCACACGCAGTCCGCTGCGCTCGATTCCCGCATCCGCCAACTCCAGAAGGACCAGGAGACGCTGCGAAGCGATTTGACTAGTCTCCGCAACGTCCTGCAGACGGCAACGAAGCCGACCGCTCGGCCGCAGTCTCAACCCCAACCTAATAAAGAGCCTCCGCTGGCGGTTGCGATTCTCGCCCAGCGGCTCGATGTCATTCAGCAAGAGATCCGTACGATGGGGCGGCAATTGCCGTCCGGAGGTAGTCCGCCGCAGCAGGATACGGCCACTTCCGCCGCCTCCAATTGCGGCCGTCTAGACGGCGCGCTGGACAGGCTGATCACGATATGCTCGTCCTCATCGGATACGGTTACGAATGTTCGCGGCGACCCAATGGGCCATCTGCTGCGCTTGGACCGTCTTCATCGTTCGTTCGCGGCAGCGCTTGTCGACTGGGGTTGCGGTGGCGCGGCCGAATTGACCCATTTGTCGGTGGAGGGTGAGGGTTTCTCGCTTCATCGGGTAGATTTGAACCGCAGCCGGGCAGGCGTGGAAGTGTACTGTGTCGACTGCCGGACGCAGCTTGCGGACCAACTGCTCTTCCAGTTGTTCCTGACGGTTCGAGACGGCGACGATGCTTGGGTGTTTCTTGCACCGGGAGATTTTTCCACAAGTCGGTTCCCGCGGGGATACCGGCTGCTCTTGCAGGAATCGCCGAATGGAGCCGCAATCAGCGCAGACCTCGATAAGCCCGCGCACCTCAAGAGAGTCGGCGGCTCGCAGTTGTCATACGAAGTAGCCGGGAAGATGGTCTTGCGTCAGGGAAGCGCGCGGCAGACACCGGGCGCGGTGAGCGATCCTCCGGCGTAAGCGTAAGTCGGCTTGATCAGGACCGCCATCGCATCCGAAACTCAACGGTGTAACTGCCTTCGCCCGCCGCGCTTTGGCTCAGAACAGCGGGCACGGTTACCTCCGCGATGTCGAACGTTCCTTGCGGCGCGGCATCCACCAGCAAATCGAATCCCCTTGGATAATGGTACTTGGCGTACGGGCCGGCCGGCAACAGCGCCCACAACTTGCCATCGCCGACGCTGTCTCCCACGACGAAGAATTGGTACTCGCCGGCTCGTCCGCACTTTCGACAAACCGGGATGAGCCCGGTTTCGTCGCCGACCAGATCCGCTGGATGACATTCAAAGCCATCTTTCACCCGAGTCAAATGGAGCACGCGAAACGCGTTGCCGGGAAGCACCGCAGCTAGCCGCTTGAGCAGAGTTTCGATCCGGCCTCCATATGCCGAAGACGGCGCAGGCGCGTCGCCATAAACCCGTGCGATCGCTTCTTGCACACTGGAGGGCAACTCCGGCTTCATTTCGGGCGGCTGGCTCGGAGGCGGAGAGGCACTGAGTTCTTGCGACGCAGCGGTCACAACGGGCTGCGGAGCGGACACGGTTCCAGAGGTTGGTTGGCTTCGATCTGAGCGAGTCTTTCGCAGTTCGGCGGCAATCAACGCGGCAGATTTGCGTCCGATCACCGGCGTCTGGCTAGACTCGCTCCTCACCGCTTGCCGCACCAATGCGGGCAGGGCAGTCTTCAGTGCGTCCATCTGTTCCAAGATCGTTTCGACGCTCGTGTTCCCCTTCTGTCGGCCGTGCTCGGATTCCCCGTCGGCTGTTTTCTCAGCCGGCGCTGGGCTTGACTGGGCGGCTGATGCGACTCTGCCAAGTTCCCCGCGGATGGCCAAGAAAGATCGCTCCAAGTTCGTGATGTGGACTAGGAGCTTTTGAATCTGGAGGTCATTCTCGCCGGTCTTCTGTGCCGGCACTTCGGAAGCCATAGACTTGGGGAGGTGTCGAATCTCTGACGAAAGCGAACCCACACTGGCGTTAAGCGCCTGCATCCTGCTTCTCATGCTCAACAAGAGACAAGCCAGGAGAATCAGAGATGCGGCCCCAATCCCAGCCCCAGCCCATTGGAGAATTTTGAATCTCGAGAGCTTCGCCGGCGATTTCTTGAGTGAACAGGAGACTGCCTGCCGCAGCAACTCGATCCCGGACGCCTTGTCAGTCACCACCAGCACTGGCGAGATGGCGGATTCGACCTGTATGACGTCGCTCCCTCCCTCGGCGCGGGCCAGATAATCATGGCTGGCAGCCACGACCCCATCGGTCAAGTTGGCGACTGCAACCTTCACCAAGCCGTCGTGGTTGGACCGGAGCGAATACGTGATCGAGCAACCAGGAGGACTCGCGAACGCTTCACATTGCTCGTGGTGGCCCTCGATTGACAACGGGAGCATCGGTTGAGCGAACAAACTGGCTGCGGCAAAAACGCCAAGCGCAACAGCCGCCTGCGAGCGGCGAAGCCACTCTAACAAGACCATCTGATCTTCTCCTGAACGCGGCACGAACTCGCGCTGGCGGAGATTGCGCGGAGGCGGCCAGGATGCGCGTGCGCGACCTCCGCCACGCCGGCCGAGTTCAAATTGAGCAGAAACTCGTAGCCCTCGGGGAATGCTGGCATATCCAGCCTGCCGGGGACCAGCAGGACCATAACTCCATCTGGCCGACGTAGGATTGGGGGGCGGGGGGCCGGATCCCGATGTTCTGAAGGCAACTTCAGGCCGGGCTGGGGGTTACCCTTACGATGCAACACCCGCTCTTTTCCCCCTTTGTCGAGTTCCCCGGGGAGGCGTTTTCGCTCTTGTTCAAGCGCTACGAATTCCTCTCGGAGTCGATTCCGCTGCTCCTCGTTCGCGCGCCACTGGTCCAAAAGTGTGTTGTACTTCTTGACTAAATCCGCGTGCTCGTCCTGCATGTCGCTCCGCTTCTCCCGTACCTTCTTCAACTCTCAACCTCCGTACTGAAGCATGGCCAACCGAAGATGCAGGTATTTACGGCGACCAGAAGCGCTTCGCGGCGCTCCCCCAGCCGCGCTGCTATGGCGCTGGGCCGACCCATTTCAATGCCCGCGCCACCCGGCCGTCTTCGACCAGAGCGCCAGGCTGTATCACCGATTCGATTTCGAAGGATCTGGACAGATCGGGCGCAGGGCTCAGCAGCAGCGCGTACCCGCGAGGAAAGCCTGTAGCGTGTAACGGGCCCGGAGGAAGCAGAAAGCGCAATGGTTCATCCGGCTGCGGCTGAGCCGTCACGAAGAACTGAGCCGCACCGACGTTCCGACCGCATTGCTCGCAGACGATCGATCCGTCGCCCTCAATCCGGGCTTGGTGTACAGAGAACGAATCCCCCTGGCCGCGGGTCAAATGCGAAATGTTGAACACGATGCCGGAAAGGGTGTTCTCCAGAGCACCGCGCAGGCTCTCCAGCCGGTTCAGATAGGGCAAACTGCTATCTACTTGAAGGTAGGCTCGCACGAACGCCGCCTTGTCCCACCACCCTTCGGAAGCGGTACCCGAAAACTCGTTCTGCGACTCCTGAGTTGGTTCAGCGAGTTCTTCGGGAGTGGGCTTCGACACAACCGTCCGCTCTAACCGAGCAATCAACTTCTGCGTTTGACGTGATTCGGCGAGCAGTTCGTTGACGCGAGCCAACAGTCCGGCAAGCGAGGCTGCCGAGGGCCGCTCCTTTCCTATTGCGTCCTTCACAGCCTTGATTTCGGATAGGATACTGTCGAACTCTTCCTTGAAGAACTCAATGGCGAGTAGGTTTTGGGGTGGAACCGATGGGCCCAACGGCACAGTTTCCTGAGCATCGGCCACGGGTACTAGCACGAGTCGCGGACTCGGGGGCTCCGGCAGTCCTTCCACCCATACGCAGCCCTTTTGAAGCACCTTGTAGCCGCCATTGCTTTCCCTCCGCAGAAGACAGGCTTTTCTCGCCTCACGGAAGCGCGGTTTGTTGTGCAGTTCCTCGCAGCCTTCGACGATCCGCCGGAGAACTACCTGCGTGCATGGAGTGGAGAAGAAATCGGCATCCGCGGGAAGAACCAAAGCGGTTCCACCGTCCGAATCGCACCACAGCCAGCCACCGTCAGTGTCAGATGGCTCGAAGGAGTACGGACCGCTCCAACCCGCAACCTGGAGCGCGCTCGCAACATCGACCAGCACGCAGAATTTTGCCGGTAGGCCGATCCCATCTAGCAAGTTCCGCAGGCTTCCACGGCTGCGGTCAGAGCTCCCCCACCAGGTGTTCAGCGCCACACCCATGCCGGCCTCGAAATACTCGGGAGTCAAAGGTCGTGGCAGCCCAGTTTTCGGTGCAGCCGGAGATGGCACGTTCACGACACCCGTTGGGGACGGTTCCGGAGCCTGGCTGCTCAAGCGTTCGCGTAGCGCGGCGTTTTCCTCCTGCAGATGCCGAGTTTCTTCTTTGACCCGCTCGAACTCCTGAGCAATTCTGTTTCGTTCTTGTTCTACGACAAGAAGCCGCTCCTCATAGGCATTCCCTTGTTGCTGCAGGAAAATCGAGTGTTCCAGCAGCTTGTTGTACTGTTCCAGCAGCTTATTGTACTGTTTTGCCGACGCGAGGGACGTGTACGGGTGAAGGTCAGATTCGACGCTCGGTGGGGAATCCCGAGCTTCCTTTGGGTCCTTTATGTCCTCGGGCTTCTGGCCCGCCGAGCGCTTCGTCCACATACTCTTGGTCTCGTGCCTTTCTTTGTCCTCGGCTAAGTCGGTCATTCGAGCCTCCTCCCGGCCGGCCCCCCGCTTATGTGAGTATTCCGGTCCAAGTGGGGCACGGATTCCGTTGGAAGTGGGGCAGGATTCCGTTTTGATGTGGGGCACGATTCCGCTGGGATGTGGGGCAGAAATTCAGCGCGAACGGAATCGTGCCCCGCATGCCCGTAATTGTGCCCCACTGGGAACGTAACGGCGCCCCACATCGCCGTAAACGTGCCCCACATCGAACGGAATCGGCCGGGCGGGCGGCGTTGGTAATCAGGCGGGTGTTCCCCTGGAAGAGAAGGAGAACACGTGCCGGAAAGACGATTACCGATGCGGCAAGTACGTGAAATACTCAGACTTCACTTCGAAGCGAAATTGAATGACCGGCAGATCGCTAAGATCTGTTCGGCCGGCAAAGGGACGGTACGGCGATACCTGAAACGCCTCGCCGCCGCCGGCCTGTCATGGCCATTACCTGCTGATCTGGATGACGCCACGCTGGAGCACCGGATGTATCCGCCTCCGCCCGTGGTGCCAGGCGGCCGTCCGCTCCCCGACTTCAACGTCGTTCACAAAGAACTCAAGAGTCGAAAGAGCGTCACCCTGCAGTTGCTGTGGGAGGAGTATCGCGAGACCCATCCCGAAGGATTTAATTACAGCTGGTACTGCGAGTCGTACCGCCAGTGGGCGCGCAAGCTCGACATTGTGATGCGCCAGGAACACCTCGCCGGCGAGAAGACCTTCGTCGACCATGCCGGCCAGACCGTGCCGGTGACGGATCCGAAGACCGGCGAAGTCCGGCACGCTTACGTGTTCGTCGCCGTGCTCGGCGCCAGCAGCTACGCCTACGCCGAAGCCACCTGGACTCGCGACTTGTGGGACTGGATCGGTTCCCACACGCGCGCCTTCGAATACTTCGGAGGAACGAGCACACTGGTGGTGCCTGACAACTGGCGGAGCGGCGTGAAGACGCCCTGCTGGTATGAGCCGGAGCTGAACCGGACCTACTCGGAATGGGCGATCCATTATGGCGTCGGCATCCTGCCGGCACGGCCGCGGCGCCCCCGGGATAAAGCGAAAGCGGAAGCTGGAGTGAGGCTCGTGCAGATGTGGATACTCGCCGCTTTGCGCAAGCGGCAGTTCTTCAGCCTGGCGGAACTCAACGAATCGATCGCCGAGCTGCTGGTCAAGCTCAACCAGCGGCCTTTCCGCAAACTGCCCGGTTCGCGAGCCGAGTTGTACGAGACCATCGATCGGCCGGCGCTGCAGCCGTTGCCGGCACAACGGTTCGTCTTCGCCGAGTGGAAGAAGACCAGAATCAACATCGATTATCACGTGGAGTTGGACGGTCATTATTACAGCGCGCCGTATCAGTTGGTGGGCAAGGAAGTGGAACTGCGCTACACGTCCGGGACGGTGGAAATCTTCTTTCAAGGCAAGCGGGTTGCCAGCCACATGCGCAGTCGCAAGGCGCATGCCCACACCACGCTTGCAGAGCATCGTCCGAAATCGCATCGTCAGTTTCTGGAATGGACGCCCTCGCGCATGATCGAGTGGGCGTCGAAGACAGGGCCGTTTACCGGGCGACTGGTGGCGGCACTGCTGGCGGAAAAGCCGCACCCGGAGATGGGGTATCGTTCCGCGCTGGGCGTCATCTCATTGAGCCGGAAGTACGGGCCGGAGCGCGTCGAGGCAGCGTGCACGCGTGCCGTGCGGATGAAGGTCCATCGATATCAGAGCGTGAAGTCGATCCTGGCCTCCGGGCTGGACCAGCAACCGCTGCCCCAGCTGATCACGCGGCCACCGGTGGAACATACCAACATCCGCGGCGCCGGCTATTACGGCGATAGCGCCAAACCGGCGCAGGGGGTGGCCGGATGCTAAATCAGCAAACCCTGGAGAAGTTGCACGCGCTGCACCTGAACGGCATGGCGGACGCCTACTGCCGGCAGATGGAAGACACCAACGCGGCAAGCCTCAGTTTCGAAGAGCGCTTCGGGCTGCTGGTGGATCAGCACTGGACCTGGCGCGAGAACCAGACCATGGCGCGGCGCCTGAAGAAATCGAAGCTGGATGCGGAGCCGTGCGTGGAAGATATCGATTACCGCCATCCGCGCGGCCTGGATCGGCAACTCATGCGCAGCCTGATCGGGTCGCAGTGGGTAGCCCAACATTTTTCGGTCTTGCTGACCGGCCCGACCGGAATCGGAAAATCGTGGCTGGCGCAGGCGCTGGCACAGATGATTTCGCTACTCTGAATTGGCCCACTTCGATACTCTGATTTGGCCCCCCTGTTCAAAACGTAAACCGGATATTCTGTTTCCGACCTGAAGGGGTCTGGAAGGGAGGCCGGTTGAACAGGAGGCAGAAAGTGGAGTTATTCGAGCAGATCCGGCGCGAGTATGAACACGGCGTCGGGACAATCAAAGGAGTGGCGCGAAAGTTCGGGGTGCACCGGCGGATGGTGCGGGATGCAATCGCGAACGCTGATCCGCCAGTTCGTAAGGGAGCGCCGCGGGGGCGGCCGAAACTGGGCGCTGCGGTTGCGTTCATTGACGAGATTCTGAAGGCTGATCGGAAGGCGCCACGAAAGCAGCGTCACACCGCGCGCCGTATCTGGATGCGGCTGCGACAGGAGATGCCGGAAGTGACGGTGGCAGAATGCACGGTTCGGCAGTTCGTACATAGGCGAAAGAGGGAGCTTGGGTTAACTGGCGGGGAGACGTTTATCCCGCAGAGCTATCATTGGGGCCACGAAGCCCAGGTGGACTGGTATGAGGCATGGGCGGAGCTGGGAGGAGAAAAGCAGAAACTGTACGTGTTCTGCATGCGGTCGATGGCCAGCGGCGGATCGTTCCATCGGGCGTACCCGCACGCCAGCCAACAGGCTTTCCTGGAAGCGCACGAGTTGGCATTCCAGCACTTCGGTGGCGTCTTCAAGCTACTGCGTTTTGACAATCTGAAAAGTGCGGTGCAGAAGATTCTGCGCGGGCACCAGCGGGAGGAGACGCAACGGTTCATTGCTTTCCGGTCACACTGCGGGTTCCAGAGCGAGTTCTGCACGCCGGGGCGCGGCAACGAAAAGGGTGGAGTGGAAGAGGAGGGTGGGTATTTCCGACGGAACCATCTGGTGCCGCTGCCAGAAGCTCGCGATCTGGAGCATCTCAACGAGTTGCTGCAGGCCTCCTGCAGACAGGAGGAACAGCGCATCATCGCCGGGCGGGAACAGACAATCGGGGTGGCGATGGCGATCGAGCGCGATCACCTGCAGCCGCTACCCGGCGAGGGCTTCGACCTGGCAGCAGTTTCATTCCCGAAGGTGAACGGAAGCGGCTGCGCGCCCGTGCTGACGAACTTCTATTCGGCGCCGCTGCCGGTGGGGACCCGAGTCGAAGCAAAGGCGCACGCTGCCTATATAGAGATCTGGCACGACGGGAAATGTGTGGCGCTGCATGAACGATGTTTCGGGCGGCAGCAGAAGCGCTTGCAACTGGAACACTATCTGGATGCGCTGAGCAAGAAACCTGGGGCACTGGCGGGCTCCATGCCTCTGGAACAGTGCCGGGCACAGGGACGGTGGCCGGAGAGTTTCGACCGCTTTTGGGCCAAACTCGAACACCGGCACGGAAAACAGGATGGCACACGGGCTATGGTGGACGTCCTGCTGCTCGGGCGCGACCACGGCTTCGAGCGGTTGCGTGACGTCATTGAGCGGGCCCTGGAGATGGGGGTATCGGATGTGGCTGCCATCCGCTACCTACTGGAGCTGGAACGATTAGAGAAACGGGCACCGGCGGAGGCGCTCGATGTGGGGTGGCTGGCGCGGTACGAGCGTCCGCAACCCACCTTATATGAATACGACGGCTTGCTATCGATTGGCGCCACGGAGGTGATTCAGTGAGCGAACTCAGAATTCCCGTCGAAGTGGCTGGCATCCAGCAGATCTGCAAACGGCTGCACATGCCGACGATCGCGGCGCAGTGCGCGCGCCTGGCCGAACAGGCCATCAAAGAGAAGCAGAGCCATCTGATTTATCTGGAAATGCTATTGGAGACGGAGTTGGAAGAGCGGGAGCGGAACGTGATGGAGCGGCGGCTGAAGGAGGCACGCTTTCCCAAGGTGAAGACTCTGGAAGAGTTCAACTTCGAGGTCGCTCCCCATCTGCCGGCGACGGGGCTCCGGAAGTTGGCGGAGGGGCAGTACATCGAAAAGACAGAGCCACTGGTTTTCATCGGTGACACAGGGACCGGGAAGACTCACTTAGCAACGGCGCTAGGTGTGGCGGCGTGTCGGCAGCGCCGTCGGGTGCGGTTCACGACGGCGGCCGAGATGGTCAATGATCTGATCGAAGCGCGGCAGAGGAATGAGGTCAGCCGGGTGGTGAACCGTTGGCTGCGGTATGAACTGATCGTGTTGGATGAGATGGCATATGTGGCGATGCCGGACGCTGCCGCGGAGCTCTTGTTCCAAGTGATAGCAGGCCGGGCTGAACGTGCGGCCGTAATTGTCACCACGAACTTGCCATTTTCCGAGTGGACGACCATGTTTCCGAATGCCCGGCTATGCAAGGCAATGGTGGACCGGCTGACGGACCAGGCGCACATCATCGATACCGGGAAGGAGTCGTACCGCCTCCAGCGGACACTGGCGAAGAACAAGGGAGGAAAACGATGAGGAACACCGAACGGCAATGGTTTCAAGCGCGGCTGAGATGGGCAGTCATGGAGGAGGGCCACGGCCTGGATCACTGGCGAGAAGCGGAGCACATATTCCAGAGCGACAGCCGTGAGGCAGCATTTGCAGAAGCCCTTCGGATTGGGCACAGCCAGGAATACGTAATGGTCCCTGATCGTGGGGGCGATCCGGCGTTTGAGTATCGGTTGGCGGAGATCGTGTACCTGGAAGAGAAGGGGGCGGCACCGGCGGGGTTCAATGTGTCCCTCGGGCAAATCAAGGCCACCGAACGGCTCGGATTTGAGCACGGATTCGAACCCGACGTTAGGATGCCAGAACCGGTTCTCTGATCGCCTGTTTTCCGTGGCCCCGGCCTACGCTTCGCCCAAACGCGCCGCAAAAGCAGCGGCGCTGGGCTTCGCTCCGGCCGGCGCCACGGAAAACAGAAAGAAGTGGGAACAAGGAAGAATTGTTGGTCTAGCAGGGGGGCCAAATCAGAGTATCAAAGTGGGCCACGTCCGATTGACAAACGCAACAGAAAGCCTGCCGCGATGGCTACACCGTTCTGTACCGGCCAGCCGCGAAGCTCTTCCGCGATCTATCTATGGCTCGTGCCGACGGCAGCCTCGGACGCCTGCTGGCAACGATCGCGCGGACCGACGTGCTGCTCGTCGATGACTTCGTCATGGCGCCGCTGTCGGATCCGGAGCGTCGTGATTTTCTGGAGATCTGCGATGACCGCTACGGCCGGCGTTCGACGATTCTCACCAGCCAACTGCCGGTGAAGAGCTGGCATGCGCAGATCGGCGACCCGACGCTGGCCGACAGCATCCTGGACCGGCTAGTGCATAACGCGTATCGCCTCGAACTGGCCGGTGAATCCATTCGTAAGAAGAAAGGACGTGGAGCTTCGGAACAGGCGGGAGGTGGAGCATGAGCAGCATGCCGCGCCTTCAACTCAAGCAGCCGACAGGATGGTTCGCCGCCGGCCGGGAGGTGGCCGAAGCGCTGATCCTGTTGCCGGACTCGGCTTTCCGGTTGTACATCTATATCTGCCTGAATGCGGACCGACATACCGGAAGGCTCGCAATCGATCCGGCGAGCCTGGCGCGGGTGCTCAGGAGAGAGCCGGCGGCGATCCAAGACCATCTGGGCGAACTCGACCGTCATGGAGTGTGCAGCCAAAGCGGCGGCGTCCTGGAGATCTGCGACCGTTTCTGGCCGTATCACAGACAGCCTCCCGCGAATCCGGACAACGGCCAGGCAGAGTACGTCCGCTCGGTGCGGCTAGCCTTTCTGGAGCCGGCATGTGTGTGTTCGGCATTCACGCCGGCAGATGAAAAGCTCGCGGCCGATCTCTACCTGCGTGGTGTTCCGCTGGAGAACCTCAAGCGGGCCATCTGGTTGGGCAGCGCTCGTAAGTACATGGCCATGTTGAACGGCCAGCCGCCGGCGCCGATCGCCAGCCTGGGATACTTCACCGCCTTGCTGGAAGAGGTAGCGAGAGCACCCGTGACTGCCGCCTACTGGGAACACGTGCATCAGAAGATGCGCGCGATGGAACGGCAGTGGCAGCAATCGTCGCGGCCAGCCGCGGCGATCGCCTGAGATGCAGGTGGGGCGACCGGACCTGGTTGCCCCACTTCACCGGAATCGTGCCCCACTTCACCGGAATCGTGCCCCGCTTCCAACGGAATCCCGCCCCACATCCCGTAATCCTGCCCCACACCCAACCGAATCGCGCCCCACATGGAACGGAATGACGACGGCGGAGGAAACGAGATGAAGAAACGAAATGATGCTGCCTGACCCTCAAAAACGGAAGGAAATCTTGACTGATGTGGGGCACCTTGAGATCATGACCGTAGCCAGCGTCGCTTCGCTCCGACACTGCCCCACTTCCACCGGAATCGGTGCCCCACTTCACCGGAATACGCATTTATGCGTCGAACTCAACGTCCTCCCATCTACATCGCGCCTCGACCGGACTCCTATGCCAGAATCAAAACCTTAGCCGCCGCCTGCTCGGCGCGGTTCTCTAAGGAGATCCCACGTACTGATCCATGACGGCGCGCAACTCGGCGAAATAAACCGGTTCAGGTGCCAAATCCCAGGGATAGGCGAGTCTGGCCAGATACTCTCGGGCCCGCACTGAGAACGGCAGTGAGCCGTCCCAGAACTCCGCCAGCCGAGGATCCAGATTCAACTCCGAGATCTGTTTAGGAAGCACCGCGCCAATTAACTGGGCTATGTAACTGAAGTCGAACTTCGAAGGCGGCTCCAAACCCGCGAGCTCCTCGACGCTGCGTTCGGCGTCCCAAGGAACCGGCTCCCCAGTACCTCGCCTCCACGAGCATTCGCCTGGAATGGCGGTGCGGCGCACCGCCACGTTAGCGGGCTGGTCTCGGGCCGGAACGAGCAACCCCCTGGCCACCTCCTCCCCAAGCGGTATGCCGACAAGCTCGAAAGCAGGCCCGCGAGCTTGTGTTCGGGTTGTTTCGTTCTGGGGCACGTCCCGGCAGAATCCAGCCCGAATCGTATTCTCCAACGCGGACTTGACGTGCAGCATGACGCCGATCCATGGCAGGAGACCCGATCCGACACCGCCAAAATAAACGAAGATGGCCGGGTACTCTGACGTCAGCTTTCGTGCGTGGAGGCCGGCGTAGAACGCAATCCCAGAAAAGAAGAGAGCAATGAGGCTGCGGACCTTCACCCATGGACTCTCCGTGTAAGGAAGCGTGCCGAAGAGGTGCGCCACGAATGGGTGCGTTCGCGGGTCGTCCGAGCGTGAGGCAGCCGCTAAGACAGCCTCGATGAAGATTTCCGGATCGAAGTTCTGTGCCCAGCTGGCGTTAAACTCGGTCCCCACGCAGGCCGTGTACAACGTCGAGACAAAATCCGCGGCCCCCCAAAACCTCGGCAGGAGGTCGCAGAACCCGAGCCGCAGTGAAAGCGTGTCCAACAGTCTTCCGCAAGACCAGAAACCAATATCGGTCCACACGCGACCCACGTTCACGACAATCGAAAGGGCATCCGATAGAATCGGCAAAGCGCTCGGCGAGGACGTCGCCAGGCACCGGGCCGCCGCGACCGGTTTCGCGGTCCCCAGTCCCGCCGAGACTGATATCCCCCCGCTGCCGGAAAGCTCCACTGCAATGCCCGACCAAAACGTGTGCGCCAGACCCCAGTCGCGCTCAGGGGCATTCTGTGGCATGGACCATTCAAAGCAAAGCTCGCCTGTGCCAGCATCGCGTGCTTCGCAAGCCGAGCGCATGGCAAGATCGGCCATGTACTTCGCCCGCGCCGGGCCCCAGCGCAGGCTCGCAACCCATATGACGGAATTCGCCATATCGGGGTAGCAAAGATGAAATCCGATTGCGTCAGTGGGCTCCGTCGCAAGCTCGGGGTCAAAGCCGTAGCTGGCGACGGCCGGGAACGGAGATACCACGTCCAGGTCGGGAAACCGTCCCATGACGCGTTCTTTCATTCCCGCTTCCGCTTCGGTCAACAACTGTACCCGTCCCCGCAGCACCAAGGGCTCAGGACGGCGCTTTCCCGGGTCGAGAAGAATATGCGCATTCCGTGAGCCGACGTCAATGCCGATCCTCCAACACTTTCCTGGATCCGGCGGGAGCGGGTGGCGGGGACGGGCGCGGATGACTACTCCCGCGCATTCCGGTTCTGAGCGTCGGTGAACGTAGACGGCAAAGCCGATGGGGGATTCTGGAGCGGGCCAAATCGATAGGAGTTTACCAGATCGGAGAAGTTCGCGGCCGTCTTCAAACAGCGGCGCGCAAGCGAGGTTCGTCAAATCAGACGCCGCCCATAGACTGTAGTAATGATGCCAGTCCTCCGCCTGGAAGTCCGGCCAGATCGCCAACGCCGGTGTCGGGCCATGGTTGCGAATTACGTCGTTCCCCTTGTAGTAAGTTCGCGTCGCGGTCAGAGTTCCGCCATTTCGAAGGGGTAACCGCAAGGTCGCCTTGACTGAATCGTCGCCGACTTCGACGCGCAACATGTCGCGCTCCGGCGCCATCGCGGCGTAGCCGAAATGCCGGAAGAACGCAGGAGTCAAAGGCAGAGCGTAATCGTCTGTACCGAAGCTAAGTGCTTTGCATGAAAGCCGCAGGTCTACGAGAACCGCTGGGAGAAAAAACTCCTCGACGATTACATAAGGGACGGGGATCCGCGTTCCCGAGCGCGAATGCCAGCCGACACCCCCACTCGGGCCGGACATTCCTGCCAGATCCAGGTTTTCGACGAATACGCTTCCCCACACCCGCAGGCTCTTGTCCAGTCCCGCACGTGTGAGGCCGATAACTTCGTCGGCTTCTGGCCGTCCGTTCAGGAGCAGACTGCTGGGAGCCGGGTCGGGGTATCCATCGCTCGTCGACACGCCGCGCACTCCTGTCTGCATCGTCAGGTCCAATTCATGGGGATGGCCCGACCCACGTTAACCGACGAGCCACGCTTCCATCGGTGCCAAGCACGCCCGGTTGGGTGATCGCTTCAATCTCAAACGGCCGGGATGGACCGGGGGATGGATCAAGCAATAACGCATATCCCCGTGGATAGCTCGTGGCCTGTAAGAGGCCGGGTGGCAGAATGAATAACACCTGCCCGTTATCAAGGAGCTGCGCTGTCGCGAAAAACTGAGCCGCGCCAACGGCCCCTTCGCATTTTTCGCAGACCAGCGAGCCGCCATTCTCGACTCGCCCCTGGTGTACGGAAAAGGAATCGCCCTGGTCGCGGGCCAGGTGGGAGATTCGGAACTCAACCTGGGGAAACACCTCGGCGAGCTTCGCCAGCAGGCGATACAAGCGTTCCGGATACCTCGATGACGCATCCTCCTCGCCCCAAGTCTCTGCCAATGCCCGAGCGTTCCACCATGAAGGGGTTGCGGGCTGCGGCTCGGCTTGCGGCGATTCGAACGTCTGGTCCGGTTCGCCGACTGTAGCGAGCCTCGCAGGTTCCTCTCTCTCCGCGCTCGGAAACGGGATCGGATTTTGGAGGACCGCTTTCCTTAGAGCTGATATCTCCTGCTTCAAAGCCTGCACGTCAGCTTCGGCCTTTCGTCGCGCCTGCTGGGTTGCTTCAGTATCCGCACGGACCGCCTGTATGAGGTCGGCGATCTTTCTGGCCATTTCGTCGAAAGCTGACCCGGCTTGACGTGCGGAGACGGAATCCGAAAGGGAGGAGGGGGATGCCGACGACTCCAGCACCGCTGAGTCCGACGGCCTCGCCTCTTTTCCGAATCCGGGATCGGGATGCCCCTCTACGCGGACAACTCCTTTGTGCAGAACTTTGTAGGCATCGGTGTTGTCCGGCTCACGCGCAAGGGTGCAAGGTTCTCGCGCTTCCACGAACTTGGGCTTAGCGTCAACGTGCTCGCAGCCGAGTATGATCCGTTGAAGGACAGCCCGCGTGCCCGGAGTGTTGAAAAAATCGGGATCGGCGGGAAAGACGAGAGGCCCCTGCTCTCCCGATTCGCACCAAAGCCACCCGCCGTCCTTTTCGGAGAGAATGAACCTGTAGGGTCCGGCCCATCCGGCGGTCTGAAGTGATCCCGAGATGTCCTCTATCGAGTAGAAATGTGCTCTCAGACTCTCGCCCTGGATCAGAGCCTTGAGCCCTTCCCGGTTCCTGTCCGGCTGGCTCCACCACCGGTTCAGAACCGAAGCCATTTTCTCCGCGTTGGTCTTAGGTGCCGGCACCCTCCGAAATGAGGTAGGCGTAGTCGAAGTCCTCTGGGCAACCGCCCAGACGACTTTCTCCTTGCACGACCGACACAACTGCACATCCCTGTTCAGTATGTCCAGTATCTCGCGGAAGGAGTTGTTCTCGTCTCGAAGTCGCTTAACCTCTTCGTCAACCTGCCCGGATTCTTCGAGAAGTCTATTCCACTCTTGTTCTTTGGCTCGAAACTGCTCCCGAAATGTGTTTCTTTGTCGCTCCAGAGCGTCGTACCGCTCCTGAAGCGCATGGTGCTGTCGCTGCAGGTCTTGATTCTGGTCATACAGCCTGTTGTACATGTGGACCAGGTCGTTGTAGGTGTATTGCATGTGGGTATATCCGGCCTACGCGTTTTCTGAGTCCACCTTTCCCCAACCATCGAGGTCACCCATCCCGCTGGATCGTCTCGGACACGGGGCATGCGTTCCTTGACACCCTGTCGAGCGTAGCGGGGAAGAGAATCGGCTTAATGGGGCAGGAGGGTTCTCGAACAAGGCTCGGATCCTGAGCTCACCGAGAAAGGGGCACCCCCAGCTAAAGCGCACCTTCGGCGGGCGGAGAGGCGGCACACCGGTCCACTCACCGCTCCTTTTCCGTAAGACTTGCTGCCTAGAGCCACCCAACACGTTCTTTAGTCGGCCCACTTCATGTGCTGGGCCTCTCCCACTTTATATACGTCTCCCTGAGATTTCACAAGCGTGGCGGGCTGGCTGACGGATCGGACGGTGAAAGGATCCGGCAACGCGCCCAGAAGCATCTCGTAACCGCCGGTAAAGGCGTACTTGCTTCCTCTCCATGGAGGAAGAAGAGCTTGAACTTCGCCTTTCCGGCCAGTTCGGGCGGTAACAACGAACTGGGCGTCGCTGACCCCCGTGCATTTTTCGCACTCTATCTTACCGGCGTCACTAACTCTCGTCGCATGGATTTGAAATCCCTTGCCCGACTGAAAGGACAGATGCGAAACTGTAAACTCCACCTCGGGAAATGATGCCGCAAGGGCTTGGCGGAGGGATTGAAGCCGCTGCTGGTAAGTGGTATCCGGAAATAGGTTGAGTTTCCGGTACAGCGATTCCAGCCTCTCTTGGGACCACCATTGGCTTCCTTCCGCGAGTTTGGGCGGTGCGGCCGCTGGGACGGGTAAAGAGTCGGCCGCTGACGAGTCCATTTCGCGTCCTTGCTCCCGCAATTGTGCCGGGCCGCCGTTTCTTTCGAGTAAGGCGCGTTCAACGCGCTCAAGTTGGGCACCGAGGGCGCGTGTCACGGCAACGGCATCGGGTACGGTTCCCAGAACAGCGGCAGCCCGATCGGTTTTGGCCGATAGAGCCGACACGTCTGATCGAAGTGTACTCAAATCGGACGATACCCCAAGAACCGCCGCCGTAATCTCTTTGCGGAGGTCGTCGAGTGCTGCGACCGGCGAACTTGCGAGAGACTGTGCGAAGGCTGCGATTCGTTTCTCCACAGCAGCAGAAACTGCGGCAATCGTCCTTTCCGGTTCAGCCGGATTGCGATCGTCGCCCGTCTTGCCAGCCACAAGCGGCGCCGGAGTCCTGGGAATCTCGGCCACAGCCAACTCAACGCGCGCAAGGCCGTCTTGCAGCGCGGAAATCTGTCTAAGGATGTCAGCGTCTTGCCGGGAAGGAAGGCCGGCGTTCGGATGTTGGCCGCCCGCGCCCGGAGCGCTCGTCGCGGCGCCCGGACCAAGCCGCATACCCGTTTCCTGGACGGACCTGTCAATCTTCCGCAGCAGACCGAGAGCCTCTTTCATGACATCCGATACGTACCGCGCTTCCTCGGCTCTTCTGCGGTCAGACTCGTCGCGCTTCTGCGTGGCCGTTAGAATGTCTTTGAACGCGTCGGCCTGACGATGGTCGGCCTCGGCTCTCGCCTGGTCAGCCATCGCCTTGGCCAAGTCTGCATCAGCTCTGGTCTTGTCCGCCTCAGCTCGAACCCTGTCCGCATCAGCTCTGGCCTTGTCCGCCTCTGCCCTTGCGCGAACCGCGGCCGTCTGTAACTCCTCCGGAGTTGGCGGCGGTGGGGCCGGTTGGGGAAGGAAAGATTCGAAGACTCGTCCGGGCTCGGAGTACTCTTTTGGTTTGGGTCTCCCCTCAAGCCAGATAACCCCCCGTTCCGACATGACGTATTTTCCGCTAGAACCATCAGCCCGAGCCAATTGGCACACGGACGAGGCCTTCTTAAATCGGGGTTTGATGTCCAAGTCCTCGCATCCGTATATTACCCGGTCCAAGATCTTCAAAGTCGCCGGAGTATAGAAAAAATTCGGATCCGCCGGGAGGGCAATTGCCCTGCCGTACGGCCGATCTACCCACAACCAGCCCCCGTCTTTTTCTGAGGGTTGAAACGCATAGGGGCCGTTCCACGCTGGGGTTCCCATCGACCCTTCGATCTCCGACATGGCGAAGAACTGAGCAGGCAGGCCTACGCTGTTGAGCATTTCGGTCAATCGCGAACGCACTGGTTTGACCTCGCTCCACCACGCATTCAGCACTGCAACCAGGGCCGCCGCGGTGTCCTCGTCTGACCAGGTTCTCGCGGCGGGTGCGGACGGGACGGGCTCCGGACGCGCGATGGGCAAAGACTCCTTTCGGGAATCGGGCACTTCCCGAGGCTGCGTTACCTCCAGTGGAACGGTCGTCTGGGGAGGGGCCGGCTCCTTAGAGCGCTCTGGTTGCTCGATTGGCTTTGCAGGGGCCTCCTTGCCACAGCCCTCGACTTGCGCTTTGGTCGGCAGGCTTTCGGCGCCAATTTCCTTCTTCTCTTCGTGTAGGTCGGGTGCGGCCGGCGGGGCATTAACCACGGATTCAATCGGCAGCACTTTCCCGATCCGCCCCCGGACCCATTCGACGATCCACACATAGAATCCGCGAACCGCTTCCCACTTCCAGTACAAGACCGCCAGCAGGGTTACAAGCAACATCAATTCAGCAATGGACAGCAAGAATGCTTGGCCGGGGCCAAATGGACCGTAGAGGCGAGGGACGTCAACAGTATCCCCATATTGCTTGGCCGTTTTCGTATCGCTCACCGCAAGTCGAGAGTAGTCACCCAGCCTGACGAAAAAGACTACGTCGGCGGAGTACGAGGCCCCGTTCCCTTTCAGCGTGAAAGCCTGTGAGACCGGTTGGTGCCACTCTGCGTCCTGGAATACAACTGTGGCAGGCTGATTCCCGGTAAGCGTCCCAGTAAACTTGTGCCATGCGGACCCGAACGGCAGCCAGCCGCTCAAGCCCGAATTTGAGTAGCCCCAGGTTTCAAGCCTCACATCGACAGGTGGGGAAGGCGCGGCAGGGGCCGCGCAAGAGTCACTGTCGGGATTTTCGCCGGGTTGGAGCTTCAACCGGTTCACAACAGCTTCCTTTGAATCGAAGGTGAGCTGCTGCCCGCCCCTCCCCACTACCTTAAAAGACAGGGAGAACCGGACGTCTTCATCGCGATCGCGGCAAAATGCGGTCTCTGCCTGGATATACCCACTGCCAAAGGTGTAGGATACTTTCCCGGCGGTAATATGGCTGGCGGGGCCACTAACATGGGTGACTGTCAGGACGCCGTCTGCAGGCTCCCCTGGTTCGAAGGACGCGGGAGCGGCGGCGGTCAGAGCCAATACGCCCTTTCTGGTCCCCCCCGGAGGATACTTGATACTCAGATCGGCGCCGGCCAAGCGTGGCAGACACGAAACCGCCACCATGCCGGCAGCCAGCCACAAAATCGAGTGACGCATGCTGTGCCTCCGCACCTGTCAGAAACTACGCATCGCCCGGAGCACCGCTGTGGACAGCGGTGAGGACACGGGCACCCTCCACCAAGTCCACGTACTGGTCCAGAATCGCGCGCAACTCCGCCGCGAACACAGGCTCCAGTACGGTATCATGGGCGTCCGCGGCGCCTAGTTTTACGTAGTTCTGCACCTTCGACGAGAACAGGCCCGACCCATCCCACATCGTCGCGAGGCGCGGATCCAGGTTGAATTCTTCGATATGCCTGGCCACGACCCCGGTCATGAACTGCGCAATGTAACAGCTATCGTAATTCGGCGGCGGCTGCAACCCACTGAGGTCCTCGGCCTTCAGTTCAGTGTGCCATTCGACCGGGCTCTTTTTGGAGTCGGACCAGCTCACCTCGCCAGGGATCGTGGTCCGGGTCACCTCGTTCGATGCGGCCTCACCTACCCAAACGGGAGGCGTAAGCAAGCCGCGGACTACCTCCTCCTTCGGAGTGAGACTGTGTGCGGCGTCGATGGCCGGGCTATACGCCATTACCTGAGCCCCTGCGTTCTCGGGCACATCGCGAGTGAACCCATCCTTGAGAGCATTCTCCAACATCCTCTTTGTCTTATCCGCACTGCCGATCCACGCCAGTAGCGATGCGCCCCTGCCCCCGAAGTACGCTTGCAGTACGGGCCGCTTGGGCTTGGACTTTCGTGCGTGAAGTCCCATATAAAACGCGAGCCCGCTGAAGAACAAGTAGATGAGGCTTCGAACCTCCAACCACGGGGATTCCGAAACCGCCAGCTTGCTCTGGAGAAACACAACGAACGGGTGCATTTTTGGATCGGAAGAGGCGCCTGGCTGCGCCAGCACGGCATTGATCAACAACTCCGGATACGCTTCGAATTTCTGGGCGTATCTTTCGTCCCAGGGAGTCTTCATGCAAACCCTGTAAAGCGTGCTAACGAATTCTCGGTTACGCCAGAAACGCGGCAATATATTGTTGCCCGCCAGCTTTATCGAAACTTGGTCTAGAAGCCTCGCCCCACTCCAAAATCCGATGTCGGTCGAACCACCGCCAATGTCGGCTGCAAGCGAGAAACTGTCGGCCAGCACCAGCAGAATGGGAGGAGTAACCTTCGCGAGACACCGGCAAATCGCATCCGACTCGGTCAGGCCTGGCCCTGCGACAACCGTCATGCCGCCACCCCTTGTCAAGGTGGCGGCGACATTCGGCCAGAAGTCGGTCATGGCCCCCTTCGAACCCTCCGGGAGCGCGAGCGGATACGACCACTCGAAGGTCAGCTTCCCAACCCCCGAATTGCGAGCCTCGCTGGCTATGAGATAGGCGACGCTTTCAAGGTAGGAGCGAAGCGGCAGGTTATGAGACCCGCCTCCCCTGCCCCACTTCACCTCTCGCAGAAAGGTACCCGCCATGTCGGGATAGAACAGGAAACGCGGGCTGAACTGAGTGTTCACGGGTATATCCGAGATGACCCGCGGCTGAATCGCCTCTTGCGCCAGGAGGGTGACGAACGGCGCATCGAGGGTCTGCTCAGGATATAAACCCGCCAGGACTTGCTCCTTCATGCCCGCCTCGGCCACGGTCAGGAATCTGAGCCGGCCGGGTATGGGCATCGGCGCGGGCCCGCCCCCGCGATCCACCAGAAGATGGGTGCTGGACGTCCCAAAATCGACGCCCGCGCGCCATTCCAGCGTGGGGTTTATCGGCGCCGGGGACCGCATTGCGGCTCGAAGCACAACGCCAACGGAATGCGTCTCTTCTTGGCTGGCGTTGGGTGGATGCTTGAACTTGGCATACACGGAAAAGCCCATCACGGCCTGTTCGGTCGGCCAAATTGTCTGCCCCGCCGACGCCCGAGTCAACTCGACGCCGTTTGGCAACATCGGAGCCATTGTCAAGTTTGTGACGTCGGGAGATGCACAGGCGGCGTAGTTGATGGCCCAATCCGCGGCGGCAAAATCGGGCCAAACAGCCAAGGCCGGCGTAGGGCCATTGACCTTCTGCACTTCCGTTTCTCTGTCATAATCCTTCTCGACGGTCAGGGTGCCGCCCCCCTTCAGCGGCAAGCGAAGCCGAACGACCACGTTGTTGGCGGTAACACTGACCCGCAGCATGTCCGGCTGCCCCACCAACGTGGCGTAGTCGAAATACTTGAAGAACTCCGGCGTGAGAGGGAGGGTAAAGTCCCAAGTTCCCCGGCCTAGCGCGATACCCTGGGCCGCATTCAAGTCGGCCAGACCCGGAGGCAGAAACTCCTCCTCCGCGATGACGTACGGAACGTCGACCGTCTTTCCTGTGCGAGCCGTCCATCCCCTCGGGCCCCGCGGCCCAGGAAGGCTTGCGAGGTCGATCTGATCAATGAATACCGCATCCCATACCCTCTTCCCGGGGTCCATGCCTTTGCGGCTCAGGACGACTACGTCGGCGGCACCCTCCCGGCCTTTCAACAGGAGCTGGCTCTGCGCCGTGGGCTGTGCACCGTCGTGTTTTGCGGCACGGGAGAATGCGCTGTAGGGAAGGCGCTCAATGAGGGGTGTGGGGGAAAGCTCCGGGACAAAGACATTCGGGTTCTGGTACCCGTCCAACTCTTGCGCCCATTTTTCCAATTCCCCTCGGACGTCGCCTGCCTTGGACTCGAGATGGCCCGCCATCCCCCAGACGCCGCCCTCCAGCACAATCTCGACCCAGCGACGCATAACGGAGAGTTCGTAGCTTTGCGGGTCGTTGGCCCAAGGCTCGTACAGGAGGGGGTCCGCGAGCAGCCCATTCCTGTCCTTCCAAAATACCTTGGCGGGGCACTTGTAATTGGCTGCGGTGTAGCCAATGGTCCAGGGCGAGGTGGCCCCTACCAGTGCATCGTCGCAATACAACAGCCACCAGCTATCCCAGTCCTCGGGAGCGTACGGCAACTGGTTGTAAAGGATGGTCGCGATATGGTCGTCCCGATTGCCTTTGGTGTCGAGCGCCGCGGGGGTCGCCGATGGCGCGTCCGGCGAAATGACGGAATATGGCTTGGCCACTAAGGTCAAACCGGCGATCTCCTGTAAAGCGAAAAGCGCCATGAGGCCGCGCCACTCCGACTTCACCGCGGCATGCAGCGGATGTTCGGGGTTGCAGAGAGCCTGGTAGAACTGGATCGGGCGCGAAAAGGCCGAAGGGACGCTGTGCGCCACGTGCGTATCTTTTAGCTCGCCAGAAATGGCGATGCTGGCGGCATAACGCTCCAGGAAATCGCGGCTGTCGGTATCGGTGACCCACGCGCCCGCTTGCGGCGCGGGGAGTTGCGCCGCTTGCTCATCCACGGCGTGCAAGTAGAAACGGCTCATGGCGTGTGCTCCTTTGGTCAGTCTGCATTGCGATACACCCGTTCGATGTACCGGTTGCCGGCATGAGCCAGCACGGCGAGGTAGTCGGGGGCCCCCCCGGCGCCACCCTTCTCCTTAGGGACCTTGACCATGGCAGTGAAGAAATCGTCCAAAGGATCGGGTTTAGCGCCCGCGGACAGATCTGGCCACACCAGGTTGGCAAGGCGAGCCAGATCGATGGAGACTTTGCCGGCCTGGCCCGCCCGGAACGGGGTGCGATTGAACATCCGGACATCGGTGGAATTCTCAAGATTCACGATCTGAGACCACCATGGGAAGTGATAGATCTCGAAGAAGTCGGCCAGCTTCTTGATCGCTGCGGCGTTGTCCTCCGTGCGCAGAGACCGGCGACGGAATCGATCGAGATACCACGGGACGCAGTAGGGACGGCGATCCACCGCGCCGTGCCCAAACTCCATAAGGGGAACGCCGAAGCCTAAATGCACCGCGCCGACGAGAAAGAAGCGGAGGAGCGACTCGCAAATGGCCTGGCGCTTAAGGTGCATCAGCGGCAGATCGAGCCAGTCGATCAGGCTCTTCTTCTTCTCCGGCAAGTCGGTATCCTGCCGCGGGCCGGCAAACGCGCACCCGATCTTTCCGCGCAGCCTCTCCTGCGGCAACTGGAGGAATTCCAGAGCGGCAAGCGCGGCCAGCAGATCGACGAAATGGGCCGGGTTGGCCTGCTCGGGCCCGCCGGGGCAATACTTCACTTTCATCATGTCGGCGTCGCCCACCCAATACACGGCGTCGAAGGGCCAGTCATTATTCTCGCGAAGGTGCTGATAAAACCCGATGGCGCCCTGCGTGGCCAGGGCGAACCACTCGGACTTGGCGGCCAGCCGACCGTCGGCGAAGCGCTTCGCCGCCACGCCCTGACCCGTCGGTTGCACAAACGAGAAGTAAGGGACCATCGCCACAACGCCAATTTTCAGGCGCTCGGCGCTGATCTCGGGGATAGTGCGGATGAACCGGGCAATGGGATGTATGGCCGAGGCCCCGGTGCCGCCGAACACCGAGCCGGCGACGCACACACGGCTCCCGTCGGTCTTGCCCAGTTCGATCTTAAGCCGGGCGATCAATTGCGCCCACGGAGGGTTCTTGGCGTGCAATGAGATTAACGACAACGCCGCGGCCCCTATTGCCGGGTGCCCACGAAATCCCTGACCCAGTTTCTCGTCCAGCTCCGCCTTCGTGAACAGTAGATGGACGACATCAGGGCTCGTTCGGGTGGTCTTCAAAACGTCGTAGTTCAGAAGGTCGTGCAGCGTGTCGTCGGGCTGCACGGGAGTCCAGATTTTCAACCCCCGCTCTCCGCCTTCCTGGCCTTCCGGGTCCAGCAGGTCCAGTCTCGTGCCAAACAGTCGCAAGTCTTGCCCCAGACGGCCGCCATAGATCTGCTGGCACTCGACGTACTTCTCCAGGAGCCCCTTGACACGGCTGAAGTTGCCGTTCGCCTTGTCGGGGTCGATCACCATCACCTTCAGCTCCGGCGGGCCCAAACCCGCGGCGCAGAGGTGCAGTACGGCCTCTAGGACTCTGGTTGCCGAGCCGCCGGCGCATAGTAGCGTGTGCATGAAAACCTCCCAGGCGTTACCCGTTAGACCTTATGCTTGAAAAGAAGCCCGTAAGGCCGGTATTTGAACTTTGCTGGCGTAATACCGGGCAAGCAGATAAGAATGTAGGCGATGAACAGGGTCCAGAGTGCCGTCCAGACTCCGACCGAGAACGAGCCTTGTACCCACGAAACCACCGCGCCGTGGAACTCCTGGTCGTAGCGGACGCCGTAATATGCTGCGAGGACGACGCCCGCAACGAGCGTAATGAGCAAGCGAATCATCGGTGTGTAAGGGCCGAAGACGTCCGCCGGGGTCCTCAGCTTCTTGCGGAGCGCGGCGCTTCTGTACCAGAGCAGAGCGAGCGTGACCATCAGGGCCAGCACGACAAGAGTCACCGCGGCCAACTCGTCCCGGAACGCCAGCCAGCGGATCAGGGGGATATTGTCGCGATCCGGCGGCACGCCCATCCAGAAATAAACGATCCTGCCCAGCAACATTTGGTCCTCCTAGCTGCCTCGGCCAAAAGCGATGAAATGATCTGAAAATACCACATTTTCGGTAATCGCGCGAATCATCGCCTCGACGATCACCGAGAGATACAGCGTCCGATCGCCGCTCGACGGGGATTGGTCGTTGAGCGTACTCCAGCCATCCACCCACTCCGGTGGTGCCAGATTGCCCTTGCCCGCTCGCGCCCGAATGCGGAGAACAACCCAGGAGTCGGCACCCGGCCTGGGCAGTTGAGAGAGCCGGAGAACAAACAGAGTCTCAGGCGGCTTCCCTGGCACGATTTCCGACTGCTCCACTTTGACCGGCGCGGGGTGCGAAGGATGTTTACCGGGCAATATATCGACCCTTTCGACCGTCAGGCTATAGCCTGTCGAGTTGAGCACCGGGACCCGCCGCTTGACGCGGAAGCGGAATTCCGCGGTGCTACCGCCCGCCTCAGGCGGGTCGTTTTCGGCGAGCCTGTCGATAAGCGCGTCCGGCGAAGCACGGGTTGCAAGCGGCTCGGCCTGCATGTACCTAACCCAGACGATCGGTGCCCTGCGGGAAGAGACGAATTCCCGAGCTTCGACCTCGATGGGAGGCAGCGTTGGCTCGAATGAGGCTTCCGGGCTCAGACCCGCCAGAACGTATTTCCGGAATGTCTCGAGCGCTGGCCTGTTCGGAGCGAAAATCAGGACATAGAATGGGCGGCCCCGCCGTGTTCCGCCCTCGCTGAGGTTGAGCGGATACGAGCCACCCGTGCCCATCGAGATGTAATAGGTTCCGGAAAAACCGGACCGGAAGGCCAGAAGGAGCATCTCCGGCCGGCGGGCCGCAAGGAGGTCCGCGAACTCCTTGACCAAATCCATCTGGTGAAGCAGCTGGGTCGATTGGACAAGATCGCTGATTACCACTGAGATCTCTCCGCTCCGAAGGTGACTGCTCACCCTTTGCAGCAGTTCCGTCAGGTGCGTTTCGGCCCCGGAATACGTGGATAGCTGAACGATCGACCGCTCGATGTTTCCGGTAAGCCTCTCGAACCCGGAGGCGAACTGATAAGACCGCATTGTGTAGGAGGCGGTTGTCAGTTTGTGCGAAATATTAAGGGCAACATTTGTGAACTTCGACCCGGGATAGGCGGCGAATCCGCGCATGGACATCGACGTATCAATGTACAGGTTCACCGGCGGCTTAGGCTCGAGATCCGGCATGGGCTCGGGCTTCGCATTGAAAGCGGCAAGGACGTCATCCTTGCTGGGTGCCCAAGTCGGCGGTCCCGCGCACCCCACCAACCACCAGGCAAGCGCGAGCAGGAACCCTGTTCGGAAATTGACGCTTCGCGAGATCCGCATGAGCGTGCGCACTTAGGAGCCTCCTTTACCTATCGGCGCTGGATTGGTTAGATCAGTCCCGGCTGCGCGCGGCGGCTCTGGCCAGCGCCGGGGTGATTGCTTCATGGCGGTAACGAATAACATCGCCGTGAAGACCAGCTCCAAGATATTCTCGACCGAAGTCCACAAGCGTGCCTCGTTCGAAATCGGGCGAATGTCCCCATACCCGGTCGTGGTGAACGCGACGAAGGAGAAGTATAACAGGTCCGTAAAGCTCGTTGTGACGTTCAATTCCATCGACATCTTCGCGGCCGACCCGACGTCCGGGACCAAGCGGTCGGCGTAAACTCCCACGGCCCTCCAGGGCGCTTCCCCGACGGCAGTGTCGAGCTCTTTGGGATCCGCGGCCGGCCACAGCACAGCCAAGGGATTATTGTCTTTGGTCTGTACGATGGGCTGGCAACCAGCCTTGAAGATGGCGGATGCCAAGGACAAGAGTTCCGGACTCGCTGACTTGCCTTGCTCGCCAATGTAGGCATTTACCGTAAGGTAAAGCAAGTCCTTAACCGCCTGGCCCCTACGCGCCGCAATCTGCTGGTTTCCATTCCCGTCCACCCGCACATCGCCTGGTACCGGGCGCCGGTCGGCGCCACAATGGAACCAAACCTCATACGCAATCTCCCCTGCCGGGTATTCCTGCTTCTGGATGCCGGTGAGCGCCGCGACGAACTCTCGCTGGACGGTGTCGTTCGTTTGAATGGGCTGCTCGGGCGCGCCGTCGTTCGGGGAGATCGTACAATCAGGCGAAGGGCCCACGGGAATCGCCTTTTCACAGCCTATAGAAACGATCCGCGCGTCATGGTACTCTCGCTTCGGCAAGAAGCTCAGTCTCGCGCAGGGGTCGATCTCCGTCAGCCTGTAACACGCGGGAAACTGGAACGACCCACGAAACAGCTCGGTGTGTCGCATGGAATAGCTCGCATCGAGCACTTCGGCGGGCCGGTCCTGGGCGAATACACCGATGGCTTGGGACCGCCGACGCAGGAGAGCTACTGTCAGCGAACCCGGCGGGATCGTTAAGTTGAGAGGCAAACCGTCTCCCTGGCGATACCGGGATTCAGCTGGCTTCACATGGCTCCGATGTTGCCCAGTACTCACCGCCTCCTCTTGTTCGCGCGCCTGTTGCTCCGGATCGTTTACGGCATGATCCAGTAGCCAGTTGAAGCTTGCCGCCCCCGCCGAGTACAAATCGTGGTAAATAAAGCCGAAGGCTGCACCGATTGATAGGTAGCAGAGACCCACGAGCAGGACCCTGAAGCTCCGCGGGCCGCATAGACCTTGCTCGGGAAGGAACATCCAGCACAGGAGTAGGGACACGACCAGAACGATGTACACTACTGACAGCCAGTAACTCCAGAAGAACGGGTTTGCAAAACTGGCTCTGAGCAGGAATCTGACGGGACCCGCAATTTAGGCGGCTTTCTTGAAAACCACAAATTCGGTCCTCGTTGCTGCCATGCGCTGCGCCTTCAGCAGCAGATATCGTAGATTCTTGTAGCCGCGGCCCCGTCGAAGCAGCGATTTGATGTTGCCGTTGATCGCTTCGACCACTCCCAGCCGCACCTTCGTCCGGCAGTAGTTCAGAATCCCGTCGAGGTGATCCAAGAGCATCAACGCCAATTTACGGAACGGTTCCAGCCGCTGCCATCGAAGCTGATCGATCCACCGTTGGAGGTAGTTCAGCATCGCGCCTTCGTATTGATACGTCCAGAGCCGGTCCAGACTCTCTTTCAGTAGATAGGCCTTGAACACCTTCCGGTTGAGAGCGAACAACGCAGTCAACTCCTGGCGCTTGCTCGAGGACAAGTTCACCCAGCGAGTGAGCAGCAGCCACCGCTTGCCCTTCACCAGATCGCGCATCTGCCCTCCTTTGCGGAAGAATTCGGCCCGACGTACCTCGTCAACCGCTTGGTTGGCGTGCTGCATGACGTGGAACTTGTCGTACACGATCCGGCAGTTCGGCGCATGCTGTTCGATGCTCAGCCGGTACGGTTCCCACATGTCCACGCAAGCCGCCGTAATCCGCATCCGCTGGCCACGGCTCAGTTCGCTTTCGAAGAACTCGTCCAGCGTTTCCTTCCTCCGCTCCCGACCAAACCAAAGCGGCTCACCGCTGTCCAGGTTGCTGACCACCGTGATGAACTTCTGCTTCTTCCCCAGATGGATCTCGTCCACCCCCATTTGCACCAACGCCGGCTTTCGCCGCATCGCCGCCCACCGTTCCAGGTACCGCAGGTCAATCGCGCGAACCGTGCTCGGCGCCAATCCAAACCGCCGTGCCACCTGCCGCGCCGACGCACCTTCGCAGGCTTGGCCCACCGCGTCCTCGAACCGCTTGCTGAACGGCGCTTTGCTCGGCAACTGCGGCACCTTCTCGATCTTGATTCCGCAATCCGGGCAGCACACCCGGTATACCTCGACCACCACGGTCGTGCGGAACTCCATGCAGGGCAGATCGCGCACCTCACGTTCGCTGACGTCGTGCGCTGCCTCCAGTTTCCGTCCGCAGCCAGAGCAAACCAGCTTCCGATTCCCTCGCTTGCGTCGGACCCAAAGCTTGAGCGTCTTGCCGCGTTCGTTGATCTCGTGTCGGTAAACCCGATATCCGGGCCACCCCAGTAATTTCGTCAGTTCGCTGTCTCGCAAACCGCTGAGTGTACCGGAATCCCGTCCTCTGTGAAAAGCCGCCCTGCTTGGCGTCTATCGAATTCCTGCTCAGAGCCGCAAAACTAAAGGCCCATACGAGGCTGGGTAGCTTGTCCAGCAGCTTTTCGAGCGAAACACTTCGCGAATCGTTGTCCTGCTGTTGGACGAGCTTTCGAAACTCCTTGTCCCGGCAGATATCGTTCGTGGTCTCGGAATTCTGTTGCATCGGTGACATCCGCAATTCGGCATCGTATTCGCGGCACCAGGAGCGGTATTCGGGGTTGGCGCGTACTTCGGCGATGGTTGGCGCCGCACCGTTCATTCCAAAACATAACGTCATCTGGACCACAATCAACAGAGCCGCAGCGGCGTACAGCAGTGTTACGAGAAAAGCGATCCCCCGGTATTTGGAGGCGCTGCCAAGGACCCAAGAAACACACTCCCTCCGTATGATCCATTCGGCAGCGGTGGCAACGGTCTCGCGCGCCGGCGCAATTCTCCGGGCGGCCCATGACGCATCAGCCTTGGGCTTCGTAGCAACCGCGAGGGGTTTATCACATCGGACCGGACGCCCCCCGGACGGTAACTTACCGTAAGCTAGGCCCTCTTTTTGCCAGCGCCGGAAAGCGAAGGGGACCGCGCCCACAGCCGCGCAACACAGGCAGAAGAACAGCAGTCCCCAGCCCGATCCGCCCCTCTCCGGGCCACTCGTCTTTGAAATCGCGGAAGAACCACCGCGCTGTGCCATCACCCTGCTACGATGCAACGGTTTGCGGGCGTCGTATAACAGGTAGGCGATAGGTCGCAACTCCTCTGCCATATGCGCAGCAGGTATGCCGGACTCGAGGGAATAGGTCGGCGGCTTCCAAGTGCTCCACTCAGCTCTTGGAATACAGTAGCTTGACCGCGGGTCCCGGTTCGTAAGCGCGGATGCGAACAACCATCCGCCAACAAGTAGAACCCCAACGGATGTCAGCAGAACAGCGTGACGAGATCTCATCCGTTACCTCCGATTGCCGAATCGAAAGGTCCCGACGGGAAAGCCTAGCGCCAATCAGCTTGGAATGCAAGCCTTGTCTCGTGCCTCGTCAAGCCTCTTTAGAAAGGTCCCTTCGTCCAATCCATCCCGTGTTTCTGGGTGTAGCCGTAGCACAGCCCTGCGAGGCTCAGGCCGAACATCTAGGGCGAAGCGGAGGCGCAACCGGAAACACCGCCGTTAGTTCGGGTCGCGTGGCTCTCCACCTCCATGCCTTGAGAGCCCTTTCACCAGGGAAGAACCGCCGTGAAGAAACGCTATCACACAATCGACAAGCGGGGAGAGGCCAACGAGGCAAAGCTGGCCGCGTCCCTCTCCAAGAACGGGCAACTGCTGTTGCCCATGGTGGATCTGATCGAGCACTGCCGTTTGGCCCGCGACGAACTCATTGGTGTGGCCGACCGCCCCACCGTCCAGGCCGTCCTGGAACTGTCGGCCGAGCAGGCGGCCGGCGGTCCCTGCCAGCAAGGGAAGCCGCGCGCCGGGGAGGTGGTCTGGCGCGGCCATCAAGCCGGAACCGCTATACTGAGCGACCGCGAGATGGAGGTGAAGCGGCCGCGGCCGTGCCGCAAGGGACCTCGCGGAACAGAAGTCGAGGTTCCCGCCTACGAAGCCATGCAGGACGAGCCACGGCCGGGGGGTTGCTTGCTCAACACGCTGATACGCGGGGTTCCCACCCGCCAGTATCGTGGCGCAGTTTCGTAGATGGCCGACGCCGTAAGGGTTTCTAAGTCGTGAGCCGGCAGATTATTGAGGCCTCGGAACCGGAGCTAGAAGAGATCCTGCGACGTCGCTTTGAGGAGATGCGGTTGGTGATCATCTACATCGACGACATCACGTTCGGGCACCACGTCATGATCGGCGGGGTGGGCGTGGATGCCGACGGTCACAAGCACGTGCTCGGGGTCCGCGAGGTGGGCGACCGAAAACGCCACCGTGGTCAACGAACTGCTGGAAGACGTGGTCGCCCGGGGCGTCAGTCCTGGGGAGTCGCTCGACCCGGCAAATCGGGTGGCGACGCTCGCGATGCATTCGGAATTGACCCGAGCGCGGGATCGGCAGATAGCGGGCCGCGAAACTATTCGCGATGCCGGCGCGCAATTGCCAACAGCAGCAAAGCGCAAGCCAACACAACCACCCCCGATATGATCACACCCAGGCTTCCATTCCAGATCGACCGCGACTCCGCGATCTGGCCGGCCTCGACAGATTTCGGGACTACCCCCAGCGGGCTGAAGTCGGAAAACAAAACCATGTCCTTCCACTTCACCGGCTCGGATGTATTGGCAGCCCGCCGCAACGCCTGCCCAACTGTGGGGTCGATCGGCGACTCGGGCGGGAGACTGATTTCAGTGAAGTCAACGCCGCCACTGAAATATTGCGAAATGTGCGTGCTTGTCACATTTCCGTGTTTCTCCGACCTCTCCTCGGTGAAGTTATATTCCCCCTTTTCGACGGAGCGGCGGTACTCTTCCCACGTTGCCTTGGGCGTCCACCCTGGCCGAGTGAACAACGTCGGCAGGGTCTCCAACTGCCGGGCTCCCGTATTCTCGCCGTAGCGCTGTTTGTACCAGGTCGCAAGAACGAGGCTAGCGAACACTTGACGCAGTTCGTGATACTGCGGGGCGGCATTGACCCAGGTTTGCAGCGTGGGCAGGACGAGTTCTTGGGCGGCATCCTGCGCCTTTTCTTTCGCGCTCTGCGGAGCCTCAATAACCGCTCCAGACTGGCCCCGTTTGCCCAGATACTCCGACTCCAACTGCACTTTGAGATCGGCGGCCCTGAGGTAGGCCTCATCGTTGGTCGCGAACAATTCAATGTCGCCGGGTACTATCCAAAACCTAGATTCTTGCCGGATCTCGTTCCGAGGACCGGTTGCGCCCGCAGCATCGTCCAGGCGTCGCCAATACTCTCTCGCATTGGCCGAGGAACGCGGGTCCGTGATGGCGGCGCTGTCCCTCTTCATCCGAAGGTCCGCTTCCAGCATGACTCGCGCCACGTCGGTCTTTCCGAGTTGCTGGTCCGCTATCCGGCTTGGCTCACTCGGATTCAGATTGACCCAAAACGTCGATGCCGGCAGCAAGACTCCGGCGCGAAATGCCATCCGCGCCAAATCGTAAGCTTGGCTCCCGCTCTTGCCGTCAGCCTGTCCACGTCCTGTGGCAGCGGAGAAGACGAGCGGGAGTTTCCCGGATTGTCCTCCTCCCTCGACGTACGCGAGCTTGATAGAAGTAAAATCGATTCCCGCGAGATCTTGCGGAGTAGTAGAGATAGGAGGACTCGACTTGACTTCCTTCTCGCCCAGGAGCCGTTCCAACTCTTCGATCAGGTTGCGTAGCATCCGGCAATCCTCCGTGTTCGGATGCTCGTCGCAGCCCAAGCTGCGGTATCGGTCCTTCAGCTCTTTCAACGCGATCTGGAGCCTCCGGAGCAGAGTCTGACAGCCTTTGTTTCCGCTTCCGCCGCTTCCTCCGCAGTACCTTCGATACGCGTCCATCAGGCGGCGGGCCCCGACGGCAACGCCTGACCCTTCGAGGCACTCGGCGTACTCATGCTCTTTGTCGAGCCACTTCCGTAAATCCTTGGCGCACTGGCGCTCCTCCTCCTCACGGTCGAATTCGTTATCGCTGCGGGGCGAGCCGGGACCGCACTTTATTGCCCACTCCCTTCCAAGCCTGTCCGCATTTTGCGCCAATTGTTCGCAGTCTTGCGCCAAGACGGGCGCGAGGCACACTGTGCAGATGATGGCCGCCAAGAGCCTCCCTGTGTTGCTCGGCATCGCGACTCCTCCGGCGAGGACGGCGGAATTATAGCATGGTGCGCTCTCTCTGCCTTTGCAGCCTCTTGCCTCTCTCCGTCTTTCGCATTTCGCCCGGCACGGTCAGTCTGTTCCCCACGGCGATCCGGACCGAAACAGCAGCCGATCGTGACAGCGCTGCGTCTTCCCCTGAGTCAGATCAGCGACGCGTTGCGATGACGTTTGTTCGTGTATCTGCTCGCGATGCCGACCTTGCGGTCATCGAACTGATCACCGTCGATGGCGATGCGGTCTAGGTAGGGATACGGGGGAGCTTCGTGAGCTTTCGGGTAGCCGCGGCGATGGATCTGACCACGCCCGCCGGGCGGGCCACTGCTGCCATGCTGGCCGTTTTCGCCGCCTTCGAGCGGGAGGTTCTGCAAGAGCGAACGCGGACTGGCCTGGCTCACGCACGCCAGAACGGCAAAAAGTCGGGACGGCCCGCAAACCGCCGCCATGCACTCTGCGGAATTCCGGGAACTCCATCGCGCCGGTGTCAGCAAATCGGAGATCGACGCCAGTTGAAGGTCTGCCGCACCTCGGTTCGCCGCATCCTGGCTGCCTATTCCTCCCAGAAATAGGTCGGCCCACGTCTCGTACGCATTTTTGGCCGACAGCTCACTTTGTTATGCTGTCGGCGATTTACTGATCGAGGACACAGCGGAACCCGATATTCGCGGGCGCGACATCGGGGGGCTTAAAATCGCGGAACGAGACTCGGAGTGAGAGCGGCGGATCGAGGTAGGAGCCTCCGCGAACAACACGTCCGATGCCCGCTGAGGGGCCTTTGGGATTCTCGTGCGGCGCAGTCTGATAGTAGCGCTGGTCGTACCAGTCGGAAACCCACTCGCCGACGTTGCCGAGCATGTCAAACAGGCCATAGCTATTCGGCATTCTGGCGGCGACCTCGCAAGGAGCCGAGCTGTTGCCGGAGAAACAGGCGATTTGATCCAAAAGGCCGTAGTACGGACCCAGAGTTCCGGCGCGTGCGGCATATTCCCACTCCGCCTCCGTCGGCAGCCTTCCGCCAATCCATCCGCAGTATTGGCGGGCGATCTCCCAGGCAACGGCTCGCATGGGCCGGTTTGGTTCGGTTGCAGCGGAGAGCCGGAGCCGCATCTCCTCGGCGAAGGGGCGAAACGCTTCCACCGTCACTTCGGTCCGAGCCATCCAGAAGCCTTTGGGAAGATCGACCGTGTGCCGTGGCTGTTCGTCTCCGTTGCAGGCTGCGTCTGATTCTGAGCAACCCATCAGGAATTGGCCTGGAGGAATCCACCTATACCGCTGTTCAGCGCGGTCCGTTCGGACGCGGTCGGCTTTTTCGCCTGCAGGGGAGTGGGAGATCCTTGGGCCGTATGCCACATATGTACCAGCGGCCAACGCAAGAACACCGAAACCACCTACGATTGCGGGCCAGGGCATGTGTAGAGGGAGGGAAACCGTTGGCATCGGCGGCGGGGTCTCTCCGGGGCAGGCGATTCGCCAGATTCTCTCGGCTATCTCCACCAACAAGCGTGTCCTCTCAGCGCGTCTGAGCGAGTCTAGCGGCCGTTGGGGGTTATTCAGGCACTGATACTTGGCGAAGCCCACACGAGCGTACGCGGCCGCACCGACCGCGATCCAGAGTATCGGAGTACGCTTCTCTTGGACTGCGCGTAGCTCCTTTTCGATCACGTAGTCCGACGCTGCCAGTCTGGCGGTCACGAGGAAAACGGTGACATCTGCATTCTGGAGGGCTTCCTGAATCGCGGGATCCCACTCGGCGCCCGGTTGGAGTTGCTTGTCCGACCACGTCGTGATTCGGCCTCCTCGCAGGTACGGCTTGAGGCAAATCAGCAACTCCTCTAGCCATCGTTTGTCGGCGTGGCTATAGCTGATGAAGGCGTTCACGGGAGTGTTCGCCGATACATTCATACGCTGAGCCCATGGATCAGTGCAAGGCACCATCGCTTGCGAGTCACCGACGATCCGGAATTCGGACTGTTTATGTTAGCGCAGCAGCGACTCGCACAGAAACGTCACTTCTTAGTCTTCGGCGCTGGGCCTTCATATCGGATGTCATCAAGATAGAATGTGAGTCCAGTGGGATTGGCATCAGCTGTGGCGACCCATGTGAAGGCGCCTATCACCATCGAGAGCTTTTGGCCCTGCAATGGGATCGCGAATTTCTGCCATTCTTTCGTAAGGGGCTTGCTGCCGATGCCGGTTTCAAAGGAGTCTTCATATTTCTTGCCCTTGATGCCGCCAGCCTTGAACTCGACGATTTCTCCTCCTTTCGCTCCGGCAGCCCAGAACGTGATGCTGGTTGCGCCCTGGACGCTCACGCCCGGTTTGTCCCCCCAGTTGTCGGCCGGATACAGCCAATAGACGCCGGCCCACCGGTTGCCTCCTGGCTGATACGTGACTTTGTAGCACATGTTGTCGGTGTCGCCGGGCCGGACGTTCTCACCGGCAACGGGCCGAACCTGAACACGACCTGCCTGTGTGCCATCCCCCATGTACCCGGAGGCGACGAACTTGGTCGCCACGTCGAACGGCGCGGGGAGGCTGCTTTGGGCTGTGCCGGTTTCGATCGCGCTACAGGCACAGAGAAGCAGCAAGGCCAACGGGATGGTTGCGAGACGCATCGAACATCTCCTTTCTTGGGGGCGATCCACTTTGACAAGCGACACTATTGAGCGCCGGACCGCCGCGCCGACATTATTGGACATGGCACACGTGTTGTCAAGCCGCGGCGGCGGTCGCGGTCGCGGCGGCCGAGTTGGCGAGTTCAAATCCCGCCACAGGATAAGTTTAGAGTCTCGGCTCTGGACGGCCAGGACCCGTCTCGGCTAACGGGCTGATGATCAAACTCGGGCTCTTCGTGAGATCAACCTTTGCGAGGTGGCCTGCCGTCTCGCCCGGCCGCTGAGAGTCCGAGCGTGTGCGAACCAGCGACGAAAAGCATATCGCGGTCGCCCACCGACCCGAATGTGTTTGCTGGTTCGCACCGCGCGGCAGCGGAGCAGAGTCTTGGGGTGTATGTCTCGGTGCTTCAGTGACACGTCGCCCGGATTGGAGACTCGGTTCGAAATCCGTCTTTTTGGGGAGCCAAACCATTCAAAACCAATGGCTTACGGATATTAAAAAGTGGGTTGTACGACGCCTCGTACAAATTTCTGTGGAAAACTCCCGATTCGTGTGCCTTTTGAACGTCTGGACGACGGCACAATAAGCACCTGCGGTGCTCCTCGCCAGCAGAGGTTCCCGTCTACCTCCCGGCGAAAAATGGGACCCGTCGAAAACACTGTCCAAATCACCCCACCCACCCCACGATGCCCCGCCCCGGCACACAGGACGGCCCAGGATCGCTCCATTGGTGCCCGGTGCCTCTCCATCTCGGCACACTTGTCGGCCACGACGCTGCTCGATCATTACTTCGCCTTCAGGAGTTGTGCATTGACTGTCCTCTCGACCGCTGAATCCAGCTTGACCCAAATAATTGCTCCGGGCGGATGCCGGTATGGGACGGGCCGCTCAAGTCTGCGTGCGTTCTTCACGACCCATGCAAACGTCTGGCGGTAGTAGCCCAACGTCGCCTCGGTCGAGCGCATCCCGGCTTTGCGTGCGTTCGTGCGGTACTCCGTGGCGGTCACCAACGACGAGCATCGCCCCAAGAGCCATCGTGCACATCTGGAGTGGACGCCCTCGCGCATGGTGCTTTGGGCGGGAACCATCGGCCCCTACACGGCCCGGCTGTTCGAGCGGATCATGAACGACAAGCCGCACCTGGAGATGGGGTATCGCGGATGTCTGGGCATCATCCGGCTGGCGCAGAAGTACTCGGCGCAACGCGTGGAAGCCGCTTCGGAGCGTGCATTGCTCACAAGCGCGTGCCGCTACAAGAGCGTCGAGTCGATCTTGAAGAACTCGCTCGACCAGGTTCCACCGGCCTCGCCTCCGCCATCTTCCACACCACCGCACGACAAACTTCCGCGGAGCGGAATACTTCGAGTGAGGACGCTATGTTACAGGAACCGATGATCGAAAAACTGACGACCATGCGGTTGCTGGGCATGGTAGACGCGTTAAAGGCACAAGAGCAAGATCCGCCTGCGCGCGAGTTGAGCTTTCTGGAGCGGCTGGGTTTGCTGCTCGATCAACAATGGACCTGGCGTGAAAATCAGGCGCTGGCGCGGCGGCTGTATGTGGCCAAGCTCAAGAGCGGCGCCTGCGTCGAAGAGATCGACTATCGCACCGCCCGTGGGTTGGACAAGAGCGTGATGCGAGGGCTGGCCCAGATGTCGGCGTGGGTGGCCAATCACGAGAACATATTCGTGCTCGGGCCCACTGGCGTTGGCATGAGCTTCGTGGCGTGCGCCCTGGCGCAGAAGGCGTGCCGCGATGGGTACTCGGCGTTCTGCACGCGCGCCGCCACGCTATTCCGGGATCTGGCGATCGCGCGGGCCGACGGCAGTCTGCGCAACGTGCTGGCCAAGCTCAGCCGCATTGAGGTGCTGGTGATCGACGACTGGGCCATGGCCCCGATGGCCGACGCCGAGCGGCGCGACTTCTGGGAGATCTGCGAGGACTGTTACCAGACTTGCTCGACGATCCTGACCTCGCAACTGCCTGTGGCGCGCTGGTGCGAACCGATCGGCGACCCCAGGAGCCGGGAAGCACCCACGGCCAGTTCCTGTTCCGCAAGATCGCCTGGCACCTGCAGGCTAAGGAGGAAGGCGGTCTGCCGGACTCGGTCCGCGACCTTGCCCGCGCCATCGCGCAGGACGTCCCGCTTCGGAACCGTGTGGTCAAGAATGCCCAAAAACGCCGCGCTGGGCTGCCGATGGAGCAGACTGCGACGACGACCATCACTCCGGATCACGACTCGCGGCTGCCGATGCCGGGTGGAGTAATCGTGAAACAGTTCCGCGGTGAGACGCTGGTGGTGAAGGCGACCGACCAGGGATTCGAATACGGCGACCGCCGGTACACCTCGCTGAGTGCCATCGCCCATGAGATCACGGGCACGAAATGGAATGGCTTTTGTTTTTCGGATTGACGAAGGAGGCGTACACGGTCACCAACCGCATTACCACCTCCGGCGGCCGTACGGATGAGCGCTCGTTTACGATCCAAGTGCAGGATCGCTAAGCCTGCACACGCCACACGCCTCCACTCCGTCCAGGGAGGTTCGATTCGTCGGTCGCGTGGGAGACCGCAGAACGAGCGTTCGCTCCGGACAGAGAGACGGCGTTCACCGCCACCTTCGCTTCGGCAGCCCGAGCCGGTCTTGATATGGCCGGCATCGGTCGCGACTCCGGAAATCGTATTCCGGCACTGCCGCTTCCAGACGCAACTTCCCGAGCGTATCCATCCAGAACGAAGCGTCACATCGCACTTTGGGGAGCACTAGCGGACTCCAATTGAGGCGCGCCCGCTGCGCGAAGTCCTTTAATATCTCGCAGGGGCGGTTGGCCGAAAAATCGGCTGTACTCGCGGTTGAATTGGCTGGCGCTTTCATATCCCACTTCGAAGGCCGCAGTGGCGGCGTCGAGATCATCCGTTAGCATGCGCGCTCGAGCTGCCTGCAGTCGTACTTGTTTTTGATACTGCAGCGGACTCATAGACGTCAGCACGCGGAAATGATGGTGCAGAGTGGAGACTCCCATTCCAGCGATCTTAGCAAGGTCTTCCACTCGAAACGGCTTCGCATAGTTCGCCGTGATCCACGCGATTGCTTTTGCCGTTCGGTGACTCTGCTCTCCAAGTGTAGCGATCGACCGCAGCCGCGCTCCTTCGTCACTTCGAAGCAGACGGTAGATGATCTCGCGTTGAATCAGGCCTCCTAGGAACGGAGCGTCTTGGGGCGTTTCCAGCAGGCGGAGCAGCCGGCAGCATGCATCCAGAAACTCCACGCTAGTCCTGCCGGCGGACATCGCAGGGATGTCGGAGGGCGCCTCGATCACATGGATCTCTTCACGGCTGAGAAGTTCCCGGACTACAGGCATCTCGATCTTGAGTGACAACGCCAGGCAGGGCTTATCTTTACTCGCCTCGACAATCCGGCTGATGACTGGCAAATCAACAGCGGTAAGCAGGAACTGGGACGGACCGTACGTGAAACTGGTTGAGCCGAGGTCCACTCGCTTCCGGCCTTGCGCCATCACAGTCACGCTCGGCTGGTAAGTCATTGAACACGGGGCGGTAGCCGTGATTCGGCGATGGAGCGTGAGGCCAGGAATTCCCGTTGCCCGGTTCTCTGCCGAACCAACGAACATAGCAATTCTGTCAACCATTTCCGCTAGCAAGCTGGCGGCGATATCAGTGGCCTGTGCATTCGATGTGTGCTTATTCACTCGCTCCAAGCCCCTTTTCTGCTCAACCTTAAGTATAGCGCGGCGTCGCACAGTGGCGCTAGCGACCAAGAGAAATAGGCAATAACTAGGAAGGAATAGGATACCGGTCGAAGCCCTTTAGACTCTAACCTGGAGATGAGCATTATTGAGGAGCAAACAATGCAGAAGCGCAAACTGGGAAATAGCAATCTTGAGGTTTCGGCCCTTGGCCTTGGCTGTATGGGTCTGAGCTTTGGTTATGGCCCCGCGACGGAGCGGCAACAGGCGATCACGATCATCCGGACGGCACATGACCGTGGCGTGACATTCTTCGACACCGCCGAAGCCTATGGTCCATTTCTGAACGAAGAGGTGGTCGGTGAGGCGCTGGAGCCCTTCCGCAAGGAAGTTGTCATCGCAACCAAGTTCGGCTTCAAGGACGGGATTCCGACGAACGGGCTGGACAGCCGGCCGGAACGCATCCGTGAGGTGGCAGACGCAGCCTTGAGACGCCTCAGGACTGACGTCATCGATCTGTTCTATCAGCACCGTGTTGACCCGAATGTGCCGATGGAGGACGTCGCCGGAACCGTGAAAGATCTCATTGGACAGGGTAAGGTAAAGCATTTCGGGATGTCGGAGGCTGGTGTTGAGTCGATTCGCCGGGCGCACTCCGTTCAGCCAGTCGCGGCCCTTCAGAGCGAGTACTCCCTCTGGTGGCGGGAGCCAGAGAACGAGATACTGCCGCTGCTGGAGGAACTCGGAATCGGCTTCGTTCCTTTCAGCCCGCTCGGCAAAGGCTTCCTGACGGGCGCCATCAATGAGAACACCGCCTTCGATAGCACCGATTTTCGCAACATCGTTCCTCGCTTCTCGGCTGAAAATCGCAAGACCAATCAGCCGTTGGTCGAGGTGCTTGGTCGAATCGCGGCGCAGAAGAACGTGACGAACGCTCAGATTGCGCTGGCATGGCTGTTAGCGCAAAAGCCCTGGATCGTTCCGATTCCGGGAACCACGAAGCTTCACCGCCTGGAGGAGAACATCAGTGCTGCTGCCGTGGAACTTAGCTCTGAAGATCTCCGCACGATCAACGAAGCCGTCTCGGGGATTACCGTGCAGGGCGCACGCTACCCCGAAAAGCTGCAGCAGTTGACCGGGCGATGAGGCAAATGCGACCCCATATCATCTGCCACATGCTCTCATCGATGGACGGGAGGATTGACGGCGGAGTTCTGCAAAGCGTGATCGGGAAGGGCGAGTACGAGGAAACCGGCGCCGAACTGAAAGGCGACGCCTGGATCTGCGGTCGCGTTACCATGCAGCAGCACTTCGCGGAACATGAGCCTTTCACATCCGTCTCAAATCGGCCTGCCGGGCCTCAACCTGTCCACATCGCGCGGCGCGCCCCATCATATGCCATCTCGGTGGATACCCTGGGCAAGCTTCGGTGGCAAGGTGGTGACCTTGACGGCGATCACCTGATTTGCATAGTCAGCGAGCGGGCACCGGAGGATTACCTCACCATGCTGCGCGAGAAAGGAATCTCGTACGTCGTTTCCGGCGAGGCGTCGGTGGATCTGGGCCGAGCGGCGGAAACGCTGAGTGAGCACTTCGCCATTCGTACGTTGTTGCTCGAAGGCGGCGGTCACATCAACGGGGCCTTCCTGGAGGCGGACCTCGTGGACGAGATTAGTCTCCTGATCGTGCCTGGAATCGACGGTCGCCGCGGCGTCGCAACTGTATTCGACGGCCTCAGCTTAAACAGAAATGTGGCCGTTCCCCTCGAACTCAAGTCCGTGCAGCAGCGCAAGAGCGGCACGCTGTGGGTTCGTTACGAAGTAGTCCGAAATCAAAGGAGCTAAGGAATGGATATCCAAAGAGTTGGCTCAACACCTTCCGGCAAGGGGCCGGCAGAGTACTTCACAGGAGTGGTACGCGTCGATCCGCTGATCACCGCGCGATCCCCAGCGCGCATCCTCGGCGCTAGCGTGACCTTTGAGCCGGGCGCGCGTACTGCCTGGCACACACACCCTCTCGGCCAGACGTTGATTGTGACGGCGGGTTGCGGCCGGGCGCAGCGTTGGGGCGGCCCAATTGAGGAAATTCGTCCAGGAGATGTGATCTGGTTCCCTCCCGGCGAGAAACACTGGCACGGCGCGGCGCCGACCACGGCGATGACCCACATTGCGATCGTGGAAGTACTTGACGGCAAGAGCGCCGATTGGTTGGAGCAGGTTAGCGACGAGCAATACGAGAGGAATGATTAGCGGAGGCATTCATGTCTCTGGACAGCGGGCATTCTATCGAATCTCGAGCAGGAAAGAACATCTATGAAAACGGAAGTAGTTGTTGTTATCGGTGCTGGTGGCATTGGTATAGCGATTGCCCGCCGCCAGGGCTTCGGCAGGCTTATTCTGTTGGCGGACGCCCCTCGCACAGCATGAGCTGAATTCACCGATCGGCGACGTGTACCGGGCAATGATCGAAGCGTCCCCGGCCAAACGTATGGCTTCGCCCGATGAGATCGCGGTGGCTGCATCGTACTTACTCGGTCCAGACGCGGGCTTCGTCACGGGCAGTGACCTCCTCATCGATGGCGGCGTCATCTCAGCGATGCGCCCCGGTTTATTGCCGACGCCTGCATAGAGGAACGGGCAACGAACAATACAGTTAGGAATCTACGACCATGCCTCCAAATTCGCGAGCACAAAAGAACCACGACGAACTCTTCCCCGGCCGCGTTTCCACTCTGGCCGTAACAGACCCCGAACTGATTGAAATCTTCGACAACTTCGCTTTCGACGAGGTGCTTCGGCACAGCAATCTCGACATCCGAACCAGGCTCATGGTCCAGCTGGCGTCGATGATCGCGTCACAGGCGGTGCGCGAATACCGAGTCATGCTCGGCGCAGCTCTCACGGTTGGCGTCACGCCTGTCGAAATCAAGGAGATCGTGTACCAAGCCGTGCCGTACGTGGGAATGGCCAAGGTCTTCGACTTCCTGCACGCGACCAATGAAGTGCTGAAGGAGCGCGGAGTCGAGTTACCGCTTCCGCCTCAATCCACGACAACACCGGAGAACCGTATGGAGAAGGGCCTTGCGGTTCAGAAGGAGATCATCGGCGATGAGGTTGTAAACAAGCTCTACGCATCGTCGCCAAAGGACCAGATGCACATCCAGCACTTTCTTTCGGCCAACTGCTTCGGCGACCATCTCACGCGCACCGGCCTGGACCTGCGCACACGTGAGTTGCTGACCTTCAGCATGCTGGTTTCACTCGGTGGTTGCGATCCGCAGGTCAAGGGGCACGTTGCAGCAAGCCTGCATGTCGGCAACGCTCGCGCACGGCTGATCGATATTTTGACCCAGTTGCTGCCATTCATCGGATATCCCCGCACACTCAACGGTCTGCGTGCAGTAGATGAGGTGACTGGTTCATGATCGTACTTGTTGTGGGAGCCACAGGCAGCATCGGCCACCTGGTTGTGGAGGAAGCACTCGCTCATGGGCATACCGTTCGCGCCCTGGTGCGAAGCGATGCCAAGGGCCGTCACCTTCCCGTGGGCGCGCAGGTAGTCATCGGCGACGTGACGCGCCCGGACACGCTCCCGGCTGCGGTGGACGGTGTAGAAGGCATCGTTTTCACACTGGGATCGGATGGAGCCGGAAAGATCGGCGCAGAGAACGTCGATTACGGAGGTGTGCGCAATGTTTTGAATGCGCTGGGTTTGCGGACGGCACGGATCGCGCTAATGACGGCGATCGGAGTCACCAATCGCACTGGTGATTACAACCGTGCCACCGAAGCTCATGACTGGAAGCGTCGCTCCGAAAGGTTGGTCCGCTCAAGCGGGCTGCCATACACGATCGTGCGCCCAGGCTGGTTTGACTACAACCGTCCGGACGAACACCGGCTTGTCCTGCTGCAGGGTGATACACGCCAGGCCGGAGACTCTAGCGATGGCGTAATTGCGCGACGGCAGATCGCAGAAGTTCTGCTCCATAGCCTCACGTCGGATCACGCATTGCGCAAGACCTTCGAACTGGTGGCGACGAACGGCCCCGCTTCGGAGGACTTCGACCGGCTTTTCGCAGCTCTCGAACGAGACTCCGGAGGCGCCTTCGATGGTGTGCGGGACATGGCGAACATGCCACTCGACGAAGAGCCCGCGCGTGTGCGAAATGATCTCGATGCGATCAAAGCTCGCCACTCTGGCGGCTAGCCGAATTATTGGGGCAACTCACAATGTCCAAACGAACATGGCTCATTACTGGCGTCAGCAGCGGCTTCGGCCGTCATCTGACGGAGCAACTACTCCAGCGCGGTGATACCGTCGCCGGAACCGTGCGCGATCCCGAGAAGGTGTCGGACCTGATTAAGAATCATCCCCAGACCTTCCAGGCCGAAGTGCTCGACATGACCGACCGTCCTGCAGTCCGGGAAGTGGTCGAGCGCTCCTTCGCGCGGCTCGGACGCATCGACGTGATCATCAGCAATGCTGGGTACGGCCTATTCGGCGCGGCCGAGGAGCTCACGGACAATCAAGTAGAACACATCATCGCGACTAACCTGGCTGGCCCAATCCACCTCATCCGAGCCGCGCTACCGCATCTTCGCGCGCAGGGCAGCGGTCGCGTGATCCGGATCTCTTCCTATGGCGGGCAGGTTGCATATCCCGGAAACTCGATGTACCACGCCACCAAATGGGGCATCGAAGGATTCGTGGAGTCGGTCGCGCAGGAGGTCGCGACGTTCGGAATCGGCATGATGATCGTCGAGCCCGGCGGCGCACGCACGGAGTTCCGCTATGGTGGCGCGCAGGTGGCAAACCTCACTCCAGACGCCGGCTCACGCCTTCCTTCGCATGCTCGATCCAAAAAATGGATTGGCACCGGGCGATCCAGCAAGAATGGCCGCACGCATCATCGAGAGCGTAGATGTGGAGCCTGCGCCGTTGCGAATGGTTCTTGGCTCGCAAGCGCTGGAAGGCACGATCCAAACGCTGCGGAAACGGATCGAGGACTTCGAAGCACAGACGGATCTGGCGGCGTCCACCGATTTCCCACCGGGAGAGTGACAAGAGGAGGTAATCATGAAAGGGACTGTCTTATATGCTCCGCGCGATGTGCGCTTCGAGGATCGAGAAGCACCGAAAATCATCAAACCGACCGATGCCGTCATCCGAACATCGGCAACGTGCGTTTGTGGCTCCGATCTCTGGCCGTATCGCGGGATTAGCCATATCGACGGGCCGACGCCGATGGGACACGAGTATTGCGGAATCGTTGAAGAGGTTGGTAGCGCAGTCCGGACAGTCAAGCCGGGACAATTCGTAATCGGATCGTTCTTCGTTTCGGACAACACGTGTCCGAACTGTCGCGCCGGCTATCAGTCCTCGTGCGTTCAAAGAGAGGTGATGAGCACAGCGCAGGCGCCCGTTGTGCGGGTTCCACTGGCCGATGGGACCCTCGTCTCCACGCCGGATCTGCCCCCGGACGACTTGATTCCGAGTCTCCTGACACTCTCCGATGTAATGGGGACTGGCTGGTTCGCCGCATTCGCCGCGAATGTGAAGCCGGGAATGACGGTCGCGGTGGTGGGCGATGGCGCTGTCGGGTTGCTGGGCGTGCTGTCCGCGAAGCAAATGGGCGCCGAGAAGATCATCGCCATGAGCCGTCACGAAGCCCGGCAGAAGATGGCTCGCGAGTTCGGCGCCACGGACATCGTCGCCGAGCGCGGTGATGAAGCCGTTTCACGCATCAAGGACATGACGGACGGAATCGGCGCCGACGCGGTACTTGAATGTGTCGGCACACAGGAATCGATGATGCAGGCGATTCGCTCCACGCGTCCCGGCGGGGGCGTTGGCTACGTCGGTGTTCCCCACGACGCCTCTCTGGATGTCGGGGCGCTGTTCTGGACGCACGTGCGACTGCATGGCGGCCCCGCCCCAGTGCGCCAGTTCCTGCCTGATCTGATCAAATTGGTTTGGAATAGAAAGATCAACCCCGGCAAGGTCTTTGATATGACCCTACCCCTCGATCAAGTGGCTGAGGGATATCGCGCTATGGACGAGCGCCGCGCGATCAAGGCCCTGCTCCGTCCGTGAAGCGAGCGTCGCATCACCATTCAGCGATCAACCTGCGCAGGGTGCTGTCTTTCCCTTGATCAGGAGAGGCATTGAATGCCCCCCTGTGTTGTCTACTCCGGGCTTCCCGGGGAGCCAGGTAGTATGTTCTTAGAGAGGTTTGGGATTGGGGTTTGCCCCCGGAATTGGCGTAGAGCCCGGAATTGGCGTAGAGCCTGATTTTGTGGTGCGCCCAGACAGATTCGAACTGCCGACCTTCTGGTTCGTAGCCAGACGCTCTATCCAACTGAGCTATGGGCGCAATCTCGCGGGGAACGACTCCTTCAATGTACCCGACCGCGCCCCCACGATGCAACCCGGTGCATTCTGCCAAACTAGAGATTCTCCATGACCGAACGCCTCTACTACACCGATTCCTATTTGCTCGACTTCACCGCTCGCATCGTCGACCGGTCCTCGGACGGGTTGACCGCGTACCTCGACCGCTCGGCCTTTTACCCCAGTTCCGGCGGCCAGCCGTTCGATACCGGATCCATTGGTGGCGTCAGGGTGGTCGAGGTCATGGATGAGGAGGACCGCATCGCGCATCGTCTTGCCGCTCCGGTAGCCGTCGAAGCGGTCGATTGCGCCGTCGACTGGGACCGCCGCTTCGATCACATGCAACAGCACAGCGGCCAGCACCTCGTCTCCGCGGTGTTCGCAGAACTCTTCGGACTGCACACCGTCAGCTTCCACCTGGGCGCCGAAAGCGCCACTATCGATCTCGAGGGCGGCTCCGTCGAACCTCGTACGCTTGTGGAGGCGGAACGCCGCATCAACCAAATCGTCTTTGAGAACCGTCCGCTCACCGTGCGCTTCGAAGATGCCGGCGAGGCGCAGGGTCTCCGCAAAGCTTCGAGCCGCCAGGGTACCCTGCGGATCGTCTCCATCGACGGCCTGGACCGTAGCGCCTGCGGCGGCACGCATGTCCGCGCCACCGGCGAGGTCGGCGCCGTGCTGCTGCGCAAGCTGGAGAAGATCCGGCAGTCCGTGCGCGTGGAGTTCCTTTGCGGCGCACGCGCCGTCCGGCGTGCACGCGCCGACTATGAGGCTCTCTCGAAAGCATCGCAGCTGTTTTCCTCGCCCCTGGATGAAGTACCCGCGCTGGTCGCCGCACAGCTCGATTCTGCGCGCGCCGCGGAAAAGTCGCGGCACAAAATGGAACTCGACCTGGCGGTGTACCGCGGACGCGAACTCTATGAGGCCACGGTGCCCGACGCCGGGGGTACACGCCGGCTCACCCAACGTCTGACGTCCGGTTCGCTCGAGGATCTCCGCGCGGTGGCGCAGAGTTTCACGGCCCAGCCCAAAGCCGTGTTTGTGGCCACCCTCATCCAGCCTCCTTCCGTGCTCGCGGCCGCCTCGCCGGATTCCGGCTTCGACGCCGGCAGGCAATTGAAAGCGGCGCTTGCCGAAGCGGGCGGGCGCGGCGGCGGCACGGCTCACATGGCACAGGGCAGCGTGCCGGGCAAGGATCTCCTGGAAGTGGTTCTGGCGAGGCTGGCGTCGCCGGCCGCCTAGCTCTGTTTCCTGGCCGCCCCAGCTCTCTTGCCGCCCTTCTTACCGCCGTCGGGCCGTTCCTTCAGCAGCGCTTCGATCTGGTTCCGCAAGTTCTGCTCGTGGTCGGGTCCGAAGAAGGGTTCTTCATTGCCCTCGTGCTGCCCGCGGATGATGCCCTGCCTGTCGATAAAAGCGAGCAGCGGCATGTGCGGAATCATCATCGTGGGGTGCTGCAGGAAGTCGAGCACCTGCACTGTGTTGGTGTTGTAGCCCACGGGGAACGGCGTCTGGAACTGCTGCACAAAACCGGCGACGTTGCCCCGGGCATTCTCTTCAATCGCGGATTCCAAAACCTGCAGCCCGTGCGGGCCAAGCTCCGACTGCAGCTTGTTCAGGTAGCCCGTGGTCCGCTGGCAGTGCGAGCACGTGGTGAGTATGAACGCCAGAACCACCACTTTCCCCCGATACTGGCTCAGGCGAAGCTGGTGGCCATTCGTGAGGCTGATGGTGAACTCCGGCGCAGGACGCGGCAGGGTTGCCCCGGCCAGTGGCGCGGCCAGGCAGATCAGCGCCATAGCGGCGATGAAGGTTCGCTGTCTTGCCATATGCCTCAGTGTAACTCAGGGTCTAACCCTTCAACGCTGGTCACCAGGGCGCCCTTGCGGCAGAGTTCGAAACGGCCGTCGTCACCCAGACCCTTGACGGCGTCGGGTGATTCCGGCGAAAAGGTGATTTTCTTCCACTTCTTACGCAGGATCTCCTGGTATGCCGCAAAATACTGCCGCGCGCTCTCTTCGCTGTCCCATTCCACGGCGTACCGCAGCACCACCCGCCCGGCCTTCTTATTCTCGTCCAGTTCGAAAACCGAGCCGCGCCAGTGCGGCGCAATCGCTTCGGCGCGCTCCTTGCCGAGGTACTGCTCGATCAGGATGCCGTGCTCCAATTCTCCGAGCGAGCCGCCCACCAGGCCCTTGTACCCGCGCGGCAGCTTCGCATCGGGCAACTCCGGAGTGGATGGTTTGACGTGCTTGAAGTACTTTTCCGGATGCAGGATCTGTTGCGAGGAAAGCGGTGGATCGCGGAACACCTCGGAAAAGCCTCGCTCGCCGTCGCGCTCCACGAGCGTGTTCTGGAAAAGCATCCCCGCGGTGTAGGGGAAAACCAGCGAGCGCCTGAGGTAGAGGGGCGCGCTGTCGAAGACCGGGTAGTCCCCCCCGCCCGATTCGCTCAAAGCGCTCATCGTGCGCACCAGTGCGGGCGAATTGCGAAGGGTTTGCCCCATCTTGCGCGCCAGGTATTCGGACATCAGCCAGGTGGCCTGCCCTTCCATTACCGCTAGCCGCGCGGTGGCGCCGTCATCGCTGTTCCGCCCCTTGCGGATGTATTTGCCCAGATTGAAATTCTGGTCGGCCAGGGCGTGCGAAAGCTCGTGGGCCAGCACCGGCTGCTGCGTCTCGGAGGGCGTCGAATCGGTGATGAACAGTTTCTTCCGGTCGTAGTCGTAGAAAGCGGCCGCCTGCTCCGTGAGCAGGTCCACCGTGCTCTTCGCCAGATCAAAGTTCTCCGGAACAAGTCCGAATTTTTTCAGAGTCAGCTCCTCGGCGCGGACGTCCTCCGGCTTGGCCACTTGTTTCACGCGCTTCTTGAGAAAGTCGTTGACTTTGTCTTTGGTGATAAAGTCGCACGGCACCGGGTGATGCAGGGTCATGCCGGATATCGTCGTAAGTTCCTTGACGATCTGGTTGGCCTGCGAGCAGACCTCCCGGGCGCGCGGATCCGTCTGGCCGAATGCCAGCCCCGCCCACAGCAAAACCGCCGCAATGACCGAAAGATACCTTTTCTGTTCAGGCTGCAATCGCCCTCCTCTGCAAGCTCCACCCGAACGCCGCCGCCGCCGATATCGCCAGCACGCCGCCCGCCGCCACAGTCGCCCGCGCTCCGAAGCGTCCCGCCAGCGCGCCGGCAGCCAGGCTGCCGAATGGCCCCAGCCCCACCACCGTCATCGCATAAAGCGCCATCATCCGTCCCCGGTATTCATCCTCGATCAGGGTCTGGATGGTCGTATTCGCGGATGCCATCTGCTGCATCACGAAGTAGCCGATCACCCCCATGACTGCCAGCGACAACCAGAAGGAGAACGAGAAAGCGAACGCCACATAGGCCACCCCGACCGCGACACCGCTCCACACCATCACCCGGGGTAGCGCGCTCAACCGTGTCTGGCGCGCCAGCATCAGGGTCCCGATCACCGCGCCCACGCCCATCGACGCCATCAGAAAGCCCAGCCCCGCCGAACCCCTGTGAAACATATCGTCGGCGAAGAACGGAATCAAAACCAGCAGCGGCATCCCGGATAGTGTCGCGGCTCCCATCAGCGCCAGCACCCGGCCTACCGCCCGGTTGCGGCCGGCATAGCGGAATCCGTCCGCCAGTTGGGTCCACGGAGACTGCGGGGCGGGACGCTCGAACGGGGGAAGCCGCATGGCCAAAAGGCTGCCGATCACGGCCAGGAAACTGACGGCATTCAGGAAGAAGCACATCCCCTCGCCGACCGCCGCAACCACCAGCCCGGCGATCCCCGGCCCCACCACCCGCGCGGCGTTGAACACCGCGGAGTTCAGAGAAATCGCATTGAGCAGATCCTCCTTGCTGGTCATCTGGATCACCAGTGCCTGGCGCCCCGGCATATCGAAGGCGTTGATCACCCCCAGCAAACCGGCCAGCGCCAATACGTGCCAGACCTGCACGCGTCCGGTGAGAGTGAGGAAAGCCAGCGCCAGGGCCTGAACCATGGAAAGGATTTGCGTAACCACAACCAGCTTATGGCGCGAAATCCGGTCGGCCGCCATGCCGCCCAGAGGCCCCAGCGCAAAGACCGCGATCTGGGAGCAGAACCATGCGGTTCCGAGAAGCAACTCCGAGTGCGTCAGTCGATACACCAGCCAGCTTTGCGCCACCGTCTGCATCCACGTGCCGACCAGCGAGATTACCTGCCCGCCGATGAACAGCCGGAAGTTGCGATGCCGGAGGGCTCTGAAGGTATGCGCTAAACCTGCGGCGCTCCGGCCCGGCGCCAACTGCCCGACTGCGGCCGCCGCGGCGGCGGCCGAAAGTGCCGCGGCGGACTCTTCCCCGGATTGTTTGTCCGCCGCCATTCTGTTATCCAGGATAATGCGCGGTACAATGGTTGATCAATTCAGCTTTCACTCAGGAGAAAACGATTGGCGGACGAGAAACTCTTTCAGGCAGAATATTTAGGCAGCGGCACCTTTTCCATCACCAAGCCCAAGCGCAAGAAGGCAAAGGCCCGGCAGAGCCAGTTGAAGAACCCACGGCGCGGTTCGCGCAAGTAGGGTCAGCGGCGTCCGCGGCGCTCGAGTTCCATGATCCGGAATAATCCCTCGAGCGCTACTTTCTGTATTGCAAGCGCTCCAAAAAAGCTCCCGATCAAGGCGCCGGCTATGACGACAGCTTCCATCTCCCACACTCCTGCCCGTTGAACAGCAATTCACGTACCATGCGGATTACCCAGCTTATTCTTCACCCGATCGCCATTGCGGACCCTCCGCTGCGTAGTTCTTACGGGCTTCATGCACCGTTTGCGCTGCGCACGGTGGTCGAGCTCAAGACGGATTCCGGGCTAACCGGCATCGCGGAAACCTACGGAGGCGACGGTCCCCTGGCCGGCCTGGAATCCGTGCGGACACGCGTGGAAGGAATGGATCCGTTTCAATTGGCGGGGTTAAGCCGCGATCTCACGGCCGAGGCGGTTCGCGAAACAGCGCAGGCGCCCGGTGGCCATTCACAGACCTACCTGGTGCCCGGCGAGAATCCGCTCGACCGGCACGCCCGCACTTTCGCCGCCATCGAAATCGCCTGCCTCGACCTCATCGGCAAGGCCGTCGGCAGGCCGGTCTGCGACGTGATCGGCGGAAGAGTGCGCGACGGCGTCAGCTTTTCGGCATACCTGTTCTACAAACACGGCGGTGGTGGAGGCGTGGGCGGCGACGCCCGTGAGGATGAGTACGGAGAGGTGCTCAACTCCGAAGCCTGCGTCCGCGAGTGCCGCCAGATGATCGGCCGGTACGGCTTCCGCGAAATCAAGCTCAAGGGCGGCGTGCTGGATCCCGATGCCGAGATCGCCAGCATCCGGGCATTGCGCGAGGCCTTCGGCCCATCCTATCCGCTGCGCATCGATCCCAACTGCGCCTGGAGCGTCGAAACCTCGGTGCGGGTCGGGCGTGAACTGAAAGAAGAACTGTCTGCCGGCGGCTACCTGGAAGACCCCTGCGCCACGCTCGAGGGCATGGGCGAAGTGCGGCGCCGCCTGCTTGCCGAAGATAACCATACCCCGCAGGCCAGCAACGTCGCGGTGACGTCGTTCGCGGATGTGCCGCGCGCCCGCGACCTGGATGCCGTGCAGATTGTGCTTTCGGACCCGCACTACTGGGGCGGAATGCGCAACGTGCAATACCTCTCGCACTTGACGGGAGTGCTGGGCATGGGGCTTTCGATGCACTCCAACAGCCATCTGGGCGTGAGCCTGATGGCCATGACCCATGTGGCCGCCGCGTGCCCCAACCTGACCTACGCCTGCGATACGCATTATCCGTGGCAGACCGCCGGGGACGAAATCGTGGCGGGCGGCCGCATCCGCTTCGAAAACGGCTGCGTTCGCATCCCCGACAAACCCGGTTTGGGAGTCGATCTGGATTACGACCAGGTGGCGCGGGGCCGCGAGCGCTATGCCAAAATCCCGTTCCGCAAGCGCGACGACGAAGTCGAGATGCGGAAGCACGTGGACCCCAACTGGCGACGGAGCCTGCCGCGCTGGTAGAGCCGCCTACGCGTCCGGCGGCGTCGGCTGCTCGTAACCGGTAAGCCCCTCGCTCGCCCGCGCGGCTTCGTAACCCGGGTTCTGCCGCGGCATTGCCGCGCTCACCTCGGCCCGCCAGTCGCGCAGGAGTGCGTGTAATTTTTTCGCGCGATTGGCATCCTTTCGTACAAGATTACGCTGTTCGCCCGGGTCGTCCGGCAAGTGAAACAGTTCCAGGCGACTGTCTTCGTAAAACTCGATGAGCTTCCAATCGCCCAGCCTTACGGCTCCGCCGGGGCGCCCGCCCTGGTCGCTGTAATGCGGATAGTGCCAGAAGAGGGGCCGCTCCCGCAGGTTCGCACCACGCAGCGCTTGAGCCAGCGACACCCCGTCGGCGCGGCTGCCCGGCGCGCCGGTCATCTCGCAGATGGTTGGGAAGAAATCGACACTCGAAACCGGGTCGTGGTTGACGGTGCCTCCGCGGGTGACCCCGGGCCACCGTACCATAAGCGGCTCGCGGATCCCCCCTTCGTAGAGATGACCCTTTCCGGCGCGCAGCGGCGCGTTATTCGTCACCGGCGGCTTGCGGCGCCCCTGGTAGCGGACTCCGCCGTTGTCCGAGAAGAAAAAGACCGCCGTTCGCCCGGTCAGCCCGGCGTCGTCCAGCGTCTTCAGCAAGCGCCCTACCGAATCGTCCGCGCTTTCCACCATCGCGCAGTAGATCGGGTCCACGTCACCCGTGTTCCGTTTCCGGTATTTCTCGATTACTTCCCGCCGCGCTTCCAGCGGCATGTGGACGGTGAAATGCGCCTGGTAAAGGAACCACGGGCGCGCGCGGTTGTCATTGACGAAGCGCCCGCCCTCCAGCGTCAGCCGCTCGGTCAAAAACTCTCCGGGTTCCAGTTTCAGCCCCGGCAGTTCGAGAGGGCCGAAATACGTCGGCGGCTGGCCTGCCGCCGTGCCGCCGATGTTGATGTCGAAGCCGCGGTCGGTGGGCAGGTGGCCCGCGCCGCCGAGGTGCCATTTGCCTATGGCCGCGCTGCGATACCCGGCCGGCTGCAGTGTCTCCGCGAGAGTCCGGGCGTCCGCCGGCAGTTGTTGCTCGAAGGCAGGCGTCAGCAGGCGCGCGTAGGGCCACTGCTTCCGCCCCGGGATCCAATCGGTAAGGTGCAGGCGCGCCGGATATTGCCCTGTGAGAATGCTGGCGCGCGTGGGCGAGCACACCGGGCACGAAGCATAGGCGTTGGTGAAGCGCACGCTCTCCGATGCCAGTCTGTTCAAGTTGGGAGTGTCGATAAAGCGGTTGCCGTAGGGCTGGGTATCGCTCCAACCGAGGTCGTCCATCAGGACGAACAGAATGTTGAGGGGCTGCTTTGGCGCGGCCATGGCTGCCATGCCGCCCGCCACCGTCTGAAGAAACGTGCGCCGCAGCATCATTGCACCTTGTACATTCCCGAGCCGTGCGGCGGCACCGAAAACGCGCGGCTGTCCGCGGCGATCCCCAGGCTCTTCTGGGCCCACAGGTCGCGGACCGCGCGCTTTCCGGACAAGCCCAGGTCTTTCCACTCGACCCGGATTTCGGCGGGCTGCTCGCCCGTGTTGAACACTGCCAGGAACTTGCCTCCACCCGGCGCATCCGAAATCCAAGCCACCTGGTTGTCGCGCGCAAACAACTGTCGGGAATGGGCGCCGTGCTGGTCCGCCGCCAGCACCCCGGCGTCGGTCAGCAGCGAGAGCGTCCACGCGTCATTGCTCGGCAGGTCTCCGCCGAACATCAGCGGCGAGCGCGCGATCGACCACAGCGTGATCAGCGTCCGCTGCTCATCGCGGGTGAAGCGCGTCTGCCGGTCGTCGCCGCGCTCGGCCCGAATTCCGATGCGGCCCAGCGGCAGCATGTCGGCGTCCGGCCAGCCGCCCGGTTTCACGTGCGCGCTCCAGCGGGCGAGCAGCGCGAACGAGTTCCGCAGGGGCGGCCACTGGTCCCAGAAATCGTCGGAGATCCGCCACAGGTTGGCATTGGCCGCGTACTGATCGGCCTTGGTGATGTCCGCGGGCCCGGGCGAAAGGCTCAGCACGGTCGGGCGCCCGCTCTTCACGATTGCGCGGTGCAGCGCTTCGATCTCATCGATGTGGAACGGTGTCGCCATGTCGTCCGCCTTGATGTAGTCCACGCCCCAGCCGGCATACATCTTGACGAGGGAATCGTAGTAGTCCTGTGCGCCCGGTTTAGTCATGTCGACGCCGTACATATCGGAGTTCCAGCGGCAGATGGACTGCTGGTTGGCGATCTCATCCGCGTGCGCCCGGCTGCCGGCTACCGGCAGGTTCGCCGTCACGGCGCGGCGCGGGATTCCGCGCATGATGTGGATTCCGAACTTCAGCCCGAGTTTGTGGATATAGGCGGCCAGCGGCTCGAAGCCGGCGCCATTCGCCGCCGACGGGAAACGGTTGACAGCCGGGATCAGCCGGCCGTACCCGTCCATGGCCAGGTCGGCGTTCGGCCGGTACCCGTGCGCTTTGGCATTCGGGTCGGACCACTGGATATCCACCACGATGTACTGCCACCCATATTTCTTGAGCTTCGAAGCCATGTAGTCGGCGTTGGCCTTGACTTCAGCTTCGGTCACGGTGGTACCGTAACAATCCCAACTGTTCCAGCCCATGGGAGGTGTAGGCGCGATCGATTCCGCGGCAGGGAGTGACATCGCTGCGACGAGGAGGCAGAGGAGAGGTCTCATTGAAATCGGTTACATTCTACCACCCGGGCGTCCATTCCCAACCGCCCGAAGGCCGCGCGGCAACTTGCCCCACGCTGGGGAACGGGAAGTGGAAGGCCATCAGGTGCATCCTCTCGGAGACCGCCCGGTCCACAAGTGCTCGGCGCGTAGCCTCGGCCGCGGCAGGGGCCAGGTCGAAGCCATTTTGCCAGCGGGGCTCCTCGAGGTGCAGCGGGTGTGCGGCGGCGTCGCAGATGTTCAACAGCCGCTCCCCTTCGGACGCGATCAGGACGGCGAGGTGCCCCGGTGTGTGCCCCGGCGCGGGAAGCACGCGCACGCCCGGCACGATCTCGGTCTCGCCCTCGATCGCTTCCAATTGAAACCGGATGGCTTCCAGGCAACCGCGCGCGGTTTCGCGGATCCGGGTTTTGTAGTCGATGGGTAATTGAAGAGGCGAGACGTCCGCCCGTCCGGTCATCCAGAACTCCCATTCCGATTCCGCCAGGACGTGGCGCGCGTTGGGGAAGGAGGGACGCCCGCGCGAGTCGATCACTCCGCCGACATGGTCTGGGTGTGCGTGGGAGAGAATCACGGTGTCGACATCGCCCGGCCGTATGCCTTCCACTTCGAGCCGTGCCCGGATCGCACCGGCGGTTTCGAGCGACTCGCCGGCGCCGGCGTCTACCAGAATCACGTGGCGGCCGGTTTCGACCAGCAGGCACGTGAACGGGCTGAGCACCCATTCGCGGGGAAGCCGCCGGCTTTCGAGCGCCCGGCCGATCTGTTCCGAATCCGCGTCTGGAAACAGCCATGGCGTTGGGTAACAGTAGTAGCCATCGCTCAGCACTGTGCAGCGGATGGCCCCAACCGGGAAGCGGTGGGAGCCTGCGGGCATCTATTCGGATGTAGCGGAAGCTGAGCCAAATGTCAAAGGAAATCGAGAGAGGGACTCCGGAAGGGGTGGGATCGCTCCGTAGGAGCTGGCAGGGCGTCTGGCAGATATTGAGGTCAGCTTGGGGAAGAAAGCAGGCCGAATTCCCTCTCACCCACACGGTATACCGAGGACTTCCGCCACTCCGATTTTCTTTTTTCAACTACAAGAAAATAAAAGAGAAATGATTCCGGAAATCCTGTGACCGGCACACCCTCGGGTCCACAATTCCCAGACGCCCGAAACTTGCCCTACACGAACTGATACTGTCCCGGAATCGGTAGCGGCGTGGGCTCCATCTTCTGGTCGTAGCCGTACTGCCCCGGCATCAGGTCCTGCTTCGAATTCAGGATCTGGTCCCAGGTGATCTCGAGCCCCGAATAGGCCGACTCCCGCCCCATGATGCACGTCAGCGTGCTCTCCGCGATCGGGATGGACTGGTTCACATACGGGCCGCGTCCCAGAATGCTGTCGATGAAGTTGATGTGCTCCTGCACGTACGGGCTGATCCCTTTCGTCCCGAGGTCCAGACCCGTGCTGTGGCCTTTGGTCCCCACGATCAGGTCGCTCACGTTGTTGTACAGCCCACGCGGATACTGCCGGCAGTGGCTGCTCAGGTGCACCCCGTTGGCATACGTGAAATCGGAGTGCATGTGGTCGTAGATGTTGCCGTACAGCGCGGCGCGCGGCCGCCAGGCGGCGCCGCCGGTGGCAATCACGCTCACCGGGTGCGTGCCCACCACCCAGTTCATGAAATCGATGTTGTGGAAGTGCTGCTCCACGATCTGGTCGCCGCAGAGCCACAGGAAGCTGTACCAGTTGCGGTGCTCCCATTCCATGTCGCCCCACTTGGCATCGCGCGCCTGGGCGTGGAATACCGGGCCGCTCAGGTAATTCGAATGCAGCGCGACCACCTCGCCGATCTCGCCGTCGTGTACCCTGGCGACGCTCTCCACGTACGGCTTGTCTTCATGCCGCTGGGCGCCGGACATCACGGTCAGCTTCTTTTCGCCGGCCTTCCTGCCGGCTGCCATGAAGCGGCGCGCCCCGGTGGCGTCGGTGGCGATGGGCTTTTCCGCGAAGACATGCTTGCCGGCCTCGATCGCGGCCTCAAAATGAATCGGACGGTAACCGGGCGGCGTGGTCAGCATCACGATGTCGATGTCGGAATGGATGAGCTTCTGGTAGGCATCGAAGCCCACGAAGTGGTGCTCCGGGTCCACCTTGATCCGCGGCACGATGGAGGCCGCCAGGTCTTCCGCGCTCATCTCCTTCGCCTCGCCGTCGCGTTCCACCGTGATGCCCTTGTGGAGGGCCACGAACTTTGGGTCGCGCAACTGCCTCAGCGAGCCTTCCAGATGGTCTTCAAACACATCCGCCATGGCCACCAGTTCCACATTTTCGTTTCCGGTGAGCATGTCGACCACCGCCTGCGTGCCGCGGCCGCCGCATCCGACGATGCCTGCCCGCAGCTTTTCTTTACCCGCGCCGCGAACAAGGTAGGGCTTGACGATGGTGAAGGCAGACCCGGCAACGGCGACATTCCGCAGCAGGGAACGCCGGGAGATCGGATTCGGTTGATTTGTCATGATGCTAGGGATGTTACTCCCACGCGCGGCCGGTTTCAATCCTGGCCGGCCGTGGCCGCGGGTTCCGCCTCTTTTCGAGGCTCCGCCTGCGGCAGGTCGTTGAAGTTCAGGATCGAATTCACCAGCATGTTGAACTCGCCGAGATTCTGCCAGCGGTAGCAGGGATTGGTGGCGAACAGCAGGACGTGCCCCCGGGCCACGGGCCAATCGACGATTGCCGGCCGGTCGTGGGTTTCGGCGTAGCCGCGCATCAGCCCGCTGAGCACGGATTTTTCGGTGCCCTCGAACTGCATCAGCACGGTCTGGCGGTCCTCCCTCGGAACCGTCAGCAGCGGACCGCCGGCCCACCGCACGGGAAGGTTGCGCCCGGTGTATCCATAGAAGACCGGGTGTTCGGGCCGCATCACCTGTGCTTCCACGATCGGGCCAGGAGCGTAGAACTGCGGCGAGGTTCGCGCGGCATTGATCTCGCGGGTGAGGCCGAAATCGGCCGGCAGGAAACTCGAAGCGCCAAGCGTAATCAGCACACCGCCCTGGTGAACGAATTGATCGAGCTCCGCCACTCCCTTGATTCCCATTCCGCCGGTAATATCTTCGGACTGGCCGTACATTCCGAGCGACGGAAACTCCGGCGTGCGGGTGTAGGCGAATGATTTGCCCGGTTGGGAGTCGATGTCGAAAACCAGGTTCTTGGCGCCGCCGCGGCCCTGGCTGGGGATCACGATCACGTCGTAATCGGAGCGCAGGCTGCCCTTGCGGATGCGCTCCTTGTAGATCAGATCGTAGGGAATTTCGAAATGGTCGAATGCATACCGCACCCATCCGACATCCTGGGTGCTGCCCCAGGTGCTGAACACGGCCAGCCGCGGCAGATCCAGCAGGTGTTTCGGCACGTCGGGCGCCTTTGAAAGGCTCACCGCTTCGAGGCCCAGCTTTTCAATCTCGCTGCGCAGCCGCGGGCTCGACTCCACCAGGAACGAGCCGGCAGGCAGGGTCGTATCGCCCGCTTTGTAAGGCTTCTCGATGGCTTCGAACTTCACGTCCCTCAGGCGGTATCGAAGCGTCACCAGGGAATTCGAGCCGTTATCGATTACCGCCGTGATGGGGCCGCTGCCTTTCACCGTGCCGGTGATCTCGAGCACGTCCACCGGCTGAACCTTGGCGTCGAGAACGGCCTTATCGGCGGTCTCGTGAACCTCTGCCTGGCTCATCAGCCCCATCGTCCAACCGGTATCGTCGTAAGTCGTGAGGCTCGGGTCGGGATAGTCCTGCTTTTCGAGTAAGATCTTTGCCAGCCGGCCGTAAGGTTGGTTCCTTTTCACGATCAGCGAGCCGGCGGGGTAAGTTCCATCCTTAAGTTTCAACTCCGAGGTGGCGCGCCCCACCTCGATCCCCTGCAACCGCAGAATATTGACGATGAAAGCCACCCGTGTCATGTCCGCCTGGCTGGCCGGCAGAACATAACCATAGGGAGCTTCCGTCTCGCCGGACTTGACCGAATTGCGGCTCTTCTCATAGAAGTTCTCGAGCACCACCTTCGGAAAACCGGCTGTAAGTTCCAGGGCCGACAGCACGCCGGTCTCCATGTAGTTCGTGTTATTCCGCATCGACCATGTCAGCCGCCGCGGCGGCGGCAGCGGACGATACCATTCACGCGCGGTCATTCCGCCGCCCCGGCCGCCGCGCCCCGCCACCGGCTCCGGAGCGCCCCGGCCTGCGCCGCCGATGGTGCGCTCCATGGTATTCGCGCCGGCGTTGCCGAAGGTCTCGTACATCCGCAGCATCCCGTTGTGATTCGAGGACATGTAGCCAAGATATCCGGGCGACCACATGTCCACGAACGCGTGGGTCCAGACGCCCGGCATCCCGTAGGCGATCATCCGGGTCATCTCGAAGTCCGCGAACCACGGAAGCTCGGCGTAGAGGATCGGATCGAGCGTCGGGTTCTGCGGCGCCTGTCCGCTGAAGGTATACATGAGCGGCTCGGATTCATGCAGGTCATGCATGATAGGCGGGTGCCATTCGAGATAGAACTTCAACCAGTTCCGCATCGTTACCTGGGAGTAATTGATATCTCGATTGTTGTCGTGATAGATGTACTTACCCCAATAGGGCGGCGAAGGGATGCGGTCCTGCTCGGTGGTCTGGTTGATCAGGTAGCGGTCGTACCAGTCCACATAGCGGTCGCGGCCATCCGGCTCGGCAACCGCGGTCATCATCACGATGACGTTCTTGCGGATGGAATCGAACAGCGGCGAATCTTCCACCGCCAGCCGGTAGGCCAGTTCCATCAGCATCTCGGGCGGGCCGGTCTCGGAGCTGTGCAGGCCGCCCGTAAACAGGTAGATCGGCTTGGCTTGGGCGATGATGCGCCTGGCTTCGGCGTCGCTGAGCCCGCGCGGATCAGCCAGGCGCGCGAGATAGCCCTTGTAGGTATCGAGATGGGCGATGGTGTCTTCGTCGGAGACGGCCACCACCAGGCACTCGCGGCCCTCATCGGTGGTGCCGGCCGGCAGCACTTTCACGCGCTTCGAAGCAGCCGCGAGCGCGCGATAATAGCGGCTCAGGTCGGCCACCCGGGTGAGTTTCTTCGGGGCCCCGACGTAGTAGCCGAGCACATCTTTGGGTGACGGCACGCCCGCGACTTTTGGCAGGTGATCGACCAGCGGGCTCATGAATTGGGGGCTCGTAGTCCACTCCTTCACGAGCTTGGCGTAGTCTTCGTCCTGCGCCTGCGGTGGTTGGGCAATCAGGGCCGGCACGGCGGCCAGAAGGGCGAGCGCAATCATGCGCGGGAATGTCATAGGTGCCTCGGATACTGGTTAAACAGTATAACGCGCGGCTATCCGCGAACAGGATTGGGCTCCCTTCCCCCAACGGGCGGGCGGCTCCAGCCGCCAAAGACTGCTCAAATTTCAGGTGGGCGGATCAGAAGCTGATCCCGGATATCCAGGTGCTTGAGCGCACGTTCCGCGGCCGCCACCCTTCTATTCCACAGGCATCACGAGTGGGAGGATGCCCGAAAATTCACGACTGGACCTACAGGAGGCTACCGAAACCGCCGATAGAGGTACTTGGTGACGACGTGGACTTGGACATTCTGCAGGATTACCTGGTCGAGTCGAGGGAACTGCTGCAAAAGGCGCAAGAAGATATCCTGAGCCTTGAAGCAGAGCCCGGCAACGACGAAGTGCTCGCATCGATCTTCCGCGCCTTTCACACCATCAAAGGTGGGGCCGGTTTTTTGGACGCCCACCACCTGGTAAGTTGGGCTCACAATCTCGAAGGTCTTCTGGACAAGCTTCGCTCGCACGCCCTGCCGGTGACGCCTGCCCGCATCGACGCCATCCTCGGCGGCATCGACGTGCTCGGCGGCATGTTTCAGGAACTTGCGAAAGAACAGAACCCTGGCCCCGGCCCCGCCGATCTGGGCCGGACGATCCAACTGCTCACCGGCCCGGAGTCTGAAGGAGCAGGAGCTCTGGCCGGTCTCGCTGCCGCGGTCACTCAGGCAGACCCGCCTCAGGTTGCCGGGGTGCACGCCGCTCCCGCGCGGGAAGTCGCAGCGCCCGTCAAACCGGAATCGAACCCTCCCGCGGGAAACAGCTCTGCGGCGGAAGTCGACGCATCGGACGCTGTCGCTCCCCGGCGATCTCCTCCTCCGAGACCCGAAGCTGTCGAGAACTCACTTCGCGTCGATGCGGACCGGCTGGATGCGGTGATGAACCAGGTGGGAGAACTGGTTCTGCTGCGGAATCGCCTGAGCTCCGCCGTAAGCGGACTCAGCAAGGAAGACGAGAACATGTCCCGGATCGCACGGGAGATGGACCTGAGGGTGAGCGACCTCCAGAACACGGTAATGCGCCTGCGCATGCAGCCGTGCAGGCGCCTGTTCCAGCAGTTACCCCGGGTGGTGCGCGACCTGTCGTGTCAGCTCAAGAAGGAAGTCCGGCTGGAACTTATCGGCGAAGAAGTGGAGATTGACAAGACCGTCGTGGACGCCCTCTCGGGTCCGATGACGCATCTCGTGCGCAACAGTCTCGATCATGGTATCGAGCTGCCGGAAGTCCGGAAGAGTGCGAACAAACCCCCCGCCGCCCTGCTGCGAATTGCGGCGATTCATCTCGGCGATAAGGTGCGGATCGAGGTCTCCGACGACGGCAAGGGAATCGATAGCCGCGTGATCATGCAGAAAGCGATCGAAAAGGAAGTGATCACAGCGGAGCAGGCTGCTCAATTTTCCGAGCAGGAAGCGCTGGAGTTGATTTTTTGCCCCGGCTTCTCCACCAAGGAACAGGCGACCGACCTCTCTGGACGAGGTGTCGGTATGGATGTAGTGAAGAAGACGACCGACAAGCTGCGGGGCCGTCTTGCCATCGACACCAGACTGGGCCAGGGAACGCGCATCGCCATGGAGTTTCCGCTGACACTGGCCGTGCTGCCAGTGCTCTACCTGCGGGTTCGCCAGGATGTCTATGCGCTTCCGGTCTCGGCGATCGATTGCCTGATGGATCTTGAGGACCATCGAGTGCACCGGCTCGCCGGCCGCCTGACATACCGCGTGGATGGCTCGAATACGGTGCCGATGGTGGACCTCGGCGCGGTCTTGCAGAGTCGGCCGATGCGTCTCGGCAACGAGAGTGTCGAGGGCATATTGACCGAACGCGGCCTGTTTGTTGTCTCCGAGGTTTTGGGCAACGAAGATTCCGTGGTGAAGCCCATCGATTTTCTGGCGGCCCCCAGCCTGTACCAGGGCGCCACGATTTCCGGACGCGGCGATGTCGTCCTGATTCTGGACGCGGCAGCCATGAGTGCAACTGCCGCCGCCCTTGAAGGAGGATCCTGATGGATGTTCACAGGATTATGCAGATCATGGATGCGTCCTCTCGGACGCGACGCACTATTGAACGCTCGTTGCATGAGATCGACCGCCGCGCCCTGAATGCCATGGTTCTGGTCAAGCGGCACGGGAAGAGACTGGCAAGCTACGGCGTGGTCGCTCAGGCGTTCCGGGAGCAGGCGGTACATCTGAAGAAAGCCGCGGCTCCATTACAGCAATCGGTCGCGCCGCTGGTCCGCGCGCAGCTAGGCATCTTGCAGCGCACTCGCCTTGCGGAGATGTTTCGTCGCACCAAGGACTTGATCAGGGCGAACGGCGGCGACGGCAGTGTTTTCTCTCAATCGGAAGTGAGTTGGCGCCGCAACACCGAGGCCGAGGAAGCCGAAGTACTCACGATCCTGCGTCATCTGGTGGAGACGGTCACCCGCTTACAGGAAGGGATCGCTGAGCAGGAATACGTGGTTACCAACGGCCGGATCGAGGCGGCGCTGTCGGAGGAAAGCGGTGCGCCGCTGATGCGTGTTTCCTACGAAATGGGGCTCGCTGTAGCCAAAGTTAGAGATGCAATCTGGAAATATCGCGCCGAATTGGAGGAGATACTGCATGAAAGCAGCGCCAGTATTTGAAGCCGGCACTCACCGCTGGTGGGTACTGTATGACCAGGATGAGCGTCGGGTCATCGATTCGAATGTGTATGTCATGGAGTCCAACGGTCAGAGCGCGATTTTCGATCCGGGCGGGTTCGAGATATTCCCCCAGGTTCTTGCTGCTGTAGCAGAGGTCGTGCCGCCTACGTCCGTCACCAAGGCGTTTGTGTCCCACCAGGATCCGGATATTGCGTCCAGTCTGCCTTTGTGGAACGCATGCAACGAGCACATCCAATGGCACATACCGAGCCTGTGGGAAGGCTTCATCCGGCACTACGGAGCGCTCGAAGCCGAGTTACTCGGCACTCCCGATGAGGGCGGAGCCATGGTTGTCGGCGGCCACAAACTCGATATTGTCCCGGCGCACTATTTGCACGCCTCCGCGAACTTCCATGTTTATGATCCTGAGGCGAAGGTCTTCTTCAGCGGCGATGTAGGAGCGGCCATCCTGCCGTCCGGCCACAGTATCTGGATCGGCGGGCACCAGGGCGCCGAGTCGGCGAGAGCGTTTGATGAGCACGTTCAACACGCTAGGTTCTTTCATCAACGATGGATGCCTTCTAACACCGCCAAAAAGGATTGGATCGACCGCGTCCGCCAGTTGGATATCGACTATCTTTGCCCTCAGCACGGAGCGATTTACGCAGGCGAAAATGTGGAGCGTTTCCTGAACTGGTTCGACGGCCTGACGGTCGGAACCGGAATTTCTCGGTAAAGGAGCTTTCAATGGCTAGCATGCTCATCCCCAATCGGCGTCGGCCCGGCAATGATACGGTTCCGGCAACAAAGACGAAGCCTTCCAAAGGTGCGGTACCCTCCCGACGGGGGTCCGGCAGCCCTGCCGCGCGCCCTGCGAATCGCCGGACGCCCGGCCCTGCAACATCCGTCGAGGAGCGGGAAGCAAATCGCGAGCGCGAACGACTGCTTCAATATGCGCGGGCGCTGCTCGAACCTCTTTCGAGCCTCGAGATGCTATGCGAGGCCGATGAGAAGATGGAAAACACCATCCTCTTTATGAACCGCGCCGCCTTGGATGCCATGAGCCTGAATCACAGGCGACTGAATCCTCTTCTTAGAGGCGCAGACGTCCGTAAAGCTCTCGGCTGCTCGATCCATCAGTTCCACAAAGATCCGGAGCACATTCGGAACATCTTCCGTGCTCTGGTAGCTGATCCGGCGCGAGGCCATAGCACGGAATTGGCCCTTGGAGGTGTGACGTTTACGTTGAACTTCACACCGGTATGCGATCGGACTGGCAGGATTATTGCATTCCATGCCTCCTGGCACAACATCAGCGACGCAAGACTTGCCGAACAGGTGATCACGAGCATGAGCAAGGCTGCGTCCGAAAACGCGGATTCGTTGATGGCGCTGGCTAGTGAGACCGATCGGTCCATGAAGGCCGTGGGCGGCAAACTCAACGGGCTCGCCCAGTCTGTGGCGGACAGCCGCAAAGCTTCCAGAGGATTGATTGCGCAGGTGGGCGCGATCGGCCGAATCGCACAAACGATTCGGGAGATCGCTTACCAGACCAACCTGCTTGCGCTGAACGCAGCCATTGAGGCGGCGCGGGCCGGAGAACATGGCCGCGGCTTCGCCGTGGTCGCTGACGAAGTGCGCAATCTGTCGAAGCGCGTTCAGAAGGCCACCGAGGAAGTGCAAAGCAATATCGTCGATATAGACGGCTCGGCCAGATCGATCGAAAAAGTTAGTCACTCAGCCGAGCAGACTGCGCACGGCGCGGAATCGGTCACGATTTCCCTCGGCGAGCGAGTTCAGTCACTGCACAGCATGGTGGCGGTGATGAACATCGAGTCGGCAAAGAACGATATTAAGGTTTTCGTACGGAACATCTTTGCCGAAATCGGCAAACGGACAACTCCCGAAGCAGGGGGCGAGTTACCAGACCACCGTCAATCCAGCTTCGGACGTTGGTATGAGGGTGTTGGCCGGGAGTCCTTCGCACAGATTCCCGCCTTCCAGGAGGTCGGAAGTCCCTACGCGGCGCTCTATCTTAGCGCACGCGGTATCCGCACGGCCGCGCAGGCAGGAGATCGGGACGAAGCCCTGCGCCAGGCATCGGAGATGTCGCGCCTCGAGCAGGATCTGCTGGCCAAACTGGGTGAATTGAGTGCCGCCATCAGCCAGAAACAGAATTGAGGAGTCGCGCCATGAGTGACGTAATGCAGGAAGTAGACGAGCGCTCGAAGTTAGCCGGCACAAACAAATTCGAACTGTTGATTTTCCGCCTGGGCGAGGACCGGAACTCGAACACGCGGGAGGTCTTCGGCATGAATGTTTTCAAAGTGCGCGAAGCACTGATCATGCCCTCCATCACACCCATGCCGGGATCTCCGAAGCATGTGCTGGGTGTGGCCAATATTCGGGGCCAGATCATTCCGGTAATTGATCTCCCCTCTGTGGTCGGTTGCACGCCATCGGCGCGTAACATTCTGCTGGTCACCGAATACGAGCGTTCCGTTCAGGGATTCGCCGTCGAGGAAGTCGAGGAAATCGTGCGCCTGGAGTGGAGTCGTGTGGTCTCTGCCGAGAAGACAACAGCAGGTGCGCTCGTGACCAGCCTGGCGCGCCTCGACGAAACAGAGGAGAACGCCCGCCTGGCTCTGATTCTGGATGTTGAATCAATCCTGCGTGAAACCCTGCCATCGCGTTTTCGGAGCGGCGAAGAGATCACCTACATCCCGCCCGTCCCGATTCCCCAGGGTTCGGTAATCGTTTATGCCGACGATTCGAGCGTGGCGCGTCGACAGATCGAGACCGTTCTGAACCGAATCAAGCTTCCCTTTGTGGGTGCGAAGACGGGCAAAGAGGCGTGGGACCAGTTGCGGAAAATGGCTCAGGAGGCCCGGACTGCGGGCGTGCCCATAAGTCAAAAGGTCGCGATGGTGCTGACAGATCTGGAGATGCCGGAGATGGACGGGTTCACGCTGACGCGCCAGTTGAAGGATGACGATTTGCTGAAGAATATTCCGGTCGTGATTCATTCGTCCCTGTCCGGGTCGGCCAACGAATCCCATGCCAAGAGGGTAGGAGCGGACGGCTTCGTGGCGAAGTTCGTTCCCGATGAGCTTATCCGCGAAGTCGTGAAAGCGCTCTCGCTCCTCCGCACCGGGGCAGGCGTACCGAGCACGAAATGATGCCGCCGGGCATAACCAATCACGCCGGCTTCGCCACCTTCCGAAAGGACATCTTGGTTCGGCTTCAGCGCCGGGGATGATTCCACCGGCGGCGACCGGGAAGAAACCGGCGATCAACCGGCCGGCTCCCATCCGCCGACCCAGTCGCGGACCCAACGGCTTGTAAGTTCCCCGAGCGCCAGCTCTACCGCCGCCGAGAGGCCCTCGCCAACGCCGAAATCCACCCCCGCCGCGCTGGCCAGGGTAGCTTGGGCCGCCGTGCCGTAAAGCGCCAGCGCTCCGGCCAGCAGTCCGCCGGGAGTGGAGAAGTGGGTAAACCGCCCGGCGGATTCCGCCTCTGCCGTCACCCGTTCGAATCGCAATTCGCCAGGCTCGCCCTCCGCTCGCGCGTCGAGAAACAAGACCCGTTCGGCCCGGCTGATGGGCTCCATCAGCTCGGGAGTGAGCTGGTGTACGGCCAGAATTTCGATTTCCGGATCCCGGATTGTCTGGCGTAGCGTCTCGGCCGCGACCCGTCCGAAGCCGTCGTCGCCGCGCAGGGTGTTGCCGTAACCGATGATGAGCATCCGCGGCATCGCCCGCTAACTCAACGTTTCATCGACTGGTAGAAATCCCGGAGCACGTAATACGCCTGTTTCTTCTCTCCGCGGTCGCTCAGCAGCCCTTTGCGGTTGTAGTAATCCTGAATGCCGCTGAGGAAGCGCCTCGGGCAGCGGAAATCCATCAGAATCCAGGCCACCGTCCCCTGGAGGAACGGAATGCGCTGGAGCATCGCCAGTTGGTGGCGGTAGACGTTGGCCTGATACTCCTCGGTCCACGCCGTGCCGGCATCGCCGTGGTTGCCATATACGGCGGCCGCGCCGAATTCGCTCATCACCAGCGGCTTGTCATAAATGGTTTTGAACGAAATGGTCTCGGGCTTGTCTACTCCGCCGTCGTACCACCCGATATACTCGTTGCAGCCGAGAACGTCCAGGTGCTTGCCGAGCGGATCTTCGATGGTAATGGTGCGCGGGTCCGAATAGTGCGGCAGCGTGGCCGCGGTGATGAGCCGGGTCGGGTCGAGTTCGCGCGCCTCGGCCGCGAGGTTCGAAATAAACTTCGTGCGCGCGTCCCCGAGCGGCGTTTCGTTGGCCATGGACCAGAGGATGATCGAAGCGCGGTTCTTGTCTCTCGTTATCATTTCGGTGAGCTGGTTCGCGGCGCGTGCGTAGGCCTTCGGGTTCTCCCACTCGACGGCCCAGTAGACCGGAATCTCGGACCACACCAGCAGGCCCATCTCGTCCGCCAGCCGCGTCATGACTTCGTCGTGAGGGTAGTGCGCCAGGCGGACGAAGTTGCACCCCATCCCTTTCGCCCAGCCGAGCAGCGTGCGGGCATCGGCCTCCGAGAACACGCGGCCCGCGCGGAAGGGCGCCTCCGCATGCATGGAAACCCCGCGCAGGAAGATGGGTTTGCCGTTGAGCAGGATCTTCTGGCCGGCGACTTCGATGCTGCGGAAGCCGATGCGGTCCTCGACGCGGTCGCTTTGGGCCTCGATCGAAACCGCGTAGAGCTTGGGATTTTCGGGCGACCAGAGAGCCGGCAACGCGGCGGGCAGGCTGAAAGCGGCGTAGCCGTTCCCGTCCGTCTCGACCGAAGCGCTGATGCCGGCCTCCGGAATCCGGATCGCGACCCTCTGTTGTTTCCGTGTGCCATTGAGCCGTACCCATCCGGCGATATGGTCGCGCGAGCCCTTGGCGAGTTGAACGAAGTAGTCCTGGATGAATGTCTCGGGCAGGTCGATCAGCTTGACGTCGCGCGTCAATCCACCGTAGTTCCACCAGTCAGTCATGGTGGGCGGAATGGCGTCGGGGTGGCGCTGGTCGTCCACCTTGACGATGAGCGCGTTATTCCGCTCTTTCAATTGCCCGGTCACCTCGAACTGGAACGGCGTGAACCCGCCTTCGTGCTGCCCGACTAACTTGCCGTTCAGAAACACGATCGCCCGGTAATTGGCGGCGCCGAACCATAGGAACCGGCGGTCCGAAGGGTGTGCCGCGGCGGGGGCGTCGAAGGTCCTGCGATACCAGATCGTGCCCTCATACCAGAGCAGCTCGGGCTTCTGGGTATTCCAATCGCCGGGGACCTGAAGTTTGGGAGTATCGGGCAGGAAGGCGAGTTCGGATTTGTCGCCCTTGCCGGCCGGCTCCTGGTTGGCGCCCAGGCCGCCGCCGGGAATGGGATTCAGATGGAAGTCGTAGTACCCGGCTTCGTACGGATCCATCAGGTAATTCCAGGACCCGTTCAGGCTGAAGCCCTGACGGCCGGCGGCGTTCTGGATCAGGTTGGGGGTCTGGGCACAGAGGGCGCCTCCCCACAACAGGGCGACGGCCACAATTCCGGATATTCGCATGCGCTCATTATAGGAAAGCGCGCGCCCGCAAGCGGCCCTACCGCGGAATGCCCAGGTCGTTGGAAACGCGTTCGAGCGTGGTGATCAGGCGGTCGACGTGCTTTTCGGTATGCGCGGACGTACAGGAGATGCGCAGAAGGTTCTGGGCCGCGGCCGGACGCAGCACCGGGTTGATGTAAATGCCCTGCTCCAGCAGCGTCTTGCACAGCCGGCAGAGGTCCAGCTCTTCCTGGATCACCACCGGGACGATGGCGGTTTCGCCCGGCAGCACGTTGAAGCCGCGCGCCCGCAGTTCCTCCCGCAGGGCTCGGGCGATCCGCAGCACGTGCAGGCGCCGCTCCGGTTCCTTCCTCATGATCTGCAAAGACGCAGCCACCGCCGCGACCGATCCGGCCGGCAGGCTGGCGGAGAAAACGAACGGCCGGGCCGTGTGCTTCAGATAGTCCACCACTTCGCGCTCGCCCGCGATGAACCCGCCCACCGAGGCCAGCGATTTGCTGAACGTCCCCATCACGATGTCGATGTCGTCCAGTACGCCCAGATGCTCGGCGGCGCCGGCTCCCGTGGGACCGAGCACGCCGATGCCGTGCGCTTCATCCACGTAGACCCGCGCGCCGTAGGGCTTCGCGACGCGCAGGATGCCGCGCAGGTCGGCAATATCGCCCTCCATGCTGAACACGCCTTCGGAAACCAGCAGCATCTTGTCTTCCGGCGGGCAGTTCTCCATGCACCGCTCAAGATGCTCCATGTCGTTGTGGCGGAACCGCATAGTGCGCGCCGGCGACCGCAGCGCGCCTTCCACCAGGCTGGCGTGCAGGTTGTGGTCGCAGATCATGACATCGCCCTTTTCGGTGAGGGCGGAAAGTGTGGCGTAGTTGGCCTGGAAGCCCGTACCGAAGATGATGGCGGCTTCCTTGCGCACAAACGCCGCTAGTTCCGCTTCGAGGGCGACGTGAATATCGAGTGTCCCGTTGAGCAATCGGGAGCCGCTGCACCCGCTTCCATACCTCTTGATGGCTTGCGCGGCGGCTTCTTTGACCTTGGGGTGCGTAATCAGATCGAGGTAATCGTTGGACCCGAACATCAACACCTTGCGCCGGCCCATACGAACTTCGCCCGGACCGCACCCTTCGCGATCGCCAAATACCTCGAAATACATATACAGTCCGGCGGACTGCAGATCACTCGGGCGAGTGAAATTTCGGCACTTCTCGAAGATATCGTTCGAGCTGCTTCCCTTCTTCCTGCCGGGGATGTCGGTAGTGGGTACGCGCATTGGTCCTCAATTCCAGTCGTAGATTCGGTAGGTCTTGTATCGGGTCGCTCCCATCACTTCAATCGAGCGATTCATCAGAACGTTATCTTCCAATATCCAAGACATTTCGCAATCGCCAAATCCCAGCCTCCGGGCGTTGCGGACAAGCGTGGCGTAAAAAGCCGCGGCAACGCCGGACGTGCGGTACTCCTCCACCACCCCAAGCGCAAGAACCCGCACCGTCCTGATCAACCGCTGATGATACAAAATTTTGAACAACCCGGTCGGAAATAGACGCCCTCCCGCGGGTTTTAGTGCCTGATTGATATCGGGCAGCGCCAGCGCAAACCCGACCACCGTTCCTCCGACTTCTCCCAGCAGTACCAGATCGGGCTTGAGAATCTGCTTCATCTCCTTGGCCATCGCGAAGAATTCTTCACGCGACATCGGGATGTAGCCCCAATTTCCACTCCAGGCTTTGCTGTAAACGTCCCAGACCCGGGTCACATCGGCCTGGAAGTCTTTCATATTTATCGGACGAACCCGCACGCCGCTGTTGGCGAGCACCCGGTCCGCAATGCGCCCGATCCTATCCACGTCGATCGTGTTTGCATTACTCAGATAGGCCAATAGATCTTTCGACTTTCGCAAACCGGCCCGGTCCATCAATTCGGGGTAATAGCGGGGGTTATACGGCATCATAATCATCGGACTCGAATCGAAGCCGTCGATCAGCATGCCGCACTCATAATTCGTGGACGGGTTGACCGGTCCCCGCAGGAACCCGGCGCCCCGATCGAATACCCACTGGCGGGCCCGCACCAGCAGAGCTTCCGCCACCGAAGCATCGTCCTCAGCTTCGAAAAATCCGAAAAAACCCGCATTCTCTTCGTGTACGCGATTGTGCGCCCTGTCGATAATCGCCGCAACCCGCCCCACGATGGAGCCATTCCGGCGCGCCAAAAAGAATTCGGCTTCCGCGTTAGCATAGTACGGGTGTTTGCGCCGATCAAGCAATTCCTTGACCGCCAGCCGTAGCGGAGCGACCCAGTGCGGGTCATCCCGGTAAAGCCGGTAAGGTAGCTCGATAAACTCATTCAGGGCTTTCTGACTGTCGACCGCGGTGACCTCAATTCCTTCCAATTGCACAGCCCCCTTTGGAGAGTTTCTGGTATAACATCGGGGCGGTCAGAATCAGAACGGCCGCGACAACGGCCCCCGCCATCACGTCTACCGTATAGTGGTATCGAAGATAAACTGTAGCAAAAATGATGCAAATAGTGTAGGCAAAATAGAGCCAGAACAGCTTCCACGAGATGAGCCGGCTTGTCCACCACGCCAGGATGGTGAGTTCGGTGTGGCCGCTCGGGAAACAATCATAGTGCGCCGACTCCAGCCGGTCCAGCGTCGATTGCATCGTATGAAATAGCCATAATCCTTGCAATGGAACGTGTTGCAGGTTCCTCAGGAGAAACCGGGGTCCTCGTGCCGGAACGATGAGATAACCAATATATGACACGAGGAATCCAAGCGCGATTAAAAAAGCTAAATATTGGAAATCCGAGTAGCGCCGCCGCCTCCAGACCAGCACCGGAATGAGTAGGACGGCTGGTACAAACAGGGTATAAACGATCTGCAGAAATTCGGTGAACCCCGGCGATTGGATGCGTTCCAGCCAGATCGTCGGATGTGCCTGCCAGATCCGAAAATCGAGATTTGCCAGCCACTGATCGGCATCCGTGTGGCGCACCGCCGGAATAAATAGGGCCATCTCCTTATAGCAGGAAGCTACGTATGGCAGGGGATACCAGTTCCGGAATACCCAGCTTGTGCGGTTCGGCCGCTTGACCTCGTAAACCAGCAGCGCGCTGGCGCTCAAGTGCGCCAGCAACAGCCAGGGAGCGTCGGAAATCCGATTCCACCACCCCGCCAAGATCACCACCGCAAATGCGAAATAGGCAAGAATGATCTTATCGACGGCCCAGAAGCTGCGATCCGAAGGGTCCCTCAGTACTTGAGCCAACCGGCCTCCTTGTACCAGGCAAGGGTCCGTGACAGGCCGACTTCGAGCGAAGTCTTTGCTTCGAAGCCGAGTTCGAGCGCGGCGCGCGAGGGATCACAGGTCCAGTACGGCCACTCCGCTTCGGAAATCTTGTCGCGCGAGATGATTCCCGGCCTTCCCTGAATCCGCGCCCACACTTCCGCAAGCCATCCCACCCCGCGCGCAGCGCCGACCGGTAACCGCAGCACGCGGGGCCGGCGGTGCATAATGCCGGCGGCGGCCTCGCCAAAGTTCCTCCAGGATATGGTCTCGCGGTGCGCCATGTAATAAGTCCGGCCGGCAGCGGCCGTCGCCCGGGACGCTGCCATCAGGCCCTCGGCCAGGTCCTCCACGTAGATCGCGCTGAACCAGCGCTCCCCACCCGAAATCTCGAGGACCACACCCCGGGAAATCGACTTGAGGAGCTGAAACACGTCCGTGTCGCGCGGCCCGTAAACTACCGGGGGCCGAATGATTATCGCATCCGGCGACATGCGGCGCACAATCTGTTCGGCGGCGAGCTTAGACTTGCCGTAGTGTGACAGCGGGCGCGGAGCAGCGTCCTCGGTGAGCGGCACGCCATCGGGGCTTGGCCCGGCCGCCGCGAGCGAGCTGACGTGCACCAGCCGCGCGGAGCCTCCCGCCATCGCCTCCATCAGGCGTTCGGTCGCGCCTGCGTTTCCGGAGTAATAATCGGCTGGAGCGAGCGCCTTCGTCACGCCAGCCAGGTGGATCACCACGTCTACGCCGCGCAACGCGTCAGACAGGCCCTCACCCGTTTCGAGGTCGCCTGGAACCGGCTCGATACCGGCAGGCAGTTTGCGAGGTATCGATTTTCGCCGCAGGAGACACCGAACCGGCTCGCCCGCGGGTGCCAGGCGTTCGAGCAGATGGCTGCCGACGAATCCGGTCCCGCCAGTGACCAGAATCATCTATTGGAACGTGCTGCGGAACGCAACGTCTCCGAAGTAGCTCTCCGCCACCGTCCCGGTGTGCTGGGAATTAATCTGGATCCGCAGTCCTTTGACGTGCGGAGGGTTCTTGCCGAACGCCCGCTGATAATCGGCTTCCAGATTGTGGGTCTCGTCGATCCAACGGTTCGCCTCGCTCGTTCCCGATTGGCATACAATCGCGAAAATGTGGATCAGGGGGAGCGAACTGGCACTCTGTGCGGTGTCTTTCGGCGCTGTCGTATCCCAGAGATAGGTGATTACCCGACGATCGGCGAATAAAACCAGGAGCTGCGCCGCCTGATCGTCAGTGGCAGCGCGGCGGAAGTCTCCGCCCTTGGGCAGTTGCGTCACTTTCCATCGCCAGGAAAGGTAGGGCATCTGCGCCGGATTTACATCCACTCCGCGCTCCAGGGCGAACGAGGCGGCCACGCTCTTCAGCCGTACGCAGGATTCATCCGTCGCCGTGCACACCGATAGGTCTGGCTTCCCGTGGTTCACTTTGATCTGCCAGTCCGAGGGCAGACGACCTGCCCCCAGACCGGCCGTATTCAAGACGATCAAAGCCAACGGCGACGAGTAAGCGAGGAACAACACGCCCGAGAGGGCGCAACCGATCAGGAGCTTCTTCAAGTGACCTTCCAACGGGAGCGTACTGCCTTTTCCTTATCCTAATATCGCATGCTTCGGTAGAGTTTCACCACAGAGAAGGCTATGAAAAAGCTCGTTCCTTGCAACATGTGACACCTTTCGCCACGGTTCAGATTTTGGTTTTGTTTTTGACCTCGGACGCACCCTTTTCGGTCTTCTTGGCGCCCTTGTGTACCACCCGATCCGCCCCGCCCTTTACCTTCTCTCCCGTCCTGTTGACGGCATGCCCGACCGTTTTCCCGGTTCGGGTGGTGGCGTTTGCTACATCGTGGCCGGCCTGCTTCATGTCATGTGCGGCGCTCTGCGGCATGGAAGCGAAAGCGAGGGGGCAGGCGACCATGAGAAACGTGAGACTGGCATTCAAAACAAGTGACTTCATGCCTCAAAATGCAGCAGCCGGACTGCCACCGGGGTGCTTTTCACAAGGCTGGCCGCCGACGCGTGGATGTCTACTTCCCCCGAGTCGTCCCTTCGGCCTGTCAGGTAAAGACCCCAGCTCAGCCTCATCAACATGCCGACACAAAAAAAGCGGGACATCGCAAGCGATGCCCCGCCCCGTTGGCAAGCCGGATTATTCGGCGAGCGATCCTTCTCCGGTGTCTTCGGTGAGGCCGCCGGCGTACTGCAACCGCGTCTCCTCGTCGTAACCGGGTATGGTATCGAGCGCCGGCTCGGCCACCGGCTCTTCCACCACGTCCTCGCCCGCGATCTTCACCTGGCGGTAGTATTCCATGCCGGTTCCGGCAGGCACCAGCCGCCCCATGATGACGTTCTCCTTCAGTCCTCGCAGGTTGTCCACCCTGCCGTTAATGGCGGCTTCGGTGAGCACGCGCGTAGTCTCCTGGAAGGATGCCGCGGAAATGAACGAATCGGTCGAGAGCGAAGCCTTCGTGATTCCGAGCAACTTCGCCTTCCCCTGCGCCGGGCGCTGGCCAGCCTCGATGACTCGCTGGTTCTCCATCCGGAACTTGAACTTATCCACAATCTCCTGGGGCAGGAACTCGGTGTCCCCGATGTCCTCTACCTCCACCCACCGCATCATCTGCCGCGAGATGGTCTCCAGGTGCTTATCGTTGATGTTCACGCCCTGCAGCCGGTAGACTTCCTGGATCTCGTTGACCAGGTACTTTTGCAGTTCCTTCTCACCGAGCACCGCCAGGATGTCGTGCGGGTCGCGCGGACCGTCCATCAGCGGCTCGCCGGCTTTCACCCGCTCGCCCTCCTGGACGTTGATGTGGACGCCGCGCGGCAGCGAGTACTCGCGCTGGTCGCCGTCGTCGCCGACCACGTAGATCCTGCGCTGCCCCTTGGTGACGTCGCCGTATTTGACCATCCCGTTGATCTCCGCGATGATGGCCGTCTCGCGCGGCTTGCGCGCCTCGAACAGCTCCACCACGCGCGGCAGACCGCCGGTGATGTCCTTGGTCTTGGTGGTTTCGCGCGGGATCTTGGCCAGAACGTCGCCCGCGTGCACCTCCTCGCCGTCTCGCACCATCAGGTGGGCGTGGGTCGGCATCAGGTACTTCTTTCGGTCGCCGCGCGCACCGCCGGCGCCTTCCGGTCGGACTTCGATGGTCGGCTGCCGCTTCTCATCGGGTGAATCCATCACCACCAACTGCGACATGCCGGTCACCTCATCCACCTGCTCCTGGAGTGTGAGCCCGTCGATCAGGTCGCGGAAGTGCACCGCGCCGCTGACTTCGGTGAGGATGGAGAAGGTGTACGGATCCCATTCGAGCAGGATCTGGTTGGCTTTGACGGGAGCGCCATCGGCGGCCAGCACACGAGCGCCGTAATTCACTTCATAGCGCTCCTTTTCCCTGCCCTTGTCGTCCACCACCGCGATTCTTCCGTTGCGGTTCATGGCGATCAGCTCGCCGCTCTTGCTGCGCACCGTCTGGATGCCCATGTGGCGCGCGAAACCGTCGCTCTTCGCGTCCTGGGTGGATTGCTCGCTGATACGGCTGGCGGTGCCGCCGATGTGGAAGGTACGCATGGTCAACTGCGTGCCCGGCTCGCCGATGGATTGCGCCGCAATCACGCCCACCGCTTCGCCGCGCTCGACCAGCCGCCCGGTCGCCAGGTTGCGGCCGTAGCACATCACACACACCCCGCGCTTCGATTCGCACGTCAGCACCGAGCGGATCTTGACCGCCACAATACCGGCCGCCTGAATCGCCGCTGCCAGGTCTTCGGTGATCTCCTGGTTTACCGATACGATTACGTTGCCTTCGTAGTCTTTCTGGTCTTCGAGCGCCACGCGGCCCACGATGCGGTCACGCAACGGCTCGATGATTTCGCCGGATTCGATGATCGGCTCAACGTAAATGCCTTCGGTGGTGCCGCAATCGTTCTCCGTGATGATCACGTCCTGCGCCACGTCCACCAGCCGGCGGGTCAGGTAGCCCGAATCCGCCGTCTTCAGGGCGGTGTCGGCCAGACCCTTGCGGGCGCCGTGCGTTGAAATGAAGTACTGCAGCACGTTCAGCCCTTCGCGGAAGTTGGCCGTGATGGGAGTCTCGATAATCTCGCCCGACGGCTTGGCCATCAGGCCGCGCATTCCCGAGAGCTGGCGGATCTGTTGCTTCGAACCGCGGGCACCGGAATCGGCCATGATGTAGATCGGGTTGAGGTAGCGGCCCGTGCGGTCGTCCTCTTCCATGGCCTGGAACATCTCGTCGGACACCTTTTCGGTGACCTTCGACCAAATTTCGATGATCTTGTTATAGCGTTCGCCGTGGGTGATGGCTCCGTCCTGGTACTGGGTTTCGACTTCCACCACGTCTTTCTCGGCCTTGCGCACCAGCCCGGCTTTCTCGCCCGGCACCACCATGTCGTCGATGCCGATGGAAATTCCCGCGCGCGTGGCGTACAGGAAGCCGAGCGCCTTCACCTCATCCAGCATCTGCACCGTAATCTGCAGCCCGAACTTCAGGTAGCAGTACTGCACAAGCTGTGCCAACCCCTTCTTCTTCAGAAGTCCATTGACGTACGGCATATCCCGCGGCAGGGCGTCGTTCAGGATCACCCGGCCTACCGTGGTCTCCATGTACTGCTTCATGAATTCGATCGGCTCGGTATGCAGCACGTTCTGGTTGTCGAAGGCGTGCACCAGGTCGATCACGCGGCCGGTGTAGCGCAGCTTGATGGGGGTCAGGGTTTCCACCTCGCCCATCTCGAGCGCGATCAGCACGTCGTCGGTCGAAGCGAAGGTCCGGCCCTCGCCCTTCGCGCCCGGGCGCGCCTTGGTCAGGTAATAGCAGCCGAGCACCATGTCCTGCGTGGGAATGGCGATCGGGGCGCCGTGCGCCGGCGAAAGAATGTTGTTGGACGAAAGCATCAGGGTCGATGCTTCGATCTGCGCTTCGGGCGAAAGCGGAATGTGGACCGCCATCTGGTCGCCGTCGAAATCCGCGTTGAACGCGGTACATACCAGCGGGTGGATCTTGATGGCCTTGCCTTCCACCAGCACGGGCTCGAAAGCCTGGATGCCGAGGCGGTGCAGCGTGGGAGCGCGATTCAACAGAATCGGATGGTCCTTGATGACTTCTTCCAGAATGTCCCACACCACCGGGTCCTGCTGCTCCACAAGTTCCTTGGCCTGCTTGATTGTCGTGCAGTGTCCGCGCTGCTCCAGCCGGTGATAGATGAAGGGCTTGAACAACTCGAGCGCCATCTTCTTGGGCAGGCCGCACTGGTTCAGGCGGAGATCCGGACCGACCACGATGACCGAGCGGCCGGAGTAGTCCACGCGCTTGCCCAGCAGGTTCTGGCGGAAACGGCCCTGCTTGCCCTTGAGCGTATCGGAAAGCGATTTGAGCGGGCGGTTGTTGGCGCCGCGCAGCACGCGGCCGCGGCGTCCGTTGTCGAACAGTGCGTCCACCGCTTCCTGCAGCATGCGCTTTTCATTGCGCACGATCACGTCCGGCGCGTGCAGTTCGATAAGCTTCTTCAACCGGTTGTTGCGGTTAATCACGCGGCGGTACAGATCGTTCAAATCGGAGGTGGCGAAACGGCCGCCATCAAGCGGCACCAGCGGACGCAGCTCCGGCGGAATCACCGGAATCACGTCCAGAATCATCCATTCCGGCTTGTTGCCGGACTTGCGGAACGATTCCACCACGCGCAGACGCTTGGCGAACTTCAGCTTCTTCTGCACCGATGTTTCGGTCTTCATCTTCCCGCGAAGCTCTTCGCTGAGCTGCTCGACGTCGACCTTCTTCAGCAGTTCCTTGATGCCCTCAGCGCCCATCATCGCGATGAACCGGCCGGGATTTTCCTGGTCGAGCTGCCGCTTCCGCTCGTCGGTGATGACGTCGCCCCGGTTCAGGCCTTCCACCTCGCCAGGCTCCACCACCACATAGGCTTCGAAGTACAGCACGCGCTCCAGTTCCCGGAGCGTAATATCCAGCAGGTGGCCGATGCGGCTCGGCAGACCCTTGAAGAACCAGACGTGCGAACAGGGGCTGGCGAGCTCAATGTGGCCCAGGCGCTCGCGGCGCACACGGGCCAGGGTTACCTCGACGCCGCACTTGTCGCAGATCACGCCGCGGTGCTTCATGCGCTTGTACTTTCCGCACAAGCACTCCCAATCCTGTGTGGGACCGAAGATCCGCGCACAGAACAGGCCGTCCCGCTCCGGCTTGAAAGTCCGGTAATTGATGGTCTCTGGCTTGGTGACTTCCCCATGAGACCAGCTCCGGATTTTTTCCGGAGATGCCAGGGAAATGCGGATCGAATCAAAATCCGCGATCAAATTCGCTCGATCGTACGGAGAGGATCTCAAAATAGCCTCCAGTTTCCTAAAAAACTATGACGCAGAGCCGCGGAGCCGCCGGGAAGAACTGACAATAGCTTCTCTGTTTTCCTCAGCGTCTCCGCGCCTCCGCGTCGAATCATGTTAATCCGCCGCCAAAGCCGTGTCCGGCACTTCCTGCGGCTTCTTCATCAACTCCACATCGAGGCAAAGCGACTGCAACTCGCGAATGAGCACGTTGAACGATTCCGGTACGCCCGGCTCGATGGCGGCCTCGCCTTTGACGATGGCCTCGTAGATCTTGGCGCGGCCATAAACGTCGTCCGATTTCGCCGTCAGCAGTTCCTGCAGAATGTACGCGGCGCCGTAGGCTTCGAGGGCCCAGACTTCCATTTCGCCAAAGCGCTGTCCGCCGAATTGGGCCTTGCCGCCCAGCGGCTGCTGCGTGATCAGCGAGTAAGGACCGATCGAACGTGCGTGGATCTTGTCGTCGACCAGGTGCGAGAGCTTCATCATGTAGATGTAGCCGACCGTCACCGGCTGCTCGAACTGCGTTCCGGTCATGCCGTCGAACAGCGCGGTCTTGCCGGAAGTCGGCAGCTTGGCGTCGGTGAGCGCCCGCTTGATCTCCCGCTCCGTGGCGCCGTCGAACACCGGAGTCGCGAAATGCACGCCCAGCGCCTGCGCCGCCCAGCCCAAGTGGGTTTCGAGAATCTGCCCCACGTTCATACGGGAAGGAACGCCGAGCGGATTGAGAACGATTTCCACCGGGGTGCCGTCCGGAAGGTACGGCATGTCTTCTTCCGGCAGAATGCGCGCGATCACGCCCTTGTTTCCGTGACGGCCGGCCATCTTGTCGCCCACCGAAAGCTTGCGCTTCATGGCGATATAGACTTTGACCAGCTTGATCACGCCCGGGGGCAGTTCGTCGCCCTTGCGCAGCTTCCCGACCTTCTCATCGGTGATCTTTTCGAGCACCGCGATCTGCCGCGAGGTCATCTCTTCGATCTCGTCGATCTGCTCGTTCAGGCGCGGGTCTTTGCTGGCGAGGCGCATGCGCTTCAGGTCGCGCGACTTCATCTTCTCGATAATGTCGCGCGTCAGGTCGGTGTCCTTCGACAGCAGGCGCTTATTGGTTTTCTCGTCGTGCAGGTCGGCCAGCAGCTTCTTGCCTTCGAGCAGCCCGGCGAGACGCTTGGCGCGCTCGTCGGTCAGGATCCGGATTTCATCCTGCAGGTTGCGCTGCAGCCGGGCGATCTGCGACTCTTCGATGGCTTTCGAACGCTCGTCCTTCTCCTGCCCCTTGCGCGAGAAGATCTTGCAATCGACGATGGTGCCCTCGATTCCGGGCGGGCAGTAAAGCGAAGCGTCCTTCACGTCTCCGGCCTTTTCGCCGAAGATGGCGCGCAGCAGCTTCTCTTCCGGAGTGAGCTGGGTTTCGCCCTTGGGCGTCACCTTGCCCACCAGGATGTCGCCCGGCTTGACCGTGGCGCCGATCCGGATGATGCCGCTTTCGTCCAGGTTCCGCAGGAACGAATCCGCGATGTTCGGAATGTCGCGGGTGATTTCCTCCGGACCGAGCTTGGTGTCGCGCGCTTCGATTTCGAACTCCTCGATGTGGATCGAGGTGTAGTAGTCTTCCTTAACCAGCTTTTCGCTGACCAGGATGGCGTCTTCAAAGTTGTAGCCGCGCCAGGGCATGAACGCCACCAGCACGTTGCGTCCCAGGGCCAGTTCGCCCAGATCGGTGCAGGGGCCGTCGGCCAGGACCTGGCCCTTGATGACCCGCTGCCCCACCCGCACAATCGGCTTCTGGTTGATGCAGGTGTTCTGGTTCGACCGCTTGAACTTGGTGAGCTGGTAGATGTCGGCGCCCACTTCGCGGGAAAGCTGGCCCTCGTGCGCAGTACCCTCCACGCGAACGATAATGCGCTCCGAATCCACCGAATCCACCACTCCCGAGCGCTTGCACAGCACCACCGCGCCCGAGTCGCGCGCCGTCACCTGCTCCATGCCGGTGCCCACGTAGGGAGCGTCGGCGCGCAGCAGCGGCACTGCCTGGCGCTGCATGTTCGAACCCATCAACGCGCGGTTGGCATCGTCGTTTTCGAGAAACGGAATCAGGCTGGCAGCCACCGAGACGAGCTGCTTCGGGCTGACGTCGATATACTCGATTTCCTCCTTCGGCTTGAGCACGAAGTTGCCGGCCTGCCGGGCGTTCGAAAGATCCGGCACGATCTTGCCGGTCTCGTCGAGTTCCACGTTGGCCTGCGCGACCACCCACTTATCTTCTTCCCACGCCGAAAGATACTCGCAGTGCGCCTCGTACTCGGCGGGCTGCGGGTGCTGCTTCTTGGAGGTCGAAAGCTTGCGGTTGGCTCCTTCCGCCTCCGCGCGCGGCACGATGTCTCCCACCTTGGAGTCGGTGTCGCCCGGATTCAGAATGCGGACCTCGTCGATCACCACGCCCTTCACCACCTTGCGGTACGGGCTCTCGATGAAGCCGTACTCGTTGATGCGGGCGAAGCACGAAAGCGATGAGATCAACCCGATGTTCGGTCCTTCCGGCGTTTCGATCGGGCAGATGCGGCCGTAGTGCGTGGGATGCACGTCGCGGACTTCGAATCCGGCGCGTTCGCGCGATAGACCGCCCGGGCCCAATGCCGACAGACGCCGCTTGTGCGTGATCTCCGAGAGCGGGTTGGTCTGATCCATGAACTGCGAAAGCTGGCTCGATCCGAAGAATTCGCGGATCGCCGCCATCACCGGCTTGGCGTTCACCAGGTCGTGCGGCATGGCCGTCGACATTTCCTGGTAGACCGACATCTTTTCCTTAATCGCCCGCTCCATGCGCACCAGGCCGATGCGGAACTGGTTTTCGAGCAGTTCGCCCACGGCCCGCACGCGGCGGTTGCCGAGGTGGTCGATATCGTCGACCGCGCCGATGCCCCTGCGCAGTTTCAACAGGTACTTGATGGTGGCGCGGAAATCCTCCGAATCGAGAGTCCGCTTGTCGAGCGTGGTGGCATCCGACCGGTCGAACAGCTTGATATTGAACTTCATGCGGCCCACGCGCGAAAAATCGTACTTGCGCGGGTCGAAGAACATGCCCTGGAACAACTGGGTGGCGGTGTCGAGCGTGGGCGGATCGCCGGGACGCAGCTTGCGATAGATTTCGATCAGCGCTTCGTTCTGTGTTTTGACGCTGTCCTTCCGGATGGTCGCCGAAATCACCGTGCCAACGTCGTCGCGCTCGGGGAAGAAAATTTCGAACTCTTCGATGCCCGACTCGATCAGCTTGGCGAGCGCCGTGGAAGTGAGTTCACTGTTGGCGTCGATCAGCACTTCGCCGGTCGACATGTCCACCACGTCCGCAACCACGTACGCGCCTTCGATATCGTTGACCGCGACCTCGACCTGCGAGATCTTGTGCTTCTGGATTTCCTTGAACAAAGTGGAAGTGATCTTTTTGCCCTGCGCGACCACCGTCTCCCCGGCCTTGTTATTGATGGCATAGGAGAGCTTCAGCCCGGTCAGGCCCTCATCCACGTTCCACAGAAGCTTCTTGTCTTTGATATTGATTTTGCTGACGCGGTAGAACGCGCGCAGCATCTGCTCATCGGTCTTGAGACCCAGGGCGCGCAGGAAAACCGAGCCGTAGAACTTGCGTTTGCGGTCGATACGAACGTACAGGATGTTCTTGTTGTCGTATTCGAATTCGACCCAGCTTCCGCGGTACGGAATGATTTTGCCCAGGAAGTAGCCTTGTGCCGGAACGCGCTCGAAGAACACCCCGGGGGAACGGTGCAACTGCGAAACGATGACGCGCTCGGTACCGTTGATGATGAACGTCCCGTTGTCGGTCATCAGCGGGATTTCACCGAAAAACACTTCCTGCTCTTTGATATCGCGAACGCTCTTCTTCTGGGTTTCCGGGTCCTTGGAATAGACCGTGAGCCGGATCGTCACCTTGAGGGGCGCCGCATAGGTCATGCCACGCTCCTGGCACTCCTGCATGTCGTATTTGAGCTGCAACCCGACCGGGTCGCCGCACTTGTTGCAGAAAGTGACGACGTTCTTATTAAAAGTTCCGCAATGATGGCAGAGGATGTCGCCCGCGTGAAACGGGTCCGTGCGGATGGTCGCTCCACAATTCCGGCACGTCGACCGGAGATGGTGCAAACCTTTCAGATTGCCGCACTTGCATTCCCAGTTGCCGATCGAGTAGTCGACGAACTCGAGATCGCTGACGCCGCGGAAATCCGAGATCGGAAACACCGAGTTGAAAACGGTTTGCAGGCCGATGTCCTCGCGCTCATTAGGCAGCAAGTCCATCTGCAGGAACCGCTCGTAGGAATTCTTCTGAACCTCGATCAGGTTCGGGATCGGGATCGAGGTCTTAATCTTGGAAAAATCAACTCGCTCGGTGGCGGCGCCGTTATTTTGAATATCCATTCTTTTACTCCTGACGGCCGAAGAGCCAAAGCACAGAAACTGTGCTTAACAGCACAAAACCAACGGCGCCCAAGGTGAAGAGATCGCCTCGGGCGCCGAATGATGAAGAAACAGGGGCAGGAATCGAACTTCCGGAGTGATGCGCGCAATAGAGATGGGGGCTGTAGAGATGCGGGCGTACGAATCCTGTTCGAAGTGTGCAGGCGCGAAGATGCGCAGAGATCCCCTCTCTGCAGCTCCGGCCGAACTGCAATTTATATACCAGGATTCGGGAATCACAGTCACCAATTGGGATCGAATCCGGCTGAACTCAAAGCCCAACTAATCATATTAACAGGACGAACGCCCTTCGTCAAACCCACAAAACTGGAGACACCTGGGACGGCACGCCCGGCATCGGGCTGGGGCCGGCCCCCCCAGCCTCCTGGCCGGGTCTGCCCGGCCCACTCTACTTAACTTCGACGCTCGCGCCGGCGTCAACGAACTTCTTCTTGATGGCCTCGGCTTCTTCCTTGCTCACGCCTTCCTTGACAGGCTTGGGAGCGCCATCCACCAGATCCTTGGCTTCTTTCAATCCAAGGCTGGTCACTTCGCGAACCGCCTTGATTACATTGATCTTGTTCGCACCGGCAGCCACCAGGACCACCGTAAACTCGGTCTTCTCTTCAGCCGCTGGAGCTGCCGCTGCTGCCGCGCCGGCTCCCGCCATCATCATTGGGGCCGCCGCTGCCGCCGAAACTCCCAGCTTCTCTTCGAGCAACTTGACCAGCTGAGAGGCCTCCAGCAGCGTCAAGCCCTGAATCTGATCCGCAATTGCGTTGATATCCGCCATTTCTACTCCAAAACTCCTTAAGTATTGAAAATCCGATCAAGCGCCCGGGCAGGCCCAGCCGCTACGACTGAAACTTGTTCTCTTTGACGCCCTGATCCACCACCACCGCAAGATCGCGTCCGACCGCGTTCATGGCCGTCACCAACCGCTGCGCCGGGGCTTTGATTACATACAGCAGCCTGGAGAACATCTCTTCCTTCGAAGGCATGTTCGCCAGTTCCTGGATGGCCTTCACGTCGATCACGCGGCCTTCCACGATACCCGCTTTGAAAGTAAAGCTCGGGTTGGTCTTGGCGTAGGTGGTAAGAGCCTTGGCCAAGGCCACCGGGTCGGTGGTCGTATAGGCCATCGAGGTCATGCCGCGCAAGCCTTTGAGCACCTGTTCGGCGGCCGTGCCTTCGGATGCCTTCTCCGCGAGGTTGTTCTTCACCACCCGGTATTTGCCGCCCGCCCCGCGCACCGTCTTGCGCAACTCGAAATCCTGGTCCACCCGCAACTTTTCGTAGCCGGTGACAAACAGGTTCTTCAGATTCGCCAGATCCTGGCGCAGGGATTCGACGTCTTTCTGCTTATCTTCTTTCTTTTTCATGAAAGCACCTGTCCGGCGTCAGACCGCCGCCTTCACACTGAACGGAGTCGTGTCGACCGGAACGCCCGGGCTCATGGTCGAGCAGATGGTCGTGCTCCTCACGTACTTGCCCTTGGCCACCGCCGGCTTGGCCTTGATGACCGCCGTGATGAGGGTCGACGCATTCTCCAGCAGTTTGTCCGGCGCGAAGCTCAGCTTGCCCACCGGTGCGTGGATGATTCCCGTCTTGTCGACGCGGAATTCCACCTTGCCGGCCTTCACTTCTTTCACGGCCTTGATTACATCCACGGTCACCGTGCCGGTCTTGGGATTGGGCATGAGGCCGCGCGGCCCCAGAATCTTGCCGAGCTTTCCGACCGAGCGCATCATATCGGGAGTGGCGATGACGGCGTCGAACGCCGTCCAACCTTCGGACTGGATCTTGTTGACCATATCCTCGCCGCCCACGAAATCGGCACCCGCTTCGGTAGCTTCCCGCTGCTTGTCGCCGCTCGCGATCACGAGCACTTTCTTCGATTTGCCGAGTCCGTTCGGCATGACCACCGTGCCGCGCACCATCTGGTCGGCATGCTTGGGGTCGACGCCGAGACGCATGTGCACTTCCACGGTCTCATCGAACTTGGCGAATTTGATTTTCTTGAGAAGCGGAATTGCCTCTTCCACCTGATATTCCCTGGATTCGACCTGCTTCGACGCGGATTGATACTGTTTGCCTTGTTTACGAGCCATATTTCCTCATTGGTGCAAGCGGTCCGTTCAACAGACAAACGAACCTCCCACTGAGCGCTAAAGGGACATCCGTCAGTGTACCAGAACGCGCGATTGGCTGTCTACTGGGCGGCCGGCACGGTGAAATAGTCGATCCCCATTGCTTGCCGAACCTGATCCAGCGTCCGGGCCGCGGCTTCCCGCGCCACTTCCGTGCCCTGCTCGGCCACCCGCAGGACTTCGGCGGGATCGTTGGCAAACTGCTCCCGCCGCGCGCGGATGGGGTCCAGCGTCGCCAGCAGCACTTCGAGCAGCCTGCGCTTGACCGTGGTGTCTCCCAGGCCGCCGCGTTCGTAGTGAGCTTTCATTTCGACCAGAGCCGCCGGCTCCGGGTCAAACGCGTCCAGGTACGCAAACACCGGGTTGCCCTCTACCGTGCCCGGGTCAGAAACGCGCAAGTGCTTTGGATCCGTGTACATGGTGCGCACCTTCTGGCGGATTACGTCGGCGCTGTCGCACAGCGAAATCACGTTCCCGAGCGACTTGCTCATCTTTCCTTTGCCGTCCGTCCCGGGCAGCCTCGGAACGCTCGAGAGCATCGCCTTCGGCTCTACCAGAACCGAGCAGTTGTAGATCCGGTTGAAGCTGCGCACGATTTCGGTGGTCTGCTCGATCATCGGCAACTGGTCCTGCCCCACCGGCACCAGGTCCGCTAGAAACGCGGTGATGTCGGCCGCCTGGCTGACCGGATAGCAGAAGAATCCAGCCGGGATGCTGGCTCCGAAGCCCCGTTGCTGAATCTCATCTTTAACGGTAGGGTTTCTTTGCAGGCGGGCAACCGTCACCAGATTCAGGTAATACGCCGTCAACTCATAGAGTTGCGGGACCAGGGACTGGACGAAAATAGTGGAAATCGAAGGATCGATGCCGACCGCCAGATAGTCCAGAACCACTTCCAGGATGTTGCGCCGGATCTTGCCCGGATCCTCCGCATTATCCGTAAGGGCCTGCGCGTCCGCAATGATAATGAAGGTCCGGTATTCGCGCTGAAGCTCGACCCGCCGGCGAAGCGAGCCGACATAATGACCCAGATGCAAAGGGCCGGTTGGGCGATCTCCGGTCAGAATTATTTTTCGAGGCGCCACTCGTTCAGTGTAACAAAGCACCCAGAGCCATCTGGTTCTGCAAGGCTCCGCAAACTCAAGGCCCTGCTACACCGCCAGCTGGCTGTGATAGTGCATTTCCTTCGTGCTGAACTTCGCCTTTACCGAGTAAGGCCCCATCCTCGTGGCGAAATCGAATTCCTTATCGTCTGCCGACAAGTCCAATGTTTCCTTCGAAAAGCCGAAAAGGTAGGTGCCCCCTTGCTGTTCGACCACGCCGGGCTGGGCCATGGCCCTGCCTTTTGGTTGAAGGCTCGTAAATTGTTTGAGCTGATCGAACGGATCGTCATGGGAACCCTGGGAATCGCTATCGTCGTTCTGAGACCGCCGGCTGGCGGACATGGGGATTCCGCTCACGCTGATCACATAGTGATTCTTGAAGGAATCCGGCAGCGGCGTCTTATCCGCCTCGCGAATCGGCTGGGCGCTTTCCCAACGCACGATTCCCCTGTAGGCGCTCTGCATCGGGCCGCCGCGGCCTCGACCGCCGCCCATCCGGCCTCGGGGCATTCCCATCCCGATGCCGCCGATCCCGATCCGCGGCCCGCCCATGCCGCCGCCAGGATATCCGCCGCCCCCCGGGTATCCGCCTCCGCCCCCCGGGCGTCCATTGCCCGAATACTGGGCGGCTACTTCTTTCGCCCAGGGAGACTTATTCAGCAGCCGACCCTGCTCTTCGGCGGTCCACTCCGAAGGCGGCTTCTTATTCCAAAAGTCTCCGCTGGCTGCCTCCAGGCGGATCGATCCGATACAGAAACCGCCCGCCAGAGACAGTGCCTCGCGCCGCGTCAATCTCATCATGTCGAGTTGGACGGACCCGGCGGCACCGTGCGTTCCCCAAATATTCCTACCCGCCGGAGCGCAGTCGGAGTGTCATCAGCAGGCCGTCAGCGCCGTCCGCGTAGTACCCTCGGACGACGCGGATCCGCCGGAACCGGTACTTGCCGTAGAATGCCAGGGCGGGGTGGTTGGCGACCCGCGCCATCAGCGACAGGCGATCGACCCCGTGGCGCCGCAGACGCCTGAGGATGCTATCCATCATCCGGGAAGCCGCGCCGAGCCCGCGGTCAGGCGGGTTGACGGCAATCGAGACCAGTTCGGCCCTCCGTACGCCCCGGCGCATCCCGCAGATGCAGGCAATCGCGTACCCGCAAATGCGGCTCTCGTGCTCGGCGATTAAGAAAAAATCCCCGCACTTGTTGAGAAATTCTGCAAACAAGTTGCGATCATAAGCATCTTCACCAAAGCTGGCGCGTTCGATAAGGAGGATACGGTCGAGTTCTTGCGCGCGGATTCGCCGGACCGTAATCGGAGCAGTCATCTGTTATCCTTTATTTTGGACCACTTGGGGAGCTTTTGAAACCAGGACTGAAAAACGCGCGCCGCCCCGCCGTTGCGGGTATTGACAAGAATTTCGGACTCCCGCATACTGAAACCAAGATGCAACTCAGTGGCAACAAGATCCTGCACGAGACCCTGGCCGGAAGCGGCGTATCCCCCGCCACTCTGGTCGACCTGCGGCGCGGCGATACCGCGGTTCTGGATTGCATCGATCTGCCCGGCGAGGATGCCCGGCGGCTTATGGAACTTGGATTTCTCCCGGGTGCGTGCGTCACTGCGGGGCTGAGCGCCCCTGGCGGCGACCCCCGCGTCTTTCGGGTGGATGGTTCGGAGATCGCCCTGCGCCGGGAAACCGCCGAACGGCTGACGCTGCGGCGCGAACGGCCGGTGAGTTCGAGGGGCTGATGAGCCAGTGCAGCGACTGCCAAGGCTGCGGCTCCGCTGCTGTCCTGCAGTTTCCGGTTTCGGGCGGTGAGCTACGGACGGTCGCGCTGATCGGCCCTCCCAATTCCGGCAAAACCACGCTCTTCAACCGCCTCACAGGGCTGCGCCAGAAGGTAGCCAACTTCCCGGGCGTCACCGTCGAACAGCATACCGGCATTGCTGAACTGACTGACGGCCGCGCCGTGCGGATCATCGATCTGCCGGGCGTCTACAGCCTTTCGCCGCGATCGGAAGACGAACAGGTCGCTCACGACGTCCTGCGGGGAACGCGGTCAGACACGCCCAAGCCGGAGGCGATCCTGCTGGTGCTCGATTCGACCAACCTGGGACGCCACCTCATGCTGGCGGCCCCGATTCTGTCGCTCGGCATTCCCACCCTGGTGATCCTCAACTTTGCCGACGATCTGCGCAGCCGCAGCGGCAAGATCGACATGCGGGCCCTCTCGGCGGAACTCGGCGCGCCGGTGGCCCTCATCAGCGCGCGCCAGGGCGAAGGCATCGAAGCGGTTTCCGAATTCCTGGCCGGCGTGATGCCCAAGCCCTCCCCCAGGCAATTGCCGGTGCTGCAAGATGTGCCGATGTGCCGTGAGTGGGCAGGCCGCGTGACCGGCGAAGCGGCCTACCTGGCGCCTATCCCGCCGCGTTGGACGCGCCGGCTGGATGCCGTATTTCTGCACCCGGTGGCCGGCCCACTGATCTTCATCCTGGTGGTCCTGGCCGTGTTCCAGACGATCTTCAGCGTGGCCGATCCGTCCAAAGACGCGGTGAACTGGCTGATTCAGGGTTCCGGCCGGTGGATTGCCCATGTGCTCCCGAACGGGTTGCTCAAATCGATGCTGATCGAAGGCGTGTGGAACGGCGTCGGTTCGGTGGTGGTCTTCCTGCCCCAGGTGTTGCTGCTGTTCCTCTTTATAGGGATCCTGGAAGATTCCGGCTACCTGGCGCGCGCCGCCCTGATCGCCGACCGCACGATGGCGCGGGTGGGGTTGCAGGGGAAATCGTTCATTCCGCTGCTCTCGGCGCATGCCTGCGCGGTGCCGGCGATCATGTCCACCCGCACTATCGAGAACCGGCGGGACCGCATCGCGACCATCCTGATCGCGCCGCTGATGACCTGCTCGGCGCGCCTGCCGGTCTACGCCCTGGTGATCGCGGCCTTCATACCGAACCGCCACTTGCTCGGCGCCTTCCTGACCGCGCGGACGGCGGCGATGGTGGGGCTCTACGCGCTGGGTTTCCTGGCCGCGGTCGCGACTGCGCGGGTGCTGAAATCTTCGGTGCTCAAGAGTGGGCAGACGCCGTTTCTGCTGGAGATGCCTTCCTACCGCTGGCCCACGTTCCAATCGATCGGGCTGCGCCTTTATGACCGGGCCAAAGTCTTCCTTCGCCGCGCCGGCACGGTGATTCTGCTGGTGACGGTTCTGCTGTGGGTGATGGCCAACGTCCCCCTGCAACATGGGCACGCGCCGCCGATTGCCGAAAGCCTGGCCGGGACGGTGGGGCGCACAATCGAGCCCGCCATCAAGCCGCTGGGGTTCAACTGGAAGATCGGAATCGGGCTGATTACCTCGCTGGCCGCGCGGGAAACCATCATCGCCACGCTCGGCACGATTTACGGCATGGATCCGGATGCCAACCGGCACGGTTTGGAGCAGTCGCTGCGTGCGGACCTGTCGCCCGGCGGGGCCTTCGCCCTGTTGATTTTCTTTGCTTTCGCCATGCAATGTATCTCCACCATTGCGGTGGTGCGCCGCGAGACCGGCGGATGGAAGTGGCCGGCATTCCAGTTTGTATACATGACCGTGCTGGCCTACGCGGGCGCATTCCTGGCCGCCCACCTGATCCACTGATCGCCGTCATCTTCCACTTTGGTTAACACCCGCCGCCTAACCAGCGTCGTCTTACGCCGGCCCGGCCGCGGGGCTTACCATCAGGCCATGAGACCGCTATGCTTTGCCCTGCTGCTGGCGGCCCGCCTGCTGCCGGCGGCCGACGCCGCGCTTCCGGATTTGCTACCCGCCGGCACGAAGGTCATGATCGGCGTGCGGCTGCATGCCATCATCGGGTCGCCACTCTTTCAGGGAGTGGCGTCTCAAGCCATGAGCGCGGGCTCCGATTGGATGAGCATCGCCGCGACGATCGGTTTCGACCCTTTGAAAGATATCGATGAGATCCTCATCGCCTCCACGGCCGACGGCCAGAACGCTCCGGCGCTGCTGGTGGTGCGCGGCCGCTTCGACGTGACGCGCCTCTCTGCGGGCGCCAAGCGGTATCGCGGCGTTCCGCTGCTCTCCGGCACCAAGGGAGCGACCAGCATGATTGCCCTGTTGGACGCCTCCACGGCCATTGCCGGTGACGTCCCCACGGTCGAGGCCGCCATCGACCGGCGCGGCCGCGGTGGGCGGATCTCCGCCGCACTGGCCGAGCAAGTGGAAGCCCTGCGCGCCCGCTACGATATCTGGGGCACCGGCCAGGTGCCGCCAGGCGCCCTTCCTCCGGCCGGCCAAGCCCCGGGTCTCGATTCGGTGGACCGGTTTCAGTTCGGGCTGCTGCTGAGCCACGGCATCGAGGTATCCGCGGAGGTACATGCCCGGAACGCGAAGGATCTCGAAAAGCTCGTCTCGGGGCTGCAGTTCTTCAAGATGGCGATGGCAGCCCAACCGAAACAGGCCTCGCCCGACGTGAAATGGGAAACTCACGTGGAAGGCAACACGCTGAAGCTCTCGCTGGCGGTGCCGGAGGACGTGGTCCGGAAAGCTGTTCTCGCGCGAGCCGCCTCCGCGAAATTCGGGCTTTCCAGCGGTTCCCTCAGAGTCACCGCCCCCGCCTCGCCCGCGCCCGTTCCCGCCGCGCTGCCCCCGGCAGGTAATGAGAACGGCGATTCGGTAGTCCTGCGGCTGCCCGGCAAGCGCTAATCGAGCGGCATTGCGAGTTATCCCCGAGATCCGCCGCTTGGTGAATCTCCTCCCCCTTTGAGCCCGCCGGGTGGAGCGAAAATGAAAAAGAGGGCCTATGCGTAGCCTCACCCAGGAACGTTACGTCCGCATATCGCCGGGCGATGTGGAACTGGAAGGCGACCTTTCGGTTCCGGACGGCGCGAGCGGTATCGTCCTTTTTGCCCACGGAAGCGGCAGCAGCCGCCATAGTCCGCGGAACCGCTACGTCGGCGAGGCACTCCGCAAGCGCGGGCTGGGAACGCTTCTGTTCGATCTCCTCACCCTCCGCGAAGAGCGGATGGACATGCACACCGGACACCTTCGGTTCGATATCGAAATGCTGGCGGGGCGCCTGGCGGCCACCACCGAATGGATCGGCAGCTACGAGGAAACCCGGGATCTGACGATTGGCTATTTCGGCGCAAGCACCGGAGCGGCCGCGGCTCTGGTGGCCGCCGCGCAGCTACCCGAAGCAATCGGCGCGATCGTCTCGCGAGGCGGCCGCCCCGATCTCGCCGGGCCGGCGCTGCGGCGGATAAAGGCGCCGACGCTGCTGATCGTGGGCGGCGACGATCTGCCGGTGATCGACATGAATCGCGAGGCCCAGCGGCAACTCCGCGCGTCGAACAAGCTCGAGATCGTACCCGGGGCCACCCACCTGTTCGAGGAACCCGGCGCGCTCGACCACGTCGCCGCTCTCGCCGGCGACTGGTTCGTGCAGCACCTCACGCCCCGCACGCACCGCGCCTAATTGTCGGTCGGGGTCCTCTCGATGTGATCGATCACCAGGACTTCGAGAGGCGCCTTGCGCGACTCGAGCTTCAGCCCCAACTTCTCCACCTGGGCGAACAGCGCATCTCCGGACGACTCTTCGAGCAGCTTCAGCGCCCGCGGAGGCAGCGCCACACCCGCGGAGAGCGCCGAACGAATGCGCATCGCACGGAAGTCGTCGGGCGAGAACTGCATGGTGAAATCGTAGCGGCCCTTGACCCCGGTCATGTCGACTACGGGACGGTCCGCGAACCGCGCCAGCAGGTCGGCGGTGTTGGCCATGGTCAGCTTGGTGCCCTCGAAGCGGTCGTCCGCGGCGGTGAACGACGCTCCGTTCCCCAGGTTGATGGTCGTGCCTTCGTGCGCCCCGCTCGCCGTAATGTTGACGGGAACGCTGGCCGCGGCATCCGGTGGGGGCGCGGATTCCTTCATCTTCAGCCCGTCTTTTCCCACGACCAGTCCGTACACCGGGAACTCTTTGTGGTCACGGTGCAACTTCAACCGGAAGCGGTCTTCGAGCAGCGATTGCACCATCTCGCGCACCTGGTCGCGAGTCGCGCCCGCGGGCAGTTTGGCGGCGACGTCGAACCGGTCCGAAGCCAGCCACTCCGGCCCCAGCACCTGGTAGTCCTTGACCTGGTATGCCATCCGGATGTACTCCTTCAGCGAGAGGAAGGAGCACCGGACCATTGCGCCGTCAATATGCAGCCCCACGTCGATTCGCCCGACGGAAGGAGGTGCCGACGGCTTAATCGATGCCACCTCGAATTCCAGGCGTTTGGGTTGATCCTGCCCCCCAAGCAAGGGCACAAACAGAGCGAGCAATACCCAGCGATGCATGCCGCTATTTTCTCACGCCGGAAGCAGCACGTTCTTGATGCCCGCGTCGTGAATCGCGCTGCGAAAGGCATCCAGCGGATATCGCGCGCTGATCATGGAGGCGAGCGCTCGCGGCCAGCGGGCGTGAAAGGTTGCCAGATCGCGGATGGCGGCGTCGAAAGCATCCGGCCCGGCGTTCACGGTGCCCACGATCACCTGGTTCCGCACGATCATGCGAAAAAGCAGCCCGTGCAGATCGAGCGTGAGGTTTTCCCGGGCCGGCGGCACCCCGGTGAAAACGAATACACCGTTGCCGCCCAGGCATTCGAGAAAATCGAACGCGGTTTGCGGCGCCCCCATGGCTTCGTACACTACGTCGACATTGCCGGCCAGTTTGGCGAAGTCGCGCGGCGTGGCATCGAGCGATGAGACGAACCGGGCCCCCGCGGCCTGGACGATCGCGGCATTCTCCGCCGGCGCCCGCGAGTAGACCCACGTCTGGAATCCGCGGCTGCGGAAGAGCATGGCGCCGAGAATTCCTACCGGCCCCGCGCCCAGCACCAGCGCCGTCCGCTCACCCTTGGGCCAGGGCAGGCGGGCGTCGATGGCCTGGTACTCCAGGTATGCCTTCTCGGCGATCGTGAGGGGCTCGACCAGCACCGCCACTTCGCGCAATTCCGGCGCAATCGGGTAGACGTACGGTTCTTCGTCCACAACGAATTCCGTCATGAACCCGTGCATCCCCTGGATCCCGCGCTCGCGATAGCGCCCGGTCAGGCAAAAATCCTGGCGTCCGGCCCGGCAGGCCGGGCAGGCCGGGTCATGGCAGGGCTTGCGGACCACCGCGACCACGAGCGTGCCCTTCTTTACTTTCGAAACCGCGTCGCCGGCGTCCACCACTTCAGCCAGCGACTCGTGCCCCAGCACAAAATGGTCGCAGCCCTCGGGGGCGGTGCCGAACTTAAAGCCGCACAGATCGCGGTCGGTGCCGCAAACCCCCACCTCGAGCATCCGCAGCTTCACTTCGCGCGCGGAAGAAACCCACGGCTCCGCATGTTCGATCATCCGCACTTCGCGGGTGCCGGGAAAAACGCCAACGGCTCGCATCAGCCCTCCATTGTGTACGATAACGCTATGCGACGCGTGCCTCCCCTGGTATTGGCAGCGGCAATCCCGTTGATGTTGCTCATGATTTACGCCGCCGCCCGCAATTCGCGGCATCGGCAGGAATCCGGGGACCTGGGATTCAAAGACACCCCCATGCTACCCGGTCTTCCCTATCACGTGCACGATCCGGACCGCCCGCACCCGCCCGTGGTCACTCCGGCTGCGGAAACCGGCGGCCCGCCTTCCGATGCCGTGGTTCTGTTCAACGGCAAGGACCTTTCCAACTGGCGCACCGTGACGCTGAACACCACCGGTTACACGGCGCACGCCGAGCCGCCCGCATGGAAGGTGGAAACCGGCTACCTGGAGCCGGTCCACGGCGCACCCGACATCGCGACCAGGGAAAAGTTCGGCGACGTGCAACTGCATCTCGAATGGGCCGAACCGGCCGGCGTGGAAGGCAGCAGCCAATCGCGCGGCAACAGCGGGGTCTTCTTGCAGGGTCTCTACGAAATCCAGGTGCTCGATTCCTACCACAACCCCACCTATGCCGACGGCCAGGCCGGCGCGATCTACGGCCAATGGCCGCCTCTGGTGAATGCGGTGCGCCCGCCCGGGGAGTGGCAGGCCTACGACATCGTTTTTGAAGCGCCGCGCTTCGAGGGAGAGAAGCTTCAAACGCCGGCCTACTTAACGGTTGTGATGAATGGCGTGCTGGTGCAGAATCACCGGGCGGCCATGGGGCCGACGGTCTACCGGCAGGTCGCGAAATACGTCCCGCAGCCCGCCGAAGACTCCCTGGTGCTCCAGAACCACGGCAGCGAGGTACGGTTCCGCAACATCTGGATCCGGCGCCTGAACCCTCGATGAACGGAGCGGCGTGGCCGCGCGCGACTACCTGCTGTGGCGCACAAGCAGCGATTTGTTCGAGCAGACCGCCGCGCACTTGCGGGAAAGCCGCGCGTCAGTTCACCCGGCGTTTCCTGGATGATCCAGAGGGAGCGCTGAAGGCGGTTTTCGCCGAGAGCGGCGACCTGTTACGTGGGTTGTAGACGGGTTCACCCCCGCCAAGTGCCTGGTGTGTAGGGCTACCTTCCATTGGCAGGGCCGAACCAGGACCGCCGAGGTCAGTTTCCGCGAACCCCGTCTACCAACGGGAACCGCCGCTTCTCATCAACGGCGACAACAGGGCCAAGTGGCTGCAGTTCGTCATCACCACCGCCATACGGCAGGCCGCGGATTGCTGTTCCGGGCCTTCCTGCTGTCCAAGCCGACAACGTGTTCACGTGTTAGCCTATTGCGTCGGGAGACGGAGGCGTTCGGACACAGATGCCGGGAAACCGAGAATTCAAAAGCGAAGTCCGCGATAGCACGGTCAACGATTTATTGGAGAAAGCCGCCAACCGAAACTACAAGAACTATTTGTCAAAGGTGATACTCAAGCATGTTCGGGGGTTCTCGAATGAACTGGTTTCTTTTGATTTTCCAGTAACGGCCCTGATCGGGCCGAATGGCGGGGGGAAGACGACCATCCTCGGAGCAGCTGGGTGCGCTTACAAGAGCGTATCGCCACGCCGTTTCTTCGCTAAGAGCGGCACTTATGATCAAACTATGCAGGACTGGTCCATCGAGTACGAGCTAATTGACCGGGACCAGAATAAGAAGGACGCTGTGCGTCGAACGGCAAGCTTCCGCAACTTTCGTTGGAAGCGGGAAGCGTTGGAGCGCGAAGTTCTGGTTTTTGGAGTTGCTCGAACTGTGCCCGCGAACGAAAGGGCCGAACTGCTGCGATGTGGAACCAGTACGTTCAAGGTGCCGGAAGAGAATGTGGAAGAACTTTCCGAAACCGTTCGCAAATCTGTTTCTCGAATCTTGGGCAAGGACATTACTGGCTTCAGGCGGCTAAAAGTCGATCCCCAGGGGCGTGTGATTCTATTGACGGGGAAGACAAAATCTGGGGAGGGCTACTCAGAATTCCACTTTGGCGCCGGTGAATCCAGTGTCATTCGAATGGTCTCTCGAATCGAATTGGCTGATGAGCAGGCGCTTGTATTAATCGAGGAGATTGAAAACGGACTACACCCCGTCGCAACTGTTCGGATGGTGGAGTACCTCATCGAAGCCGCCGAGCGCAAGAAGATCCAGGCAATCTTCACCACTCACTCGAACGACGCTCTCAGCCCGCTACCGGCAAAGGCAATTTGGGTAGCAACGCAGGATCGCATCTTTCAGGGCAAACTGGATATTCATTCGCTGCGCGCAATAACGGGCCAAATCGAGGCCCAACTCGCGATTTTCGTGGAGGACGATTTTGCGAAGGTCTGGATGGAGGCAATCTTGAGGCAATCTGGGAAGTTGTCGGTCGACCACATAGAGGTGTACGCGATGCAGGGAGACGGGACAGCTGTTTCGATCAACCACTATCACCAACGCTGATCCAGCTAGGTCAGTTTCCTCGATTTGTTTTATCGACGGGGATTCTGCCCAATCAACGTCTGACAAAGAGCGCGTTTTCAGATTGCCCGGGCAAGGGCCAGAGTCCTATGTCTTTGACACCGTAATGCAGTCGTGGGCTGGGTATGGGGGGAAGCTAGCGGTCGCATTGCTTCAGCGTTTCGAGGAATCCGAGCGGGTTAAGAGGGTGTGTGAGGATGTCCGTGTGACGAACATGGACCCGCATCTTCTCTTCGCCCAGATCGGAGAGCACCTGGGCCTGCTGCCGGAATCCACTGTTGCGCTAGCATTTGCGAACATCTGCGCTCAAGCGAACCAACAAACTTCGGATCGACTGTTGACGCCCGTGAATGCGATGATTCCCGCATTGAAAGGCTGACATCGCGACGCTGTGGTTCAAGATCAGGTGCACAGAGGCCACGGTTGACATCCGCGTGGCGGTTCGTAGCCGTTTAGGATCACGGTGAAACAGTATCTTCCGAGTAGCTGCGGCGAGCGGCGGTCGATTCACTCCACTCACCGGCCGTGCAGCGTGAACCTGCCGTTGCCGCGCCCTCAATGGTACGAATTGGAGTCGAACTGGCACAATCTCCGACTGACGCCCCGATGCGTTCGCTCACTTGGCCGGAAAACGCCGATGCTGATATTTGGCATCGCCAGGAACGACCGTGGACACAAACGTTTCGCTACTTCCTCGAAAAGTGGGGCTACCGGAGAAGTACTCTGCGCCCGGACGACGCTCCAGGTAGCCCGAGGTCCACTCAGGACCCCGAGATCGCCTGAAGCGAGTGGAGGTGCCGCCCCCCGACCTACGGCTCCCCGATGGCGAGAACGGGAAGGAAGCGCCCGGCGGCAAGATGATCGCTGGCGATGCTGGCCTTGGGGCGGCGCCGATCCGCTCGAAGCGCTGCGCGTGAAACGGGGTAACGAGAAATTGGACGTGAAATTCTGGTATGCTCGCGGTGACTCCGCGATGAGGTCCTTTTATGGTCTATACACGAAGAGATGTAGGTAAGATTGCACTCGCGTCCCTGCCGCTGGCTAAAGCGTTCGCAGCGGCGCCGAATTCCAAGATCGATGGCGTCCAGATCGGCGTCATCTCATACAGCTTCCGCCAGATGCCCGCGCAGAGCATCGATGACATCATCAAGTACATGACGCAGATCGGGCTGAGCGAAGTCGAGCTCATGTCCAACCATGCCGAATCCGATGCCGGCGCGCCCGCCGAGAGGCGTGCGCCGGTCAGCCGTCCTCCGGCGGCCGGCCCCATGGGCGGACGCCACCAGATGACGCCGGAAATGCGGGCGGCCATGAAGGCGCACGCCGAAGAGCTTCGCAAATGGCGCATGTCCGTCTCGATGGACAAGTTCAAGGATGTCCGTAAGAAGTTCGACCAGGCCGGAATCGATCTATACCTGCTCTGCTACAACATGCAGGACAGCATGACCGACGACGAAATCGAATACGGGTTTCATATGGCAAAGGCGCTGGGCGCAAAAGCGATCAGCACCAGCACCACCATCACGATGTCGAAGCGCATTGCGCCGCTGGCCGACAAGCACAAAATGATGGTCGGGTATCACGGCCACGATCAGACCTCGGATCCGAACCAGTTCGCCACGCTCGAAAGCTACGCCACGGCTTTCAGCTACGGCAAGTACAACGGCGTGAACCTCGATATCGGCCACTTCACGGCGTCGAACTACGATGCCGTGGCGTTCATTAAGGAGCACCACGCCCGCATCACCAACCTCCACCTGAAAGACCGGAAGAAGAACCACGGCCCCAACACAGTGTGGGGCGAGGGCGATACTCCGATCAAGGACGTCCTGTTCCTGCTCAAGGAGCAGCGGTACCCCTTCCCCGGTAACATCGAGTATGAATACCAGGGCAAATCCGACCCGGTGACTGAAGTCGGCAAGTGCTACGAGTACTGCAAGAAGATCCTGGCAGGGTAGCGGCCTGGCCGGGCCTCCTGCCTGTCCAGCCGGGTTCCATTCGGCTTGGGCAGGCCGGGAGGCCTACCCTACTAAAACTAGAGCAGGCGGCTGACACCCGGCGCTACCGCCACCGCGACCTGTAGATTCTTCCCCCGGCTCATCTCGGAAATCACATAAGCCATGTAGTTGCCCGTCTCGAACCCGGCTATCTGGTAGCGCTCCGCTCTCGACTCATAGACCGGAATCCCCGCAGCCAGCCGCGCCACTTTCATTCCCGCCAGGGTTTCGCCGGCCTGCTTCCGCGCGATCACCAGCGAGAGCACGCTCTCCCCCTTGCGCAGGGTCAGGTGAACGTACTTGCGCCCGGCATAGCTGCAATGGTGCGCCATCACGCAGCGGTAGCCCTCGGGCGCCGCGGCCTCGAAGATCGGCAGCAGCCCCTGATACTGCGGGCCAAGGCTCCGCACCATCTCTTCCACGGTCGGCGGATCTTTCGGATAGCTGCGGAACACGGAGCAGTGTACGTGATCTCTCAGCCCCACGCGCAGCGCCTCGCCGATATGGGCCGCGACCGTCTCAATGAACGCCGCCTGCGCCGGCCGGTCCGCGAGAGCCGGCAAGGCGGCGCGCGGATACCCCATCCACACCATCACGAAGACGCCGGCGGCCACGGCCGCGGCCAGCATCCCCGCCGTCCACCACCCGGGCACGCGGCGGCGCGGCGCCAGCCTGGCGCGAACCCGCGTCTCGAGCCCCTCCGGCACGGCCTGCCGTTCCACCGCAGCCTTCAAACAGATCTTCAGCCGGCCCAGCGCTTCCGCCTCCGCCGCGCATGCGGGGCAACCCTCGAGGTGGCGAAGCATCTCGTGGTTGGTCTCAATCAGCAGTTCGTTGCTGATGTAGGAATCGAGGAAGAGCTGCATTTTTCCGCAGTTCACGCGCTTTTTCCTTCCTGTTTGCCTTCTCCGATGCCGTACGAACGGGCCATCCCCGCCAGCCGTTCGCGCAAAATCCGGCGGCCGCGACTTAGCCGCGACATCACGGTTCCGATCGGCACATTCAGAATTCCGGCCGTCTCCCTGTAAGAAAACTCCTCGACATCCGCCAGCAGCACCACCGCCCGGAACTCCTGAGGGACCTGCGCCAGCGCCGCCAGCATCTCTTCGTCGGTGATTTCGGCCGCTACCGGCGGGGGTGCCACGGACTGCTCCAGAACCTCCTCGCTTTCGCGGATCATCCGGATATTCAGCCACTTGCGCCGGTAGTGGTGGACCGAGTGAAACAGAATCTTGAACAACCACGCGCGGCAATTCGTGCCCGGCTCGAAACGGTCGAACGATTTCCAGGCCAGGAGATATACGTCCTGCACCACGTCCTCCGCCTTGGCGGCGTCGCCCAGAAGCCGGGAGGCCGTGCGGTAGATATGGTTCAGGTGGGGCAGCGCCGCCGCCTCAAAATCCTCTCTCCTGGCCTTCGCAAACGCCATCTGCAAGTCTATCCGCGCTACCTACCAGAATATTCCCGCCAGACACACATTTCGCCGCATACTACTGCTATGGAAAGACTGGACGGCAAGGTCGCCCTGATCACGGGCGCAAAGGGCGGCCTGGGGAGTTTCGTCACCAGGGCATTCCTGGACGCCGGCTCGCAGGTGGTCGGGGTGTCCCGGTCGATTCACGCGGACGACTTCGATCACCAGGGCTTCACCGCCCTTCCCGCCGACCTCACCGACGGGGCCGCCGTTCGCAAAGTGGTGGACGAAGCGGCGGCGCGCTTCTCACGAATCGATGCGCTGGTACACGTCGCGGGCGGCTTTGCCGGCGGCCGGAGCATCGCCCAGACCGACGATGCGGCCTTCGAGCAAATGCTCGACCTCAACCTCCGTGCGGCCTTCTTCGTGACCCGCGCCGTGGTGCCGCACATGCGCCGGCAGAACGGAGGCCGGATCCTCGCCGTCGCCAGCCGCCAGGCCGTAGATCCGATGCCGATGACCGGCGCCTACAACGTTTCGAAAGCGGCGCTGGTAGCTCTGATCCGCACCCTGGCGCTCGAAAACAAAGACCGCGGAATCACCGCCAACGCCGTGCTGCCCGGAACCATGGATACCCCCGGCAACCGCGCCGGCGGCGGCGACCCGTCCGGCTGGGTGCAACCCGCCGAGGTTGCGGCCCTGCTCGTATACCTGGCTTCGGATGCCGCATCGCAGATTACCGGGGCCGCCATCCCGGTGTACGGCGCCCAGCTATAGCAGGATGCTCATGCAGGTCACGCCGCCTTCGGCCTTTTGAATCTCGGAGACGTCGAGGGTTCGCACGCGGTAGCCCAGCCGGTCCAGCATCTCCGCCGTTTCCGGGAAGCAGGCGGGCATCACAATCGCGTCCCCGACCGACAGCACGTTGGCGGCCCACGGTTCGCGCTCCGGCACGTCGACCAGGCGCAGCCCTTCGAGCGCCGCCGCATCCACCCATGCCCGGTTCACCAGCGCCGCGCCGCCGCCCAGGGCCGAAACGCCGCTTTTCAGATGCAGGCAGCCGCGGGCTTCCACGGGCCGGACCGCGTACCCGAATGGTTTGGCGTGGCTGCTCAACTGCCGGATACCCTCGAAGTTGCTGCGCCGCGAAACGCCGGCGAACAACGTTTTGCCGACGTGGAGGATGTCGCCGCCTTCGAGCGTCGCCGGTTCCCGCAGAAACCGCAGCGGGCGGTAGCGGCCGAGTATGGGCGCCAGAGAATCGGCCTCGCCGCGCCTCGAAGGCGCGCCGGTCCGGGTGATCACCGCGGCTTCGTCCACCACTACCGCCGGGTCTTCCACGAAGACCGAGTCGGGCAGGTCCGGCTCGGCCGGAAGCGAGACTAAATCCACTCCCAATTCCGCCAGGCAGGCTTCGTAAGCCCGGTGCTGCGCCGCGGCCTTCGCCACATCGATCGGCACGCGCTCCAGGTACCCCAGCTCGCATCGATTCATGGCCGGACTTACGGCCCTCGTAATTGCCTTCCACGTTTCCGCCATTGACTTCGGTTGTATCCTGAATTCTATGTCTGAACAAACCGCCCCCGCCCGCCAGATGGGCTTCGCCACGAAATCGCTGCACGCAGGGCACACGCCCGATGCGGCCAGTCACGCTCGCGCCGTGCCGATTTATCAGAGTACGTCCTTCACCTTCGACGACTCCACGCACGCCGCCGAGTTGTTCGCGCTCCAGAAGTTCGGGAACATTTACACCCGCATCATGAACCCGACCACGGACGTCTTCGAACAGCGCGTGGCGGCACTCGAGGGAGGCGTCGGCGCCCTGGCCACCGCCAGCGGGCAGGCGGCGCAGTTCCTCGCCATCAACGCTCTTCTGGGACCCGGGGACGAGCTTGTCGCATCCAGCACGCTCTACGGCGGCACCTACACGCAGTTCGACGTGACCTTCCGCCGCATGGGCATCGACGTCAAGTTCGTCGAGCCGGACAATCCGGAAAACTTCCGCAAGGCCATCACTCCCAAAACCAGGGCCGTCTACGGCGAAACCATCGCGAATCCACGCATGAACGTGCTCGATATCGAAAAGGTCGCGGCGGTGGCGCACGCGGCCGGCGTTCCTCTGATCATCGATAACACCATGGCCTCGCCCTACCTCTGCCGGCCCATCGAGTGGGGCGCCGATATCGTTCTGCATTCGGCGACGAAGTTTTTGGGCGGCCACGGCACGTCGATCGGCGGCATCATCGTCGACAGCGGCCGCTTCCAGTGGAGCGATAAGTACCCCGCCATCACCGCGCCCAGCCCCGGCTACCACGGCATGAAGTTCGCGGAGGTGTTCGGCAACATGGCATACATCATCAAAGTGAGAGTCGAAGGCCTTCGCGATCTCGGCCCCTGTATCAGTCCGTTCAACTCGTTCCTGTTTCTGCAAGGCATCGAGACGCTGAAATTTCGTATGGAGGCGCACAGCCGCAACGCGCTCGAAGTGGCCGAATGGCTGGAGCGCCACCCGTCTGTTTCGTGGGTGAAGTATCCCGGCCTCCTGTCCAGCCCGTATCACGCGGTGGCTCAAAAGTACCTGCCGAAGGGACAGGGCTCCATCGTCACGTTCGGCATCAAGGGCGGGCTGGAGGCTGGACGCAAACTGATTGATTCCGTTCAGCTCTTCTCCCATCTCGCCAATCTCGGCGACGCCAAGAGCCTGATCATTCACCCCGCCTCGACCACCCATCAGCAACTCAGTGACGAGCAGCAGCTCGAAGCCGGCGTTTCGAAAGATCTAGTACGACTCTCAGTAGGTATCGAAGACGTCGATGATATCCTCTGGGATCTGGACCAAGCTATCGCCGCTTCGCAAAAATAGAAGTATGAAGAGGAAACTCGCCGTGGCCTTATTGGCCGCGGCCCTCGCCGGCTGCACCTCTGGAAGCAGGGCCGGCACGCCCGGCGCCAGGGCATCGCTTCCGGGCACCGCCCGCATCTTCCGGGATCCCCTTCCCGGGATGGCGCCGGTGACCAACGTTCACGACATATACTCGGCAGACCGCGCCGGCAACCTGAGTCCGGTGGTTAAGGACTTCCCGGCGCGCGTGTACGTTCCAAACACCGAGAGTAACTCGGTGGACGTCATCGATCCATCGACATACAAGGTGATCGATGAGTTTCACGTCGGACGTTTGCCGCAGCACGTGACCCCGTCTTACGATATGAAGACTCTCTGGGTGCTGAACGATAAGAGCAGCACCTTGACCCGCATCGACCCGGAAACCAGCAAGCCGATTGGAACGATTCCGGTGATGGACCCCTACAACATGTACTACACGCCCGACGGCAAATACGCTGTCGTGGTGGCCGAGCAGCGCGAACGGCTCGAATTCTACGACGCCGGCACGATGAGACTGGCGCATCAGCTCTGGGTTCCCTGCAAGGGCGTCGATCACATGGACTTCTCCGCCAACGGCCGATATTTGATCGCCAGCTGCGAATTCGATAACTCGGTGATCAAAGTGGATGTCGCCTCCCAGAAGTTCCTGGGGCGGCTGGAACTGAGCCCGCAGGGCAAACCTCAGGACGTGAAGCTCTCGCCGGACGGCACGGTCTTCTACGTTGCCGACATGGATGCCAACGGCGTACACGAAATCGAAGGCGAGTCGCTGTCGGAGATCGGCTTTATTCCCACCGGAAAGGGAGCCCATGGGCTTTACGTAAGTCGCGATTCCAGGTATTTGTATGTAACCAACAGAGGCGAAGGCTCTATCTCGCTGATTGACCTGGCAACGCGCAGGGTAGCCCGAAAATGGAAGCTTCCGGGAGGCGGCAGCCCCGATATGGGCGGCATCTCGGCTGACGGCAAGGTGCTCTGGCTCTCGGGGCGCTATGACTCGGAGGTCTATGCCATCGATACCGCTGACGGTCACCTGCTGGCGCGAATTCCGGTTGGCCACGGGCCGCACGGGTTATGCATTTATCCGCAACCCGGGCGCTATTCGCTGGGGCATACGGGCATCTTCCGCTGACCGGCGAGGTTACGCCATCGCAATTTTGAAAGTGACGGCGAACTCGGAGGGTTTCTGATCGGGTAACCGGATTCTCAGGCCGGCTTCTTCCTGGGCCCAGATCAGCTTCTCTTTGTGGCCCAGCAGTTCCACGTGGTGGACTTTGCCGGGGTCTTGCGGGCTCTTCGTTCCGAGCGCCGCAATCACCGCCTGCTTTTCGGGCCAGCCCATCACGAAGGCATAAAGCGTCCGGCCTTTGGTGGTGAAGCGGACATCTTCGGCCGTCAGGTCCTTGCGGCCGTTCTCGTTGAAGCCCATGCGGCCCTGGCGCTCGGCCGGAGGCATGGTGCTCGGACCGGAGCCGTAGATCTTCCAGGGACGGGTCGCGTAGATGCCTTCGCTGTTCACCGACATCCATCCGGTAAATTCCGAAAGCACCTGCATCTCTTCCGGGTCGAGGTGACCGCTGCCCGGAAGCGGAAAATTCAGCAGCAGGTTGCCGTTGCGGCTGACGATATCCACTAGCATATCCACTACTAACTTCGGCCTCTTATACTGAATTCCCTTCTTATAGTGCCAGTTACCGATGCAGGTATCGGTTTGCCAGGGGTCCGGCCAGATCCGGTCCACAATGCCGCGTTCCAGATCGAGCGCGCAGGTGCCGGCCGCGCAGTCTTCCCGCCGTTTGCTGGTATAGACAGCTTCGACTATGCCGCGATGCAGCCGGGCGCTCACGTTGTAGTGGTGAGCCACGAGGCTCAGGCCGTAAGCTTCGAAGGGAATGCCGCCATCGGTGTAGAGCAGGTCGGGCTGGTGCTGGTCAACCAGGTCTTTGATGCGATTGAAGTACTCGGTCTTCCAGGAATCGGGAGCGACCCTTCCCATGGCCTCCGCCTTTTGGGCGAAATCGGCAGGCATGTCTTTGTAACTGTGATACAGGTCGGCATACTCCTGGTTAGTACCGTCGTAAGGCACTCCGGCGTACTCGCCGGTCTTGTCGGTTCCGTGCGAGGTGGCAAACCAGTCAAAGCTGTTGGAGAGGTGTTCGCTCACGCCGAAGCGCAGCCCTCGCTTGCGGGCAGCCTGCTTCCAGATGCCGACGATGTCTTTCTTCGGACCCGATTTGGCGGCATTCCAGCGCGGCTGGTACTTCGAGTTCCACATATCGAAGTTATCGTGGTGCACGCCCATGCTGACAAAGTATTTGGCTCCGGCCTTCTGGTAAAGATCCATCAGGTGCTCGGGGTCCCACCGGTCGGCCTTGAAGGTGGGGATCACGTCCTTGAACCCAACTTTCGAGGGATGCCCGTAGTGCTCCAGGTGAAACTGGTACTGCGCACTGCCCTGCATGTACATGTTGCGCGCATACCAGTCGCCGTCCTGGGTGGCCGACTGCGGCCCCCAGTGCGCCCAGATGCCGAATTTGGCGTCGCGGAACCACTCCGGAACGCGGTAGGCCCCAAGCGATTCGCGGGTACCCTGAAATGGGCCGTTCTCAATCGCAAGGGCCGGCTCCTGCGCCCCCGCGCGGCGGGTATGGACGGCCGGAAACGCCCCTGCCAGAGCCCCCAAAACGGTTCTCCTGCTGATCTTCATATGCCCTCCTTCAGTCGAGTTCTTCGTCGAAGCACACGGCAACCTTGCCGCACCTGCCGGAAGCCATCAGCGCGTAGGCCTCCGCAACCCGGTCGAGCGGGAACCGGTGGGTCACCAGGTCTGCCGGGTGCAGATTCCAGCGGACCAGACGCTCCACCAGTTCCTCCATGAGCCAGGTGGAAGTTACCCAGGAACCATAAATGGTTTTCTGGTCGTGAATGATATCGGGCGACGGGTTGAATTCCACGCGTCCGCCCTCACCCAGGAAGACGATGCGGCCCCACTTACGCGTGGCCCGGATGGCTGTGGCGCGCGCGGCATCGTTGGCGGAGCAATCGACGGCGCGCTCCACGCCGCGCCCGCCGGTGAGGCGCTTCACTTCGGCCGCGTTATCCGGACCGCTCTCGAGCACCTCGTCGCACAGCGCCAGGTCGCGAGCCAGTTGCATGCGCTCCCTGACCACGTCGATCCCTATGATGCGGTTCGCTCCGAGTTTGCGGCACAGGGCCGCCGCGGCCAGGCCGACCGGACCCAGGCCGGTAATCAGCACGGCGTGATTCCCGTTGATGCCGATCTTTTCCAGGCCTTCATAGACCGTGCCGAAGCCGCACGCCACCTGCGCGCCGTCGGCGTAAGTCAACTCATCGGGAAGATGGATCAGGTCTTTCTCCTCGGCGAGCAGGTAATCCGCCATGCCGCCATCGCGCTGCCATCCGTAAGCCCGGCGGTACTTCTCGCTGGTGCAGGAGATCATGTAGCCGCGGCGGCAGTCGTTGCAGACGCCGCAGCCGGAGATGTGATAGACGATCACGCGATCGCCCGCGCCGAACCGCCGGCACCCCGGACCGGTCTTGACGATCCGGCCGCACGGTTCGTGCCCGGCGATTACGCCCTGATATCCCTCCGGCCCCTTTCCCAGGTGTTCATGGTAGATGCAGCGGATGTCGGACCCGCAGATCGTGGAGGCTTTCATGCGCAGCAGCACTTCGCCGTGGCCGGGCTCGGGCTGGGCCACCTCTCTCAGTTCCGCCGTGCTGTCGCCCGGCAGGTACGCGCCCGTCATTGTGCGATTTCTCCGATCGGGATCGATAACGGTATCGGTCATTCCGGCAGCCAGTTTATCAGGAGGCGCGGCCGCGTTCACCCCATTTGACCCCGAATTCTGGGCGTGACCATGCCATCCTGCATCAACTTAGCATACGACTTGCTTGGGGATATGGAGAGGAGGCGTGCAGAAATGGAATTTTCGTTATTGAAGCGCTCTTTCGCGGAGTTCGTTGGAACCTTCTGGCTGGTCTTCGGCGGAGTAGGTGTCGCGGTACTGGCGGCGACGTTTCCGAATACCGGCGTCGGCATCCTCGGAGTGGCCCTGGCATTCGGGCTTACGCTGCTGTCGATGGGCTACGTCATCGGGCACATCTCGGGTTGCCATATCAATCCGGCCGTTTCCGTCGGGATGGTCGCGGCCCGGCGACTTCCGCTTGCCGACCTGCCGGCGTACATCATCGCCCAGGTAGCGGGCGGCATCGTCGCCGGCGGTGTGCTCTACGTGATCGCCAGCGGCCGGGCGGGATTCACCCTGGCGACCGGCTTCGCGTCCAACGGTTACGGCATCCATTCACCCGGCGGCTATTCGCTCGGCGCTTGCGCGCTGATCGAGGTCGTCCTCACGTTGATGTTCCTGGTGATCATTCTGGGCAGTACGGACCGGCGCGCACCGCAAGGTTTCGCGCCGATCGCAATGGGCCTGGGCCTGGCACTAATCAACATGATCGGCATCCCGGTCACGAACTGCTCCGTGAACCCGGCGCGCAGCATGGGTCCGGCGGTATTCGCCGGCGGCTGGGCCATGGGTCAGCTCTGGTTGTTCTGGGTTGCCCCGGTTGTGGGGGGCCTGCTCGGCGCCCTCGTCTATAACCTGCTGGGGTATGAGTGGCGGCCACACACGGGCGAACTCCGCCATCCGCTGCCGAGCCGCACATAAAAGTAGGGACACGCGGCCGCCGGAAACCAGGTTGTTTCCGGCGGCCGCGCATATTTGAAAGTCAGAACCGGAGTACGGCCGCGATCTCGCTCCGCACGGGCATGGCCGCCGCGTCCAATTCGAACGCGCGGCCGCCATGCCGGATGGTTTCGACCGCCGCCAGGTTGAGCAAATCGTCGCCCCCCTCTCCGATGCGCGGCTCGAAGTTGTCTCCATCCCAGGAGCCTCGCCGCTCGGCGGCGCCGGAGACGAACAGGTCGGCCACACGGCCCTCGAATGCCGCCCTGATGACCTGATGCGCATCCGTGGCCACGCGGCCGAGTTCGCGGTGCACCTCGGCTTCTTCCATGGCCTTGCGGAACGGCTCCGGCGCGGCGCGCCCGGCCAGTTCCCAGGCGCGCTCCTGAAGGTCTCTTTCGGTGATGCCGTCCGGCGCTCCGTGTACCGCCTGTGCCAGGACGTGAGGGTAAGTGTTCACCGACCGGTAAATCGCCACTTCGTAATCCACTCCGGCCAGCACCAGGGGAGTGTCTTGGTCGCGCAATATGCTCCTGACGCCCCGGTCCACTTCCTTCCAGAAGTGCCGCAGGTATTCGTCTCCGTTTTCCCTGTCCGTGCCGGTCCCGAACAAAACGCTCCGCATGGAACCGGTGGACGGCCCGGAGGTCGACCAGTTGTCGAGGGTGTGATCCGGCTGGCGCTGATTCAGCCATTCCCCCAGATTGACCGGCGCGATCCCCCGCAGGTCGATTTCTTCCGAGGCATGTGGTGTGCAGTGGAGCAGCCGCACCTTCTTCCGATTGAGGGCCAGGAGGTGAAAACTCTGCGCGCCTGTGAGAACCGAAAGCAACTGGCGCACCTGGAAGCGCTGAGCCACGACGGCCATCTCCTGCCGCGCGCCGCGCAACCAATAATATCGGAAGACCTCGTGCGAACGGAACAGCAGGAGCGTGTTCGCCCACACCTGATCGATGTAGGCGTTGGCGGCCAGTTCTTCGATAGGATCCGTAAGGGAGCGGTCGTCCACCTGGCCTTCGACCGCGCGGACGGCTTTCTTGAGCCGGACCGACATTTCGGCCGGGTTCGGAATGGAGGCCGCCAGAGTCACACAAAGCCCGCCGGCTGCGGCGAGCGTCTTCAGGTCGGCGGCCGAGATCACGTCATGATCCGTCATTTAGGGAATCTCCCAGCGGATGTCGCGCAGCACGCGGCCTCATTCCGGCACAAAGATCAGGCCGCAATGGAAATCGCTGCGCTCCCCGGAGTCGTTAATAGTGAAGGTGGAGGTGATGAACCCGCGGGCGGAAGTGAACTGACCTTCACCACCTTCCACGTTCCACGTGGCGGAGCCCGCCAGAACTCCGGGTTCCAGGTCCCGCGCCAGGTGCCCTTCGCCGAGTGTCGAGAACCGCAGGATGTTCTCGCTCGCCTCCCCGAAAGTGATTTCGCCCATCTCCTGGAACTCACCGGGCCCGGTGACCCGCAACTCGGATTCAAGGTATGCCAGATCGCCCCGCGAGGCCTTCAGTTCTGTTTGAACCCCGCTGGGCTGAACCACGGTACTCATCACGCAACTCGCGGCGCTGCCCGAAGTGTGAAGAACTTCGGCGTGCTCCGCGGTGCGTGAGGTCTGACCGATGAAGTGCAATGTATACACCAGTTTGGTCATAAACCCCGCTAATACCGGCGATCAGTGCGCAGGCGCCGGCACGGAGGGACCGCTCCACAGGTTCCCGCGGAAGCCGCGCAGGCGAATTCCAAGGGCAATCTGCAGGATCCCGAAAATGAAAGCATAGGCGCCGATCCAGAGGGCGATTACCAGAGCTCCCGCGATCGGGACGGCCGCAACCAGGATCCCGAATACAATCGAGGCGATGCCGCCCAATAGCAGCAGCCACTCGCCCGAAACGTATCCGCGGAGCCGGATGGCTGCCGCAACTTCGAACCCTCCGGTGATGATGGCCCATGCCGCGATGACGAATACCAGCGCTAACACGGTAATCGCAGGCCACAGAATCGCCACGGCGCTGGCTATGATTCCCACGATCCCTCCGATCACCGGGGGAAGCCAACGTTCATCCCGCGCGGCGGCCGTAACCGCCCCCACGATACTCATCACACCATTGATAAACGCGTATGCCGCGAACAAAAAGACCAGAGCCAGCAGGGTGATGCCCGGCCACACAAACGTGATCACGCCGAACGCAACCCCGGCCAGCCCGCGAACCACCAGAGCCCACCAGTTTCTCGCCAACGCTATTCTCATAGGTTAAACCGCCTTCTCGTGCGAACCTTGCTGGCCCTGGGAAGCTTCCGTCCCGTGGACCGCCTCGATCGGAATTTCGCGGCGCTGCGACTTCTGTTCCAGCGGAACCGTGATTTCGAGGACTCCGTTCTCGAACCGCGCCTTGGCCTGCTCGCCTTTAGCGCCATCCGGCAGCGGAATACTTCGATAGAAGCGGCCGTAGCGGCGCTCGGTCAGATGGACTCCGCCTTCCGAGACCTCCTGGTCGAACTTTCGTTCTCCTTGCAAAACGATGCCTTCGTTGGTGCACTCCAACTTCACCTCGTCGGGTTTGACGCCGGGGAGTTCCGCTCGCACGACGAAGTTACCGCCCTGTTCCGTTACCTCGATTAGAGGCACCCAGGCGATCCGTTCCTCTTCGGTTCCGGCGGCTGACCTGGCTAACATTCGATCCATCTCTTCGGTCATTCTCCGCATCAGCGAAAACGGCCCAAGCCCTAACAGATCGGTTGGTCCTACGGCAACACGTAGCGGATAGCCGCCCGAGCGCTGTAGATTTTGCTGCTCACTTTTCACCTTAGCCATAATTCCTCCTCTTCCATACCCGGCTTTCGGGACCTTCGAAAAGGGAGCGAGGACGCTCCACGATTCCGAAGAGTCCTTGCCGGCAAAGTTAGTTAGTGCAGATCCTATGCCATCCGGGGAGCGCGTCAGATAAGGTTATCCGGAACGCGCCCCGCTCCGGGCGGGAGCACGGCCGTGCGGGCCCAATCACTCCTGCGCCGCTTACCGCTGCGCGAATTCGAGCATCGTCTGATCCACGTAACACCAACCCCAATCTTCACCCGGTTCAAAGGAACGGATGATGGGGTGCCCCGTACTATGGAAGTGTTTGGTAGCGTGGCGGTTCGGCGAAGAATCGCAGCACCCCACATGTCCACACGTGAGACACAGGCGAAGATGGACCCACGAATCTCCGCTTTTCAGGCACTCCTCGCAACCCTCTGGCGTGCGGGGCCCGACGTCCCGAATTTGATCGAGATGTGTACATTCGGCCATATGATTCCCTCCTTGGGTTATATGCTAACTGAAGCGGAACTGGTCAGGCAAAACCGGCAGTGGCGACCTTTCGACGGGGCGGTTCAACTTCTCGGATCCGGCACGGCTCCGCACTTTATCCCCCCGCCAGATATCGATGCACGAAGGCGACCGCCATTGCGCCTTCTCCAACCGCGGACGCGCAGCGTTTGATCGATCCGTGCCGCACGTCGCCGGCCGCAAACACGCCCGGCATACTTGTCTCCAGGTAATACGGACTCCGGTCGAGCGGCCAGTTCGCCGGCGGCTTGTAGTTACGAAGCAGGTCGGGCCCGGTGACCAGGTAACCTGCTTCGTCGCGTTCGATTCCCACCTCCTCGGCCCACTCGGTGCGCGGGTCGCCGCCGATACACACGAACAGCCAGCGTGTGGGGAAGCGCTGCTGCTTCCCTGTAAGCCGGTCGGTCACCGTGATCGCTTCCAGTATGCGATCGCCTTCGAGACCGGTTACCTCACTGTGGGTCAGGACCCGCACCTTGGGCGACGCCCGCAGCCGGTCCAGCAGGTATTGCGAGATCGATTCCTTGAGAGATGCCGCCCTCACGATGACCGTCACGCTCCTGGCCACGGCGGCAAAGTGCATGGCCGCCTGGCCCGCCGAGTTGCCGCCGCCCACAATATAGACGTCGTCCGTCGGCCTGCAGAGCGACGCCTCGCTGGCGCCGGCCCCGTAATACATACCGGCCCCCAGAAGGCGGTCTTCCCAAGGAAGACTCAGCCTGCGGTACTCCACACCCGTGGCGCATATCGTGGTCTTGGCCACGATCTTCGTGCCGTCCGCGAGATAGCCCACTCCCCTCCCCGTCCTGAATTCTCCGCGAACTCCCTCGCGCCCGATGAGAAGTTCCGCCCCGAAGCGGCAGGCCTGCTCCCGAGCGCGCTCCGCCAGGTCCGCTCCGCTGATACCGCACGGAAATCCGAGATAGTTTTCGATCCTGGAGGTGCTTCCAGCCTGGCCGCCCACCGCCGACCGCTCCACCACGACAGTCGAAAGGCCCTCCGACGCCGCGTAGACGGCAGCGCTGAGCCCGGCGGGTCCCGCGCCATAAATAGCCACGTCGTATTGCGACCGCGAAGGATCGTGGAACCATCCCAGTTTTTCCAGAATCTGGCGCAGCGTCGGGCATTCCAGGCGGGTGCCGTCCGGAAAGACGCAGACAGGCAGGTGACTGTCACCGAGGCCGGCCACGCCCGCCAGGGACTTCGCATCATCATCGCTGTTCAGTTCGATCCACTCGAAGGGAATGTCGCTCCGATGGAGGAAATCCCGAATCATGTAACCTGGAGGCGATCCGGCCGTACCGAAGATGCGAACTGGGCCGTCCTTATTGCTTCCGGTTGCCATCACCCTCCAAAGTGCAGTTTCGATGCCGCCGTCGCGGTTCTGGCGGTGGCAAGAAACGTGCGGCTTCCAACGACGGGGAGCACCCGCCATGCCCAGCCTGACAATGGACAAATATAGTCTCGAAAGAGTCGCCGGTATGATGTTGGGGATCGCGGCCGGCGCGGTGCTCGGAGCGGTTATCTTCTCTGCCTTTGGCGTGCCGGTCGCGGCTGCCGCGTCGTTTGGCTGCGTAATCGGCGGCGCAACCGGCTATGCGCTCGCGAGCGCGATGGTCTACAGGCAGAAACGGCTCGTCGATAGCGAAATTGCCCGCGCCGCCAACGTCGTGCGAATCGAGTTGGGGCTGCCCGATACGGTACGGATCGGGGTGAGGGATGCGCACGTCACCCTGGAGGGCATGGTGCAATACGAGGCTCAGCGAATCGAGGCCGAGCGGGCCATCTCGACTCTCCCCGGCGTGCAGGGTGTAACAAACCGGCTTCGCTTCGCTCCACCGGCGGCGGCTTAAGAAGCTGCTTCCCGGGTTTGTTGCTCGCGAGGGCGGTGCACCGTGATGCCGAGCCGCCGCATTTTGTAGAACAACGTGGAGCGCGGCACTCCCAACCGCACGGCGGCCACGGCAACCACGCCATTGGCTTCGCGGAGAGTCCGCATAATGTGCGCCCGCTCCGCATCCCGCAGTGTGACGGGAGCCGGATCGCATTCGGCTTCGGCCGGACCGAGTTCCTCGAGCGGCGCTTCCAGCACGCACTCCCGGGAGAGGATCACCGCCCGTTCCATAAAGTTCTCCAACTCCCGAATGTTCCCAGGCCACAGATAGCGGGACAACCGGTCGATCGTCTCAGGCGGGATCACCTCGATATTGCGGTTCATCTGGTGTGAAAAGATATCGACAAAGTGTCTCACCAATAGCGGGATGTCTGCGCTGCGTTCCCGCAATGCAGGCATCCGTATCGGAAAGACGTTCAGTCTGTAGAACAGGTCGATCCGGAACTTGCCCTCGGCTGTCATTTTTCTAAGATCGTGCTGCGTCGCCGCGATCAACCGCACATCGGTTCGAATGGTGCGTGTACTGCCCAGGCGCTCAAATTCATGCTCCTGGAGTACCCTGAGCAGTTTCGGCTGCAATTCGAGCGGGATGTCGCCGACTTCATCCAGGAACAGCGTGCCCTGATTCGCCAGTTCGAAACGGCCGGCGCGCTGGCAGATGGCCCCTGTAAAGGCACCACGCTCGTGCCCGAACAATTCGCTTTCGAGAAGCCCCAGCGGAATCGCCGCGCAGTTCACTTTGACAAAGGAATGCGCCTGACGCTGGCTGAGCTCGTGGATGCTGGATGCGAGCCGCCCTTTCCCGGTTCCGGTCTCTCCGAGAATCAGGACGGTGGAATCGGTGGGGGCCACGATCGAGGCCTGCTGCAGGGCGTGCCTCAACTCGGGACTTTCACCGATCATAGGTCCGTCGCCGTTTAGTAGTGTTCCGTTCACTCTGCGACCCGAGACATCTAAACACATCTCACTGCTAGCCGGAGCCGTCCCCGACTGCCTAACCATACACTAGCGCCGTGGCTATCCATCTTTCTAGAGCAGCGCCGTCCGGGGTATCCCGAAGCCGTAATTAAATGGGATTTTCGATGCTTTTGACTTATCTGTATGCTATCGGACACGCGGGATCGCGCGGAAGTTCCCTTGCCGTCATCCGGGTCCGGCTGTCTCCCGGAATCCGCCCTGGCATGGAAGCTGCACTTCCCCCGGTTGTACCGCCACTCAGCACGAGAGGAGGAGCACGCTATGTCAACCATGAAGGAGACCCCCGTTCGAAGTGCGGCATCGATCCGCGATGCGGTAATCGCCGAATTAGAATGGGACCCCAAGATCGAATCGCCGGACGACATTGCGGTAGCCGTGAAGGACGGCGTGGTAACGCTTTCCGGGTTCGTGCACAGCTACTGGGAAAAGGATGCGGCGGAGAAAGCGGTAAAGCGAATACACGGTGTGAGAGCCGTCGCCAACGACATCGAAGTCAAGCTGACGTGGGCCCGGACAGACCCGGAAATCGCCCGGGACGCAGTGCATGAATTGCAGAGCCACGTCAGCATTCCGGCGGACCGCATTAAAGTGACCGTGCAAAACGGATGGATCACTCTCGATGGCACGGCGGACTGGCAATACCAGAAGACGCTCGCCGAGTCCGCCGTAAAGAAGTTGAAGGGAGTGGTGGGCGTCAGCAACAACATCGACGTGCGCCCGCAGGTGAGTTTCGAGAACCTGAAGTCGAGGATTGAAGAGGCCCTCAAGCGCAGCGCCGAACTCGACGCCAGCAGGATCCGGGTCGAGTTGGACGGCTCCACCGTCAAGCTCTACGGAACGGTGTGCTCGTGGGCGGAAAGAACGGAGTCCGAGCGGGCCGCATGGTCGGCTCCGGGAGTTCGCAAGGTGGAGAACTACCTCACGATCGAGCCGTGAGTGCCGGGACGCCGCTTCCTCAGCCAAACACGCGTCGCTCGACTTCGGGCGAGACGTTGCGGCCGCACAGGACCACGACCACGGTCTTCCCCTCATAACGCTCCCGCCCCTTGAGAAAGGAAGCCAGCGCCACGCCGGCGGCCCCTTCGACCACCCAGTGCTCGGTCTCGAAGGCCCGCCGCATGGCCGAAAGAATCTCCTGCTCGGAAACCAGTACGCCGCGGTCGATCACGTCGCGGCAGAGCGGAAGAGTTGCCGAATCCCGTTCGAGACCCCCGGCGGTGCTCTCGGATAGCGTCGGCTGTTCGCCCACATCGATGATCCGGCCGGCGCGCAGGCACTCGTACATCACCGGCGAATGTTCCGGCCAGCAGCCCACGATTTCCGTATCCGGCGAAACCGCCTTCAGGTACGCGCCAATCCCGCCGATAAGCCCGCCGCCGCCCACCGCCGCGAAGACCGCGTCAATTCTGGGGACCTGACGCACCAGTTCCACCGCGATGGTGCCCTGGCCCGCCACCACATCCGGATCGTTGTACGGCGAGATGAAAACGCGGCCCGAATCGGCGGCCGCGCGACGGGCCGCGAGTTCGGCTTCCAGGGGATCGTCGCCCGCACATCGGAGTTGCGCGCCCATGGCTTCGATACGCCGCGCTTTAGCGGGAGAGACCTGCGCCGAGACGAACACCTCGGCTCGGATGCCGCGATCGCGGGCGGCCGCCGCCACACCCAGGCCATGGTTGCCGTTCGAGGCGGTGACCACGCCCGCCGCGGCCTGCTCCGCCGTGAGCAGCGCCAACTTGTTCGATGCGCCTCGGAACTTGAACGAGCCGGTTCGCTGTACCTGTTCCAATTTGAGCAGCAGGTTCACGCCGGGCGCAAGACCGACGGATTCATCCACCGGTGTTTCCCGCACGCAGGGCCGGAGGCGCTCGTAAGCGGCGAGGATGGCATCTCTCATCAGTTTCAATTCTGCCACGATGGTATCCTGCTTCTCTATGCGTCGAATGATTCCGCTGCTGACTCTTCTGCTGATTCCAGCCGCCGCTCAGCGCCTCGATCCCTCGCTTTACGCCGGGCTCGAATGGCGGATGATCGGTCCCATCCGCGGCGGCCGGACGGTTGGCGCGGCGGGTATCGCGGATCAGCCCAACGTCTTCTACATCGGCGTGAACGACGGCGGTGTCTGGAAGACCGGCGATTACGGACTCACCTGGAAGCCGATCTTCGACGACCAGCCCACCGGCTCGATCGGTGCGATCGCCGTGGCGCCTTCCGAACCGAACGTGATCTACGTGGGCAGCGGCGAAGGCCTGCAGCGGCCGGACCTCTCCGTGGGTGACGGCATGTACAAATCCACCGACGGCGGCGGGACCTGGCGCCACCTCGGCTTGCGCGGCGCGGAGCAGATCGCCTCCATCGTGGTGGATCCCGGCGATCCGAACCGCCTCTTCGTGGCCGCTCTCGGCCACCCCTACGGGCCGAACCCCGAGCGCGGCGTGTTCCGCTCGACGGACGGCGGGGCAACCTGGCAGAAGGTGCTCTACAAGGACGACCGCACGGGCGCGGTCGACCTGGCGTTCGATCCGCGCAATCCGCGCAAGCTCTACGCCGTGCTCTGGCAGGCGCAGCAGGGCCCCTGGGAGAACGGCGAGTTCTCCGGGCCGAACAGCGGCCTCTTCCAATCGACCGATGCCGGCGATACCTGGAACCAGCTCACCGGCGGATTGCCTGGCTTCGCACAGGGCCTGGGCCGGATCGGCATCGGAATCGCTCCGAACGACCCGAACCGCATGTACGCACTGGTCGAAGCCGGCCGCGATCGCGGAGGCCTGTACCGTTCCGACGATGCCGGACAGACCTGGCAGCGCGTCAACAACCAGCAGCGCATTTACGGGCGCGGAAACGATTTCGCCTGCGTGCGGGTCGATCCGAAGAATCGCGACATCGTGTACGTCGCCAACACCTCGACCTATCGCTCCACCGATGGCGGCGCGAACTTTACCGCCATCAGGGGCGCTCCGGGCGGTGACGACTATCACACCATCTGGATCAATCCGGAGAATCCCGAGATCATTCTGCTGGCGGCGGACCAGGGCGCCACGCTTACGGTGAACGGCGGAGCGACCTGGAGTTCCTGGTACAACCAGCCGACCGCCCAGTTCTACCACGTGATCACCGACAATCAGCGGCCCTATTGGGTCTATGGCGGGCAGCAGGAGAGCGGCTCGGTGGGAATTGCGAGCCGCGGGAACGACGGCCAGATTACGTTCCGCGATTGGCACCCGGTGGGGGCCGACGAGTACGGCTACATCGCGCCCGACCCGCTGAATCCGAACATCGTCTACGGCAGCAAAGTCCACCGCTACAACAAGGTGACCGGCGAAGTGGAGAACGTGGCGCCGCACGGCAACTACCGCTACGTCCGAACCGCGCCGCTTCTGTTTTCCTATGTGGATCCGCGCGTACTTTACCTGGGCGCGCAAATGGTGCTCAAGACCACCGACGGCGGCCGCAACTGGACTCAAATCAGCCCCGACCTGTCGCGCGAAACCTATGCGCTGCCGGCCAGCGTCGCGGGTTACCCCGAAGAGGCGAAGCGCCAGGCCACGCGGCGCGGGGTGGTCTACGCCATCGCACCCTCGCACCTGAACGTGGACGTGATCTGGGCCGGTACCGACGACGGCCTGATCCACGTGACGCGCGACGGCGGGAAAACCTGGAAAGACGTCACGCCGCCCGGCCTGACGCCGTGGAGCAAGGTGTCGCAGCTCGATACCTCGCGCTTCGACGATCAAACCGTCTATGCAGCCGTCAACCGCCTGCGCCTGGATGACCTGAAGCCGCACATCTACCGCACCCACGACGGCGGCGCGACTTGGCAGGAGATTGTCCGCGGGCTTCCCGACAGCCCCGTCAACACGGTTCGCGCGGATCCCGTTCGTAAAGGCCTGCTCTTCGCCGGAACCGAAACTTCCGTTTGGGTGTCGATCGATGACGGCGGCCGCTGGCAGCCGCTGCGCCTGAACATGCCCGCCACCTCCATCCGCGATCTGGTGATTCACGATGGCGACTTAGTCGTGGGTACCCACGGGCGCAGTTTCTGGATCCTGGACGATATCTCGCCGCTCCGGCAACTTACCGACGAGGACGCCGCGGCGGAAGCCCACCTGTTTCGGCCGCGCGTGACTTACCGCTATCCGCGGGACACCAATACCGACACGCCGCTGCCGCCCGAGGTGCCCGCCGGAAAGAACCCGCCGGATGGAGCGATCCTCTACTACCATCTCCAGTCGGCGGCAAACGGGCCAGTTACGCTCGAGATCCTGGACAGCACCGGCAATCCCGTGCGGCGGTTCTCGAGTGACGATAAGCCTGCCCCGCCCGACCCCAACCTGAACGTGCCCACATACTGGATCCGCCCGTTCCAACCCCTTTCCGCCGAAGCCGGAACGCACCGTTTCGTGTGGGACCTGCACGGCTCCCCGCGCCCGGGCGGCGGACGCGGCGGCTACCCGATTTCCGCGATCTATCACGACACGCCGGGCTCGCAAGGCGAATGGATGCCGCCCGGCCGCTACACCGTGAAGCTGAGCGTGAGCGGGCGAAGCTACACGCAGCTGCTGGTCGTGCGACCCGACCCCCGGGAATAGATGCGAGACAATGCTCCCAGCCGGACGGCCTGGCGCGTGGCCCTGCGCCGCGCGGCGCATCAACTGCTCGACCGCCCGCTCATTTTCGAAGACCCGGTGGCGCTGGCAATCCTCGGCCCGGACGCCGAACCACACGTTAGAAGCGACCCCGAGACGGCATCTTCGCGCCACATGCGGGCATTCCTCGCCGCGCGCAGCCGCTTCGCGGAAGACGAACTGGCGGCGGCGGTCCGGAGCGGCGCATCGCAGTACGTGATCCTGGGCGCTGGGCTCGATACCTACGGCTACCGGAACCCGGCGGGTGTGCGCGTTTTCGAAGTGGATTACCCCGCGACGCAGGAGTGGAAGCGCAGTCTGCTGGCGGCAGGGGGCATCCCGATCCCGGAGAGCCTGACGTTCGTGCCGGCGGATTTCGAGCATCAGACCCTCGACCAGGCCCTGGCACAAACCAGCTTCGATCCGAAAGTGATGACGTTCTTTTCCTGGCTGGGAGTCACTCCCTACCTGACGCTCGAGGCAATGACGGCGACGCTTCGGGTCGTGGCCGCCATGCCGGCGGGTAGCGGCGTGGCGTTCGATTATACCGTGGAGCGTTCATCCCTGAAACGGATGGAACGCGCCGCGCTCGACGGTCTGGCTGCCCGCGTGGCGGCTTCCGGCGAGCCTTTCCGTCTGTCCTTCGCCCCCGAAGAACTGGCCGCCACGCTTCGGCGGATCGGATTCACCCTACTCGAAGACCTCGACCGGAACGGCATCAACCAGCGTTATTTTCAGAACCGCGCGGACGGCCTCTCGATCGCGGGCGGCCTGGCGCGGCTGATGAGCGCGAAAACATGACTTATCCTGGACACTATGAACCGGCGTAGCTTTCTTGCGACGCCCGCGGGCGCGGCCCTGCTTGCCGCGAATCTACGGGCAGACGGCGACGGCGCGATCCCCGAGTATCAGAAGCCCGTCTTTCCCCTTCGCCAGAACGTGAAGGATCCCGTCAGGATCGCGTCCATCGAACTGTTGCAATCGGGCAAGCTTTACTTCGTGCGCACGCGATCGACGGATGGCGTGGAAGGCGTCATCCAGACCAAGGACATGGAGGACTTCATCCCCATTCTGCTGCGCCGCGTGGTCCCCCACTTCCTCGGCAAGGATGCGCGCGACCTGGAAAGCCTGGTGGACGCGGTCTATATCGCCAACTACAAGCTCTCCGGGCAGGCCTTCTGGTGCCCCGTCGCCTACGTGGAGCAGAGCCTGCTCGACCTGCTCGGCAAGACCGTTCACAAGCCCGCCGCCGAACTGATGGGCGGCATTTTGCGCAGGGAGATTCCGGTGTACCTCTCGGGATCCGGCCGCGACACCACCGCCGAAGAGGAAGTGGATGTTTACGTTCGCGGCGTGGAGTTCACCGGCGCCAGGGCCGTGAAGTTCAAGATCGGCGGGCGCATGAGCGACAACCGCGACGCCTACCCCGGCCGCACCGATAAACTCCTCGAACTGGCACAGAAGAAACTCGCAGGCAAGGTCACGCTGATGGCGGACGCCAACGGGTCCTACAGCGCCTCGAACGCCATTGAAATCGGCAGGCGCCTGGAAGCCATGAAGTACCTGTGGTTCGAAGAGCCCTGCCCGTGGGAAGAACTCAGCGAGACCAAAAAGGTGGCCGGCGCGCTGCGAATAAAAGTGGCCTTTGGCGAGCAGGATTCGAGCCTCTGGTTGTTCCAGTGGATGATCGAAAACAAGGTGATGGACGTGGTGCAGCCCGACCTGAACTATAACGGCGGCTTCACCCGCGCGGCGCGCGTGGCGCGGATGGCGCGCAAAGCCGGCATGTGGATCTGCCCCCACAACACGCAGACCGGGGCCGCCTCCGTCAACATTCTGCAATTTGCGGCGGCCACGCCCAACATCGGCCCCTGGATGGAGTACGTGTGGCGGGCGCCGCAGAAGAAACAGGCCTGGTTCAGCCCGAATTTCGAGATCCGCAACGGCGTGATCCCCGTACCGGCGGGCCCCGGCATGGGCCTGGAGTTCGACCCGGATTTCCTGAAGAAAGCGACCGTCATCACGAAGGCATAGCACGGCTTCCCGCCGGCAGCGCCTGCGCATACCGGCCGATATCCTTCCAGAGATCGCCGGCTTCTTCGAGCCGGGCGAAAATGTTGCGGATGTTGTACAGGTCTGGCTTCAACCGGCGGTCGTCCAACTCACTCCAATCGAGGGGAGCCGCCACGGGAGCGGTGTCGCGCGGCCGCACCGCATAAGCAGGCGCGGCGGTTTGGGCATAGGCGTTGCGCGCCGTGTCCACGAACACCCGGCCGTGCCGTTTATTCTTCCGCACCTCGGTAGTCAGGCGCTCGGGATCGCTCCGGACCAGTTCCTGCGCGATTCCTCTGGCGAATGTGCGCACCGTCTGGAAATCCGCCGTGCGGTCGAGCGGCACCAGCACGTGCAGGCCGCGCGATCCGGTGGTCTTCACGAATGACTCGAGCCCCTGCTCCGCCAACCTCCGGCGCAGCTCTTTGGCGGCGCCGCGCACTACGTCGAACTCCCCATCGGAGGGGTCCAGATCGAAAATCATCTGGTCGGGGTGATCCGGCTGGTCGATCCGGCTCAGCCAGGTGTGCGGAGTGATAACCGCTTGGCTGGCAAGGTACACCAGGGTGGCGGCGTCGTTGCAGACGACGTGGCGCACGACGCCGTCCTTCTTCGGAAGAGGAGCGATGGGAATCCAGTCCGGAAAATAGCGAGACGCGTTTTTCTGAAAGATCCTCATTTCGTGAATGCCGTCCGGATACCGTTCCATCACGATCGCGCGGCCGCGCAGATGCGGCAGCATGGTCGCGGCGATTCTTCCGTAGTATCCGGCAAGTTCCCGCTTGCTGATTCCGTCGGCCGGAAACAGCAGCTTGTCGGCATGGGTCATCTTCACGACTCTGCCGTCCATCCGCAGGGCTTCCGTTTGGGACCGGGCGCCGGGCACCTTGTGACCTCCTCGCGAGAGAATCGCGGGCAGCTACGCCTTCTGTGCCGATTTCAGCCGCGTCCGCACCTGGTTCAGGAAATCCGCCGCCTGGCCGCGGGTCTGGATCGCGCCCACCTGCGCCAGCACCCTCTCCCGCACATCGGGGGACGCCGAAGCCAGTTCCCGGCGCAGCGCGGCATGCAGCGTCCCTACTAAGTTGCCCGGAGTCAATTGAGCTTCCGGACGTGCCACTCCGGCTTTTCCGACAAGCGACGCCGCCGATGCCACGGTGGAAGCCAGCGGATCGAACAGCGACACCGGCGGGCAGCCGCCGACTCCCGAGACCGCCGGATCGGGCAGGGTTCGCGGCGCATCCTGGCGCGGGGTTTCAAGCGTGACCAGCGGCAGCACGTCTCTCGCCGCGGCATCGCGCGCGGTCAACGCCCCGAGTCCGAGCAGCCTTTCGATTGTCGCCAGCACCGAGGTGTGGTCGTACACCCGGTGATCCACCAGGTTCTTTGGGATTCGCGGCGAGACGACCACGGCCGGCACGCGCGGCCCGTACTGGTCGAAGGCAAAACCGTATTGGTTGGAAGCCTCGTCGATGCCCGTATCTCCAGGCGGGGTCGCCCGCGGCGGCGTCGCGTGATCGTAAAAGCCCCCGGGCTCGTCCCAGGTGAGAATCAGAAGGCTATCTTCCCAGAACGCCGAATTCCGAATGGTTTCATAGACCGACTTAATAAGTGCTTCGCCGCGGGTTACATCGTCCAGCGGGTGCTGCGAGGTGCTGCACCGGTAATCGCCCAGCGCGTTGTAACTCGGTTCGATGAAGATATACGAGTAAGGATAAGCCGGCTGCCCCAGGTCCGAAGCGAAGTGATAGAACGGGCGTATGTCATCGAGAGAGACGCCCTTGAGCGCGGCCACCATGGGGAAGTCGTCCCCGGCGTACAGGCGGCGGCTGACCTGTTTTCGCTCGAGCGCGTCGAAGATGGTTCCGTTGGGAAAGCTCAGGCCGCTGATCGTCTCCCAGCGGACGATTTCCGCGGTGCTCGGGCTGTGGTCCAGGCCGGCGGAGGAAGCCGCATGCAGAAACAGGCGGTTGGGCCAGGTCGGGCCGGGCATCGAGGAGTACCAGTTGTCCAATACCGCGAACTCCGCGGCCAGAGCGTTGAGAACCGGCAACTGGCTGGGGCTGTAGACTTTCATGATCTGGCCCGGATCGCCCATCCCGCCGTTGGCCACATAGGAAGCCACATAGCCGGTGTTCGTGATGGGCGGGAAAGGGCCGCCCCGCGGGTACGCGGCGCCCGGACCGCAAAGTTGCAGCAGGATATCCGGAAACTCGTGCCCGGGGTCCACCGGCTGGGCGAAGTCCGCCGGCATCGCCACCGGGAAGGTCAGCCCGTTGTAACTGTTGGATTCCCCACCACTCAGCCCGTTGGCGCTGGTCGTCGCGCCCGTGGCGGCATCGGTTCCCGAAAGTTTGGAGAAGCCCAGCATATGGTCGAAGGAGCGGTTTTCGAGCATCAGGACGAAGACGTGGCGAATGCCGTTGCCGTTCATGACTCACCCTCCACTGCTTTTCGCCGACAGTCTATCACGTGCGAGGGAACTTTCCGGGCCGGCCGTTCGTTTTGAGAGCAGTAGATATGAATATGCTCGGGAACATCTTGCGCGACGTCCGCTTTGCCTTGCGCAGCTTTGCCAGCCAGCGCGGGTTCACGGCAGCAGTTGCCGTTTCGATTGCCCTGGGGATCGCAGCGAACACCACGGTGTTCACCATGGTCAACACGCTGCTGCTGGGAGAGATGCCGGTGCGCAACCCGGAACGGCTGGTGGCGTTCGCGGATGGCCGCTCCTTCTCTTGGCTCGATTACGTGGACTACCGCGACCAGACGAAATCGGTCTTCCAGGGCGTGTCGGCGCATTTTCCGCTGGTGCCGGCAAGCGTCGGCGGCGCCGGCGAACCCGAACGCGTTTGGGGCCAACTCGCCGATGGAGCTTATTTCTCGCTGCTCGGCGTGCCGATGCAGTTGGGCCGCGGTATTCTGCCTGAAGAGGACCGCGCTGCGGGTTCCAGCCCAGTAGTAGTCCTGAGCGATGCGCTCTGGCGCCGCCGCTTCGGCGCGGACCGCGCCATCCTGGGCCACGACGTCCTCCTGAACAACAGCAAGTACACGGTAGTGGGAGTGACGGCGGCGGGTTTCCACGGCATGGACCGCGGGATCATCAGCGAATTCTGGGCCCCGCTGGCCATGTCCGATCAGTTAATGCCGGACCTGCATACCGCTGAGATGGCCAGGCAGCGCAACTCCCAGTGGCTGATGCTGCTGGCCCGCCTGAATCCGGGCACCTCCCGGCAGCAGGCTGCGACCGTCCTCAATACCGTTAAGGTCCGACTGGAGAAGGAGTACAGGAAGGGCGAGCAGCCGCGGCCGGCAATCACGCTGGGCAAAGCAGGAGGACTCCCGGGCAAGGGTTCGCAAGACGCCTTGGGTGTCGCGGCAGTCATGATGGTGGTGGTTGGATTGGTACTGCTGATCGCGTGCGTGAACGTAGCCAGCCTGCTGCTGGCGCGCGCCACGGTGCGCCAGAGGGAGATCGGCATCCGGCTGGCGATCGGAGCCGGCCGCGGCCGCCTGGTTCGCCAGTTGCTGACCGAGAGTATCGTGCTGGCGCTGATGGGCTCCGGGCTCGGCTTTGCCATCGCGGCGGTAGCCGTCCGGGCCATTGCCGGCTTCCACCTTCCGCTCCCCTTCCCCATCGGATTCGAGTTCCATATCGACCTGCGGGTGGCCTTGTTCACCGCGGCGGTGGCTCTCGCGGCAGGCATCGCTTTCGGCCTGGCGCCTGCATTGCGCGCAACCCGCACGAACCTGGTGAGCGCGCTCAAGAACGAATCGCCTTCTCTCGGGCCGGGCCGCCGCTTCGGAATCCGCGGCATCCTGGTGCTCGTCCAGGTTTCGCTCTCGCTCGTGCTCCTGGTGGAAGCCGGCCTCTTCCTCCGCAGCCTCCAGAACGCCTCCTCGATCGACCTCGGGATGCGAACGGACGGCATCCTCATGATGGCAGTCGATCCCAAGCTGCACCACTACTCGCCCGAGAAGACGCGCCAGTTCGTGGCGCAACTGCGGGACCGCGTCTCAGGCCTCCCGGGCGTGACTTCCGTATCTTTCGTGGACAGCATCCCGCTCAGCTTCGGCGGCACGAGCTTCGACTTCAAGCCGCGCGGTAACAAGCAGCCGACCGAAGCCGCCGTCTATACCGTTGGCCAGGGCTATTTTGCCACTCTCGGCATTCCGCTGCTACGTGGCCGCGATTTCGACCTTCGCCGCGACGTGGCCGCGGCCATAATCGTCAACGAAGAAATGGCGCGAAAGATGTTTCCTGGCCAGGACCCGCTCGGCCAGCAGGTGGATTGCGACGGGCCGCCGGGTGTGGGCAAGCTGGAATACCAGGTGATCGGCGTCGTGAAGAATTCTAAATCGCGGACGCTGGGCGAGGAGCGTACCGCCGCGGCCTACCTTTTCCTGGAGCCCAAGCCGGAGCAGGCCATGAGCTTCTACGGGATCACCGTACTCGCTCGCAGCGGCTCTGCGCCCGGCCCGCTGGCCGCCGCCATTCGCAACTCGATCCACTCGCTCGATCCGAACCTGCCGGTGTTCAATACCGAGACCATGCGGGAGCACGTGGACAAATCGATGCTGCTGCCGCGTCTTTGCGCGACGCTGCTGGGGGTCTTCGGAGCAGTCGGTGTCGTTCTCGCCACCGTGGGTCTATATGGGGTGATGAGCTTTGCCACGCGTGCGCGGACCCGCGAGATCGGCATCCGGATGGCGCTCGGCGCGAAGCCGGGAAGAGTCCTGCGCCTGGTCACCGCACAGGGTCTGCTGCTACTGGGAATCGGTCTGGCGATCGGGATGGCGCTGGCTCTGTTGCTCACCCGCTTCACCGCCAGCCTGCTCTACGGAGTGAGCCCCACCGACGCCGTGACGTTCGCAGGAGTGCCCGCACTGATGATCGTGGCCGGGCTGGCGGCAGTGGTGATTCCCGCGCGCCGCGCGGCGAGGATCGAGCCGCTGACTGCGTTGAGATACGAATAACGACTACCCGCTCGCCTGACGCCGCCGCCACAGAGCCGCGACCGTCAGCGAGCGGGCAGCTAGGTTCGAGTTTCTGACCGGCCCGCTCGCTCACGTGCGCGGCTCGGTGTCTTTAGCGCGGGTCGAGATACTTGCTGACGGCCGGGTTCCCCATGGCTTCCTGGAAAACCGTGGCGAAGAAATCGCGCGACGCGGGCGAGCAGCCCACATGCAGCGTGTCCGTGCCGTCCTGAACATACCCGAGATAACCGTCCCAGCCCAGATCCGCGAGCACGAAGCGCAGGCACTCCAGCTCTTTGCTCGGCAGGGTGGAGTAATCGATATCGAAAACCTGCCCGGAACAGTGCGCTACCGACTCCCGCGCACCCGGCTTCGCCATATTCTCCGGTTCCACCAGCGAAGTGATTTCGAGCGGCCGGAACTTTCCGGCGGACTCTCCCATGGCCTCGTAGAGCCGGCGCGTTTCAAATGCGACATACGTCAACGCGCCCAGGGCCGCCGGCGAAGCCTCTTCGAAAATATCCAGGTCGGCCGGGGAATCCGGTGAAACTTGCAGGGTGTAGCCGTAATACTCCGGCCGGTCTAACGCTTTCACCAGCCGTTTACCCTGGTCGGCCCGGATGTCGTCGCATGTGTGGAAAACCAGGTCGGAGCGCCGTAGCCAGACCGAAAGCCGGTGCGGGGCGCGCTCCATGCCGGCGGTGAAGTCGCTGTGATACTCGGCGGCCAGGGAGGCGAACTCGGCCGGGTCGCTCCGGTAGAGCGCCAGCAATTGCTCGGCGCGCCTCACGCGGAAATAGTATGTCGGCGAAAAATCGCGCTCCATTTCCTGCTGGATGGCGTCGTACAGGTCGCGGTTCCAGGCCGGATTAGCGGAGAAAAACATGCGGGGTACGGTGACCTGGTCCGGCGTAATTCCGCTGGAGCGCCGCGTCAGGTCCATCATCTGGGAAACACAGCCCTGGCCGCAATGGTAGGCGAAAATGGCCCAGTCCAATCCCCCGAATCTCTGCTGCATGCCGGCCAGGTAATTGGCGGCCGCCGGAATCGCCCGCTCGGGCGACAGGCGGTCGTCGCGCACCACCACCATGTAAGGCGTCCGGCGTCTCACCGTCCGATAGTGAGGTTTCCGGTGTCTTCTGGCCACCAGCACGCGTTCGCGCGTAACGTGGTAGCGCTTGGCCTGAACCACTTTGAGCCCCATGGTGCGCGCCGTGGCCGCCGAAATCTGCATGATGCCCCTCGGGCCGGTGGGACTCTCGGCCCGGGCGTCGCCCCAGCTTTCCAGGTACGCGATGGCTTCGATCAGCGAGGCCGGCAAACCGCTGGAGCGCGCGGCGGACCGGAAGATGCTCTGCAGGCGGCGGTCGGTGGTGATGCGCCGCGCCCCCGGAAGCGCCTGCGGATCGCGCATGATGCTGAATGTCTGGGATTGAATCATCAGTTCCGTGCGCGCCTGGAGCAGCTCCGGCGAGATTCCGTCTCGCGCGACGCCGATTCCCGCAATCCGGTGCTCGGGAACAAAATAGTCTGTTGCGATAGCCTGGCCAAACGGGAGGAGCCCCAAAAGGAAGAGTGCCGCGAAGTTCATTCCATTAATCATCCAGTGTAATTCAGTTAATCTTGCGGAACACGAGAGTAGACGTATCAACGAGGCTGGATGATACGCCGCCTGAGAACCGGAGCGTCGCGCCATCCACAGATTCGTAAAAGATCGCCGGACATCCCACACGGCTCTTTGTGTTTTCAATTACTTGTGAGACATCCCCAATGGACGCCCGCCGCCTTCCGAATCAAAGGCCTTCCAGGATGTGGCCCATCTTCTCTTTTTTGGTGCGCAGGTACGCCTCGCGGGTATCGAGCACGTCAGCCAGGCAGGGCACGCGCTCGACAACTTTTACTCCGGCGTCCTCGGCGGCCCGGATTTTCTCCGGATTGTTGGAGAGCAGCCGGATTTCTTTGAGGCCGAAATATTGCAGAATCATGCCCGGCAGGGCATAGCTGCGCAGGTCCGGGTCAAAACCCAGCCATTCGTTGGCTTCCACGGTATCGGCGCCCTGGTCCTGAAGTTCGTAAGCGCGCAGCTTATTGAGAAGTCCGATGCCCCGTCCTTCCTGGTGTTCGTAAATCAACAACCCCCGGCCCGCCGCGGCAATCGTTTTGAGCGCGATCTCCAGTTGCGCGCGGCAATCGCAGCGCAGGCTGTGGAAAACATCGCCCGTCAGGCACTGTGAGTGGATCCTTACGAGGGGAGCGCCGCCCACTTCGAGCGAACCCATCCGGAGGGCTACGGCCTCCTCGATACGGCCGTCGTCACGGCCTTCGAAACCATAAATCCGGAAGAAACCGAACTGGGATGGAAAATCCGCTTCGGCCACTTTCGTGATCCGCAGCGCGGAGGAATTCTTCATGCTCTGCTTTGGGAACCTTAAGCCTTCCATTATAATGGCTTGCGATAGCGAATGTTGGAACACTACCTGGTCCCCCTGTTGCTCAAGCTGGGGGTCATGGCTTCAATCGCGAGCGTTCTGGCGCGGTCGAACAGCTTCAAGTCGATGCTGATGCTGGAGAATCGTACGCTGAACCAGCGGCTGGCTCTCTCGCTGTGGCTGTCGGTCGTCTTCGCTGCCAGCGTGGCGACGCGGGTGCTGGTGCCGAATTACCGCGCCGCCGACCTCGGCATGGAAGGCAGCCTGCTCGCCGGAATTCTGGGCGGGTACGTCACCGGGCTGCTCTCGGGCGTGTTGATCGCTCTCCCGGCAGCGTTTGCCCACGAACACATGGCTATGCCGCTTCTGGCCGGCATCGGGGTCTTCGGAGGTATGCTGCGCGACCTGGCATCGGACCCCGAAGAGATCTGGCGATTTTCCCCGCTGCCCGACCTGAACATCTACCGCTTCTTCAAAGAGCGCCAGGATTACCGCCGTGCGTCCTTCCACCTTTTGCTGTTCGCCGGCATCCTGGTGGCCGAAGCTTTGCGCCGCGGCCTTATCGAGTTTTCGCCGCAGGGCGATGTCTTCGATCTCACGCGCCCGTTGCCCGGCGACCCCGCCCCCCATCCGCTGGCCCTGGCCGCCGTGTACCTGTCGACGCTGCTTTCGGTGGCCATCCCCCTCAAGATCTGGAACAGCGCGCGGAATGAGAAGAAGCTCGAAGAGCAGGAGCGCCTTCTGGTGGAGGCTCGGCTGGCGGCGCTCACCAGCCAGATCAATCCGCATTTTCTCTTCAATACCCTGAACTCGGTCTCTTCGCTCATCCGCACCAATCCCGACGAAGCCCGCGTCATGGTCGTGCGGCTCTCCAAAGTCCTGCGCCGCCTGCTGCGGAAACACGAGAACTTCAGCACCCTGCGCGACGAGTTGAGTTTCATCGAGGATTATCTCTCCATCGAAACCGTGCGATTCGGCGACAAACTGCGGTTCGAAAAGGACGTGGCCGATGATACCCTGGATATGCTTGTCCCGAGCATGTTGCTACAACCGCTCGTGGAAAACTCCATCAAACACGGTTTGAGTTCCAAAGTGGAGGGGGGTACGATCCGCATCGAGACGCGCCGTAATGACTCGAAGCTTCACCTGCTGGTCGAAGATGACGGCGTCGGGATACCCGAAGCCAAATTGTCGAGCGTGCTCGACCACGGCATCGGCGTCAGTAACGTCAACGAGCGGCTGAAGGTGCTGTTCGGCAACCAGTACCGCATGTGGATCGACAGCCAGCCGGGCCGGGGAACCCGCATCCAGATCGATTTACCCGAGTTACAGACGGCCCTGGCGGCTGTTTCGTGAGTCTGTCCCGAGGAGAATGGCTTGAATAGAACGGAAGAGTCCGTCGGCGCATGGCCCATCAACGGCCTGCCCGCCACTTTGACTGAACGCACCCGCCGGGTCTATGACCGGCTGGCCGCGGTTTACCCGGTTTCCACGATGCTTTTCCATTCCCGCGCGCACCGCTACGCGATCGAAGCCTCGGGGTTGCAGGATGGGATGGACGTGCTCGAAGTGGCCACCGGCAGCGGAGAGATGTTCCGGCGCCTGGTGCGCGCCAACCGCGGCGGCGCGACCATCGGAGTGGACCTCTCGCCGAATATGGCCGCCCGCACGCAGCGGGCGGCCCGCAACCACTTTCCCGGCGCGCGAACCCACTGCCAGGCCGTGGATGCGCGGCACATGCCGTTCCGCGCCGAGAGCTTCGACGCGATCTTCTGCTGCTATCTGCTCGAACTGCTCTCCAACGAAGACATCGTGAGCACGCTCGGGGAGTTCCGCCGGGTGCTGCGTAGCCGCGGCAATTTGACCCTCGTCCTCATCGGACAAAACACCGAGGTGTTCAACGCCGTCTACAAGGTGCTCGGACGCGTGGCTCCGGCTTTCTGGGGCCGGCAAGTCGAGCAGCGCGTGCCGCAAATCATCGAGTCGGTCCGGTTTGAAGTGCTGTACGACCGCATGGTACGCCAGATCTTCTACCCCTCGCGCGTGCTGGTAGCGCGCAAGTAGATCGCGCGGCCGAGCTTACTGCTTCACAAATACGTAACTCTCATCCGGCTTTCCCGGCGGCGAAAGGTGGATCACTTCCATCGTGATCCTGGCGCCATCCGGAGACAGGCTGAAGCGCCGCTTCACGGCCAGGTCGCTGCCGTGCGTCTGCACCATCACGAGGACCGGCCCGTTGTAATAGAGAGAGAACGAGCCTTCTTTGAGCTTGCACTCCTTGCCCATGGTGTTGCACTCCACTTCCAACTTCTTCTCTTTGCCATCCGGCGCTACCCGGTTGTCGGTGATCGATATCTTGTCCTCAGTCTGATGGATGAGAAGCGTTCCTGATTGTACTTTCTCATCTCCGGTCTGGCTGTGCGCCAGATCCAGTTTCCAGGTACCGGTCAGGTCTGGACGGTCCGCGGCGGCGGCGCTTCCCGCCACTAACAGCGCCAAGCATAACCAATTTCGCATATGCGCGTCTGCTCCTGAGCACAGTGTAGGCCCGCCGGCGGCATGCGAGAGTACAAGTGATTCCTTAGTACGATAGGTTGGAGATGCCGAATCGATTTTTCGACCTCACCGGGAAAGTGGCGCTGGTCACCGGCGGCTCCCGGGGGCTCGGCGAGGAAATCGCCGAAGGTCTGGCGGAGGCGGGCGCCTCGTTGTTGCTGGTGGCGCGCCGCGAACAGTGGCTGGTTCCAGCCGTCGCGCGCCTGCGCGAACGGGGCGTACACTGCGAGGGTGCCGTCTGCGACGTCTCCGATTCCGGCGGCGCCGCCGATGCGGTCCGGCAAACGCTCTCGAGTTTCGGACAAATCGATATTCTGGTTAACAATGCGGGAATCACCTGGGGAAGCCCGGCCGAGGAGATGCCTGTTGAAAAATTCCGCGGCGTGATCGATGTAAACCTCACGGGAGCGTTCCTGATGTCCCAGGCGGCCGGGCGCGAAATGATCCGGCAGCGCGGCGGATCCATCATCAACCTGGCGTCAATCGCCGGGCTCCGCGCCATGCCCGGCGGGATTCACTCGGCCGGCTATGTCGCCTCCAAGGGCGGGCTGATCGCCCTCACCCGCGAACTGGCCGTGAAATGGGCGCCCTACGGCATCCGCGTGAACGCCATTGCGCCCGGGTTCTTTCCCTCGCGGATGACGGAGCGCGTGCTCGCGGCGCAGCAGGCGAAAATCGAAGAACGCATCCCGATGGGCCGCATCGGCCGCGCCGGGGAACTGAAGGGTGTAGCCGTTTTTCTGGCGTCCTCCGCGGCTTCGTACATCACCGGCCAGACGATTGCGGTGGACGGCGGCACCACGGCGTCATAGCTCGAGCGCGCCCTTGTACAATCGTGGTGGGCCCGCGTGCGAATCACCATCTCCAAAGAAAATTATCTGAAAGCCATCGCCGAGGCCGCCTCCGAAGGCGAAACCGTGAAAGCGGTCACGCTCACCCGCTGGCTGAACGTCTCGGCGCCGGCCGTGACCATGGCCATCCGCAGGCTGAGGCGCGACGATCTGATCTCAGTAGATGATGAGGGACGCATCGCCCTGACGCCCGCCGGGAACGAAATCGCCAGCCGCCTGCTCCACCGGCATCACCTGATCGAGCGGATGCTCACCGAAATCTTCAGACTGGAGTGGTACAAGGTCCACGACGAAGCCGAGCAATTGGAGCACGCGGTTTCCGCCGACTTCGAACGCAAGCTGGTGGAGAAGTTGGGGACCGGCGGAATCTGCCCCCATGGCAACGTCGTGGGGATGGATTCGCCCCGCCAGAGGAGGAGCCGCGGGCTCAAGCCGCTCGACGAAGCCGATGCCGGCGAGCGATTGGCCGTCGTGAGCGTCTTCGAGCGCGACCGCGCCCTGCTCGAATGGCTCGACCGCTCCGGTATCCGGCCCGGTGTGCGGCTCCGGCTGGTTTCCGTGGGCGATGAGCTCGAACTGCGGGCCGGGAAGCGAAGAATTGCCATCGGCCGGCCGGCCGCGGCCAGGGTGTGGGTAAAGACGCTCTGATAGCCTACTCGGACTTGGAGTAGTAGTAGGTGTACTTGCTGTAAAGCTCTGAGGCCCGCGCGCCGTTGGCGACGATTCCCAGCACGTTGTTCTCGCACAACGACTGCATGGCCCGGGTCACGTTATCGAAACTCGTGCTTCCGATCTTGACCACCAGGACCGTACCGTCGGCCAGCGTGGCGAGCAGGTTGGCGTCGGCTGAGAACAGCAGCGGCGGCGTATCAAAAATCGCCCAGTTGAACAGCCGCGGCAGTTCCTCGAACAGCGCCCTGCACTGCCGCATGTTCAGCAGTTCCAGCGGATTCCTCACGGGAGAGCCGGCCGGCAGCAGGTACAGGTTCATGCCTTCGATGCGGCGCAGCGCCTGCGGAAACGTGCACTGTCCGGCCAGATAATCGGAGAGGCCGGGCGACCGGTCGAGTTGAAATAAGCTGTGGATGATCGGACGGCGCAAATCGAAATCGGCCAGCAGAACGGCGGTCTCGGAGAGATGCGCCTGCGCCAGCGCCAGGTTGACCGCGGCAAACGTCTTACCCTCGGCCGGCGAAGGGCTGGTCATGATCACCGTATGCAGCGGCTGCAGGGTTTGCAGGTGGTTCAGCCGCGTGCGAAGAGTGCGAAACTCCTCTGCGGGCGTTTCGTGCGAATTGTTCAGGTCCAGCAGATGTGATTCCGAAGCGGGTTGAAAGGCTACCACGGGAACCTCGCTCAACATCGTTGCGTGGAGGTTCAGCCGGACCGGCGGCAGGGCGGTAGGGGCGCCGCTCGACCCGGCAGACTCCGCGGCCCGCGCGGCCATGGCGCGTTCTTCCGTGACGGGCTCCCCCGCTCCCATTCCGGCCAGTTCCGCCCGCCGCAAGGCATCGTGTACTCGACTCATATCTTTTCCGCCCAGTCTCTCATTCGCTCAACCTGGGCAGGCCGGCAGGCCTACCCCACACCGGTCCTAAAGGCGCGTGTAGTGGTAATACATCGCGCCGGTCATCAGGATAGCCCCGATGACGAATACGCTCGACCACGCCAGCCAGACGATGCGCCGCTTCCTCCTCACCAGCAGAGCGTTCTCGAGCAGGGGAATACTGCTCAAGATCGGCATGTTGGTGTATGCACGAACGTCTTTGAGATTCTTGAGCGAAGCATCCTTTACCTCCCGGGCAGCCGCCAGCATGATGCCGAACACCAGCCCCGAGATGCTGCCCCCAAAGGCCCACACCAGCCGGTTCGGCTGGGTCGGCTGATCCGGCAGTGAGGCTGGATCGAGCACTTCCAGGTTCTGGCCGGCCTTCCGGTCTTCCAGGTTTTGGGCCGTTTCCGAGACTTCCTGCTTCTTGGACTTGTCCTGGTAATCCTGTTTGGCCAGCGTGTAGTCATTCAAAAGAGAGGAATACTGCTGCTCGTTGATGGGCGCCGCGTCCAGCCGTTTCTGAAAATAGCCGATCTCTTTTTCCAGTTCGGCCCGCTGGCGGGAGGCCTCTTCGATCGCCACCTGCTTGTTGTTGATCGCGGTCTGGGTGGTGTTGATCTCGCCTTTGATCTCTTCGATGCTGCGCTCGACCTCGGGGTTGACTACCCGCGACGGGGCGCTGGCGCCCACTACGGGGCGCGACGCATCCTGGCGCTCGAGGCTGGCCCTCTGCCGCTGCAACGCGTCGATGATGGCCTGCTGCGCGATCACGTCGGGATGGTTGGCGCCGAAGAGTTCCCTGGCCGCCGCCAGTTTGGCGTTGGCATCCGCCAGGTCCTTTTCGAGATTAATCAGCCTCTCATTGTGCAGCGAGACCTGCGCCGTCCCGGCCACCGTCTGCTCCAGGTTCGAGTTGGCGAAGGTCAGCCGCGACCGCAGGTTCTGGAGGTTGGATTCCAGCATGGTCTTATCGGACTGCAGGCTGTTGATATTCTGGCCTAGCGCCATGATCTGAAGGCGGTACGTCTGCAACGCCGAAGCATTGCCCTGCGCCTCTTCCGGCAGCGTGCCGGCATTCTCGATCCGGAACCTGGTGAGCCTGGTGCTCAGCTCGTCCATCTTCTCCTTGGCCGCCTTCAACTCACTACCCAGAAAGTCGTTCGTGATGCTCGCCTGGTTCTGCTGAAACCGCACGTTCTGCTCGGTGAACCTGGTCACCAGTTCGCGAACCACCGCCTGCGCCTTGTAGCGGTCCGGATAGGAGAATTGAATGGTGAACGCGGAAGCCATGCTGTTTCGGCCGCCCACGTTGGTGATCGGCGAGATGCGGACGTCTTTGTTTCGCATCTTCTGAACGAGGTCTTCCATCGGGATCCTCTGGCGGTCCCGTTCATAGAGATTCAACGACGGCTTCTGGATGATCTCCGCCAGACTGGTGCGGCTGAGGATTTCGGTTTCCATCTGCTGCAGTCGCTCGGTCATCTGCGACGTGATTGCGCTCGGTACCAGGTTTTCCGGCACCTGCTGCGGCGTGACCCGCATCACGGCAGTCGAAACGTACGTATCGGGCCAGAAGAAAGCGACTACCGTCGCCAGCACAAGGCCCACGAACATCGGGCCGATGATCCATGCGCGGTAGCGGCGCAACATGTCGATATAATCTTCAATATCCGGTGCGCGCCGCGCGACGCTGACAGAATTCGGTGCCGGTGTCATATCCTCCGTTCTCCTCGGCTACTGGCTTCCACATTCAATTTCCGGTTGGCATCCTAGGGAACAATAATCTGATCGCCAGGTATCAAGCTAATGTTCTCTTCGATCTTCTTGCCCTTGATCACGCTGTTATAGTCGAAGTGGAACTCTTTCATCCCCTCCCCGGTGGTGCGGAGGATGCGGATCTTTTTCTTGTTGGCGAAGTCTCGAAAGCCGCCCGCGTTGTTCAAAGCCTCCAAAACCGTGGTTGGGGTAACCAGATAATATTGACCCGGTTTGTTCACTTCGCCGTTGATGTAATACTTCTTGCTGCGTACCTGGACGACCTGCACGTTGACCGACGGGTTGCGCATGAACTCGCCCGCCTTGAGGTGCTCGGCGATGTCGTCGCCCAACTCCCGGCAGGTTCTTCCAGCCGCCTGGATCTCGTTGATCAGATTCAGAGAAATCCGGCCATCGGGCCTCACGATAAAGTCCCCGGAGAGCCGGACTTCGCCCCATACCTGAATTCTTAGGACATCTTCCGCGCCGATTACATATATCTTATCGGTAGCTCCTTCGGAATTGACGGCCGGTTCGGCCAGTTTTGCGGGATTGGCAGCCTTCCCCGCCGACTGCTCCGGCGAGACTGCCGGAATCGTGGCTTTAGGCGACTGCGGGGCGGCGGAATTGTCGGATTTGCCCTGTTCCTGCTGCGGCTTTGCCTGGGACATCGCGGGCAAACAACCCAGTGATAACGCCACTGCCCACACGGATAAAATCGACGTTCTCGTCATGGTTTCCTAAACCTTCCCAGCCCGCGCCCGCCGAACGCGGAACGGAACCTAGGCGGGAGCAGCGGATGGCGTTTTATAGTTTACTGCATTTTTGCGGCAGAGCTAAACGGCCCCTTGATGGTACCAGGTATCCTATCGAGCCAAACTAAAGGACTAGGGGTGTTCAACCGGGCGTTCGGACCGGCACAACTGCTCCTTCCTTGCCGGAGACGGCGGCGCCGAGATACACTTCCGCATAGTGTGCTTCTCCCAAAAACCGAAGGAACCCTGGGCAGCCGCTTGTAAGTTATAGAAAACTAGCGTATTCTCAATATAGAAAATCGGATTCCGTGCGGCATCAAACGTGCTCGACTAGCGAAGGAAGGTTGTCTCGCTGATCCGTAACGGCGGCCCCATGTTCCAGGAACTCAAGTTCCAGCTATCGACCGCGATCCTGACCATTCTGACGCTCGCCGCCGGAGTGTCGGCTGTCATCAACCTTGAGGAACAGTACAACTTTCGGCTTCCGGAGGACGGAGCGGTCTGGGTGGATCGCACGGCGGGGGTGCAAGCGCTGTTCGTTCCGCCTGATAGTCCCGCGGCCAAAGCCGGCATCCACCAGGGCGATTACCTGAAGAGAATCGGGGGCCTGGATATCCGCAAGGCTATCGAGGTGACCCAGGCACTGGTGAACGTGGGGGTCTGGCAGAAGGCCGACTACCTGGTGGTGCGCGGAAGCGTCGAAGTTCCCGTCAAAGGCCTGATTGTGGGCGAAGTGCCCCTGGACCGCGCGGTACTGTACCAGTACGCGGTTGGCTTTTCCTACCTGATTATTGGCCTGTTCGTCTATTTCCGCCGCGGCAGCGCCCACAAAGCACGGCACTTCTACATTCTCTGCCTTGCTTCGTTTATCTTTCTGACATTTCACTACACCGGCAAGCTCAACCCGTTCGATAAGGTAATGTATTTCGGAAATGTGGCTGCCGGGCTGCTGGCGCCCACGATTTTCCTGCATTTCTGCGTCACGTTCCCCGAGCCCCGCAAGTGGTTCCAGAAGCCGGCGCGGCTGAGCCTGCTGTATATGCCATCGATGCTGTTGTTCGCGGTTTACCTGGCAGTGGCATCGGGCGCGCTGTCCGCGGCGATTCCGTTGATCGAACTGCGCTGGATGCTCGATCGGGTGTGGCTGGTTCTGAGCGTTTTGCCGTATCTTGCCGGGGCGCTGGTCCTGAACTCCGAATACGGTAAAGCCGAAGACCCGATCGTGCGGCAGCAACTCAAGTGGCTGCGCAACGGAGCGTTCTGCGGAATTCTGCCGTTTGCCGTACTGTATGTGCTGCCGTATGCTTTGGGGCAGATTCCCAACAGCTATCAGAAGATGGCGGTGCTTTCGCTGCCGCTGATTCCGCTCACGCTGGCCTACGCGATCGTGCGCTACCGGCTGATGGACGTGGACATCATCTTCCGCCGCGGCTATGCTTACACGCTCGCCACCATCTGCGTGCTGGCGTCCTTCTACGGGATCGTCTTCTCGCTGGGCAACCAGGTACAGAAGAATTTCAAGGATCTGGGCAACACCGGGTTGATTACGGTGATGCTGATCACGGCGTTCCTGTTTCAACCCATTCGCAACTGGATTCAGGAGCGGCTCGACCGCTACTTTTACCGCGACCGCTACGATTACCGGCGGACGCTGGTGGAATTCGCCCGCGAGCTGAGCGCGGAAACCGATCTGGACCGGATGCTGTCTTCGGCCGGCGAGCGGCTGTGCGACACCCTCTGCATCAAGCACCTGGCGTTCTTCCTGGCAGAGGAGCGGGATGGCGAGACACATTTCCGGCTGAAGAAGGCGATGGGGTCGAATCTGCGGCTGCCGGGGGTGAGCTACGAGAGCCTCGATTTGAGCTTCCTGAACTGGAAGCTCCCGGAATCGTACCTCTTCTTTGAGCGCACGCGCCACCAGTTGGATGCGGTATCCCGGTCCTGGCCGGCCAGCGTGCGGAGGACGATCGCGGATCTCGACTTCACCTACTACCTTCCCTGCACGGTGCGGGGCCGGACGATCGCCTACATGGGCATCAGCCGGACGACGGACGGAGATTACCTTTCGAGCGTCGACGTCGAGCTCCTCCAGACGCTGGCCGGCTACGTGGGCATCGCCATCGAAAACGCGAACCTGTACCGCTCGCTGCAGCGGAAGGTGGATGAGTACGAGCGCCTGAAGGAATTCAGCGAGAACATCGTCGAATCGATCAATGTGGGCATTCTGGCCGCGGACCTGGACGACCGGGTGGAGAGCTGGAACAGCCAGATCGAGCAGTTGAGCGGCGTGGCCCGGGAGAACGCCCTGGGGCGGCGCCTTTCCGAACTCTTTCCGCCGGAATTGGCCGAGCAGTTTGACCGGGTGTCCGCCGAGACCGGGATCCACCATATTTACAAGTTCGTTTTGAAACCGGCCGGCGCGGCCACGGCGGCCGGCAACGGGCACAATGGAAACGGCACCACCACACACGGCGTAGTGGTGCCTGCCCGGTTCGGGGAAGCTACCCTGAACATCGCCATCGCTCCCCTGGTCTCGAAAGACCAGCAGCGCATCGGGCGTCTGATCATCTTCGACGACATCACCGACCGGGCCGAACTCGAACAGCGGCTCGTGCAGGCGGATAAACTGTCGAGCATCGGGCTGCTGGCGGCGGGCGTGGCGCACGAAGTCAACACTCCGCTGGCCGTGATCTCAACATACGCCCAGATGCTGGCCAAGCAGGTGGCCGACGATTCGCAAAAATCGCTGATCCTCGACAAGATCGCCAAGCAGACCTTCCGCGCGAGCGAAATTGTGAACTCGCTGCTGAACTTCTCCCGCACCTCCACCACTTCATTCGGGGAAGTCAGCCTGAACCGGGTGATCCAGGAAACGCTTTCGCTGCTCGAGCACCAACTCCAGAAGGCCGGCATTCAGCTCAAGACCGAGTTAGAAGACGCCCTCCCCACGGTGCAGGGAAATGCCGGCAAGCTGCAGCAGGTGTTTCTGAACCTCTTCCTGAATGCCCGCGACGCCATGACCGGGGGTGGTACCCTGGAAGTGCGCACCTGGTCGGAAGGGGCGGGCGTAAAGGCCGAGGTTCTGGATACGGGCCACGGCATCTCCCCGGAACACATCCACCGGATTTACGACCCGTTCTTCACCACAAAGGCTGCGCGGAAAGGCACCGGGCTGGGGCTTTCGGTGACGTACGGTATCATTCAAGAGCATGGCGGCTCGATCGAAGTGTCCAACCGGCGCACCGGCGGAGCCAGTTTCCGTCTGGAGCTTCCTCTCGCGAAAAGCGCGAGGACGCCGGTGAATGCCGCTTGAAATGATCGCTTCGCAACCCGCAAAAGAAACCAAAGGCAAAGTTCTCGTCATTGACGACGAGCTGGATATCCGTGAGGGGCTGGAACTGCTGCTCACCATCGAGGGCTATGCCGCGGACCTGGCGCAGAACGGCACCGAAGGCCTCCGCAAATTAGATACCGGCAGGTACGACCTGGTGCTGCTCGATCTCATGATGCCCGACATCTCCGGAATGGAGGTGCTCGAGGAGTTCCGGCAGCACGACCGGGAAACGCCGATCTTCATGATCACGGCTTACGGCTCGGTCGAGGCCGCGGTGAACGCGTTGAAGCTCGGCGCCAACGATTACTTCTCCAAGCCCTGGGACAACGAAAAGCTGATCATCGAAATCGGCCGCATGATCGCTTTGCGGAGGCGGGAATCGGAAAACACCGAGCTCCGCAGGGCTCTCAAACAGCGCTACAGCTTCCCCAACATCATCGGCAAGAGCGACCGCATGATCCGCATGCTCGACCTGGTGGGACAGGTGGCCAACAGCCGGTCCACCATCCTGATCACAGGCGAGACCGGAACCGGCAAAGAGCTCATCGCCAAGGCCATCCACGCCAACTCACCGCGGGCCGACCAGATGTTCGTGGCGGTAAACAGCGGTTCGCTTCCCCCGGAACTGCTCGAATCGACCCTGTTCGGCCATGTCAAGGGCGCGTTTACGAGCGCAATTCAATCGAAGAAGGGGTACTTCGAGGTGGCCGACCACGGCACGATCTTCTTCGACGAAATTGGCACCATCGGCGCCGAAACGCAGATCAAAATGCTGCGCGTGATTCAAGAGAAAGAGTTCACGCCGCTCGGCTCGACCGATCCCATCAAAGTGGATGTCCGGATTTTGGCAGCGACCAACGCGGACCTTTACCAGATGGTCAAAGACGGAAAGTTCCGCGAGGACCTCTACTACCGCCTCAACGTGATCAACATCGCGCTGCCGGCGCTGCGCGACCGCAAGGAAGACATCCCCCTGCTGGTGGACCACTTCTTCACTTATTACTGCCGCGAGAACGAGAAGTTCCTCGACACCGCCGGGCGTTCGACGCTGCGTTTTCAGGCCGAGGCCGTGCAGATTCTCATGGAGCACAACTGGCCGGGCAATGTGCGCGAACTGGAGAACGTGGTGGAACGCGCCGTGGTGCTGGCCTCCGACAGTTCGGTGCCGGTGGACGTGCTGCCCGACCCGCTGCTGCAGGCCAACGGCATTCGCCTGAACCGCGGCGAGGGCGTGCCGCTGCCGGCGGACGCCTCGCTGTTCGAAATCGTGAACGATTTCGAGCGCCGCACGATCATCGAAAGGCTCGAGCAGAGCAACTGGAGCCAGACGGAAGCTGCGGAGAGCCTCCACGTGCCGCTCTCCACCCTGAACCAGAAGATCAAGCGGCTGGATATCAAGATCCGGAAGAAGTCTGAGAGCTAGCTCCGGACTGCCCGCGGTTGAGGATCTCGTCCGCCATGGCTTGCGGATTGTCCACGTTGGATATGGTCAGGCGGCTGGTCTCGCCCGAGGTTTCGAGCGACAGGTCTCCTACGTGGAATATGCGCTGTGTCAGGCGCTGGTCCACGCGCACGTCCTGCAGTTTGGATAGCTGGATGGTGCGTGTCGATTTGGATGCCATGCCGGTTTCGTAGCGCAGGCGGTCGCCTGCGATCGTCGTCCGGGTGAACTGGCGCCGCAGCGCCCTCGCCGCGGGCCACAACATCAGCACCGGCGGCAGCGCCATCTGCCAGCCGAAACCCCACTCCATCCAGCAGCCCCCTTCGAGAGCCAGTACCAGCACGGCGGCGCACAGGGCGCCGGCCTTCAGAAACCTGGTGGTCGGCCGTATGGTGATATCCGTCACAGTACCCCCTTACCGGATTGTAGATTGTACCGCCACTCCCCGTATGCTAGCGTATCGGAAAGCCTATGGTTCGAAAACTTCTAACGGGTATAGCCGTCGCGCTTTTGACGTCGTCCGCCCTGCTCGCGGATTTCAGTTACCAGGAAACCAGCACCATCACCGGCGGGGTGATGGCCAGCATGATGAAGGTCGCGGGAGTTTTTTCCAAGCAGGCCCGGGAACCCATCCACAGTACCGTGGCGTTCAAGGGCGACGTGATGGTGCACCGCACCAATAACCACGTCGAGATTATCGATCTCTCCGCCCAGACCATTACCAGCGTCGACCTGCAGAAGAAGACCTATTCGGTCATGACCTTCGAACAGATGAAGCAGATGCTGGACCAGATGTCGCAGAAAATGCAGCAGCAGAAGGATTCCGGCAAGGGTGAGGTGAACTGGAAAGTCTCCGCCGATGCGACCGGCAACAGCAAGCAGGTTGCGGGCTACAACGCCAGGGAGATGCTTCTGAAAATGGAGATGGAAGGCACCGACCAGCAGAGTGGCCAGAAGGGCGGCATGGTGATCACGACCCACGTCTGGATTGCTCCCGTGCCCGGGTCGGGGGAAATGCGCGACTTTTACAAGAAGATGGCCGAAAAGCTGAACTGGACGCCCGGCGGCAACATGTTTATGTCGCGTCCGGATGTGGCGAAGGGCATGGCGGAAGCCTACAAGGAGATCGCCAATCTGGATGGAACTCCGGTGCTGCAAACCATGTCGATGGGCGCCGAAGGAGCGGCTCCGGCCGGTTCCGATGGGCAGGGTGCGGCCCAGCCGCAGCCCCAGCAACCGGCGGAGCGGCCATCGCTCGGCGGCGCGTTGGGCGGCGCGCTAGGCGGCCACTTCGGGCTCGGACACCGCAAGCCGAAAGAGCAGCCCGCGGAAAGCCAGCCGGCTCCCGCCGACGGCGGCGCGCAATCCGGCAACCCCAGCTCGCTGATGGATGTGACCGTGGAATACTCCAGCTTCTCGAGCTCCCCGGTGGATGCGGCGGAGTTCGCCGTGCCGGCGGGATTCAAGAAAGTCGAGCCGGATACGAGGCGGATGCCATAAGACGCGCCTTCGGGGGCTGACATTGCGTTCGGCCGGGCCGCACTCGGCTGGACCGGCCGGGAGGCCTATCCTACTCGCCTTCATTCCGACCGCAGCGTCCGCGCCGGATCCAGCCTTAGGATCCGCAGCGCGGGCGCCAAACTTGCGGCCGCGGCGACCGCCAGCAACACGGCCGCGGTGATCAGGAACGTGAGCGGATCATTCGGCCGCACACCCCACACCAGGTGCTCCAGGTACCGCACGGCGCCGAGCGACAGCACATAGCCCGCCGCGACTCCGGCCAGGGAGAGGAGCAGCCCGGGCTTCATGGCGTTGCCGATGGCCTGCCCGGTGGTCGCGCCGAGGGCCATGCGAATGCCGAACTCGTGCGTCCGCTGCGTCACCGATTGCGAGATCAGGCCGTATAGTCCGATCGCCGCCAGCAGCAGTGCCAACCCGGCCAGAATCGAGAACAGCGCGGCGTGATAGCGCTGGTTCTCGGTGATGTGCGCCTGAAGGTCGGCGATGGTCTGGAACTTCGCCACGGGCAGCAGCGGATCCACCGCGGCGACAGCCGCCTGCACCTGCGGCGCGACGCTGCCCGTCGCACCGGCGGAGCGAATCACCCAGCGGGGTGAAAACCAGGCATGCACCACTTCGAGGAAGCCATCGGAGGTCTGCGCCACCGGGATATAGAGGGTCGGCTCCACGCTCACCGGGCCGTAAGGGCCAAGCCCGCTGTGCTGCTGCACGTCGCCCACGACGCCGACGATTTCCATAGGCGTAGTCTCCAGCGCCAGGTGCCGGCCCACCGCTTCCCTGCCTCGGAAATATTTGGCGGCGAACGAGGCGCTGACGATCGCGACCTTGAAGCTCTTCGGCGTGTCGGAATCGCGGAAGTCGCGGCCTTCGATCAGCCTGATCCGTAGCGTTTCAAAGTAGCCCGGGGTGGCGTAGACCACCTCCGCCGGGTGACCGTGCGTGTCTTCCCCGTCCAGCAGGCGGAAACCGTCGTTCAGCGGGCGCTCGTACGGCAGCGTCAACGCCACCGCGGCGGATTCCACTCCGGGAATGCGCCGCACCCGGTCGAGCGTGCGGGTGAACAGCCCATTCACTTCCGTCTCGGTCCGGTAGCGGGCGTCCTGGAGCGAAACCTGCGCGGTAAGCACGTTGTGGGGGTCGAAACCGGGGTGCAGGCCATTCAGATAAGAGAGCGTCCGCACCAGCAGGCCGGCACTCACCAGCAGCACCAGGCTCAGCGCCACCTCGCAGACCACCAGGCCGGTCCGCCACCACCGGCGCCGTCCGCCCGACACGCCACGCCCCCCTTCCACCAGGACCGAGCGGATATCCAGCCGGCTGGTAGCCAGTGCCGGCAGCAGGCCGAAAACCAGGCTGGTGAGGATGGCGACGCTCATCATCGCGGCCAGCACGCGGCCGTCGATCGCGATGGGGTGCCAGCCTTCGAAGCTCGCGGCCCCCATCCGTTTGAGCCAGCCGAGCACGCCCGCTCCGATTCCCACGCCGAGGATGCCGCCGCCGAGTGCGAGCAGCAGGCTTTCCATCTGCAACTGCCGGATGATCGCGCCACGGCCGCCGCCCAACGCCATGCGGGTGGCGATTTCGCGCCCGCGCGCCGCGGAGCGCGCCAGCAGCAACCCGGCCACATTCACACAGCCGATGAACAGCACCACCAGGACGGCCGCCCAGGTGATCAGCAATTCGCCACGCGTATCCGAGGTCAGGCCGGTCTGGAGCGGTTCGATCCGCTCCTCGATCACGGAATTCCGCGGCCAGCCGCTGCCCTTCAGCAAACCGGGGCTGAGGGCCTTGAGCTGATCCGAGGCTGAGGCCCAGGTAGCGCCCGGCCGGATCCGTGCCACAACCCCGTAATTCTGCCCGGCACCCTCGCCGGTGCGGGAAGGACGGAGCGGAGTCCAGACGTCCACCGCCGAGGTGCTGCGGAAACTGCGCGGCATCACGCCGATCACCGTGTACGGCTCGCCCCGCAGGTTCATCGATCGGCCGATCGCGGCCGGATCGCCCTCAAAGACTCTCTGCCACAGACCGTAGCTCAGCACCGCTACCGCCGCGCCACCGTGAACGTCCTCCTCCCGGGTGAATTCGCGCCCCGCCTGCGGCTCCACACCGAGCACCCGAAAGAACCCGGCGGAAACGCGCTGCTGGCGGATGAACTCCGAACGTCCGCGCCAGTTGAAGTTGGCGCCGCTGTCCTCGGAGAAAGCGGCCGAATCCAGTTGGGTGGCCTGGTCGCGCACGCCTTCGTAAAGCGCCCCGGTTTGAGATTCCTCAAGTCCCTGCCGGCCGTCCTGCCGCCAGGCCGTGGTCACCAGGGCAAGCCGTTCGGGCGCGGGGTAGGGTGCGGGACGAAGCAGAACAGCATCCAGAACGCTGTAGATGGCAGTGTTTGCGCCAATGCACAGACCCAGGGTGAGAAGAACCACCGCGGTGAACGCGGGGCTTTTCCGTAAGAGCCGCAGGGCAAAGCGGAGGTCGCGGGCAAGCATCATATTCCTGATACAACGCACACCCGCCGCAAATGTTCCGCTACATAGGAAAGCCGCCTGCCGCCATGATTCGCACTCCGGGCGCCGGCGCATCCAGCACCTCGCGAATCTTGGCCGCCAGAATCCCCATAGTGAACGGGCGGGAAAGGAAGCTCAACCCCCTCTGCGCGGCCACGCGGCTTACCAGCCGCACGTAGTCTGGGTCAGCCAGGAAAAGAAGCTTCAAAGCCGGATTTTTCTTGTGCAGCATATCGGCCAACTCGTGCCCATTGACGCGGGACATGAGCGCCTCCGCAAGAAGAAGATCCACGACCCCCTCATGCTCGTCGTAGATTTTGACAGCTTCCATCGCATTGTGGGCCTCGAGAACGCGGTATCCCTGCTTGCCAAGCATAAAAGCCGCAAGCACTCGCGTCTCCGGTTCCGGTTCTACAAGGAGCACCGTCTCGGTGCCACGGGGTACGGTTAGTGTTTTTGGCGAAGCCATAACGGCTTGAATTCTAATGCCGCGCTCCCTCCCGGGCAAGCACATTAGCGTTATGCGCGTTCATGAGCCCACACAGACCGCCGTCTTGTGTATTTCAGGATACAGGCGCTTCCCCGAGCGTACCCTTCCGCACGGCGATTTGCGCAGCCGGTCGCTAACCTGAACCAAGGGCGAAAGGCGACTCGCCCTCGCACTTCCCGCGCAGCATTCCGTGGTCTGAAAGAACCGGAGGGAGACGTGTGAAATGACGTTATCGAAATCTGAAAATACTGCCTCAAATCCTGTCTCGGCTTTGCTCGTAGGCGATTATCAACAGGATCGGCCGCTTGTGCATGAAGTCTTCCGGAAACTCGAATGGAAGCTTTTCGAGGCGCGGGACCGCCGCCGGGCTTTGCGATGCCTGGATAGTAACCCCGTCCACGTGGTGCTGGCGGAAAGCAATCTTCCCTATTGGAACTGGCGGCGCGTGCTGCGGGACCTTTACCGGCGGAAACATCCTCCCCAGTTGATCGTCACCTCGCGCATGGCCGACGATTACCTCTGGTCGGAGGTGCTCAATATCGGCGGATTCGACGTCCTGGCGCAGCCGCTGCGACAGGAGGAACTGGAAAGGGTGGTCGCTTCCGCGCGGCGCCACTACGGAATCCCGCCCCGCAGCGAAATGCGTCAAAAGGTCAATTTGGCTGCCGGCATCGCCTAGTCGGGTCCGCCCGGCGCCCGCCCCAGGCCTCCGGTCGAACCGCTTCACGATCCCGTTTGACAGCATTCGAGGGTACTGTCCCATACCGCACCTTGTAACTCCAACACGCTTTATATAGATATAATCCTTGACGGTACACTATATATTGGGGCAAGATGACGGAGGTGTTTCCAACGGAGGAATCCCCGGCAAGGAGAAATCGTCATGGGTGAACTGTCAGCAGACTTGAGCGCAAAGATGGAAGTAACGAAGGCTAAACCGGATAGCAAGCAGGCCGGGGTTTCGTTCCCACGCTATTTCACCTCACGGCTGGAGTCCGGCAGGACTCCCTACGACGAGGTGCGTTGGGAGATACGCACCGCTTCCATCGGCAACGACAAGGGCTCCGTCATCTTCGAGCAGCGCGACGTGGAGGTCCCGGCCGATTGGTCCCAGACCGCCACCAACATTGTGGCCAGCAAGTACTTTTACGGGAAGATGGGATCTCCGGAACGGGAAACCAGCGTGGCCCAACTGGTGGAACGGGTGGTGGATACGATCGCCGGCTGGGGCGCCAAGGACGGCTATTTTGCCACCGAGGCCGACGCCGAGAACTTCCGCTCCGAACTGGCGCACCTGATGTTGACGCAGAAGGCGTGCTTCAACTCGCCGGTGTGGTTCAACGTCGGGGTGAAAGAGACCCGCGGCTACGGCTGGATTTACGAGAAGGCCTCCGATCACGTGATGAAGCTCGAATCCGGCGTGCTGCGCCCCCAGTGCTCGGCCTGCTTCATCGTTTCCGTGAAGGATTCGCTCGAATCCATCCTGGACTTGGCGAAGACCGAGGGAATGCTGTTCAAGTGGGGCTCCGGCACGGGGACCAATCTGTCGGCCATCCGCGAGGAAGATGCCGTCCTTTCCGGCGGCGGGCGCGCTTCGGGCCCGCTCTCGTTCATGAAGGGTTTCGACGCCTTCGCGGGCGTCATTAAATCCGGCGGCAAGACGCGGCGAGCGGCCAAAATGGTCATTCTCAACGCGGACCACCCCGACGTGGAAAAATTCATCTGGTGCAAAGCCAAGGAAGAGAAGAAGGCCCACACGCTGGTGGAAGCCGGCTACGATTCCTCGCTCGACGGCGAAGCCTATGGCTCGATCTTCTTCCAGAACGCCAATAATTCGATCCGCGCGACGGACGATTTCATGCAAGCCGCGGCCGGCGACGGCGATTGGTGGACGAAGGCGGTGGCCGGCGGCCAGCCCGTGAAGCGCTACAAAGCCCGCGACCTGCTGCGCCAGATCGCCGAAGCTACCCACCAGTGCGGAGACCCCGGCATGCAGTTCGACACCACCGTGAACCGGTGGCACCCCTGCAAGAACACCGCCCGGATCAACGCTTCGAACCCCTGCTCGGAGTACATGTTCCTGGACGATTCGGCCTGCAATCTCTCGTCGCTGAACCTGATGAAATACGTGGGGCCGGACGGGCAGTTCGACGTGGAAGCATTCCGCCACGCGGTCGATACCATGATCGTGGCGCAGGAGATCATCGTCGATAATGCCAGCTATCCGACGCAGAGGATCGGCGAGAACTCGCATAATTTCCGGCCGCTGGGCCTCGGTTTCGCAAACCTGGGCGCGCTGCTGATGTCGATGGGAATCCCCTACGACAGCGACCAGGGCCGCGATTTTGCGGGCGCCATCACCGCCGTGATGTGCGGCCAGGCATACCTGACCAGCTCGCGGATCGCCGCGGCCACGGGGCCGTTCCCCGAGTACGCGCCCAACCAGGGCCCGTTCCTCGAAGTGATTCGCATGCATCGCGACTCGGTGGGCCGCATCCACCGGCACAACCTGCCGGCCGCCCTCTATCAAGGCGCCGAGCAGTGCTGGACCGACGCTTATGAATCGGGACGCCGCCACGGCTACCGCAACGCGCAGGTGACGGTGATCGCGCCCACGGGGACCATCGGGTTCATGATGGATTGCGACACCACCGGGATCGAGCCCGATCTGGCGCTGGTCAAGTACAAAAAGCTGGTGGGCGGAGGCGTCATCAAGATCGTCAACAACACCGTGCCGGCCGCGCTCATCAAACTGGGCTACTCGCCGGACCAGGTGGAGAAGATCGTCAGCCATATCGATTCCACGGGCACCATCGAAGGGGCCCCGCAATTGAAGCCGGAGCACCTGGCCGTCTTCGATTGCAGCTTCCGGCCGCAGAATGGCTCCCGCTCGATTCACTACATGGGCCACGTCCGGATGATGGCTGCGGTCCAGCCCTTCATTTCGGGCGCGATCTCGAAGACCATCAACATGCCCGAGGAATCCACGGTTGAGGACATCGTCGCCGCTTATACCGAGAGCTGGAAGCTGGGGCTGAAAGCCGTGGCCATCTACCGCGACAACTCCAAGAGGGTGCAGCCGCTCAGCTCCGGGTCGGGCAAGAGCGACAGAGAAAAGAAGGCTGCGCCCGCGGCTGCCGTGGAGAAAGTGGTCTACCGGCCGGTCCGCCGCAAGCTGCCGGATGAGCGGCGGTCCATCACCCACAAATTCTCGATCGGCGGCCACGAGGGTTACATCACGGTGGGGATGTACGATGACGGGGCGCCGGGCGAAATTTTCATCACCATGGCCAAAGAGGGCTCCACCATCTCCGGGCTGATGGACGCATTCGCCACCGCCGTGAGCTTCAACCTGCAATACGGCGTGCCGCTGAAATTCCTGGTGGACAAGTTCGCCCATGTGCGGTTCGAACCGAGCGGGTGGACCGGCAACCAGCAGATTCCCTACGCCAAATCCATCATGGATTACATTTTCCGGTGGCTCGGCGCAAAGTTTCTGGGCCCCGAGTACGCGGTGACGGAAGCCGGCGAAACCACGGCGCTAAGACCCACCGAGGCCAGCCCTCAGCAGGAGTTGCCGTTCGCGCCGTTCACCTCCGACGCGCCACTTTGCGCCGAGTGCGGTTCGATCATGACCCGCAACGGCAGTTGCTACAAGTGCGGCAACTGCGGCGGTACCAGCGGCTGCAGCTAACTTCCCTCGCCGTGACTTCGTGCGATAGCGCCCGTCCTCCCCGCGGTGGCGGGCGCTATGATGGCATCAGCAACGGAGGGAACCAACCGTGGCTGATGAGTCACAATCTGCGTTAAGCCCCGAAAACCTCGAGGTAGAACTGGAGAAATCTCGCGCTTCGACCGCCCGCCTGCTTGAAAACCTCGCCGAGAAACTGCGTACCGGGCCGGTTGTGCGCGAAGCTACCACACGCATCCACCGCGCGGCACGGTACGTGCAAGATAGTTCGGTGAAGGACCTGACCGGGCGGCTCAACCGCATGGTTCATGAGCGGCCGGTCACCTCCATCCTGATCGCGGCGGCCGCGGGCTTTCTCGCCGCGCGGGCGCTGCGGCACCTCTGAGGGGAGGTTGGTATGGCAGAAGTATTATTGAATGAGCGGCGAGAGGAGCGCTCAGCCGGCGACGTTCTACAGAATATCGTTCAGGATCTACGAGACATCGTCCGATCCGAGATCCAATTGGCCAGGGCCGAGATGTCGGAGAAGGCCACCGAAGCGGGGAAAGGCGCCGGGACGCTGGGCGCCGCCGCGGTGATCGGGCTTCTGGCCGGCGCTGCACTGGTGACCACGTGTATCGCAGCGTGGGCAATCATCGTCCCGGTATGGGCCGCCGCCCTGATTATGTCGTTTATATTGGGCGTGGCCGCATCGATCGCGTACTCCCGGGGGCGGGATAAGCTGAAACATGTGAATCCGACTCCGGAACGTACTGCAAGAACCCTAAGGGAAGATATGGAATGGGCAAGACAACGCACGAAATAGAAAGCGAGATCGCCCAGGCGCGCGACCGTCTCGGCCGCGATCTTAACACCCTGGAACACCAGATCCGGGAGACCGTGGATTGGCGAGTCCGTTTCCGCCGCAACCCCGCGGCATTCGTGGTAGCGGCTTTCGGACTGGGAGCTTTGATCGGCTTATTGACCATACGGTCGAGACCGCCCCGCGAAGTCTAAGGCATTTTTTCGATTGAGGGTACTAGTTCGCCGGTCAGGCGCAGCACATTCCAACGCGCGCGCTCCACGGCGTACTGCGCATCGTAGAAGGCGATCCACTTCCGGTCCTCGATAATCCGGGCCTCCTCCACGTCGCGCAGGGCCATGCGGCCCTCCTGCATCTGGGCAAGGTCAACCGAGAGCTGCTCCCGGGCAACTTCCAGGTCGAGACGGGCGACTTCCGCGGCAGTTCCGGCTTTCTTCGAGTCGCGAAAAGCCTGTTGCAGGTCAGCCGCCAGTCGGTTTCGGGTGTTCTTGAGTTCAATTGTCAGCCGCGCGATGTCGGTTTGCGCCTGGGCGCTCTGCGCCGCGACCGCGGGACCGGTGAGCACCGGCAACTGAAGTGCGACGCCAATTTCCCCGTTGTTCCTCTGGAAGGAGCGGAAATAATCCTCGTAATGGTTGAACTTGGCGAAGAGTCCGTATTGCGCCACGAGATCTACCCGGGGAAGACGCTCCGCACGGGCGCCGCGCAGTTCAAGCTGCTTGGCCGTAAGCTGGGATTCGAGTCGCCGGATATCCATGTTGGACCCCAGGGCCGCCTCGAGCGCCTGCGTTTCGGAAGCCGGCAGCGCCGGGGCCGGACGTTCGTCCGGAGTGGGGATTACGCGATCCTCGGCGGGAAACCCGAGGGCCAGCGCCAGGGAAGTCTCGGCAGTTTCGCGGTCGGCATCCAGATCCTGCGTCAGTTCTTGTGCGACGGCGACCTGGTATTCGGCGGTCTTCTGGGCGAGGGGTAGAGCGCGGCCTTCCTGCACCTGCGCTTTCACGGTACCGAGGACGCTGGCTTGGCTTTCCGCGTCCTTGCGGGCCAAATCACCCACGCGGGAGGCCCGCTCCGCGTCGAGAAACAGGGATGCGATGCGGTAGGCCACCTCATCCCGCTTTCCGGCCACCCCGAACGAGGCGCCGCGGGCGTTCTCCTTAGCCTGCGCCACGAGATAGCTTTGCGGGCGGTTGAACAGATATTGCGCGGCCTGCGCCTGTACGATGCTGGGAGCGGAGCCTTCGATGCTGAGCGGGAATCCATTGCTGTAGGCCAAACCGCTGCCCACACCGATCCGCGGCATGAACGGGCTTTTCGCCACTCGTACCGCCTGGCTGGCCTTTTCCGCATCCAGCCTGGCCAGAGTGATATCGGGATTCTGTTTCATCGCGAGCTCCACCGCCTGGCGAAGGGTCATGCGGTGAGGCTCGGCTCGTAAGAGACAGGAAACTGCGACTAGGAGTACGGCTGCTCGGGACATATCTCAATTCTAGCGGCGAGCAGCCGCAACCTCAGTAAAGTCCTTTGACGATTCCGCCGTCTACCGCGATGGACACCCCGGTGATGTAGCTGGCGCGTTCGGAGGCCAGGAATACCACCAGGTCGGCCAGCTCTTCGGGTTTGCCGATGCGTCGCAGAGGAACCTGCGCGGCCCAGCGGCTCCCGACCTCCTCCGGCGTCACGCCTTCCCGCTCGGCCATCCGGCCGGCCAGCGACAGCAGGCGGTCCGTTGCGGTATACCCGGGGCACACGTTGTTCACCAGGATGTTGTACGGCCCGTATTCGTTCGAGAGAGACTTCACCAGCCCGCTCACGCCGGAGCGGATGGCGTTCGAAAGGATCAGCCCGTCCACCGGCTGTTTCACGGTCATCGAGGTGATGGCGATGAAGCGGCCCCAGCGGCGCTGCTGCATCAGGGGCAGGGTTTCCCTGGCCAGGTAGACCGTGCTCATGAGGTTCAGGGCGGCGGCGGCATGCCACTCCTCGACGCTGGTCTCGGAAAAAAGCTTGGAGGGCGGACCGCCTGCGTTGGCCACGCAGATATCCACCCGACCGAAGCGCTCCGCAACCCCGCCCACGAAGCGGCGGACGTCTTCGTATACCGTGACGTCGAGTACCCCGCTCATGACCTCGGCGCCCGTCTCCCGGCGAATCTCCTCGGCGGCGGCGCACAGCGTGGATTCGGTGCGCGCGCACAAAGCCACCTTCGCTCCCTCCCGGGCGAGCCCCAGCGCCACCGCTTTGCCCAGACCCTGGCTGGAAGCGGCCACAATCGCCACGCGATCCTTAAGCCCGAGGTCCATCGGTTTCCCCCCGGCGCAGGTAATCGTCGTCCTTCTTCAGCCAGTCATGGCGGATCGGGCTGAAGATGTCGAGATCCAGCGTGTCTTCGAGCGCCACGGCGCGGTGCGCCACGTTAGAGGGAATGCGCAGCACCTGGCCCGCGTTCACCACGACTTCGCGGCCTTCCAGTTCGAACTTCAGCGCCCCTTCGAGGATGTAGGTGATCTGCTCGCTCTCGTGATGGTGTTCCGGCACGACCGCGCCCTTGGCCAGAAAGACCTGCGCGACCATCGCCTTCTCTCCGGAAATGATCTTGCGGCCGATCTGCTCGCTCAAGACTTCTTTTTCCATTTGATCCCAGGTGTAGTGTTCCATGTCCTTGCCATTGTACATGGCGGGAGCGCCGTATAATGGTGAAATTCAGGAGGTCTGGATGGCGGGAAAAACGGCTGTGGCGGCCGTGGTGTGCTTCGCCTCGGCGTGGGCCGCCGGTCCGTGGAAGGTTGCGGGACCGCCGCCCGCATCCTGGCAGCGGGATCGCGTGGCCGACCTTGCCGCGCGCCGCAAGGCCGTCATGGAACAACTCGGTCCCCGGGGCGTGCTGATCCTCTATGCCGCCGAGCCGCGCAACTATGCGGGCGACGTGGACTGGCCCTACCGCCAGGAGAACGACTTCTTCTATCTCACCGGGATGCCGCAGGAAGCGAGCGCGCTGGTGCTGATGCCGGGAGCGGAGAAGCTAAGCGCCATCCTGTTCGTGCCGCCTTCCGACCCGGCGCGGGAAAGCTGGACCGGCCACATCCTGACGCACGAAGAGGCGCGAGAGATATCGGGCATCGACCAGGTATGGGACGCGCGGCAGCTCAAAGGCTTCCTCGGGCTGCTGCTGCCGCGGGCCACAGGCGCATTTGCCGAAGGCGGCGGCAGGACCATGGCTCCGCCGCTTCCCGAAGGCCTCGCCTCGCTGCTGCCCGCCCACCCGCGGATCTATATGATCACGCGCGGCAGCGCGGAGGAGTACCGGCGCGAACAGGAGCTGGCGAGGAAACTCGCGGCGCTCGCGGCGCCGATCGTTGTCAGCGATGCGAGCTCGATCTTCGACGCGTTGCGCAGCGTGAAATCGCAGCGCGAACTCGACATTCTGGAGCACGCCGAACAAATCACCGCCGAGGCGTTTCAGCGCGCCTATGCGCTGGGCGTGCCGGGGACGCCGGAATACGAGATCCAGGCGCAATTCGAATTTACGTTCCTTCGGCGCGACGGCCACTGGGGATATCCGTGCATCGTGGCTTCCGGCGTGAACGCCACCACCCTGCACTACGAGACGAACAGAGCCACGATGAAGCCGGGCGACCTGCTATTGATGGACGATGGCGCCGAGTTCGACGGCTACAGCGCCGACGTGACCCGCACCATTCCGGTGAGCGGCAGGTATTCCAAACCGCAGGCCGAGATCTACCGCCTGGTGTGGGAAGCCCAGCAGGCGGGCATCCGGAAGGCACTCCCCGGTCACACCTCCGCCGGAAACACGACCTCCATTCAGGGCGCCGCGAACGAGGTTTTCAGGAAGGGGTTGTTCCGCCTGGGATTGCTTACCGATGAGAACAGCGACCGGCAACTGCGCATCTGGTTCAACCATGGAATCAGCCACGGCATCGGACTGAACGTGCACGACCCGGGCGGCCGCGAGTTGCAGCCCGGCATGGTCGTGACCGTGGAACCCGGACTCTACTTCCGTCCGGACGCGCTCGAAAACCTCCCAAAGACGCGGGAAAACGAGGAGTTCATCGCGGCCGTGCGGCCGGCCTTCGAGAAGTACAAGGGAATCGGGGTGAGAATTGAAGACGACGTGCTGATCACGAACGGTCAGCCGAAAGTGCTCTCGTCCGCGGTTCCGTCGAAACTCGAGGACGTGGAAGCCTCGATCGCACAGCTTCGCAAAGCGCTGAAGACGACCCCGCTGCCATGACGGTTTCAACAGAGCCGCGACCGTAAAGTAAGCGAGCGGGCCGGTCAGGCGTCGTCTAGCCGCTCATGGCTGCCAGGAACTCGCCGTTGCTGCGGGTCTTGCTCAGTTTATCGAGCAGCAGTTCCATGGTTTCCACGGGCGAAAGCGGGTTGAGCACCTTGCGCAGAATCCACACGCGGTTGAGCTCGTCCTTGGGCAACAGCAGCTCTTCCTTGCGGGTGCCGCTCTTGTTGATGTCGATGGCCGGGAACACGCGCTTGTCCACCAGTTTGCGCTCGAGGTGGATTTCCATATTGCCGGTGCCCTTGAACTCTTCGAAAATCACGTCGTCCATACGGCTGCCGGTGTCGATCAGCGCGGTGGCGATGATGGTCAGCGAACCGCCTTCCTCGATGTTGCGGGCCGCGCCGAAGAAGCGCTTCGGCCGCTGCAGCGCGTTTGAGTCCACGCCGCCCGAGAGCACTTTACCCGAAGGCGGCACAATGGTGTTGTAGGCGCGAGCCAGGCGCGTGATCGAATCGAGCAGAATCACCACGTCGCGCTTGTGCTCGACCAGCCGCTTGGCCTTCTCGATCACCATCTCGGCCACCTGCACGTGGCGCGTGGCGGGCTCGTCGAAGGTCGAACTGATGACCTCGCCGCGCACGCTGCGCTGCATGTCGGTGACTTCTTCCGGGCGCTCGTCGATCAGCAGCACGATCAGCGTCACTTCGGGATGATTGGCCGTGATCGAGTTGGCGATCGACTGCAGCAGCATCGTCTTGCCGGTGCGCGGCGGCGATACGATCAGGCCGCGCTGGCCCTTGCCGATGGGTGTCAGCAGGTCCATCACGCGGCCCGAATAGTTGTCGCGCACGGTTTCGAGCTTCAGCCGCTGGTTGGGGTAAAGCGGCGTCAGGTTGTCGAAGAAGATCTTGTTGCGCGCTTCCTCGGGCGGCTCGAAGTTGATGGCGTCCACCTTGATCAGCGCGAAATACCGCTCGCCTTCCTTGGGAGGGCGGATCTGGCCGGAGATGGTGTCGCCGGTGCGCAGGTCGAAGCGGCGGATCTGCGACGGCGAAACGTAGACGTCGTCCGGTCCGGGCAGGTAGTTGTACTCGGGGGCGCGCAGGAAGCCGAAGCCGTCGGGCAGGCATTCGAGCACACCTTCGGAGAAGATCAGCCCGCTCTTTTCCGCCTGCGTCTGGAGGATCTTAAAGATCAGCTCCTGTTTGCGGAGTCCAGCGGCGCCGGAGATGTTCATGTCCTTGGCCACCTGGTTGAGCTTCTGGATGCTCATGTCCTTCAGTTCGACCAGGTCGAGCGTGGGGGTTCCGTTCTTTACGCTCTGGGCAGCCTGCTGCTTGCGGCGGGCCGATCCAGGATGATCGGCAGGCGAGACCGGCGGCAGTTCGACGGGCGGCGGATCGGCGGTGGGCGGCGCCGCGGGAGGCGGCGCGGGGTTGGACGTCCTGGCGGCGCGCTCGGCTTTGTCGGCGTGCGGCTTTTCGGCGGGCGCGGCGGCTTTCTCCGGCTTTTCGGCCTTCTCCGTGTCGGACACGGGGGCTCCGGCAGCCTCGCGGACGTTGGCTTTTTCGGTGGGCTTTTCGAGTTTTTCCTGCGGCGGGGTGGTTCCTACCGTGGTCGTGGTGTTTTCGTTATTGCTTGCCAAATTTCCCTCACTCCCCGGCCGCTCACGGCCGAGAACGTCAACGGCTCTACGCCCTCCTGGCGGAGTGCGCGCAAGCCGCGCTCTTGCTCAGATTGATTCAACTTATCGATCTTAGTGGCGATTACCAGGTATTCCCTGCCATGGTGCTCGAGCCACCGCTTCAGTTCGAGGTCTTTCTCCAACCATCCGCGGCGGGCGTCCAGAATCAGGCAGGAAAGCTCCAGGTTCTCTCTATTGTTCAGATATCCGTCAACCAGTTTTTTCCACTCCAGCAGATGCGCGGGCGGCACCCGGGCATATCCATAACCCGGGAGATCGACGAAGTAGAACGATCCGTCGATCCGGTAGAAATTGATCGTTTGCGTGCGACCCGGTGTACTGCTGGTGAAAGCCAGCTTCTTCTGCCCCGTCAGAGCATTAATCAGGCTGGATTTCCCAACATTACTTCTCCCCAGAAATGCGATCTCAGGCAGCCGGTCGGAGGGGAACATCGACGGCCGCCCGGCGCTTACCACAAATTCGGATTTCAACTAACCGTCCGGTAGGGGCCGAAAATCGCTCGGCCCGCCACTTTCTTAATGCGCCCGCGTCTCTTCCGCCGGCTGAACTTCGACCCCTTGAGTGGCCGGCGGCATGGGAATCGCAACCAACTCTCGCTCGAGCGCGAACTTCAGGACTTCGTCCATGGAATCGACGAAGTACAGCTTCATAGTCTGCTTGATGGGATCCGGGATATCCGGAAGGTCCTTCTCGTTTTCCCGGGGCACAATCGCTTCCAGAATTCCATGACGATGCGCCGCCATCAGTTTCTCTTTCAGGCCGCCGATCGGCAGCACTTTTCCGCGGAGCGTGATCTCTCCGGTCATGGCAATATCGCCGCGAACCGGGATCCGGGTCAGCGCGCTGCAAATGGTGGTTGCCAGCGTGATCCCGGCGGAGGGACCGTCCTTCGGGATGGCGCCCTCGGGGATATGAATATGCACGTCGAGATTGCGATAGAAATCGCGCGGCAGGCCGAATTGATGCGCCCGCGAGCGGATATAGCTCATGGCTGCCTGCGCCGATTCCTGCATCACTTCGCCCAGCTTGCCCGTGATGGTCAGCTTTCCCTTCCCTTCCATCAGGGTGCATTCCACAGTCAGGATCTGGCCGCCGACTTCGGTCCACGCGAGACCGGTCGCCGCGCCGACTTCGTTCTTCTTTTCCGCCTCCAGGTCCCGGAACCTCCACGGACCCAAAAGATCGGGCAACTTCCCGCCGTCGATCACGACCTTGCCGAGCGGCTTCTTTTCCTTTTCGCCCTGGCGGTTCACCACCTGGCGGGCGATCTTGCGGCATACGTTGCCGATCTCGCGCTCCAGGTTCCGCACGCCAGCCTCCCGGGTGTAATACTGAATCAGCCCGTTAAGGCCCGGATCGTCAAACTGGATCTGGTCTTTCGAAAGCCCCGTGGCTTCCATCTGCTTGCGCACCAGGAAGCGCTTGGCGATCTCCATCTTCTCCAGTTCCGTATAGCCAGAGAGCCGGATTACCTCCATGCGGTCCTGCAGGGCCGGAGGAATTGTGTGGAGAACATTGGCCGTGGCGATGAAAAAGACCTGGCTGAGATCATACTCCACATCCAGGTAATGGTCAATGAACATGAAGTTCTGCTCGGGGTCGAGAACTTCGAGCAGAGCGGCGGAAGGATCGCCGCGGAAGTCCATGGACATCTTGTCCACTTCGTCCAGCATGAAGACCGGGTTGCGCGTGCCGGCTTTCTTCATCATCTGGATCACCTGGCCCGGCAGCGCGCCGATATACGTGCGGCGGTGGCCGCGGATTTCAGCCTCGTCGCGCACGCCTCCGAGCGACATGCGCACGAACTTGCGCCCGGTGGCCTTGGCGATCGACATGCCGAGCGAAGTCTTGCCCACGCCCGGAGGTCCAACGAAGCACAGGATCGAGCCCTTGGGATTCTTTACCAGGCGGCGAACCGCCAGGAATTCGAGGATGCGCTCCTTGATCTTTTCGAGGCCGTAGTGGTCCGATTCGAGCACCTGCTCGGCGAACTTCAGATCGCGGATTTCCTTCGACTTCTTCTTCCACGGCACCGCCAGCAGCCAGTCGAGATAGTTGCGCGATACGGTGGATTCGGCCGACATTGGCGGCATGTTCTCCAGCCGCTTCAACTCGGCCATGGCCTTGTCGAGCGCGTCCTGCGTCATGCCGGCGGTTTCGATGCGCTTCTTCAGCTCGTCGATCTCGCTCTTCTCGCCGCGCCCCAACTCCTTCTGGATGGCCTTGATCTTCTCGTTGAGGTAGTACTCTTTCTGCGCCTTCTCCATCTGCCGCTTCACGCGGCCCTGGATGGTGCGGTCGACGTTCAGCTTTTCGATCTCGATGTCCAGCATCTCGGCCACCCGCGTGAGCCGGTCGATGGGATCGAAGATCTCGAGCAACTCCTGCTTCTCTTCAATCGTGAGCTGGAGATTGGCGCCTACCGTGTCGGCCAGTTTGCCGGGGTCGTCCACCCGGATGGCGGCGATCATGGTTTCGTAATTCAGGTTCTGGCTGAGCTTGACGTATTGTTCGAACAGGCTCGTGACGCGGCTGATGAGCCCCTCGAGCTGCGCGCCGGCCTCCACCTTGTAGGTGGCTGTCTTCACGACCGCGCGGAAAAACCCCTCGTCGTCGTTGACGGAAACTACTTTACCGCGCTCCACCCCTTCCACCAGGACTTTGATATTGCCGTCCGGCAGCTTCAGGCTCTGCACGATATTGACGATGGTACCGACCGAGTAGATCTCGTTCGGCTTGGGCTCGTCGATGGAAGCGTCGTGCTGGGTGGCCAGGAAGATTTTCTTGTCCCCCGCCATGGCCTCTTCGAGCGCCCTCACGCTCGATTCGCGGCCAACCACGAACGGTGTCATCATGTACGGAAAGATGACCACGTCGCGGATAGGCATCATCGGCAGACGCTTTGTATCGGATTTTTCCTTTGAAGTAAGCATTGTTCTCCCCAGGGCAGTCTTGCAGCCCCTGGTACCCAGGTGCACGGTGTTTCGCGGTCAGACCGGTAGTTTTTGCCCTCGACTCCGGTTTGGGAGGTTAACCGGCCTTTTCTAATATTGTAAGACTGATTTTCTGGGCCAGCACCATCTCTTTGGTGACCTGGAACTCCCGGACCTTCTTGTAAGAAGGCAGGTAGTACATCAGATCCAGCATCAGGTCTTCGAGAATCATGCGCAAACCACGCGCCCCCACCTTGCGATCCATGGCCAGGTCGGCGATCGCCTCGAGGGCGTCGTCGCTGAACTTGAGCCGTACATTCTCGAATTCGAACAACTTCTGATACTGCTTGACAATCGCGTTCTTCGGCCGCGTCAGAATCTGGATCAGCGCGGAGCGGTCCAGGTCTTCCAGCACCGCCGTAACCGGCAGCCGGCCGATGAATTCGGGGATAAATCCGAACTTGATGAGATCCATCGGCTGCACCTGCGATAGCAGGTCGATGTCCCGGCGGCCGCTGATCCCCGCGATTTTGCCGCCCTTTTCCTCTTCCTGCAGGAAGCCCATCGACTTCTTGCCGGAACGCCGCGCGATTACTTTCTCCAGCCCCACGAACGCGCCGCCGCAAATGAAGAGAATGTTGGTTGTGTCGACCGGCGTGAACTCCTGGTGCGGGTGCTTGCGGCCGCCCTGCGGCGGCACGTTGGCTACCGTCCCCTCGAGAATCTTCAGGAGCGCCTGCTGCACACCCTCGCCGGAAACATCGCGGGTGATGGACGGATTCTCGTCCTTGCGGCAGATCTTATCGATTTCGTCGATATAGATGATGCCCTGCTGGCACTTCTGAACATCCCCATCGGCTGCCTGAAGGAGTTTGAGGATGATGTTTTCCACATCCTCGCCCACGTACCCGGCTTCGGTCAGGGTGGTGGCGTCGACAATCGCAAAGGGAACGTCGAGAATCTTCGCCAACGTCTGGGCCATCAGGGTTTTGCCGGTGCCGGTGGGGCCGATCAGCAGAATATTGGATTTCTGCAGCTCCACTTCGCTGTTCCGCATGCGGTTCATATGAATCCGCTTGCTGTGGTTGTACACCGCGACTGCCAGCTTCTTCTTGGTGGCTTCCTGCCCGATTACGTACTGATCCAGGAACTCCTTTACCTCCAATGGCTTAGGGATCTTATTGGGAGTTCCCGACGGCGGCTCGACTTTGTCATCCTCCAGGATCGAGTTGCATACCGCGATGCACTCGTCACAGATATATGCTCGAGGATAGTCGCTCGGGGAGGAGATGAGCTTTCCGACTACGTCCTGGCTCTTGTGGCAAAACGAACACCGCAAAGCATCATCAGATCCGGCACGCTTCACGCAGTTTTCTCCTCTTCCCCCACAGGTTTGTTCCGGGTATGTACGACTACCCGCCCGCTGCCGGGGTAGGGACCAACAATCGATTTCGTTCCCATTATCACCTGAATAGACTTCCTTAGCAATGTACTCGGCGGTTGGGGCCTGGTGGACCGTACCCGCTTTACCAAAGATCACCGGAGAATCCCGGAGATTACGCGGTTTTCCGGGCGTGCTCGAACAGGAAACTGAGAGTTTTCTCCGTCTGAATGTGGCTTGCAATGCGGCCCAGTGTGCCGTCTTTTTCGAAACGCATCTGAACCGCGGCTACCGGCTCCCGGTTCTGCCGCGCGATGCGATCCACTTCTTTATCGACCTCGTCACGAGTGGCGCCGATAGCCTCGCGATCGGCAATCCGCGACAGTAGCATCGAGGCTTTCACCTCGCGCACCGCTTTGTCGCGCTGGCTCTCTTTCACTTTCTTCCAGTCCAGCTTGAGCTGGCGCGGATCGACCCCTTCGGCCGACATGGCGCGCAGGCTCTGCTCGACGCGGTTCTGGATCTGACGGTCCACAAACACCTCGGGCACCGGGAAGTCGTGACGGTCCACCAACTGGTCGACGATCTTGTTCTTGGCGTCCTGCTGCGCTTCGAACTGCCGCTGGGCAAAGATGCTCTTGCGGATCGCGTCGCGCAGTTCCTCCATGTTGCGGTAGTCGCCCAGGTCCTGCGCGAATTCGTCGTTCAGTTCCGGCAGTTCCTTGCGGCGGATACCCTTCACGGTGGCGTGGAATTGGACCGACTTTCCGGCCAGCCGGGGAGCGCCATAGTCTTCCGGATAGGCGACTTCGAATTCCCTTTCGTCGCCCGGCGAGAGACCGCGGAGGTTCGTGCTGAAGGCCTCGAAGGTGTCGGCGCCGCCGATCTCGAGGACCATTTCATCCTGCTTTACCGGCTCGCCCTCGACCCCGCCGATGCTTTCGAGCGCCACCACCGCGTGATCGCCATCGGCAATCGGCCGCGGGTCCACGTTCACGTACTCGGCCTTGGTCTCGCGAAGCTCGGAGAGGCGCTTGTCTACATCTTCCTCGGTCACTTCGGGATCGTGGTACGGGACCTCGACATCCTTGTAATCCTGCAGTTCGACGGGCGGAACCACCTCGAACTCGGCCTTGAAATGCAGCGGCTCGCCGTCGTGAAAATGGACGTCCGAAATGTCCGGGCGGCCCACCATATCGAGGTTTTCCGCTTCGATCTGCTTCTGCAGGTGCTTGGGTATGAGGCTCTCCAGCACCTTCTGCCGGATGTCGCCGGCAAATTGTTTCCGGATCAATGAGGCAGGAGCTTTACCGGGGCGGAAACCCGGCAGTTTGGCGCGCTTCTGAATATCGGCGGTCACCCGGCTGGTCTCGCTCTCCACTTCTTCAACGGGAATGGAAAGCTCCAGCGAATGCCTGCAACCTTCTACTAGAGCCAAATGGATTTAACCTCAGGAAAGATGTGATTGGCTTAAATTTCATAATACCACGTACAATGGGTCTATCCGCGATGCCCAAGCTCGCCATGCTGGCTGTGGTGCTGATGCTCGCCTTGTGGGCGTTCGTCGTAAGCCAAGACCGTTAATGCACCTGGATTTTCAAACCGCGATTCTGGACGTGCTGCTGCTGTGGATTCTCACGGCTCCGCACGAATTTGCCCACGCCTGGGTGGCCACCCGGCTGGGCGATGACACACCGCGCAAAGAGGGGCGGGTCACCCTTTATCCGATGGCGCATGTCGACTGGCTGGGCACCGCCATCCTGCCCTTCGTCACCTCTCTGATGGGAGCCGGGTTCCTGGGGTGGGGCAAGCCGGTACGCACGGAAACAGGCAAGCTGCGCGGAGGTTTGAACGGGCTGGCGCTGGTAGCGCTGGCAGGCCCGGCAAGCAACGTGGTGATGGCCGTCATCCTGGCGGCGGTGGCGCTCGGTACCCTGCATGTGCTGCCCTCGCTGGCGGCTTTCGCCATCCAGGGCGTACGTTTGAGCCTGTACCTGGCGCTGTTCAACTTCCTCCCCGTGCCGCCGCTCGACGGCTCCAAACTGCTGCTGGCCGCGCGGGTTCCCGTGGTGGTCTACATGGAGCTGGCGCGTTTCGGGTTTATGCTTCTGATCGTCGCCATGGTCAGCACCAGGCTGGGCTACTGGATGAACGCGTGGAGCGATGCGGGAACGCTCGCGATCTTCCATCTGCTGCGATGAGTTAATGTTTAAAAAGACCATGAACTCCGTTCGCCTTGCGATTGCCACCTCTGACGGCACCACCGTAGCCGGCCACCTGGCGCGGGCCGCCTCGTTTCTCGTGATGGAGATCGAAGAGGGCCGCGTGACCTCTTCCGCCCGCCGGGACCGCGGGACGGACGAATGCGGCAGCCACAAGACGTTCACGGAGCTGCTGGCCGGCTGCCAGGCCGTGATCTGCGGCGGCATCAGCGAAGCCGCCGAAAACCTGCTGGCCGCGCACGGCACCAGAAGCATCGTACTGGCGCTGCCCATGGGAACCGGCCAGGCGCTCGAGGGATACCTGGCCGGGACGCTCGAGACCACCTCCGCCCGCGTCTGCCTCTGCCACTGAATCCGTGAAACCAGTTCAGGCGTCGGCCTTCGGCACGGCGGCCGATGCCGAGGCCGCCGGCAGCACCACCGTAAACTGACTGCCCTGCCCGGGCACGCTCTCGACGGAAATGCTGCCGCAGTGCGCCCGGATGATGCCCATCACGGCGGCGAGTCCCAAGCCCCGGCCCGTGAATTTGGTGGTGAAGAACGGGTCGAAAATGCGGCCCCTCGCGGCATCACTGATTCCGCAGCCGTTATCCCGGACTTGCAGCAAAACCTCGGACCGGCCCTCGCGCTGCCGCCAGGATGTGGCAACCCTGACCGTACCCTTGCGGCCCTCTATGGCTTCGACGGCATTCAGGCCCAGATTCATGATCAACTGCTGGATCTGGGACCGATCGGCCTCGATTGCCGGCAGGTTCGGCTCCAGTTGCAACTGGAATTCAACCTTCCGCGGGAACGAGTTCTGCAAAAGGGGGACGATCTCGGCGACCTGTGCCGAAAGGTCCACCTGCTCGATCACGAATCTTCCTTTGCCGGCATACGCGAGCAACTGCCGGATCAGCAGCGCGGCCCGCTCGCAGGCCTGAACGATTTCGGCGGTTCGGGCGCGCGTCCGGGAGTCCGGGGGGAGGTTTTCCATCACCAGGGCGGCATTGCCCATGATGCCGGTGAGCAGGTTGTTGAAGTCGTGGGCCAGTCCGCCGGCCAGAACGCCCAGGCTCTCGAGCTTCTGGGCCTGCCGCAGTTGTTCTTCGAACGCCTTGCGCCGGCTGATGTCGCGCGCGATCTGGGAGACCCCGACGATCTCGCCGGAGGCGCTGCGAATAGGCGAAATCGTCAACGAGACCTGAATCTTCTTTCCATCCTTGCGGACCCGCTCCGTCTCGTGTTGCTTCATGCTGCCGCCCCGGCGGATATGCGCAAGGATTTCCGCCTCCTCGTCCGGGCGCCCGCCGGGTATGAGCATGCTGAACCGGCCCACAGCCTCGGCCGCGGTGTAGCCGAAGATCTCCTCCGCGGCGGGGTTCCAGCTTAGGATTCGGCCGTCCAGGTCGTTGGAGATCACGGCATCCGCAGAAGATTCCACGATAGATCGCAATTGGGCCGAGTGGCGCTCCTCGCGCTTGGCGTGCTCGCGCGCCCGGACCCAGGCACCGGTGCCGAAAACCGCGAGTGTCGAAAGCGCGGCGTAGACCCCCAGCGAGAACAGGCTCTGGTTGCCGCCGAGAGCTACGATTGCGGCGCCTCCGGCGACTACGGTCGCGATTGCCGGGCCGACTCCGAAAAACCGTGCGGACGCCACCATGGCCGGGTACACCACGGTGAAGTCGAGCCGGTGCCCGAAGCCCACGGCCAGAATCCATCGCAACCCCAGGGACGCAGCCGCGCAACCGAACCCGCCCGCGTATTGCACAACTAACCGGCGTGACCGGGACCAGTTCCGCTGCATGACGCCACGGTGAGCGTGGGCTAAATCATACGCTCGGGGCTATCATTACTCTAGGATCTACGAATTGCAAGCACTATTGCGGGCCGGCAGGGGAGCTATCGGATGGCCGGCATCTCGTGCCGGAAGTCACCCTCGAAGGTTTCCTGGAAAATATGCAGGATTTCTTCATGCAGGGTGCCGTTGCTGGCCAAAAGGTGTTCGGACGCCGTGACGCTGTGGGATTCGCCGCGCATGTCCGAAACACGGCCTCCCGCCTCCTGGACCAGGAGAATTCCGGCGGCCATATCCCAGGGCTTCAGCCCGAATTCCCAGAAGAAATCGAGGCGGCCGCATGCCACGTAGGCCAGGTCCAGCGCTGCCGAACCAGTGCGCCGCACGCCGTGCGACGCCATTGCGAGCTGGTAGTAGAAGTGAATATTGACGTTGTGGTGCCGCTTGCGGCTGGGAAAGCCGGTTGAAGCCAGGCTGTCGGCCAGCCGCCGTACCGGTGAAACGTGGATGCGGCGGTTGTTGAGATAGGCGCCCGCGCCGCGCTCGGCGGTGAACATCTCCTGCCGGATGGGGTCGTAGACCACCCCGGCGATCAGTTCGCCCGCGCGCTCCAGTCCGAGCGTGACGTTGAACATGGGGAAGCTGTGAGCGAAATTCGTGGTGCCGTCGAGCGGGTCGACGAACCAACGGTATTCGGAGGATTGTTCCGTTCCCCCGCCCTCCTCGGCCACGACGGTATGGGAAGGGAAATAGGAGCGAAGGCGTTCGACCACCAGCTTCTCGGAGGCCCGGTCGGCCTCCGTAACCAGATCGAATTCCCCTTTGAGCTCGAACGCCACCCGGCGCTCGAAATAATTCGCCAAGAGCGCGCCGGCTTCGCGCGCGATATCCACTGCGGTTTCCAGGTAGTGCATGAGTTCGTGAGATGTACCGCGGAGGAGGCTAGCTCTCTTCCTGCAGGTACTTGATATCGTGCTTGAAAATGAAGAGGTTCGGCTCGCCCTGGCGGGTCAGCCGGATGAACGACTGGTCGTAATACTCAATCACTCCCACGACTTCCTCGCCGTCCTCGAGCTTCACACGCACCGGGGTGGAGTTCTCAATGAGCTGTTTGAGATATTTAACCTCTTCAAACGTCTGCTCGGGCGCGCGCGTGGTCTTTCCGCCGGATTGAATCGTACTCACTCCTCCTGGTTCTTCCTTCTTTCGGGCACTGCCGAAATACTGGCGCCGACCGGCGCCGAATCACCCTCTGCCTCACCATAATAGCCGTTGCGTGCCGATACCCGCAATTGGGGCGACTTGACGCGCACCTGGAGGCTGTGAAAGCGATCCTTGGTCAGCGGAACATTGTGGGGATAGAAGCCCAGGACGTATTGGGTCCGCAGCTCGTTGAGGAGATCGGTGAAGGCCTTATCGAGTTCGGCACTGTTTGACGGGAGGAAGGTGCGGCCGCCGGTGCGCTGCGCCATGATCGTGAGGGCGTGCTCTCCGCCGATATTGCGGCCGGCGTCGTTGGTGATCGGAATCACCACAAGCGGATAGATGACCGCGTCGGACATTTGGACAGCTTCGAGAGCCTGCTGGAGGTTGCGCGAACTGGTAGTTTCCCCGCCGTCTGTGATCACCACGATGATCTTCCTGCCATCGCGATTCTCCAAAGCTCGTCCGGCATAATAGATGGCATCGTAAAGCGACGTCCCGGCCTCGCCCTTGAGATTCTTGAGGAGCAACCTGAGCCGGGTTTCGAGCGCCTGGTGGTTGTGTGTGAAGCGCTGCTGTTCGGTGATGTCGTAATTGAAAGAGTAAAGCGCAACCGAGTCCTCGGGTCGGCCTTCGGTGAGCAGCACGTGAAGGAAGTTCGCGGCGGACTCGGTTTCGTATTTCAGGTCCTTGGCCGTGGAGCCGCTGGTATCGATCAGCATCGCCACGGAAAGCGGCTGGTCCGACTGGCGCGCAAACACCGCGATATCCTGCCGGACGCCGTTATCCAGAATCTCGAAATCGCTTTTGTCGAGAGCGCCCACCAAATCACCGGACTGGTTCCGCACGGTGGCGATGACGTGAACCAGGTTCACGTTCACGCGAATCACGGTATCCTGCGCGAAAAGCGGAGCGGCCAGGGCGAGCAGGGTGAATCCCCTAGCCAGCGACCGGGACATGATCGGCCCACTCTCCTTCCACCCAGACTTCGCCGTCCACAAAATGTTCCTTCTTCCAGATAGGAACGGTCTTCTTCAAACGGTCGATTCCCTCGCGCGCCGCATCGAAGGCGGCTCCCCGGTGCGGGGCGGCGACAATCACCGCGACACTGGTCTCACCGACGAGCATGCGGCCCAACCGGTGTACGATCGCAATGGCGGAAATCGGATGGTCGCCGGCGATCTCCTCACCGATGCGTGCCATCATCTTGAGCGCCATGGATTCGTAACATTCATAGTCGAGGCACAGGGTGGGGCGGCCGCCGGTATTATTGCGGACGGTGCCTTCAAAGGTTACGACGGCACCAGCGGCCCCGGTCAGAAGACAGCCGATCAGGGACCGGGTGTCGATGGTTTCGCGGGTCAGGGCAAAATAGCGGCCCTCCGAATAGATCTGCAAGGGATTGAGGCCCGAGCCACCGCTGACCGGCGGCAAAAAGGCGATCTCATCGCCTTCTTCGAGGACCGCCGAAGGTTCGGCGAACTCCTGGTTGCGCGCTACCACGATACTGGGAGCGAGCTCTCTGAATCGCGGATAGCGCTCGGCATATGCCTCGAATACGGAGCGCAGATTGGCGCCTGGAGGGAATTCACACTGATCCCCCGAGCGTCCCACCAGATCTTTGAGCATCCCGAAAAACAGCACTCGCACTTGCATGTGGGCGGATAACTTTCAGTCTAACAGACGGTTCCGGCGGTTCTCCCGTTGCGCCGGGTTACAATGCGGAATCCGGGAAATGAAGACAGCCGAAACCCGAATCCGCGTGCGCTACGCCGAAACCGACCAGATGGGTGTGGTGTACTATGCCAACTACCTGGTCTGGATGGAAGTTGCCCGGGTGGAGTTATGCAAGGTCTGCGGTTTTAACTATCGGGACATGGAGCGCGAAGACGGCATCATGCTGGCCGTGGCGGAGGCCAACTGCCGGTACTCTTCGCCGGCGCGATTTGACGACGAAGTCACCATCAAGTCCTGGATCGAACAGGCGGGCAGCCGCATGGCCACCTTCCGCTACGAAATGTGCGGCGCCGACGGCCGCAAGATCGCAAGCGGCTTCACCCGGCACGTCTTTCTGACACGGGATTTCCGTCCGACCCGGCTGCCGGAGAAGTACTTCGAGTTCTTCGGACTGGCCTGAGCCTCAGGCGACGGCTTTCTCAAGCAAATACGGCGCGTACTTCAGGTCGGAAGTCTGAATGTGTTCCTTCAGCCAGTCTCTCAGAAACTGAAACAACTGCACGGTCATCAGGACTTTGCCGGCCCGGTAATCGGATTGGAACTCGAGCACCTGGGCGGTCAACTTATCGTGCTGCTCCTTATGCGCGGGCAGGTCCGGATAGTTGTGCATCCGCATGAGTCTCTCTTCATGCGCGAAATGGGTCGCCGTGTACTGAATCAGGCGATCCAACGTCCGGCCTACCGCCGCTCGCCCCTGGCCGGTGGACATCGCCTGATATAACTCCTCGGCTATCGCAAAGAGGTTGCGGTGTTGGCCGTCCACACTGTGGATTCCGGTGCTGTAGGTATCTTTCCACTCAAACATGCTCTTCATATCGGCGGAAAGCGGGAAAACTGTAAGGCCGATGACCCCGCGGGTTAAAATGAAGTCATGCGCATCCTTCTTTTCAGCGGCAAAGGAGGCGTGGGAAAGACCAGTCTTGCCGCGGCTACCGGCCTGCAACTCGCCAGCCTGGGATACCGGACGCTCGTCATGAGCGTGGACCCGGCGCATAGCCTGGCCGATTCTTTCGATTTCGGGACCACGCTCTTTCAAGGCAAGACCGGCGACCCCTACCCGATCGACGACCACCTTGCCATTCATGAAGTCAACATTCAGCAGGAAATCAAGCGCCACTGGCGTGAAATCTCCGCCTACGTCATCTCGGTCCTGCGGACCACCGGCATCAGCGACGTAGAGGCCGAGGAACTGGCGATTCTTCCCGGTATGGAAGAACTGAGCGCCATGATGTACGTCAACCAGTTCCGGCGCGAGAACCGCTACGACGTGATCATTCTCGACTGCGCCCCGACCGCCGAATCCATGCGGTTTGTCAGCATGCCGACCACTCTCGAGTGGTACATGAAGCACATTTTTCCCTTCCAGCGGGGCATTCTCAAAGCCGTGCGGCCGCTGGCCAACCGCGTCTCGCCGGTCGAACTGCCCACCGACAACTACTTCGCCAACGTTCAGGACCTGTTCGGGAAGCTCGAAGGCATCCCCGAACTGCTCGAGGATCCGCGCACCACCAGCGTGCGCCTGGTGACCAACCCGGAACGCATGGTGCTGCGCGAGACCCAGCGGGCCTTCGTCTATTTTTCGCTGCACGGCCTGACGGTGGACGGCGTCATTGTGAATCGCGTCCTGCCGAGCGAGGTGACCGACGCCTACTTCAAAGAATGGCGGGACTCCCAAGCGAGAATTCTGGAGGAAATCGAGACCTACTTCGCACCCATTCCGGTGAAGCGCCTGCCGCTGTTCACGCACGAAGTGCTAGGCCGCGAGCGGCTAGACGAACTGGCGCACTCTTTGTACGAGGAGCGGGAAAATCCGGCGGCGGTGACCCGCACCGAAGCTCCCTACACCTTCACCAAGCGGGACGGCCACTACGAGGTGCAACTGCGGCTACCCTTTGCCGCCAAGGGCGAAGTCGGCCTCTTCAAGAAAGGCGACGAACTGGTGGTCGAGATTGGAACCTTGCGGCGGCACATCGGGCTGCCGACCTCCATGGCCGGCCTGTCGCCGAGCAAGGCGAAACTGGAAAACAAAATTCTGACCGTCGAGATGAGAGAGGTTTGATATGGAAGACAAGACCCCGAACGAGGAACAGGCGAAGCGCGAACCCGGGTGTTTCATGTGTTCGATGGCGCTTCCGATGTTCGAACGGCTGTGGCCGGAGGCTACCCGCGAACATCTTCGGAACTCCCGCATCGAGTTTCTGAAAGCCATCCGGAGTTTGATCGACGACCGGATTTCGAATTTGTCCCGGCACGAGACCAAGGGCACGCACGTAACGGTGGAGTAGGTTTACCGGCGGTGACCGCCCGCACCCTCACGGTCGCGGCTCTATGCAGGCATGCCACAAAACAGAGCCGCGACCGTGAGGGAGCGGGCGGCTTTGGAAAATACGCATTTTGCATGCCGCACTACACCAGCCTGGCGAGTCTAGACTAGTCTAACTTGTCAGTTGCACCGAGCGCGCGAAGCGCACCGCGGGGTTCTCCCTCAGTTGCGCGAGGACCGATTCGGGAACCAGTTCGTCGGTAGAGACGACTGCGACGGCTTCGAGCGGCTCGCACCGAGACGCGGCTGCGTCGCGCCGGCCGAGTGAAAAATTCGCGATATTGATGGCGTTCCTCCCAAGCACGGTTCCGACATGGCCGATAACACCGGGGACGTCCTGGTTCTTCATGAAAATCAGACATCCCGAAAGGCCGACCTCGCAGAAAATGCCATCCACCTGTGTCAGCCGGGGCTTCCCCAGGAACACCGCGCCTTCAACCGCCGTCACCCCGGTGTCTGTTTCCAGTTCGATGCGGATCGAATCGGTGTGAACGGCGCGCGGCTCATGGGTTTCGGAAACGTTCCAGCCCCGCTGGCCGGCCAGTTGGAGGGCATTCACCAGGTTGACCCTGCGGTCGGTCGAGCGGCTCAACAGGCCGGCCAGTCCCGCGTTGCGCAGCAGGCTGGTGTTGTTGCCCGCGATCTTACCGAAATACAGGAGCCTCACGCGCGAAGGGTTTCCGGTAGATATATGGGCGGCGAAGTTGCCCAGGCGTTCAGAAAGCAGGGCGTAGGGTCCGAGCGCGCGGTACTGTTCCGGGGAAAGCGCCGGCATATTAACAGCGTTGATGGCGATTCCGGTTTTCAGGTACTCGACCACCTGCTCGGCGATGCGTACGCCCACGATCTCCCGCGCTTCCTCCGTGGACCCGCCGATGTGCGGCGTAGCCAGCACGGACGGGGAGCAAAACAGGGGATTGTCGCTGGTCACCGGTTCCTTCGCAAAGACATCCAGCGAAGCGTCGGCTACCTTCCCGCATTGGATGGCCTCGGCGAGCGCGGCTTCGTCGATCAGTTCGCCGCGCGCGCAGTTGACGATGCGGACGCCGTGCTTCATCTGCGCGAAGGCCTCGCGCGAGAGCATACCCTGCGTCTCGGAGGTGGCGGCTACGTGCAGCGTGATGTAATCGGAAGCGGCATAAAGGGAAGGCAGATCGATCAGATCTACGCCCAGGTCCTGCGCGATTTTGGAGGTGACGTAGGGGTCGTGCGCGACGATCCGCATTTCGAAAGCGCGCGCCCGCTTCACCACTTCGCGTCCGATGCTGCCGAGCCCGACGATGCCGAGGGTCTTGCCGCGCAGCTCGTTCCCCAGGAACTTCTTCTTCTCCCACTTGCCGGCGCGCGTGGAAGCGTTGGCCTGCGGGACGTGGCGGGCCATGGCCAGCATGAGGGCAAGGGTGTGCTCGGCCACCGAGATGGCGTTCCCTCCGGGAGTGTTCATGACCAGGACGCCGGCGGCTGTGGCGGCATCGAGATCGACGTTATCCACTCCGACCCCGGCGCGCCCGATGACGCGCAGCTTCGGCGCCCTTTCGAGCACCGATTGGTTGACCTTCACGGCGCTGCGGACCATCAGGGCATCGGCTTCGGCCAGGTGCTGCGCGTATTCCTTGGGGTTCGAGAGAATCGTGTTCCAGCCGGGCTGGGATTCGAACAACTCGACTCCAGCCGGCGCGAGGGGCTCGGCGATCAGTATGTTCATAGTCTTGGCATCGGGGCAGACCCGAATCCACCCCGCACTACGCTACGCGTTGACGGTCTGCGGCTTCGTCGCCGCCTGCTGGTACACTTCCTGCACGGCGGCCACGCCGGCGCCGTAGGGTACCGGGAATCCGTTGGCGTTGAGAATAATTTCAAGTCCCGCGACCACCGCGAACAGGTCGGCAAAATCGAAGTATCCGAGATGCGCGATGCGGAAAATCCGGCCTTTCATCGTGCCCTGGCCGTTGGCGACGATGGCGCCGAAGCGAGTGCGAAATTCCTTGACGATGAGCGACGAATCCATCCCCGCCGGCGCCTTGACGGCGGTAACGGAGGAACCCGGCGAGCCGGCCGAGAAAAGCTCCAGCCCGAGCTTCGCCATGGCCGCCCGGGTCGCCTGGGCCAGCAATTGCGCGTTGGCGATGAGGTTCGCCATGCCGATCTGCTTCACGTACTTGAGGGCCTCGGCCAGCGCCAGGATGAGAGCGGTGGAAGGAGTCCAGCTCGATTCGCCGGCATCGCCGCTCTTCTTTTCCTTCTTGAAATTGAAGTAGTAATGCGGCAGCGTGGCAGTATCGGCAAACTTCCAGGCCTTTGGGCTGATCGAGAGAAACGCCAGGCCCGGAGGAATCATGAAAGCCTTCTGCGAACCGCCGATCACGACGTCGAGACCCCAGCCGTCGATATCGAGCGGCATGGTCCCGAGGCCGGTAATGGCGTCCACCACGAGGATGGCATCGGTCTTCTTCACGGCGGCCGCGATGGCCGAAATGTCGTGGACCGCACCCGTCGAGGTCTCCGAAGCCTGCACGAAGACGGCCTTCGTTGCGGGCTCCGCAGCCAGCGCCTGTTCGACCTGCCCCGGGGCCACCACCTGGCCGTAGGGAACGGTCAGGACGTTGGCTTCGAGCCCGTAGGCTTTGGCGATCTCCGCCCAGCGCTCGCCGAACTTCCCGGCCACGCAGACGATCGCCTTATCGCCCCTCGAAAGCAGGTTCGATACGGTAGCGTCCATGGCGCCGGTTCCGGAGGCGCAGAACATCAACACGTCGTTCGAAGTTCCCATCACTTCCCGGAGGTCCGCCAGGCAGGAACGGTAGACCTTGCGGAAATCCTCGGTACGATGGTGGATATCCGATGCCATCATGGCGTAGAGGGCAGGCGGATAAAGAGGCGTCGGACCAGGTGTGAGTAAGCGTTGCTTTCGAATATACATCGTGTGTTTAGTCCTTTAGAATAGCAGACATCATGCCACTCATTGACCAGGTGCAGCAGGATATGGTTGCGGCCATGAAGAGCAGGGACGAAGCGCGGCTGAGCGCGCTTCGCATGATCAAGGCCGCCCTGATGAAAGCCAAAGTCGATTCTCCCAAACCGCTCGATGAGGCGGCGGAGATGCAGATTCTAAAGTCCCTGATCAAGCAGCGCGTCGACGCCGCCGAGATGTTCCGCCAGGCCGGGCGCACCGCGCAGGCGGATAAGGAAGCGGCCGAAAAGGCGCTGATCGAAACCTATCTTCCGGCGGCCGCGTCCCCGGAGGATATCGAGACCGCAATTACCGAAGCCCTGGCGGAAACGGGGATCACTTCGCCCAAACAGATGGGCGTGGTCATGAAGGCCGCCCAATCCAAGCTGAAAGGAAAGACTGTGGACGGAAAAGCTCTGAGTGATAAAGTGAGGTCGAGACTGCAATGACCCCCACCGACGAACAAAAGAAGTTCCGGTCTTACGTCCCGGACAAAACCGATCTGCGGGAGTTCACTCTTCGCGCGGTAGTGCTGGGCCTGATCATGACCGTGATCCTCGGCGCCGCCAACCTGTACCTCGGCCTGCGCGCCGGGATGACGATCGCGGCGACCTATCCCGCCGCGGTGATCGGGATGGCGATTCTGCGGCTGATGAAGGGTTCGATCCTCGAAGAGAACATGGCCCGTACCATCGGATCGATCGGAGAATCCGTGGCGGCCGGTGCGGTCTTCACGATCCCGGCATTCGTTCTGGCCGGGGTCTGGCCGGAGTTCGACATGGCGAACGGCTACTGGAAGTCGGTCGCTCTGATGGCGGTCGGCGGAACGTTGGGAATCCTGTTCGTCACCCTGCTGCGGCGCGTGATGGTGGAAGACCCCGACCTGCCGTTTCCGGAATCGGTGGCGGCCTCCGAAATCCACAAGGCCGGACAACAGGGCTCCAAAGCGGCGAAGATCCTTTTCGCCAATATGGGCCTGGGCGCGGTGGTTTACTTCCTGGGCGCGATCAACTTCTTCGCTGCCAGCAAGGAGTTCCTGGTCAAGGTCGGCGATATCGGGCGGAGCATGGTGAAACTGACCCACGCTCCGGGCGCGCCGACCGTTCCGGCGGGCGCGATGTCGAGTTTCTCGGCGCCGGCGATCAGCCCGGCATACCTAGGGGTCGGCTACATCATCGGACCCCGGCTGGGAGCGCTGAACTTCGCCGGCGGCGTATTCGCCTGGGGACTGCTGGTTCCGCTGCTCGCGTTTTTCCTGGGCCCGCAACTCGCGCCCAATGTGCACGGGGACGCCGGATGGGCCGGCGTCGCGGGCGCAATCTGGTTTCACATCGTCCGCCCCATCGCGGTGGGCGGCATGCTGGTAGGGGCCTCGTTCACCCTGTTCCGGATGCGCAAGAGCCTGGGAATCGGGATGAAGCGCGCGGTGGCCGACCTGAAGAAATCAGCGGCTGCGCACGAGAGCACCAGCCGCACACAGCGCGACCTGAGCAGCAAGGTCGTGTTCGGCGGTCTCGGTGCCGTCTTCATTTGCATGATCGCCCTGTATTTCTACTTCGCGGGCGTGCTCGGCGGGGCCGTGGTGGCGGCTCTCGTGATGATCGTCCTGGGGTTCTTCTTCGCGGCGGTCTCCGGAAACCTGGTCGGAATGATCGGGTCGTCGAACAATCCGGTGTCGGGCCTGACGCTGTGCACCCTGGTGGTCGCGGCGCTGCTGATGATCGCCATGGGTTTGCGCGGAAACGCCGGAATTGCGGCGGTCCTGGGCGTCGCGGCGGTTGTTTGCGTGTCGTCCGCGGTCGCGGGCGAGATGCTCCAGGATCTCAAGGCGGGGCACATCCTTGGAGGCACCCCCTCCAAGATGCAGATTGGCGACCTGCTGGGAATCGTAGTGGCCAGCATGGCGCTGTTTTTCCCGTTGATGTGGCTGCACCGCGCCTACACCTTCGGCAGCCCGCAGCTTCCGGCGCCGCAGGCGGGCCTGATGGCCTCGCTCGCACAGGGCATCGTGGGCGGGAACATGGCCTGGCCGCTGGTGGTGGTCGGGATCCTCATGGGATTCGGGCTGATCCTGATCGAAGTGAAGAGCCCGATGCTGTTTTCGGTGGGTATGTATCTGCCGCTCGAAACCACCTTCGCGATTTTTGTGGGCGGCATTTTCCGCTGGCTGACGGATAAGCTCCGCGACCGCGGGAACTTCAACGAAGCGCAGAAGGCCCGGATCGAGAATGCGGGTGTCCTGACCGCGTCCGGGCTGATCGCCGGAGAGGCGCTTTGCGGTTTGGTCGTCGCCGGATTCCGCGCGGCCGAAAAATCCAAGGGACATGCCATCCTGCCGGACCTGACGTGGGGCGGCACTCCGTGGCTGGCAATCGTGGTGCTGATCGGGCTCGCGGTGCTGATGATCCGGCTTCCGCTGCGGAATGCGGGCCGCCCGGACGAGCCCGCCCCGCCCACGGCAATCATGTGAGATCCGAAGTGAGCAACTGAGACTGGAGCATTCATGAACTACTATCACGAGCACAAGTCCGACTTTCTGGAAAGCCTGAAGACTTTCCTCCGGATTCCCAGCATCAGCACCCTTTCCGAACACAAGCCGGATATCCGGCGCGCAGCCGAATTCGCCCGAAACGAGCTGCGGGAGGCGGGGATGACAACCGCCGAGTTGATCGAAGGCGAGGGCAACCCGCTGGTTTACGGGGAATGGCTCGGCGCCCCCGGAAAACCCACGATTCTCTTCTACGGGCACTATGACGTGCAGCCAGCCGAGCCGCTGGACGAGTGGAAATCGCCGCCATTCGAACCCGACGTGCGCGGCGACGACATTTTCGCGAGAGGAGCCTCCGACGATAAGGGGCAGGTTCTCATCCAGGTTAAGGCGGTCGAAGGGCTGTTCAAGAGCACCGGCAAACTGCCGGTGAACGTGAAGTTTCTGCTGGAAGGCGAAGAGGAAACCGGCGGCGAGCATATCGAAGCCTATGTGAAAACGCGCCCCCCGCGCCTCAAAGCCGATGCCGCCGTGGTCTGCGACACGGAGCTGTTCGCGCCCGACCTGCCCACCATCTGCGTGGGCCTGCGCGGCATGGTGTATTACGAACTGTTCGTGGAAGGCGCCAACCACGACCTCCATTCGGGCGTCTACGGAGGCGCCGCTCCGAACCCGTTCCAGGCCCTCGCCGAGATCATCGCGGCACTCAAGGACCGGGATGGCCACATCCGGATCCCCGGGTTTTACGACCGCGTGGTGCCGCCGAGCGAGAAGGAGCGCACCGCCTGGGCGAGTCTGCCGTTCGACGAAAAGGATTACACCGAAAACGAAATGGGAGCGCGCGAGCTGGTAGGCGAACCCGGGGTGCCGCTGTTCGAGCGCGTCTGGGCGCGTCCCACTTTCGAAGTGCACGGAATTCGCGGCGGGTTCACCGGCGAGGGCGCCAAGACCGTGATTCCGGCCCGCGCCGTCGCCAAGATCAGCACGCGGCTGGTGGCCGACCAGCGTGTCGACGAAGCCATCGAGCAGACCAAAGCCGCGGTGAGGGCCGCCTGCCCGAAAGGCGTCACGGCCGAACTGAAGGTGGTGCACTCCGGCGAACCGTCGCTGACCAACCCCGATAACCCGTTCATCCACGCGGCTGCCGAGGCGCTCAAAGAGACCTTCGGGAAGGAAACGGTGTACATCCGGTCGGGCGGGTCGATTCCGATCGTGGGGGTGTTCGACCGGTACCTGGGGGTTCCGAGCGTGATGATGGGGTTCGGACTGCCCGACGATAACCTGCACGCGCCCAACGAGAAATTTCACCTGCCAAACTTCTACCGCGGCATCGAGACGATCGGGCGCTACCTGGAGTTGCTGGGGAAATAGAAACAGGCGGGAAAAGCGGCCCGCTCCCTGACGGTCGAGGCTCTGTTGCGCAGGCCATCGCACGTGACCACGAGGGTCGGGCCGTCGTTTGCATCAGCCCGGATTCGGCCCCATGCTACGCCGCGAATTTGGAAGATTTCGTGAAGGTGGGACCAGAGGGTTATCCACGACGGGCCGGACCGGCCCGGATGTGCGCACGGAAGCGCAGGGATCCGGCCGGCCTGGCCCGAAGCCCGTAAAGAAGAGGACCTGAACGCGTGGTCAGGCCTGGAACGAGCTGCCGCAACCGCAGGTGGACTTCACGTGCGGATTATTGAATTTGAAGCCGGCGCCTTCCAGCGTTTCCACGTAATCGACCTCTGCGCCATCCAGATAAAGCATGCTGGCCTGGTCGACGAACACCTTCAGACCGTCGTAGCTGTAGGTCTTATCCAGCATGTTCGGCTGGTTTTCAAAGGCCATCGAATAACTGAATCCCGAACAGCCTCCACCCACGACCGCGATGCGCAGCCCGGCGGGCGCGGGGTCCTGGGACGCCATAATCTCTTTCACCTTGCCGACCGCTTTTTCGGTAAGTTGCACCATGCGTTGTTTACTCCTGAAATTTCGAGCTGAGAGACGGATCCATTATACGGACACGGATCAGATCACTCCACTTCTCCACATTATAGATGTGTAAAGCGGGGTTTGGGTCGCGCGAAAAAGGGGTCTAACGGCGACAACCGCGCGGACGACCGTGGTAAAGTGCGAAATAGAAGGCGGCTCAACTGGTTGTAACCCGGAATGGGTGATGCGCGTCGGAAACGGTGTATGGGAACACTGGGCGGCGCTCTCACCATTCCCGCTTTCGGAAGCAAGGTAGCGGCGAAGTCTAGAGTGGATTACGAGAACACCCCGGAAGGTTCCTTGGTCCGGCGGGCACAGGCCGGGGACGAAACAGCGTTCCGAGAAATCGTCGAGCGCTATCAATCCAAAGTCTTTTCCATCATTCACGGCATTGTGCGCCAGCGGAATGACGTTGAAGACATTGCTCAGCAAGTATTTGCAAAGGTTTATCTTTCCATCAAGAGCTTCGATTTCCGCAGTTCCCTGATCACCTGGATCTACAAAATCACGGTCAACGAGTGCTTCGATTATCTTCGCAAGCGAAAGGTCCGCAAGCTGGTCTACGAGAGCGACCTCAGCGAAGACGAGGTGCGCCGGGTGGAGAACACGGAACCGAATGTGGACCGGCAGACCCCGGCGGATACCAGCCTGGCCAGCCGGGACTACGTTTTGAAGCTTCTCTCACGGGTTTCCGAAGAGGAGCGCATGTTGTTGATGATGAAGGAAGTAGAAGGTTTTTCGGTAGAGGAGCTCGCGGAAAAGACGGGTATGAACGAGAACACGATTAAGGTCAAGCTGTTCCGCGCCCGCCAGAAACTGGTGAAAGCAGCGCAGCGCCTGGACCGGGCTCCCGGCCTCGTAGCTGGTTGAAGTTGAAGAGGTTAGCAATTGGATGGGACCCGCAATCGAGCGCGCCGGAGACGGCAACAGACTCGAAACGGGTGGTTTCAGTGGCGTGGTATTTTACTTTTGTAAGGGAAGAAACGTATGCACGCGGTAGTGATTCAGAGCCTCGAGGAGTACCTGGCCGGTGCGTTGGGGCCGGCGGCTCAGCGAGAAATCGAGGCACACCTGAACATCTGCGCATCGTGCCGCGAAGAAATCCGCAGCATGCAGGAAGTCTCGCAGATGTTTCTGACGTTACGGTCTGATGAAATGCTCGACTCCTCGGGCGGCTTTTTCGCCGGGGTCATGCAGCGGGTGGAAGCGCAGACGCCGGAGCCCGTATTCTCGAGCCTGTTCAACCTGGACCTTGCATTTGCGCGGCGGCTGGCGTTTGCCTCGCTGCTGACGCTGGCCGTACTGGGGAGCTACCTGGTGTCCCGCGAGGTGAATTACAACGCGGGCTTTTCTCCGGAAGCGGTGATGGCACAGCAGGAATCGCCTTCGTTCGACAATGCTCCCGCCCAGGAGAATATGCTGGTCACCCTCACGGCCTATGAGCACTAAGCTGTTGGAGCGCACGTCGCTCGGCCGGTCCTGGGACCCGAGGGTTGCGTGCGCCGTTTTGCTCGGACTGGTTTTTCTGTGCGGCGCGGCAACCGGAGCCCTGGTCATGGATTTCGGTATTCACAACCGCGCCCGCACACCCGCTTTCGATACCCCCGCCGGCAAGGCAGCCTACTTCGGGCGAATTCAGAAGGAACTCGATCTCACCCCCGCGCAATCCGAGCAGATTGAGTCGGTGCTCAACGATTTCTGGCAGTATTACCGCACCGTGCTCAGCGACAGCAAACAACGCGTAGAGCAAATTCTCAACCCGGAACAGCGAAAGAAATTCGAGCAGTTGCTCCAACAGCAGCAGCCCCGCTGAGCACTCCCTCGCCCGCCTTCAGTTGACACCCCGTTCCGCACCCATGGAAAATGGGGCTACCACCATGTATTCTCTTCGATCCTGGCTGTTGCAGGCGGCCGCCGTCGCCGCGCTGCTCCTCGGAGGCTGTGGGGCCCCGAAGTTCCCCGTAATCACCTACCCTATGGGCGAGAAGGTCATGATCGGCCACCTGAGCTACACGGTGTTCGAAACCGAATGGCTCACGCAACTGGGAGACGAATCCGCCCCGAGAATTCCGCAGAACCGGTTCTTTCTGGTGCGTACCAGCATCGTCAACAGCGGGGGGTCGGATGTGGTCTCGCCCAACCTGACGGTAGAGGACGACCACGGGCACGTCTACCGGGAGCTGAGCGATGGGGACGGCGTGCCGCAATGGATCGGATACCTCCGGCAGATCAAGCCCGCGGATTCGGCTCAGGGCAACCTGGTTTTTGACGCTCCTCCGGGCCATTACAAGCTGCGGGTCCTCGATGAAGACGGAAACCGCGCGGCGCTGATCGACATCCCTCTTTCGTTCAACGCCGAGACGCCCCAGGTCCCGATTCCCGGAGAGCTCAAGAAGTAGCTGTGAAGCAGTGCATGAAGCGGCGCATTCCAGAGGCTTCCGAGCCGCCGCATCCGTGTGACTCCCGCTAGAATAAAAACATGTGGGCCGTCGCGGTCGCGCTGCTGCTGTTACAAGCTCCCGATTATAGTTCCCAGGGCTTGAAAGCACTGAACGATGGAAAGTACCAGGAAGCCGCGGATGCCTTCCGGAAGGCGGTGGCCGCCGATCCCAAGGATTACAGCGCGCATTTCAATCTGGCCTTCTCGTGCAGTATGCTGCACCTGGACGCGGAGGGCATCGCGGAATACCGGAAGACGCTCGAGCTCAAGCCCGGACTGTACGAGGCCGAGTTGAACGGCGGGATTCTCCTGCTCCGGCAGAAGAGGGCCGGCGAGGCGCTGCCGCTGCTCGAAGGCGCCGCGGAACAGAAGCCCGCCGAGTTCCGGCCCCGGTATTATACGGCGGAGGCGCAGCTCGAGACCGGGGCGCTGGATAAAGCCGAGGCGAGCTACCGGCGGGCGCTGGAACTGAAGCCGAAATCGGCGGATTCCGAACTTGGCCTGGCGCATACCCTGGCACGGGAACACCGGCTGGCGGAGGCCGCGCCGCACTTCCGGCAGGCGGCGGAGGCCGACCCGAAATTCCGCAGCTACCTGCTCGAACTGGCGCAACTCTACGAAGAGGACAAGCAGCCGGCCGAAGCTATCGCGATTTACCGCGAGTTTCCGGAGAACCCCTCGGCGCAGGAGCACCTGGGAGAACTGCTGCTCGAGAATAAGCAGTACGCCGATGCCATCCCGCGCCTCGAAGCGGCCTATACCAGGAGCCCCACCGGAGCCAACCGGACCGGCCTGGCGATGGCCTACCTCTTCAGCGGACAGGCGGACAAGGCGCTTCCGCTGCTCGACCAGGCGGTGGCGGCGGAACCCGCCAACTGCGACTTGCGCCTGGTGTACGCGCGGGCCCTCCGCGACCACAAGCAGTACCAGGCGGCCGCGGACCAGTTTCTGGCAGCCGCCAAGCTGAAACCCAACAACGCGCAGACCTGGAGCGAATTGGGTGGCGCTCTGTACATGACGGGAGCCTTCCCGCCGGCGCTCGAAGCCTTCGACCGCGCGCGGGCTCTGGGTGAAAACACGCCCGGCAACTGGTTTCTCCGTGCGATCATTTTGGATAAGCTGAGGCAGATCAAACCAGCGCTCGAAGCCTACCGGCAGTTCCTCTCGCTGAGCCAGGGTAAGAATCCGGACCAGGAATTCCAGGCGCGGCAGCGGGCGAGGATCCTCGAAAGGGACCTGGAGAGACGGTAATGCGAACCATGATGCCGCTGGCAAGACTGCTCATGCTGGGGCTGGCCGTGAGCGCCCCGCTTTCCGCCGGCCTCGACAAGGCCATGGCGGAGCAGAATCTCGAGAAACGCTCCAAGCTGGCCCTCGAGAATGCCGACCAGGCCTACCAGGTCGCGCGGGCCGACTACGACAAGGGGGATGCCACCAGCCTGGCCGCCGATATCAAAGAAATTCTGAACTCCGTGGAACTGGCCTACACCTCGCTCAAGGACACTGGCAAGGATCCGCGCAAACACTCGAAGTGGTTCAAGCGGGCGGAGATCGACACCCGCGATCTGTTGCGGCGCATGGACGCCTTTCAGCGGGACATGAGCTTCGAAGACCGTCCCATGCTCGACAAGCCGATTGCCCAAGTGCAGAAGATCCACGACGACCTGCTGCTGGGGCTGATGGAGGGCAAACCGAAAAAATGAAGACCTTTCTGTGCTGCATGCTCCTGGCGTTGCCGCTGGCCGCTCAAGTTCAGCGCGATTTTTTGACATCCGATGAAGTGGACCAGATTCGCGAGGCCCAGGAGCCGAACGACCGCGTGACGCTCTACGCCAAGTTCGCCAAAGACCGGGTGGAACTGGTCAAGAGCCTGCTGTCGAAAGAAAAGGCCGGCAGGTCGGCCATGATTCACGACGCGCTCGACGATTACGCCAAAATCCTCGACGCAATCGACGACGTTACCGACGACGCTCTGGGCCGCCAGGTGGACATGCACAAAGGATTGGCGGAGGTGGCGAGCGTCGAGCGGCAGGCGCTGCCGATTCTCCAAAAAGCTCAGAACAGCCATCCCAAAGACCTGGACCGCTACGATTTCGTGCTGAAAACAGCGATCGAAACGACCAGCGACAGCCTGGATTCCGCCACCGGCGACCTGGGCAAACGGACCAAGGCCGTGGAAGCGCGGGAGGCCCGGGAGAAAAAGGAGCTCGAATCTTCCATGACCCCAGCCGAGCGCTCCAACCAGCAGGCCGCGGACAAAAAGGCGGCCGCCAGCCAGGAACAGAAGCGCAAACCGCCCACTCTGATGCGGCCCGGGGAGAAAAAGCCGGACCAGAACGAGCCGTAGCACCGCCGGGAATTCGACCGCTTCCGATTCCGGACGTGAAAAACCAGTTCGAGGATATTCACACGGGAATCGGCCTTGGAGTAATATAGGGCTGGGGTTTTTATGAACCATAAGGTCCTGTTTACCTCAACTGTCATGGTTGCCGCCCTTGCGCTATCGGCTTGCTCCGAAGCTCCGAAGCCAGCGGCGAAAGACGCTACTGAAGCGAAGACGGAGCCTGCCAAAGCTCCAGAGGCCGTAACGGCACAACTGGCGTTCTACGAAGCCTATAAGCCCGCACGCACGTGGGCTACCGATCTGCTGGCGCTCAGCGTCTCCAGCGGCGAAGTGCCGAATATCAAGAATGAGGGCGGTAAAGCCGGGTTGTGGAAGATCATTTTCGTTTCCCCAAGCCGTAAGGAGGCCCGGACGTTCACCTACGCGGTGGCCGATAGCGGAGATATCCGGAAGGGAATCACGATCAGCGACGCGCTGCCCTGGGCCGGCGCCACGACCACGAGTTCGACGTTCGCGAACAGCGAATTCGCCGTGGATTCCGATGCGGCCTATAAGACGGCCGTCGGAGAGGCGGATGCCTGGCTGAAGAAGCATCCGGACGAGAAGGCCCCCAGCTTGAGGTTGGGCAACGCATCGCGGTTCGCAGCGCCGGTATGGTACATCATGTGGGGCACCAGCAAGAACGGCTACGCGGCGCTGGTGAATGCCACGACCGGCGCTCCCATCAAGTAGGGCGCGGCGGAAACTCAGCGGTCCACGGTCTGAATTTCCGCTTTGGCGCGCGGCGGATACGTGTAAACAGAGACCAGGCTTTCGGCGCCATCGAGCCCAATGGCTTTGACGCCGAATTTGACGTCGTCGATGGAGACGTCCTTGAGAGTGTATTGGTCGACGTTGCCGACGTAGATCTCCCGCTCCCAATACGGCGACGTCGTGGAGCGGATCACGACGGCATAGCCTTTGATGTGGTCGTCGGGGCCGGCGGGTTTCCAGTTCAACACGGCATCGTAACCGGAGCCACGAGAGATCATCGGAACCGGCCGGCGTACGGCGGGAGTGGCGGCACTCGCTCCCGCGCGGCCGGCTCCGGGTATCCGCATGATCTCGGGCGGCTTGGGCGCCAGGGCGAGGCTGGCGGCGGTCACCGCGTTCACTCTTGCCACCTTCGTGGTGTAGGGGACCGACATGTTCTCCAGCAGGTCCGTCGCGCGGTGCTGGTTGGCATAGATTTCGTTGGGCGTGGAGATCCGCACGGCGGCGTAGCCTTCCAGGTGGAACGGAGTTTGGTCGCCGCCGCGTCCGAGACGGTCTTGCATAAAGACGGTATCGACACGCATCGACGGGATATAGCGCTCGACCACGTCGCGCATGTATCGGGCGAGTTGCTGGGAAGGCGAGTCGATCTCCTCGCCGCTATACACCTCGACTGAATCGTTGCTGAAGCGGCCGTTGCCGGCGGTGTCGGTGCCGATGATGTCGTTGTTCAGCACGGCTTCGATGATCCGGCCTTCCTTCCTGGCCTTGGCGGACATGAGGCTGCTTCCGATAAGTCCCTGTTCCTCGCCGGCGAAGCTGATAAAGACCAGGGTCTTATCGAATTCGTACTGGCTCATGACGCGCGCGAGCTCCATCACGGCGGCGGTGCCGCTGGCATCGTCGCAGGCGCCCGGCGCGGGCAGGTCCGCGTCCCTCTCGAAGTCGGCGGGCGTCATTTGGGACGTGGCCTGAAGGGTTCCGGAGGTCGGCCGGCTGCCGAAGTTCAGCGAATCGTAGTGGCCGGTTACCAGCACCTGGGTTTCGGGGTACTTCGTGCCGGGCAGCACCGCCACCACGTTCCACAGGTCCACATCTTTGAAGATGCGCTGGCCCTGCTTCTTCACCCGGTACTTATCGAAGCTTACCTGGAGGCGCGGGCTGTAGCTCTTCATCTCGTTAAATACCCACTGGCGGGCCGCGCCGACGCCGCGATTCGGGTCGTCTTGCGTGGACATCGTATTGCGGGTGCCAAAACTGACGAGTTTCTCGATGATGGCCTTGATGCGGGCCTCGGAAACTTCGTCCGCGATTTTAGAAATTTTCGGATTTACAGCCTGCTCGTCGGCGGCGGTGAGAGCGGCCGAGAGGCAAAGGCAGGCAGCGAGGGCAGCGAGACTTCGAGATATGCGCATTGACAGCTAGGATAACTATTCATCACGCAAGATTTCCAGCGGTTTCCGGCCCAGCACGCGGAAACTGGCGGCCCATCCGGCGCCGGCGGCGATGGCGGCGGCCAGCAAGACGGCCAGCAGGTTCGCGCGGAGGTCGGGGTGGTAGTCGATGTAAAGAAGGCGCTTGACGATCAGGGCCGCGAATCCGGAGGCCAGGATGCTGCCCAGGATGCCGGCCACCAGCCCGAGAGCGACGAACTCGACCGAGAAGATCCAGGCGATGCGGCGCCGCGTGGCTCCGAGAGTCTTCAGGATCACCACCTCGCGCAGCCGGCGGAAACGCGTTCCCGCGACGCTCGAGGCCACCATGACGGCGCCCGCCAGGATGGTGAAGCCCGAGATGAACCGGATGATGGCGGCGATGCGCGAGACCACGTCTTCGACAATCTGCATGACATCGGCGATATTGACCACGGTGACGGTGGGGTAGCGCTGGTAGAGGACGCGCTCGAGCCCGGGGACCTCGGCGGGCCGCACGCGGGCGCTGCCATAGTAAATGGCGGGCATGCCGCGGAGCTGGCCGGGGCTGAAGAAGAACTCGAAGCGGGCGGACATGCGCACGGATTCGGTGCGCTCGATACAGGCGACGCTGGTGCGGACCGGGTGTTCCCAGATGTTCCAGTCGATCGTGGAGCCGGGGCGCAGGTTGAGGATTTTGGCGGTCTCCTCGCTGGCGCAGACCTGCGGGCCACGCGCGTTGGAGGTCCACCAGGAGCCGGAGAGGATCTGGGTATCCCCTGGTTTCACGGCGAGCTCGGTGACGGAGCGCGTGCGGAGGAAGCGGCGGCCGTAGTCGCGCAGGCCGAGCCGCTCCACGGGGGTGCCGTTGACGGCGGTAATGAGGGCGGCCACGGCAAAGGCGACGTCCGGCGCGGCCTTTACCCCAGGTTGCGATTCGACCAGGCGAGATAGGGCATCGCGGTCGGAGGCCGGAATGTCGAGCAGGAAGACGTTGGGCATTCCTGGAGGGGCGCTGCCGCGGATCTGGAGGACCAGGGACTGCTCGACCAGGAAGATGGCCAGGGTGAACATGACCCCGACCCCCAGGGCGACGACGGCGGCCTGCGCCTGGCTGCCGGGGCGGTAGAGGTTGGCGATGCCATGGCGCAATACGGGCGGCAGGTTGCGCGGGGCCAGCCGGAGCAGCCGCAGGAAGAGCCATCCGGCGAACCAGAGGAGGGTGACCCCGAAGGCCAACGCGAAGGTGAAGACGGCGGCCGTGCGGAGGGCGTCGCGGACGGAACCTTCGGTCAGGCTGGCGGCGAGGGCGCCGGTGCCGAGGAGAATAGCGGCGCGAAGCAGGACCGGCAGAAAGCCCGGCCGGACCCGCTTTTCGACGTGGCGGCGGAGGACCAGGGCGGGGCGGACGTCGCGGATCGCGAGCAGCGGAGGCAGGGTGAAGAGCACAGTAATGAGGCAGGCGGCTGCGATACCCTGGAACGCGGGCCAGAGGTCCCAGGAGGCCGTCACGGAGAGCGTGAAGTACTTCGCGATCATCGGCGGGAACGCGGCAGCCACGGCCACGCCCGCAAGGGCGCCGAGGATGCCGCCGGCCAGGCCCAGCATCAGGGTCTGGGCGGTGTAGATCCGGATAACCTGGGAAGAGCGCGCGCCGATGCACTTCATCACGGCGATGGAATCGAGCTTCTGCTGCAGATGGCCGTGCATGGCGCTGGCAACCCCCATGGCGCCGATGACGAGGGCGATCAGGGCGATCAGGCTGAGGAACGTCTCCGCATGGTCGAGGCCGCGGGTGATGATGGGATGGGTCTGGCGGTAGTCCGCTATGGTGGCCTCGGGGAAAGCGTCCCGAAGCGCCAGGCGGACCTCGTCGACGCCCGGCCCCCCGGTGGCCGGAAGCTTGAAGAGATAGCGCTCGGAGGCGCGGCTGCCGAGGGTGATGAGGCCGGTGCGGTCGAGGCCGCCGCGGGTGATCATGACGCGCGGGCCGACGTTGAGGCTCCCGGTCATGCGGTCGGGCTCGGAAACCACCACCCCGGCAATGCGGAAACCCTGGCCGCCGATGCGGAGGGTATCGCCGGTCCGCACGTTCAGGCGCAGAAGGAGATCGTCGGAGACGACCACGGTCCCGGAATCCAGTGCGTCGCGCAGCGGGCGCGGGGGCGAGAGCTTCACCTGGCCGTAGAAGGGGTAGGCGGCGGGATCCACGGCTTTGACCGAGATCAACAGCGGGTCGGGCACGGTGCCGGACGACGCCATGGTGACGGTTTCGGTGATCCAGGTGTGGCGGACGCCCTGGGCCGCCAGGCGGTCGAGCGAGGCTTGCTGCCCGGCGGAGGGCAGGGCGAAGACGCGGGCGGTGAGGTCGGCGGCCATGAGGGTGCGGGCCTGGCCCAGGAGCATGCGGCGAAAGGAGCGGCTGAACCCGCGGACACCGGTGAGCGAGCCTACCCCGACGGCCACGGCCAGGATGACGAAGACGAAGCGCGCGCGAGCGGCCCGCAGTTCCCGCCAGGCAATCCGTAGGGAGCTCATTGGCTGACGACCAGGCCGTCGCGCAGGACGATGCGGCGATCGGCGGAATCGGCCAGGGACGGTTCGTGGGTGACCAGGACGAGAGTCGCGCCCTGCTCGCGATTCATGGCGAGGAGCAGGTCGAGGACCACCCGGCCGGTGGCGGAATCGAGGTTGCCGGTGGGCTCGTCGGCAAGCAGGATGGGCGGGCGCAGGGCGAAGGCGCGGGCGAGCGCGACACGCTGCTGCTCTCCACCCGAGAGTTGGACGGGGTAGTGATCGAAGCGCCCCTCCAGGCCGACGCGGCCGAGCAGTTCGCGGGCGCGCGCGCGACCGCCGGAATCGGCCCCGGCGAGTTCCATGGGCAGCAGGACGTTCTCTTCGGCGGTCAGCGTGGGGATGAGGTGATAGGACTGGAAGACGAAGCCGATTTTGCGCCCGCGCAGAACCGACATGCGGTCTTCGGGGAGGTTCGTGATCTCTTCGCCGTCCAGAATGACCTGCCCGCTGGTGGGCGAGTCCAGGCCGGCGAGCAGGCCGAGCAGCGTGCTCTTGCCGCTGCCCGATGGCCCCATGATCGCGGCAAATTGGCCGCGGGGAATTTCCAGATCGATTCCCTTGAGGATCTCGACACGATGGGTCCCGGTGTCGATAGACTTGGTAAGAGAGCGGACCTGAATCAACCCTCATTATGGCACTCCCATGCGAATCTTCTGGCTACTGGCATTGGCGGCGGCGCTCTACGGGGCGGACCGCCGCCCGGTGATTGCGTGTTTCGGCGACAGCCTGACAGCGGGGCTCGGGCTGGACCCGGGCCAGAGCTATCCGGCTGTGCTCCAACGGGATCTCGACCGCAGAGGGCTGCACTATCGCGTGGTCAACCTGGGGGTGAGCGGCGAGACCAGCCAGGACGGGGTGGAGCGGCTGCCGCGGGTGCTGGCGCTCAAGCCGGCGATCGTCGTGGTGGAATTCGGCGCGAACGACGGCTTGCGCGGCCAGCCGGTTTCGCACACCGAAACGGACCTGGCGAAGATGCTCCAAACGCTCAAGAAAGCGGGGATCCGCGTGGCACTGGCGGGGATGACGCTGCCGCCGAATTACGGCGGGGAATATATCCGGCGCTTCGACGCGATGTACAACCGGCTGGCGGCCAGGTTCCATGTGGCCTACATTCCGTTTTTGCTCAAGGGCGTGGCGGGAAATCCGCGGTTGATGCAGCGGGATGGCGCGCACCCGAACGCGGCCGGAACCCGGATCGTGGCGCAGACGGTGCTGAAGGCGCTGCCCCTCAAACCGGCGCGCCGCTGATGCTACTTCAGGAGCGGCGCGAGAGGGCGGAGGTCTTCGACGAAGCGGGCCATCCCGGCGTGGCGGGCTTCGGAGGTCGCCGCGCGCAGGATCGAGGAGGGATGAACCGTCGCCATGACGTAGGGCGCAAGCGCGGATTCGACCCATTTGCCGCGGTCGCGGCTGACGCGGAACTGGCGGCCCAGCAGCGCCTGCGCGGCGGTGGCCCCGAGGCAGACGAGGGCTTTGGGCTTCACCAGGTCGAGTTCCGCATCGAGCCACGGGCGGCAGGCGGCGATCTCGACCGCGTTGGGCTTGGCATGGATACGGCGCTTGCCGCGGGGCTCCCACTTGAAATGCTTCACCACGTTGGTCACATAGGCCTGGCCGCGGGGGATGCCGGCTTCTTCGAGGGCGCGGTCGAGCAGGCGGCCGGCGGGGCCGACGAAGGGATGGCCGGAGAGGTCCTCGTCATTGCCCGGTTGCTCGCCCACGAACATCAGGCGGGCGGAGGTGCGGCCCTCGCCGAATACGGTTTGCGTGGCTCGCTCCCAAAGGTCGCAGGCGCGGCACAGGGCGGCGTCCCTCTTGAGGTCCTCATACATTCGCCAATGCTTCGGGCAAAGCGCCGGCCAATGTGCGGCACCCGACAGACGGGCGCTGCCCTAAAATAGCTCTAGGTCTTGAATGGCAAATATCCAGACGCAGACCTCGAAACCGGGGCTGCTTCGCCAGCTCGGGTTTTTCAGCGCGACAGCGCTCGTCATCTCGAACATGGTGGGAACCGGCATCTTCGCCACCACCGGGTTCATGGCGGGCGACCTGGGAAGCGCCGGCCTCATCCTGGCCTGTTGGAGCGTGGGCGCGTTGTTTGCCTTCGCCGGCGCGTTGAGCTACTCCGAGCTGGGGATCAACTTTCCAAGCTCCGGCGGGGAGTACGTGTACCTCACCCAGGCATACGGCCCGGAATGGGGTTTCATGACCGGGTGGGTATCGTTTTTCGCGGGTTTCTCGGCGCCCATCGCGGCGACGGCGCTGGCATTCGCCGACTACCTGGGGCACGTGTTCCCGGCCTTGAGCGCGGAGCGGCCGGGCATCGTGCTGGGAGCGGGCGCGCTCTCCCTGCGGCTGGGATGGGCGCAACTGGCGGCTTCGCTGCTGATCGCCGCATTCACCCTGCTGAACTGTTTCGGCGTGGGCCGCGCGGCCAAGGTGCAGAACGTTCTGACCACCACCAAGCTGATTATGATCGCGGTGTTCGTGGTGCTGGGGTTCACGATCGGCAGCGGGAGCTGGCAACATTTTGCGCAGGCGGCGGTGCGCACGTCGAAGGTGAGCCTGCCCACGCAGTTCGTGATCAGCCTGTTGTGGGTGATGTTCGGCTACAGCGGCTGGAACGCGGCGACGTACGTGGCGGAGGAGGTGCGGCGGCCGACGCGCACGCTGCCGGCGGCGCTGGCCGCGGGCACGGCGATTGTGGCGGCGCTCTACCTGGCGCTGAACATGGTGTTCATCTACTCGACGCCGCTCGAAACCATGAAGGGCGAAATCGCCATCGGGTCGCTTTCGGCGCAGCATCTGTTCGGCCCGAACATCGCGGGTGTATTTTCAGTGCTGATGGCGCTGGCGCTGGCATCTACCGTAAACGCCGAGGTGACCATCGGGCCGCGGGTGTACTATGCGATGGCCAAGAACAAGGCGTTTTTCGCGGCGGCGGGGAGGGTGCATCCGAGGTGGCACTCGCCGCTTCTGGCGATCGTGAGCCAGGGCGTTTGCGCGATGCTGATGACGCTCACGCCGTTTCGCGAGCTGGTGCTGTACATAGGGATGAGCCTGACGCTGTTCACCGTGCTTTCAGTGGCGTCGATCTTCGTTTTTCGGCGCCGGCGCGCGGGCTGGCAGAAGCTGAAAGCGCTGGAATTCGCCTGGCCCCTGATTCCCGCTTCGTATATCGCGGTGGGAACCTGTATGATGATCTACGGCATCATTCAGCAGCCGCGGGCCTCGTTGACCGCCTTCGCTACGGTCGGCGTGGGGGCGCTGGTGTATCACTTCGGAATCAGGCCGCCGCGGGTGTGAACAACGAGGAGACTGCATGACCGGACAGGAACCAGGAAGCATCGCACTTGCCGGTGAGACCGACGCGACGAGTGGTTCGCTGTGACGCCCGCTCCGGTTCAGGAACGCCCGACGCGGGTTCGATACTGGGTGATCGTGTTCGCGGTCACCCTGGCGGTGATCACCTACATCGACCGCGTATCTCTTTCCTTCGCTTCCCTGGTGATTCGACGGGATTTGAAAATCACTCCGGCCGAGATGGGCTGGGCGTTCGGGGCATTCGGTCTGGCGTACTCGATTTTCGAAATGCCGGGCGGGTTTCTGGGGGACTGGCTGGGACCGCGCAAGGTGCTGCTGCGCATCGTGCTCTGGTGGTCCGCCTGCACCGCGGCCACGGGATCCACGTGGAACCTGGCATCGCTGACCACTACCCAGTTTTTGTTCGGCGCGGGCGAAGCGGGCTGCTTCCCGAACCTGACGAAGGCCTTCACCACGTGGCTTCCGGCGCGCGAGAAAACCCGGGCGCAGGGGATCATGTGGCTGGCGGCGCGGTGGGGCGGCGCGTTCACCCCGCCGGTGGTGCGGCTGGTGATGCAGCGGGTGGGATGGCGGAATGCCTTCCGGATTTTCGGACTGATTGGCGTGATCTGGGCCGTGATCTTCTACCGCTGGTACCGCAACGATCCGCTGGCGAATCCGAAGCTGAACCAGGCCGAGCGGGATTTGCTGAAGGGAAGCGCGCGGCTGGCGACCGGACACGGCGATGTGCCCTGGAGCAAGTTCTCACGCTCACCGCAGGTGTGGATGCTGTGCTGGCAATACTTCGCGCTTAGCTACGGCTGGTATTTCTACATTACCTGGCTGCCGACTTACCTGCGCGAAGCACGGCACCTGGAACTCGGGTCGACCGCGCTGTTCGGAATCCTGCCGCTGTTCTTCGGCGGGTTGGGCAACCCGTTTTCGGTGGTGGTGGGAGGTTGGCTGGCGCGGACTACCGGGAGCGTGAAGCTGGCACGGAAGATCATGGCGTACATCGGCTTCGCGGGCGCGGCGGGATTCCTGGTGCTCTCGACTACTATGCGCGATCCGCTGCTGGCGGTTCTGGCGATCGCGATGGCGAGTTTCTCCAACGACCTGGTGATGCCGGGTGCGTGGTCGGCGGCGATGGACGTCGGCGGCAAGTACGCCGGCACGCTCTCCGGCGCGATGAATATGTGGGGCAACTTCGCCGGATTCGTAGCGCCGGTGGTGATCGGTTACCTGTTGAAGTGGACGCACAGCAACTGGAACCTGACGTTCTACGTCTCGGCCGCCGTCTACCTGACCGGTATTATTTTCTGGATGCTGCTCGATCCGGTAACGCCGATCGATCAGGAATAGAGTGGGCAGGCCCGGAGCCCTACCCTACTTCTTGGTTTCCTGGGCAAGGCGAACGCGGGCGGCGTCCAGTTTCTTGTTGACCTTGGCCATCTCCTCGGGGTCGCGATCGGCGGCGGCGGCGGTCCGGAACCCCTTGATCGAGGCTTGCCACTGGCTGATGGCTTCGCGCGTCTTGCCTTCCTTGAAGTAGACGTCGCCTAAGTGGTCGTGGACGGTGGGGTCCTGCCCCATGTGATCCAGAGCGCGCACCAGCAGTCCTTCGGCCTGATCGAGTTTGCCCTCGCGGTAGTACACCCAACCCAGGCTGTCCAGATAGGCGCCGTTTTCGGGATCGAGTTCCAGCGCTTTGGCGATCAGCTTTTCAGCTTCTTCGAGGCGCGTGTTGCGGTCGGCCAGCATGTAGCCCAGATAGTTGAGCGCGCCGGCGTTCTGCGGATCGAGTTCGAGCACTTTCCGGAATGCGGTTTCGGAGGCCTCGAACTTCTTGGAACGTTCGTACATGGCGCCGCGCAGGAAGTAGACGGCGGCCTGGTCCTCGTTCGATTTCGAGAGCTTCTCAGCGTCGTCGAGGGCCTTGGTTTCGTCTCCGAAGCGGCGGGCCTTATCGTAAATCTGGGCGATGGCGAGGTACGTGTCGCGGTCGTGATCGCCCTTGAGCAGCGCCCGCATTTCGCCGACGGCCTCATCCACCTTGCCCTGGTCGCCGAGAACCGCGGCGTGTTCCACCTTGATCATGCGCTCGTCCGGAAACTTCTTCAGCGCGGCATCGGCTTCCTTCATCGCGGCGGCGTAATCCTTCTGCTGGCGATAGGTGTCGATGACCTGCACGGCGGCCCGCGGCGCGCGATCGCCGCCCAGGGTGCCCAACTGGTGGAACGCATCGATGGCCTGCGGATACTGCTCCTGGGCGCGCAGCAGGATCCCGTACTCTTCGAGCATGGTGGCGCGGACGCTGGCCTCGCTCTCGGAGTAGGTACGGCGGGAGGTGTCGTCGAGCATGGATTTCAACCCGGCGATCGCCTGGTCCGTCTTGTTCTCCGTTTCGAGCAGCTTGACCTCTTCGTAGCGCACCTGCAGGTTGCTCGGATTCATGGCCTTGGCCTTATCCAGATACTCGTGGGCTTTGGCGAAATCGCGCTTGGCGCGGTAGATTTCGGCGATGCTGGCGGGAAACTCCTGGTCGCGCGGCTCGTCGGCGGCAAGCTGCGTGTAGAGCTTGAGGGCCTCGTCGTACTGGTCCGAATACAGCAGGTCCTTGGCCAAGCCGCGCTCGATGCGGCCGTTATCCGGAGCGAGCTCATACGCGCGCTTCAGAACGTCCGCCGCGCTCTTGTAATCGTGAGCCTGCTCGTACTGGTCGGCGAGGATGGCCAGAAGCCGGTCGTTAGGAGACTTGTCGGTAACCGCCTTCAGCTTGGCGATCGCCTCCTTGGTGTCGCCGAGGTCCGCGTAGAGCATGGCCAGCCCGGTCAAGGCGTCTTCGTTATCCGGGTCGGTCTTGAGAGCCTGGTTGAACGCCTTTTCCGATTCCGGAGATTTGTTGGCAGCCCGGTAGAGGCGGCCCAGCATGACCCAGCTTTCGGTATCGCTGGGGTCCACCGCCGTAATCCTCTCGTATTGTTCGGTGGCCTTGCGCAGGTACTCGTCCGGAATCTTGCCGGGCTGGCTGTCCCCCACCATGCGGGTGTAGATGCGGCCGAGCATGCGCCTCGCTTCGAGGTTATTGGGGTTCTGCTTCAGCATGTCCTCGGCCTGGCTGACGGCATCGTGCAGACGGTTCGTCTGGATGTAAAGGTCGGTCAGCTCTTCGAAGATCACGCTCGCGGACGGGTCCAGTTTCAGCGCTTCCTGATAGTGCTCGATGGCTTTGGAGACGTAGTCGGTCTTACCGCTATCGGCAGCCGCCAGTTCCGCATACAGCCGGCCCATGGCAAAGTTATAGTAGGCCGCGGCTTTGTTATCCGTGGCATTGGTGGTTGCGGAAGGAGTTTGCGCGGTTTGCGCGAAGATCGACCCAACCATGGGAGCGAGGCAAAGAAGCGCTTTGGCTATGCGAGACATGAAGTGTTTACTTTCTTTCGACCGCCAAGAGGCCCCTCATGAGGTCGAAGCACTTTTTCATTGTATACCGAGGTCCCCAGATAAGGCCCGATGACGTTTGTACTTCCGAGAACCGACTCCAGCGAACACAAAGGTCCTGAAGGCCAAGACGTGCCCGGACATCCACTGGTTGCAGTGGTTGGGCCGACCGGCTCGGGCAAGTCGGAGCTGGCGCTGCGGATTGCAGCGGAATTCGACGGCGAGATTGTGAATTGCGACTCGCTCCAGGTCTTCCGGCACTTCGATGTCGGCACGGCCAAGCTCACCAGGGAGGAGCAGCGTGGAATTCCACACCACCTAATGGATATCGTCGACCCGGACGAACTGTTCACGGCCGGCGAGTACGCGCGCCTGGCGCGGCAGGCGGTGGCCGCCATTACCGGGAGAGGACGGCTGCCGGTACTGGCGGGAGGTACCGGGTTCTACTTGCGGGCCCTGGTTGAGGGGCTGTTCGCGGGTCCGGCGCGCGATCAGGGGCTGCGCAACCGGCTGGCGGCCCGCGAGGCGCGCCGGACCGGCTCGCTCCATCGCATCCTGCGGCGCCTGGACCCACGAGCGGCCGCAAGAATCCACGCCAACGATGTGCCCAAGGTGATGCGGGCGCTCGAGGTCTGCCTGCTGACCCGGCGCCCGGTGACCGACCTGTTCCGTGAGGGACGCGACGCGCTCAGCGGGTACCGGGTCCTGAAACTCGGCCTGCAGCCCGACCGCGAAGAACTCTACCGCCGGCTCGACCTGCGCTGCGCCCGGATGTTCGAGGGCGGCCTGGTGGAAGAAGTGCGCCGGATCCTCTCGATGGGTTTCCCTGCCTCGGCGAAGCCCTTCGAGTCGCACGGGTACAAGCAGGCCCTGCAACTGATCCAGGGCGAGCTGAGCCCGCGGGACGCGCTTTTTTATGCCCAGCGAAACACGCGGCAATACGCCAAACGCCAGATCACGTGGTTCCGCAGGGAAGCCGGGCTGGTCTGGCTCAGAGGGTTCGGAAGCGACCCGCCGGTCGAGCGGGAAGGGCTCGACCGGGTGCGGCTTTTTGTACGTCCCGACCCGCTGCTACACTGAAGGTTCATGCTGCGGTATCTTCTGCTGGCCGTATTGTGCGGCGGAGCTTTGCGGGCGGAAACGGTTCTGGCTCTGCCCTTTTTCAATCACACCAAACAGGCGAACCTGGATTGGATCGGCGAGAGCATCGCGGAGTCGGTTCGCGATTCGCTGGCTTCCGAGGGGCTCCTGGTGCTCGACCGCGAGGACCGCATGGAGGCTTACCGCCGCCTTTCGCTGCGCTCCGGAGCGGAGCTGACGCACGCTTCCGCGATCAAGCTGGGGGAGGCGCTGGACGCATCCCGCGTAATCTTCGGCGAGTACGAACTGCTGCCCGCCGGCCCCGCCAACCCGCAGTCGCGCGGCTCGATACGGATCACGGCGCAGATTCTGGATCTCAAGCAGCTCCACCTGAGCGCGCCCTTCAGCCAGACGGGGGCGCTCGAAGACCTGGCGCCGATCGAAGCCCGACTGGGCTGGCAGGCCCTGGAAACCCTGAGGCCCAAGACCGCGCCCACCCAGGAGGAGTTCCTCCAGGCCCGTCCGCCGGTGCGGATCGATGCGGTGGAAAGCTACATCCGCGGCCTGCTGAGCACCTCTCCGGAGCAGCGCTACAGCCTCTTCACGCGGGCCGCGCGGCTGGACCAGAATTACTCGCAGCCGTGCTTCCAGCTGGCGCGCATTTCCTGGGAAAAGAAAGACTACAAGACGGCCGTGAGCTGGTTCAACCGGGTCGGCCAGAAGGACCCGCACTACCTGGAGTCGCAATTCTTTCTGGGGCTTTCACGCTACTATACCGGCGATTTCGACGGCGCGGAGAAGAGCTTTCAACTGGTCGCGGCATCCATGCCGCTCAACGAGGTTTACAACGATTTGGGCGCCGTCGAGGACCGGCGGGGCGATTTCACGGGAGCCGTCGTGAGTTTCCGCAAAGCCATGGAAGGCGACGAGGCCGATCCGGATTACCATTTCAACCTGGGGTATTCGCAGTGGCGCGCCGGCCAATATGCCGATGCCGCAGCCAGTTTTCGCGAGGCGCTGGCGCGAAATCCTAATGATGCCGAAGCGACGGCGCTGCTCGGCCATGCGCTCGAGCACCAGGGTCCCCGCCCCGGAGATTCCAAGACCGAAGGCCGCGTCCGATTGAAAACCAATTACGACGAAGCGGCCTACCGCCAACTGCAGATGGAGCTGGCCAAGTGAAAGCCGCTATTTATCCTTCTGCAAAGTGACTTTGCCGGAAACATTCCCGACGTCGACCGCTCCTTTCATCTCGCCCTCGATGCGGTCGTTGGCAATCAGAACCAGTTGAAACTTCATGGCACTGGTTGCCTCCGGCGGCTGCACGTCGAACGTGATCCGGTTACCCTCCAGTTTGCCGTTGCGGATGTCTTCGGACTGGTCGTCTTCCGTTCGTCCGATTTTGCCGGAAACCGTGCTGTCCTTCTGATCGAAAACCACTTTAACCGGCGTGTTGATTGTGTCCCCGGTCGAAGGATCCGAGACTTCGATACTGCCCGACCACTTGCCCGTGATGTCGGCGCCGAACATGGTCAGCGCGAACAGCGGGATCAGCCACAGCGCTTTCATGCAATACCTCGTTGAAGTGCCGCCGCGACGGCGGCTTCAAACCTATTTTGCAGGTTCGGCCGATTTCCCACTGTTAAGGCGCATACGGTTGGACCGGGGATCTGGCCGGGCGGCACACCCGAGGGGTTACTTTTTCGCCGGGACGGCCTTTCTCGCCGGGGCGGTCCGTCGCACAGCAGCCGGCGATGGCTCGGGGAAGATCACCGTGGCCAATTTGATGCTGTCGAGCTTCGGAAAATTCTTATCGAGGTAGGCTTTGCCTTCCCTGGTGATCTTTTGCTGATCGGGCCGCTCGCCGTATCCCGAGTAGAGACCCTGGACGACATCCATACCTTCGATAACCATCCCGAAGGGAGCAAATCCCTGAGAATCCAGTGAAGCCCCGTTATCCTTCAGATTCACGAAGAGTTGCGTGGTGCGAGTACGGGGGCCGGAGGTGGCGAAGACAATCGTGCCGAGCTTATTGCTCTGGGTCACGGGATCGTCCGGGATTCTGGCGTTCTCCCAGACTTTGGCTACCGCTGGGCTGGCGGGCAGCCCGAACTGCACCACGAAATTGGGCACGTAACGGAAGAAGGCGGCGTTCGTAAAGAACCGGTTGCGAACCAGCCGGTAAAAACGGTCGGCGCCCAGGGGCGCCCAGTCGCGATGGACTTCCACGACGAAATCGCCGTGGGTGGTGACGAATTTCACCCGGTACAACTCGGGCGCGTGAGCGGCGGCGGACCTGACAGGCGCTTTGTGAGCGGGGGTCTGACCCAGCAGAGCAGCTCCCGCAAGGAGAAACGTAAAGAGAACTTTCATCAGGCCCGATTATACTGAAGTGCGCAGTCGCACGCATCAGAACGGGCGTGAAGGCGAATGGGCGACGGCCGCTGCCGGTCCGTAGACGGCGGCGCCGGGGCGATTCGGGCTCGGGAACCGGGCGCCTATCTCGCGGGCGGCGGCAGTTCGTACTCCTCGGGATTGGATAGTTCGAGAATACTCTTCGCTCCGTCGTCAGCTTCCACTTCGAGCACCGCGCCCCTGTTTTCCGACGGGGGCAGCACCCGGATAGCGGTCGCGCGGGTGACGGCGTGGGTGATGTGATCGTCGGGCGTGGAGCCGAATGCGATCCAAACCGTTCGCTCACGGTCTTTGACGTCTGCGGCCGCACCGTCGAACGGGCGGTTCTCGGTCTGGACCTGGTAGCCGACGTCGGTATCCCGTCCGACGATCTCGAGGCGCGCGTGCGCGCCCCGGTTTTCGCGCGTGAACGCGGCCAGAAACGGAATCCACTCGTCCCGAGGAATTTCCTTGGTGTTTGTCTCGTTAGCAATAGTCCCTGAGGTCATCGCCTGTTCGGGTGCACTTCGATAGCCAACGGCGTGCCGGGGCTTTATGCCGGGGCTACGCCGTTGGCGGCCAGTTCACCCTTCTCCAGGTGCTGCACGCGGCTGGCAAAGTGCGCGGCGTGAGGATCGTGGGTCACCATCACGACGGTCTTTCCGTAGTCGCGGTTGAGCTTCGAAAGGATCGTGAGGACTTCCTGCGCGGAGGCCGCGTCGAGATTGCCGGTGGGCTCGTCGGCAAGGATCAGGGCCGGGTCGGTGACGATGGCACGGGCGATGGCCACGCGTTGTTCCTGCCCGCCGGAAAGCTGCCGCGGGAAGTGGTGCATGCGGTCGCCCAAACCCACCAGTTTGAGTGCCGTCGAGGCGTGCTCGGCCCGCGCGGCTTTTTTCAGGTTGGTGAGTTTAAGCGGCAGCTCGACATTTTCCAATGCAGTCAGCACCGGGATGAGGTTGAACTGCTGGAAGATGAACCCGACGTGCTCGTTGCGCCAGTGGGCGATCTCCCGCTCGCTGAGCTCGCGCAGGTTGTGGCCCAACACCTGGATTTCGCCGCCGCTCGGCCGGTCCATGGCGGCAATCAGGTGCAGCAGCGTGGACTTGCCCGAGCCCGAGGGTCCCATCAGGGCGACGAACTCCCCCTTGTGAATTTCCAGGCTCACGTCCTTCAAGGCCACCACGTGAAATTCGTCGCGCACGAACTCCTTGGTAAGACTGCGCGTTTCGATGATGGTTTCGCTCATAGGTTCATGCTTTCTGGCGCACTCTGTCGCCGTCCTTCAATCCGGCGGGAGGATCGACGATCAGGTCCTCGCCGCCAATCAGGCCGCTGTCGATTTCGATTCCGCGGCTGCTGCTCGCGCCCGCCTTGACCGCGCGCCGCACTGCTTTGCCCTCCAGGTACACGAAGACCGCGCCGTCGCGCAGGGCCGAAGCCGGTACCAGGATCACCGGCCTGGCGGACCGGGCGGCGGACGGGTCCGGCTTCTCGTCGGAATAGAACGCCACGCTCGCGTTCATTTCCGGCCGCAGGTAATCGTCCGGCTTGGAGACTTTCACCTTGATCTGCACGGTGGCTTTCTGGCGGTTGGCCTCGGGCGAAATCTCCTTGATGTAGCCGTCGTATTTGCGGTCGGGGAAGGCATCCGTGGTGATCACGCCGTGCTGCATCGCGTGCAGCTTGGAAAAATCGTTCTGGCTGATATCCAGTTCGACTTCGAGATCGTTCAAATCGGCCAGCGACACGACGTACCCCTTGGCGCCGCGATCGCCCACGAAGCTGGTGGTGACGAATTCGCCCTTTTCGACGGCCCGCTCCAGGATGGTGCCGGTCACAGGAGCGCGGATCACGGTATTGGCGAGCGCGGTTTGGGCATAGGCCACCGATCCCTTGGCCTGCTCCAGTTGCCCGCGCAGCGCATCGATTTCCTCCTGCCGCGGGCCAAGCTTCACCAGCTCATACGTCTTCTGGAGCGCGTTCAACTTGTGGACCGCCTGGTCGTAGCGCGACTGCGCGTCATCGAGGGATTGCACGGGCGCGACCCCTTCGCGCACGAGCCCCTTGGTACGTTCGAGCGTGACTCGCGCGTTCTCCAGATCGGCCTTGCCGACATCGACATTGGCGATTGCCTGTGCGATCTCTTCGGGCCGCGAGCCGTGGAGCGCCTCCTCCAGTTTGGCCTGCAGCATGGCCATCTGCCCCACGGCCTGCTGCAACTGCGCCTGGTATTCATCGTCCTCGAGCCGCACCATCACCTGGCCCTCCCGGACGCGGTCGCCCTTATCCACCCCGATCCACTTCACCTTGCCGACCACTTTGGCGGCGACCTCGATCTTGTGAGCGGCAACGATATAGCCCGTGGCGTTGAGCACGACGCCCCGCGGCGCGCTGGCCGCGCTGAGGATCGCGACTCGTTGGGTGCGGACTTCGGGTGCGGCATTCAACCGGGCGGCGGTGAAGCGCCAGGCGCCCAGCAGCAGGAAGAGCGTCACCCCGGAGATGATCCAGCGGACCGCCCAGCGCGATGGCGCGGGCGCGCGCCGGCTCGACCGGTCGATTTTCAGATTCTTCAGTTCCGCGTCCATATTCCTTTCCCGTCAGACCTCCCGCAGCGCCGTGAGAATCTCTTTCCTCGATGCCATGCGCGCGGGGAACAATCCCCCGACGCACCCGAGCACAACGGCGAAGAGGATGCCGCCCACCATGATTTCGGGCGAGACGTGGAAGTTGAAGGCCGTCTCGGCGAAGTTGGCGTTGCCGATCCCGGTGGTGATACCGTCCAGCGGCATCACCAGCAGGCAGCCGAGAGCGCCGCCGAGCGCCGACAGCAGCACCGATTCCACGAAGAAACTGGTGAGGATGCTGAAACGCGAGAAGCCGAGCACGCGCAGCGTTCCGATCTCGCGGGCGCGGCGCGCGACCGCCGCATACATCGTATTCATGGCGGCGAAACTGCTGCCCACGGCCATGATGATGGAAACGAAAATACCGATGAATTCGACAGGCTCGGCAGTGGTGGTCTGCTGCTCGTAGTATTCCTGCTCGGATTGCGCGGTCATGTTGAGGCGCTGATCGTTATTGATGTCGTTGACCAGCGCCTTTGCGGTTACCGCGTCGGTGGCTTCTACCAGCGCCGCGCTGAGCACTTCCAGCCGCTGGAGGTCAGAAGCCACCTGATTGAGGTCGCCCCAGATCTCGCTGCCCTGCGCGCCGCGGCCGGCATCGATCACGCCTACGATTTCCCAATCGCCGCGTCCGAAGCGGATCTTCTTGCCGATGCCCGCCTCGGGATACCGGTCGGCCACGGGCTTGCCGACCACCACTTCGCGCCGGCCGTCCTGAAACCAGCGCCCCGCCGTGAGGTGAACGTTGCGCCGCATTTCGATGCCCGCCGGCTGCAGGCCGCGGACCGTGACATTGATGCCTTCCTGGCCCTCGCTCGATGCGAGATTGATGACAGTCACGACTTCGAGCGACGCCAGCGGCTGTCCGTCTTTGCCGCGCGCGATGCCGGGCTTGAACTTGAGGTCCTGAAAATTGCCGCGCAGGAAGTTGCTGACGATCTCGGAAGTGGAGCCTTTCCGCAGCACCAGCACGTGCAGCGGATCGCCGGTGGTGGCGAGCGTGGTGCGCAGGCCGTTCACCATGGCCAGGATAGCGAGCAGCACCGCCACCGTAAGGGCGATACCGAGCGCCGTCATGATCGTGGTGGTCTTGCGGACCACCATGTTGCGCAGGTTGTAAGCAATCGGGATGGCCATGATTAATCGGTGCTCCTCAATGCCTCGACGATGGGGGTGCGGGATGCGGTTAGCGCGGGAACCAGCGAGCTCACCAGGCCGATGGCCGCCGCGGTCAGAATGCAGGCCGTGGCCACCGCCGGCTGGAAGGGAGGAATGGGCGGAAGGAACCCGCCGGCCGGGCTCTTCTGCACGCCGGTGGTGAGGACCGTGGAAAGCAGAAACCCGATGGCGCCTCCGGCCAGCGAAATGGCGCAGGCCTCGCCCAGGATCAGGCCCAGAATGGTGCCCGGCGTAAAGCCCAGCGTCTTGAGAACGCCGACTTCCCGCACGCGCTCGCGCACCGACATCGCCATGGTGTTGGCGGAGACCAGCAGGATGGTGAACATCACCGCCGCCGAGATGGCGATCAGGAACGCCTTCACATTCCCCAGCATGGAAACGAACCCCAGAAGATAGGCCTGCTCGGATTCGGTCTTGGTCTGCGCGGTGGAGTTGCGGAACTGGCTGTCCACCGCTTCGGCGATGCCGGCGGCATGGCTCGGGTCGTCGATCAGCGTGATGAACGTACCGACCGAACCGCGCCGCCCTTCCGGAAGGGACTGCTCCAGGTATTCGCGGCTGAAAAACATCGCTTCGGTGTTGCCCGGCGCGTCGAAAATGCCGCGAATCGTGAACTCGTAATCGCCGGGGTAGATATCGCCCACCAGGTGAATATGATCGCCGATGTGGAAGTTGAATTTGTTGGCGAGGTCGCGCCCCACGACGCAGCCGATGCGGTCGTGTTCGAAGGCCCGGCGCTGGTCGTCGGGAATGCGGTATTCGCCATATACCTGGAACAGCTTCTCCGGTTCCACGGTGAACCGCGCGAAGAAGTTCTTCGGGTCGCGGGCGTCTTTGTAGGTACCGCCGAACCACCCCTCGGTCATCACCTCGCGCACGCCGGGGATGTGCTCGATGCGCGACCGGTAGGCCTCGGGAATCGTGACCGTGAGCGAGATCTTGTTTCGCGTGACCAGCCTCAGGGCCTGTTCGGGAGTGGGGTCGCTCAAATACAAGGCATGGTACATGGCGATCATCACGCCGAGCAGGCACATGCTGACTCCAACGCTGAGAATGGTAAGGGTTGTCCGGCGGCGGTTGCGCCAGCAATTCCTCAGGACCAGCGGAAGGTAGCGGAGCATAGACAGAGTTTACGCTTCCCGCGGGGTAAGAGTTCAATCCCGAACCGACGAACGCCCGCATTTTACCGGCGAACCCGGCAGCCGGGCCGACGAACCGTGGATTGTTACAGTAGGATAGGCCTCCTGGCCTCTCCTAGCTCGCTAACTGCCTCAAAACGTACGGAAGAATCCCGCCATTCCGGTAGTACTCGACTTCCTGGGGAGTATCCACGCGCACATCCACGCTGAAGGTTTTTTCGGTGCCGTCGTCGCTGACCGCCCTTACAGTGGCTACGCGCGAGCCGCCGCCGTAGCGCGGCCGGAATTCCCTCGACGTGGAAGATTTCCTGTCCGGTAAGTTTGAGGCTCGCGGCATTCCGGCCTTCCCGGAATTGCAGCGGCAGGACGCCCATGCCGACCAGGTTGGTGCGATGAATGCGCTCGAAGCTCTCCGCGATCACGGCCCGCACGCCCAGCAGCAGCACGCCTTTGGCGGCCCAGTCGCGCGACGAGCCCGGATCCGTACTCCTTCCCGGCCAGAATGACCAGCGGCACCTCTTCGCGCTGGTAGAGCATGGCGGCATCGTAGATGGTCATCTGCTCCCCATCGGGGAGATGGCGGGTCCAGCCGCCCTCCGTGCCGGGGGCAAGCTGGTTGCGGAGGCGGATATTGGCCAGTGTGCCGCGGACCATCACCTCGTGGTTGCCGCGCCTCGCTCCATAGGAGTTGAAATCTTTCGGTGCGACGCCCTGGGCGATGAGATACTGGCCGGCCGGCTGAATCCTTGGGGATCGACCCGGCGGGTGAGATGTGGTCGGTGGTGACGGAATCGCCGAGCAGCGCCAGGACGCGCATGCCGGAGAAATCGTGCACCGAGGTTTCGGGGTCCACCATGTGCGTCGAAGTAGGGCGGCCGCTTGATGTAGGTGGATTTGTCGTCCCACTGGAACGTGCCGCCGCTCGGAACCGGCATGGTCCTCCAGTTCTCGTCGCCGTCGAACGCGTGGGCGTATTCGTGCTCGAACATCCCCTGGTTGATGGCGGCGCGGACGGTGGCCTGCACCTCTTCGTTGGAGGGCCAGATGTCGCGCAGGTAGACCGGCTGGCCGGCGGCGTCGCGGCCCAGCGCGTCGTTGGCCAGGTCGATATCCATGGTGCCGGCCAGCGCATAGGCCACAACCAGTGGCGGCGATGCCAGATAGTTGGCCTTGACCTGCGGGTTGATGCGGCCTTCGAAATTGCGGTTGCCGCTGAGGACCGCGGCCACCGCCAGGTTCTTCTGTTGCACGGCCTGCGCCACCGGTTCGGGCAGCGGGCCGCTGTTGCCGATGCAGGTGGTGCAGCCGAAACCGACCAGGTGGAACTTGAGTTGTTCGAGATAGGGGAGCAGGCCCGCTTCGCGATAGTAATCCATCACGACTTTCGAGCCCGGCGCCAGGCTGGTCTTCACCCACGGCTTGACCTTGAGTCCGCGCTCGACCGCTTTCTTCGCCACCAGGCCGGCGGCCAGCATGACGGACGGGTTCGAGGTGTTGGTGCAACTGGTGATCGCGGCAATGACCACCGCGCCGTCACCGAAGGTAGCGGAATCGCCATTCGATTGAATCGTGACGTGCTTTTCCGGTCCGGGGAAAGCGTCGTGAAAATTCTTGCGCACGGCCGGCAGTTCGACGCGATCCTGGGGCCGCTTGGGGCCGGCCATCGAGGGGGTCACGGCGCTCAGGTCGAGTTCCAGGGCTTCGGCGTACAACGGGTCGGGCGTCGCATCCGTGCGGAACAGGCCCTGCGCTTTCGTGTAGGCATCGACCAGCGCCACAACGTCCGGACTGCGATTGGTGAACTTCAGGTACTCGAGCGTCTCCTGGTCCACCGGGAAGAACCCCATGGTGGCGCCGTACTCGGGAGCCATGTTCGCAACCGTGGCGCGGTCGGCCAGGCTCAATGCGCTCAGACCGGTGCCATAGAATTCGACGAACTTCCCGACCACTCCTTTCTTGCGCAGGATTTGCGTGATCGTGAGCACCAGGTCGGTCGCCGTGCAACCCTCCTTCAGGCGGCCATGCAGTTTGAATCCGACAACCGGCGGCAGCAGCATCGAGATAGGCTGGCCGAGCATGCAAGCCTCGGCTTCGATTCCGCCCGACGCCCCAGCCGAGCACGCCCAGGCCGTTGATCATCGTGGTGTGGGAATCGGTGCCGACCACCGAATCCGGATAGACGGTCTGGCCGGCGCGAAAGACCACGGAGGCAAGGTACTCCAGGTTGATTTGGTGCACGATGCCCGTATCCGGAGGCACGACGCGGAAATTGCCGAAGGCCGTCTGGCCCCAGCGAAGCAGCATGTAGCGCTCGCGGTTGCGTTGGAATTCGAGCAGCGCATTCACATTGAATGCGTCGCTGCTGCCGAAAGTGTCGACCTGGACCGAGTGGTCGATCACGAGGTCGGCCGGCATCAGCGGATTGGCGCGGCGGGGGTCGGCGCCCAGGGCCACCAGGGCATCGCGCATAGCGGCGAGATCCACCACGCAAGGGACGCCGGTGAAGTCCTGCAGCAGCACGCGCGCGGGCATGAAGCTGATCTCTTTCCCGTTGGGACCGGCGACACCGCGGGCGACATAGTCGATGTCGGCGGCCGTGACACGCCGGCCGTCTTCCGAGCGAAGCAGGTTTTCGAGAAGGATTCTGGTGGAGAAAGGAAGCCGCCCTATGTGACCGACCCCTTTCTCCTCGAGTGTGGCGAGACGAAAGTAGTCGAATTCGGTATTCCCTGCGCGCAGCTTCGCCGCCGCGCCAAAACTGTTGGTGGACATCAGTTTAATTATAATTGCGCGATCCGGGCGGCGCTAAAGTTTTCCGCGACTCCTCCGATGTACTTTCTGTGGCCCACTCCATGCCGGTAATGGCGTATACAAAAGGACCAGTCGAGATACTCGAAGGGTTAGTGCAGGAAATGGAATCGGATCCTACCGAGTACCGCAAACTGATCCGCCAATTACTCGACGAGAATCCGCATGCCTTTCTGTCTGCGGCGGTGGAGGTGCTGAAAAGGCAGGCCGACACCCGGGGAGCTCAATTCGTGGCCTCGCTGTTGGTAACCAGCGGGCTGCTCCTGGCGGCTTTGTGCGACCCCTCCCTCTCTCATCAGCAGGCGTTGGCCATGGCCCGCATCGCGATGCGAGCGGATTCCACGAGGGACGTGATACTCGGCCGCGCCTCGGCGGATCGCGTGGCCTCCTCACGGGTCATCCGGATTCTCGAAAAGAACGCGGGTGGCAGGGACTTCCTTCCCCTGCTGGTCCGCCTGTTGCGGCAGCCCAATCCCTACCTGCGCTCGAAGGCGGTTCTCATGCTGGCGCGCGACACGCGCAACGTGAGCTGGGTTCGCAAGACATTAGTGGATGCGGATCCCCGGATCCGGGCCAACGCGGTAGAAGCGCTCTGGGGAGTGGACAGCGTCGAAGCGCGGGAACTGCTGGAATCGCTCCACTCCGATGCCAATAACCGGGTGGCCGGCAACGCCCTGTTCGGGCTTTACAGGCTGGGAGATGCCGGAGTGATTCCCGAAATCATCGCCATGTCGATGCATGAAGAGCCGGTATTTCGGGCGACCGCCGCCTGGGTAATGGGCGAGACCGGTCATCCGCGGTTTGGGGAAGCGATATCCGAGCTACTGAAAGATCCGCACCAGGTCGCGCGGAGGGCCGCCCTTGGTGCGCTGGGACGGGTCAATAGCGCCGTCGCGCACGGGCGTCATCTCCCGGTTCGGCGGTTGGCGGCACACTATTCGATGGACCGGAGCACGGTCGGGCAGCGCCGGGTGGCGCTGGCGGTTGCGGCGCTTGCCGGTGCGGAAAATGCGCCCGTTCTTCCCACGCACATCTTCCTGGCCGAGGACGGCAGAGCGGTGCACCGGTACCACGTCGGAAGGCCGTCCGCCGGGGAACAGTCGCTGGTGATGTTCCTGATGCCGGTCTCCGAACCGGGAGCCCCGTCGTCCTGGAGCCGCTACGCGCTGGCTTGTCTGAATCTGAAGCGTCGGGAGGACGCCTGGGCGTGCCTGACATACGCTTCGGGCGTGCTTCAGTCCGGAGATCCACCCGCCGAAGAAAAACCGTCGACTTTTGAGTCGGAGGAACCCGCTATCCGGGAGACTTTTGCCAAGCTGCCCCTTTTGACGACCCGGATCGATATCTGGCATGCCATCTGGCGCTCGGTACAGCCGCAAGCGGGCGTGGCCGGCAACCGGCATCTGATCATCTGCAACGACTCGCCGTCAGACCTTGCGCCGGGGCCGGGTCTGATTTCGAACGTAAGAGAGTCGGGCAGCCTGGTCCAAGTGATTTCTTCGGTCCCCAACCCGGCGCTCGAGAGCCTCTGCCGTCAGGTGAACGGGGCCTTCCTGCTGGGGCGCACCCCGTGCGCTCTGGCGGAGCAGATCGAGCAGGCGTACCTCAACCTGCAGGTCCATTACGAGATCACCTACGAACCCGTCGTGAAGGATGCGAAGTTGCTGAAGATCATGCTGACTCACCCGGCGAGTTGGGGCGAATCGAGCATTCCGATTCCGTCACTTGCCCCCGGACTCCCAATCGGTAGCCAGCCGGACCAGGGTGCGCACCGGTAAGCCGGACGGGCCCTTTGCCAGGTGCGGCTTTTCGTCATCCAGCCAGGCTGTGCCGGCGATATCCAGGTGCACCCAGGGAGTAGCTTCGGCGAATTCCTTGAGGAACATGGCCGCTGTGACGGCTCCTCCCCACCGGCCCCCCACGTTGGCGAGGTCAGCAAAAGCGCTTTTGAGGTAGTCCTTGTAGTCAGGTTCAAGAGGCATATTCCACATGCGCTCGCCTTCGGCCTTGGCGGCGGCGAGGACCCGGTCGCGCATCGCATCGTCGTTTGCGAACAAGCCGACATTGAGATGGCCGAGTGCCACTACGATGGCTCCAGTCAGAGTGGCGGCATCCACCAGGTGGGTACAACCCTGCCGACGCGCGTAGACTAGCGCGTCCGCCAGGATCAGCCGTCCTTCGGCATCGGTGTTGATCACCTCGATCGTCTTACCGGACATCGCAGTCACGATGTCTCCCGGGCGCTGTGCGCGGCTCCCGGGCATGTTCTCCACGCACGGGATGAAAGCTGTGACCGGGATCGCCGGACGAAGCTGCGCGATGGCCCGCATCGCGCCGATCATCGAGGCGCCGCCCGCCATGTCGTACTTCATCTTCTCCATCCCGTCGGCGGGCTTGATAGAAATGCCCCCGGTGTCGAACGTGACTCCTTTGCCAACCAGTCCGAGGTGCGGCCCGCCCGCCGGCAGCTCATCCGGACGGTAGCGGATTACGATCAGCGCGGGAGGCTCGGCGCTGCCCTGCGCAACGCCGAGGAGCGCGCCCATCCCTAATTGCTCCATTTGGGCCCGGTCCAGGACCTCGCATTCGAGGTGGAACTCCGGAGCCATGCGGCGCGCGGCGTCGGCCATCGCGGTGGGAGTGAGCCGGTTGGCCGGTTCGTTGACCAGGGCGCGCGTGAAGTTCTGGGCCTCGGCGAGGATCCGGCCGCGTTCGACCGCCCGGCTCAGGTCGGCGCCGGGAGGCGGAACCAGGGAAGCCGCCTCGATCGACTTTTTGTCATCGCCGGTGCGATAGCGATCCGGCTCGAAATTCGCGAGGATGGCGCCCTCGACCGCGGCGGAAGCATAATCCGCGCCGGCGTGTTCCGGGTCCAGGACGATGGCGACCCGTTTGACCGATTTCGCCTTGAGGTGGCGAACCGCCGCGCCCACCAGCTTGCGCCAGCCGGCCGTGCCAAATTCCCCGGACTTGCCGGCGCCGGCCAGCAGCACGCGGGCGGCGGCGGCTCCGGGAGCGTGGTGAAGCAAGGTCAGTTCGAGCGTCTTTCCGGTGACCTCGCCGGATTCGCACAGGTCGGCGGCGCCGAACCGCTCTTCTTTGCGGCCCTCGAAGACGGGAACGATCAGGGCATCGGTAGAGACCTGATCCAAAGGCTTTGTTTCGATCGTGATCTGCATCTATCCGATTTTGACGAAGTCGTGCGAGGGGCCGCAATGAAAAATGGCGGGAAGCGCGCAATTCCATTTTTGGAATATTTCAGCCACACTGTTGCGCTAACCGCTCAGGGTCCCTATGTCATTGTTTTTACAAGCCACTTCTCCATCGCCTATGGTACACTGCAGGTTGATACGCCGAGGTCGCGATTTTCCAAAACCTGTAACGGCGTGAGAACTGAAAGCGTCCAATAGGCTGTAGACAGCGGTTCTCTTTGGAGAGCTGGTGGACTAAAATGGCTGACCTGTCGCAACCCAACAATCCGTTCTATAACGACGACGATCATCTGTCGCGACTCCTGATAGCGGACGTAGAAGAGCCCTGGTATCGCTCGTTCGTCCGGAACGTCAGGGAAACGATTAACCCGCCCAAGCTTCCGCCACTGGAAGTGACTTCGAAGCCTGTAGCCGTGAAGGACATTTGGGGCCTTTACGGACGCCAGAAGAAGTCCTTCATGATGTCGACTGGTTTCCAGATCGGCTTTGTGGCGCTGCTGTTCACGGTTTTTTCCACAAAGGCCGTGCAGCAGCAGGTGAAGCAGATGACCACCCTGATCATGCCGGTTGATGTGAATCCGTACACTCCGAAAATGGCGCCGAAGAAGCAGGCCATGGGCGGTGGCGGTGGTGGTGGAGACCGTTCGCCGTTACCGGCCAGTAAGGGGCGTCTGCCAAAAGTTTCTCTGCGGCAATTCACGCCTCCCATGGCGGTAGTGAACAACCCCAATCCCAAGCTGACGATGGAACCGAGCATCATTGCGCCCCCGGATATCAACCTGCCCCAGGTGAACATGGCGCAATACGGCGATCCTCTGGCGAAGATCGGGCCGCCTTCGAACGGTCCCGGTTCGGGCGGAGGTATCGGATCCGGTTCGGGCGGAGGCGTAGGGTCCGGTAAGGGCGGCGGGTATGGCCCTGGTGAAGGCGGCGGCGCCGGCGGCGGCGTTTTCCGCGTGGGCGGCGGCGTGACGGCCCCGGCCCTGCTCTATAAGGTAGAGCCCGAATACTCCGAAGAAGCCCGCAAGGCGAAGTATCAGGGCACCGTTCTGCTCTACATCGAAGTCGACCCCAGCGGCCGCGCGACCAACATCAAGGTGGCGCGCAGCCTGGGACTCGGGCTGGACGAAAAGGCGATCGAAGCCGTGAGGAAGTGGAAGTTCAAGCCGGGCTATAAAGATGGCAGGCCGGTTACGGTTGCGGCCACCATCGAAGTGAACTTCCGGCTCCTATGAGCGGTGAATCAAGCAATTGCTGAAGAAGGCGGCCCCCGCGAGGCCGCCTTTTTCATTTCAGGTGCTCCATCACCGCAGCGCATTCTGCGCAGGGGCAGATCTCCCGGAAGTGTTCGTAGGTATAGATTCCGGAATTGTGGCCGTCGCTCCAGTTAATGCGGATGGCGTAATTGCCCACCGGCTCCACCGCCAGCATCTTCAGCGCCGGCTGGAACATCTGGAAAGGCGACTTGGATTCGGGCTGGCGCGGGGGCGTCCCGTGCGCGCCCGTGCATGCGGCGCAGGGGCACTTGTCGCGCAGGTAGACCAGGCCGTATTCGCTATGGTGGCCATCCTTCCAATCGATTTTGATGCCCTTCGATTTGGAGATGGCGATGTGTTCGGGATCGGTCGAAAAAGTCATTTTCAATTGAACTGCCGCTCCACGTCGCGCACGCCGGAGATGCGCCGCATGGCGGAAACCAGTTTTTCGAGCTGTTTTTTGTCGCGCACGTCCACGGTCATTTCCACGACGCCGCCGTCCTGATCCAACTCGGTCTTGGCCTCCAGGCTGCGGATGTTGGTGTTTTCGTCGGAGAGCACGGAAGTGAGCTGGTTGAGCATGCCCGGACGGTCGTCGGTGTGGATCACGATGCGCACCGGGAACGCGTCCTCGGCCGCGCGCGCCCACTCCACTTCGATCTTGCGCTCCACGTCGTACATCAGGTTCTGCACGTTGGGGCACATCTTGGAGTGCACGGCCACGCCCTTGCCGCGCGTCACGTAGCCCACGATCGCCTCGCCGCGGATCGGGTTGCAGCACTTGGCGCGGTACACCAGCAGGTCGTCCATGCCGCGCACCTTGATGACGCCGTCGCCGTCGTGCGGCTTGGCCGGCGTAGCGGAAGGCGCGAGCGCCTCCGGGGCCTGCCGGGCTTCGGCGAGTTTCGTCCTTCACCTGCCCGGGAGCGATTTTGCTGAGCACCTGGCGCGCGGAAAACTTGCCGTAGCCGAGGGCCGCGTACAGGTCTTCCATCTTGCTGTAGCCGTATTCGGAGGCCACCCTCTCCAGGTCCGCCTTGGTCACCTTGCCGAGCTGCACGCCCAGCCGCCGCGCCTCCTTTTCCAGGTACTTCTGGCCGATCTCGATGGCCTTCATGCGCTCGCTGGCGTTGATGACGTGCTTGATCTTGTTGCGCGCGCGCGAGGTCTTGACGAACGCCAGCCAGTCTTTGCTCGGCTCGTGGCCGGGCTGGGTCATGATCTCGACGATGTCGCCGTTGCGCAGCGCGGAACGCAGCGGCACGATGCGGCCGTTCACCTTGGCGCCCACGCAGGTGTGGCCGACGTCGGAGTGGATGGCGTAGGCGAAATCGATGGGCGTGGCGTCGCGCGGCAGCACGATCACTTTGCCGCGCGGCGTGAAGGTGTAGACCTCTTCCGGGTACAGGTCCACTTTCAGGGTGGACATGAACTCGCCGGGATCCTGCATGTCGCGCTGCCATTCCACCAGGTGGCGCAGCCAGGCGATGCGCTGGTCGTCGGCGGCCGGACCCTTGCGGCCCTCCTTGTACTTCCAGTGCGCCGCGATGCCTTCTTCGGCGATGCGGTGCATCTCCTCGGTGCGGATCTGCACCTCGAACGTCTGCCCGTGCGGGCCCGACCACGGAGGTGTGCAGCGACTGGTAGAGATTGGGCCGCGGGATGGCGATGAAATCCTTGATGCGGCCGGGAATGGGCCGCCACTTGTTGTGGATCACGCCCAGCGCCGCGTAGCAGTTCTTTACCGAATCGGTGATGATGCGCAGCGCCATCAGGTCGTAGACCTGGTCGACGGTGATCTTCTGGCGCCGCAGTTTCTGAAAGACGGAGTAGGGCCGTTTGACGCGGCCGTCGATGCGCGCGGGAATGCCTTCCCGGCGCAGTTCGGCTTCCACGGCTAGGCGGATTTCGTTGAGGAACTCCTCGTTCGAGTGGCGGCGCGACTCGATGGCGCGCAGGATCTCCTCGTAGGCGTCCGGCTCCAGGTGCTGGAACGCGAGGTCTTCGAGTTCGCCGCGAATCTTGCCCATGCCGAGGCGGTGCGCGATGGGCGCGTAGATCTCGATGGTCTCGCGCGCGATGCGCTCGCGCCGCTCGGGGCTCAGGTAGCCGAGCGTGCGCATGTTGTGCATGCGGTCGGCCAGCTTCACCATGATGACGCGGATATCCTCCACCATGGCGAGCAGCATCTTGCGGAAGCTTTCGGCCTGGCGGTCTTCGGCGGAAAAGACGTCGAGTTTGCTCAGCTTGGTGACGCCGTCGACGCAGCGCGCCACTTCTTCGCCGAACTCCTTGCGCACCTGTTCGACCGTGACGCTGGTGTCTTCGACGACGTCGTGCAGCAGGCCGGTCTCCATGGCCACCAGGTCCATGCGCATGTCCGCCAGGATGTGGGCCACCATGACGGGATGGACCATGTACGGCTCGCCGGAATCGCGCATCTGCCCTTCGTGATACTGGCTGGCGAAGCGAAAGGCTTTCTGGAGAGAGGCCAGATCGTCCTTGGGGCGGTATTCGCGGATCTTGGCTTCCAACTCGGGGTACAACTGTTCCGCCGGATCAGGCAAATGTTCGTCGGGTACGGCATCGGAAACGCTGGGGGACTCGAAGGCCACTCTAATTCGATTGTAGCAGGGGGGCAGAGAGCAGGCAGGCCGGCGTTTCAGCCGGCCTGCCCCGTGGGACTGACTATTTCGGCGCCTCGGTGGTGATACCGCCGGTGCCCTGGGTAGCTTTCTTCTCTGCCTTTTCCTTCTTGGTCTGCAGGGCCTTCTGCACCCAATTGTCGGCGATCTTGACCTGCTGCTCGTATTCTTCTTTGGAATCCATCAGGTCGGCGCGTTCGCGGATGAGCAGGTTCTCATAGGCCATCGCGTCATCGTACTGCGGGTCGATCTGGAGAGCCTTGTCCAGCGACTGCAGGCCGTAATCGATAATCGGGCCGTACTTCGCTTTGAGCTCGTCCTTCACCTTCTTGTCCTTGATCGGGCCGGGGTCTTCCTGCTTCATCCCTAGGTTGGCCCGCGCGGTCCCGTAGGCGGGATACCATCTGGACCAGGCGATAAAGCCCAGGCTGTAGAAAGCATCCTTGTTGCTGGGGTCGATGGCGGTCAGCTTCTCGTACCATTTCTGAGCATCGTCCCACTTCTTCTGGTTGAGGTAGAGGGAAGCGATGGAAGCGATCGCCACCTTGTCATTCGGGTTCTGGTCGAGAACCTTCATGAACTGGTCGTGAGCGGCCTGCGCCATCTGGTTATTCTCCGGCGAATCCGCGCCGGGAATATATTGCTGCATGTACGCAGTGGCCAGGTAGAGACGCGCCGTCGGGAAATTCGGATCGTAGCTCGACGGCCTTCTTGAAGTTCTCGACGGCGTCGGGGTACTGCGCCGTCTTAAACGCCTGCACACCTTTGTTGAGCTCGTTGCGCGCTTTAAGCTGCGTGCAACCCGCCGCCAGGAGCGCCGCTCCTGCCACGGAGAGGATCAGCATCGATTTCCGCATGGCTACTGTCCGGCCTCCACTTTGGCGGTCATCAGCCCGACTTTATCGATACCCGCACCATGCGCGATATCGATCGCCTCCGCCACCCACCGGAACTCGATCGAGGGGTCGCCCTTCACGAACACCACGCGCTCGGCGCGGGTCTTGAAGATCTCCTCCAGACGGTCGCCCAGCTTGTCCTCGGTGATCGGGATCGTTGTTGATCGCGAACTTGTGGTCCTTGTCGATCACGATGACGACGGTGCGCAGATCCGATTCGGCTTGGGGGCTGTCCGGGCGGAGGCGGCTGCGGCACGAGGGCCTCCAGCCCTTTCGGCGTCAAGGGCGTGATCACCATGAAAATGATGATCAGCACCAGCAGGACGTCGATCATCGGCGTCATGTTGATATCAGATTTCGGACCGCCACCGGGTCCGCCGACTGCCATTCCCATAGAATTGCTCCTTTATAAAACCTATTGGCCTGGCGCACCGGCGGGAGCCGCCGCGCTTGCGGGCCTGTTTTTATCCTGAACCTGCTCGGTGAGAAGGCCAATGCTATCCACTCCCGCGGCGCGCAGATTGTCCACCACCTCCACAACCTTTTCGTATCGCGCACGGGCGTCGGCCTTGACGAAACCTCTTTATCCAGGCGGCTGCTCAGAAGGTCTTTGACCTTGTTGGGGAGATCTTCCGGAAGCATCTGCGTGGTATTGAGGTAGGTCTTTCCATCGCGCGTGACCGCGCAAACGATCGCGTCGCTCTTGTCGGCCGCCTGCATGGGAATGGGATTCCTGGTCTTCGCCAGATCGACACTCACGCCTTTCGACAACATCGGCGTGATGACCATGAAAATGATGAGCAGCACGAGCATCACGTCCACCATGGGGGTGACGTTGATGTCGGCTACTGGCGGCGGCGCTTTTTGCTTCTTGTCTACCTTTTTCTTCGCCATCGTGTTCTCCAAGGAACTCGGCAGGAGCAGGGAGCCCTCGCGGGGCTCCCTGTCGATCAACTCGCCGGATCCAGAAATCTGCCGCACCGTCTACGGTCGCGGCTTACAACACTACTTGCGGGCGCCGGCGCCCCGTTGGGACCGCTTCAGGAAGTAGTCGATCAGTTCGGAACTGGAGTTACCCATTTCCACATCGAATGCTTCGATCTTGTTGGTGAAGTAGTTGAACATCCAGACTGCGGGGATGGCAACGAAGAGGCCGACGGCGGTGGTCACGAGGGCTTCGGAAATACCGCCGGCGACAGCGCCGAGGCCGGTGGATTTCTCGGTCGAAATGCCCTTGAACGCGTTGATGATGCCGACGACGGTTCCGAACAGCCCCACGAACGGAGCCGTGGAGCCGATCGTAGCGAGAGCGCTGACGCCGCGCTTCAGTTCGGCATGGACGATGGCTTCGGCGCGTTCGAGAGCGCGCTTGGAGGCCTCGATCTCTTCACCCGGAATTTCAGAGCTGATCTGGTGCGCCTGGAATTCCTGCAGACCGGCTACGACAACCTTGGCCAGGTGGCTCTTCTTGTAACGGTCGGCGATCTTGACGGCTTCATCGAGTTTGCCTTCGCGCAAAGCGCCGGCAACCGCCGGTGCGAACGCCCGGGACTGCTTACGGGCGGCGTTGTAAGCCATGAGGCTGTCGATCATGACGCCGATGGAGTAGGCCGACATGATGAACAACCCGATCACGACCAACTTTGCGAGCAGGCCCATCTGGGCCCAGAGGTGGATAGGATCCCAACTGACACCGCTCTCCTGGAGCAGATAAAGGGACCAGACATGCAATTGCAAAAGCATTTTCGTTTGTCTCTCCTGCGAGTTGATTTGTTACTGCTTCTCTATCCAACGTTCCCAAGGAACCTACTGGTTACTGGCTCAACGTGAAGTTCACGTCGATCTGGGTGACCACTTCCACCGGCTCTCCGTTGAGGAGCGTCGGCTGGTAAACCCACTGTTTCACCGCTTCGAGAGCCGCCGGAACCAGCAGCGGATGGCCGCTGATCACCTGGAGATCCTGAATCGTGCCGTTCTTGGAAATGACGGCGCTCAACCTCACCACTCCGGAAATGCGGGCCTGCTTGGCCAGCGGCGGATACACCGGCCGCGGCTGCCGGATCAGTTTAGCCTGCTGCACATTTCCGCCTACACGGATTCTGGTCGGCGGTGGGGGCGCCTTCTTCTCGGGAGGCGGGGGAGGAGGAGGCGGCCTGAACCGCGCCGATGATCCCGCCAAGCACGCCGCCGGCCGCGCCGCCCGCAACACCGCCGGGCACGCCGCCGTAAACGCCGCCGCCGGACGTGGGAGCCGGAAGCTCTTCTTCCTTAATGACCGCCACTTCCTTGGGGACCGACTTGGGCGCCATCAGCTTCCCGGCATCGAACTGCCGCGGAATCACCTTCACCACCTTAACAGGCGGAGCGGCCGCGGGCGGGGGAGGCGGAGGAGGTGGAGGGGGCGGAGCTACGAGAAAACTGGTCAACTGCGCGGTGGGAAGCACGTCGAAGTAAATCATCGGGATGATGATCGCCACGACGATCAGCACGACCTGACCGACGAAAGCCACCAGAACCGTCCAGGTCTTCTTGGTCTTACCGCCGCCTACGAATGTCTGCTCAAACATAAGAAGCTTCCTTTCCTTGTCAACCGCGTGCGCCCGTGCCCAGCAGCGCCGCGGGCCGTTCTACTTAACCGCCTTCGTCGGACTACTTCTCCGGACCGCTTCGGTCCGGGCCGCCGGCGCAGCCGGCGGAGCGGTCCGCCGCCGCTTGTCGGTGTAGTTATGCCAGAACAGAACGATCGGGCTGGCGATGAACACCGACGAGTACGTGCCGACAATAATTCCACAGACTAACGCAAAAGAGAAGCCGTGCAAAACCGGACCGCCGAAAAGAAACAACGCGATCACCGTCAGGAACGTCAGGCCGGAGGTCATGATGGTTCGGCTCAGGGTCTGGTTCACAGAGCGGTTCATGACCTGTTCGAGGGGCTCGCGGCGGGAGAGTTTCAGGTTCTCCCGGATCCGGTCGAAGATGACGATGGTGTCGTTCATCGAGTAGCCCACCAGGGTAAGGAGGGCGGCGATGACCGTCATCGAAATCTCTTCCTTGAAAATCGAGAACAGTCCGATGGTGATGATCGTATCGTGAAACACCGCGATCACGGCGCCGAGCCCGTAGATCCACTCGAAACGGAACGCGATGTAGACCAGCATGCCGCCTAACGCGTAAAGCGTGGCCAGGACCGCCTTGTTTCTGCAGGTCGGCACCCACCTTCGGGCCAACCATCTGAACCTGCATTACGTGAAACGGAGCCAAATACGTCACCTGCTGAAGAGTGTTCATAATAGCAGGATTCAAGCCCTGGCACGGATGACAGCTCATTGTAATTCGTGAGCAGGCCGGAATGGTCCGAGTCGCGAACGTAGAGAATGTTGTGCGCCAGTTGTTGCAGTTGCTGCTCGCTCATTGGAATGCCGGCGCGCGCGATCGGATCACGCAACCCGGCGGCGAGACTTTCCTGGCTGGTATTGTTGAGATCAAGCTTGCCCCCGGATGGATTCCCGAAGGTCTGGACCAGCACCTGCTCCATGGCTTGACGGTTGATGTTCAACTGCGATTCGCTCTGCAGTTCGGTGCCGATCTCCACTTCATTCTGGGCGCTCGCGCCGGTGAAGTTCTGGACGGAAACATCGCCCTTGATCCGGCTGGAGTGCGACATGGCCGAGCGGATTTTTTCGAGCGGCGGCGGGCCGGCGAACTTGACTGTCATGAGGGCGCCGCCCTTGAAGTCAATCCCGTATTTGAGCCCACCCCTCATCAAAATGCTCGTCAACCCGGACACGGTCAACACCAGCGAGGCAATGATGAACGGCCACTTTTTGCCCAGGAAATCAAAATTCGTGTTCTTGAATAATTCCATCGAAACTTGCCGTGCTGGTGTTCTTCAGTACTTTGGACACCAGCCTCCTCAAATTTGTTCCCACTTGGGAATTCTCCGAAGAGAACTCCCAGAAACCTAAATGCTCAACGCCTCAGCCCGGCGGCGCCCCGAAAGTTCCCAATCGAAGATGGTTCGGGAGACGAACACCGCGGTGAAGATGTTGGCGATCAGACCGATTGTTAATGTTACCGCAAATCCCTTCACCGGACCTTCGCCGAAAAGGAAAAGGAAGGCGCAGGAGACGACCGTGGTGACGTGCGTGTCGACAATCGTCCACCAGGCCTTGTTGAAGCCGGTGTCGACGGCGGCAATGACGCCCTTTCCGGCGCGCAACTCTTCCCGGATGCGCTCGAAAATCAGAACGTTGGAATCGACCGCCATACCGATGGTCAGGATGACGCCGGCGATGCCGGGCAGCGTCAGGACCGCGTGGAAGTACGAAATCGCGGCCAGCAGGATCACCGTGTTCAGGGCCAGTGCGAGCACCGCGTTCACGCCGGAACGCTTGTAGTACAGAAGCATCGCCACGATGACGGCGAGCAGCCCGGCGATACCGGCCACAAACCCCTCGTGGATGGAGTCCGCGCCCAGCGATGGGCCGATCGAACGCTCTTCGTCGTAGCGGACGCTCGCAGGCAGGGAACCGGACCGCAGATAGCGGGACAGATCGGTGGCCTCCTGCTCGCTGCTGAGGTTGGTGATACGGCCCGAATCCTCGATGCGCGACTGAATGGTGGCCACGCTCACAATCTGGTTATCCAGAACCACCGCCAGCCGGTTGCCGATGTTGTCCCCGGTGTAGCGGCCGAAGCGCTTGCCCGCGTCGGGCGACAGGGTGAAATCGGTCTCCCACTTCCGGTACTCATCCTGGCCGGCGTGCGCATTGCGCATGTCGCGTCCGGCAACCACCGGAACCTTGCTCACCAGATACCACTGCTCCCCCTCCGACCCGGCGCGGGGAATCGATTTGACCGGCTTGGTGCCCAGGGGCAGAACGCCGCCGTGCTGGGCCAGCAGGGCATCCCGGCTGGAGAAGGGACCATCCTTGACGTCGTCGATTTCGAGAACCGCGGCCGTGCCGATCAATTCCTTCACGCGGGCGGGATCATCCACCCCGGGCAACTGGACCAGGATCTGGAAGTCGGAGCCGCCGCCGTACTGCTGGACGGCCTTTTCGGCCAATCCCAACTGGTCGATGCGGTTGCCGATCGTATCCATGGTGCGCTGCACCGTGTCCTTCTCGAGACTGATCAGGTCCGTGGGTTTCATCTTCATCGCATAGTCGGTGGAGTTCAGCGCGGTCAACAGGTAGGTGGGGTAGCGATCCGTGACCAGGCTGCGGAAGGCGGCGGTCTGGGTGACGGGCACGCCTTTGATGGTCAGATCCACCTTGTTCGCGTCGGAAAGATCGTGCGGCTCGCTGACGTCCATACTGGCCCAGGTGATGCTCTGCTTCTTGAGATCTTCCTTGAGCCGCTCCATGGTCTGGTCGGCATCGGCCTTGACGGCGTCCTGAACCTGCACGGTCATGACGAGATGGCTGCCACCCTTGAGGTCGAGGCCAAGCCGGATATTGTCGGTGAAGTTCTGCTTCAGTTGCGCCACCGACGAGGGAAACCCAATAATGCCGAAGACGCAGACCAGAATTGTCGCAACGATGACTACGCTACGGACTTTCACATTCTTCTTCATGGGAGTTTAGTGCCTGCTTCTGATAATCCTACTTTTTCACGTCGCCGGAGGCCAGGCTCGAAACCGAGGCCCGGGTCACCTGGATCTTGATATTGTCCGGCTTGACGCGCAATACCAGGGTGTCGTCGGCCTCGATGGCTACGATGGTTCCGACAATGCCGCCGCTGGTAACGACCACATTTCCGTTTTGCAGGCCAGCTAACATCTTCTGCTGCTGCTTGCGCTGGCGCTGCATCGGAAGGAACAACAAGAAATAAAAAATTCCAAAAATGAGGAGGATGGGCAGCATCATGCCCAATTGCGAGCCGCCCGACGGCGTTTGCAGAAGAAGAAGATTCAAGATCACATTGGGACCAAATGGAGAGCTCACCCTGCGTCCTCAGACGCCGTGCGAACACACCGCAAGTACTCTGGAAACGAACCCGATATTATAGCGTGCCTAATCCCACGCATGATGTCAAGGTACCGCTTAATATTGTGGCGGGTGGCCAGCACGGCGTACAAAATCTCCCCGGACTGGAACAAGTGGCGAAGGTATGCTCGGGAGTATCTGGAACAAGTATAACACTGGCAGTTTTCGTCCAGAGGGCGCTGGTCGTCCTTGTACCGCGCGTGCTTGATGATCACGCGGCCCCCGGAGGTGAAAAGGCAGCCGTTGCGGGCGTTGCGGGAGGGCAGCACGCAATCCATCATGTCGATGCCCCGGGCCACGTATTCGGGCAGTTCGGCGGGCATCCCGACGCCCATGGCGTAGCGCGGGCGGGAGCGCGGCAGGATTTGCTCGGTAGCCTCCACCATGTCCAGGCTGAGCGGCCGGGGTTCGCCGACCGAAAGGCCGCCGATGGCGTACCCGTCGGCATCCAGATCGACCAGGGCCGAGGCGCACTCGCGGCGGAGATCGGGGAACATAGAGCCCTGCACGATGGGGAACAGGGCATGACGCGTTGGACTTTGGGCGATGCGGCCCAGAAAATGGGCATGGGCCTCGCACGCCCACCGCACCGTCCGGTGCATGCTCTCCCGCGCGTACTCGTGACTGACCGGGTATTCCGGGCACTCGTCGAGGACCATGAGGATGTCGCTGCCGTAGGCCAGTTGCACGTCCACCGTGGATTCCGGGGTAAAGGTATGGAGGTCGCCGTTCAGGTGGGATTGGAAGACCACGCCGTGTTCGTGGATCTTGCGCAGGCCGTTCAGGCTGAAAACCTGGAAACCGCCTGAATCCGTGAGGATAGCGTTAGGCCAGGACATGAATCGGTGGAGACCGCCGAGCTTCCGGATCAACTCGTGGCCCGGCCGCAAATAAAGATGATAGGTGTTCGCCAGCAGGATGCGGACGTCGAGATCTTCCGCCAGGTCGCGCTGGGTCAGCCCCTTCACCGTAGCCTGGGTGCCCACCGGCATGAAAATCGGGGTTTCGATGGTCCCGTGCGCGGTATGCAGCAGGCCCGCGCGGGCGCGTGTGTGGGGACACTCGGCAACAACTTCGAAAGAGATCTGCCTCAATCCTCGATTGTAAAGGCAAAGTGAGTGGCGCCGCCCACTCATGCGCCGGAGCACCCGAAAGTACTGAAGTCACAGTATGTTCAATCGGCGCCGCGGGGCGTATTTTCGAAATAGCCGCTGGTGCGGCGTTTGGAGGAGTCTGTGGGGGCAAGATACGCGCGAAGTGCAGCCGGGCTGGCGCTGGCCCTGTGCCTGATCACTACCGCCGGCGTTGCGAAAGACAAGAAAGACGATCCGGACCAGATCGGCAATCGCGACGTAGGCAAGGGTGTCAACTTCTATTCCCTGGAAAAAGAGATCGCACTTGGCAAGCAGATGGCCCAGGAAGTGGAGCGGCAGGCCAAGATCGTGGACGACCCGATCGTGGCCGAGTACGTCAACCGCCTCGGCCAGAACCTCGTGCGCAACTCGGACGCGAAGGTCCCGTTCACCATCAAGGTGGTGGATTCCGACGAGGTGAACGCGTTCGCGCTGCCGGGAGGCTTCTTCTTCGTCAATACCGGGCTGATTCTCAAGGCCGATAATGAAGCGGAACTGGCCGGGGTGATGGCGCATGAGATCGCGCACGTAGCCGCTCGCCACGGCACGCGGCAGGCGACCCGGGGCGAGTTGGCCAACTATGCGAGCCTGCCCCTCATCTTCATGGGCGGATGGGCCGGCTACGCTCTTTACGAGGGGGCGGGCGCGATTGTGCCGCTCGGCTTCCTGAGATTTTCGCGGGCTTTCGAAGCCGAAGCCGATCGCCTGGGGCTGCAGTACATGTACAAGACGGGCTACGATCCGACCGCCTTCGTGGACTTCTTCGAAAAGCTCGAGACCCTGGAAAAACGCAAACCAGGAGCGCTATCCAAGGTCTTCTCGACTCATCCCATGACCGAGGACCGCATTATTGCCGCCCAGCGTGAAATCCAGGACGACCTCCAGCCCAGGGAGGAATACGTCCTGAACACTTCGGAGTTCATGGATGTAAAGGCCCGCCTGGCTACCCTGGAAAACCGCCGCCAGCCGGTGCAGAAAGACGACGGGCACCCGACCCTGCGCCGGAAAGAGGGCAGCGGGGCCGAAGATTCGGACGGCAACCCCCAGAAGACCGACCAGGACGACCGTCCCACGCTGAAACGCCGCAACTAGGCGCGGCGGCGGCGCCGGAAAACCAGCAGTCCCAACCCGCCCGCGAACATCGCCCAGCAACCCGGCTCCGGCACCGCGGCATTCGACCAGAAGGCCGTGTAGTTGCGCGCCTGCGCGCCAGAGATGCTTGGATCGCCCGCAAAATTATACGCCTGCATGATCATTGCGCTGAAGGCGGTGCTTCCGTTGACGGTTGTGTCCGTGTAGACTGGCGTTCCGTTGATCAGGTAGATGTACGAAGTGCCGGTGAACAGGATGCCGAAGTCCGTCCACGAATTGGCCTGGACCGGTGTATCGAGATCGACCCAGTCGTCAAGATTCTCCTCCCAGATCCGGTAACGGGGCGCGCCGCCGTAATTCGTAAACCCGATGATCGGGTAGTCCGTTACGGACGAGCCATCGGTCATGACGCCCCACATATCGGTTCGATAGGAGCCGTAGCCGGGGTCGGAAGGATCGGTCCACGCGGACGGGATGTACAGAGCGGCGCTCAGGAGTGAGCCGGCGCCTCCAGTCAGGACGTATTGCATGCCCTGGGTGTTGTAGAACGTGCTCTGGTAGGCTGCCGGACGGCTGGAAAGACCGTCGTCCGTGCTGATCGTAATCCCCAGGACGTCTTCGCGCCCCTCGAAAGTGCCTATATCGGCGAAGGAGTCGGGAGCGTACCGGTCGACCGTCCAGCCGGCGGGAGCGTCGGCGAAATCCGGCATGATAATCGACGCACCGGGAAGACTGGCGCCGAAGGCCGCCATGAGCAACGTGGCAAAGTAGAAGCTGGTCTTCATAGAAACTCGTGCCTTACAGAATCGATCCAGAAGTACCATCAGAACTCAAGCTCCCCATATATTGACCAGTACTAATAACCTACTAGTACCGTCTGGGCGCACGACATCTGGAAACTGCCAGTCGTCGGCGGGTCGTGGCGGCACAGAGGGTGGGTGTAGCCGAGGTATCCTGATTCTTCTATGGAACTGAAGCTCGTGCCGCTCGAAATTCCCGAGGGCGGGAACCTGGTCCTCGGGCAGACCCACTTTATTAAGTCGGTCGAAGATATTTACGAAGCCATAGTCAACACCGTGCCGCAGATGAAATTCGGGGTGGCGTTCAACGAAGCCTCCGGCCCATGCCTCACCCGCGCCGACGGCAACGACGACGCGCTCCAGGCGATGGCGATTCGAAACGCCTCGGCCCTGGCAGCGGGCCACATCTTCGTGGTCGTCATGCGCGAAGGCTATCCCATCAACGTACTCGGCCGGATCAAGGACGTGCCGGAAGTCTGCTCGATTTTCTGCGCCACCGCCAACCCGGTCCAGGCCGTGGTCGCGGAAAGCGAACTCGGCCGGGGCATAGTGGGTGTGATCGACGGAGTCCCTCCGAAAGGCGTGGAGACCGCGGAAGACGTGGAAAAACGGCGCGGGTTCCTGCGGATGATCGGCTATAAACGCTGAGCGCCCGGGCTATTTGCCGAGATCGATGCCGAGTTTCTTGAGCTCTTCCGAATAGTAGCGGCGGAGCAGCAGGTCCCACTCCTCGCTGCCCTCGGGGATCTCGCGCTTCTGGCTGCGGATTTTCTGGCGCGCGGCCCGGTCCACCTTGTCCTCGGCGATCAGCAACTCGGTCATCACGCGCACGATCTCGAGCCGCACGGCGTTGGTGTCCTTGTTTTTGAGGCGGAGGTCGCGATTCCTGCGCAGCATCTCGACCAGTTTGTGCGAAATGTCGGTCACCTTATCGCGCGACAGCTTCATGGCATCGCCGCTGTCGCGCCCGGAAGCGCGAATGACCTTTCGCTGGGAAATCAGGGTGTTCTTGATGCGGCGGAACATATCCTGATAGCTCACGCCTTCCTGCCGCATGTAATCGCTGTACTGGCTGAGGAGGTCCCGGACCTCGTCGTTCAGGCGGTCTTCCAGCGCCAACTCTTCCGTGATCACTTCCGTGATCCGCTCGGAAACCAGGTCGGGATTAGAGGTCTCGATCACACCCGGGCTCAGCCTTCTGACGAGTTGTCGCGAAAGATAGGCTACGAATTCTCTGGCAAGCAGCATTCTGTAAGGGCGAAAAGGTAGTTTATCATGGACTTGCCCTGCGCGGCTTCAGGACGCGGGCCCGCGTGTCCTGCTAGAATAAAAGTTATCCACTCCCTGGGAGGAACAGCCTAAATTGAACACTGCGATCCTCGCCCTGGAAGACGGCACAGTCTTCGAGGGCAGGTGTTTTGGTGCGCCCACAGAGAGGTCCGGCGAGGTGGTTTTCAACACCGCCCTCACCGGATACCAGGAAGTATTCACCGACCCTTCGTATTCCGGCCAGATCGTGGTGCTGACCAATCCCCAGATTGGCAACTACGGCACCAGTTCGGAGGACAACGAAGCGCTCCATCCCTATATCGAAGGATTGGCCGTCCGGGAGTTTTCGGCGATCGCCAGCAACTGGCGCTCCGACGACGAAGCCGGCGACTTCCTCGAAAAAGCCGGCATCCCGGTCATCGACGACCTGGACACCCGGGCGCTGGTCCGCCACCTTCGCACCAAGGGGGTCATGCGCGGAGTGCTCTCCTCGACCGAAAAGGACGCCGGGAAGCTGGTCGAAAAGGCCCGTTCCATCCCCACCATGGCGGGGCTCGACCTGGCCAGCCGCGTCTCGACCGCAGCACCCTACCAGTGGACCAAACCGGTGGAGCCCTGCTCGCCCTCCGATGCCATCCCGCGGGCGCCCGAGCCCCGCTTTCACGTGGTGGCGTATGATTTCGGCATCAAGCACAACATTCTGCGACGGCTGGTGCAGTCCGGCTGCCGGGTTACGGTGGTGCCGGCCCTGACTGCCGCTGAAGATGTGCTGGCACTCCATCCGGACGGAGTGTTCCTCTCCAACGGCCCGGGCGACCCGGAACCGCTCCACACGCAGGTCGGCAACATCCGCAAGCTCATCGGCAGGAAGCCGATCTTCGGAATCTGTCTGGGCCACCAGTTGCTGGGTCTGGCGGTAGGCGGCAAGACCTATAAGCTGAAGTTCGGCCACCGCGGCGCCAACCATCCGGTCCGCAACGAAATCACCAAACGGGTGGAGATTACCTCTCACAATCACGGATTTGCCGTGGACCCCGATTCGCTCAACCTGAATGACATCGAAATCACCCACGTCAACCTGAACGATCAGACGCTCGAAGGCTTCCGCCACCGCAACCACCGGGTGTTCTGCGTGCAATACCATCCCGAGGCCGCGCCCGGCCCCCACGATTCGCACTACCTGTTCGAGGAATTTGTGAAGCTCATGACCGAGGAGCGCCGTTAATGCCCCGCCGCAACGATCTCCACCGCATCCTGATCATCGGCTCCGGACCGATCGTCATCGGCCAGGCCTGCGAATTCGACTACTCCGGAACCCAGGCCGCCAAGGCCCTGCGTGCCGACGGCTACGAAGTCGTGCTCGTCAACTCCAATCCCGCGACGATCATGACCGACCCCGAGCTGGCCGACAAAACCTACATCGAGCCGCTCACGGTGCCGTACCTCGAAGAGATCATCCGCCGCGAACGCCCCGACGCGCTGCTTTCGACGGTGGGCGGCCAGACGGGCTTGAATCTATCCGTGGAGCTCGCCGAGCGCGGTGTGCTCGAAAAGTACGGCGTGGAGCTGATCGGGGCCAAGATCGACGCCATCAAGAAGGCCGAAGACCGCCTGCTGTTCAAGGACGCGATGCACAAGATCGGCCTGGAGACCCCGCAATCCCAGTTGATCAACAGCGTGAAGGGCGGCCTCGCGTTCGCCTCTCAAATCGGCTATCCGTGCATTCTGCGCCCCAGCTTCACTCTCGGCGGAACCGGCGGCGGCATCGCGTACAACCAGGAAGACCTGGTGGAAATTCTGGAGCGCGGCATCGCGCTTTCGCCGGTGCACGAAGTGCTGATCGAAGAGAGCGCCCTCGGCTGGAAAGAGTTCGAGCTCGAGGTGATGCGCGACCTGGCGGACAACTGCATCATTATCTGCTCCATCGAGAACTTCGACCCGATGGGCGTCCACACCGGGGATTCGATCACGGTGGCGCCCGCCCAGACTCTCACGGACCGCGAATACCAGATGATGCGCGACGGCGCGCTGCGCTGCCTGAGGGAGATCGGCGTCGATACCGGCGGGTCCAACGTGCAGTTCGCCATCAACCCGGCCAACGGGCGGATGGTGATTATCGAGATGAACCCGCGGGTGTCGCGCAGTTCGGCGCTGGCCTCCAAGGCCACCGGGTTCCCCATCGCCAAGATCGCGGCCAAGCTGGCGGTCGGCTACCGCCTCGACGAAATCCCCAATGACATTACGCGCAAGACGCCCGCGTGTTTCGAGCCGACCATCGATTACGTAGTCGCGAAGATCCCCAAGTGGGCGTTCGAGAAGTTTCCCGGCTCCGACCCGACCCTCGGCACGCAGATGAAATCCGTCGGCGAGGTCATGGCCATCGGCCGCACCTTCAAGGAAGCGCTCTGGAAAGGCATGCGGAGCCTCGAAACCGGGAAGGCCTTCGGCGCGGAGAAGTACGACCCGGCGCTGGTCGCGCAAAAGCTGATCACCGCCACTCCCGACCGCCTGAACTACATCCGGTTCGCGCTCTCTCAGGGCTCGACCGTCTCCGAGATCCACGAACTGACCGCGATCGACCCCTGGTTCCTCGAACAGATGAAAGAGGTGGTCGATTTCGAAGCTCAAGTGGCGCGGGCCTCCTGGCCTGCCGAAGCCACCAGGGAATTGTTCCGACGCGCCAAACGCTACGGCATCTCCGACGTCCAACTGGCCCGTACCTGGGGCGCGGACGAGATCGCCGTCCGCAACCGCCGCAAGGAACTGGGCGTACGCGCCGTCTTCAGCCGCGTCGACACCTGTGCCGCCGAGTTCGAAAGCTTCACCCCCTATCTCTATTCCAATTATGAATCGTCGTGCGAAGCCAGCCCGGTGGACCGCAAGAAGGTCATGATTCTGGGCAGCGGCCCCAACCGCATCGGACAGGGAATCGAGTTCGACTACTGCTGCTGCCACGCCTCTTTCGCGCTCCAGGAAATGGGCGTCGAATCGATCATGGTCAACTGCAACCCGGAGACCGTCTCGACCGACTACGACACCAGCGACCGCCTCTACTTCGAGCCGCTGACCCTGGAAAACGTTCTCAACATCTATGACACCGAGAAGCCGGACGGCGTGATCGTGCAGTTCGGCGGGCAGACGCCGCTGAACCTGGCGCTGCCCCTCAAACGGCTGGGCGTGCCGATCATCGGCACCGACCCGTCGAACATCGATCTCGCCGAAGACCGCAAGCTGTTCGGGAAACTGCTCGACGATCTGAAGATTCCCTGCCCCGCCAACGGCACCGCCACCAGCGTCGAAGAGGCCTGCGAGGTGGCCCGCCGGCTCGGCTACCCGGTGCTGGTGCGTCCCAGCTACGTGTTGGGCGGCCGCGCCATGGTGATCGCCTACGACGAGGAAATGATCCGCCAGTACATGCGCGAGGCCGTGACCTTTTCGCAGGAGCGCCCGGTGCTGGTCGACCGGTTCCTGGAAGACGCCACGGAGGTCGATGTCGACGCCCTGGGCGACGGTGAAGAAGTTTTGATCGCGGGCATCATGGAGCATATCGAAGAGGCCGGCGTGCACTCGGGCGACAGCTCGTGCGTGCTGCCGGCGCAATCGCTCGGCGAGCAAGCGCTCCGCACGATCGAAGATTACACCGTGCGGCTTGCCAAAGCGCTCCAGGTGATCGGGCTGATGAATGTGCAGTACGCCATCCAGAACGGCACCGTGTACGTGCTCGAAGTCAACCCGCGCGCTTCGCGCACGGTTCCGTACGTCAGCAAGGCGACCGGCGTGGCGCTGCCGAAAATCGCGGTCGGGCTGATGTGGGGGCGCAAACTGCGCGATTACGGTTTCGGCCCGGGCAAGCTGGCGGTGGCCCAGAATTTCGTCAAATCGCCGGTCTTCCCCTTCAACAAATTCCCCGGCGTGGACCCGGCCCTGGGGCCCGAGATGCGCAGCACCGGCGAAGTGATGGGCGTCGGGATCAATTTCGGCGAGGCGTTTCTCAAGGCGCAGATCAGCGCCGGCAGCCCGCTGCCCGAATCGGGCACGGTGTTTCTCAGCGTCAACGACCACCACAAGATGGAGGCGGTGGAGGTTGCCCGCCGGTTCGCCGGTTTGGGATTCAAGCTGGTGGCCACCCGCGGTACGGCCGCCGCGCTGCGCAACGCAGGGCTGGTGTGCAAGACCATCCTCAAAGTGAACGAGGGCCGGCCGAACGCCGTGGATTTATTGAAAGCGGGTTCGATCCAACTGGCGATCTACACGACGACCGGAGCGCCGGCTTTCTTCGATGAGAAAGCCATCCGCCGCGCGGCCGTAACGTATCGCGTGCCCTGCATCACAACCATGAGCGGAGCCCGCGCGGCCGCCGATGCCGTTGCCGCGCGCCTGCGCGACCCCATCCGCGTCTGGAACCTGCAGGAAATTCACGAACAGAAGAAAACGGTGGTAGGGTAGGCCTCCCGGCCTGCCCATGCGTCGAAAGCGCATAAAAAAAACCCGGCGGAAGCATTCGCCCCGCCGGGCCGCGTCGTTCGAAATTGACCCTGTATTGGTAACTTCCTGGTCCCCTTCGTATCGGGGAATTATCACTATACCAGAGTTTTTCTACTGAATCACGGCTTTCTTGATGTAGTCCAGGCGCGGAAACCGGCTCGCCAGATAATCGTTCCCCTGCGTCTCGATTTTGGATGGATCGGGGCCCTCGCCGCCCGCCGGCGCCATTTCGCCGTAGCTGCTGTAGAAGCGCTCCACCACATCCATGCCCGAAGTCACTTTGCCGACCGGCGCGAAGCCCTGCGAATCGAGCGACCGGTTGTCCCTCATGTTGATGAACAACTGCGTGGAGCGCGTGTTCGGGCCTGCGGTGGCGAACGTCACCGTGCCTTTCACGTTGTGCTCCTTGACCGGATCGTCGAGAATGTTCCCGTTAGACCACAACTGGTTACTCTTGGGGTCGCCGCTGATGCCGAACTGCACGACGAAACGAGGCAGTACGCGGAAGAAGCGGTCGCCGTCGTAGAACCCGGTCTTCACCAGCGTGTAAATCTGGTCGGCTCCGCGGGGCGCCCAATCCCGGTGAACTTCAATCACCACCGGCCCTTTCGAGGTATCCAGGTTCACCTGGAACACGGCGGGCGCCGGTGCCGGCTTGGCAGCCTCCTTCTTGGGCTCCGGATTTTTCGACTCGGGCGCCGACGAGCACCCGAGCATCGCGGCGCATGCCGTCGCCGCGAGAACCATACCGAAACGTTTCGACATCGATTCCCAGTATGGCATGCTGGAATCGGTCCTGAAATGGCGCCCTACAACGAGTTTGCCTGGTTCTACAACCGATACTGGAACGAGGAATTCCACAGCCTGGCGTTTCCGGTGCTCGAGCGGATCTGGCTCGCGCGCGTTCCGCCGAATGCGCGCGTGCTCGACCTCTGCTGCGGCACCGGCTATCTCGCAGGACTTCTGTCCGAGCGGGGCTTTCGCGTCACCGGCGTGGACCTCTCGGAAGGCATGATCCACTACGCCCGCGAGAACGTTCCCGCCGCAGAATTCCTGGTGGATGACGCCGCCACCTTCCATCACCCCGGCCCGTTCGACGCCGCCGTCTCCACGTTCGACAGCCTCAACCACATTCTGGAACACCGCGATCTGAAGGCCGCCTTCCGCAACACCGCGGCGGCCATGGTGCCGGGCGGTCTTCTGGCTTTCGACATGCTCCTCGAAAATGCCTATCAGACCCACTGGGGCGAGGCGTTCGCCCTGGTGCGCGACGACCATGTCCTCACTATCACCGGAGCCGCCTACGATTTCCGCACGCGAATGGCGCAGTGTACGATTACGATGTTCCGGCTGGTGAACGGCTCGTGGCGCCGCTCGGAGGTTCTGGTTCGCGAACGCTGTTACACGCCGGCCGAAATCGAATCGGCACTGCGCGCTGCCGGCTTCGGCGAGATTTCGTGCTACGACGCGGGAGACATGGGGATGGGCGGACAGCCGGGGGAAGGGCGCACGTTCTTCCTTGCCGTCCGGCAATAAACGCTAAGAGGCCGCGGCCGTGTGCAGCCGGCGATAGTTTCTGAGATAGGCGCTCATCATCCGATCGCTCAGGGCGGTGTGTTCTTTGAGCCAGATGGCCAGAAAATCGAGTAGTCCCGCCAAGGCATCCGCGTCGCCCGCTTGAATCCGTCCGGCGAACGTCCGGATGCGCTTACGCACGGTTTCGTGCTGCTGCTTGTGCCAGCCGAGGGAAGGGTACTCGGAGGCCCGCATCAACTGCTCTTCATGGCGGAAATGTTCCTCCGCGCCGGCAATCAACTCGCTCAGCAGTGTCTGTACGCGCTCTGTAACGCCACCCGCCGATACCGCCACGCGCAACTCTTCGGCGACGCGGAAAATGTTGCGATGTTCGGCATCCAGCTCCGGAACAAACACTTCATGCTTCTTGTTCCACTTAAAGGGCTGCATGAAGCCATCTTAACGCATTCCGGATATTCAGGACCGAATCAGCTCGGTCGCCGACGTCTCGGCTTGCTGCGGCGCGGGCTGTTTGTGTTTGCACTCGGGGTTCGGGCATTGCCACACGGCCCCTGCCTTCAACCACTTTTCCACCATGTAGGGGCTGCCGCATTCCGGGCATTTTTCGGCCACCGGCTTTCCCCACGCCACGAACTTGCATTCCGGGTAACGGTTGCAGCCGTAGAACGTCTTGCCCTTGCGCGAGCGGCGTTCGATAATCTCGCCCTCCGAACACTCCGGGCATTTCACCCCGATGGTCTTCTGCTTGACGTACTTGCAGTTCGGATAGTTGCTGCACGCCGTGAACTCACCGAAGCGGCCGCTCTTCAGCACAAGGTTGTTTCCGCACTGCGGGCATTTTTCATCGAGCGGCTGATCGGATTTCTTCTGCGCGCCGCCGATCGGCTTGGTCGTCTTGCAATCGGGATACCCGGTGCATGCGTAAAATGTGCCGAACCGGCCCTTCTTGAGGACCATCGGCCGGCCGCAGTTTTCGCAGTACTCTTCATCGCCCTGCTCGGAAAGATCCGCCTTGTCGATATCCGGCAGATCGACCGTCAACTCGCGCGTGTAATTGCACTCCGGATACCCGGTACAGGCGATGAAACTGCCGTGCTTGCCCCACTTGATCACCAGCGGTTTGCCGCACTTCTCGCACGTCAAGTCGGTGGGCCGCTCCATCCGCTTGATGTCGGTCATGTGCTCTTCGGCGTGTTTCAGGTCGTGATCGAAGCGGTCGTAAAACTCGGACATGGCCGCCCGCCAGTCGAGCTTGCCCTCTCCGATTTCGTCAAGCTCCTCTTCCATTCGCGCCGTGTACTTCACGTCGAAAATGTCGTCGAAGCTCTCGAGCAGCAGGTCCGTCACCACCATTCCGAGCTCGGTGGGAATGAACCGGCCTCCCTCTTTCTTTACGTACTCGCGCTCCTGAATGGTGGAGAGAATCGAAGCGTAAGTCGAAGGCCGCCCGACGCCATCCGCCTCCAGGCGCTTCACCAGCGTGGCTTCGTTGTAGCGCGCCGGCGGTTCCGTAAAGTGCTGGTCGGCCCGCAGCGCCTTCAGCCGCAGGCTATCGCCCGCCGCCACTACCGGCATCCGGTGCTTGAGCTCTTCATCCTCCTCATCCGTCTGGTCTTTGCCTTCCTGATAGACCTTGAGGAAACCTTCGAACTTCAAAACCGACCCGGTGGCGCGGAACGTGTAGTCCACCCCGTTCTTGCCGGTGGCCGTCACGTCAATAGTGGTCTGGTCGTACAACGCCGGCATCATCTGGCACGCCACGAAGCGGTTCCAGATCAGCCGGTATAACTTCATCTCGTCTTCGGCGAGATAGCGCTCCACCACTTCCGGAGTTAAGGCCATCGAAGTAGGCCGGATCGCCTCGTGAGCGTCCTGCGCCTCTTTCCTCGACCGGTAAACGTTCGGCGACTCCGGAATGAAAGTCTTGCCGTAGCGCTCCTGTATGAAATCACGCACGTCGCGGATCGCGTCTTCGGAAACGCGCGTCGAATCGGTACGCATGTAGGTGATGAGACCCACGGCGCCTTCCTTGCCGATTTCGACGCCTTCGTACAGCCGCTGCGCCAGCATCATGGTGCGCTTCACGCTGAACCGCAGCTTGCGCGAGGCTTCCTGCTGGAGCGTGGAGGTGATGAACGGCGCTACCGGGTTGCGCTTCTTTTCGCGCGTGGCCACCGATTTGACAACATAATCGGCGCCATCGAGAGCCGCGAGCACGGCATCGGAAGCTTCCTGGTTGCCGATTTCCGACGCCTCGTCGCCGATCCGGAACAGCCGTGCGGAGAGCAGCGGCGGCTTTTTGGCGTTCAGGTCCGCATCGAGCGTCCAGTATTCCTTGGGAACGAAAGCACGGATCTCCCGCTCGCGCTCCACCACCAGCCGGAGCGCCACCGTCTGCACGCGGCCCGCCGACAGCCCGCGGCGAACCTTATCCCAAAGCAGCGGTGAAATTTTGTAGCCCACCAGGCGGTCGAGCACGCGGCGCGCCTGCTGCGCGTCCACCAGGTTGCTATCCACCTGGCCGGGCTTCTCAAAAGCCTTTTCAATCGCGCGTTTGGTGATCTCGTTAAACATCACCCGGTAGATGCGCGGGCCGTCTTTCTTGCCGTCCCGCAGCTCTTCCTGCAGGTGAAAACAAATGGCTTCCCCTTCACGGTCCGGGTCAGCCGCCAGATAGATGCTCTCCACCTTCCTGGCAGCCTGCTTGAGCTCGGTGATGAGCTTCCGCTTCCCTTCGATGACCTCGTACCGCGGCTCGAAACCGCGCTCCACGTCCACCGCCAGATCGCGTTTGGGTAGATCCTTTATATGACCGAGCGAAGCTTTGACTACGTACTGCTTGCCTAGGTATTTATTGATGGTTTTCGCCTTTGCAGGCGATTCCACGATTACCAGAGCCTTTGGCATATGAAACTTTCTGGATCGAGCGCCCTCTCACACGCTCGAAACGATTAAGACCACCCCGACGTTACCACACTTTGACAAAATTCTTGCCAGGCAGTTGTTTTACCAGTCCCAGCATCTCCAGCTCAAAAAGCGCGGCTATGAGTTCGGAAGTAGAGATATCCTCCAACTTATCAACCAGATCGTCCAAATGTACGGCGGCATCCACGGGGAGGAATTCGAGGATTCTTCGTGAGACTTCATTCAACTGCGAAGCTGTTTCCCCGGTTTCACCCGGAGCGCCATTAAATAGGGATGATTGTCCCTCACCCGGAGTTTCGCCGCTCTCTCCCAGAAGAATTTTTCTGGTCTTCTCTATTAGATGTCGGCGGGATTCGGGGGGAAGCTCGAGCACCACGTCGTTCCAGTCCTGAACGATGTGCGCGCCTTGCTTTATCAACAGGTTAGGCCCCCAACTCAATTTCGAAGTGATATTCCCCGGAACCGCGAAGACTTCCCTGCCCTGATCCATCGCGAGCTTGGCCGTGATCGCCGAGCCGCTATATTGAGCGCCTTCCACGACCAGGACTCCCAGGCTCAAGCCGCTGATGATGCGATTGCGAATCGGAAAATTCTGCGGAAACGCTGTCGCGCCCATCGGAAACTCGGAGACGATCAAGCCCTTGGCCGCGATCTCCGCCGCCAGCCCGCGGTTCTCCGAAGGATACACCACGTCCACCCCGCAGCCCAGGACGGCGACCGTTTCCCCGCCGGCCTTGAGCGCGCCCTTGTGCGCCGCGGTATCGATGCCTCTGGCCATGCCGCTGATAATTGCGAGCCCCGCGTGAGCGAGATCGGCCGAGAGCCTCTCCGCCACCGCCACGCCGTAGGGGGTGGGCCGCCGCGTGCCGACTACCGCCAGCCCGAGCGATAGCAGCAGTTCCACTCGCCCCCGGGCGAACAGCACCGGCGGAGGATCGTAGATTTCGCGCAGCGCCTGCGGGTATCGCGGGTCTCCAACCGTCACCAGCAGCGCGCCCGCCTCCGCCATCCTTTCCTGCTGGGTCACGGCGTCTTCGAACGTGCAGCCGCTGGCAATCGATTGTGCCACACTGCCGCTGACGCCCGCCATTTCGAGCTCCGTCCGCGAAGCGCGGAAGATCGCCTGCGGCGTGCGGAACCGGTCCAGCAGTTTGGCAGATGTCCGGGCGCCCAGGCCGGGAATCAGTTTGAGAGCCAGCCAGTGAAGTTCCTCTTCCCGGCTGAGAACAGGTGAAGACATGGAGCGGAGCGTTTCGATTCCCACCGTAACACACATCGGCGGGGACCCGGCGCGGCCTTATAGCAATTCGCTAAACTGGGAAATAGCTGTATGAAGCAGGACCCATCATTTTTTGAAGGCCGGGAAGCGGTTCTCGTCTATATCGCCAAAAAGTTGAGGGAGGCGCTTCGTCTCGAAACTCTTCTGGACACCGCCGGGCTGGACTATGGCGTGGAAGCAGACGAGTACCGAGGCGGTGTGATCTTCACCACGAACCGCGCCGGTGCGTTTTTTTACGTTCTTCCCCAGGCCGTCGAGGCTGCGCATGAACTACTGCGCAACAACGGATACGTTCCCCACGAAGAAATCTCGAGCAGGTCTGAGCGGCCATAAGGTGAGCCGCGCTACCCTGGCATCGCGCTTGCACCAGCGCAGGCGATGCTCAGGCGAGCGGCATACTGGCTGATCGATTTCGGTCTGCTGCTCGCGCTGTGGTTCCTGTTCGTTTTCAAACCGGAATGGCACGAAGCCTGGGTGGGAGTCGCGGCGGCCGCCCTGGGTGCGGGCGCCACCGAGGCAGTTCGCGCCGCGGAGCACCCGCGATTCTTCCCGCACCTTTCCTGGATCCTCGAATTCCGCCGCCTGCCCTTACAGATTCTGCGCGATACCTGGGCCGTAACGAAGAAACTCGCCGCTATGGCTTTCCTGGCCGACAGAGACACCGGCCGGTTCCTGACAATCCCGTTCCGCGCCGGCGGCAATAGTCCCCGCGCAATCGCCCGGCGGGCGCTCGCGATCACCTATGGAAGCATCTCCCCGGATTCCATCGTGGTCGGGATCAATCGCGCGCACAATCAGCTCGTGCTGCACCTTCTGGCGGGAAACCGCGTCCCCGAGATCCTCGAAATACTGGAGAGGCGGCGATGAGTTGCTGGTGGGCCGCCGCACTCGCCATGTCGGTCTGCCTGCTTCCCTGCGCCGCCGCTTGCCTGCGCGGGGAAGCCGTAGACCGGCTGGTGGCGCTCGAAGCAGCCGGAGTGATCGTGCCGCTGATTCTTCTGCTCGTGGCCGAGGCCATGCGCCGCCAGCCCTTCGCGGATCTCGGACTGGCGCTGGCGCTTCTCAGCTTCGCCGGCGGCCTGGCCTTCGCGCGCTTTCTCGAGAGGTGGATGTGAACCTGGCGATCGACATTCTGCTGGCTGCCGCCACGGTTTCCGTCGCGCTGACCGCGCTGGGGGTTCTGCTCTCTCGCGACCCTTACCAGAGGCTCCATTTTCTTGCGCCCGCCGCCGCGATCGGAACAGTGTGCGTGACGGCGGCCATCCTGCTTCGCGAATCCATGAGCCAGATCGGCATCAAAACCCTGCTCTCGGCGGCCGTCCTGTTTCTCATGAACCCCGTGCTGACCCATGCCACCGCCCGCGCCACCAGGATACGCGAGCGCGGCGAACGACCGGAAGGGGGGAACGAATGATCGCGCTCCAGGTTCTGTTGCTGGCAATGATCGCCGCCGGCGGCCTGGCGGTGGTGCTCACGCGGGATCCGCTCCGGCAGGCCATCGTCACCAGCTTTTACGGGATTCTGCTGGCCATGATGTTCTTCCTCTTCCAGGCGCCCGATGTCGCGCTTTCCCAGATCGCCATCGGGGCGGTTGCTCTTCCGTTGATGATCCTGCTGGCGCTGGCCAAAATGCGGCGGAGAACGGAACGAACCAGATGAAGCGCGCGCGGCTGGTCTTGTTTCTGATCTCCTGCACCGTCTTCACGGGAGTCTTCGTCTCGGGCCTGCTAGCCCTCCACCCGTTCGGACACGCCGGCCCACCCGCCTCGTCTTACGGCGATACGGTCAACGCGGTCTCGGTGAACGAGCGGCACATCACCGACGCCGTGACCGCCGTCAACTTCGATATCCGCGCGTTCGACACACTCGGTGAAGAGTTCATCCTGTTCGCCAGCGTCATGGGCGTGCTGCTTTTGCTGCGGCATCACCCGGACGAACGCCATGCCGCCGCGCGGGATCTGGCTCCCGGCCGCCGCGTGCCGCGCGCCAGCGACGCGGTGCGGATTCTCTCCGTATCCCTGGCGGGCCCGATCGTGGTTTTCGGACTGTACCTCGTATCGCATGGCCAGGTTTCGCCGGGCGGCGGTTTCCAGGGAGGAGTGGTCCTCGCCACCGCGCCGCTGATGATCTACCTCGCCGGAGAATTCCGGTCGCTGCGAAGGCTGATCCCTCCGTTCCTGGTGGAAACCGCGGAGGCGATCGGGGCCGGCGGCTATGCCCTCATCGGCGCCATCGCCCTGATGCTGCGCGAGCCGTTCCTGTACAACTTCCTTCCGCTCGGAAAGCCCGGCGATGTGTTCTCGGGCGGAACCGTCGCGGTCATCGACGTGGCGGTGGGGCTGGCGGTGTCGGGCGGATTCGTCGTGCTCCTGAAGGCTTTTCTCGACCAAGTCCTTTTGCGGAGGGATCCGCTTTGACCCACCTGCCCTATCTGGTGGCGGCCTGGCTGTTCGCGGTCGGGCTCTACGGAGTGGTGACCAGCCGGCACCTGGTGCACCTGGTGATCTGTCTCTCGGTGATGCAGTCGGCCACCTACGTGGTGCTGCTGACGATCGGCTATCGCGCCGGCGCGGCCGCTCCGGTGTTCGTCGATATTCCTCCAGGCACTCCGGCGGTCGACCCCATCGTCCAGGCTCTCATGCTCACCGACATCGTCGTCCAGGTCACGGTCACGGCCCTCCTGCTGGCGCTGGCGGTACTGGCGCACGAGCGGACCGGCAAGTTCGACCCGAACGAACTGGGGATCCTGCGGGGCTGATGCGTGCCGTCCCCGCTCATCGTTCCCCCCATTCCCGTCGCGCTGCCGTTAGTCGCTGCCGCGGTGCTGGCCGCGCTCAACCGGCATATCCCGCGTGGAATCGCGTTCGCCATCTCGATCGCTACCGTGGCGGCGGCCGGAGCGATGGCGGCCGTGCTCCTGTTCCAGACCGGCGGCGGTCCGCTGGTCTACTGGTTCGGCGCGTGGGTACCCCGCGGCCACGTCCCCTTCGGCGTGGCCTTCGTTATCGATCGCGCGGGCGCTTCGCTGGTGCTGCTGACCTCAATCCTCACGACTGCGGCGCTGCTCTTCTCTACCGCGTATTTCGATACCGTCGGGACGCTGTATCACGTGTTGATGCTGGTCTTCGTGGGCGCCATGAGCGGCTTCGCCGAAACCGGCGACCTGTTCAATCTCTTCGTGTTCTTCGAGCTCATGGGCGCCGCGGCGTACCCGTTGTGCGGCTACAAATCGGAAGAGCCGGGACCCTTGCAGGGGGCCTTGAACTTCGCCGTCACCAACACCATCGGCGCCTTTCTGGTCATGCTGGGAATCGCCCTGCTGTACGGCCGCACGGGCGCGCTGAACATGGCGCAGATCGGGCGTGTCCTGGCCCGCGATTCGAGCGCGCTGCCGGCGGTGGCGCTGGCGCTGATCGTGGCGGGTTTCTTCGTCAAGGCCGCCATCCTGCCGTTCCACTTCTGGCTGGCCGATGCCCACGCCGTGGCGCCCGCGCCCGTCTGCGTCCTGCTCTCCGGGGTCATGGTGGAACTGGGTCTCTACGCGGTCGCGCGGACCTACTGGACCATTTTCTCCGGCGTGTTTTCGACCCATCAGGGTGAAGTGCGCGGCCTCTTCGCGGCCTTCGGCGCGGCTACCGCCCTGATCGCCGCCGTCTTGTGCTTCGCACAGCGGAATTTCAAGCGCCTGCTGGCGTTTTCCACCATCAGCCACATGGGAATCATGCTGCTGGGTGTGGCTCAACTGACGCCCCTCGGCCTGGCCGGCGCCTTCGTCTACGGGGTGGGTCACGCCTTCGCCAAGGGTGCTCTGTTCCTCGGCGCGGGCATTCTCCTGCACCGCAAGCGCACGGTGGACGAGATCGACCTGGCCTCGGGGGCCCGCCGGATGCGATGGACGGGAGCCCTGATACTGACCGGCGCCGCGGCGCTTTCGGGGTTGCCGCCGTTCGCGACATTTCGCGGCGAAATCCTGATGAGCCAATCGGCGCAGGCGATCGGGTGCGGTTGGATGCAATGGGTGGTGATTGCGGCCGCCGCTATTACCGCCGCCGCGGTCGTTCGCTTCGCCGGGCGCGTCTTTCTCGGCCTCGGGCCGGCCGCCGAGGAACCCGGCACCTCCGGCCCCAGGCTGTCGGAAAGTCCTGACACTTCGAGCGGCCACGGCCATGTGCCCCTCGGGATGGCCCTTCCCGCCTTCGTACTGATCGGGCTGAGTGGCCTGGCGGGCTGCTGGCCGGGGATGGCCTCCTCGGCCCTGGCCGCCGCACTTCGGTTTGTCAACCGGCCCCAATACTCCGCTCATGTGCTCGACGGGCTTTCGTTTCCCGCACCCGCGGTTCCCCCGCTGCCCTTGTCTCCCGCCGATTATGTGCGCGGCTTCGCGCTCCTCACGATCGCCTTGCTGATCGCCCTCGCGGCCCTCTGTTCCACGCGGGCCCGAAAGATTTTCGGAGATTTCCCCCTGTTCGCGAGACCTGTCTGTTACCTCCGCAATCTTCACAGCGGCATTCTGCCCGATTACGTCGTCTGGACCGTGACCGGAGCGGCCATTTTGAGCGCCACCGCATGGACCTGGCTGCGATGAGTGGCCGAGCGTACAGAAACCCGCGCCCGGGTTTCGGTAGACTGGGGGAATCAAGATCCGGCGCGGCGCGCCAGCCGCTACTGAGAACGACTGCTATGCCTGCACACCCTGATCTGATCGGGCGCCTGGAGCAAGCTCGCGAGAACACCGACGAATTGTTTCGGCTGGTGCATCCCGATGCCCTTTACGAACGGCCGATTCCGGAGCGCCATCGCATCCTTTTCTATCTGGGGCACCTCGAAGCGTTCGACTGGAACCTGATCGCCCGCTACGCGCTCGACCTGCCCGCGTTCCATCCGGAATTCGACCGGCTATTCGCCTTCGGCATCGATCCTCCGCCCGGACAATTGCCCGCGGATCAGCCTTCCGACTGGCCGCGCCCCGCCGAAGTGGAGCGCTACAACCGGCGCGTGCGCGGCGAGCTCGATCCGCTTCTCGAAAAGGTGCCGGAGCAGTTGCTGCACGTCGCCATCGAGCACCGCCTGATGCATGCGGAAACATTCGCCTACATCTTGCACCACCTGGCCTACGGCCACAAAGCCGCGGTCGACCCGCCGGCCGCGCCGCCTTCCCCCGCGCCCGCGCCTCGCATGATCGACATTCCGGCGGGCACGGCGCGTCTGGGCCTCGCCGCGACCGGGGGCTTCGGTTGGGATAACGAATTTCAGTCGCACGATGCCGGAGTCCCGGCTTTCGCCATCGGCAAGTACAAAGTGACCAACCGGGAGTATCTCGAATTCGTCCGCCAGGGAGCGCCCGCTCCGTTCTTCTGGAGCGAGCGGGGCGGCTGCTGGCACTATCGCGGCATGTTTGCCGAGGTTCCGCTGCCTCTCGATTGCCCGGTCTACACGACTTACAAGGAAGCCGAAGCCTACGCTCAATGGCGCGGCAAATCCATCCCCACCGAACCGCAATTTCACCGCGTCGCGTGCGCCGCGCCCCCCTCCGCCAACCTGGATTTCCGGTACTGGGATCCCACTCCGGTGACTGCCGACGAGCGGGACGAACATGGCCCGCAGCAACTCGCCGGCAATGGCTGGGAGTGGACCTCCACCGTGTTTGCGCCGTTTCCCGGCTTCGAACCCTTTCCCTTCTACCGCAACTATTCCGCGCCGTTCTTCGACGGCGAACATTACGTCCTGAAGGGAGCTTCCCCGCGCACAGCCGCCTGTTTCCTGCGACCCTCCTTCCGCAACTGGTTCCGGCCATCCTATCCCTACCTCTACGCGACGTTCCGGCTGGCGGAATCCTGATGTACGCGCGGGCGCTCGACAACGAATTTGCGCGCGAGGTGCGGGCGGGACTCACGCGCTCCGGCCAGAAGACCCTGCCCTGCCGCTACTTCTACGACGATCTGGGCTCCGCCCTGTTCGAAGCCATCACCCACCTGCCCGAATACGGCCTCACGCGCGCCGATGCCCGCATCCTGTCGGCATATGCCGCGGAGATCGTGAACCTGGTTCCGGGGAACCTCATCGCGGCCGAGCTGGGGAGCGGCAGCGGAAGCAAGACGCGCGCGGTACTGGAGCAGATCCGGCTTCGGCAATCGGTGGTCTACTATCCAATCGACGTATCGGGCAGCGCGCTCGCGAAATGCGCGCAGGATCTCGGCTCGCTGGGCGAGGTTCTTCCGATCGAGGCCAATTACCTGGATGGCGTCCGAACCGTCGTCGGGCGCCGCCGCCCGGGGCAGAAGCTGCTGCTGCTGTTCCTCGGCAGCACTATCGGAAACTTCCCCCCCGAAGCCGCCTTCGACTTCTTGACGGCCCTGCGCGCGGCGCTCGAACCCGGAGACGCGCTGCTGCTCGGCACCGACCTGGTCAAGCCCGTGGACGATCTGCTGGCGGCCTACGACGACCCCACCGGCGTCACCGCCGCCTTCAACCTCAACCTGCTCGCGCGCATCAACCGCGAACTCGGCGCGAATTTCGACCTGCGCCGGTTCGAGCATGTGGCCCGCTACGATGAGCCCGCTCAGCGCATCGAGATGCACCTCTGCTCGCGCACGCATCAGATCGCCACGATCGGCGGCGCGGACCTGATCGTCGATTTCGCCCCCGGCGAAACCATCTGCACCGAGGCCTGTCACAAGTTCCGTCCCGAGCAGCTCTTCGTGATCGCCCGCGGGACGGGTTTCCGTCTCGCCGCGCAATGGGCCGATGAAGAATGGCCCTTCGCGGAGAACGTGATGGTGGCGGTCTGAGACGAAGTCGGGTTGTCCCTCCGCCCGCCTGCATGTTACCGTATTAATTAAAGATTACGGCCTCCCAATCCACCTTTTAGAAGGAGAATTCTTAATGCCTCTCGTCTCGATGCGACAGCTCCTCGACGAAGCCGCCAAGGGCGGTTACGGCGTCGGCGCGTTCAACGTCAACAATATGGAGCAGATCCAGGCCATCATGGAAGCGGCTCGCGAAACCAAGTCGCCCGTCATCATCCAGGCCAGCCGCGGTGCGCGCGCTTACTCCCAGGATCGCTTTCTCTATCACCTGATGCTCGCCGCCACGGAGGTCTACCCGGAGATCCCCACGGTTCTGCACCTCGATCACGGCAACAGCGTCGAGACCTGCAAGAGCGCCATCGACATGGGCTTTACCTCGGTGATGATGGATGGGTCGCTGATGGCCGACGGCAAGACGCCGTCCAGCTTCGAGTACAACGTTCAGGTGACCCGCGAAGTGGTCGCGCTGGCGCATGCCAAAGGCGTCACGGTGGAAGGCGAAATCGGCTGCCTCGGCGGCATTGAAGACGGCCACGGCGCCGGCCTCGACGGCCTCAGCCACCTGACCGACCCAGTACAGGCGGCGGAGTTCGTGAAGCAGACCGGCCTCGATGCGCTTGCCATCGCCATCGGCACCAGCCACGGGGCCTATAAATTCTCGAGCAAGCCGACCGGCGAAACGCTCAAGATGGATCGCCTCATCGAGATCCACAAGCGCCTGCCGAATGTGCACCTCGTCATGCACGGCTCCTCGAGCGTCCCCAAGGATCTGCAGGACATCATCAACCAGTACGGCGGAAAGCTGAAGCCCACGTGGGGCGTACCGGTCGAAGAGATTCAGCTCGGCATCAAGAACGGCGTACGCAAGGTCAACGTCGACACCGACAATCGTCTCGCCATCACCGGCGCCATCCGCAAGGTGTTCGTGGAGACACCCGAGAAGTTCGACCCGCGCGACTACATGAAACCCGCCCGCGACGCGATGAAGAAGGTCGTGGCGCTGCGCATGACGCAGTTCGGCCAGGCCGGCCATGCCTCCGATTACGCGCCGATTCCGATGTCGGAAATGGCCAAGCGCTACGCCGGAGAAAAGGTCAGCGCGTAGGCGTTCTACAGAGCCGCGACTTTGTTTCCCCACAGAGCCGCGACCGTAAGGGAGCGGGCCGTCCCGCTCCCTTACGGTCGCGGCTCTGTGGCTTTCTTTTCGCCTCCGACCCAGGTCCCGGTAACTTCGATCCGCTTCCCTTCCTCATCGAATCGAAACTGCACCAGGTCGGCGCGCTCACCCGCAGCCAGTCCCTGCGAACGTCCCGGCACCCGCCCCGCCCGCGCCGCGTTCACCGTGGCCATGGCGACAGCCTCCGCAAGCGGCAGTCCCGCCAGCCGCATGAGGTTCTCCACCCCGCGGTCCATGCGCAGCGCGCTGCCCGCCAGCCTGCCCGTGCCTGCCAGTTCCACACGCCCGGCGGCCGTCAGCTCCACATCCAGTTCGCCCATCCGATAGCGTCCCGGAACGGCGCCCGCCGGAGTGGCCGCATCCGTCACCAGCACGGAGCGTGAAACCTGCTTGGCCCGCAGCGCGACTTTCAGGAAGCCGCTATCGAGGTGAATGCCATCCACGATGAAACCGGCCATCAACCGGTCTTCCGCAAGCTGATCGAAAATATAGTTCGGGTGCCGCGGCAGCATCGAATGCGCGCCGTTTCCGAGGTGAGTCGAAAACGTTGCGCCCGCTGAGACGGCGTCCGCAATCTGAGCCGCGCTTGAATCCGTATGGCCGATCGAAGCGACCACCCCGCTTGCGACGACTTTCTCGATATAGCGCGGCGCCTCGGGCCACGCGGGTGAGAGCGTCACGATTCGCAGCCGGCCCCGGGTCGCATCCCGCCAGCGTTCGAACTCTTCGAAATCGGGTTTGCGCACCCATTGGCGCGGGTGTGCGCCGCGAGGCCCGTCTTCGGCCGAGATGTGGGGACCTTCGACATGGAAGCCATCGATCGCCGCGCCCTCGGCGATTGCTTCTTTCGCTCGCGAGAGATTCCGCAGGGCGGCTTCCATGCGTTCCGGCGGCCCGGTAATCACGGTGGGATAGAAGCGCGTCACCCCGCAGCCGAACAGGGCCCGGATCGAGCGCGCGATCGCGTCATCGGAAACCAGCGGGTCGTTATAATCCACGCCGGCGAAGCCGTTCACTTGAAGATCGATCCAGCCGGGGGCCAGCCACATCCCGGATTTTCCGCAGGCGGCGCGCACCTCGTCGATGGCTTCGCCGAACTCCACCTCGACGTCGCGGCCCGTCAGCGCATCGGTACCCGAACATTTCATAGCTACCCCGATTTATTCACAAGTTAGTCACATGCCGAAGCCGGTAAGTGTCGAAACCTGTTGCGCAAAAAACTTGTTGAAAAGGGCCGGCGCTTCAAATTTCGATGTGGCTTCCCGCGCGCGCCCGAGCTAAGAATGGAGAGTCCATTAGGTGGCTGCGCGGCCAGGAGGCGAATCTCGGGGGAGGTGGCCATCCGAAGTCGCGCAGTCCTCCTGTTGGTTGCCCTACTTCACCCCGGCGGTCTGCCCCGCATGCACGTGCGAGAGCCAGCCGTGCTCATCCGGCTTCTTCCCGTCGATGATTCCGAAAAACTCGTGCTGCAGCGCCTCGGCCACCGGTCCGCGCCGGCCTTTGCCGACCGTGATGCGGTCGACCGAGCGGATCGGCGTGATCTCGGCCGCGGTGCCGGAGAAGAATACCTCGTCGGCGATATACAAGAGTTCGCGTGGAATAATGGTCTCCACCACGGGAATGCCCATCGCGCGCGCCAGCGTCAGAATCGTGTCGCGCGTGATGCCCGGCAGCACCGAGGCGCCCAGCGGCGGCGTCAGGATCTTGCCGTCCCGCACCACGAAGACGTTCTCGCCCGAACCTTCGCTCACGTAACCGTTCGTGTCGAGCGCGATGGCCTCGGCGTAGCCGTTGGTCACCGCCTCCATCTTCATGAGCTGCGAGTTCATGTAGTTGGCGCCGGCCTTTGCCAGCGACGGCAGCGTATTGGGCGCCAGGCGGGTCCAGGTCGAAACGCACACGTCCACGCCTTCCGCCAGCGCCTCGTCTCCCAGATACTTGCCCCAACTCCAGCAGGCGATGTACACGTCGACGGGGTTCTTCATGCCGTTGACGCCCATCTCGCCGTAGCCGCGAAACGCGACCGGGCGGATATAGCAGGAATCCATCTGGTTGACGCGTACCAGTTCCAGCATGGCCTCGCCCAGTTCATCGGCCGGATAGCCGAGATCCATGCGGTAGATCTTCGCCGAATCCACCATCCGGCGGACGTGTTCGCGAAGCCGGAAAATCGCGGGTCCCCCGGGTGTGGCGTAGCATCGGATCCCTTCGAAAACCGAACTGCCGTAATTCACCACGTGGGAAAGAACGTGAATGGTCGCTTCCTCCCATTTGATGAAGCGGCCCTTATGCCATATTTTTTCAGTTGGCGTCAACATGCGTTAATTATAGCTGAGGGGCTGATTTTATAGTTCCGCGACGATTGTCGGGGTTCCGGCCGCCCCGCGGTCAATCCGGTTTTTCGGAGAAACGGTGGGCCCGCTGCCGCAGTTCCCCAAGATTCACGCCGGTTAGCGCCGTGGCAATCGCTCCGCCGACGAGTAGCGGCACGGTCGTCGCGAAGAACATGATGAACGAAAACGTTTTGGCGTCGTTCTTCTCCACATCGAACAATCCCAGCGCCACCACCGTGGCCACCTGGAATAATCCAAGGTTGCCCGGAGCATTGGGGATCACGGTCCCGAACCGGATCACGCTCAGCACGCCGCCCGCCACCCAGAAGGAGAGATCCAGGCCGTATGCCTTCATCAGGGCCCACACGGAAACCACTTGCAGGAACAGATAGAGCAGGCTGAGCAAAGACGTGAGTCCCAGGGTGCGCCGGTTACCCATGAGGTGCAGGCCTTCGATGACGTGCCTGAGCGTCGAAGCCCACCGGCTCTGGCGAATCGCCGCGTGGGCTTCGTGCTTCCGCCGGACTACCCACATCAGCAGCACCGCTCCCAGCATCAACAGGATGCCCAGGAACTGCACCAGGATCATGAGCTTCTCCGGAATGCCGCGAACGAAGCTGGCCGTCAACAGGAACGTGGCCAACATCAGGAAACCGTCAATCAGGCGTTCCACGGCCGCGGAAGCAAAGCTCAGCGAGATTCGCAGATTGTTCCAGTGCGCCAGCAGGTAGCACCGGATCAGCTCACCGGTGCGCAGGGGGAGCACTTCATTCGCGAACAGCCCGATATAGATCGCCTGCACGGTGCGCCAGTAGCCCAGGCGGGCGACCGGCCCCAGCAGCGTGTTCCAGCGCCACGCGTGCGCCAGGTATACCGAAAGGTCGGAACCCACTGACAGCAGCACCCAGCGCCAGTCGAGGGAACGGATCGTGGGGATCAGGTCGTGGATCGGATAGCCGTGCAGGACCCACAACAAACAAACAGCCGAGAGGCTGTAACCCAGCACCTGGACCAGCCACGACGGAATTCGCCTGCCGGGCCACACGATTTTATGATAGCCCGGCAGGCGTCTCCTGCTGGTGTATTTGCAGGTACCCGTCGCGGAAACGCCGGATCAGGTCGCGAGCTTCCCGCGGGCCATGCCAGCCCCTCATCTCGGTGCGCTTTCCTTCGAGCTCCTTGTAAATCGCGAAAAAGTGTTCGATCTCCCTCAACTTGTGCGGAAACACCTGATCCATGGTGTGGATCTGATCGAACCGCGGATTGTTGTTCGGAACGGCCAGGATCTTCTGGTCCGGTTCATTCTGGTCCATCATTTCGAGGTAGCCCACCGGCCGCACCGAGATGAGAACGCCGGGATAGCTGGGCTCGTCGACCATCGTGAGTACATCCAGCGGATCGCCGTCTTCGGCCAGCGTGCCGGGGATGAACCCGTAATCGCCGGGGTAGTGCAGCGGCGAGTAAAGAGCCCGGTCGAGACGGAAAACTCCGAGCTTCCCGTCATACTCGTATTTGTTGCTGGAATTCTTCGGAATTTCCACAATCATGCGGACGATTTCGGGGCAGTCCGGACCCGGATCGATGTCGTACAGTCGCATCTTCTAGCTATCGTACCAGTGCCTGGGCGATCATCACGATGGTGATTCCAACCAACGAGGCCACGATTTTCATGGCGGTCCACGATCGCAGCGTCTGCGGCACGGTCATCCCGAAGTACTGGTTCACCACCCAGAACCCTGAATCGTTGATGTGCGAAAAGGCCATCCCGCCGCAGCACAACGCGAGCACGATCAGGTCCGGGCTGTAGCCCGGTATGCCTTTCACGATGGGCGCGGCGATTCCGGCCGCGGTAATGATCGCCACCGTCGCCGACCCTTGCGCCAGCCGCATCGCGGTCGAGATCGCATAAACCACCAGCAGCGGCGACAGCGATGAAGTGATCAGCACCTGGCCGATGTAAGCGCCCGCGCCGGAATCGACGATGATCTGCTTGAATGCGCCGCCGCCTCCGATGATGCACAGCAGCGCGCCCATGGGCGCCAGCGATTCCGTGGCCGCCTTCAAGGCGCTTTCGCGCGAAACGCCGCGGCGGAAGCCCAGGCAGTAGAGCGTCACGAGCGCGGTGATCGCGAGCGCCGTAAACGGATGCCCGAGAAATACGGCGGCGCCGCGAAACGGCACGTTCCCCAGGTTCGCCACCGTGGCGCCGAAAATCAGCAGCACTGGCAGCAGCAGCAGCAGCACGACCATGGGCAGCGGCGGCGCCGGCCGGCTGTTTTCCTTTCGCTCGAGCGACGACGCGGCAATCGCCGGCACCGGCACATAGATCCGCTTGGCGATCCATCCGCCATAGTAGATGCCCGAGATGATCGCCATCGGAATCGAAATCGCAATGCCGTACAGAATCGTGTGCGCCAGATCGCCGCCGAGCAGTTGCGAAGCTGCGGCGGGCGCAGGGTGCGGCGGCACCAGCGAGTGCGTGATCGTCAACGCGGCCGCCATCGGAATCCCGTAAAAGAGGAGCGATCGCTTGGTTTCGCGTGCCAGGCTCCAGATGAGCGGCACCAGAATGATAAATCCGACCTCGAAGAAGATGGGCAGCCCGACCAGAAATGCCGCCACCAGCATCGCCCAGGCCGCCCGGTCTTTACCGAAGCGCTCCAGCAGCCAGTCCGCCAGCGCAATGCCACCGCCCGATTGCTCGATGAACCTTCCGATGATCGCGCCCAGCCCCACCACCACCGCGATGAAGCCCAGGGATTCGCCGAAGCCGCTTTGGATCGACTTGAGGACTCTCTCCGGCCCCATCCCCGCCGCCAGCCCCATCGCCATCGACGTAAGCAGCAGCGAGACGAAGGCGTGCAGCTTCAGCCCCAGAATCAGCACCAGGAGAAAGCCGATCGATCCGACGGTGAGGAGAATGAGGTAGGTCCCATGGGAGGGCATGAACCGCTCATTCTACACCAGCGCCCCGGGGCGGGCAGTCTCAGCGGGCCGGTTTGGTTCGCGTAGCCGATCCGCGGGCGGGCGGAGCCGGCGGATTGGCTTCCACCGTCACCGGGCTCTCGACCACCAGTGTGCTGCCCTCGATGTAGCCCACCATACGGCCGGCGGGCTTCAGGCCTGGACCCTCGCCGTTCAGCATGGCGCGGCCTTCTGTCGTGGCCTGCAAACCTTGCCACGCCAGCGTGTTGCCCCCGGCATCCAGATTCAACAGGCGGCCGTTGGCCAGCAGCAGCGCGAAGTCTCTGGTCCGGGCAGTCACCGCGCACGTGGGATCCCGCTGGCGGGTTCGCATATCCGGCACCTGGTGCGGCATGATATCGGCCCGCTCCGACTCGATGGTTTGCGGCGACACCGTGATGCCGGCCGCGGAAACGCCGCCGCCCGCTGTGGCGGGAGCCGTGGCGCTACCGCCCGCTCCGGCCATCGCGGCCGAAAGCGATTCCGGCGGGATGCTCAAATTATAGAGCGAGCGATTCGAACAGCCGGCATCGATCAGAACACCGCTGAACTGGCTGGGTATCGCCATGATCGAACGCTCCTGCTCGCGAAGCGGCATGGTCGTACCTTGTATCTGCGTGCGCCCACGTTCCATGGCCTGGTTCACCACCGCACGGCCGCCCCCGGCCAGCGCAAGGGCAGCCGCCGCGGCCGGCAGCGCCGCCAGTTTCCAGATTCTCATGCACGTTACCGGTGCAATCGGAATGCCTCGGGCGCGGCATCATCGTATCCTGCGGTACATCTCCCCAAACTGTTCCAGCGAGAGCTGTTCCGCGCGCAGGCCGGCTTCCGGCCACGCGGCCGCATCCCACACGGGTGCCAGGTTGTTCCGTATGGTCTTCCGTTTCTGCCGGAAGCACCGGCCCACAAAGCGCACGAACTCATCTGGATTCGCAATTTCGAGAGCCTCCGCTCGCGGTTCGAGAAGCACCACCGCCGAATCCACCTGGGGAGGAGGATGAAAAGCCCCCGGCTTCACCCCGAACAGGAGCCGCGCATTCGCACGGATGGCGGTCTGGACGGTGAGGAAACCGTACGCGCGGCTTCCCGGCTGGGCAGTCAGGCGCTCGGCGACCTCCTTTTGGATCAGGAAGACCACGCGCGGACATTCCAGGCGGGTCACCTTTTCCAGAATCGGGGAAGTAATGTAGTAGGGCAGGTTGCCAGCGACCGGCGCGCGGCCCCATTGCGACAGATCCACCTCGAGGACGTCGGCTTGCACCACTTCGAGCCGCGAATCGCCGCCGAACTTCCGCCGCAGATGTTCGACCAGGTGCGGGTCGACCTCCACCGCGACCACCCGTTTCGCCCGCTTCAGAAGTTTTTCGGTGAGTGCGCCCCGGCCGGGGCCGATTTCGATTACCAGTTCGCACAGCTCCGGACACACCGCCGCCGCGATCCGCTCCAGCACGGAACCCTTGATCAGGAAGTGCTGCCCCAGCCTTTGCCGCGCCACCAGGAGCGCTTAGCTGCGAATCCGCCCGGGCGCCGGCACTGAAGGCGACTGCACGGCTTTGACCCGGCCCCACGTCGGCAACCCGAGATAGGTAGCCGGCTTGAACTGCGAGAACATGATAATGCTCTGCAAATCGGGGGTGAGCTGTCCGCGGGCGAGCGACCAGTCGCTGACGTGGCCGTTCTCGTCGATGACCAAGTCGACAACGTTGGCATCCGCGGGGATATCGTCATCGTCTCCCCGCACGATCCGCGGAATGTCGCCGGACGCCTGCGCCAGGTATGCGCCGTTGGAGCCGAGCGCCACCACCTCGCCGTCCGGTTGGGTGAACAACGACTGATCCGCCAGAGCGTGCTGGAAAGTCAGGGTCGGAACCAGCGTGCCGAAGGCCACCAGAGCGGACAGCAGGCCGCCCGCGAACGGCAGGGCGAAAGGCCGCATCAGATTGTCGAACGCCAGTTGAGCGCGACCGCGCCAGGATCTCACGCGAGCCGGGAAACTGACCCGCGCGAGCCGGTTAGCGCGCTCATGAGATGCCAATACGCGCAGGTTCGCGGACAGGGCCGCGGGAATCGGAGCATGATCCATCGCGAGCAGCGCGTCGCGCAGGCTCTGGACGGATTCCAGATGGGCACTGCACTCCCTGCAGGACTTGATATGCGCCGATAGCCTCTCCCGCTTCCCGGCCGGAACCTTTCCGTCAAGGAATGAAGAGATCAGATCATGCACGTTATCACAGCTCATAAAATCACTCTGCCGTTTTCGGCACCAGTCGGAGGGATGGCCTGTTTTTCAAGCTCCCCACGAGTTCGTCCCGCAAGGCTTCACGGCCCCGCAGGATACGGGATTTCACCGTTCCCAGGGAAACACCCAGGACTTCCGCGATTTCTTCGTAGCTCAGATCCGTAATATCCCTGAGTACTACCGCTTCACGGAAGATCGGGTTGATTTTTTCGAGTGCCGCCTCAATCATGACGTGCTGTTCACGATCCACTGCAGCGTCAAACGGTGAGCGGCCGCCGTCGGCAATCGTCTCCTTCCAATCGCGCGATTCCTCCGGACCCTCATCCAGGTCTACTTCCCGACGGCGATGCCGGAAAAACCAGCGCCGGGCGTTGTGCGCCTCATTTACCGTGATCCGGTAAATCCAGGTCTTCAGCGTGCTCTGCCCGCGGAAGCTTCCGATATTCCGGAATACCTTCAGGAAAACTTCCTGAACGACATCGCACGCATCCGACTGGTCGTTCAGCAGCCGGAACGCAAGCGTGTATACCGGCTGCTGGAACCGGCTGAGCAGTTCTTCGTAACCGCGCTCGCAACCGCTCCGAAGAGACGCGACGAGCTGGAGATCGTCGATCTCCGCGCCCGTTTCCGATGCCCCTTCGGGGCCTAGTTCCAGAATTGAAGTCGCCACGGCAGCCTCACAAAAAGCCTGACTTCAAACGTAACAGAAAACTCGGGTCCTGCATAGCAATAGACACTTCGCGAAGCGGGAAAGTTCCCGGCGATTTGGCAACAGATGACTCGGACGGCGAGTAGCGCAAGCCGCCGGCCCTCCCTGCGATACCCTGTAAGTTCATGCCTTTGATTTCCGTAGCCGAACTCACGCGATTCGCCGAAGACATTCTGACAGGGGCCGGGGTTCCGGCAGACAAAGCCGAGGTCACAGCCGCCTGCCTGGTCGCCTCCAATCTGCGGGGCGTCGATTCCCACGGGATGCAGTTGCTGCCATTCTACGTAGACCAGTTGCTGGCCGGGGAGATGGATGCCCGCACGGACGGCCGCGTGATTTCGGAAACCGGCTCCTGCCTGCTGTTCGACGGCCAGAACGGCATCGGACAATGGGTCGCCGACATCTGCTGCCGCCACGCGGTGCGCATCGCAGGGGAACAGGGCGTCGCCATGGTGGTGGCCCGCGAATCGAACCACTTCGGCGCCGCCGCCTGGTGGGCCCAGAAGATGCGGGCCGCCAACCAGATCGGGATCGTCATGTGCAACGCATCCCCGATCGTTCCGCCGTGGCAGGGCAAGGAGGGACGTGTCGGGACGAACCCGATTTGCGTGGCGCTGCCGGGCCCCTGGCTGCTGGATATGGCGACCACCACGGTAGCCGCCGGAAAAGTCTTCAAAGCCTTCCTCAATGGCCAGCCGGAGATCCCTTCGGGCTGGGCCTTCAATTCCGAAGGCGTCCCCACCACCGATACCCGGCAGGCCTACCAGGGCCTGCTGATGCCGCTGGGCGGCTATAAAGGAAGTGGCCTTGCCCTGATGGTGGAAATCCTGTGCGCGGTCCTGAGCGGCGGCGCCATGTCCACCGAGCTCGGCGGAATCCGCTTCCGCGGCAAAAGGGTTCGGGTCAGCCAGACGTTTCTGGCTATCGATATCGCGCGTTTTATGCCAGTGGAGGAGTTTACCGCGCGGATGGAGAAGCTGGTCGGCATGATCAAATCCACCCCTACGGCACCGGGCTATGACGAGGTGCTGGTGGCGGGAGATCCGGAGTGGCGGATAGAAGCCGAGCGGTCGAAAAACGGTATCCCCATCGCAGATGGCAACTGGGAAAGTCTGTGCAAGGCGGCCGGGCGGGTGGGAGTCGCCACTCCCCGCATCGGCCGGGCCGAAGCGTAAGTCATAATAGGGATAGTGCTGGTCTCCATCGCATCCACGCCCAAACGGCCCGATTGGCTGCGCGCCCCGGCACCCGCCGGCGAGAACTATCACGACCTCAAGGGGCTGATCGGGCGCCTTCGCCTCCACACCGTGTGTGAAAGCGCCGCCTGTCCGAACGTGGGCGAGTGCTGGAATCACCGCACCGCCACGTTCATGATCCTGGGGAATGTCTGCACCCGCCGCTGCGGATTCTGCGCGGTCGAGAAAGGCGCTCCCCTGCCGGTGGATTACGACGAGCCGCAGCGGGTTGCCGAGGCGGTGGCGGCGATGGGGCTGAAATTCGCCGTCATCACCAGCGTGAACCGCGACGACCGGGAAGACGGCGGCGCCGAGTTGTTCGCCCTCACCATAAGGGCGATCCGGGACCGGGTGCCGGATTGCGGGGTGGAGGTTCTGATCCCCGATTTCCAGGGGAGCCGCCCGTCGGTCGAGACCGTCATGGATGCCCGGCCGGACGTACTGAACCACAACACCGAAACCGTGCCGAGGCTCTACCGCCAGGTGCGGCTGGGCGCGCGCTATGAGCGGTCACTCGAGGTGCTGGAATGGGCCAGGCAGATTCGGCCCGAGACCCCCACCAAGAGCGGGCTGATGCTGGGTCTCGGCGAGCAGCCCGCCGAAGTGCTGGGGGTGATGCGCGATCTCCGGGCGCACCAGGTCGGGATCCTCACGCTGGGGCAGTACCTGCGGCCATCGCCCAGGCACCTGCCGATCGCGCGCTACGTAGCGCCCGAGGAGTTCGACGAGTTCCGGCGCGCGGGATATGAGATGGGGTTCGCACATGTGGAATCCGGCCCGCTGGTTCGCAGTTCGTACCACGCGTCCCAGGCCGTAAAGTAGGCGGAATCACCGGGGCAGCGAGCCGAACACCCGGTCCCACAAGGGCGTGACCACGCCGTAGCACTTCGTATCGTCGGCAAAGTGATGATAGAAGTGGTGCTTCCGCAGCGCTACCAGCAGCGCGCCCCCTTTCCGCTGGCTGTGGATCGAGAGGTGTACCAGTTCGTACCCCAGGTACCCCGCCACGGTGCCGGTTTCGACCAGCGCCCCCAGGCGCCAGGACCGCAGGATCAGCGCCAGCAGCATCCACAGCACCGCTGCAAAGGAGATCGAAAGCCAGGCGGGCGCAAACAGGTACCGGAGATCGGCCGGGCTCTGATGGTGTTCCCAATGAGGAGCCAGGCGGTGGAAAATGAACCGGTGCATCAGGTATTCGATCAAAGTCCAGAGCGCCAGCCCGGCCACGGGTGCCGCAATCCACACAATCGGGCCAGTCGTACCCGCCAGGACGTTCCAGACGACAGCGGCAGCTAACAGAGGCGCAAATACCCAGAAAATGCGCACGGCTACCCATAGTATAGCCTCGGCCAGATTCTCGGATTCAAGGATGATGCGGCTGTGGAAGTTGGGAAACGGTGGAGAATTACCGCGTGAATAGAAAGCGGGGCTGACCTTCCGGCCCGCCCCGCTGAGATTACGTCCGCGTCAGAAGGTGAACCGGACCTGGAACCGCAAGGTGCGCGGGCTCTGCCACGCCTGCGGCTGGCCATAGAGGCTGCTGAGCGTGCGATTCTGCGAGTTTGCCAGCCCTATGTAGTCGTAGCCTTTTGACATGACGGCCCCGTAGTCGAACCCCGCGTTTGCGGCTCCGATCGCCGTGCAATTCGTTCCAGCCGTCCCACAGGTAGCCGGGTTGATGCCGGAAGTGCGGATCATGTTCTGATTGATGATGGTCACGCTGTGTTGGTTGAAGCAGTTGAAGCAGTCGGCTCCCACGCGAGCCACCAGCCGTTCATTGGTCTTGCTGACGTGGAAGTCCTGATACGCGCTGATATCCGATTGGGTAAATCGTGGTGTGCGCGCGTCGGTGGGAGTGCCGGCGACCCAGTTACCGGTCGCGGGATCGCGGCTCAAGGGAACGAAGTTGCCGCGGCCCTCGACAAACACAGGCGCGCCCCACACGCTGATGTAACTGCTTAGCGGGGTGCCTGAGTAAACCTGCTCGAAAAGACCAGCCACCGTATTGAACTTCCACCATTTGAGGTTGTAGTAAACGTTCGCCTTGAAGGTGTTCGGGCGATCGGTGCCGAGCGGGCCTGCATCGCTGTGGCCGTGCGCGTCGAACGACATGAACGGCTCGTCGAATGCACGGTCGGAATTGGCGCCATTGCGTCCGATGCCATCGCTGACATCGGTGGAGGTCAGTCCATCGTAGTTACCGTAGAGCCGGCTATAGGTGTAGGAGAACGCGCCGAACCACTGGTTGCTGAATCTCTTGGTCAGCCGGAGTTCCAGGCCGTCGTAGTCACGGATCGCCTTGATATTGGGAGGGCATCCGTTGCAGTTGGGCACCGTGGCATTGATGCCGAACCCGGGATTCGTGATGTAGTAAACCTCGCCGGCCTGCGTAATCGTGCCGGCATCTTCGATGGTCCGGTCGAGGCGCGTTCGCGTGTATACAGGCTCGAACACGAGGTCGTGCCTGAGTTCCCACGCGCCGCCGATGGTGAGGACGTGCTGCCTCATCGGCTTCAGATTCGGATCGATCAAGCCCGACGCGCCGAGAGAGCCCGCCTGGTTCGGGTCGTTGGACGGCGCCCGGTAATCGACGTTCTCAATGAAGCGCATCGCCGGGAAGCTTCCGTTGGCTGGCACGCTGCCTCCGCCTAGCGGGCAGTAGTGGCCTTGCGAATCGCGCTGCGGGATGATCTGTGTGAAGTTCGGGGAATCCAGCGCATACACGCAGTCATGCCAGTAATCGCCGCCGAAACTGCCGCGCGGCAGTTGGAACTTCATAATGTCATAGAAGTATCCGAAGCTTCCGTACACCTTGAGTTTGCCGTTGTGCAGGACATCGTAAGCAGCCCCCAGGCGCGGAGCGATCTTGTCACCCCATCCGAAACTGATGCCGTTGTAGCCCGGCAGCGTGTTATAGGAGGGGAGGTTTTCCTTATCGAGCCGGACGCCCAGGTTCAGGGTCAATCCCTTGGTAACGGTCCAGGCGTCCTGAACGTAAAAGGAGTGATTCCAGTTGCCCACCTTACCCGTGGTCGCGACGTCGCGAAGGTTGACCGTGCCCCACAAGCCCTGGCAGGCGCTTCCGTCGGGATTGCCGCCGGCTGCACCGTAGAGCGACAGGTTCTGCGCCTCGATCGCCTGGCAACGGGCCTGCCCGTTGGTAGTCACCGGCGCATACTGAAGATTGTACGCGACGTAAACATCCGCCGTATTGTAAACGCCGCTGAGCGTGTCGTTCAGGCCATGATTGAAGCCGTAGCCGAACTTCACGTTGTGAGTTCCCAGGAAGTTTTTGAAGAACGCCAGATCCTGGTTGAAGCTGTAACGCTTAAAGATGTCGTAGGCAGTTTGCGAGTTCGCCCCGATGTTGCTCCAGCCCGTTGAATTCACGAATTGCGACGGCAGCACCGTCCCGTCCAGCGCCTGAGTGCCCGCCAATGCCGGCGCGTCTCCAGTGCTGTAGGGGTAATTGGTATCAATGTAGCGGTAGCGGATGCCGACCGGTAGCCCGCGGTCCTCGTAGTTGTAGTAGAAGTAGCCGAACCGGGTGGTTGCGATCAGGCTGGGCGTGATGCTGATGTCGGCGCCCGTATTGTAGATTACTTGCGGCGCAACGTAACCGATGCCGCCGTTCCAGTTATCCGGATTGGTCGTCGAAGACGAATTGAACTGCCCGTGAATATCGTCCGCATTCGGCAAAGAAGTGCCGGTGCCGCGTTCGTAGCTGTACTGCCCGGAGCCATAAAGGCGGATCTTCTCGGTTGCCCGGTAATCCAATCGCGCCGACGAAAAGTAGGTGTAATTGTTGTCGTTGAACGTTCGCGGACCGGCCGATCCCGAGGCCGCCGCGAAATTCACCGTGCGCCGCAGTTGGTTGAAGTCCGGTTCGCTGCCGAGGAATATCCACAGCCGGTCCTTAATCAGGCTGCCGCCTAGCGTAAAACCCGGATCGACAATCCGGGAATGGTCTTTCACCGGGTAATAATACTCGAGAGGCTGATCCAGTTTCGGCGCGCCGCCGAGATTGGCGGGATACTGTGGATTCCGCTGCTGGGTGGGGTTCGGCGCGGCGTTGAAACGGTCAGCATTGTAATTCATGAACATGCTGCCGTGCCATTCATTCGAACCGCGTTTGGAGATGACGTTCACCACGCCGCCGAGCGCGCCGCCGTATTCCGCCTCGAAGCCGCTGGTCTTCACCTGCACTTCGTCGATGAAGTCCATCGGCACGTTGGCCTGCGAATGTCCGTCAAAAATCGATGCGGTTTCGAGCCCATCCACCAGGTACGAGTTCTCGGAGTTGCTGGCGCCGTTGATCTGGAATCCGTTGTTGGCGTAGTTGTTGGTGCCTTGCGTGTTGCTGTTTTGCAGCGGTTCGAAGCGGGCACCCGGCGCAAACTGGATGACGCTCTGGTACGAGAGGCTTTGGGTGGGCAGATTCATCAGGCTGGCCTGGGGAATATTGCTCTGCACCTTGCTCTGGGTGGGGTCGATTGCCGCGGCTTGCGCCGAAACCTCGACCGTTTCCGCCACCGCGCCGATTTCCATGGTGACATCCACCGCGGGGAGGTGTCCCACTTCCAGCACGATGTTCGCTTGCCTGTAACCCCGGAAACCGGGGGCAGTAATGTTGACCGTGTAAACGCCGGGCGGCAGGTTCGCGAACCGGTAATAGCCGACTGCGTCGGAGGGCCACCGGGAGGGCAAAAAGGCAGTCGCAGGAAAACAAAAGGCCGGCTCCCCTCTGAGTTCGAGAAGAGCCGGCCTGAATCAAAGCGCTGTCAAACCGGGTGGGCTTGACAGGTTGTCTGCATCTAGAACGTCAGTTTCACGGAAACCGTAATGCTGCGCGGATTGCTTGAGAACACCTGCGACCACTGGCCGAACAGGGTGCTCGTGGGGATCAGCGCGTTGTGTACGGCGGTGCCGGTGAAACCTACCGAAGCCACGTCGCTGATGTTGCCGGCGACATACTGCGGGTGGTTGAAGATGTTGAAGAAGCGGCCTTCGAAGCGCAGCTTGTACTTGTCTTCCTTGCCCAACCCGATGTACTTGGCGATAGTCATATCGACGTCGTCAATGGGGTTCACGGCCATCGTATTGCGTCCGCCGGTGGGCAGGGTGCCCTTGGGCGCCACGATGTAACCGGCGTTGGGATTGTTGACCAGATAGGCCACGGTCTGGCCGGCGCTGTTGGTGAGCGGGGTGGTGCCGCTGCCGATGAGGTTGTTCCCGTTGGGGTTCACAAAAGTGCGGTCGCCAGCCGAATCGGCGTTCATATTGGAGTCGATGCCGCTCTGCACGGTGACCAAAGTGCCAACCTGATACTGGTAAATCGGCACGAATTCCCAGCTACCCAGGAGATTGCGCTTGAACCAGCTGGTGTCGTGCTTGAAGAACGGCACGTCGTACATCACCTGGTAGGTGAAGCGTTGACGGTGATCGAGGGCCGAATCGGACCGGTCCGCAGCAATGTTCTGGAAATTCTGCGGGCGGCGCGGTGTGGTGTAGGTGCTGAACACATCGGCGGTGGAGTCGTCGATGTTGTGGCTCCATGTGTAGGCGGCCACGAACTGCAGGCCGTTGGAGAAGCGCCGAGTCAACTGGTTCGCCCAGCCGTTGTAGGAGGATCGGCCGTAGGGCATGAAGCCCACGATCGAGCTCTGGAACCCTGCATTGAAGTACGACGGCACAAAGTACCCGCCGGCGCTATACGCGCTGTTGAGGGAAGTCAGGGAGCTGGTCAGCGAATTCAAAGTCGCCTGCGACGGAGCAGTGGTATACAGGGGCAGAGCGTTCGACGGATTGACGACGTTCTGAACGTTGATGCGGTCCTGCACGGTCAGATTCGAGGCGCGGGTACCCATGTAGCGGCTATCAATTGTGTAGTCGTTGTGGAACACGTGCTGGATTCCGATGTTCCATTGGATGGACTGCGGCCGCTTCTGGTCGGGAACGTAGCCGCCGGTGCCGGCCCGGGCTTCGGCCTGGGTCAGGGCAGCCGCCGAGGCGTTGGGCGGGATGCCGCCGTTCGCCAGATAGGCGGTGCCGTTCATACCGCCCTGATCCACCGTGATGGTGTCCTGCGGCGGCAGGGAAAGCAGGCCCAGGTTGTCATACAGCACGTCGTAGTTGATGCCGAAGCCGGCGCGGATGGAAGTGCGCCCGCTGTCGCCAGGAGAGTAGGCCAAGCCGATCCGGGGCATGAAGTTCTTCTTCTGCGCCTTCGGTGCGCCGAAAGTGATGAGACCGGGCACGTCCGAAATGGAGTTTACGCTTTGCAGGCGCTCGCTGTACGGCAGGGTCTGGTATTCCCAGCGCAGGCCGAGGTTGGCGGTCAGGTTCCGGGAGATCTTCCAGGTATCGTTAGCGTACAGGGCGGTGGTGATGCGGTCGCCGTAGTAAATCACGTTGCCCAGGGTGCGCTCAGCGAGATAATCCGGAGTGTAGTCGTACAGGTAGTCCGACAGGTAGCTCCATTCATAGTCGCCGCGTGCGCGCTGCGTGAAACTTTGCGGCGATATCAGCTTGGTCCCGTCGAAGCCGAATTTCAGGGTGTGAGAACCCTTGGTCCAGACCACGCTATCGGTCAACTGGTAGGTGTTCTGAATGCCGAACTGCGGCGCGTTGGGGTCGGGGCCCAATTGCGCCCCGAGGTCGAAGATATTGATGTTCGGGAACTGGTCCAAGCCCGGGAACGAGAAGTTACCGGCAGGATAGTTGTTGGAAGTCCGGTTGTATCCGGCGCGGAACTCATTAGTGAGGGTCGGCGCGAAGGTGTGGAACTCCGACACGGTCACCACATAGCCATTGTTGGGAACCGTCGTGTAGAAAACCGGCAGGCTGGCGGCGGTGTCGATGAAACCCTGACGGTTGAGGACGAAGCGCCCGCGCAGGCTGTCCTTATCGGAGAAGTTGGCATCGATCGCCGCAACGGCGCGCTCGGTGTTGGTATAGGACGGCGCGGTGAACGAAACCTGGCCGATCGGAATGGACGTGCCGGTGGTGGCTGCGCCATTGTAACCCTGGTTGATCGGGCTGATCAGGGGATATGCTCCGTTGGGAGTGGAGCCGGGCGCCGCGGCGGAAGTAGCCGTGCCCAGGTACTGCTTGAGCACCTTCAGGTTGTTCTGGTTGATGTTCGGAATTCCCGCCAGCGTGTTCCAACCGTCGGCCGTCGGCGCGTATAACAAGCCGGCGCTGCCCGCGCCACCGGTCGGCTCATATTCATAATTGACGAAATAGAAAAGCTTGTTTTTCCTGATCGGTCCGCCAACCTGCCCGCCAAAACGGTTGTCGTCATAGCGGGGATGCAGCGGATTCCCATCCACCGCGTCGAGATTGTTGGCCGCATTCAGATTCCGGTTGTTCATGTACTCGTAGAGGGTCCCGTGAATCTCGTTGGTGCCGCTCTTGACGATGGAGTTGAACTGGCCGCCCGAGGAGTGGCCGAAATCCGGCGAAAACTGGTTCTGCAGAACGGTAAGCTCGGCCACGGCGTCGTTGGGCACGGAGACCACCGGGCCGGTGACGCTGTCGCTGTTGTTATCGATTCCCTCAATCGTGAAATTGTTGTTGCGGGGACGCTGGCCGCCGACCGAAGGGCCGGTGCCGGCTCCGGTCGCGCCGCTCGTCGAAACCCCCGCGTTCAGCAGCGACAGGTTGAGTACGCCGTTGCCGCCGGCGGTGTTGGGCAGATCCATCAACTGCTTCGTCTCGAACGAAGTCTGCACCTGAGCTGTCGTGGTGTCGATGGCGGCCGCCGCGGCCGTGACTTCCACCGTTTCCACGCTATGGCCAATTTCCAGTTTCACATTGGCTGTGGCGATCTTGTTCAACTGAACTTCGACGCCTTTCAGTTGCGCGTTGGTGAACCCGGAAGCCGTCACGCTGATCGTGTAGGTTCCAACCGGGAGGTTCGAAATGCGATAATCGCCGATCGCACCGGTTTTTGTCACGGTTTGGACGCCCGTGGCATCGTTCTTTACAGTTACGGACGCGCCCGGCACCGTGGCGCCGCTGGCATCGTAGACCGTACCTGTCAGACCGCCGCTGACGACTTGGGCCAAAAGCGTAGTGCCCGCCGAAACCAGGGCGACCAACATGATGAGCAGGCTATTCCTGATCCTCAAACTCATCTCTGTGTACCTCCGTCACGTATTGACAATTTCATCGCGAATTTAACCTATTTGCTTCCGGATTTTGAAAACTTCTCGCCGGTACATTCACTGAACTGCTGCTTGTGCCTCGGGGACGCCTACCCCAGATGCAGGGGCCATCAGGAGCTGAGATGACCCGGATACACTCGTCCCCCAAGACCTCGAAGGACTTCAATATCTTTAGATCCCTTTTACCTAGCAACTTCATGACCAATCTCAAAAGAGCACAAATTGTTGAAAATTCTAGAGACGGTCTGGCACGTAATTACGGCGAAACTCCCCCGGATCCCCGCCGAAGCTCCGCATAGTCAACTCAATCCATTAAAAACAAACAGCTTAGACGACAATATGAGATTTAGTACCTAGAATATGGAATTCAAGCTGAGCGCGACGAAAAAAACGGGGCCGGTTGCCCGGCCCCGCGTAGACGGGTCAGTTTTCCGGAGACTCAAAAGGTGAACTTGGCCGAGAGCTGAACGACCCGTACGGAGGAATCGAAACCCAGGAACGTGCCATAGGGGCTGGTCGGCGAGTTCGACATGCTCGAAACCAAGCCGAAAGTAGCGTCGCCCAGACCGGCATCCGGAAGGCCGAAGTTCGGGTGATTGAAGACGTTGAAAGCCTGAACCCCGATACCGAGCTTCATCCCCTCCCGGATTGCAAAATTGCGGTAGAGATTCATGTCGATATCGAAGAAGTTGGGACCGCGAAGCTGGTTGCGGTTCTGCGGGGACCACGCCGTGAAGTTGTTGATGACACTGCTATCCAGATAGGCGCCCGCGTTGATGCACGGGGTCACGGCTGCGGCCGCTCCGCAACTCATCTGGCCCCAGCCCTGACCGAGTGGCGTGGCGTAAATCGCTCCGCCGCCGTTGCCCAGGACGGAATTGTCATCCGTCACCGAGAACGGCAGGCCGGAGCGCCAGAACCACTTGCCGGACCATTCCCAACCGCTCAACAGATGTCGCAGCAGGGGGCTGCCGATGTGAAGGGTCGGGCTGACGAGCCAATCCGCGGAGAAATTATGACGAATGTCGTAATCGGAATTGCCGTAGTTGTTGGCGCTGAGGCTGAGCGGGTTGATCTGTCCCAGCGTCGAATCGCCGTAAGTGAAGACTCCGCCGTTGGACCCTTCGTCGAGGTTGTGGGACCACGTGTAATTCAGGTGGCCGGCAAACCAGGACGAAAAACGCTTGCTCACCGTCGCGGTCAGGCCCTGGTAGTTCGAAATGGCACCGCTTTGGTACTGCGTCACCGTGCCGTAGTTCTCCACCGGCACGGCTGATGGGATTCCCGCGACTCCCGGATAAAGCCCGTACTGGTCGTAGGCATTGGGCCAAGCGTTGGAGTATGGGATATTGCCGCCATGGTTGCCGACGTAGTTGATCTGAAAGACGGTCGAGTTGCTCAGTTGGCGCTGGATCTGGACGTTCCATTCCTCCCAGCGCGGGGCGTGCATCGTACCTGCCACCGACGTAAAAGACGGGGCCGCAAAAGTGGACCCCAACTGCGACAGGGTTGCCGAAAGCTGGCTGAACGTCTGTTGCATGCTGAAGGCGTTGGCCGACGCCGCCAGGGTGGCCGCGCCGCCCGCCGGATCAAAGGGCAGAACGCCGCCCGAGGGGCGCACGCGGATGGCCACCGAAACCGGCGGATTGGCCAGGAGATTGTCCACCAGGCCGGCCGGCAGCGCATCATAGAAAATGCCGAATCCGCCGCTCACGAGCCACTTGCGGTGGCTGGTCGGCGACCAACTGAACCCGGCGCGCGGCGCCAGGTTGATCGCATCGACGCCGGGGAAAGCCTGATGCCGGCCGGCGGCAATGTCGCTGCTGTAGGAAACGCCCCCGGGGTTCGAACTGGTCACGCTCGGAAGCGAGTTCCACGGGCCCTCGAAGTTGGCGAAGCAGTTGAACTGGCAAACCGGGTTGGAGTTGCGCTCCGCCGCCAGAGTGAGCGTCAGCTTGAGGTTGGGCTTCACGTTCCACTCGTCCATGGCATAGAGGTGCAACCCCCACATGGCGATGGGCACATCATTGGCCAGGTTCAACGCCCCGCGGTATTGGTACGCCAGCCCGTCCGCAAAGTTCTGCAGACCGTTGCTGGTGTAGCCGAAGTAGACGCCCGGGTTGCTGAAATAGAAATTGTGATCGCTCACGTCGTAACGGCGGAAATTGCCGCCGAACTTCAACGTATGGCTTCCGCGGTTCATCGTGTAGTCGTCTATGAACTGGTACTGCGTAATATTGCGTCCCTGCGGGAAGTCATACTGTTCGTTGAAGCTGGTGAACGGCACCGCCCCGGAATCGATAACTCCGTAGGGGAACGTGCCGGCCACCTGCTGCGGGTTCTGCTGGAACTGGGCCACGTAGTGGCTCAACGAAGCGGTGAACTGGTTGGTCGCGCGCGCGCCGAAGATGTGCGTCTCGCCGGCCTGCGTGTCCCATGAAGGCTGGCTCGATATCGCGTTGAAATTGGAGTTGATCGGGTCCAGGTGCGTGGGCTGCATGCCATGGTCGCCGCGATAGCGGAAGAACGCCTTATCGTTGTCGCTGATATTCTGGTCGACGCGAGCGGCCAGGATCCATTCCGAACCGAGGGCATTCGGCGTGGCCTGGAATTTCGCGGCGCAGGCCGTGGCGGCCGGGTTGAAGCCGGTCAGGTTCAGCGAATTGCAGTAGCTGCTGTTCGCGATCGGCACGGCGCTCGCCGCGCCGGGGGCGTTGAGCCAGAGGCCCATCATGTTCTTGTACGCGTTGTACTCGTTCGGCTGCTTGATCTGAACGTTGTTCAGCACGGCGTTGGCAAACGCCTGTGTAGGAATCGTGACCGAATCGACATTCGGGAGAACGAAGCGCAAGCCCTCGTTATCGACGAAGAAGAAGGTCTTGTTCTTGCGAATCGGACCGCCGATCCGGGCCGCCCATTGATTCGAATTCGAGAAGGGACGGGGGGTGCCGTAGAAGTTGTTGAACCAATCGTTGGAATTCATGGCGCGGCCGTTCCACCACCATACGGCGTTGCCGTGGAACTCATTGGTCCCGGACATGGTCACATAGGTCACCTGTGCCCCGGAGAGTTGCCCGTACTGCCCGCCATAGGCATTCGTGGTGATTGTCGCTTCCTGCAACTCGTTCTGGCCGATCGTCAGATTCGACGCGCCCGAGTTGTTGATGTTGAAGTACGGGTCCATGTCATTTTCGCCGTTGACCGTGAACAGGTTCGAAGTGGCGGGCAGTCCGTTGACCGTGAAGTTGCCGTAGCCGCCCGTATTGTTGACCACTACGCCGGGAGCCGTAAAGGCGATGTTGGTGATATCGCCGCCCGCCGCGGGGAGTTCCGAAAGTTGCGCCGGCGAAAACGTCGTCATCATGCTCGGCTCAGGGTTCAGCACCGCCCCCACGTCGGAGACTTCCACGGTTTGGGTGGTCTGCCCGATTTGCAGAGTGGCGTTGAATGTAGCGACCTGGCCCACCGCCAGTTCGATGGTTCGAGCCGCGGACTGGAAGCCCGGCCGGCTGATCGTAATCGTGTACCTGCCCGGCTTCAGCAGTGAGAACCGGAAGTCACCGGACGAATTCGTCGCGGTCGCTTGCGCTGATCCGGAATCCAGACTCTTTAAGGCCACGTCCGCGTTCGGAACCACCGCCCTGCTGGAATCGGTGACGTTACCGGCGATGTCGCCGGTCGTCAATGACTGGCCGGCGAGCACGGGCGCCAGCAGGGCCACGCACGCCAGAATGCGCAGTGCAGTCCCTTTCACAAAAAACATCTCAATCCTCCTTGCCAAGTTAATAGTTGGTCGCCTGTTCTCAAGCCCGGCGCGCACAACAAGACCACCCGGTGCTCGAAGGATCGCAACCCGAATTGACCCCTGAAGGGATAACCATATTTTCAGACCTTTTAGTGCGATGGATCTATGACCAATTCGAGCCAAACCAAAAGTTCCAGGAAAATCGATTCGCGTAAAGATATGGGATTTGGAACCGGGCGATATTGATTTTCAAAGAAGCGGGCGGGTTTCCCTGCCCCATCGCCCACACTCCGGCGGGACATGTTATGGTGGCCCTTTGCAGGCTCCGACAGACTCCTCTCCCGTCCTTCACCGCTTCCAACTTCTGGGCGCGGCGGTGCTGTTCTCGACCGGCGGCGCGGCCATCAAAGCGGTGAGCCTGACGGGTTGGCAGGTGGCGAGCGCGCGCAGCGGCGTAGCGGCCATCGTGCTGCTGCTCCTGCTGCCGCAAGCAAGGCGGTGGTCCTGGCGCATGGTTCCGGTGGCAGCGGCGTACGCGGCCACGCTCATCCTGTTCGTTCTGGCGAACCGGCTGACCACGTCGGCGAACGCCATCTTTTTGCAATCGGGCGCCCCGCTGTACCTGCTGCTGCTGGGACCGCTCCTGCTCGGCGAGCCGGTCCGCCGCGAAGATGTCTTATATATGGCGGTGGTGGCCTGCGGAATCGGCGTGTTCTTTCTCGGGTCGGAGGCGGGCAGCGTTACGGCGCCCGATCCGCACCGGGGCAATATCCTGGGAGCAGCCAGCGGATTCACGTACGCCTTGTTGCTGGTCGGGCTGCGCTGGCTGTCGCGCGGCAAACATCCTAATGCGGGAATCCCCACCGTCGCGCTGGGCAACATTCTGGCGTGCGTGTGCGCCCTGCCGATGGCGCTGCCGCTACGCGGCGGAACGGCTGCCGACGCGGGCGTGATTTTGTATCTGGGCGCAGTACAAATCGGGCTGGCGTACCTGCTGTTGACCAGCGGCCTGCGCTACGTGCCGGTCTTCGAAGCCACTACCCTGTTGATTACCGAGCCGGCGTTGAACCCGGTGTGGACCTGGTTCATTTTTGGCGAGCGGCCGCGCGGCTGGTCGCTGGCCGGGGGCGCGGTGATTCTGGTGGCTACGCTGGTTCACACCTGGCGCCAGCGAAGCCGGGGATAATTCACACTCAGTGACCGTGCCGGAAGCTCCTCTCCGGTGAAAGCATGATAAAAAGGAAGAAGGTACGGGTTTGAAGCCGCAGTTAGCGCCCTGCGGCGAATAATATGAAAACATTGGGTTTCCTGGTTTCGCTCGGATTGATTGCTTCTTCTGGACGGGTGATCAATTTCGATACCTCGGCAATCGGCAGAATGCCGCAGGGGTGGAGCGCCGCGATGACCAACAGCGGTTCGCCGCCGCGATGGGAAATCCTGAAAGACCGGACGGCGCCAAGTCCGCCTTACGTGCTCGCCCAGGTATCCAACGGGGATTCCGATAACCGCCGCACCCCGCTCGCGATCCTCAATGCTCCCAAGGTCAAAGACGCCGACATCAGCGTCCGGCTGAAGCCGGTTGCCGGCCGGGAAGATCCGGGCGGCGGCGTGGTGTGGCGCTACCAGAACGAGAACAACTACTATCTGGCACACGCCAACGCCCTCAAAGATACCATCTCGGTTTACAAAGTCCAGAATGGACAGCGGATCCCGCTGGTAGCCGCCGTCAGCCACCCGGTCCCGAGAAATGCCTGGAGCATTTTGAAGGTTTCGGCGCGCGGCGACCGCTTTCAGGTCTACGTGGACCATCGGCGAATCCTGCAGGGACAGGATAAGACGTTTACGGGGCCGGGCAAAGTCGGATTGAGCACGACGGCTGACTCGGTCACCTATTTCGACGATTTCCGCATAGTCCCGAAGTAGCGCATTTACATCAGCCGAAAATTCACTTCAATTGTCGCGGCGACCGTGGTGGGCTGGCCGCCCATAGCGCCGGGGCGGAACTTCCACTGCTCAACGGCTTCGATGGCCTTTTCGTCGAGACCCATGCCGAGGGTTCTCTTGATGCTGATGTTGTGCGCCTGGCCATCGGGGCCGATCTCCACGTAGAGCAGCACCGTGCCCTGGAATTTGGCGGCGCGCGCTTCCTCGGAGTACTCGGGTTCGACCTTGTAGAGCAGAGTTGGCGCCGCGACTCCGTCGCCGACGCGATGGACGGCGCTGGCATAGGTGGACCTGCGCGTTAATTCGTCGATGCGGGCCCGGTAGATCTGGCGCGCCCGCTGCTCGTATTGGTCGGCTTCGGCGATGCGGTTCTGTTTGCGCAGCAGCAGGGCATAGAGTTGCATGGTGGTGGCGGCAGCCGAAGAATCGGGCGCCTGGAGCGAAAGAGCGCGCTGGTACAGAGCTTCGGCGTCGGCTTCGCTACCGCCCTGCTTCCGCTTCACCTGAACCATTTGCTCGAGCGCGGTCCCGGCCCGCGGGCCGTTGGGGTCGATGTGAAAGGCACGCTCGAAGAAACCCTGGGCGGCTGTCAGGTTGTTTTCGCGTTCGGCTTTCTGGCCCAGATAGACCAACGCTGGGACCACTTCGGGAATATCTCCCAGCGAGGCGGCCCTGGCGTACAAGGCATCGGCTTCCGCAGGCTGGTGGTTTTTCACCGCGAGGTCGCCCTGCTTGACGATGGTTGCGGCCCGGAACACCACCGACCCGGCGTCCTTCGGCGATTGCTGCGCCCGAACGGCGGCCAGCGGGGCAATCAGGACCACGGCCGCAAGCGCGGCCACCACCGGAGCCGTGCGGCGGAACGCGCGGCGGTTCACGCCCGAATCGAGGATGGCGAGCAGCCGGCCTTCGAGCTGCGAACGGCGCGCCATGGCGATGGCGGCGGAAGCCAGGCGGTCGGGCGACTGCATGGCGCGGGCAATTTCCAGCAGGTGCGCGGCGTAGTCGGAAGCGCGGGCGCCGGAGGCAAGGACCAAGTCATCGGCGGCGCGCTCGCGCTCCTTCAAAAACTCGCGCCAAGCCAGCCAGGAGAGCGGGTTCCACCAGTGCATCACCAACGCCAGGCGGGCGAGCAGGTGCGTGGCCAGATCGCCGCGCTCGACGTGCGCGAGTTCGTGGCGCAGCACTACGGCGCGTCGCTCTTCGGTCCACAGTTCGGATTCCGAGGGCAGCAGGATGACCGGACGAACGATTCCGAAGGCAAGCGGCATGCGGCCCGGTCCGCCATCGAGGACCGGAATTCCCGCATCTGCCAAGGGCCGCGCCGATCGGCGAAGGCGCGCCAGGCAAGTCCACGCCGCCAGCATCTGCAGAAGGCCGAAGGTCGTGCCGGCGGCCCACAGCAGCAGGATCCACAGTCGGAAGTCGGGGGTGGTGGAGACCGGCGGTGCCCCTGGCGGGCGGGCGCCGGCAAGAGCCGCGCCTTGAGCCTGGGGAGCGACCGTGGAGACGCGGAAGATCAGACCTGGATCCAGAATGGTCCCGGGAGCATGTACCGGCAGCGACGGAAGCCCGACTGAGAGGAGCGGCAGCGCCACGAGAGCCGCCGCGGCCGCCGTCCAAACCAGGTGGCGCGCCGCCGCGGAGCGCCCCCGCAGCAGAAGCGCCACCGCCCACGCGACCGCTACAATGATGGTCCCTTTCCAGGCGGTCCCGACCAGAAATGCGAACGCGTTCGACATCTACTTACCCTCCTTCTTGGCCTTCTCGATCAAGTCCGACATGCGGTCCAGTTCTTCGCGCGTCAGGCGGGCGGCGGAAACATCCAGCAGCGCCGCCACGATCTGCTCGGGCGAGCCCGAAAAGAATGTATCGAGGACGTGCTTGACGGCGGAGCGCTTGGCCTTCTCGCGCGCCATGGTCGGCACATAGACGTACTTCAGGCCTTCCGCCTGATGGCGCGCGTGGCCTTTCTCCTCGAGCACGCGGAGCATGGCGCGCACGGCGGAATAGCCCGGAGCATCGTCCATGGCCTCGCGGACCTCGGAGGCTGAAGCTTTCCCGCGCTGGTAGAGGATATCCATGATCTGCCGCTCCCGGCGGCTGAGTTTCCCCAACCCGCTCACGCCCGGACCTCCTGCTGAATTTCTAGCACCATGCTAAAAAACTAGCAGGGACGGATTGCGAAGTCAAGAGGAAATTGCGCTCAGGGCAGACGGTGTGATACGGAACGCTCAAGTAGCGGCAGCGGTGTGGGCGCGGGGCTCCGGCAGAGGCAGGTTTATTCCCGACTGCGCCGCTTGCCCCTGTGATACGCGGCGCCGCCGCCGGCACCGACGGCACCGCCAATCAGCGCGCCGCGCTTTCCACCGGCCAGGGCGCCGAAAGCCGCTCCGCCCGCTGCTCCCGTGCCGACTCGTCTTGCCGCGCGTCCGCGCCGGTTCGTGGGGTGGGGTTTCACCTGTTCGGAACGGCTCTGCGTAGGATGCGTGTTAGCCGAATGCGTCTGGGGCGCCGCTTGAGGCGGGGGCGCGGCAAACAGCAACAATCCCGAAGACAGCAACCCCATGAGGATACGGTTTCTCATTCGAGCCTCCTCTGTTATGAGAGATGCGGCTCTCTCCCGATCGATTGGGAAGCAGGTTACATTTCCGAGCCCGCGGACTTTCAGGGGAGACTTGCACTTACAATGTTCCTGAATGCCCCAATTCGACGTGGTCGGCGTGGGCCTGAACGCGACCGATACCCTGCTGGTGGTTCCGCACTTCCCGGCTTATGCGGGTAAAGTGCCTTTTCAGGAAGAGATACTCAGCCCGGGCGGGCAGGTGGCGAGCGCCATGGTAGCCTGCGCCAGGTTGGGATTGCGGACCAAGTACATCGGTGCGGTGGGCGACGACGAGCGCGGCCGCATCCAGATGGAGAGCCTGCTCGACACCGGAATCAACCTGGATCACGTGCAGCAGCGCCGCAACTGCCCCAATCAATCCGCCTACATCATCATCGACCGCTCGACCGGGGAGCGGACGGTGCTGTGGCGCCGCGAGGAATGCCTGCGCATCGACCCGGAGGAAATCGCCCCCGAACAGATCACCTGCGCGCGGCTGCTGCACATCGACGGCCACGATACGGCAGCGGTGGCGCACGCGGCGGCGGTGGCACGGGCCCACGGAATCCCGGTGACTGTGGACGTGGACACAATCTATCACGGCTTCGACCAGGTGCTGCCGAACATCGATTACCTGGTCGCCAGTTCGGAGTTCCCCACCGCCTGGACGGGCGTCAACGATCCGTTCCTGGCGCTCGAGAAGATCCAGAACGAATACGGCATGAAGGTAGCGGCCATGACGCTGGGGGCGCACGGCTCGATTGCGCGGATGGCGGGCCGTTATTATTATTCCCCTGCGTTCGTGGTGAACTGTCTGGATACGACGGGCGCGGGAGACGTGTTCCACGGGGCCTTCTGCTATGCTGTCTTGCAGGGAATGGCGATGGGGGACGCTCTGGAATTTTCAAACGCCATGGCGGCGCTCAACTGCACCGCGCTGGGCGCCAGAGGCGGCATCCGCGGCCTGGCCGAGACCCGTACCCTGATGGCCAAGGCGGAGCGCCGGTCGCATCCGGAATTCGCCGCCCGGGCGGTCGCCGCCAGGAAATAAATGATCCCCATCCGAGTCACGCAGCCGAGCTACTCGAAGCCGGCGGTCACGGTGGTTTTGATCGCGGTCAACTTGGCCGTGTATCTGCACGAGTTCTGGCTGGAACTGGCGGGGCCGTATGCATTGAACGTGTTCATCGCGCACTGGGCGCTGAGACCCGCGTACTTTCACCCGATTAACCTGGTCACCTCGATGTTCCTGCACGGCAGTTGGATGCACGTACTCGGGAACATGCTATTTCTGTGGGTTTTCGGCAGGAACGTGGAGGATATTCTGGGGCACTGGAAATATTTTGCGTTCTACATGCTGTGCGGGGTTGCGGCGGGGTGCGCGCAGCTGCTGATCGACCCGTCCTCGCCGCTTCCGATGCTGGGAGCTTCGGGCGCCATCGCCGGCGTCATGGGCGCGTATCTCGCGAAATTCCCGCGCTCGCGCGTGGTGATGCTCACGTGGTTCCTCTTTATTTTTACGTTCGACCTGCCGGCGTGGGTGATGCTGATCTACTGGTTTGCCCTGCAGTTGTTCGGAGGCTACGGCAGCCTGAGTTCGGCGGCGCAGGGCGGCACGGCGTTTTTCGCGCACGTCGGAGGATTCATAGCCGGAATCGGGCTGATCTTCGCGATGGGCACGCGGCAGCGGTACTGGCGCCGGACGGACGCGTACTGGCAATGAAGCCGCCAGTGACACGGAGGCGCGCCGTTTTCGAGTGCCGCCTCTACAATGAGGAGGTGGTGATCACCATCAACATTCCGAAGCGCCCGGAGGCCCGCGCATGAGCCTCGACGTGCTCGCGATGGCCGCGCATCCGGACGATGTGGAACAGACCTGCGGCGGCACCCTGATCCGCATGGCGGACGCGGGTTATCGCACCGGGGTGCTCGACCTGACCGCCGGAGACATGGGAACGCGCGGGACGCCCGACACCCGCATCGCGGAATCCGAAGCCGCGGCGAAGCACCTGGGCCTGGCCTGGCGCGGCAACCTGCAACTACCGGACGCGCGCCTGGAAAACTCGCTCGAAGCCCGCACCCGGCTGGCGCTGAAAGTTCGCGAACTGCGGCCGCGGGTGATGATTCTGCCCTATTGGCAGGCGCGCCATCCCGATCATTACCGCTGCGGAGAGATGGGCTACGAGGCATGCTTTCTGGCCGGATTGCGCAAGCTCGATCCGGAGACCGAACCCTTCCGCCCGGCGAAAATTCTGTATTCCAGCCTGTATGCGGATGTCCGGCCGTCTTTCATCGTGGATATCAGCGCGCAGTTCGAGCGCCGCATGGACGCGCTGCTGAGCTACGTTTCGCAATACGGGGAAACCGGCGAAGGCGCCGCGCTGTTTCCGGCCGAGGCGGAAATCCGCGACCGGCTGAGCGCCATCGCCCGCTTCTACGGCAACCAGATCGGCGTGAAGTACGGCGAGCCGTTCGTCATCCGGGAACAGATCCGGATCGACGACATTGTGGCTATGCCGGTGCGCTCGATCTGATATATTCAGATTTCCCATGTCCGCGAACAATCCGCTTGCCCGGCTCGATCGTCAGGAACTTCTGTGGCTCGCCGGTATCCTGAAAGACGCCTGCCGGGAGCGCCTCGAAAAGAACCTGGTCAGCCAGGAATTCGAGGAGCGGCTTTACCGGCGGGGTCCGGTGGAGGGACGCCTCGATCCGCGGCCTTTCCTGAAGATCTGGGAGCCGCGATATCGCAAGTTTCTGGACATCGCGTCCGAGTTGCACACCCTGCTCGAAGCGGAAGACGCGCGGGCGGTGGCGGAATCGCTCAAGCCGGCGCTGGAGATTTCGCGCCAGGGGCCGGCATCGGTGAAACTGGCGGAGACCGCCGGCGGACGGCGAAGGTCGCGCTCCCGGTAACGGCTTCCGCAATAAACCGGCCCTGACGGTCCCGGCTCAGTCGTTCCGATTCACGGTGTCAGCGCGTCGACGAGTGGAGAACGTTTTGGATTTCGAAATTCAAATCCAGCCCGGTATCCCGCAGAACGATCAGCGCGAAGGCCCCCAGAATATCGCTCGCACTGAAGGCGCAATGCCCGTAATTGAACACCGGCAGGCCGATTCGCTCAAACAGGTCCCCGGCAACCAGCGTCTTCGCGGTATATAGCGGCTCCTGCCAGTAGGGAATGACGGGGTCGCCCGTGGTGTGCAGGGTGACCAGGGGGATCTTCAACCGGCCGGATGTCTCGTAATTCGCGGCGACCGCCGCCAGAGCGGTCCGCGAAGCCGTGTAGCGTTCCACCCTCAGGTTCAGCAAAAGGTCGTTGGACGAGCCCAGGTAGATGCGGTTGTGATTGTCGAACGGCTGGCCGCCCAGCGTGGCCACAGCGTCGGCTGTGCCGAACACGTTATACCAGAGAGCGCCGATTACCGTCTCCGCCACCGTGGCAGGGTCGCTGGTCACGGAAGCCTGCATCACTTTGATGAGTTGCGCGGCGGCGTTCGGGTTGGCTGCCAGCGCTTCGGTGATAAGGGGAACATAGACGGTGTCCCACTGGCTGATGACCCCCGGCGGAATATTGATGGCGTTGCCGGGGAGCACGCCCGGGAAAAGATAGTCGAAAATCACGCGGAAATCGCCGAAGTAGTTGATCTGTTTCTGAAAGCTGCCTATGGGGCCGCAGGCGGCGCCCGCCGAATTGTAGACGCCGGGCAACTGTTCGGCCGAGAGTGTTGTCACCAGGCCTCCTTCGGAGGCGCCGATCAGGTAAACGCGTTTCGGCTTGAGGGTAGGGTCGAGGATATTCTGCACCAGGTCGCGGGTGTCGTTGACGCCCTGCACGATCGCCAGCCCGTTTTTGCTGAAGCTGGAAGCGGCGAACGCGTATCCGAGCTGATTGAAAGCAGCCGGCAGGGAAAGACCGCCAATCGAGAGCTGATCCTGCGGAACCTGGATAGGGGAACCCGGCGCGACGTATCCGTGCGCGAACACGACGAGGTTGCCGTTCCAACAGGTACTCTCCGGCATGTATAGTACGTAGACGGCCCCGCTCGCCTGGGTTCCGGTGGTGAGGTTGCTCTGCTGGCAGGCTCCAAAACACAGACCTGCCATTGCGGAAAAGAGGACAACGATGCGGCGAATGAGCATTGCAGATCCTTTCTGAGTTGTGGGAGCGATTCTATCAACTACGGGTAGCAATTCGAAGCGGGTGAATTCCGGTTTCGGCCGGGCGGGCAATTCGCCTTCGGGCACCCGGCGCGAAACGGATTCATCCGTTCGGCCACGTTATCATTGAAATAGCATGGCATTGATCCTCGATGGCAATCGCGTCCGCGATGACATCAAAAACGAATTGAGGCCTCGCGTGGCCGCGCTCACCGCCGCGGGGCGGGCACCGGGGCTGGCGGTAGTCCTGGTGGGGAACAACCCGGCCTCGGAGATCTACGTTCGCAATAAGATCAAAGCGTGCCATGATCTGGGAATTTACTCGGAATCGGTCACGCCGGCAGAGACCGCATCCACCGAAGAGCTGCTGGCCATCGTGGAGCAGCTCAACGCGCGGCACGATATCGATGGAATCCTGGTGCAGCTTCCCCTGCCGCGGCAGGTGGATACGAAGCGGATTCTGCTGGCGGTAGCGCCGGAGAAGGACGTGGACGGCTTCCACCCGATGAATGTCGGCAAGCTGGTAGCCGGCCTCGCCGGACCGCGCGCCTGCACGCCCGCGGGGATCATCGAAATTCTGAAGCGTTACCAGATTCCGATCGCGGGCAAACGCGCGGTGGTGGTGGGGCGCAGTGACATCGTGGGCAAGCCGGTGGCCATGCTGCTGCTGCACGAGCACGCCACGGTCACGATCTGCCATTCGAAGACGCCCGATCTGGCGGCGGTGTGCCGTGAAGGGGAAATCCTGGTGGCGGCCATGGGGCGGCCGGCAGCCATCACGGCTGAGTATATCCGCCCGGGCGCAACCGTGATCGACGTCGGCACGACGCGCCTCGAAAACCGCGAAGAGGTGGCGCGGATTTTCCGGAACTCGGAGGAAAAGCTGGCGGCTTTCGAAAAGCGCGGGAACGTGCTGGTAGGCGATGTCCACCCGCTCGACGTGGCCGGGAAAGCCTCCGCGTATACGCCGGTTCCCGGAGGTGTGGGGCCGCTGACGATCGCGATGCTGATGATGAACACCGTGGCTTCGGCGGAGCGCCGATCGTCGGCATGTTGAAGGTCGGGCTTACGGGCGGCATCGCTTGTGGAAAGTCGTTTGTGGGCGAGGCCCTGGCCGGCTACGGCTGCCTGCTGATCCAGGCGGACGAACTGGGGCACCAGGTGCTGGCGCCGGGCGGTGAGGCATACGAGGAAGTGGTGCGCGAGTTCGGCGCCGAAATTCTCGGTCCGGAGGGGCAGATCGACCGGCGGGCGCTGGCTGCCCGGGTCTTCGGCGACCCGGTACGCCTCGAGCGCCTCAACCGCATGGTGCACCCGCCGGTCGTGCTGCGCGAGGATCAATTGATCGCCGATTGGGCCAGGCGGGAACCGCACGGGATCGCCGTGGTGGAGGCCGCCATTCTGATCGAGACCGGCAGCTACCGGCGCTTCGACAAGATCATTCTGGTGACGTGCCGGGAAGAGCAGCAACTCGAACGCGCCATGCGGCGCGACGGTGCGGTCGAAACCGATGTCCGGGCCCGGCTGAGCCGGCAAATGTCTCTATCGGAGAAACGAAAATTCGCCGATTTCGTCATAGATACGTCGGGAGAGAAGGAAGACACTCTGCGTCAGACCCGCGCCGTTTACGAAGTCTTACGGAGAACCCAATTATGAGAATCCTGCGACCCTTTGCCCTGGCCGCCGCCCTGGTGGCGGTATTCCTGTACCTCACCTCCGCTTCGCACTGGGATGTGGGAAGCGTTCTGCGGCCGATGCGCAGCGCCGAGCAACTGTGGAGCGAACCCGCGGCAGCCGCGGCGACGGGCGGGTACACGGCCGATGAGCAGAACAACATCGACATCTACCGCGCGGCCAAAGACGCGACGGTGAGCATCACGTCGATCGTGGTGCAGGAAGACTGGTTCTGGGGAACCTACCAGGGCAAGGGCGCCGGATCGGGCTTCATCATCAACCCCAACGGCCAGATCCTGACGAACTACCACGTGGTGCGCGGCACGGCACAACTCACCGTGACACTGGCCGATAAGAGAACTTACAAAGCGGTGCCCCTGGGAGTCGATCCGCGCAACGACCTGGCGCTCATCAAGATCGACGCCGGGCACAAGCTGCCGGCGCTGCGGCTGGGCGACTCCGACGGGCTGGTGGTCGGGCAGAAAGTACTGGCCATCGGGAACCCTTACAACTTCGGCGGCACGCTGACCACGGGCGTGGTCAGCTCCCTAGACCGCAGCATCGAAACCGAGGAGGAACGCCTGGAAGGCATGATCCAGACGGATGCGGCCATCAATCCCGGCAATAGCGGCGGTCCGCTGCTCGATTCGCACGGAAACGTGATCGGCATTAACACGGCCATCTACGGACCGCAGGGCAATATTGGTCTGGGTTTTGCGCTGCCCATTAACCGGGCCAAGGGAATGCTGGACGAGTTTACTCGAAACGGCCGGATATCGCGGCCGGTTTTGGGAATCAGCGCACTGCCGGTCTCCGGGGACTTGGCGGATCTGTTGAGCCTGCCGGCCGACGGTCTGCTGATTCAGAGGGTGGAGCCGGGCTCGCCCGCGGCGGAATACGGGCTTCGCGGGCCGACGCGACGCGTGATTGTCTCGAATTACCCGATTGGCATCGGCGGCGACCTGATCACGGCCATTGAGGGACAGCCGGTGCAGGGCAACGAATCGCTGCAGAGAGTGATGAGCCGGAAACGGGGAGGCGACTGGCTGGCGCTGACCATCTATCGGGGCGGGCACAAGCAGGAGGTCCGGGTTAAATTGGGGGCGGCGCCGCAGCAACTGTAACCCCCGGCGGGAGGAGCAATAGAAAAAGGGCCGGAGATCCGCGTCCGATCTCCGGCCCTTTTTGTCTGAATTAGCGGCGGCTACGCTACAGCCGTGCCTTTGGTGGCGGCGCTGGCACTGCCGACCTTGTTCTTGCTGCCAGGCGGCCGTCCGCGGCGCTTGGCCGTGACCTCCGACATCCACGCCGGCGGCCGTCCGCGGCGGCGTCCGCGCCCCCGCGCAAGGCGCTCCAGGCTGAGAATAGCCTCTTCGATCTGCTGGCGCTCTTCGCGCAGTTCGGAAAGGATCTTGCTAACGTCCATCAAGTTGCCCTCCCGGCCGTGACTGCCGGTCCCGCAGGCGGTGCGGCCCAATCTTCACTGTAATCCAGTGTCTGTTTTAATTTTCCTCCCAATCCGGATGAATTTCAATAGAAAGAATTAAAATCACACCCCCGAAATTGCGCGTCTTAGTACGGAACGTGAGAACTAGTACGGGCTTCCAGGCTAGGCCCAACGCTTATTTTTCCAATAAAAATAAAATGGCAGGCCCAAAATAATCAGTGCAATCCCCATCAATGATTCCCGGGGCGAGTCAATTAATGTGGAAAGTACGAAAACAAACGCCACCAATACGAACAGCGCGGGAACCCAGGGATATCCGATGGTCCGGTAGGGGCGCGGCAAATCCGGACGCTTTATGCGCAGAACGATGACTGCCGCCGTGGTCATGCCGTAGAGAATCCAGCTGGCAAAAATGACGTACGTAAAGAGCTGATCGTAACGTCCCGAAAGTACCAGCAGAGCAGCCCAGGCGCAGAGCGCCAGGATGGAAACCGAGGGCGTGTGATAGGTGGGGTGCACCCGCTCGACGGCGCGGAAAAAATAGCCGTCGCGCGCGGCGGCATAGGGCACTCGCGAACCGGAGAGAATCGACCCGTTGAGCGCCGCGAAGATGCTGATCATGGCGGCGATCGAAACTGCCCCGGCGCCGCCGGCACCCAGGATTCGGCGCATCATTTCCGCGGCGACCCGCGGGGTGGCCGCCACTTCCGCGCCGGTGAGAACGTGAAAATACGCGCTATTTGCCAATAAATAAATCCCGATTACCCCGATCGTTCCCCAGATGAGAGCTCGCGGCAGGTTGCGCTGCGGCTGGCGAATCTCCGAGGCCACCATGCTGACGTTGTTCCACCCGTCGTAGGCCCACAGCGCGGCCACCAGGGCGGCGAAGAACCCGGCCACGGTCAGCGGCGCGGGAGAAGCCGCGGGGAGGGCGGCGTGACTCGACCCGAATGCCAGCCCCGCGATGACGATAAAGACGATCAATGCGACTTTCACGACGGTCACGCCCACCTGCACATCGCCCCCGATTTTCACGCCGTAGTAGTTGAGCCAGGCGAGCGAGAGGATCAGGGCCATGGCGAGAAGCTGGCCGTAGCGAAACTCGAGCGGCCCGCCGTGCGGCCCGAGCGGCAGCGGGAGCCGGTAGAAAACGCGGTCCAGCCCGGGGAAGAAATTCGCCAAATAATAGAAAAAACCGGTCGCCAGGGTGGCAATGGACCCGCTTTTTGCGACCCACATTTGCGTCCAACTGTACAGGAATCCCCACATCGGGCCGTAGGCTTCCCGCAGATACACGTATTCGCCGCCGGCTTCGGGCATGGCCGCGGCAAGTTCCGCATAGCTCAGGGCGCCGGCCAGCGAGAGCAGACCGCCGAAAACCCAGACGCAGAACACCATCGCCGGCGTGCCCACCCGCTCGATCATCGACTGCGGCACCAGAAAGATGCCGCTGCCGATGACCGTGCCGACCACGATCGAGGCCGCCGCCCAGGTGCCCAGTTCACGCTTCAATTCGATCCGGGTAGAGGTCTTTTGCATTTGCACCCTATTGAGATCCGAGATGCGGCGGGGGGGTATTGGGTTCCGGGAGGTTTTCGAAGAGCGACGCCACCATCGCCGCGCCGAAGGTCACGACGGTCCCGATGAAGACGTACCACGTCCAGGCGATGGGGGTCGCATAGTGGACAAAGAGGACGGTGGTCAGGCCGCAGATCACGCCGGCAATGGCCGCACGTTCTCCCGGCTTCCTGGTCAGGATCCCGAGCAGAAAAACGCCGAGCAGCGCGCCGAAGGGAATCGAGCCGATGGTCAGGCCGGCCTCGAGCACGGAGCGCGAATGGCGGGCGCCTATGGCGATGCCGAGCAGGATTCCGCCCCACAGGATGGTTGCGAAGCGGGCAATGCGCATCGAACGGGCATCGCTCATCCCGCTCGAGCGCGCCCGGAAGAAATCCACCACGGTGGTGGACGCGAGCGAGTTGAGGGCGGCGCTGAGGTTGGCCATGGCGGCGGCCAGAATCGCCGCGGTCACCAGTCCGGCAACCCCCCTGGGAAGGCTGTTCCAGATAAATTGGGGATAAATGCGATCGGTTTGCTGGGGGGCGGGCTGGCCGGTATCCCGGTAATGGACATACAGCAGCACGCCGATCAGCAGAAACAGCGTGAACTGCACCAGGATGACGGCCCAGCTCGAAAACAGCGCGGCGCGGCTTTGCCGTTCGTCGCGGGCGCTGAGCAGGCGCTGCACCATGAGCTGGTCGGTGCCGTGGCTGGCGGTGGTGAGAAAGCAGCCGCCCACGATTCCCGCCCAGAAAGTGTAGGTCCGGGAGAGGAAGGCCATGTCCGGCGAGAAGTGAAAATCGAAAATGGTAAACTTGCCGGCGGCTCCGGCCACGGCCACGACGTGCGCCCAGCCTCCCGGAATCTGGCCGAGGATCACGAAAAAACTGACGATGGCGCCAGCCACATAGAGGGTCATCTGCACCACGTCGGTCCAGATGACCGCGGTCATGCCACCTTCGAACGTGTAGAACAGGGTGAGCACGACAATCAGCACAATCGAGGGTATTTCGCCGGTGCCCAGCACGATCGAAATCACCAAAGAAATGGCGAACACCCGTACCCCTTCGGCAAGCGCCCGCGTCACTAAAAATATTGAAGCGGTGAGCTTCCGAATCCGTTCCCCGAACCTGCGCCTCATCAGCTCATATGCCGTGAACATCTCGCCGCGAAAGTACTGCGGCAGGAAGAGCACGGAAATGACAATGCGCGCGAGGAGGTAGCCCAGTACTAACTGCAGGAAACCGAGATCGCCGGTGAAGGCCAGGGCGGGGGTACCAACAATGGTCAGGGTGCTCGTCTCCGCGGAAACGATAGACAAGCTGATGGCCCACCAGGGCGCGGTCCGGCCACCGAGGAAGTAGTCGCGCAGGCTCTTGTTGCCGCTGCGAAAGTGGGCGCCAAACCAGGTGATGGCGATCAGGTAGACCAGAATGACCGAGAGATCCAGGTATCGCATGGAAGGAGCGACTTCCAGCATAGCGTTGATCTGATATGATTTGGGATTCGGAACCAAGCAGCCGCATGCGGAGTCGAATGGGTTGCGCCACGAAAGTGGTTTGGCTATACTCCGCAGGTGTCCCCGGCGGCACGCCGGGGGTGCCGATGCCAGCGAGCGGCAGCGGAAGAGCAGGTCATTGCGGCCATAAAAACCGGAGTAGGCAGGAGGCGCACGTGCAGAAGTGCTATCGAATTATGGGAAGAGTGGCGGTCGTAGCCGCTATCGGCGCGATCGTTTTCGCCGGCGCCGCCCGGCAGGCAGACGCACAGGGGACAGCTAAACCCCAGAAGAAGTACAAGGATCAAGGCGAATACACCATCTTTAACGACGTCGTCAAGGACGTAAACGGCAACAGCTTCACCAAGGCCGTTACGGACCTCGACACCTGGACTCAAAAATATCCGCAGACGGATTTCGCCAACGAGCGGACATACTACTATTTGCGTGCGTATAGCGGTTCGAACCAGCCGGCGAAGGTGCTGGAGATCTCCTCGCAGCTGATGGCGAAGGATATCAAGGCTACCTATTCTCCGTTCGACGCTCTCAACATTTACGCATTATCGGCGTACAGCATCCGCCAACTGCCGAACGCCACTCCGGATCAGCTCGCCATCGGCGAGAAGGCCGCCAAGGAGGGTCTGGATTTCGTTCCCGCGTATTTCGTGGCGGCCAACAAGCCGGCCGCCGCCAGCGAAGACCAGTGGAACCAAGCCAAGGCGAAGGTGGAATCCGATATGCGCGCGGCCCTGCTGTTCGTGGCGATGCTGCCCGGGACTCAGGCGCAGAACAAGAAGGATTATGACGCGGCCGAAGCCGCATTCACCAAGGCGCTGCAGCAGTATCCCGATTGCCCGCAGATCGCCTTCGCCCTGGGAGGGGCGCAGATCGCTCTGCGCAAGCCGGAAAAAGCGCCGGCGGCCATCTACGAGGTAGCGCGCGCCGCGGCCCTCGATCCCGGCAAGTGGGGACCGGATGCGGCCGCCACGAACAAAACCGCGTCGAGCTATCTCGAGAAGGTTTACAACTCCTACCACGGGCCGGATGCGGAGGGTCTCCAGCAGTTGAAGCAACTGGCGGTACAGTCTCCGTTCCCGCCCGCCGATTTCAAGATCAAGACGGCTTCGGAAGTCGCGGCCGAAAAAGAGAAAGAGTTCATGGAGAAAAATCCGCAGCTGGCGCTGTGGATGTCGATCAAGAGGCAGTTGGCGGATACCAACGGGGACCAATACTACGAATCGACCATGAAGGGCACCGAGATTGCCGGCCAGAACGGGGCCAAGGCGTTGAAGGGCACGATAGTGGATGGCAAGCCGGCATGCCGTTCCAAGGAACTGCTGGTGGCCATCTCGGATGCCGAACATGCCGAGGTCACGCTGAAGCTGGATGCCGCACTGACGGGCAAGCCCCAGGCCGGCAGCCAGATCCAGTTTGACGGAGCTCCTTCGGCTTTCAGCAAAGATCCTTTCATGCTCACGATGGATACGGAAAAAGCCAAAATCGACGGATTGCAGATGGACCCGTGCGCACCTCCGAGAACCATAGTCAGGAAGGGCGCGGGAAAAAAGAAGTAGATAGCAGGCACGCAGTACCGGCGGCTTCAGCCGCCGGTTTCAGTTTGGGGGTTTTTCGTGGTTCGCAGACTTTACATTCAAACAATCAATCAGACTCTGAAGGGTGTCGCGGTGACGGCCGTACTTGGCGCCTTCGTTCTGACGGGTGCGGCGCCGTTCCTTCGCGCTCAGTCAGCCGCCTCGCCTGCGGGACAAGCTCCCGCTAAAAAGGTCAAGGACCAGGGTGAGTACGAGATTTACAATGCGGCGATCAAAGACGCCAACAGCCCGCAAAAAGAGATCCAGGATCTAGACACCTGGACGCAGAAGTACCCGAGTTCCGATTACAAGGATGACCGGCTGTACATGTACATGCTGGCCTACAGCAAGATGGCCCCTCCTCAGCCGACCAAGGTGCTGGATTACGGCAAGCAGTTGATGGACATGGGCCTGGACAAGGTGTTCCCCGGTAAGGAGGGCGGCCTCAGCAAGCTGAACGTGCTCTACCAGGTCGCCTGGAACGTGGCGGCCCTGCCCACTGCCACCCCGGACCAACTGGCATCCGGAGAACAGGCCGCCAAGGAGCTTCTGGATTTCGCGCCCAAGTACTTCGTGGCCGAAAATAAGCCGGCGGCCACTTCCGCCGCCCAGTGGACCGCCGCCCGCGCCGATATCGAGAAGCGCGCCAAGACGGCGCTCGGGGCCATCGCCCTGATCCCGGGCAACCAGGCAATGGCCAAAACCCCGAAGGATTGCGCCGGCGCAGAAACCGCCTACACCAAGGCGCTGTCGGAGTATCCGGACATCGCCGCAATTTCCTACAATCTCGGCACGGCGCTGGCTTGCGAAGCCCGCAGCCAGCCCGACAAAGCCACGGACCTGGGTCCCCGCGCGATCTACCAGTTCGTTCGCGCGTCGGTGATCGATCCGTCGCTCGGCGGCAGCACCGATCCGAAAAAGATCAGCGATTACGCCACCAGCGCCTACAACACCTACCACGGCAGCACGGACGGGCTCGATCAACTGAAGGAACAGGCCAAGGCGTCGCCTCTGCCGCCAGCCGGCTTCTCGATCGAGACAGCCTCCGCTGTGGCCGCCCGCAAGCAGAAGGAATTCACCCAGAACCATCCGCAATACGCGCTCTGGATGGGGATCAAGGGCCAGCTATCGGATACCAACGGCCAGCAGTATTTCGACGGGCAACTCAAGGATGCGGACGTGCACGGCGAAAGCGGCCGGGCGTTGAAGGGCATGATCGTCGAAGGCAAGCCGGCATGCCGGTCAAAGGAACTGCTGATCGCCATCAGCGATCCGACCAAGCCTGGGGTTGCGGGACTTCCCGAGATTACGCTGAAGCTCGACGCTGCGCTGACGGGAAAACCGGTGGCGGGAGAGATCGAGTTTGACGGAATTCCCCGCACCTTCACGCGGGATCCGTTCATGCTGACCATGGAAACCACCAAGGACAAGATCACCGGTCTCAAGACGGATCCGTGCACGCCACCGCATCCGGCGGTCCGGCGACATACGACCCACAAGAAGGGTTAGTCCACACGCTTGGGGCAGGTCCGGTGGCCTGCCCCACACACCAGGCACTCATGCCTCACCGAGCGGCCAGACCGCAGCGGCGGCGCAGCTCATATCTGCTACAATAAAAGCGATATTTCTGGTCTTTCAAGATTATGCCCCTTTACGATTACCACTGTCACAAATGCGGCGAAACGTTCGAGGTGAGACAGAAGTTCTCCGACGCGACGCTGACAGTGCATGAGGGGTGTGGCGGCGAATTGGAACGCCTGATCTCCGCACCTGCGCTGCAGTTCAAGGGGACCGGCTGGTACATCACGGATTACGCCCGAAACGGAAAGTCGCCCTCCTCTTCCTCTTCCAACGGAAGGTCGGAGCGAGCGAAATCCGAGCACGAGAAATCCGAAGTCAAGACCGAGAGCAAGCCCTCTGGGTCCAAATCCTCGGATTAGCTAGCCGAAGCCCGCGCCACACTCAGTCTCGGTTTCTCACGACGCAGGTTTTCCGCCCAGCGGCAGAATATAGTGTCGGTCCGCGGGGGCAGCGTTTGCATGACTCGCGCCTGCGTGCGGAACTCATACTTATCGATGGTGCAGGCGCACAGGCCGGCGCGGCTGCGCAGCAGGCGCCCGTAGGTGACCAGGCGCATGGCACAGCTATTGTCCAGCAGGACCGGCCAGCCGATCGATAACTCGACCAGGGACCCTGGCGCGAGTTCGTGATCCAGGTAGAACGCCACACCGCCACTCCCGATATTGATGCTTTTCGAAGTACCCGACTCGACCACCCGGTGGTCTCGTAAAACCTTGTAGCGCAATTCGCGCTGCATGGAGAATCGGGACTTGTTTCTCCGCTCCGTGGACTTCGCCAGCGTTGGCTTGGTGATGTTCATGATTGCCAGCTCTTTGTTCGCCATGGGCCTTACAAAAGCATTTGTGAGTCCAGGCCTGCAATCGTTTCATTTCTGAGGTTTGCCAGCGGCGCCAGGGCTCCGTGTACAGGCCGTGGACAACAGTATTCCATCTTCTTTGTACAATCTGTTTACAGTTTGATTGCAGGACGGCGGCAAAGCACAATTCGCGGCAAGTAGCGTGATACGCTGGGTCTCGGACCCATGAAGAAGCTACTCGTTCTGCTCACTCTGGCGGCGAGCCTGATTGCCGCCACACCCAAGAGACCCAAACTGGTGGTGGCGATCGTCATTGACCAGTTCCGCTACGATTACCTGACCAGGTTCCGCGGTGAGTATCACTCCGGCTTCGACCGGCTGCTCACCCGGGGAGCAGTTTTCACCAACGCGAGATACATCCATTTCCCCACCGTCACGGCCGTTGGACACAGCACGTTTCTGACAGGGGCGACGCCTTCGGAAAGCGGAATCGTGGGCAACGAGTGGTTCGATTTCGGGGAGCACAAGCCGGTTTCGAGCGTCAGCGACAGCGGGACGAAGCTTCTGGGTGGAACCGGCGAGGGGTCTTCGCCACACCGCCTGCTGGTCAGCACCGTGGGCGATGAACTGAAGATGTGGGACGCCCGCAAGTCGCGGGTGATCGGCGTTTCCCTCAAAGACCGCGCCGCCATCCTGCCGGCCGGCCACATGGCCAACGGCGCCTTCTGGTTCGATCCGAAGACCGGCAATTTCGTGAGCAGCACGTACTACTTCGCGGACCTGCCGGGATGGGTCAAGGATTTCAACGCCGGCCAGCCAGCCGCGAAATTCCGCGGCTTCCGCTGGCTGAACCACAAACTCCCCGACGACCCCCAGGCGCTATATCCGGCCCTCGAAACCAGCCCCGTGGGGAACGAACTCGTCGAGAAATTCGCCGAGACGGCGTTGACCGCGGAACAACTGGGAAAGCACGACGTCCCGGACGTTCTTACCGTAAGCTTCTCATCAAACGATTATGTCGGCCATCGCTACGGCACCTATTCGCCCGAAGAGCACGAAGTCACGGTCCGCACGGACGAAGCGCTCGGAAGACTGTTTCAGGCGATTGACCAGCAGGTGGGCCTGGAAAATACCTTGATCGTTCTGACCGGCGATCACGGCGTGGCTCCTTCGGCCGAGGAAGATGCCCTCAACCACATGCCCGGAGGGCACATGGCCGCCGATAGCGTGCGGAACGCGATTCAGGCCGCGCTGGTGAAAAAATACGGAGATGGAAACTGGATCCTGGGCAGCTTCGACCTGGCGATCTACCTGAATCGGGATTTGATCGGCACGAAAAATCTGGACCCGGCCGAAGTGGACCGCGTGGCGGCCGCCGCGGCCATGGAGGTGCCTCACGTCGCCCGGGTGTACACGCGCCTCCAACTGGCTGCCGGCCAGGTTTCAAACGACGCTGTCACACGCCTGATCGTGAACGGGTTCAACGCGCGGCGCGCCGCCGATATCGAGTTCGTTCCCGAACCCTACTGGCTGTTCACCAGCAGCACCGCGACCCACGGCACGCCCTACAGCTACGATAACCACGTTCCGGTGGTCTTTATGGGCGCGGGCATCCAGCCGGGGCGCTACGACGCCGATATCGTGGTGAACGACGTCGCTCCCACGCTGGCCACCATTCTCGAAGTGGAAACCCCCAGCGGTTCCATCGGCCGCGTGCTCACGGAGATGTTCGCCAAATAGGCTCGGGCGGTTACCGCGAAAGCCGGGTCCCGCTTCTTCGCAAGCAGTAGAATCGTACGATATGGAGCGCCCGACGCCTGAGCCCTCGGTTGCCGAGACTGTGGCGGTAGATGCAGCCTCGATTTCGTCGATCACTTCTTCGTCTTCTTCCGTGGTCGAGGAGGGGCGCTTTGCGCCCGGTGCCTTGCTGGGAGGGCGCTACCGGATCACCGGACTACTCGGACAGGGCGGCATGGGAGAGGTATACCGCGCCACGGACCTGATGCTGGGGCAACCTGTGGCGCTGAAGTTCCTGCCGGAAGAGGCTTCGCGGAATCCGCGCCTGCTCGAACGCTTCCACGGCGAAGTCCGGGTGGCGCGGCTGGTTTCCCACCCCAACGTGTGCCGCGTCTACGATATCGGCGAAGTCGAAGGCATGCCTTTCCTTTCCATGGAATATGTGGACGGGGAGGACCTGGCGTCGCTGCTCACCCGCATCGGCCGGCTTCCCGCCGACAAGGCCGTCGAAACTGCCCGCGAGTTGTGCGCCGGCCTGGCGGCAGCGCACGACCGCGGCGTGATCCACCGCGACCTGAAACCGCAGAACATCATGATCAACAAGCGGGGCGAGGTGGTGATCATGGATTTCGGCCTGGCCGCCATCGCCGACCAGCTTTCCGGACCCGAGGCGCACAACGGCACCCCAGGCTACATGGCGCCGGAGCAGCTTCGCGGCACGGGCGTGACGGCGCGGAGCGACATCTACTCGCTCGGCCTGGTGCTGTATGAACTGTTCACGGGCAAGCGGCCGTACGAAGCCAAATCGCTCCAGCACCTGATCGACCTGGAGGAAGCGGCGCACCTCACCAGCATGACCTCGATCGCGTCGGATATCGACCCGGCGGTCGAGAAGGTTATCCGCCGCTGTCTCGATCCGGATCCGTTGAAACGTCCCGCGGGCGCCCTTTCCGTGATGGTGGCGCTACCGGGCGGCGACCCGCTGGCCGCCGCGCTGGCAGCCGGCGAAACACCGTCGCCCGAAATGGTGGCCGCGCATGGCCGCAGGGAGGGTATGGCGTTGCGCTACTCCCTGGCCTGCCTGGCGCTGCTCGCGGCAGCGCTGTTTGCGGGGCCCGCCGTTTCCTACCGGCTGCTCGCGATGTATCATTCGCCTCTGGACTGCTCTCCCGACGTGCTGGCTCACCAGTCCCGCGAGATCGCGGCGGCATTCGGGTATCCGCGAAAACCTCAGGATTCCGAACTGTGGCTGGAGCACCGGACCGACCTGGTGAGGTATCTGCGAGGCCTGAAAGGGAGCAGGCACTGGGACGAGTGGCTGGCCGCGGACGCGCCCATTCGCTCCGTGTATCGCGAAAGCCCGGCGCCGCTGATTGCGCTTCCTTACGGGGACGTCGAAGCAGACAACCCCGCTCCGACCGGCCCGGGCATGGTTCAGGTGCACCTGGACGGGAATGGCAAACTGCTGGACTTCTCCGCGCGTCCCTATGATTCCGGACCGGAACTTTCTCAGCCGGTAGCACCGGAAACCGTCTTTCGCGCGGCGGGGCTCGACCTCGCTTCGTTTCAGGAAATCGCTCCGGCCGGTGCGCCGCCCTATGCCTCCGACCAGGTGCGAGCCTGGAAGGGGCCGCACCCCGGGATTCCGGATACCGGGCTGACGATGCGAATCGCCTGGTGGAAGGGCCGGATTACCGATGCCTCGGTAACTTATCCGTATATGACGGGGAGCGCGGCCGGGACGGAACCGGTCGTCATCCAACGGATCAGCACGGTGCTCTCCTCGATCGGGCTGGCCCTCTGCGCGGTGTTCGTGGTCCTTCTGGCGCGGCGTAACTGGAGGCTTGGCCGCATCGACCGGAAAGGCGCCCTGCGGATTGCCATGGTGCAGTTGCTGCTCAGCGCGGTGGCGTGGGCGGGATGGGTCCATGCGGTCCCCAACGGCGGCATGGTCGGCCTGATCGAAGGGAGCCTGGCGGACTGGCTGTACTCGGCTGCGCTCGTGTGGCTGGTTTATCTGGCGCTCGAGCCGGCGGTCCGGGCACGCTGGCCGCACTCCATCGTCACGTGGAATCGCCTGCTGGCGGGCCAATGGATGGATTCCCAGGTGAGCGCGCACATCCTGATCGGCGCAGCCGCCGGTGGCGCCATGTGGCTCAGCTTTCGGGTGCTCGCCGTTTATCTGTCGCACGGCGATCTGACCGCGGGCGGTTCGCTGAACCTGGCCCTGGGCGCCCGCCACTGGATCGGGGGAAATGCCACGGTTCTCGCCAATGCGCTTCGAGTGAGCATGATCGGCTTCTTCGCCATCTTCGGACTGCGTGTGCTGGTTCGCAGGGATTGGGTCGCCGCGCTGCTGGGCGCGGCCTTCTTCACAATCCTCGAAGGCGGCGTGACCGCTTTCATCGATTGGAAGATCGCGGCGGCGATTTACCTGGTAGTTTACGCAGTCCTGATTCTCATGCTGCTGCGCTGCGGGCTGGTGGCCGCCCTGGCATGCTTCTTCTTCGTCAATTCCTTGAGCGCGATCACAATCGGCGCCGACTGGCGCGCCTGGTACGCGCCCTCGGGCCTGGCAACCATGCTGCTGCTGCTCGGAATCGCACTCTTCGCCTTCTGGCGGTCGCTGGGGAACCGCGACCTGGTGGGCGGCGACGCCTCCACCGGGTGACCGCAACTGCGGCCGCCGTCGGGTGTTCCATTAGCAGGAGGAGAGATGTTGCGTAATCGATTGATTGCCTGTGTGTTCGCCGGAGTTCTGACGGCGGGCGCGGCGGCGGCGGATGTTGCCATACGGATTGCGCCCCCACGAGCCGTAGTGGAACGCCCCGGACGGCCGCCGCACCGGGGTTGGGTATGGACACCGGGTTACCAGCGTTGGAACGGCCGGGCCTACGTGTGGGCACCGGGTGCGTGGGTGGCGCCACCCCGGCCGCATGCGCGATGGGTTGCGGCACACTGGGTGCGGCGGCACAGAGAGTGGGTTTTCGTGCCCGGCCACTGGCGATGACGCGACTTTACTTCATCCCCGGGATTTCATAATCTCGGAGGGTGTCACTAACCGCAACCGCTCTTCGCACACGTTTCCGCAGCCGCCGGACCCTTCGATTCACCGAATCGGTCATTCGTGAAATGACGCGCCAGGCCCTGCGTCACGGTGCCATCAACCTGGCGCAGGGGTTTCCCGACTTCCCCGCCCCGTTGGCCCTGAAACAGGCCGCCGCCGAGGCGATTGGGGCCGACGTCAATCAGTACGCAATCACCTGGGGCGCCAAGCCGTTTCGCGATGCCATCGCCGCCAAGTACACGCGCACTTACGGGATGGAGTACGATCCGGAACGCGAGATTACAGTATGTTGCGGCGCGACCGAGGGGATGATTGCATCGCTGCTGGCGGTGCTCGACCCGGGTGACGAAGTCGTGCTGTTCGAACCCTTCTACGAGAACTACGGGCCCGATACGCAGCTTTGCGGGGCGGAGTCCCGATATGTTTCGCTCGAACCGCCGGACTGGCGGTTCGACCCGGAGGAGTTGCGGCGCGCCTTTACGCCGCGCACCAAAGCGATCATTCTCAATACCCCGAACAATCCGACGGGAAAAGTCTTCACACGGGAGGAACTCGAGTGCATCGCCGCGCTTTGCCAGGAGTTCGACGCGCTCGCCATCACCGATGAAATCTACGAGCACATCGTCTACGATGGCGCGGTCCACATTCCCATCGCATCGCTCCCGGGAATGCGCGAGCGCTCCATCCTGGTGAACAGCATGAGCAAAACCTATTCGGTGACCGGATGGCGCGTGGGGTGGGTACTCGCTCCGCCCGACCTTACCGACTCGATTCGCAAGGTTCATGACTTCCTTACGGTCGGCGCCGCGGCTCCGCTGCAGCAGGCTGGAGTCACGGCGCTTGGATGGGATTCCGCTTATTACGATGGCTTGGCGGCTGAGTACGACGGGCGCCGCCGTCATATTCTGGCGACTCTTGAGATGGTGGGACTGCGCTCGATTGCGCCGCACGGCGCATATTATGTGATGGCCGACATCACCGGGTCCGGCTTTCCCGATGACCTCGCCTTCGTCTGTAACCTGATCGAAAACTTCGGGGTTGCTTCCGTGCCCGGCTCGTCGTTTTTCGCACAGCCCGGCAGGGGATCGAAGCTGGTCCGCTTTTGTTTTTGCAAGAAATATGAGACGCTGGAATCAGCCAGATATAATATCCTAAAGTTGAAAGTAGGATAGCTTGCCGGAACAGCCGGCCGGAAGATCGAAATGCTTCCAGAGTTTTTGCTGCCGGAGACTACAGTTCGCGAAGCCGGAATGAGTCCGGAACTCAGCCTTGGCGATCAGCAAGGCGGGACCTTAATTCTCACGTTGGGGATCACCAGGATCATCGAGCAGGAGAGTATCGATTTGTCGATCGTGGGTTCTTCGGACGGCGCGGATTGGGGAGCCAAACCGCTCGTTACCTTCCCACAGAAATTCTACTGTGGAACCTATCAAATTGTTCTGGATCTTTCTGAGCGTCCTGAAATCAAGTATCTGCGCGCGAAGTGGCAGGTGAACCGGTGGGGCAAGGGCGATCCAAAACCGCTCTTCACCATTTACCTGTTTATCCAGACAATGTCTCAGCGATTGACCGCGGTTGGCGCTTAACGATCTCCGCCATCTATGATCACCCGCGAAGAAGCTCTCGATTTGTTCCGCTCGGATGACCTGATCGGGATCGGGATGGAGGCGGATGCGGTTCGCCGCAAGTGGCATCCCGAGGGAATCGTCTCCTATATCATCGACCGCAACATCAACTACACGAACTTCTGCACCGAGTACTGTAGCTTCTGCGCATTCTACCGGCCCATGGGCCACGCGGAAGGCTACGTGCTGCCGAACGAAGTCATCTACCAGAAGATCCAGGAGACGCTCGATTTGGGCGGCACCGGCGTGCTGATGCAGGGCGGGCTGCACCCCGATCTGAAGATCGAGTGGTACGAAGAGCTTTTCCGCGGCATCAAGCAGCGGTTCCCCATTCACCTGCATTGCCTCTCGGCGCCGGAAGTCACCAACATCGCGGAAGTCAGCGGCTTGAACCTGCGGGATACGATTTCGCGGCTGCGCGACGCGGGCCTCGACTCGATTCCCGGGGGCGGCGCGGAAATTCTGGATGACGCGGTGCGTCAGCGAATCAGCCGGCTGAAGTGCTCGGTCAACGAGTGGGTCGATGTGCACCGCACGGCGCACCAGTTGGGCATGCGCACGACGGCCACCATGATGTTCGGCTGCGGCGAGACGATCGAGCAGCGCATGCATCACCTGGAACTCGTCCGCAACCTGCAGGAAGAGACCGGGGGATTCACGGCCTTCATCCCATGGACTTTTCAGCGCGAGAATACTTCGCTCGGCCGGTTCGTCAAAGAGGAAGCTACGGCGGTTGAGTATCTGCAGACGCTCGCGATATCGCGGATTTATCTCCACAACATCGAGAACGTGCAGAGCTCGTGGGTCACCCAGGGCCTGAAGACCTGCCAATTGGGCCTGCGGTTCGGCGGCAACGATGTAGGCAGCATCATGATCGAAGAGAACGTCGTGTCCGCGGCCGGCGCGCACCATCGCGCAAGCGAAGAAGAACTGCGGCGGATCATCCGCGACGCGGGGTTCGTTCCCAAACAGCGCGACACGCTATACCGCACGTATTTTCTGAATTGAACCCCGCACGGACAGGCCAGGAGGCCTATCCTACACCTTCGCTTCCTTCCATTTCCCGCGGCGGAACAGCACCACCGCGATCACAGCCAGTAACGATTCGGCGGTGCAGATGGCCAGGTACACGCCCCGCGGGCCGTAGCCGGCGCTCCTCGCCAGCCACAGAGCCAGCGGAATCTGGAACAGCCAGTAGCAGAACAGGTTGATCCAGGTAGGTGTTTTCGAATCCCCGGCGCCGTTGAAGGCCTGCTCCATCGTCATACCCCAGGCGTAAAACGGGTACCCGAGGCTCACGAGTTGCAGGCAGGAGACCCCCATCGCCACCACCTGCGCGTCGCCGGTGAATTGGGTGATGATGGGGTGCGCAAGCGCGAAGAACGCGGTCCCGACGAGCGTCAAAAAGACCATATTGTAGACGCCCGCCAGCCACACGGCACGCTCGGCGCGTTCCGGCTTCTTCGCCCCGAGGTTCTGGCCCACCAGCGTAGCCGCCGCGCTGCAAATCCCCCAGGAGGGCATCAGCGCGAAGAGGATGACGCGGATCGACAGCGTGTAGCCGGCCACCGCCGCGCTGCCGAACATGGCGTTGATGCGCGCCAGGCTCACCCAACTGGCGGTTGAGATGAAGTACTGGACGATGGTCGTGCCGCCCAGCCGGAGCATCCGCCCGAGCACCTCCCAATCCACCCGCATGTGGCGCCGCGCGACGGTGATGCGCCCGTTGCCCCGGAACAGGATCCATAGCTGGTAGAGCACGCCGATGCTGCGGCCCGTGGTGGTGGCCACCGCCGCTCCGGTGAGACCCAGTCTCGGGAAGCCGAAGAATCCGTAAATCAGGCACGGGTCGAGCGCCAGGTTGACCAGGTTCGCGAGCCACAACGTGCGCATGGCGAGCACCGGGTCGCCGGCCCCGCGGAAGACTCCGTTGATCAGGAACAGAAGCAGGATGCAGGCATTGCCGCCGAGCATGATGCGGGTATACCGGGAGCCGATCGCCACCACCCCGGAGGAGGCGTTCATCAACCGCAGCAAGTGCGGTGCATACAGGGCGCCGCAGATACCGGTCACGATAGCGATGGCCAGCCCGCAGACGATCGCCTGCACCGCGGCGATCGAGGCGCCTTCCCTATCCTTCTCGCCGACGCGCCGCGCCACCGTCGCCGTGGCCGCCATGCTCAAGCCGGCGGCGATGCTGAAGATCATCACGATCAGCGACTCGGTAAGCCCGACCGCCGCGATGGCATCGGCCCCCAGCCTGGCCACCCAGAAGGCGTCCACCAGCCCGAACGTGGACTCCATGGCCATTTCGAGAATGGTGGGAATCGCCAGCAACGCGATGCCGCGCGTCAGGCTGCCTTCCGTAAAATCCTGGCAACTGCCCGCCAACGCTTCCCGGAGAATACGCCACCGGTTCGGCGACGTCGATTCCGCAGTGCGCTGCATAGGAAACCTCTCTGTTGCTCTCGGGTGGATCGCTCTGCGTTCCGGAGGTATCCGGAGCGCGTTTCCTCTAAGGAAGGGATTCAGATTGTCGAAGAGGCGCCGTCAATTCCAACGGCCAGACTCTCCGGCTACTGAATCGAGAGGCGTACGATGACAGGGAAACAAAACATGGGACTACCTGCTTGTCGAACAATCCTAGCATAATAGCAGCATGCTTTCCAGAAGATCGTTTCTTCAGGCCGGCTCCCTGGCCGCCGCTCTGTGCGCGCGCGGACAAGCCCGCCGGTTGCAGGCCATCGGAGTTCAGCTCTACACCGTGCGCACCGTGCTGCCACAGAAGCCCGCTGAAACACTGCGCGCGATTGAGGCCATCGGCTACCGCGAGGCGGAGGCCACGTTCGCCACGCTCGATGCCATCTGGCCGTCGTTGAAGGCTACCAGCCTCGAGCCGGTGAGCGTGCACCTGGATTCGAGTGCCGTGACCCTGGGGCCGCCCGACCAATTGACCCGCATCGTGGACCAGGTGAAGCAGCGGGGCTTCCGCTTCGCGGTGTTCCCCTACCTGCCGCCCGCCGAGCGCGGGGGCCTGGACGTGATCAAGCGGTTCGCCGCAAAACTGAACGCCGCCGGGGAGAAGTGCCGTGCCGCCGGATTGAATTTCTGCTACCACAACCACGCCTTCGAATTCCAGCCGATGAACGGCACGATGCCCTTCGAGGTGCTCCTGGAGGAGACCGATCCGAAGCTGGTGGGGATCGAACTGGATTGCTTCTGGGTGAGCGTGGCCGGCCACGACCCGGTGGAGATCATCTCGCACCATGGCAGCCGTATCTCCCTGTTACACCTCAAAGATAAGCCGAAGGATACGCCCGTCCGCTACAACGAGTCCGTGCCCCGGACGACGTTCAAAGAGGTGGGCAACGGCGTGATCGATTGGCCGAAAGTGTTGCAGGCAGCGGATTCCGCGGGCGTCCAGCACTATTTCGTGGAACAGGACCAGACGCCGGGCGACCCGCTCGTCAGCCTGAAGGAAAGCTACGCCTACCTCTCGAAGCTGGACTACTAGGGCGCGGCAGCTCCCGCCCATAGTGTAAACTAGGTTTACACTGTTCGCTTCCGTGACAAATCGTCAACTGGCTCGTCCAAGTGCTTAGGTAGATAGTTTGGGAGCACGGTAAGCCGAACAGTCTGCAACCGTTTATGGCCCAGGACGCAGCCGGAGCGATCGGCGCCCGGGTGAGCTCGCAGGTAGACTCGCTAATTCGGGCAGCGCAGCGCGGCGACCAGGACGCTTTCGAGCAGCTGGTTCGCGCTTACGACCAAAGTGTCCTTCGGCTGGCCATGAACCTGCTTCGGTCGCCGGAAGATGCCCGGGACGTATATCAGGAGGCTTTCCTCCGGGTATATCGCAACCTTCACGGCTTCCGGTTCGATTGCAGCTTTCATACCTGGCTTTACCGGATCGTCACCAACATCTGCCTGGATCAACTGCGGAAGCGCAAGGTTCGCAAGGAGGAACCCTCGGTGGTGGAGACGCCGGACGGCCCGATCGACCGCATGGACGGATTCGAGGAAGACGGCGCCGAGGCCGACCCCGAACGCAGCATGTGGAACCTCCAGTTGAAGCAGAAGATCGACAGCGCGCTCGGGGACCTGACACCCCGGGAGCGGATGGTTTTCGAATTGAGGCACTACCAGGGCCTGCGTCTGCGCGCGATTGGCGAGATGCTGGGGACCACGGAAGAAGCCGCCAAGAACTGCCTGTTCCGCGCCACTCAGAAGATGCGTTCCGTTCTGGGAGATTTTGTATGAACTGCGATTCGGTTTCAAAACTGATACCGCTCTACTTCTACGGCGAGTTGACGCCGGAAGACGAAGACCAATTCGAGGAGCATCTGCACCAGTGCACGACCTGCACGGGCGAACTGCAGAAGCAGCGGGTGTTGGCGGCGGCTCTCGACCGGCGGCAGGCGGAACCTCCGCAATTCCTGCTGGAGGACTGCCGGGCGGACCTGATGACCGCCATCGAGAGCGGTGCGCCACGCGCCTTGAAAGCTTCAAAGGGGCCATGGACGCTGTTTCTCGAAGCCATGGGCTCCACCTTGGGCGGCTTGGTGCGGCTCCGGCAGCCGGCGGGCGCGCTGGCGTTGATCGCCATCGGGTTTTTGGCCGCGCGGTTTATCGGAAACACTCCCTCCGTCGCCCCCTCCCCCCTCCTTCCATCCGACGACGTTTTCGCCACGGTCCGCTCCGTACGGCCGGATGCCGCCGGCCGCGTCCAGATCACCTTCGACGAAACCCGCCGGCGGGAAGTCTCCGGGCCGATGAATGATCGCAATATCGAGCGGCTGCTGCTGGCTGCCGCGCACGAGGACAATGCGGCGGTTCGGGTGGAATCGGTGGACCTGCTCAAGGATCGGGCGGCCGATACCGTGGAAGTGCGCGATGCGCTGCTCAACGCCGTGGCCCATGACACGAACTCCGGGGTGCGGCTCAAGGCGCTCGAAGGGTTGAAGCCGCTGGTTGGCGATCCGGAGGTGCGGAAGACGCTGTCGGGCGTGCTGGTAGACGACGATAATCCCGCCGTGCGCATGCAGGTGGTGGACCTGCTGGTGGCGCACCACGACGACAATGTGGTGGGAGTGCTGCAGGGATTGGTGCAGAGGGAAGACAACCGTTCGGTGCGCCTCAAGCTGGAAAAGGCGCTAAAGGACATGAATGCATCGATCGGAACATTTTAGCAGGGTAGGCCTCCTGGCCTGCCCTTTAGCCTTGCTCTGGCTTCCGGCCTTCGCCCAGACGCCTATCACCTGCGGCAACGGCCAGTGCGTCCGCGTCTTGCAAGGATCCGCCCCCGGCGCTCAGCGCCTGCGGATCAACGCTCACGGACCGGTGATCTTGCAGGCCGGCACCTCCGGGAATTTCACCTATACCGTAAAGGCGACGGTGACTGCCCGCAGCGAGGCAGCGGCTCGCCGGGTTCTCGAAAGCTACCGCGTGCGGGTGGAGCCGCAAGACGGCTGGATGGTTCTCACGGCCCCAGGCGGTGCCGCTTCATCCGCCGTAACGGTGCGGGCGCCGCGATTGATCGCCGCCATGGTTGCCACCTCCGACGGCGCGGTACAGGCTACCGGTGTGGACGGCAACCTGGACATCGACTCCGGCGCGGGGGAACTGACGGCCGACCGGATCGGGGGCGACTGCAAGCTGATCACCGGGGCGGGCGATGTGAACGTAGGCCAGATCGGCGGGGGACTCCACTGCACGACCGGCGCGGGGCGCATCACCGTGCGCAGCGTAAGGGGCCAGGCGATTCTGGAGACCCAGGGAGGCGACATCGTCGCCAACGAGGCGGGCGGCTTGCTGCGCGCCGAAACCGGCGGCGGGGGAATTCATATCGGTACGGCGGGTGGCGCTGTGACCGCGGTATCGGGCGGCGGGCAGATCATCGTGGACAAGGCCGGAGGCGTGGTCACGCTGCGTAACCTGGCGGGGCCCGTGCAGGTCGGTTCCGCGGCCGGCGTGCGCTGCGAGTCGCTGAGCGGCGGCGTGCGAATCGCCCGGATCACCGGCCCCATCCGCGTGTCCACGAGCATGGGCAGCATTGTGGCCAGCCTGCTCGGAAGCAGGATCACCGATTCGTTTCTCGCGACGGCGAATGGTGACATCACGGTTTTCATTCCGTCTAACTTAGGTGTAACCATCCAGGCCCAGAACAGCATGGCGGATACTTTGCGGCGCATCATTTCCGACTTTCCCGCGGTACCGGTGCGGCGGCAGGGAACCCGCATTATCGCGGAAGGCGCTTTGAACGGCGGCGGTCCGCTGTTGCAGATCTCGGGCATGGGCGGAACGATTTTTATCAAACGTCAACCATAGTCATAGAGGTTTATCCATGAAAGTGTTCTTAGCAATCGGCGCGGCTCTGCTGGCTGCCGGCGCGGCCCTTCCGGGCGCGCTGGCACAGGTGCGCGTGGTCCCCCGGCCAAGGATGGGCGCGGCAGTTTCCTCCGAATCCCCCTATCTCGGAATCGGCGTGCAGGATATCGATTCCCAGCGCGCCTCGACGCTCAAGCTGAAAGAGGTTCGCGGCGCGGAAGTAACCACCGTAAACGAAGACGGCCCCGCGGCCAAGGCCGGCGTCAAAGACGGCGATGTCGTGTTGGAGTACAACGGCGAGCCGGTCGAAGGCAAGGACCAGCTCTCGCGCCTGGTGCGCGAGACGCCGGTCGGCAGACAGGTCAAAATCGGGGTCTGGCGGAACGGAGCCATGTTGACCCTGACCGCCACCATCGAAGCCAGGAAGGGAATGGAGATGTATAGCGGCGAGGGCAACTGGAACATGCCGGAGTTCTCGATGCCGGATATGCGGAATTTCCGCGTTCCGGAAATGGAGATCCCGCATTTTCAGATGCTCTATCCGACGCCCCTGCTCGGCATTCAGGGCGAGCCGCTCGGCAACGAGGAACAACTGGCCGAATTCTTCGGCGTTAAGGATGGGGTTCTGGTGAAGAGCGTAAACCGGAATTCCGCGGCGGAGAAGGCGGGCATCAAGGCGGGCGACGTGATCGTGAAGATCGACGACACGAAGGTGAATACCACCCAGGAGATCACGGCCGCGCTGCGCGCCAACCGCTCCAAAAAGACCTTCACGGTTACCGTGGTTCGCAACCGCAAGGAGACGCCGCTGAGCGTGACGATCGAGTCGGGCAGCGCGCCCGGTTCGGTGCGGGCCCGCAACTATTTCCTACAGCTTCCGGCCGGTGACCGCGTAATCTAACGCCCCGAAGAACGCCTCGCGGAAATCTTCCGGCAGAGAGCCCAGCGAAGGCATCGCCTCCAGGGCAGGCGATAGCCTTCGCACTTCGATGTTCCCTACCCCGAATTCCTCCAGGTAGAACGTCAGCAGCGGATAGGGGACTGGCCGCGCATGCGTCGGATCCAGGTAGAAGTGCGACGCGAAAATCGCGAGGCACTCCGGGTTCGGCGTCTCTATGGCGATCACGCCGTTGCGCTCGAGCCGCGAGGCCGCCAGCCGGATCATCTCGGGAAGCCGCTCGGGCGGCAGGTGCTCCACCACCTGGGAGCAGAAGATTCCATCGAGCGCGGCCTCGGGCAGGCCTTCGAGGTACGCGAAGAGATCGGCGCGTTCGGCGTCGAGCCCCTTGTGGCGGCACAAGGCTACGGATTCCTCGCCGAGATCGATGCCGCGGGCCGGCACGCCGGCCGCCCGCATCATCTCCAGAAATTCGCCGCGACCGCAGCCGATATCGAGCACTTGGCGGCAGTTCCGGAAGTAGGGCAGGTAGAATTGCTGCCCGGCCTTGACATACTCCTCCGGGCCGCGGAAGCGCTCGGCAAAGCGGCCGTAATCGAAGCCCGGCAGGGGAGGGCTGGCGGGCTGCACTGTGTCTGAAGAAGTTGGGCAGGCCGGGAGGCCTACCCTACTGACTTCCGCACGCTGCCGGATGGTCTTCAGCTCGGAGTAGATCAGGCGCTCGTACTCCAGCCGGATGCGCTCGAGATCTGCCCACAGGCGCTTCTGGATATCCTGGCCGCTGCGCTCGAGCGCTGCCATGAACTCCGCGTGCTGCCCGCGAATGGCATCCCGGTAGTTGACATCCATCAGGTTGCTGCGGTGCTGGAAGGCCCCCTGCAGATCGGCCACGCTACGCAGGAACTGGATTTCGTTGCGTTCCAGCTTGCGCTCCCATTCCACGCGCCATTGGTCCCAGTGGCTGCGCACGTCGCGGCACTCCTGGGCGGCCGTTCCGAATTCGTTCAGCAGGCGGTTGGTTTCGGTAAACGCGTCGACCACCGCATCCAGGCAGTCGATCATCTTGCGGTTGAATTCCACCTGTTCCCGCACGTGCCAGTCGAGCACGCGGGCGACGAAGCGTTTCCAGCCTTGCACCAGCGCGTTGGCCAGGCCACCGGGCCGCGGGTTGACCGTGCCGATGGCAGCCACCTTGCCCATGGCCCCGTCGCGCGCATGCACCAGCGGCATGAGATCGGGCAATGAAATGGCGGATTCCCCGGGGGTGGCCTGCGGGTTGCGGGCGCGCACCCGCTCCCGTACCTCGCGCAGGATGGCAATCAGTTCAGCGCTTTCCACGTTTCCGGCTCCAGGTGGCGGTGACGACTGTCCCCAGGCCGCCGCGCGGCACGAAATCGCCGATCACCGTGGCGAATTTAGGGTTAGCCGCTTTGACGACATCGGCGAGCACGCGGTTGACCACGTTCTCCTGAAAGATGCCCAGGTTGCGATAGGCCAGCAGGTACATCTTGTACGATTTCAGTTCCAGGCAGCGCCGGTCCGGCACGTACCGCAGCACCAGCTTGCCGAAATCGGGCAAGCCGGTCTTGGGGCACACCGACGTGAATTCCGGAATCACGATCTCGATTTCGTAATCGGCATACTGATTCGGCCAGGTTTCGATTTCAGGGAGCTCGGCGTGGACACCGGCCTTTGCGTGTTCGTCTGTGTAGGCGCGTTTCATGCTAGAGCTTTCGAGAGGAGGTCGAGGAACAGGCCGACGTCGGTCACGATCCCGACGGCCTGCCCCGTGCCGCGGTCGCTGACCTTGGTGGCGACCGCCGGGTTGATATCCACGCACACGATCTTGACCCAGCTCGGCAGCATGTTGCCGGTGGCGATCGAGTGCAGCATGGACCCCAGGCACAGCACCAGCCCGGCGCCCTTGAGCTCGCGGGCGTAGGCATCCTGCGCGGCATTCATATCGGTGATGGTATCGGGCAGCGGGCCGTCGTCGCGGAGGCTTCCCGCCAGGACGAAAGGCACGCCGGCCTTGACGCATTCGTAGAGCGCACCCGACGCGAGACACCCCGATTCCACCGCCTGCTTCACCGATCCTGCCCGGTAGATGGCGTTGATGGCGCGCATATGGTTGCGATGGCCATGCTCTTCCTGCCGGCCGTCCAGCAACCGCACGCCGAGAGAGGTGCCGAACAGGGCCGCCTCCGCGTCGTGGACGCCCAGCGCGTTGCCGCTGAGTACGGCCTGCACCCAGCCGCCGCGGATCAACGAGGCCAACCCGGCCACGCCCCCCGTGTGCACCACCACCGGACCGGCCACCACCACGATCTTCTGCTTCAACTCGCGGACCTGGCGGGCCAGCGCTGCGGTCTGCCGGACACCGGTTTCCACCTGCCGCTCCGAAGAGATGCCGTTCGACATGAACGCGAATGCCAGCCGGTCACGCTCCTTCGATTCCGGAACCACGCGGATGCCGCGCAGCCCCACCACGATCCAATCTCCCTTCCGCAAGTCGCGCAGCCGGCGGCACTCGGCGTGGTCTCCGCTCACCACGATCATGGCATCCATGCGCTGGTTCGCGACTTCCACCCACTTCGGGCCGATCCGCACGAAGGTACGGTGGTTGGTGGTGGAATAAAAATCCTCGGGCGCGCACCGGTCGCGCTCCACCTCCCGCAGCACCGCGTCGCCGGATTCGGCCGGCGAGCAGCCGAGTTCCAACAAATCGTTGAGAAGGCGCTGCATGGAGCCGCCGTCGGGCGCCTCCACCTTGAGGCGCAGATAGGAGGGATCGCTGTTGGTCCGCCCAATGCGAAACTGCTCCACTTCGAACCGGCCGTGATGTTCCACGACCTTGTCGAAGATGTTCTCCATAACATGGGAGTCGATCAGGTGGCCTTCGGCTTCGACCACTTCCTGGATTGGCATACAGACTACTATTGTACGGTGCCGGCAGGCGCGGCGACCTCATCCAACAAATCCAGCAGCTCCTGGGCATGCACGGGTTTGGCGAGATAACCGTCCATGCCGCCCTCCAGGCAGCGTTCGCGGTCGCCCTTGATGGCGTGGGCGGTCATGGCGATGATCCGGGTATGCCTCCCCGTGCCATTTTCCGTGCGACGGATGGCAGCGGTGGCTTCGAGGCCGGTCATTACCGGCATTTGGACGTCCATCAGGACGACATCGAACGTATCCGCCACCCACATCTCCATGGCTTCCCGGCCGTCGCCGGCCACGGTCACGGAATGGCCGTGCTTTTCGAGAAGCTTCCGCACGATCTGCTGATTTACGGGGTGATCTTCCGCCAGCAGGACATGAAGCGAACGTTGGAGCCGGACCGCGTTCCTTGAGTGCGAATTCTGAATCGCCGGCGCCGGTTTCTCAACCACCTTCACCGGAACCGTGAAGCGGAAGCAACTGCCGTCGCCCGGACGGCTTTCCAGTTGAATCTTGCCGCCCATCATGGCAACCAGCCGCGAGGAAATGGTCAACCCCAGGCCCGTGCCGCCGTAACGCCGGGTCATCGATCCATCGGCCTGCGCGAACGGCTGGAACACGGCCTGCTGTTTCTCGAAAGGAATTCCGATGCCCGTGTCGCTCACTGAGAATTCCAGAAGACACGCCTCGCCGCCGCCGTCATGGGCCGAAACACGGACCTCCACCGATCCGCGCTCGGTGAACTTGATAGCGTTCCCGGCCAGGTTCATCAGCACCTGCCTCAGGCGGGTCTGGTCGGCGATCACGGCCTCCGGAACTTCCGGCGCGATCTCCCAATCGAACGCGAGCCCTTTCTGGCGCGCGCCCATTGCCAGCGGCCGGAGCGTTTCTTCCAGGCAGGGCGTTACCTGGAACGTCACCGGGTCCAGCTCGAACTTGCCCGCTTCGATCTTCGAGAAATCCAGAATGTCGTTAATGACGGTCAGCAGGGCCTCGGCCGAGTTCTTCACGGTCCGCAGATACTCCTTCTGCTCCCCGGTGAGCGACGTTTCGAGCGCCAGTTCCGTCATCCCGAGAATCCCGTTCATGGGCGTGCGGATCTCATGGCTGACATTGGCCAGGAACTCGCTCTTGGTGCGGCTGGCCTCTTCCGCGCGGTCCTTTGCTTCGCTGAGCTGGGCGTTGACGCGCCGCAATTCCGCGGTGCGCGCCAGGACTTCTTCCTCCAGGCTGTCGCGGTGGAGCTGAAGTTCGTGATCGCGGCTCTGGATATTGGCCAGCATCTCGTTGAATCCTTCGATCAGCGTTCCGAGCTCGTCATCGCTCGATTTATGGGCGCGGATTCCATAGTTCTTGAGCACGGTCACGGCCTTGGCCGTCTGCGCAAGATGGATGACCGGGTCCGAAATGACCCTTTGCAGGCGCGCCGCGATCAGGTAGGCGGACGCTCCGGCCAGAAGCATCACGGCCAGCATAAATTCGATCGAGAGGACCAGGCGGCTGTTCATCTCGTGCAGGTCCCATTCGAGCCGGATCCAACCCAGATACTGATCTCCCAGAATGATCTGACGGGCGACAATCAGCCTGCCATTCCGGAATTCGCTGCCTTCCCGCTCGGGAATGGCCTCGTCGCTGCTCTCCGTGCCGGGCCGCAGGTAAGACGCGAAGCGGTTTCCAGAGGCCGAGTAGATTGACGCCGAAACTACAGACGGCTGGGCCTCCAGGCCGCGCAACAACTCGGCCGCAGCGGCGCGATCCTCAAACACCAGCGTCGCCGTGCAGTTTTCGGCGACCATTCCCGCCAGGATCTCCGCCTGGCTGCGTACCGATCCGCGGGCGGCGGCGAATAACCAGGCCATCAGCGCTGAACAAGCCACCAGGAGGGCCGCGGCGACCGTGAGCATGATCACGGCCTGAAGCTTCTTCTTCAGACTCCAGTGGCTGATCATCGCGACTCCGTGGCGGCGTTGCCGCGGATGACCGTCGCCAGGCTGAGCAGCTTGGAGCTGAGCCGCAGGTTCGCCCGCTCGGCGGCTTCCAGGTTGATCTGAAGGCGGATGCGGTCCCCCACCAGCCGCAGGTTGATCATGCCGCCGCGTTCGCAGAATTCAGGCACGTCTCCCACCGTCAGGGTGGGGTTTCCTCTCAGGCCATCCAAGATGGGCTGGAGCCGGTTCCTCTCCGACGGGCTGACGAAAACGATTTCACAGCCTCTTATGTCTTCTCCGGGTTGGAAACGGCGGACCTGGAAGAGACGCCCATTGACGACCTTGCCTTGAACCAGACCGTCGAGATCGGCGCCGAACGGGTCCTTGCCGATGACGCCGATGCGCAGAGGGCCGTCCGCGGCTGCATGCGGCCACTCGACGAAACTGGCGAGTTTGTAGAGAAAGGCGGCCTTGAGCTCGTACTCGCCGGCAGTCTGGGCCCGGAGATGTCCGAACAGCAGCGCAAAGATAGCGAGGACCCTGAGGCGCTTGCAATAAAGGGCGCCACCATATCCGTTGCTCGAATGCGCTCTCAAAAGGTCCACTGGACTTTCCCGTAAACGCTCCGTTGAGCCTCGGTGCCGACGTAGCCGCTGGAATCCGGGAATTGCGTAGTCTCCGGGCGCAGCAGGTTCTGGCCCCCCACGCTGATCACGAGCGATTCGCCGAACCTTCGCGCCATGCGAAGATCGAGCCTGGCGTAACCCGGAACGTCGGTACCCGCAACCGCGCCCGTCCACGCCAGCCACTGGTCGAACTCCGTACGCCGGGTGAGATTGACCTGCGAGCGCACGCCCGCCATCTGGGAGGGAGCCATGGGCATCAAGGCGAGGCCGGCGCCATCCACAGATCCGGGATCCCGGCTGGTGCGGAGGTGCAGGAAGGTGTACGAGGGGATGAGCCTCCAGCGCGGCGAGATGCTCCAGGCCATGGCCAGTTCGCCCCCGCAACTCCGCGCCGACGCCAGATTGGCGTAGTTCCACGGCACCTCGAGAGTGGCGGGGTACCCCGGCAGCAGGCGCGGCGTTCCAGGCTCTAAAGTGGCAAGCCGCCGGTAGGCGGTGAGGAACGAAGTCAAATCGAGCGACAGACCCGCCGAAACCTGGGCGCGATAGCCCAATTCGAGATCGTCTCCTTCTTCGGCTTGAAAATCGGCATCGCCGTAGAGCCGTATGGTCTCGATCGTGTTTGCATCCAAGGGAAAACTGGCCAGGGTGGCGGAAATGGCGGTATCGACTCTCGCCGGCTGACGCATGGACCGGCTGGCGGCAGCCCACAGCGTGTGGCGGTCCGACGGCGCCCAGGCGAGCCGTACACTGGGTTCCACGTTAAACCCGGTATAGGAATTGTGCTCCAGCCTCGCGCCTGCAGTCAGCCAGACTCCCGTTCCGACGCGGATTTCATCCTGGAAGAAGGCGCTGTACAGCCGGTCCGTTCTGGCTGGCAGCGTGAGGGATGCATTTTGCCCTTGGACGTTCGACATCGTCGACCGGAATCCGCCGCCCCAAACCACATCGTTTCTCGATCCCAGGGCTACGTGATCCTGAAAATCGAAATCGACAGCCCGCATATCCTGACGCGATCCGAACTCGGTTCGCCGGTAGGTGTCGAAGTAGCCCCGTACCTGCATCTCCGAGCCCCCCTGCAGGGTGTGCGTCCACTGCGCCTGCAGGTTGCTTCCGTCGGCGGTGGACCGGGCGGCGGACTGCTGGTCAAATGGAGTGACCAGCATAGAGCTTTCCACCATGGCACCCTCGCGGTTCGAAAAGTCCTCACCTTCCACCATCAATCCATCCCGGCGCGAGAGAGCCCAATCCGAACGAAAGCCGGCATGAACCCTGGTCCACCCATCCGGCGCGGGCTGCCCGCCGGGCAACCCGGATCCGCCATCGTGGCCGTATTTGGCAAACACGCGATATGCGCCTGCCCCGCCCGCCGCGCCGCCGTATTGCAGGGTGTCGGCGGCATAAACCTCCGAACCCGCCGTCACGGAAACCAGCCCGCCTTTGGTCGCGGCAGCAGGTTTGGTGATGATGTTGATTACACCGTTGACGGCATTCGCGCCCCACACCGACGCTCCCGGCCCGCGGATCACTTCGATGCGGTCAATGTCTTCGAGGGGAAGATCCAGGTGGTCCCAGTAGACCCCCGAAAAGGTCGGCGTGTACACCGATCGTCCATCCACCAGCACGAGGACCTTGTTGGAGTAGCGGGAGTTGAACCCGCGGATGGTGATGGCCCAGGCGCTCTCGTTGATTTGCGCCACGTCGACGCCGGGAGCCATGCGCAGGAGGTCCGGGATGTTGGATGCCCCGGACCGGCGGATGTCCTCCTGCCCGATCACGAAAACAGCCGCGGCGGTCCTCGACAGCTTCTGCTCCTTCTTGGAGACAGACGTCACCCGGGTTTCGAGAAGTTGCTCCAGGCTGGCGTCCGCCAAACCGCTTTGCCCCCATGCCGGGAACGCGGCAAGGAGCAATATCCAAAGACACATCCGCACTGGTACCTTATCGGCACGAGTGACTGTGGAGTTTAGGAGCGATTACTTTTCCGCCAGCCAGGCCAGAAACAGCCCGTCCGGCTCGACGTCTTCCCAGTAGGAGATGAACCGGCTGGTGACGGTCCGGCAATGAAGCCGCAGCAACTCCTCCAGTTCCTTCCGGGTAAACCATTTTTCCCACTCGGGAGTATCCAGCCGCCCCCATTGCTCGGCATTCTTGTCGATGATGGCGATCCGGCCGCCCGGTCTGACCACGCGGCAGATCTCGCTCACCGCTCGGGCGATTTCGACGGCGTGCTCGAGCGACTCGGTGGCGTAGGCCGCATCGAAAAACCCGTCCTCGAACGGCAGTTCCGTCATGGAACCCGCGCGCGTGTGGATTTCGGGGGGCACGAAACGGAGCATCTCTTCGGAGAGGTCGAGACCCCAGATTTCGGCCTCCGGCTCCTGTTGCTGGAAGACCCGGGCGAACCGGCCCTTGCCGCAGCCCACGTCGAGCACGCGCCGGCCGCGCAGGTCGCCGAGATGGCGCCGGATCAATTGAACGTGGTAGATGCGGGGATCGATGGTGGAGGGAAAATGCTCCTCGTCGCGGGAGGCTTCATCGAACGCGGCTTGAATCCGCTCCCGCAATTCCGGAGTAAGCCGGGGCGGATCCTGCGGCCCGCCCCGCCGTGCAAACAGACGCTTCCAATCCAAACTATGCTCGTGTCAAAAAGATCGGCAAGGCCAACTTGTGATCGTAATACGGGCGGTAGCGCTCGGTGTTGTACATGGTGTCGACCTCAACCTTGCGCGGCCCCAGTTGGGGGTCGGGAATCGGCGCCATGGCGTAGCAGCCGTTGCTGATCGCGGTCATCAGGCCGTGTTTGCCTTCTTCCACGGCATCCATGGCCATTCCGGCGAAAGTGGCGGCCACCATGCGGTCCACGAAATCCGGGCTGCCGGAGCGCAGGTCGTAGGTCAGATCGCTGACGATCGTTTCGTCGCCCGTGGCTGACTTGATCTCGTTGCTGAGGTCTTCGGCCACGCTCATTTTTTTGCGGTGCCCGAAGGCGTCCGGCTCGCCGTACTCTTTCACCGTGTAGCCTTCCCATTCGGCGCCTTCGGAGAGCACGCACAGAGAGTAGTTGCTGGGGTTGTTCCGCTTATCGGTGACGAGCAGGTCGATCAGCTTCGGGAGGCTGACCTTGTATTCGGGGATGCAGCACCGCACCGAGGTCACGTAGGCGGTGTAGAGGGCAGTGTAGCCGGCGTCGCGCCCGAACACGCGGAAGATGCCGATGCGCTCGTGGGAGCCGACCGTGGTGCGCTGCCGTTCGATGGCGTCCATGGCCCGGGTGATGGCCGTCGAAAAGCCGATGCAGTATTCCGTGTTGCGGACGTCGTTATCCATCGTCTTGGGGACGGCGATTACCTTCATGCCGTGCCGGTCGAGTTCCGCGGCATAGCTCAGCGTGTCGTCGCCGCCGATGGCGATCAGGTAATCGAGGCCCAGGATCCCGATGTTCTTCATCACCGCCGAGGTCACGTCGAACACGGTGGACGTGACGCCCTTCTTGGTGTTCTCCTTCCGGGGAAACTCCTGCCCCTCGAGAACCGGCGGCAACTTCTTCATCTTCGACGGATTGGTGCGCGAGCTGTGCAGATACGTGCCGCCCGTGCGATCGATGGTCCGGGTATTCTCGCGATTGAGCGGAAGCACGTAGCGGGTGCGGCTGGCGGGGTCGCGCAGGTCGACATGCGTGAGTCCCTCCCATCCCCGGCGGATGCCCACGACCTCGCAACCGATTTCGCTTCCGCGGTATACAACTGTCTTGATTACACTATTCAGGCCCGGCACGTCTCCGCCGCCCGTAAGAATACCGATCCGCTTCGCAGCCATGAATGACTCCTTGAAGTTATGGGGTGCTTTCAGATTAGAAACTCTCATTATAAAGGATTGTTTTCGCCTTCGAGCGCGCGGCGCACGGCGAAATGCAACTTTTTCGTGCCGGCCCCGAAGTATAATCAAGGCATGGATATGCGACCGTTGCATGACCGCGTCCTTGTGCGACGCCTGGAAGAAGGCGAACAACGCCGCGGTGGGATCATTATTCCGGATACGGCCAAGGAGAAGCCCCAGCAGGCCGAGGTAGTCGCGGTCGGCGCAGGCAAGATTCTCGATTCCGGTGAACGCGCCGAAATGGCCGTTGAAGCCGGCCAACGCATCCTGTTCGGGAAGTACTCCGGCTCGGAGATAAAGATAGAGGGCGATGAGTACCTCATCCTGCGCGAGGACGAGATCCTCGGCATCCTCGAATAGGTGTGGTAATCTTGGGTTTTATATCACCTTTCAGGAGTACTGCTAGATGTTTTCACAGACGGGCCTCAGGCCTTCCCTGGTCTGCCTCGCCCTCTTCGCCTTTTCCCAGATCGCCCCGGCACAGACCAAAGTCGCGGTGATCAACCTGCAAAAAGCGGTTTTCGACTCGGCTGAGATCAAGAAAGCCGATGCCGAAATGCAGGCCAAGTTCAAGCCGCGTCAGGATGCTATCGAGCAGTTGCAAAGAGAGATTGCCGCTCTCACCCAGCAACTGCAGAATTCCCAGGGGAAGCTGTCGGCGCAGGCCGAAACCGATCTTACGGCCGACGGCCAACAGAAACAGCGCAATCTCCAGCGCATGCAGGACGATCTTCAGGCCGATGCGACGTCCTACCGCAACGATGTTCTGGCCAAGAGTACCCAGAAGATGGCCGAGGTCGTGAAGAAGATCGCCGAAGAGAAGGGCTACGACATGGTTGTGGACTCCACCACGACCCTGTACTTCAAGCCGGTGATGGATATCACCGCCGAAGCGACCGTGGCCTATGACAAGACCTATCCTGTGAAGTGACCTTAGTTTCGGGGAGGAGATGTCAGGTTATCTCGATCAATACGGCGCCGGCGAAGAGAAACGCATCCGCACCATCAAGACACTGGTGATTTCGGCGGTAGCGTTGATCGTCGTGGGCGGCGCCCTTCTATTCATTTTTCACGACTATCGCCAGGAGCAGCAGGTGAAGCACTTTTTCGCCCTCCTGGAGTCGCACGATTACCAATCCGCATACAGTCTCTGGGTGCGTACCGATAGCGACCGGCGCGGATATCCCTTTTCCTCGTTCCTGCAGGACTGGGGACCCGATAGCAGCCACCGGGATGTGGCGGATTACCGGATCTCCCGCAGCCGCTCGTGCGGTTCGGGCGTGATCCTCACGGTGGATTTCGGCAAGAGCCAGCAGGAGAAGCTTTGGGTCCAGCGGGACGACCTCACCATAGGGTTTTCTCCGCTCCCCGGTTGCCCGGCCCCCCGCTAGACCGCGGTGCGAGAATGAAATGAGGAGGCCGGCGGCACTCCCGGCCTGGAGCGAGAAGAAATGGGAACAGTGACGGCAGGTCTGGAAGGCGTCATCGCCGGCGAGTCTGAAATTTGTTTCATTGATGGCTATCAGGGCATCCTGAGCTACCGCGGCTACAACATCCACACGCTGGCCGATCACGCATCCTTCGAAGAGGTGATTTTTCTTCTCTGGAACGGATGGCTGCCGAAACAGTCTGAGCTCGATCAATTCCGGAAGCACCTCGCGGCCTCCCGCGAACTGCCCGGTCCTGTGGTCGAATTTCTCGGTTCCGTGTCGGAGAGCGTCCCGATGGATGTGCTGCGCACGGCCGTATCGATGCTCGGCATCTACGATCCGGACGCGCAGGACATGTCGGCCGAGGCGAACCATCGGAAGGCGATCCGGCTGATGTCGCGGACGGCCGGCATCGTCACCACCTTCGACCGGCTGCGCAAGGGCAACCCGATCGTGCCATCTGACCCGGCACTGGGGTTTTCCGCCAACTTCCTGTACACGCTCACCGGCAAGCGCCCGGACGAGGTCATGGAGCGGGCCTTCGACGTAGCGATGATCCTGCACGCGGATCACGAGTTGAACGCCTCCACCTTCGCCGCCCGCGTCACCGCGGCCACTCTTTCGGATATCTACTCATCGGTTACCAGCGGCATCGGGGCGCTGAAGGGCCCGCTGCACGGCGGGGCCAACCAGGATGTCATCAAGTGGCTGCTCAATCTGGGCGATGAAGAAGAGGCCGTCGATCGCGTGAAGAACACGCTGGCGCGCAAGGTCAAGATTCCGGGCTTCGGCCATCGCGTTTACCGCACCGAGGATCCACGGGCGACGCACCTGCGCGTGCTTTCCGAGGAACTCGGCAGGCGCACCGGACACGAAAAGCTGTACCGGCTCTCGAAGCGCATGGAGGAGACCGTCAAATCCGTCAAGGCGCTCAACCCGAACGTGGATTTCTACTCGGCCTCCACCTATTATTCGCTGGGGATCCCGATCGATTTGTTCACGCCGATTTTCGCGGTGAGCCGCATGTCCGGCTGGACAGCCCACGTGCTCGAACAGTATCGCAATAACCGGTTGATCCGTCCGCGCGCCGAGTACAAGGGGAATCCGGACGGCCAGACCTGGATTCCGATCGCGGACCGCTAACATGGACGAGCGAGCGTTCTACACCGACTCCGAGGCGACCAAACCGGCAACGTTGCATTGCCCGTACTGCCGCTCATCGGAAACTTACGAACTGCGCTGGGCGGTACGCAAAAAGAAGGACCGCCTGCCGGGCGGAGCCGACGAACGCGACCGTGCCAAATTCGCCAAGGCGCAGAGCTACATGGTGCTGCTGGACGATAAGGTGGCGTGCAAGAACATCCGCTGCCGCAAACGGTTCGACGTGAGCGGCGTAAAAACCATGGCATTCCTGTAGTCAGCGCACTCGACTACACTAGGGGCCATGAGCAGCAACCGGCGCACGTTCCTTCAGCGGGTGGCGCTTGCCGCCGCGGCCACCCAGGCGGAAGCGCAGCAGGCCGCTTCCGGGCACCCGGCGGAGGCACCGCCGCAGGATATCGCTTTTCCCCGCACCTTCACCGGCCGGCACCTCAAGATGCTGGCGTTCCCGCTGGGAGGCGTGGGCGCCGGAGCCGTCAGCCTGGGCGGGCGCGGGCAACTCCGCGATTGGGAAATCTTCAATCGGCCGGATAAAGGAGCGGCGCCCAACTACGCGTTCCCCGCCATCTGGGCCAAAGCCGGCGGCGCAAAGCCCGTGGCGCGGGTTCTCGAAGCCCGCATTCAGCCGCCCTACGAGGGAGCTTCGGGGCTGGGATCGCAGAACGCACCGGGGCTGGTGCGGCTGGACTCCGCTACCTTCACCGGCGAGTTTCCCCTGGCGCGCATCGACTTCTCGGACCGCGCGCTGCCGGTGCGGGTCTCGCTCGAGGCGTTCACCCCGTTCATCCCGCACGAACCGGACGATTCGGGGCTGCCGGTGGCGATCCTGAGGTACCGTGTGACCAACCCGGGGCGCACGGCGGCGAAAGTCTCGATCGCCTGGTCGGTGGATAACCCGTGCGGCGGGAACGGCCGCGAGAACCAGCACCACAAGGAAGGCGCGCTCGAAGGGTTGCTCATGACGAACCCCTCGCTGGCCGAGGATGACGCGCTCAAGGGGTCATTCGCACTCTGCCTGTTGGATGGGGGAGCAGATCGCGTGACGTCGCTCCGCGGCTGGGAGGCGGGGCGGTGGTGGAATTCTCCCATGCTCTTTTGGGACGATTTCTCGGAAGACGGCGAACTCGGCCCGGAAGCACACGCGCGCAACAGCGTCGGCGCGCTGTCGGTGGCGCGAACCATTCCGGCCGGCGCGCGGCGCGACTACACGTTCCTGCTGGCGTGGCATTATCCCAATCGGACGCCGCGGCGGTGCGGATGGTCGGCCCCCAAAGGCTACGAAGATGCGCTGATCGGGAACTACTACACCACCAAGTTCGGCGATGCCTGGGAAGCGGCGCGCTATGCGGCGCAGAATCTGGATCGATTGGAGAAAGACACGCGGCGCTTTGCGGCCGCCCTCCGCGAGAGCACCGTGCCGGGCGCGGTGAAAGAGGCCGCCTCCGCGAATCTTTCGACCCTGGTAAGCACCACCTGCTTCCGCACCGCCGATGGCGAGTTCCACGGTTTCGAAGGAGTCAACGACAAATCGGGCTGCTGTTTCGGCAACTGCACGCACGTGTGGAACTACGAAACCTCCACGCCGTTCCTGTTCCCGAGCTATGCGCGCTCGCTGCGGGCGGCCTCTTTCGGGTACGACCTGGACGACGCCGGGGCCATCCATTTCCGCCAGTTGCTTCCGCCCGGAAAGGAGCGTTCCGGATTCGCCGCGGCGGATGGGCAGATGGGCCAGATCATGCACGCCTATCTGGACTGGTCGCTTTCGGGCGACACGGAATGGCTGCGCGGGCTGTGGCCGCGCGTGAAAAAAGCGCTGGAATTCGCTTGGGTGCCGGGGGGCTGGGATGCCGACCGCGACGGTGTGCTCGAAGGCGTCCAGCACAACACCTACGATGTCGAATTCTACGGGCCGAACCCGATGTGCGGCATCTATTACCTGGGCGCGCTGCGCGCCGGCGAGGAGATGGCCCACGCGGTGGGCGACGAGGCTTCGGCCACGGAGTACCGCCGGTTGTTCGAGAACGGCAGGAAGTGGATCGACGCCAACCTGTTCAACGGCGAGTATTACATTCAGCAGGTCCGCGGAGTTCCGGCCGATAAGATCGCGCCCTCGCTGCGCAGTTCCATGGGGTCTGAGGGCACCCAGAACCCCGAGTACCAGATGGGCGGCGGATGCCTGGTGGATCAACTGGTAGGCCAGTACATGGCCGAGGTGGCGGGGCTGGGCGGCCTGGTGTCCGACGAGCATATCGGCAAGACGCTGGAATCGATCCACCGCTACAACTTCAAGCGGAGCCTGGCTACCCACGAGAACGTGCAGCGGACGTTCGCGCTGAACGACGAAGCCGCACTGGTGGTGTGCGATTACGGCAAGGCCAGTCGGCCGCGGATTCCCTTCCCGTATTACGCCGAGGTTTTCACGGGCCTCGAATACGTGGCGGCCAGCCACATGATCTACGCGGGCATGACGCGCGAGGGCGTGGAGTCGATCCATGCGACGCGCGCCCGCTACGACGGCGAGAAGCGCAACCCCTGGGACGAAGCCGAGTGCGGGCATCACTATGCGCGGGCCATGGCCGCATGGTCCGGGCTGCTGGCGCTGAGCGGCTTCCGCTATCACGCCGGAACGGAGGCGATCACGGTGCTGCCGCGGACCGCCGCCGCCGAATTCCGCTGCTTCTGGTCAACCGCCTCGGGGTGGGGAACGTTCACCCAGTCCGCCGGCCGGCTGACCGTCAAAGTCGAACACGGAACGCTGGCTTGCCGCTCCTGCACCTTCCGCCGCGAAGGAAGCTTGAAGACCGTGCGGTTCGATGCGCGCAAGGTTCTCAAAGCCGGCGAGCAGTTGGCGGTATGAGCCGCCGGCCGTCTTTCGTCCTGGTAGGCGGGTTCCTGGGCGCGGGCAAGACCAGCCTGATTCTGGCCGCGTCGCGGGTGCTGGCGGGCCAGGGGATACGCGCGGCGGCCATCCTGAACGACCAGGGCGACGAACTGGTGGATACACGGCTGGCCGGGGAGCACCACCTGGCGGCCGACCAGGTGACCGGCGGATGCTTCTGCTGCAGCTTTTCGGACCTGCTGGAAGCGGCCGCGCGGCTCGAAGCTCACGACCCGGACGTGATCTTCGCCGAGGCGGTGGGCAGTTGCACCGACCTGGCCGCAACCGTGCTCCGGCCGATGATGCGCGATTGCTCCGGCCAGTTCCAGGCGGCGCCGCTGACCGTGCTGGTGGACCCGGCGACCGCGGCGGATTCGCTCGACCCGGACCTGGAGTTTCTCTTTCGCAACCAGATCGCCGAGGCGGACATCCTGTGCTCGACCAAAGCCGATCTGGGGCTGCCCGCGGTCCCCGGCGCACGGCAGCTCAGCGCACGGACTGGCGAAGGTGTGGCCGAGTGGCTCGACGAAGTGCTCTCGGGCGGCTTGCTAGCCGGCGCCAGGGTGCTGGATATCGATTATGCACGCTACGCGCAGGCCGAAGCCGCGCTGGCCTGGATGAATTGCCGGGCCACGGTGCGGCTTCGCGGGGCGCTTTCCGCACCCATGCTGGTGGGCCCGCTCGTGGAGCGCATTGACCAGGCGCTGACCGCGGCGGCTATTCGGATCGTGCATCTGAAACTGATCGACGAGACGCCCCAAGGATACTTGAAGGCCGCGCTCGGCGGCAATGGCCGCGAGCCGGATGCGGAGGGCGCGCTGGACGCCTCGCCCGCCGGGGTCCACGAGCTGCTGCTGAACCTGCGGGCCGCGGGCGATCCCGGCGTTTTGAGGGAACTGGTGGAGCGGGCGCTGGCGGATCTGGCGGGGACGGTGGAGTGGCGCTCGATGCAATGCTTCCGGCCGGACGCGCCCAGGCCGGAGCGCCGCGCGTAGCTCGGCCCGCTCCCTGACGGTCGCGGCTCTATGCGATGCCTGACATCAGAGCCGCGACCGACAGGGACCGGGCCGACTGATTTACCGGAACAGCATCTCCGCGCCGCGCTGAATGGCGGCGGCCCCGACCATTCCGCCAAGCGCCGAAACGAACGCCGGGGCGGCGCCGCGGCGCTTCCATTCTTCGTGCACCGCGTGGTAGCCGAGATAGAACAGCCAGCCGGCGGTCACTCCCAGCGGGTACATAATCCACTTGGTTCCCAGGTACGGCGCCATGCCGAGCCCGACCGCGCCGCCAATCAGAGTGCTGCCCTCGGCGAGGACGCACCAGGCGAACGCATTCGTGCGCTTCGGAACGGACGCCCGCAAAATTCCGCCCAGCGCGACTCCTTCCGGCACCTTGTGCAGCGCGACCGCGAGCGGCACCGCCACTCTCAGCCCCAGCGGCACGGCTAATTGGACCGTGGCCACACTCCATCCATCCAGAAAGCTGTGCATGGCGGCGGCCGCGATCAGCGGGATGGCGAAGCCGTGCAACTCCGTGGCGCAACCCTTATGGTCGTGATCGTGCGCGCACGTGGGGCACACCGGATACGCAAAGTGGTTCACAAGCAGAAGCACTCCGTATCCGGCCGCAAACAGGAGCAGGCTTTGCGCCCACCCAAGTTCGATAGCAAGCTCCGGCAGGAGTCCAAATAGCGGGACCCCCAGCAGCACACCGGCGGTGAACGGCACCACCAGCCGCGCGGCGCGATGCACGCCCGTAAGCCGGAGGCCCAGCGCCGCGCCCGCCACGCCGACCACCGTGGCCAGAATAGGCGCAACAAAATTGGGGGAGTCGAACCAGTGGGACAAGCCTCTACTGTAGCATCGGAGAATTCGGCCGTCGGTGCGTTCGGAACCAAACACAAGGCGAGCCCCGCTCTGATTCGCGATCCATAGGTGCCCGAAGCGGGATCGTGTCGTCGACCCGTTACGCAGGGGCCGTTTGACAACATTTGTCCATCCTCCGTATCATAAAGATTCGAGTAGTATTCCATTTCGGCGCTGTATCTAATGCGCGCCCTTCCGCCCAAATGGCAACTGAGCACGTCTGTCTGAACCTGGGACAAAAACAATATGATCAAAGTGGAAGGTCTCACCAAGCGGTACGCACGTACTGTGGCGGTGGACAATATCTCCTTCGAAGTGGAGAAGGGGCAAATCGTGGGATTTCTGGGGCCTAACGGCGCCGGGAAGACCACCACGATGCGCGTCCTGACCTGCTTTCTCCCGCCGACGTCGGGAACGGCCAATGTCGCCGGCTTCGACGTCCTCGAAAACCCCATGGAGGTGAAAAAGCGTATCGGCTACCTCCCCGAAACCCCTCCGCTGTACCCGGAAATGGAAGTGATCGAGTACCTGAAGTTCACCGGCCAGTTGAAGGGCATCTCGTCGGGTGATATCCAGCGCCGCGTTGACGAGGTGCTCGAAAGATGCGCCATCGGCGATGTGCGCTCCAAGCTGATTGCCAAACTCTCCAAAGGCTACCGGCAGCGCGTGGGACTGGCCCAGGCGATCATCCATAACCCGGATGTTCTGATCCTGGACGAGCCGACCTCGGGTCTCGACCCGAAGCAGATCATCGAAATCCGCGAACTGCTCAAGTCTCTGGCCGGCGATCACACCATCATTCTCAGCACCCACATTCTCTCGGAAGTGGAGCACTCCTGCGAGCGGGTGATCATCATCAGCCAGGGAAAGCTGGTGGCCATCGATTCGGTGGCCAACCTGACGAACCGGCTGCGCGGCTCTGAAGCCGTGGCGCTCGAGGTAGAGGCCGGCGACGGCAAGCCGGGCTCGACCGAAGTGCAACAGAGGCTGGAGCAGGTGTCGGGCGTCAGCCGCGTCATGATGAGGGACTCCAAAAACGGTCGCCTGCATTTCGAAGTGGAGAGCCTGCAGGGCCGCCATATCCGAGCAGACCTGGCACGAACCGTGGTCAATGCCGGATGGAACCTCAGCGAGTTGCGCGCAGTCGGGCTAAGCCTGGAGGATATCTTCCTGCAACTGACAACCGCGGAACAGAAAACGGAAATAAAAACAGAAGGAGCGGTGCAGTGAAGAATATACTCCTCATCTGCCGGAAAGAGCTTAAGAGCTATTTCGCGTCGCCGATCGCCTACATCCTGATGGCGTTCTTCGCGCTGATTTTCGGATTCGGCTTTTATACGGCCACCCGCGACATGGTGCGGTTCAGCTTCCAGGCCCAGATGGCGGGACAGCCGGCGACCATGAACGTGAACGAGCAGATCATCCGGCCGCTGCTCGGGTTCGCCTCGACCGTGGCGCTGTTCCTGATCCCCATGATCACGATGCGCACGTTCGCCGAGGAGAAGAACCGCGGCACCATCGAACTGCTGTTGACCTCGCCGGTTACCGACGCGCAGATCATTCTCGGCAAGTGGCTGGGCGCGATGCTGCTGTACCTCTGCGTCCTGGCCATGTCGGCCATCAACATAGCGATGCTGTTCGCCTGGGGCAAGCCGGACCTGCAACCGGTGCTCGTCGCCTACCTGGGGCTGATTCTGCAAGGCGGCTGCCTGCTGGCGGTCGGGGTCTTCATCTCGACCACCACCAAGAACCAGATCATCGCCGGCGGGGTGACTTTCTTTGTGTGCCTGCTGCTGTGGCTGTTGAGCTGGTTCACGGCATTCGACAGCACGGCGACGGCGCAGGTTGTAAATTACGTTTCGATCGTCACGCACTTCGAGAACTTCAGCAAGGGAGTGCTCGATTCGAAAGACGTGGTGTTCTATATTTCTATGATTTTCTTCCCCCTGTTCATTACTTCGAGGGCGATGGAATCGCTGCGGTGGAGGGCCTGATATGTCACACGAATGGTTGAAAGCCCGTCAAACCAGGTACGGCGCCTACGTCACGGTGTACATCCTCGTGATCGTGGCCGTGCTGGGCGCGGTCAATTTCCTGGCCAACCGCTACGACAAATCCTACGATTCCACCGCCAACAAGCAGTTCAGCCTCTCCGACCAGACCATCAAGGTGGTGAAGAACCTCAAGCACGATATGAGGCTCTACTACTTTGACGATGCCACCCGATTCCCACAGGCCCGAGACCTGCTGGACCGCTACTCGGCCCTCTCGCCGAAACTGCACGTGGATTACATCGACCCGGTGAAAAAGCCGCAGGAGGCGAAAGCCGACGGCTACCGGCGCGACGTGCAGATCCTGGTCGATAGCGGCCAGAAGAAGGAAGAGGCCAAGAGCCTCACCGAAGAAGAAATCACCGGAGCGCTGATCCGCTCGCTCAAGACCGGCGAACACAATGCCTGCTTCGTGACGGGCAGCGGCGAGCGCAGCATCGACGACACCGAACGCAGCGGATACTCCGCCGTAAAGGACGCGCTTGAGCACAGCAACTACAAGGTTCGCTCGCTCAACCTGCTGACCTCGGGCGCGCAGGCGGCGGCGAAGACCGCTCCGGGCGCCGCGCCGGCCGCGGGCAAGATCGAAGTGCCATCGGATTGCACCCTGCTGGTGGTGGCCGGCCCGCAGCATGAATACGTGCAGCCGGAAGTCGACGCCATCAAGACCTACGTCGAGAACGGCGGCAAGGCGTTGTTCCTGCTCGACCCGGCCCTCAATCTCGGCAAGAATCCGATCGACGAGAACAAGCCGCTCGATGCGATGCTCGAAGGCTGGGGCGTCACTCCCGATAAGGACCTGGCGCTCGACACCAGCGGCATCGGGCAGATCTTCGGCCTGGGACCGGAAGTGCCCCTGGTGAGCAGCTACGAATCTCACCCGATCGTCGACCAGATGAAAGATGTGGCGACGGCGTTTCCGCTCTCCCGCACGCTGGATGTGAAGAACAGCGACAAGACCACCGTCTCGAAGCTTTTCGCCACCAGCGACAACAGCTACGCGACCACCAATCTGAGTTCGGGCAGCATTCGCATAGACCCCAAGACCGATAAGAAGGGGCCGCTGACGCTGGCCGCGGCCGGCACGTATAACGGCAAGACCCCAGGGAGGTTCGTCGTGGTGGGCAGTTCCATGTGGGCGGGCAACGGCTTCATCCGTTTCAACGGCAACCGCGACCTGCTGCTCAACATGGTCAACTGGCTGAACGCCGACGAGGACCTGATTTCCATCCGTCCGAAAGCTCCGGACGACCGGCCGCTAAACATCAGCGCGCAGAAGCTGAACATGGTGTTCTGGCTGAGCGTGGTGCTCTTCCCGCTGGGCGTGGTGGGCTTCGGCATGGCCACCTGGTGGAAAAGGAGATAGGCCGTGAAGCCAACGGGGCTCACCGTAGCCGTGGGTCTTCTGGCAGTGCTCGGCGGGTTGGTCTGGTGGTCGAATAAACACCAGGCCGCCGCCGGGAGCACCACCGACAAGACCACGAAGCTGCTCACAATCCCGGAAGATCAATTCCGGGAGATCCGCGTCAAAAAAGTGACCGGTGAGGTGATCGATCTCGACAAGCAGGACGGTAAGTGGAAGATCACCCAGCCGCAACCACTCCCCGCCGACCAGGACGCCGTCACCTCGATGGTGACGAACCTGGCCTCGCTGAACGCCGATACGGTGGTGGACGAGAAAGCCGGCGACCTGAAGCCCTATGGCCTCAGCGATCCGACGCTCGATATCCAGATCAAGCTGAAGAACGGCAAGACCGACGAAGTGCTGATCGGCGACGACACCCCGACCGGTTCGGGGGCGTATGCCAAAGTGCCGGGCAACGCGAAAGTGGTGACCATCGCCTCATTCGTGAAGTCCACGCTCGATAAGCGCCCCGACGACCTGCGCGACAAGCGGCTGCTCACGTTCGACCAGGACAAGCTGACCCGCGTGGAATTGCAGGCCAAAGGGCAGCCGATCGAGTTCGGCAAGGATGCGCAGAACGAATGGCAGATCGTGAAGCCTCGTCCGCTGCGCGCCGACAGCTCCGCGGTATCCACCCTGGTGGACAAGCTGCGCGACGCCAAAATGGACCTGACCACTACCCAGGACCCGTCCAAACAGTGGGGGTCCGCCGCGAAAGTGGCGACCGCCACCGTGACCGACTCGGGCGGCAACCAGACCCTGGAGATCCGAAAGGACAAGGACAAGCTCTATTACGCCCGGAGCACCTCCGTGCCGGGCATCTTCCAGACTTCGGCCGACGTGGGCGATGCGCTCGATAAGAGCCTGGACGACTTCCGTAACAAGAAGCTCTTCGACTTCGGCTTCAGCGACCCGAGTAAGTTGGAGCTGAAGAACGCCACATACACCAAGAGCGGCGACAAGTGGATGTCCGGATCGAAGATCATGGACAACTCCACCGTCCAAAGCCTGATCGACAAGCTGCGGGACCTGACCGCCACGAAGTTCGCGGATCAGGGCGGCGGCGAACCGGCATTCCAGGCCACCGTGACTTCGAACAACGGCAAACGGATCGAAAATGTCGCCATCCGCAAGCTGGGAACCCGGTATTTCGCGCAACGCGAAGGCGAGCCGAGCATCTATGAACTGGACAGCAAGACCGTCGAAGACTTGCAGCAAGCCGCCGGCGATGTGAAGGAAGCCGCCGCGCCAGCCAAGAAGAAATAACTGCCGGGCAATTCCGGCCGGCGGCCGCCCGTTACTGGAACTCAAAATGGATGGCCTGCTCACCGATCTGTACGAACTGACAATGGCCGCCGGCTTTTTCGAAGCCGGCAAGGCCGATGAGAAGGCCACTTTCGAGCTGGCATTTCGCCGGCTTCCGCCCAATCGCAATTATCTGCTCACGGCCGGTTTGCCGCAGGCGGTCGACTACCTGCTGAACCTGCGCTTTACCATCGAAGAGGTCGAGTACCTTCGCGGGCTTCCGCAATTCGCCAGTATCCCGGCGGGGTTTTTCGACTACCTGCGTGCCTTCCGTTTCACGGGCGACCTGTTCGCGATGCCGGAGGGGACGCCCGTATTCCCCGGCGAGCCGATCCTCACCATCCGGGCGCCCATCATCGAGGCGCAGATCCCGGAGACCTGGCTGCTTTCCGCCCTCGGTTTTCAAACCATGATCGCCACCAAGGCGGCGCGCGTGGTGGAAACCGCGGCCGGGCGCAGCGTGGTCGAGTTCGGCACCCGCCGGGCGCATACGCCGGACGCCGGAGTTCTGGGCGCCCGCGCCGCGTACGTGGGCGGCTGCGCGGGCACCAGCAACACCCTGGCGGGCTTCCGCTACGGCATTCCCGTGATGGGTACGTCGGCGCACTCGTGGGTCATGTCGTTCGCCTGCGAGAAGGAAGCTTTTCGCAAGCTGCAATGCGTCCTGGGCGAAGCCACGGTACAGCTTATCGATACGTACGATACCCTGGAAGGCGCGCGCCATGCGGCCAGGCTCGGACTGCCTTTGTGGGGAGTTCGTCTCGATAGCGGCGATGTCCTCACGCTCTCCCGCGAGGTCCGCCGCATCCTGGACGAGTCGGGCCTGCGCGACTCGAAGATTATGGTGAGCGGCGATCTGGACGAGTACCGCGTCCGGGAACTCGTCTCGGCCGGCGCCCCGATCGACTCGTTCGGGGTCGGGACACAACTGGCGACCTCCGGCGATGCGCCCGCCATGAGCGCCACCTACAAGCTGGTGGAGTTGGACATCTGCGGCATCAAGCGGTTCACCGCCAAGTACAGCGAAGACAAGCCGTCATACCCCGGCGCGAAGCAGGTGTTCCGCGCGCCGCACCGCGACGTGATCGCGCGCTCCGGCGAGTGCGGACAGGGCGAGGCCCTGCTGCGGCCGGTCATCCTGGGCGGCAAGCTGGTGGAGCCGCTTCCTTCGCTCGAACAGGCGCGCCAGCGTGCGGCGGAAGCGATTACGAAACTCTCCCCGGCTCTGCGACAATTGGAAGTGGTGGAGCCGTGGACGGTGATTCACAGCCGTGAACTGCGCGACCTGACCGAACGCACCCGCCACAACCTGCTGGGATGAAGACCGTCTTCTTCGATATCGACTCGCAGTTGGATTTCCTCTATCCGGCGGGCGCCCTCTACGTGCCCGGCGGAGAAAGGGCGGCGCCGTCGATCGCGAAACTGAATCGTTTCGCCGCGGCCAACCGAATCCCGGTCGTCTCCACCACCGATGTGCACGCCGAAGACGACCCCGAATTTCGCGTTTGGCCTCACCACTGCGTAGCGGGCACCTGGGGGCAGAGGAAGCTCGAAGCCACGCTGCTCGAACGTCGCGTGGTGGTGCCCAACCGCGAGTGCGTCCTTGCGGTCGAAGGCGCGCAGCAGATCATCGTCGAAAAGCAGACGGTGGATGTTTTCGAGGCTCCCAATCTGATGCGGGTGGTGGACAGGCTGGATGCCGGCACGTGTGTGGTGTATGGCGTTGTGGCCGAAATCTGCGTCCGTTACGCCGCGCTGGGCCTGTTGCGGACCGGCCGATCTGTCACCGTCGTGGCCGACGCCATCGCGGAACTGGCTCCGGAAAACGCGCGGAAGGCGGTGGAGGAGATCCGCGCGGCCGGCGGAGAGTTCACGACGCTTACCCGGGTTTGCGCGCAATAAGCTCGAAGTTGCTGCCCAATTTTCGCAGCGTTCCCGACCTCAGGATCCAATCGTCCACACGGCGAGCCGCGCGGTAGCCGGCGCTCCAGCCCGGGAAAAGGCCGGCCAGGGGGGACGAGCCGAAATCATACATCCCCACGAGCGTCTCGAAGCCGCACCGCCCGAAGAGTTCAGCTATGGGCCGCGGCTCCAGCTCGCGCTCGTCAGGAGTCTGGTACTTCCTCATGAGGCCCGGAATCAGGAGGCGGCCCAGGCGGCCCGACAGGCGGTTCCGGCTGGGATCGAGCGAGTAGAATACCCCGCCGGGCTCCAGCAGATTCCGCACCTCCAAAGGAAGCGCGGCGAGTTCGGCATCCGGCAGGTGGTGAAGGAAGAAGACGGCCATCACCACATCGAAGCATCCGGCCGCGGTAGAGCCTTGCTCGAAGCGGGCGTTGCGGATTCCGAGCTTTCGGGCGTCGGCACTCGCCTGCCGTACCGCGGCGGGCGAGAGATCCACGCCGACCACCTCCGCCACCCGCGGTGCCAGCAGCAGCTCCGTGTCGCCGATTCCGCAGCCCAGGCTGAGGACGCGCGACCGCGCCCCGGCGCCGGTCAGCCGGAGGATCCGCGCCACCATGTGGCGGCGCAAGGCACGGACGGCGGGGCGGGCGAAATGGGCCTGGGCGAAGCCGGAATAGAGCTTCTCGTGGTATTCGAGCTCGCGCTCGAAGACGCCCATCAAGCGGCTTTCCGCTGCCGCAGGAATGCCCAGGTCGTCAGCGCCAGCGAACCCGCTAGCAGGCTGCCGTCACGCAGCAGCGTCTTCCAGGAGATGACATCGTCGGTGCCGCCGAAGCAGCCGCAATTGATCGCCATGCCCATCAAATCGGCGCGGACCATAAGAACGAAGAAGGTCAACAACATCAGCGACGCGGCGGTAGCGGCCACGCGCAGCCAGCGGCCCGTCACCAGCAGCACCCCGATTCCGAGTTCGAGCCACGGCACCGTGCGGGCCACGAGCTCCACCATGGACATCGGGAGCAACTGGTACTGGCTGATGGCCAGGGCGAACAGCTCCCACGGCTCCCGGAGCTTGACGTATCCGGCGTAAATAAATACGCCGCCCAAGACCACGCGGACGGCAACGGCGGCCCAGTGGATATTCCTATTTGAGTAATCCATCGATTAGAGACCGGAGCAGGAGATAAGTGCCGGGAGCCGGCCCGGCGAACGCATACTGTCGGCTGCCGCGCTTGATTAACAAGGTGGGCGTCTGGTTCACCCGCTGGGACATCGCCGAGTCGTAATCGCGCTGCACCTCGGCGGTGACGCTCGGGTCTTTCACGAGCATCTGCACCCGCTTCTGCTCCGAAGGAGACAGCACCGGGGCAATCGTCTCCCAAAGCCTGCCGCTTTCACTCCAGGACACCTGGTTCTGGAACAGGGCGTCGGCGACGGCCTGGTATTTGCCTACACGCGCCGCGGCCGTCGCAAAATTGGCGGCTTCGCGCGAAAAATGGTGGTCCGGGATGTTCAGCGGAAATTCGCGGGAAATCACGCACACCTTGCCGGGCACCACGTAGTCGTGCATGATCGTGGGCAGCAGTGTCTCGTGGAAGTTCTTGCAAGCCGGGCATTCGAAATCGCTGTAGATTTCAATCTGCACCGGGGCGGCGGGGTTGCCTAGAATCTTGTCCTTATCGAAATCGCCCATAGAGGCCGCCAGGCACGGGACCAGTGCCACCAGGGCAAGGGCGTAAAGCTTCATGGTTACCATTTTAGATTGGAATGCGGCTATTTCAACATGCCGTCGATCAGGGATTTCAGAAACCCGTAGTAGAGCTCCTGCGACGGAATGGGGTAGCGCTTCGAGCCGCTCGTGACGATGATTGTGGGGGTCGCATTCACCCCCGCCGCAATCCCTTCGTTATACTCGCGCTGCACCTCCGCCTCGACGCCCGGGGACTTGGCCAGCTCCTGCACCTTCTTCTGCTCGGTGGGCGTCAGCACCGAAGCCACCGTCTCCCAGACTTTGCCGTTGACGGCCCAGTTCTCCTGGTTCTTGAACAAGGCCGAGGAGACTTCGTCGTACCGGCCGATGCGCGCCGCGGCGGTGGCGTAGTCGGCTGCCTCGCGCGCATAGGGGTGATACGGTCCGCTGAGCGGGAACGAGCGATGGATCAGGTACACTTTGCCCGGCACTACGTAATCTTTCATCAGCTGAGGAATCACTTCCTCCTCGAAGGCTCTGCAGTGCGGGCAATCGAATGACGCGAACACCTCGATCTTGACAGGCGCGGTCGGCGAGCCCAGCGCCTTCCCTTTGTCAATCTCCGGGACCCCCGCCAGGCAGGGAAGCAGCACGGTGAGCGCGACAAGCGCGACAGGAAAAACCCTCATCCCTATATTCTACTGAGGAATCGCGACCTACAAAAAAGCCTGCACCAACTGCTGCTGCACGGTCTTGAGGCTGGAATGCGCCGAATCGAGCTCGCTCACTTTCTCGCGCAACGCGCGGAAGAGGCGCGCGCGTTCGATGCCGCTTTGAACCACCAGCAGGAGCTGCTGATTGTCCCACGGCTTTTCGAGGTATTGGAACAGCGACACCCGGTTGATCGCTTCAATGGCGCTGCGCTTATCGGCGTGCCCGGTGAGCAGCACCCGGCTGGTCTCGGGCTGAAGTTCCTTGATGCGGCCCAGCAGTTGGATGCCGTTCATCCCCGGCATCAGATAATCGGATACCGCCACGTCGATCCGGTTGCGGGTGGCAAAACGCGCCGCCTCTTCGGAATTCGTGAAGCCGTGTATCTCGTAGTCCGCCTCCAGCTCCAGAAATGCCTGAATGCTGCCGACTACAATCTCTTCGTCATCCACGATCAGGATGGATGGCCTGGGGTGCCCGTTCTGGTTCACGGCCTAACTCCTTGTCTGGCGCACGGGAATTCGGACGTGAAAAGTCGTACCCACGCCGGGCTCGCTCTCGAAAGTGACCGAGCCTCCGTGCCGCTCTTCTACCACTTCCTTCGCAATTGAAAGTCCGATCCCGATTCCTTCCCCTAAAGGCTTGGTCGTAAAGCCGACCTGAAAGGCGCGCGCCTGCTCCTCCGGGCTCATCCCGCGGCCGGTATCGGCGATCGACACGTGCACCCATCCGTTTTCCAGCCGGCTGCGGATGGTGATTCGCCCGTCGCCGTCGATGGCTTGGCAGGCGTTCACGAGGAGATTCAAGAACACCTGGTTGAGCGCTTGAGGGAAACATTCCACCGCGGGAAGGTCTTCGAGCTCAGCCTCTACCGTGACTCGTTTGCCGAATTCGGCGTGCGCCAGCTTGACCGTATCGCGCAACTGGTCGTTCAGGCTGACGACGCGGCGGTCGCCTGTGTCCACCCGTACAAAGCTCTTCAGCCCGCGGATCACGGAACGGATCCGCTCGCAGGCGATGCGATCCACCGCCGAAAGGTTGCGGCAGGTTTCGATGGTTCGGCGGGCCTTCTCGATCGACTCCGGAGAGCCCTCCTGAAGCAGCGCGCCGAGGCTCTCGAGTGAACGCAAAAGCACTTCGCTGTTCGAAAAAATCGAACCGAGCGGCGAATTAATTTCGTGAATCACCCCGGCCAGCAGCCTCCCCGCGGAAGCCATCTGGTGCAGTTCGGTGACGGGTGAGCTCATGCCTCCACCAGCTTGCGGAAACGCCGCACCAGGGTCGAGAAAATGGCGGACGTGATCTCCGTGTTATCGGAAAGCAGATCGTAGAAGTCTTCGCGCGCGATGCGCAGCAGGCGGGTATCCTCGAGGGCCCTGGCCGTGAAGGGCACGGGGTCGTTCTCGTCGAACAGCGCCCAGGCGCCCAGCACCTCGTTGGGCCGCGCCATGGCCAGCACGTCGGCGCCGCGGCTGAGTTCCACCGCGCCTTCCACCACCACGAACAGGGCATCGAGCGGCTTGCCGGCTTCGAGGACCACGCTGCCCGGCGGAAACGAGACCTCCCGGGCGATCGAGCCGATGCGCGCGAGCTGCTCGGAGGTGAGGTTGGCCATCAGCTCCACCCCTTCGAGGGCAATCACCTTTTCGACAATGTTGAGTTTAGCCATGGTTCCTCGTTCAGGCGGCCAATGCGGCCTCGGTGCGGCGCGCCACCTCCGCCACTTCGGTTTGAGCCTCCGCCGCGGCTTCCGCGATCTCGGCAGCGAGATTGTGCAGTTTCAATTCGCCGGCGGCCGAGATGGCGCAAGCCACCAGCCAGGGGTCCCGCGAGCGGATCAGCTTGCGGACGGCGTCCTCGGCGTTCAGCGGCTCCAGGCCGAACAGGTGACGTCCCTGTTCCGGCAGGTTCTCGGGTGCGTCCAGCAACGGCAGCAGGAAGCGCTTCAGGTCGCGATCCATGGTGTTGTCCAGAAACTCCAGCGCGGCCGTGGCCTGCTCCTGCCGGCGGCTGGAAACCGCCAGCCAGGCGGCATAGATCTCTTTCGGCGGATAGCGCAAGCCGAGCAGCCGGAACAGCCGCTCCAACGTGCATTTCAACCGCTCGTCGATGGTGCGGGCGAGCAGTTGCGTCGCGCTCCGCTCACCGTTTCTCCGGTCGCGAAACGGCGATAGCGCAGCATTCAGTTCGTAGTAGTAGCGAGCCTCTCCCAGGATCCTTCCGGTGACGAAAGCGCCGTCGAAATCGAGCCCCTCGGTGGTCTCTCTGAGGTGATTCAGCGCCTTGAGCACTGCCGCGCGAATCGACAGATCCTGGTGCCCGGCGGCCTTCAGCAGAACATCCACGGAACGTTGGTGCGGAATCTGTTTCAGCACGCGCGGAACCTGCCGGCGCGCGGCCATCGGCTGCGCTTCGTCGATCAACGCATCGGAAAGCGTTCCGCAAATCGCAGGGCCGTAGTTCGCGAGCGCCTCCACCGCGGCTCCGCGCAGCTTCGGATTGGAAAGAGACTCGATCAGGGGGAACACATAGGCGCGATTGCCGAGCGAACCGGCGCACAGGCAAGCCTGGCGGGCGACCCCCGGTGACGGGTCGTCCAGCAGATGGTAGAGTGCTTCGGTGCCCTGGTCGCCCCGAACCGCGACGGCCACGGCGGCGGCTTCCCGGCGGGCCGGATCTTCGGAGCGCACGGCGCGTTCGAGCCAAGCCCGCGTAATCAACTCGTGCGCCAGTTCCGGATCTGACCGCAACGCCTCGAGCGCCGCGCGGGCCCGGCCCGGATCTTCATCGTTCAACGCCTCCGCGGCGACCTGTGCGCGGTCGGGGGAGACCTGTACCAGGTACGAGAGCGCTCGAACCGCCGCGCCGCCGGACCGCTCCATCTCCTCGCGGGCCGCTTCCAGAAGACCCTCCCAGCCGCGCGCGGCCGCCAGATCGTAGGCCCTGCCGCGCACCTCGGGCAGCCCGCCCCGGGCCAGGTCTTTCAGCAGCGGGCGCAACTCGTAACCCGGCGTTTCGGCCAGAAGCCCCAGTGCGTAAACCGCCTGGCGCGGGCTCTCTCCGGCGGCGGTGGATTCGAGCAGCCGGACCGTCCCGGCATCGTTCACCACGATCCGGGCAGTGTCGAAATCCAGCCTTCGCGATTCGAACCTTCGCCGGATGCTGGCTATATATTCCTTGCGCGCCACGTGCGACAGGTAGATCCAGGGAATGCAGAGAGCCGCCACCACCACGGCGATGCCCCGCACGCCAAGGTCGACAGAGGTGGCCGTCAGCAGTAGCAGCAGGACGCCGGCCACCCCCCGCGAAGCGCGGTCCACGCAGATGTCGATGAACGCCTTCACGCGGTTGCGCAGCGCCTGCGGCAGGGGCATGTAAAGAAGCTCCATCCCAGTGCGGTTCAGGGTGTACCGGGTGGAAGCTTCCGTCAGACGGACGGCGCCGGCCGAGAGAGTTCCGGGCACCACGATAGTGGCTATGGAGGACAGGGCGACGGCGGTCGGCGAAACCTTCAGGGTCCCGCCCACCCCGAAGCGTCTCACGATCAGGGAGGTGAGAAACAACTGGAAAAGCAATTCCGCGACATTGAGATAGAGCCCGTAGAACTGCCCGAAGAAAGCGGTCAACTGGTCGCCGCGGTAGGCTTGGGAGGCCGTCACCTGGAACTGGTACTCCACCAGCGTGTCGACCAGATACATCGACACCATGATTCCGACGATCACTTGAAGGTGCCGGATGCGAACCACGTCCTTGACCATGCCGCTGAAGCTGAAATCGGTCTGCTGCTGGTCGCCGGCGCGCGCGGCGTTCACCGATGCGCGGGCTTTGGAAATCGAGAGGCGGTAGGCGCCATAGGCAAGGATCACCATTCCGGCGCTGGCCAGCAGCAGATTTCTGGTGCCCAGCAGAAGCGCCGTCATGTGCGTAAACTCTCCACCGAAGGCCGCTCCCAGCACCATGCCGACGCCCAGCAGCGGATAGATGCGCCTGGCCTCGCGCGCGTCGAAGAGGTTGCTCGCCACCAGCCACCCCTGCGAGACCAGCACGATGCTGAAGAGGCTCACGAAGATGTTGAGCACGTAGACCATCCAGGGCATCCCGATCAGCACCCAGATGGAACAAAGCGCGGCGACCGAAATGGACATGGTCCAGAAAACGGCCGCGCGCAGCGACGTCCGCGACGCCAGCCTGCTGTAGAGATAGGCGAACAAACCTCCGAACGCGGCGATCAGAATGTAGAGCCACGGCAGTTTGTCGGCGTCGAAACGCGTCAGAAACATCGATCGCGAGACCGGTTTCAAAATGTAATAGGCAAAAAGGACGCACAGAAGGTACAGAAACATGGACCATGTGCGCAGATACTCGCCTGGCCTGACATCAAATAATCTTTTCTGTGCGGCGCGGACGAAGTTCATTTTCCGAAGGGAGAATTCTGCAATTGGCGCGCCAAACAGGGGACTTGGCGTGTATCGCGGATCACACAATGGCCACACCCGCAAATGAAACGTGATTAAATCTAGTAAACCTCTACAGGTTCAGCTCGCTCGAACGAAGGAGTACTCATGCTCGGAAGATTGTTATTGGCGGCGCTGGTGGCCGCCGCCCTCGCCTCGGCCCAGGGACGGCGCGGAGGCGGGATGGGCGACGACATGGAAAACATGCAAACGATGCGTGCGCCACAGCCCGGCAAGGCCTACCTCCTGGCCGAAAGACTGAAATTGGATAAGGATCAGAAAGTGCAATTGCAGAGCATCCTCACGGCCGCCGCCGAAGAAGCCGGGCCGCTGCGCACCGAGATGGGCAAAGCGCGCGTCGCACTCGCCGGCGCCCTGATCGAAGGCAAAGGCGACCAGAATGTCCAGCAGGCGCAGGCGGCTTACAGCGCCCTCGCCGCGCGGATGGCCGGCATTGAGGCGAAGGCTTTCGCCAAAATTTGCGCCATGCTCAAGCCAAACCAGCAATCGCGCGCCGTTCAGGGGTTCGAATTGCTGGCCGGCCTGATGGAAGAACGGGGAGGCGGCCGCGAGACCACCGGCGGCGGCGGACGCGGCGAGCGTGAAAGATAGCGGAAGCCGCAAAGGAGATCGCAAAATGCGCATGCTTTTATTGAGTGGATTTCTTTTCACGACCATGGCTTTCGCACAGGGCGGCATGGGAGGCATGGGTGGTGGCGGCGGTATGGGCGAAGGTGGCGGCGGGCGCAACGGCGGCGGTATGGCAATGCCTTCCTACGGCCCTTCCCGCATCACCCGCCTGGAGCGGATGACCAGCATCCTGAATCTCAACAAGAACCAGAAGAAGGAAGTCAAATCCATCATGGACGAAGGCGGGAAGCAGGGCGCCTCCCTGCGCGATCAACTGGTGAAGGGCCGCGAGCAGATCGCCGAAGCGGTTGCTTCGGGCAAAAGCCAGGACCAGATCGATCTTGCAGTCAAGGAGTACGCCGGGCTGGAAGGCGAGATGGCGCGCATTGAGCTCGACGCCTTTTCCAAAATCTTCAAGCTGCTCGACAGTGAGCAGAGGACCAAGAGCGGCGGCGTGTTCCAGATGATGGCCGGCATCTTCTCGAGCAAGAACTGGAACGAATCGTAAGCCGGACGAGCCCACGCTCCCGGATCTCGAGTCAGCGCGCTCGCGCCGACTCGAGCGTCCGGTAGGGCTTCCCCACTTCCTGCGCATCCACGACGGCAACCGCCGCCACGTGCACAATGTCGTTCACCTCCGAGCCGCGCTGCAGCACGTGCACCGGCTTTGAGAGGCCCGTCAGCAGCGGTCCGATCAGCTCCGCCTCGCCGATGCGCTGCAGCAGCTTATAGGCGATGTTGCCGGCTTCGAGGTTGGGGAAGACCAGCACGTTCGCTCCGCCCTTCAGGGTGCTGAACGGATAGGTTTCTTCGATGATCTGCGGCACCACCGCGGTATCGGCCTGCATTTCGCCGTCGATCATCAGCCCCGGCGCGCGCTGCCGCACAAGGTCCACCGCGTGCCGCACCTTCGCCGAAAGCGGATGGCGCGTGCTGCCGAAGTTGGAAAACGAGAGCATGGCCACGCGCGGCTCCTGGTCGAAACGGCGGGCTTTTTCGGCCGCCTCAATGGCGATTTCGGCCAGGTCCTCGGCGGTCGGCTCGATATTGACCGTGGCATCCGCCAGGAAGTAGATTCCGCCCTTGGCGGTGATCAGCACATAGACCCCGGCGACCCGGCGCAGTTCGGGACGCAATTCGATCACCTGCAGGGCCGGCCGGATGGTGTCCGGATAATGGGTGGTGAGACCGCCGATGATCGCGTCCGCGTCCCCCAGCCGCACCATCATGCTGCCGAAGGTGGTCGGATTCAGAATCAGTTGCGCCGCTTCGTTGCGGGCCACGCCCTTGCGCTGCCGCAGGCTATAAAACTCCTCGATGTATTCCTGGAGGCGCGGATGCCTGGGCGGATCCACCACCTGGATCCCGTTCAGGTGCAGGCGCAACTCGGCGATCTTGGCGCGAACCTTCGCCTCGTTGCCCAGCAGAATGGGAATCGCAACCTTTTCGTCCAGCAGAATCTGGCAGGCGCGCAGGATTTTGCCTTCCTCGCCTTCGGTGAACACGACGCGCTTGGGCTGTTTCTGCGCCTTGTTGATCATGCTGCGCATCATCATGTTGGCCCTGCCCAGCCGGCGCTCGAGTTCTTCGCGGTACTGCGCAATATCCACGGGTTGCTGCGCGACACCGGTTTCCATGGCCGCCTGGGCCACCGCCGACGCCTCCCAGATCAGCACGCGCGGGTCGAACGGCTTCGGAATGATGTACTCGCGCCCGAATTCGAGGCGCTCCACGCCGTAGGCCCGCAGCACCGAGTCGGGCACGTCCTCCTTGGCCAGCGCGGCCAGCGCGCGCGTCGCCGCCAGTTTCATCTCGTCGTTAATCGTGGTGGCGCGGACGTCCAGCGCGCCGCGGAAAATGAACGGGAATCCGAGAACGTTATTCACCTGGTTGGGAAAATCCGACCGGCCCGTCGCCACGATGGCGTCCGGACGGGCGGCAAGCGCCACGTCGTAGGCAATCTCCGGATCGGGGTTGGCCAGGGCGAAGATCACCGGGTCCGGCGCCATCCCCTTCACCATTTCGGCAGTCACGCAGCCGGCGCTCGAAAGCCCGAAGAACACGTCCGCCCCCACCATGGCTTCGGTCAGGGTGCGGGCACTCGTCTTCGAGGCGAAGCGCGCTTTGTACGGGTTCATGCCCTCGGTGCGGCCTTCGTAGATGACGCCTTTGGTATCGCACATCACGATGTTTTCCCGCCTCACCCCGAGCTTCACGTAGTGGGATGCGCAGGAGATCGCGCTGGCGCCGGCGCCGCTGAATACCACCTTGACCTGGTCGAACCTCTTGCCTGTCAGTTCCATGGCGTTCAGCAGGCCCGCGCCGGAGATGATGGCGGTGCCGTGCTGGTCGTCGTGAAAGACCGGAATGTTCATCGTCTTGCGCAGCTCTTCCTCGATGTAGAAGCACTCCGGCGCTTTGATGTCTTCCAGGTTGATGCCGCCGAACGTCGGCTCCAGAATCTGGCACGTGCGGATGATTTCTTCCGGCTTCGCCGTGTTGAGCTCGATATCGAAAACGTCGATATCTGCAAAACGCTTGAACAGGACGGCTTTGCCTTCCATGACCGGCTTGCCCGCCAGTGCGCCGATGTTGCCCAGGCCCAGCACCGCGGTGCCGTTGCTGATCACACCCACCAGGTTGCCCTTGGCGGTGTATTTGTACGCCAGGCTCGGATCGCGCTCGATTTCCAGGCAGGGCACGGCAACGCCCGGAGTGTACGCCAGGCTGAGATCTCGCTGGGTGCGGCAAGGCTTGGTAGGGGTGACTGCCAGCTTCCCCGCGGGAGATGTGGAATGGTATTCCAGAGCATCTTCAGGACGGATCGTCATATTCGCTCTCTTTCCAGATCAGGATATCCGATTTCCCGAATTTTCGAAGTCTAGCTCCGTTGTAGCACGCTACGAAGCGGAGTGCAGATTTTTGTGACACGCGAGCGGAACGAAATGTGGTATTTTTCAGCGGTACAGCCGCCGGTACAGATCCGCATTCCGCAGCACAGCCTGCACATAGTCGCGGGTTTCCGTATAGGGGATGGATTCGACAAACTCCGCCGGCTCGCGATAGGTGTTCCAGGCGATCCAGTCGGCGGCATGGTTCGGGCCGGCGTTGTAGGCCGCCAGGGTCTCTTCGATATTTCCCCCGTGCTGGTCGAGCATGGAGCGCAGCACGTAAGCGCCGATGTTCAGGTTGACCGCGGGCTGGAATAGCGAGCGGTTGGAGAAGCGGCGGATTCCCGCTTTGCGGGCGAACAGCCGCCCGGTGCCGGGCTGGACTTGGGTGAGACCGTAGGCGTTGGCCCGGGAGACCGCATTGGGGTCGAATTCGGATTCCTGCCGGATCAGCCCGGCCAGCAGGAAGGGGTCGATCTGCCGCTGGCGGGCATATCGCACCAGGTCCGCGCGGTAGGGCAGCGGAAACAGCAACTCCCACATTTTTCGCGGAGCCTGGTTAAAGGGCAGCCGGAGATAGTCCGGCCCCATGGATTTCATGATCCGGACGGCCATGCTCGGCGCATCGGCGTGGGCCGCCATTTCGAGGCCCAGAAACAGCGGCTGGCCGTCGCTGCGCGCGCCAAAGCGCAGTTCACCGTCCGCCAGGTCGCTCAGCCCGGCGGTGCGCAGAAGGCGGGATCGTTCGATCCGCACGGTCGTCGCGCGAGTGGGCGCCGACGGCACCGGTGCCGCCTGCGGGAAGCGGATGCTCGCGCCGAATTGCTCGGCCTCGGGAGACAGCGCGGCGAAGGCGACCGCCGGATCCCGGAGCCGTTCGCGCGCCAGCATGCCGTAGTACGTGTTCGGACACGCCCCGGTCAGCCGAAGATACCAGGCACGAGCCTCGCCGTACCGGCCGCTGCGTTCCGCCTGGCGGCTCAGGAAGTACAGAGCGGCGGGCGCGGTGGCATGGCCGGGATACTGGACAAGGTGCTCGCGAAGCAGGCCTCCGGAATCGCGGTCGCCGTGCAGGTACGCGTGGAAAGTGACCTTCCAGTGGTACAGCCCGGCCGCGGGAGCATCGGGGAAGTCTTTGTAGGCTTCGCGGTAGAGCGGAATGTAAGAATCCGGCTGGTTGACCAGCAGAAAACGGCCGGCCGCCGAAGCCAGGGCTTTCAACCGCCAGGCAGATTTCGGATAGCGCTTCCGCAGCTCTTCCACGGCCGATTGAATTCCCGCATCGTTTCCGGCGCGGCGTCCGCACTCTTCGAGGTAGTAAAGCCGCTCGGCATCGGCCTCGGACTCGGGGAGTTCCAAGCCGCGCAAATAGGCGGTCGCGGCGCTCAGCTTTCCGCCCAGCAGTTCGGCTTCGCCGATCCTTACCAACGCCAGATTGCGATCGGGGCCCGAAAGCTGGTCGGGCAGCACCATGTACTCGGTGTGGGCGCGCTCGTATTCCCGCGCCTCCATGAGGCGGCCGGCGCGGAGCAACATCTCCTCCGGCCGGGGAGCCGGAAAGGCGGGGCCCATTAGCGATTGCAGGCTCACCAGCGCGGCCGAGGCGCGTTCCGACGCCGCGCCGCCCACGTATTGGTAGTAGACCCGCTGGTAGTATTCCGCGGCGTGCGCCAGATCGTTGGCGGCCCGATAGGAATCGGCGAGCGCCAGGTCGCCTTCCGGCTGCGGCAGCTCGGCATCGTGCTCGCGGAGCACTCGCAGCGCTTCGTCCGGCTGCCCCGCCAGCGCGCGCGCTTCGAGAATCCAGGCACGGGCTGCCATTGGCGACCTCACTCCGCCGGAAAAGACCGCCGCAAGTTCCCCGGGCGCATCCGCCGGCTGGTTGGATTCGACGAGCGACGCCGCCAGGTAGTATGCCGTGTAATCCGCGATGGCCGGGAGCTTTCCCCGCAGCTTCTTCAACTCCGCGATAGCCGCCGGATAGTCCTTTTGCTCGTAAGCGGCCACCCCCAGCGCGAGGCGCGCCAGCGAGCCGGTGCTGTCCTTTGCGTGGGTAGCGGCATAAGCGGCCACGGCGGCCCGGCGCGCCGGGCTGGGCGCCTGCCGGCAGGCGCGCACCAGCGCCGCGAGATTCGACGGGGCGGCGGGCTTAGCCGGCCTGGCGGGAGCCGCCGCGGCGATCGCAACCGCCGCCAGAACCGCGCCCCAAATGAGGCTAAACCAGGGGCCCGGGGTAATCTTTGCCGAGTAGTTCCGGATCATCGTTTGCAAGGGTGCGGACCAGTTCGAGGTGAAGATAATCGACCATGCTGGGGCAGGTTGCGAAGAACGCGCGGTGGAATTCGCCCCGGACATCGTCGATCTTCTTGCGCAGCGAGCCGTAAAGATCGCGCGCCGCGCGGCCCGATTGCACCGCTTCGGGTTCGTGCAGCCGCATCTCCGCCACGCGAACCCTGGCGAACCGCTGGGCCCGCAGGTGCACCTGCTGCTCCTCGGGCGGCAGCGCGTCCCACGAGGGCTTCGGCGCGGGGGCGGGCGCGATTTGCAGAAGCGGCGGCGGCGCGGGCGGCGGCTCCAACGCGGTGCGTATCGCCGAGGCCAGTTGAGCGAGAATCTCGAGCACCGGCCCCTGCGGATTGCCCCACGCGTAAAGCAGAGCGGCGGCGCGCTCGCGAATCGAAACCGGGAAAATCGAGACGCGGCTTTCGGCCGTGTGTCCCACCAGGTCCACCATCTCCTGGGACACTTCGTTCGGAATCGCAGCCGCGATCACCGGCTCGCGAGTCTCCACTGCCCCGGCCAATGCGGCCGCGGCCGCTAAAGGAATGCGCAGCCCCGAAAAACGCCTGGCCGCCTCTTCGCCCGCTCCCCGCATCCGCACCGCGGCCGCGGAGTCGCCGTCCACGCGAAAGACCGCCGCGCCTTCGGCGAAACAGCCGGCCGCATCCGCCAGCGTGGCGTCGAGTTCCCCGGCGTCCGGCGCCAGGCGCATGCGGCGCACCGCCTGGTTCAATTGGTCCGTGAATTCCCGGTGAGCCCGTTCCCGATCTTCCGCGAACAGGCCTTCCACTTCCGTCGACAGTTGGAGGAGGCGGTCTTCAAACAGCCGGCGCAAAGCTGTGAGGGGCGCGCTGGATGCCATTTCTGTTGTCATTCTAACAGGTGCCGGCCCCGGTCCCGGGCCTCTCACCGTAGAATTCGGATATGGAATCGCTGAACAACCAGGTGGCCGTCGTCACCGGCGGCACGCGCGGCATCGGCCGCGCAATCGCCGAGCGGCTATTGCGCGAAGGAGCCCGCGTGGCCATCTGCGGGCGGGCGGAGGAATCCACCCGCCTCGCGGGGAAGGAGCTCGCATCGCTGGGCACTGTATTTGCCCACCCCGCGGACGTGACGAACCCGGATCAGGTCCGCCGGTTTTTCGAAGCCGTCGACCGGGAGTTCGGCGGCCTGGACATCCTGGTGAACAATGCCGGCGCGGGGATCTTCCGGAAAGTGGCAGAAATGACTCCGGAGGAGTGGCGTCTCAACATCGACTTAAATCTGAACGCTCCGTTCTACTGTTCCCGCGAAGCGCTGGTGCGATTCCTCAAGCGCGGCGGCGGCTTCATCGTCAATATTTCGAGCCTGGCCGGGAAAAATGCCTTCGCGGGCGGTGCCGGTTACTGCTCGGCGAAGTCCGGCCTGAATGCATTTAGCGAATGTCTACTGCTCGACCACCGCCACGACAACATCCGCGTCAGCTACATCATGCCCGGCAGCGTAGCTACCGGGTTCGGCGCGGATTCCGGCCGGCGCTCCGGAGATAACAGTTGGATGATTGCTCCAGAAGATGTCGCACAGGCTGTAACGACTGCATTGCAGATGCCCTCGCACACCATGGTCAGTCGTATGGAAATGCGCCCGTCGCGGCCGAAAAAGTGAACGCTTGAACGGAAATCCCGAGTCCCTTCGCCTAAAAAGGATCCCGGATCCCTGTGGTACTCCACTTGCACATTTAAGGTTGACAATGACGCTGATGGGACATCGTACCGAGAGGGGGAGGGGCACTATGGGGCGATTATGTAAACAATTGGACCCGACGCAGACTGGCTACGATGCGGAGAAATTGGATACGGATCTTCGCAAGCGAATCGTCGGTCAGGAAGAAGCCGTACAACAGATCATCAACATTTATCAGACTCACCTTGCGGGCATGTCGAGTCCCGGCAGGCCCATTGGTAACTTCCTGTTTCTGGGCCCCACCGGATCGGGCAAAACCCGGATCGTGGAGGCGACCGCGGAGAGCCTGGTGGGTGACGGAAGGGCTGTCATCAAAATCGACTGTGCCGAATTTCAGCACAGCCACGAAATCGCGAAGCTGATCGGATCGCCTCCCGGATATCTGGGGCACCGGGAAACCCATCCGCTTCTCAGCCAGGAAGTTCTGAATCAATATCACACCGAGAAGATCAAGCTGAGCTTCGTTCTCTTCGACGAGATCGAAAAGGCCAGCGACGCGTTGTGGAACCTGCTGCTGGGGATCCTCGACAAGGCGAATCTCACCCTGGGCGACAATCGCCGCGTGGACTTCGCCCGCGCCATGATCTTCATGACCAGCAACCTGGGAGCGGCGGAAATGAGCTCGATCCTTCGCCCGAACCTCGGTTTCGCGGCCTGTGAAGCGGACCGCCAACGCGCCGTCGGCATTGTCGACGATAAGCTCACCGACAAGATCTCGCGCGCCGGCGTGGAAGCCGCACGGCGCAAGTTCACGCCGGAATTCATGAACCGCATCGACAAGACCGTGGTCTTTCATCCGCTGGGCGAAAGCGAATTGCGGAAGATCCTCACCCTGGAATTGAACATCGTGCAGCAGCGCGTGTTCAGTTCCGCCAACGGCGCACCATTCGTCTTCTCGCTTACCGACTCCGCCCGGGACTACCTGCTGCGGGAAGGGACGGACCTGAAATACGGCGCCCGGCATCTGAAGCGCGCGATCGACCGCAACCTGGTCCACCCCCTGTCCAACCTGATCGCCACCGAACAGGTCCGCGGGGGCGACCTGATCCGGATCGATTTCGATCTGGAAGCGAACCGTCTCACCTTCTTCAAAGAGGCCGAAGACATGCCCGCATATGCCATGGTGCAGATGGTGGACACCTCGATTTCCCCGCCGGTGGGCGTCTACTCGGCGGGAGCTTCCGCCGAGCAGCCTCGCGCCGCCAACGCCAGAAGTACGCGTCGATAGCCTCCCTGGGGCGCGGCGGGAAACCCTTCCCGCCGCGCACGTTTTGGTACAATTCGGCTGCAAGTGAAACCGGCCGAACAGCAGAATTCCCGTCTCATGCGGGCGATGTTTCAAACCGTCGCGCCGCGCTACGATTTCATCACGAGGGCTTTCTCCTACGGAATGGACAAGCGCTGGAAGCGTCTGGGGGTGGAACGTGCCCATCTTCCCGACAATCCGGCGGTTCTCGACCTGGCCTCGGGCACAGGCGATTTCTCGAGGCTCGTGCGGCAGTTCCATCCCGGCGCCCACGTGGTGGCCGTGGATCTCACCCACCGCATGCTGCAACTGGCCCGCGAGCGGGGCGTAGAGTGCACGGCCTGCGCCGACGCCGGCAAGCTACCGTTCGCCGACGCGTCCTTCGACTCGGTCTTTATCGGTTATGGGCTTCGCAACTTTCCCCATCTGGATGCCGCGCTCGCGGAAATTGCGCGCGTAACCCGGCCCGGAGGCCTGCTCGTCAGCCTTGATTTCTTTCTGCCTTCCAACCGGCTGCTGCGAAGACTTTACCTGGGTTACCTATACGCGCAAGGCACTTTCTGGGGGTTCGTGCTGCACGGGCATCCACGGATCTACACCTATATTCCGGACTCCCTGAAATCCTTCGTCTCGATTCAGGATTTTTCGTCACGCCTCAAGGCCGTCGGGTATCGCGAACTGGATGTTCGCAGCTACGTGATGGGCGGCATCGGCCTGCATTGGGCGGCGAAAGCGGCGGGAAACGGCCATTCTGGCCATTCGTTATGAAAGAGAAACTCCGGGCGTCCGATTTTCGCTTCATCGCCATCTGCGGCCTACTGCTCGGCGCGACGGTCTGGTATTCGGCCGGTAACTTCCATCGCGCGTTCCCCGAAGCTTCGATCGATTTCCGCGTGAATCGCGATCAGGGAGAATTGTTGGCCGGACGTTTTCTCGCGGCGCAGGGATACCGCACCGGCGCATACCACGAAGCCTCCAGCTTCACCTACGACGACGACGCCAAGACGTTCCTCGAGCGGGAAGCCGGCCTGGAACGGGCCAACCGCATCATGAGCACCCAGGTGCACTTGTGGCGCTGGTCGTATCGCTGGTTTCGCCCGCTCCAGAAGGAAGAGTACCGGGCCGACATCACGCCGCAGGGCGTGCTGGCGGGCTTCAGCCACGAGATCGCCGAAGATGCCGCCCGTCCCGCCGTCGATGCCCCGCAGGCCCGCGCCCTGGCCGAAGATTTTCTGCGGACCCGCGTGCACCGCGACCCCGGCTCGCTCGATTTCGTCGAAGTCTCCGAGTTGGCGCGGCCGCACCGCGTGGATCGAGTCTATACCTGGAAGGAACGCGGCTTCAATCTGCGCGACGCCACCAACCGGCTCGAAGTCACCATGCTCGGCAACGAGGTGGCCGGTTACCGCGAGTACCTGAAGGTACCGGACCAGTGGACGCGCGATTACCAGCGGCTGCGGTCGAAAAACGAGGTGGCCTCCACGGTGGATTCGGCGGTCCTCGTGGTGATGCTGGTAGGCCTGATCATCGTGATCGTGATGCGCGTGCGGCGGCGCGACGTTCGCTGGCGCCAGGCCGCGTGGATCGGCATGATCGGAATGGCGCTGTCGCTTTGCTCGACCCTCAACCAGATGCCTCTCGAGCAGTTTAATTATCCGACCACCGACTCCTATCTCAGCTTCATGCTGCGCCAGTTGTTTCAGGGAGTGATCGCGGCGCTCGGAGCGGGAGGACTGCTGTTCGTGCTGGCCGCCGGCGCCGAACCGCTGTACCGCGAAGCCTTCCCCGGCCGGATCTCGGTGGGAAATCTGTTCTTGCTGCGCGGCCTCCGGACGAAGCGGTTTCTGCTCGGATGCATCCTGGGCATTACCCTCACCGGGATTTTCATCGCCTATCAGACGGGCTTCTACATCCTGGCCGACCGGTTTGGCGCATGGTCGCCCGCCGACGTGCCCTACAGCGATCTGCTCAACACGAAGTTCCCCTGGGCCTTCGTGCTGTTCGGCGGGTTTCTGCCGGCGGTCTCGGAAGAATTCCTGTTCCGCATGTTCGGGATCCCGTTCGCGCGGAAACTGGTGCGCTCCACCGCCATCGCGGTGGTGATCGCCGGGTTCATCTGGGGCTTCGGACACGCCGCGTATCCGCAGCAGCCGTTCTATATCCGCGGCGTGGAAGTCGGGATCGGCGGCGTTGCGCTGGGTCTCATCATGCTCCGCTGGGGCATCCTGCCGACCCTGGTCTGGCACTACTCGGTGGACGCGATGTACAGCGCCATGCTGCTCATGCGGTCGCACAGCCTGTACTTCAAGCTCTCGGGAGCGGCCAGCGCCGGAATCGTGGTGCTCCCCGTGATCGTTGCGCTCGCGGCGTACTGGCGCCGGGGCGGGTTTGAGCCGGAGACCGGGCTACTGAACGGCGACGAACCGCCTCCCGCGGAAGTCCCGATGGAGCCCGACGCCGAAGCGCCCGTGGAAGCCCACGGCCCGCGGCCTCTCGAAGCGAAGGTGCGAATAGCAGCCGTCGCGCTTGCCGCCTTGGGCCTGGCCGCAATGGCCATCCCGGTCGAGCGCTTCGGCGCAAATCCGCGGTACGGGATCGGCCAACAGCAGGCGCGCGCCGCGGCCGACGTTTTCCTGCGGAGCCGCAGCCTCGACCCGGCGGCGTTTCGTCACGTGACCTTCCCCGACACCCATTGGGGCGGAGACGACAGCCTGGCCGCCAAATATTTTCTAGAGCACGGATCCGTTGCGGCGGCTTCCGGACTGTTCGAGGCGAACCGCCCGGTCGAGCACTGGGTCACGCGGTACTTCAAGTCGCTCGATCAGGAGGAAGCGCTGGTTTCGGTGCATCCGCAGACCGGCCGCGTGCTCGCCTGGAACCACACCCTGCCCGAAGACCGCGCCGGCGCCGATCTGCCGGAAGATTCCGCGCGCGCCATCGCCGCCGAATTCGCAACCTCTTTGGGCCGGAATCCGGCGGCCATGGACCTCAAAGAGAGCCGCTCGGAAAAGAAGAAGGCGCGGCGCGATTACACTTTCGTTTGGGAAGCGCGGGCCGGAGATCCGCGCAACCTGGCCGGCGGGCATTTCCGCCTCGAAGTGGAAGTCGCGGGCGGCCAGGCATCCTCGCTGCGCTCCTACTGGCACCTTCCGGAAGCGTTCACCCGGGCGCGCTCGCAGCAGAACCTGATTTCGATTCCGGTGATGATGCTTCGTATCGGCCTGCTGGCCACGGGCATCGTATGCGCCATCTGGATGCTGCTGGCCAAGATCCGGCAGGGGCAAGTGCCGTGGCGCACGGTGATGCGGATCGCCATTCCGGTTGCGCTTTCGACCGCGGTGGGCCCGCTCCTTTCCATGCAGCTGATGCTTCGGGGCTACAACACGGCGATCCCGCTTGCGGCCTATGAAGCGACCATGTACCTGGTGGTGGCGATGTCGGTGATTTTCGGATTCGTGCTGGTGGGAGGCGCCGCCGCGCTGATCGCCGCTTATTATCCTCAGGCGCCGGCCCTGTTTCGCAACGGCAGCCGGCGCGACGCAGGGCGCGATGCGCTCTTCGGCCTCGCTGCCCTGGCCGGGCTCGCCCTGCTGTCGCATCAGGCGCATCTTCTCCTGCTCGACTGGTTTCCCGGAGCGGCGCTGTTCTCGATCTCGAGCCCGGATTTGATCGTCAGCGCGGTGCCGGCGCTGGCCGCGGTTGCCGGAGCGGTCCGCTCGGTCGTGATCTACGGAGCGGCCCTGGCCACCGGCGCACTGATCCTTGCGAGGCTGACGAGCCGGTGGATGGTCGCGGCCGCGGCCGTGCTCACGCCCTTTCTGCTGCTTCCGCTCGACATCCGCACCCCCGCCGAATTCGCGCTGCAGTACGCCGGAGCCGGCCTGACGGTGGCGATCGCCGTGGTGTTCTGCCGTTACTTCGCCCGCGGCAACTACCTGGCGTACACGCTGGCCTTGTGGCTGCTTCTGCTTCGCAGCCCATTGGGCGATCTTCTCGGAAATCCGTACCCCGCTTACCTCCTCGAGGGTTCGATCCTGGCGTTGGTGGGCCTGGCGGCTATCGTCTGGGCGGTCATTCCCGCCTGGACAGCGAAGAAAAGCAGGGCCGAATCAGCGGCATGAGCGTAACCCCAGCCACATCCATCCAAGCCGGCGGAGCCGGCGACCACCGCGCCGCGCTGCTAGCCGGATATCTCGGGTGGACCCTCGACGCTTTCGACTTCTTCCTGGTGGTATCTTGCCTCACCGCCATCGGGCGGGAGTTCCACAAGACGGATTCCGAAATGGCGCTGACGCTGACCGCCACGCTGGCGTTCCGTCCGGTGGGCGCGTTCCTGTTCGGCCTGATCGCCGATCGCTACGGGCGGCGCCTGCCGCTGATGCTCGACCTGCTGTTCTACTCGGTAATCGAAATCCTCTCCGGCCTCGCCCCCAACTACACCACCTTTCTGATTCTGCGCGCGCTGTTCGGCATCGGCATGGGCGGCGAATGGGGGGTGGGCGCATCGCTCGCCATGGAAAAGGTGCCTCCGCGTCTGCGCGGCGTACTCTCGGGTTTCCTGCAACAGGGATACGCCATGGGGTTTCTGCTGGCCGCGCTGAGCAACATTCTGTTGTTCGATCGTTTCGGATGGCGGCCGCTCTTCTTTCTCGGAGGATTGCCCGCGCTGCTCGCCATATTCGTGCGGCTGCGCGTCAAAGAGTCGGAAGTCTGGCAGAAAACCCGCCACGAGAATTGGGGTCAGTTGGGCCGCGCCATTCTTTCGAACTGGAAAACCTTCCTCTACATGGTGTTCCTGATGACCGCGATGAACCTGGCGTCGCATGGCACGCAGGATCTCTACCCCACGTTTCTCGAACGGCAGCGCGGCTTCCACGTGGAGGGCAAGAACGCGCTGAGCGCCTTTTCGATGGTGGGCGCGATCATCGGGGGGACGCTGTGCGGCCTGTTTTCCGACCGTTTCGGACGCCGCCGCATCATGGTCATCGCGCTCATCGGCGCGGTATTCGCGATTCCGCTGTGGGCCTGGGCGCCCTCGCTCCCGCTGCTGGTAGCCGGAGCTTTCCTGATGCAGTTTCTGGTTCAGGGCGCTTGGGGCGTGGTGCCGGCGCACCTTTCGGAACTGTCGCCCGATTCCGTGCGCGGCTTCCTGCCGGGTTTCGGATACCAGGTGGGCGTGCTGCTCACCAGCTTCGTTCCCTATTTCGAAACCGCCCTGGCCGGCCGCACCAGTTACGCCACGGCGATGTCGGTCACGGCTGGCGCGGTTTTCCTGCTGGCCGCGCTGGCTACCGCCGTAGGGCCGGAAAGGCGCGCGATCCGGTTCGGCGGTTAACGCCGCTCGCTGCGCTATAATCCGGGTTCGCATGCCACCCCCGACCTCCGGACGGAGCGCCGAACAAGCCCGCGACGTCATTGAGGCTTTCGTGAAAGGTTGCCGGCAGCCGGCCCTGCTCGAGCCGGGCGAGGAATTGCTGGCGCTCGACGCCGGTAATTTCAGTCTCGAACTCCGCGCGTCGCGGCTCACGCTTCAGGCCTGGGACCGCACGCGCAACATCACGCGCCGCGTGTCCGGCGTCGCTCACTCCACCGCCGCGCGACTGGAACTATCGGTGGAGCGCTTCGCGCGCCGGGAAGGCCGGCTCTTCCTGCTGGACCTGGGGCGCCGGTCGGGCGCCGAATTGGGAGGCCGCAGCTCCCGGCTCGTCTTCCGCGAACGCTTCCGGCTCTTCCTGCGGCGCCAGTTCCCGGAATGGACCCTGGCCGGGATCAGCACCGACCCCAACCTGGAGTTCAGCCTGTCGCCGGCTTTCCCCAGGGCCTTCGTGCGCCACGGCCAGCAAGGCTGGGCGGCCATGGCCTGCCCGGAGGGCGGCGACGCGGCCGCGGCGCTTTCCTTCGGCCTGATCTGGCTCGACTACCTGCGCACCCGCGAGCGCCGCGTAGCGGTAGAAGGGCTCGCCTTGTATGTGCCCGCCGGAACCGAGCGGCCGGCCGCCCTGCGCATGCTCTGCCTCGACCCCGCCGCCGCGCGCTTCGAACTCTTCACTTACTCGGAAGAAGATTTCATCGAGCGCCTCGACCCGCGGGACCACGGCAACATAGAGACCAGGCTCGAGCCCTGCCGCCGGTCCGATTCTCCCGGCGAGTCTCCCTGGCGGCAAATTCTGGCGCTGCCCGGCGTCGAATGCGTGCCGAAGCACGATGGCCGCACCAGCCTGCGCGTGCGCGGCGTCGAATTCGCCGAGATCTCCGGCGGCTCACTGCGCTTCGGCATGAAACAGCGAACGGCGGCTACGGAGCACCACCTGCGGGAGATCGAGAGACTCATCGAAGAGTTGGCGCGGGCGCGGACGCACGAAGCCGCCGACCGCGAGCATCCGCTGTACCGCCAGTCGCCCGAAGCCTGGCTCGAATCGCAGGCGCGCGCGGCCCTCGAGACGCTCGATGCGTCGCTGCTGGTCGAGCCCGTCTACGGCCAGGTGCCGGCTTTCGCCGGCGGTGAGCGTGGGGTGCTCGACTTGCTAGCGGTGGATCATAGCGGCCGCCTCGCGGTGATCGAACTCAAGGCCGCGGCCGATCTGCATTTGCCGCTGCAGGCTATCGATTACTGGATCCGCGTGAAATGGCACCTCGACCGCGGGGAGTTTTCCGCGCGCGGATATTTTCCCGGCATCCAACTGCGGCCCGATCCGCCGCGCCTCCTGCTGGTCTCTCCGTCGCTCGATTTTCACCCGACCACCGAGACCATTCTGAACTTTTTCGCACCCCATATCGATGTGGTGCGGATTGGGGTGGGGGTAGAATGGCGAAAGGAGCTTCACGTCATGTTCCGCCTCACCGGCGCGAAGCGGCCCGGTCTCGAACCTCTATGCTGAAACACTTCAAGCAAGCGCGCGCGGCGCTGTCCATGCTCAATCCCGAGGAGGTCCGGAGGCGCTCGAATCAGCCCCTTCGCATCGGGCTCGTGGCCTCGACCGGCGCGGGCTATGCCGAGATGGAAAACTTTCTGGTCCCGCCTGTCCTTCCGGACGAATTGCGCGCGGAGAGGATGCGCCGAATCCACCGTGCCAGCGAACCGGCCGCCGGCGACGTGGACCTGGTTCTGTACGAGCACGGCATTCTTCCTCCCGAAGGCGCATTCACGTTCAACCGGCTGAGTCCGGCGGAGACGGTTGCCGAGGTGATCCGGCAGAGGGAGGAGCTCACGCTGGGGCTCGCTGCCCAGTTCCCCGTCTTCCGCAAACCGGTGGTCGAGCAGATCGTACAGGCCGTGGCGCGGGAGAACGCGCTGTTTGCCGTGGCCACCGCGCTTCCCAACGTGGTTCCGAACCTGATCGAGCTGCCGTGGGCCTTCGGAGAATTTGCCTCCGACACGGTGTTCCTGACCGCCAACCAGGTGCGCATGGCCTTTCTGGTCGCGGCAGCCTGCGGAAAACAGATCGGGTTTTCCCACCAGAAGGTGGAAATCGGCTCGATTGTCGCCGGCGCGGTCGGCTGGCGCGCCCTGGCCCGCGAACTGGCCGGGAAGATTCCGCTGGGCGGAGGGCTGATCCCAAAAGGTGCGATCGCGTACGCCGGCACCGTGGCAGTAGGCAAAGGGCTCGAGTATTATCACCACGTCAACCGGCCGTTCACCAGGGAACAACAGGAACGCGTCTATCGGGAATCGTTGGAGCAGGGCCGGGCTATCGCCGAATCGTTCGACCCAAACCATCCGTAAACGAATTTCCCGGGTCGCGCGTCGTACAGTCTAGAGAGGAAAACGGAGGACTATGCGCCTGATCTCTATTGGAATTGTATTCACACTTGCCACTGTCTGTTTCGGCGATACGGTGACCCTCAAGAGCGGCCGCGTGATCAACGGAACCTACCTCGGCGGCACCGCCCGCCAGGTGCGGCTCGACGCAGGGGACCGCATTGAAACGCTGGACGTTTCGGATATCGCCAAGATCGAATTCAGCAGCGCTCCCGAATCAGCTCCGGTGGCCGAGACCCGTCCGGTCCTGCGTCGCGATAACGTGATGCGTCCCGAAGACGCCAACGCCCCCGCACCTCCTCCACGCGCCCCGCGCGGATCGGTGGAACTTCCGGCCGGAACCAACATCGTGGTACGGCTGATCGACGGCGTGGATTCGGAAACCGCGAACCCCGGCCAGACCTTTGCGGCCAGCCTGGATGAGCCGGTCATGCTGGGCGGCGACACCATGATTCCGCGAGGCGCGGATGCAACCTTGAAACTGGTGGACGCGAAAGATTCCGGAAAGCTCACCGGCCGGGCCGAACTCACGCTCGACCTACAGTCGGTTCGGATCAACGGGCGGATGGTGGACGTAAACTCGCAGACCATCTCGCGTGAGAGCGATTCGCGCGGGCAGCGCACCGCCAAAGTGGCCGGCGGCACGGCCGCGGTGGGCGCCATCATCGGGGCCATTGCCGGAGGCGGAAAAGGCGCCGCGATCGGTGGCCTGGCGGGCGGCGCGGCCGGCGCCGGCGCCGAGATCATCACCAAGGGCCAGCGCGTGAAGATTCCTTCGGAAACGCGGCTCACGTTCGTGCTCGATACGCCCGTCCGCATATGAACGGCCGCGAGGCGGCACTCGTCACCGGCGCGAGCCGCGGAATCGGCCGCGCCATCGCCACCGAGCTGGCCAGGACTCACCGGGTGATCGGCACGTATCGCGGGCGCCGCGATGCGGCCGAGCAGTTGCGCGACGAAACCGGCTGCGACATCTTTCCCTGCGATCTGGCCTCCCGCCAGGACCGCGAAGCGCTGCTGGCGTTCGTCCGCGATCGGTTCGGACAACTCGACTTGCTGGTCAACAATGCGGGGATGGCGCCGCGCGAGCGCCGCGACCTGCTGGAGGCTACCGAAGAGAGCTTCGACGAGCTGATCGCGGCTAACCTCAAGGGGCCGCATTTCCTCACACGGCAGGCGGCCCGCTGGATGGCCGAGCGCGGCGAGGGCCGGATCGTTTTCATCACCTCGATCTCGGCGTACACGGCTTCGGTGAATCGCGGCGAGTACTGCATTTCGAAAGCCGGCCTGAGCATGTCGGCGGCGCTCTACGCCCAGCGGCTGGCGGCCTGCGGCGTCAAAGTGTTCGAGATCCGCCCCGGCATCATCCGCACCGACATGATCGCCAAGGTCGAGCAGGCCTACGAGGAGAAGATCGCCGGCGGCCTGCTGCCGCAGCGCCGCATGGGCGAAGGCGCCGACGTGGCCAAAGCCGTGCGCGCCATCGCCGACGGCCTGCTCGACTATTCCGCCGGCCAGGTGCTGAACGTGGACGGCGGATTTCATTTGAGAAGTCTATAATGCCGGGCAGGCCGGGAGGCCTACCCTACTTAGCGCACCACGTATAGATCCAAATCCTGGGTGTAGTCCCTACCCTGCTCTACCTGAACCAACCGGGCCGCCCCCATCGCCGCCTCATCGGGCTCGTGAAATTCGAACGAGCTCAGCACGCGGTAGACTCCCGGCGCAAGACCCGCAAAGGAATACCGGCCGTCGATGTCGGTGCGGGTTGTGCGCAGATCGAGCAGGCGCCTGTTTTGGGCAGGGTCCCATGCCTCCAGGAAGACCGGCGCGCCGGCGACCGCGTCCTGGCCATTGCCGCTCACCCTTCCGCGGAGCGACCCGGGACCGGACGCCAGTACGAATTTCGCCGCGGTCCTGCCGGTCACCACGACCTCGTTCCAGCCATCCGGCCGGCCGTTCGCACCCGAATCGGTGCCGGGAACGCGGAAGTCCGTCACGTAGTAGTTGGCCGATGGCGGCATCATCAGCTCCCAACGGCCCGGCTGCATCGGCGTGCAGACCTGAGTCGGCTTGAGGGTTTGGGGCTTCCCCGCCCCGAAAGGTTCCCGCCTGCGAGCCAGAACGGTGAAGCTCCGCGGATCGACCGGCTGGCCTTTGCCGTCTTCGAATGCCAGGCACAACTCGGGGAACCCCGTGAGGTTGACAAACAAGTTCGTGGTGTCGAGAGTGAGCGGCAACTGGATCCACGCGCCGTTTCTGTCGCCGCCATAGCGCCGGCCCGATGGGGCCTCGGCGTAGAGTTCGTAGCGGCCCGGAGGCATAGGCTTGAATTCGAATGCGCCGCTGCCGTCGGAGGTGGCGTACTCCGTCCCCATGTCCGACGTCAGCGTGAGCGTTACCTGCGCCGGCGGGAAGGTGTAGGCCCTTCCGGCGACCCGCAACAGTTTTCCGGGCATGGGCCGCACGTTGGCGTCGTTGGCCTGCTCATCGAGCTGCACGTCAACCGCCTGGGCATCGTCCACGCGGCCTGCTTCTTTGGAGAAGGTGGGCAGGTAGCCGCCCTCCTCGTACTGCTTGCCCGCGGTCCGTATGAGGTAGGAGCCCGGTTCGAGGCCCCAGATGCGGTACGCGCCGCGATCGTCGGTGGTGGCGCGTCCGGCGACCACGGGAGGTTGGGTGTTGCGATAGGCGAGGACGTCGTGTTCCGGCAGGCCCACGTCATTCTCATCCATGACCGTGCCGGCGATGGAACCGAATCGCAGCAGGCGTATGTCCAGAAACGTGGTCGCGGCGTCCTCCAGCACGATGGGCACGCCGGAAGCCTTCCAGCGCTTCTGGCCGTACTGAAAGGGAGCAAAGCCGCGGCGCGAGGCCGAAACCAGGTAGGCGCCGCCGGGCATGGGCGGAAACTCGAACGCCCCGTTGGAGTTGGTGCGGACGGCCTGAGGCGTGCCCCGGGAGCCGGCCACCGGGTCGGCCACCACTAATGCCCGGGCCAGCGGCCGGCCCGTCTGGTTTTCGAGCACCACGCCGCGGATCGTCGCCGCCTGGACCGCGGAAAGCGCCAGCGCAAGCAGAAGCCACCTGGTCATATCTGACCGTATGACGCTGAGGGAAGCCCGGGAGTGCAGGAAAAATGCGAAGCCTTGACGTCGCACAGAGCCGCGACCGTCAGGGAGCGGGCCACGCCGCTACATGTGATACAGCATCAGGTAGACGACCACGCCGGTCACGCTCACGTAGAGCCAGATCGGCAGCGTCCATTTCGCGATTCGCCGGTGCTTGTCGAACCTGGCCGCGAGCCCGCGCCGCAGCGTGATGATGGCCAGCACCGGCACCGTCGCGGCCAAAACGGTATGGGTGCCGAGAATGCTGAGATAGACCGTCCGGATGGCGCCGGTCTTCGGGAACCGCACCGCGCCCACCTGCGCGTGGTACACCAGGTAGCACACTAGGAAAACGCACGACGTGATAAACGCGGCCGTCATGACCTTGCGGTGCGTCTGGATGCGTTTGTGGCGGATCAGCCAGTAGCCCCACACCAGCAGCACGGCGGCCGTGGCGTTGAGCGTGGCGTTCACGGTCGGCAGAATCGGCGTCATGATTGTTCGTCGCCGAGTTGCCGGATATCGCGCATCAGCTTGGGAATCGAACCGGGCTCGCCGGTAACGTAGTAGCCGCGAATCTGTCCCTTGCCGTCCACCAGCACGAAGCGCGTGCTGTGGGTGAGGTTGCCATCCACCGAGTTCAGCTTGAAGGTGTGGAGCCCCAGGTCGTTCAGCTCCGCCTCCGCGCCGGTCAAAAAGAACCAGCGGCCCGGTTCGAACAGGAAATGCTTTGCATACGCGGCCAGAACGGGCGGTGTATCGTGCTTGGGGTCGACCGTGAACGAAACGAATCGCACGCCTGGCAGCGCGCCCGAAGTCTGGGTCTGGATCTGGTGCATGGTCGAGCTCATCATCGGGCAGGGGCCCGGGCAGGTGGTGTAGATGAAGTCGGCCACCCAGATGTGGCCCGCCAGCACCTTGCTGTCGAAGGGCTGCCCGTCCTGGGCGGTGAGTTGGAACTCGGGTACCTGGCCCATGACCGGCAGCGGCTTCGGCCGCGCGCACGCGGCCAGCAGGAAAGCAAATGCGGCCACCACCCCGGCAGCGAGCTTCATGCCGCGCTTCGGGTGGCCTTCTGGGCCGCCATCATGCCCGAAATCAGCAGCAGCACCAAGCCGAACGCGGCGGTCACCGCCAGGCTTTCCATGGCTCCCGGCGCGGCGTTCGGAAACCCGAGCGTGTGGTTCAGCAGCGCCACCGAATACGTCAGCGGGTTGACCCACATGATCGCCTTCACCCAGCCGTGCGCGGTGGACATGGGGAACAACGACCCCGAAACCATCCACATCGGAACCAGCAACAGGTTCATGATGCCGTGAAAGCCGGCGGTCGAATCCATGCGCCAGGCGATCACGAAGCCGAGCCCCGTCAGCGTGAACGAGATCAGCAGGATCGCCGCCGCCACGGGAAGAAACGCCAGCAGGGGAATGCTCACCCCGGCCAGCGGAGCAAATGCCAGAAAGATCAATCCTTGTATCCATGCCAGTGTAGCGGCGCCCATAATCTTCCCCAGAACCATGCTGGTACGGGGCGCCGGGGAGACCAGCATGGAGAGCAGGAACCCTTCGCGGCGGTCTTCGATGATCGAAATCGTGGAGAAGATCGCCGAAAACATCACGGTCAGAACCAGCGCGCCCGAGTAGAAGCGCGCCAGGTCGTTCGAACCGTAGCCGATCAACAACCAGAAAACCAGTGGAGACGCCACCACCCCCAGCACGCGGCTTTTCTGGCGCCAGAAGCGCAGCAGTTCGCGCTGCCAGAGCGTGGCGGCGGGTAAGAAGAAGTTACTCAATGCCGGCTCCTGTTTCCCGAACGAAGACATCTTCGAGGGTTGGCTTGTGCAAGCCCACGGACTCTATGGAGCCGGGGAAGGCCTCCACCACCTCCGCAATGAAGCGGTGCCCGTTCTGCATCTCGACCCGCACCTGCCCGTCCATCACATTGGGCTTCATGCCGAACCGCTGTTCGATTCCCGCCGCCAGCGCGCCGGTATCGCCCGCTTCGAGCACCACCACATCGCCGCCGATCCGCGACCGCAATTCGGCCGGGCTTCCGTGCGCCACGATGCTTCCCTGGTGCAGCAGCACCAACCGGTCGCAGCGGTCGGCCTCTTCGAGAATGTGGGTGGTCAACAGGATCGTAACGCCTTCGCGCTCGCGCAGGTTCTCCACGTGGCGGGAAAGATCGCGCCGTGCCGCCGGGTCGAGCCCCGTGGAGGCCTCGTCCATCAGCAGCACTTGCGGGCGGTGGAGCAGCGCCTTGGCGATTTCGACCCGCCGCCGCAGCCCGCCCGAGAGCGTATCCACCAGGTCCTTGCGCCGGTCCGCAAGGCCCAGGCTCTTCATCGCGTACTCCATCCGCCCGGCCAGGGTGGCGCCGCTCAGCCCGTGCAGATGCCCCTGGGCGCGGAGGTTTTCCTCCACGGTGAGCGCCTTATCGAGGCTTTGCGTCTGAAACACCACACCCACCGATCGCCGCACGCCGGCGGGATCGCGCTCCACATCGTGGCCGGCAATCGTGGCGCGGCCTTCGGTGGGAACCATCATCGTCGACAGGATGCGGAACAGGGTGGATTTGCCGCCGCCGTTCGGTCCCAGCAGGCCGAACACTTCGCCCTTTTTCACTTCGAAGGAAACGTTAGAGAGTGCGACACGCTCTCCGTAGCGATGGATCAGGTTTTGTACTTGAATCACAGACCAGGCCTATCAATGAGCATAAGCCCGTAGATCAGCGGCAGATACAGCACGGATGCCATCAGGACGTTCCGCGCGCGGACCGAACTGCGCTCCAGCGCGACCCGCACACCGGCGTAGAGAAACCACAGGCCTAAAATGAATGCTCCAATCAAGTAGACGCGCCCCGACATCCCCAGGATTCCGGGAACCAGACTCACCGGAATCAGCGCGATGCCGTAAAGCACGATCTGGCGGGCCGTCGACCGGCAATCCGGCTCGACCACGGGCAGCATGCGGATACCCGCCCTGGCGTAATCTTCCTTGTACATCCAGGCGATCGAATAGAAGTGCGGGAACTGCCACAGGAAGAGGATGGCGGCCAGCACCAGCGATTCGCGGCTGATGCCCCCGGTCGCGGCGGCATAGCCGATCAGCGGCGGCATCGCGCCCGGAATCGCGCCCACCGTGGTGGACCACCAGGTGCGCTGCTTCATCGGCGTGTACAGAAACAGATAGCTGGCCAGGGTGAAAGCGCCAATCAGCGCCGAGACCAGGTTCACCCTCAGCCACAGATCGAAGAAACCGGCCACCGAAAGCGCCGCTCCGAAAAGCAGGGCACTTCCGGCGGTCATTCTGCCGGAAGGCAGCGGGCGCATCGCGGTCCGGCGCATTTTGCGGTCGGCCTCGCGTTCGTACCACTGGTTGAGGGCGGCGGTGCCCGAAGCGAGCAGCGCCGTTCCGATCATCGTGAAAAGCAGGGTGAGGTATGGGATCGTCTTGAGAAATCCCCACCAATCACCCCTGCCGGGGAGCCCGAAAAAGTAGCCGATCCCCATACTCATCAGGATCAGCCAGGTGATCCGCGGCTTAGTCAGTTCCAGGTAATCGCGCATCAGGCGACCACCACTCCTCCGTGCGCCAATTCTGCCTCCATAGGGTCCGTCTGCCCAGAGATCGTTGCCAGAACCACGGCAGCTCCGAAAGCCAGGGATCCCACGGCAACGTGCGCCACCGTGAACCAGACCATCAAGGAGAGGAGCTGCGAGGCACCGGCGGTGGCCGCCATGGCCATGTAAGCGCCGATACCCAGAAATACCTGCGAAAACGTGAGCGAGAGAAGCACCATGGCCGAGCGCCGCAGAGGCGCATTCTCCATGTGGTGCATCAGTGTGGAAAGTCCGGCCCACATCACCAGCACGGTTGCGACCGCGGCACCCACGAGATGCGGCATCACCGGGGCCATTCCGTGCCGCACCGCCGCCCCCAAAACACCCTGCGCGAAGAGGGCCGCCGCAGCGATCAGAGGGGCGGGCTTCCAGGCGCGCCCGGGCGCGGGCGCGAAGATCAGCGCCACAATCAGGCCGAAGCAGACTTCCGCCAGGCTCGCGTGGACGATCGCCAGCACATTCGGGTCGATCAGCCTGACCAGCAGACCGCCCGCAACCGCCTGGCCGATAACCGCCGCCAACGCCAGCCAGGCCAGCATTCGCCGCGACCAGACCGCCAGAATTAAGGTGAAAATGGCGACGATCAGGGCCAGAACCCGGTGGACGAACTCGAAGGGAATGCCGCCTTCGAGCGGCGGAATCAGCTTTCCCAGCGAAAGCGGCCAGTCCGGTATGGACATTGCGGCGCCGTTGCTGGTGACCATCCCGCCGGCAACCACCAGCAGAAAGGCACACACCGTCACCGCTACCGAAAACCGGCGCAGCCCTGTTTTCCCCATAGGTTAAAGATGCATCCGACCTGGCGTAGGCTTCCTCGAACCTGCCCCGAAAATCCCTACCCCTTGAATGAAAAATCCACAGTTTTATTCTCCTGGACTTCTACACTCACCGGCTGATCTCGAGTGCCGTGCTTCTCATGCCGGGTTTCCACTCCGTGTGTTCCAGGAGACAGCCCCTTTATTGTAATCGTTTCACCGCCGCGCGTCACGGCGGGGCTCCCGGCGTGATGTGTGGCGTAAAACTACAGGCAGGTTGAATTCGCGCCTTCCGCCGCCGGCCTAACGCCCGATCAGGACGGTCACCGCGCCCGGCCGCACGTTTAGCTGCTCGATCCGGTGTCCCAGCTCGAAAGCCCGCCCCACAGCCGCGTCCGGATAGAGCGGCAGGAGTACGTTCTGAATCAGAAAGTCGAGCGCGCTGCCATCAATGGTCATCCCCGAGATCTGCACCTGTTGGACGTCCACCGTCGCCTGCCCCCCCGCGGAACGGATACGCGCCGTGACGCTCACCGGCCGCTCGCCATTCAGCAAAGTCGACAGCAGCCACCCCGGGGCGGCTCCCTGCTCCCGCCGGAGTTTGACGAAGTCCACCAGCGCCGTCCCGGTGGCAACCCCCGGCGAAACCAGTTGAACTTTCGGATTCCTTACGCCTGCCGGCACTTCGTGCTCGGCGTATGCGGTGAGTTCGCCAGACGTGAGTTCGACCCGAGTTCCGGCGTGCAGCCGGTCGCTCTCAATCTGATCCATCTTCCGCTTGGCCGACGCGTAATTTGTGTCCGCCGCCGCCGGCAATAAGGCGGCCAGCAGAAGCGCAATCCCCCAATAGCGACGTTGACGCACATGCATAAGACGAGAACCGCGGGCCCGGCGTTGCTTTTTCGGGGCAAATCACCCACAGAGTGTGGAAAGACGCCCAAGGGATGTTTCAACATACCCTCACCGATTGTCGACAACCTGCACAATATGAGTAATTTATAGCGCGGCCCTCGATGTGCAGCAAGAATCTTGGAGTTTCTTATGACGGTTCAAGTGGTGTGGATCGTGGGGGCCCTACTTGTAGTGGCTGCTGGACTTCTCATCGGCCGCTGGGTGAGTTCCTGGCTGAAGTACCGTGGCGAACGAGTGGTTCGCTGCCCCGAAAACGAGCGTCCGGCTGGTGTAGTGGTGGACGCCGGTCACGCCGCCCTCACCGCCCTCGGCAAACCGCCTGAATTACGGCTTGCCTCCTGTTCCCGCTGGCCGGAGCGCGCCGGCTGCGGGCAACAGTGCCTCGCCCAAATCGAGGCCTCGCCGGAAGGCTGCCTGGTGCATAACATCCTGGTCAAGTGGTATACGGACAAGACTTGCGCCAGTTGCGGCCGCCCCTTTGGCGAGATTGATTGGGCCGGAGCTAAGCCGGCCCTGCGAACAGCCGATCAGTTGTATGTGGAATGGAACCAGGTCCCCGCGGAAAGGCTGGAGGCAACCCTCGCTACCGCGACGCCGGTCTGCTTCGCCTGTTATATGGCGAACAGGCTCGTCCAGGAACACCCCGATCTGGCAATAGACCGGACCCGACCGATTCCACACTAGGAGTCGTCAACAATCATGAAGCTCTGGCTCTTTTGCCTGATGCTGGGAGTTCTGCCCGGCTTCGGCAAAGACCGTCCGGAAGCGCCGGTCCCCATCACTTTGTACACCAAGTTCGAGCAGGAAATTCCCCCCGAAGTCAGGGTCGCCATCCAGCACGAAGTGGGAGCCATCATGGAGCCGGTAGGGCTGACCTTCGATTGGCGCGACCTCGCGTTCAACAGCGGGTCGGAAGTTTCTTTGGAGCTCGCCGTCATCACCTTCAGGGGCACTTGCAGCGCCGCGAACCTGGGTCTTCACGCGGCCAACCCCGGAGCGTTGGGCTGGACCCACGTCAGCGATGGGGTGATCCTGCCATTCAGCGAAGTGGATTGCGACCGCATCCGCGCCTTTCTCCAGAGGGAGCTGCTCTACCGCGAGCCCGCCGTCCGGAACGGGCTGTTCGGGCGCGCGGTGGGCCGCGTATTGGCGCACGAACTGTACCACATCTTCGCCAATACCGGGCGCCATGGTTCCTGCGGCGTAGGTAAAGCGGCGTATTCCGTTCGCGAACTGCTGTCTAACGACTTCCGCTTCGAGGAAAGCGAAAGTGAAGAGATGCGCGATCGAACCCACGCGCTCCTCGACGGGATTCCGGAAAACGTGGGCGGTTCCTGAAGACCGTCGCGGCAAACGGCGAGTCGTTCCAGCGGTTATTGCTTCAGGAACTGGCCGATCGAACGGGTGGCCTGCCGGATCCGCTGCTCGTTCTCGACCAGCGCGAATCGCACGTGGCCCTCGCCCAGCGGGCCGAACCCGACCCCCGGCGAAACCGCTACCTGGGCTTTTTCGAGCAGCATCTTGGCGAACTCAAGCGAGCCGGCCTCGCGGTAGCGTTCCGGCAGCGGCGCCCACAGGAACATGGACCCGCGCGGCTTTTCGACATGCCATCCGGCGCGATTCAGCCCGTTCACCAGCGCGTCGCGACGCTTCTGGTATAGCGCGCAGATCTTGGCGGTCTCCGCCTCGCACTCCCGCAGCGCGATAATCGACGCGATCTGAATCGGCTGGAACACCCCGTAATCCAGGTAGCTTTTGATGCGTGCCAGCGCCGCGATCATTTTCGCGTTGCCCAGGCAATAACCCACCCGCCACCCCGCCATGTTGTAGCTCTTGGACATCGAGAAGATCTCGACCGCCACTTCCTTAGCGCCCTCCACCTGGAGAATACTCGGAGGCTGATAGCCGTCGAAACCCAGGTCGGCGTACGCGAAATCATGCACCACCATGGTGCCGTGCTCGCGCGCCAGGGCCACGATCTCGCGGAAAAAGTCCAGGTCGACGCAGGTGGTCGTGGGGTTGTGCGGAAAGGAGAGCAGCAGCATCTTCGGCTTCTTCGTCGAAGTCCGGTAGAGCTCCCGCAGCCGGTTCAGGAACGTATCCGCATCCGGCAGAGGCAGCATACAGGCCTGCCCCTCGGCCATCAACACGCCGTACTGGTGAATCGGATAGGCCGGATTCGGCGAAACCACCGCATCGCCGGGCCCGATCACCGCAAACAGCAGGTGCGAAAGCGCGTCCTTGGCGCCGATGGTGACGATGGCTTCTTTGTCGGGGTCCAGTTCCACCCCGTATTTCAGGCTGTAGCGATTGGTAATCTCCACCCGCAGCCTCGGGATGCCGCGGGACTGCGAATACCGATGGTTGCGCGCATTCTTCGCCGCTTCGATCAGCTTGTTGACCACCACCCGCGGTGTAGATCCGTCGGGGTTCCCCATGCCCAGGTCAATTACGTCGATCTGCGCCGCCCGCGCCTTTGCGCGCATCTCGTTGATGACAGCGAAAACATAAGGCGGCAGCTTCTGTATGCGGTAGAACTCTTCGGAGCTTGGTGTCATTAACTAACATTCTACGACGCTCGCGGCAATCTTCCGTCCGCCTGCCCGTCTTCTTCCGGCCTCTCCGCTGCCTGCGCCGCTTTCTCGATCTCCGAATCCACTTCCGCCCCGGTCAGAATGGCGATGGCGATCAGGTAGAACCAGAGCATCAGGATCACCACCGCGCCGAGTGATCCATAGGTTGCGTTATAGGAGTTGAAATACCGCAGATAGAACTGGAAACCGATGGAGACGAGCATCCACATGCCCACCGCCACCAGCGCCCCGGGGGTCATCCACCTCCATTTCCATTCCTTCATGTCCGGGGCGAAGCGATAGAGCAGGTGGACAACGATAAGCACGAAGAGGAAGGTCAGGGGCCACCGCGCAATCGCCCAGAGCCACGCAAATGCACCGACCACTCCGGCGCCGCCAGCCAGGTAGTTTCCGAATCTCCCCCCGACCAGGATCACGCCCAGTGCCAGCGCCGTGAATACGGCAAACAGGAACGTCAATCCGATGGCGATCAGGCGCGCCTTCCACCAGGGACGGCTGTCTTTGATTCCGTACGCCCGGTTCAAGCCGTCGCTCAGTGCCGACATCCCACTTGAAGCGGCCCAGACCGTCCCCACGATTCCCAGCGAAAGTTTGCCCGTGCCGGCCCCCTTCGTGATCTGGTCGAGGGTGCCGACAACCAGGTGATAGGCCGATCCGGGCAGGACGCGCCGGAAGTAACCGAGCAGGCTGGAACGCAGGTCCGCGGATTGCGCGAAGTACCCGAAGATATTGGTCAGCAGGATCAGCAGAGGGAAGAGAGCCAGCAGAAAGAAGAAGGAGAGCTCGGCTGCCTGTCCCAGCACATCGTCCTCGATCATTTCTTTCCAGACCCGGCTCAGCAGGCCGCCCAAAGTTAACCCGCGAAGGTGCCACAGGCTGCTCATGACATACCAGACCTAATCGCCGGCGCCCGGATTCTCCTGCAAATAGAGCATTTTGACAATCACGAGACCGGCTGCCGCCATCGGGGTGGCGAGCGCGAGCCCCAGAAAGCCAAGCAGGGTGGCCATCAAGACCTGCGCGAGGATGGTCAAGGCCGGCGGCAGGTACACCGCGCGTCTCTGCACCAGCGGCGTCAGGAAATAGCCTTCGGCGATGTGCACGGCCAGAAAGAATGCCGCCACGTAGATCACTTTGCCCGGGGCTTGCGAAAGGGTAACCAGCACCGTCAACAGAAAAGCGATGAAGGAACCGATATACGGAATAAAGATCATGAGGCCCGTGAACAGCCCCAGAGTGAAGACCAGCGGTATGCCGAGCAGCCAGAGCCCGATCGTGGTGGCGATTCCCAGCACCGTCATTGGCACTAACTGGCCGAGCATCCAGTGACGCAGCGTGCGCGCGGTTGCGTGGAGTACCTCCGTCGCTCGCGCGCGAATCGGCGGCGGGAATAATGAGAGAAGGCCCCGCCGGTATGGATCCGGATTGCCCGCGACGTATCCCGCCACCACCGCAATCACGAGGACGCCGCCAACGCCCTCGACCACCTTGAAAGCAAGGTCCGTAACCGTCCCGATCAGACCCAGGAAACTGACCGACGGCGCACTCGCCACCAGCGCCTTCCCCCAGGCGTACTGGTCGAGATAGTTGCGCAGGTTCGTGATGGCCATGGGAATCACCCGCACCAGTTGACTGATTTGCAGGATCAGCCGTGGCGCCAGTTGCCAGACGGCCACCACGATCAGCGCGATCAACCCCCCGAGCACGATCAGGTACGCTTCGGCATGACCCAGGCCGGTGCGTCCGCGAAGCCATCGCGTAATCGCATCCAGGATGATCGCGCCCAGCACCCCGGCGAACGCCAGCAGCAGAACGTTGGCTGTGTACCAGAAGATCGCGAAGAGTGCGACCAGGGCGAGAGCGACGAGGATGCGTCGGGCAAAGGTATGCAAGGCGATACTCTGGCGCCCCCTTCCTTCATGTTCCAACTCCCCCGCGCCGCTTGTCGGTGTCTTCCTCAACAGTGAACGTTCGTACGGAAGGTGGCGCTATCATCAAGGATCGGAGTCTTCAATGAATCGTGCGATTTTTCTAGCCCTTGCCTGTGTATCGGTTCTGGCCGCTCAATCTTCCGGCGACCGGCCTTTGACCTCGCTCCCCTACACGCCGAGCCTGGACGTCTCCGCAATGGACCGCTCCGTCGACCCTTGCGTGGATTTCTACCATTATTCCTGCGGCAACTGGATCCGCAAGAATCCCATTCCGCCGGACCAGTCCCGCTGGGACGTGTATTCGAAGCTGACGGACGAGAACCAGCGATACCTGTGGGGATTGCTCCAGCAGGCGGCCGAGCCGTCGCCGCGCCGCTCCGCCGTCGAGCAGAAGATCGGCGATTTCTTCAGCACGTGCATGGACGAGACCGCCGCCGCCAGGGCGGGCGTCAAACCGCTGACGGAAGCATTCGATCGGATTGCGGCGCTCCGCTCGGTGGCGCAACTGGCGCCCGTGCTCGCACGGCTGCAGTTGGAAACTCCCGGCCGCGGCCTGTTGTTCGAATTCGGATCGAACCAGGATTTTGCGGATTCGAGCCGCGTCATCGCTTTCGCCAACGCGGGAGGCCTGGGCCTGCCCGACCGCGATTACTACGTGAAGACCGATACCCGGTCGGTTGAAATCCGCTCCCGGTACCTGACCCACGTGGCGAACATCTTCGAACTTCTGGGCGACGCCCCCGCCACCGCCCGCAACGAAGCGCAAACCGTGATGGAGATCGAGACGGCGCTCGCCAAATCGTCCCTCACCCGCGTGGAGCTGCGCGACCCCTATAAGCTGTTTCACAAGTTCACGCGCGCGCAGCTCATCGCCCTCACTCCGGCGTTCGACTGGAATGCCTATCTGGCGGCGAAGGGCTCGGGCGGCCTCTCCGAATTCAACGTCACAGAGCCCGAGTTCTTCAAGCAGGTGGAAGAACAGCTCAAATCGCGCAGCCTCGCCGATTGGAAGACCTACCTGCGCTGGCACGTGGCCCACTCCGCGGCGCCCTATCTCTCGGCTCCTTTCGTTACCGCCAACTTCGAGTTTTACAGCGCCTACCTGCGAGGCACCAAGCAGATGGAGCCGCGCTGGAAGCGTTGCGTGCAATACACCGATCGCAACCTCGGGGAAGCGCTCGGCCAGGTGTTCGTCGAGAAGACGTTCAGCGCCGGCACGAAAGCCCAAGTCCTGGCGATGACAGAGGGAATTCAGAAGGCCATGCAACAGGAGATCGAACACCTGACGTGGATGAGCCCGGAGACCAAAAAGCGAGCGCTCGAAAAGCTGCACGGCATGGTGGACAAGATCGGCTATCCCGACAAGTGGCGCGATTACAGCCAGCTCGAAATCCGCCGCGGCGACTTCCTGGGCAACCTGGAGCGATCCGCCGAATTCGAATCGCGGCGCGATCTTGCCAAGATCGGCAAGCCCGTGGATCGCGGCGAATGGATGATGAGCCCGCCCACGGTCAACGCCTACTATGACCCGCAGATGAACGACATCAACTTTCCCGCCGGAGTCCTGCAGCCGCCCCTCTACGATCCCAAAATGGACGATGCGCCCAACTACGGCAATACCGGCGCCACCATCGGCCATGAACTGACCCACGGATTCGACGACGAAGGCCGCCAGTTCGACGCCAAGGGCAATCTGAAGGATTGGTGGACGAAGCAGGATGGAGAGAATTTTGTCAGCCGTGCCGCCTGCGTGGAGAAACAGTATTCCGGCTACACGGTCATCGACGACATCAAAATCAACAGCAAGTTGACCCTGGGGGAGGACGTAGCGGACCTCGGCGGAACGCTGCTCGCCTACATGGCCTGGAAATCCGCCACCGAAAACCAGCCGCTACACCCGATCGACGGATTGACACCCGACCAGCGCTTCTTCGTCGGAATGGCGCAGTGGGCATGCGGCGATGAGCGCGCCGAATCCAAGCGGCTTCATGCCATGACCGACCCGCATTCGCCGGACGAGTATCGCATCAACGGCGTGGTCTCGGATATGCCGGAGTTCTCCAAGGCGTTCGCGTGCAAGGCCAGCCAGCCGATGGTTCGCGCCAACGCCTGCCGGGTCTGGTAGCCGTTCAAAAAAAAGCCCGCTCCCTCACGGTCGCGGCTCTGTGCGACAGCCACTCACAGAGCCGCGACCGTAAGGAAGCGGGCCACTTACTTTCCCGGTTCTACCGCATCGCGTACGAGCTGAGCACCTTCATGTAATTCGCCCGCTCGAAGGCTCCCGGCTGCGGCACCGCATTCCGGCTCATGCTGCCCTGCATCTGCTTGATCGAGTCGTATTCGTGCTCGCCCATCCAAACCAGCAACTCCGTCGCCAGCGTGTCGAGATAGCTGATTCCCCGTTTCAACAGAGCCGAGGTCATCATCGCCACGCGCGCGCCCGCCATCATCGCCTTAACCACGTCGGTCGCGTTGTGGACGCCGCCCGTCAGCGCCAGGTCAGCCTTCACCGAGCCATAAATCACTGCGATCCAGTGGAGCCGCAGCAGCAGCTCATGCGAGTTGCTGAGGATCAGGTTCGGCACCACCTCGAGCGATTCCAGGTCGAAATCGGGCTGATAGAAGCGGTTGAACAGCACCATGCCGTCCGCCCCCGCCGCGTCCAGGCGCTTCGCCATATTCGCCATCGAGCTGAAGTAGGGCCCCAGCTTGATCGCCACCGGTATCTTGACTTCGCCTTTGACCGTCTTCACCAGGTCGATATACTGCTGCTCGACGAGATCGCTGGTCATGTTTGGATCGACCGGTATGTGGTAGATGTTCAGCTCCAGCGCGTCCGCGCCGGCCTGTTCCATCTGTTTGGCGTATCCCAGCCAACCGCCCTTGGTGGTTCCGTTCAAGCTGGCGATGACGGGAATCTTCACCGCCTGCTTGCATTTCACGATGTGGGCAAGGTACGCTTCCGGACCCATGACGCGCTGCGTCAACTCCGGAAAATGCGTCACGGATTCCGCCGAGATCTCCGAGCCTTCCGTGATAAACCGGTCCAGCTCGTCGCTTTCCAGTTCGATCTGCTCTTCGAAAAGCGAATGCAGCACCACGGCCGAGGCGCCCGAATCCTCCAGGCGCCGGATGTTGCCGACGTCCTCGCACATCGGCGAGGCTGAAGCAACCAGCGGGTTCTTCAGCTTCAGACCGAGATAAGTGGTGGAAAGGTCAATAGTCTTGCTCAGGTCGATCATTTCTTCACCTCGGTGGTTTCTGGCGCGGTCTGGCGCGACATGTGTTCGTAGAGCTTCCAGCGGCTCGCCACATCCTCCTCTGCCAGTTCGAGGAGCTCCTTCGCGTGTTCCGGGTTGCTCTTGGCCAGCATCGTGTATCGCGTTTCGTTATACACGTAGTTCTTCAGCGGAAGGCTGGGCGGGCGCGAGTCGAGTTGGAACGGGTTCTTGCCCTGCGCCGCCAGGTTCGGGTTGTAACGGAACAACGGCCAGTAGCCCGAATTCACCGCCGCCTTCTGTTGCTCGCAGCCGAACGCCATGTCGTAGCCGTGCGCGATGCAGTGGCTATAAGCGATGATGATCGACGGCCCATCGAACGCTTCCGCTTCGAGAAACGCCTTGACGGTGTGCATATCGTTGCCGCCCATCGCCACCTTCGCGACATAGACGCTGCCGTAGCTCATGGCAATCAGGGCCAGGTCCTTCTTGCCCGACGGTTTGCCGGCCGCGGCGAACTTGGCCACCGCGCCGCGCGGCGTGGCCTTGGATGCCTGGCCGCCAGTGTTCGAGTAAACTTCGGTATCGAGCACCAGGATGTTCACGTTCCGCCCGGAAGCGATTACGTGATCCAGGCCGCCGAAGCCGATGTCGTACGCCCAGCCGTCGCCGCCCAGAATCCACACGCTCTTTTTCACCAGCGAATCGGCAATACTTGCCAGGTCCGCCGCTTCCGCCGTCTTCAACCCGGCGAGTTTCTCCTTCAGGGCCCTCACCCGCTCGCGTTGCGCGAAGATGCCGGGTTCGTTGCTCTGGTCCGCGTTGAGGATTCCGTCCGCCAGTTCCTCGCCGATGGCGAAGCTCAGCCGGCCGACCAGTTCCTTTGCGTACTCGTTCTGCTTGTCGACGGCCAGACGCATTCCCAGGCCGAACTCGGCGTTATCTTCGAACAGCGAATTCGACCAGGCCGGTCCCCGTCCTTCTTCGTTCGTGCAGTACGGCGTGGTCGGCAGGTTGCCGCCGTAAATCGACGAGCATCCGGTCGCGTTGCCGATCAGCATGCGGTCACCGAACAGTTGCGTCATCAGCTTCACATACGGCGTTTCGCCGCAGCCGGAGCAGGCCCCCGAAAACTCGAAGAGCGGACGCAGCAACTGCACGTCTTTCACCTGTGCCATCGAGAGCGCCTGCCGCTCGGTTTCCGGAATGTTCAGGAAGAATTCCCAATTGGCCGCTTCCGACTCCCGGAGCGGCGCCTGCGCCACCATGTTGATCGCACGGTGCTTCACTTCGCTCTTGCTCTTGGCGGGGCAGACCTGCACGCAAAGGGTGCAGCCCGTGCAATCCTCGGGCGCCACCTGAAGCGTGTACTTCCGGTCCTTCATGTCCTTCCAGCGCGCCGGCACCGCCTTGAACGTCTCCGGCTTGCCGTCGAGGTAGCGGGAATCGTACACCTTGGCGCGAATCACGCTGTGCGGGCACACCAGCACGCACTTGCCGCACTGGATGCAAAGTTCCTCGTCCCACACTGGAATTTCAAGCGCGATGTTCCGCTTCTCCCACTGGGCCGTAGCGCTCGGGAACGTGCCATCCACCGGCATGGCGCTCACCGGCAGGTCGTCGCCCTCGCCGGCTACGATCCGCGCGGTCACTTTCTGCACGAACTCGGGCGCGGCGGCAGGAACCGCCGGCCGGATGTCGAACAGCGCCGTTACCTTGCCCGGCACCGTCACTTCATGCAAATGATCGAGCGCCGCATCCACCGCCGCGTAGTTCTTCTGCACCACGCTTTCGCCGCGCTTCCCGTAAGTCTTTTTGATGGCGTACTTGATGGACGCGATGGCCTCTTCCCGCGGCAGCACGCCGCTGATGGCGAAGAAGCAGGTCTGCATGATGGTGTTGATGCGGCCGCCCATGCCGGTCTGCTTGGCCACTTCGTATCCGTCGATGACGTAAAACTTGAGCTTCTTGTCGATGATCTGCCGCTGCACCAGCCGCGGCAGGTGGTCCCACACTTCGCCGGGCCCATAGGGGCTGTTCAGCAGGAACGTGGCACCGGGTTGCGCCGCCTTGAGCATGTCAATCCGCTCCAGGAACGAGAACTGGTGGCATGCCACAAAGCTCGCCTTCGTGATCAGGTAGCTCGAATGCAGCGGTTTCGGTCCGAAACGCAGGTGCGAGGTCGTGATGGCGCCCGATTTCTTCGAGTCGTACACGAAATAACCCTGCGCGAAGTTTTCCGTTTCCTCGCCGATGATCTTGATCGAATTCTTGTTGGCGCCAACCGTGCCGTCCGCGCCCAGCCCGTAGAACAGCGCCCGCACGGTTCCCGGTACTTCGGTCGAAAAATCGGGGTCGTAATCCAGGCTGGTGTGCGTCACGTCGTCCTTGATCCCGACCGTGAAGTGGTTCTTCGGCGATGCCTTCTCCAACTCGTCGAATACGCCCTTCACCATGGCCGGGGTGAACTCTTTCGAAGCCAGCCCGTACCGCCCGCCGATCACTTTCTTCTGCACGCCCATTTCGACCAGCGCCGTGACCACGTCGCAATAGAGCGGCTCGCCGGTGGCGCCCAGCTCTTTGCACCGGTCCAGCACCGCGATCGACTTTACCGACGCCGGCAGCGCGGCCACGAAGGCCTCCACCGCGAACGGCCGGTACAACCGCACTTTGAGCAGGCCCACCTTCTGACCCGCCGCCACCATTGCTTCCACCGCCTCGTCGGCTACGTCCGCGCCCGAGCCCATCATCACGATCACGCGCTCCGCGTCCGGCGCGCCTACGTAATCGAACAGGTGATACTGCCGCCCCACGATCCGGGCGAATTGATCCATCGCGTTCTGTACGATGGTCGGAGCCGCCAGATAGTACGGATTGGCCGCTTCGCGCGCCTGGAAGTAAACGTCCGGGTTCTGGGCCGTGCCGCGAAGCATCGGCCGGTCGGGCGAGAGCGCCCGCAGCCGGTGAGCCTTCACCAGATCGTCGTCAATCAGCGCCCGCAGATCGTCGGCCGTAAGCTGCTCGACCTTGGCCACTTCGTGAGATGTGCGGAAACCGTCAAAGAAATGAAGAAAGGGTATGCGCGATTCCAGGCTGGCCGCCGTGGCGATGGCCGCCATGTCCATCACTTCCTGTACCGAGTTCGACGAGAGCATGCCCCACCCGGTGGACCGCGCCGCCATCACATCGCTGTGATCGCCGAAAATCGACAGCGCGTGCGCCGCCACTGTCCGCGCGGCGATGTGAAACACCGTCGACGTCAGCTCACCAGCGATCTTGAACATGTTCGGTATCATCAGGAGCAATCCCTGCGACGCCGTGAACGTGGTGGTGAGCGCACCTGCCTGCAACGCTCCGTGGCAGGCGCCAGCCGCGCCGCCCTCGCTTTGCATCTCGATCACCGTCGGCACGGTGCCCCAGATATTGGTTTTGCCTTCAGCGGACCATTGGTCCGCCCATTCCCCCATGTTCGAGGAAGGAGTAATGGGATAAATAGCAATGACTTCGTTGATTTGATGGGCTACGTAAGCGGCGGCCTCGTTCCCGTCGATGGTGACTTTCGGGCGAGTGGTAGTGGATGAGCTGGTCAACTCTCCCCTCCTTTATGAATTGAACTGCCTTGACAAACTATATTATAAGACCTTTATGTCGTAAAAATCTACAGCTAAATCGGAACGGCAGTCGTGTGAAGCGCCGTTCCCGTGCGGCACCCCGTCGCGCCACCCGCCATGCGTGCACCCGAAGCCTATCCACGCCGCCGTGGTGGTATGCGCCCATGCCCCTGCTAGACTAAATCTATGGGTGCTGAGGGGCTGACCAAGTTGACGACCCGGCCGTCTTCGGTTGCGACGCGCTTTGAAGGATTGGAGCCCGAACAACTCATCCGCGCGTTTCGACTGATGCACACCGCACGGCGTCTCGACGACCGGGAAGTCGCGCTCAAACGCCAGAACCGTATCTTCTTCCAAATCAGCGGTGCAGGCCACGAAGCCGTTCAGGTCGCCGCAGGCATGCTGCTCGAACCCGGCCGCGACTGGTTCTACCTCTATTACCGAGATCGGGCCCTTTGCCTGACCCTGGGGGTTACACCGCTCGAGATGCTTCAGCAGGCTGTCGGCGCCACCGCCGATCCGGCTTCGGCGGGCCGCCAGATGCCTTCCCACTGGGGGCATCGCCGGTACAATATTGTCAGCGTTTCCTCACCCACCGGCACTCAGTTTACCCAAGCCGCCGGATCTGCCGAAGCCTCCCGGTACCGGGATCCGGATTCGGGTGAGATCACCCTGGTGACGGCGGGCGACGGCGCCACCAGCGAGGGCGAATTCTGGGAATCCCTCAATATCGCGTGCCTGAAACGGCTGCCGCTCCTCTACCTGATCGAAGACAACGGCTACGCCATCTCCGTTCCCATCGAGTGCCAGACCGCCGGCGGCAGAATCTCCGAACTGGTTTCCGGCTTCCCCGGCCTGTTCCGCCAGGAAGTCGACGGCACCGACTTTTTGGCTTCGTTCCGCACCTTGAGGGCCGCCGCCGATTGGGTTCGTTCGGGCAACGGGCCGGCTCTCGTCCACGCCCACGTCATCCGGCCCTACTCGCACTCGCTCTCCGACGATGAGCGACTCTACAAGCCGCCTGCCGAGCGGGAGGCCGAGGCCGCGCGCGATCCGGTCCTGAACTTTCCCAAACTCCTGGTTGACGAAGGCATACTCGACCGCCAGATGCTCCAGCGGATCACCCACGAGATCGACGAAGAGATCCACGAAGCTACCCAGCAGGCACTGCGGGATGAGCCGCCGGCGGCTGCATCCGTTTACCATGATCTGTACTCCCCCGCTGTCGATCCCGCCGCCGGTTCCTTCGCCGCCCAGCCTCATTTCACCGGCGCCCCCATGACCATGGTGGACCTCATTAACGCCACCCTCCGCGAGGAGATGCGCCGCAACCCGGACATTTTGCTCTTTGGCGAAGACGTCGCTGATTGCAGCCGGGAGGCCAACCTTCCCAAGGTCAAGGGCAAAGGCGGGGTCTTCAAGGTCACCTCCGGCCTGCAGGCGGAGTTCGGCACCCGCCGCAGTTTCAATACTCCGCTCGCCGAGGCCGCCATCGTGGGCCGCGCCATCGGGATGGCAACACGCGGCCTCAAGCCTGTCGCCGAAATTCAATTCTTTGATTACATTTGGCCAGCTATGATGCAGATTCGCGATGAGTTAGCTACACTTCGCTGGCGCTCCGGCGGGCACTTCGCCTGTCCCGCAATCCTGCGTGTCCCGATCGGCGGCTATCTCAATGGCGGAGCCGTCTACCACAGCCAGTCGGGTGAAGTGACCTTTACCCATATCCCCGGTTTGCGGGTGGTCATGCCTTCCAATGCCCTGGATGCCTGCGGGCTGCTGCGCACCGCGCTGCGCTCCGACGACCCGGTGATGTTCCTCGAGCACAAGAAGCTTTACCGCGAGCCGTACAACCGCTCGCCGCATCCCGGCGAAGAGTTCACCATCCCGTTTGGCCGGGCCCGGGTCGTCAAACCGGGGCGGAGCCTCACGATCGTCACTTACGGCGCGCTCGTGCAGAAGGCCCTGCAGGCCGCCACGCAGGCCGAGCGCCGCTGCCCCGGAAGCGCCATTGAAATCCTGGATCTCCGCTCGCTCGCCCCTTATGATTGGGAGGCTATCGCCCTTTCCGTGAGTAAGACCAGCCGCGTCCTCATCGCCCACGAAGACTGCCTCTCGTTCGGATACGGCGCCGAGATCGCCGCGCGCATCGCCTCCGAATTATTCGACCGGCTGGACGCCCCCGTGCGCCGGGTCGGTGCGCTCGATACCTGGATCGGCTACCACCCGCAGCTCGAATCGGCGATTCTGCCTCAAACCGAGACACTGGTCTCCGAAATCGAGCGCCTGCTCGCGTATTGAACTGGCTTATAATCTTCGTATGTCCGAAACCGACGTCCCCCGCCGGGCGTTTCTGCGCGGTGTCACCGCGGCCAGTGCGCTCTCGTATTCGCGAATCCTTGGAGCAAACGACCGGGTTCAACTCGGATTAATCGGCTGCGGCGACCGCGGCCGTTACGACATGGGGAACTTCCTCAAGACCGGCACGGTCGATGTGGTTGCCCTGTGCGATATCTGGGGAACCAACCTGGACCACGCGAAGGAGCAGGCCGCCAACGCCAGGACGTTCAGCGATCACCGGAAGCTGCTGGAACTCAAGGAAATCGACGTGGCGCTCATCGGCGTGCCCGATCACTGGCATACGGCCATCGCCATCGACGCCCTGAACGCCGGGAAGGACGTGTACGTCGAGAAGCCGCTCACCCGCACCATTCAAGAGGGCCCCAGGATCGTCAAGGCGGCGCGCATCAACAAGCGCGTCTGCCAGGTGGGAATGCAGCAGCGTTCGGGCAAACATTACATTCAGGCCAAGCAGGAGTACATGGATACGGGCAAGCTGGGCAAGATCACGCTGGCCCGCACCTGGTGGTACGGCAACGGCTATCACCTGCGCAAGGCGCCCGCATCGCTCCAGACTCTGCCCGCAAATCTCGACTGGGCGCACTTCCTCGGCCCGTTGAAGTGGCGCGACTGGGACCCGCAACAATACTGGAACTGGCGCGCGTATCTCGATTTCGGCGGCGGACAGGTCACCGACCTCTTCACTCACTGGATCGACGTGGTCCACATGTTCATGGGCGACGACATCCCGTTCTCCGCGCAAGCCGCCGGCGGTGTCTACAACTATAAGGACGGCCGCACTGCGCCCGATACCATCAACGTGCTGCTCGAATACCCTTCCCAGTTCACCGCCACTTTCGAAGCCACGCTGGTGCCCGGCATCACCGGCGCCGCACAGGAGTTTTGCGGAACCAAGGGCCGGCTGTGGATCGACCGCGGACGCTACGAGTTCACACCGGTGGGCCGCGGCGCCGAAACCACGGTGGTCAAGGCCTTCAGCAACATCGATCTGGACCACGTCGAGAACTTTCTCGAGTGCGTCAAGTCGCGCAAACAGCCGAATGCCGACGTCCTCATCGGGCACCGGTCGGCGCAGGCCTCACACCTTGGCAACATCTCGTACATGCAGAAACGCCGCATCGATTTCGACCCGGTGCGCGAGGAGATTCAGCCGTTCTGAGGCGCTTGCTATACTGGTAGTTTCAAGACCATTCACTGAGGAGTTTCATGATTTCTGCAACACAACTGCGTCCGGGCATGGTAGTCAAGTTCAACAACGAGTTGTATTCGATATTCAGCGTGAATCACCGCACGCCCGGCAACCTACGCGGCTTTGTGCAGGCCAAGATGCGCAGCCTGCGCAGCGGCAGCATGACCGAGCATCGCTTCTCTTCGGAAGACCGCGTGGAAAAGGCGGTGCTCGAGGAACGTGAGATGGAGTATCTGTACGACGACGGCGAGTTTTACTACTTCATGAACACGGAATCTTACGAGCAGATGCATTTGATGAAAGACCTGCTCGGCGACGCCACCCAGTACCTCATACCTCAGCTTAAGGTGACGGTGGAATTCTACGAGGGCAAAGCCATCAGCGTGGAACTCCCCGCGACCGTGGACCTCACCGTAGTGGAGACCGAGCCCGGATTGAAAGGCGCCACCGTATCCAACGTCACCAAGCCGGCCAAGACCGAAACCGGCCTGGTGGTGCAGGTGCCGGCGTTCATTACGGAAGGCGAAAAGATCCGCGTCAACACATCCGAAGGCACTTACCAGGAACGCGCTTAGGCGGATTTATTTCGGACCGCCGCGGCCAGTTCATCCTCCTCGGCCGGCAGGACGGTCCGAAGGTCGAGGACGACGCGGTCATCCTCGATCCGCGCGATGACGGGCGGTGTGCCCATGCGCAGCCGCCGTTCCGTCTCCACGGCGCCCTTAGCGGAAAGCGCAATCAGCCAGGTGGCCAAGGGTTGCTGCGGCGTGGCACCTCCTCCGATGACGGAAGTGCCGGGCAGGATTTCCGCTTTCAAATCAGGCCAGCGCTTCAGCAGAGCCTCGGCCCTGCGGAAGATCTCTTCGGGCGTCTGCCGGATCATGGCCAGTGCGGGAAGCCGCTCCCAATGTTCGAAAAGCAAGTTCCGGAGCGTGGTTTCGAGCACCTGGTAGATCAGTTTGTCGAGCCGGAGCGCCCGGAACAGCGGGTTTCGCCGCAGGCGTGCGACGAGTTCCGGTTTCCCGGCCAGGATGCCCGCCTGCGGTCCGCCCAACAGTTTGTCGCCGCTGAAGGAGACCAGGTCCGCGCCGGCGCCGAGGGTGTCGGTGACCAGCGGCTCTTCGATTCCGAACGGGCGCAGGTCGGTGACGCAGCCGCTGCCCAGGTCCACATAGACCGCGAGGCCGCGCTCCCGCCCGAGCGCGGTGAGTTCGCCGAGCGAGGGCGTGGCGGTGAAGCCCTCGATCCGGAAATTGCTGCGGTGCACCCGCATCAGCAGCCGCGTCCGTTCTCCAATGGCCGCTCGGTAGTCGTCGATGTGGGTCCGGTTGGTGGTACCCACTTCGCGCAGCACCGCCCCGGAACGCGCCATGATCTCAGGGACGCGAAACCCGCCGCCGATCTCGATCAGTTCCCCGCGCGAGACCACCGCTTCGCCCCCAGCGGCCAGTTCATTCAATGCGAGGAACACCGCGGCGGCGTTGTTGTTGACGGCGATTCCGGGCGTCCCGAGCAGCCGTTCCAAGAGTCCGGCAATGTGCGCGTCGCGCTTGCCACGCCGCCCGGCGGCCAGATCGTACTCGAGGTTGGAATATCCACCGGGGATGGATATCGGGCTGAGCGGCGCGCGGCCCAGGTTGGTGTGAAGCACCACTCCGGTGGCGTTGATGACACGCCGCAGCGAGGGGCAGGCGAGTGCCGACAGGGCCTCGCTCACCCGCGTTTCGGGTGCACCACCGACTGCCTTTCCCGCCACGATTTCAGCCCGCATGCGATCAAGAACGCGCCGGGTCTCGGCGACCACCAGTTCGCGCGGAAATCTGCCGCCCTGGGTGCCAAGCCGCTCCACGACGTCATGCACGGCCGGCAATTCGCGCAACTTTCTGGTGTCGCTCACGATTTCGATAGTACCGCGCTTGTGCGAGGGGGGTGGAACAGACTAGACTAGAGAGATCGGGGCGTGGCTCAGCCTGGCTAGAGCGCCTGGTTCGGGACCAGGAGGTCGGTGGTTCGAATCCACTCGCCCCGACCAATTTCCTTTTACATTTCAAATAGATACGGCGGTTGGAGATTGTGATCTCCAACCGCCGTTTTGCTATTGTGCCCAGTTTTGTGCCCACCCCGGACCACGGGCTACGCGGCCTGTGCCGGGTCGGACGGGGCGGGTGTGGGCTTCGCACAGGACTGGCCGTTGCGGGCGCGTTCGATGGCTTCCTTGACCGTCTGCACCTGCGGGTGGACGTAACGGCGCGTCGTGGAGAAATCGCTGTGCCCGGCGAGGTAGCCCAACGTGTACGGGTCCATGTGGGCGGCCCATCGCGTGAGGCAGGTGTGCCGGAAGGTGTAGAGCGGGAACTCCGGGACCTTGGCCAGCGAGCAGGCCTTCGGATGCTGCTTCTTCAGTGAGGACTTCTCGATGTGGCCGCTGCGGGTCGGCGCCGGAAAAACCCATTCGGTGTCGGCCGTCGCGCGCCGTTCAACCAGGATGTCCGCCGTCCGCTGCGTCAGCGGGACCGTGCGCCGCGCGTTCTCGGTCTTGCCGAATGGGATGTGGACCGCGCCGTCTTGGACGTGCTCCCACCTGAGCCGGAAGCACTCTTCGGGTCGGAGACCGCAATCGGTCAGGATGGTGGTGACGTCCCGTAGCAGGAACGGGTCGCGCGGCTCGATCGGTTCCTCCCCACGGTCAGTGGCACGGATTCCGTCGAGCGCGCGACGGTAGGCATCGAGGATGCTTTGTCCGACTGTGGCTGCGGCGTTCAGGTACCGTGTCTCTTCGTCGGCGCTCAGGACGCGGTCCCGATGATTTTCTCCGGGGAGCATCTCTACCCTCGGCAGGAGCCGATCCACCTTGCCCCACTCGACCGCCAGCTTTAGCATTCGCCGCAGGACCTCCAGCCGCCGGTTGATGCTGGCCACCGCCAACTCAGCCTCGCGTCGTTTGGCGATGAAGCCGGCGATTTTATCGGTGGTGATCCCGTCCATAGCGCACTTTGCCAGCGGCGCGTAATCGACCAGGGTTTTGATGCCGGCCCGGTAGTATTCGAGGGTCTTCGGCTTGTTCTGGAATCGCGACTCGATGAAGGGTTTGAACTCCTTCTCGGCGAAGTCCTTCAACGTGGGTACCGGCCTCCGGTCGCGCAAACCGACTTCGCCTTTCGCCAGCGACGTTTTGTGTGCGGCTTCCATCTGCTCGGCGAGCCGCTTGTTGCCCTGCTTTGTACTCTCCCGGATCGCTTTGCCTCTCCAGGTGAACCGGTACCACCACATGCCCCCACGTTTATACACTGCCATCGCCCACACTTCCTCCTTTCGATTTCTGCTTGCTGGGTGAATCACTCGCACCCGGCCGGGCACGACTTGCCAGGGGTCGAATGTTACCTCGTTCCTGGCAGATGAAGACTACAGAACCTACAGAACCGCGTGCGCCTCATGGATGCGGCCGCGCGCCGGCCCGGCGGGACTTCTCCGCGCCGATCAGCCACGGGAATTCGCGATCCAGGAGCGCGATTGCCTCGGCCGCAGTTTCGGGATTGGGCGCCGGAGTTTCCGCTCGCCTCGGCGGTGCCTTCAACTTCCGCATACGCACGTTCCGGGCGTGGGCACGGCCGCCGCGCGCGCCGATTTTCCGGCATTGATCAATCGTCTTGTTGAACAGGATCTGCATCGGGCCATCCTTTCGCATGACGATTCATTGATCAGGTGGCGGCCGGGTTCAAGGGCGAAATCCGGTCGCGGGGCTATTCTGGTGAATGGGCGTCTGATCGTTACGGAAGTGGCCTTACCACCGGAAAGGCGCTTATCCTGAAGTGAACGGGATTTATGGGAACGCTCAGCGAAGCCACGGTCGCCATCCTTGGCGGATTGCACTTCCGCGCCGAAGCCAGGCGGATGGTCTCATTGATACCTCTCGGCAGCATCTACTGGGAGGATGAAATGCCTGATTACCTGAGTTTGATGAAGCTCTCCGAAGACGAGAAGAACGCAGTCTGGCGGCTCTTTGCCATTCGATTCAAGATTTGGGATAGCGAGCGGCTCTCGGCAGAAGATGAGTCATTTTGGGAATCTGCACGTTCGGACGTTCCGGACTGGGCGCTCTTTTTTCGCCTTACCCTCTCTGCTGATGATCGCGAGGCCCGAAGACAGACTGAAGCCGAGGTAGAGAAGGAGTTCGAGAGTTTCTTTGGAGACGCAGATCACGTGGAAGTCACGGATAAAGACCATGGGATCCAGGAGTGGTCAGCGACGTTTGACTTGACCAAGAAAACTGACAGCGAACGCTGAATCGGGACCAGCGTACCGGGGTTTCATATTGTGCGAATGAGATTCACGAGACTTGGCCGCATGGCTCTGGTCCTTGGGCTTGCTGGCGGATTGGCTCGAACTGCCGACGTACATCCTGGGCCGTTTGATGTAGCGGCCTACACTGGCACGGGATTCGAGCTGTACAGCGTCGAATCTGGAACGACCGCCGTCGTCTGATGCAGCATCCCTGTTGAGTACTTTTCGATTGCACCCAATGGCCGTTTCCTTGTAGTTTCATCACACGCCAGCAGGGTCGGCATGGGGATTCTATACGAACTCCGTTTGGCCGACAGCAACCTCCGCGAGCTCCCGTCGAAGCCCTTTTACTTCAAGACGCTGGGCCGAGGTGAACGAGAACTGTATTCTGATCCTGCAATCTCGCCCGATAGCCAGTCCGTCGCGTTTGCCGTTCACGCCGTCTCGGGGAACGACAGAAACGATCTGGTCGGGCTTAGCGGCCCACTTGCCGTGATGGATCTTGGTTCGGGCCAGCGCAGGGTACTGCTGGCCACGAAGGATATAGCCGGTCAGGGTTCTGCCTTCGTAAATGACCCAGTGTGGTCCTCGGACGGACGTCGTCTTCTGATCGCGTTTGAGGCGGGCGGCGGCATTACCGATGTTGGGGGACAGCAACTCCAACTTCTTGGCGACTTGATGATGAAGCCATTCAGCGATGGCGTTGCATCGCCCGTGGCTTGGTGGTCATCCGATGAGATCCTCTTCGTGTGGAATCCTCGACAGGAGAGTGGGATCGGACGGTTGCATCTGTTGAACCTCCGTGACTGCTCAGTCGTGGATGCCGCCGCGGTGCTTCGCGTTCCGAAGGCCTCAACGCACGAGGTGCTTGGAGTTCAGATAAACAGTCGGTTCATCCTGCTGCAGCACCGCGACGACGCTGAACTTTTTTCCAGACAAGGGCAGCTGCTGCGACGGTGGCCGAACGGCACTGTTCGTTTGCGTCCTTAGTGACGCGGCGCATTTGGGCCAGACGGGGGCGGCTCCTGCGATGCCGGGCGCGCGCTTGATTCCCATCCCGAGGCCCAACGACATTGAGCTCTCTTACCGCCCTATGCTGGCCGGCACTCTTACCACGCGGACGAACCCATCCGAACCGTCAAAATCCGTGTAAGCAAGAAGCTCCGGCCCCAGGAATTGGACCCGTGATTGCGCCAGGGGCGGAAGGTGTCGGCGGAACACTTCGCTGCCATCGGCGGTGCGGATCACATACACCGAATCGGAGACTTTGCCGGTCCAGTGTCTGTCACTTACACTGAGAGCGATCAGCTTCCCTGTGGGGCAAAGGCTGACCGAGATTATGCTTCTGCCCCTCGCCACCCGGTGACGGCCCGCAACTCCATCACGGCTCCATTCCAACCGGCAGCAGTCGAGCGGGTGTCGGGATTCGGTCTGCCACCAGACCCAGTTTGCCCCCTCCACCGCAAGCCGCGCATCGTCGGCTCCGCCGACTCGAGTCAGCCTCCAAACGACTTGTCCATCAAATCCGATCTCCGAATACTCATATGAGAAGCCGCGGGCCTCCAAGTCGGGCGCTCTTGCGTGAAGCAACGCATTTGACTGGCGTCGAATCAGAACCCTGCGAACGTTCACGGACACGCCTTCCAACGAGACAAATCCGGAGCCGATTCTGGAAATGTCGACGGCCGCCGGGCCGGGGCCGCCGCCTGGAGCGATTTCCACGCGCCGCTCGCTGACGCTGTAAGTTGCGCGTTCGAGGGAGCCAAGCGCGTCCGAGTCCCCCGAGAGCGCGGGACAACCCACGTCGCTTTCAGCTGGAACCTCCCGGTGGCCGGGTGGATTGAAGCCGAAGATCACGCACCCGCCAGGAAGATATTGACGCTGGAACATTAGACTTGTCGGCGTGAATTGGTAACCATACTCAGCGCTCCAAGTCCGGTTGCACATAGACGGCACTGCTCGGTCGAAAAGTGTGTATCTCAGACCGACATCGTAAGAGGGATCGAACCCCGGCTTAGGCTCGAAGGCATCTCTCAGTTCGGTTTGCCCAGCCTCGGTCGCCGCGTATGCGACGGTCCGACATCCCTCCGGCATGAGCATCATCGGTTCCCAGGTCGCGTGAGATACGAGCCACGCTCGAGCCGAACGTTCCAGGAACTCATAGCGAGGCTGTGCAGACGCCAATAGGTGCGCGTGCTCCACGCGGCATGCCTCCTGCCAGTCGATCGGCGGTCCTTCGTGGCCGCGGTAGATAAACGGAATCGCGCGGGAGTCCAGCCAGACGGCTCCGACGCTGAGCGGGAAGCCGGTGACGATGATCAGCGGGATCGCCATGATCGGCACGAGAACGAACCGATTGACCCGGCGGAATAGAGGATAGAGGGCGGCGGCGAGCAACCCTTGCACGACGAGGGTCCAGAAAAGGTACGAAAACCAAACGATGCCCGTGAAGGTGTCATGCAGTTTTGGGGATGCCAGCACGGAGCACCAGAATCTGCTTCCAAAATCGGCGTAGTTGATGGGCGCGATGTAGACGACGGCTGAAACCATCAATGCCTTGAGCGCCGGAGAGGTTAGCCTGCCAGCTTGTCCCATCTTCATTTGCATTTGACACCAATCGGCGTTCCCGCGTTCCGCATGCGGCATGACATGCGGCATGAACTCGCCCGCCGCAACCGCAGATTCTATCTGATTTCAGATCATGGAGTCGCAAAAGAGAATCACAAAAGAAAATCGCCCATGTTTCGGGCGCGGGGGCGAGCCAGTCCGTAGAGGCACTGCCCAGAGGGTCCTGGCCTACATCGTACCGGCTCATGCCCGTGTTCGCACCGCTGGGACGGTTGGTTGTGGCCTCGGCTCAGAAATAGCTGCTGTAGAAAGCGACTCGCCAAACCCCTTTGGTCTTTTCAACCTGGACCATGCCTTCGCCAGTCAGATCGTACCCAGGGTTGGAGGTGCCATACTTCGTCAGCTTGAAATAGAGCCGCACCGAGTCTTTTGCTTCTTCCCGGTTGACCAATCGCCAATCCGACACACGGTGTCGGGGCAATGCGTAGTCGCACAGCTCTGAATTTGCCGTACATCGGTTCGCCTTCAAGCCATCGAGGAAATCGCCGGCAACGCGCTCCGGTTGGAGGTCACGCAGCGGATTTCGAATCACTATGCCAGTTACCCTGGCATGATAATCGCCGCAAGCGCAGTCCCATTCGCTGAACAGGTGGACCAGCACCGGACGCCGCCACATCGTTCCGACGCCTATGATGGCGATACCGACGATGGCTATACTCCAGATCCAAGCCGGGATCTTACGCAGCGGGAATACGGCGCGCTGCTGGCCCTCTTTGATTTGCCTGGGGGCGATAGGTGGCCTGAATCGCTTTGCGGCCTTCAATGCCGCTCTCAATGCGAACGTCAACGACAGCCAGACAGCGGCGTCGTCAGCAGGATCACCGGGATCTCAAGCAGTGAAATCTGCGTGAGGCTCACTCCCGTCTGCCATAAGACACGCTCAACGGTGAGAGCGGCCAGGATATTACCAGGCAGGAGCCCGATGAAGCCAACTGCAAAAGGCAATGGCCCCCATGCGAGCGCGTTACACACGATCCCGAGAAACTGCCAAGCGGCAAACACAAGCCATGCACGGCGACTCACGGGATCAGCATAGCGCGCGGCACGGATTAAAGATCTGTCCTGTGGCGGCGGTCGCGGTCGGTCAGCGGTGCCCGCCCATGAGACTCGCGGTTCGGATCTCCGGATGTGGGCGGTGGGCCCGTCCGCAACGGTGCTGTCCAAGTCACCCTGGCCCGGATCGTATCTGACGTCGGACGCTCATCGACAAGGGCGGCGGCCGTATGTGATCATCGAGGGCGGACACTGCTGATGGGTCTCGATGCCGTTGTGTACTGCGACTCTACGAGAAGGGCAGAACTCGTCGACCACCGCCCCAGCCCGAATTGGTCTTCATCGAGCAAAATGGGCAGGTTTCTTTCAACTGGGATGCGGTTGGGGCTGATCAGAACGCGTTCTTCAACTGGCTGCAGAACGCTTGTGAACACGGCCCGATGGGCGAATTGGTCTCGCACCGGCTCGGTAATGTCGCTCGGATCGGATTGATCCGTTCGCTCCTTGCCGAGTCAGCTCAGGATTTCCGACTCCTCCTGACGAAGGTCGTCTACGATGGCACTCACGCGGGCGACTGGCTCGCCGTTAGCGATGTTGAACAACTCGGCACCGAGATACATCGGCTTTCGACATTCCACGCCCCCGACGAAGCCGGTGAGGCCATTGTTCGGCAATTCGAGCGGCAAATGGCGGAACTCGTCGCAGCCGCGACGCGCACTCAGAAACCGATTGCCTTTTGATGCGAATCCGAATCGGTGCGAAATCTTACTAAGTGCAGGGCCGTTTGTGGAAGGAGCGCCGGAACGGTCCCGGCTGATTCAGCCGGAATCGACCCGGCTCAGGGAATTCCGGTGATGAAGTCGCGCCCTTTGATCGTCGGTCGATCGGGCACCTGTCGCGGGATATGCGGGCGCGATGAACTGGAACCGGATAGGCCTGGTGCCGTAGGTACTGACATCGACGCGCCGCCACCCAGCATTGACCGGGTGGCGCGGATCGTTCAGATCATATTGGGGCTGCCGCCGATCAGACGGACAAAACAGGTTTTTCAAAAGCGTCAGCATGGTTCACCCCTCCAAGGGCGGGTGCGAGGCAGGAGTGGCCTCGGGACCGCCCTCCCGGCGCTGGCGAAGAAGGAACAGCGACCGGCCTCGACATTGTTGCCAGCGCGGTCAGCGCTGGACGAATTGGACTCCCGCTGCCTTCAACGTGTTCACCAGCGTGCGAGCGTTGTGCTCGGCGCGGTACCGGGCGTACACCTCCGGGTCGGCTTCCAGCGCCCGCGCCACGGCCTGCTCTTTTGTGAGGGGCGAGGTTGCGCCGGGCACATACAATCCCGGCAGGCTCGCGCCCCGTAATTTCAAGACCGCCGAATCGCGCGCGGCCTCGGCCTCGAGTTGTCTGAAGGTCTTCGTTTCCATGATGTTCTCTCCTCTCGTTGTTATGCGGCCGGCGGATTCTCCACCAGCCAATCCTCGGGAACCCGGGCAACAGGCAAGCCGCCGAGTTGCTCGGCCAAAGGACGGATATGCTGGCTGCTGCCGACAAAATCCGTTTCCAGAAACTTGCGCAGTCCTGCCGCCAGCGCGGCCCTGGTCGAGCAGCCCTTGAGTGATCTGGCGAAACTGCCGCCCTCCAATTGGTAGCTGGTGAGCAGTTCGCTGATGGCTTCCATGTGGTTGGCGGCCTCCTGGTAGAGTCGGTCGACCGCTTCGGCGTCCTGCTGAATCCTGGCGGCGATGGCCGCGCGCCGGGTCCGCTGCTGCGCGATCTTCCGCCGCCGTTCCTCGTCCTCGAGCTTCTTCAACTCAGCGCGGGCCAGATCGACGGCACAACGGAGCGAATCAGCCAGGCGTTCCGCCTCACGTTCCTCTGCTTCGAGTCCGGCGGCGGCCTCCGGATTGGTTCCGAAAACCAGGGCCGAACCTGCGGCTTCGCGGCGCGCTGCGCGCTTCTCCATCAACACCTGCTCGGCGCCGGCTGCCTCCTTTTCCAGTTCTCCGATCCGCTCGCGCCACTCAGCGACTGTCGAGGGCGTCCGCACAATCGGATCATCAGTCTTTGCTTGTTTCGTTTTCATCTACGCTTTTCTCCTTTTCCAAGTTGTCTGACAACATAACCAACACCGTTCGAATCTCGGCCGAGAGGATCGTCTCGACCGCAGCGAGATTGAGCCTGGTGGCGACGTTGGCCGCCATCTCGGCCGACATGCCCGTCTCCTGCATCGCGCGGCGGACCTCGGCCGCTATTGCGCCGCAGCAGCGCGTGGGAATGTTCATGCATGCATCCCGGATGCGCCGGGCGGCATTGAATGCTGCGACCTTCACTTCCGCCGCAGGCAGCAACTCTCCGGTGAGCTTCTTGAGCTGCATATCCGCCAGGCGCGCCTTCGACACCATGTAGACGGTGCGCGCCTTGAGCAGCCTGCCGCCCTCGCCTTCGGGCGCGATGGTGTTGCGCTCCCAGTCCGCGTCGGCCAGGTCGGAGTCGATGCGGCCGTCCGGTTTGGTCGAGATCCGGCCTTCGGCGATGGCGCGCTGGACGGAGTAACGTGCCACACCACGGTGCGCGGCGTACTGCCGCTGGCTCATCAGCGCCATGGGCGTCTCCAGGCGAGGGCGGCCACCGGCCACGCGAATTTCGACCGTGATTCTGTCGCGGCTGGGCAACCTGTTAACCCGCACGCCGAATGGCCCAGACAGGACCCGCGCCTCTTACGCCGGGACGTGCCCGGCCGGGACCTCAGATCGGGTTCGGTGAATTCCATTTCGATTTCCTCCTGTTGGTTGGTTGGATTTTGAACCGCAGGCCGACCACCACCGCCCGCCATCCGGCGCAACGTGGGCCAACGGGGCGCCAGGAACTACGCCTTTCGTGCGCGTTCCCCGTGCCTGACGGTTGCGGCGGTGATGCGTCCGGGACGCCCGGTTAACCCTTGCTGTTGGAAGAGGCGGTTCAGAGCTGACGCCTTCCATTCCGCCCACGAGCACGGCGTCGACCAGCCCATTTCCTGCAACATCCGGTCCCGAACCTTCCACGGTTCCTCCGGGTGCCTTTTCATTTCGATCAACACGTTCATAGGCACCGGCTCGCCCGGCACGCGCCGCAACTTGTAGCGCATCGGAACGTCCGCGCCGTCGAGATAGCGGATGGGGAGTTGGTTCGATCCGAACGCGCGCAGGGCTTTTCGTAATTCCGGCCCGTCCAGGTCGCTCCAAATTCCAATGGTGGTCACGCCGTCCAGTTGCATCAGGCGAACACCGCTCCGGTTCAGAACCGCGGAAGCGCGGGCCAATTCCGCCGGGGTCGGGTCCGTGTGAATCTCGGAGGGTTCAGCGGAAGTGGAGCCTACAAAACCTACAGAACCGGGTTTTGATGGTTTTGTAGGTTCGCCTTCCGCCCAATCCGCCGAGATACGGGTCTTCGGGGTCCAATCAAGCCACCGGCTCCGATGCGCCGGGCTGGTCGCGTTCGTGCTCATTGCCACACCGCCGGATTCACTTGGAACCGGTTGGATGGGCGCCCGCCAAATGGACCGGACTCACCGGACAGATCGCGGACCCACCCGGCATCTACGAGTACTTCCTCTGCCAACTTCACGGCTTCGGGACTATCCAGCCCGCTCCAACCCTTCAGGTACACCTCGCGGCAGGAGAAGAACCCGTCGGCGCCAACCTTGCGCTTCTTGATCTTCTCGGCGAGTTCGCGGGCGGCCCGAAGCTGCGGCGTCACCACGCAGGAGTAGACCCGCTTCGAGTGCGATTCCAGATACTCGCACCATGCTGCGGCCTTCCTGGCGTGCTCCAGCGACACGGTATCGGCGCTGCCGTTGCCGGCCGCCCATGCCGCCAGTTCGAACAGGACCGACAGCGCCGGCATCAGCTTCCGATACTTGCTCAGGTGTGAAACAAGCGCGGGATGGAGTTCATCGCCGCGCACCTTTGTTTCAAGCTCCGCGAGCCATCCCACGAAGAGTTCCTGGGCATCCGGCGCATAGCGGTATCGCATCGGACTCTCGGAGTCGAACTCCACCAGCTTGCCGAACACGAGCGCCGCCTGCTGTTCCGAAGCCGCGTCCGGAGCCCGGTCCACGTACTCCCAATCGGGATCGGTGTCCGGCCAAACCAGCAGTTGGAACCGCTGAATGAGACCGTCGTTGCTCGGCCCATCTTCGAGCGCTTCAGTTAAATACGAACGAAGCCGGCCAGGTTGGATGCCGCCCAACATGGACATGCAGCAGGCTTCCACGTGAATGGTGCCGCGGCCGATGCGATCAATGGTGTGGCCGGTGTCGCCGTTCCAGGCTTGCAGGCAAAATGCACGCTCGCCTTCGCGGCCGGCCCGGTCCAACTGACTCCACCAGCCGGTCAGCTCATCCCGGATCACCAGGATGCCCGCCGGGTTTTCGCTCATGGTCTGGTGCATCGCTTCGAAGGTGGCGTCATTTACGATCAGCCGCCGCAGCGTCGGCTCCTCCGGCTCGTCCTCGGGCCGGTCCGGCGCCGTAGTGCCCTTCTTGGCGCTCGCCTTGAACTGCTCCTTCCACGCCGCGCGCCGGAGTTCGAATTCCTCCTTGTCGCGGTTGTACTGTTCGAGCGCTTCTGCATGCTGCTGCCGCCATTCGGACTGAATCTGATGCAGTGGGCGGGTGGCAGCCTGGATGACGGGCGACTTCATGAATCCCGGCGGCGCGATGATGCCGCCCCAAAGGTTGGGCACCACTACCCAGCCGGTATCGTTCGCCTTCGGTTGGATCACGGCCCGGCGGTTCACCGCACCGGCGAGACAGAGCATGGTCACCACGGCGGGGTAATCCATTGGGACTTGCATCCGCTCCGTCACGTCCCCCACCAGGGGACGGAACAGCGCGGGTAGAAGGTCCTGCGAGAACGGCTGCACGGGCGGAAGCTCGCTTTGGATTGGCTCCAGCTTCGGCCAATCGTCGGCTACTTCCACGCGCGCCGCCCGGCGTTTTGGTTCCTCTTCGGTGATGCTCCATCGCGACCGCAATGCCGCTAGCGCGGACGCATCGAGCGGTCGCGCAGCGTTGACGATCTCTCGAAATTGATCGAGCGTGCCGCCGGCGTCGCGCCAATCGGTCACGTCGCCTTTCTCGGGTAAGCCAGGAAGCTCGACCACACGGACGGAAGCGGCCGCGATCAACAGCGCTGCGGCGACGGCCAACGCATGCTTCCGGCCGGGATCGTCGTTATCGGGAAGTACGATGACGTGGCGGTTGCTAAAATGCTCCGCCCATCTCGCATAAAGATGGCCCTCCCCGGACCCGCCCGGATTGCAGGAAGCCACCAGACCCCAGGACTCCAGGGTGTGAACGTCCTTCTCACCCTCGGGAAGGTAGACCGTCTCCGCGGTCAACACCTTTGGAAGGCGGTAAGGAACTCGCGGGCAGTCGCGGAATCGATACTCCGCGCCATCGTAATCGATGTGATCGTCCACCCGTTTCCAGGTGGGCTTGCCGGTTGCGCGCTCGGCCTTCGAATCGGGAAGGTACTTGCCCTTCGCGAGGCCCACCACGATGCCGCCGGTGGGAACGCCGCCGATCCGCTCCGGGTCAGTCGTGCCCGCCGCTTCCACTCCGCTCGGGCGAACTTGAATGAACGTCTTCTTTCCATCCGGTTTCAGATAACGGACGGACTCGAAGACCAGGTTGTCGTCCGGGTCTGTGTAAGGGTAGCGCTCGACCTCGCGCCACCCGCCGGTTGTGTGCCTGGGTTCGATCCTGCCCACGATGCGGAAGACTTCGGCCTTCGCCGTTTTGAAATCAGCGCTCGCGAGCGCCATCTCGAGGTCGATGATGTCGCCGCCGCAACCGCAGACCGAGTGGCAGTACCATCGGCCGGTGGCGGCTTCCACTTTGAAGTTCGGGTCGTTGCCGCCGTGCCTTGGACAGCCGCAGTTCCACTGAGCGCCCGTCTGCTTCAAGTGAGGGAGCCGGTCCTTGTAGTAGCGGGACACTTCGCCGGGTGTGAATGTGATGATTCCCATGCGGCGCTCGCCTCTCAGGCCTGCCGCCCGCCGCCGCTGGGCCGGGACTCCAGCCATGCCGAAACGTCTTCCGGCTTGTAGCGGACCGCGGCGCCGATCTTGATGTATTTCGGCCCCTGCCGCAGGAGCCGCCACCGCCGGACGGAAGCCACCGAGAGGCCCGTGATACGCGCCACGTCGTGCTCGTTCAGCAGAGTTTCGAGAACACTGTCTACCGTTGCCATGTCGCTCCTTTCCTGATTTCCAGAATTGTTGTGGTTGAGCCCCGGCGCGATGCCGGGGCTGGTGGATTGCACGATCACGCCGGCGTTTGTGAAGGCATTTCCGGGTGTCCGCTCGGCTGGCAAGGCGTCATCGCAGACTGTCCGTACTTTGGGCTTCCGGCGGGCGTGATCTATTCGGTTTTCAATGATCGCGGGTGGATTGTTCGTCTACCCACTCGCAATCATCGGAACCGAAAATTGTTTTGGAAACTTTCGCAGAGTAGAGCCCGGAAGAATGGGCTTCCGCTAGCAACGGTGGTGGCGAGAAAATTCGCGGAAATTAGGAGAGAGTTTCGGGAGGGGATTTCTTTCGCTGCTTTGCCAGTTCGAGCAGGTGCTCGATGGCCTTTTTCGCGAGAGCCGGTTCAAAAGTAGCCCCGTCTGTCCAACTGGTCAATTTCAGCTCGCGCCTCGGCCACGTTTTCGGATACGGCAGTTCTGCATTGTCCAGGGCGCTGCAGACCGCTTCGAGCTTGTTCCTCCAATCGCCGTTTTTGGCGACGGCGGCGATGATCTCGGCCACGCGCAGCGCGGTGTCGTGATCCGGTTTCGGCCCGCGCTTCTTCGGCGCGACGGCGGCGGTGGCGGGCGGAACGGGCTGCGATATCTCGGGAACAGATTCCATGGGCGGTGGCTCGGTATTGCCGATCCGGCGGTACGCTTCTGCTCTCCAGACGTGGAGCCGTTCCGAGAGGTGGCTGCAGATCCGTTGGATGAAACGCTGGTTGTTGGCGAACAGCCGGAGGTGGAACAAGTACTTCAGCCAGAACAGGAGCATGAACCGCTTGACGGCTGAGTCCTTTTCGGGAGTGGTGGTCGTAATTCTCCCTTTGAGAAACTGACGGCTGAAGCTGTGGTCGAGGTAGTCCTCCCAATCGCCAGATAGCTGCTGAAAGTCTTCACCGAGGCCCTTCCTGCCAGATTTCACGGCAGCCGCCTTCAGCGTACGGTACAGGTCCGTCCAATCTGTCGCGCCGACATCTTCGGGCAGGATGATGCCGCTGGTCGGGCAGATCCTCGTTGCGACGTTCATCGGCAGCAGGATCAACTTGAAGGAATAGGTCTCCGGGTCGGGGAAGCACGCCAGCAGTTCCTTGGCTTCGGCATCGAACTGCTTCTCCGCGTACCGCTCGAACAACGGCATCAGTTCCGCCGGGTCGTGTTCCCGGAGCGCCTTCGAACTCATGCCGATGCCGCGCCAGAATGCAGCCAGGCCGTTCAGGAGGTCGGCGCCGGCCTCCTGGGCGGCGGCCTCGATTCTCGCGAGTGCCTGTTTTGAGAGAGGGGGTTCCTCCATCACCGAAAACGATAGCATGTTCCCAAGGCATGCCGGCGAGAGCCATCTGTGGCAAACTGTTGATAGAAGGGCGGTAGATCTACCATATGCGCGCCATGAGCATAGTGGGCGAAATCGACGATGACCACAACATCCGGGCGGAAGCGCCACGGGACCTGCCGCCTGGGCGCGTTCAATTGATCGTCGTCCGGCCGGATGAAGACGAGGCGGGCGCCTTTTGGCCCTGGGACGTGGCGCAGGCATGGCGCGACGAACTGGCCGACACGCAGCAGGACATTTACACTTTGGCGGACGGCCAACCCGTAGATGCATCCCGGTGAGATTTGCCTCGCGAGTTTCCCGTTCGGCGATACCGCGGGGATGAAGCTGCGGCCGGTGCTCGTGCTTGCCGGACCGGTGGGGCCGATTCCCGAGGTGCTGGTCGGATACATTTCCTCAGTGATACCGGCGGCATTGATGCCTTCTGATTTGGTTTTGGACCCGGCGAAGCCCGAGTTCCGTCCCACAAATCTGAAGACTGCGTCCGTGCTCCGACTGCACAAGCTGGCCACCATTCATGCCTCGATGATCGCGCGTCATCTCGGCGATTTGCCGCAGTCTCAGAAAGCGACTGTGGCTGGAAAGCTGAGCCACCTGCTGGCCGCTTGGTGACGCAGGAACGCCGGGTTCGGGCCCACCAAAGAGCCTGCATCGCTCCAAAATTCCGTCACCGAGATAGCCGATTGCTTTGACTTCGGCTAGCATGGACTCTTAGACACGTAAGCGGAACAGCTATGGGTTCAAGCAGAACCTGGATTGCCACCTGCGCATTTCTCGTCTCAGCTCTGAGTTTCTGCACCGTTGCCTTCGGTGCCGAAAGGACCGTGCGCGAGGTCGTGATCAAGTCGCATTGGGGAGGCCTCGGCGCTCCGCAGAATTCGGATTTGGTAATCCGCGTGGAAAATGGCGCTTTCCTCCTCAACGGGAAGAGAGTGGACACTGCGCGGATTGATGCCCTCGTCGCGGCGATGAATGAAGCCGCGATCAAGAAGCCCGACCTCAGCAATCTCGGTCTGTCGCCTGCCTGGTTCAAGGCGAACGCGGCAACGGCCGCCCTAATGCACGATCGGAACTTCGAGGATGCGGCACCAAATCAGAAAGCGTTGTTCAATAAGACGTTCAATGATGTCGGCATGATGAGCAGAATTGTGCCGAGGCTCTTCGATACCATGCGGACCGATGATTATCCGTCCGTGGCTGTGACCGTCACGTTTCAGGACGGCTCAACGGTGTCCGCTAGGTCGGCGGCCTGGGACCCGTTCATGCTGCCCTGGAGACTGGGTCGGAATGGCGAGAAGACATACAACGCCAACATATCGCGCGCGCTCGCGGATCTGATGCCCCCGAAAACGACGAATCGAGAGCGCCTTTCCGGAACGGGTTTCGACGCCGCTGTTTCAGAAGCGGTCATGGACTACATCGAACGAGATTGGCAGCTCTTGGACGCTGAGAATCGTGCCGGCGAGACACTGACGGCCTTGCGGCGCGTTTATACGGTCAAGACTGCGGAAGTGGATTCGTACCATCATCCGGAGTATGGAAAAGAGTGGACTGGAGGAAAGCCCCACGAGACGAATCTCCACGCCAGCCTTAGCAGGTCCACCTTCCCACAGAACGTGGTCGACGCCCTGGTGCTGCAGAGCGTGAATGGCAAGATCGATGGCGTAGATCAGTTTCTGCGGTCGGCAGAGAAATACGAATCACTTGCGTTATCCGTGCCGTGGCTACGCGAGTACATCGAGAAGCATCCCAAAGTGCCGATCCGGATCTCGTACGTTCACAACGCGTCCTTCGGTGACAAGGCGATGGAGGTATTCGCGGCTGACATGCGCGCGAAGGGGAGAGATGACCTGGTGCCGTCGGTAAAGGCGAAGCAGTCGGAGATTGCGTTGCTCATCGTCGGGCTAACCTACGCGGAATCCTACTGGCTGGTATTCCCCGACCATCATTTGATGCTATGGCGATTTGGGGGACCGTCGGGTCTTCTGAAATGGAAAACTGAAGATTTCCCGGCCGGCCGCTGCGCTGCGTATAGCCCACCCTTCGGAGGATGCGCCGGATCCGTCGTTTCTGCCAGTGGCGAACTGGTGCGCGACTCATTCAAGCCGGATGAGGCATGTGTCGCGGCGCATTCGACCGAGGGAGCGGCAGGTGCATCTCACCCTGATGTTTTGTTCCCCGTCCACGATCACGGCAAGGGAGGATTCATTGATCGTAACGGAAAAATCGTCATTCCGCTCTGTTTTGAAACCGTCGGCGAGTTCTCGCAAGGCCTGGCCCGATTTGAACGTGACGGGCGATGGGGCTTCATCGACGAAGTTGGAAGCGTGGTGATCCAGCCGCAATTCAGTTGGGTCCGCGATTTTTCGGAAGGCCTCGCTCGTGCACAGGTCAAAGGAGAGGCGCTCGAGATGGGCGCCAAATCGGGGTTCATCGATAAAAGCGGCAAGGTGGTCCTTCCGCCGAGATACGGTGCGATGGACGGGGTAGCAGAAGCCGAGGAGGGATTCCGTAACGGCCTGGCGATGATTCAGGTGGACGGAAAGAAGGGATTCATTGATCCGAATGGCCGGATTGTGATCAAACCGCAGTTTGGATACGCCTACCAGTTTTCGGATGGGCTGGCCGCCGTAAGTGCGGACCACGAAGGGAACAAGTGGGGTTTCATCAATACACGTGGCGAGTGGGTGATTCCTCCGACGTTCGAGTGGGCCAGTTCATTCTCTGAAGGCCTCGCCCCGGTGAACAGAACGCATGATTGCGGCTACATCGACAAGACAGGCGCGTTCGCTCTGCGGCCACCAGTTCCGCGCGGCGAGACCGACTGCGCCACGGTATGGGCCGGGTTCAATGAAGGTCTTTCACGGTGGAAATTCGGCAACAAGTACGGCTACATAGATCACGACGGAAAGGTCGTTATTGCGGCCCAGTTCGATTTAACTTTTGGGTTCTCAGAAGGGCTGGCTGCAGTCCAGGTCAAAGGTCTGTGGGGCTACATCGACAAAAGCGGCCGCATGGTTATCGAACCGAGGAAACTCCATAGCGCAGAATCATTTCATAACGGCTTGGCTTACGTCGTCACAGCCGACGGCAAGGACGGCTACATCGACAAGTCCGGGAAGTACGTCTGGGAGCCGACCGTACAGGGAAATGATTATTAAGGGTGATTGCGAGATCCGCAGGTGACGCATTCGAATACTGTGCCCATTTTTGTGCCCACCCCACGCATAGAAGCATCACTCGGAATTGCCAGTTCCGCCGCGCGGAAGGCCCGGAAGCCTTTGAAGACTCGCGACATAGCGCAACCCTGCGCAAAACTGTTGTGCCATCGCTAAGTCTTTGATATTACGTGGGTTGATGGTTCGGGACCAGGAGGTCGGTGGTTCGAATCCACTCGCCCCGACCAACCTTTTCAAACACTTACAGACAATAGACAAAGACATCAGGGTCCAAAAAGGGTCCGTTTTTGGACCCTAGTCTGACCCCAATGTTTCACTCCGTTCGTGTAGTCGCCTTATTTTGAATCGCTTACCGTTCGACGACCTCCTGGGCCTGTACCAGGAGGTCTGGCACGCAGCAGAACCTCACCTGGGCCCGCGAACGCGACCGGATTCTGCGATTCTCAATTTTCCGGCGAAGGACGGCAGATGCGTTCAGATCAGGTCTGCCTGGAAATCGAACGTCCGCACGGGCAAGAGACTCTCACCTCTCGGCCCGTCGCACAGAACCACATGGTAGTCCTGAAGGTAGTAATACCGATCGGAATGCCAGTCTGCCTTGCCGTTAATGATCACTCTTATCGGCTCCCACGTCCGGAGAGTCGCGATGTATTGCGGTGATCGCCGCGGCGTGTACACCTCGCGCCGACACGCTTCTTGGCTTAGCCTGAGCTTCAACTGATCATTGGTCGTGACGAGGTCGAAGATCCCCGCCGCGTCCTGATGCTTGAGGCCTCGCGGCGCCTGCGGCGTCACACTCAGACCATCTTCCGAAATCTCACCCTCAATCAAGGCCGGCGATTTGCCCTCCGCTGCCCAGCCATGCAGCGCCGTTTCCAGGAGCGACTGCAACTGTCTGAGCGGAGGTAAGGTCCGGCGTGTTGATGGCAAGCGCCAGATGCTTTTTGGCATCGAGACGGAGCGTTTCAGAATGACGATGTTGGCGGCCCGCGCTAGTTCTGTTCGCTGCCGCCGGTCGTTAACGTCGGGTGCTTCGGCGGACTGATTGCCGCTGTCCCCGTAGCGATTATCAGAAACCTTCGGCGGTGACTTCATTTCGTGAAGACCTTCTCAACACACCGCCCAGTATTTGGGTTGACGGTAACCATATAGCAGCCATACGTCCACGCAATTAGCCGTCCGTACTGCCATTCCACGTTTATGAAGATATCGCTGTAGTTCGGCGCACTCGCGGCCCAAACCACTTCACCGTCCGGCCGGAGACGCCGGAGGTTGGCAGTAAGGTTAGCCTGGGACGCATTGCAGTAGTCGAGCAGCACGATGTAGTCGTTCTCGCACGGAAGCACCTTCGAGACCCGCACACCAACCGCACGTTCATGCAACTCGGCGATATCAGGCATTCGTTTTATTTTACGATCACGAGCCGCTGTGCTGCGGACGTTCCGGGCGACGGGCGCCGACAACTCTCCACATCGGCCTGTAACCGTGTTGGTCTGGTGCTCCTATATAGCGAATTTTGAAATCCTGTTCGAGCAACATATTTTGCTCAGGTTTTTCGAAGGGCGACGCGATCGCGCGCGCGCGCGAAAGCAACGGATTTGCCAACGAGGAAATCAGGGTCCAAGCAGGGTCCAACGACGACCCGGTTCGCCACACATTCGCCTTTAGGGTCCAAATAGGGTCCAAACAGAAGACGCGCAACTCTTTTGTTTTCAGTTAACGATGCTCGTAAGTTGTTGATATATGCTGGTTCGGGACCAGGAGGTCGGTGGTTCGAATCCACTCGCCCCGACCAATCTTTTCAAACACTTACAGACAACAAACAAGGACATCAGGGTCCAAAAGGGGTCCGTTTTTGGACCCTACTCTGACCCAAGTCTCGGATTTCGTTGCTCGTTGTAGCTGTGTTTTGATCGACTTGCTGCTCGGCGACTGCGAAGGCCTCTTGGGCCCGGACCAGGAGGTCTGAAGACGCGAACTGACCCTACGTCCGGGATTCGCCCGCGCAGAGTGCGAATGGCCTACGGAACCCGAACCGGCACGCGCACAACATTTCCTTGCACGTGGGCCAGTGTCACCGCCACGTCGTGGTCGCCTGATGTCAGATTCCGCGGCACTGTGACAACCAGTTGACCAATTCCAACGAGTCCGGGTGCGGCGTTGCACGAGTTTACCTCCGCGGCCAAGTCCCCGATCTTGACCTGCGGGTCCGAATACGACACGCAAGGAATGGAAGGCGGGGACGGGATACCATCGGGCAAAAACGTAAATGAACCTCCCGGGGAATAGTCGAAATCGTATCCACTGATTTCGGTCCAGTAGATCGTGATTTGCTCTCCTGGTTGCGCCGGGTTAGCTGCCGTAATGGATTCTCCGCTCACGTGAGCGAAAGAACTGAAGATGCCTAGTTGACTCGCCCAATTCCGGACGTAGAAAGTCTGTTCTTTGCCCTTGTTGTCGACAGCGATCGCGAGTTGCTGCGCGTAAGAGATATGCGGCACCTGAAAATTGATCTGGTCCTGACCGTCCTGCTGAGCGACCGCGAACAAAGGCGCCGGGATGCCATTCACTTTGACGGAGGTGCCGGAGATCTGCGTCGGAAGCGGGAAACCGGATGCAACTTGAACTCCCGGTATTTCCGTGAACCCTGATCCGAACAGTGTTGCGATCGTTCCCGTCGTCACCCCTGGAAGGTAGCTCGCGGCGTTAACCACCGAGGGTGCGACACTCACCGACAGCGGAACCTCCTCGGCCGCTGTCGTGAACGGCAGTACCGCCGAGTCGATCGGGAGGCTTGTGCCGTCGCCGTCCCGCACAACAAGCAGGGTGTCGAAGAAAAGGTGGGCCGTGATGCCTCTCGGAATCAGGCACGTCCAGGCACGCCGGATGGCGTCGTAATTTGCGCCATAATAACCACCTGTCCCTACGATGCAACCGGGCTTGAAGAAATTCGTGCTCGAGACGGGAATGCCGAAACTTGTTGTTGCCGCCACGATCGCGTTCTGCGGGTCCCTGACTGTAATCACGACGCGCGATGCACTCCGCAGGAGGATCTGCACGCCAGTCCGCTCCTCGTTTTCCCCAAGCTTGACTGACGAAACGGAACCGGGTACGGCCCACGCGCAGGAGTCGAGTTGATACGCTCCGGCCGGAGGACTTGCACATACCGTGTATGAGTCTGCCGACAGACTCAGTACGGAAAAACTTCCATCTGAACTCGTCTTCGTCGATCCTGTGATCGTGGGCGGCGTGCAAACCGGCGTCCCATGCGGATACGATGGCGTACAAACGGCCTGATTGTTCCAGCGCACGGTTGCACCTGGGACCGGACTCCCGCCATCCGTAAGCACGACGCCACTAAATGATGAGCAGATTCCGGGTGAGGCCACCAGGAGCCATGCGCTCCAAACCTGAAGCCACGGCCGCCACTTCTGTACAGCCATTTATTCTCCGATTATCGGATAGAGCATATTCGTTGGGAAGGGGCCATGAGCAGGGGCCATGAGCCTACTGAGGCTGCCCATAGTTGTCCACACTCAAAGACCCGAAAAGGCAGCGTTCAACTACACGGACCTCCAGATCAGCCGCTGGCCGTGTTGGTCCGGTGCTCCTCCTAAGGAACTCACTTCGCCGGCGTCGGTACGAGCTGAAATCCGAGTGCTTTCGCGGCTGCGCGAAGTTTCGCTTGCTGCCGCTGACGCGCGTGCAGGTGGTCGTCGGCGAATTTGCTTTCATCGAACTCGTGTTTGGTTGTGACCAGGTGGTAGATGATTCTGGCCAGCTTGTGCGCCGCGGCTGTGATGGCCTTCGGGGCACCCAGTTTCGTGCGCATCCGGCGGTAGAAATCCCCTAAGGGCGACTTGCTGTGGTGGAGGCATCGGGCGGCCAGACGGAGCGCCGTGGCGGCCCGACAGTTCACTTTGCGCGTGCCAACCCATAGTACTTTGCCGCCACTGATGTCGTTATCTGGACACAGCCCGAGCCAGGACGCAAAAGCCGAAGCGCTCCGGAATTTCGAAAAGTCCGGTCCAATCTCACCAAACAGTGTTTGGGCGATGCCGACCTGGATACCGGGGATCTTTGTCAGGTCCACGCCGAACGCCTGCTTCAGCTCTTCCCGAAGGCTCACCGGTTTCGTGGGTTTGCCGATGGGCGCCTCCGCCTCGGGCGCAGTCGAACAGGCTTCCGGGGCCTTGAACTTTTCCACTTGTCGTCGAATCTCGCGATCGCACTCCCCGATCAGTTTCTGGTAGCTCCGGTATGCCGTCAGGGATTGGTCCAGCGTGAAGAGATGTTCCGCGCGATAATCGCCCACCAGCGATTTGGCAATTACTTCCTCAGAGGCCTTGATACCTTCATGGCGCAGACTCGCCAATTCGTGGGGATCGCGTTCCCCTTCCAGGATGGCGTCTATGATCGCCAGTCCCGTCACGCCGGTGATGTCGCTGATCACGTGGTGCAGTTGCAGGTTCATCTGATCGAGCGCCTTCTGTATGTGCTGCACGTGTGTCGCTGCCATCTGCACCAGGCTCTCCCGGTGCCGCAGCACAGAACGGATCGCACAGATTTCTTGCGCCGGCCGGTACGATGGCCGCAGCAAGCCCACCGAGTGCAGGAATTGCAGCCATTGGCAGTCGGAGACATCTGTCCGCCGTCCCGGCACGTTCTTCACATGTCGTGCATTCACCAGATACACCTCGAAACCGCGGTCCTCCAGAATCTGGAACAACGGAATCCAGTACACGCCTGTGGATTCCATAGCCACGGTTTTGATCCGGCACAGCTGGAGCCAATTCGCCAACGCGTACAGGTCTTGCGTAAACGTCGCAAACGAGCGCACCGACTCAGCGTCGCGGTCGGCTGGGACGGCCACATAGATCTCTGTGGCGCCAATGTCGATGCCCGCCGCATCCGGCTTCACGACCGGAACCACCTTTTCCGCCATCTGATTCTTTTTCGGTTTTTTCGTCATCGTCTCCCTTTCGCAGCAGGAGGCGACGGCCCGGGCCGCGCAAATCGGGCACTCTCCTAAACGGGATCGCCACGGCTCCCAAACAGCGGGAACCCCAACGTCACCACTGCATCGAGCGCGGGGCCCAGAACCACGCTATATACCGGGCTTTGGAAAGCTCCATTGAGCGAGCGGCCTTAGCTGCCGCCGTCTCCGGCTTCAGCCATGCTGCCAAGCTTGTTCCTTGCCTGCAATGACTCGCCCCGCGAGTCTCCCCCGCTATATAGCGATTTTGAAATCCTGTCTGAGCAACGTATATTGGTCAGGTTTTTGGGGATGGCGACGCGACCGCGCGCGTGCGCGAAAGCAGCGGGATTACCAACGTGGAAATCAGGGTCCAAGCAGGGTCCAACTCCGGTCCGGTTCGCCACACCTTCGCCTTCAGGGTCCAAATAGGGTCCAACGAGAAGACGTGCAACTCTTGTGTTTTCAGTAAACGATGCTCGTAAGTTATTGATAAATGCTGGTTCGGGACCAGGAGGTCGGTGGTTCGAATCCACTCGCCCCGACCAAATTTTTCAAAGACTTACAGACGTTTACACTACAGCGGCAGGGTCCAAATAGGGTCCGCCGTGGACCTTACTCTGACGCGGATGTTGGGACCCGTTGGTCGATGTTGCCGTGTTGATTGACTTGCTGTCGGCCGACTTCGACGACCTCGTGGGCCCGGACCAGGAGGGCTAGTGATGCACGGCGATATGATGCCTTTGGAGCGTCTTCATGAGAACCGCTTCTCTTGTTCTGCTAGGCGTGCTTGGTTCCAGTGTGCCCATGGCAGCCCAGTCGAAGGCCGCCGTTCCTTCCGCAGCGCCGACCCGCATTTCAGACGCGGAAGTCATCGGTGACGGCACCGTTAATATCAGATTCAGTAATGGACGATCCGTCCAGGTGCGACCAGAGAAGGGGCAGGCAGGACGTGAACAACTTCAGGTTGCCACAAGCGGCACCGCGGTCGGTTGGCTCGAGGTTGACGTGCCGGTTGGATCCTACTCGGTTCCGACGACCCTCACCGTCTACCGCGCGGGCAAACCACTCAAGCACTTCGGCGACGGCTTAGTTCTGGTTGATTGGAAATTCATTGATAACAACAGACACATCCGATTTTCGTCAACGCAGGCGCACGGGCCAGGAACAGACTGGCTCGCGATGGAAGTCCACGATATCGAGACAGGCCGATTGTTGAAACGATGGCTGGAGCAATCCGAAACTGCCGACCCGCGTGTCCCGCTCTCTTCAATAACTGGTCGGGTGACCGATGGCGCGGGTTCGCCCCTGACGGATACCGTCGTGAGCGTCCGCGCTCATCCTGCGGCCGAACCATTTGCGCTGACAATATCGAGTGAGGACGGACGGTTCACTCTTCAAGGCATTCGGCCTGGTGAACACGAACTGCGATTCGAGCATCCGCATTTTAAAGGGCGCGCCGTGAAGGTTACGGTCGGTGCTTCCCAACGGGGAATCGATGCAGGTGTCGTGACACTCGAGAGCCAAGCTGCCCCGGTGAAGTGATCTCTACCTCGGATCTCCCCATGGGTCTGAAGCCGTGCGGGACTGTTGCTCCTATATGGCGATTTTGAAATCCTGTCTGAGCAACATATTTTGGTCAGGTCTTCGGATGGCAAAGCGACCGCGCGTGCGCTTGAAAGCACGTGGATCACCGACGTGGAAATCAGGGTCCAAGCAGGGTCCAACGACGACCCGGTTCGCCACACATTCGCCTTTAGGGTCCAAATAGGGTCCAAATCCAAGACGTGCAAGTCTTGTGTTTTCAGTGAACGAGGCTCGTAAGTTGTTGATAAATGCTGGTTCGGGACCAGGAGGTCGGTGGTTCGAATCCACTCGCCCCGACCATTTCTTGAGGACAGCATGCGGCAGTTAAATCAGCAACTGGAGCAACGAGTTGCGGAGCGTACGGCAGAACTGGCCGCGGCCACAGATAAGGTCCGGGCCGAGCGGCAGCGCCTCCTGGACATGCTCGATACGCTGCCTGTCATCATCGCTCTGATCCGGTCGGACCACGAGGTTGAATGGGCGAACCGGTCTTACCGCGAAAGCCTCGGCGACAACGTCGGGCGGCTCTGCTACGAAAGCCAGTTTCGCCGCGATCAGCCGTGCCAGGAATGCCAGGCATTCGTGCCGCTCAAAACCGGCCAGTCACACCACTGGGAGTGGGCCCTCCCGAACGGCCGCATTTTCGATATCCACAATTTTGCGCTCGTTGCGGAAGACGGCTCGCCGGCAGTTTTGGATATGGACCTCGACATCACGGAGCGCCGGCGGGCGGAACAGGTCCTCAAGGATTTAAATGCCGTCCTGGAACAGCGCGTTGCCGAGCGCACTGCCAGGTTGCGCGAAAGCGAAGAACGCCTGCGCGTGTTGGGCGACAACCTGCCGGGCAGCGCCGTCTACCAGTACGTCCACGAGACGGATGGCAGCGTTCGTTTCGTGTAGCAAGGGCACCCTGTCTGACTTCAATATGGACATTCCGATGCGCCGCCCCGATGGCGAGGTGCGTTGGATGCGTATAAGGTCACGTCCGCGGCGGCTGGCGGATGGCCGAACCACGTGGGACGGGCCGCTATGTAAGCATCGAGGTACGCGACACCGGCAGTGGTATTGACCCGGAGAGGATAGCGAAGATTTTCGATCCGTTCTTCGCGACGAAGTTCGTCGGCCAAGGATTGGGCCTTTCGGCGATCGCCGGAATTCTGCGATCTCAGAATGGCGGGGTCATCGTAGAGAGCGCATTGGGTAAGGGAAGCACGTTCCGAGTATTTCTGCCAGCCGCCGAGAAGGCCGGCCTCGCGGTCCATGAGCCCGGGCCGCAAGATGGTCGTCCGGTTATCCTTGTCGTCGATGACGAGGTCGCGGTGCGCGATTTCATCAGTGCGGTCCTCCGCAGGAAGGCTTATCAAGTCGTTCAGGCTTCCGACGGACAGGAGGCCCTGGCTGTCGTTGGATCGGCGCCCGGCGCCATCAGCGCAGCCGTCGTGGATATCATCATGCCGAAGATGTCGGCAAACGATCTCCTGCCTGCGGTCTGATACCATACCGGTTTCGGAGGTTCGGATCATGAAAGTCACCTTTTGGGGCGCGGCGGGCGGAGTGACGGGCTCGATGCACCTTGTGGAAAGCGGCGGCAAGCGGATCCTGCTCGACTGCGGATTGAACCAGGGGCGCCGGAAAGACGCCGACCGCAAGAACCGGATCCTTCCCTTCGCTGCCTCGGCGATCGACGCGGTGGTGCTCTCGCACGCGCATATCGATCACAGCGGCAATCTGCCCACCCTCGTAAAAGACGGCTTTTCAGGGCCGATTTACAGCACGCCGGCGACGGTCGACCTGTGCGGATGGATGCTGCGCGACACGGCGCACATTCAGGAGAAGGACGCCGAATTCCTGAACAAACGGCTCGAGAAGCGGAAATCGATGGGGCTGGGCAACGGTCCGGTGGAACCCCTGTATACGATGGAGGACGCGGAACGGACGCTTCCCCTTTTCCGCCCGGTACCCTACCACACGCCGCAGGTGCTGGCTGAAGACCTGAGCTATGTGCCCTACGACGCCGGTCACATTCTCGGCTCATCCTTCGTCGTGCTGCATGGCGGCAACAACGGCACGCGCGTCCGCCTGGCGTTTTCGGGGGACGTGGGGCGGCCGGGGCTGCCGATCATCCGCGACCCGGAGCCGATGCAGCCGGCCGAATACCTGATTCTCGAGAGCACCTATGGGGGCCGCCTGCACAAAGACATCGGCCATGTGATCAACAAGCTGGAGACCGTGGTCAACCGGACAGCGCGCCGCGGCGGGCGGATCATCGTGCCGGCCTTCGCGGTAGGCCGCACGCAGCAACTGGTGCTGCTGCTGCACCAACTGGCCAACGAGAAGCGCATTCCGAATATCCCGATTTTTGTTGATAGCCCGCTGGCGGTGAACGTGACGGCGGTGCATCGCGAACACCCCGAGTGTTTCGACGAGGAGACGCGCGAATACCTGCGGAACGGCGAGGATCCTTTCGGCTTCAAACGCCTCCAGTACGTCCGGACAGCCGAGGAGTCGAAGAAGTTGAACGATCTGCACGGGCCGTTCGTGATCATTTCCGCTTCGGGGATGGCTGAGCAGGGCCGCATCCTGCATCATCTGCGGAACAGCATCGAAGACCCGCGTAACACGATTCTTATCACCGGCTTCCAGGCTCAGGACACCCTCGGGCGGAAGCTCATAGAGAAGTGGCCCGAGGTGCGGATTTTCGGCGAGCCGATGCGCGTTCGGGCGGAGATTTCGAGCCTCGACGAATTGAGTGCGCATGCCGACCAGAGGGAACTTCTGGAGTGGGTGCGGCCCCTGGCGAAGGGACTACGAAAGATCTTCCTGGTACACGGGGAGCCGCAGCAGGCACAAACCCTATGCCGCCTGCTGCATGGCGAGTTCGGTGTGGATGTGACGGTGGCTTCACCCGGCGACTCTTTCGAGCTCCTTTAGTCGAAACCGAAACGGCGGCAGACTCCATCTATACTGGAAGAAGTACGTTAGTACCAAAGGAGTTTCGTAGTGAGTCCAATATCGAGCAGTTCGCAGCCCGAGCCCCAGCGTTCGGGCCTGATGACCGCCCTGGTGGCCGGTGCTCTGATTGCGCTGGTAGCCGCCAACGTTTATCTTTACGTGCAGGTGGACCATGTCCGAACAGACATGGCCAAGCTTCGCGATTCCCTGATGACCGAGGTCAGCAACCTGCGGGATGCGTCCTCGGTGACGACGAATTCGCAGATGCGGCATATCGAGACATTGAAAGAGGAACTGGAAGCGGCGCGCTTGCAGGCGCGGAACTCCGCCAGCCAGGCTAAGTCAGAGGCGCAGGCCCACGCCGACCAGCTTGCCCGGCAACTGGAGGCCGAACAGGCCAAGGTGGCCCGCCAAATGGGCACCGAGATCAGCGGCGTAAGAAGCGACGTGAAGCAGGTGGCGAGCAACGCCGACGCGAAGATCGCCGGGGTATCGACCGATGTAGGGAGCGTGAAAACGCAGGTGAGCGCGACCCAGGCCGAACTCGAGAAGACCATCAGCGAATTGAAATCGGTGAAGGGCGACCTGGGCGTGCAGAGTGGACTGGTTGCGACCAACGGCAGTGAACTGGCGGCTTTGAAGCTGCGCGGCGAGCGCAACTATTTCGATATCAAGCTCGGAAAGACGAAGCAGCCGCAGCGCGTCGCCGACATCACTCTACTGCTCAAGAAGACCGACCCGAAGAAGAACCGCTACACCGTCGAAGTCATGGCGGATGACAAACTGACCGAGAAGAAGGACCGGAACATCAACGAGCCGGTGCAGTTCTATACCGCCAAGGGCGGCCACATTCCGTATGAACTGGTGATCAACAAGGTTCAGAAGAATCTGATCGTCGGCTACCTGGCAACACCCAAAGAAATTGCGGCGCGGTAGAGTATCCGGACCGGGGACAGGCGCGAACTTCGCTCGGCTTGCGATGCTTCGGGCCTGTCCCGGCTCGCGGTTTGCGCAAGCGGGCTACTTCTCATCGCCGGTCTTTTCGACCAATTTTTCCACGTGCATATCGTAGATCGCCAGCTTGCCGTGGCGGTCGCTCTGGAAAAACACCCGCTGGCTGTCGTGGGAAAAGCGCGGCGCCACCAGTTCCGGATGGCTGGCTTTGTGCTCGCACAGCGTTAATTCGCGGCGGGGGATGCGCAGCAGCAGCAGCAGATCGGGGGAACCGGCATTCCGGCTCGCCCCCACGAATACGGAAGTATCGAGATTGAAACCGAAACTGACGAACTGGCTGGTCTTGGCTACGAGTTTGTCGGTGTTGGTATCGGGTGTGTGCTCGCGGATCGCGTTCAGTTCCTTACGGTCTTCCGGATAGTTCAGGTAGAGAAGCGTCTTGCCGTCCGGCGCCCAATCGGCCGGTCCCGTGCGCCCGGGCGCGATTCGCAGCTTGCGATTCCGCTGCCCATCGGCATTCACCAGCCACAAAGCTTCATCTCCCCGGCGGTAGAGAATCTGCGCGCGCATCGGGCGTGCAATCGGGTCGGTCATCGAAAACGGCGCCTCCACGACGGTGCGCGCGGCACCCTGCCCTAGCGAGACCATCCGCAGCCGCGAGCCTTCCGGGTGGGTCTCGCAGAACGTCGCATGCGTCCCGTCCGGACCGACGCTGAACCCCGGCAGCCGGTCGCACCCTTCGGGCGTCGTGTAGATTGGCTTCTGCCGCAGGGAAGGAAGGGCGGCCACATGGAGCGAGCGGCCCGCAAAGAAGCAGCAGGCACGGTTGTCGGGCGTCAGGGTGAGTGACGCGGGGTCGAGATCCTCGACTTCGGTCAACTGCTCGGTCCGGGCGGTTTTGAGATCCAGGCGGTAAGCCTGCTGGGATCCGGTACGGTCGCAACTGAAGATCATCCAGCCGCTGTTCTTGGCGATGGCGCGATTGTAGGAGGCGGGCAGGATGGCGGTATAGCTCGGGTCGGTGAGGCGAAAGACGGCCAGTTCGGTTGCCGGATCGGCATAGCGTTGAGAGTCCGGGGGAAAGACCGTTCCTCTGCCGCCCTGGCCCCACAGGCTGGCGGCCCCAAAACCGGAAACCAGCAAGGAACGGCGCGAAAGGCCGCGCTGGGAGCCCATATCCTTCGATGGTAGCAGTAGAGCACAGTGGAACGCTTCGTGCACCCTGATTAGGTGCCAGAGCGGGGTTTTGCCTGTTTGCCCGCGAATCGCCTGCCGGAGAGAAGGGCCGCCAGGCCGGCGAATGGCTGTCTCGGCCAGAGGGCTTGCGGCAGACCGTCCGGAGGTGTCGCAGGGTTTTCGCCTTTTCCCCTGCTCACGGAACCACGGGGAGGTTAAAGCCTCCAGCAGAACGGGCCCGTGGAACCGGCACGTTGGGATTCCGGACGGTTACCGCAGGCCCGACAATCCAGCAGTCTAACTGCCCAGGAAGAGCACGTGGACGTAAGTGCCCGTGCGGTTATTGTAGGCGAGGTAGTAACCGGGGTGATCGGGATCCTCGTAGATGATGATTTGATCTCCCATCCAATTCCAGCCACCGACATACATGACGTCGGCCGGGGCCACACTGAAATAGAAGCCGCTGAACCAGAAGCGGCTGGGTCCGCCTCCGGCAATCCTCCAAACGTGATGGGGCCCGAAGCCAGCCGTGAAGCGGCCGTGCTGCCAGGGCTGGGCGACCTGGTAGCGGACGTCCGCGCGGCCGGTATCATGGCCGACCCAGCGTTTGCCCCCATCCACGTGGGGCGCGTCGGGGTGGCCAGGCTGAAGGTTGAAATGGCGGGCTTCCTGTTGGGAAGGTGCTCTTTGGGCGGGTTCGTTGCGCGCCGGTGCGTTGCGCACGGGAGCGTTGCGCATCGGCGCGGGGCCGCGCTTCGGGGCTTGGGGATGATACTCGGAATGGCCCTTTGCCTGCCGGCCCTTGTCGTTTCCGCGCTCTTGCGCGAATCCAACAGCGCAGCATAAGCCTAACGTTATGAACAGATACAGTGCTTTCATGGTTTTCTCGCGGAACCATCGTAGCACTTCCGGGTGTTAAGAATACGACCTCAGCTCCTCAGTAAAGCAATTTTAACGATAGCTGGATCTGCCGCGACGGTCCCGCCGTCCGGCTGATTACCCCGAACCCCGGGCCCAGCACGATGTTCGCCGGCAGCCCGAAATTCACGATGTTGAAAACGTTGAAGAACTCCGCCCGGAACTGGACCACCGCGCGTTCGGGGTTTCGCGCGCCGCCGATCATGGTGTCCTTGATCAACGACACATCGAAATTGTGAAACGCCGGTCCGCGAAACGTGTCCCGGCCCAGCGTACCGAAGCGTCCCCGATTCGGCCCGGTCCCGCCGGGGACGTCGATGGGAATCGAAAAGTAAGATGCGTTGTTTGCGCCCAGGCCGAAGTAATCCTCTCGCACCGTGCGGCTGGTGGAGAGCACCGGGGCGGCGACGAGGTCGGGGCGGTCGGCCCCGGTCGAACCCGCGCCCGTCTGCTGGATCCCGGAGTACACGGTGAACGGCGAGCCGCTGGTCAGCGTGGCGAGCCCCAACACCTGCCAGCCGTTCGACGCTCTCCGCCCCAGCCTGCGAACGCCGGGCGCGCGCTCGAGCGGCAACTGCTGGATCGCGCTCAGCGAGAAGACCTGCGTCACGTCGAAAGTGGATGGCCCCTTCTCCTGCGCCAGCCCACGCGGATTCTGGGGCGCAGTCTGCAGCACGGTCCCCGACGAACCCGAAAGGAAGCCGCCGAGCACCGCGCTGCTATCGTCGAGGGACTTGCTGAAGGTGTAGCTCGCCTGAAATCCGAGGCCGGCGCGCACCGAATTCTTCTGCACCGAGGTTTGCAGCGAGTGATACGTGGAATGCGAGCGGTTGGTCATGACCGCGATCGGCCCGAAGCCCTGCTGCGCGTAGGGCGCGAACGCTCCTTCCGCGCCGCTGTAGCCGTTGGGCGAATCGATGCGGGCCAGGGCGATCCCCACCGTGGCCACATAATTCAGGCTGGCCGTGACATCTCCAACATTCCGTTCCAGCCCCACCGTATAAGTGCCGATATAGCCGTTGTGGAAGTTGCGCGCCATGGCCGCGCCCGTCAGCGGCTGCGGCTGTTTATCGCTGCTCAGCGCCGCGAGGTCGGAGGCGAACCGCTGCACGTCCATCTCGGTGTTGGGGGCCACATCCGTCGACTTGCCGGTTGTGTAGACCGGCGCTCCGGAAACCGTGTAGACGCCGGGAAGCGATATTCCCATGACCGAATTCTGAAACGGGACCGGGTGCCCGGGCGCGGCCGTGATCAGCGGGGTCACCACGTAGGGCAGCCCGCCGGTCACCATGTTGTCCTGCCAGACGTTCGGGAGGATGGTGGTAATCGCTCCGCCCGCGTGGAATACCGTCTTGTCGTCCCAGCGCCAGTCGATGGCGAGGCGCGGACCCCAGCCGTTCCAGTCGGTGGGATAGGCCGGTTGGGTGTTGATCAGGAAGCGCGCCCGCGCACCTGGTGTTTCGGCGTCCACGCGGCGCCCGGACGCATCCTCGAACACCAAACCCGACGATCGGCCGGCGCCCTCCCGGATGGGCGTATTCACTTCGTAGCGCAACCCATAATTGATCGCCAGGCGCCGCGACACCTTCCAGTTGTCCTGAAAGTAGAAGTTGTAGGCCTCGCGCCGCACCGCGCTGTCGCCCATTCGTTCGCCCTGCGCGAACAGCGGCGGGGCGGCGGTCACGGTGTAGGAGAACGGCGTTGCGGTCAGCAATCCGGTAAGCGAATCCGGCAGCAGGTCGCCGGGATGAATGTCGTGCAGGCCGCTCCGGGAACGGATCTCCACCGGCGAATACGCCGCCCCGCCGCCGAACACGTACGAGCCATTGGGGGCCGTCCCGAAGAGCGTAGTGTCGCGGTTGAACCTGGCCTCGGCGCCGAACTTGAGGCTGTGGGAGCCGCGCGTCCACGTAAAATTCTGCCGGAATTGAAACAGGTTTCCGAAGGAGGCGATGATCGAGCCCGCCGGCGTATTGAACCCTTCGTAGAGCGCGTCCGCGAAATTCAATGCCGGCTGCGTGCGGTTCAGCGTCGGAAAATTCGGGGTCGAGCGGACGAACCCGAGCGACGATTCGAACGTGAACCGCGCCGACACCGTCCGCGAATAAGTCAGCCCGAAGTTCCGCTGGTGATCGAAAAAGGGGATCGCGAACGACGGGTCGATGGCCGTCTGGCTGGGATTCGTCAGCGGCCCGTCCACATCGTTCAAGTTGAATCGCGCGAACAGGTGAGCCTTACCCGAGATGCGGTGGTCGACGCGCGCCGAGAACTGGTCGGTGCGCGTGGCGATCTTCGATGAGATCGCATAGGTACGGGCGCCGTAAGGACCGGTGGGATCGTTGGGCAGCGGATAGCGGGCCAGCACGGGGGCAATCCGCGGGTCCACCGGCACGGTTAGCACGTCGCCCGGAAACGCGGTGCTGTCCAGTCCCTGGCGTTCCTCGGGGGTGGGGACCGGCAGCACCTGGGTCGTTCCCAGCACTTGGCGGAAGCCCTGGTACTGGCCAAACCAGTAGGTGCGGTTGCGCCGGAGCGGCCCGCCGGCGGTGAACCCGAATTCGTTCCGGGCAAATGGCGGGATGCGGCCGGGCTGTGCGACGGACCGCCGGTCGAAGAAATTTCGCGCGTCGAAGGCCGCGTTTCGCACGAACTCGAAGACGCTGCCGTGCAGATCGTTGGTCCCGCTCTTGGTGATGACTTCCGTGAAACCGGCGGCGCCGTGGCCGATGGAGGCCGGCAGCACCCCGGAACTGGAATTGATCTCCTGAATCGCATCCACGTCGAAGTTCGAAAACGTGGCGCCGCCCATCTCGGGGTCGGTGGTGTCGATCCCGTCCATGGCGAAGACGGTGGCCGCTCCGCGCTGTCCGTTGACGGTGAACTGCTGGGTGAAGTTGGCCGCGCCGTTGGCATCGGTTTGGGTGCCGGCGGCGAGCAGGAGCAACTGGCTGAAATCCCGCTTGTTGAGCGGCAGGGCCGAGACCTGGCGGCTGGAAAGCTGCTCGCCGCCGGTGGCTTCCGCGGCTTCGGAGCCGGCGGCGGGTTCGAGCGTTACGCCTCCTTGCGCGGTCAGCGTCAGGGCGCTCCTCCGGCGCATGCCTGGGGTGATCTCAACGGCTGCCTTCGCTTCCCCGCCCCGCCACTCCACGGCAACGGTGTAGCGGCCCGGCGTAAGGCCCGTGAAATCAAAGGCGCCGGCAGGATCGGTGGTTCGCTCGACCGGTCGGCCGGCGAGCTTCAATTCGATGCGCGCGCCCGCTACCGGCCGGCCCGCGTGGTCTTTCAGGACGCCCTGCCAGTCACCGGCCTGGACCTGGGCCAGTACTATGGCGGCGAGCGCTGCCGTTACGCCCCCTAATTTCCTCATTTATCGAAGGATAGCGAGGTGCTTCCCCCATCGCAATTGGCCATTGGATAAGCCAGATTTTTGAATTCCGTGCAACTTCCCCGGCGTGATTTCGTCTATTCAAGTAGGAGGTCGCGGTTATGAGCGGTATGGCAGACCGACTGGAACTCTACGGGGCAATCCTGGCCCTGATCGAACAGAAGCGGCTGGAGACCCGCGACGAAACGCTTGGAGCGTCCATCGAGAAGTTGATCGTCGAGAATCAATTCCAGGAGCTCGAAGCGGAAATCCTCGAAAATCCCGGCGCTTTCGAGCCATGGCTGATCCGCCGGCGCCCGAACTGATCTCAATCCCCCGAATTCCTTCCTGTTTCGCCGTCTTTATCCCCTGAGCGGGCTACAATGAAAGGGCTTGGCGCAGAGATGCCTCGCATCCCCATGACAGACGGCGCAATTCATGACGAAGGATACCGGCCGCGATATCTCCGTGAAGCACCCACGCCGAACCTTGGGTGTGGGACTGCTTCGATACCGTCTGGCGGCTCTGTTCGCCATTCTCGGCCCCGGGTTTATCACCGCCAACGTTGACAACGATCCGGGCGGCATCCTCACTTACTCGCAGGCAGGCGCCAAGTTCGGCTACTCCCTGCTATGGACCCTGGTACCGACCACTATCGCGCTGATCGTCGTGCAGGAAATGGCGGGGCGCATGGCGGTGGCTACCGGCAAGGGTCTCTCGGACCTCATCCGCGAAGAGTTCGGCCTGCGCATCACCTTCTTTACGATGCTGGTCCTGGCGCTGGCGGATCTGGGCAACATCATCGCCGAATTCGCGGGGATCGCCTCGGGAATGGGCATATTCGGCGTCAGCAAATATATCTGCGTACCAATTGGCGCGGCCCTCGTATGGACGGTAATCGTTCGCGGATCCTACAAGCCGGTAGAGCGGATCCTGATCGTCTTTTCGCTGATCTATTTCGCGTATCCGATTTCGGCGCTGATGTCGCATGCCGATTGGGGCACGGCTTTCGTCAAGACTGTAGTCCCCGAGTTTCGGCCCGATCCGGAATACATCACCATGATCGTCGGCCTGATCGGCACTACGATCACTCCATGGATGCAGTTTTACCTGCAGGCGTCGCTGGTGGAGAAGGGCGTCTCCAAGCGTGAGTACCGGCTAGTCCGGTGGGATGTGATTTTGGGCTGCATCATCACCGATGTGGTCGCGTTTTTTATTGTGGTGGCGTGCGCCGCCACCCTTTACCATTCCGGCCATCGCAATATCTCCGACGCCGCGGAAGCCGCCGTAGCGCTGGAGCCTTTCGCCGGCCACTTTGCGTCCATCCTCTTCGCCGTGGGGCTGGTGAATGCCGGACTGCTCTCCGCCGCGATTCTTCCGTTGGCCACTGCCTATAACGTCTGCGAAGGTCTCGGGTTCGAGTCGGGCGTGGACCGCGGCTTTTTCGAAGCGCCCATCTTCTATTCGCTCTATACGTTCCTGATCCTGCTGGGCGCCGGCTGTGTGCTGATCCCACATCTGCCCCTGATGAAGGTGATTCTGCTGTCGCAGGTGGCCAACGGCGTACTGATTCCATTTGTCCTGATCTTCATGTTGATCCTGGTCAACCGGAAGGGGCTGATGGACGATATGAAGAATGGCCGATGGGCCAACGTTATCGGAGGTTCCACCATTGTGATTATGATCGGGCTCACCGTGATGATGGTATGGACCTCGATCCGGGGATGACTTTGGCGCGCTGGCTACTTCTGATCTGCATCGCGCTCCCGGGGGCGGCGCAGAATCCCGATACGGAGGTTCACACCCAGGCCACTACAGTAACGCAGGCCCATCCGCCGTTCCATTCGCCATACTCCGGTTTGAACAGCCTGCGGCCCATCTGGGAAACCGACACCAGTATCACGGGAACCATCTTCCTGACTTTTCGCTATCACGACACCGAACTGCAGTTCGACCCCGAGATTGCCGGGGGCAAAGGTTTCAGCAATGTTACAGGCATCGCCGGATTCACCAACGGTGAGATCCCGAGGGTCTCGGGCGCCACCCCCAAGCCATACCTGGCGCGGATATATCTAAAGCAGAAATATCGTTGGTTCACCTGGATCCTCGGCAAATTCGCCGCCAACGACTTCTTCGATAAGAACGCCTATAGCCACGACCCTCGCACGCAGTTTATGAACTGGTCGATCATGGACAATGGCGCGTGGGACTATCCGGCCGATGTGCGCGGGTACACCGTAGGAGCCGTACAAGAACTCGAAATCGGGTCCGCGGTTTTCCGCGTGGGCAGCTTCCTTGAACCGCAGGCGGCCAACGGCCCGCACTTGGACCGCCATTTCGCCGCCAACCGCGGAGACACGTTCGAACTCCAATACGCTTACTCGAAAGGGGGCACGGTGCGGGCCCTGTCTTTTGTGAACCACGCCAATATGGGAACCTATCGCGATGCCGGCCAGAACATTATCGCCAGCCGCCGTCCCGACAACATTAAATACGGCTTTGGGCTGAATATCGAACAGCGGATCTCCGCGAATGCCGGAGCGTTTCTAAGGCTCGGGTGGAACGATGGCAAAACCGAATCGTGGGCCTTCACCGAGATCGACCGCACCGCCGCGGGCGGAGTTTCCGTGCATGGCAACCGCTGGCGCCGCCCAGACGACGTGGCCGGGGTGGCGATAGCGGTGAACGGCATTTCCGGCGATCATGCCGCGTACCTTGCCCGCGGAGGGTACGGGTTTATCATCGGGGACGGTCGACTGCCGCACCCCGGGCCCGAGACGATTCTCGAAACCTACTATAGCTGGAGCGTTCGGAAACCGTTCCATATCTCGCCCGACTATCAGTTCGTGCAGAACCCGGCCTACAATCAGGACCGCGGTCCGGTGCATGTGCTCTCCATCCGGCTGCACGTCGAAATCTGAAAGTAGGAGCGTCAGTCTCCCTGGAACTTCACCTGCCGGATGGGCCCTACACCGAACACGAAGCAGGCCGCCGCCGCCAGCACCACTACGGCCGCAACGACGAATGCCAGGTAGAACTGGCCAGTTCGCTGCAGTAAATCGCCCGTGATCCAGGGCGCCGCCACGCCGGCGAGATTGGCGACTCCGTTCTGCAGCCCGGTCCACTTCCCGGCGGCTCGCGGGCCGGCCAAGGTCTGGGTAATCGCGAACACGTTCGAGGTGTAGCACCCGAAGCACAGGCAGGCCAGCACCAGAAGCGGCATTGCGATGGCGTCGCTCTTGATGACGGCCACCGGCAGAATGATCGTGGAAAAGGTCAGTCCCAGCCCGGCGAACGTTTTGCGGACCCGGGTAGGTGTCGCGCCGTGGGCGATGAAGCGGTCGGAAAGCCATCCGGACGCCACGCTCGCCAGCGCCACCGCCAGAAACGAAAGCGACCCGAACACCGCCATTTTCGCCTTGTCGAAATGGCGTTCCTTTTCGAGATATGCGGGCAGCCAGGTGATCAGGAAATACCAGAAGTAGTTCGAACAGAACAGTCCGATGGCGGTGAACCAGACAGCGCGGTGGCGCAGCAGGGCCAACATGCCGGGCGCGTCGCTCGCGCGGTCGGTTCGCGCCGCCACCCCTTTTCCCCGCGGCATCCAGATCAGCCACGGCACGAGCCAGAGAAAGCTGGCGAAGCCCAGCGCCAGGAAGAACGGCCGCCAGCCGAAAACCGCCATAAGCAACCCGCCCAGCAAGGTTCCGAGAGCGGGACCGGCCTTCGTGCCGGCATCGATCAGGGCGTTGGCGAATCCACGGTGATGCTCCGGAAAATTGTTGACGAGAATCCGGGAATAGGCCGGATAGGCGATGGATTCCCCCATCCCCAGCACCAGCCGCAGCGCGAACAGCACCTCGAAAGCCCGAGCCGCCCCGGTCACGGCGGTGGCGCCGGACCACAGGAAGAAGCCGATCGCCAACACCCAGCACACGTTGAACCGGTCCACCAGCCACCCCGCCACCACGAACAACTGAAAGGCCGCATACGTCCAGAAGAATGCCGATCCGAGGAGCCCCAGCGAGTAGTTCGAAAGGTGTAGGTCGCGTTGGATGTCGGTGGCGCCGACAGAGAGATTGGCGCGATCCACGTAGTTGAGGAATGCCGAGAAGACGAGCAGCGCGAGAACTCGCCACTCGGTACGGGACAGGGTTGTTCGGCTGGGTGCCGCGGCGGAGGTCACAGGACGCTATTCTAACGGAATGCGGGTTTCGGAGTGGATCAATCTCGCGGTCTTCGCTTTTCTGGTAGGCCTCGCATGGGTCCGCCGGATCGCGATCCGGCGGCGCGCCATCGTGACCGCGTTCGGGTCGGCAGCGATTGCCGCGACCTTGCTGGCCGCTGCTTTCGCTCCCCCGGTGGTCCGCGACTGGCTGCCGGCCGCGCTGCTCCTGATGGTCTACTGGCAGGCCGGACAGTTCTTCACCGCCGCCGATGAGAAACTCCAGAACAGGCTGCTGGCGATCGACTGCCGCATCGTGCTGCCGCTCGCCAAGCGTCTTTCCGGGACCCGCCCCGGCCGCCTGCTGTTGACCGGCTGGGAACTGGCGTACCTGTTCTGTTATCCCATGGTGCCTATGGCCCTGGGCGCGCTCTACCTGGTGCACGCCCGCGGCCGGGCGGACCGGTTTTGGACCGTCGTTCTGGCAGCCACCTACGCCTGTTACCTGATGGTTCCCTTCATCCAGACGCTGCCTCCGCGATTCCTTACGGATGCGGAACGGTACGTGCCGGCGGCCGGCCCGGTTCGCAGGTTCAATCTGTGGATTCTGCGGGGGGCCAGCATTCAAATGAACACATTTCCCAGCGCTCATGTGGCTTCGTCGATGGCCTGCGCGCTGGTGCTGTTGAGCGTTTCCCTCCCCGCCGGCGCCGTGTTCCTGGCCATCGCGGCGGGTATCGCGATGGGAGCCGTCCTGGGCCGCTACCACTATGCCGCCGACGCCATCCTTGGCACCATGGTGGCGCTGGCGGCGGCAGTAGCGCTCGGTTAGTGCGGGCCGGAACTAGTGTGGTGCGGCATGCAAAATGTATATTATCCAAAGCCGGGCAGGGGTAGATGGCGAAATTTCAACCGCAGACCACTAGTCCGGTTGCGTGGCCGGCGGAGGGGCTGCGCTTTTGGACGCGCCGAATGCCTGGTTCGGGCGGCCGCTCATCTGAAACACCAGCGTTCCGCCCGCCGCCACGGCTCGATGGCTGAACCAGACCTTATCGTAGGGTTTGCCGTTCAGCATCACGGATTGTATGTATTGATCGGAAGGCGAACTCCGCTTCACATGAATCACCAGCCGGTGATTCCCTCCGAGGTCGACGACCGCCTTGTCGAACAGCGGGCTGCCGAAAACGTAATTCCCGCTGGCTGGATTCACCGCGTAGAACCCCAGCGCGCTGATTACGTACCATGCCGACATCTGGCCGCAATCCTCATTGCCGGACAGGCCGTCGGGCTGGTTGTCGTACTGATGGTCGAGCAAATCGCGCACTCGTTCCTGCGTTTTATAAGCGGCCCCCGCATAGTCGTACAGATAGGCCACGTGGTGGCTCGGCTCATTGCCATGGGCGTACATGCCGACCAGTCCGGTCATGTCGGCCGGCACCTCTCCTTTGATCTCCACATGCTGGTTGAAAAGGTCATCCAGTTTCGCGACGAAGGCTTGCGGAGAGCCCAGCAGTTCGATGTACGCCTCCGGCTCATGCTGGGCAGCCCAGGTGCCTTGCCAGGAGTTGGATTCCGTAAAGTCGCGCCATTTGGCGGTGGTACCGGTGGCAGTCGGATCGAATGACGGCGCCCAATCTCCGTTTTCCAGCCGCGGCCGGATGAAGCCGGTGGTCTTGTCGAAGAGGTTCCGGAAATTTCTGGATTGGGCGAGAAGTAGGCGGTAGTCGTCCATTTTACCCAGGGCGTGGGCGACCTGCGCGACGGCCCAGGCATCGTAGCTGTATTCCAAAGTCCTGGTCGCCGATTCGGAAAGTTTGTCGGAGGGAACGTAGCCGAGTTTTCTGAAGTAGGCCAGGCCGCGGAAGTCGTCTTCCAGGGCGCGTTTCCTCATGGGGCCGTAAGCCCGGGCATAGTCGACCCCCTGGAAGCCTTTCACGCAGGCTTCCGCGATCACCGAAGCGGAATGATACCCGGTCATGGTGCCGGTTTCCGCGCCTTGCAGGGGCCATACGGGCATTCCCTCCGGGCTTTCCTCGGACATGCGGATGAGGCAATTGACCATGTCGGGAACGCGATCGGGTTCGATCAGGGTGAACAGCGGGTGCTCCGCGCGATAGGTGTCCCAAAGCGAGAACGTGCTGTAATTGTGCGATCCGCCGGAGAGCCGGTGAACCTGCCCGTCCATCCCGCGATACTGCCCGTCCACATCGTCGAACAGGGTGGGCGCCTCCATGCTGTGGAACAGCGCGGTATAGAAGATTTCCCTCTGTTTCGGGCTGCCGCCTTCGATAGCGATCCGGGAGAGTTGGCGCTGCCAGGCCTCGTGCGCCGCCTTCCGGACCGCGTCGAAATCCCACCCGGCGATCTCGCCATCGAGATTCCGCATGGCTCCGTCTATGCTGACGCCGGAGATTCCGACCTTGACGTAAATCACCTCGCCGGCGGCCGTGGAATAGTGAACGACGACCTGGAGCGATCTTCCGCCGGCCTGCCGGACATTCGAATCGAGCACCTTTTGTTGCGAGACGATTTCCGCAGCCTGGAACGGCTTGGAGAATTTCATGGCGAAATAGATCTGCCTGCCCTTGGCCCAGCCGTTGACGGTCCGGCCGCCGACAATCGTGCTGGAATCGAGAATCCGAATATTCGCGGCGGCGACTTTGGAGGGAGACCCGTACCCATGGGCGAGATCCACAATGAAATGGCTGCTGTCGCTTCGCGGGAAGGTGTACTTGTGGATGCCGGCGCGTTCGGCTGCGCTGAGCTCGGCGCGGATGCCGTAATCCGCGAGGATTACGGAGTAATAGCCGGGCTCGGCCTTCTCATCGGCGTGGGAGAACCGGGACCGATAGCCCTCTTGCGGCCGTTCGCGGGTGCCGGGGACCGTTCGGACGGGACCGGTCCCGGGCATGACCAGAACATCGAGCATGTCGCCGATGCCGGTGCCGCTTAGGGTAAGCGTCTCATAAACCGCTGCCTTGGGCGATGCTGGATGTGCGGTATCGCCGGATTGGTAGTGGGTCACCTTGGCCGGACGGCGGGGGCATCTCGACAGGTTCACCACTTCGCGACCGCTCATCAGAAAGCCCGCTTCAGGGTCGCTTCGAGATTAGCCGACGGACCTCACCGGTGCTCAGATTGAACAGCCATTCTCCTTGGCTGGGACAGCCGCCTCCATTGAATCTGCTTTTCGGAATGCGTATTACGGCCTCCCCACTATTCGTGACCGCCGAAACCTCTTGCGTATAGTCGCAGGCTGGAAGCAGCTTGGTTATTCGGTCGTCGAGGTCGCGCATCCTCACAACTCCTGTCGTGATGTCGGCCACGACTGGTCGTGGCAACGATGCATAATCACCAGGCATCCACCAGAAATCCGCGGCAACTTTCGTCCCGTCTGGCGAATAACCGGCGATTGCCACTCCCGCATAGCCCCATCGTTCTTCCGAGTAACGCTTAATCTCACGAGGCTCACCGCCCGCTTCAGTGATCATTAGGCGATACGTCATCTCGCACCTGGGCATGCGCTGCCCCTGCGAATTGAGTGGTCCCGATTCGATGCTGACGTCTATCTCAGCATATGCCGACGTCTTCTTGTCCGGCCCAATGACGCTCTTAGTTTGGCGGTGGATCGCGTGGATCGTGCCAGCCCCCCGCAACAATTCTTCACAGCCAGCGCCAGTGCTGGTCGTCGCCTGCCCCCAGGAAAGAGGCGCCAGGCACACCCCCAAAAGGATTACGGCGAATCCTGACGGCGAGAAGCCGCTGATTGCCCTTATTTGCTGCATTGCCCTCTTTCATCTTCGGGCCGCAATGGGCCAGGGAGCAAGTGGACGAAACACGTCCGAACCGCCGAACCTCCTGTCAGTGGTGGCCGCCTTCAGGCTGCTATTTCAACTATCCCGCTACCGCGGATTTTAAGCCTGCGCAGATGTAGCCGCCGGTTGCCAGTTGTGGGGAAACAACTCACCGAGCCGGGTGACGGAGTGCGCTGGGATGCGTGCGAGCACGTCGCGGAACCAGGCAAACGGCTCGACGCCGCACCGCTTGCAGGAAGCGATGAAGCTTCGCAACACCGCCGCCGTCTTGCCGCCGCCGTCGCTGCCAAAAAATGTCCAGTTACCGCGGCCCAGCGCGATGTCGCGATTGGCCCGTTCCGTAGCGCCGTTGTCAATCTCCAACTCGCCGTCTTCGAGAAAGCGTGTGAGCGCCTCCCACTGATTCAGCGCGTAGCGCACCGCGGCGCCGGATGGGCTCTTCGGCAGGACGTCCGGCTGCAGCTCCAGTAAATATTGATGCAGCTTGCCGAGCAGCCGTGCCGATACCCGCTGGCGCAACGCCGACCTTTGCTCCACCGACAGCGACAGCGTTTTGGCGCGCTCCTCGACGGCATACAGGCGTGCGATCAAGTGAAGCGCCGGTCCCATGTGTGTCTCATCGGATTCCAACGCCTTAAAGAAATACCGCCGGGCGTGCATCCAACACCCCACCTCCGTCATGCCGCGTTGCGACTTGAAAAATGCGTCATAGACGGAGTAGGCATCCGCCTGCAGATATCCTTTGTATCCTTCCAGAAACGTCGCCGGGCCAGCACGCGATCGCGTGGGCGTGTAGTCGTACACGATCACCGGATGATGAGCGTCTCCGACATAAGGCCAGATCCGCCCGGTCCGGGCAAAGGGAAGTTTGCGATCCAGCACCTTCACGCTGGTATCGTCGGTGCCGATCACCTTGGAGCTCAACAGCTCCTTTTTCATCAACTGGTACAAAGGGTCGAGCAGTTCCGCGCACCGCACCATCCACCCACCCATGGTTTTACGCGAGATGTCGATGCCATGCCGCTCGAACATCTTCTCCTGGCGGTGCAGCGGCTGGTGGTCGGCCCACTTTGCCACGATCACTTGCGCCAACAAACTCGCTCCCGCCGTGCTCTTCTCGATCGGCTGCGGCGGCTTGGTAGCGGTTCTCACCGTGCAGTCGCAGGCGTACCTCAGGCAAACGTCCTGAATCACCTTCATCGAGGCGGGGATGTATTCGTAGCGTTCGCTGGTCTCTTCGGCGATCAGCCGCAGGTCCTTGCCGCAACCAGCACAGTGCTTCTCCGCCTCGGCCAGGTCGTGAACGATTCTCTCCCGCTTCAGATGCCGTGCCAGGGGTTGGCGCCCGCCCCGTTTCGGGCTTTGCGTTTCGTTCGGTTTTGGCCCCGCTCCCGCATCGCCATTGAGGTCATCGTCGTCGGCAGCGGATTCGTCTTCCGTACTCTGTGCCTTCCAGGCCGCCTCGAACAATGCCAGCTGCTCTTTCGACAACTGCTCACTCTTGCGGTTGCGCTGCGCCTCCAACAGTTCGCGCAGCAGAGTCTGATACTTGTTCTGCTCGACCAGGGAACGATCCAGTTGCTCAGCCAGATCCACAACGATTTTCCGTAGCGTCTCTGCATCCCGCGGCAAACTGTTCGGATCGATGGCCACTGTGCATCTAGATTACGCGGAAACCGGTCCGTTTCCAAGTGACAAGAATAGTAAGTTGAAATGTTTTTACATCTTTGCGCGCCGGTACCGCTTGCGCCGTTTCGCTGTGCTCAGATCGATGCCGCTGAGCAGCGCGCCTAATTCCTGCGCCGTGATCTCACGCCGGCGTTCTGCGCCGCCGTCGCCCAACGGAACTGCGTATGTCCCCTCCTCCAGCCGCTTGCTCCAGACAGCGAAACCGTCGCGATCCCAGTACAAAATCTTCACCCGGTCCTTCCGCCGACTCGTAAACACAAACAGGTGTCCGGCGAAGGGGTCCAGCTCCAGGTGCTCACGGACCAGCGCCTGCAGGCTGTCAAAGCTCTTGCGCATATCGCACGGCGTCAAGCACAGGTACACCCGTACGCTGGCTGGCAGGTGGATCATGCCCGCAAGAGGTCCAGCACGGTCCGCAACGTCGCGGTGTCCACGCCAGCGCCAATGCGCAGCCGCTCGCCGGTCGCCAATACCAGTTCGAGTGCCGGCTCCGCCGTGCGCTCCTGCCGGCGCACGCTCCGTTCCACCAAAGCGAACCGCACTGGCCCGCTTTCCTGGAGCCGTTTCCGCCAAGCGTAGAAGGAGTACTCCGTCAGCCCTTGTTCCTTGCAGAACTGCTTGACCGACATCCCGCTGCGCTGTTGCGCCGCGATTCGTTCCGCCCATTCGTCTGCTTTCGGGTTGGCCGGCTTCTGTTCGAGAACAGTGTCGCTCATGACACAAGAATGCACCGCCAACCGGTATGCGGGAAGAGCGGTTTACGAGACGCTTACGCTTAGGTGGGTGTGGCTGAACCCCATGATGGAACTGTCGGAGTAGTGGTAGCCGGAACACCAGTCCCAACCCTCATTGAACGTGTCGGGGCCCAGCGCGACCATGCCGAACGGCACGGTGGCTCCAGGATGGGTGTGGCCGTGGCCTCCGGTTCCGATGAATTCATTCACGAACCGCGTCACGTCCGGCGAGGAGTGACTGGCCGCGAAGCCCGGCATTGCAGCCGCACAAAGAACCAGGAATCCAGCCCAAGATCGCAATGGACGATTCCTTCCTGTTTGAAGACCCGCTCGCCTGCTGTCCATGATCTGATCATGAACGACTCCGGCTTGCCGGCGCAATCATTTCGTAGCGATCTCTCCGATATACTCATGGTCGTCATCCGATAGAAGACGAAGAGGGCGGCTCGCTTCAGGAGATGCAGCGAACCGGGCCAGAATGGGAAAGACATGCAACGCAGACAACTATTTCAATCGCTTCTTGCCGCGCCCCTGGTTTCCGCCGCGGTTGCCGATGATACCAACAGCCGCCTCAAGGGGCTGGCTCCTTTGACGATCAAGGACGTCAAAATCATCACGACGAGCGGAGGCGGCAACTACCGCTGGGTCTTCCTGAAAATCATCACCAGCGAACCCGGCCTCTACGGGATCGGGTCGGCCAACGACCATTACCAGACCCTGGCGGTCGCGACCGCGCTTGAAAAGCACCTCAAGCCGTGGCTCATCGGCAAAGACCCGGACCGCATCGAAGACTTGTGGCAGAGCGCCAACTTCCGCACGTACTGGCGGGGCGGGCCGGTCAATAACAAGGTGATCGGGGCCATGGACGAAGCCCTGTGGGACATCAAGGGAAAACGGGCCGGAATGCCGGTGTACGAAATGCTCGGCGGGAAGGCGCACGATGCGGTCGCCTGCTATGACCACGTTTCGGGCCTGACCAGGGAGCAGGCCGTCGAGGCGGTTTCGAAATCCGTGGAGAGAGGCTACCGACATATGCGCCTGCAATACGGCGAGGGCGGCTACGGCGGGGGCGGCTTCATCCATGCCGGGGAAGGCAACCGCGCCGAAGGCGGCTACCAGGGCCAGGCATTCGACGAGGACCTTTACGTCGAGACCATTCCTCCGGTGTTCGAGTACGTGAGATCGAAGCTGGGGTTCGGACCCAAACTGCTGCACGACGTACATTCCCACCTGAGCGCTTCGAACGCCCTCCTCTTCTCGAAGAGGATGGAGCCGTACCACATGTTTTTCGTGGAAGATCTGCTCGCGCCGGAGCGGCTCTCGTGGTATCGCGAAGTGCGCAGGCTTTGTGCGACGCCGCAAGCAGTCGGCGAGGTCTTCACGAACCCGGCGGAATACTACCCGCTGATCTCCGAGCACCTGGTGGATTTCATCCGAACCCGCGTCACGGCCATCGGAGGAATCACGCAGGCCAAGAAGATCGCCACGGTGTGCGAGGTGTTCGGCGTCAAGACCGCCTTTCAGGAGGGCGGCGAAAACGACCCGGTGAACCAACTGGCCGCGTACCACGTGGATCTCTCGAGCACGGCGTTCGGCATTCAGGAGGAGAACCACTTTCCGCCGCAGGTGCACGAGATGATGCCCGGAACGGCGGAAATTCGCAAGGGCTATCTGTACGGCAGCGGGCGCCCGGGTTTGGGAATCGACATCAACGAAGAGATGGCGGCGAAGTATCCGATCGCCGAATTCCGCAACGGCGGAGCCTACGGTACCGACCGGAGCCTGGACGGCACCGTAGTCATTCCATAACTCCGCTCAGCGGGACATCGAAGGCGGCGCGGCTTCGGGCGCGCTGCCCCACGCGGTATTCGGCCGCGGCCCCATGACCAGTACCAGTGTGCCGCCGGCCGCCAGGTCGGAATGAGGAAACCACGGCTGGTTCCATGGCTTGCCGTTCAGGGTGGCCGATTGCACGTATTTGTTCTGCGCGGAAACACCCACGGCCCGGATCGTGAAGACCTTGCCCTTATCGAGTGTGATGCGCGTCTCTTCGAACAGCGGACTGCCGATCTCATACGCGGGTTGCCCCGGGCTCACGGGGTAGAAGCCCATCGCGCTGAGCACGTACCAGGAGGACATCGCACCTCCATCTTCGTCGCCGCAGATTCCGAGAGGCCCGTCGCCGTACCACACGTCCATGATCTGGCGCACGCGGCGCTGGGTCTTCCAGGGCTGGCCGCAGTAGTCGTAGAGGTACGGAATGTGGAACGCCGGTTCGTTGCCCTGCGGGTACAAGCCGATCAGCCCGGTCATATCCGGGAACTGGCCTAGGAAGGTGTATTTTGAAGTTCCGTACTGTTCCTCGAATAACTGATCGAGCTTCGCGGAGAATTTCGCGCGGCCGCCCATCAAAGCGATCAGGCCGGCGGGGTCGTGCTGCACATGCCACGTATAGACCCAGGCATCGCATTCGGTGAACCATGCCCGGCCACCCTGCCCGCCGCCCAGTTTGGGGTCGAAGTCCTCCACCCACTTCCCGTCGGCGCTCTTGGGCGCCATGAAGCCGGTCCGCTCATCGAAGACATTGGCGTAGTTATGCGCCCGCTTCAGGAAGTAGGCATAGTCATCCAGTTTGCCTAAGCCTTTGGCCACCTGCGAGAGGCACCAGTCGTCGTAACAGTTCTCCAGAGTGACGGAGACTGCCTGGCGGCGTTCGAACGGATGCACTTCCTTGACGCTCTCGGCTTCTCCTTTGGCCAGCGCCGGGAAGAAGCCCTTTTCGAGGTAGACCTTATCCAATTCGGTCAGCGGGCCGCGGCGCCAGGGCAACATGGTCGATTCCATGGCATTCTTCTTCATTCCCGCGTAGGCCGCTTCCACATCGAAATCGCGATAGCCCTTGATGTAGGCATCCGCGATCAGCGCCGTCGAGTGGTGGCCGATCATCACCGGGCGGTCGCCGCCCACGGACGGAAACGACGGCATCCAGCCGCTCTGCTGGTACATGCGGATGTAGGAACGCACCATGTCCAACTGGCGGGAGGTCTCGATCAGCAGTGATAACGGATGCGCGCTGCGGTAGGTATCCCAAAGCCCGTCGTCCACGTAGAAATCGTGCCCGCCGGCCGAATGCACGCGGTGGTCGTATCCGCTGTAGTAACGTCCGCCTTCGGTGATGTCGGTCATGCGGCCGAGCGTCCGGTAGAGGGCGGTATAGAATATGGTGCGCTGCCGCTCCGTGCCCCCCTTTACCAGGATGGCGCTCAGCGCCCGGTTCCATACGGCACGCGCCCTGGCTTTGGCCGCTTCGAACGTCCACTGCGGAATCTCGCGCGCCAGGTTCTGCTTTGCCTGGTCGATGCTGATGTAGGAGATGCCCACTCGCACCTCGATCGAGTCCATTGCCCCCGCCGCGAAATCGGTGGCGAAGCCGATGTTACGGCCGGATTGCTTCGGCTCCCGGGATAAGTTACTGCCGTTCCAGGTGCGATAACCGGCTACCGCCTTCGAGAATTCGGCATAAAAAAAGAAGGCGCTTCCGGCTATTTAGTGGCCTCAGGGGCCAGGTCGAGACCGCCACAGTGGAAGTAGATGGCATGGACAAAGTTCTGCCGGTTGCGGAACCCCCGCGCCGTGTACTTCACCCATTGAATTTTGGCATTGATCGATTCGCTACTCGCGTTCGTGATGCGGTGCCGGAGATACGTAATGATGTTCTCGAAGCGTCGCTTGAGCATTCGTGCCACTTCGATCATCGGTTTCAGTCGACTCCGTACCGCCCACCCGTGCCACCAGCGGAAATGCTTCCTCGCCGGCCGTTCGTAGATGTAATCGTATAGCGCCATGGCGGTCTCCTTCAGCGCCCAGGCACGTGCCGTTTTCAATTCGCTGTTTCGCAGTCCGGCGAATTCCTTGCGGTCCTCCGGTTCCATCTTTGCTGGGTTCCGCAGCCAGTCATAGCGTGTCCCGGCCAAGCGGTCATCTCCGGCAGCCTTCAAGCTTTTGTGTTCTTTCCGTCGCACCTTGTCCACGGCATCGCCCAGATGTTTGGCGACATGGAACTTGTCGAACACGATCTTGCCGTCCGCTTCAGGCATGTGCTCCCGCACCGAGGCGATGTATGGGTCCCACATGTCCATCGCCACGGCTCGAATACCGCTGATTTGCTCAGCCGTCAGCGTTTCCCAAAACCCGTCCAAGCTGCTCTGCTTCCGATCTTCGGCCACGTACAGCACGCGCCCTCGGATCAGATCATTCACCAGAGTCAGGTAGCTGTGTCCTTTCCGAAACGCCTTCTCATCCACGCCGATTTCGCTCACCAGTTCCGCTTGGCGCCGCCCCAAACCACGTTGCACCGCACGTTCCATGATGCCGTGGATCTCATCCCAACTCAGTTGCAATAATCCGGCGACGGCCTTCTGGCTCGCCGCCTTCAACCACTCGATCGCCAGCGCCTCGAACAGCGCCGTAAAGCGACTCGACGGTTCCGCCCAGGGAAGCTTGACTACCTTGACACCGTGCTCACGACATTCGGCGCGCGGCGGCTCGGCGTGCAGGATCGTCTGGTATTGGCAAGTGTCCAGATGCCGCCAGCGCCTCTCCGGCTGGTGATCGTAGAGCTTGCAACTCGCGCCACATTCCGGACAGGGCCAGTCGATCATCTCGTGGTGCCGCAGATAAACATGGATCTCGCCAGCCTCCAACTTCAGGTCCACCGAGTCCACAAACCAGGGAGCCTCGATCCCGAGAATGCGCCGATAGAGTTCGTGATCCTGCATCGACGGCATTGTCGCATGGAGCCGACCGGCGGCATCAACCCACTACGATCCCGGAATTCCCAAAAAGAAAGGCGTGCCGTCGCCATTCTCGCTGCGACCCAAACTGCTGGAGCCGGCCACCGAATCCGGTCCGGTAACCTCGATCTCGCCGTTCTTCAGGTTCAACCCTACGTGAGCGTGCGCGGCAGCCGGAAAGGTAAACCGGTAATATGCCGCCGAACGGGCAGCCGTGGCTTGGGCCACGATATCGAAATCGTCCAGCCTGACTTTGTACCAATAGGGAGTGGCAACTTCGAAATCGTGGTCGTAATGCGAGGCGCTTCCGGGCGGCTCACAGGTCAGTTCGCCAGTATACGCTACCAGGGTTGCCGGTCCCGCCGGAAACCCGAAGATCTCATCGGCAAGATAGCGATCAGTGAAGCCCGGAGTCGTTACGGGAGCCACCCTGGCCATCCCGTGCGGATACTGAACAAAGGGAACGGTTGCGGTCAGGAGATGCCCGATCGTACCGATGTTGGGATTGACATAATCTACGGGCTCCTTGCGGCGAGCCTCCTGTGCTCCCAGCGGGTAAGTCGCCGCCAGAGCGAGATAGACAACTATAAGTTTGTGAATGACCATAAACCACCGTGTGACCCTAAGGTAACGGCCTAGCTGAAACCGGAGGCACCCCTTTGGCTCCGATAATGGGCCGGGCTGCGAGGAACACCAATAGTAAGAGTCCGCGAAGCATGGCTTCAGGCTAGCATGAGGGGCCTCGTCCCATTCCTCCCGCCTGTGCGCCTTTGGGTATGCTGGTTCGAGGAGAAAGCATGGAATACAGATTGTTGGGCGCGAGCGGTCTGGAAGTTTCGGTGCTGAGCTTCGGCACGATGACGCTGGGCGGTGAAGGACGATTCGCCGCGATGGGCAACGTGCAAGTGGAAGAGGCGCGGCGCCAGGTGGAGATTTGTATCGAAGCAGGCGTCAACCTCTTCGACACGGCCGACATCTATTCGCTGGGCAAGTCGGAGGAGGTGCTCGGCCAGGCGCTGGGCGCCCGGCGCAAAGAGATTGTGCTGGCGACGAAAGTCTTTGTTCGACTCGAACCCGGCACGAACAAGGCGGGCCTCTCTCGCCGCCACATCCTGGAGGCCTGCGAGGCGAGCCTGCGCCGTCTGGGAACCGATTATATCGATCTCTACCAGTGCCACAGTTTCGACTCGCTTACGCCCCTCGAGGAGACCCTGCGTGCCTTCGAGGACCTGATCCGCTCCGGTAAGATCCGCTACGCCGGTTGCTCCAACCACACGGGCTGGCAACTGATGAAAGCCCTGTGCACCTCGGACCGGCTCGGGATTCCGCGGTACATCTCGCAGCAGATCAACTATTCGCTGCTGGCGCGCGACGCCGAACACGAACTGGTGCCCGCCGGGCTTGACCAGCGGGTGGGTATCATGGCCTGGAGTCCGCTGCAGTTCGGCCTGTTGTCCGGCAAATTCCGCCGCGGCCAGCCAAGGCCTTCGGAGTCGCGGCTGAACGCTCTCGAAGCGCCCGGCTCGGTGGATGAGGAGCGGCTCCATAAAGTCGTCGAAGCGGTTGCCGAAATCGCGGCGCTGCGCGGGGTCTCGATCCCCCAGGTCGCGCTGAATTGGATCACGCGCAAGCCCGGCGTGGACACCGTCATCATCGGAGCGCGCAACGAGCAGCAACTTCGCGACAATCTTGGCGCCACCAACTGGGCACTCACGGATGCCGAAGTGGAACGTCTCGATGACATCAGCGCCCTCCCGCTGCCTTACCCCAACTGGCATCAGCAGAAATTCGCCGGGGACCGCAACCCGCCGGCGAAGCACGTCCGGTAACGTCTTCGCGTAATCTCAGCGCTCGATGGCGGCCGCGGCCATCGCCATAAAGGCGTTGATCTCGTCCGCCACATCTCCACCGCCGTTCGTGCGCTGCATGAAAATGATGCCGACCAGGTCTTTGGCTGGGTCCACCCAACCATAGGTACGATAGGCCCCGCCTTTTACGAAACTGCCGATGGAGTTATATCGAAAAGTGCCCAGGGTCTCGCGTACCACCTCGAAGCCGAAGCCGTGACCCACTCCGGGAGCCCAGCCCGCCTTCATCGAGCCGGTCTGCGACGTGGTCATCGCTTCCACCGCGGCTGCCGACAGAATGCGCTGCCCGTTCAGCGTTCCCTTGTCGAGCAGCATCTGGTGGAAACGCGCCATGTCACCGGCGGTGCTGAAGAGGCCGCCTTCCGGGGCAGGAAACCTCGGCCGCGACATCGAGACGCGCTTCAGCCCGTCAGGCTCATAGGTGTAGACAGAGGCCACGCGGTTCGCCTTATCCGGCGGCACGAAGAAGAATGTGTCGTTCATTTCGAGCGGCTGAAAGATCCTCTCGGCCAGGAAGCGCTCGTAAGGTTCACCGGTCACGACTTCGATGATTCGGCCGAGCGCCGCAATCCCGATATTGCTGTAATTCCACGCGGTCCCCGGTTCGAACAACAAAGTCGCGCGGGAAACGGCGGCGACCCGCTCGGCCAGCGTGTTGGGCGGTGCGTCGCCCGCGACCGAACCCGGCAGGCCCGAAGTGTGCGTCATCAGGTCGAGGATGTTGACCGGACGCGACGGGGGAACCAGCGCGCAGTTGTAGCCGGCGAGCGTGCCGCAGGGATTCAGTTTCAGGCCCTTGAATTCCGGCAGATACTTTTCGACCGGGTCGATTAGCGAGAGACGGCCCTCATCCACCAGAATCATGACGCCGGCGCACGTGACGGGCTTGGTGACCGACGCCAGCCGGAAGATGGTGTCGGTACGCATGGGGGTTTTGCTTTCGAGATCCTGATAGCCAACCGCTTCGAAGCTGGCAACGTGTCCATGCCGGGCTACCAGGGTCACGACACCGGCGGTCTTGCCCGCGACGACGAACTCTTTCATCCGGGCGGGAATCCGTGCCAGGCGCGCGGGGCTCATGCCGGCCGCCTCCGGATCGGTCTTGCCGATCACGAACGGACCGGCGGCCAGGACGGCCAGCGAGCAGCCCAGTACAACGGTCGTCTTTACAGCTTTCACCAGGGAATCCATTTCGGTATTTTAACCGCTCACCAACTCCGGGGGCCGAAGCGTGCCGGCGGGGCGCTATAAGTTGATGGCGCGCATACCGGCCGGGAGGTAGCGGTCTCCGGCCGTCACACCCGGCGGGAAAGCTTCGTCGAGGCGGCGAAGATGTTCCGCCGTCAGGTGAACATCCAATGCGCCCAGGTTCTCTTCCAGGTACTTCGTGTGCTTGGTTCCTGGAATGGGGACTATATCCCTGCCCTGGGCGAGCACCCAGGCAAGCACCAACTGCGCGGGCGTACAGCCGGTCTCCCTGGCGATTTGCCTGGCCGCTTCGGCAAGACGGAGGTTGCGGCTGAAGTTGTCGCCCTCGAAGCGCGGATGGTGACGCCGCCAGTCGTCCTCAGGAATGTCATCCGGCGTCCGGAACCGTCCGGTGAGGAAGCCTCGTCCCAGCGGGCTGTAGGCGACGAAGCCGATACCCAATTCCCGGCACGTCTCCAGGATTTCGCCTTCGGGATCCCGGGCCCAGAGGGAATATTCGGTTTGCAGCGCGGCGATCGGATGAACGTAACTGGCGCGGCGAATGGTGGCAGGGGCGGCTTCCGAGAGCGCCAGGAATCGCACTTTGCCCTCGTCGACCAGGCGAGCCATGGCGCCGACCGTATCTTCGATTGGCGTCTGGGGATCGACTCGATGCTGATAGTAAATGTCGATGTGGTCCAGGCCAAGCCTCTGCAGACTCTTTTCGCACGCCTGCTTTACGTACTCAGGCCGTCCGTTGACGCCGAGGAATTCGCCGTTGGCCCCGCGGACATTTCCAAACTTGGTTGCGAGGACGACCTGGTCACGGCGGTCGCGAATGGCGCGTCCTACCAGTTCTTCGTTTCTTCCGACGCCGTACGCATCCGCGGTGTCAAGAAAGGTTACGCCCAGGGAGAGCGCACGGTGGATGGTGGCTATTGATTCCACCTCGTCCGACGGTCCGTAGAATTCCGACATCCCCATGCAACCCAATCCAAGCGCAGATACCTCGGGTCCGTTCCGTCCCAGTTTTCTTTGCTCCATGATTGCTCCCGGTGAACACTCCCAGTTTACGTCCGAATGCCGTCAAACAGGCTCGACATCGTGCCGCGGCCCGCGCTGCGCGCCGGAGGTAGACTGGTCTGAAGGTGTCTTACTTATGGCTATCATCTACCCACGCCGCCGTTTCCTACAGACCGCCGCGGCAGGCGGCCTCCTGACCAGGGGGGCCATTCTCCTCGAAGCGGATGTTCCCGCCAGCCAGGAGGCGACCCCTGCTTCCGGCCAGGTGCGATTCGGGATTATCGGCATCGGCATGCAGGGTTCGAACCTCCTCAGCGCGGCGCTGACCCTTCCCGGCCTGCATTGCGTTGCGGCCGCGGACCTGTATGACGGCCGCCACACCTTGGCCAGAGAACTGAGCAACAACCCGAACCTGCCCACCACGAGGCACTACCAGGAACTTCTGGATCGCAAAGATATCGACTGCATCCTCGCGGCGGTGCCGGACCACTGGCATATGAGGGTGGTGGTGGACGCTTGCAAGGCGGGCAAGGACATCTACTGCGAGAAGCCGATGTCGCACACGGCGGAGCAAGGGTTCGCCATGGTCGACGCGGCGCGGGCGAACAACCGGATCGTGCAGATAGGCTCTCAGCGCGTCAGTTCCGCGCTCTGCGCCAAGGCCCGCCAGTTGTACCACGATGGCGCCATCGGCGAGGTGGCCTTCGTGGAGTTGACCATGGGGCGCAACGATCCGAACGGGGCATGGCAGTATCCGCCGCCGCTCGACCTCTCTCCGGAGAACGTGGACTGGGATACGTGGCTCAACGATGCGCCCAGGATTCCGTTCGACCCCATCCGATTCGCGCGCTGGCGCTGCTGGCGGGAATATGGGACCGGCGTTGGCGGGGACCTGATGGTCCACCTGCTCAGCGGCATGCTCTACACCCTGGGGTGGAACGAGCCGCCCCGCTCCGCTTCCGCGCTCGGCGGCATCTTCCGTTGGAAGGATGGGCGCGATATGCCGGACGTGCACCTGGTGTTGTTCGACTATCACGGAATTCCCGTCTACGTGCGGCTGGACCTGTGCGCGGAGACTCCCGAAACCGCGCGGTTTTACGGCCCCAAGGGGATTCTGGAAGCGAACGGCGGAGAGCTTCGCCACACTCCGCAGCGCGGCGTGGATACGGCGCCGAGCTATTATTCGGGCGGGTTCCCGTCGAAAATGCGCGAGCAGTATGTCCGGGAATGGAAAGCGGAGCACGCCGTCCCGCCGGACCATCAGGACATTATGGAAACGGCCGTGTACCGGGAGAATAACTGGGATGACCTCAGGCCGCACCTGTGGAATTTCTTCCGGGCCGTGAAGAGCCGCAAGCCGGTTGCGGAGGATGCCGTGTTCGGGAACCATGCGGCCCTGGCGTGCCACATGGCAAACGAATCGTATTTCCGGAAAGCGCCGGTGTATTTCGACAGCGCTTCGCACAGGATTCGGGTGTAAGTTGCGGCATTGCGGCAGCCCGACAGCGGCTCGATGACAGGACGGAGATAGAGGTTGTTAGAGTTATTCCTCATCGTCGGAGTGTTTCTTTTTTTCGGCGCGAAGCTTCTGCCGCGTCTGGGTTCCTGGATGGGAGGGAGCGCACGGAAACCCTTCCGGCAGGCTAAATGGATGTGGAGTTGGTTTGCCGGAACTGAAGCCGAGTCGCTCCAGGCCGAGCGCGAGTACGGGCGAGAGTGCGCTCGCCAGTTCGCAAAGGAGTTTGCGGGACGTGCGGCGCGGTCGAGCCAGCAACTTGTCGATACCGTGGGCGCTCGCCTTTCCCACGCCGTAAACGATCCGCGCCGCGAATTCCGTTTCACGGTCGTGCCCTCCCCGGTGGCCAACGCCTATGCCCTTCCCGGCGGGTTCGTGTTCATCACGGAGTCTTTGCTTGATCTGTGCGAGCATGACGAAGACGAGACCGCTTTCTTCCTGGGCCACGAAATGGGGCATAGCTTGCGCGGTCACGCAAGGAATCAACTGACCGCAAGCGCGCTTCTCAGTGCCGTGACGGCACGGCTCACCGGAGCCGGTCTGATGCTTCGACAACTGCTGAATAAAGGGTATTCGAGGGAATTGGAACTGGAAGCCGACCGGGAGGCAGCGCGGTTGGCGGGGGCTGCCGGTTTCGACCGGAGCGCGGCGCTGCGCGCCCTCGGGCGATTGGCGCAGGTGTCACCAGCCGACGCCGGATTAGCGGAGTACTTCTCATCGCATCCGCCCTTCGACGAGCGAATCCGGGCATTAGAAAAGCTCCCTGCCTGACTAACTTTGCCGACAAGTTTTCAATCGGCCCCAACTGTACCCCTGCCGCCCTCCGAGTAGACCGGGGCTCGGCATTGTGCTACTACTCGAGGCGAGGGACGAACATGGCGCGGGTTGCGATTCGGTATTGCGCTTATTGAGTAACCGGCCTGTACGCCGCCCGTGCGGCGGCGCGCATTCGTAGAGAGTTACAGACCGATGTGGATATGGTCCGGGACCGCTATGGGGTGTTCAAAGTTACGGTGGACGGCGAAACCGTAATCGACGGGGGCGCTGCGGCATTCCTCGGCATACTGCCTGCGGGGGAGAAGATTATCGCGGCCGTAAAGCACCGGCTGAAACCCTGATGCCTCAGTAGAGCGGGGCCTTCGCTACGCATAGTCAATCGGATGTGCCGCCAGCCAGTGCGCATCGCGCGCTGCATTCACGTGATGTGCAGCCTTACGAGCAGCCGGGCCGACAAATCGCCGCGACGCCCACCCCACTGCCGCGCCCGAACCGAGCGCCGTGCCGAGCAGGCCGCCCATTACGATGCGGCGGCCGGACCTGCCGCTTCTGAGCAAGCCGGTGCTCAACACTCCGGCAGCGGCTCCAATGGCGGCGGGGCCCCATATTACGCGCTTCAAGGCGGGTGCGAACACGCCGCCGCTCGCTTCACGCCGGGCGGAAGCAATACCATCCCATCCCGCGCCCACCAGTTTTTGGACGTAGGCGACGTTCACCTGCAGCGGCAGAATTGTAGCCATGCAAAGATGCCCCCAGTCATAGTACCGGAAAACGGGCTCCGATTATAGGGGTTCGGCGGAGAAGATGCAGGGAGCGTGCGGTTGCTCACTGAGGACAAGGCGCTTGTCGCCGACTGCCTCAACCAAGAGTTGTCGGGCACCCCAACCGGCTTCTCATTCCGGAATCAAGGCTCTCCAGATCGGATGCACCCAGTCGTCCTTCGCCATGTCGTAGACGATGAAATCGGAATCGAACTGCCAATAGGTCCACGCCCATCCGAGCGATTCCGCGGTGCGCGCAACGTGGGACGTATAGCGGACCCGCGATTCCATGTCGGAGCCGCCCCGGTCGTAGGCGCCGAACTCGCCGAGCAGGATCGGCCGCTTCTGCGCCTTCGACCATTCCTCGACGCCGGCAAAGTCATCCTCCACCTTCCGCTTGTCCTCATCCGTGCCCCAGGTGACTCCCGAAAGGTGAGCGGTCGCTTTGTTCCACGGCGCCCCCTGGTGCGTGAAGGTCATGGGCAGGTAGTAGTGCACGGTGACCAGAATGTTGCGGTCGCCTTCCGGGAGTTCCAGCCTGTCGAGGTAGTGGATGTTGTTCCAGGATGCCGGGCCGATCACGACGTTCCGGCCGGGGTTGGTTGCCCGAATGATCGCCAGCGCCTCTTTGAGCCAGGCATTCCACAACTCGGGCGTAACCTGGCTGTTGGGCTCGTTCAGGATCTCGAACAGAACGCTGTTTGGGGCATCCTGGTAATGCCTGGCTACCTGCGTCCAGAACGCCATCAGCTTGGGCTTGCACGTTTCGGCGTTGTTTCCGCAGACGTTGTAATCGTGTTCATCCAGAATTACGGTCAGCCCGTTCGCCAAAGCGTTCTTCACTGCCCAATCCAGAGTCCTGAACCACGCCGGATCGAGACGGTTGCCGGCACCCATGTGCGAGAATGCCTGTAAATTGATGCGAACAGTCTGAAATCCGCCCTCGTGTATCCTCTCAAAGTGGCGCTCTTTGAAACGAGCCTTTTCGAAATCGCGCCACAGTGGGTCGTATCCAATGATGTTGACGCCGCGACGCATGGTCTTTACCTGATCCCACGGATCGATCCGGACAAAGCCGGACGGCTGTGCCCAGGCTCCACCTGCGATCAGGCAGGCGAGCGCCAGCAATCTTCCCGTTCCCGAATTCATATGGCAGCCCTCGGTGTACCGCAAAATCAGTTCCCGCTCCGGAAGCGCGATTATCGCATGCATTCGGAACGGGGTGTGACGGCAGCCGCGGCCACTACCTGACCGGCACGGCCCGCACGGAATGTGAAAATACCCACATCGGAAGGAGGCGGCTCGCAAGAAGCTGCTTTGGAATGCAACACCTGTGGGCCGGCAACCGTCCAATCGAGTATCGGGAAGCGCTTGCGGCAACGCTGAGGGATGGCAAGCGCGTTGAGTATGTCCAACCCGTCATTTTCACCGGCACCGCGATTGGTGCCTGCCGACGCGACCATTGGGCGTCCCAGGTCGTCCCGGCCGCAGAGCGATCTCGAAGCGTTGCTTGCACGAATGCGGCAGCGTCTGTATCCCGAGACCATCCCGGTGCTTGCTTCCTATTGGCTGAAAACGGTTTATGCCGGCGGTCATAATCGCAGGTGGTGGAAGGATCTGAATGAGCTGTTGAAGCCGGTGATCCGCGAGCGACTCCTGGATGCCCCTTCGCATGAGGCCGTCATTGAGATCCAAACCTGGATCCAACAAGTGCTTCTCAACGGAAAGACGCCTTCCGCCCTTCCTCCACGGGTGGAACCTTTTCGGGCCAGCCTGCGGCAGGAGCGGATTGCACCGTATATCGGCCGGCTGTTGAACGTGTGGCTGCCGGCGGAAGTCGCTTGCCTGCTGGTGAACGAGGTCGAGCCGGCCATCGCGCAGGATGGCGGCATTCCGGTTCTGGCCGTGGGCAGAGCCCTCGAACGGCTGATCGTTCGAGAGCGGCTCTCACCGGGCACGCTGGAAATGCTCCTTCAACCCGAAATCCTTTCGCCGCAGTTCGTTTACCCCGCGGATGCGGAGATGTTGCGGGACATCGTACTGGCTCTGCTCGGCCGGACCTCGGCGCCGGCACCACCCGTCATGCCCGCCACGGTTTTAGCCGTGGCAGCCGGGTCGCCGCTTCCTCCGGACTACGGAGAGGCGGTTCGCCACGCTTGCTTCGTACCGTGCCGGGAGGGCGATGAGATTCATGTCCCGATTGCGGCGGCGCAGGCCCTGGAGATCCTGAAGGCCGACACGGTGCGGGTCGGCTCCATCATCGTGACCATGGACGGACGATGGTGGGAGTCGGAAAACCTGCAGAGCGGGGACCGGAATGTGGTCGTCTATAAGCCCGGGGGGCGTCTGCGAATCGATTATTCGGCGGACCACGCGAAGCTCGAAGTGCCGTGGCCGGATACGCAGCTATGCTGGTGCGGGGACGTTCATTTCCGAGACTTCGAGATCTTCGGCCGTGAATGGCACGTGTCCAGTTGGGAGACGGACGGCCAGCGCACCAGGATGCACCTGGTGTTCTCTCGTGTCGTGCCCGTGGCGAAGATCGCGCCCGTATCGGATGCGTGCTCTCCGCGGTCGCGTCCCGCTTCCATCGATATGGCCTGGGCGGCGATGGAGAACGCGCTCGCGATTTCGATGTACCAAACCAGCCGCGAACCGATCGAACAATTGAGGTGCTCCGATTTGATCCCGCTCGGGCGCGCCCTTTTCGGACTGGCGGAATCGGCGAAGAACCGCCGGCTGGCAAAACGCGAGGTGATCGCGACCCAACTCAGAGCCATCCGCTATTTTCAGGCCGAGATCTCGGCGGCGTACGGCCGGATTCCGTGGAGAATCCTCCCCGCGCCGGTTCAGGGAATTCTGCTGAAGAGACGCTCGGACCCCGCACTGCTGGAGCTTCTGGATCAAGTATTTGACTCGCTCCCGAGCGCGCTTCGCTTTGCGGCCGGGCCTCAGCCACCGGCGTCGCCGCCTCTCTCGCCCGTCTCCTAGATGGGGTATTCTTGCAGAATTGACGACAGAATTGAAACGCCGGGAATTTCTGGCAGGGTGCGGTGCCGCGCTGGTGCGATCCGCGGCCGGCGCATCGGCGCGCAAGCCCAACGTCCTCTTCGTACTGGCAGACGAGTGGCGCGCGCAGGCAATGGGTTATGCGGGCGACACCAACGCGCACACCCCCGCCTTCGACAGGCTTGCCGCCGAGAGTGTCAATTTCGCCGAGGCCGTCTCGGGCACGCCGGTTTGCTGTCCTTATCGCGGAAGCCTGATGACCGGGCAGTATCCGCTCACGAATGGTCTGTATATCAACGACGTCCCACTCCAATCGAAAGGCAAAACACTCGGCGAAGCCTTTGCCGGGGCGGGGTACCGCACGGGCTACATCGGGAAATGGCATATCTACGGGAGCCCGGACGGACACTACGGCCGCAGGCTGGCGTACATTCCTCCCGGGAAGCGATTCGGTTTTGACTACTGGAAGGCTTGCGAGTGCACCCACGAATACAACCACTCGCTGTACTACGAGGGTACGGACCCGACACCGAAGTATTGGTCCGGGTACGATGCCATTGCACAGACGGAGGATGCCTGCCGTTTCGTAGAAGGCCAGAAGGGCGCACGCGATCCGTATTTTTTGGTATTGTCCCTCGGGCCTCCGCATTTCCCGTACGGCACCGCGCCGCAGCGGTATCGGGAGCGGTACGCGCAAAAAGAAATCACCCTGCGACGAAACGTCGACCCGTCGCAGAAGCAGAAGGCCGTCGACGATCTGCGGGGGTATTACTCGCACATCGCCGCGTTGAACGACAGCATGGAGAGTCTGTTGAGCGCGGTGGAGAAATCGGGCCTGGCGGACGATACCGTGGTCGTTTTCACGTCGGACCACGGGGACATGTTGTCGTCGCAAGGTCTGACCACCAAGCTGTATCCCTGGGAGGAGTCCGTGCGGGTGCCTTTCCTGATGCGGTATCCCCGCCGGCTAGGCCGTTCGAGCCGCCGGTTTTCCGCTCCGTTGAACGCGCCTGATATCATGCCGACGCTCCTGGGGCTTTGCGGAATTCCCGTTCCGGAGGGCGTTCAAGGCTTCGACTATTCGCGGGAACTGCTGGGCGCGAAGCCCCGCAATGCACCGGACGCCGCCTATTTGAGCCTGCCCGTGCCGATCGGTCAAGCTCGCCATTACGGTTTCGCCGAATATCGAGGCGTGCGGACGGCGACACACACGTATGTCCGGTCGATCCACGGTCCGTGGCTGCTGTACGACAATGTCGCCGATCCTTTTCAGATGCGCAACCTGTGCGGCCGGAGCGGCGCCAGGTCGGTACAAGCCGAACTGGAGCGCAAACTGGACGAGTTTCGGGGCAAACTGCAAGACGAGTTCCTGCCCGCCGGGGTCTATCTGAAGCGGGACGGGTGGCAGCATTACCGAGAGGCGAATGAGCCGGCCGGCTACTGCCGCAGTCCGTGGGGCGACTGGGAATCGACCTTGAAACGCAATTGAACCGGAGTTGGCAGGCAGTCACGCTCCGGCGTGCCCGGACCACTCGGTTGCCTTAGCGCCGGGGGGCCGGTTTCGCCGGAGGAACGGAGCGACTACACTATCTGGCATGAACCGACGATACTTTTTGGGTTCCGCGATCTCGGCCGTTGCTTTTCGTTCGAGCGCGCTCGCCAGTCCCAATGACACGGTGCGAGTTGCGTGCGTGGGCTTCCACGGCCGCGGAAAGGACCACATCCGCGCGTACAGCCAGATGAAGAACGTGGATGTCGCCGCGCTCTGCGACGTTGACGAAGCCGTGCTCAACGCCCAGGTCGCCGCGGTCGAAAAGACCCGGGGAAAGCGTCCGGCGGCTTACACCGACCTGCGCAAGCTGCTGGAAGACAAGTCGATCGACGCAATTTCCATCGCGACTCCCAACCACAGCCATACCCTGCAGACGGTCTGGGCCTGCCAGGCGGGCAAGGACGTCTACGTGGAGAAGCCCTGCTCACACGATATGTTCGAGGCCCGCCAGATCGTAGCGGCGGCGCAGAAGTACGGGCGCATGGTGCAGCATGGCAGCCAGCAGCGCTCGGGCATCGGCCGCGCGGTGGTCGAGCATCTACGCGAAGGCCTGCTTGGAGACGTCTACATGGCCCGCGGTCTATGTTTCAAATGGCGGGACACGATCGGCCGCAAGCCGGTGGCGCCGATTCCCCCGGGCGTCCACTACGATCTCTGGCTGGGTCCAGCGCCCCGGCACGAATTCACGGCGAACCGGTTTCACTACAACTGGCACTGGTTTTGGGACTACGGTAATGGCGACCTGGGCAATCAAGGCATTCACCAGATCGATATGGCGCGCTGGGGCCTGGGAGTGAAGTATCCGACCAAGGTCAGCGCCATCGGCGGCCATTTCATGTTCGATGACGACCAGGAGACACCCAACACGCTGAACGCTTCCTTCGAATTTGAGGAAGGTCCGTCGAAGAAGGTCATCGTGTTCGAAGTCCGGCACTGGATCTCCAACCACGAAGCCGGCATCGGAGAACCGAAGCCGGGGAACACCGTCGGGACCACGTTCTACGGCTCCAAGGGCTACCTCTCGATATGGGACGAAGATTCGCACCGGTACTCCAGTTGGCTCGGCCGCGAGCAGGCGCCGGGTCCCGGGTCTTCCTCGGCCGAGTTGATGGGGAATCACTGGGCCAACTTCATCGACGCCGTGCGCAGCCGCAAGCACTCGGACCTGAACGCGCCCATCGAGGAAGGCGCCATCTCCACGACGCTGGTTCACCTGGCCAACATTTCGTATCGCCTGGGCCGGACGCTGCATTTCGACGCCGCCACGTATTCCTGCATCGGCGATGCGGAAGCCAACCGCCTGTTCAGCCGCGAGTACCGCGAGCCGTTCGTCGTGCCCGACAACGTCTGACTTTTTGCGTGCGATTCCTGATACTCTTTCGCTGGAGGTTGGCTCATGCTGCGTCGGGATTTTTTGACGTCTGTGCCTCCGGTGATGCTGATGCCGCAGTTGCGCTCCGCGCCCCGGCTCAAGATCACCGACATCCGGGCCGTCCGGCTAAAGGCGGGCCGCGAAACCGGGAAAATGGTAGCGGCGTGGAATCCTGGAACCGTGACCACTCACCGGATCGGTGGCGGCTCGGTCATCGAGGTTCACACGGATCAGGGACTGACAGGTATCGGCCCTTCGATCGACACTGGCGCGCTCGAAGCAGGCAAGGCGCTGCTCATCGGGAAAGACCCGTTCGACATCGAGCAACTCGCCGGCCCGCTGCGCTATTACGTTGGCAGCCCGCGTACAGTCTCCAGCCTGGAAATCGCGCTTTGGGACCTGATCGGCAAATCAGCCGGCCAACCGCTCTACAAGGTCTGGGGCGCGGCCAGAGACCGCGTCCCGGCTTATGCCAGCATGATCCAGCTTTCCACTTCGGAGGAAAGGGTAAGCATGGCGGTGCGGCTCAAATCCGAAGGGTGGAAGGCCATTAAGCTCCGGGCACATTATCAGACGCTGAAGGAAGACGTGCACCTGGTTGAAGCCGTACGCAAAGCGGTGGGCGATGACATGGAGATCATGGTAGATGCCAACCAGGCGCAATCCTCCGGCACGTGGCAGCCGGGCGTCATGTGGGACTTTCGGCGCGCGCTCGAAACGGCCCGAGAGCTGGAGCGGTTGAACTGCCTGTGGCTCGAAGAACCCCGGCTTCGCTACGCTTTCGATGAACTGGCGGAACTGAATCGCGCGGTAGGGATCCCGATCGCCGGGGGAGAAAACAATCGCGGCGTGCATGAATACCGCTGGATGCTCGAACGGAACGTCTTTGACATCCTGCAGCCCGACATCATGGTAGCGGATGGCGTCACCGGCTTTCGAGAGATCGCGGCCCTGGCCGCGGGGCACAACAAGAGCGTGATTCCGCACCACGGTGGAGGCAATATCGGCACCATCGCCCAATTACATGCGATCGCCTCCTGGCCGCACGGGCCATGGATCGAGATTCTGCACGATCCGCCGGTGGCCGCGTACACCAACGGGTTCGCGATCATGGAAAACCCGCCGCTGGTCGACAAGCAGGGGTATCTGAACCTGCCGCAGGGTCCGGGGTTGGGCGTCGCGATCAACCGGGAACTGGTTGTTGCGTAGGAAAGTTCATTCGTGGTTGTGCCGTAACGCCTGCCGGTTTTTCATTTCAATTCGTTCGGCTTGAACACGCCGCCATTCAACAGGATCTCGAGCACTTCTTCCGATCTTCGATCCCAATTCTGTTCCTTCTGCGGCGTCAGATTGTTATGCTCGGATTCGATCATCGGCAACGCTTCTTTGGCGCCCGGTATCTGGTTCAGTGCGGTCCAGATGCCGGCCGGCGGCGAGGTTGTATCGATGAAGCCCATCGCGGCCAGCACCGGCGCCTTGATCCGCGATGCGAAGTTGATGGGATCGAAATAGAGCGCGGTGTTCATGACCCTCGGATCGCTCGATGGCCAGTTCGGATAGCCGGCTTTGCGGCCGTGGAGATTGCCGTCGACGTCCGTGCCGGATGGAACGCAGACCAGCACCGCCGTAATTTTCTCGGGCCGCAACCCGGCAAGCACGAGGCTTTGCTGTCCGCCCATGCTCGTCCCCATCAGCACAACGGTCTTGCCATCCCAGTCGGGTCGCGTGAACAGATAATCCAAAGCACGCGAGTCGCGCAGGTACATATTCAGGAAATAAGACGTGTCGCGATCGGTGTTGCCGACCGCCGGGTAATTCCGCGGCACATTTCCGGAAGGGTCGGAAGGCAGTTTGTCGTGGGCGTCCACATCGATCACCAGCCACCCTTCGGCGGCGCGCTCCGCGACGGAGTGCGCATTCAGAGCGTAGACACCGGCATACTGCAGCAGGATGAGCGCGGGGAGCTTTCCTTCCTTCACCGGCTTGGCCACATAGCCGTGCGCTTTGGATCCGAGCGCGTCGAGCACGAAGGTGTTTATCTCGACGCCCGGCGTATCGGTCTCGACCGGCGTCAAGACCGGGTGGATCGGGACCTCTGCCTGCGCGGCGAGTTTTCCGGACCAGAATGAGTCGAAGTCAGGCGGACGCGGCGTCGCGAGACCGATCTTCGTTGGCGCAACAGCAGCACCGACGGCGTAGAGTCCGTTGCTGCGGCCGGTATTTCCTCCGGCGAAACCCGTAGATTGGGCGCGGCCCGGACCAGCGGCAGTCGCGGCCGCCGCCTCAGGTTCGATCGCGACATAAATCATCTCCGGCTCGGCCCCGGTGATTTCGATCTTGTCTTTGCCCGACGAAAGATCAAGCTTGCCCTCTTTCAGAACCACCGCGTTGTTCCTGCGAATCGTCCATTTGTAGGCGTAGGCGGGCTCGACCGGGCCGGGCGTAACGGTCCAACCAACCGTCTCGCCGATATCGTAGATGCCGCTGGCGTGATAGGGTGTGAAAATGAGCTGTTGCGGTATCGGCGCGCCCCGCTGGGCCGGAGCATAGGCCGCGGTGAACAAGATCGCCAGCGCGAGGCGAGAGCAGGTTCGAATCATCAGAATTCTCCAAACGAAGACTATATCCCACTACTTGCGCCTGAAGCCTACTGCACCTGAATGGTGGCGCTGAGCGCAATCCTGTCCGACGAATCGCCGATCATGAGGCTGACCGGTTCGGTCTCGACCCGCAATGCCCGCTGTTTTGCATCCCAGTATGCCAGCCGCGAAGCCGGGAGGCCGATCTCAACGGTCTTGGTCTGATTGGGCGCCACGGTCACGCGCTCAAATCCGGCGAGTTGTTGGCGAGGGCGTTCGATCTTCGAACCCAGGTGCTTCACATACAGTTGGACGACTTCGTCGCCGGTACGGGCGCCGGTGTTGGTCACATCGACGCTGACCGTCACGGCTCCGTCTTTAGCGACTTGCCGGGAACTCGTCCTCAGGTTCGAGAACGCGAACGTCGTGTAACTCAGGCCGAATCCGAACGGGTAAAGCGGCTCGCCCTTGAAGTACATGTAGGTGCGGCCGTCGCGAATGTTGTAGTCCATCATCGGCGGCAACTGATCGAGAGATTTGGGCCAGGTTACGACGAGATGGCCGCCTGGCGTGTAGTCGCCGAACAGGACTTGGGCCAGCGCGGTCCCTTCGTCCTGGGAGGAGTGCGCCATGTGCAGGATGGCGGGAATGTGGGCCTGCGTCCAGTTGATGGCAAACGGGAAGCTGGAAACGAGGATGACGACCGTCTTCGGATTGGCGATGTAGACCTGCTTAATGAGCTGTTCCTGATACAGGTCGATGGTTTCGCGGTCGCGGCCTTCGCGGCCGTCGCTCGGCACGGTGCAGGGCAACGTGACACCGCCTCCGTCGGCGTCGCTGTACCAGTCGTGAGGCATGTCAGGGCCGCAGGTGGGGTCGTTGCCCACCACCACGACGGCGACATCGGACTTCTTTGCGGCATTCACCGCGGCGTTGCCCAGTTCTTCGGCGGCGTAATTGACGGTGACATTGGGGCCAAGCTCCTCCTTGATCCCCTGCAAAGGGGTCACCGCATAAGGAGGCGTGCCACCGTACCAATCCCAGTGGACGGAGTCGGCAAGCGGGCCGATCACGGCAATCGACTTGAGGGACTTCTTGTCGAGCGGGAGAAAGTTCTTTTCGTTCTTGAGGAGCACGATGGATTCGAGAGCGATCCGGCGGGAAACGGCGCGGTCCTTGCCGGTGTTCCAGGGCTCGGGCGAGTCTTTGATCTTGGAGTACGGGACCATCTCCGGCGGGTCGAGCAGTCCCAGCTTGATGGCGATGCGGAACTTGGTCTTCAGCGCTGCGTCTATATCGGCCACCGTGAGGGAGCCATCCTGGAGAGCGGCCTTGGCTTCGCCGGCATAGCGGTCGAGGAACTGGTTGACCCCGGCTTTCAGACACGCGACGACGGCCGCTTCCTGGTTCGGAAAAAGATGGCGCGGATCGACCAGCAGCTTGACGGCTCCGCCATCGCTCGAGATGATATCGACGCCCCACTGGTCTCGAACGATGCTGCGAAGGATCGGATTGACGGACATCGCCGTGCCGTTCCAGGCGTTGTAAGAGGCCATCACCGCCTTCGCACCGCCCTCGAGAAAGCCCATCCGGAAAGGAACCGAGTAATACTCCCAGAACAGGCGCTCATCGAAATTGGAAGATGAGGCATTGCGGCGATCTTCGTTGCTGTTAGCGAGGAAATGCTTGAGCAGCGCCGCGGCCTGCCAGTATTTCGGGTTGTCGCCCTGCAGGCCCTTGATAAAGGCAACCGCCATGGTCCCGTTGAAGAACGGATCTTCGCCATACACCTCTTCGCTGCGGCCCCAGCGCGGGTCGCGCGCGAGGTCGGACTGCGGGCCCCAGAGCATGAGGAGTTGTCGGTGGTATTTCGGAGTCTGGGTGATGAAGCGGGCTTCAAAGCCCTCGATTCCGGCGGCCTCGCCCACGAGAGCGGGGTCCCACGTCTCGCCCATCCCGGGAGGCTGCGGAAACTGCGTGGTGGTGATGGCCTGGAACGGACCGCGTGCCTGGCGCTGCACGACGCCGTGAATGCCCTCGGAGCTGCCGATGTTGGGAACGCCCAGCCGGGGGACGCCGGTGCGCGTGCCGAGGCAGTCGATCTTCTCTTCCGTGGTCATGAGCGAGAGAAGGTTGTCGATGCGCTTCTCCGCGGCGAGGTTCGGATCGGAGAAGGGATAACGAGGTTGCTGGGCAGCGGCGGGCGCCAACACAAGGGCGGAAAGACAGAACAGGCCTACCATTCGATTCTTCATCGTGGACACTTCCTCTGCAAGCAGCGTGGCGCGGCCGGAAATGAGATGGGGCGCGGTTTCGTTGCAAACGCAAGGTTATCAAATGGACAGGTTCGGATGGAAAGGCCGGCGTGCGGCGACGGACGAATTTCAGTCGTTGACGGTTTCTCGCGGGTGGCGGCGAAGGTACCAGCAAGGGCTGTAGCCGAGCTGCGGAAAAATCGAGTTGGCACAGACGCGGTTGACGGGGTCAAGCGCCGTGTACTCGATTTTGTTGCTCTTCAGGCGTACGGCGAGCGTGCGTTTCACCAGCACGGATCCGAGAGCATCCCCATGGTTCGAGATGCGGTAGCGGAGCACCAGGTAGTCGCCGGCGTAGAACAGGATCAGAAACAGCATCAGGGACCACAGAACCGGCTGGACGGATTGCCATAACCGCATAGGCGCGTTCTTCTCTATCATAGCCGGACGCGCCCTGCCGGTTCCGCGGCGACTGCCGGCGCTCAGTAGCCCTTTTCCTTGTCGACCACGTTCAGCAATGGTTCGCCCGCGGCGAACCGCTTGAGATTCTCCGTGTACAACGCTTCATAGCGCGCGTTTTCCCCGTCCGACCGCCCGGCGATGTGCGGCGTAATGAGCACGTTGGGGAATTTCCAAAGTGGGTTCTCTTTGGGAAGCGGCTCGGGATCGGTGACATCCAGGCCCGCCCCGGCCAGTTTTCTGCTGTCGAGGGCTTTCACCAGGGAGTCGAGGTCATAGAGGCCGCCGCGCGACACCGCGATGAAATACGAGTTCGGCTTCATTAGTTCGAACTCGCGCGGCCCCATCATCTTGCGGCTCTTGGGCGTGAGCGGCGCCGAAATGAAGACCACATCGGCCTGCGGCAGCACGGAATCCAGGCGGTCCGGAGCCACGGTCCGCGCCAGATAGGTGTTGAACGGGATATCCTTGGGGTCGACTCCGATCACCGTCATACCGGACGCGTTCAGGCGCAGCGCGATCTGCGTCCCGATGCCGCCTACACCCACGATTACGGCGGTCTTCCCGCGCAACTCGATGGGGTTGAAGTTCTTCTGGTTCCAACCCTGGCTGCCACCGCGAGCCGCGATCGCGATGCCCCTGGTAAGGGCCAGCAGCAGGCCGAGCGCGTGATCGGCAATCTCGGGACCTTGCAGGATCTTGTTGTTCGTGAGGACGATTTTGCTCTGCGCGAAGCCCGGCAGAAACGTAAAGCGCTCCACGCCCGCGCTCTCCGATTGGATCCATTTCAGTTTGGGCGCGCGGCTGAGCAGTTTGAGATCGAACGGGCCGATCACTCCATCCGCATCGGCGATCTGCGCCGCTGCGCTGGAGCGGTCTCCTTCGATCAGGGTGATATCAGGAACAGCCGCCTGCATTCGAAGGTAGGATTCGTGTCCCAGACGGGAGAGATCCAGAACTTTCAACTTCTGTGCGGGCAGTCCGGATGCCAGCAGCAGACCGCACGATACCAGGAAGACCAGTTTGCGGGTCATCGTCATTCCTCCCAGGGCGCCCTTCTGCCGGCAGGCATGAAGGATGCGCGGCTCAGAGTATAGCAGGCCGCACGGCCCTACTTCGCTTCCAATACTCCACCAACGGTGGAAGAACCGCTTCCGCCGCACATGTCGTTGCCGTAGCGGAGGAACTTCTGAATCCGCTTACCGGTATCGACTTCCGCGGTGTAGAGATTGCCCTGGCTGTCTACGCTCACCTGATGGAGCCAGTGGAATTCCCCGGCCATCCGGCCGCTTCGCCCAAGCCGGCCCAGTTCCTGCGAATTGCTCCGGTTCAGGATGTAGACAGTCATATTGGAATTGTCGCCAACGTAGAGGCAGCTCTGCGCTTGGTCGCTGGAGAAACTCATCGACACGGCGGTTCCGGGGATGGCGGTGTTGGTGTGTTGGCTGATCCATTGCTCGGAAACGAAGCCGCATTTGCCGGGCTCTCCGTCCGGATTGCTGCATGGCTTGCCGAGCGCGGCGTCGTTCCGGTCAAACACCTGTATGCGGTCATTGCCCCGATCGCAAACATAAACCTTCCCGTCCGCGGCGAGTTTCACGCAATGGACCGGGGTGCGGAAGAACGCCGGCTTTCGGTTGCCCCTGGAATAGTCTGCGATCCACGGCCCGGCGGCTCCGGCAACTCGATCGTCGACCGGATTGTTTCCATACGCTCCGAAATGGCCGATGTACTTCCCCGTCCCGGCGTCGACGATGAGGATGCGGCGATTCCCGTAGCCGTCGGCGATATAAAGGCGGTCCGTCTTGGGGTCTACCGCCATGTCCGCCGCGCGATACAGCAGAGGTGTTCCATGGATGCCGCCGCTCGTGTCGTTACTGTCGGGTCCCTCGGGCGTGCCACCGATTCTCATTTTGAAGTTGCCGTCCCGGTCGAACTTCAGTACGAAGCCGTCTCCACCCTCCTCGTTGGTGATCCACGGCGATTTGCCCCGATCTGCCCCGCGGGCGCTGCCGCCTCCGGGCGCCGCGGCATTTCCCGAAATCCAGACATTGTCTCTATAGTCGACATAAATGCCGTGCTCACTGTTGGGCCAGATGCAGCCTGCTTCCACTTTGCATTTGCCGCCGATAAAGCCCGGATCGGAAGGACCGCCCCAGGCGCGCAGCAGCCTGCCGTCGGAATCGAACTCGAGAACGGAGGGAGCGGCATTGCAGCAATCCGCTATGGGGCCGTTGGCGCGCACCTGGCCCAGCGCGTTCGCCGGCCGGCCATCCCGATCTGTCACGCCGGGCAGGGGGCCTTCCAGCCCGGCTTCTTCGTTCGTCAGGCTGCGCAGCCGATTATAGACCCAGACATGATCATGCCGGTCGACATACAACCCGCCGATCTGGCCAAGGAGCCAGTTGTTCGGCAGCGGCTGAGGCCACGCAGGATCGACGACGAAGCTTGGCGTTTTGCCTGTAGGGGAGGCATGGTACACGCCGGTCTGCTTGAGCAGCCGCTGGAGAGTGCCGCTGCTGTTCAGGACCTCGAGGCCCTTGTCGGCGCTCCGGGCGGTCCCGGTCAGCAACAGGGCCGGCAGAGCGGCCGCAGCCGCCAGAATCCCCACGCTTCTTGGCATGTGATCTCGCCTCCAATCTCTATCCGCGCTCGCGCTATCCAGTGGATGGTAATCCCGTGCGCCCGCGGTGTGCAACCGCTCCGCTCCTCAGTTGCGATGCCCCCGGTGTACAATCAGCGTCGGGCACCCAAGGTGAGGCAGCATGAACTGCGTGGCCGCGCGCGAGAGCGGGAGGACGGGAAAATGAATCCAACCAAAACGGGAGAGGGACCGGCCGGAGCGCCGTCCAATCTGGTCATTGCGCGGGAAGGGCCGATATCGGTAGTCACACTCAACCGGCCGCAGCGCCGCAACGCACTTTCGCTCGCCCTGATGCGGGAGCTGATCACCCGGCTGGATGAAATCGGGCGCGACCGCGAGATCCGCGCGGTGATTCTGGCGGCGGCCGGGAAGGTCTTCTGCTCCGGCCACGATCTTTCGGAAATGACCGGCCGCGACATCAACGAATACCGGCTCACCTTCGATGTCTGTACGGAGTTGATGACGAGGCTGCAATCAATTCCGCAGCCGGTGATCGCGGAGGTGCAGGGAGTGGCCACGGCAGCCGGCTGCCAGTTGGTGGCGACGTGCGACCTGGCGATTGCGGCGGAAGAAGCGGCGTTTGCCACGCCCGGGGTCAGGATCGGCCTGTTCTGCACGACGCCCATGGTGGCGCTGACGCGGGCCATCGGCCGCAAACGCGCCCTTCAGATGCTGCTCACGGGCGAGTTCGTCGATGCACCGACCGCCGCCGACTGGGGCCTGATCAATCGAGTGGTTCCCGCGGCGGAACTGAGCTCGTCTACTCGCCAAATGGCGGCGAAGATCGCGGAAGCCAGTTCCCTGGTGCTGGCTCTGGGCAAGCAGGCCTTCTACTCGCAGATCGATCTCGACCAGCCCAAAGCGTACGCGTACGCCAAGGAAGTGATGTCGATGAACGCGTTAACCAACGATGCGCAAGAGGGCATGGGAGCGTTTCTGGGCAAGCGAGCACCCTGCTGGACGGGAAAGTGAATTGTCGGAACTCTATCGCACCAGCCAGAAAAGGGGTGCCAGGCCGGCCAGAGCCAGACCTGCCAGCAAAGCGGCGCATTGGCGGCCGGTACTCCGATCGGACAGCGTGTAGGCGTAGATGCCCTTCGCCAGATTGTTGCTGGCGGCTGCGATGAGAATCGCGGAAGCGGCAACCGTCAGCGTGGTGGTCGCCCCGCCCGCCTGCGTCATGCCCATAATGAACGGGTCCACGTCGGTGACACCCATCAGGGTGGCCAGCGAATAAACCCCCACTCGACCCAGGTAGCTCACGACCAGGTGCGTCGCCACCAGAATCGCCAGAAAGAGCACGGCGAACATAAAGGCGGCACGCAGTTCGAGCGGATTCTTCGGCTCAAATTCGCGAGCCACGGGCCCGCTATTCGCGTCCGGCAGGCGTGTCCAGAGCCAACCGGCGACCAGGGCCGCGACGGCCAGGGCCAAAAACGGCACGCCCAACGCGGCAATCAGAGCCCGGTTGAAGAGCGTCACCAACCCCGCCAGCCTCAGATACATCATTCCGGAGGCTATCAGGGTTGCGCCGGCGAACAGATGCGGCCGATTCTCGCGCGGCGCCCGCCTCGCCAACACGACGGTGGTCACCGTGGATGAATACGCGCCGCCCAGCAATGCGGAAAGCAGGACCCCGCCTTTGCCCCTGGTCATTTTCTGAATCACGTAACTGCCGTAGGAAACCGTGCTCACCGCGACTACCACCAGCCAGGCCTTGGCGGGATTGATCCGGAAGGGACCGAACTCCTGATTGGGAACGATTGGCAGTATCACGGCGGTCAGCAGCAGAAACTTCGTGAAGCTGAGAATCTCCTCGGGCGCAATTCGCACCGTTAGGCCTTCCAGTGTCGTCTTCAGTTCGAGCAGCAACATGCTGGCGATGGTTAGGGTGGTGGCAATCCAGAATTGCTCGCGATAGACCAAAGCGGCCGCAATGTAGGTGGTGAGAGCGGACATTTCGGAAGTGATTCCCGCGAAAGCGGACGCCTTGACTTTGTGCTCGTACGACAACATCAGAAAAACAGCGACCACCGCAAAACCGAGCATCACGGGCAGAATCTGGCCGCCGGCCAGGAACGATATCGCATATGCGATCAGTCCGATCAGCGGAAACGTCCGCACGCCGCCGAACAGGTACGCGTCCTTGCCGGCCTTGCGCTCCTCCCGTTCCAGGCCCGTCAGGAAGGACAAGAACAGAACCAGCAGGATCTTAGCTCCTTCCGGCGGGAGCCAACGATAGAGATCGATCAGCATGATTCGATGCCCTCCACTTCTACGGAATGACTGCCGCCACTACCATCTCTAACAACCTGCGCACGCCATCGTCACCGCCCACCGGACCGTCATGAAATTGATCGTGCGGGCGCGGCTTCCAGGTGTCCCGGGAATGATCCACCTGGTAGGAAACCGGCAGCCCCGTAAGTTCCGGATCGAGTTGCGCATCGCTGGAGGACATTTTGTAGATCGCCAGGTCGAGAGACGGCACGACGTAAATGGCCGAACCGCCGGCCCCGGACTTGAAGAAAGCGTCGTGCGGCGCGCCAAAAACGTGCCCGTCGGCGTTGACTTCGAACATCAGGCTCATCGGCGAATGCGGATCGTAGGGCGAAGGCCTGCCGCACATCGCGACGTATTCAGCCGGAACCAGTTGCCGGCCGCCCCACCGCCCCTTGTGCAACAACAGATAGGCGAAGCGGACCGCGTCGGTGGCGCGCAGCGCAATGCCGCCCCCGCCCGGCGTGTGCGGCAGGGTGCTTCCGTTGCGATGCAGCGCGTATCCCCAGGATCCAAAACCCATCGGCTGAGCCAGTTTCAGATCGATGTATTGCTGCAACTCCATGCCCGTCAGGTGGCGCAGCACGATCGAAGCAACGTGCGGCGAGCCCGAAGCGTAAGAGTATCCTTCGCCGGGGCTGGTCCACATCGCCGCCCGCAGCGCACTCGTATCCTGGTCCAGTCCGGCCTGGCGCGGGAGCGGATCCAACCGCACGTCCTCGCCGCGGATCATCCCGGGATTACCGCCATCGCCGTGCATACCGGAGGTCATGCTCAGCAACTGGCCTAACTTGATCTCGGCCTTCAACGGATCGCTTAGCGGGAACGCCTCGGGCAGATACCGTTCCGTGAATACCTTGGTCTCGAGGCCGTCGGGAATCTGCTCCCGTTTCTCCTGAAGCATGATCCCGCAGGAAATGCTGGTGAACGCCTTGCCGATCGAAGCCATGTCAGGATGCGCTTCGCGATTGCCTTTTCCGAAATACCTTTCGTAGACCAGGTAGCCGTGGCGCACTACCAGCAGGCCGCCGTGCTGGCTCGTTTCCTTCTCGAATTCGAACGCCTGGTCCAGTCTCGCCAGATCCATTCCGGCAATCTTGCGGATGCTTGCAGCGCCCGCCAGTGCCCGCCAGCCATTCGCGCTGTCGGGAGGTGGAAAGTAGTCCGTGCCTCCCGCGAGTGTCAGAGGCAGGCAGAGAAGCAGGACAGCCCATCTCGCCCGTCGAAACGATTTCTCAACCATAGGTCTCCCACTATTATTCCGCAATAGTGAAATAGCCGATCGGCGAGCGAGAGAGATTGCCGATGCCGGTGCGGAGAAGTTCGCAGTGTCGGCCGGACGCCCGCTCGCCGAGCGCCCGGCCCAGATTCATCCGCGGCGGGTCTTGGCCGGTGTGCGGGGAGGCGTCATGCTCCAAAGATGGTCGCCCGACCGCTCACGGTCCCATTGCGGCGTAGGCTCAAAGAAGCCGCCAGGCACATGTTCCTTGCACGCCTCCTCGTTCAGCGTGATCCCGAGCCCGGGCTTATCCGGAACCGTGATGAAGCCCTTGTTGATAATCGGCTTGTCGATGCCTTCCACGAGATCCTGCCACCACGGCAGGTCCAGAGAATGGTTTTCGAGGGCCAGAAAATTTTCCGTAGCCGCCGCGCAGTGAACGCTGGCCATGCAGTTGATCGGCAAGCCGGCGTAATGCATCGCCATGGGAACGCCATACTCCATGGCTGCTTCGCCGATCTTGTGCGTCTCCAGGATGCCGCCGGAAGTGGAAAGGTCCGGTTGAATTTTGCTGACAGCGTGCTTCTCACAAAGGTTGATGAAGCCCTCTTTGAGATAAATGTCTTCTCCCGTGAGGATGGGAGTGGGACTGTTGTCTGTGATGTGCTTCAGCATGTCGGTATACTGCCAGGGAATCACGTCTTCCATCCAGGCCAGGTTGTATTTCTCATAGGCCTTTCCCAACCGGATAATGGAATTCACTCCCAGGTGGCCCAAATGGTCCATCGACAGAGGGATCTCCATGCCAACCGCCTCGCGCACCGCCGCCACATACTCGCTGAGCTTGTCGATCCCCTTGTCGGTCACTTCCATCGCCACGAAAGGATGAGGAAGAACTCTGGCTTCCCAGGGACTCAACCCGGAGGGGACGGTCACGGTACCGGGAATGTCGGATATCATCTCAATTCCCAAATCCATCTTCAGCCAGGTGAGGCCCATGACTTCCTTGCGCTCTTTCTCGCGCGCGGCGTAGATCTTCGGATCCTTGGATTCCGTGGTATCGGCGTAAATCCGGATCTTATCGCGGAACTTGCCGCCCAGCATCTGGTAGATGGGCACGCCGTATACCTTTCCGATGATGTCCCAGAGCGCGACCTCGACGGCTACCACGCCACCGGCCTGGCGCCCGTTGCCGCCGAATTGTTTGATCTTCTGCCACAGGTAGTTGAGCCTGAGCGGGTTCTCGCCCACGAGGCGGCTCTTCAGGAACAGCGCGTAGGTGGCACTCGACCCATCGCGGACTTCGCCCAGTCCGTAGACGCCCTGGTTTGTGTCGATGCGGATGATGGTAGAGCCGGGCCCGAATCCCATGCCCGGCGGCGGGCCGCCTGCCCTGCGTTGGCTCTCGGCTTGGGAATTGGCGGGAGCTGAGAACTGACCGCGGCCCCTGGTAACGGTGGCCACCCTTAGGTCCGTGATCTTGAGCGTGGACGGGCTCGAGTTGGTATTCACATTCCGTATCTGGGGTTCGGGATCGGCTTTGGCATCCCACCCCAACAAAGCTCCGCCCAACAGGGCGGCCGAGGACTTGAAGAGCCCGCGCCGCCCAATCTTGCTGCTGTTCCGGTCAGACATCGTTCCTGCTTTCCTTTTGCCTCGATCTTACCGTGCACTACGACTGCTTCCTGCGGTTGGCGCCGGCCCTAAAGCCGAGTTCCGAATTTCCTGAGTGAAAAAGTGTAACAAATGTCGAGTGCCCAAGCACCCGTGAAGCTACCGGGGGCGGGCCAGGCATCGGTGAAGCAGCCGGTTTGCGGACGGAGTACCGCTACTGCCTGCTTTCACTCTCGATCATCCGCGAGGTCCTCTGAACGATCTGCCGCAGGGCCGCGAGATCCTGCCTCACGCCGCTTCCGGTGTTGACGATATTGCGGTCGTCGGTCCAGTGATCCCGGTACCACGTGCAGCTCTCGAATTGGTCGTTGTGCTCTTTCATCCAGCGCTGGAGCGCCGTTCGATAGTAGGTCAGTTTGGCCTGCTGCCCGCGGTCCCCCGCCAGATTCTTGAGCTGGTAAGGATCCGCCAGGTTGTCGAACAAAAGCTCAGAGCGGTCTCGGCGATAGGTCGCATAGGTGTACCGCGCGTCGTGCAGGGCCCGCCACTCCGTGCCGTCTTTCCACGCGGCGGTGGTCCCCATGCCTTGCATGTAGATCGCTTCCGGACCCCGGCTGGACCTGCCCAGCAGGTTCCCGCTGAGATCGGCGCCCTCGACGGCGCGCGGAACCGGCAGCCCGAGCGCGCCAAGAAGCGTCGGCATGATGTCGGGTGTGCTCAACAGCGTGTCGGTCGCGCCGGGCCGGATGCGGCCGGGCCAGCGGACCAGGAACGGTACCCGGCAGGCCTCCTCATAAAAGATATATTTCGCGCGCCGCCCGTGCGAGCCGAACATCTCTCCATGATCGGAAGTGAATACCAGCAGAGTGTCGTCTTCGAGCCCCTGCTCGCGGACCGCCTCCAGTAAACGGCCGAGCGAATGGTCGATATCCGCCGTCATCGCGTAGTAGCCCTGCTGAAACTGGCCAATCTTGGAGTGATAATCCGGTTCCGGTGTGGCCCAGGCATCGGCATAAGGATCCGGTGTATCGGAATAATTCGGCCGGAGCGGTATGTTCACGTTACGAAACTGTTCGGTGAAACCGGAGGGGCAATTCGACCACTCCCATGGGTCGTGAGGAGGTCCCCAGGAGAGAAAAAGCGCGAAGGGCCGAGATTGCACGCGCCGCGCCCGCAGGTACTCGATCGCCATGGTTGTTTGCGAATCGGGCTCGTAGCGTTTGTGGATCTCGCGGCGGGGCGTGTTCCGGAAATAGGGGGCGTCGTGGTACGTGTGATTGAAATTGTATGCGGCCCAGTATTGATCGAAGCCCAGGCGATAGGGCCCTGGCGGCACAAATCCGTTTCTGGTTTCCTCGTGGTGCCCCAACTGGTTGGCCCAGAGATGCCACTTGCCGATATAGGCCGTATCATAGCCGCCTCGCGACAGTACGCGGCCGAAGCATTCGTGTTCAGGGCTAAGGCGTAGTTCATTGATTACCATGCCCGTGCTCGACTGGTACTTGCCCGTCAGCAACGAAGCGCGATAGGGAGCGCAGACCGGCGTCGAGGGCACGGCATTGCGAACATCGAGGGATTCGCGGGCGAGGCGGTCGATGTTGGGGGTGTGCGCATACTCATCGCCCGCATAACCGCACGAAAAGCGGCGCAGTTGATCGGCGAAAACGTAAATCAGGTTCGCCTGGCGATTCCGGCCTTGGGCCAGGCCCGCGGCGGCTGTGGCGGTTTGCCCCAAAAAGGCGCGGCGGCTGACACTATGAAATCCCTTGGCGGCAATCATCGGTCCCTTTCGCGGCCGCCCCTCCCACCCGAGAGAACGCGACATTACAGGTTCTCACACTCGAAACCGGCGCGCATGCCCGCAACTATCACGGGCTAACTTTGGTTAACCACCGGTGGTTGTCCGATGCACTCTTGAGCCCATCCCTGGGAATTGGAGATCATGGCCTTCATATGATGAACACACGGCGTCATAGGACAATCTGGCTCGGACTGGCGATGGCTGTATTGCCAGCCGCCGCACTGTGGAACGTCGCCCAGACGCATCACGCCTTCCTGGTCATCTCGCATTACATCAGAGGCAACGCCGGGAACTGCACGCTGGGAGAATCGTTTCAGGGTGAGTCGCTTTCCCGTCTGCAGTTAGAGAACGTCAATGAAATTAGGGCTTCGAGCCGGGTCATCCGGAGAGACGCCTCATATTCGCTGTGGAGCACGCCAGCCGGTGAGTATTGGATGGCGACAGCAAGCGGAGATGCACTCCTCTATGATCTCGCTGAACAGAAGCGCAACATCTACGGGACCCGAATTCGCCCGGGAGATGTTGTTCTCGATGCGGGAGCTAATGTTGGAGTCTTCACTCGAAAGGCCCTGTGGGCAGGCGCAGCCAAGGTGATCGCCATTGAGCCGGCTCCGGAGAACCTGGAGTGCTTGCGGCGCAATTTCGCCGCTGAGATCGCCGATGGTCGGGTCGTGCTTTATCCGAAAGGCGTTTGGGACAAGGACGACGTGCTGAAACTGAGCGTCGATCCCGCCGACTCCGCGGAAGATACGTTCGTCAGGCCAATCAAGAACGCGCAATTCATTCACGTACCACTGACCACCATCGACAAGCTGGTTGAGGAACTGCATCTCTCCAAGGTGGATTTCATCAAAATGGACATCGAAGGCGCCGAACGAAAGGCAGTAGTCGGTGCCAGAGACACGATCGCGCGATTTCGGCCTCGCATGGCGCTGTGTATTTACCACGTCAAGGGCGATGAAGTGATGGTTCCGAAATTGGTTGGTCAAATCGTATCGGACTATTCAGTTACAAAGACCTGTCTGTGCGGCGCAGACAGAGTCATCCCCGAAGTGGCTTTCTTTTACTGAAATGAGAACTTCAGCGAAACGCCCGGGATCAAATCCGCCCCGCCTCTCCTGCCGGAGCCATTCTGGCCCGGAAATGTGTTAGTGTTCCGATTGTCAGAATTTTCCGGTTTGACGGAGCATAACCCCTGAGTTCCTTGCCGACCCGCATGATCGTCCGCCTACTCGCCACCGGTGCCGCCACGGCTAGCGGCTTGATTTCCGCCCAGAGGGGCAGGCCGGCGCGACTGCTGACGCTGGCTCCGGCCGACGTCCTGGTCATCTGCCTGTACTTCGGACTGGTGTTAGGCATCGGCTTGTATTTGAAACGCCGGGTTCGGGCAAGTCGCGATTTTTTCTTTGCGGGCAAGGGCGTCGGCTCGTGGGTAGCCGGGCTGAGTTTCGTCGCGGCGAACCTGGGAACGCTCGAACTGTTAGGCTGGTCTGCCTCGGCTTATCAATATGGGATGCTGGCCGCGCATTGGTACTGGATAGGCGCGGTCCCGGCGATGCTGTTCCTCGGCCTTGTAATGATCCCGTTCTACTACGTATCCAAGGCGCATTCCGTACCCGGTTATTTGAAGCTTCGGTACGGCGAGGGCACCCGGCTGCTCTCCGCTCTGAGTTTCGCAGTCATGACCGTGCTGATGAGCGGCATCAACATGTTCTCCATGGCTGTGGTGATGAAGGTCATTCTGGGGTGGGATATCAATTTCAGCATTCTGGTTTCCACCGCGACCGTCGGAGTGTATGTCGCGCTCGGAGGCTTGCTTTCCGCAATCGTCAACGAAGTCATTCAATTCGTCCTGATCTGGGTTGGGACGATCTCCATCCCCATTTTCGGCCTCATCGAAACAGGCGGCTGGAGCGGGATGCTGGCTCGCATCGCCCAGCGCGCCCCTTCCCAGGACTACACGCACATGTGGCGGAACATGGGCGCGGCGGCGGATAATCCGATGGGCGTGCACTGGACCGGGATGGTGTTCGGCCTGGGCCTGATCGGCGCGTTCGGCTACTGGACCACCGACTTCCTGGTTGTCCAGCGGGTGATGGCGGCGCGCGATCTGCGGTCGGCGAAGGTCGCCACAACTATCGGCGCCGCGTTCAAGATGCTGTTGCCGGCGATCGTAATCCTGCCCGGCTTGCTGGGGTTGGCGGTGCTTCCGATGAAACTGACGGGGGAGTCGGAGGCTCTCGCGACGGGGGGCCACAGCTACAACGAAGTAATGCCCCTCATGATGGCGCGGTATCTCGGTCCCGGTTTTCTGGGCATCGGCGTGACCGCTCTCATCGCCGGCTTCATGTCCGGAATGGCTGGAAACATCAGCGCATTCGCCACGGTGTGGACCTACGATATCTATCGCCCGGTGGTTAACCGGTTAGCCGGCGACGGGAAGTGCCTGACCATCGGCCGGTGGTGCACGGTGATTGGACTCGCCGCCAGCATTGCCGCCGCCTACCTGGTTATGCAATTCGCCAGCATCATGGATTACGTTCAGGCATTGTTTGGCTTCTTCATTATTCCCCTGTTCGGCACCGTAATCATCGGGATGATGTGGAAGCGCGCTACGGGCGCCGGAGGTTTCTGGGGACTATTTTCCGGGACCCTGTCGTCGGTTCTGCTCTGGCTATTGGTGAAACTCCATCCGGCGGCGCTGGCGATTCTGGCGCTCTCTTCAGATGCAAAGCCGATGGCTGAGAACCTGTACAGGTTCATCTGGTCCTGGCTCATTTGCGTTTTGGTGACCATTCTGGTGAGCCTCGTGACTACGCCCAAGCCGGTTTCCGAACTGCAGGGGCTGGTTTACGGCCTGTCGCCGCTTCCGGCCGAGCCCCCTGCCGCATTTTACCGAAAGCCGGTTTTCGCGGCGGCGATGGTGGCCGTGGTATTCGTTATCCTGAACGTGATCTTCTGGTAGTCCCTTATGGACGTTGAACCTCCGAGCGCGCCAGGCACGGTGTCTCCGAAGGAACGGGTGCGGCGCGCCCTGCGGCGCGAACCGGTGGACAGGCTGCCTACGCAGTCGAATTACACACGGGCCATGGGACGATTGCTATCCCGGCATTTCGGAATCGCGGAGGCGGAGTTGCCGGCGCGCCTGGGAAATCACCTGCTGAGAGTCGACATCGAGTACCCTCGCCGCACAAGCGAAGACGGGTCGATCGAATTCGACTGGTGGGGCGCGGGTTGGGACACCCGCACGGAAGGTTACTGGCACGCCTTTGCCCCCCTGAAGGACTCCCACAACCTGGATGGTTTTCCATGGCCCGACCCCAACGACGCCGCGATTCTCAGCAAGGCTGAGCGGACGATTCTCCGGAACGGCGCAGGCTGCTTCACGGTTCCAAATCTGGGGATGTGCCTCTTTGAGCGGGCCTGGTCTCTGCGCGGATTTGACGCCCTGCTGATGGATATGGTGGAGCGTACGGAATGGGTGGAGGAACTGCTGGACCGCATCGTCCAGATCCAGTTGCGTCTTTCCAGCCGATTCGTCGCGGCCGGTGTCGCGGGTGGGTACTTCGGAGACGACTACGGCGCGCAGAGATCCATGTTGTTCTCTCCGCGGCTGTGGCGCAGGCTGATGAAACCGAGGCTGGCGAAGCTGTTTGCGGTTTTTGTGGACGCGGGGCTGCCCGTGATTCTGCATTCCGACGGTGCCATCGAAGCAATTCTGCCGGATCTGGTGGAGATCGGGTTGACTACGCTGAATCCGGTGCAGCCGGAGGTGCTGGATCACACGCGGCTGGAGAAGGAGTATGGCTCGAAACTGAGCTTTTACGGGGGAATTTCGACGCAGGGCGTGCTGCCGGGCGGCACGGCGCAGGATGTGCGAGCCGGGACCCTTGCGTGTGCGCGCGCGCTGGCGCCCGGAGGTACGGGGCTGCTGCTCGGGCCTTCCCACCGGATGCAGTCGGACATTCCAGCCCGCAATGTGGAGGCGATGCTCAATGCTTTCGACGAAACCAGCCGCTGAAGGGGCGCTCGACCCGCGAGCTCGTGCCGAGCATCTGGCGGCGGCTTTCCGTGCAGGATTCGCGTGCGAGCCGGAACTCTGGACGCGTGCGCCGGGCCGTGTGGATTTGATGGGCAGCCATACGGATTACAACCTGGGCTTCGTCTTGACCTTGCCGATCAATCGCGATACGTGGATCGCTGCCAGGGGCACCGGAGGCAATACCGTGCGCATCCGCTCGATGAACCTGGATGCCGCGGAAGACGTATTCCGGCTGGATTCGATCGAACCGAGTCGCGAATCCAAGTGGTGTAACTACGTACGGGGCGTGGCTGCGGTGCTACAAGCTGAGGGCCTCCGATTGACGGGCTGCGATGCGGTGATCCACAGCACAGTGCCGCTCGAGAGCGGTTTGAGCTCATCGGCGGCGCTCGAATGTGCGGTGGCGACGATGTTCGAGGCGCTAGCCGGCCGGCCACTCCCGCCCGAACGGAAAGCATCGCTTTGTCAGAGGGCTGAAAACGAGTTCGTTGGCGTGAAGTGCGGAATTCTGGATCAGTATTCTTCGTGCCTGGGACGCAAGGGATGCGCGCTGCTTCTGGATTGCCGGGACCTCTCGACCCGGACGGTGCGGATTGCCTGCGGAATCAGCGTCGTCGTGTGCAACACACTGAGCCGGCGCAGGCTCTCGGTCGGCGAATACGCAAACCGCAGGTACGAGTGCGAGCAGGCGGCCGCCGCAATGGGTGTGAGCGCTCTGCGGGACGTAACACCCGCGATGCTGGCCGCGAGAGCCCACGAACTTCCTGGGACGGCCGCGCGGCGGGCCGGCTTCATCGTCGCCGAAAGTGCCCGGGCCGAGTCGCTGGCGTGCGCTCTGGCTTCGGGAGACCGGCCTGCCATCGCCCGCCTCTGCGCGGAGTCGTTCGGGGGCGCAAGGGACCTGTACGAGATCTGCTCGCCGCCGATGCTGGCCATGATGGATGCGATGCTCGCCGCGCCGGGGGTGATCGGCGCGCGGCAGGCGGGTGCGGGGTTCGGAGGCTCGATGGTCGCCCTGGTGGATACCGCGCGCACCGCCGACTTCCACAACGCCGTTCGCGACGCTTACTACGCCTCGACCCGCGTGCAACCGGAAATCTATGCGGTCGAGGCCGCACCGGGAGCCGGTGTGCTCGATCAAGCGGAGATCGGCACATGAGCATCGAAATACTGCCGGATCTTGCCTCCGACTATGAGATCCCGGCGGCGCAAATCGCCGATTTCCAATGCAGGGGACATATTCTTCTGCGCGGCGTTGCCTCTTCGGAAGAAATGGCGGCATATCGGGCTGTCATCCTCGCGGCCCGAGACCAATTCGGAGCGGAACCGACCCCCCTCGCAGAGCGCGACACATACGGCAGAGCCTTCCTGAAAGGCATGAACCTGTGGACGAAGGACGCGGGAGTGAGACGATTCGTCCTGGCAAGGCGGTTTGCGAGGGTCGCAGCCGATCTGCTCGGGGTGGAAGGTGTGCGCATCTATCACGATCAGGCATTGCTCAAGGAGCCGGGCGGCGGAATCACGCCGTGGCACCAGGACCAGCACTATTGGCCGCTGGACACGAACCAGACGGTTACGATGTGGATGCCACTGGTGGATGTATCTCCCGAGATGGGCACCATGCACTTCGCTTCCGGGTCGCACCGGAACGGCTACCTCGGCGACGTGCCGATCGGCGATCGGTCGGAGCGGAAATTCAACGAGTACATTCGAGACCGCGGCTACACGGTCGTCCCCGGGGGCGCCATGCGCGCAGGCGACGCCACATTCCACCGTGGCTGGACCCTGCACGGGGCACCCGCGAATGTTACCGGCCGCTGCCGTGAGGTGATGACGGTGATCTGGTACGCCGATGGAGCCAGGGTGCTGGACCCTGACAACGACAGCCGCCGGCGCGATCTGGAAAGGTGGATGCCCGGCTTGAGGCCCGGCGACCTGGCGGCAAGCGAGCTGAATCCGCTGGTCTTCCGCCGCTGAGCCTCTTATGAAAGGGGAGTTGTCGCACGGGTTGCCCGCACTCATCACGGCTGGAAATCGAATTCTGCGCGGCGACACCATGAACGCGGTCTTATTGCGAGGCATCAACCGCTCGGGGTTGGAATACGCGGAGCCCTCCTCCGGCGGCTTTCTGGCTGCGGCCGACTTTTCGCAGGCGGAGATGCAGGAGATCGTCCTGAACTGGCGCGCCAACGTGGTCCGCATTCCTTTCAATCAGGACTGGGCGCTGAACGGGCGAAAAGGGTATACCGCCGAGGACTACCGCGCGGACCTGGATCAGGTGATCGACTGGGCCGCCGCCCTGGGGGCCTACACGATCCTGGATCTTCAATGGCTGGATGCGGATACCGTCTACGGTAGCGCGTCCGGCAGGGATAACCATGTGGCGCCTACGCCGGACTCCGGCACCCTCACACTGTGGGCGGATCTGGCCGCCCGGTACCGGGAGGAACCGGCGGTCCTCTTCGACCTTTTCAACGAACCGCACGATCCGGTCGATGACGATCCCCTGCCGATTCACGTCATCGATGAACAGGGGAACGTAGTGGCTTCTGAGGCCGATTTCGTTGGGCCGGACGAGTGGGGGCCATGGGCCGCGCGGCTGGTCAGCGAAGTGCGGCGCATCCACCCGAACTCGCTGATTCTGGTTGGCGGCGTCGACTGGGCCTTCGATTTGCGGCACGTGCACTTGAATGTGCCGAACATCGTGTACTCGGCTCATATTTACCCAAACCGCGGCCGTCACACGTGGCGGAAGGCCTTTGGGAAAGCCGCCAGGATCCCCGTTTTCGTCGGCGAGTGGGGAGGCGGCGCAACCGACCTCGCATTTGGGCAGCGGCTGGCGCGGGTGCTCCGGGAGAAGGCTTGCGGGTGGAGCGCCTGGAGCTGGGTCGATGACCCAAAACTGATCCAACCTCCGCGAGCGCCTCAGTACCGGCCGACGGATTTCGGTGCGCTGGTGCAACAGGAGTTGCGAACCTGAATGCCCGGAGCGGCGCCGGTTCACTCGTGGCGCAACGCGACAATCGGATCCACGCGCGTGGCGCGCCGCGCCGGGATGTAGCACGCCAGAGCCGCAACCGCGGAAAGCACTACGGCCACGGCGGTGAACGTGGCCGCATCGTTGGCCTTTACCCCGTAAAGAAGGCTCGACATGACCCGCGTGACGCCGAAAGACGCCGCAAGGCCGATGGCCACGCCGATGCCGGCCAGCACTAGGCCCTGGCCCACCACCAGCCGGAGCAACTGGCCCGCTCCGGCCCCGAGAGCGATCCGGATGCCCATTTCATTGGTGCGTTGCTGCACCGTGTACGACATCACTCCGTAAATCCCGACGGCCGCAAGCAGCAGCGCGACACCGCCGAAGATGCCCAGCAGGATCATATTGAAATGCTGGCGCGCGGCGGATTTGGCGACAACCCGGTCCATCATCATCACCCTGGCCACCGGCAGGTCCGGATCGACGCGGAGCACTTCCTGTTGCACCGCGCGGGCCAGCGCCGCCGAATCCCCAACTGACTGGACCGCCCAGGAAGACGGCAGCACGAGATTTCCCAGCGCCACCATGCCATTCGGCTCCTGGCCGACAGGAATGTACAGCAGCGGCGGGGGCGCCTGGTCGATGCCGTCTTCGCGCACATTGCCGACCACACCGATGACCTCGCGGGGCCGGTCTTCCAACCCGCCGCCAAGCCCTTTTCCGATCGTCACGGTCACACCCAGCGGATCCTCGTTGGGCCAGTATTTCTTCGCCATGGCTTCATTGATGACAAGCGTCCAGCGGCCGGAACTGCTGTCGCGCTCATCGAACGAACGGCCCCGGCGGAGCGGGATCCCGAGGGCGCCGAAGTAGTGCACGCCGACAGGCCGATACTGCTCGTCTCCGTTGTACGGTCCGCCGTCGCGCGGGACTTTTCCGGCAATGGAGAACGGCATATCCGGACCCAGTTGCAGGGGCAGTGAGAGAGCATAGGTGGCAGCTTTCACCCCCGGAAGCGACTCCAGGCGGCGCGTCACTTCCGTGGCCAGGCGCTCCACCCCCACGGCCGTTTCATACTTGTGCCCGGCGAGCGAGGTGCTCATGGTAAGCACGGAAGATACCTGAAAGCCGGGCTGCACGTTCCGCAGGGCCAGGAAGGTGCGGATCATGAGGGCCGCGCCGACCAGGAGCACCAACGCCAGAGCGGTTTCGGCAACCACCAGAATGTTGCGCGTCCGCTGCCGCCGGGAACCAGCGGTGGTCCGCGCGCCTCCTTCCCGCAGCGCGGCGTTCGGGTCGGGCCGGGAGATCTGCAAGGCCGGCACCAGTCCGAACAGCACGCCGGTGAGAATCGACACGGCACAAGCAAAACCGAGGATGCGTCCGTCCATCAGGCCGAAAAGGCCCAGGTCAGCCGGGAGCCGGGGCAGTTCGGCTGGCGCGGCCGCCAGCAAAGCACGAAGACCGATGGCTCCCAGAAAGATGCCTGCGGCCCCGCCGGAGACTGCCAGCAACAGGCTTTCCATCAACAACTGGCGCAGGATGGCACCACGGCTGGCGCCGAGGGCGACGCGGAGGGCAATTTCCTTACTGCGGCCGGCGGCCCGCACCAGCAGAAGGTTGGCGACGTTGGCGCAGGCGATCAACAGGACGAAGGCCACGGCTCCCAAAAGGATGAACAGCGGCGTGCGCAGGTCGTTGACCAGGACCGAACCGAAGGGCTGAGCCCCAAAGCTCTCGCCGGACGAGATCACGCCGGGATAGAGCTTGCGGAAGCGTTCGGTGATGACGCGCAACTCGGCATTGGCCTGTTGCATCGTGACGCCGGGCTTGAGCCTTGCGCCCAGGAACAGAAAATGGCCCTGGTTGGTGCTGTTGAGATCGGCCTGTTCGGGAAGGAAGAGGTCGGTTTCCGGCTCGCCGGTGAAATCCGGGCCCATCACGCCGACTACCGTGAACGGCTCGGAGTTGAGCCTGATGACGCGGCCGATCATCGCCGGATCGCTGCCGAATCGACGCTTCCAAAGCCCGTTCGTGAGCACCGCGACGCGCGGTCCGCCGGGCCGGTCTTCCTCGGGGGAAAAGGTGCGGCCCATGATCGGGGCGACCCGGAACAGGCGAAAGTACTCCTCCGAGACGTGGACGCCTCTGACCTGCTCCGGTTGGCCGGTGCCGCTGAGGTTCATGCCGGGCCCCATGAAGTCATACACCGCGACGGCTTCGAAGAGGCTGGCCTGCCGGATGGCGACGAACTTGGGTATCGACATGGAGGGGCTCGCGCCGGTTTGGAATTTCCGGACTACGTTGACCATGCGATCGGCATCGCGGTAAGACAGCGGCCGCAGAAGGACGTGGTCTACGACCGTGAAAATGGCTGTGGTGGCGCCGATCCCAAGCGCCAGAGCAAATACCGCGATCAGGGCGAAAGCGGGGTTTCTTCGCAGCATGCGTATGGCGAACCGGCTGTTCTGGCCCATGTCAGCCAATACGTTGGAATTGCCGCAAAGTTCCCCGCAAATTTGGCGGGTCTACGGTTGATCCTGTTCCACGATGGCGACGCCCCAGGCATCGAGTGCCAGCGCCCCGCCTTTCGCAACAGAGCTGTTCGAGAGCAGTTCCGTTCCGCCGCCGTACGGATAGGCGACTCGCTGCGGCTTCGCCGAAAAGTTGAAGTAATAATGGAGCGCCTTTCCGGAGCGGCCGGTCCCGTGCTTCACACGGACGCCCGAGGGCAGATTCTGGTCGGGCCCGAGAAGGCCAGACTGGCTGAGGACCCGCTCCAGCAGTTTCTGCTGCAACGCGTCGCTGAGCACCGTGCCCTCGTAAGTCACCATGCCCTTGCCGAAGCGGTTCTGGGTGATCGCCGGATACTTGCCGAAAAACGGGTGATCGTAGAAGGCCAGCGGCTTGGCCGTGTCGGGCAGAAGCATCTCCGCCCAATCGCTCACCTGGTTCTCGGCGCCGGCCTGGAACGGGTCATCCCTGAGCCGCAACGGCTTCGCCAGGTTGGAAAACTCCTGGTAATGGAAGCCGGCGGCCTTGCGCAGCGGTCCTGGAGCCATGCGGGGACGGACCGTCGAATACTCGTCGCAAAAGCCGCTTTTCAGAGTCAGCACCAGGTGCCCGCCGGCCCGCACATAGTCGACCAGCCGTTCGAGCAGTTCATCGCTCGCGATATACAGCGGCGGAACCACGATGACCTTGTACCCGCTCAGGTCCGCCGTTTCCGGGAAAACAAAATCCACGCCGACATTCAGTCGGTAAAGCGCCCGGTACAATCCCCGCATCTCGAGGTCGTAGCCGCCGGGGCGGCTCCAGGGCATGTCGCCGGCAGGCTGCGTAATCAGGAACGGCATGTATTCGATGCCGCGGCGCGAATCGTTGCTGTAGAGCAGGGCCACCGGGTGGGCTGCCTTCGTATCGACGATATGCGAGCCGATCCGCTGCAACTCGTGCGCGGTTCGCGACACCTCCGCATAGGCGCGGCCGGGTTCTAAATCGTGCGGCAGCACGCCCTTCCAATACGTCTCCTGCCCATAGTGAAGCGAATGCCAGTGCCAGTACTCCACCATGTTGGCGCCAGTCGCAGCCATCAGGTAGACATCCTGCCGAAGCTGCCCGTCGTAGGGCGGGAACTGCGAGCGCGAATCCCAGCCGATGGTCTGGGCGTTGGTCTCGGTTACCAGGTAGTTGGTCTGCTTGAGCGACCGCGCAAAGTCGCCGCCGTAACTCGAACCTTCGCCGTCGTACAAATCCTGGGTCGGATGGTAGGGGTTGATGGCCGCGATATCCAGGTGCTTCGAAACCGCATATTCGTTGACGGCGGAACGGGTGGCGCCGCCGAAATCCTGTGTCACGAACTGGTCCGGGCGAAGCTGCTCGCGCACGAGGCGCACCTGCCAGGCCAGAAAGTTAGTGGTCAACAGGTCCTGGTAGCGGTCCCATTCGAGTTTCCAGCCGGGGTTCAGGATGCCGTCGCGCGGAGGGACCTCGGACCAGTCATGCAGGCTCTGGCCCCAGTACACCAGTCCCCAGATATGGTTCAGCCGCTCGACGCTCGAAAACTTCTCCCGCAGGTAACTGACGAAACCAGCCTGCACATTGGGACCGGCAGTACCGTTGGAAGTAGTCTCGTTATCCACCTGGTAACCGATCACGGCCGGGTTGTCGCGGTAGTGTTCGGTGATCTTGCGAATCACTCGCTCGGAATAGCGCAGAAAATCGGGGTTCGTGATATCCATGTTCTGGCGCAAGCCGTAGGTGGCCCGCTGACCATCCAGCCGGGTCACCAGGATTTCCGGATGCTCCTTGAACATCCAGGGCGGAATAGAGTAAGTGGGCGTGCCCAGAATGACCTTGATATGCGCCTGGGCCAGGCGTTCGATAATCCGATCCATCCAGGCGAACTCGAATCGGCCATCCTGGGGCTCCCAGAGGCTCCACGTGGATTCACCCACGCGGACAACGTTAATGCCCGCCTGCTGCATCAACTGGACGTCTTTCTCCAGGCGGTCCTGTGGCATGTATTCCTCATAGAAGGCGGCGCCATAGAGGAACGTGTCCATCTGGCCGGCGGCGAAGCGCACCTGGGCCGGCGCCGGTGCGCTGGTTGTCAGGCCGGCCAAAACTGCCGCGATCGACAGGGCCAGCCACAGCCCCGGGCGGCGAAGGTGTTGGATCTTCATAGCCGTTTATCCTATCAGGACACAAGGCGCACAGCTCTTGTAATCCGCCGCGTTTTGACATAGTCTATCTATGTCAATGAGTGCGCAACGAGACGAAATCCCTCCCGGCACGCTCGAGATGCTCATCCTCCACACCCTGGCCGGGAAGCGGCAACTGCATGGTTTCGCCATCGCGGATTCCATTTTGGCGAACTCCGAAGCGGTTCTGCGGGTAGAAGAAGGATCCCTCTACCCCGCCTTGCAGCGGATGTTGCTGAAGGGCTGGATTCAGGGCAAATGGGGCAAGACAGACGAGAACCGGCGCGCGCGATATTACCGGCTGACGCCGGAAGGGCGACGGCAACTCGAGCGCGAAGTGGAGCGATACCAGCGCGTGGCGCGTGCGATTGCGCACGTACTCGCGCCGGCATAGGAGCAATTGCCATGCGGATCGGCGAACTTCGACGGCGGCTGGTGCAGCTTTGGAGGCGGGAGGAAGCGGCCCGCGAACTAGAGGAAGAAATGCGGCTGCATCTCGAACTGCGCGCGCGCAAGATGCGGTCCGAAGCAACTTCCGAGCGGGAAGCGGGCTATGCCGCCCTGCGGCAGTTCGGCAACCGTGGACTGGTGGCTGACGCCAGCGCCTCGATTTGGGGTTGGAACGTATGGGAACGGCTCTTACAGGATGTACGCCACGCCTTGCGCGGCCTGCGGAAAACGCCGGGATTTACCGCAGTGGCGTTGGCTACGCTGACAGTGGGACTCGGCATGAACACCGCAGTATTCAGCGTGGTCAATGCCGTAATGCTGCGCCGCCTTCCCTACCCCAAGCCCGGCCGGCTGTTATCGCTTTGGGAAGAGCAGATTCGGCCCGGCCAGGAAAACTTCAACAGCAGCGGCACCCAGGCAGGCGGGGCCGGCAGTTCGCTGCGGACCACCGTCTCGGTTGCCAACATCGCGGATTACGCAAAGTCCGCGGCGTTTACCGGCATGGCCAGTTTCGACCGCAAAGCAATGAACCTCACCGGGATCGGTACGCCGGAGCGCGTCGCGGGTGAAGCCGTTTCCGCGGGTTTTTTTGCAGTCCTCGGAGTTGAACCGTGGCTCGGGCGTACTTTCAACATTGAGGAAGATCGGCCTGGCGCTCCGCTGGTGGTCGTGCTCACGCACGATTTCTGGCAGCGGCGGTTAGGCGGCGACGCCGAAGTGGTCGGACGTGAAGTGGTGCTGGATGGCGCTTCCTATCGGGTGATCGGCGTGATGCCGCGCCGTTTCCGCTCGCCCTTGCAGGTTGCCTACGCAGAGGACGCCGCCGAGTTCTTCGTGCCGGCGGCTTATCCGAAATCACAACTTGCGGCGCGCGGCGATCACGATGTCAACGTAGTGGCGCGGTTGCGGTCAGGAGTGACGGTGGCGGCGGCACAGGCGGCGCTGGAGGCTGTTTCCGCCGGTTTGCGGAAGCAATTTCCACGTACCAACGGCAATCTCCGCGCGGTGGTTGCCCCGCTTGCGGACGATCTGGTGCACAAGGCGAGCGGTCCGCTCTGGATTCTCCTGGCAGCTTCGGGAGTGATCGTCCTGATCACGTGCGTGAACATGGCCAACCTGATGCTGGTGCGAGCGGTGCGCCGCCAGCACGAATCCAGCGTGCGGATGGCGCTGGGCGCCGGAAGGTGGGGACTGGTCCGGCAATACCTGGCGGAAAGCCTGGTCGTAACGGTGGCGGGTTGCGCGGCTGGGATGGCATTGGGTCTGGTATTGATGAAGGCGCTCGTAGCGATCGCTCCATCTGAAACGCCACGTCTGGCGGAAGTCACGATGGATTGGCGGGTCTTCATGGTGGCAGCGGCAGTGGCAGCGATTACCGGCGTGGTATTCGGCATGGTTCCGGCGTGGCAGGCTTCACGGGCACAAGCGGCGGAGGCACTTAAAAGTGCGGCGCGGAGCACGGGGACGAAATCCCAGGCGCGATGGCGCGCTACGCTGACCACCGCCGAAGTCGCGCTTTCTTTCGTGCTGCTGGTTAGCGCGGGCCTGTTGCTTCGCAGTTTCATGGTAGCGATGGGCGTGGATCTGGGATTCCGGACCGAGCGCGTGCTGGCCATGAATGTCAATCTCCCCGACCTGCGATACAAAACCGCTGGCGCGCGTTTCGATTTTTTCCGCCAACTGGAGGACCGCGTGAAGGCGTTGCCGGGCGTCGAAGCGGCGGCATTCGCGAATCGGATGCCCATGCGCGGCGGCTGGAGCACGGGAATTATCGTCGATACCGCGCCGGATGAGAACCTCGAGGCCGGTGCGCAGGCGGTCAGCACGGGCTATTTCGAAACGCTCGGGATTCCGTTGCTGCGCGGGCGCGCCCTCACCCTGGACGACCGCGAGGGTGCACCGGTGGTCGCGGTTGTCAACCGCGAGTTCGCGCGGCGCTATATGCAGGACCGCGATCCTGTCGGCCACCGGTTACTCCGGGGAAAGGGCTGGTGCCGGATCGTGGGCGAAGTCAACGACATCCGCCGCAGCGGAAAACTGGACACCATCAAGCCGCAGGTCTATTTCGCGGCGGCCCAAACCGGGGTCTATCCGGTCAGGCTGGCGGATTTTGCGATTCGCTCGGCGGGCGACCCCCGCCGGCTCGTCAATGCGATTCAGCAACAGGTTTGGGCTCTCGACCGCGAGCAACCCGTGACTAACGTGCGCACCATGGAGGAAATCGTCAACCAGTTGGTTTCCCAGAACTTTTTTGAGATGGTCCTGCTGCTTGCGTTTGCAGGCGTGGCCACCCTGCTCGCGACGACCGGAATCTTCGGCGTGCTCTCCTACCTGGTGAGCCAACGGATGAGCGAACTGGGGATTCGGCTCGCGCTGGGAGCGTCGCCGCGGCGGATTGTCGCACTGGTGCTAGGGCGGGCGGGCGTCTGGATCGGCACGGGTCTGGGATTGGGCATGGCGGGAGCATTCGCGCTGACACACTACCTCGAAGCGCTGCTGTTCCAGGTGAAGAGAACCGATCCGTGGTCCTATGCCGGGGCCGTAGCGCTGCTGACGGCTGTGTCGCTCGCGGCGGCGCTGCTTCCGGCGCTGCGGGGTTCGCGGGCAGATCCGGCGACGGCGTTAAGGGCCGAATGATTCGCGGCAACGGATGCGCCCGCAGGTTCCACGAAACAAAAAGTGGCATGGTAGATTATGGCTGAGATGCCAGCCACGTTGAGTCCCAAAACTCTGAATTATATCCGCCGCATCCTTCTGGGTGCGGCCCTACTGACTCCGGCCGTTACGGCGGTTGCCCAGGATCAGCCGAATACCCTCACACCAGCCCAGAGGCAGGAAGGATGGAAGCTCTTGTTCGATGGCACCAGCCTTGCCGGTTGGGAAGCCCGGCCCACCTCTAATCCCTCCACCGACGGGGATTGGGCGGTCGCCGAGGGGGCTCTCGTCTGCCCTGGTACGAGTGCCGGATGGCTCGGGACGACGGAGCGGTTTTCCAATTATCATCTGACGCTTGATTTTCGGGGAAGCGAGAAAGTGAACAGCGGGGTCTTCATTCGGTCGGACAAGCAAGGCCAGCCGCACATCACCGGCTATGAGCTCCAGATTTGGGACTACCAGCCGGGCGGCTTCAATACCGGCAGCCTCGTCGGTACAGCCAAAGCGGCCGCGACGAGAATCCTTCCAGACGAATGGAACCACTATGACATCACGGCCGACGGGGACCACTACACGATCGTCCTGAACGGAACCACTCTGCTCGATACGCATGATTCCAAGCACAGTTCCGGTGTCGTCGGTTTTCAGTGCCAGAAGGACAATAAGATCGAGTTTCGCAACATCAAACTGCTACCCCTTCGCCACTGAAGCTCACTCGCGACCCGGTTGTGAGTCTTCGAGACGCCTCGGACGCGGGGGATATTCGACCGGCGGTATAAGCCCATAAGGTCCATGGCTTCGCCAGGGATAATTGCGGATCCATCGCAAACCCCGCGACTTGTTGCCGGTATTATAGAATCTTCAACATGAGATTAAACAGGAAACTGGCATGCTCGCAAACGATCCAGTGGCGCCTCTGTTCGATGGGCATACTGGCGTTTTGTGTTTTGGGCAGTGCTTTTGCTCAAAACAAAGCCATCGACTTCAAGAAGGGCATGCCCTTTAGCGACGGCTATGTGGCAGGCAATACCCTCTACGTTGCTGGTCAGCAAGGGCCCGACTCGCAAGGAAAGGTGACCGGAACCGATATCACCTTGCAGACTACAAATGCGATTGCAGCAATTGAAAGGATAGTCAAGAAAGCGGGCTTTCGGATGACGGACATAACGTCCGTGACCGTTTATGTAACAGACTTGAACGATGTTCCGAAGATGAATGACGTCTATAAGAAGCTGATGCCGGACCCCAAACCAGCGCGAGCCACGGTGCAAGTCGCGGGCTTGATTGGCGGAGCGAAGATTGAAATCTCGGCCATTGCTGTGAAGCAGTAGCCCGCCTCTGCGTGGCGAGAAGGGCTGCGTAAGCATGAATGGCTCCGCCGGGCTAAGCGAGCGGAGCCTTGGCCGGAATATGAAGAGACCGAAACTATCGAAGGAGATATCTTATGCAAACCGACACACGGCGCAGGTACTTCAATAAACTCGCGACCATGGCGGCTGCCGCTACCGGAGCGCCGCTTCTGTTCTCTCAGCAGGCTCCATCCGGCGGTGCGCCGGCAGCCGGATCTGCGGGGAATCGGCTTCGCCGCAGCAACCACACACACGACGGAATCTATTACTTCTCCGGCACCGGTTCTAATGACGGCTACCCCAAAGACGATCACATTTTCGTCACGGACCCATTCGAGAAGCACGTCGTCCGGACGATGGATGCTCTTAAGAAATCGGTTGAGCGCGCCGGCTGCACCATGGACAGCATCATTCATCTCGAGGTTTTTCTCTGTCTTCCTCTCGCCGATGGTGTCCCCACGCCTACAGGCAAAGCCCGGTTTGAAGCGCACAAAGCGCAGTACGAAGGACTGAATAAAATCTACGGAACTTATTTCAGCCCGGGCAAAGCTCCGTCCCGCGCCTGTATGGCTGTTGAGTGGATTCCTGGCGATTCCCTGATCGAAATCGTCGGGAGCGCATTGGTCGTCAATCCTCCCGACCAGCCTGCCGGCGAGTGATCCGGACGGAACGCGCAAACCTGGCTTGGACGATCCGGTTCGGGCCGGCCTCGACCGATTACCCCGGCTATTTTCAATCAGTCACACACCCGCCATTGCGATTCCAGCCAGTGCGGCTTGGCCCCAAAGTCCGGTCCCTGCAACCCGGTAGTCTTTTCTCTTGTTTTGTTAGAAAGATCGTGACAATATAACCGGGTGAAAACGCTGGATTCTCTGCGTGTGGCCGGCGCGGTACTAATAGCTTTGGGCGCGCCGATGGTCCTGGCAGCGGACTCTTCTCGCATTTCCCTGAACGACAAAGAGTACTTCGAAGCCCCCGGTTTTTCTTTTCTGGTTTTCCATAACAACTACCAGATCGGTTACCAGGGCGGGCTGCAGATGATCGAAAACGGCGAGCGGGTACTCGATTCCGGCGATCTCCTGCTGGTGCCGAAACCGGGTGAGAAGCCGGTACCGCAGCGCGTTTTGCGGCGCGTGGTGGATCGCGCCGCGGGCACCGCCACGGTGTTCGGCGATCTAGGCGCACTCGGCGGGTACCGCATCATCTGCCAAGCCGACGGCGACCGGATGATGGTGACTCTGGAACTCGATCGGCCCGTGGATTGGGCGCGGTTCGCGCAAGCCGGTTTTCGGGTGGCTCTCTATCCGGGCACATATCTCGACAAATCCTATCAATCCGATTCGGCTAGCGGGGTGTTCCCGCGCGAATACGGCGGGCGCGTTCTGGTGGGCTCCACAAACCGGCTGCGCATTGCGCAGGAGGACCCGCTGCACACCATCCTGATCTCGCGCCGCGGCGGGGCCTTCAGCCTGCTGGATCAGCGCCAGAACAGTCCGCAGCCCTGGTTCCTGGTTTTCGCACCGCTGGCGCCCGGGTCGGCGGACCGGCGGGTGACGGTGGAGATCACGCCGGCCATTCATCCGGAATGGCGCCGTCCGGCGGTGATCGCGATTTCGCAGACTGGCTACCACCCGGCGCAGGCCAAGCGCGCCGTCATCGAACTTGATCCACGGGAGAACGCCGGGGAGACGGTACGGCTTTACAAGCTCGAAGTTGAAGGCGATCGCACCCTGGTGAAGTCCGGGGCGGCCAGACCGTGGGGCAGGTTTCTCCGTTACCAGTATGAAATTTTCGATTTCACCGAAGTTCGCCAACCGGGCCTGTATGTGCTGGAGTCGCGGGGAGTGACAGCCGGCCCGTTCGCAATCAGCCCGGCCGTTTACGAGGATGCGTGGAAGCCTACGCTGGAGTATTTCCTTCCCGTGCAGATGTGCCACGTGGCGGTGCAGGAAGGAAGCCGCACCTGGCACGGCGCCTGCCACCTCGATGATGCCCGCCAGGCGCCGCAGGGGCTGGTGCATATCGACGGCTACCAGCAGGGCCAGCGGGAGACCCACTTCGCCGACGATGAGCATATTCCCGGCCTCGACTGGGGCGGCTGGCACGATGCGGGCGACCACGACCTGCCCGGCGGCAGCATCGCCAATACCACCTTGTACCTGGCGCTGGCGCAGGAGGAGTTTCATCCCTCGCTCGACCAGACCTCCATCGATCGCGGGCACCGGCAGGTGCTGCTGCACGTGCCTGACGGCAAGCAGGACATGCTCGAACAGGTGGAGTATGGCGTTGAGGGTCTGCTGGGCTCGTACCGTGTGTCGGGTCATATCTTTGCCGGGATTATCGAACGCTCGCACCAGGGCTACTCGCATCTGGGCGACCCGGTCAACATCACCGACAACAAAGTCGACGACGACGACGCCACCACCAAGGACGACCGCTGGGCGTTTACGAACCGGAACACGGGTCTTCAATACGAGGCGGTACAGGCACTTGCGGCGGCCTCGCGTGTGCTCGGCGCGTCCAACCCGGCGCTCGCGGCCGAGGCCCTCAAAACCGCCAGGGATATCTACGATTACGAGCAGCGGAACGTGCCGGTCTACCCGCCTAACGCCTACGTGCCGCGCGATTCCGGCTTCCGCAGCCAGGAGCTTTCAGCCACTGCCGAACTGCTGCTGACCACCGGCGAGCAGCGCTATCGCGACCGCCTGCTGGCGCTGCTGCCGGATTTGCGCAAAGCCACGGCAGAGGAGTTCGCCGCCGGTCCCGGCTGGACGCTCGTGCGTGCCCTGCCGGCAATGCCGGATGCGGCATTCAAGACCGCGGTACTCGGCTATGCCCGGCAGTGGAAGGCGCTGCTGGCAACGTGGACGGCTTCCAACCCGTATGGCGTACCTCTTCCGCCCGCGGTCACGCAGCCGGACTATCGGCTCGAGGAGCGTTCCGGGATCCACTCCAGCTTTGTGTGGGGCTCGGGCTGGAGCCTCCAACTCGATGCCCTGCGGCAATACTACCTGCACAAGCACCTGCCGGATTTGTTCGACGCCGAGCCGCTTTATAACGTGCTGAATTTCGTGCTCGGCTGCCATCCGGCCAACAGCGAATCGTTCGTCTCGGGCGTCGGCGCAAATTCCGCGATTCCAGCCTATGGGTTCAACCGCGCGGACTGGTCCTACATTCCGGGGGGCGTGATATCCGGCGCGTCGCTGGTGAAGCCGGACATGATGGAGCTGAAAGTCTTTCCGTTTCTTTGGTATCAGACCGAATACGTGATTCACGGGGCCGCCAGCTATATCTTTGACGTGCTGGCGACCGATAGGCTGCTCAACCGGGGCCGTTCCGCCGCGAAGGGAGATTAGCGGCGGCGAAGAACGCCTGGTCAAGCAGGTCCGGTACACAGGTTCCGTTCAGGGGGTAGGTTTGTAACAGATTTGGGGGGTCAGGCAATGACAAGACGAATATCGCGAACAAAGCGTGCGCCGGTACAGTTTTGTCCCGGCGCGGCTCGGGGGATGGCCCTAAGCTGGCGCATGCCGGCCGGCATCCTCTTACTGGTTCTCGCAATGTGTGCGCTCATGTTGTGCCGGCCGGCAACGGCGCAGGTCTACAGCGGCTCGATCACGGGGGTGGCCACGGATCCCTCGGGCGCGGTGATCCCGAACGCCAGTGTGGTGCTTACGGATGAGGCGAAGGGATTTAAATACAACGCAACTACCAACGGAGAAGGCCGCTACCTTTTGCGCAACCTGCCGCCGGGCCGGTATACCCTTACTGTGGCGGCCCCCGGTATGCAGCCGCACACGCAGACCGGCATCGTGCTGAACGTGGGCGAGAATGCTCAGGCCGACGCCAGGTTCGAGTTGCAGGGCGTGGCGGAAGCGGTCAACGTCAGCGAGACGGCTCCTCTGCTGCAAACGCAGGACGCGTCCACCGGCCAGATCATCAATCAGAAGTTCATCAACAACATCCCGCTGACCAGCCGCGCGGTTTTTAACCTGGCGCAGATGGCGCCGGGCGTCTCCCAGGCGGCGGGCGGATCGTTCGGCTTGAATGCCGGCGCCACCAACTTTGTTTCCAACGGGGGAAGAAACTCCGAGTCCGACATCGTGATGGATGGTGCCAGCCAGACCAATAACGAGAACAACAGCGGGGTCACGACGGCGTTGTACACGCCGCCGGTGGACGCGGTGGAGGAGTTCAAGGTCGAGCAGAATGCCTACAGCTCCGACATCGGGTTCGGCGGCACCGCCGTGATCAACGTGGTCACCAAGTCCGGAACGAATAAGTTCTCCGGCAGCGCCTACGAGTTTCTCCAGAATTCCGCCCTCAACGCCAACAACTTTTTCAACAACCGGAACGGGGTCAAGATTTCGCCAAAGAAACAGAATCAATTCGGCGGCACGCTGGGCGGCCCCATCCGCAAGGACAAACTATTTTTCTTCGTGGATTACCAGGGCACGCTGGCCAAGAGCAACGGCACCGCCACCGCCGGTGTTCCGAGCGCCGCCGAGCGCAGCGGCAATTTCGGAGAGGTCTGCACCCGCAACGGCGGTGTTTTCGATGCGGCGGGTAGATGCTCGGCAGCGGCCGGCCAGATTTGGGATCCGTATACCAGCACCTACAGCAGCAGCGCCAACGGCGCGGTGCGCAGCGGTTACGTTCCCTTCAACAACCTGGCCACGTACGTCAGTCCGGGCAATCCCAAGCTGATCGGCACGCCATATGAACTGGCGCCGGCGGCGGGCAACCTGATCGACCCGGTAGCGTACAAGATGATGCAGTATTTCCCGATGCCCAACGTGGCGGTCGGCACGCCGCAGTACAACTATCTCAACAACTGGATCGGGCAGAACGGGAGCACGAGCAACGATCACCGCTTCGACGTTAAGCTGGACGACCGCCTTAGCGATTCCAGCATGCTGTCGGGGCGCTTCTCGCGTTCCCAGGGCAACTCCGAAGGGGTCAACTGCTTCGGCAATGTGGCCGACCCGTGCACGCAGGGGCCAAACACCAGCCACGCCTACTCCGCCTCCCTGAACTTCACCCATACGTTCAACGCCAGCACGGTCATGGGCATCACCTACGGCTGGGTGCGGAGCTTCAGCTACACGGCAGGCGTCGGGCAGGATTTCAAGGATTTCAACCCGGTTACAACACTGGGCCTGCCGCAATACATGCTGACCTCGGGGTACATTGCCACGCCCAACATCACGCTGGGCAACGGCTACCAGGCCGTCAGCGGACAGAACCTCGGCTCCCAGACCTATTCCATTCTGCATTACCCGCTGGATACGCATACGTTGAACGTGAGCCTTAGCAAGATCAAGGGCAAGCACGAGTTGAAAGTGGGCTATGAAGCACGCATGCACCGGATCAGCTTCCTCCAGGTAGGCAATCCGGAAGGACAGTTCCAATACACCCTCTCGGGAACTTCGCAGACGCCCGCCGGCGGTACCGGCGGCGACGCGCTGGCCTCGCTTATGATCGGCTTCCCGCAGGGCGGCAGCGGCTACGGCGTAGATGTGGCGATCACCACGCAGAACTTCGCACACGCCTGGTATTTCCAGGACAACTGGAGACCGACGAGCCGCCTCACCATCAACGCGGGATTGCGCTATGAGCTGACGCTGCCGCGAACCGAGCGCTACAACCGCATGAGTTGGATCGACCCGACCGCGGCTTCGCCGCTCCAAGTCCCCGGGATGCAGCAATCTCATGGGCGGCCTGGAATTTGCAGACAACGGCCAGCGCACGCCGTATAACGTTGATCCGAAAAACTGGGCTCCGCGGGTGGGTTTCGCCTACCGCGGGCCGCGAGACATCGTAATCCGCGGCGGATACGGGATTTTCTACGACACCATCAAGGGCGCCGCTTCGGGTACGGGCGGTGGCGGATTCACGGGCTTCAACTGGACCACTCCGCTGCTGCTGACCTATCAGAGCGATGGCGCCACTCCGTGGGGCCGTCTTTCCAACGCCTTTCCTCAAGGCATTCAACTGCCGCCCGGCAAGTCCCTGGGACTGCTCACGGGCGTGGGCCTGGGCATCAGCGGGCCTATGCGCACCTGGAACAACACGCCGTACTCGCAGACCTGGAACTTCGGCGTGCAACATGAGTTCAAAGGCAACATCCTGGTCGAAGCCAACTATCTGGGCACCAAGGGAACGCACCTCTACTTCGGAGGCGCGGGCAGCCTGAATTACCTCGGGCCGTCGGTGGAGAACGCCACTTCGGACCAGATCACTCAGCTCAATTCCTACGTCGCCAACCCGTTCTACGGGATCATCACCAACCCGGCGAGCAGCCTCTCGGCCGCCACCGTCGTCGACAATCAGCTCCTGAAGCCGTTCCCGCAGTTTAGCGGCTTTAGCGGCAACGATCCGCCCTGGGCCGATTCCATTTACCACTCGCTGCAGGTGCGTGTGGAAAAGCGGTTTTCGAAGGGCCTGCAAATCCTGGGCACGTACGTCTTTTCGAAGTCGATCGATGACTCCTCGGTAGCGTGCGGTTGCACCACCTGGCTGGGCGGCGCGACTAGTCTGCAGGATCCCAACCGGCGCTACCTGGAACGCTCCGTATCGCAATTCGACATACCGCAAGTGCTCCAGTTCTCTTACGTGTACCAGCTCCCCTTCGGCCGCGGGAAACAGTTCGGCACGAACATGAACCCGATCCTGGACGCGGTTCTGGGCGGCTGGCAGACCAACGGGCTGTGGCGGTTCGACAACGGCATGCCGCTGGCGCTCAGCGTGAGCACGTCGCGCGCGCTGCCGACCTACGGGTCGCAGCGGCCGAACCTGATCGGCCCGCTGACCCGCAACAACGGTTCCAACTGGCTGCAGCAGTTTTTCGCGACTCCCGCCAATGCCGTCACACCGGCACCGTTCACGGTGGGCAACGCTCCGCGGACCATTCCCACGGTGCGGGCTCCGGGAACGGCAACCGCCGCCCTGTCGATCTTTAAGCAGTTCCATACCCACATCAGGGAAGACTCGCTGCTCGAGGTTCGCGCCGAGGCTTTCAACGCTCTGAACCATCCTCAGTTCGCGGCGCCCAACACCGTGGTGGGCTCCTCCGCATTCGGCCAGGTGACCTCCCAGGCCAACTCGCCCCGGCAGGTGCAGTTGGGGCTGAAACTGTATTTCTAATCCGGGCAACCGGAGCCCGGCCGGGCATGGTACCGGCCGGGCCGCAACTTACGATTCAAAATTCGGAGTGCGGATGATGCGCTTCTTTGCGACTCTCCTTTTGGGTGCCATCCCACTGATTGCGCAGCAGGGAATGTATCGCTTCGCAATCGACCAGGACCGCCTCGGCGGAGCACCGGATTTCAGCTCTCTCAATCACCCCTTGAATGCGTCTGACCGGCTGTTTGTCCGCGAGGGCCATTTCTACCGCGTGGGTCCAGACCTCAAACCGAACACGGCGGACGATGAGCGGGTGCGCTTGTTCGGCGTGAACATGGCCTTCGGCGCCAACTTCCCCGAGCCGGCCGACGCCCGGCGTATCGCCCGGCGGCTGCGGAGGCTGGGCGTGAACCTGGTGCGCTGCCATCACATGGACACCAACCCGGACAAAGATCCGCAAAATGCCAATAGCCTGCTGACCCAGGCGCGGTACCCTGCCCTGAACCCGGTAGCGGTGGCGCGGATGCGGCATTTTCTGGATGCGCTGGCGGCGGAGGGCATCTACATCGACCTGAATTTGCACGTCGGCTATCAGTTCCGGCCAGAAGTCGATGATGTGCCGCCCGTCCCGGGCATGAGTTTTCCCACACAGAGCAAGCCGCTCCACATCTTTTATCCGCGCCTGGTCGAATTGCAGGCGGAATACGCACACAAAGTGCTGGACGCGCTCAAGCTGAAGAATGATCCCGTGCTGGCGGTGGTGGAGATCGACAATGAAACCTCAATGCTCCAGGGGTGGCAGAATGGCAGCCTGGACCGCTATGCCCTGGGCGCCTATCGTGCGGAACTGGAAAAGCAGTGGCATGCCTTTTCAGCCGATGGCGGCCCGCCGGTGGCGTTCAAGGATGCCGCCGATAATCCGCAGGCCGGCCGCTACCTGCTGTTTCTGGCCGGCTGCGACCGCGCTTACATGCGCCGGATACTGGCTGCCGTCCGACAGACCACCGATCCGATGGTCCCCGTCACCGGCACGCAAATGGGCTACGGAGGCCTGCAGAACCTGGATACGCAAGCCGACCTGGACTTCCAGGACAACCACTTCTACGTAGATCATTACAACTTTCCCCACTTGGCCTGGGCGGCGCACGACTGGCGCATTCGCGATACCTCTTCGACCGGCACCGGCTTGGCTGCCTTCCTCAACATGGCGATTACGCGGCGCGCCGGGCAGCCATACACCATCAGCGAATTCAACGAGCCGTGGCCCAACCGGCACGCCGCCGAGATCGACCCCACCCTGGCGGCTTTCAGCGCCTTTCAGGACTGGGACGCCATCATTCACTTCGCGTACTCGCACTCGCACAACTGGGATAACGACGGGGTGGAGAGTTTCAACATCAACGGCGATTGGACCAAGTACCCGAACATCGGCCAGTCGGCCTGGCTGTTCCGCACGGCAGCGGTCCAGCCGGCCAGGGTTTCCTTGGTGATCCCGGTCACGGAGGCCATGCAGATCGAGGCAGGCCGGAGCAGGGGTGCAGGCAACGTGGCAGGCTTCCTCTCCCGGACCTCGGGCTACGATCCCTCCATCGCCCTGGTGCATGCGGTTTCGATTACGAAGGATTCGGGCGTGAAGATTCCGGCTGCCGCCGTGCCGCCTTACCGTTCCGACACCGGTGAGCTCACCTATGATCCCGCGCAGAAAGTCTATACGGTCGCGGCGCCCGAGGCCGCGGGAGCCTTCGGCTTCCTCGGCAAGAGCAGGATATCCGCCGGGGCCATCGACATTCAGTTGGGAGCGGCCTCCGGGAATTTCGCTTCCATTCTGGTAACCGCGCTCGACGGCAAGCCGCTCCGCGATTCGGCCCGGCTGCTGATTTCCACGCCGGGATACACACTCGGCACCGTGCGAGGCTCTGACCCGCCTCGATTGCAGAAACTCGTGCACTATCCGGGCACGGAAGACTGGTGGACGCTTGAACCGGAGCCGGGAGACGCCGGTTCTTCCGGCCGCATGGCGGGCTCACCACCGCTCTGGATGGAGCGTGTGGAAAGCAGAATCACCCTGTGGACGACCGCGAAATCAGTGACCGTCTACCCCCTGGACGGAAAGGGGGCGCGGCTCGAGCCGCTGCCGGCGTCCGACGTGGCGCCATGCTCCGGCGGGTTTGTCCTCCACTTGCAGGCCGACGGCCAGCAGTTTTCACCGTGGTATGAAGTGGTGCAGGCGAGATGACGGGGGCTGCAACGGGGTGTCGCCATGCGACCGGCTACTTCGCGTTGGTGATGGCCAGGACCGCGTATGCCGTGGCTGCATCGCTCATGAAACGGCCCGCGTCGGACGATAGCTCGCGTTCCTTATTGAGCGAGTACGCCGGCCATCGACCGTCCCCGGCATTTTGATTGCGGCGGAGCCAGGCAACCGCTCGATCCAGGTTCGATTTCGTCTCCGGCGCTCCCAGTTGTTCGAGCGCGAAGGCGATGAGGCCGGTCGCATAGCCATCGCTTTCGGTATGCAGCGGCGTGTTGTCCCTCCGCTTCCACGAGCCGACCAGGTCCGACGTGCTGAAGCCACCGTCCTCACGCTGCTTCGCAACCGTTTCCGCGAGGATCGCCTTTTGTTGGTCGCGAGTCAGCAAGTCCGGCAGCCTCGCTGAGGCCCACAGCAGCGTTACCCGGTCCAAGGGGGTCTGCGCACTCATCTCATTCTGGAGCCAATCCCGCATACGTTTGAGCCCCACCTGAATCGCAGGCCCGGATTGGTACCCGCCGGGAGCGGAACCGATCGCGATCGCGGCCAAGGTGGTGCCCCAGAACTGGGAGTCGCCCTCCCAGGGCGCATTGTGGAACTGGATCCACGCCCAAGCTCCATTCATTTCGCCGCTCCGGAGTTGCAACGTCCACATATTGTCGAGCGCCTGACGTGCATCCCCGCTCAACTTACCGGATGGGAGGTCGCGCCAGACCAGGATTAGCGCGTTCAGAATCGATTCGGTGCCGCGCGACTCGGAGGTTTTCGGCAGGCCGCTGGTCTGGTCCGCATAGAACGGCTCGACGTCTTTCCACAGGCGAACGCGCTTCAGCACATTATCGAGAACCTTTTGTTCGGTGGGTGTGGGAAGCGTTTCGGCCAAGGGTGTGTGTAACGCTGAGCGGCTCAACGCGTATGGCAGTACCGTATGGCATGAAACACAAAATGTCTGGTGGTCGCGCGCGGCTTTGGGCCAGGTCATCCACCACGACATACGTTGATCCAAATAAGCGGCCGCCGCGTGGGGATTCCAATCCTGAACGGAAACGTCCGCTCCGGAGAGCGTACTCAGCGTGATTCCAGCCAGGAGAATCACACTCAGCAATCCTCGGCATCCGGATACCTGCATCACTGTGCTCCTTTATCGGGCGTTATTGAGGCGCTCACACGATACGGGGTAGTGGGCGTGAACAGGGAAATCGACCCTCGTATCGTATCACGGGCACGCCGACAAGGACGATTGCGCTATGTATCGCCTCGGGCAAGCCGGGGCCACGCGGGACCGTAAAACAGGCCGCCATGTCCCCGGCGCCCGATTCCGCCGATCTCAGGTAAGGATGGTGTAACCGGCCGAGATGGCCCCATCCGCGCGCCGCTGGCTGAGGCGGGTTTCCGCCTTGCTCCGTGTTTCGCCAGTGCGTTCCAGTCCCACCAGCACGGGCCGGTAGGCGTCCCCATTGAGACGGAGCGGAAGTTCGAATGCCTGAGTGCCTGCACCGACGACCAGGACGGAGTGGCCGTCCCTGGAGCCGACGGTCACGTCAACGCGTGTGCGGATCAGGCCCGGCGGAGTCACGCCCAGCGGCTTGCAAGCACGCAACTCGCCGCTCTTTGCCAAGCCGGTCCATCTTTCCATCGTGGCTCCGTCGGGTGCGCGGACCACGACCACATACTCCCGCGGCACGCGGCTCCGGTCCACGATCACGGCCTCGATCCCTTTGGGGAGTCTCGACCCGACAATCACCGCCGAATAAGAGGTGGCTGACGACGCGCCGGAGGGAGGGTAGTCGATCGTGATGTTCTTCTGGGCGATGTTGTTGTCGCCTCTCACGGGATAGGCGTCCGCGACCGGCGCGGGACCGTCGTGGGGCGACACCTCCGCGAGCAGGCACGGGTGCCAGTGGACGGATGTGCCGTCCACCATGACCTCCTCGGGCGGAATCAGGTTCTGGTCCCACTTCATTTTCACGATCGCGTCGCCGCCGGGAGGCAGATCGGCGACGATCTGCTCGCCGATGAGATAGGTTCCGGGCTGCAGCGGCGTCGCGGGCGTCTGCCCGAATTGCGCCGTCGGTTCCCAGTCCTTCGGATATTGGAATTCCACGCCGCCGAAGTGGGCAACCGACGCCCGCAGGTACAGCGTGGAGCAGGCCCGCGTGCCGACGTTCCTGACCCTCAGGTACACCCAGTTGTCCTGGCCTGACTTCGGGTTTTGATGCGGACCCGGGGACGTGTAGGCGAGCGTGGTGGGAATCGGGTCGTCCGTGTTCCGCACCCAGATGTCCGGGCTGTTGGCATGCCAGCCGGTAGATGGAACCGAGCCGTTATCCGTCAGGTCGTCCCGCACCACCGCATCGGTACGCTGGACCAACCCGACTGTGGCCTGCACTGCGGCATTAACATCCAGGCGACCGTATCCATACCACTGGCTGTAGTCGATGGCACCGTCCCCATCCAGGTCCTGCCATTGGCCAATGGTGTTGGCCTGAGCCGCGTCGATCTTGGCGGCGCTGCTGCGCAGGATGTCCCGCACCTCGACCCATGTCAGGTCCGGCTTCACCGAGAGCAGCAGAGCGGCTGCCCCGGCTACCGTCGGACAGGCATGGCTGGTGCCTCCGAACCCCACCGAGGCGTTTTTGGCGTAATCATTGTTGGGTCCGGTGACCACGGCTGTGTTCGCGCCGTACGCATGTCCCAGCGCGGAGACCGTGAGGTGGCCCGGGCTCACCGCGGAGATCTGGTGGGTTTCGCTGGGCGATCCACCGGGTTTATTGAACAGGGCGTACTCTCCCACGCTGAACCCGGACGTATTTCCGACGTTGACCGACGTTGCGCCAGCCGCGGCGGCTTGTGTGAGTGCCGTTGTGGCGCTGGCGCTGCCGGGCCAGTCTCCCATATTGGTCCGGACCGTCGACATAATCGGATCGCGGATCTGCGCTCCGGGAAGGCTCCCGTCATAACACGTGTGGCTCGGCGCCACGAGGTCGATGGTCAGCCCGTAGGGGCTATAGTACGCCCGCGTATCCACTGCAGCCGCCAGGTTGTTGTAGTTCCCATTCGGATCCGGTTGGACCGAATTACACGGATTGGTCGGGTTCTGGTTGATGGATGCGCCCACCCCGATGGTCTTCGGATAGGACGAGAACGGGTTGAAGTTATCCACCAGTATGTACCCGAGATTCCCCGTGGAGAAGCACAGGATCGTGCCTCTCCCGTTCCGCCCGAAGCTGGTGACGAAGTCGAGGACATCGCGCCATACGCTGCTCATGGAAGTGGCGGCGTTGAAACCCCATGAGTTCGAGATGATATCCGCGCCCTTGGGGAGCTTTTGCGGCAGTGGTGCCGCACCGATGTCAAACCCCGCCATCCACGCCCAATAATCGGCTATGTCCAACTGGCTGGGAGAGCTATCCATCCGGCCGCCCACCAGGTGACAGTTCGGCGCCACCCCCGAGATGCCGACGTTGTTGTCCATGTCGGCGGTCGCCGAACCGGCGCACTGCGTACCGTGGTCGCCGGGCACATTCGCGAACGTCTGGTTGTTCCCGTTTACGAAGTCCCAGTCAATGACCATCTTTTGCGTACTGTCGCTCAAAGTCCCAGTGAGATCGTGGTGCCCCGGATCGACTCCCTCGAGATCCAGCACAGCGATCGTGACATTCGGGCTTCCCCCGGCGTTTCCGCCCGGTATGCCTGCCAGTGTGTCCCATGCATCGTCACAATGGATCAAGTGGAGATGGGGCGTCTCCGGGAACAGGTAGTCGTTGGGCGTGTGCAGATTCTTGGTGAGTCTGTGGATCAGGTTCGGCTCCACGTACGCGACGCCCGGCTCACCCATCAGGTGGTGGATGATGTCCAGCACCTGGTAATCGCCGCCGAGTTTCGAGCGCAGCAGGAATACGTTACCGAGATAGGTCACTTCGCGCACGATGGTCAGGTCGTACTTTTCCGCCAGGCGTCGGATCTCGTCGCGCTTCATCCAGGGCTGGAAACGCGCCACGATCTCGTTGGGAATGCCGAACGCCGGCTCCCCTTCCTGGTAGGCGGGCGCAGCCAGGCGGCCGGTCACGCGCGACTTGGCCAGTTCCGCTCCCAGCATGGCGTTCAACACTTTCAGCCGGTCCGTGGCTTCCTCGCCTTCTCCAATCTGAATCTCGAATAGCGCGTTGTCGGGCGGGGCCGTCTCCTTCGATCCGGTGACTCGGCGGAAATCCAGCTTGTGCTTGCCCAGCATCTCGGCCGTGACGTTGGCGGCGTTTGAGCCCCGCACGGCGAGCAGTACGGCATCCGGCCGGGGAGTGAAGTAGCACTTCATTCCCGCGGCGTCGAAACTCGGCATCCCGGGCTTGCCGAGCATCACCTGAATGTGATTGTCTCCGGGCTCCAGGTTTACGGTCCGGTCCTCTTCGGTCAGTCCGGCGACTCCGTGCACGCGGATCTCGAACGAGCCCGGCTTCTGTTCGTCCAGCATGCTGCGCTGTAATGTTTTGACGAATGGGATAGGCCGGAAGGTCTCCCCCGCGTGCCGCCCCTCCACGGCCGCTCCATCGATGACATGGTGCTCGAAATCCTGAACGAGCACAAAGACTTTTGCGGTGGCTGTCTCAGGCATTTGACGCAACTCCTTTCCCGAATTGGGAAATCGTCGTCAGGTCACCCGATCGTTGTGCGGGCGAATAGCCCGGGAATCGGCGGTTCCCGCGAAAACTGGATGTGCGAGGCACGGATTCGGGAACTGATTCCCGGCGCGGCGTTCTTACCGTTACCGTCGCTCCGGATATTATGGACCCGGATATCCTGAAAGGCAATGAACTCGCCTTCGATAGCTTCGACGCCGAATTGCCTGGCCGTATGAGGCAGGTACCGGAGCTCTTCCCTTATGGGAGGAGATATGTCCGGGACCTGCGATGAAGTTAGTCCGCCCGCCTGCTGCTCGCTCGCCGGGGCTGCGGCTTGCTCTTGTTTTTGAGATTGAGCGCCACCGCCGCTCGGATAAGATTCTTCAAGGCCGCCTCATCGAGCGTATCGGCTTCGTGTATGTCGATGGCGCGCCTGACATTCCCGTCGAGGCTGGAGTTAAACAGACCTGAAGGGTCCTTCAACGCAGCTCCCCTGGCAAATGTCATTTTGACAACGTTCTTGTACGTCTCTCCTGTGCAGACGATGCCGCTGTGGGACCAGGTGGGAGTCCCCATCCACTTCCACTCTTCGGCGATCTCAGGGTCTGCCTCGTGTACGATTTCGCGCACTTTCGCAAGAGTCTTCCCGCGCCAGTCCGTAAGTTCCCTGATCTTCTCGTCGATCAAAGCAGAAGCAGATTGCATTGGTATGGGCTTTTTCATGCGAAACTCCAACTCTCCCACCTATTCTAGCTGCGCTCGGCGCAACCCGGCGCGTCGCGGGTTTCGTCCCGGCCATTCTCGCGCACTATACCGAGGCAGCGCCCTTCACTGTGCTTAGTTGGGGCGCAGGCTCCTGGAGTTTCTGCTGGACCTGCTCGAGATAGAGGTAAATGACGGGCGTGATGTAGAGCGTGAGAAACTGGCTCACCACAAGCCCTCCGACCACGGCGAGGCCGAGCGGCTGCCGTGCGTCGGCGCCTTCGCCATAGCCAAGCGCGATGGGCAGTGTCCCGAACAGCGCGGCCATGGTCGTCATCATGATCGGGCGGAACCGCAGCATGCAGCCCTGCCAGATAGCGTCGTGCGGATTCGCGCCTTCCTTCCGGGCGTCGATCGCGAAGTCGATCATCATGATCGCATTCTTCTTCACCACGCCGAAAAGCATGATGATGCCGACGAACGCGTACAGGTCGAGCTGCTTGTGAAAGATCAGAAGTGTGAGCAGCGCGCCGAATACCGCCGACGGCAGCCCCGATAAAATCGTGATCGGATGGATGAAGCTCTCGTACAGCACTCCGAGCACGATATAGATCACCAGGATGGCCACGATCAGCAGAACCGTCAGGTTCCGGAAAGAATCCTGGAATTCCTTGACCGTACCCTGGAAATTCGCGCTGATGGTGGGCGGGATCCGCATATCGCGTATGATATCGTCCACCGATTGCGCCGCCTGGCCGAGGGAGAATCCCGGCCGCAGATTGAACGAGATCGTCACCGCCGGAAGTTGTCCGAAGTGGTTGATGTTCAGAGGTCCCGTCTGACGCTTCAGACGCACCACCGCGTCCAGCGGCACCAGCGAGCCGTTTGACGATCGCAGGTAGAGCTTGGAGAGGCCTTCCGGGGTTCGCTGATACTTTGGGTCCACCTCCAGGATGACGAGGTACTGGTCCGCGGGAGCGTAGATCACGGAGACCTGGCGTGTGCCGTAAGCGCTGAACAACCCGTCCTGGATCTTTTCCGGAGTGACCCCGAGCGCCTGCGCGCGGTCGCGGTCGATATTCACCATCACCTGCGGCGCCGAAATCTGCATGTCGTTGGTGACGTCCACGATCCCCGGTACCTGCGCCATCCTGGCGGTCAGTTGGGGGGCCCATGTATAGATTTCATGAAGGTCCGCGCTCTGAAGCGTGAGCTGGTACTGATTGGTGCCGAACTGCCCGCTTACGGTAATCGGGGGCGGGTTCTGCAGAAACGTAAAGAGCCCGGGCACGGCCATGACTTTGGGCCGCAGGTCTTCGATCGTCTGGTCCACCGAGAGGCGGCGCTGGTCGCGCGGCACCAGTTTGACGAACACGAATGCCTGGTTTCCTCCCACCACGAACGCGAGAACGTCCGCCACGCCCGGTTCCCGCCGGATCACGTCGGCAATGGCCTTATGGTGGCGGGCCATGCTCTCGAACGAGATGTCCTGGGGCCCCATGGTGATGCCGAATAAAGCGCTGCTGTCCTGGCTCGGGATGAAGCCCGTCGGCATGGTCTCGAACAGATAGACCGTGCCGGCCAGCATGAGGACCGCTACGCCGAGTGTGGCCAGCCGGAAACGCAGCGCGATCCGCAGCGTGCCGGCGTACCATTGCCGGATGCGGTTGAATCCGCCAGCCGCCGGAATCTCCTCCGGAGTCTCGTGGCGCTGCCGGTCGGCCTTCAGAAAGCGGCTGCCCAGCATGGGAGTGAGGCTCAGGGAAACGGCGCCGGAGATCAGAATCGCGACTACGATGGTGACTGAGAACTCGTGCAGCAGGCGTCCGACGATGCCGCGCATGAACAGCACCGGAATGAACACCGCGACTAGCGAAAACGTCATCGAGAGGATGGTGAACCCGATCTCGCGCGAGGCCACCAACGCGGCCTCCATTCGCGTTTTTCCCATCTCCATGTGCCGCACGATGTTTTCCAGCATCACGATGGCATCGTCCACTACGAAGCCAACCGAGAGCGTGAGGGCCATGAGCGAGAGGTTGTTCAGGCTGTAGCCCAGCAGGTACATCGCGGCGAAGGTTCCGACGATCGAGAAGGGCACTGCGCAACCCGGAATCAGCGTCGCCGATAGATTCCGCAGAAACAGGAAAATCACCAGGACCACGACGCAGACGGTGAGGACGAGCGTGAATTCCACGTCGTGGATGGATTGCCGGATCGACTCCGAGGCGTCGAACGCAACCTGAAGCTTCACCGATGGCGGGATCTCGCGCCGCAGCACCGGCAGCAGGGCGCGGATGCTGTCCACCACGTCCACCGTATTCGTTCCGGGCTGGCGCTGAATAGCGAGGATCACGCCGCGAACGTCGTTGTTCCACGCAATCAGCTTGTCGTTGTCGACGCTGTCGAGCACCCTGCCGAGCTGTTCCAGCCGCACCGGGGTTCCGTTTCGCCATGCAACGATGATGGGGCGGTAAGCGGCGGCATTCAGGAGCGTGCCGCTCGACTGAATGGTCAGAGCCTGCGCGCTTCCGTCGAGGCGCCCCGTCGGCAGATTCGTGTTGTTCGCCGAAATCGCGCTTTGGACTTCGTCGAGGCCGAGGCCGAACGCCGCAAGCTTATCGGGATCCACCTGCACGCGCACGGCGTACTTCTGCTCTCCGTACACCTGCACACGCGAGACGCCGCTCACCATCGAGATCCGCTGGGCTAGAAGAATGTCGGCGTAATCGGTGACCGTATAGAGCGGCAGCGTCTCGGAGGAAAGCGAGAGATAGAGTACCGGCTGATCCGCCGGGTTCACCTTCTCGTACGTCGGAGGACGCGGCATGCTCGAAGGCAGCCGTCCGCCCGCCGAAGAGATCTTCGCCTGAATGTCCTGGGCGGCGGCATCGATGTTCCGGTCGAGTGTGAACTGCACCGTGATCTGGGTGCTGCCGAGGGAATTGGTCGAGTTCATCGACGAGATTCCCGCGATCGTCGAGAACTCGCGTTCCAGGGGAGTCGCCACGGTTGCCGCCATCGTCTCGGGGCTGGCTCCGGGCACCGCCGCGTTCACCTGGATCGTCGGGTAGTCCACGCTTGGGAGCGCGGCGACCGGCAGCGAACGGAACGCAATCGTGCCGAACACCAGGATCGCGAGCGAAAGGAGCGCCGTCATGATCGGGCGCTCTATGAAGATGCGGGAGAGGTTCACAGCGGCCCCGTCCCGAGTATCCCCGGATCCACCAGCTTTACGGGCGCACCCGGAAACAGGCGTAACTGGCCGTCGGTCACCACGGTGTCGCCCGCCGCGAGGCCTTCGCGGATCACCGTGCGGGCGCCGGATGCGATCCCCACGCTCACGGGGCGCATCTCGACCGTGCTCTTCGGCGTCACAACGTATACGAACTGGCCGCGCTGGCCGGCCTGTACGGCCTCGGTCGGAACCAGGATGGCATTGGGAATCGTGTCCAGCGTGAGGACGGTCGTAACGAACTCGCCCGGCCACAGCAACCGATCGCGGTTTTCGAGCAAGGCCTTCAGGTGGATCGTACCGGTATTGGTGTCCACGGTATTATCCACTACGGTCACGTATCCCGAGGCGGTGTGGGTCACGTCGTCCTGCGCGATCACCTGGACCGGAAGCCGGCCGTTCGCGCTGAGACGGCGAATCGAAGGGAGATGCTGCTCCGGGACGCTGAAATTGACGTAAATCGGCGAGATCCGGTGGATGACCACCAGCGGCACATCGCTCACTTTGATCTGGTTTCCGGCCTGCACCAGCACGTTGCCGGTGCGGCCCGCGATTGGCGAACGGATCTCGCAGTAGCTCAGGTCGAGTTTCGCCTTGGCGAGGGCTGCGAGGTCCGCTTGTAACGTGGCGCGCGCCGTCTCGACGGTAGCCTGTGTCGCCTTAGCCGTGGCCAGGGCCACATCGAGCGCCGTCCGGGCCTGATCGGCCTGCATGCGCGAAGCGAGGTTTTCTTTGTACAACTCGCCCTGGCGATCGGCGTCGGTCTCCGCGTACCTCGCCTGCGCCTGGTCGCGGACGAGCGCGGCCTCGGCCTGGGCGATCTGAGCGCGATCGCGGGCAATCGCCGCCTCGGCCTGTCGCACCGCTTCCTCGTACGGGCGCGGATCGATCTGGAACAGCAGGTCGCCCTTCGCGACGTTCTGCCCTTCGCGTAGGGCCACCCTCATGAGTTCGCCCGCTATCTGCGACTTCACCTGCACGATCGCGGATGCTTCCGCCGTTCCGACCACGCGAATCTCGGTAGGCACCGATTCCCGCACTGCCCTGACCGCCGAAACGGGAGTGACCGGCGGTCCGGCCGCCGCAGGCCTCGCCGATTGCGGCTTCTGCCCGCAACCGCAGAGCAAAACCACCACCCCAAAGATGACCGCCAAAAGATATTTCGACACAATATGCCCGACTCTCTGGCAAGTTTACCAAACGGCTCCGCCGCAATCGTGGGGCAGGTCCTCTCTTCGGCGGGCGAACCACGGTCGTCCTCCGGTCGTCGAACACCCGCGTTGGAATTCAACCGCGCCGAAGATCGCACCCGTTATCGCAACCATCTCGCAGCCGCGGCCACCACCGCATCCCGCGACGCGCCGCCACGGGCATACCGCGCGTCGCCAGCCTGACTGAGATCCGGAAAAAGGTACACCACATCGGCCTCACCTCCCTCGACCGAATGGATGGTGCTCGGGTCCACGCCCAGTGTCCATCACCGTAATCGGGATGGCCGACCAGGAGCTAAAGGATCCGGCTGGGCGTCGAGGATCGCCCGGCCCAGCCGAAGGGGTCCAGGACCCGTTCGAGCGCCGGTCCGGGTTATGGAACGGGATGCCGTTCTTGCGGAGAATGGCCACGAGCGGCCGGGGATGTACGAGCAAGCAACCAGGAACATCTCCGTCTGGCCGCGCTCGATGTGCGCGATGGCGGTCTTCAGGATTTCGTATTCAGGCCGCTCGAAGGTATCTGCCTTGCTCATCGCCACGTCGAACACGGTCTGAAGCCCCGGATAGTAGAGATCCACGAGTTTGGTCTGTTCATGCTCGTCCATAGCGCTGAGCAGCGTTCGACTGAAGTCCGCATGCTCGCGCGTGTGTTGAACGACAGACGCGCACGGCGCGCACTGGATCTCGTCCATTTGGTCCGCGCTCGTATCGATAGCGGATGCCGTCCCGGGTCCTCAATACCCAAACCAATTCTGCTTCTGTTCGTTCGAGGGGCCATGGAAGTCGCCGCCCCCGGCAAGTAGTCTGTTCATGGCCAGCACTGCAGTGCACGGCAGGGCCAGCGGAACTCCTGTGGTTTGCGGCTCCGCGCTTGGCAGTTCGATGCAAGAGCTGCACTTGAAGTGCGAAAGTTGCAGACGCGCAGCACTTGTATCCACTATGGGGCGACGGCCCCCAATCTGCTTAGTAACAGCCGAGTAAAAGATAGGATGTCAAAACAAATGAAGACTCTCACCCGTTGCTCTGCGGTATTGGCAATCGCTGCCGCCGGATTTCTTGCGGGATGTTCCAATAGGTCGAAGTCACCGGACCTTTCCCAGAACCTGCGTAGCGCACTGGATCAGGCCGGGCTGAAGAAGATCTCGGTCCGTCAAGATCGCGATAAGGGAGTTGTGACTCTGGGTGGCCAGGTCGCGTTGGACAGCGAAAAGGCTGATGCGGAGTCCATCGCGTCGTCGGTAGCGAACGGGCAGGTAGTGTCGAACCAGATCGCGGTGCTTCCAGTGGGCGCCGAGGGCGAGGCCAAAACCGTGAATTCAGATTTGGATAAAGGCATAGAGCAAAACCTGGATGCCGCGTTCATTCAGGGCAAGCTGCACGATCGCGTAAAGTTCGCGGTCAAGAGCCAAGTGGTGACTCTGACCGGTGAGGTCGACTCGCAAGCCATGCGGCGCCAGGCAGGAAGAATCGCGACTTCTATTCCCTACGTTCAGCAAGTAGTAAACGAACTACAAGTGAAGAATCAGAAGGCGACATCCTCAGAGTAGGCCGTCCTTAAAGGAGATAAGCAGATGAATCCGAGCACAAACGATCAAGTCACAGGCAAGCTGCACGAGGTCAAGGGCAAGGTCAAGCAGTTGGCCGGTCAGGCCACCGGCAACCCCGACCTGGAGTCGGAAGGCAACGTCGAAAATCTGGCAGGCAAGATCCAACAAAAAGTGGGCCAGATTGAAAAAGTGTTCGAGAAATAGAAAAGGAGAATCACGATGCTGATACTTATAGTGCTTTTGGTGCTGCTTTTGGGCGGCGGCGGCGGATACTACGGCCATAGCCGATGGGGCTACGGCGGCGGCGCGGGTGTGGGCCTCGGCACCATCCTGCTGGTTCTGCTGCTCGTCTACATGCTAGGCGGCCTCAACTTCTAAGGGGCTCAGGTCATTCGGAATTTATCTGATCGGCTTCCTCATTCTCATCGGGGGATTGGTTTGGGGAGCAGTGGCGGTACACCTTGCGCCGCACTGGATCGCAGTCGGCGCAATTGTGATGCTGGGGCTGGCGATTCTCAATGGGGGTCCAGACCACACGAGGAAAAGATCTTTCGCAATGAGATGAAGCGCCAATGAAAGACGACGCGCTCACCGCAGGACTGACACCGATGCCCAAACTTCAGGCCGGTGTGGGATTGACCGCACTATTCGGAGTGGAGAAGAATGGGTTCGTTACGATGTCCCTCCCCATCGGCGGGCCGTCACCCAATGAGATGCTGGCGGCCGTCGAAACAGGACGAAACGATGTCGTGTGCATCTCGTCCCTGCCTCCGTATGCATTTGCGCCGGCGCGGGCCTTGTGCAAACAAATTCGGGGACGCTTCCCAAAACTCAAAGTGGTGGTTTGCGTGTGGGGATTCAGCGGCGACTTGGAGAAGGCCGGCGCTTGCTTCGAGCGGACGCGGCCCGATCGACTCTGCACCAGCCTGGCAGCGGCCGTCGAGTATTTCGTCCATCCTCAACCAGTGGCTACTCCTCTGGCTGCTGGATCGGAAGCGTGAAGCAGAAGGTCGCCCCCAACCCCGGGGTCGACTCCACCCACGTCCGGCCACCCTGCCATTCGATTGCCTTCCTGCAGAAGGCCAGGCCGAGTCCGTTGCCGGGGAACTCTCTCCCATGGAGCCGCTGAAAGGCTCCGAAGACACGCTCTTGAAATTTGGGGTCTATGCCAGGGCCATTGTCCTGCACCGAAATCACGCACTCCAGATCACGGTTTTCCGATGAAACGTGAACGCGCGGATCGGGTCTGCCGCAGTATTCGATCGCGTTCCGAATCAGATGCTGCAGGACCTTGGCCAGACTGTCGAAGTCCCCGCACACGCACGGCAAGGGAGCATGAGTAACGATTGCGCCCTGCTTGTCCACACGGAGGAGCACCTGGTCCAGGACCGCCTCCATACTTGTCGCGCAGGCTTGCTTGCCGCACGCACCTATGGACCAATAATCCACCACATCGGTGAGCAGCGACTGCATTCTCGCAGCGCCCTGCCGGATTAGTTCGAGGAATGCGCCGGCGTCGGGATCGGAATCGAAGCGCCCGATGTTGGCTTCGGCCAGCAACTGACTGAACGCAGCCACGTCTCGAAGAGACTCGCCCAAATCATGAGCGGCGATGGAAACGAATTCTTCGAATCCTGCTTGGGCCTGGTCCAATTGTACCTGCAGTTCCCGGCAGCGCTCTGTTTCCGCTTCGAGCGACTTTCGCAAACGGTCGATCTCAATGTCCGTGGTCATTTTACTGTACGACCTGGGGGGTGGACTCCGGACGCCGGGCAGGGATTGTGAACCGGAACGTCGCGCCCTTGCCTTCTTCCGATTCCACCCAGATGCGTCCGCCCTTGCGCTCGATAATCTTCCTGCAAAGAGCCAGGCCGATACCCGTGCCCGGAATGTCTTTTCCATGCAAACGCTTGAACATGCCAAACACCCGGTCGGCATATTGCGGATCGATACCGATTCCGTTGTCCCGCACCGTAAACAGCCATCCTTCTCCGTCTCGCTCCGCCGATATGTGGATTCTCGGTGTCTCCCGGCTCCGGTATTTGATGGAATTGGAAATCAGGTTCTGGAAAAGCGACGTCAGCATCACCTCTTCCGCCACCAGTGTCGGCAGCGGGTCGCAAGTTACGATGGCGCCACTCTCCGCGATGGCTGCTTCCAGGTTCGATAGCGCTTTGGCTAGGATTGCGTCGCATTCGACCACAGAGAAGCTATCCTCGGCCCGGCCGGTGACCTCCCAATACGAAAGCAACGCCTGCAGCAGCGCTTCGATCTTCAGAGCTCCATCCACCGAATAGGAGATGTATTGGTCCGCGTCCTTGCCCAGCTTTCCCGTGTACTCCAGGGCTAGAAGCTCCGTGAAATTGACCACCATGCGAAGAGGTTCCTGCAGGTCGTGCGTGAGCGCGTATGCAAAATGCTGCAATTCGGCGTTGGTCGTGCGGAGCGCTGCCTCGGCTTGCTTACGGTCCGTCACATCCTCAATCGCCAGAAGGATGGTCCGCGCCTGCGCATTGGGATTATAAATCTCGCTGGCGTTGAGCAGCATCACTTTCCGTCCGACATGTTCGAACTCGTGCGTCACCTCGAAATCGCGGAAGGTGGAGTGCGCGGGGAGAATATTCTCGAGTAACTCGCGCAACTTCGGGATATTCCATTGCCCGTTCCCCAGATCGTAGATCAGACGATGCTCGGTGTCTTCGCGCCTGGCCCGGAAGGTGCTGTAGAACGTCTTGTTGGCTTGTACGACGTGCAGGCTCTGATTCAGGATCACCAGGGGTTCCCGCACCGTCTCTACGATCGCTTCGGCGAAATCGAGACCTCGCTTGGCGGCATCGATATTGATCAACATCAGCACGGCGCCATCGATCTTACCGTCCAACCCCAAGGACGGTAGGATGCGCAGGGAATGCCAGCGGCCCTGCAAGTCGCGCACATCGCGCGGCTTCCGGTCGCCGCCCTCCAGGGCATCCAGCAGCAAGCGCCGCAAGTCGGGCAGTTCCATTTGGGGTTGAAGGTCGGTGATCGACCTTCCGACATCGGAAGGGATCACGTTCAGCAGGGGCTCGATGGCGCGCGTAAAGCGGCGAATGCGCAGATCCCGCCCGACCATTACCAACGGGATGCTAATGCTTTCCAGAAGGTTGGTCAGATCGCGATTGAGCTTCCCGAAATCCATATTGCCAATCTTCAACTCTTCGTTCAGAGTGTTTAGTTCTTCATTGGCCGACTCCAGTTCCTCCTGCGCCGTCTCCAATTCCTCATTGCTCGCCTGCGCTTCTTCGTTGGCTGCCCTCAGTTCTTCCAGCGTAGTCGCATTGTCTTCGATGATGGATTGCAGGTACTCTTTGGTCGCTACCAACTCGCGACGCAGCCGTGTGCCCCCGCCCGTTTCCCGAACCGCAGTTTTGCGTTTCGCTCTTGCGTGAGCGGCCGGTTCAGATTCCTCGAACAGGACCAGGAAATAACGCTCCTCGGCATTTGATGCAACCCTGAAAGGGATTACCTTGATGGCGACGTCCTTTAGCAGACCCGCGTCTTCGATCCGGAACCCCTTTTCGGTTGCCGCGGCGTTCTTTTGCCGGGCAGTCTGGATGGCCTTGCCCAATCCGGCAATCAAGCCTTCACGCGCGAGTTTGAGAAGGTTCCGGGTGGGCGCGCCCGGCGAGAGTTCGAGGTAGGGAGTGGTGCGACCGCGGACCTGAACGATGTTCATTGCGGAGTCGATGATTGCCCCCGGCGGGCCATGCTCGGCCAGCACCAAACGGTCTGCTTCTCTCAGCACCTCCAGCCCTGTTCGGGTCTCCGCTGTTCTCTCGCGTGGGCCCGCACGGCCTTCGACCTGCCGATTGCCGCTGAGTGGCAGCGCTGGTGTGCTCGCGGCTGGCCGCATTTGGTAGATCTGGTGGGTATTCTCAAACTGATGAAATGAGTCTGAAAGGGCGCCAATGCGTTCCGATGGGCCGAGTATCAGAAAGCCCGCCGGCTTCAGGGCGTAATGCAGAATCGACCAGACCTTCCGCTGCAGGACATCACCGAGATAGATGAGCACGTTGCAGCAACTGACGAGGTCCAGTTTGGAAAATGGCGGGTCCTGTGCCAGGTTGTGCCTGGCGAAAACGCATTTGTCGCGAACGATCTTGGCCACCTGGTGCCCGCGCTCCGACGGGACGAAGAAGCGCTCCAACCGCTGCGGAGAGACATGTGCGATCGCGGCGCCTGAATAAATGCCGGCGCGGGCCTTTTCGATTGCCGTTTCGCTGATATCGGTGGCGAATATCTCGATTGGGAAGTCGGCTTTCGTCTCTTCCAGGAATTCCATAAGGCAGATGGTGATGGAATATGCCTCTTCGCCGGAAGCACAGCCAGCTACCCAGATGCGGATGGGGTCGGCGGCGGCTCGATCGCTTACCAGCGATGGGAACACCCTGTTTTTCAGTTCCTCGAAGACCGCGGGTTCGCGAAAAAAGGAGGTGACGGTGATAAAACAGTTCTCGCACAGCGCCCCTGCTTCGTCGCGGTTCTGCTCCAACTCGCAGCTGTAGTCTTCCAGCTTTTCGAATCCGCGGAGGGACATGCGGCGCTTGATGCGGCGCGCCAGAGTGCCGTGTTTGTAGTGCGTAAAGTCCACTCCGGTGGCGGTACGCACCAACCGCAGAATCTTGCCCAGTTCGCCTTCCCCCTGCGAGTCGGCTGGGTCACGCGGCTCACCGGGAACGCGAGGATCCCCCGCGATGGCCACCAATTGGCGGGCGATTCCGGCTGGCGGCAGCACGAAGTCCACGACGCCAGCGACGATGGCGCTTTTAGGCATGCTGTCGTACTTCGCGGTTTTCATCTCCTGCGCCAAGGTTACGCCACCCGCTTCCTTGATCGCTCTGAGTCCCACGGTGCCATCGGATCCGGTTCCCGACAGAACCACGCCAAGGGCCTTGCTGCCGCGATCTGCCGCCAGGGCGCCGAGAAAAAGGTCGATGGGCATGTTGCGGCCGGTGTCTGCCCGCGGCGGCGTATAGAGCACGCCAGCCGAAATCCCCAGATTGCGATGCGGCGGAATCACGTAAACGTGATTGGCTTCGGCGCGGATTTCGCCCTTCACTTCCAGGATGGGCATCTTGCTTTCCTTGGAAAGCAACTCCGCCAGATGGCTAACGTGCTTCGGATCCAGGTGCTGAATCAGCACAAACGCCATTCCGGTGTCGTCCGGCAGATGGCTGAGCAACTCCGTGAAGGCTTCCAATCCGCCGGCGGAAGCTCCCACGCAAACAATGTACAGGGGATCGTTCTTGGAGCATCCCTCGACTGCCGCGGGGGGCGAAGCATGCGGACGCGGCAATGGCACGACCTCTCTTAGCGGCCTCTTGCCGATTTTCTTGACCACACAACACCACTTTTCTCTTCTGAGGTAAACTGCTTAGGCTGCCGCGGGGTCCGCCAGCAGTTCCTTCAGGGTCTTGCCAATCTCCATAAACTGATTCAGGCCGGAAGGCTTCGTAATGAATTGGGCAACTCCCAGGTCCCTGAGCAGCGCCTCGTCTCGACGAGAGCGCGAAGAACTCCACACGCACACCGGAACGCCGGCGAGGTGCCTGGCATTACGAATCTCGCGCAGGATGTCCTCGCCCGTGTACTTCGCCAGATTCAAGTCCACCAGGATCAGTTGGGGGGTCGGCGCATCCACGTATGCGCCTTCCCTGCGGATACATTCCAGGGCGGCACTCCCACTGAGCAGGTGGACCAGCTCAAAGCGAAGATCCTGTTTGTGGAGAGCCCGGTCGAGAAGAAAAACGTCCGATGGGTTGTCTTCGACCACCAGGATCCGGGCAGTGCGGGCGTCGGAGGCGTGTTTCAAGATTGCTCCCAAGGCGGCCAACGAGGGCCGCCCTTTTCATCATTTCACAGTTGAGCATGGCAACGGTATCAGTTGCCAAGATACTCGACATGCGCATAGGTGCCCAGGCGGGGGTTGTACGCCAGATACCAGCCATCGTGGTCGGGATCTTCGTAGATCACGACCTGATCGCCAGTCCAGTTCCAGCTTGCGACCACATAGTAATCGTACGGAGCGACGTCCCAGTAGAAATCGTCGAACCTGAAACGCTCCCGGTTTCCGCCGCCCAGCGCGAATACGTGCTGCGGCCCAAAGCCGCCGGAGAAGCGTCCATGCGCCCACGGCTGGGCGATCTGGTAGTGCACATCGTCGCGACCGCTGCTATGTCCGACCCATTGATCGTTTTTGGCATGCACATGCGGGACGTCGGGATGGCCGGCTCTGTCCACTGCCATGCGGTTCATTGGCTGAGCGGCGGGCTGCTGGTTTCGCGCTGCCGCCGGCATGGGCGAATGCCTGGAAGCCTGCGCCGGGGCAGGGCCGCGGGCGGGAATGTGTCCTCCGCCAACCTCCGCCGGGCGCCCCCCACCTCGTTGGTTTTGATTGCCGCCGCGCCCCCGATCCTGAGCAAAGGCCGCCACGCAAATCAAAACGGATAGTCCTACGATCGTTTTCATACCAATCTCCCTGGCGATCTCTGGCTAGCGTCGCGTTCTTTGCGCAAGTCATCCAACAATTCGCTGAAATCCATGAGCCATCCGTCGCCGCCCTCCGACTCTCGCACGTTTACCGCCGTTTGAATCCAGCAGGATCACGGGTCGCTGATGCGCGGCGGGCCGGTTGCCGAAGCGAAAGCTGCACCTCCGCATGCAGATTCCGCACCTCCTATTTGGCCTTGCTTACCTTTTTCGGCTTTGGCAAAGCGTCTTTGGCCGCGCCGGAGTGATCCCGATTGTGACGCGCCACAGCCTTCGCAATCTCTTCGGCTGAGAGCTTGCTGTGATTGTCTGAATGCAACACTTCGCTGAGTGAATTCGTCTTCGTTTCCATTGCTTTATAAGCTCCTTATTCATTGAACCTGCACAACATGCTGGCTATTTTGTTCGTTCGGGCAGTTTGTGGCCCGTGCCGCCGCACTGGGGACAGGCTCCGGTTCCGCCGCAGTTGGTGCACTGCCCTCCGTTGCCTGTTCCTTTGCACATCGTGCACTGGCCGGATCCGCTGCACGCATCGCACTTCGTTTTGTGTCCCGTCATTTCGATTCCTCTATTGGCGCTCGAAGGCTAGGCGGGATATTTTGCGTCAACGGCCGGCAAAGTCGCTCTTGGCGGGTGCCATCGTCCAGGGCCATTCGAACTGCTGTGATCGCGCGCCAAGGCGGAGCACCCCAAACAGGAGCGTCGGCAAAGCGGCGCTCACGATTGCCGCTGTTTTCATGATTGCCGTTAGAGCACGCGCGCTGCCGTTCCGGGATGAGGCAGTCGCCCTTCCGCGCTTTCCGGAAACCGCGGGTTGACTCTGCAGCAAACGGGAGTGGCGGTGCAAATCCTGCACTCGGCGGGCGCGGCAATTCACCGGACTGGAGGATCGGCAGATCCACAGGCGGCCCATTCCGGCCGTTTGGGCCTGCGTGTGCTATTCAGGTCCCGAAGGAAAGAAGATGCTTTGGACAATTTGCGTAATCCTGCTGATTTTATGGGCCCTCGGAATGGCAACAGCCTACACCGCCTCCGGGCTCATTCATGTCCTGTTAGTGGCTGCAGTGGTGGTGATGTTGATCCGGCTGTTTCAAGGTCGGCGCGTTGTTTAGATTTCGAATCACTGCGCTGCGCACGATATTCGCCATCGGCATAAGCCTTGCGGTTCCCAAACTGGGGCTTTCGCAATCGTTCGTGGCTTGGGGAGTAGCCGACAAATTCAGCTATCACCTCAACCAGACGGTTGGTCCGCTGGCCCTGCTCGGTGATGCCGCTTATGCCGCTATCCTGCAAGAGGCCGATACCCCGACGGAATGGGGACAGGGAGCATCCGGCTACGGTAAGCGCTACGGATCGTCCCTCGCATGCTCCGGGATGCATAGTGCAATCGCTTTCGGCTTGGATTCAACCCTGCATGAGGATCCGCGGTATTTCCGCGCTGCTAGCGGAGGCTTTCTGCGGCGCGTGGGCCACGCGTTGCGCGGCACCGTTCTTACTCACACGGACAAGGGAGCTGAGACGTTCTCGCTTTGGCGTTTCGGCAGCGCTTACGGCGCCGCCTACCTTTCCAACCAGTGGTATCCGGATCGGCTCAACACTGTGAAGCTCGGATTTGCCGAAGGTTCGCTTCAGCTTGGCTTCGATCTGGCAAGTAACCTCGCAGCCGAGTTCTGGCCCGACCTCAAGCGGAAGATGCGGCGAAAAGACTAGATGGAGAGCCCCGCCAGCGCCAGACTGGTAAAATAAAGCCAGCGAATGCCCAGTTCTCCTCTGATTTCGGGTCGGGTTCTCATCGTCGATGACGATGAACGTCAGCGCACTGCGTTGTCCGCCATGCTCTCCGACTGCGACTACGAGACCCAGGTGGCGGCGGACGGCCTGGATGCGCTGGAACGGCTGTCTACGTTCAACGCGGACGTCATTGTTGCCGATTTGGTCATGCCGCGCATGGACGGCTTTGAACTGCTTCGGCACTTGAAGGATCACGGGGACCTCATGCCGGCGATCGCGCTCACCGGTTTCGGCAGCATAGAGAAGGCACTGTCTGTCATTCACGATCTGAACGCCTTCTGGTTTTTGGAGAAGCCGGTAGAGCCGCATGCCTTCAGGGCGCTGCTGGAGCGCGCAATCAGCTACCACCGAAGTCTGCAAAAGACCGAGGAGTTGAAGCGAGACCTCAGCCTCCGCGGTATCCTGGGGAGCCTGATTGGCGCTTCCCCGGCAATGCAGCGGATTTTCGCCCTGATCCGCCAGGTGGGGCCAACCTCAGTGCCGGTATTGATCGGAGGCGAGAGTGGCACCGGGAAGGAACTGGTGGCGCGCGAGATTCACAACTGCAGTCTTCGCGCCCATGGGCCTTTCATTGCGATCAATGCGGCAGCGCTGCCGGAAACATTGGTCGAGAGCGAACTGTTCGGACACGAGAGAGGCGCGTTTACAGGAGCGGTGGAGCGGTCGGCAGGCTGCTTTGAGCAGGCTCACGGCGGCACTTTGTTTCTCGACGAAATCGGAGAGATGCCGCAATCCACGCAAGCGAAGCTACTGCGGGTTCTCGAAGACCTGCGCGTTCGCAGGCTGGGCGGCAAGCACGAAATCGCGGTAGACGTGCGGGTGCTGGCGGCCACCAGCCAGGAATTGGGAACGCACCTGCGCGAAGACCTGTTCTATCGCTTGAGCGTTTTCCAGATTGTCATGCCGCCCCTGCGTGAACGGAAGGAAGATATTCCGTTGATTGCGGATGCCATGCTGCAGAATCTCAACAGAAAGCATGGCACCCGCGTTACAGGGCTCGATAGCGACGTCCTGGAAATACTCCACCAGCACCATTGGCCAGGCAATGTGCGGGAATTGCGAAATGTGTTGGAACGCGCCGCCATCATGGCCGGCGAAGGTCCCGTCCGGGTGGCCAGCCTTCCGCCAACCGCACTTGACGGAACGCTAACTTCTTACGCCCGGCCAAGTCAAAATCCCGCGGCGCCTACGATGATCGCTCCGGGCCAGCCCCTCACCAAGATCGAGGAGGCGTACATCAAACTCACTCTCGAACACGTGCGCGGGAACCGAAAACTCGCCGCCGAGATGCTGGGTATCAGCCTGCGGACCCTGCAAACCCGGCTCGCCTCAATGCGCGAAGAGACGGAAGCGGCGACACCGGGTACCTAAGGCCGACCCGTGAAGGCTGCGGTTATGCGGCTCCCCTAATGAGTGTCTGCCATCGGAAGAGGAAAAAGTGGTGGCCGCAAAGGGAGCATCGGAAAGGTTGAAGGAGCCAGTGAAAGGCTCCCTCCATCGAGTTTCGCGGCCCGACCGGCCTGAAATCGATGGATTTGCAATGCGGGCATTGCGTCGCAAACAGCCCAAGCGGGAAGTGAATCATCCTCGGGCATCTTCCTTCTCCGCGCCGGCAGCGACGGCGTGACTGGGAGACGGCGTAGCGTAGTTTGCATGGGGGTTGTTTCGGAGGACACCCACTGCCCGGCTCGCCTCCCGCGCCGCTGTGATTTGTTCCGGCGTCCTCACATCGGGCTCCGACAGTCTCACGCGCCCCCGAGCGCGTGAGACCTGCCGCTTGTGCCGCTTTTCCAACCTTTTGTTCATTCCTATCCTATTCTACGGGTTCTTCCACAACCGCACAGATCATGGCCTCGGTAGTGAGCATAAGAGAAGCGATCGAAGCCGCGTTCTGCAGGGCCGTGCGAGTGACCTTGGTGGGGTCGATCACGCCCGCGCTTACCAAATCCTCGTACAGTTCTGTAGACGCATTGAAACCGAAGTTGGGATCAGGATTGTTCTTGATTTTTGCGGCCACCACGGCGCCCTCGGTCTCGCAATTAAGGACGATCTGGCGGACCGGCTCCTCGCAGGCGCGGCGCACGATCGTCACTCCAAACTGCTCGTCGCCCTCCAGCTTGAAATTTTCGAGCGCCACGGAAGCGCGCAGCAGCGCAACGCCGCCGCCGGGAACGATCCCTTCCTCTACTGCCGCGCGCGTGGCATGTAGTGCATCCTCCACGCGGGCCTTCTTCTCTTTCATTTCAGTTTCGGTGGCGGCCCCGACTTTGATGATGGCCACACCACCGGCCAGCTTCGCCAGCCGCTCCTGCAGCTTTTCGCGGTCGTAGTCCGAAGTCGTGTCTTCGATCTGAGTCCGCAGCTGCTTGATGCGGCCTTCGATGGCCTTCTGATCCCCACCGCCGTCGATGATGGTGGTGATGTCTCTATCCACCGTGACGCGCTTGGCGCGGCCCAGATCCTCCAGCTTGATGCTTTCCAGCTTGATGCCGGTCTCTTCCACGATGGCTTTGCCGCCGGTCAGGATCGAAATGTCTTCCAGCATAGCCTTACGGCGATCGCCGAATCCCGGCGATTTCACCGCGCACGCATTGAGCGTGCCCCGCAGTTTGTTGACTACGAGCGTGGCCACGGCCTCGCCTTCCACATCTTCGGCGATCACCAGTAGCGGCTTGCCGGCGCGCGCGATCTGCTCCAGAATCGGCAGCAGATCTTTCATGTGGCTGATCTTTTTATCGTGAATGAGAATGTACGGATCCTCGAACACGCACTCCATCCGGTCGGCGTCAGTGACGAAGTAGGGCGACAAATATCCGCGGTCGAACTGCATCCCATCCACCGTTTGCAACTCGGTAGTCATGGTCTTGGATTCTTCGACGGTGATCACGCCATCTTTGCCGACCTTCCGCATGGCTTCGGCAATGATGTTGCCGATGGTGGAATCACTGTTCGCGGAGATGCTGCCCACTTGGGCGATCATGTCACCGGACACCGGCTTGGAGAACTTCTTCACTTCCTCAATGACCACCGCCACGGCCTTATCGATGCCGCGCTTGATGGCCATGGGATTGGCACCGGCCGTTACAGCTTTTACGCCTTCGCGGTAGATCGACTGGGCCAGAATCGTGGCGGTCGTGGTGCCGTCGCCGGCGATGTCGGAAGTCTTGGATGCCACCTCGCGAACCATTTGGGCGCCCATATTTTCGAGCGGATCCTTCAACTCGATCTCTTTGGCCACCGTGACGCCATCCTTGGTAATGGTCGGTCCGCCGTACTTCTTTTCCAGAACGACGTTGCGTCCCTTGGGGCCGAGGGTCACCTTGACCGCGTCGGCAAGCTGGTTCACACCACGAAGTATCGCCTGGCGGGAGTGGTCGCTATAAATGATCTGTTTTGACATGAAGTTTCCTTGTGAGTCCCTTTCGAATTAGCTGGCTTTCTTGAGCCCGGCGGGGGCCGCATCCAGGACGCCAAGGACATCGTCCTCGCGCATAATGATGTACTCGATGCCCTCCAGTATAATCTCGTTGCCAGAGTATTTGCCGAAAAGAATGCGATCACCGGCCTTCACGTCGAGAGCAACGATAGCGCCGTCTTCAAGCCGCTTTCCCTTTCCGATGGCCATAATTTCACCCTCCTGCGACTTTTCCTGAGCCGAATCGGGAATGACAATGCCGTTGCGCGTGGTTTCCTGCTCGTCGATCCGCTTCACCACGATGCGGTCGTATAGAGGTCGAATATTGATCATTGCGTCTAATCTCCAGCTAAAGTCGAAACTACCGGCCGGCCTGCGAACGTCTGGCCCTTCTGAAGATGCCGCGGGTGGGCGGAGACGCTCACGTAGGGTATTTTCAGGAATGAGTTTCCGGTCACCTGCGTAATCTCGATGCAGTTGCACTTCTGACCCCTCACCTTGGCGATGAGCCGGCTCAATGCGGTGCCCAGCGCCCTCTCCCGATCGAATCCGAAGACCGTGGTTTTGATCTCTCCGGCCATAAAGAAAAACGTCCATCCCGCGTCCGAAACTTCCTTCCCGAACGAAGAACGGACGTTGGTGACCTCGGCCCACCCGCTGGTGTGGGGTTTCCGCTCGAGCAGCTCAGAGTTCGGCAACTGCGCACCTTCTTCAATGAAGACGCTGCCCGCTGCGATCGTGTCTTTCATGATGCCCGCACCGAATGGGCGAGCCACTCCACCGGATGGCTGCGGACGCTGCCATCGCGCTCCGTGATGTCGGCCCATTTGGGGTCTTGTCTCAAGCGGAGGAAGATTCCGGGAGTGCCCTGGTAAGTGCCTTCGGCCAGCACCACCGCGTCGCCTTCTTGGAATTCAGGTTGAGTGTTCATCGTGTTTTACCGTCTTAGGGTCGAAACCTGGGTCTGTTGACGAGTCTGGCCTGTTCCAGCCGGACTCGCTCCGCCTCGTCCTCTTGAGCGAGCCATGCGGCCTCTCGTTGAGGCGCTTCTCTGTCATCGAGCCGCGCCGCTTCGAGGTTGGCGGATTGAGCCCCTTCCTCCAGTCGCTTGAATACGCCGACCAGCTTATTGCCCGTCCTGCCATTGTGCCACTACCTTCTCCTGCTGGCCGTAGACTGACTGTACAATCTCGTGGGTTTGGCGGAAGCGCTGTACGTGAAAGTATGGCTGCAAGTTGATTCATTGTGAATTCCTTTGGTGCTGTTGAGTGAGGCCGGAACCCATCCAGATGCCGGCCCCACCCGCCGACTACCGGGCTGCGATTGGCGTGCCGATCACGGTGCCGATTACTTCGCCCGAGATCACTATTTCGACACGCCGATTCTGCTGCCGGCCCTCCGCGGTATCGTTGGTAGCGACCGGTTCGGTCTTGCCGAAGCCCTTCGCCGTCACGGAACTGCCTGCCATACCCTGTTGAGTCAGGTAGTCGCGGACTCCGTTGCTGCGCTTTTCCGAAAGCTGCTGATTGTAAGCGTCGCCACCGACGCTGTCGGTATAGCCCTCCACCGCAAGGCGCAGCCCGGGATGTCCGGAGACGATGCCTGCCAGCCGGGCGAGTTTCTCGCGGGCCAGTGGACGGAGCGAGTACTTGCCGGTGTCAAAAAGGACATCCGACATGTTGACTACCAGGCCGCGCGCGGTATCCCGCGTCTGGAGAACGGCGTTGAATTGCGCCAGCAAGCTCGACCGCAGTTCCACCTTGTCGGCTTCAGACTGCGCCCGCTGCTTGGCTGCGGTATCGAGTTCGGCCTGGCTGGCCGCCCGTTGCATATCGTTCTCGCGCTTGAGGCGGTCCGCTTCTTTGGTGGCGGCCGTTTCACGAGCGTCATTCTGTATCTTCAGTTGGTCCGCATCGTTGGCGGCAGCGGCCATGCGAGCGTCATTCTCACGCTTCAATCGATCGGCGTCAGCCTGGGAAGCGGATGCCTGCGCATTCTTCTCGCGAATCAGGCGTTCGGTGTCCGCCTGTGCCGTAAGCCGTGCCGCTTCCGCATCCCGCTTGACGCGATCGGTCTCGGACTGGGCTGCTGCGCGTTCGTTCTCCGCGCTCGCTTCGCGCTCCGAAGAGCGCAGGCGCGCCGTGTTTAACGCCTCTTCCTCCTGGCGTTTCACAGCGATGACTCGCGAATCTTCCGCCATCTGGACGGCCTCGCGGGAAGTCATGGCTACCGGCTTGCGGCCCGCATTGCGTGTCTGGTAGGCTTCCGCCTGGGCCAAGCTCTTCTCCGCCTTCTGGAACGTCTCGGGGGCAAACTGATCTGCGCCCATGGAGCGTGCGATTTGCACCGCGTTGCGCGCCTCGTACAACTCGATGGGCTGCCGCCGGTCGATCTTCAGTGCCAGGGGATTGGCCAGACGTTGATACTGGCCGCGCTGCAGCAGCTCGTACTTGGCGTCGATCGGCTCTACCTTGCCAACAGTGTCGGCACGCACGATGTTTTCCATGACCACCAGGTCGCTCGGCTGCGACACCGCATAGTAAGGTTCGGCGGTGACGATCAGCCCGAACACCTGCAGTTCGGTGGTGACATCGAGCTTGCTCCTGGTGCCATTGAGCAGGACCTCGCCCAGGTTGGCTGTGCGGCCTTCGGGAGTGATCGCCCACAACACGTACGTGAGGTATTCGGCGCCATTCTTAGTCGCCGGCTGCAGACCCTGAAATTCCACTTCGATGGCGATGCGCCCTTGTTTGCTTGCGACGCGAGCCCGACCGCGAGCGGTGGGGAGAAGATCGGTCCCCTGGAAATCGATGCTGGTGGTACCGCTGCGATGCTCGTAACTGATTGCCTTCACGGTCCGCGAGGTTGCGGTGACGCGGTAAACGGGCTGATCTTGCGGCCCCTGGGCCGATAATGACGCGCAAACCATCAGGAGTGCGCCGGTAAACGTAGTGTGAGTCAAGATAGATGTCTTTCTCGCCAGATTATCGGCTGGAGCCGGTGGAGTTACCCTCGCGAGGAGAGTATTTGTTGAGAAGGCCGAGCAGTCTCGTGGCGCTCCTGGGTGCTGTCACCCCGCCCATCACGATTTCCCGATTCTCGAGCTTCTTGCCGTATAGGGTGGCATTGTCGTCCAGATCCTGCCGCAGGGTGGCGCCTTCCAGCGCAAGGCCCGCAAACAGCCCCTGAGACCGCGACCACGACAGGATCTCGGCATGCATTTGAGCGTCGGTTTGAGCCGTCGCCGTGCGCCCCACCGGGCCGGCGGCAACCGAACCTTCGGCGCCCAAAGTGAACTTGCTGGAAAGCAGTTTGTCGGCACCGCCCTGATTCATCACGAGCATAATCAAGTCCGTTTCCGATCCGCCGATCTGGAAGCCCACGCTACCGCCCTCGATGCGGACCGTGCCCGGCGCGGACCAGCCGGTTCCGCCTTTGTTGCGGCAGGAGAGATAGCCCTTTCCGAACTTCCCGCCAATCAAGAACGCGGCTGTTTTCATGCCGGGGACGATAACGATGCAGCGGGCGTTTTCCAGCAAGTCTTGTGGGATGCCTTTGTCGGGCGTCGCCATCACTTCGGAAAACACGGTGGCAGATTCGTTCAGCCTCTTTGCAGGTTCGCTGTCTTTGGCCAGCAGGGGCACTATTGCCAGAGCCGCGATCAGGAAAATTCTCATCTTTAAGCCTCTTTGGTCGACCGGTGAACCCCGCAGGGGGCTTTGGACGACAAGCCTCCTAGTGCACGGAGAGCGCCACCCCGCTTTCGCTGAGTCGATTCACCAAGGAGGCGATTCGCGTGGTCCAGGCGAAGCAGATTCTGCAGACGCGATGCAATTTGTGCAGATGCTTAGGAACGGGCTCGCGATTGCTCTGTTCGGTGCGAGGAGCAATGTAAAATGCCTTTGATCAATCTTGTCATTGTGCTGATTCTGGTCGGAGTGGGGTTGCATCTGATCAATCGGTACATCCCGATGGCTTCCAGCATCAAATCGATTCTGAATGTTGTGGTGATCGTCTGCGTCTGCGTGTGGCTCTTGCATGCCACCGGCATGTGGGGCAATGTAACGCATTTCCGGCTGTCGCGGTAACTCTGGAGCATCACCGGCGCGGCGCTGCATCTTGATCGAGCTGGTAATTCGAAAATTCAATATCCAGCTCGGTCGGGCCCAGCAAAATGCTCGAAGTCACGCTCCGCACGTGTCCGGGCAGCCAGAAGCCGTGCACTTCCACGTACTCCTCGGCGATGCGCGGTGCCCCCACCAGGACCGACATGCTGGCGGCGTACTGGCCTTCCATCTTCACTACCGCATAACTTTCAGCGTCCACCCAGGCCTTCCCTACGACGAGATAGGGGACCTTGAATCGAGGCGATAGCGCCAGCACGTAACAGGTTCGTCCTTCCGCGGTCTCGCTGCCCAACAGGTGAACCCGGTAGTTGGCGGAATTGATCTGGTGACGGGCGTTTTCCGGCGGCAAACTTGCGGCGGCTTCCGACGAAAGCAGTTTATCGATGATGCCGTTCAACTGGCCGGAGCCGGATCGCGTCACCACAGTAAACTTGTCGCCTTCGATCGGGCGGTGGCTCATGAGCACGGCAGCCACCGCACGCTGGCCCAAACGCCCGTTCTGCAGCCGGTACTGCCGCGATCCCGAATACTCCGTCAATTCAAGATGGCATCGATTGATCTCAGCCTCCACTTTGGCCAGAATGTCGTCACCCGACGGCGCAATCGAATCGGCCGGGAGACTGCCCATCAGCCCACAGACGAGCATCGAGTATGCAACCGCTAGAGGTCTGAATGACATCGGATGAACTCCTTAATTTCCTGACGGATGCCAGGCCACCATCAGCCCAAAGCTACGAGAGGAAGGTCGGACCTGCGGAATCACCTCGGGCGTCAGCCATGCCTTGGCGGGCAGCCGGCTACCGTGCCGGCCCCGATCCGCCACATGCCTACCGATAAACCAGCCGATCGCTCCTCCTGCCACAATGTCCGATGCGTTGTGCTGCCGGCCGCTGAAACGCGACGCTCCGACCACTGTGGCGAGACCATAAGCCAGGATCACGACTGTCTTGTTGCCCTGGTATTCGTGTGCGATCACGGATGCCAGCGCGAAGCTCTCGATCGTGTGTCCGGACGGGAAACTGTCGCTGCCGTGGAAGAAGTGACCGCCTCCGTCACCCTCCAACGGTCGCTGGCGGCCGGTCGCGGCCTTGAGCACCTCGGATACGATCAGGCTGTCCACTAACGCCTCGCCGCCAAAAAAGCCGGTATCGCGCAATTGCGAATGACCCGTCAGGACACCGGCGAAATAAAGTCCACCCGCAATGGGAACGAGTGTGTACGCAGCTCCCAACCGGGAGACGCCGCGACTGTATGCCAGCTGGTCTGCGGTGTTCGGCAATTGTTGCGAGGTGCGGTGGTCCGTCGCAATCAAGGCGCCGGTGGCGGCGCCGAAAATGAGCCACCATTTCACGTCGCGGCTCTTCATGCGGAATGGACTTGTCCAAAGCTGTTCTTGATCGTGGAGAATGTCTTTGGCGAAGTCTTCAGTCGTATCCTGAGCAAACGTATTCGGCACCGCCGCCAACAGGCAGGCGAGTGCCGCACAGCGGAGTGGAGATGGGCGGATCATTTGGTGGCCGCCGCCAGATCCCGATTCACGGAGCCCAGATGGTCGAGTTCCAACTGCAGCCTGGCCCACTCGCTTTTATGGGTCTTCGTTTCGATTGGCTGACTCAGGTCCCCATAGAAGTCGAGAATGTTGCTGCGCAGGTCTTGCGCAATCTCTGTGTAGTGCCCGTCCAATTTGTGCAACAATTTTGCATACGCGTCGTCCATCAACGTATATTTGCCTGCCTTGGTCGCTTTGCCGACATCAAAGTTGTCATTGGGCAGTTTCAGCCGGCCGGTGCCCGCGCCGGCTAGCATTTCGCGGTATCGAGCGATCGATGCATTGAAACCCGCCATGTACAACTTCTCCGTCTCTGGCGTGAGCCGCTTGAATGCCAGGGCCTTGAACGGCCCCTTTCTGGGCACAATGTGGAACAAGCCCGTCAGCATTCGGGACCGGATGCCCGGCTTTTGGTAGGTGGAGCCCCAGTTCTTCTCATAGCTGGAGCGTGACAGGTTGTAAAGGAATTTCTTGCGCGTGATGCTGGGAGCGTCCTTCCGGATCTCCTGGCTCTTGAGCTGCCACGCTACTCTAGTCAACGCTGGAAGAATGGTCCCGACCGCGCGCCTGTAAGACCCAATTGCCACGTCGAGGTTCATGAACACCTGCTCGATGCTTATTCCATAGGTATCCAGGAATGCCCGTTCCAGCACCGGCTTGGCAACCTGGAAGCCGATGAAGTCCTTATAGGCCGCGGATGCGTAACGGCTCCTTGCCGCCTGAAACACGTCGAAGGCGAACTCTGTTTTGCTGTGCGAGAGGGGATCGTCCGCATACGTTACCGACTTGCCGAACTTCGCGCCAAGCTTCGGGTAGAGCAACGGTACCGCAACGTTGGTAGCCATGCGGTGACCACTGTTGTCGGCTGCATAATGCGAGAGGGCGCCGAGCGCGAATGCATACTCGTCGAGGTCCTGCGACTCGCGAATCATGTTGAGGATGAAGTCGCCGCTGCGCACGTAATGCGTCAAATCGCTGTAGAACTTGCTACCGAACGGATAGTAGCCCAGATCCTGAATGATGCTGCCTCCGTAGGCATAGCCGTGGGCGCGTGCCAGATCATCCGCGGTGGAAGTGGGGAATCGCTTGAGCAGAAGCGGCTTGATGGCGCTGTCCCAAGTGGAATCGATTATCGCCTCGTGGGTCAGGACCGAATACGAAGAAGCGCTCTGCGCGGAGAATAGGAGCAAGATGCCAAGGTTCCATGTCGCGAGCGGCCTCCTCACAAAGCCGCCACGGGTTGCGGCCGGAACGCCGCCACCACAGCCAGGCAGGCCGCGGCGCAGGTAAGGCCCATCAGGAGAAAGAGTTTTGTAACGAGAAGCAGCGGACTGAAGACCACGAGGACCACAACGCTTGCGGCGGCCCAGGCGTATTCCTCAAGCCATGCCGCCCGCTGTAGAGATAGGACGGCGCTGAGACAGACGGTCAAATTCAGCAAGCCCTCGTAACGCCCCGCCAGGCACGAGAGCAGCGCAACCACCATCAGCGCTGGAATCGCGGCCGCCTTCGAAATTGTCGTTATCGTCTGAGACATTATTTGACCTCGCTCTGTTAGTTCACCTTCTGTTAAGCACTCCGAAGGCCAGGTTGCCTGGGCCGCCCAGGGTAAGGGCCAGCAACGTGCTCTCTGCCGCGTGGTACTAAGAAAAGGGGATTGAATCGTGAAAACCAAATTGATGTTCGTAATGTTGCTGGCGGCGGCGGCTGCCTTCGGTCAGTTGTCCGTAGGAATCAGAATCGGCCCGCCGCCACCGATTCGCGTCCGGGTGCAGCCGCGAAGTCCCGGCGAAGGCTATACCTGGGTGGGAGGATACTGGTATCCGGTGGGCCACCGCTACACCTGGCACGACGGATACTGGACGCGGCCGGTTTACGCCGGTGCGCATTGGGTGGAGCCCCGGCATGACGGCAAGCGCTATTACGCCGGCTACTGGGATGGCGACCACGGCCAGGTTGCCCACGACCATGCCTGGGACAAGAACCATGATCGCAACCGCGACTACAACCGCGATCACCGCGATCACCGCGATCACCGCGACCACTAGAACTCCGTTGTGAACCCCGGCCCGGAACAGGGCGCGCTGCAAAGCGGCCTGTTCCGCTTGCATCATCCCCCCGGCAATAGGCTTCCCTCAGACTAACGGCCACTCAAGTGCTCCTACGCGCCCGAAGGAAAAACAACAGATCAAATGAAATTCTTAAAAGCAGCGACAACGGTGTTTGGAATTGCGCTCATGAGCGCGGTAATCGCACCCCGCGCCAAAGCAGACGATTGAAACAGGAAGACGACGATGACGTTTAGCGGGCCTGTGGAGATTCCGGGGGTCCACCTCAAAGGGGGGAGCGTGCTGCCGGCGGGCGCCTACGTGTTCAAGATCCTGGATTCGCAATCCGACCGTCACATCGTCCAGATCTTCAATAAAGACGAAACTGCGATTTATGCAACGATTCTGGCGATCCCGAACTATCGCCTCAAGGCGACCGACAAGACCGTAGTGACGTTCAGGGAGCGTCCCGCCGGCGGACCCGAAGCCCTCCGCGCATGGTTCTATCCCGGCCGCAATTGGGGCGAAGAATTCGTCTATTCGAAGGCCAGAGCAGCTGTGCTCGCCAAGGAAACCCACACTCCGGTCCTCTTTACCGAGGCCGCGCTTCCCGTCGAAGTCGCGGAACCAATCAAGACAGCGGACGCGACGGTAGTAGTGGAAATGACCCGCGCGCCGATCATGGCAATCCAGCCGACAGGTGAAGAAGTTGCACTTGCCGAGGTAGTTACTGCACCTCCCGCGGTGGAAGATGTTGCGGCGGCACTCCCGGCCACGGCCAGCAACCTGCCGCTGATTGGCCTCTCCGGCCTGATGGCCTTACTCGCGGCCTTCGCCACCCGTACGGCCGCGAAGCGCATCCAGTAGAGCGTCGTAATTGCTCGCGCGGCGCTGCAATCGTGCGCTGCGCGGCGGGCACGAAGGAAAGCAGGAGACAGCATGAATTTCTTCAACATAGTGACGAATACAGTGCGTGGGAGCCTGATCGGCCTGGCAAACCTGTTGTGCGGCTGTCCGCACGGCAAAATGACTTTTCCGATCACGCTGCAGGCGAGCACCTATATTGTCTGCCTGGAGTGTGGCCGCCAGCTACCCTATGATTGGTCGAGAATGCGTATTGGCAGGCGGTTTACGGTTTGGCCCGTCCCTCCCGTGGAACGCGCATTGGAACCAGCAAGTAAGGTTACCCGGTGACCACCTTCCCGTTACTGGCCATCGTTTGTCTCGCAGCCAATGGTGGGCTCCAGGCTGCCGAACCGTTCCGTATTTCGGTAGACGTCGACCTCGTCGTCCTTCACCCCACTGTGCGCGACGGAAAAGGCCGGTTTGCTTCCGATTTGCACGCGCAGGATTTTGAGGTATACGAAGACGGCGTGCGCCAAACCATCAAGTTGTTCCAGCACGAGGATGCTCCGGTTACCGTCGGGCTGCTTGTCGATCACAGCAGCAGCATGAGGCATAAGCTCGCCGAGGTGGTTGCTGCCGCTCGGACGTTCGTCCACTCGAGCAGCCCCGAGGACCAGATGTTCGTCGTCAACTTCAACGAGAAGGTGACATTCGGCCTCCCCGAAGCGGTCGGTTTTACCGATAGCTTTGCGCAACTCGAACGGGCTATCTCCAGGACTCCGGCCGGCGGTATGACGGCTCTCTACGACGCGGTTCTCCAGGGACAAGGACGATTGCAGGCTGGCACGCGCGAGAAGAAGGTACTCATTGTCATCAGCGACGGCGGCGACAACGCCAGCACGCACAGCCTGGCCGAAGTATTGAAGATTGTGGGACGTTCCAGCGCCCTGATCTACACCATTGGCATCTTCGATCCAGACGACGAAGACAAGAATCCGGACGTCCTGCGCCGCCTCGCCGGGGCAACCGGCGGCGAAGCCTTCGTCCCCGGCAAACTCGAAGACCTGGTTGCGATTTGCGAACGCATTGCGCGCGATATCCGCCACCAATACACGCTCGGATACGTCTCCAGCAACGTGGCGAAACCCGGTGTGTACCGGTCGATTCGCGTGGTCGCTCGGTCCGCCGGGAATGGCAGACTCGTGGTGCACACCCGCTCGGGCTACATTGCGGGCAAGGCTGAGAAGTGAAACTGATCGCCGCCAGAAAGCCGCTGCAGCGCGTCCTGCGCTGGAGCCAGCGAGCGCTCCTCGTGATTGCCGTGTCGATGCTTGCCTGGTGCGGCTACGTTCTCGTTGACATGTGGAGTTTTCAGCGCACTGAACAACGTCAGTTCGAGGCTCAGCGAGTTGACCGAATCGCCATCCCTGGCGCGATTCCCCCACCAGCCTGGGGAGGCCTGATCGGCCGCATCGACATTCCGCGTCTCGATATTTCCGTGGTCATCATCGAAGGAACCGGCAGCACTACTCTTCGCCGGGCCGTCGGCCATATTCGTGGAACAGCCCTGCCGGGGCATCGGGGAAACATTGGCATCTCCGGGCATCGCGATACGTTCTTCCGTCCGCTGCGGAATATCCGGAAAGATGACGTCATCACCCTCACCACGCTGGAAGGAGAGTATCGTTATCGCGTCGTTTCGACTAAAATAGTGACGCCGTCCGATGTCGCTGTTCTGGATTCGGACGGGCGAGAGATCCTCACCCTTGTCACCTGCCATCCATTCTACTTCGTGGGCGCTGCCGCCGACCGGTTCATCGTTCGGGCCGAGAGAATTTAACGTCGGCGACTATGGCCGGGAAGGCCGGGGGCCAGAGTATCTTCCCTGACGTGAAGAGGGCGCTTAAGGAGCTCGGGGATGCCTGCGGACCAGACGGCTACATTATCCTAATCCCGTACGACGCCGACGTACCAGCCCGGGCCGCGACGGTGATGCCAACTTGGCCGTCTATCTCGGCAAGCCGACCGGCACGGAGTACCCAGTTCCTCCCTGCCACGCCCTACGATGCGAGTCCGGCCTGGGACCTGTGGTGCCTGACCGCCCTCTGCCCCAGCCGCTTCCTGGAGCCGCAGAACCCGATGCTGACGGGCACGCTGGACCGCGTGGCACGTAACTCGCGCCAGGGTTTGTACACCATGGCCCAGCCTGGCTCTAATGGCGAGCTGAATCTGTGGACTTACGAGACCATGGATTGGGCCATGTGCTACTTACTGCACGACGAGCTGCCGCAGTTCTACCGGTTGTTCGACGGTTACGTGGCGCATGCCTCGCCCACCAACGTCTGGATTGAAGGAATCGTCCTTCCCGCGCGGACAGGTTCCGGCGACATGCCTCACGGCGAGGCGGCTGCGCAATACATTCACCTGGTGCGCAACAGCCTGCTCTACGAGGACGGAAATAACCTCGAGCTCTGCTGGGGCGTACAGCCGGGTCGGCTTCAAAGCGGCGCTCCGGTACGGGTCAAAGATGCCCCCTCAAAATGCGGCCGGGTAACTTTCGAGCCACGGCGCTCCGGACCGGCTCCGGTCCTCGAATACAATCTGGCATCTGCGCCCGGCCAGGCTCGCGCCGCGGCGGTGCACCTGCCTCTTCCGCGGACGGCTGAACCGGTCCAGTCCGTGCTGGTCAACGGGCAGACGCGGCCATTGTCTCCGGGCCAGGCGGTGATCACAATTGACGAGAGGCGACAGGAGAAAAGAGCTAGATGACGCGAAATTGTCTGTTTTTCCGGCTGATGGCCGCTGCTGTGCTGGCGACGGCTATTACTCCGGCCGTGGCCACGCCGGCGGTTGCAGCGGACCGCTGGATGGAAATCGACCTGTATTGGTTCGAGCGGGGAAACATCGCTGGCTCGGTGTACCAGTTCTGGGACCGCTTTCAGCCGCTCTACCAGGGAGTTGAAGGTTACCGGGGCCTTATCCTCAACATAGGCTGGACCGTTCAGTTCATCATGGACTGGTCCGGTCATCCGGAGCAGCGCATCCTGCTGCCCAGCGGATCGGGCCAGGAGCCCTGGGTGGCGCAGACCGGACCGCTGACAGGACCTACGGCGGAGCGCCAGCGGCAATGGAAGGAGCGTTTCGCGCATCCGGTCCTGGTGGAGCGGCACGGTTACGAGCCCTGGACCTATGACGAGTTGAAGACGCTGGCGGATACCCTGCGTGCGGAGGCGGCCAGGCGGGGCATCGGGCAGTTCCGCGTGGGCGCGCTGACATATGCGTGGACTCATGCCTACGGGGAGCAAGCGCCCTGGGTGAAGCGGCATCCCGAAGTCTTCACGCGTCCGCCATTCGATCAGCCGGGAGCCTACAACCCGCGCCCCTACTTTGACCCGAGCGCGACCCTACATGCCGATCCCAGGCCGCTCGGAGGCCTGCCGAACGGCATTCCCGAGGGTATGCCGGTGCACCAGGCGTTTGCGGCCCAATGGGGGAACCTCTCGCGGGCCATCGGGCTGGACGCGATCATGCTGCGCGATTCATTCGGCATGATGCTGCCCTACCAGAGGGGCGGACCGTTCGGCGTGGTGGCCCCCTCGGCGGAGGTCGCCAAAAAATACAGCGCCAGCGTCGCTGCCCTGGTGCGCGAGACCAAGCAGGCCAACCCCAAAGCCCTGGTCATGATGTATTCGAATGCGGCCAGCGCGGTGGCCGACTGGCGCAGCAATTGCGTGGATGTGGAATCGATCGCCCGCGAGGGCTACCTCGATGTGTGGGTCGATCAGACCTGGGCCGGGGCCTGGAATGAAGTCGGCGTGCGACACACCGACTTCTGGAATATGCCTACTTTGGGGTGGACGTACCAGCTCGCCAATATGCTGGTTCATGCCGCGGTGCTCGCCCCGACCAAAGTACGGCACTATCCCCTGGTCGAAACCTTCGATGCCTGGGAGTCCTGGGACGTGCTGCACACGGTGCCGCAGCGGCTGCGTTGGGGCATCTGGGCCTACTCGCACGCCGCCGTGAAGACGCCGCGAGGTCTCAGGGTTCCCGAGGGCACGTATATCTCCTGGGCCAACCAAGGCAAGCGCCTGCTCAGCGACAAAGACGTAGCCTTCCTGTCGGAGAACATCAACGCCGCCGTGACGGATGCCGGCCAAATGACCGACGTCTTCGGCCCAACGCTGGTTTATTCGCGAGACGCGATCGATTGGGAGATGGAGCACGCCGCCCCGAATCGGGATTTCAAGGAGTGGATCGACGAACAGGCCGGCTCGCTGATCAAGTGGCCGCTGCCGGTGCTGTCGATCACCCGGCTGGAGTACCTGCCGCAGGTAAAATCAGACCTGTTCATAGTGCAAACTCCGGCGCACGTGAGCGCCCGTGCGAGCGCTGAGGTCGCAGAGCTGATCAAATTGGGAGGGCCGATGGCGCTGTTCGGGACTCCGGCGGGTCCGCTGTTCGCGATGGCCGGGCTCACCGGAGTGCGAACGGATGAGGAACGCCCGCGGCGGCGAATGGCTGAGCTGCGCGATGCCGGGCGACAGTTGGCCCGCAATATCCCGGACCGGTTCCCCACCTATACCTGGATCGGGAAGAACGAGGCCGCTGCCGATGCGCGAGTCCTCTACTCGGTGGAGGGCAACCCGATCCTGGCCGTCAACACGGAGAACGGCAAAAAGGTGCTGGCATGGGATCCGCCGGAATTCCGCTATTTTGACGGCGTGCCCCTGCGGGAAGCCTGGGGCGGCAGCGCCGCGGGATATGCGCTCGCCGCCGGCGCCCTCAATTCTCTGCTCGCGGCTCCGGGAGTCCTTCACGCGGCCGAAATTGATTGGAACCAGACCCTGAATGTGAGCGGCTGGCGCGACCGCGATGGCAGTGTGCGGCTGCTTGCGGGGAACCTGGAAGAGGGGCTTCGTGAGGATGCCGATATGACGCGCCAAGCAACCCTGATCCTGCCGCAGTCGTGGAATATTGGCGGCTTGTCGAACCAGTGGGGCGGCGGGAATTTCGCCATCCGGAAAGACCGCATTAAGATGAAGCTGGAGCAGGCCCAGTCGGTCCTGCTGGTGGCGAGGCCGCGCGCGCGGCGGTGATCGCGGGAGTTGAATATGCACAGAAGAACGTTCCTGAGCGCGGCGGGCATGGGCGCCGTCGCCCGTCTCGTTGGCGCCGAAAGCGGGTTCCGTTGGCAGACACCCCCGCCCGGCGATTGCCCCGTGGCGCGGTCGGGCGTCATCAAAGGACTACTCTTCACGGGCCGGCACGCGGAATACGCACACGCGGATACCTGGTATCCCTCCTGGGCTTCGGATGGCAACCTCTATTCGCCCTGGACCGACGGAGAGGTGAACGGCGTTCGGTGCATGTCGATCGGAAAGAACGCATCCACAGGCAGTGCGAAGGTCGCCGGCGACTCTCCATTAGGCCTGCAAATCGCCGATGTATCCACTTACGCCGGCAGCCCTGTCCCGTATGGAGGCCGGTACCCCTGTGGGAGCCTGGTGAAGGACGGCGTGTGGTACTACGGAACGTACTGCCTGGATGACTCGGACGGCGATCCCGGCAAGGGGCTGAACTGGGACATTCTGGGACCGTGCGTCGGGTTCCGCCATTCCAACGACTTGGGCAAATCCTGGACCGAGACGCCGCACACGCCGGCCGCGCCGCTGTTCGGAGAGCCTGCCCGCCAGGATGCACCGGTAAAGATGGGCGCGCCCCATTTTGTCGATTTCGGCCGCAATCTGCAACACTCGCCCGACGGCAAAGCCTACCTTGTTGGCCACGGCGCCGAAGCAAACGACCCGAAGCCGCGGCCCGCCAACCTGAGCTGGATCACCGGAGACCAGATCTACCTGGCGCGCGTTGAGCCATCCATCGCCAATATCAACGATCTTTCAAAATATGAGTTCTTCGCCGGCCGAGACGCCAGGAACCGCGTCGTATGGACGCCGCAATTCTCCAAAATTCGGCCCATCTTCGAGTGGAACAACAATGCCGGCTGCGTCACTATGACCTACAATGCGCCTCTCCGGCGCTATCTGATGTGCATCACCGACGGAGTGGATACGATCGGCAAGTTCAATACGTACATCCTCGAGTCCGAGTCGCCCACCGGACCTTGGAGACTGGTCGAGTATTTACGGGCATTCGGGGAGCAGGCTTACTTCGTGAACATCTCATCGAAGTTCATTAGCGCGGACGGGCGGACAATCTGGCTCCTGTATGCGGCGAACTTCACCAGCGGCAACCAGCACTGGCCCCACCACCGCTCGAATCCCCCGGGCGGCCGTTACGGCATGTGCTGGCAGGAAATACAGCTGCTCTGACGAAATGTCTTAGCTCGGCGGAGGCCCTGCACCACCTGGACAAAGTCATTGGGCCGAATCCATTTTGCGAAGGCCGCGCGTGTCTGGTGCCGCTCCGCGGCGCGATGCGGTTCGTCCCATGGAAGGCCAAAATCGGCGAGCGATAGGGTCGGGCGAGCACAAGGCGGTGCGCACACCGGACTGGTGCTACATCGGCCGCTGGAGCCAGGTCCGCGCAGCAACTGTATGATGTGCGCCGCGACCCGGACGAGCTTCACGATGTGGCGAACGGACATCCGGAAGCAATGAGGGCCCTACAGTTCAAGCTGAAAAAAACAGGTGGATGCTGGATGGGCGCTCACCAGGGGAACGTTTGCCACCGTGTTCCGCGGTCCCGAAGGCTAGAGCAACCCGCGATCGAATCCGGACCATGAATCATGCAAGCCAACCACGCGATAGGACTAGTTGCTATCGAGGTTGCGCAGCCAAATATTGCGGAATCGCATGACCGTCATGGGCGGGTTTCTGGGCTGGTGGTCCTGGAGGACCAGCGGCCCCGGATTACCGATGCCGTCTTTGCAACTTCGCCCATCCTGAATGGGTACGTGATCCTGCACCAGCACGCCATTCTGGATTAACGTCAGCGTACCCTGCTGAATTAAGCGGTCATTGCTGCCGCACTTCGGCCCGTGAAAGATGATGTCGTAAGATTGCCATTGTTCCGGCTGGCGGCTGGCGTTTACCAGCGGCGCATCATGCCCATAGTATGCGCCGCAAGCCCCGTTGGCATAAGTTGGGTTATGATACGAGTCGAGGATTTGGACCTCGTAGGTTCCGTGAATCATGACGCCGCTGTTGCCACGCAACTGGCCTTGCTGATCGGGCATATTCGGAATGCGAAACTCAAGATGAATCTGTGCATCCCGAAACAGGTCCGTGCTGTAGATACTGCCTGCCCCCGTCTTGCACACCATAACGGCATCTTCCACCGTGCAGCGGGATGGTGTGCCATCCATCCGCGTCCAATGGGAAAGATCGTGGCCGTCGAATAGCGCGATGGCATCCGAGGGGCGGTCTCCCGCGGCGTTGCCGGGTGTAACGACCCGCGGCTGTGGGCCCTCGTCGGCCGCGAAAACCGGCAAGGTCGCGATCATCGCGATGGCCGTCCAGATTCGCGCAGGCTTCAAATTCATGCAGCGGCTCCTGAGTTACTGCTGGCTCTGTTATCTTACATCCCGCAAGCGCGTATGGCCCCGCTCCTCGCCCTGGGAACGCCGATTCCACGGACGAGCGCCTGATTATCGTTCGGCCCGGTAGGCGACGATTTCCGAGTCCTTCCAACTGCCCGCCATGGTGCTCGATTTCAGAAGAACCTCGAACTGCGGCCTGGATTTTGGCCCAAACCCAAGAGTCTTCAGTAGCGCGGAAGAGGAGCCGAAATCCATCAGATATTCGCCGGAGGCCTGCGTCGCCTCGGTCGTTGTTCCGGCAATGATGAGGACGTATCCGGTATGGGCTAGGTTCGGAACGAAGGCTACGCGACTGAAAGAGTCACCGGGTTCCCCGACTCTGCTGTTTACATACTCGGATTGTTCTCCCTCCTTGGGCGACCCGTTCCGGATGACCGGGAGTTGACGCGTTTCATCGAAGTCGACACGAAAATTAAGCTGATTGTCGAATAGCTCGCTCCAGGGAATGGCTCGCCTGCTGCCCAGCAGAATAAAGTTTCCGTTTCTGAAATCGGATACCTGCATGTCCGCGGCGGACCGCACCGAAATCCTCCCCCAGGACGGCTCGCTCAACTGCATGATTTTGGCGACGAGAGCCACATCCGCCATGCTGGTATAGCGCCTGTTTCTTGACAGGAGAGGGAATCCGTTCTGAGCTTTTACGCTCGAAAGCAGAGCGAGATAGCCTGGGTCCAGGTAATCCTCAAGAGTCAGGGAACGGTGCAGAAAATTCTCGAGCACTACCAGGGTCGTATCTCCGCAGACGATTGTGGTCTGGTGCTGACCATCCAACAACGCTGACCATAATGCGTCCCTCGCGGCAGATGTCGAAAGGCTCAGTGCCCGCTGCCGACCTCCTGAATATCGCAGCCAGAAGCACGTGCACGCCAGGATAACAATGGCGGCCAACTGTACCCATGCCCGCAGTTTCCGGCGCCGCCTGGGGATTGCCGGAGGGAGGGCTAGGGGTGCCGGGACGATGGGGGAACTGGTTGCGGAGGGTTCCACCGTCCTCGGCGTAAAGACGGGGACATAGGAACCCTTGGGAATCTCGATTAATACCGGTTCCTCGCGGCCCTCCGACGCAAAATACTCCTCAAGCCGCATGCGCAGCTTGCGCGCCTCGACCCTGACGATATTATCTTCGCTGGAATTGTAGTTCGCGGGGCGGCCGAAGACGGCACACCCGATTCCTTGCTCCCGGAGATCCTCTTTACGGTCGTTCAACGCCCGGTCACAGGCAAACAAGAGAAACTCGCGCAAGCGGGGCGATTTTCGGAACCCGGGGGCGTCGGCTACCTTCCTGGCCAGATTCCAGAGTTCCTCGTTAGCCGCGCACAAACGCTCTTCTCGCGTGCCCATTGCGATCCATCACCCTATTGAAAACGTCCGCCGTTCACGGTAACCAAACCGTGAATCCCACCGTGGACTCCCTTTTTTTCGAGACGTTCAGCGGAGTATAGTCTATCACGACTATTTGGGGTTCTCTCAGGTTTTCTCAGGATGACCCAGGTTGGAGTGTCGACAGAAGGTGTCGGGCCTACGTCCGCCGCGCAGAGAGCTGGAATCGCGGCGGGTAACTTAAAGAAAAATGACAATTTACGGTGATTCGGCAGACGAAGCCGGGGATGACCTCGGGCCACGATGGTGTGGGGATCAGGCTTCGCGGAAAGGACCTTATGTTAAAAGGCGAGATCCGCCGCCGGAGCTTTCTGGGCCGGATGGCGGGAATGAGTGCCGCTACCGGCCTGGTGCCCGACAGCGCACATAATCTGGCGGCAAAAGACACGACGGCAAGTGCCGAGAACTCAGAATTTCGGATCGGAAATGACACCATCGCGCTGGTGCTGGACGGTCAAGGCCGCCTGGTGACATTATCGAATCGCCAGACCGGTCACAACTACGTGAATGCAGGCGAGCACGCACCCTGGCGCATGTACTATCGCTCCGGCACGCCTATGACCGGTGCCCTGGACCTGGAAATCGATCCCGACAGGCAATCGGCCACGGTTCGTCAGGAGGGCAGCGGCCTGGTGATTTCCTACGCGAATCTGCTCGCGCACGTTCCCCGGGAAGGCCAGACCCGCCAGTTACGAGTCGGTCTGGCCCTGAAGGTCACGCTGGATGGCGATAGCTTGGTCTGGACGGCGACTATTGACAATCAGGAAGAAAGCAGGGACATAGAGATCACCGAGATGTGGGTGCCTTGGATCCGGGGCATAGGCGACCTGGGCTCGGGCCGGGACGCGGATGTCCTGTATTGGCCGGAACGGGCCGGACGCCGCATTGAGAACCCATCCGCGAAATTGTCGGAAGGTGGCCGGCGGCCGCCGTCCGCGGGCAGCCGCGGAAATGGGGCCGCGCTTCTGCTGACGTACCCGTTTCCCGCCAGCATGCAATGGTTCACCTTCAACAACGGCGCGGAGGGGTTCTATTTCGGCAGTCACGATAAGACCCTCATGACTACCTGCCTCGGCGTCAGTGCGGGCGAGGGCAAGACCTTATCGGCTTCTATTGTGAAGTACCCGTTCGTGAAATCGGGGGAGCGTTGGGCTTCTGAGCCATCCGTGACAAGGGTATACCGCGGCGACTGGCACGAAGCGGCGCATACCTATAAAGCATGGGCGGACGGCTGGCTGCCCAAGCCAAATCCCCCGCAGTGGATCCGCAGGACTACAGGTTGGCTGATACCTGGCGGGAAGGGGCAGACCGGGCATATTCGGTCTGTCTATTCCGATATCCCCGGAATCTGGCGCCAGGCGCGCAAGGCCGGAATCAATGTCATCAACTATTTCGGCTGGGTCAAGCAGGGTTTTGATAATCTGTACCCCGAATACGAGCCCGATGAAGCAATGGGCGGCGCACAGGGCCTGAAGGAGGCGCTGGCTCAGATAGAACGCGAGGGCGGCAAAACCATTCTCTACACGCAGGGGCAGTTGATTGACCCGACCACCGCATTCTACCGGAACAAGGGCAAGGCCATCGTGGCACGGGACATTTGGGGCTATGAATACCGCGAATCTTATGGCGGAGGCGGTGAAGGAACGCTGCTGAATGTCATGCGGAACAAGTACTTCGGCATCGCGTGTCCATCGGCCGCGGGCTGGTACGAACAGTTGGCGTCCCAGTTCGAAATGGTCAAGGGATTCGGCGCGCAGGGAATTCTGTTCGATCAGATGGGAGGCATACCGCCCTACATTTGTTTTTCCGCCGAGCACCCGCACACCAAGCCTTCCCTCGCGGTAGGTCCGGGTAAGGTCCGCAACATGCAGCGGCTTCGCGAGCTAATGAAAGCCCGCGATCCCGATTTTGCGTTTGTCGTGGAGTTGGCCACCGATTGCTATGCCGGCCTGGTCGATATCGTTCACTCCCACGGAATCGGCTTCTGGCCGGAGCCCGAAGCTTTTGGAGAGTTGCTCCGCTATACCTTCCCCGAGTTCGTGATCACCAATCGCGGCGGCGGGCCACGCGACCGCCGGGCGCAATTGGGCTATGCATTTACGTTGGGCTGGCGGATCGATGCCAACTTGCGGGACGTCACCGACCCGGTGCTGGCCCGTTACCTCGGCAGGATGAATGAACTGCGCAACTCTCATCCCGAATTGCTGCTGGAGGGTCGCTTCGTGGATACCGCGAATTTTCTGTGCGATAACAGCGAAATTGCGTCTCACGCCTTCGTTAGCGGAAATGCAATGGCGGTGGCCCTGTGGAACCCGACCGCCGTTCCACAGAAGTTCCGTATTGCGGCGCAGGCGTACGTCCTGCGCTCCGCGGAGTGGCAGGACCCGGCATGGTCCGGCACGGATCACCTGCTGTTGGCGGGAGATATCGCTGTGCAGATCTTCCAGCGGCAGTAGCGGATCGCAAGAACCCGGGGAGAACAAGGCAAGATCCGCTTGCGCGAGAAGCACCGGGACGTGTAAAACTGAAGATCGGCTGTGTGGGAGGTCATGTCCCGGTACGCTGGCTTTTTGCGTTGGCTCTGCCGGATAGGTGCGGCAGCAGGATGCGCTGTTCTGGTTTCGGCTTGGTCGCTCTGCGCTCAGGACGATTTGGTTCTGAAATCGCAGGCTGCGAGCCAAGCGATGGCCGCGGGCCGGTTTGCGCAGGCAGTCCAGCTCTACGTGGAGCTGGTGCGCGCCCTTCCGGACAATCCGGGCATGCTCATGAATCTCGGGCTCGCGCTGCATTCGGCGGGACGCTACCGCGAGGCGCTTCCGCAATTCGCAGCCGCCCTGAAGCTTCAGCCCGACCTGACCGCCGCCAGGTTTTTGACGGGCATGTCGTATTTGAAACTGGGAGAACCATCAGCCGCGATTGCGCCCCTGGGTGAAGCGGTTCAGGCTGAACCGGCCAATCCCATGTTCCGCCTGGAACTGGCGGATTCGTTCTTATCGACCGGCCGTTTCCGCGCGGCTGCCACACATTTCCGCAAATTAACCGAGCTCACGCCGCAGGATCCTAAGGCTTGGCACGGGCTCGGATTGAGCTATCTCGGCTTGAGCCGGCAGGCTTTCGAAGCTTTGCAGAAGCGTGAGCCCGACTCGAAGTACGTGCTGGTGATACTGGCCAACAGCCGCGCCAAAGAGCAGCAGTACCGGAGCGCGTTCTCGCTCTACCGGCGGGCCCTGGATCGGGATAGCGGCCTGCGCGGCATCCACACCGCCCTAGCGGCAATTTACCGGGCCACCGGACACGCCGACTGGGCAGCCGTGGAAGACGAGAAGGAGCGCGGCCTCGCGGCGCCCGATTGCACCAAGGTATCCGCGGAATGCGCATTCCGCGCGGGACGGTACGAACAAATCATCACGATGCCCGACAGCCCGGAGACGCTCTACTGGAAAAATCGGAGCTACAGTAAACTTGCCATGGCCGCCCTTGGGCAACTCGTTCGTCTGCCGCCCTCCCCGGAGATCCACGAACTGATGGCGGAAGCCCTGGATTTGCAGGGGGACCACCGGCAGGCGGCCGATGAGTTGCGGGAGGCTCTCCGCCTCGCTCCGGGAGAGCGGCGATTGGGGGAATTACTGGCCAGGACGCTCTGGCGCAGCCGGGAGTTTGACCAGGCGGAGCCCTTGTTGGAGAGCCTCCTACATGCCGACCCGAACTCGGCCGAGCTGAATTTCGAATTGGGGGACGCATTTCTTCAGCAGGAGGACGCGGAAAAAGCGATCCCATGGCTGGAAAAAGCGATCAAGATCCGGCCGGAGTTGCTCTCGGCTCATGCCTCTCTGGCCCGGGCTTACGCACGCGCCGGACAACCCGCTGCCGCCATCCCGCACTTCAAAGCCGCGCTTTCCCTGGACCATGACGGCAGCCTCTATTTTCAGCTTGCGAGGGCATATCAGGGCACGGGCAATTCCAACCTGGCCCAGGAAGCCATGCGGCGGTTCAACGAAATCCGGTCGAAAGCCGATGTAAAGAACAGGCTTGAGCAGGAGCGTGAGATCACGGCACCACCGGGGATCCAATGAGGCAGGACGGGCTCAAGGTCGCGCTCGGTTGCATGGTTCTGGCGGCGGGCCTCCTGCTGGGCGCCGGTAAGCCCGTGCTCGACCCGATCGGTTTCGAAGATATCGCGGACCAGGCCGGCGTCCATTTCAGGGCGCGCAACTCGGCAACTCCCGAAAAGCACCAGATCGAGACGATGCTTAGCGGCGTGGCCGTATTCGACTACAACAATGACGGCAAGCCGGACATTTATTTCGTCAATGGTGCGACCATTCCGGGCCTCAAGAAGACGGATCCGTCCTATCGTAACCGGTTATATCGCAACAACGGTGACGGCACTTTCACCGATGTCACGATGCAGGCGGGCGTCCCCGGCGACGGCTACGGAATGGGAGTGGCCGCCGGCGATTTCGATAATGACGGCAATGTGGATCTTTTCATTGCCGGAGTGAATCGCAACATCCTGTACCACAATCGCGGAGACGGAACTTTTGAGGACGCCACGGCCAAGGCCGGGTTGGAAGGTATCGATCCAAAGATGGGGAAGGTCTGGTCCATTGCGGCGGGCTGGTTCGATTACGACAACGACGGTTTCCTCGACCTGTTTGTCGTAAATTACGTGGTCTGGGACCCGGCGAAAGAACGCTTCTGCGGCGATCCCGCAAACAACGTGCGGTCCTACTGCCATCCCCGGTATTACCAAGGCCTTCCCAACACGCTTTACCACAACAACGGAGACGGAACGTTCACCGACGTCTCGAAAACTTCGGGAATCGCTGACCATATAGGAAAAGGCATGGGCGTAACCTTTGCCGACTACGATCATGATGGCAGGATGGACGTCTTCGTAGCCAACGATACGGAACCCAACTTCCTTTTCCACAATGAAGGCGGCGGGAAATTCCAGGAGGTCGGCCTCCAGGCCGGCATCGCCTACGACGACGACGGGCATGCCGTCTCTTCCATGGCGGCTGTCTTTTCCGACTATGATAACGACGGGAATGAAGACCTTTTCACGTCCGCTCTGGCGGGTGAAACCTTTCCGCTGTTCCGAAATCTAGGCAAAGGGACGTTCCGGGATGCGACGGCCAGCAGCGGGATGGCGCGCCTGACTCACCAGTGGAATGGATGGAGCAGCGGGGTCTTCGACTTTAATAACGACGGCTTCAAGGATATCTTCGTCGCCAGGGGCGACGTGCAGATCGACCCTCCGAAAACGTTGGAACCCAACTCCATCCTGCTCAACCAGGGCGATGGCACGTTCACTGATTTTTCGAAACAGGCCGGGCCGACTTTTCAGCAGGTTGGGCACCATCGGGGCGCAGCGTTCGGCGATTTCGATGGTGACGGGCGGATCGATGTAGTCGTAACGCGCCTCGACGGGCCGGCCGAACTGTTTCGTAATATCTCGCCCGTACCGGACCACTGGCTCGGCCTTCGTCTGGTGGGAAAGCGCAGCAACCGCGATGGCATCGGCGCTCGCATCCACGTCGTCGGAGCCTCCGGCCGCGAACAATACAACGAGGTTACCACTTCGGTGGGCTTCGCCTGCTCCAGCGATCGCGTGGCGCATTTCGGCTTGGGGAAGGATGCCGCCGTAAGACTCTTGGAGATCTTCTGGCCGAGCGGGACGCACCAGCAGCTCAGCCACGTCTCCGTTGACCGGGTGGTCACGGTGGAAGAACCTGCCCGCTAGCGCGAAGTGTTTGTCCTAGGGCTGGTCCCGAACATTGTGGATCGGCTGTGTGCTTCAGCACGCTGCTGCTCCACGAAGGGCACGACTATCTCGCCCGGGCGCCGCGAACCACCTAGACCGGAGCCCGCTGAAAAGGCACGGCACACAGCGTCCGGTTGCAATCAGTGGATTCAAAGATCTTGTTCACCCCTGTCCAATTCGGATAAGAGCCCCAAAAACGGAGATTTCACGGTGATACCACCGTGATCTTCACAGTGAATTCTCTTGCCTGAATCATCCAGGATCGCTAGTATTGATCACACCTTTTCTCGTCCCGAAAAACGCTTTGGGGATTCAAGAGGTGTCGGCTATCCGCATTCTGCGAGAACCGCCTTCCAGGCTCGCAGCAGTGGCGACCGTGTGGAACCAGGGGCAAATCTAGATGGTCCTGGCAAGCAAAGGAGATTTCGATGATTCGTGAAGTCGAATCCACTCACAGAGATTCCAGGGCGGGAGCGCGAACGGGCGTTGCCGTTTGCATCGCACTTCTGGCGTTTCTTGCATTTGGGAACTTGCCATGCTTTGGCCAAGTCTTCACAGCAACTCTAACGGGGGTAATGACGGATCCCAGCGGTGCCGTGGTTGCCAGCGCCAAGGTGGAGCTTGAAAGCAGCGGCACTTTCGAGAAGCGCACGACGACCAGCTCCGCCGAAGGTCGCTATTCCTTCTCGCAACTGCTTCCAGGTACGTACACGCTTACCGCGGAAGCAACAGGATTCAAGAAGTTTGTACAACAGGGCATTGACCTGAAAGGCAGTCAGACGGCGGAAGTCAATGTCGCCTTGCAGGTTGGCTCGGCGGTCGAGTCGGTAGAGGTGAATGCGTCGGCATCTGTCCTAAACACCCAGACCGCCGATCAGTCGACGCGTATCGAAACGAATACGCTGGCGAGCCTGCCCATCAACATGCGCACTCCGTTTGCCATCGTGTGGGCGAATGCGGGGGTTTCGGAGGCGTTTGACATCAGAAACGCCACCGGCGATCAGAACTACGATCGCTTCGGCATGAACGGCGGGCGTACCGAAAGCACGGCCGTCCTGATCGATGGCGTATCGTCTGCGAGCGGCTCCCAGTGGAACGGCAATTATTACAGCCCTACGATGGAATCGGTCGCGGAAGTGCAGCTCATCCGAAATACCTACGACGCACAATACGGCAAGTCGGGCGGTGGCGTGTTCTCCATTATCACCAAAGGCGGCACCGCGCAGTTTCATGGCACTGCGTTTGAATTCCTTCGCAACTCGAAGATGGATGCCAACAACTTCTTCAATAACCTGAATGGAAGGCCGAATCCGTTCTACGCCAGGAACCAGTTCGGCGGCGACTTGGGCGGCCCGATCTGGAAGTCCAAGCGCCTGTTCTTCTTTGGCAGCTATGAAGGCCTCCGGCAGGGAAGTCCGTCCTCAACCACGATGACCGTGCCGACTGCCCTCCAGCGGCAGGGCGATTTCTCGCAGACGTACAACACGAACGGCAGCCTTCAGATAATCTACGATCCGGCAACGCTCCAGGCGGTCGGCAATGGCACCTACACCCGTACTCCGTTCCCAGGCAACATCGTCCCGCAGAACCGGTACAATACGGTAGGCGCGAACGTCCTGGCTGCCTTCCCGGCTCCCAACCTTCCGGGACAAGGGATTACGAGCATCAACAACTGGTTTGGCAGCGGCAAGGGCACCGTTACCAACGACCATTACGACCTGCGGGCCGACTGGACGCGAACCGACAAGCACAGCATGTATTTCCGCTGGTCCCAGGCTCGTGAAGACAGCACTGGCGTAAACTACCCCGCCTTGGGCATTATGAACACCAACATGACCTACCCCAACCCGCGTGGGCACGTCGTCTTCGGCAATACCTTCCTGATAAGCCCCACGTTCGTGGTCAACGTACTGATGGGCCACGGGTTCTGGACCGAACAGGATGTCCCAGTCACGTTCGCCTCGGCGACCAAATTGGGGATGCCGGCGTCTCAGGTTGCACAGTTCATGGCGCCGAATATCATGCCGCAGTTCACCTTCTCCAATTATTCGTCCCTCGGCTTCGGCACCAACGGACAACTGTATCACCCCGAAAGGACGGAGAGCTTGCAGGTCAACGCGACTAAAGACGTTGGCAAGCACGAGGTGAAATTCGGGTATTCGATGGAACTCGGTTACATGGATGGCCCTGGGTCGGGCGGCTGGTTGAGTGCCCCCACATTCAGTTTCAGCCAGGGGATTACGAGCGCAACACCAGGGATCTCCACTACCACCAGCGGCAATGCGCTCGCTTCGATGTTGCTGGGCCAAGGCAGCGGCGGTAGCGCGCCATACAACGACTCCGCGGCTCAGAGTTACCGGTACTACGGCCTGTATGTCCAGGACGCGTGGCGATTGAGCGACCGGCTCACACTGAACCTAGGCATGCGCTGGGAGCTTCAGCAGCCCGTCACCGACCGGTTCAACCGTTACACCACTTTCCTGCAGAATGCGTCGGCTCCGATTTCCGTGCCGGGCATGGCCCTTCAAGGCGCCATGCAGTTCGTCAACACCGGCGGGTTGGGGCGAGGCGCCTGGGATTACGATTGGCACGATTTCGCGCCTCGCGTGAGCTTGGCTTACAAGGTCACGAGCAAGATCGTCTTCCGGGCAGGCTACGGCATGTTCTACGTGCCCACGCTGGGCAGCGGAAACCTGAGCGGATACTCCGTTTCCACGCCTTGGATCACCACCCTCAACAGCGATGGGATCACGCCTGGAAATGCCATCAGCAACCCCTTTCCGAATGGCTTTCTTTCTGTAGTCGGCAAGTCCCAAGGGGCGGCCACGGCCCTGTTCCAAAGCATCGACTCCTTGCCGCGCCACCATCCGAACGGCTATACGGAGAACTACAGCGTCGATATTGGCTACCAGATTAACCCGAACACTCTGGTAGAAGTCGGTTATTCCGGCAACGGAAGCCGCAAGTTGGGGCTGGCAATGGGCATGAACCTGAATCAGCTTCCCTTGACAGACTTGGCCATGGGAAGTTCTCTCTTGGCCTCGGTGCCCAATCCATTTCTGGGTGTGATCCCGGCAGGGGTCACGGGCGCCCTCTCGGGGAGCACGATCCAGGCCTGGCGACTGCTGGTGCGGTACCCACAATATACTGGCGTGACTTTGGACGGCAGCACACCAGGCGCGACTGCCAGTTACAACGCCCTGTTGCTGAAGTTCACCAAGCGATTCTCCGGCGGTCTGAACCTGATCGCGAACTACCAGTGGTCCAAAGCCATTGACGATTCTTCCGAAACACAGGCGTGGGAAGAAGGCGACCCCGGGTTCCGTGATATGAACAACTGGAGCCTGGAGCGATCCATCAGCGCTCACGATATACCGCAGGCCTTGGCGGTCACACTGCTCTATCAACTGCCGCTTGGCAGGGGCAAAGCGATCGGTGGCCAGATGAATGCAGTAGCTAACGCCGTAGTCGGGGGCTGGGAAGTGTCCGGCCTGATCCGCGAGCAAAGTGGTATCCCGGACCGGATGTCTTCGGCAACCGGGAACGGCATGAACATCGCGTTTCAACCGCCAAATCTCACCGACGGCTCGCAGGTTTCCCTCAGCAATCCGACGGTTCAGAAGTGGTTTAACACGTCGTCATCGCTGTGGTCCGTGCCAGCCATGTTTACCGTGGGCACCGCGCCTCGCAGGATCACTCAACTGCGCCAGAACGGCGTTCATAACGCGGACATCGCCGTGTTGAAGTCCTTCCCGATTCGAGAACCGCTGAATCTTCAGTTCCGGGCGGAGTTCCTTAACATTACAAACACACCTCAATTCAGCGCTCCGAACACCACCGTTGGCAGCAACGCTTTTGGAACGGTGACCGGAACCTGGAATACCCCAAGGCAGATACAGTTCAGCCTGATGCTCAAATTCTAGGCTGACGCTGTAGGGATCCTAAGGCGGCCCCCGCGAAGACCATTTTCGGTGTCTCGCGGGGGCACGCACGTCTCAGCCCGGCCGGAATGAAGGCGGATGCATGTTGCATAGACTTTTTGGTCTTTTTCCAGGTGGCCTCTTAATAATGGCGTTGCTCGCCGGAACCGCGGGCGCCGCACAGTTCAATGTCAAACAGTACGGAGCCGCGGGCGACGGCGTCCGGCTGGATACAGAGGCCATCAACAAGGCCATTCGCGCGTGCGCGGAAGCGGGCGGCGGAACAGTGTACGTGCCGGCCGGTACCTATCTGACCGGGACTGTGCATTTGGACAACAATGTGACCCTGTGGCTGGATGCGGGCGCCACCATTTTGGGTAGCCCGAACCTTGCCGATTATCAGAGCACGGTCGCCGGAAACGACTGGTTTTCTTCCCTCATTCAGGCAAAAGGCGTCCGGAACGTGGCGGTGATCGGCCGCGGCGCTATCAATGGCAACAAGGTGTTCAACCCGAAAGGCGAGGAGCGGATGCGCGGCCCCCATGCGCTGCTGGTACAGAACTCCAGCGACATTATCATTCGCGACATATCCATTCAGGATGCCAGCAACTACGCGGTGATCCTTCGCTCCTGCGAACGGGCTGATATCAGCGGCATTACGGTGAGGGGCGGGTGGGACGGCATTAACATGGGGGATGCTAAAGACATTACCATCTCCAATAACCGGTTCTTCACCGGTGACGATTGTCTTGCCGGCTATTATTGGCAAAACGTCACCGTCACGAACTGCATCCTGAACACGTCCTGCAACGGATTACGCATCGGGGGCCGGAACGTGATGGTGAATAACTGCCTGATTTACGGGCCGGGCGAAAACGAGCATCGCACTTCTCACCGCCACGACCTGGAAGCCGGATTCCAGCTTTGGCCCAACGAGACCGGTCCGGCCCGAAAGACGCCGTATCCGCTAACCGTAGATATACCTGATGGCCAGGCGGATAACATCAATCTTTCGAACCTGACCATGGTGAACGTCCGATCGCCCTTGTGGGTGACGTTCAGGCGGGGCGAGGGGCTCGGCCATCTCACAATCAATAACCTCACCGCCAAGGGCGTGGGTAGAACACCGTTCTTTGTGGCCGGGACGGCGGACAATCCGATGCGATCGCTGGTCCTCAACAATGTGCGCATCACGTTTGCCGGCGAAGGCGCGGAGGAGCAGGCGGACCGGGTGGGGCCGAGCCCGTACTCGATGCTGGAGCCGTACAGCTTCCTTTGTCGCTACATTGAGAACTTCGAGTTGCACGGCGTGCGTGTGGGCTACGCGAAAAAGGACTTGAGGCCGGCTCTGGTCGCTGAGAACGTCGCCAATTTGCAGCTTGATGGCTTTGTTGCGGAACGGGAACCGGATGGAGCGCCGCCCTACCAACTCTCCGGAGTACAGCAGGTGGTACTGGACGGCAAGCCGGCGCCACGGACGAACGCACGCATCGCCGCCCTGAACGCAGAGAGCGCGAACGTGACGGTGGATACCCCATTCTCGGCCGCGGTGAAGGCGGAGAACACCGGGACGCAAGGCCTGGCGGAGGTCCGGCTTCAAATCGGCGACAGGTCCATAACCAAGTCGGTCTGGCTGAAGGAACGGGAGGTTGCCTCCGTCACGTTCCACAATCTCCGCTGCGGCCGGGTGGGCGAGTGCCGCCTTCGTGCCGGCGAACGTGAGCAGGTGCTCACGGCGCGGGCGAAGCCCCAGGGACACCCGGTGACCGCTCCTTACACGGCCTTCCACAACACGAATGCCCAGTTGGTGCAGTACGAGGGCGGAGACTTTTACATCCGGGCAGGCGGCGATATGGCGCTGGTGGACCGCGCCGACCAGTACGGCGCTGTCTACCTTAAGAACGGTCTGCCGCAGAACGGGGTCGTGATCGTCAGGCTGGAGAATCCGGACTTGCGTGGACACTGGTCCGGAAGAGCCGGCATCATAGTGCGCAATGACATCTCGAAGCCGGCCCAGTCAAAAGGATATCTGGTGCTGGGCGCGTCACCCGCCAACGGATACTGCATGGAATGGGACTCAGATGGTGACGGACACATCGATAAACATACCGAGTTCGACGGGTATACTTATTGGCCGAACTGGCTGAAGCTGGAGAGAAAAGGGAATAAATTCACCGGCTTCAGCAGCACAGACGGCAAGAACTGGAGCCTGGTCGGCGAGGCGGAAGTCCCCGGCGCCGCCGAAACGGAGGACACGGGAGTGTTCGCCCATCTCAGCAGCGCCCGGTTCTCCAATCTGACAGTGAGCCGGATCGCAGCCCAGTGAGAGCAAGACTACAGCGGTGTCGGGAAGAAGGAAAAATGCTTCGAGCAATCGCCGTACTTGTGTTATCGGCGGCGGCAGGGCTAGGCTTTGCCCAACCGAATCCTGGATTCAACGTGAAGGATTACGGCGCGGCCGGTAACGGTGTCCGGCTGGATACCGAATCCATCAACAAGGCTGTTCAGGCTTGCGCCGCGGCCGGAGGTGGAACTGTCTTCTTTCCGGCCGGGAAATATCTGACTGGAACCGTCAGTCTCAAGGACAACGTGACCCTCTGGCTGGACTCGGGCGCGACCATCCTGGGCAGCACGAACCTTGCCGACTACCAGTGGCCCAAAGGCGAGCGCGATTGGTATGCGTCGCTGATCCTGGCCCAGGGTGTCCATAACGTGGGAATTGCCGGCCATGGGATCATCAATGGGAACGGCCTCTTCAATCCTAAGGGGGAAGGAGAGATGCGCGGCCCGCACGCCGCACTGTTCTACGATTGCCAGGACGTATCGGTCCGAGACGTGTCTTTCCAGGACGCCGGCAATTACGCGCTGATCCTGCGGCAGTGCGAGCGCGTGAATATCGACGGTATGACGGCGAAGGGCGGATACGATGGCATCAACATGCACTACACTAAAAACGTCACCATTTCCAACTGCCGGTTGTATACCGGGGATGACTGCCTGGCCGGCGCCTACTGGGAAAACGTTACGGTGACGAATTGCATTCTGAACACGTCCTGCAACGGAATCCGCGTGGGTGGGCGGAACGTGTCGGTGAGTAATTGCCTGATTTACGGCCCCGGACAGTACGTGCACCATGGGTCGAACCGTCATAACCTGGAATCCGGATTTCAGATTCTGCCCCATCCGGCTCCGGGCCCGCGAAATCCGATTAGCAAGGTAGTGGCTCCAGGCCCGGTCGATGACATGGTGATTTCCGACGTGACCATGATCAACGCCCGCTCGCCGGTCTGGGTGGCTTACAGCGAAGATGCTCCGTACAGCCGCTCGAATCTCGGCGTGGGCCGGATCATCTTCAACAACCTGACGGTGATTGGGTCGGGGCGCACGCCTTTTTACGTGTCCGCACCGCCTCAAAACCCGGCGAAATCGATCATCGTCAATAATGCGCACCTGACATTTGTCGGCGGGGCCGAGGAAAGCCAGGCCACCGGCCAGGGCTTTAGCCCCTACTCGATCCTCCAGTCCTATGGCGTTTACTGTCGCAATGTGGAGCACCTGGAGCTGCATAATGTGCATGTGGACTATCAGGCCAAGGACCTGCGCCCGGCGCTTTCCGGGGAAAACATCGGCACATTGGAAGTGGACCGTTTCAGGGCCGAGCGCGAACCCGAAGGCCCTCCCGAATTCGTGATCTCCGGGCTTAAGCGAATGCTGGTGGACGGCAAGGAAGCGCCCGCCGCAAATTTTCGCGTCAAAGGACTGGATATCGATACCAGCCGGATAATCACGGGTGAGCCATTCCAGGTGACGGTCCGGGTGGAGAACGCCGGCTCCGTTGAGGGATTGGGAGAGGTGCCGCTGCGGTTGGGCGAACAAAAGTTCGTGAAAAGCGTCTGGCTCAAGCCGGGCGAAACCGCGCGCGTCCGGTTCGTGAATCTCAAGAGCGCGGCTTCTGGTCAACAGCCGCTTCAGTCCGGGGACTTCACCAAGGAGTTGCGCGTTCTGCCCAAACCTGCCGCGCACCCAGTGAACCCGCCGTATCATGAGTTTCACAATACAACAGCAACGCTCCAGCAAATCGATGGCGGATTTTATATTTGGGCCGGGGGAAGGTATCCCTTGCTGGAACTTGGGGACGAGTACGCTGCGATTTATCGCGAGCACGCACTGGCGCGTGACGACGTCGCCGTCGTGAAACTGGAGAACCCGGATATGCGCACCCACTGGAGTGGGCGCGCGGGCATCATGGTGAGGAATGATATCTCCCAGCCGGGTAAGTCGCCCGGTTATGTTGTCCTGGGCTGCTCTCCCGCCAATGGCCCCTCTCTGGAGTGGGATTCCAATGGGGATGGCCGGATCGATAAATATACCGTGCTCGATGGATACACGAACTGGCCGAACTGGCTCAAGCTCGAAAGGCACGGATCGACATACATTGGCTACTACAGCAGCGACGGGACCAACTGGACCAAGGTGGGAGAAGTCGAAGCGCCAGGGTCCGCGGACCTGCAGGACGTCGGAATATTTGCCCAGACGAGCAGTGCCCGTTTCACGGACTTGAAGTTGGGAGATTCCGGCTTCTGATAAGTGAGCAAAATGGAAGGCCAGTGATTGGCAAGGCCGCAGCGGGGCCAGGAGGCGTGAAATGATGATTCGAGCATTCGTCGTATTCGTGTTATCGGCCGTAGCCGGGCTCAGCTTTGCTCAGCCAAATGCTGGGTTCAACGTGAAGGATTACGGCGCGGCTGGTGACGGTGTCCGGCTGGATACGCAATCCATCGACAAGGCCGTTCAGGCGTGTGGCATGGCTGGAGGTGGAATCGTGTTCTTCCCTGCCGGGTCATATCTAACGGGAACCATTCACCTGAAGGACAACGTGACCCTATGGCTCGACCCGGGCGCGACGATCCTAGGCAGCAAGAACCTGGCCGATTATCATTGGCCCGAGGGTGGCCGCGAGTGGGATGGCTCGATCATCCTGGCCAACGGAGTCCACAACGTCGCTCTTATGGGCCGCGGCACCATCGATGGACAGAACCTCAACAACCCGAGAGGCGAGGAACATATCAGGGGCCCCCACGCGGTGCTCATCAATAACAGCAAAGATATTGTAGTGCGCGACATCACGATCAAAGATTCGGGAAATTACGCGCTCATTCTACGATCGTCCGAGCGAGTGACTATCGACAATCTGACGGCACTCAACGGGTACGACGGCATCAATATGCACGACGTCAGGGACGCAACGATCTCGAATTGCAAGCTGTACACCGGCGATGACAGTCTGGCTGGAGCATATTGGGAGAATGTGACCGTTACTAATTGCGTCCTGAACAGCTCCTGCAACGCGATCCGTGTCGGCGGCCGCAACGTGCTGATTAATAACTGTCTGATCTACGGTCCCGGACGGTACGCCCACCGGCTCGGATTCCGTACGAATACGGAATCGGGCTTTCAGATTCTTCCCCACAGCGCACTGCGTGGGAATTCAAGTGCTCATCTGGTTGCGTCTGGTCCCGTGGACAATATGGTTCTGTCCAATATTACGATGATCAACGTGCGGTCGCCGGTGTACGTAGCTTTCGGGGCCGATGCTCCCTACAGCAGAAACAATTTGGGGGTGGGGCGGATTGTGGTGGATAATCTGACTGCCATCAATTGCGGCAGGACGCCGTTCTATGTAGCGGGTCCCCGTGAAAACCCCGCGAAGTCGATCATTCTCCGAAATGCCCGGATGACGTTCGTCGGTGGAGTGAACGAGGAGCAGTCCAACGGTCAGGGGTACAGCCCTTATTCGATGCTCCAGTCGTACGGAATCTATTGCCGCAATGTGGAGAATCTGGAACTCCACGACGTCCGCGTGGACTATGTAAATAAGGACACGCGGCCGGCTATATTCGGCGAGAATATTGGGACGCTGGAACTAGATCGTTTCGTGGCAGAGCGGGAGCCGGGTGGGGCACCCTTTGCGCTGTTCGCGGGCATCAACAGGCTCGTGATGAAGGGCGTGGATGCGACCCTAGCCAAAGTGCTTCTGAAGGCTCTTGATCCGCTAGGCGCAGGATCGTTTGCAGGTGACCCGCTTTTCGTCTCCGCGACTGTCCAAAACGCCGGCCATGAAGGCCTTGGCGACGTCGAATTGCGGGTAGGAGACGAGGTCGTAAAACGCACTGCCTGGTTGGGTGCAAATGAAACGGCCCGCGTGGGCTTTCCCAACATGAAATCAAAAGAGAGCGGTGAAATTCCGATACGCCTCGGCGACTTGGTAAAGAGGGTTGCGCTGCGGCCCAAGCCGGAAGGTCATCCAGTAAATGCCCCCTATGTGGCATTTCAGAACCTGAATGGACAAGTGCAGCAGATCGACGGCGGATTCTATATCCGCGAGAACGGCGATTACGCTGTACTGGATCATGGCGACCAATACGGATCGGTGTATCTGCCGCACGCCTTGGGAGATTCCGATTCTGCGATTGTGAAGCTCGAGAATCCGGACGGAAGAGCTAACTGGGTTGGCCGAGTCGGCATCATGGTGCGTAAGGATATCTCCAAGCCTGGACAGTCGACCGGCTATTTGGTACTGGGCGCCTCCCCATCCAACGGCTACTCCCTGGAGTGGGATTCAAACGGTGATGGAAGCGTCGACAAACGTACCGTGCTCGACGGTTATACTTACTGGCCGTGCTGGGTCAAGTTGCAGCGGCAAGGATCTAAATTCATCGGGTATTCCAGCGTGGACGGCCGCCATTGGAGCAAAATCGGTGAGGCGGAAGTGAGCGGGGCCCTGGGCCCTCTCGACGTTGGTGTCTTCGCTCATCGGAGCAGTGCAAGGTTCATGAACTTTAAGGTGGAAAAGCTGCCGTAATGCGCGCTCACTGCCGTCGCCGTGCTGGAGTGCATGAGAGCCGGAGCGGACGATGTGACCGGTTTTCGTGGTCCGGCATTTATCCCGCCAAAGAAGATGGGCCGCTTCGAAGTGACGTAAGCGAGGTGATGATTTCCAAGCTGTCGAATTCCTCCAGGTACCAGACACGGCTGTTCAACAACAGGTATGAATTGCCGTGTTAGGACAGATGATAGCTTGTGTTTGAGAGTGAAAAGTGCCCGACGTGTGGAAGTCTTGTGTTTTATAAGGGATAGTTGGTGGCCAGGGACGGAATCGAACCGCCGACGCCAGCCTTTTCAGCTATGACGGATCAATCACTTACGGACGAGTGCCACTGATTTTAAAAGAGTTAGGCGTTTGCTTTTTGGACGCAGTTTGGACGCAAATTCCGTTTTGGACGCGAATTGGACGCAGAAACCGTACTCCCCCGCAAACGCCCCACATGCCCCCGCATCTCCCCGCAGTATGAGGATTGACGTATGCACAAAGGGTACGTACACTTGAGCTGTGGGCTTCGAGTGGGATGACGCGAGCAAGGCCGGGATCAACTTCCGCAAGCACGGCGTCCGCATGCCTGAAGCGATTCCAGTTTTCGACGATCCGCACGCCATCACGATCACGGATGACGAATCCGATCCGAACGAGCAACGATTTGTGACTCTTGGGATGGGCGCAATGGGCCGCTTGCTCGTGGTTGTCTACACCTGGCGCGGCGAGAACATCCGCATCATCTCGGCGCGTGTTGCTGAAGCCCATGAGCGTGAGCAGTACGAGGCAGAACGATGAAAGACCGATACGATTTCAGTAAGGGGAAACGGGGCAGGGTCGTCCAGCCCGAACCTGAGCCCGAAGGCAAGGTCCGCATCACCATCCGGCTCGATCAAGACATTGTGGATCGGTTTCTGCAAATGGCGGAAGCATCGGGCGGCGGCACCGGCTATCAGACGCTCATTAATGCCGCGCTCAGAGAATACCTCGACGGTAAGGCCCCGCGGTTCGAGGATGCGCTGCGACGAATCATTCGCGAAGAACTGAAATCAAGCGCAGCATAGCGCCGAATGAGCGCCTATGGCAGCCATGGTACTTCCGCATTCGACCCCTTCCGGATGAACTGGTGCTTCTGAGGCGACCACGTGTAATGCAGGTCCACCACGCGCGATGGGCAGCAGTGTCCGTCCCCACTACCCCAGACGCCGACGGAGATGTCGATGCCGTCTGCCGTTGTTCGTTCCAGTTTGACGCCTTCTCCGGACGCCTCGAACACCTTTCTGACCGCCCTAGCATTGCACTCGAACGCCAAAACATAGATGAAAGCGCCAGTCCCCGTCAGGTGTACCTGGCTCAGAACTAAAACACGAAGGTTGGAAGTTCCACCCGGACGCCATACCTCATCATGCTCGATGGTTGTTTCCCAATCCGGTTTACTCGTGACTTCTTTGCGCTCTTTTACGCTCAGAGCGGCGAGTTCTCGGGGCGTGAAGCCTTCATATTCCGGAAAGACCCCGTCGCGAAGCCGGAAATCGCCGCCAGCGCCCGGCCCGTTAAACGGACCGTAAAACGGCCTGCCACTATACGGCTTCGCCTGGATGACGCTATTCCGGAAGTCGACCGTGGCAATGTCCCGGCAGGCTTGCGCGAAGGCACATGATGGAACGAGAATCGACAGAATCCAGATCCAATTCACAACTCGCAGCGAGCGCATACCAGCCTCATTCTAGCGGCCAGATATCACGGCAGCAATCGATCGCCGGTGGCGGAACGAGAAGCACCGAAAGAACTGCCCGAGGTGATTCTGCGTCGGGGAGAAGACGACATCCAATCGTCAAGATCCCCCCACGACTACCGCAAGACCGGAGAGGGCGTTCGGAACAGCCTTCCACCGTGGCTTTCATGGTTTGGACGTCAGTTGGACGCAGTTTGGACGCAGTTCGAAATTTGAAGCTATTTTCAAACTGCTGGATTTTAGTGTAAGTGCTTTGTTTTGAATTGGTGGCCAGGGACGGAATCGAACCGCCGACGCCAGCCTTTTCAGGGCTGCGCTCTACCAGCTGAGCTACCTGGCCGGGGAAACATCAGTGTACCAACCGCATCAGGCGTTCTGCAATGCCGCCAACGCCTCTCCGGTCGATTTCTCGACGTCTGCGTGCAAACTGTTGCCGTGCGCGTCCATCGTCACGATCGCGGCGAAGTTGTTCACCTTCAGGTGCCACATCGCTTCCGGAACCCCGAACTCCATCAGGTGCACTCCCAGCACCTTCTCCACCGTGCGGGCGTAATACTGCGCCGCACCGCCGATTCCGTTCAAGTAGACCGCGCCACACTCCTTCAGCGCGGCCAGCGTCTTCGCGCCCATTCCGCCTTTGCCGATCACCGCCCGCACTCCATACCGCCTGATCACGTCGCCCTGATACGGCTCCTCGCGGATGCTCGTGGTCGGGCCCGCCGCCTTGACGCTCCAGCTTTCGCCTTCCTTCAACATCACCGGACCGCAATGGTAAAGCGCCGCGCCATTCAGGTCCACCGGCGGCGCGTTCTTCATCAGGTGCGCGTGGACGTTGTCGCGGCCGGTGAACATCTCGCCGTTGATCAGCACCACGTCTCCCACCTTGAGCGCCCGCATCTGCGCTTCGGTCAGCGGCGGCGTGAGCACCACTTCGCGGCCGGTCAGCGGGAAGCCTTCTCCGCGCGCCATCCTCTCCACGGGGCGGGCGGGGTCGCGGTAAAGCCAACTCGTGATCGCGCCCGTGGCGGCGTCGAGACGCACCCCCAGGCGCCGGAAGGCCCAGCATCCATACGCAATCGAAACGAAGAAGCTCGCGGGCAGCCGGTTGGCGGCGGCGATCTTGCAGCCGATCAGAGACGTCTTGCCGCCGAACCCCATCGCGCCCACACCCAGCCGGTTCGCCTCTTCCATGATCCCGGACTCGAGCTTCGCCAGCACCGGGTTTGGGTTCACGTCGTCGAGCGGGCGAAAGAACTGCCCCTTGGCGATCTCGTAGCCGTGCGCCCGATCGCTCCCGATGCACACGCCCAGCGCGCCCGGCGCGCAGCCCTGGCCCTGCGCCTGCCAAACCGCGTGCAGGATGCATTTGCGCACGCCTTCCAGGTTTCGGTCGGCGCGGCCCAGGTGGTCTAGGTTGCAGGGCACCGAGTACTGGATGTTTTTGTTCTCGCAGCCGCCGCCCTTCAGGATCAGCTTGACCTCGATCTCATCCTCTTCCCATTGCTCGAAGTGGATCACCGGCGTTTCTTCGCCCAGGTTGTTGCCGCTGTTCCTGCCCGTGATCGAGTCCACCGAGTTCGGGCGCAGCTTGCCGCGGCGCGTAACTTCGGCAACGGCTTCCATAATCGCCTTGCGAATGCCGATCTGGTTGACGCCCACCGGCGTGTGCACGACGAAGGTCGGCATGCCGGTGTCCTGGCAAATCGGCTGCTCGTCATCGCATGCCATATCGACGTTCGAGAGAATAATGTCGAGCGCCTGCGAGGACTGCGTCCCCGGCGTTTCCGAAGCGGCGGCGGCCGACATCGCGGCGCGCACGTCGGGCGGGAGATTCGTGGAAGTCTGGGTGATCAGTTCCAGTAGACTGCCGGCAAGAAATTCCATAAGCGTGTCCGAAATTCTATTTTAACAACCCGTGAGCCGCACCCCTAATCCAGCTTCAGCCGCACCTCGGCGCGCATGCCCGGCCGTATCGCCTCCATCGTGCTGCTGAACTCCACCACCACGAGGCTGTCCTTGATCTCCTTGATCTGCGCGGGTATGCCGCCGCTCTGGAGGTCGGGCACCGATACCATCGCCGGACCGCCCGGATGCAGCCGCGTCAGCGCCGGGGGCTCAGCCTCCACCGGCACTTCGAGCGCGTAGAGATCCGTCGCGATCTGGAACAACTCGCCACCCGCTTCCTGGGCCGGCTTGCCCACCTCTCCCCTGCGGCCCACCACGGTGCCGTCAACCGGCGACCGCACCTCGGAATTGGTGAAGGCGCTCTGGCTTTCTTCCAACTCCTGATTCCGTCGAACCAGTTCGGTTTTCGCGCCGGCCAGTTGGTTGAGCAGCGCCTGGCCGGCTTCGCGCGCGCTGCGAGCCGCCTGATCCATGATCTCCGAGTCGCGGCGCGCGGCCTCGTAATCCTTCTCCGCTTTGTCGAAGACGATCTGCGGAGTGGCTCCGGCATTGTGCAGCGTGGTCTGCCTCTCGTAGACCTGCCTGGCGCGCTCCAGTTGCAGACGCGCGTGCTGGGCTTCGGCATCCGCGCGGGATGCCTCCAGTCGGCCGGAATTGACCAGGGCTTCGCACTTGCTCACCTGTTCCTGCGCGTGCTCGGCCGCCGCGGCCGCGGCTTCACGATTATTCTCCAGCTCGGCAGACCCGATGCGCGCCAGCACTTGCCCCTGGTAGACCTCGTCGCCGGAGTCCGCCAGAAAGGCATCGACATTGCCCTGGATACCCGCGCCTACCGTGACCACGTGCTGCGGCCGGATGAGCCCGCTCAGTGTGATTTCGGGAACCGCAGCTACCGTCGCGGCCTGGTTCCGCGCCGGAGCCGGCGGCGGCGGCTTGTGCCGCATCGAAAGGAATCCGCCCGCAATTCCGGCCGCCACCGCCAAAACCGAAAACAGGAACCACCGGCCGCGCATCCAAGCCTACCGGTTGTAGTTGGGAGTCACCCCGCGCAGGCTCTGCCAGACCTGGTCGCAGGCGGCCATCGTCGCGGCATCGAGCGGAGCTCGTTCGAAGGCATCCAGGTTCTGCTCGAGCTGCGCGATCTTCGACGCGCCCAGGATGACGCAATCGGTTGCCGTGTGAAACAACAGCCAGTTGAGTGCCATATCGATCATCGAGCGGCCGGCATCCAGCGCAATCGCCTGCAGCTTGTCTACCGCATCGAAATACGCCGGGTGCCAGTAGCGGTCGAGATACATCTGGTTGGCGTCGAAACGCGTACCGGGCAGCGGCCGTTCGCGATCCTGCTTCCCGGTGAGCAGGCCCCCGGCCAGCGGATTGTAGACGATCTTCGAAACGCCGAACTGCCGGCAGAAGGGAAGGTATTCCTGCTCGATGCCCCGCGCCAGCAGGTTGTACATGGGCTGCGAGACGTAGGGCGGGGCGTAGCCCTTCGTCTCCGAGATCCACAGCGCCTGTTCGGCCTGCCACGCGGCGAAATTCGACGTGCCGGGGTACCTGACCTTGCCGGCTTTCACCACCTGGTGCATGGCTTCCAGGCTCTCCTCCAAAGGCGCATCGTAATCGGGCACGTGCAGGTAGTAGATATCGAGGTAGTCGGTCTGCAACCGGCGCAGCGTCGCGTCGATATTGGCGAGGATCGACTTACGCGAGAGCGGCGAAGCGTCGGGCGGCTCTTCGGTCTTCATCCCGACTTTGCTCGCCAGAATCAGGCCGCTGCGGTGGCCCTTCAGAATATTGCCGAGAATCGCTTCCGACCGTCCCTTGTTGTACGCATTGGCGGTATCGAAGAAGTTGATGCCGCGGTCGATGCATAGATCGATCATGCGCGCGGCTTCCGGCTCGCCGGTCTGGCCTCCGAAGGTCATCGCGCCGAAGCATGCCCGGGAGACCGTGAGGCCGGTATGGGGAAGTGTGCGGGTTTGCATGGAAACCGCTAGTTTATCGCACCGCTCACAAGGCAATGGCGTGCGCCGGAGGAATCAACTGCGTCTGGCGGGCCCATGCCGAGAGTTCGTCGCGGAACTGCGGATCCGCAATGCGGATCAGCGCCTCGGCGCGCTGCCGCAGGTTCTTGCCGTGCAGATATGCAACCCCGTGCTCGGTGATCACGTAATGCACGTCGCCGCGCGAGGTCACCACTCCGGCCCCCGGACGCAGGTTCGGTACGATGCGCGAAACGGTGCCGTTCTTGGCGGTCGAAGGCAGGGTGATGATCGGCAGCCCGCCCTTGGAGCGCGCCGCGCCGCGCAGAAAATCCACCTGCCCGCCGATGCCGCTGTAGGGAGTGTAGCCCATGGAATCGGCGCACACCTGCCCGGTGAGGTCCACTTCGATGGCGGAATTGAGCGCCACCATGCGGTCGTTCTGCGCGATCACGAATGGATCGTTGGCGTAGGCGGTGCGGTGAAACTCGAACATTGGGTTGTCGTCGATGAAGTCGAACAGCATCTTCGTGCCGAGCACGAAGCCGGCGATCACCTTGCGCGGATGAATGGTCTTCCGCTCATTGTTGATCACGCCCGCCCGGATCAGGTCGACCGCACTGTCCGGAACCATTTCGGAGTGGATCCCCAGGTCCTTGTGGTCGCGCAGGAAGCCCAGCACCGCTTCCGGGATTCCGCCGATGCCCGTCTGGATCGTCGCGCCGTCCGGAATCAGCGGGGCCACGTGTCGCGCGATGGCGCGGTGCAGGTCCGTGACTTTGTGCTTTGGATACTCCGAAAGCGGGTGCGACGTCTCGATGAACCGGTCGGCCCGGCTCACGTGCAGAAAGGTGTCGCCCAGGGTGCGCGGCATCTGGTCGTTGATTTCCACGATCACGTGCCTGGCGCATTGCGCGGCCGTGAGAGAGGCGTCGATGCTCGGCCCCAGGCTCATGTACCCGTAGGCGTCCGGCGGGGTGCATTGCAGCAGGCACACGTCGATGGGCAGCGCGCCCGATTTGAACAGGCCTTCGATCTCGCTCAGAAAAATAGGCGTATAGTCCGCCCGCCCCTCCTGCACCGCGGCCCGCACGTTGCCTCCGATAAACAGCGCGTTGTGGCGGAAGTGTCCCTCGTACTCGGGCAGGCTGTAATCCGCAATTCCCATCGTGGCCATGTGGAGGACGGTCACGTTCCGCAACTCGGGGCCGCGCCGCGTCAGAGCCTTCACCAGTTCCACAGGCTCGGCGCAGCCGTTGTGAATATAGACGCTCGTGCCCGAGCGGACAATCGAGAGTGCCTCATCGGCCGTGGTGATGTGGGAACGATAATTGCCGTTCAAGGGCGCCTCCCGCGCAGCGTGTAGACGCCGCGCCTCAGGTCCGGGCATTGTTCGATGGCCCCTTCCACCCCATTGGCCGCGATGGAAAGCAGATACGGCAGGATGGCTTGGGCGATCGCGATGCTCGAACTGCGGCCCAGATCGGCGGTGAAGTTGGGCACGCAGAAATGCGTGATGCCGTTGTGGACGAAGGTCGGATCGGCCAGCGTGCTGGGCCGGCTGGTTTCGATGCACCCGCCCTGGTCGATGGATACATCGATCACGGCGGACCCCGGTTTCATGCGCTCAACCATGGCGCGGCTCACTACGTGCGCGGTGCGTGCGCCGGCCACCAGGATGGCGCCGATCAGAACGTCGGCGGCGGCTACGGCTTCGGCGATAGCATCCGGATCCGCGAGACACGTTTCGACGCCGGGAACGTGTTCCATCACGTGGCGCAGTTTGCCCGGATCGCGGTCGAATGCGGTGACGCGCGCCCCCGCCGCCGCGGCTCCGCGGATGGCCGCGAACCCCACCGTTCCGGCCCCCAACACCACCACCCTGGCCGGGGGCACGCCGGGCGTGCCGCCCAGCAGAATTCCCCGCCCTCCGGAACTGGAACGCAGCAAATGAGCCGCTATCGCCGTCGTCATCTGCCCGGCGACCTCGCTGACCGCCGCCAGCACGGGCAGCCGGCCATCGTCCTGCTGGATCACCTCGCAACCGATCGCCGTGAGGCAGCGTTCCGCGATTTTGTCGATCAGTGCACGGTCGGCCACCGCCATGTGATAGAAAGCCATGACCGTCGTGTCGGGCCGCGCGAAGCCGAGTTCCTCTTGCGTGGGACGCCCGATCTTCGGCAGCAGGTCCGCCCGCTGAATCGCTTCGGCCGGCGAATAGGCGATCTGGGCGCCCGCCCGAATATACTCGTCATCGGAGTACATGGCGCCTTCGCCCGCGCCCGATTCCACCCACACGGTATGCTCCGCTTCCACCAGCCGGCGGACCACCGGCGGCGTCAGCCCCACGCGCCGGTCGTAGGGGCCGCGCTCACGAATCACTCCCAGATTCATACCGCACCGACGGGTGTGTACGCGTCCAGCAGTTGTGCCCGGATGGCGTGAAGCCGGCCGGACATCACCGTGAGAATGGCCCGCATGAAAGCGAAGCCGAAGGCATAGTCCTGCTCGCAGGCATGGCGCAGGCGAGACCCGTCGAATGCCAGCGCGTGGACCTCTTCGAGGGCGCGCGCCTGAAACTGCTTGCCATTGTCGGTCGTGACCGACGACCATCCAACCAACTCGCCCGAGTAGAGTGTGGAAACCCGCAGCGGCCGCCCGGGAGTTGTCACTTCCAGGGCGACATTCCCCGAAATCAGCAGATAGACTAGGCTCGAATGGTCGCCTTCCTGAAACAGCAATTCGCCTGGAGCGAAGCGGGCTTCGCTGGCCATGGCGGCCAGACGGGCGATATGTTCGGGCCAGAAATGGGCCGTAAATGGATGCTCACGAACGAGATCGACGATAGTCGGGTTTTCCACGCACACCTCCCTAGTGGTGCTCACTAACACTATATTCCGATCTTTTACGCCCAAAGGCAACCTGATATAGAATCAGGCGTGATGAATACTTCTCGCCGCCACTTTCTGTTCGCCGCTGCCGCGGGATCCGTGGCCGCCGCTGCCGCCTCCGCCTCCGAACGGCTGCCGATCCGCAGGGCCGTGGAATTCAGCATGCTGCCGAATTCCCTCGCCGTGCTCGAGCGTTTCCAAGTCGCGCGGGACGCCGGGTTCGAGGCCATCGAGTGCCCCACCACGCCCGAACAAGCCAAGGCGGAGGAGATTCTGGAAGCCTCCCGCAAAACCAATCTGCCGATCCACTCGGTAATGAACCAGGAACACTGGCGCAGTCCGCTCTCCTCGCCCGACCCCGCGGTAGTCGAAAAGAGCCTGGAAGGCATGCGCACCAGCCTGCATAATGCCAAACTCTGGGGCGCCGACACGGTGCTGCTGGTCCCCGCCGTGGTGACTCCGGAGGTGACCTACTCCGAAGCCTGGGAGCGCAGCCAGAAGCAGATCCGGACGCTGATTCCGCTGGCACGGCAGTTGAAAGTCATCATCGGCCTCGAGGAGGTCTGGAACAAGTTCCTGCTCAGCCCGATCGAGTTCGCCCGCTACGTGGACGAGTTCCAGAGCCCCTGGATCCGCGCTTATTTCGACGTGGGAAACGTGGCGCTCACCGGCTACCCGCAGGATTGGATCCGCACTCTGAACAAGCGGATCGTTAAAGTGCACATCAAGGACTTTTCCTTCCGCAAGGGCGAGGCGAAATTCACGCCGCTGCTGGAAGGCGATATCGACTGGAAGGCCGTACACGCGGCGTTCGCCGAAATCGGCTACAAAGGCACCGCCACCGTGGAACTGAGCGGCGGAGACGGCGACTACCTCAAAGAAGTCAACCGCCGCTTCGAAAAGATTTTAGTAGGGTAGGCTCCAGGCCTGCCGATATCCTAATATGCCACCGAGGTCTCACGCCCGTCTTTTTCGCTGCGCAGCCACACGTAGACCGGGGCGTGCGGAGCGGGGGCGGGCCACGGCAGCGCTACCTCGAGCGTCTGCTCGGAGGGGTCTCCGGGCACCGGCGTGGGAATCGATTCGACCGGCACCCCATTGTGCGGATCCCACCCTACCTTCACCACCACATCGAGGTCACGCCCCTTCAGCACGCCAGCATAGTCGGAATCACCGATCTTGTTGTTGGTCAAGGTAAGTTCCTCGAGGCGCGGCAGGCGGACTACCCGGCCCAGGGGATGCGGATCGGAGCGGCCCAGGTCTTCCACCTTCACGGACGCCGTCAATTCGCAACCGGGGTAACCGACCGCTCCTGGGTCCACGGAAAGAAAGACGATCCCCGAGTCGGCGCTGCCGGCCGGGAGTTTGAGCGGTGACCGCGTCCCGCCGGACGCACAACTCAGTTCCACCGTGGGAGCGGCGCCGCCGGGGCGCAGGTTTTCCACCCGCAGCGATAACCCTACGGTGACACCCGCGGGCAGTTCCCGGTCATGCAGCTTAATGCCCAGATCGCCGGGAACGGACGCCCGGACAGCCGAAATTTTCGGACGCGGAGGGATGATCTCAAGCGCATCCGGTATCTCGACCGGAGCCTCGTGCCCCTCCACCCGCAAGCGAATCGCATAGCGCCGCCCTTCCGCCGCATCCGCTTTGAGCTTGATTTCCCCCGCCCAGCACCCGCTGTCCCCTTTGCCCGAAACGGCGCCGGCGGGCGTCGCGACCGCCTGGATGCGGTCCAAACCCGAACCCTCCAGCCGGATGGGGCGGCTGGGCTCGCCGATGTTGACCCGGATCGGCAGGCCCGTAAGCTTCGGGTTCGGCGGCAATACGGTGAACGGAATCTCGTGGGTCACGCCGTCCGATTGCGTCAGAAGCAGCCGGTACGGTCCGGCGGCCGCCGTGTCCACATCGATGCGGATGCTCTCCTGCTCTCCCGAACGCTTGCCGCGCGGCAGCGAAAAGTGCACCTGGGGAGGATTGGGCGTGCGCTCTTCGCCTTTCTCCACCGCGGCCTTTTCGACGAATTCGAAATCCGTGCCGCCGAGTTGAAGCGCCACCTTGCCGCTGCCCTGGATCAGCCGGTCATGCACTCCCGGAGCGAAGCGCACTTTGCTGAAGTCTCCGTACCGGTGGACGTGAAGCGTTCCCCCCACCTCGAGCTTGTCCCAATTCCACATCGCGGCCAGATGGTAATCGCCGGGCTCGATTTTCGTCTTCGAGAGGTCGATCTCGATGGAATCCGGCGCACTCGATAACGCGACCGGAACCGGCGTCCCGGCTCCACCCGAGACCGGCACGAGTTGCCACTCGCGGGCCAATTCCAGCATCTTGACCTTGGCCGAACCCTGGAACTTCAGTTTCAGCGGCGATTTCGACCCCACCGGCACATGCGCCTCGGGCTCGATCGCGGCCGAGGGCATGGCCTCCCCAGGCACCCGGTAGGCCCACAGATAAGCCAGCCGCACTCGCGTTTTGGGCGCCGCCGCGCTCTTCGTGCAAAGCGCCATTTCGCCCGCGCCCGTGGCCGATTGGGCGAAAGCCGATCGAAACTCCGCGCCCGGAAAGACGACCGTCTTCAGATTCTGAAACAGAGCCGCTCCGCCTGCCGCCAGCCCCACCGAGTTTCCGAAAAACAGGCTCGCCACCGAAGCCGCCAGCCCCACCGACTGCTGCATTTGCGCCGATCGGGGCGCGAGCGGATCGTAATTGTTGGCCGAAGGCAGCACCGCCTTCAGCAGAGCGCCGGCCTGCTGGTCGGTGGAGGCTTTGGTGTCCAGCTTGCTGAGGTCCACACCGTACTGCGAGGAGACGCCCTTCAGCGCTGCGTCCATGCCGCCGCCGGAGACCTCGGAATTGGCCAGTTGTTGCACCAGCGCTTCCACGTCGGAGGTTTGTTCCGCATAATTCGCCAGTTGCGTCAGCAGATCGTGGTTGCGTGTGACTAGTTCCTTGACCTTCCCCTCGCTCAGGCCGTGCGGGCCATAGATCAGGGCCACCACCGCGGGACTCTTGGGAACCGCCCATTCGGCGCGCTGCGCGGCCTTCTCGGGCGGGAGAACGGTGAGTTCGCCGTCGCCAACCGGCAGCAGTACGGCTGAGATCTCGGCGTCTCCCGGAGACTGGGACGACAGGCGCACCGGCTCCCAGATCAGGTGCGCGCCTACCGGCACCCTGGCCACGGATTTGATAGGAAGCGGCATTCCCTGATCGGAGGGACGGACCCACAGCCGGAACGTGCCCAGCGACGCACTGGTCGCACATCCGGCGGGCACCGCGCAGAAAGCTGGGACTGCACAGAGACCCAAAACCAGCCAAAAGCGAATCACATTCATGAGATGCGTGGAAGGCCTGAAAAGTCGAGAGACGACCGGTACTTCCCGACCGCCCTATACAAGCTATACCGTATCCCGGCCCTGTTTCCCATCCTGTCGGCGCAGGATGGCTGGCGAAGCGAAGCCCGCCTCTCCGACATCCTAAAGGTAGCCGACGCGCCACCGGCACATTCTGAAAAGGGAGAAAGCCATGCAAACACAAATCTTACGGGCGCTCGGAGGGGCGGCATGCACCCTAGCGCTGGCGCTGCCGCTCTGTGCGGCCGGACATGTAAAAACAGCCCAAAAGGCCTGGGCCCCGGAGACTTTGACCGGTCACATCATGATGGTGAAACCGGCCGAAAACCTTCTGGTCGTCACCGGCCCTCAGGGAGTTCCCTTCGACCTCACCGTCACCCCCTCGACGAAGATCGTGGTGAATGGACATCGCGAGAACCTGGGCCAACTGCACGCGGACATGAACCACAGCGTTACCGTACGATATCGGCCAGAGACTCGGGGCGATATCGCCCACGACATCAACGTCCAAGGCTGAGGCGCGCGCTCAAGGCATCCTTTGGCTGGTAATCGGAGTAGGTTTCGTCATCGAGCGAGTTCTTCTGCCACCAAAGGATCGAAGAATTCACGGTCATCCGGAAGTGGGTGGGTAGCCATAGATCGGGGCTGACGGGGGCCTGCTCCAGCACAAAGCGCGTCCCGGGTTGCACTTTGGCGATAAAAAAGCCGAAGGTTACCGGATGGAACACCTCTGCTTCGACCTTCACCCATTGCTGGTGCTCGCGGTCGATCCAGAGCCGGCCGCGCATACCCGTGAGGACGCGCGTTTCCACACTGGTTGGCTTGTAATCAGGCTTGGGGGAAGCATCCAGCACGTATACGCCGTGCCCGTTCAGCGTCTCTTCTCCCACTAATTTGAAGACGAATGCGTCGGCCATCTCGCGCATGAGCGCGTGGTCCTGGCGGCGTTCTTTGATGTATTGCGCGATTCGCCGGCTGCGCGTGTCGGCGGATTCATTTCGCCGTTTCTGGACCTCGTTCAGCAGCTTGTGCTGCTCTTCGGCTTGTTTGCGCGGAGAGAGCGGCTTTCCGTTCACACCCGTCAATTCGTAGTACGGGGATCCATCGATCATCCAGACACGCTGTGTTTTCAATGTCTTAGTGCGACCGTCGGATTCCACGTCACGCTCGCGGAAGATAAACTCGGGCGCGCTCTGCCAGTCCCGGTCCATGGCTTGGACCGATTGCCGCACGAGTTGTTGCACAAAGTCGGGCTCACCGGGCGCAGGGCTGGCCGTCGCTAACCCCCCCGCCAGAATGAGCGTAGTAATTCCCCAGTATTTTGTCACTCTTTATATGTTCTGAACACTTGGGGTGAAATGTCCATCCCGGTTTCACGGGAGCAGCCGAAAAATCAGGTACTAAAGGACATCCGCCGGTTTCACGCCACCGTCACAGAGCCGAGGCTGCCGGTCATTTCACTTCCTTCGCCCGCCGCCGCGCTCCACGCCCGCGCGGCGACTTCACGCGCCTGGCTGACGGGCGACTGAAACCCGAACAGCGTATTCATCACACCGGCGGCCCAGCTGTAGATGTTGTTTTCGCGCACCGCGGCACGTTGGCGCCGCATTCGCGCCCGGCGCTCGGAATGGCTGAGCGCAAGCGCCTGCCGGATGGCGTCGGCCATCTGGTCTGGCGAGAACGGGTTCACCAGCAGGGCCGAGGTCAGCTCGCGGGCTGCCCCCGTGAAACTGCTGAGAATCAGAACGCCGTCTTCATCAGTCCGGCTGGCGACGAACTCCTTAGCGACCAGGTTCATACCATCGTGCAGCGAACTCACCAGGCAGAAACTGGCCAGCCGGTGCAAAGCCATCAGTTCGGTCTGCGGCAGGTGGCGGTTGCAGTAGAAAACGGGCGACCAGCCGTGCATTCGCCACTTGTCGTTGATGCTGTGAACCAGCGACTCCACTTCCGCGCCCAGGCGGCGATACTGTTCGATGGCCGTGCGGCTCGGGACGCCCACCTGCAGGAAGCAGAACCGGCCGCAGTACTCCGGGTTCGCTTCGAGGAACCGATCCACCGCGAGCAGCCTTTGCGGAATCCCCTTGGTGTAGTCCAGGCGGTCGATGCCGATGCCCAGAAACTCCGGCCGTCCGCCCAGTTCGGAAATCCAATCCCGCATGTGGCGCTCCACCTGCGCGCTTGCGGCCTCGCGCGCGTGATGCTCGAAATCGATGCTGATGGGGAATGCCCGCACCTCGGTGGTGTGCTCCTGGCGCGCGACCCGGAAGTGCTCTTTATCGACCCTTGCTTCGATTCCCTGGTCGACGGCTTCGAGGAAGTTGGCGCCGTGATAACGCAGGTGAAAGCCCAGCAGGTCATTGCCGAGCATGCCGTCGAGCAGTTCTTCCTTCCAGGGAAACGCGCGGAAATTTTCCCGGTTGGGCCACGGAATATGCCAGAACTGCGCCACGATCAGCTTCGGATTTTGCCGCTTCAGCATTCGCGGCAGAAGTGCGAAATGATAGTCCTGTATGAAAACGAAAGCCGGCTCCCCGGCGGCTTCTTCGAGCACCGCATCGGCGAATAACTGATTCGCCAGCCGGTAGCTTTCCCAGTCTTTTCTCCGGAAGACCGGCTGGTGGAACGCAGCGTGGCACAGCGGCCAGAGGCCCTCGTTGGCCAGTCCATAGTAGTATTCCTTCTCGATTCGCTCGTCGAGCCAAACGCGCCGCAGCGTGTAAGAAGGGCTATCCGGCGGTACGGTCACGTGATCGCGTACGTCGACGGACGCGCGGTCGGCATCGCCGCTTCCATGCGCCACCCAGGTGCCTCCCGTCGCGCGCAGAATGGGATCGAGCGCCACGGTCAGGCCGCTGGCAGGCTGGATGCATTCGACATGGCCGTTGATTCTGCGGTGGATATACGGCTCACGGTTCGACACCGCGATGAATCGCATTCCGTGGAGCCGGCCCCGCACGAGGTTGTGCAGCGCTTCCTTCGTCCAGTTTGTCCCTGCCGTCGTTGGTTCCATGTGCTCCCCTTGTATTCCGCCCGCAAGTGCAATCGATCTTCCAGTTACTCAGGTATTTTCTAAGTCACTCGATTGAGGATAGTTGGATCAGCCTATAACAATTCTCCCTTGCGGCGCGGACGCGGGCTATCCCGGAAACAAGCGATGGCATGGAAAAAAATGCGTGGCTCGGGAGGGCGGGTACGTGCGAATCCGAACAGGTCAGGAAATGATCTTCTTCCGTACCGCGTAAAGAACGATTTCGGCCGTGTTGTGAAGGTTCAACTTCTGCATCAGGTGGGTGCGATGAGTGTCGATTGTATAGATGCTCACGTTCAGGATTGCCGCCACCTCCTTGTTCGACTTACCTTCCGCGAGGAGTTGAAGGACCTCCTTCTCGCGATCCGTCAGCACGTCGTAGGAATCCTGGAGATTGCGCTGCTGAAGAAAGCGCATGTAATCCTCGAGCATGGTCTTGGCGATCTCCGGACTGAAAAACGGCGTGCCCCGGCTTACGGCCTGGATCGCGCGAACCAGGTCGGTATCGGCGGAGTCCTTCAGCAGATAACCCTTCGCGCCGGCATTCAGCGCGGAAAGCAGATAATCCTCGTCGGAATGCATGCTGAGGATGACCACCCCGAGTCCCGGATTGTGTTTTACCATTTGCGCGGTGGCCTCGATGCCGTTGAGCATCGGCATGGCGATATCGACCACCACCACATCCGGATTCAGCTCCTGACTCAGCCTGACGGCTTCCCGTCCGTCGCCGGCCTCGCCGACCACCTCCATGCCGGGCTGCCGTTCGATGATGAAGCGCAGGCCTTTGCGAACGATGCCATGGTCGTCGGCCAGAAGGATTCGCAAGCTCATGCCGAAACGGCCTCCCGCTCGAGCGGGATGGCGGCGACCAGCGAGGTGCCGCTGCCCGGATGCGATTTCAAAGTAATATTCCCTCCCAGCTCCCTGACCCGTTCCTGCATGCCGAGCAGCCCCAGCCCGCGGCCGCGCGTCGAGGAGGCATCGAAGCCCACGCCATCGTCTCTCACTTCGACCAGCAGGCTGTCGCCGCGCGAACGGATCGTCACCCCGATCGTCTTGGCCCTGGCGTGGCGCCCGCAATTCGTCAGCGCCTCCTGCACCAGCCGGTACACGCAGGTGCGGTGCCGGTCCGGTAATTGCGCGAGTGGACCTTCGATCTGCACGTTGACGGGCACGCCCGAGTGCTTCGAGAATTGCCGCGCCTGCCATTGCACGGCCGAGCCCAGCCCGAGATCGTCGAGCATGGAAGGCCTGAGGCCCATCGCCATGTCGCGCACCGCGCGCAGCGATTGCTCGGCGAGCCGGCGGGCATCTTCCACGTGCTCCTGAAACTGTTCTTCCGGAGCCACCCGCAGATCCTGCAGGTTGCGCAGTTCCATGCGCAGCGCCGTCAGCATCTGGCCGATTTCGTCGTGCAGTTCGCGCGAGATCGACCGGCGCTCCTCTTCCTGCGCGCGCACCAGTTGGCGCGAGAGAAGGCGCAATTCCTCCTCCGCCGCTTCGGCGCGAAGGCGCTGCTCATCGGAGTGCTGTTCCAGGCGCGTCATGCGATAAGCGCTGATGCCGGCAATCAGAAGTCCGAGCAGAACCGTAATTCCCAGCATCCTGCCGATGAAGATCGGCAGGTCGGATTCTTCGTTGTCGACCGCGTCGCGCTGCTTCCTCAGGTTGGCCTGCGCGAGATCGCGGATTTCCCCGGCTATGGCGAGAGCCGCCTCGCGCCGCGGCAGCACCTGCTTGCGCAGAAAGATCCAGCTCAGGGCGGATTTCTGCGCGGAGTTCCACTCGAACAGCGGATCGAGAACGTCCCAGTAAGCGCCGACCTCCTTGCGCAGGCGCGCCAGCCGCGGGGCTTCGTCCGCTCCCATCACCAGGCTGAGTTCCTGAAGCTCGTTCTCCATGCTGGCCCGCATCGTCATCAGCTCGGTACGGTAAGCGCCGGCCGAAAGCGTGGAAGGGTCGAGCAGGTAATCCCGCGTCACCAAGCCGACCTCGGAAATTTCGGAGCCCACCGCGTTCAGGATCCGCTCCGTCCGGCGATAGCGATCGTTCAAACTGGAAACCTCGCGATAGGTCTGGCGCGCCCTGCGCAGCGCTCCAAGGCCCGATATGGCAATCAGAACGATCAGAGTTCCGAACCCGACCAGCAGGACCGGCCATGAGCGGTTGGATTTCATTCGGTCTACATCTATTAAACCGCCTTCTTGCCCCGGGGACAGCATGGCGCTCCATGGATCATCATGGTAACGTCCGGCACAGGCGTGCTTCTATCCCCGAAAGGCGTGACGGGGGCGGCCGATTTGCCGTGAGAGGGGCGCGCCTGCCAGGCCGCGCCCTGAGCCCATCCTACTTCTTGAAGGTACGGATATACGCGACGACATCGGCCGCCTGCGCCGCCGAAACGCTGTGGACCGGAGGCATCTTGCCCTTGCCTTTCTCGATCACCTCTTCGATTTGCGCGTCGGACATGCCCTGGATCTCGGCCGAACTTAACGGCTTCATTTCCACTTTCATCATTTTTGCTACGTTCGGGTTCCCCGCCCCTTCAGCCCCGTGACAATTCTTACAGGAGCGGTCGTAAATCGCCTTCCCGGCTTTGGCATTGCCCGCCGCGCAAGCAAGCGCAACGGAGAAAGTGAAAAACGCAACGGCTACTTTATTCATCATGTAGAGTGTTCCTTTCCTGGTTATGGCGCAAATCGATTGCGTGGCACGGATTCGTGACCCTCGGTAGGGCGGTAGCGAGTGTTGTATGCGCCGCGGCCGATTCCGCAGGGCCGAAGGCCGGATATGGTGGAAATACGACGCTCGCGCATACAGGTTCCTCTGCGGATCATATCGCGGGAGCCGCATCGGGGAGTGTGCTATTTTTCGCTCTTACCGCGGTGTATACTGAGTGCCGCATGGATACATATCCCTCTCGCCGCGTGTTTCTTAGCGCCGCAGCCCTGCTCGGCGTGCCCCTGTCATCCCCGGCCGAGCCGGAGAAATCCGCCGCAATCAAGCTCGGGCTATGCTCCTATTCATTCACCGGCAAAATCAAGCTGCCGGAAGTGATCCAGGCCTGCAAGTCTATGGGGGTCACGGCTTTGAATATCAAGCCGGAATTCCACCTTCCCTACGACAGTTCGCCGGCGCAGATCGCCGAAGCGCGCAAGATGCTCGACGACGCCGGGATTCAACTCGTGGGCACCGGCACCACCTATCTCACCAGGCCCGACGAAGCCGAGATCCGCCAGCGCTTCGAGTTCAACAAGGCGCTGGGCTCGCCGCTGATCGTGATCGGGCCGACTGCCGAGACCATGCCGATCATCGAAAACTATGTCAAGCAGTACGACATCAAGGTGGCGATTCATAATCACGGGCCCTCCGACAAGAGCTTTCCGACGCCCGAATCGGCGCTGAAGGTCATCCGCTCGATGGACCCGCGGGTCGGTCTCTGCATGGATATCGGCCACACCATGCACGCCGGCGTAGACCCGGTTGCGGCGGCCAGGGATGCCGGTCCGCGGCTGCTCGACATGCATACCAAAGACGTTCGCAGGGAGAGCGGCGGCGAGTGGGCATCCGTTGACTGTGGCGAGGGCGATATGCCCCTGGCCGCGCTTTTCCGCTATCTCGAGAAAACCCGTTATTCCGGCCACTGCAACCTCGAATACGAGGTGAGCGGCGGCGACCGCATGCTCGGGATGTATAAGTCGCTGGCTTACATGCGAGGCGTTCTGGCCGGCCTCGCGGCATAGCGCCGGGCGGCGCGGGCCGCCTTTGCTACTCTAGGAGGAACGGCTGGGCTTCTGCCCGTTTCTTCCAAAATGAAAAAACTGCTCGCTCTGAATCGAAGCGAAATCGCGATTCGCATCCTGCGTGCTGCCAACGAACTGGGGTTGCGCACGGTGGCCATCTACTCCCAGGAAGACCGCCTGGCTCTGCATCGTTTCAAAGCAGATGAAGCGTACCTGATCGGGGAAGGCAAAGGTCCGGTTGAAGCGTATCTCGACGCGGAGGGTATCGTCGCCCTCGCCCGGGAAAAGGAAGTCGATGCGATTCATCCGGGCTACGGATTTCTCTCGGAGAATCCGGCCCTGGCGCGCGCCTGCGATCGCGCCGGCATCACCTTCATCGGGCCGAGCGCCGAATTGCTCGATCTGCTGGGGGACAAGACCGCGGCACGGCGCCTCGCGCAGCAAGCGGGCATCCCGGTGGTCCCCGGCACGGAAGAAGCCGTCCAAACTCCGCGCAAGGCGGAAAAGATCGCACACGAGATCGGTTTCCCGCTGATCGTCAAGGCTGCCTTCGGCGGCGGCGGCCGCGGTATGCGCGTGGTGGAGCGCCCCGCCGACTTCGCCGGGCGCCTGGAGGAGGCACGGCGCGAAGCCGCCGCGGCGTTCGGCAACGATGCCGTCTTCATCGAGCGCTTCGTGCGCCGCGCCCGCCACATCGAAGTTCAGATTCTGGGCGACCGCCATGGCAACATCGTGCACTTGTATGAGCGCGACTGCTCGGTGCAGAGGCGGCATCAGAAAGTCGTCGAAGTCGCGCCGGCCGTTTCGCTCGATCCGCAAATCCGCGCGGCGCTGGCCGATGCCGCGGTCCGGCTGGCGAAGGCCGCGGGCTATTACAACGCTGGGACCGTCGAGTTCCTGGTGGATGCTGATTCCGGCGAGTGGTACTTCATCGAAGTCAATCCGCGCATCCAGGTGGAGCACACCGTCACCGAAATGGTGACCGGCATCGACCTGGTGCGCTGCCAGATTCAGGTGGCGCAAGGGCTCGAACTCCACAGCCACGAAATGAACCTGCCCGCGCAGGATGCGATTCCGCTCTACGGCTACGCGCTGCAATGCCGCATCACCACCGAAGATCCGGCCAACGGCTTCGTCCCCGATTACGGCAAGATCTCGACCTATCGCTCGCCCGCCGGTTTCGGCATCCGTCTGGATGGCGGCTCGGCCTATAGCGGCGCCGTGATCACCCCTTACTACGATTCGCTGCTGGTCAAGACCACCGCGTGGGGCCGGGAGTTCCGGCACGCCTGCCAGCGCATGGACCGCAGCCTGCGCGAGTTCCGCGTGCGCGGCGTGAAGACCAATATCCCGTTTCTCGAAAACGTGGTCAACCACCCTGATTTCCAGGCGGGAAACGTCACCACGGGCTGGCTCGAAGAGACGCCGGCGCTGTTCAAGTTCGTGCCCAGGCGCGACCGCGCCACCAAGATCCTGACCTACCTGGCGGACGTGATCGTCAACGGCAACCCCACCATCTCCGGGAAGCCCGCCCCGCGGCGCATCGGAACCCCACCCATTCCGCCGCACGATTCCTCCGCCCCGCCGGAAGGAACCCGCCAGATCTTACAGCGCCTCGGGCCGCAAGGCCTGGCCGAGTGGGCGGGCCAGCGGAGGCGCCTGCTGATGACCGACACCACCTTCCGCGACGCACACCAGTCGCTGCTGGCCACCCGGGTCCGCACTTACGACATGATGGCCATCGCGAACTTCGTCTCGCACCGGCTGCACGGCCTGTTCAGCCTCGAGATGTGGGGCGGCGCCACCTTCGACGTGACCATGCGGTTCCTTCACGAGGACCCGTTCCAGCGCTTGCGGCGCCTGCGCGAGGCAATTCCGAACATCTGCTTCCAAATGCTTCTGCGCGCGTCGAACGCGGTGGGTTACACGGCGTACCCCGACAACGTGGTGGCCGAGTTCATCTACGAAGCCTCGGCCCAGGGCATCGACATCTTCCGCATCTTCGACTCGCTCAACTGGCTGCCCAACATGAAGGCGTCGATGGAAGCGGTGCTCAAGACACGGTCCGTCTGCGAAGCCGCCATCTGCTACACCGGCGACATCCTCGACCCGCGGCGCGACAAGTACCCGCTCGAATACTACGTGCGGATGGCGAAGGAACTGGAGCGCATGGGAGCGCACATCCTGGCCATCAAGGATATGGCCGGCCTGTGCAAGCCTTATGCCGCCGAAAAGCTGGTGAAGGCGCTGCGGCAGGAGATCGGGGTCCCCATCCACTTCCACACGCACGATACCAGCGGCCTGAATGCGGCTTCGGTGCTGAAAGCCGCCGAATCGGGCGTGCATATCGCCGACGCGGCCATCGCGTCCATGAGCGGCCAGACCAGCCAGCCCAACCTGAACTCGATCGTCGCCGCCCTGAACCACACGCGGCGCGACACCCGGCTGGATCTCGATGCGCTCAACCAGTATGCCGATTACTGGGAAACGGTCCGCGAATTCTACGCGCCCTTCGATACCGGCCCGAAATCCGGCACGGCGGAAGTGTACATCCATGAAATGCCCGGCGGGCAGTACACGAATTTCAGGGAGCAGGCCGAATCGATGGGGCTAGGCGCGCGGTGGCACGAAATCGCGCGCACTTATGCCGACGTCAACATGGCGTTCGGCGACATCGTCAAGGTCACACCCTCGAGCAAGGTGGTGGGCGACATGGCGATCTTCCTGGTGAACCACAACATGACCATGGAGCAGTTCGGGCGCCTCACGGCCGATCACAGCCTCACGCTGCCGACCTCGGTGATCGAAATGTTCCAGGGCTCGCTGGGCGAGCCCGAGGGCGGCTGGCCGAAGCAGTTGCAGAAGATCATCCTGCGCGGCTCGAAGCCGCAGCGCGGGCGCCCCGGAGCCAACCTGCCCAAGGTGGACCTGGACGAAACCGCCGCCGTAGTCGAGAAGAGGACCGGCCGCAAGCCCTCGCGCGACGAAGTCTTGAGTTACCTGATGTACCCCGAAGTATTCGTGAAGTTCGCTCGCGCGCACCAGTCCTACGGCGATGTCGAAGTGCTGCCGACTCCCCAGTTTTATTTCGGCATGCAGCGAGGCGACAGCGTCGCGGTGGAACTCGAGCCCGGCAAGACGCTGGTGGTGAAGTTTCAGACCGTCGGAGAGCCCCACCCCGACGGCACCCGCACGGTCTTCTTCGAGCTCAACGGCCAGCCGCGTGAAGTCGGGGTGCGCGACCGCTCGCTCGAAGCGAAGGAGCAGGCCAAGCCGAAGGCCGATCCGAACGTGCCGGGCCAGATCGGCGCGCCCATCCCGGGCGTGGTTTCGACAGTGGCGGTGGAGCTGAATCAGAAGATCGAGAAGGGCGACCGCCTGCTGGTCATGGAAGCCATGAAGATGCAGAGCACCGTCTACGCGCCCCTCGGCGGCACCGTGAAACAACTGCTGGTCCAGCCCGGGCAGCACGTGGAAGCCAAGGATCTGCTGCTGGCGATCGAGTAACCGGTCGGGTAGGCCTCCCGGCCTGCCCGGCTTATTCGATCTTGACCAGCGGCTCGGCCGCGGTGCCGTTGGCCGCCGCTTCGGCTTCTTCCGGCGTGAACGCTTCCACCTTCGCCGAAATATTCATCGAGCAGAATTTCGGGCCGCACATCGAACAGAAGTGCGCGTCCTTGAATCCATCGTCGGGAAGCGTTTCGTCATGCATCGCGCGGGCCGTTTCGGGGTCGAGCGAAAGATCGAACTGCCGGTTCCAGTCGAACGTGTAGCGCGCCCGGGAAAGATCGTCGTCGCGATCGCGCGCGCCCGGGCGATGCCGCGCGATGTCGGCGGCGTGCGCGGCGATCTTGTAGGCGATGATCCCGGCCTTCACGTCCTCGCGGTTCGGCAACCCCAGGTGCTCCTTGGGAGTGACGTAGCACAGCATCGACGCGCCGTACCAGCCGATCATGGCCGCGCCGATTGCCGACGTGATGTGGTCGTAACCCGGCGCGATGTCGGTGACCAGCGGGCCCAGCGTGTAGAACGGCGCCTCGTAGCACATTTCGTTCTCCTTCTGGACCTGCATCTCGATCTGGTCCATGGGGATGTGCCCGGGGCCTTCGATCATCACCTGCACGTCGTACTCCCAGGCCTTCTTCGTGAGTTCGCCCAGGGTCTTCAGTTCCGCGAATTGCGCCTCGTCGCTGGCATCCGCCACGCTGCCGGGCCTGAGGCCGTCGCCCAGCGAGAAGGTGACGTCGTGCTTCTGGAAGATCTTGCAGATATCCTCAAAGCACTCGTAGAGCATGTTCTGCTTGTGGTTCCTGACCATCCACTCCGCCAGGATCGAGCCGCCCCGGCTGACGATCCCGGTGATTCGCCGGGTGGTGAGCGGAATGTACTGCACCAGGACTCCGGCGTGGATCGTCATATAATCCACGCCCTGTTCCGCCTGCTCTTCGATCACTTCGAGCATGACCTGCTTGCTGAGGTCCTCGACGCGGCGTACGCGCGAGAGCGCTTCATAAATCGGCACAGTCCCTATGGGCACGGGCGAAGCGCCGATGATTGCCTTTCGAATGGCCGGAATATCGCCGCCGGTCGAAAGGTCCATCACCGTATCCGCCCCGAATTTGACCGAGTAACGCAGTTTCTCGAGCTCTTCTTCGATATTCGAAGTGACCGCCGAGTTTCCGATGTTGGAATTAATCTTGCACTTCGAGGCCACCCCGATGGCCATCGGCTCCAGGTTCGTGTGATGCAGGTTCGCGGGAATGACCATCCTGCCGCGGGCCACTTCCGATCGAACCAACTCCCCAGACAAGCCCTCGCGTTTCGCAACGTAATGCATCTCCCCCGTAACGGCGCCCTTTCGGGCGTAATGCATTTGCGTGCGAATGGAATCTTCGTTTCGTTTCGCTACCCACTCTGTGCGCATGATCGCTCCCTGAAAATGACAACGGACGGTTCGCCGGGCCTGTAGCGCCCCCGGCGAGCCGCCCGCGCCGGAACTCTTTCTTGCCTGCTACTTCTTCTTCTTGGGCTTCTTGGTTTCCTTTTTGGGGCTTCTGTCCTTCGCCACTGGAAATCCTCCCTTACGTTGAGATTATAACTGCTATACGATTGGACGACGCCTCAATTTGTACCGGTATCCGCGCCATTCAATAGTATTTCCAAACGCCGATGAAAGCAGTGCGGCCAGCCACATCCAGGTAGCCAGCGGAACCCACATCGCATGCACCCACTGGTGCCGCCTGAACCAGGGCTCGCAGGCCGGCAGCGCCGCCCTCGCGAGAATCGACCGGTTCAGCCCCTTCAGCATTCCCGGGGAAAGCTGCGCAATCAGTGCCCATTCCGCCAGGCGGCTGCCCCGGATCGAAGCAATCACCGAGGCGGCCATGCCGCCGCAGTAGATAACGTGCGCTGCCAGCGCCGGCCACCACAGCCGGGGGCGGTAGACGCGGGTGATCGTCATCTGCCGCCGCGCCCAACCCAGGAACTCCGCGGCCCCGGTACGCGCTAGGCACGGGGTGAGCGCGCCGGGCGCCCAGGCGATCGACAGCTTCGCGGCATGAATCGCATCGGCTAATGCGTAGTCGTCGCTCACCGTCTGCTTCCAATACTCCGGCACGCGCGCCTCGAAAAACGTCTCCTTGCGGATGGCCATGGCGCCGCCCCAGACGAAGCGATTGTCTCCCGGGCCGAAGGTGCCGCAGGCCACCGCGTCCCAGACGCTGCGCAGGAGAGACCAGAAGGCAGGCGGCACCGGCACGAACCAGCGGAACCCGGTTGAGGCGCCTACCCCTTTCTCGGCCAGCGGCGCCACCAGCGCCCGCAGCCAGCCCGGCCCGGGGCGGCCGTCCGAATCCGCGAACGCGAAGACGGCGCTGCTTTTCCGCGCCGCCCGCACGGCCGCTTGCAGGTTTTGCACTTTTTCACCGGTCGTCCGGTCGGCCCCGTTGGCCAGAACAATTTTGACGCGCGCCGGCAGCACGGCGGGCGGAATATCCCACGCCGAGCGCGCCGCAACGATCAGTTCGTAATCCGGATAATCGAGCGAGGCGAGCGCCGCCAGGTTTTCGCGCAGCCCTTCCTCCCGGCCCTTCACGGGTACGATCACGGTAGCGGGCGGAAGCGCCTCGGGCCGCTCCGACAGCCGCCGCGACACGTACGCGGCGCGCCGGCGTTCGCCACCGAGAGAGAGCAGCGCCAGAAGGAGAGCGGGGCCGGCGAAGAACCAGTACCAGAACACACCAGTCGTAGGATATCAGGCCTTTGCCGTATCCGATTTTCCGTCGCTCGCGGCCAGGCGCACGACGAACATGAGATCCTCGCGGTTCACCGCCTGCCCGTTCTCCGGCACGACCCGGACCACCTGAAACAGGCTGCCGGCCGGGAACAGCCGGTCCTCGCCGGAGCGGAACGAGGCCAGGCTCAGGGGGCGGAAGCTCTTCATCGCCTCGAGCAGGCACAGCGTGTGCTCGCTGTCCACCACGTCGCCGGCCTGAACGAATTCCGGCTCGCCGGGCGACGGTGCGCGGTAGAAAATACCCGCCGAGGGAGCCGGCACGCGGTATTCGTCGGTACCCGGGATGCGAAGGCTGTCCAGATCCATGGCCTGCGCGGTTTCGCCGGCCGCGGCTTCCATCTCCGCGACCAGGGCGGCGCCGTCGATGCGCCGCGTGAACTCGCGCAGATAGGTGGTGTCGTAGTCGCCGCTCCGGAATTGGGGGTCGCTCAGGATCCGTTTGAGTACCGTAATGTTGGTGGAAATTCCCCGAACCTCCACGCTCTCGAGATACCCGCGCAGCAGGTCGATCACCTCTCCGCGCGTAGCGGCGTGCCCGATCAACTGTACGATCATGCTGTCGTAGTACGGCGTGACCACCGTGCCCTGCTCCACGGCGCGAATCAGGCTGATGCCGGGCCGATCGGGAAAGCGGAACACCGTCACGTCGCCGGGGCACGGCAGGAACGAAAGCGCGCCATCCGGGCCTCGCAGCGCGCGCTCGGCGTTGATCCGCAGTTCCATCGAGTAGCCGTTGCGGCCGGCTTCCATGGCTTCGATCGAATCTCCCGCCGCGATCTGGAATTGCGCGCGGATGATGTCCACGCCGGAAACCGCCTCGGTCACCGGGTGCTCCACCTGCAGCCGCGTGTTCATCTCCATGAAATAGACCTCGCCGCGCGAAAGGTCGTAGATGAACTCCACGGTGCCGGCTCCCACATACCCGATGGATTCCGCGATCGTCGCGGCGTGGCTGCACACGTCCTGCTCCAGGTCCGCGGGCAGCGCCGTCGATCCCGACTCCTCGATCACCTTCTGGTTGTTCCGCTGCACCGAGCAATCGCGAAGGCCGAGCACCTTCGTGTGTCCGTAGCTGTCGCGCAGGATCTGCACTTCCACATGGCGCAGCGAGGCGATGAACCGCTCCAGGTACACGTCGCCGTTGCCGAAGGCGCTGCGTGCTTCCGCCGAGATCCGCTGAAATGTGGCGATGAACTCCTCGGGCTGCTCCACCACGGCGATGCCCTTGCCGCCGCCGCCGTACACCGCCTTGATGATGACCGGGTATCCGATCTCCCCGGCCAGCCGCAGGGCGGCCTCGGCCTGCGTGACGATGCCGTGGCTTCCCGGCACCACCGGAATCCCCAGCCGCATGGCCGTGTGAATGGCGTTGGACTTGTGGCCCATCAGGTCCATGCTTTCGGCCGGAGGTCCGACGAAATTAATCCCGTGGGCGCGGCACACGCGCGCGAAGGCTGCGCTCTCGGAAAGGAAGCCGATGCCCGGGTGCAGAGCCTCCGCGCCGTTCCGCTCGGCGACCCGCACGATGCTCATGGCGTTCAGGTAGCTTTCGCCGGGCGTGTTTCCGCCGATACAGACGAGGCGGTCGATCTCCGGGCGCAGCAGGCCGGCGGCGGGCGATTGCATGTCGGCGTCCGACTGCACCAGCACGACTTCGAGCCGGTTTTCCTGGGCCTTGCGGACGATTTTTTCGGCCGCGCAGCCGCGCGCGTGCACCAGTACCCTCTTGAACCGCGCGGTGCGGATGGAATCGCCGATTTCGACGGAAGGCTCTTCCTCGGCGGTCTCCAGTTCCAGCCGCAGGACCCGGCCGATCACGTCTTCGACGGATTCCCTCGCGATCGGTATGGACGGGTCGATGGCGCGCAGCGATTCGTCCAATCCTTCGTAGAACGGGTGCTTTACCAGGCCGCGCATGGCGCCCGGCTCCCGGCTGAGGTAGTTCGAGAGCGTGGCGGCGCACGGCAGGTGCTCCGGCACCACGATCTGGCCCGCAAACGGCATGTTGGTGCCTGCCAGATAATACGTCTGCACCAGCGGGTGCGTCACGAAGCTCGCCTGTGCGCCCCCGGTGCAGTCGCCAAACCCGAAACACACCACCGGCCGCCCGGTCTCCCGAATGAACCGCGTGAGGCGGTCGTTCAGCACCGCCATGGGGAACAGGGCGCCGGCGCTTTCCTTGGTCTGCATGCCCCCGGAGGAAATGAAGGCGACCACGGGTATGTGCCGCCGGGCGCAATCCACCAGCAGCCGGCAGACCTTCTCGGTGGCCGCCATATCGAACGCGCCGGCTTGAAATTCGAGGTTCGAAACCACCACGCCCACATGCCGCCGCGCCGCGCCGGCCCTCAGGCGGGCAATTCCGGTGATGGCGCCGCAGGGAGGGATCCCCTTAGCCAGGGCCTCTTCGATGGAGGCGCGAAAGCCCGGAAACCGGGCCGGATCGGCCGTCATCAGCCGCGAATCGGTCTCGCGGAAATCGACGAAGAACCGCTCCAGAATGTCATTGGCGGTGATCGGCTTCTGCTTCTTGAGCTGCTGCAGTTCGTCCTGGATCAGCAGGTCCTGATAGGCTTCGGTCAGCCGGTTCCAGAAATCGCGAATGCCGATGTTCTGCGGCCGGATCTGCCCCTCGAACTCCCGCCCCGAGGCGCGGCGCTCGAAATACGCGGGCAGCAGGTGCTCGAAATAGAAGGTGATGATGGCGAACAGCGGCTCGCTCACCCGCGGGTGAACCAGTTTCTTCCACTCCTCCACCTTCTTCAGCAGTAGTTGACGGTCGCCGTGCTTGGCGAAGAAACTGATCCAGGTTATGAAGCGGCGCTTCATGGCGCGCTGCCGCTCCTCGCTCGAATCGGGAATCACACGCTGCCGGGCGAGCTCGGCCGCGGCCCGCTCGAGCGATCCTTCGAACAGGCCGAGCACCGACTCGCTACTGAGGGCGTTGGAGGCGACAGCCTCTCGGGCGATCAGCCGCATGCCGTGCACCAGGTTGTCGTAGATCATGTCGAAGAGGAGGAAATTCTCGCATTGATCGACGGCAGCATCACGGAACTCGGGCCGCGACACAACATCCAGCACCGTGAGGACTTCGCCCGCGGGAGCTTTATCCGCGTCGCCGCGCCGCAGATAGTCAGCCAGCGCCACGAAATTGGCCTGGGCGGCTCCCTTCCACTGGTTGAGCAGGTGGAAACCGGCGGAAAACAGCAGTTGGTCGATGGCGCCGCGCAGGTTCTCCCCCGGATCTCCGAAAATCAGCCGGCCGATCCGCCCGCGATCGTCGGCCAGTTCTCCGCGCCGCCGCAGGTATTGTTTCCACGACTTGGTCAGTTGCTCGTCGTAGCGCAGTTCCAGCGGGTGCGCCAGCCAGTTCTGGAAGATGCGGTGATACTCCTGCGCAATCCGGCGGCGCAGGTCGCCGCGCGGAATATCGGCGGCGCTCAGGCGCCCGTACTGTTCGCGCGTGGTGGAGCGGATGCGCCGCCGCAACCCCAGGTAGCGCACGTGGCGGAAGGCGCAGCCGAATACGTTGGGCTGCTCGGTCGGATTGTCGAGCAGGGAAAGCGAGGCGCGCTGCAGCTTTTCGAGAGCCTCCGACGGCTCCAGGTAGCGGAGCACCGTTCGGCGATAATGCTCGAAGATCTCCCCCGGATTTTCCGCGACGAACCTTTCCGTGGCGCGTTCGGTGGCGCGGATGGCGCTGCCGATGGCCGCAAGCACGTTGGGGATCTTTTCCGTCTCACCCGGCACGAAATCGATAATTCCGTCCAGGATCCCGGTGTAAAACAGCTCGTAGCTGCTGACACCGACGTACTTGGCGCATTCCTGCCAGGAGAGGTCGTACTTTCGGGCAATACCTGCCATTCCCCTCGGCTGTATGGTGTTAAAGACACCGTCCCGCACGCTGAGCAGAACGTTGGCGGTGGCCAGCGGGATCGCGCCCCCGCTGTATCCATTCCCCAGGACGATTCCCACCGTCGGCACGTGCAGTTGGGCAAATTCGGCGATCAGCCGAGAGATCGAGTGCGCCTGGTTGTGGCGGTTCGCAACCTCTCCGGCGTCGGCGCCCGGCGTGTCCATGAAGGTGACCACCGGGATGGCGCGGCTGGCGAAACCGCGAATGATCTCGACTGCGCGCAGGTGATGCTCCGGCATCCAGATCCCGTTCCGCTTGCGCCGGTCGTGAGCCAGGATGCCGATGCGCCGGAGCCCCCCCGGTCCTCCGAAATCGAGCAGCATTTCGGCGGCATAAAGCGGGCCCTGTTCAATTTCCCGCAGCGTCTCCCCTCCCAGCCTGCGGATGACCCAGCGCGCTCCCTGGCGCGTGGGATCCTCGGACGGGTAAACCACCGCGGTCACGTAATCGTCAACCGGCAGAGCCCGCAGCTCGAGCATCCGCGCTTCGACAGTCTCCCGGTCCAAAACGCCTTCCAGCGGCATTCCGGCCCCACGCTTTTCCGCGGGAAACCGCGACATCTCCGCCGCCTGCTGTTCGGCCATGAGGAAAAGGGGATCCCCAACGTATGGTTTGCGCTTCAATAGTTCGCCTCGTGACTGAGCAAATGGCAAGTGTAACAGAGCGATTGCCGCCGCCGCTCCGGTGGGATAGGGTGGAAACCCGCCCCCTCACCCGGATGATTCCTAGTGACGCGTATCCTGGAATACGTTATGAGGGGCGTACCCGGCAGATTTCTCGTGACGACCGCAACCAATCGGAGCTAGACTTCATTAACTGGAGTATACGCCACAAATCGTTGCAGGTTTTGTTATGAATCGCGCCGAAGACTACTTCTCCATCGAGGACCCGTTGACCTACCTCCCCAGGAAGCCAGTCCAGGAGTTTGCGCGTCGACGGGTGATCTACGATAGCAACCAACCGCCGGACAGCCTTTATGTGGTGATTCTCGGCAGAGTCAAACTGACCAGCATCTCGGAAGACGGCGCCCAGACGATCGCCCGAATCGTTGCGGCCGAGGGGCTGTTTGGCGAAGGCGCCCTGGTCGCTTCGCCACGCTCCGAGTCGGCTGTCGCGCTCGATAACATTACCGTGATGTCATGGCCCGTCGCGGAAGTCGAGCGGCATATCGAGCGTGAGCCTCGCCTCGGTCTGGCTCTTTCCCAGTACCTGATTCGCCAGTGCGTCGAACTGCAGGACCGGATTCAGAGCATGGCGATCTACAAAACGCCAGAACGCGTGATGGTCTCGCTGATCCAGCTAGCCAACAACCTGGGGACCCCGATGGCCGACGGCGGCATTCGGATTGGCGCGCTGACCCATCACACCATCGCCGAATACGTCGGAACCTCCCGCGAGATCGTCACCTTCCAGCTGAACCGGCTCCGGCGGATGGGAATGCTGCGCTACTCGCGAAAGCATATGGACATTTACGCCAATGTCATCAAGGAGACTCTGCGCCAGCAGGGCGTGGGTCTGCCCAATGTGTCCCGCGCGATGACGCGGCAGGCGGCGGGGTAGGTCTCAATCGTAGACGAAGTGCAGAAGCCTCTTGAGATCTTCCCAGGCCTCTCGTTTGGCGCTTTGGTTATACGGGCGAAGAAGATACGAAGGATGGTAAGTCACCATAATGGGGATGTCCTTCCATTGGAACCACTTACCACGCATTTTGGTAACTCCTTCTTTATGTCCCGTGAGCGCCCGGGCTGCGGTTCCCCCTAGGGCGCAGATTGCCTTGGGATGAATGGCCATTAGCTGCCGGTACAGGAACTGGCCGCAGATTTCCATTTCGTCCGGCTCCGGTGTGCGGTTCCCGGGCGGCCTGCACTTCACCACGTTACAGATGTAAACGTCCGAACGGCTCAAGGAAATCCCTTCCCTCTTCGACGTGTTCTCGATCATCTGCGTGAGCAACTGACCGGCGCGCCCCACGAATGGGATGCCCTGCTCGTCTTCGTCGGCACCCGGCCCTTCCCCCACGAAAACCAGTTGGGCTTTCTCGTTTCCCACCCCAAAGACGATCTTGTTGCGCCCCTCATGCAGCCGGCAACGCCGGCAATCGCCGATATCGTCGAGTATCCGAAGGAGCGTGTCGCTGCCCGTTCCCTCACGGTCGCGGCTCAGTTGAGGGGCATTGCACGGAGCCGCCGCCGTGAGGGAGCGGGCAGGCAAATACAGGGTCTTGATGCCAAGATCCTGGTAGAACTCGAGATAGCGGCGAAGGGTTTCAGCGTCCATTCGAAGCGTGCAGGGCCAACCGGAGTTTGAGAATTTCGTCGAAGATGCGGTCCGCCAGTTCGCGTTTGGAGGCTTTCGGGAGCGGAATGGTCTCTCCCGTGGCCAGCGCCAGGATGACCTCGTTCTGGTCGGATTCGAAACCCACACCGGGACCTCCAACCAGGTTCCCGACCACCATGTCGCAATTCTTGGACTGCAGCTTGCGGCGCGCCTCCTGCTGGAGGTTCTGCGTCTCGGCGGCGAACCCCACCAGCAGGCGGTCGCCCTTCTTGCGCCCCAGTTCGGCCAGAATGTCCGGCGTCGGGTCGAGCTCGAGCGAGATGCGGGCAGCCGTTTTCTTTACTTTCTGATCCGGAACCTTGCTCAGGTGAAAATCGGCGACGGCCGCGGCTTTGATCACGATGGAGGCGTGCTCCAGCTTTTGAAAAACGCATTCCCGCATTTCGACCGCGGTTTGGACCGGCAAAACTTCGACGCCCCTCGGCGGAGGGATGTGCACCGGACCTGAGACCAGAATCACGCGCGCGCCGCGCCGGGCCGCTACCTCCGCCAGCGCATAGCCCATCTTGCCGCTGGAACGGTTGGAGATGTAGCGCACCGGATCGAGCGGCTCCTGGGTAGGGCCGGCGGTGACCAGGACGGTCTCGCCATCGAGATCCTGGCGCCGAGAGAGGGCCGCGATAGACGCGAGAATATCCTCCGCCTCGGCCAGGCGTCCCGGGCCGCTCATTCCACAAGCCAGATAGCCGCTTCCCGGCTCCACGATTTCATGCCCGCGTTCCCGCAGAATTCCCACGTTGGCCCGGGTGGCGGGGTGCTCCCACATGTTCACGTTCATGGCCGGCGCGATGACCACCGGCCCGGTGAAGGCCAGGTACAGGGTCGTGAGGAAATCGCCGGCCAGGCCGTGTGCCATTTTGGCGATCAGGTCCGCGGTGGCCGGCGCCACCACCATCAGTTCGTGCTCCCGGGCCACCGAAATATGTTCGATGGCGCTTTCGATGGCGAACAGGTCCGTGAGCGTCTTGTGCCCGGTCAGCGCCACGAACGTCAGCGGGCGGACGAACTCCTCCCCCGCCGCCGTCATTACGACCTGCACTTCGTGGCCTTCCTGCATCAGCAGGCGCGCCAGTTCGGCCGCCTTGTAGGCGGCAATACCGCCTCCAATGCCGAGGATGATTTTCATGACGAGGTCTAGGGAAGCACTTCGGGCGCCGGTACTTCGGGCGACGCGCCGAGCAGGCTATATTTGACGAGCCCGCGCCGCACTTCTTCCATCGCGATCACGGTGGGCTTCTTGGAGGACGTCGGCAGCACCGGACGCGCGCCACCCTGCAGTTGCCGGGCGCGCTTGGCGGCGACGATGATGAACCGGTACGTGCTCTGCTCCGCATCGTCGGGGATCGTGCAGTGTGCGTTATTCCGTGGGGCCTTATCAGCCATGTTGTCGATACCTCTTCAAACTCGAAATGTGTCCAGAATCGGGCGGATCTGGTCTTCGATCCTGACTCTTTTGGCCCGCTCGGCGCGAACGATGGCGCTCAAACAGGCATCGGACTCCGTCAGGTCGCGATTGACCAAAACGTAATCGTATTGATCGTAGTTCCGTATTTCTTCCGCCGCTTCCCGCAGCCGCCTGGCAATTACTTCATCCCTGTCTTCGCTTCGCGCCCGCAGCCTCTGTTCCAGAATTTGGCGGGAGGGAGCGAGGATAAACACACTTACAGCTTCCGGGATCTGACATTTCAATTGTCTCGCACCTTGGACGTCGATGTCGAGTACCAGGTCTTTCCCCTGGGCGCGCGCTTCCTCCAGGATTCCCCGGTGGGTGCCGTAGTAATTCCCGAAAACGTCCGCCCATTCGAGGAACTCGTTTCGCGCCAGCATGGCTTCGAACTCCTGGCGCGTGACGAACCGGTAATTCTGGCCATCCACCTCCGCTCCGCGCGGTTTGCGCGTGGTGTAAGACACGGAAAACATGAGCCCGGGGACGTTGGCCAGCAAGTGCGAAACCAGCGTGGATTTTCCGGATCCGGAGGGTGCGGAGATGATAAAGACAGTGGTCATGGGCAACGAAATTGTTCACCGCCGAGGCGCAGAGGCGCCGGAAATCGATCTGTTTTTCTCGGCGTCTCTGCGTCTCGGCGGTAAATCCATTATCTATTCCAGATTCAGCGACTGCTCCCGGATCTTATCGATTTCCGACTTGGCGGAAAGCGCCAGGTCCGTGATGGTCAGGCCCAGGTCGCCCAGACCACCGGTTTTCGAGAGCGTCGTATTGGACTCGCGGTTCATTTCCTGGAGCAGGAAATCCAGCCTCTTGCCGACCTCGCCGCCCGCGGCCATCATGTTTTCGACGTGCTCGACGTGAGTGCGCAGGCGGACCAGTTCCTCGGCGATGTCGCTGCGGTCGGTCAGCAGGGCGGCCTCCTGGGCCAGGCGCTGCGGCTCGATGCCGGCTCCGTGCAGCAGGTCGGCGAGCTTCTCGCGGAGGCGCTTCTGAAACGCAGGCACCGCACCCGCGCGGATCTGCTCCATCTTGGCGACCAACCCGCAGATGTTCCGGCAGCGCTGGCGGATTTCTTCGGCCGTGGCCGCGCCCTCGCGTTCGCGGAAGGCATTCAACAGGACGACGGCTTCCGAGGCGCCGGCGAGCACGGCCTGGGCGATCTCTTCGCCTGGCTCTTCCTCCTCGGCGGCCGCCAGCATGCCGGGAATCCGCAGAGCCGCATTCAGATCCGGCTGTCCGCTCAACCCGTACCGTTCCGCGGCTTCGCGGTACGACTGAACGTACAGGCCCAGCAGTTCGCGGTTGACGCTTCCGGCCGCCGCCCCGGTCCGGGTAATGGTGACGTGAATCTGCACGTGCCCGCGAGCCACGGCATTCTTGACGATCGTGCGAACGTCGCCTTCCAGCTCGTCGAGTTCCGCGGGCATGTGGAAGTGCAGGTCCAATCCGCGATGGTTGACGCTCTTCAGACTGACGACGATCTCTCCCTGTGAGACCGTCTTCCTCACCCGGGCGAAGCCCGTCATACTGCGCACGCTCACAAATCCACCACCGATCCGGCCGTTTCGAACTGCAGTTCGTGAAGCCGTTGATAGATCCCGCCGCGGCCGACCAGTTCGTCGTGCGTGCCGGTTTCCCGGACGCAGCCGTTCTCGAGCACCACGATTTTATCGGCGCGGCGAATGGTCGAAAGGCGGTGTGCGATCACGATTACGGTGCGGTGCTCCATCAGGTTGGCGAGAGCCTTCTGTACCAGCATTTCAGATTCCGTATCGAGATGGGAGGTGGCCTCGTCGAGAATCAGAATGGGCGCGTTCTTCAACAGCGCGCGCGCGATCGCGATGCGTTGGCGCTGTCCCCCGCTGAGTTTGAGACCGCGGTCGCCAATCACCGTGTCGTAGCCCTCCGGCAGATTCAAAATGAAGTCGTGGGCCAGGGCCATGCGCGCGGCCTCGCGAATCTTTTCGAGGGGCACGCCGGGCTGGCCGTAGGCGATGTTCCGGGCGACGGTATCGTTGAACAGGAAGGTATCCTGGGCCACCAGCCCGATGAGCCGCCGCAGGGATGCCAGGCTGATTTCGCGCACGTCCCGGCCGTCGATCTTCACGCTGCCGCCGGTGACGTCGTGAAACCGCGGAACCAGGTTGGCCAGGGTTGTCTTGCCCGCGCCGCTCGGGCCTACCAGCGCCACGACTTCGCCCGCTTTGACCTCCACGTCTACAAATCGAAGCTCGAACCCCCCGGGCGCTCCGGCGTAGAAGAACGAGGCGTTCTCGAAAACGATGCCCTGGTGAAAGCCATCGAGTTTCGGGGCGCCGGGCTGCTCCACGATGGTTTCGGTGTGGTCGAGGTATTCGAATACCTTCTGCGAGGCCCCGAGCGCCTGCTGAAAGATGTTGTTGATGCCGACCAGCCGCTTCAACGGTTCGAGGAGGAGCAGCAGCGCGGTGAGAAAGCTGACGAAATCCCCCGGACTGATGCTGCCCGATTTGATGTTGGTGCGGGCGTAGGTCAGCAGCGCGATGATCATCGCCAGCGCGATGAAATCGACCAGCGGAGAAGACAAGGCCTGTTGCAGGATGTAGCGCACGTTGGTCTTGAGCAGCCGGTGCGAGGCTTCGCGGAACTTACGCGATTCGTACTCTTCGGCGCCGAAGGCCTTGACCACCGTGTGGCCACTGAAAGTCTCCTGAAGAATCTGGTTCAGCTCCGCCTGGCGGTCCTGCGTGCGCCGGCTGGTGCGGCGGATGCGCCGGCCGATCCGCGTGACCGGCACCATCACCGCCGGCAGGATGGTCAGGCTGACGAACGCCAGCTTCCAATCGGTGCTCACCAGGACGAAGAGCAGGGAGACGGCGCTGAACAACTGCCGGAAGAAATCGGCCAGCATCTGCGAGGTGGCCAACTGCACCTTGTCGATGTCGTTCATCAGCGACGACATGAGCTGTCCGGTGGAGTGCACCTCGAAGAAATCCGCGCCCTTGGCGAGGACCTTATCGAAGACCGCGTTGCGGAGGTCCGTCACCGAGGAAAAGCCGGCGTAGCTGACCAGGTAATTGCCCAAGTAATCGCAAATGCCCTTGGTGAGGAAGGCGGCGATCAGCGCGAACGCCACCATGAACCAGATGCTGCGGCCGTGCAGCGGCACCACCTGCTCCAGGTAGAGTTGATGGCCGAGAATCGGTTTGGCGAGCAGGGGGGTCAGTCCGGGAGGCCGGTCGGCAGTGAGGACGCGGTCGAAAATCGGCCGCACCAGCAGCGCCAACGCGCCCTGGGCGGCGCCGGCGATGGCCATCAGGACTACGGAAGCGGCCAGATGCGCCCAATACCGCCGCGCGTAGCCGAGCAGACGCCGCAATTCCTTCATGCCGCCACCCGCAGACGCGTGAGGGCATCGAGTACCTGGGACACTTCCACACCCTGGATGCCGGAACCGGACATCAGGACTTCCGAAGTGGTGCGCCATGGTCCCCAGATAGCCGGATCGGAGGTACCGAAAATTACGATGACGGGCAGGCCGCAGGCGGCTGCCATGTGGGCGGGGCCGGAGTCGTTCCCCACGAACAGCGAGGCGGAGGCCAGCAGGCGCTTGATTTCGGAGAGCGGGGCGCCCGCGAGGGTGCGGAACTCTCGAAACGGCGCGAGATCATCCGCCGCGGCGCCGATGAAAACCGGGTCGAAGCCGGTCTGGCACAGATGTCGCGCCGCCGCCAGGAAGCGCGCGGCGGGCCAGGTCTTGGCTGGTGTGGAGGCGACCGGGTGAATCACGGCCGGCCCGCCCGCCGCGGGCCGCGGCTCGGCGGCGGCCGAGAAAAGTTGGGCACGCGGAATCGCAGTGAGGGGCGCGCCGAGGTAGAACATGGCGCTCGCCAGATGCTCGGCGGTGTGAACTTTACGGTTCACCCGCAGGATTTCCTGCGCGGTGGGAATCCGCAGGTTGTACGCGAACAGGCTTCGGTAATGCGCGAAGCCGGCGCGGAAACGGGCACCCGACAGCCGCGTCATCCAGGCGCTGCGGGTGCCGCCGTGAAAATTCAGGCAGAGATCGGGGTGCCAGCGGCGCAAAGCGCCGGTCTCCGGCGGCAGGATCTCTTCGATAGCGGGGTTTTCTTCGAACACGGCGCGGAAACGGTCTTCCACCACAACCGCGAGGCGCAGGTCGGCACGGGCGCGTTTCAGAATGTCGAGCGCAGGGGTGGTGAGCACGCAATCGCCCAGCGAGCGAAGCCGGATGACGGCCACCCGGCCGCCGCGGGGCAGACATTCCAGTACGCAATCCACAGACCTATTCTTCTACCTTCGCCTCATCCACCAGCATGACGGGAATGTCGTCGCGGATGGGGTAGACGCGATGACATTGGACGCACTTGAGGCCGCTCTGGTCCGGCTTGAGCTGCACTTCGGCCTTGCAGATCGGGCACACCAGAATTTCGAGCAGTTCCTTGTTGATAGCCATGGCGAACCTCTCAGTTTATCAATTACGCCCCGGCCGCGTTCTTCATCTCGGATCGCGCCGTTTCGATAGCCGCCACGTATTGCCGGGCGCGTTCTTCGATGACGTCAAAGCATCGTTCGCTCACGGTCCGGTTATCCACCAGTTCGCTGCCCACACCGCAGGCAAAGGACCCGGCCTTCAGAAAGTCGCCGATGGTCTGCAGGTTTACCCCGCCGGTAGGCACCATTTCGATGTGGGGGAACGGACCTTTGAGCGCCTTGATGTATTTGGCTCCGCCGACGTTGCCACAGGGAAAGATTTTCACCCCATCGGCGCCGGCTTCCCAAGCGGCGAGCACTTCGGTGGGGGTCAGCGCGCCGGGAAAAATGATCTTGGAGTATCGTTTGGCTATTTCGATAGTCGAGGTGCGCAGGCTGGGGGTAACGAAGAACTCCGCCCCGGCGAGCATGCAGGCGCGCGCGGTTTCGGGGTCGAGCACGGTGCCGGCGCCAAGCACGAGCTTATCGCCGAAGCGGTCGGCCGTCTTCTCGAGAGCGCGCACGGCGCCGGGAACGGTCATGGTGATTTCGACGGCACGAAGGCCGCCGTTATAAAGCGCCTCCACGGTGCGGACGGCACCTTCTTCACTCGAGCAACGCACGATCGGAACAATGCCGGATTGCCGGATCAAAGCCAGGATTTCAACGGGTCTCATCAGCTCCTACGCTAACACGCGGCGTAACCCCATCTCAGCCGTTCAAGACCCTATCCCAAACGGGAGGATACACTCCGAATCCCGGTGTCGCGGCGGCCTGCACTGGTGATAACATGAGGGGCTATTCGCTGGCTGTCACTTATGGACCACATCCTCTCCATTGTCCTGTTTACTCCGCTGGCCGGAATGTTGGTGCTGCTGTTCATCCCCTCTTCGAACGAGCGCGCCATCAAACTGTGGGCCAACTTCGCCGCGTTCGCGGGCTTTCTGGTTTCCCTGCCGCTGGTATTCCGGTTCGATCCGGGCAAAGACTTCCAGTTCGTGGAGCGGGCCCAATGGATTCCCACGCTCGGCGCCTCGTATCACCTCGGGATTGACGGGCTGGGCCTGCTTTTGGTGATGCTGACCACGGTCATCGGATTCCTGGCGGTGCTTTCGAGCTGGAGCTCGGTGCGCGTCCGGCTCAAGGAATACTACGCGTTCTTCCTGTTGCTGCAGGTCGGGATGCTGGGCGTCTTCATGGCGCTCGATTTCCTGCTGTTTTTCGTTTTCTGGGAGACAGTGCTGGTCCCGATGTACTTCATCATCGCGATCTGGGGCGGCCCGCGGCGTGTGTACGCCGCCATCAAGTTCATCATTTACACGTCCGTCGGCTCGGTGCTGATGCTGCTCGGCATTCTGACGCTCTACTTCCAGTATTTCCAGCAGTTCCAGGCTCGCAGCTTCGATATCTCCGACCTGATGCGGCTGCACCTTTCGGGTGGGCTTCAGTGGTGGGTTTTCTGGGCTTTCTTCATCGGATTCGCCGTGAAAGTGCCGATGTGGCCGTTTCACACCTGGCTGCCGGACGCGCACGTGGAGGCGCCCACGGCGGGCTCGGTGATCCTGGCGAGCGTCCTGCTGAAAATGGGGACATACGGTTTCCTGCGCTTCTCGCTGCCACTGCTTCCGGATGCGGCCAAGAATCCCACCGTGGTCAACATCGTCGCGGTGCTCTCCATCATCGGCATCGTATACGGCGCGCTGGCGTCGCTGATGCAAAAGGATTGGAAGAAGCTGGTGGCGTATTCCTCGGTGAGCCATCTGGGCTTCTGCACACTCGGAATCATCGCGCTGAACCCGGCGGGCATCTCGGGCTCGATCATCCAGCAGATCAATCACGGGATTTCGACCGGCATGCTCTTCCTCATCGTGGGCGTGGTGTACGAGCGCCGGCACACGCGCGAGATCTCGGAGTACGGCGGCCTGCTGAAGGTCATGCCGATCTTCACCCTGGTGTTCGGAATCGCGGCCCTGAGTTCCATGGGGATGCCTCCGCTCAACGGCTTCGTCGGCGAAATCACGATCCTGGGCGGCGCGTTCCAGATGTCGAAGGTCTGGGCCATTTGGGCGGGCGTCGGGATCGCGCTCGGCGCGGCATACCTGCTATGGCTGTTCCAGCGAACCATGTTGGGAGAGGTGAGCGAGAAGAACAGGCTGCTGAAAGATCTCTCCTGGCGCGAGATCGCGATCTTTGTGCCGCTGCTCGCCTGGGCCTTTTGGATCGGCCTGAACCCCCAGCCGTATTTCCGCGTGCTCGATCGCTCAGTGGCGCAAATCGTGGAGCGGGTGCAGCCCGGGTACTACGCGCAACGGCACCTTCCGAACCCGTTGGAGCAGAACAACCGCACGGCCGCCCTTCGCCGGCCCTGAATCGACTGCACGGCGGGGGTAGTTGTGGCGTCAGGTGGATCAGGAGGACGCATTCGATGCGATTCAGCGCCCCTTTCTTACTGGCCGTTCTGGCCGCAGCCCCGGCGTTTGCCGAAAACGTCTACAAAGTCGAGTTCAACATCCGGGATAGCAACGAGTCGGCGAAAGCCGGACGCCGGTACACCATGCTGATCGATGGCGGCACCAAGGGTGTTTTCAAGATCGGAAACCGTGTGCCGGTGGCCACGGGGCAGACTCAGTTTACGTATGTCGATGTGGGCGTCAACATCGAGTGCAGCGTGATCGAACGCTCGTCCGGCATTGGACTGAATGCCAGCGTTGATCTGAGTATGATTGCGCCGCCCGAGAAGGGCGCTCCGCCGGTGCCGAACCCGACCATCACGCAGGTAAAGTTTAACCTGAACACCGATGTGCTGCCAGGCAAAGCGACCCCGGTGACATCCGTCGACGATCCGGTCACCATGAAAAAGTTCGAAGTCGACGCCACCGTCACGAAGATGAATTGAACCGCGGACGGGTGATGCGATAGAGGACGTGGCGCCGCAGCGGATGGCCCGGCGGTATGCGCGGATGATCGAAGTCTCCGTGCGGGTCGTAAACCATACCGAGTTTTTCCATCACGCGGCGCGAGGGGGCATTGGCCGGCGCCGTGAACGAAACCACTTCCTCCAGGTTTAGCACGCCAAAGGCGTGACCGAGCACGACGCGGGCCCCTTCGGTGGCCAAGCCACGATTCCAGAACTCGGCTGCCAGGCGCCAGCCGATCTCGACGCAGGGTGTGAAATGCGTGTCGAAGCTCGGGACGCTGAGCCCGATGAATCCGGCAAACCGGCCGCTCTCGCGGATTTCCGCCGCATACAGCCCAAAGCCGCGGCGTTCGAAATGAGCCAGGATGCGGTCCACGGCAGCGTCGCTTTCCGCTCGCGTCAGGGTGCCCGGGAAAAACCGCATCACCCGCGGATCGGAGTTGATGCGAAAAAACGGCTCGCGGTCCCACGCCTGCCAGCGGCGAAGGAGCAGGCGCCCGGTCTCCCGGAAGTCATCCATTCGTGCGCCGCCCGTCATGAATCGTTCCGGCCCCCCACGTTATCATAGTAGTGGAACTTTTCCCCTTTCATGGCATCGAAATCCGGACCGGATATGGGTATCAATAGCTGGCTCGAAGACGAGCTATATCAGCAATATCTGCGCGACCGCACGGCGGTCGACGAAAGCTGGAAACGCCTGTTTGAAGCGAGCGGCGGTCCGGCCGCCGCGACGCCTTCCTCACCTTCCACCGCTGCTGCGCCCGCGCCCGCCGAGCCCGCCGATGTCGAGTTTCAGCCCCTGCGCGGCGCGGCCGGACGGATTGCCGGAAACATGGAAGCTTCGCTCGCGATCCCCCTGGCCACTTCGCAGCGCACAGTAGCCGTCAAGGTGATGGATGAGAACCGGCGGATCATCAATCAGCACCGCAGCCTGGTGGGACGCGGCAAAGTCTCCTACACCCACATCATGGGATGGGCGCTGGTGAAGGCGCTCGAAAACGTGCCGGCCCTCAACCACGCCTATTACGAACGGGACGGGCAGCCATTCCGCGTGATTCACAAGCAGATCAACCTGGGAATCGCGGTGGACGTGGCGGGCCGGGACGGCGCCCGCAGCCTTATGGTCCCCAACATCAGGAACGCCGGAACCCTGAACTTCCAGGAATACCTGACGTCGTTCGACGATCTGGTGAACCGGGCACGCGCCGGAAAACTCACGCCCGCCGATTTTCAGGGCACCACGATTTCGCTGACCAATCCCGGCACCGTGGGAACCATGTCCTCCACCCCGCGGCTGATGCCCGGCCAAGGCGCGATTATCGCGACCGGCGCCATCGACTACCCAGCCGAATACCGCGGAGCCGCCGAGGAGACGCGCGCCGTCATCGGCATTAGCAAGGTGATGACGGTCACCTGCACGTACGACCACCGGGTCATCCAGGGAGCTGAATCCGGAGCGTTTCTGGGGAAGCTGCAGGAACTGCTGGACGGCAACGACGGTTTCTACGAGGAGATATTCGAGCACCTGCGGATGCCGCACCAGCCGGTGCGCTGGGTGGCGGACCGCCAGTCGCAGATTCCCGGGATGACCGCGGCACGCTACGCCGAGATCGCCAAGGAAGCCGGCATCATGCAGATGATCAACGCGTACCGCGTGCGCGGCCATCTCATTGCCGACCTCGACCCGCTCGGCACCGAGCCGAGCTACCACCCGGAACTCGACCCGGAGACCTACGGCCTGACCATCTGGGACCTGGACCGCGAGTTCCTGACGGGCTCGCTCGGCGAGGCCATCGGCGAGAGCGCCCCCAAGCCCGTCGCCACGCTGCGCGAAATTCTGGAGACGCTGCGCCAGACGTACTGCGGCAAAATCGGCTGCGAGTACATGAACATCCAGGTGCCGGAGCAAAAGCGCTGGCTGCAGCAGCGCATGGAGCCGGAAGCCAATAACTGGCCGCTCGACCGGGAGCAGCGCGTGCGCATTCTGCACGACCTGATCGCCGCCGAGGAGTTCGAGCACTTCCTGCACTCCCGGTTCGTGGGGCAGAAACGATTTGCGCTGGAGGGCGGGGAGACGGCCCTAGCGATCATCGAAGAGATCGTGGAGCGGGCCGCCGGGCACAACGTTCACGAAATCGTGGTCGGGATGGCGCACCGCGGGCGGCTCAACATCCTGGCGAACGCGGTGGGTAAGGACCTCAAGCAGATCTTCTCCGAATTCGAAGGCGCCATCGACCCGGCCAGTACGCAAGGCTCGGGAGACGTAAAGTATCACCTGGGCGCGACCTCGGTCCGCAAGACCGAAAGCGGACACGAGATCGTGGTTTCCGTCTCGCCGAATCCTTCGCACCTGGAAGCCGTGGACCCGGTGGTGGAGGGCATCGTGCGCCCCAAGCAGGACCGGTTGGGCGACACCAATCGCGAGCGGGTGATTCCGCTTCTGGTGCACGGGGACGCGGCCTTCGCGGGCCAGGGCGTAGTGGCGGAAACGCTCAACCTGTCGCAGTTGGACGGCTATTCGACGGGCGGCACCATCCACCTGATCATCAACAACCAGATCGGCTTCACCACCCTGCCCGACGAATCGCGCTCGACGCCGTATTCGACCGACGTGGCGCGCGGCGTGCAGGCGCCGATTTTCCACGTGAACGGTGACGACCCCGAGGCCGCCATCCGGGCGGTGGAAATCGCCTTCGATTACCGCCAGCAGTTCAAGAAGGACGTGGTGATCGACATGATCTGCTACCGCCGCCACGGCCACAATGAAGCCGACGACCCGAGCTACACGCAGCCGATCCTCTATCGCAAGATCAAGCAGCACCCTTCGGTCGCCACCATCTACTCCGACCGCCTGGTGCGCGAGGGCGTGGTGGCTCCGGACGAAGTGCAGGCCATGCGCCGCGCCGTGAGCCAGCATCTTTCGGAGGGCTATGACGCCGCGCAGAAGCAGGCGGAGCGCTACGAACTGCAGGAACTGAGCGCCGTCACCACCGAAGACATCGGCAACTTCTGCCCGCGCACCGCCGTAAACCATCCCGTGCTCGAGCGGATCATACGCGGCATCACGAGCTTTCCCGAGAATTTCCATCTGCACCCTAAACTGCGGGGCTTCGTGGAACGGCGCCGCGAACTGCTGACGAAGAACGGAGCGGTGGATTGGGCTTTCGGCGAGGCGCTCGCCTTTGGCGCGCTGGTGCTCGAAGGGACGGCCGTGCGCCTCAGCGGGCAGGATTCCGGCCGCGGGACTTTCAGCCAGCGGCATTTGGCCTTCTACGATTCGGAAACCAGCCACCGCTACATTCCGCTGCAGCACATCTCGCCGGACCAGGCGCGCTTCGACGTCTATGACAGCTCGCTCAGCGAATATGCGGTGCTCGGGTTCGAGTTCGGCTACAGCGTGGCCGATCCGCTGACCCTGGTGATCTGGGAAGCGCAATTCGGAGATTTCGCCAATGGCGCGCAGATCATGATCGACCAGTTCATTACCTCGGCCGAATCCAAGTGGGGGCAGCCGAGCGGCCTGGTGATGCTGCTGCCGCACGGTTACGAGGGGCAGGGGCCGGAGCATTCGAGCGCGCGCATCGAGCGCTACCTCACGCTGTGCGCGGAAAACAATATGCTGGTGTGCAACGTCACCACGCCGGCCCAGTATTTTCACCTGTTGCGCCGCCAGATGTACGGCGGCCACGATCGCCGCGGCACCCGCAAGCCGCTGGCTATCTTCACCCCCAAGAGCCTGCTGCGCCACCCCCGCGCGGTCTCCACGATCCACGACTTTACGGCCGGCGGCTTCGCCGAGATCGTAGGCGATACCGTGGAGCCGGGCAAGATCGAGCGCGTGATCTTCTGCTCCGGCAAGCTCTATTACGACCTGCTGACGGGTCGTGAGGAACGCAAGGCCGATCACGTGGCGCTGGTGAGGGTGGAACAACTCTATCCGTTCGCGGCCGAGCAGGCGACCGACGTGCTGCTGCGCTATCCGACCTCGGCCGAAGTGATCTGGGCGCAGGAGGAGCCGCGAAACATGGGGCCGTGGCGCTACCTGCGCGAGTGGATCCAGCCGCTGCTCAATTCGACCGGGCGTGAACTGCGCTATGTAGGGCGGCCGGAAAGCGCCAGCCCGGCCAGCGGTTCCGGCAAGCGCCACCAGCAGGAGCAGGCGGAGATCGTGAACGACGCGCTGACTCCGGAAACCATCTCGCAGACTCGCAACGTTCGCGTCATCTCGCGGCGGAAGAAGTAAGGTAGACCTCGCGGCCGGCGCGCGGAGCGCGTGCAGAACTCGCGGACTCCCTGCCCGTCCCCTGATATAATGGGCCGCGGCAAAGGAGCTTTGCATCGACATGTCCGATCCCACTACCCGCAGGTTTTTTCTCGGAGCGGCTACGGCGGCAGCGGCCACTCGCGTCTGGGGCGCTAACGACAAAATCAACGTGGCCATCGTCGGCTTAGGCGGCCGCGGAACCAATCATCTAAATATCTATTCGAGGCTTCCCGAAGCCAAGGTGGTCGGGCTCTGCGACATCGACCAGGCGGCCCGCGAACGCGCGCAGGCGACCTTGCAGAAAGTCACCGGGGAAAAAGCGAAGGAGTTCGAGGACATGCGCCAGGCCTTCGCCGATTCGAACGTCGAGGCGGTTTCCATCGCCACGCCGAATCACTGGCACGCGCTGGCGGCCATCTGGGCGATGCAGGCCGGCAAAGACGTCTACGGCGAAAAGCCCGCCTGCTACAACATTCACGAAGGCGAGAGGATGCTGCAGGTGGCGCGGAGCACCAGGCGCATGCTGCAGATCGGATCCCAGCACCGCAGCACGCCGTTCGAGATGCGGGCCATGAAGGCCGTCCAGCAAGGCCTGATCGGGAACGTGTACATGGCCAAGGGCCTCTGCTTCAAGCGGCGCGCCTCGATCGGCCATCAGCCGGACAGCCCGACGCCTCCCGGCGTGAACTGGGATCTGTTCCTGGGGCCAGCCCCCATGCGCCCGTTCAACAAGCTGCGCTTCAAATACAACTGGCACTGGTTCTGGGACACCGGCAACGGCGATATTGGCAACCAGGGCGTCCATGAGATCGGCATCTGCCGGTGGGCACTGGGAGATCCGGGCATGCCTAAGACCGCCTATGCGCAAGGCGGCAAGTACGCCTACACGGATGACCAGGAAACGCCCAACACGCTGCTTGCCAGCTACGACTACGGCGGGCGCGAACTGGTGTTCGAGGTGCGCGGTTTGCTGACGGGCGCCGAGGGCTTCCCTGTCAAGCGCCGCGTCGGGGCGCCGGCTGCAGGCGCGGTTGCGCCGCCGAACTCCCCCGTGCCGGTCTCGACGGCGCCGAAGAACACCGCGCCCCTCCACATCATGGTCGGCAACCTGTTCTATGGAACCGAAGGCTGGGCCGCCATGAGCGACCAGGGCTTCCAGGCGTTCAAGGGCGAGAGCAACGAACTGGTGATGGAAGAACTGCCCGAGAAAGGCCACGGCGATGCCACCCCTCTGCACATGCAGAACTTCCTGGCCGCCTGCAAGTCGCGCAACTACAAGGACCTGCACGACGAGATCGCGAATGCGTACCTGAGCGCCTCGCTGTGCCACCTGGCGAACATCAGCTATCAGACAGGGCGCAAATTGACGCTGACGGAAGGGCCGAGGTTCGTCAACGACGCGGAAGCGAACAAGAAGCTAACCCGGGACGTGTACCGGAAGCCTTACGTCGTGTGAGAGTGGCGCCCGCTCCCTGACGGTCGCGGCTCTGTGCGATGCTGACCGTCAGGGGGCGGGCCAATGATCAGGCGTTCAGCGCGGCGCCCATGTTCTCGATCGCCTCGTCGATTTCCGCGGTGCTCTTGTACCCGATGGTCACCGCGTCCACCGCACCAAGGCCCATCGCGAACCGAAGCGACTTCTGCCGGTCTTCCCGAGAGGTGAACTGGCCCTCGCCCACCAGTTTCATGCTGATCACACCCATGCCCTCCGCATGAACCTCTTTGGTGTGCTCGACGACCTCATCGACATTGCCGAGCCCGTTGGTGCCGAAGTCCTCGGCGTCCATCTTGGTGCCCTTGTGGTTCATCCGGATCATCGCGATATCCAGCCACTTATTGCCGGGGAAGGTGCGCAGGGCCGGCAATCCGTGCACGGACGCGCCTTTTGCCAGGATGGCCTTCTTCGATCTGGCCTCCGAAAACTGGTCCTGCTGGCGCTCCAGGGCCGTCGCCCACGTGGGGTTGTGCATGTAGTGAAGCAGCAGGATGTCGATGTACTCGGTCTGCAAGTCGGTGCGGAACTTGTCGATCATGGCAGTCGCATCCAGATCCGGACGCATGGTCATCTTCGTCATCAGCCGGTAACTGTCGCGAGGAAAACCCTTCAGCGCGATCCCGAGCATCTGGTGCATGCCGCCGTAAGACTGCGCAGTTTCGAAAAACCGGACCCCGCGGTCATAGGCATGCCGCACGAGGCGGTTGAATTCTTCCTGGCCCAGTTCGTGCTGCACGCGACCGCTGAACGTGCCGGTGCCAAATCCGAGGCGGGTCACTTTGATTCCCGACCTGCCCAGGGTTACCCAGTCGGTAGCCGAGCGTTTCGCCGCCGCGCGGGCCGTAACGCCGCCCAATCCACCCAGCATGGTCGCTGCGATGCTGGTTTTCAGGAAGTCTCGTCTGCTGTGGGCCATTTAACCCTCCCGTGGCAGCTATCCTATCATACGGACCGCCTGTAAACCCAGAGGCCGGCGGCATTAATCAGTACGACGGCGCCCCCGACTTTAGCCGCGAACAGCCAGGGCCGAGCGACGTCGAGGATCGGGACTACCTGGAGCCCCACCGAAAGCACGGTAACCGCGGCAGCCGATCCGGCGGCGATCCGCAGCCACCACGGGGCGCGCTGTTCCCCCTGCCAGCGTCCCACCCAGACCACCGCGAACATCAGGAGGTAATACAGCCCGGAGCACGCCATTCCCGCGCCAATCAGCAGTTGCGCGGCTTCCTGTTCGCCCACCTGAACCAGGCTGAGCGCGCCGAAGACCAGGCAGGCCAGCACCACCCAACCGAGCGATCGGACGGGCGTCCGATACCGCGGATGCAGCTCGCCGAAGGCCTTGGGCAGGACCCCGTCCCAACCCGCCACCATGGGCAGGCGCGACACTTGCGCAATGCACGCCACCGTCTGGGTGAAGTAGGCGAACAGCAGGGCCAGGATCGCCGTGCCGCTCAGAATCGCGACGACCGCCGAGCTGCCCAGCGACGCGCCCAGGATCTGGGAGATCGGCGCGATCAGGTCGATCCGGTCCATCGGCGTGTACGCCAGCAGCGCGCAGGTCCCCAGGATGTAGAGCGCGGCGATTCCCGGCGCCGCGATCCACACCGAGCGCGCGATGTTGCGCTCGGGCGTATGGCATTCACCGGCGAAGATGGCTACCTGCTCGAAGCCGCTCAACGCATTGAACGCCATCTTGCTGAACAGGTTCAGGGTCATCAGCGACATCACCGGCAGCGCCAGGGAAACGGGGGGCTGGGCCAGGTGCTCTCCGCGAAAGAGGCGCAAAGCCAGCAGCCCGACAATCAGGGCGTACAGCGACATCACCAGGATGCCGCCCGCGCCCGTCACCCACCTCGCCAGGTGCAGGCCGCGCACGTTGACCGCGTAAACGATCGCGAAGAACGCCAAGTTGAACGCCATGATCAGCGGCTTGCTGCCGGCGATCCATGCCGCGCCCGGCCCCAACAGGTAGGAGATGCTGTTGGCCACTACCGATCCGCTGGTCGCATAAAACAGGATCAGGAAAAAGGAATAGTTCCATGCCGCCTGAAAGCCGGCGTACGGCGAAATTCCCAGCTTGGCCCACTGGTAGATTCCGCCCTCGAGCGGCAGCCTGCGGCTCAGAAAGATCACCGTTCCCGCCAGCGGGACGTAGAACAGCAGGATGGCGGCGAGCCATACCATCACGTGCGAGCCGCCGAGCTTGGCCGCATAACCGATCCAGGGCAGCCCTACGATCAGCAGCACCTGGAGAATGACGAGGTCGGTGAGGCGGAGTTCCTTCGAAAGCTCAGCGCTATGTGCCTGGGTTTGCCGGATGGCGTCCGGCCGGCGTCTGTCGTTGTCCACTTTCGTTATTGTAGAGAGATGTTCACGCGACGCAAACTGCTGGCTGCCGCCGCCGCCCTGCCGCTGCGGGCCGCGGCTCCGCCGAAACCCTACGGCGCCCTCCCTTCCCCCAGGCAGCTTCGCTGGCACGCCATGGAGACTAACGCGTTCCTGCACTTCACGGTGAATACCTTCACGGACAAAGAGTGGGGCTACGGCGACGAAGACCCGAACGTCTTCAACCCCATACGGTTCGACGCCGACGCGATTGTGGCCGGGGTGGCCGAAGCCGGGATGCGCGGCGTGATTCTCACCGCCAAGCACCACGACGGCTTCTGCCTGTGGCCCACGGCGACCACGAAACATTCGGTGCGCGCGAGCGGCTGGCGCGGAGGCAATGGCGATGTGGTGCGCGAAATCTCCGAGGCCGCGCGCCGGCGCAATCTCCGCTTCGGCGTCTATCTTTCCCCGTGGGACCGCAACAACCCGGCTTACGGAACCCCCGCATACATCGGGATCTACCGCGCGCAACTGACCGAGTTGCTGACAGGCTATGGCCCGATTTTCGAAGTCTGGCACGACGGCGCCAACGGCGGCGACGGCTACTATGGCGGCGCGCGCGAGAAGCGCACCATCGACAAGCGCAAGTATTACGACTGGCCGCGCACCTGGGACCTCGTCCGCGAGTTGCAGCCCGACGCCGTAATCTTCAGCGACGTCGGCCCCGACGTGCGCTGGGTGGGAAACGAACGCGGCATCGCCGGCGACCCCTGCTGGGCCACCTACGACCCGGTAGCGCCGGATGGCGGACCCGCGGCGCCGGGAGACGTTCGCGACAAGGAATCGCCCAACGGTCATCGCCACGGCTCACATTGGATGCCGGCCGAGTGCGACGTGTCGATCCGACCCGGGTGGTTCTGGCACGAGCGCGAGAACGCCCGGGTGAAAACCACGGCTCAACTGATCGACCTTTACTACGATTCGGTGGGCCGCGGCGCGACCCTGCTGCTCAACGTGCCGCCCAACCGCGAAGGCCTGCTCAGCCCCGAGGATGTGGCCTCACTGAAGGGCTTCGGGGAGTATCGCCGCTCGACCTTCAAGAAGGATCTGGCCGCGGAAGCCAGGGTCGCGCGCACCCCCGAGGCGATCACCTACGAGCTTCGCCATCCGGCTACATTTCGGGTAATTCGCGTCCGCGAAGACATCCGCTACGGCCAGCGCATAGACTCCATCGCGATCGACCGCTGGAGCGGCAATGACTGGCAGGAATTCGCCGCCGCCACCAGCATCGGTCCGCGCCGCCTGATCCGCCTGGAGAAGCCCGTCACGGCCGCCCGTCTCCGCCTGCGGCTCCAGTCCTCCGCCCCGCCTCTGGTCAATGAATTCGCGCTATTTGCGGAAGTAGGGTAGGCCCCCTGGCCTGCCCCCTCAGGCGAGCTTACTTCTTCGTCCGGGCGGTATAGTGAGAAGTTATGACGGTCAACTGGAAGGGCGTCTTTCCCGCGATCACCACGCAGTTCCGCCCGGACTACTCGCTCGACGTCGATGCTACGGCGCGCCACCTCGAAACTCTGATCCAGGCCGGCATCCACGGCGTGGTGCTGCTAGGCACCGTGGGCGAGAACACCGCGCTCGAATACGAAGAGAAGCTCACGGTGGTCCGCGAGATGAAGCGGGCCGCAGCGGGGCGCGTTCCGGTGCTTACCGGCGTGGCCGAATACACCACCGCGCTCGGCTGCCGCTACGCGCGCGACGTCGAGAAGATCGGGATCGACGGCCTGATGGTTCTGCCGGGCATGGTGTATAAATCCGACGAGCGCGAAAGCCTGCGCCATTTCCGCACCATTGCGGGCGCGACCGGGCTGCCCATCCTCATCTACAACAACCCGGTGTCTTACGGTGTGGACGTGCCGCCCGCGGCCTTCGCGCGCCTGGCCGATGTGGCCAACATCGTTGCCATCAAGGAGTCGTCGGAGAACGTCCGCCGCATCACCGACCTGGTCAACCTGGTGGGCACGCGCTACATCCTGTTTGCGGGTGTGGACGACCTGGTGCTCGAAAGCGTCCTGCTCGGCGCGCAGGGCTGGATTTCCGGGCTGGTCAACGCATTTCCCCGCGAGAACCGCGCGTTGTGGGAGCTGGCGAAATCCGGCCGGTGGGACGAGGCGCGCGCGCTTTACCGGTGGTACACGCCGCTGCTGCATCTCGATACCAGGGTGAAGCTGGTGCAGTATATTAAGCTCGCCATGGCCGAGACCGGGCTTGGCTCGGAAACCGTGCGCCCGCCGCGGCTGCCGGTCGAAGGCGCCGAACGCGAAGAGATCCTGGCCATCATCCGGCAGGCCATTTCCACCCGGCCCGAGTTCCCGGCGGCGGTGGCGCAATGAAGACCCGCATCCGCATCATCGATTCCCACACCGGCGGTGAGCCCACCCGCGTGATCGTAGCCGGCATGCCGGATCTCGGACGCGGGCCGATGGCCGAGCGCCTGGAGCGCTTCCGCACCGGATACGACGATATTCGCAGCGCCGTAGTCAACGAGCCGCGCGGCAGCGATGCCGTCGTGGGCGCGCTGCTGTGCGAGCCCTTCGACCCGTCCTGCGATGCCGGCGTGATCTTCTTCAATAACGTCGGCTACCTGAACATGTGCGGCCACGGCACCATCGGGCTGGTGGTCACGCTCGCGCATATGGGACGCATTCGCGAAGGCGCCTGCCGGCTGGAAACGGTCTGCGGCCCGGTAGATGCGCGGCTGGTGGACGCCAACCGGGTGGCGCTCCGCAATGTTCCGAGTTACCGCAGCGCCGCGAAAGTCGCGGTGGACGCTCCGGGAATCGGCATCGTCTGCGGCGACATCGCCTGGGGCGGCAACTGGTTCTTCCTCATCTCCGATCACGGGCAGACCCTCGCGCTCGACCGCCTTGAGGAACTCACCGATTACGCCTGGCGGGTGCGTCAGGGTCTCGAGGCGTCGGGCATCACCGGCGCCGACGGGCGCGAGATCGACCACATCGAGCTGTTCGGCCCGCCCACCGTCTCCGGCGCTCACAGCAGGAATTTCGTGCTCTGCCCCGGCAAGGCCTACGACCGCTCACCGTGCGGCACCGGCACCAGCGCCAAAATGGCCTGTCTCTACGCCGATGGCAAACTGCTGCCCGGCGAGATCTGGCGGCAGGAGAGCATCGTGGGCAGTGTGTTCGAAGGACGGGTGAACCTGGTGAACGGGCAGATCATCCCCGAAATCACGGGCTCCGCATACGTCAACGCCGAGGCCGATTTGATCCTCGACACGCGCGACCCCTTTTGCTACGGAATCCGCGGCGCATGGCCAGCTACGACGTAGCAATTGCCGGCGGCGGCATCGTGGGGACCGCGTGCGCCATGGAGTGTGCCGCCGCCGGATTGAAGGTGGCGGTAGTCGAACCCGGACCAATCGGCGGCGGCGCTACGGCCGCGGGTATGGGGCACATCGCGCTGATGGACGATTCGCCCGCGCAGCTCGCACTGACCCGCTACTCGCGCGAGCTCTGGATCGCGCTGATTCCGGAGCTGCCCACGGAAGTGCAGTACCTGCGCTGCGGCGCCATCTGGGTGGCGGCCGACGAAGAAGAGATGGCCGAGGTCCGCCGCAAGAAGCAGCTCTACGACAGCCTCGGGATTCGCAGCGAAACGCTCGGCCCGCGCGAACTTGCGGAGCTCGAACCGCATCTCCGCCCGTCCCTGGCCGGCGGCCTGCTGGTTCCGGACGATGCCACCACGTACCCGCCCTGTGCCGCGCATTACTTCCTGGAACGATCGCGCGCCGCGCTGATCCGCGAGGCCGCCGCCGAAATCCGCGGAGGAGAAATCCGGCTGCGCAATGGTACCTCGATCGCCGCGGGCATCACGATCAACGCCACCGGTGCGTGGGCGCCGGAGCTGACGCCGGAGATTGCCGTCCGCAAGCGCAAGGGCCACCTGCTGATCACCGACCGCTACCCCGGGTTCCTCCGTCATATTCTGTTGGAACTCGGCTACCTCAAGAGCGCCCACTCGGTCAGCTCCGACTCGGCAGCGTTCAACGCGCAGCCGCGGCGCTCGGGCCAGGTGCTGCTCGGCTCTTCGCGGCAGTTCGGTTCCGAGGGCCGCCAGGTGGAACATCACATGCTCACCCGCATGCTGCGCCGCTGTGAAGAGTATATGCCCGAACTCGCGCAGATGAACGGCATTCGCGCGTGGACCGGCTTCCGCGCCGCCACGCCCGACAACCTTCCGCTGATCGGCCCCTGCCCCGGCGACGGGCGGCTGTATCTGGCGACCGGGCACGAGGGGCTCGGTATCACCACCTCGCTCGGGACGGCGAAACTCGTGGCCTGCCGCATCGCGGGGTACACCCCGGCCATTGCCGCCGAGCCTTACCTGCCCGGCCGCAACCTGGAAGCGCAATGACGGTCACGGTCAACGGACGGCCCGTGGAGGTGCCCGAAGGCGCGATGGTATCGGCCGCGGTGGCGATCTCCGGCGCTCCGCTGTTCCGCCGCTCGGTTGCCGGAGAGCCGCGAGCTCCGCTCTGCGGCATGGGCATTTGTTTCGAATGCCGCGTGACGGTCGATGGCCGCGCGCATGTGCGCGCATGCCAGCTTCCGTGCGAGCCCGGCATGGAGGTGCGAACCGATGGATAGGCGCACGTTCGACGTGTTGATCGTCGGCGCCGGTCCCGCCGGCCTTGCCGCGGCGCGCCGCGCGCGGGAATCCGGCAGATCGGTTGCACTCGTCGATGACAACCCCGCCCCCGGCGGCCAAATCTGGCGAGGCATGGAGGTTCCAAGGTGGAGCAGGCTACCCGGCCTCCCCGCCTTTCACGGTGCCCGGGTCATCGCCGCCCCGCGCCCCAACACCCTGGCCATCGAAACCTTCAGCGACGCCTTCGAACTCGCCTACCGCTCGCTGATTGTCGCCACCGGCGCGCGCGAGCGCTTTCTTCCCTTCCCCGGCTGGACGCTGCCGCACGTTACCGGCGCCGGCGGGCTGCAGGCGCTGGCGAAATCGGGACTGCCGGTCGCCGGGAAGCGCGTGGTGATCGCGGGCAGCGGCCCGCTGCTGCTGGCCGTTGCCAGGTACCTCAAGGAGCACGGCGCGAAGGTACGGCTCATCGCCGAGCAAACGGAACCGTCGTCGCTGCTGCGCTTCGCCGCGCTGGGCCTCGCCGCGCATCCCGGCAAGCTGATCGAGGCCGTGCAACTCCGCGCCGCGCTCTTCGGCGTCCCCTATGTCACCGGCTGTTGGCCCGTGGCCGCCGCACCCGGCAGCGTCACCCTGCGCCGCGGCCCGAAGACCTGGACCGAGGCTTGCGACTATCTGGCCTGCGGCTTCGGCCTGATCCCCAACACGGAACTCGCCGCCCTGCTCGGCTGCCGCATCGGCGCCAGGGGCGTCGAAGTGAACGACGAGCAGCAGACTTCCGTCCCCGGCGTCTACGCCGCGGGCGAAGTGACGGGCATCGGCGGTCTGGAACTCTCGATAGCGGAAGGCGAGATCGCCGGCTGGTCGGCGGCCGGACGGCCTGAGGAGGCTAGCCGCTCGCGAGGCGCGCGATCGTCCGCCCGCCGCTTTGCCGCGGCGCTCGAACGTGCCTTCGGCCTGCGCCAGGAACTCAAAGCGCTGGCCGGGGACGCCACGCTGGTCTGCCGCTGCGAAGACGTGCCGCTCGGGCGGATCCGCGCTTTCGGCGGCTGGAGGGAGGCCAAGCTGCACACCCGATGCGGTATGGGCGCTTGCCAGGGGCGCGTGTGCGGCGGCGCGGTCGAGTTCCTGCTCGGATGGAAAGCCGAATCGGTACGGCCGCCGGTGTTTCCAGCGCGCATCGGGAGCTTCAAGTAGGCTGGGCAGGCCGGGAGGCCTACCCTACTATGGCAACACGGCGATGGGAGAGCGCCAGACCGCGAATTTCTGCGCCGAGGGCTCCACTACGCTCACCTGGCAGGTGTAGCGGCCGGGCTGCAGCTTATCCAGGGGAAAGCGGAAACTGACGGGCACGGCTTTCGATTTCGCGTTCAATCCATCGGAGATTGTGAGTGGCGCGGTCTCGAACGCCTTCACTTTCCCGCGATAGAACGCCACCGTCGCCACCATCAACCGGGTCTGCTGAGATGCCGGCTGGTAGGCTTCGAGATACACGTACATCTCCTGGCCTTTGCGGAAGACCCGGGTGACGCTCGGAACCAGCTTTTGATCGTTCTGCACCAGCGGATTGGCGGCGATCAGTTTCTTGTCCTTCTCCACCGACGCCACGGCGGCATCCAGCTTCTCCCGCTGATAGCTGAGCACCACCGAGCTGATCGGAAGGTGCTTCTGGTCGGTCGTGAGATCCGGCACCGTGAACTTGGTTTCGAAGGTGCCCATCTTGCCGGTCTCGTTTTCGCGCGCCAGGAATTTCAGAGTGTAAGTGCCGGGCTGCAATGTGAAGCCGGTGTCGTACTCCAGGTTGTGTTTGGCCAGTTGCCCGGCGCTCTCGCCTTTCAGCTTCGCTGTAATCTCGTCGCGCACGGTGCCCTGAAGTGCGTTCTTCGAATCCCTCACTTCGCCGATGAAATCGAGCCGGGTGCTCTCGGCGCCGCCCTTGCGCGCCAGTTCGATATCGCTGCCCGGAATCTTCAGCGAGACCGGTACAAAATAGCGGTCGCGGGCCTGCCGGAAATAATTGACCTCGAGCGCCAGAGTCAGATCGGTGATCGGGTCGTCCAGCATGAGAGCTTCCTGCAACTGGCGCTCGCGGTCGGTGGAATTGAACTGCCGGAACTCTTTGGCCGCAAAGTAGCCGCTGCGGTAGTCGAGCTTGGCCGTCAGGTTCCTGCCGATCTGCACCTTGATGCGGCGGTAGCGTCCGTCGAGCGCGGTGTTGGTGCTGTAGTAACCGAGAATGTAGTAACTCGAAATATCTTTCTGGGCTTGCGCGATGCCGAGCGAGAGATCGTTCTGGTCGAGCAGCGCTTTTCCGCCGGTATCCGTTGCGAGCGTATAGAGCGTTTCCTGCTGTCCCTGGAAATTCGACTGCATCGCGCGCTGTGAACTGCCCGAATACATTCCCTGCCCGCCCTGCGAACCCCGCGTGGCGTCGCCGAGGGGCGCACTGGCCACCAGGCCGCGGGCGTCCACCGGATAGAACGCCACGTTCCCCCGGATGGCCGCGTTCACCGTGGCTCGAAGCTGCGCCTGGTTGTCAATGCCGTTGAGGGTCATGCCGCTCGCGAAGTACACCAGCGCTTTCTTCTCGGGCAGGCTGGCGAGCATCTTGACGGAAGATTCGAGCGCGGCCAGCTTGCGGTCGGTATTGAAAATGTTGAATTCGGAGTCGTCCTGTGTGTAGGCGGCGCCCGTGTCGACCTCACTGTCGTCCCCGGTGGAGCCGTTGGCGGTGCCGGTGTCGCCGACCACCAGTCCCCGGATCACTTTAGAGAGCGCGTCGCGATCGTCGGTGAAATCCTGCAGGACGTTCAAGTCGGTCGAGTAGCTCATCACCGCGACAACGTCGGCCGGCGTCATGCCGGTTGCGAGGAATTTCTGCGCGGATTTCTGGGCGCGGAGCTGCTCGGCCACGCTCATGCCCGAGAGATCGAAGAACAGGACCAGCAGCCGGCGGTCCTTATACTTGATCTCGCCCGGTTTCGAAGGAGCGATCACGGCGGCTCGTTTCACTGGTGCAGCGCCGGGCATCGCAACGCGCCGCGCCAGCGCCGGCGCCGGAGTCGCGTCTTCCTCCAGGCGCTGGAATTCGAAAACTTTGATCTGCTGCGTCTTGCCGTCTTCGGTGACCGTGAAGTCCGAAGCCTTCAGGTTTTCGAGCGGCTCGCCGGATTTCGTCTTGGCCGAGACGTTCACGACTACGAGCTGCGTCGTGGACTCGAACTTCACCGGCGCTTGCGCCGCGGCGATTCGAGCGAGCAGGAAAGCGATCAGCAGTGGTCTCATGTCAGAATCGGAACCTCAGGTTGACTGTGATTTTGCGCATCGCCGCGGCGCTGGTCGCGAGGCCGTAGGTATTCGAGCCGAACACGGTGCCCCAGTTGGTGATGGTGACGCGGTTGAGCGCGTTCTGAGACTCGAGCCGGATATCGACGCTGCGGCGCTCGCCAAAGCGGATGACGCGGCCGAGCGCGCCATCGAGAGTAAAGACCGTCGGCCCCGGAATCGTGTTGCGGCCGGCAGTGCCCCAGTCGCCCGCCGCCGGCGCGGAAAAGGCGGCGGTGTTGAAGAGCATGCCGGCCGCTTCGACCGGCAGTCCCGTGGCATCCGCGCGAAGCGTGTTCGATACCGCGGTCCCGCTGATCTGCGATAAATTGCCGCCGACGGTGGCGGTGATCGGAGTGCCGGTGTGAAGGTTGATGCCGCTGGTGACCGTCCAATCCTTGAATAGGACGCCCTTCCAGCCGTTCAGCAGCGTGCCTCCGGAAGCCCCCATGCCAGTCGAGTACTGAATCTGCAGCGAAAGGTTGTGGCGAGAATCGAAGCTCGAAAGGCCGCGTTCGGCCGCCAGGTCAAGCCAGTTCTGCGCTACCGGCGTGTTTCCCTGGCCACGCCCGCCGGTGCCCGCGTCGTCAATCGATTTCGAAAACTGGTACGAGGCGTGCGCCATGATGCCGCCGGCAAATCGGCGGTTCAACTGAAATTGTGCGGCGTGGTAAATGGAATTGCCTCCCGAAGTCTCGTAAATGAAACTGTGCGGGTACGCCGATTCGACCGCGCCGGGCGCGACCGAGTTAGGAATAAACTGCTGGTCGAGATTGGTGCCCTTGGTCCCGAGGTAGCCGATGGTCGCGAACATCGAAAGCGGCAGATCGTGCTGGATCGAAAGATTCCACGTCTGCGCGTAGCCGATCCGGTAGTTCGGGTTGATGGCAAAGGTGCTGGCCGCCGCCAGGGTGGTCGCATTCAGAAAAGCGGTCTGGATGTTCAAAGGGTCGGCAGCCGACCCCGAGACGCTCAGCGATTGCGCGAAAGGAGGCTGTTCGGCCATGTTCGAGGCAATCAGGTTGTAGACCGAAGTGTTGTAGTAGATTCCGTAGCCGCCGCGCACCACCAGCGATCCCTTGGTGGCCGGACGCCAGGCAAAGCCGACGCGAGGCGAGAAGTTGGTGCGGTCCGGATTGATCAGCCCATCGGATAGCCCGCTCGTTCCAGGCGCCACCGCAGTGACAGTGGAAAATGCCGGCCCCATGGCCAGGTTCACCAAACGGTTGTAGAGCTCGGTGACGGGAGATGCGTAATCCCACCGCAGCCCGAAAATCAGGGTGAAGCGGGACGTGACCCGCCAATCGTCGTTGACGTAAAAATCGTAGCCGCCTCCGCGGAAATACTTGTCGGGGTTGCCGTAGCGGATGGAGGCCGTCGCCGGAATGCCAAGCAGGAAGTCGGCCAGGTCGTACCCCGTGCCGCTCTGCGCCGCGCCGTCCACCATCAGGCCCGTGGCCGAACCGGTGAACGAGTAGGCCCCGCGGCCGTTGGTGTCGGCAATCTGGTTGAACTGCTGGCGGCGGCAATCGGTGCCGAACGTCAGGTTGTGCTGGCCGCGAACCCAGAGGACGCTGTCGCCCACGGCGCTGGTCTGGTTGCGGTTGAGGGATGCGTTGCCGTCGTTGAGGCCGGCATAGTTCGTGAAGCTGAGGCTGGTTGGTCCCCAGTTCATGGGGTCCTGCGACGTCCCCAGAATGCCGAGCGAGCTGGCCACGTTATCGCGATCGGCGAAGTATGGCGACAGGTCCTGGCGCATGCGGCTGAACGTGTAGCTCACGTTGTTGATGAGCGTGCTGCTGAAATTGTGCGCCCACGCGAGGTTCGAATTAATGGCCCGTCCAGCGCCGGTATCGATGAACTGGAACAGGTTGGGGGTCACGCTGTTGCTGCCCTGGTAGCCCAAGCCGAAGTTCAAGCGGTCTTTCGAGCCGATCCGTATGTTGGAAACCCGCGAGTTGAGGTTGTGCGAATTGTTGCTGCCGGTGAGGGGCGTTTGATAGTTGCGCGTCAGGCCGGGAAGATTGGGAAGCGGGTAGTAGTTGAGCAGAGCGAGCGACGTGGCATTGAGTTGGCTGGCGGGAATGCGGTTGCCGGGGAACGGGCTGCCGGTCGCCGGGTCGTAAATGGTATAGGAGGTTTGCGAGAAGTCGCCGGCGCGTTCGAGGGCGGTGGGCACCGTGGCCGGGTCGGAGACCGTGCCCGTGCGGTCGCGCTGGAACTCGAGATTGAAGGTGAAGAGAATGCGTCTGGAAGCGCTGATCAGGCCGGGGATGCGCAAGGGTCCGCCGAACATCACCCCGCCGCGGCCGTTGGCATAGGATGGCTTCGCGAGATTGGCGCCGGTAACCGAGAAGGTGCGCGCGTCCCACACGGAATTGTCGAGGCTGAAATTCGCGGACGCCATGTAGGAATTGCGCGGATCGCGCCGGTTATTGCCAAACGCCATCGCGTTGGGGCGCCCCTGCCATCCGGGTCCGCCAGGCCCCCGTCCGCCGCGTCCAGCGAAGCCACCGGGGCCGCCGCCCATCATCCCGGGAGGGCCGCCACCGGGGCCGCCGCCCATGCCGCCCGGAGGCGGACCGCCGCCCGCGCCGCCGCGCCCGCCGCCGCCCGCGGCAAGCATCGCGCCGCCCGCACCCGGCATCCCGTTGCCGCCGGGGCCTCCCGGATTTCCGGGCCCTCCCGCCTCCATCATCATTCCCATCATCATGCCGGGGCCGCCCGGAGGTCCCCAATCGTTCTGCGCACCCAGGCCAAGCGCGCTGCTCACACTACCCTGCACGATGAAGGAGTTGGCCGAGGTCTGGCTGAGATCGGCTACTTCCTCGGCTTTCAGCGTTCCTTCGCTCGAAAACGTGCTGCTATCCGCGGATTGGGATATCGACGTTCTCTGAAAACCGGCGCTGTCGCCATTTTTAGCGGCGGGAGGCGCTGCGGCCATGGAATTCGCAGCGCGGGCTGAGGGGGCCACGCTCCCGCCATGATTCTGGCTGCCGCTGAGCGACGCCTCGGTGAGATACTTCATCTCCCACGCGGGCGGCGGCGCATCCGGTGCCACCCCGACTTCGCTGGTCAGTTTCTCGAAGCCAAGCATCTCGACATCGATCTTCCAATTGCCGTCGGCCAGGTCGCGGAACGAGAACGCTCCCTGGTCATCGGTGGTCGTGACGACTTTCACATCGTTGCGCGTGGCCGTGACGGTGGCGCCGGGAAGAGGCAGGCCGCCGGCTTGGACGGTACCGTGATATTCGGACGCCATCCCTGAGGAGGCGAGGAACCATGCGGCCAGCAGCCACCGGGTACCCTTCGAGAATTGTTGTGCGGCCATATCACCTGTAAAGAAGCGACCGCACCGGCATTCGTTTCCGAAAGGCGCCCAAGCTTAACATCCTTAACGCAGTCTTTACTCTGGTAGGCCCGCACGTTAAGCTTCGCAAAGGTAATGTAGAAGTAGACGTGCAGTCCGGACGCGATCAACGGCGGGCGATGGCCTCCTGGCTCTTCGTGGCCGCGGTGTTTGCGCTCTGCGGGATCCTCGGCCTGCTGCAATACCGCTGGATCGGCGCGGTCAGCGTCGCGGAGCGCGAAGCACTTCAGGCAAACCTGCAGACCAGCCTGAACCGTCTCAGCCAGGACTTCAACTCCGAAATCGGCGCCGCGTGCCGGGCCGTGTTGCCGGTAACCGGCCAGGCATCGGATGCGGCGGCAGCCGAGGCGGCAATGGTCGCACGCTACGCGCAGTGGAAATCGGGAACCCGCCACAGTCTTCTATTCCGGCAGATCGCGATTGCGGAGCCCGTTAAGGGCAAGCTCGTGCTCCGAATCCTCGACCCGTCGCGTGGCACGTTCCTGACGGAGGAATGGCCGCAGGATTGGGCCTGGGTCAAGGACCGGATCGAAAGATTCGAACGGCGCCAGGGCGGCCCGGGCGGCCCGCCTCCCCAAGACAGTGCTGCCGATAGCGAAGGCACGGTGTTCCAATTGCCGCTCTTTTCGAACGCGCGGCCGGCGCCGTTCGGCCGCCGGGAAATCGGCTGGAGCATCTTCGAATTGAACCTGGACTGCCTGCGCAATGCGCTGCTGCCCGAACTCGTACAGCGCTACGTCGCCGCCGGCGGCAGCCTGGATTACCAGGTCGAGGTGGTCACCAGGAGTACCGACCGTGGGGGAGCCGGCCAACCGGCCATCATCTACCGCGCGGGCGGGAGCGCCGATCACGCCGTGATGGCCAATGCGGACGCTTCGGTTTCCCTTTTCGAGAACCCTTTCGACCCGATGTTGGGACACGGCGCCGGCCACCCGGGGGATCCTGCCCGGGGAACGGGTTTCGGACGCTGGCAGATGTACGTGCGGCATCGCGCCGGATCTTTGGAAGCCGTCGTGGCCCAGGCGCGCCTGCGCAGTATGGCGGTCACTTCCTGCGTGCTGCTGTTGATGTTCGGCACCCTGATCGCCTGGATCCGCTTCACCCGCCGGGCGCAGCGGCTGGCCGGGCTGCAGATGGATTTCGTGGCCGGAGTTTCGCACGAGTTGCGCACTCCGCTGGCGGTAATCCACACCGCCGCCTACAATCTGAAAGGAGGCGTCACCAGCAACCCGGCCCAGGTCGAAAAATACGGTGCGCTGATCCATCAGGAAAGTGGCCGCCTCAAGCAGATGGTCGAACAGGTCCTGCGCTTCTCGAAAGCGCAGGCGGGTCTCATCGTGCAGGAGCCGGGACCAGTGTGGATCGAATCGGTGATCGCCGACGCCCTCGAAGCGGGTAAGGCGGCGATTCAATCCGGCCACTGCACGGTGGAACAGAAGATCGAGAGCGGACTGCCTCTCATTCTGGGCGATCCGAATGCCCTCGAGCACGCCGTCGGCAACCTGGTCGGCAACGCGGTGAAATATGGCGGGCGCGGCGGCTGGATCGGAATATCCGCAAACCGGATGGTGAACCGGGGGCGGGTCTGGGTGGAGGTCCGGGTGGCGGACCGCGGCCCCGGCATTCCCGCCGCCGAACAAGCGCACCTGTTCGACCCATTCTTTCGCGGCCGGCGCGCGCAGGAAGACCAGGTGCACGGCACGGGCCTCGGGCTCAGCCTGGTGAAAGGGATCGTGGAGGCGCACGGCGGCACCGTACAGGTGAAGAGCGAGCCGGGCAAAGGGACGGAGTTCACCCTGCTCGTTCCGGCCGCGCCTCCGGAGAAGGGACATGAGTTCGCGCATTCTTTTAGTCGAGGATGAGCCGGGCCTGGTGCTCACGCTTTCCGACCTGCTGCGCGCGGAAGGTTACGAGATCGAAAGCGCCTGCGATGGCCCGTCGGGGCTGGCCCGCGCCATCTCCGAGCCGTTCGACCTGCTGATTCTCGATGTGATGCTGCCCGGCATGAACGGCTTCGACGTCTGCCGCGAACTGCGCCGGCAAGGCAGGAACATGGCGGTGCTGATGCTCACCGCGAAATCGCAGCTCGCCGATCGTGTCGTGGGTCTGAAACTGGGCGCGGACGACTATCTTACGAAGCCTTACGAAGCCGTTCGAGCCACCGGAGTTGATGGCCCGCATCGAAGCCCTGCTGCGCCGCGTCGGGAAGGAGAGCCGCTCGCGCATCGACAAATACCGGTTCAATGGCGTGAGCGTGGACTTCACGACGAACGAGGTCAGCAAGGACGGCGATCCGGTCAGCCTGGCGGCCAAGGAGATGGAATTGCTGCGGTACCTGATTGAGCACCGCGACAAGGTCGTGACGCGCGAAGAACTGCTCGAGGCCGTGTGGGAGTACCAGCCGGGGGTATCCTCGCGGACCATCGACGTGCACGTCGCGTGGCTGCGTCAGAAGCTCGAGCGGAGCCCCCAGAACCCGCGCTATATCCACACGGTCCGCGGCGTGGGGTATCGCTTCGCCTCCTGAAGAAACACGGGATCGTTAGGGAAGGGGCCGGGCTGTGCCGTTGCTCCGGCACAGCCCGGCGATTAATCAGAAGGTAAACCGGACGCCCAGCTCACCCCAGACGGAGCGCGGAATCGTCGTGCTGCTCGGAGCGATGAAACCGGCCGGGTTCCCGAAGGTGGACTGGCTGGCAATGTTGCCGTTGAAGTCGTTGCCGTAGTTCGCGCGGTTGGTCAGGTTGAAAGCCTGCGCGACCAGTTGCAGCTTCATGCGCTCGCCAAAGCTGATGTTCTTTGCAAGCCGCATATCGAGTTCGAAGAACGGATCGCCGCGGAGCGGATCGTACTGCGCGATGGTGCATCCCTTCGAAACCCCATTCAGCCCGTAGAAGCAGTTCTGTGCGCCTGCATTGTTCCCCGCAAATGCAAACCAGTTCGTTGTATCGGTCAAGGGAACCACCACCGCAGTCCCGGTGCCGCCGCCGGTGTTCAAAGTGTTCGAGGAGTTGGTGACCGCGTAGGGGCGCGCCGAGCCGAACTGCATGATGGGAGCGAGCTCAAATCCCTTGGGCAGCTCGATGATCCCGCTGAGAGTGATGTGATGGCGCTCATCGTTCGGCGAGGGACCCCACTCATAGCTGGCAAACGGGTTGGTCGACAGCATCGGGTAATTGCGGAAGGAGCCGCCGCCGCTGTCGTAGGAGTAGGCCCAGGCCAGCGTGTAGTTGGCGTTCAGCGAAAAGTGATGAGACATGCGCTGGCGGAAGCTGAAATTGAAGCCGTCATAATGGGAACGGCCGATCGACTGCTCGTCGCGAATGCTCGCCAGTTCGGGCTGGGTGGAGGCGGCAAACGCTGGATCGAGCGGACGGGAACAGCAGACGCCATTCACCGGCACTCTCTGGTCGATGTTCATGGTCTTGTTCTCGTGCAGGCCGAGAACGTGCGTGTATTCGGCTTCGACCACAGAATTCTGATTCGGCGCCCAGCTATAGCCGCCGTTGAATTCTTCCGTAACCGGGTTCCGGTAGTTCGGATCCATCAGGCGTCCCACGCTGCCCGGCGCAAGTTGGGTAGACGGAGGCGGAATCGTCGGCATCGGATCGATCCCATAGCGCCAGTTCCCTAGCTGAATGCCGGTTCCGGTGACCACATCGGTCGGAGCGGACAAGCTCAGCACGGTCTGAAAAACGGTCGGGTTGCTCATCTGTTCCATGAACAGCGGAATGTTTTGAAACACGTTCCCGTAATAGAGCCCAAAACCGCCACGCAATAAGTGCACGCCCTTGCCGGTCAAGTCGTACGCGAAGCCCACGCGGGGGCTGAAGTCCTTATTGTCATCGTGCGGTAACTGGCTGACGTAGGGGTTGGAAAAAGGGTTGTTCAACGCCACCAGTTCCTGATAGGTACGGCTGCTCTTCACGTCCGACAGGCCGATCATGTTGAAGTCCTTGTCCCAGCGCAGGCCGAGGTTCAACGTCAGACGGGGCGATACCTTCCAGTCATCCTGGAAATACAGGCCGAGCTGCTTGGTCGATACGAGAAAATAGGGGTCGCCGTTGGCATAGGTCATTCCCGTTACGGCGCCCGGAGTGGCAAATCCCTGCGGATACGCCGTGGCATCGCCGAGAATCGCACTCGGATCGGCGCCAAAATCGATCTCGAGAGTCGAGCTGTACTCGAAAAAGCCGCCTTGCTGGGGTGCATTGATGAAATCCACGCCGGCCTTCAGCGTGTGCCTGCCGATCGTTTTCGAAATGTCGTCCCGGAACTGCCACTTGCGCTGCCACGACTGCTGCGGAACGTTCGTGTTAGTGCCGAACGACGCGTCCGGAAAAGTCACCAGGGGGGCGCTGATGTTGCTGGCGATTACGTTGTTCCAATACTGATAGCCCATCGTGAACTGGTTGACCGAGTCATTCGACAGTAGCGTGTTCAGGGTTAGGTTCGCGATTTGCATGTGGTTGGTGGTGTAATTGCCGTTGGTCAGGTCGCCGGTTCCATCGGACTGGTCGTTGAGGCTGTTATTCGCCTGCGAGCTGTAGCTGGCGTAAAGGGAGTTTTTATTGTTGATGGTCCAATCCAGGCGGCCGTTGTAACGGGTTTCGAAGAACGGACGGGGGATGCTGGCGGCGGGCTGGGCTGCGAGGCCGGCCGTTGCGGCCAGCGTAAGCTCGGAGAGCGAAGTCCCGGTTTCCGCCAGGCCCTGGTGTTCCCGCTCGCGCTCGATGGCAAAGAAGGCGAAAACCTTGTCCTTCTTGATCGGCCCGCCGGCCGAGCCGCCGAACTGCTGGCGGGTGTAGTCGGGATGCTGGGAGACTTGGCCCCCGGTACCGTCCGGCACCTTCTCATCCGTGTCCAACGCGGTGTCGCGGAAGTAGCCGAAGGCTGATCCGTGATACTGGTTGGTGCCCTGCTTGGTAATCATATTGATCGCGGCACCCTCGGAGCGGCCGTTCTCGGCCGAGAACCGCTGCGTGCTGATTTGGAATTCCTGCACGGCTTCGAGCGGAAGCTGCATCACCGGTCCGCCGACCGTATTGTCTTTGTTGTCGATACCATTGACGGTCACGTTTACGTTCCGGCCGCCGTCGCCGTTGACGGAAAGGATCGCATAGCGATTCTTGGTCGGGTCGTACGAGTCTGCCGCCTTGACGCCCGGAGCCAGGTAAGCCAGATTGGCAACGTCGCGCCCCACCATGGGCAACTGCTCCACTTCCGTCGGCGTAACATTCGTACTGACGCCCGTCTTAGCGACGTCCACCAACGGAGGGGCGCCGGTAACTTCCACGACTTCGGTCGCCGACCCGGGGCTCATGGTCGCATTCGCCGTGACTGTCTGACCCACCAGCAGGTTAAGGTTCTGGATAATCGAAGCAAATCCCTGCTTCGATACGTTCAACGAGTAAGCACCGGCGGAAAGAAGATCGAACCGGTAATTGCCTACATCGTTCGAAACGGCCGTGCGCTTCTCACCGGTGGCTTTGTTGGTGATCACCACATCAGCTCCGGCTATCACTGCTTGTGTCTGGTCGAAGACCGTGCCCGCGATCGTGCCGCTGGCCGTGGCCTGCGCAAACGCATTCCCCACACTGATGCTGAGCAGAGCCAGTGTGGAGACAATCCAGAACGCGTCTAACTTCTTCTGCCTCGTCATGGTTACCATCCCCCTGTGATCTAGCGAATTCTGTCGTCGCGATTCTGCGCATCGACAGTGCAGCTTAAAGGCGCCGGTGACTTACCGAAGTCTTCGGGGTCGGAATTTGTTTCACCTGGCTACGCAAACAGTTTACCGGGAACGCGCGCGGAAACCGTAGTCGCCGTCCTGAGCAATCGGATGGCCAAAGTCGCCTTGCCCTGTAAACTGTAGTCAACGGGCAGAGGATTAACCAAGAGCGATCAATTCCGGGTGTGAAAATCCTGAAAACCGGAGTTAAGCGGGTCTAAATGTATGAAATATGGAATCTTTTGCCCCAACGAGGATCGAAATTCGCACTAGCGATTTGCTGCAACTGGCCAACGGCTCTACAAAAAAGGAAAGGGCAGGCTGCCAAAACAGCCTGCCCTCACCGAACCAGGCGGATTGTCCGCAAGACGTCAGAACGTATAAAGCAGCGTGCCGGCGGCCGGCTCGGCGGGAGCGCCGGCGGGGACCGCAGCTTCGGTCTCGGAGCTCAACTGCCGGTAATAGATACCGGTGTCGCCGAGATAGACTTCGAGATCGGCGGGACGCGGCAGCGTGCCCTGAATCAGCGCCTCCGAGAGCGGATCCTCGATGTACTTTTGCAGCGCGCGGCGTAGCGGACGGGCGCCGTAACTGCGGTCGCCGCAGGTTTTCTCGAGAATGTACTTGCCCGCGTCGGGCGTGAGCCGGATCTTCACCTGTTTGGCCACCAGGTTCTGGTTCACCTGTTCGACCATCAGGTCGATGATCTTGATCAGGTCGTCGTCGGTCAGCGACGTGAAGAGAATGATTTCGTCCAGCCGGTTGAGAAACTCGGGGTTGAACGCCTTCTTCACTTCGCTCCGTACCATCTCCTCAATCTTGGATGGAATCCCTTCGCCGGCCGGAGCCGAGAAGCCCAGGTGGCCGCGCTTCTCGAGGAAACGGGCGCCCAGGTTCGAGGTCATGATGATGATGGTGTTCTTGAAATCGACCTGGTTGCCCAGTCCGTCGGTCAACTGGCCGTCTTCGAACACCTGCAACAGGATGTTATAGATGTCCGGGTGCGCCTTCTCGATTTCGTCGAGCAGGATGATCGAGTACGGGTTTCGCTTGACCCGCTCGGTGAGCTGTCCGCCCTCTTCGTAGCCCACGTATCCCGGAGGCGAGCCGATCAGCTTCGAAACCGCGTGCTTCTCCATGTATTCCGACATATCGAAGCGCACCAGGCTCTTTTCGCTGGCGAAAAGGAACCCGGCCAGGGCCCGGGCGACTTCCGTCTTGCCGACGCCCGTGGGACCCAGAAACAGGAACGAGCCGGCCGGGCGGTTGCTGGCTTTGAGGCCGGCCCGCGAGCGGCGGATCGCGCGCGCCAGAGCGGAAATCGCCTTCTCCTGGCTGATGATCCGCTTGTGCAGCTCTTCTTCGATGCGCAGCAGCTTAGCGATCTCCTCCTCTTTGATGGAGGTCATCGGGACGCCGGTCCAGCGCGCCACCACGTCCTCGATATCGTCCTTCGTGACGCAGCCGGTCGAAGAATCATCGAGGTTGTACTTTTCGCGCAACTGGCGCATGTTCTCGCGCTCTTTGCGCTCCTCGTCGGAGTAGAAGCGCGCCTTCTCGAACTCGTGATTCGCGATGGCGTTTTCCATGCGGTGCACGATGAACTTGATGCGCTTCTGGATATCGGCAAGGTCCGCCGGCAGCGTGGTCTGCCGCAATTTCACGCGCGCGCCGGCCTCGTCGATTAGGTCGATCGCCTTGTCCGGCAGATAGCGGTCCGGTATGTAGCGGCTCGAAGTGAAGACCGCGGTTTCGATCGCATCGTCGGTATAAGCCACCGCGTGAAACTTTTCGTAGCGGTCCTTGATGCCGAACAGGATCTTGACGGCGTCGGTTTCGCTGGGCGGCGGAACTTTCACAGCCTGGAAGCGCCGTTCGAGCGAGCGGTCCTTCTCTATCGACTTGCGGAACTCGGAGGGCGTGGTGGCCCCGATGCACTGGATTTCACCCCGCGAGAGCGCCGGCTTCAGAATATTGGCGGCGTCCAACGAACCTTCAGCCGAACCCGCCCCCACCAGGGTATGCAGCTCGTCGATAAAGATGATGGCGTTCTGGTTCTCCATCAACTCTTTCATGATGGTCTTGAGCCGCTCTTCGAACTGGCCGCGGTACTTCGTGCCGGCGACGATCAGCGAAAGGTCCAGCGCCAGAATGCGCTTGTCGGCGAGGAACGACGGCACGTCGCCCTCGGCAATGCGCTGCGCCAAGCCTTCTACGATGGCCGTTTTGCCGACGCCCGGTTCCCCGATCAGCACCGGGTTGTTCTTGGTGCGCCGGCAGAGGATCTGCACCACCCGCTCCAGCTCATAGTCGCGTCCGATGAGCGGGTCGAGCGTGTTATCCATGGCTGCCTGGGTCAGGTCGCGGCTGAATTCCGCCAGCAGCGAGCTTTCCTTGGGACGCGCGGACGCGACCTTCTCACTCTGTGAACGCGCCAGCTCTTCCCGGATTGTGGAAAGCCGCAGCCCGCGCTCGTGCAGAATTTCCGCCGCGAAGCACTTCTCTTCCCGCAGCAGGCCCAGGAGCAGGTGCTCCGTGCCGATGTGCTTGTGGTTGAGCCGCTCGGCTTCCTCGGCGCCGTATGCCAAAACCCGCTTGCACTCGTGGCTCAGCGGTAGATCCACGGAGGTGGAAACCTTCTCCCGGATCGTGGTATGTCCTTCAATTTGCTTGCGGATGGACTCAACCGCAGCGTGCGAGCGCAAGAAGCGGTTTGCCAGCGCCTTGTCTTCCCGCAGCAGCCCAAGGAGCAGATGTTCGGTTTCGATATAGGGACTTCCGAACTGGCTCGCCTCGTACCGTGCGAAGAAGATCACCCTTCGCGCCTTCTCCGTGTAACGCTCAAACATAAAATGTGACGCCCCCTAAGGTTAAAGATACTCCGGCTTGCGTCCCGGTTGCGAGCCGTTTGGTTCGCCGGGTACCAAGCCCCCTTTTTCCAAGCTCAAGACCCGGTCGCAGCGGTTCGCAAATGACAGATTATGCGTGACAAAAACGGACGTGAGCTGATGAGAACGGTGCAGGCCGGCGAGCAGGTCGAAGATCATTTCGCCGGTCCGAAAATCCAGGTTTCCAGTGGGTTCATCGGCTAAAAGCACCGACGGCCTGCCGACCAAAGCTCGGGCCAGCACGATCCGCTGCTGCTCTCCCCCCGATAATTCACCGGCGCGGTGCGTTGCACGCGCGCTAAGTCCAACTTCATCCAACCTCGCCAGCGACTCCGAAGCCGCCCGCGGATGGGTCCAGCCCCGGATCAGCAGCGGCATCATCACATTCTCCAACGCCGTAAACTCAGGCAATAGATAGTGAATCTGCCAGACGAACCCGATTTCCCGGTTGCGGAAATCCGCATTATCCGAGTCAGCGAGACTTGATATTTCTCTACTCCCGTAGTGTATCGTACCTTGCGAAGGTCTGTCCAGACCGCCCAAAAGGTGCAGAAGGGTGGATTTTCCGGCCCCCGATTCCCCTACCAGGGCAAGCATTTCGCCGCGGTACACATCCAGGTCCAGCCCGGAAAACACCACCAGGTCGGCGCCGCCCGATTGATAGATTTTGGCCAGTTTGCGCGCGCGAATATACGGTTCGTCCATCTTCCGCTACGATAACGCAAGTACGGTTTCTCCTGCCGCGGCGTTCCGTTACGCACATCCGCCCGGAAGGCGAGTCGCGGCCCTGTTCCATCATGAATACATGGCCACGATGCAACCATTTCTCAGCGATATTCAAGAGCTCCGCCGCCGGGCGCGCCAGCACATCGAGAAGGGCGCGGTCACCACCGGCTACCAGGCGGACCTCGAAACCGTTTGGCGCGTGCTCAACGAGGCGCTGGCGACCGAACTCGTCTGCGTGCTGCGCTACAAAAGGCATCAGTTCATGGCGCGCGGCCTCGCCGCCCAGTCGGTGGCGCAGGAATTCGCCGAGCATGCCGCCGAGGAACAGGCGCACGCCGACCGCATCGCCGAGCGCATCACCCAATTGAACGGCGAACCGAACTTCAACCCCGAGGGGCTGGCGATGCGCAGCCACTCCGAATACCAGGAGGGCACCACGCTGACCGAGATGATCAAGGAGGACCTGATCGCGGAGCGCGTGGCCATAGAATCCTACACGGAGATGGTCCGCTACTTCGGCGAAAAAGATCCCACCACCAGGCGCATGATGGAGGAGATCCTGGCGAAAGAGGAGGAACACGCCGAGGATATGCAGACCCTCATCGACAAGGTCTCGCAGAAAGGGCTCTGAGCGGCGGACGAAAGCAGTTACCAAAGGCGTACGAAAGCAGTCACCAAAAAAGGACCGGCCGCGGCGACTCGCGCCGCGGCCGGCTTGGCAGGAGAAGGCCGGCTGTTCTAGTGCTCGTCCTTGGCGAGGTCGTAACTAATCCCCACCGTGGGAACGAAATCCTGGAGAATGCTGCCGATTTTCGAACCCGGGGCGGGCGTGATCACTGCCTCCGGAAATGGCGTGATGTAGTCGCGAAGTTCCGCGCGCAGGAACAGCCGCGGAGCGAGTTTGTACCGGATGCCCGCGCCAGCCGTGGCCATCGGCTTGAGGGTCTGAGTCTTGGTGAAATAAGCGAACTGGCTCAGCGGCTGGTAAGCCTGCTCGGCCCCGGTGCCGCGGAAGATTCGCATGCCGCCGCCCACAACCACAAAAAGCTGGGTGCGCGAGCCGTGCCGGTTCGTATGTAGAACAATATCGTAGTGCAGCATGTGCGACATGCCGGAGAAGGTCGCCTCCGTTCCTCCGCTTGCCAGGCGCAGCGAGCTCAGCGAGAAATCGTAATGGATTTCCCCGCTGATGTGCGGATAGAGGTTCTGCCCCAGATATCCGCCGGCTGCCGGCCCCATCTTGAAGCCGGCCGTGGCCGACCCCGCGGGGCTCGAAACGGAAACTCCGGGCAGGAACGAGAGTCCCGCGTTTCCACCCACTTCCCACTGCTGGGCAAACACGGGGCAGGCGGCCGTCGCCACCATCAGAATCGTAAGACCGACTAATCTCATTCGAAGCTCCTGTTGCTACTTCACAACTCGCAAGTTCAGGGTGGTGCTGCTTCCGCCCTGGCTGATTACCAGCGGAATACTCATGCCCAGCGGAACACCGCCGGGAATCGTCGCGTTAATCTGGTAAACTCCCACTTCGCCCGGAACCAGCCCGGCATAGAACACGCTCAGGTTCATACCCCCGAGTGTGACGGTCGGGCTGATAATCGCGTAGGGGAGCGGGTTCGACGGCGCCGGCTGCCCGGCATCCACTGCCGGCGAGGTCCGGCCAAGGCCCGTCGCGTAAATGATCACCGTATCGTTCGGATGGATCGGGTTGGTGGGCGTCACCAACTGGTTGTCGTCCGCGCGGACCACGGTCGCCAGGCCCGTGTCCGGACCCGCCGTCCCGCTCCGGAAGATGCTGGGCGCGGCCGGCAGTATCGAAAGATAGAAGTTGTCGCTGATGCCGCCCGGCGTGCGCAGCGTCATGCTGGCGCTGCCGTCCACGTTGAACGGAAGCTGGCCGTTGATCTGGTTGGGAGAAACGAACAGCATCGGCACCGGGATCCCATTCACCGTGAGACAGGACTCGCCGAGAGCCGTCGGCAGCGGGATCTGCAGCGTCGCCATATTCACCGGGCTCATCTGCTGGCCGTAAACGCTGATCAGCCCGCCCGGCGCGATGGGGAGCGTGCCGTCGGCTGCATTGACCACGCTCGAGATCGTCGGCGGCGCCACTGCGGCGTCGTAGTTCCAGGGCATCACCGTGAAGCCCGATACCGAAAGCGAGATCACCGCGCTGCGGTCGGCGAGGGGAGCCAGCGTCCTCATCAGCGGCTGGCTGGTGGTGCCCGCCAGGGGTGCCTCTACCATGCGGGTTGGATTTTGGCTGAGGCTGACCCCGGGAGTGACATGCTGGATGACGCCGGGGCTCGAGACGGCGGGAACCGTCGTGCGAAGCCCCCACTGGTCTACGAAGGAGAATCCGGACGGCTGCCCGGAAGCGGTTTCCAATGTGGCCTGCGGCACCAGAGAAGAGTTCAGCAGGTTGGCGCCGACTATGTACGAGCCGTAGCTCGAGGCTGCGTAAGCGCCGCTGAGCGAAGTGAAGTCTTTCCTCGAAACCGTGAAGGTGTCCGCATTAGCGTCGTAAAGCATCACGTTGCCGTCGGGAGAAGCCAGCAGGATCGAGGCCCCGTTGGGCGCCGGAGCAAGCACCGCGCTAGGGTTCACTGTGTTCTTATAGATGCCCAGCATCGGCATCTCGGTGGCGCGGCGCGCCGGAAAATTGATGCGGTCGACCGCACCCGGCGCGTCTCCCGCCACGTCTCGGACCAGCGCCAGCAGGGCGTTGCCGGATTCGGCGATCTGCCGCGGATAGTGGCCGGAAGGAAACTGGATCGGCACCTGCTGCTGGAAGGTATCCAGATCGTACACGTAGGCGAACTGCGAATTGTCGTGGCCCACGATCAGATACTGGCGATCGAACGTCATGGTCATCTGGGTCGGCGTCGTCGAGGTTCGCAGGGTGGCGATCTGAGTGTACGTGGACCCGTCGAATACCAGCACCTGGTTCTGGTCCTGCCGCAGCACGTAAAAGCGATCGCGCACGGGGTCCGCCAGGACATCGCTAAGCGTGCCCGGAACGGTCACGGTGGTGCCCCGCTGGTCCGGATTGCGGTTGTTCACCAGGAGCCGCACCGGATCCGGCAGATTCACCGCACTCGCCGAGGCGATGGTCAGTGCGCCGGTTACCGTGCCGGTCTGGTTCTGAAATGCGCTGGGATCGATACTGACCTGCACGGTGGCGGGCGTCACGCCCGTCTGCGGCGAAACCGTTACGCCGTTCAGGTTGGCGCTGACCATGAAATCCGTTCTGCCGCCGCCCGGATCGGTAATCGTGAGATTCTGCGTGATCACCTGGCGGTTGCAGAAGTTGCCGGCGGCCACGATGTCCGTCTGGGACGCGACCACGCGGTGGTAGCGCGCGAGCGAACCCACCGGTAGAATCATCACACCGCTGTCGCTCACGGCATAGAGAACGTCTCCCGCCGCGGTCAGTTCGGAGCGCCCGGTGATGTTCTCGGGAAGAGACAGCCGCTGCCGCACCGTCAGGTTATCCGCATCCATAATCGAGAGCACAGGCGCCGCGGTGGCGGTCGCAACCGTCGTCGAGGACGAACCGGTCGAGGTAGCCTGCGAGTCGGCCGTGAGGATCTGTGCGTAGATGATGCCGGCGTTCGAATCGACCGCGTTGCCTCCAACGTTGGCCGAGGTCACCGAGTTCGGGAACTGCGCGAGATCGTCGGCATGCTGGTCGAGCTTGTACTGCCCGATCATCGCCCAGGAGCCGTCGGCCGATACGCTGACTCGCGGCAGCGGCTTGGGCGAAGCCACCACGCCGATCGCGTAGATCGTCCCGTTCGCGGAATCGAACCGGTAAAACGCTTGCGAGCTGCCGTCGTCCGCAATCCCGTAAACGTATCGCCGGTCGGGCGAAGTCGACAGAGCCGCCAGGATCACCTGCGAGGGGAACGTGGCGGCGTCCACGGGAAGCGTCGTCGCAAGCGAGGCGAATGTGGCCACCACCTGCATGGCCCCCGAAACCGGGTCGAACAGGATCAGGCTGTTATTAGTAACGATAAACGCCCGTCCGTCCGCGATGAATTGCACACCCAGGGGGGTGTCGCCCATGGCGAAGGTCTGCCGCGTGTTGTCGGCAAGGTGGATCAGGGTGATCGCGTTCTGGGCCGGTTGCGTGGTCGAATCGTAGTTTCCGAAGTGCGCCACGATCAGATATTGGTTATCCGGCGAAAGGGAAATCGCGCCGGGTTGCGGCGCGACATTCATCGAGCTGCGGATCGAACCGTCGGCGGTAGACATCACCTCGATCCGATTCGCCGTGAAATTGGCAATGTAGAGGAGCCCTCGCGACTCATCGAGCGCGATGTCCGAGGCATGGCCGGCAATCGGAACGACTGTCCCGAAGTTGGCCGCGAGCAACGGCGCCGCGGAGCTGGCGACAGCCGCTAGCGCAATCGAAATCAGGAAACCGTTCCAGCGCATAATATTATGTCTGCAAACGATATGATTACATGCCCGAATTCGTCGGGAATCAATAATCGAAATAGCTAATAAGTGCCGCATTACCAAAGTTAGCCGTGCAATTTCTTCTTTTTCCGCATACACTGCTTGTAGGTTCCGGCAAAAACCTCGCCGGTGCATGGAACATATCGGCCATGACCAAGCAATTCTGTATCAGATTCGCCCCTGCGGTTCTTGTCCTGCTCGGATTGCCTGCGCTGATCGTGCCGGCGTTCCGCGCGCAAAGCCTGGGCACAACTGTGACCATCTCCACACTCCCGTCAGGGATGTATTACTCCGTGGACGGGCAGTATTACCAGAAGCCGTCGAGCGCCGTGTGGCCCCTGGGCAGCAAACACGTGCTCAGCGTGACTGCGGTCACTCAGGATGAGTTGCAGAATAAGACGCGCTACTTCTTTAAGGACTGGGAATACGGCAACGGGCAGGTAGTCCCCGGTGGATCCACCGTCACCGTCACCGCCGATCCGGCGCAACCCATGTTCCAAGCCGTTTTCTCAGTGCAATATGCGCTAGATATCGTGTATTTTTCCTGCCCCGACTCCACATATTGCCCTAGTCCAGGTACGATCTACGTGAACAATTCGCCCGTGATTTCGGACACCGAAATGTATCTGGCCGGGAACTCAAGCGTTACATTGACGGCTGTTCCATCCGCGGGCTACATCTTCACCGGCTGGACGCCGGGGCCGCACCAGACGATCCAAGGCTTCGCGGACACGGTCTCGTTGACGGAGCCGGTGATCGTCCGGCCGTCGTTCCAGCCGACCCGCAGCATTAACCTGGCAACGATTCCGGCCGGCCTGCAGGTGTACGCCGACCGCGCCCAGGTTCCCACGCCCACGACGCTCGAGTGGGGATTCAACACCGTTCACTCGGTCGGCGCGGTCACTCCGCAACAGGCTAAGGATGGCACCTGGTGGGCCTTCCAATCGTGGAGCGACGGAGGCGCGGTCACGCACGCCTACACGGTGGCGCCCCTGTCGCACCCGGATGCCCTGACCGCCACGTACGTGCCGGTGGGAGTGACCCAGATCACCACGTCTCCAGCCGGTCTGAAGATTCTGGTGGACGGCCGGGACAACTGGACCAACTACAATTTCCCGTGGGGCATCGGCGAAACCCACCACATCGAAGCACCGCTTCAACAGACCGACAGCCAGAACCACGTCTGGGCCTTCGCCAGTTGGTCCGACGGAGGGCCGGCGGTGCGGGATTTCGTGGTGCCGCAAGCCGCGGCCGTCGGAGGTGTGCGATTGATCGCCACCTATACGCCGGTGGGCCACCTGCTCATCAACAGTTCGATCGCCGGCCTGACGGTTCAGGTGGACGATGGCCAATGCACGACTCCGTGCGACCTGCAGCGGCCCACTGGCACCACCGTCCATGTGACCGCGCCCGCCTCGGTGGCGCTGGCGGAGGGGTCCCGCGCCGACTTCGCGGGATGGGGGGGAAGCGGCACGTCCGCGGTGGTCTGGTCGGGCACGCTGGGCTCTGACCCGGTCACGCTCAATGCCAATTTCCGCACCATGAACCGCCTGTCCGCGTCGGCGGCGCCCGTGGACGGAGCCTCGTTGACCACGCAGCCCACGTCGTCCGATGGGTTTTACGATGCCACGTCCACCGTGGTCATCACCGCCTCGGCCCGCCCCGGCTTCCGCTTCCGCAACTGGACCGGCGATCTTACCGGCAGCAACCCCTCGGGAGCGGTAGCCATGAGTGCGCCACGCGCCGTACAGGCCGTGCTGGATACCGTGCCGTACATCGCTCCGGCCGGCGTGGCGAACGCGGCCGGCACGACGCCCGGGAACGCGGTTGCTCCCGGCTCGGTGATCTCGATTTTCGGCGCGAGCCTGGCCGCCGCGGTGGCGGTCGGCCCGGACAGCCCGCTGCCCCAGTCGCTGGGCGGAGTCGCGGTCCGGATCAACGATCAGTTCCTGCCCCTGTTCTTCGTCTCTCCGACCCAGATCAATGCCCAATTGCCGCCGGACGTCGCTTCGGGCGATCAGTCGCTGGTCATCAGCACGCAGGGACAAGCTGATGTAAAGACGACCTTCACCGTCGCCGCAAATGCTCCCGGACTGTTCCAACAGTCCATCAATGGGATTTCGTTTGTGGTGGCGCTGCACGAAGACGGCTCCGCCGTCACTCCCGATTCGCCGGCCCTGGCCGGAGAACTGCTCACTCTTTATGGAACCGGATTGGGGCCCACCACTCCGGCGCGGCCCGAGGGATTCGCCATTCCCGACTCGCCGGCTTATGCGCTTACCGATTCGGTGACCGTGCAGATAGGGGACTACACCACCCCCGCGGTTGCCGCCTTCGCCGCGCCCGGCCGCGTCGGAATCGACCTGGTCCAGTTCCGCCTGGGCAGCGGCGCGCCTTCCGCCGCCAACGCACCCCTGCATATCACGATCAACGGGCAGGATAGCAACACCGCGGCGCTTCCGGTCCAGTAACGGGTCGGGCCGGCCCGTACCCAATCGGGCCGGCCCGCCCAACCTGTCCCCGAGATAAATACTGGCAGGAGGCTCGTAGGTTTGCTCCCCGCTTCTTTCAGACCCAGCCTCACGGCGACGCGCTTGCGCTGCGCTACTACTTCACGTCCATCAGGTTGTAGAGGGGACCTTCACGCCTGAGCTGTCGAAAAGACTCGGCACAAATAACAAAGGGCGGCCTCGCGGCCGCCCAAATTATTTCAGCTCTGGAAGTAGATGGCGCCACCCGGGCGCGTGGCCTAGTACTGCCGGGAAATAACCGGACGGATCGGCCCGGCGAAGCGCGTGGGCGGCTCCTGCCGCTCGACCGGCCTCTCGAGCACCAGCGAGCGCAGGCCAGGCATGGCTCCCGGGCTGGCGCGGTGGCCCCTCTCGCCGCCGGGCAACTGGCCCGTGGTGAGGTTCTTCAGGCCGAACAACGCCAGTTCGAAGCGGTCCTTCACACCGACTTTCTGGAACAGGCGGGACAAATAAACCTTCACGGTTCCCTCGGAGATCATGAGAGTCGTGGCGATCTCCTTGTTCTTGAGGCCCTGGGACAGGAGGCTCACCAGTTGCCCTTCACGCTGCGTCAGCGCGACGCGGCGGGCGCACAGGAAGCTGTCGGTGAGCGCCTTCTCGAACCACAACTCGCCGGCCTGGACCTTCTGCAGGCACTTGACCTGCAGATCGGTGGGCAGCGTCTTCCGGAGAATGCCCCGGACCCCCAAGCCCATGGCCTGAAACGCCAGTTCCGTGGAGATAGAATTCACCCACAGCACGATCTTGGTGGTCATCATGGCGTGCTTCATTTCGCTGAGCACGGCAAACGTGATCTCGGGGGTAAGATCCATCAGCACCAGGTCGGGGGCTCCGTGGGCCACTTGCTCCATCACACCGGCAATGGTATTGCATGTCGGCAGCAACTCAAATCCTTCGAGCTGGCGCAATACCGATTCCAGGCCTTTCGCCAAAATAGGTTCGTCGCTGTAAAGAAGAATTCGCGTCATCATTCTCTTCGTTTCCTCTGCACCACGCGCTTGACTGCAAAGTGAATCGCCTCAAGTTGCGCGTCTCGCTTGGTTTCCTAGAGGGATTCTCTGATGAAATACGACCAATGTCAACAAAAAATTAACGATAAAAATGTAGCAATATTGTTAAATTGCGCTAAGAAATATCCCCGTTTGCTCTTACATGATTCCCGTAAACTACTGAGCTGATTCAAAATAACCACTACGGTACCGCCGGTCGCCCGACCTGTAAGTAGCCGATAATTATCCAATATTAACCCTACCGTTATAGCCCGGAAGAAAGCAGCCGACGGCCTCCAATTGGTACTACCAGTAGACCCAAGTTTGAAAAAGACTGCCGGCTGTAGCGTAATAACCTTCGGCAACAACCCGGTATAGCCCATTTACGATATTGATCGCGGCGCAAAGGCGGCGCTACATTCGCCAGTGTTGAAGCCATTGAAATGAAAACTATCAACAGGCGAGAAAGCCCGCGAATTGAAGTCAAGCTCCGGTGCCATGTCACTTCCCCGGCGCTCTGGATGAAAAGCGCCATGTACACCGAGAACATCAGTCGAAGCGGGCTTCTGGTTGCCTGGAGGGGTGACGACGCGCTCCTCCCGGTCCCCGGAATCGGGCAGATCCTGACCATCGAAGTCGAACTGCCCGCCAATCACGGGTTCGGACAGAAATGCATTCATTGTCAAGGGACCGTGACCCGGGTATCGCAGGACTCCGCCGATTGTCCCCGCGTGGCCATGCGGGTAAATTACATGGATTTTCGCTCGTTCCACGACCAGCTGCGCGCGGCGGAAGCCTCGCAGCCGGTAGCGACTTCCTGGATGGCCTGACCGGGTCCGAATTATGGAAACGCCGCGTTCGCAGTTCGCGCTCAAGCTGGTGCCGTCATTCACGGACTTCGCGTTCCTGATGCCCATCGTGTTTCTCTTCGGGCGCATGAACGGCGTGAAGACGCTGCTGGCGGACTGCGACACCGGCTGGCACATTCGAACCGGCGAGTGGATCCTGGCCAACCATGCCGTCCCCGCGCGCGACATTTTTTCGTTCTCCAAGCCCGGAGACCCGTGGTTCGCCTGGGAGTGGCTCTCCGACATCCTCTTCGCCTGGATGAACGCGCATGGCGGTCTGCGGACGGTGGTGCTGTTCGGCACCCTTCTGCTGGCGGTAACGTTTCTGCTGTTGTTCCGGCTGGTACTCCGGAAATCGAACGTAATTACGGCCATTTCGGTGACCATGCTGGCGGCCGCGGCTTCTTCGATCCACTGGCTGGCGCGCCCCCACCTGTTTACGCTGCTGTTCCTGGTGTTGTTCTACGGCGCGCTCGAGAACGTGCGCGAGGGCCGCACCCGGATCGCGGGCATCCCTTATCTCGCCATCTTCCCGTTCGTCACCATCCTGTGGGCAAACCTGCACGGCGGTTTCTTCGTCGGAGCGATCCTGATTGGCACCTATGGGGCCGGCGAGTTGCTCGCAACGCTGTTCTCCGCCCAGACCGCGGACCGGTCCGAACGCCTGCGCCGCGCCCGTAACTATTTTCTGAGCGCCTTCGCCTGCCTGGCTGCCAGCCTGATTAATCCTTACGGCTACCGGTTGCACGAGCACATGGCCGCCTATCTGCGCGATCCGTGGAATTTCACTCACGTCGTCGAGTTCTTATCGCCCAGCTTCCATCATCCGACCGCGGCCTTCTTCGAGATATTGCTGTTGCTGGCCGCCGCCGCGGGATGCTGGCACGCTCTCGAACGGCGCTTTATCGAGCCCCTGCTGATGCTGCTGTGGGCTCATGGCGCGCTTCTTGCGGTGCGCAACATCGCGATTTTCGCAATCGTGGCGGCGCCTCCCATTGCGGCCGCCCTGACGTACTGGTTCCAGCACGCGCCCCAAGCGAACGTGGCGGCCTGGATTCGCAAGGCGGCTGAAAGATTCAACAGGGTCGAGGCCGAAACCGGCGAGACCGAAGCCGTTTCCCGATTCCACCTGGTCAGCGTGGCCGGAATTCTGCTGGTAGCGGCGCTCCTTTGGGCGCCTCATCCGCCGGCCAAATTCCGCGCCGAATTCGATCCCTCGGCGTACCCGAAAGCCGCGCTCGCCACCCTGCGGGCGACACCGCATGCGCGGATCTTTACCGATGACGAATGGGGCGACTACCTCATCTGGAGCCTCTATCCATCCAACCGCGTTTTCGTCGACGGCCGCAGTGATTTCTACGGCGACGCCTTCGAGGAAAAGTATCTCGACGTCATCCGTGTGAGGTACGGCTGGGAAAAGGTCCTCGTCCGTTTCGGCGTCGACACAGTTTTGCTGCGTCCGGATGCACCTCTGGCCGGAACGCTAAAAGTTTCCCCGGACTGGCGCGTGGTCTACGACGACGGCATCTCGGTCGTCTTCCGTTCCACCGCGAAGCCCGCGGGCACTCGAATTTCTTTTGCCAAGAGCGGCAAAGGAACAGGCCGTGATCGCGAGGTCACGAAAACACAGGCAAGTGATCGACCGATCACAGAAACCAAGACCAAAACATAGGAGCGAAACCACAATGACGTTTTTGCGTAATTTTTGGAATGACGAACAGGGCCAGGACCTCATTGAGTACACGCTGCTCATGGCGTTCGTGGCTTTGGCGTCCGCGGCCCTTTTCCTCGGCGCAGGCGGCGCCATAAAGGGCATCTGGACCACCACCAACAGCCAGCTCGTCGCTGCAAGCAACGGCAGCTAGGAAGATTCGGCGGGAAGCGCCGGGAGCTCGAATCTCGAGCGTATCCGGCGCTTCCCTTCCCCGGAACGCCGCTTCCCGGGGTGAGGAATGGTAATTGGGTAAACCGGGTGAAAAAGCAAACCGAGCGCCGCAACGGGCTATCAGCATCCCGAATCCGGGGAAAGCACGTTGCGGCCGAAAAGCAGGGCTCCCGGCGCACCCCCGAGAAGGGTGTCCCTACAGGCTAAAGGGGCTCCGGAACTGACGGGGAAAGACGATGAATAGAAGATTTATTGGCGTTCTGATCTTTGCATTTGTAGTGGCCTCGGGCGCGAGCCTGCTGCTGTACCGGCTGCTCGTCAATCGCCCGCAGCAGGCCAAGGCGGCGCCGGCGGCCGCGCGCATCGTCCTCGCGCAAAGGGATATCGAGGTGGGAACGGTTCTCAAGGAAGAAGATGTGCATCTGGCGGACTGGCCCGGCTCGGTCCCGGCCGGTTCCAGTTCCAAGACGGAAGACGTGGTGGGCCGCGGCGTGATCACTCCGATTTTCGCCAAGGAGCCCATCATCGATTCGCGGCTTGCACCCAAAGGCGCGGGCGGCGGACTTGCCGCCATGATTCCGCCGGGAATGCGCGCCGTGGCGATCCGCGTCAACGAAGTGGTCGGCGTGGCCGGATTCGTCGTGCCGGGCATGCGCGTGGACGTGCTGATCTCCGGCAACAAGCCCGGAGGTTCGAATAGCCTCGGAACGCTCACTAAGACGCTGCTGCAGAATCTCGAAGTACTCTCGGCCGGACAGGATTTCAAGAAGGATGCGGAAGGCAAGCCCATCATCGTCCAGGTGGTGAACCTGCTGGTTACACCCATGCAGGCCGAGGAGCTCAGCCTGGCGAGCAGCCAGACCAATATTCAACTCGTGCTCCGGAATCCGATGGATCACGAGGTGGCAAAGACACCGGGAACCACGGTGTCGTATCTGTTCAGCGGCACCCAGATGCGGAATCCGGATGCGGCTGATCCGGAGGCCGCGGCACGTCCGCGCGTGAGCCGTCCTCACGTCGTTCGGGAGATGGCTCCGCCGCCCAGGAAAGAGACACCGTTCGTCATGGAGATCATCTCGGGGAAGAACAAGGCGGAAGCCAAGTTCGATCACAGCGGGGAGGGTAAGTAGGTGCCACGACTTCGCGAAGTTCCGATCCTTTTGCTGCTGGCGGCGTCCGGCTCGTTCCTGACATTCCGCCCGGCCCACGCCGGCGCGGATGTGCCGGCTCCGGCATCCGTGCCCGATCAGACCCAGGCTTCGGGACCGGCCGGAACGCTCGGAAAGCTCGTGGTCACGGTTGGCAAATCCCTGATCATCGATAGCCCTTTGGATATTCGCCGCCTTTCCGTCGCCAATGGCGACCTCGCCGAAGCGGTGGCCGTGAACCCCAAAGAAGTTCTGTTGAACGGCAAGGCTCCCGGAGACACGTCCCTCATCATCTGGCAGCAGGACGGGGCGCGGCTGGTCTATGACCTGACGGTGCGGATGAGCACCGCCCGGCTGGACGCCACAAGGCAGCAGATCGCGCGCGATTTCCCCAACGAGAATATCAGCGTCACTTTCGAGAACGACACGGCTTTCGTGCGCGGAACCGTGAAAGACGTGACTGCCGCGGAGCGCGTCATGGCCATCGCCGGCACGCTTGGCAAGACCGTGAACCTGCTGCGCGTCGACATTCCGCAGGTCGAACCGCAGATCGTGCTCAAGGTCCGGTTCGCCAATATCGACCGGTCGGTGAGTACCGACCTGGGCGTGAATCTTGTTTCCGGAGCGTTCAATCAGCAGACGGCGATCGGCACCGGCACTCCCCTGGCATTGCAGGACGGCATCCTTTCGGGGTTCAGCTCGGCCGTCAATATTCTGCTCTTCCGCCGCGACATCAATCTCGGTGCGGCGATCCAGGCGCTCGAAAACAAACGCCAGCTCGAAATGCTCGCCGAACCGAACCTGCTCGCCATCAGCGGCCAGCAGGCCAGTTTCCTGGCGGGCGGCGAGTTTCCGTTCCCCATGGTGCAACCCGGAAGCGGAGGCAACGCGATTACGCTGATGTGGCGTGAGTATGGCGTGCGCCTCAGTTTCCTGCCCACCGTAACCGCTCGCGGCACCATCCGGCTCAAGGTTGCACCGGAAGTCAGCTCCCTCGATTACACCAACGCGGTTTCGGTGCAGGGCCTGACCGTTCCGGGGCTCTCGACGCGCCGCGTGCAAACCGAAGTCGAGCTTGAAAGCGGCCAGAGCTTCGTGATCGCCGGCCTGCTGGATAATCAGGCCACCGACAATTTCTCGAAGATTCCCGGCATCAGCAATATACCGGTATTGGGCAAGCTGTTCCAGAGCAAATCGATCAGCCGCAGCAATTCCGAGCTGATGGTCATCATCACGCCGGAACTGGTTCGACCGATTCCCGCGAACCAGCCGGTTCCGGAGTTGCCCTTTTCGACGCCGTTCCTGCCCAAAGTCGGCCCTGCCTCGCTGTCCCAGCCTGGCATGGACAAGACCGGACCGGTCCCGGTGCACCCGATCGTGAACTCGCTGCCGGTCGAACAACTGATGGACAAGCCCGTTCCGCAGGCCCCGGCCGCTCCGATCTACCAGATGGTACCGCTGGTGCAGGCTCCGGCGCCCCAGGTGAACCCTGGCCTGCCTGCGGCTGGATCGGGAGCGGGCGGCAAGTGATCGGGAACTCGGGAGACTTAAATGTATCCGCTCACCATCGGGCTGGCGATTGAGAACCGCGAGATCTGGGAACAGGTGCAGTCCTGCCTGTCGGAACTGCCCTTCCGGATTATCGTGGAGCACCAGGATCTTGGCGACATCGGCAATTTCCTGGACCGCCTCGAGCGCATGCGGCCCGATGTCGTCCTGATCGATATCAGCGGATGGCGGGAACCCCTCGAAGGCCTGGTGTCATCGATCCGGAACGCCATCGGCGACCCGATGCTGATCGCCGTGAACACCTCGGCGGATGCCGACGCGATCCTCGGCGCCATGCGTGCCGGAGTCAATGAGTATCTGCATCCGCCCATTCGGGATGCCCTCCGGAGGGCTCTCGAGAAGCGTTCCGCCGAGCGCAGCCGGCGTTCGGCAACCGGGGCCAAAGCGGGCGGCAAGGCTTTCGGTTTCATGTCCGCCAAGGGCGGCTGCGGCGCTACCACCATCGTCTGCCATGTCGCGGCCGAGTTGGGACGGCAGAACCAGAAGGTTCTGCTGGCCGATCTCGACATGGACGCGGGCATGGTCGGGTTCATCACCAAAACCAAGGCGGTCTACTCCATTCTGGATGCCGTCAACAACCTTCACCGCCTGGATATCTCTTATTGGAAGGCTCTGGTGTCGAACGGCATCCCCGGGGTGGAGATCGTCTCCTCACCGCCTGCCCTGGCCTCCAAACAGCAGCCCCGCGACGATCAACTGCGGCAGGTGCTGGCCTTCGCAAGGCCGCACTACGACTGGACCGTGGTCGACCTGGGCCGCAGCTTGAGTCACACCGCCATGGCCGCTCTCGAAGAGATCGACGAGGCCTGCCTCGTGACCACGCTTGAAGTTCCCGCCCTGCACCAGTCCAAACAGATCATTCAAACGCTGCTCGACAGCGGATTCGGAAAGAATCGCATCCGGCTGATCCTGAACCGCGCGCCCAAGCGGCTAGACATCACGGCGGGCGAGCTGGAAAAAATGCTGGGCGTGCCGATTTTCAACATGATTCCGAACGACTATCCGGAGCTCTACGAGACCTATGCCGAGGGCCGCATGCTGAACCGGAGCTCTGAACTGGGCAAACAGATGACCAGGCTGGCGCTGAAACTGGCCGGCCTGGAAGAAGAAAAATCGCCCAAGAAGCGATTCGGCCTGTTCGGTTAGTTCGAAGAGAAAACGTTCGCGGCCGGGAATTGCCGGCCCAGAGGATAAACAGAAATCATGGCAGCCATTTTGGACACGATACCGAGGCCGGGAGAAAACCGGGAGACCGGGTGGGTGAACCGTCTCTTCAGCCGCGACGGCTATACGCCGGAGTACCAGGAGCTGAAGTTCACGCTCCACCGCAAATTGCTCGACCGCATCAACCTGGAAGCGCTCTCTTCCATGGCGGGCGAGCGCGTGCGCGCCGAAATCCGATCTGCGGTCGCCAAACTGGTGGAGGAAGAGAAGACCCCGCTGAGTCTGGTCGAGAAAGACCGGGTCATCGAGGAGATTCTGGACGAGGTCTTCGGGCTTGGTCCGCTCGAACCGCTGCTGCAGGACCCCACCATTTCCGATATCCTGGTCACCACACCGAAGCTGGTCTACGTGGAACGGGCCGGCAAACTCTATCGCACGCCTGTCGAATTCAAAGACGATGCCCACCTGCTGCGCATCATCGAAAAAGTCGTGTCGCGGGTCGGCCGGCGCGTCGATGAATCGTCGCCGCTGGTGGACGCCCGCCTGCCGGATGGATCACGCGTCAACGCCGCCATCCCTCCCGTCGCGGTCGACGGGCCGCTGCTCTGCATCCGCCGTTTCGGCCGCCACGGGCTGAAAGGTGAAGACCTGGTGGCCAAACTGGCCATGACCGACGGCATGCTCGAACTGCTCAAAGCCTGCGTCCGGGCCCGCCTGAATATCCTGATCTGCGGCGGAACCGGCTCCGGTAAGACCACGCTCCTGAACGCGCTCTCTTCTTACATTCCCGAAGACGAACGCATCGTGACGATCGAGGACGCGGCCGAACTGCGGCTGCAGCAGACGCACGTGGCGCGCATGGAAACCCGCCCCCCCAACGTGGAAGGCGTCGGCGCCATTCACATTCGCCAGCTCGTCATCAACGCCCTCCGTATGCGCCCCGACCGCATCATCGTCGGCGAGGTTCGTTCGGAAGAGGCGCTCGATATGTTGCAGGCCATGAACACCGGTCACGACGGCTCGCTCACGACGATTCACGCCAATACCCCGCGCGACGGTCTGGGCCGTCTCGAAGTCATGGTCGGCATGGCCAATGCGAACATGGGTATCCGCTCGGTTCGCCAGCAGATCTCCTCGGCCGTCAACCTGTTCGTGCAGGTGGCGCGCTTCAGCGACGGCTCGCGCCGCGTGACGCACATCACCGAAGTGGTCGGCATGGAGCAGGACGTGATCACACTCCAGGACATCTTCCTGTTCGACAAGACCGGGATTTCGGAAGGGGGCAAGGTTCTGGGACGCTTCCGCGCCACCGGCATCCGGCCCAAGTTCTATGAGCGGCTCAAAGCTTGCGGTATCTCCCTGCCGCCGCAGATGTTCCAGACTGTCGTGGAGATCGGCTGATGCCTGCTGGCATTGCAGTAGCGTTCATCGTCGTCTTCGCTCTCATTCTGCTCGCCGTGAGCCTGGCGTTGAAGTTCCTCGACGCCCGCCGCAAGAGGCAGGTGAACGACATGCTGCAGACCGCGTCCGGGGAACCGGTCGTGGCCATGTCGAACCTGCTGAAGGAGATCGAACTCGACAAGCCCTCGGGGCTGAAGGCGATGGTCGCGTCGCTGCACTTTTCGCGGCATGCGCAGGAGCAGATCCAACAGGCCGGCTTGAACTGGTCTTCCTCCCGGCTGCTGGCCACCATGGGGCTGATGGCGATTCCCGGGCTGGGCATCGGCGCGCTCATGCCTCTCATCTTCAATGGCCCGGTCACCGCGGTCGTGCTCGCCCTGGTTTGCGGAGCCCTTCCCTATATCTATGTGCGGCACAGGCGAAAGAAGCGGCTGGACGCGCTCGAAGAGCTTTTTCCGGAAGCTCTCGATTTCCTGGCCCGCTCCATGCGCGCCGGCCACGCCTTTTCGATCAGCCTGCAGATGGTGGGCGAAGAGATCGCGGACCCGCTCGGGCAGGAGTTCCGGACCCTTTTCAACGAGCAGAACCTGGGCGCGCCGCTGGATATCTCGCTGCGGAATTTTTCGAACCGCGTTCCCCTGCTGGATTGCCGCTTCTTCACCTCGTCGGTCCTGCTGCAAAAGCAGACCGGCGGCAACCTGAGCGAGATCCTCTCGCGCCTGGCGTACGTCATTCGCGAACGCTTCCGGCTGAAGGGCCAAGTCAAGGCGGCCAGCGCCCACGGAAGGCTCACCGCAACCATCCTCACCGTGCTGCCCATCGCGACCATGCTGGGGCTCCTGGTGGTGGCCCCCGGGTACCTGCAAGGCATGGCGTCGGACCCCGACGGCAAATGGATGATCGGCGGCGCGATTGTCGCGCAGGTGCTGGGCAATTTCTTTATCAAGAGGATCATCAATATCAAGGTGTGAAATGGACCAGCCAATTCTCTTTTCCGTGTTTTCGTTCCTCACCATGATGGCCGGCCTCAGCTGGGTTGGCTATAGGGTGATCTATAGGCCTGGGCGCTTTTTGAAACAGTTGGGAAACCCCGTCATCACCGATCCCGCCCGCCAAAAACTGATGCAGCAAGACCGGGAGGAGGGGCCGAGCACCCTGGTCACCGTGCTCCAGCAAATCGGTTCGAAGGTCCCGTCGTCGGAAGCCGAGGTCGCCAACCTGAAGATCGACTTGATCCGCGCCGGTTTCCGGTCGGAGCGGGCGCTGCCGGTGTTTTACGGAATTCGCATCCTCAGCGTGCTGGTCATGCTGGGTGTGGGGCTCGCGGTTCAGGCGAGGATGCCTCCCAACCCGGTGATGAGCGTGGCGCTGATTGTCTTCGGCTGCGCCGCCGGCTGGGTATTTCCGAGAACCGGCCTGGAAAAGAAAGTAAAGAAGCGGCAGGAGATCGTCCGTCTTTCGCTGCCCGATGCGCTCGATCTGCTGGTGGTCTCGATCGAAGCCGGTTTGGGCCTCGACCAGGCGATCCAGCACGTCGCGCGGGAACTCCAGGTCAGCCATCCTCAATTGAGCGAGGAGATGTCGCTGGTCACCCTCGAGATGCGCGCCGGCAAGCGGCGCAGCGAAGCGCTGCGCAATTTCGCGGAGCGCACCGGAGAAGATGAAGTCCGCAAGCTGGTGGCCATTTTGATCCAGAACGACCGCTTCGGCACCAGCATGGGCGAATCGCTGCGCACGCACTCGGACTTTCTCCGCACGCGGCGCAGGCAGGAGGCCGAAGAGCGCGCCGGCAAAGTGGGTGTCAAGCTGGTTTTCCCGATCTTCTTTTTCATTCTGCCGTCCATGTTGATCGTGGCGGCTGGCCCCGGCATTCTGCAAATCTTCAAGTATCTGTTCCCCATGATGAAGACAATCGGTTAGAAAGAGAGGCACAAAAGCGATGGGCAACACGTTAATTCAGGCGGCAATCTGGTTGGGAGCGGGCGGAGCTCTGTTCGTTTTTCTGAAACGCCGCAGGTCGCGCCGCACTCAAGGCTGACGCCCCAGGCAGAAGTTCGTATTTCACGAAAGGAGGATTTTGGATGACCCTTGCCCTACAGGGAGCAATATGGCTCGGTGCCGGCATCACGCTGGTCCTGCTGTTATCTCGGCGGCGCAGGCGGCGGCCGGCCCGCTAGGCAGGCACGATCCGGGCTGGCGCGGCTGGAAAGCGGCTCGCCAGCCCAAAATCATCATGCATACCGGAGTTCTCATCGCCAAGCAGAATCCGGACGGCGGCTGGCCCTACGTTCGCGGAAAGTCGTGCACGGAGCCGACGGTTTACGCCGTGATGGCCCTGCTGGCGGCAGGGGAAGAGGCTCCCGCGCAACGCGGCCTGCGGTGGCTCGCCGGCTCTCAGCGGCGGGACGGCGGCTGGCCGGCGCAGACCGGCGTGGATCAAAGCAGTTGGGTGACGGCCCTGGTGGCGCTGCTCGCTCCGGAACATTTAGGCGCGATCGTACACGCCCGCGCCATCCGATGGCTGGTCGGGACGATCGGCGAGGAATCGACTTTTCTTTACGGCATGCGCGAGTGGCTCTTGGGAATGTCCACCCCGGATCATAAAGTTTCTGGCTGGCCCTGGGTGCCCGGCTCAGCCGCGTGGGTGGCTCCGACGTCGATCGCCATACTGGCGCTCGAGCAGGAAGCCCGGCGCGGATGCGAGGCTGGGATCCGCGAGCGCATCGACGCGGGCCGCCGCTTTCTGCTCTACCGGATGTGCGGCGGAGGCGGTTGGAACCATGGAGGAGTCCGGGCCCTCGGCTACGAATCCAACCCGTATCCGGAGACCACGGGCATGGCTCTCGCCGCGCTGCGCGGCGTCAACTCCGAAAAGGTGAACCTTTCCCTGCGGCTGGCGCGCGAGTACCTCGCCAAATGTCATTCCGCCGACGCTCTCAACTGGCTCCGCCTCGGCCTTCTGGCTCACGGCCGGATGCCGCCCGAGTATTGCCCGCCGCCGGAAATCGCCTACCGTACCGTGCCCGATAGTTCGCTCGATTTTCTAGTGGCGGCGGTGGCCGGCGGGGCTCCGTTGTTTTGGGCGTGAATACCATGAAGCTCCGGACGACAAGACGCGAATTTCTGGCCTCCACCGCCGGACTGGCCGCCGCGAGCTGCGGCCGCAAGGTGGCGCTCCCCGGTTCCAAGGTCTCGATCGTGCGGGCGCCCGCCTATGATCAGAGCCTCTACGGCACGGTCCGCCGCGTTTTCGAAGAGCACCGGCTTGAAATTCGGGGCCGTAACGTCGTGCTGAAACCGAACCTGGTGGAGTTCGAGCCCGGGACCACCATCAACACCAGCCCGCTGCTGGTACACGCCGCGCTCGAAGCCGCCAGTGCCATGGGCGCCCGGACCGTTCGCATCGCCGAGGGGCCCGGACACCGCAGAAACACGCTCGACCTCGCGGATGCCGCCGGCTACTTTCAAGTGGTACCGAACTTCGAAGACCGTTTCACCGACCTGAACCTCGACGACGTCACCCGCGTTCACCTGACCCGTCAAATCTCGGGCCTCGGCAAGTTGTATCTGCCGAACACGGCGCTCGCGGCCGACCTCCTGATCTCAATGCCCAAGATGAAAACCCATCACTGGGTCGGTGCGACTTTATCCATGAAGAACCTGTTCGGCACGGTGCCGGGTGGCATCTACGGGTGGCCCAAAAATCCGCTGCACTGGGCCGGCATCCCGGAGTGCATCGCCGACCTGCATTCGATCTATCCGCGGATGTTCGCGCTGGTGGACGGGATTGTCGGGATGGAGGGCAATGGCCCCATCCAGGGCACTCCGAAACACGCCGGAGTCCTGGTGGCGGGGCAGGACATGGTGGCGGTAGATGCGACCTGCTGCCGGCTGATGCGGATCGACCCTCTGAAAATCGAATATCTGCGTCTGGCCTCGGGCGGCCAGTATGCCTACGTCACCGAAACGAACATCCGCCAGATCGGCGAAGCGATCCCGGCATTGGCGACGCCTTTCGAGCTTCCCCCGGACTTTCCGAATCTGCGCCTGGAGGTTTAATGATGCGAGCGAAAGAACGAATCGCCCAACTGGGCCGCGGCCGATACGTTTTCCCGCTGGTTTCCCTGCTGTTGCTGGCCCCTTGTTACTGGCAGCCCCGGCTCGAGGCCGGAGACCTGTCGAGCCACATCTATAACGCCTGGCTGGCCCAGCTCATCGAAAGCGGGCGAGCCCAGGGGTTGGTCATCGTCCACCAGACCACCAATATTCTCTTCGACCTCATCCTCAGCGGGCTTCTCCAGTTGTTCGGCGCCGAGGCGGCGCAGCGGCTCGCCGTGTCGCTGGCGGTCCTGGTCTTCACCTGGGGCGCTTTCGCCTTTACCCGGACGGTGAGCGGACGGAAGTCCTGGCACCTGCTGCCCTGTATCGCCATGCTGGCGTACGGCTGGGTCTTCCACATGGGCTTTTTCAACTTTTACCTGAGCCTGGGCCTGTGCTTCTGGGCCATGGCGCTGGTGTGGGAGATGAAACCCCGCCGCATCGCGTGTTCTCTTCCGATCTTTCTGCTGGCCTACGCGGCGCATGCCCTGCCAGTGCTGTGGGCCGTCGGATTGCTGACATACGCCGCCCTGGCGCGGCGAATCACTCCCTACCACCGCGCGCTTCTGACCTCGAGTTTCGTGGCAGCCCTGGTGGTGGCCCACTCGATCATCGCGAGCCTCATGTACGTCCACTGGTCGACGGTCCAGGTCACGCTCTGGACGGGCCTCGACCAGCTCTGGGTATTCGACACGAAATACTACCTGGTATTGATGGGGCTCCTGGCGATCTGGGGCATGTTGTTCCTCGGGTTGGTTCGCCGGTCCGGTCCCCGCGAAGTCGTGGGAAGCGTGCCGTTCCAGCTTTGTGTCCTGAGCGCGGCAGTGGTGCTGATTCTGCCCGACACGGTGCTGATCCCCGGCTTTCTCAACGCCCTCAGCTACATCGCGGAGCGCATGTCGCTCGGCGTGGCCGTCTGCGTGTGCGCCATGCTCGCGTCCGTGCAGCCGCGAACCCTGGAGCGATGGGCCCTGGCGGCAGTGGCCCTGGTCTTCTTCGGTTTTATCTATGTCGACGAGCGGGCGCTGAACTCCTTTGAAGATCGCATGCAAAACGTCGTCTCCCAGCTGCCGCCGGGACAGCGCGTGGTCAGCGCCCTGAGCGACTCCGACAGCCGGATCAACTCCGTCCGCCACATGATCGATCGTGTCTGCATGGAGCGCTGCTTCAGCTACGAGAACTACGAACCTTCAACCGCGCAGTTCCGGATTCGCGCCGAACGGCACAACCCTTACGTCGTTTCGAGCTACGCAGAATCCTCGGCGATGCAAGTCGGTGGGTACCGCGTGAAAAGCCGCGACCTTCCGCTCTATGAATTGGACGTGGACCGCCAGGGGCGGCTGTTCCTCAAAGACCTGAAAGCCGGTATGTGTACTACCAGAACGCCCTCGAGGGTTCTGGAGGTCCTGCTGCCCGCCGCGCTTACCGGTCCGGCGGATAGCGCTACCCGATCGGGTGACCCGGCGCCACCAGCATCACCATCAGGTTCCACACTACCAGCCCCCCATACCAGTACGTCGCGAGCCGGATGAGGTGCTGCTTCCGCTTGTACACGCAGAAGGCGCCCAGCCCCAGCGCGACCACCTTGGATGCCGCCACACCCGCCGCCGGGCCGAAATGCATCAGCATGCGGATGAAGGGACTTGCTTCGGAAGCTCCCAACTTAAAACCCAGCAGGGTCGTAAGCAGATCTAGCAGTTGCAGGTAAATGAACAGCTGGCTAATGGGCATTTCTTCTCCAAGTAGGTCTATCGGCCCTTCTTGCGATTATTGTAAGGGTGCATATCAGGTGAAAATAGGGTTTTGAGGTACTGCCGGTACCCGTTACTTTTTCTGTTTATCTCACAAAAAAAAGGAGTTAGCTATCTCTCCAAAGACCCGAAAATTGTTTTGCTACTCTGGTGAACGGTGAATCTGCCGAATGCGGAAGCGTACCTGACCCTCCAGCCGGGAGGGCGCCAATATCCTCTGGCCAACGGCCTGTCGTGGGCCATCGGCCGCGGAGACGGGTGCGCGGTCATGCTGGACAGCCGTTCGGTTTCGCGCCTGCATGCCCTGATCCAGCGGCGCGACGACGGCGACTTCTCCCTGGTGGACCTGGGAAGCCGGAACGGCTCCTTCGTAAATCACCGCCGGGTGAGCGTCCCGGTAGTCCTAAACGATGCAGATCTTCTGGTATTCGGCGACCAGCAGCTCCAGTTTCGCCGCGACCCGGCCGGCGCGCATCCTGCCGCGACCCGCGGCACCGATACGCGCAACGCGCCAACCACCGCGCTCCACACACAGAGTCTGGCCACCATCCTGGTGGTGGACATCCGCGGCTACACCCCGCTCGCGCGTTCGGTTCCGGAGGAACTGCTCTCGCAGACGATCGGCACCTGGTTCCTTCGCGTGGGGCAGGCGGCGCAGCGGATGGGTAGCTGGGCGCAGAAGTACATTGGGGACGCAGTAATGTCGGTTTGGGTGCATGACGATTCCGCCCGGCTCAAAGCGGATCTTGTCAACGCGCTCCGGGCCCTCGTGGAAATCGATGCCGCAACCGCTGAGATCAGTCGGATTCTCCCCCTGCCGGCTCCTCTGCGGATCGGGGCCGGAATCAATACGGGCAACGCGATTGTCGGGGGGGCGGACATCACGGCCATCGGCGACACCGTGAACGCGGCCTTCCGCCTGGAAGCCGCAACCAAGCAGATCGGGTACGCGGTGGCACTGGGCGAGCGCACCTATTCGGAGATCGAGGTCTCCGGACCGTCGCCCTTTCTCCGGCGCGAGGTGGAACTGAAGGGCTACGACGCACCAAGGACTGCCTGGGCCATTTCGTTCGACGGCCTGCGGGATTTCGTTAAGCGCCTCTCCTGAGCGGCGGCAGGAGCCCGGCTTCGCTCAGTGTCTCTCCCGCAGGGCGGCCCTCCGGGCAGTGGGGCTCACCAGCCGGAGCACGTGCTCGCTGGTCTGCGGGTCGAAGCGGTAGTCGACTACGGCATCCGCGGCATCGAGCGCCGGCTCCGCTTCAATCGTCGGATTGCTTACGCTGATTTCCCCGTTATTGCGGATGCGCAGCTCGCTCCCCACCTGCAGCGGAATTCTGGCGAACGTCTGATGTGGGCTCATGCTCACCCCCTGATCCCATGGTCCCGCGGTGGCGCCGGGCGGGTGTGTGCGGATTTTCCCGCAATTCACGCCAAAGACGGTTGTTTGGCGCATCGCGTGTAACGTAAAACGGCGGACGGCGCACATGAAGGAACTTGCCCACTTAGTGTTTAGCCTGGTCCGGCTGTTCGGCGGCTTCAGCCTGCTGATCGTGGGCATCCTGGACAGCTCCTTTCTTTTCATGCCGCTCGGCAACGACCTGCTGGTTATCGCACTGACGGCCCAGAAGCGCAGCATCCCGCTAATGCTCTATTACGCCGGAATGTCCACGGCGGGGTCCGTGTTGGGTTGCCTGCTCGTGGACCTGGTCTTCCGCAAGGCGGGCGAGGAGGGTCTCGACAAGCACCTTCCCAAGGCTCGCCTGGACTATGTAAAAAATAAAGTGCGGAAGGGGGCAGCCTGGGCCCTGGCGGTGGCTTCGATCGCTCCCCCGCCTTTTCCGTTTACGCCCGTAATCATGGTGGCCTCCGCCCTGGAGTATCCTCGAAAAAAACTGCTCACGGTAGTCGGTGCGGTTCGCATGGTCCGGTTTACGGGGCTCGGAGTGCTGGCCTTGTTCTTTGGACGGCGCATTCTGAGCTGGGGCGAGCAGCCGGCGGTCGAGTGGTTCATTCTCGGCCTGGTGGCGCTGTTTGTCATCGGTAGTGCGTTTTCGGTCGTTCGTTGGATCCGGCACAGCCGCCAGCCGCGACATCCGGTGGCTGAGCACCGCTAAACTGGTGATATATGTCGATGAAGTTAGCCGTGGCGGTTTTGGCGGCTGCCGCGGGCGCTTCGGCGCAGGCCCCGCCGGCGGCGCAGGAGTCCTGTAATCAAGCCCCCATATATTCGCCCTGCGATATGGTGTTCGAGTTGAGCCCTCAGGACGCGGCCCGGCACCCGGCTCCCTATCGCGATGTGGATCTGAAGGTGGAGTTCCGCTCCCCCCAATTCCACACCCTGGCAATGCCGGCGTTCTGGGACGGCGGCACCCGGATGGTGGTGCGCTTCGCTCCCACCGAGGCGGGCGCGTGGGCCTACCACGTGACCAGCAATGTAGCCGCCTGGAACGACCGCACGGGAACCTTCACCGCAGCCGCTTCCGAGTCTCGCGGTTTCATTCGCCCGGCTAACGTGCACCACTGGGAGTACACGGAGCGCTCCAGCACGGGGCTCGACCAGCCGCACCTGTGGATGGGCGCCAGTGGATTGCAGTTCGCCGTGATGGACGACGCGTCATTCCGCGCTTTGGCGGACGCGCGCGCGGCGCAGAAGTTCAACCACCTGCGCGGGCTGGTGATTGCGGGCCCGGCCGCCGGCGCCTACTCGCCCGAAGGCTTCCCCGCCCCCGATTACTTCCGAAGGCTCGACGCGCGCGTCCGATACCTCAACTCCAAGGGCTTGATCCCGGACATGGTGCTGGCCGGCCCGGACACCCTGACCCGCCTGTTCCCTACCCGCGAGGACCGGCGGCGGTTCGTGCGGTATGTCGTGGCGCGCTACTCCGCCATGAACGTCACCTGGCAGGGCGTCGAAGACTTTGAAGACTACCCCGCCGGACGCGCGCTGCTTCAGGAAATCGGCGCCGGGCTGAAAGAACTCGATCCGTACCAACACCCGCGCAGCAGCGGCGCCCGCCTCACCTCCTCGCCCCTGCTGGACGATGGCTGGCAGGATTACGTCACCACCCGGACTGCGGACGACGCCGTGCCCTCAATCGAGCATCAACTCTACCCCGTGCCGTTTGTAAATGTGGATTTCGGCCGCGAAGGAGAGGTGGATGCCACCACCTTCCGGCACCGGCTGTGGAACGCCACGATGGACGGCCAATCCCTCACCTACGCCGGAAAGAGTCTGGATGCCCCCGGGGTGAAAGCCATGACGGCCTGGTTCAACTTCTTCGACGACACGCGCTACTGGGAGCTCGAGCCGTATTTCGACGTGAACGGCGGACGCGCGCTGGCGCTCGAAGGCACCGAGTATGTGGTCTATGTCGAACACCCGGGGACGGTCGAGCTGAACGTCGAAAAGCACGGGTACGACATTTTCTGGATCAACCCGGCGGACGGCGAGAGCCTCAAGGCCAAGAAGTATTCCGGCGAGTATTTTACCGGCGAACCGCCGGACCAGTCCCACGACTGGGTGCTGCACGTGGTCCGGGAAGGCCGCGTGGAAAGCATGAATAAGTCGTACAAGTTCGAATCGCGGGAGATCCTGATGCAGGAAGTGGAGGCCAACACGGAAAAAGTGCCCTTCGCCCTCGAGCAGCCCAAGGGCGATCTGTCGATGTCCCGCCCGGTGGCGTATGCCGCGAAGATGACCCGCGAATCGAGAGCCACGCGCTGGATGATGTTCTTGTGGAAGGGCGAAGTTTCGGCCGACCATCAAGGCTACCGCATCCTCGCCACGGGCCGGAAAGGCACATTCACGCTGCCGCCCGACATTGCCGACAACTTTCCGGCGATCCTGCACTTGAGGCTCTTCGGCATGAACGCCAACGGCAAAGTCTACGAGCTGGATACGGCCAGCGGGATCACACGGTGAAGCCGCTCATCCTGGCATTGGACACCACCCACGAATGCGGCAGCCTGGCGCTGGCGCGCGGAGACGAAATCCTGGAAGAAAGGGCGCTTTTTTCGCCGTCGGGATTCGCTCACGTCCTGTTCCCGGAACTGGAGTCCCTTCTGGCGCGCCATGGCCTGGACGCAGGAGCGGTCGACTGTTTCGCCGCGACCTCGGGACCGGGATCTTTCACCGGGGTTCGGGTGGGCCTGTCGTGCGTAAAGGGCCTGGCGGAGGCTACCGGCAATCCGGTGGTGGCGGTCTCCAATCTGGAAGCACTGGCCTATTTCGGAACGGCGGAATTGCGGGCCGTGGTAATGGACGCCCGGCGGGGCGAGGTGTATGCGGCTGTATATGACTCGGCCCTGCGGCCGGTCGAGCCGGAAATGGTGACAAAATTCGAAGTCTGGCTCGAGACCCTGCCGGACACCGCCCTGGAGTTCATCTCTACCGATTTCCAGCCGCTCGCGGAACACCTTGCGGGGACCCGGTTCGAGAAGATCCCTCGCGTCACCGCCCCGCGCACGATTGCGGCAGCGGTGGCGGTCATCGCGTTCGGCCGCTGGCAGCGCGGCGAGACCCGGAACCCCGCCGCGATTGACGCCAACTACGTCCGGCGCTCGGACGCGGAGTTGTTCTGGAAAGAGTAGGGTGCGCGGCCCGCGCCTACTGCGTGATCTTCACCACGAAGTAGGTGATCTGCTTACCCGCCGGCACCATCATCTGGTGCGCCGTCGCGGCGGGAATCGTCACCACGTCGCCGGCCGCGACTTTCTTCTCCATGCCGCCTTTGATCGAAGGAGCGCGCATCTCGTTCGGAGCGGTGGTCTTCGGGTTCACCAGCGACCCTCCGTAGACGAGTGTCCCTTCTCCGCTCTCGACCACGAATACGTCAGCTTGCTTCGCGTGGTACTCGGCTTCGCCCGACGCCTCGCGGTGAGCCACCATGAACAGGTAGTTTCCGTGCGACCCCAACTGCTCGGTCGCCAGCTTCTGTTCGTTGATCTTGGGCGACAGGCTGTTCGTAAAGGACTTGAGCTCGGCCGACGACCAGTAGTGGAATCCCGGCGGAGCCCCGGCGGGCAGGGCCAAAGCGGCGAAAAGTAGCGCGGCGGCGAAAAGTTTCATGCGTTCTCCCCGCCTGTCACGTTAACACGAACGGCGCTTCACCGAATCGCCAGCAGCACCGGTTGGCTGCTCGAACCATCCACCCACACCTGGACCGGCACCTGGGTGCCGCCGAACGACTGCTGGAGCACGATCTGTACCTGGTACGCATTGTTCCCCAGCGGATTCAGCGCCACCACCGGAACATTGGAGCCGCCCACGGTCACCCGCAACCGGCCGGGATTCGCCGGAACCGTGGGGTCCAGGGAGACAATCGTCAGGTTGACGAGATCGCCCGCGGCGGCGCTCAGGCCGAGAAGCGAGACGTTCGAGGAGTTTGCGATTCCGGTAATGGAAGGCGGAGCGTAGTCGATCTGGACCACCACCGGAAACGCAGGCCGCGCCCCATTGTTCAGCTTCAGGTAAGAGGGCCCGAGCGGCATGTTGGCCGGCACCACGAAGTTGATCTGCCCGGCGCTCGCGAACAAAACCTGCATCGGAACGTCGTTCAGCGTCAACTGCAGGGTGGAAGGCGAGAGCACCAGGTTCTGGCCGTAAATCGTGGCGATGGCGCCCGGATAAATGGTCTGCTGGTTGGGGTCGCCATTGACCACCGGAAGCGCGATCACCGGCAGGCTGCTTTGCGCCACCTGCGTCTGGAACGCGAAGGGCTGAGAGACTACCTCCAGCCCGGATATGACGCTTACCTGGGAAGCGCCGATCGCCGCGCCGGGTGCGACCACAACGTTGGCGACGAGGTGGGTCGGGCTGAGCACCCAGACGCGGCGAACTGTTACATCGTTAGAACCGAAGCCCACGGTCACCTGCCCGTCCACGAGGTTGGCGTTCGGCAGAGTGACGTCGATGGCCGCGGTAGAACCGGCCGGCAGAGACGGCTGGCTGATGCCGGAGATCTGCGGAGCCGGAGCCGATGGATACGTGTAAGTCGCAGGGCTCGCTCCCTGCATGATCATCGAATTCTGGCTATCGGAGTTGTAAATCGTGAGGGTAGAAGTCTGCCCACCCGTGGCCGGAGGAGGCGCCACCGTAATCGAGCCGGCGTTCGGAGTTCCGCTGAATGGCGCCAGGACCGTGGTCTCGAGCCCGTCGAAGTAGACATTGCTGTCGGCTCGCAGGCCGGCGCCCGATATCGTCACCGAACCATCCGGATTCGAGACCACCGAATTGATCACGGGCGGCCCCTGCTGCACCAGGGTAACTGCGTCGGGCTGCACGAAGATGTCGTTGCCGAAATTCAGCACCAGGTGCCGCGGACCGGTCCCGGCCCCCAAGAGAGGTTGAAAATAGAGCGCCACCGCTCCCGAGCCATCCGTATAGCGCTGAATCGAAATCGCGTTGCCCAACCCGCCCATGATTAAGGCGGATTGCGGCATCGGAGTGGTCAGGGGAGGCTCCCCCCAAATCGTCACCAATCCGTCCTGGGGCACGGTGGAATCGATAAACGCCAGTCCGCCGCCGGTCGCGCTCGGAACCGTCAGATCACCCGAATAGATGTACGTGCGGGTGGCCGTATTCAGGCGGCACAGGGTCACCAGGTCGTAGGCGGGCACGGCGCTGCGTGGCTGGACCGCGAAGTTCACACCGGAGGTCGGCGTTCCCGCACCCACCTGAATCACGGTGGCCTGCGTCGGATCGAGGGTACCCGGGTAGAAGACCGTCTGGAAGGGACCGCTCGGAGCGAACGTCTGGCCGTTCGGATCTTTGGGGAACCGAATGCCCGATTCGTCCGGGTTCATGGCATCGGGCGGCAGCGGATGCACGTACACCAGGTAGTTCGAAGTGGCCGGGATGCCGTCGATTTCGTAAGTGCCGTCCGGGTTGGTCAGCGAGCTGACCGCCGATCCGGCCGGCGCGATCGCCACCACCGAAGCGAGCGACACCGGAGTGGTGCCGTCGGAGTAGGTCACTCTGCCGCTGATCGAGCCGAAGTTCGCCTTCCAGTTGGCGACCCCGTAAAGCATCGAAATGGCGGCGCGGTCGTCGGCATCGAGCGGCCGGGCGCGCGACGTGTTCCGCACCACGCCTTGCGACATGGCGCTCGAAGTCCAGGTGTGTTGCAAGCCGAGCGCGTGCCCGATTTCGTGCACCGCGGTGGTATAGAAGTTCTCGTAATAGCTGGGGCCCAGGGTGGATGTCGTGTCGCGCGAGAGCATCACGATGCCGCGCAGAATCGGAAAGAACGTGCTGCCGTCCGCGGCTTGGACCGGCGTCTGGGAAGTGGTCGGCGCGCCCAGACCCACGACGCCCGGCAGATCCACGAAAATCACGTCGGCGCCGGGAGTGCTCGAAGGAAGCAGCGGGCCGCCGGTCGCCGTCGTGGTCGGATTGGCCGTGTAGGATTCGAGGCCGCCGAAAGCCACCCGCAGGTCCGACGTAGTGACCGAATTCCAGGCTGCCGCCGCCTGCTTGATCTGGCTCAGCACCGAGCCGAAGCTGTCGTTGGTCGCGTAGACCGAAGGTCCCTGGTCGCTGACGAAGAATGTGACCGTCTTATTCGGCAGTTTCGTCAGGTCGAATTTCTCGTAAATCGGGGCGAAGGGGGCGGTGCGGCTGGCATAGTGCACGTAGTGGTAATACGCCTGTAGCGGCATCGCCAGCAGGAACGCAGCGACACCCATCGCCAGCAGCCGGTGGTGCCTGGATTCCCTCGTCATTTCACCTGGCCCCTTTTCACACCGGCCAGAGCGGTGGAAATTCGCGAACGCAGATCGCTCAAGTGCATGGTGAGCGTCTCATCCTTCACGGGCTGGCCGCTCTGCCGGTCAAGCATCAGCTCGCGCGTGGCGGTTCGGGTCGCCAGCGGGTCGGTGCCGCCGCCGGCGGGCAGGGTGAAAAGCCCCTGCGTCAACCCGATCACCTGCGTCACCCCGTCTTTCCCGGTCCACAGCATCAGCACGTATTCGGCGCCCTGGTCGAGAGCCGGCACGCCCGAGAAAGACTGCCGCATCCCGCTCACTGCGCCCCCCGGAAACACCACGTCCACGGATCCGGCCGGAGTTCCCTTGTACTGCTCGGAGACCTGGACCGTGTAGTGGGTGTAAATCACCGGGCCGGAGAAAGAGACGGAGGAAGCCGTGACCTTCCCCCGGACAATAGCTGTGGATTTCGCGATCATCTCGTCCAGCGTGAGCCGCTCCAGAGTGGCGCCATGGAGCGGCGCAAGACAACCGATCAACGCAAGAATGTGCAGAAGGTGACGCACGGAACCGCAGGAAGCAGTTCAGTTGCCACACGGCAACCGATTCAAAAGAAAGATTCTGTGCGGAAAGAAGCGTTCCCGGCTGTGTTCCTCCGACACGGTGTTGGGACAGCGTGTCCCAGGTTTCACGATTTGCCCGGGCGGACGATCAGCATCGGCAATTCGAGATGGTGGCGGACCGGGTTGATGGTGGTCCCGAAGATCAGGTCTTTCAGACCGCCGTGGCCGTGGGCGCCCATGATCAACAGGTCGGGGTGGACCTCCCGCGCGTAGCGAATGATTTCCCGCGTCGGCGAAGATGAGTGGGAAATCGCGGTTTCGACGGTAATTCCCTGATTCCGCAGGGTTTGGGCGATGCGCTCCAGGTACTCCTCGCCCGCCTCGACTTCCGCCGTGGACGCTTCGCGGCCGTAAATCTGGCTGGTCACGCCCTCCTCGACGTGCAGAAGGAAAACGCAGGCCTGGTAGAGCTTCGCCATGGCGGCCGCGTGGGAGAGCGCCAGGCGGTCCAGGCCGGTGTGGTCCAGGGGCACCAGGATGCGGTGGTAGATGGGTGCCTCGGCGGCCGAAACTCCCGCTGTCTCCGGCAGTTCCACGGAAGCCCTGCCGCGGCGGGCGCGCCCGGTAATCCACGGCTCAAACATGATCCACAACAATAGGATCAGCAGGAATAGGGCCGCCGGAACGGCCAGCGCCCAAACCAGCAGCCGCCAGCGCCCGGCGGCCTCGACCCAATCGCTGATCGCCTGCTGCGCCAGCCACAGATTGAGGCCGACGATGATGGCGGCGGTGGTCCAGGACAGCGTCTGCACCCAGCCGGCATTCGCGAACGAACCCATGCGCGGCGCGGTCATTGGTGAAGTGGATCAGGGGGATGATGGCGAAAGGCAGTTGCATGCTGAGGATTGCCTGGCTCAACAGCAGCAGTCCGAAGGTGGATTTTTCGCCGGCAATGTAGATGGTCAGGGCCGCGGGAATCATCGCCAGCGTCCGCGTGATCAGGCGCCGCAGCCAGGGACGCATGCGGAAGTTGAGGAACCCCTCCATCACGATCTGGCCGGCCAGGGTTCCGGTCAGCGTGGACGATTGGCCCGAGCAGAGCAGAGCGATGGCGAAGATCACTCCCGCCATGCCGGTGCCGAGCAGGGGCACCAGCAGCACCTGGGCCTGCTGGATTTCGGTGACTACGATGCCGCGCTTGAAGAAGACCGCCGCCGCCAGCACCAGGATGGCCGCATTCACGAACAGGGCGCCGTTGAGAGCCACTACCGAGTCGATCAGATTGAAGCGGCAGGCCGTCCGCTTCTCGGATGCGGTAGTGGCCGATATTGCGGGTCTGCACCAGCGCGGAGTGCAGGTACATGTTATGCGGCATCACAGTCGCGCCCAGGATGGTGATGGCCACGTACAGGGTGTTGCCGTTGAGCCGCGGAACCAGCCCGGTCATCATCTCGGGAACCGAAGGCTTGGCCCAGATGATTTCGATGCAGAAGCAGGCGGCGATCACGGCGATCAGCGAAAGCACGAAAGCTTCGATCGTGCGGATGCCAAAGCTCTGGAACCACAGCAGCAGCAGCGTATCGGCCGCCGTCAGCAGCACGCCCGCCAGCAGCGGGATATGGAACAGCAGGTTCAGCCCGATGGCCGCGCCCAGCACCTCCGCCAGGTCGCAGGCGGCGATGGCGATTTCGCACAGCGCCCAGAGCATCAGGTTGACGCGCCGCGGATAGGTTTCGCGGCAGGCCTGCGCCAGGTCGCGCCCCGACACGATCCCCAGCCGGGCGCTGAGGGTCTGGAGCAGGATGGCCATGGCGTTGGACATCACCAGCACCCACAACAGGCGGTAGCCGAAGCGCGCGCCGCCTTCGATATCGGTGGCCCAGTTGCCAGGGTCCATGTAGCCGACGCTCACCAGGTACGCGGGCCCCGCGAAGGCGAACATCCGCCTCCAGAAGGAGATCTGGGAGATGCCCACCGACGAGTGCACGTCGGACAGGGAACGGGTTTCGGAACTCAATCCCGGTGCATCCATCGACTTAACTATAGTTAACCAACTGACGGGAGCCAAGTCAAATGACCCAGTTTAGTACTCTCCATGACGACGCGGGGCGTGCACTCGCAGTACAATACGCGCTGGAGGGACGGCAGTGCCACGTAGCATCGGCCTCACCTTGATCGAGGGGGTTTTCGCCCTCTGCGTCGCGCACGGACAGGTGGCGATTCAGCCTCGCTCGGGACCTTTGAGCCAGACGGCCCCATCGCACAGGAATTTACGGGTAGATTCCAACCTGGTACTGGTTCCGGTTTCCGTTTGCGACCCCATGAACCGTCCGGTCACGGGGCTCGAGAAAGAGCATTTCAGACTCTACGACGATCACATAGAGCAGACCGTAACGCAGTTCGCCATGGAGGATGAACCGGTCGCGGTCGGACTGGTTTTCGACATCAGCGGCAGCATGGGTCCGAAACTCCGGCTGGCGCGCGACGCCGTGGCGCAGTTCCTGGACACCGCCAACCCCGAGGACGAGTTTTTTCTGGTGGAGTTCAACGACCGCCCGACCCTGGTCGTGCCTTTGACGCGGGACACGGAGGGAATTCAGAACCAGTTGGCCTTCGCGCAATCGAGAGGCCGCACCGCGCTGCTCGACGCACTGGCGCTGTCGCTGCACGAATTGAAGCGCTCCACCGAACGGCGCAAGGCGCTGCTGATCATCTCCGACGGCGGCGATAACGCCAGCCGCTACACCGAAGGCGAACTGCGCCACATGGTGCGCGAAGGCGACGCGTTGATCTATGCGATCGGGATTTACGAGCCCTTCGCCAGCCGCGGGCGCTCTCCGGAGGAAGCGGCGGGGCCCGGCCTGCTGGGCGACCTGGCATCGCAAACCGGAGGGACTCATTTTCCGGCGGAACTGGCGGAATTGCCGGACATCGCGGCCAAGATCGGTCTCGCGATGCGCAACCGCTATGTGCTCGGCTACTCGCCGACCGACCGGCAGCGCGATGGCCGGTATCACCGGGTCGAGATCAAAGTGGTACCGCCGCGCGGCCTCCCCAAACTGAACGCCCACTGGAGATTGGGGTACTTCGCGCCGTACGAGTGAGCCCTAAAGAAGGGACTCGTAACCTTTCCGGCGACCGAAAGTATACAGTTCCGAGGGCGGTGTGAATGTCTTTTTGGTCGCGAATGGCAAATGGATCCCCCGGCGATCGAGTGAGCCGCGGCTTCCGCATGGTCGCATGGCTCGACTCGCTCGGCGCCGATGCCGTTTTCGGCTGGCGGCAGCTCATGAAGAGGAAGGCCACCTCCGGGGCGGCGATTCTGTCCCTGGCGCTGGCGACCGGCGCCTGCACATCGGCATTCCGGCTGATCGACGCGCTACTGCTGCGCCCCTTGCCGATCTCCCATCCCGAACGCCTGTACAGCGTAGCCTTTGAAGGAATCGGCGCGAATGGCCGCCTCTCGAAATACGACAGTTGCTCGTATCCGATGTTCCGCCGGATGCGCGCCGCGGTGAAGGAGCAGGCCGAGTCGATAGCAGTATCGTACGCCGAGCGCATCGATCTGACCTACGGACGGGACGACCAGATGGAAAAGGCCTACAGGCAGTTCGTTTCCGGCTGGATGTTCGATTCGTTCGGCCTGCGGCCCGCGCTCGGCAGACTGCTGACTGCGTACGACGACGTCACGCCGGGCGTGCACCCCGTCGCGGTCCTCTCGTACGACTATTGGACGCGGCGCTTCGCGCAGGACCGTAGCGTGATCGGGCGGACCTTCCGCATAGGCGACGACCTGTATCAGATTGTCGGCGTCGCCGGGGAGCCTTTCACCGGAACCGAAACCGGCACAATCACCGACGTCTTTGTTCCAATGATGATGAAGAATCCTCGTATTCTGGCCAGCGAGACGAACTTCTGGCTGCGGACTCTGGTCAAACTAAAGTCCGGTGCCGCCGCCGAACCCGTTCGCGAGAGGTTGCGCGCCACGTTTCACGTCATCCAGCAGGAGAGAGCCAGGGGTTTCATAGGCATGTCTCAACGACGTCTGGAGCAATTCTTCGAGGAGAAGCTCTTGCTCGACCCCGCCGGCTCCGGGCGTTCGAACCTGCAGAGAGACTATGGCCGGGCGCTCCTTGCTTTGGCCATTTTGGTAGTGCTGGTCCTGCTGATTGCGTGCGCCAACGTCGCCAACCTGATGACGGCACAGGCATCGGCGCGGTCGCGTGAAATGGCGCTACGCGTCTCGATCGGGGCGGGGCGATGGCGACTCGTACAATTGGTTCTGGTAGAGTGCGCGTGGCTGGCCTTGCTGGCGACAGTTATCGGCGGGTTGTTCGCGTCCTGGAGCGCACCGCTCATCGTGGAAATGATCAATCCGCCGGACAATCCGGTACGCCTTGCGCTTCCGGCGGACTGGAGCGTCGTGGGCTTCAGCCTGGCGCTGGCTTGCGGCGTCACATTCCTGTTTGGCCTGGCTCCGGCACTGCGCGCCTCGGCCGTGCAACCGGTCAGCGCGCTGAAAGGCGGTTCAGGCACACGTTCGGGGCGCCGGACGATGAACGCGCTAATCGTGCTGCAGGTCGCCTTCTGTTTCGTCGTACTCTTCGTCGCCGGCTTGTTTGCCGCTACGTTCGACAGGCTGACCAGCCAGCCCACCGGTTTTTCGGCGGGGCGGATCCTGAACCTCGAAGCCGCCGCGCCGCGGCCCCAGGCGCCGGTGTATTGGGACCAGTTGGCGGATCGTTTACGGGCGGTTCCCGGCGTGGAGAGGGTCGCGCTGACGGTGTGGCCGATGATGAGCGGGGAGAGTGCCGTCGGCGCGATATCGGTGAACGGCGCTCCTCCAAGCGAGGTCCTCTCCGACGTTCTGAGGGTCTCTCCCGGCTGGTTTGATACGATGCGGATTCCCCTCATCGACGGCAGAGACTTTAGCCCGGCCGACACCAATCCGCCCGCAGCGATCGTCAACCAGGCGTTTGCGAAACAATTCTTCAACGGCGGGAATCCGACCGGGAAATGGTTCGAGAACGAGCACGTACGCTTTCAGATCGTGGGGTTCGTCCGCGACGCGCGATCCAGGGACGACATGCGCCGCCCGATCCTGCCGACGGCTTACTTTCCGTTTCAAAAAGTGGACGCCAAGGGCGCATTCGTGCCCATGGGCCGGGGAACCTTGGTGGTTCGTACCCGAACCGCAAACCCGATGGCTCTGGCGTCCATCCTCCTCAGGGAAGTATCCCGGGCGGGCTCGGCGATTTACATCCGCAACATCCGCACGCAGGTGGAGATCAACCTGGCGCACGCCGTTCGCGAACGGCTCCTGGCGATGCTGGCGGCATTCTTCGCGGCTGTCGCCCTGTTGCTCGCAGCCATCGGTCTCTATGGCGTGCTGGACTATAGCGTTCTCGAACGCCGTCGCGAGATCGGCATTCGAGTAGCGATTGGCGCGCGGGCGGTCGATATCGCGCGGAGCGTGACAGCAGAGGCCTTTTCGATGGTGCTCGTGGGCGCGATCGCGGGCCTCGGCGCTCGGTATGGCATCGGTTCGATACATCGAGACGCTGCTCTATGAGGTGAAGGGCACCGATACGGGCATGCTGATGATTCCTTCTCTGATCATACTGGCGGCGGCATCGTTAGCAGCACTGCCGGCGGTACTCCGGGCCATGCGAATCGACCCGGTCGAGATGCTGCGCGCCAACTAGGCTGCTCGCCCCGCCACTCGGTCGGCAGTGCGAGACGCGAGGGCGTTCAGGCTTCCATCCCCATCTGCGTCAGCCGGTACCGGAGCGCGTTTCGCGTCAGCCCCAGCAGGCGCGCGGCCTGACTCTTATTCCCCGAGGCGCGGCGCAATGCCTCGCGGATAATCTCCTGCTCGAATTGATCGAGGCTCATGCCGTCCGGCACGAAGGGTGTCTCGTTCTGCCCGTTCTGCGCCCGCGGACGCGGAGCGCTTTCCAGGCGGATATCCGGCGCATCCAACTGCGTGCCCCCGCACATCACCAGGCTGCGCTCGATCACGTTCTCCAACTCGCGCACGTTGCCGGGCCAGTGATACGCCATGAGCTTTTCCATCGCGGTATCCGTAATCGATTCCACCCGGCAGCCGGTATCGGGAGCCAGCTTGTGGACGAAATGGTTCGCCAGAAACGGGATGTCCTGCTTGCGCTCGCGCAGCGACGGGATGTTCAGCGGCACCACATTCAGACGGTAATAAAGATCCTCGCGGAAGGTGCCCTGCTCTAGCGCCGCGCGCAGGTCCTGGTTGGTGGCGGCGATCACCCGCACGTCGATGTGCCGCGTCACGTTGCTCCCCAGCCGCTCGAACTCGCGCTCCTGCAGTATGCGCAGCAGCTTCACCTGCACCGCCGCCGGCACGTCGCCGATTTCGTCGAGGAAGACCGTGCCCGTATCGGCCTGCTCGAACTTGCCGGGCTTGCTGGTCTGGGCGCCGGTGAAGGCGCCCTTCTCGTAACCAAACAGTTCGCTCTCCATCAGGTTTTCCGGAAGCGAGCTGCAGTTGATCTTCACCAGCGGCCGGTCGCGCCGCGGCGAGTGGAAGTGGATGGCGCGGGCGATCAGGTCCTTACCCACGCCGCTCTCGCCCGCCAGCAGCACCGTGGCTCGCGTGGGCGCCACCCGCTCGATGGCCGCGAAGATTTCCTGCATCGGCTCGCTGCGGCCGATGATATTGTCGAACTCGTAGCGGCGCCCCAACTGCTCCTTGAGCTGCCGGTTCTCATCGCGCAGGGCGCGCACCTCGAGCGCCTTGTGGACCACCTGCATCAGGTGATCGAGCGAAAACGGTTTCAGCAGGAAGTCGGTGGCGCCCGATTTCATGGCCTCTACCGCGTTTTCCACGCTGCCGAAAGCGGTCATCATGATCACCGGCGTCTGCGAGTTCTGGCGGCGGATCAAGGCTAGAAACTCGAGCCCGTCCATGGCCGGCAGCCGCAGGTCGGTCAGGACCAGATCGGCGCGATCTACCAGCTTCAGGCCGTCCTCTGCGCTCGCGGCCTTGTCCACTTCGAAGCCCGCGGAAGCCAGTTGCAGCTCGATCACGCGGCGGAGCTTCTCTTCGTCCTCGACCACCAGGATGCGTTTTTTCATGCGGCGAGTTCGGAGCGGGCCATCGGCAGCAGCACGCGGAAGACGCTGCCCTTGGCGGGTTCGCTCTCGACCGCTATTTTACCGCCGTGCTCGTCCACGATCTTGGAGACGATCGCCAGGCCCAGCCCCACGCCGCTGGCCTTGGTCGTGAAGAACGGGTTGAAAATCGAATCCAGGTCCTTTGGGTCAATGCCCGAACCGCGATCGATCACCGCGATCTCGGCGATGTCCTCGGCGGCGCGCGTTTTCACCGTCACTGTGCCGCCGGGAGGGCTGGCCTGCGCCGCGTTCAGCACCAGGTTGTAGAACACCCGCTCCATCAGTTCGGCATCCAGGGGGAACGGCGGGATCTCGGGCGAGTAGTTTTTGTAGATGGCGATCTCGGGAGCCTCGCGCGCGGCCATGGCGATCGCCCGGTCGAGCACGTGCGAAAGATCGGCGTTATCCAGGCGCACCTGAAGCGGCCGCGCAAACTGCAGGAAGCGCGTGATCAGCGAGTTGGCGCGGTCCACCTCGCTGCTGATGAAGCCGGCCATTTCGCGCGCCACCTCGTTTTCCGCGCTGACGCTCGTGCCCAGCATTTCGGAGGAAGCCTTGATGGTGCCGAGCGGATTGCGCAGCTCGTGCGCCAGGCCGGCGGAGAGCTGCCCGAGCGCGGCAAGGCGGTCGGACCGGCGGACCGCTTCCTCCGCCTCCCGGATCTGCGCGTTGGCTTCGGCCAGCTTCTCCGCCGTCCGCCGGTATTTCGCCGATTGCACGCGCAGGTCCTCGGCCAGCGTATTGGCGAGCGTGCCGACCATCGCGAAGAACACCACCCGCAGCACCAGCTCGGTGATCTCCGAGAATTCGAGCACGTACTGGTTCCAGTCGATGTACAGCAGGAAAACCAGGTAGGTGCCGGCCGCGATAAACGAAACGGCCAGCGTTCCCAGAATTCCGAAGGTAGTCCCGGCGGAGACCACCGGCAGCAGCATGACTATCCAATACCGGCTGCGGATCCCGTCCGTGTAGCCGATCAGCAGGAACCCGAGCAGCAGTTTCAGCGCGGTCCAGAAGATCCGCCCGGCTCTCGTTTCGAGGGCCGGAATGCGCGGCTCGATCAGTTGCACCAGCCCCAGGGCCGCCAGCGGCGCCCAAGCGTAGATATCGCGATTGCGGGTGGTGTATCCGAGTGCCGCGAACAGCAGAATCCAGACAAAATCCTGGGGGCGGACAAGTTGGGTCCGGCGGGGGGGAGAACTCAGGGGCACGCGTGATATCCCACTCGGGATTATGCCACAATGAAGTAGTACCTCTCATGTCCAACCCAAGCATGCTGGATCAGGATCGGGCCACCGCTCCGGGATCCGAACCCAACAACCAGACCAACGAGTCTTTCGGCGACATTCTGTCGCAATACGAACAGTCTCATTCCCACCGCCCCGGGGAGGGCGGGAAGGGCCTGGAAGGCACCGTGATCGCGGTGTCCGGCGAATTGGTTTTTCTCGACATCGGCTTCAAGACCGAGGGAACGATCCCGGTAGCCGATTTCCAGGCCGCCGGTGAAACGGTTCAGGCGGGCGACAGGGTCCAGGTTTCGATCAAGGGTCGAGGCCCGGAAGGTTACTACGAGCTGTCGCGCATCAAGGTGGAACGCCCCAAGGACTGGTCCGGGCTGGAGAAGGCATTCAGCGACAAGGAAGCCATCGCGGGCGTCGTATCGGCCGTGGTGAAGGGCGGACTGAGCGTGGACGTGGGCGTTCGGGCGTTCATGCCGGCATCCCGCAGCGGCGCCAAAGACGCTGCGGAAATGGAAAGACTGGTGGGGCAGGAAATCCGCTGCCGCATCATCAAGCTCGACGTAGCGGATGAGGACGTCGTCGTAGACCGCCGCTCCGTGCTCGAAGACGAAGAGCGCACGGCCAAGGAAAAGCGCTACTCCGAGATCAAGGAAGGCGAGACGGTTCAGGGCACGATCCGCGGCCTCACCGACTACGGCGCTTTCGTGGACATCGGCGGCGTGGACGCACTGCTGCACGTGGCGGACATCTCCTGGGGGCGCATCAACAAGCCGGCCGACGTTTTGACCGTGGGCCAGCAGGTGGATGCCAAGGTGCTGAAGGTCGATCCGGCCAAGCGGCGCATTTCGCTCGGCATGAAGCAGCTTCTGCCGCATCCCTGGGAACTGGCCAGCGAGAGGTACAAGACAGGCGACCGCGTGCACGGCACGGTCACCCGCGTGGCTGATTTCGGGGCCTTCGTGGAACTCGAAAAGGGCGTGGAGGGGCTGATCCACCTCTCTGAAATGTCCTGGTCGAAGAAAGTCCGCAAACCTTCGGACGTAGTCAAGCCCGGCGAGCAGGTGGACGTGGTCATCCTCGGTGTGAACCAGGCGGACCGGCGCATTTCCCTGGGACTGAAGCAAGCGCTGGGCGACCCCTGGGCCGAAGTTGGGCAGAAGTATCCGGTGGGCGCGGTGGTGGAAGCGCCAGTGACCAGCCTGCAAAAGTTCGGCGCCTTCGTGCAGCTCGCCGAAGGCGTGGAAGGCATGATCCACGTTGGCGACATCAGCGCCGACAAGCGCATCAATCATCCGCAGGACGTCCTGAAGGTCGGGCAGACGGTCAAGGCGCAGGTGCTCGAAGCCGATACGGAGAAGCGCCGGCTGCGGCTGGGAATGAAGCAACTGATCCCCACCAGCCTGGACGAGTACATTGCCGAGCATAAGGAAGGCGACGTGGTGACCGGCAGGATGGTGGAAGTCTCCGGCAACCGCGCCCGCGTGGAACTCGGGGAAGGCGTGCAGGCCGTGTGCCGGATCAGCAGCGCGGAACCCACCGCTAAAGAAGAGCGGGCGGCCGAAGCGAAAGCCGACCTATCTTCGCTCAGCTCGATGCTGGCGGCCAAGTGGAAGAGCGGCCAGACGGCCGGCGGCGGCCAGCGCGAAGGCTTGCGTTCCGGCCAGATCCGCAGTTTCCGGCTGGTGAAACTCGACCCCGCCGCCAAAAAACTCGAAGTCGAACTGGTTTAGCAGGGTAGGCCTCCGGGCCTGCCCGCTTTAACCTTCAGGTGTCTCCGCGGGTGCTGGGGGCGCAATTTCCGCCTGCACAACCGCCGCCGGAATTTTCGGCAGATACGCCGGATATCTTCCCAGGAAAACTCCGTAAATCAGGTGGGCGAACACCGTCTGCCGCTCGACGTGCAGCAGAGCCACCAGCGGCAGGGCCCTTGCATAGATCACGCGGAACGAGAGGTAATACCACGCCAGCGCAAAGACCAGGGCCACCAGCAGGGTCCGCACCGGAGGCATGCGATCGCGGAGTATCACCGCCAGCAACGCTCCTAGCAAGCTGTAGACCACCAGGTACAGCGCCAGCCCGGAGACGCTCCGGAACCCGAATCCGCCGCGTACGGCGTCCGGCCCCCAGAATGCCGTGGCCATGAGGTTTTCCGCGGTCCAGAAGCTCCGGTTATGCCATTCCGCGCTGATTCCCAGCCACGCGAGCATTCCGAGGGTGCCCAACATGGCTGCTTCGAGACCGGCCAAACCAGCGGAAATCGGTCCAGCCGCGCGTGTCTCCGTAGCAGCTTCCATATGATTCAGCCTATACTGACCTTTAGACCTAAATCAAAGCGAAACTCATGCGGCGTGTTGTCATTACTGGAATCGGAGCAGTAAGCCCCAATGGAATAGGGCGGGAACGCTTTTGGGATGCCACCAAATGCGGCAGAAGCGGCGTGCGCAGAATCAGCCGCTTCGATCCGACCGGCTACGCGGTTCAAGTGGCGGGCGAAGTACCAGACGAGTTCGATGAGAAGAAGTACGTGGAAGTCAAAGATCGGCCCCACGTATCCCGCTCCGTGCCGCTGGCGGTTGCCAGCGTGGCCGAGGCATTCAGCGATGCGGGGCTCGACCCGCACTCCATGTCTCGCGACGAGTTGCGGCAGATCGGCGTCCTGGTCGGGTCGGGCGGAGGCAGCCAGGACTTCACGGAAGAGCAGTATCGCCTCTATTACACCGGCCACCTGAAACAGTGCAGCGTCTACACCATCCCTACCGGGACGATCGGGACACTTGCCAGCGAGGTGTCCATGCGGTTCGGCCTGCGCGGCCTGAGCCATATCATCTCGACCGGATGCACGTCTTCGACCGACGCCATCGGCTACTCGTACCGGCATATCCGCTCGGGCATATTGAACACCATGATCGCGGGGGGCGTGGATTCGCCGATCGCCCCGCTGATCCTGCGCGGCTTCCAGCTCATGCGCATCATGTCCACCCGCTGGAACCACGAGCCGCAGCGCGCTTCGCGTCCATTCTCGCGCGACCGCGACGGTTTTGTGATCGCCGAGGGCTCCTGGTTCTTCGTTATGGAGGAACTGGAGCAGGCCCGCGCGCGCGGCGCCCATATTTATGGTGAAGTGGCGGGTTACGGTTCCACCTGCGAAGCCTTTCACCGCGTCCGCCTGGAGGAGTGCGGCGAGGAACCGGCGCGAGCGATCGGCATGGCGCTCGAGGAAGCCGGCGTTCCCGCCTCCGAGGTGCAGTACATCAACTACCATGGAACCTCCACGGAACTGAACGACCGGATCGAGACGCGCGCGGTGAAACTGGCCTTCGACGGCCACGCGTACCGCCTCGCCGGTTCGTCGCTCAAGAGCCTGATCGGGCATCCGCAGGGCGCCTGCGGGGCCGCCGGCGTGGCTGCCACCCTCCTGGCCATGCGCGACGGCGTCGTACCGCCCACCATCAACGTCGACGAGCCCGACCCCGAGTGCGATCTCGACTACGTTCCCTGCCCCGGCCGCCGTTTGGCGATCGAAAATGCCGTGGCCAATTGTATCGCCTTCGGAAGCAAGAATTCCGCGCTGGTTCTACGCCGCGTCTGAAAAACAAAACCGGCGGGCGCTCGGAGGATAACACCCGCCGGGTTGGTCCGCGGAAAACGGGTTCCCACGGGACCATTCGCTAAGAATCCGTTCAGTGATTGAGACGTGGGGCAAGAATAGCCGGTTGCACCTCCCCATAACCGCAGGCGGTCCAAGAGGTTACACGTGAGCTCCCGCGACCGGCCGGATGCTGCCCGGCACAGGCCGCCGGAGAGGATCGGCTACGAAGATCCCATTGCCCGCCGGATGGTCTCGGCAATGCTCTCGCTATAGGCTTCCACGTCGTTCTGGTCGGGCCCTTCCACCATCACACGCGCCAGTGGCTCTGTGCCGGAGAAACGCACCAGGACGCGTCCGGATCCGGCGAAAGCCTCTTCCACCCGGCGAATCTCCTCGGCCACGGCCGGCACTTCGGTCAACGCCTTCTTCTCGCGGACCCGCACGTTCACCAGTTTCTGCGGGAACACCTTCAGGTCGGCCGTGAGTTCATCCAGCCCGGCACCGGCGCAGCGCGCGATCTCGAGCACCTTGAGGGCCGTCAACATGCCGTCGCCGGTGGTGGCATACTCGCGGAAGATCACGTGGCCCGACTGTTCCCCGCCCAGCGCGGCGCCCAGCCGCACCATCTCTTCGAGTACGTACTTATCGCCCACCGGCGTGCGCACCATCCGGATGCCCGCGCGCTCGAGCGCCTTTTCGAGCCCGAGATTCGACATCACGGTAGCCACCACCAGGTCGCCAGGCAGGCGCCCCGCGGCCTTGAGGGCGCGCGCCGCGGTGAGCAGAACGGCATCGCCGTCCACGATCTTGCCGCTTGCCGCCACAAAGATCGCCCGGTCGGCGTCGCCATCGAACGCCACTCCGATATCCTGCCGGCCCGCGATGACGGCATCGCGCAGCCCGCCCAGGTGCAGCGCGCCGCACCCCAGGTTGATATTCCGTCCGTTGGGTTCGGCGCAAATGGCTGCGACCGAGGCTCCCAGGCGGCTGAACAGCTCGGGCGCGAGCCGGTAGGAAGCGCCGTTGCCGCAGTCGATGGCCAGCCTGATTCCGTCGAACCGCACGGAAACGGTGGACTCCAGGTAGTCCAGGTACTGCCGCGCCAGGCTCTCATCTACGGCGAGGGAGCCCGAATGGGGGTCGAGCCCGTCTTCGCGGATGCGCAGGATCTCCTGCTCGATCGCGTGTTCTTCCTCGTCCGGCAGTTTGAAGCCGCTGTGTCCGAACACCTTGAGACCGTTATCCTGATACGGGTTGTGCGAAGCGGAGATCATCACGCCGGCCTGAAACGGCCCGATGCGCGTCAGGTAGGCAATCGCGGGGGTCGAGACCACGCCCGCGAACCGCACGCGCACGCCGCAGTGTTCCAATCCCCCGGCCACGGTCTGGGCGATCCATGCGCCCGATTCCCGCGTATCCGCCCCGATCAGAATCTCCGGGCTGTTCCGCGCCGCCGCGGCATCATGGCCCAGGGCAACTCCGAACGCGTAAACCGTCCGCGGATCCAGCGGGTATTCTCCCGCCACGCCGCGGATTCCATCGGTCCCAAACAGCTGCTTACCCAACCGATTCCTCCGTCATCATTCCTCTTTCTTCTTCATCGTCACCGAAACGGCCACCTGGGGGGACGACTGAAATCGAACATACGGCTCGCCGACGTACGCATTCACGCGAAACTCGGAGGTCCCCACCACACCCGACACGTCCACCGGGTCGGTCTGGACCTGCCGGATGCGCGCCACGTGATCGGCCGGGCCCTCGATCGTAAGCTGTGGCGGAATCACGGACCAGTGGACGATTTCGTAGCCGCTCGTCCCCTCACCGATGAAACGCGGCCGGACCGGGACGATCTTCACGGCACGGCGATCGAACTGCAGGCGAACCTCGGAAGGAATCGCGCGCACCAGCCGCACGCCGCGCGCCAGTTTCACGCTGCTGCTGTCGATGGCGAAGGTGCGCTCCCCGGGACGCACTCCGGACATATCGAGGATCACGGCGGGACGCAGCGCGCCATCGTTGACGCCGCGCAGCTCACCCGAAGGACCCCGCAGCTCCAGCGACACCGCGGTCATCGGTTCCGAGCTGATTTCGAGGTCGTCGGGCAGATTCTTGTATTCCACCGGCGCGGTGGCGAACGCCGCCAGTTCGGGTTCGGAAGCCACCAGTGCCCACAGAATCGTCGCGATCAACAGCGAGATCACCTTCCAGCCGGCATTCTCGACCACCAGCTTGCGGAACCATCGCAGCACTTTCATGGCTGGTTCAACCTCTCGGTGGGACGGATCTCCTTGTCGGCGCCGCTCGAAGGCGACAGCGGAATATCGGCCGCGAACTCGTCGATGTGCATCGGCGTCGGGCGCTGCACCTCAAAATGCCGGTTGATCCGCTCCACCAGGTCCGGCACGGTCAGCCCCTGGATCAGGTCGCCGAATGCCGCGGCGGAAATGCGGCCGGTCTCTTCGGAAACCACGATCGAAAGACAATCGGTTTCTTCCGTGATTCCGATGGCCGCGCGGTGCCGTGTGCCGAGTTTGCGCGACAGCGCCGGATTGGTGGTCAGCGGCAGGAAGCACGCCGCGGCCGCGATCCGGTCTTTCTGCACGATCACCGCCCCGTCGTGCAACGGCAGCCCGGGCTGGAAAATCGAAAGCAGCAGATCGCGCGAGATCCGCGCTTCCAGCATCACACCGCTCTCAATGAACGTCCGCAGCCCGATGTCGCGCTCCAGCACGATCAGGGCGCCGATCTTTTCCTCGGCCAGTTTCTCCACCGCGAACAGAATTTCGTTGACCGATTCCGGCGCCCGGAAGCCGCCCCCCAGCCCGAACCATCGCTTGCGGCCCAGCCTCGCCAACGTGCGCCGGATCTCCGACTGGAACAGCACGATCACCGCCAGCCCGATATACGGCACGATGAACGAGAGCAGCGATCGCAACGCCTCCAGCCCCGCCCAGGATGCTACGCCGTACAGCAGCACCATGATCAGAATGCCGATCAGGATATGTCCCGCGCGCGTCCCACGGACGACCATGAGCGCCTGGTACACCAGGAACGCCACCACCAGAATGTCGATCACCCCGGTCAGGTGCAATTCCGGCAACACCGGCAAAAGTGGCGCAAAAACGAACATCGGCGAATCTCAAATCAGGAGACAACCGTCCAGTTTTCATCTTAGCGTAGGTACAACTCGCCGGGTACCCAACACCTAATGGATACAATGAATTATGCCTTTCATTTCCGTCCCGGAGGCGGTTGACGATATCCGCGCCGGACGCATTCTGGTAGTGGTGGACGATGAAGACCGCGAGAATGAAGGCGATCTCACCATCGCGGCCGAGAAAGTCACTCCCGAAATCATCAACTTCATGGCCACCCACGGACGCGGCCTGATCTGCCTCAGCCTCAACGCCGAACGCTGCGATTTTCTGCGCCTGCCGCTGATGAGCCCTACGAATACGTCAAACTTCGGAACGGCCTTTTGCGAATCGATCGACGCGCGGGAAGGCGTGACCACCGGCATCTCGGCGGCCGACCGCACCCGCACCATCCTCACCGCCATCGACCCGGCGTGCCGCCCGGCCGACCTGGCGCGTCCCGGCCACGTCTTTCCCCTGCGCGCGCAGGAAGGCGGCGTGCTGGTGCGCGCCGGCCAGACCGAAGCCTCGGTGGATCTCGCCCGCATGGCCGGCCTCAGCCCCTCCGGCGTGATCTGCGAAATCATGAACGAAGACGGCACCATGGCGCGCGTGCCGCAGCTCGAGGAATTCTGCGCCCGCCACGGGGTGGAGATGATTTCGGTGGCGGAGATCATCCGTTACCGCCTCAAGCACGAGAAGTTCGTCCGGCGCGCCGCCGAGGGCTGCATCGAAACCGAATTCGGGGAGTTTCGCACGGTGGCTTACACCACCGACCTGAATCCGGAGTACCACCTGGCCCTGGTGCTGGGCGAGGTCGCCGGCCGCGAAGGCGTGCTCGTCCGCATGCACTCGCGCTGCCTTTACGGAGACGTTTTCGGCTCCACCGGCTGCGATTGCAGCCGGCTGGTCCGCAATTCGCTCCGGGCGATCGCCGAAGAAGGCAGCGGAGTGCTGGTCTACCTGCACGAGAGCGGCCCCGGATTCCGCATCGACCGCGAGCGGGTGGGCGCGCCGCGCGTGGTTTCGCACGGCCGCGACTTCATGCATTACAAAGGGGAAGCCGGGCAGCGGCAGCTCCAGCATGAGCACGGAATCGGCGCCCAGATCCTCTCCGACCTGGGCCTCCACACGATCCGGCTGCTCACCAATCACCCCCGCAAAATTGTGGCACTGGAAGGCTTTGGAATCGAAATCGTCGACCAGCTCCCGGTCGGGCACTAAGTCTTGAACTTTCCCGAAGGGCCCCGCGTTAATAATGGAGAAAGGATTGCGTCCTGATATTATGAACGCACGAACTCTTCTGACCACTGCTTCACTCGCCACTCTGTTGGCTGTGGCGCTGCCCGCTAAGGCGGCCGACCCTCAGTTGCTCAACCTGGTAATGCCCGATGCCAAGGTTCTGGCGGGCGTCAACGTGGACCAGGCGAAAACCAGCCCGTTCGGCCAATATGTGCTCAGCCTCATACAGTCTACGCAAGACCTGCACCTGCAGCAACTGACCAGCGAGACAGGTTTTGACCCGACTCGTGACGTTCACGAGGTGCTGGTCGCCTCTACCGGGACGCCCGGGAGCCATTCCGGCTTGCTGATGGCGCGTGGCAATTTCGATATGGCGGCAATCGTGTCGCTGGCCACCCAGCATGGCGCGGCTACCGAAACCTATGGCGGCGCGACGATTCTCGAAAATCCCAAGGCGACCGGTGGAGTGGCATTCCTGAGCTCCTCCCTGGTGGTAGCGGGCGATCTGGCAAGCGTTAAGGGCGCGATCGATCGCCAGAGCCACCCCGCCCCGCTCCCGGCAGCCCTCACCGTGCAGGTGAACCAGTGGAGCGGCTCGCAGGATGCCTGGGCCATCTCCCTGATCCCGACCGCATCGCTCAACCTGCCGAAAGGCGCGCCGAGCCTGCCGGGGGTCGGCACTCAGGGGAACACCGCGTTTCAGAGCATCCAGCAGGCAGCCGGCGGCGTGAAGTTCGGCGCCAACGTGGTGGTGACCGCTCAGGCGCAAGCCGACACCGCGCAGAACGCGCAGTCGATGGGCGACGCCATGAAGCTTCTGGTCAACCTCGCCCAGATGCAGAGCCAGAACAACCAGGCGCTACAGACGCTGCTCGCCGGGCTGACGATCGCGCCGCAAGGCAACCTGCTCAACGTCACCGTTACGGTACCGGAAGCCGAGATTCAGCAATTCGTGAAACCGCACGCGCGCTCCGCCCGGCGCGTCGAACGGAAAATGTAATGCAAACCTTAACCGCTCCTAACGGTCGCGGCTCTGTGCGAAGCGAATGTCCGCCACAGAGCCGCGACCGTCAGACAGCGGGCTATCTTGCCGGACAAAGATCTTTGTGGAACGGGCACATTCCGCAGTGCTCGCCCTCGTTCAACGGAAAGTCCAGGTTTTCCTGCGCCGCCTGGTAATCGCGCACCACCTGCTCCGGCGAATCGAGCAGGGACGGCCGCAGATCCACCTCGACCACCGTGTTCGGCCTGAGAAAATGCAGGAACGCGCGGTCCGGCACGCGCCCGACCACGCGTTCCATGGCGATCGCGTAAAGCTTCAACTGCAGCGCATAATCGCCGGCCCGCGCGTGCGCCTCCGATCCGCCGACCGCGTCAGTCTTATAGTCCACGACCACCAGTTCCCCGCCCTCTTCGAACCACAGGTCGATCTGCCCGCGGATCACGAGGTCTTCCACCGCCATCAGAAAATCGAACTCCCGCTCCACCCGCGAAGCCCGCGCCGCGCGCCGTCCGAGCGGGCTTTGGCGGAAGGCCGCGGCCAGCCGCACGGCTTCCGGGTCAGGCTCCGCAACCGGCTTGCCCGCGAGCAATTCATGCACTTCAGTGCCGAGTTCGCTGGCGGACAGCCCACCGTCTGCGGCGGCTCCGCGCGGCCGGGTATCGAATCCGAGGTACCGTCCCAGGAAATAGCGCCGCGGGCAGCGGACGAATTCCGCAAGCGCCGTCACGGTGGCGTTGCTCTCCCCTTGCCCGCCTTCCGGCGGCCGCTCGAGCAGCTCCACTTCGCGAGGGGACGCCTCGATTACCGGCCTCGGCAGCGCTTCGGGGGCGCGATCGGCCACCAGCAGCCGCAGGTTCCAGGGCTTGCCATCGGGAGCCGTGCACGCCAGGGTCTCGTCGCGCGGCACGCTCACATCCAGGTGCAGATTCCGCATCACCACGTCCGCCCAGTTCTGCAATCGCGGCCCGGAGAAGCTGAGCGCGAGATGATCCTCGGCGCGCGTCATGGCCACGTAGAGGAGCCGGCGGCTTTCCGCCTCTTCGCGCACCTTCCGCTCTTCGTGAATGGCGTGCAGGAACCGGTCGCTCTTTTCCTGGCGGCTGGCGGGGTTGCGCCAGCGCGCGCCCAGCCCGTGAACCGGTGAGAACGCGATCACCGGAATGCTGGAGTCGATGCCCTTGTGGATCGCGGCTACGAACACCACGGGAAATTCCAGCCCCTTGGCCGAATGCACGGTCATCACCTTTACGGTATCGGCCGCGTCTTCCGGGGGCGCGTCCTGCTCGCGCGGGTTGTCCGCCCGCACGCGCGCCAGCTCGATCACGAACTCATCGAGCGATTGCCGCGACGCCGCGGCCCGAACCTGCGCCAGAAACTTGTCGATGTTGGCGTCGCCGCGCGGCCCTGATGCCGGGCGATAGCCGCAGTCGTCGATGGCGGCGGCGAGCAATCGGTCGAACGTCACCGATTCGCGCCGGATCCGCCAGGTATCGAGGCGCGAGCGAAACCGGCGCAGCGTGGCCAGGTCCTCCGGGCCGAACCGCCCGGCGCCGCCGTCCTCCAGCCGCATCAGCGAGGCGCCGAGATTTTCCCCCATCGTGCGGAGCACCAGCAGCGCTTCATCCGAAGCGCCCACCAGCGGCGAACGCAGCACCACGGCCAGGCTGATTTCGTCGCGCGGATTCGCGATCACGCGCAGCAGGTGCGAGAGATCGTTGACCTCGCGCGTCTCGTAGAATCCGCGGCCGCTGTTGACGATGTACGGAATGCCGGCCTCGTCGAACGCCTCGGTGAACGCGCCGATGACCTCCGTGTTCCGTACCAGCACGGCGATGTCGCGAAAGCGGATCGACGGCCCGGTCAACTCCAGAATCCGACGTGCCACCCAGCGCGCCTCTTCGGCCTCGCCCGGCGCGCAGATCGCTTCGACGGCGTAGGGCCTGGCGGTTTCGAACTCGCGTCCGGCGACCAGGCTGCGCGGCTCGATGCCGGGCTCTCCGTTCAACACGGTCTCGACCGCTCTCAGAATCTCGGGCCGGCTGCGGAAGTTATCGACCAGCTCCACGAGGTGGCACCCGCGCCGCTCCACGTCGTCGCGGTACTCGCGGAAGCCCTGCGGCTCGGCGTGGCGGAAGCCGAAGATCGACTGGTTGATGTCGCCCACCGCGTAGAACCGGTCCGGCGGCCGGATCAGCCGGAGCAGCCGCGCCTGCTGGCCGTTTGTGTCCTGAAACTCGTCCATCAGGACGTGGTCGAACTGGCCGGCCAGCCGCGCCCGCGTCTCTTCGCGATCTTCGAGCAGTCGGACCGTGTACTCTTCGAGATCCGAAAAATCGAGCATGCCCGCCTGCGCTTTGCGCTCGCGATACAGCCGGTCGAAGCGATGCAGGATGTCGAGCAGCAGCCGGCGCTCTCCGGCGTAGTATGCGGTGATGAGCGTGTAGCGCAGGTCCTCGATCTGCTCCTTGAGCCGCTTCAGCAACTGGTATGCGGGGTTGCCGCGTTTGCACTTGTTGAGGTTGCAGGAGAATGCTTCGATGGCGCCCAGGCCCTCACCGGCATCGGCGGCCGAGACGATCCGACCGGCGCCCTCGAGGGCCGCCCGCAGTTGCAGCTTCTGCGCCGGGCTCCATTGAGTCACCGGCTGCGGCCGCAGCGCCCGCAGCGTGTCTTCGAGTTCAGCCACGGTCGCACCGGCCGGCGCACTATAGCGCGCCAGTCCCTCGACCCGCACGCCGGAGCCGCGCATCGCGTCGTAGGCCGAGAGCACCGCCTGCTCGAACTCCCAGGATGAGAGCCCGCGGATCAGCCGCCGCACGCCGGCCTGGTTTTCGGTGAAGAGCTGGTCGATGGCCGCGTGGATCGATTCGTTCTGCAGGCGCGCGGAATCGCGCACATCGGCCACCTGAAACTCCGGATCCACTCCCGCAAACACCGCGTTCTCGCGCAGCAGCCGGGCGCAAAAGCCGTGTACCGTCGAGACCCAGGCGCGCTCCAGCCGGGCGCGGGTCGCGGGGTGCTCGCGAAACGCTTCCGCCAGCTTCTTCCGCATGTTGCCGGCGGCCTTCTCGGTGAAGGTGATGGCCAGGATGCGCAGCGGGTCCACGCCGGCCTCCACCAGGCGCCGGAAGTATTCGACGAGCACGGTGGTCTTGCCGGATCCCGGGCCGGCCACGACGCAGGCGTCCAGATGCCGCTTACCGACGTCGGCCGCATCCAGTTGCGCGGCGGTGAACCGGACTTCCTTCATGCTCATGCTCCCTCCGCCACAACTTCCGCGGCGCGCGCCTCGACGCGGCAGGCGTCGCGGTAGTCGCAAAAGCGGCACTTATCGCGATGGGCGGGTTCCGGCGCGATGCGGCCGGCGCGGATCTCTTCCACCGCGCGGAGCGTTCGGGCTTCGGCGCCCTCGAAAAATGCCTCGGGGAATTCGGCTTCCCAGCCCGCGACTTCGACTCCGCCTTTCAACGCCACGTACCACATGGCCGCCGGTTCGACGCCGAACACGCGCTGCGCCGCCATCAGGTAGAGTGGCGCCTGCAGCAGGTTTTCGTCTTCCACCCTGGCCTTGGCGCTGCGGCTATACTTGTAATCCGTCACCCAGCCTCGACCGTCTTCGGAGAGATCCAGGCGGTCGATCTTGCCTGCGATGGTCACTGCATCGCCGAGCGCGAATTGGAATTCCCGTTCGGTGAGCGGCCGCAAGCCCGCGACCGGCCAGCGGCCGTCGGAAGCGAAGGCGCGCAGGTCCTCGAGCATGGCATTGCGCAGGCGCTCGGTGTGATAGCCGCGCGGAATGCGCTTCCGCTCGAGCGCGCCCGCGAACTCCTCCTCGAACAGGGCTTCGATATCGCGCGGCGCCGGATACCAGCGCGCCAGCACGGCGTGCACGATGTTGCCCTGCGTGAGGAAATCGAGGCGCTCTTCGGGAAGGGCGGGCGGCGGCTTCAGCCGCAGGGTGCGCGCGGCGAAATACTGAAACGGGCACTGCAGGTACATCTCGAGCCCCGTAGGCGATTGCCGGGCCGATTTCTCGCGCAGGACCCCGCGCAGCTCGGGCGCCTGAATCCCGGCGGCCAGGCGCGGCGCCGTCGCGTGGCGCGGGCGCACCAGCACCGCGCGCGCTTCTTCCGGTACCAACTGCAGCTCTTCGAGAAACAGCGAAGGCAGGTTGCGATCGCCGCGCGCATCGAACTCCGGATAGGAAAGCACGGCCACCATGGTGGCGCGCGTCACCGCCGCATCGAACAGTGCCCGCTCCTCGCGCTCGAACTCTTCCGCGGTGCGGACGCGAATCCCCGCGGCGTTCAGCCGGCAGCGAGCCGCATCCGGAAAGAACGGCTCCTGGCGATGAAACTGCGGGAACTGCTTTTCCACCATGCCGCAGACAAACACCACGGGCAGCACCCACTGGCGCGCTTCCGGCGCGCTCAACACGTGCACCACGTTGCGCCGGCCATCGGCGACCCGCAGGGGTTTGAGCCGCAGCACGGCTTTCACGGCTCGCCAGAAATCGGCGAGCCCGATCAAGCGGCCGGCATCGAGGGCCTCCGAAGCTTCGTCCATCGTCTCGTCAAATGCCTTGAGCACCGCCGCCTGGCTGCGCAGTTCGAGCGCCATCCGGTGATCGGCTCCGGCCATGGGACGCTCCGGCCGGAAGAGGCTGCCGAGTGTTTTTAGGCGCGCCGCCCAGTCCTTCGGGGCCAGCGCGAACGACCGCCATTCCTCGATGGCCGATAGCGAGTCGATCTTGTGCAGCAGCCGTTCGGCGTCCGGCGAGAGCGGGCGGCCTTCCGGCCCCACCAGCAGCGATTTCAGCGCGCCCAGGCCGGAGTTCGGGATCTGCTCGCGGACGGCGCAATCGAAGCGGTCCATGGCATTCGATTTGGCGAAGCGCGGAGCGAGCCGCAGCACGGCGAGGGTCTGCTGGTGGTCCCATCCGCTGAGCATCGCGTCCACCAGCCCGCTCAGGAAGCGCGCCGCCGGCTGGCGCTCCAGGTCTTCGTCGAAATAGAAGCGCGCCGGAATGCCGAAGCGCTCGAGCGTGGTGCCGAGCAGCGGGACATAGGCGTCCCTGGCGCGCACGACGATGCCGATTTCGCGGAAGGGCCGGCCCGCCGAGACCTGGTCGAGAATGCGGCGCGCGATCTCTTCCACCTCGCGCTCGATTCCCGCCGCCTTGAACAGTGCAAGCGCAGGCAACCGCCGCGGCCGTGCCGCACGCTCTTCCTCAAAGCCGATCTCGAGCAACCGCGCGCGCGCCGGCCCGGTGAGGTCCGTATCGGTCAGAGTGAGGGTCAGGTCCGTGTGCTGCCCCAGCGCCGCGATAACCCGCAATTCCGGGTCGGGGAGGGCGTGGAAGCCGTCCATCAGGATGGCGCGGATGCCGGGCGTTCCTTCGCCGGCGATGCGTCCGGCCGCATGTTCCAGCCGCTGTGCGCGCAACGCCAGCCCGCGGCGTTCGAGTTCCCGGTCCACTTCCTGGTACACCGCCAGAAAGGCAGCGCTGAGCGGAGCCTCGGGCAGAAACCGCGCCAGGCGCGCGCTCGAGCAGCCTGCCGACGAAAACTCTCCGATGGTCCGCGCCACCGATGCGCAGAACCCCGGCATGTGTGCCACCCGCGCAAATTCGGGCCGCTGCGCGCGGGCCACCGCCTGTTCCACCACCAGGTATACGACGGCGTCCGGCGCTTGCGGCATATCCGCGGCCCACCCATCGACGAACCCCGAGAGCGTCTCGACCAGCGCCGGAGGGAACACAAAGCCTTCGCGCGCCAGCCGGTTTTGCAGGTGCTGTGCCATCGTCGCGGTGGGCACCAGCAAGCGGATTGCGAGATCCTTCGTGCGCAAGGCTTCCCGCAGGCGGTCCAGAACGAACGAGGTCTTGCCGGAACCGGCGGGACCCGTCAGCAGTCGCATTGGCTTCCAGTGTAACCCAGGCGAAGCAAAAGCGAAACCACGCGTCTGCGGATGGCTAGTGCGAGCCTGCCGAAACCACCCGCGATTCCACCTGGAACTTCTTGTAATCGCTGAAGGTGAACAGATACTGCGCCCGCAGCGACTTGAACAGCAGGATCCGCGCCGAGGCCTGGAGCGTGGCACGCCGGGGCAGCCACACCTCGCCGTTCACGCGCGTCTGCTCGATCGTCAGCCGGCTCCCCCTGGCAAGCCGCAGCACCACCGCCCCGAAGGAAATCGTGTCCAAGGTCTCCATATCGAGCTTCACCCAGCCGTAATCGCTTTTGGAAATCCACAACCGGACCTTGACTTTGGGGAAGAACGAGGCGGAGGAAACCTTCGGTTTGTACCCGGGTTTGGGCGTGGCGTCGATCACCCACACGGCGTAGCCATCGAGCGACTCCGCGCCGGCGATCCGGAAATCGAACGCGTCGCAGAATTCCTTCAGCGGTTCGCGCTGCTTCTCCTGCTTGCGCCGCCAGTCGGCCACGCGGCGTTCGCGCTGCTCGGGAGTCTCCTTGCGGCGCTGCTCGATTCCCTGCTGGAGCTTCTCGTGTTCGGCCTGCTGCTCGGCGGCGCCGATCGGCTGGCCGTTTCGCGCCACCAGACGCCGGTACGGAGAGCCCTCCAGGAGGGTCACGTCCCAGGTGCGGTCGTCGGCCTTCCTGACCTTGCCGCCACCGTCGAATTCCTTCCTCTGGTCGCGCTGCAGGAAGGTGTAGTTGCGGATCGCGTCGCTGTGGTGCAGATCGGCTTCAACGGCCCGGCGGACAATTTCGCGCGCGTCCTGCGCGTGCACCAGGCTGGTGAGAATGGCGGCAAGCGCAATCAAGCGCACGTTGAGCTTACGCCTTTCCAGCGCCGACCAGTTGTTCGAGCCGCGAACCCGGCCTCACGATGGTCTGGTTCCGCTCCGGTCCGGTCGAAACCGAGCCGACCTCCACGCCCGTCTGCTTTTCGAGAAACGCCACGTAGTCCCTGGCCTTTTGCGGAAGCTCCTCATAATCGGAGATCCCGAAGGTGGAAACGCCCCACCCCGGCACACACTCGTAGACCGGTTCGACGTTCTCGATCTGCCGCACCGTCGCCGGCATTTCCTCGATCACCCGGCCGCCCAGCCGGTAGCCGGTGCAGACCTTGATCTGCTCGAACTCGTCGAGCACGTCGAGCTTGGTGACCACAATGCTGTCGAAACCGTTGATGGCCGCGGTGTAGCGCAGCAGCGGCACGTCGAACCAGCCGCAGCGCCTGGGCCTGCCGGTGACCGAGCCGAATTCCTTGCCGCGCTCCCGGATGCGGTCGCCCGCGCCGTCGAGCGCTTCGGTCGGGAACGGACCGCCGCCGACACGCGTGATGTACGCCTTCGAGACGCCGACCACGCCGCCAATCCTGGTCGGCGGAACCCCTGTGCCGATGCATGCGCCGCCGGCGCTGGCGCTCGACGACGTCACGAACGGGTAGGTTCCATGGTCGATGTCGAGCATGGTGCCCTGGGCGCCTTCAAACAGCACGGTCTTGCCTTCCCGCATGGCACGGTTGAGCAGCAACGCCGTATCGCACGCCATGGGCCGGATGCGCTCGGCGAAGGCTTCGTACTGGTCGCGAATTCCACGCAGGTCGAGAGGTTCGTAAATCCCCAGAGCTTTGGCGATGGCGGCCTTCTCTTCCATCACCGAGTCGTACTGTTCCCGGAAAAACGCGGTGTCCAGCAGGTCGGCGATCCGAATTCCGCGGCGGCCGGTTTTGTCTTCGTAGCACGGGCCGATGCCGCGCGAAGTGGTGCCGATCGAAACTCGCCCGGGCCGGTCTTCCGACATCTTCTCCATCATGCGATGGGCCGGAAACAGCACGTGCGCCCGGTTGCTGATGGCAAGCTGGCCGCGCACATCTACACCGGCCGCTTCGAGGCTGTCGATCTCGGAAAGCAGCGCCGCCGGGTCGAGCACCAGGCCGTTGCCGATCACGGCCCGCTTACCAGGCCGCAGGATTCCGCTCGGAATCAGCTTCAGCACGAATCTTTTGTCGCCGATGAAGACCGTATGGCCGGCGTTATGTCCGCCCTGATAGCGCGCAACCACGTCAAACCGCCCGGAGAAAAGATCGACGATCTTCCCCTTGCCTTCATCTCCCCACTGGGAGCCCAAGATGATCAAATTTCCCATTTTCTGCAAAACCTATCTATTCTACCGCAGCAGGGCGTTGAGAACGCCATCACCCAATTCTGCTCACCGTGATAACCTGATCGTTTATGCAGATTTCGGATGTCTACCTCGCCCTTGGCCCAGATTCGTTCGGCCAACTCATCCGGGGCATTTCCATAGGCAAACTCAGGACGTACCAAATCTACGAAGGCTTCAAAGTGCGAGCGCACCTGCACAAGCTGAACACCGAGACGCTGCGTAAATCCGCCCCCAGGTTCCTCGAACGAATCTCGGGCGGCGACGAGGATTTCGGGAAGGACCTGGCCCAGGCGGTGCTGGTCTCTCACCTCGACATGATCGCGGCCATCCTCAATTTCGTGGGCGCGCCCCACGAGAACGGGTTCTTCGCCAAGGATATGGAACCCAAACCTTACTTCACGGAGGGCTGGGAAGATCGCGTTTTCGAGAAATTCCGCGGCGCCTATCCGGAGCCGCTTATGGTTTTCTATGTCAATCATTTGCGATGGGAGCTATTGGGCGCGACGGAGATCTATCGCCCCGCTTCCCCCAGTGCGGCTTGAATTCGGAGCGTCGCGTGCATGTATACTGTGAGAACCATGACATTGCCAGGACGGACCCGAATATCCGAAACCCCCACTCCGATCCCCCAGGCATGGAACTCCTTGTACCTCAACCAAAAGCGGAGGAGCGTCCAAATTCTGCCTGGAGTGGGCAAAAGCGGCAAGTGTCGGGTTTTTACGCAACCGGGAGTCCTGAATGCGTAATTACACCCAATTTGGGTGTTCATCTCCCGGACTCGGAATTCTATCCAGAAACGCGAGGTGCAGGACGTGAATCATTGCGATTTCCATTATTCCCATTTACTACCCAAGAAGCCGGGCATTCTCCCGCTTGAGGAGACGATGACCAAACAGTGCCGACGCTGCGGCGCTGAATTTGTGACCCGGTCGAGGATCCGGAAACGCTGTGATGCGTGCCAGACTGTGGTTTCGGCAGAGAAGCAAAAGAAAGCCAACGAAAGGCTGAAAGCGCGGCGCGCCGCCCGCCGCATGTGCCTGTTGAAGGCCTGCTGAACCGCGGGGGCGGACTTTCGAGACCGCCCTGCTAGGCCTTTTCCAGAGTCACGACAGCTTGAGATTCCGCGGAGCGTCCCTCCCCCACCGGTCCCAGTTTCTCAGCCGTCTTGAATTTTACCGACACGCGGTCGACGTCCAGCCCGAGCTCGGCGGCCAGCCGTTCGCGTATGAGCTGCCGGTAATCTTTAAGCTTCGGGCGTTCCAGGATTACCGTCGAATCCACGTTCACCAGCCGGAAGCCGCGGCTTTCCACGAGTTCCCGCGCATGGCGGAGGAAAACCAGGCTGTCGCAGCCCTTCCAGCGAGGGTCGGAATCGGGGAAATGCATCCCGATGTCGCCGAGCGCCGCGGCGCCCAGAATCGCATCGGTGATGGCATGAGCCAGAACGTCGGCGTCCGAATGCCCCGCCAGGCCGAATTCGCATACCACCGTCACGCCGCCCAGGATCAAAGGACGGCCGGGCAGGATGGGGTGGACATCCCAGCCCAGGCCGGTTCGCGTTTCGCTCAACGCTGGCTGGCCTCGGTCTCTTCCTGGAAAAACAGCCGCGCCAGGTGCATGTCGCCCGGTTTGGTGATCTTGATGTTGCGATCACTGCCCGGGACAACGCTCACTTCCACGTCCATCCGTTCCACCATACTCGACTCGTCAGTGCCGGTAAACCCGTCCAGCATGGCCAACTGGAAGGCTTTCTGGATGATTTCGTAGCGGAAGACCTGGGGCGTCTGGGCCATCACCAGCTTTTCGCGCGGCAGGGTGGACCGCACCTTCACGTGGGTGGTGCCGCGGATCACCTGCTTGACCGTATCCACCGCCGGGACGGCAACGATGGCTGCGCCGTTTTCGGCCGCCTCGTCGAAGACCGCGTGGATCGTCTCGAGGTCGATGAACGGCCTGACGGCGTCGTGCACCGCCACTAGCTCGATATCCGGCTTCAAGCTCCGCAGGGCATTCTCGACCGACTGTTGGCGGCTGTCGCCTCCCTCCACCACCCGGACGCGATTGGGTGGAAACTCTTCGGCCAGCATCTCGCCGACCCAGTCGAGATCTTCGGCTCGCAGCGCCACGACGATCTCAGTAACGCGCGGCGACGCCGCGAACTTCCGGACCGTGTGCACCAGGATGGGAGAGCCTTCGAGCAACATGAATTGCTTGCGGCTGGTGCCGGTCTTCTCCGCGGAGGCTTTTCCCATACGGGTGCCCAGGCCTGCTGCGGGCAATATGACGGCGACTTTCATGCGATCTACGATTCTATCGTGGTTTTCTCCGGCCCGAGATTGGTCGCCGGCTGGGGATCGGTCTTTCGGGCGGGACGCTCGTGCCTCTCGGCGCCCGCGGCGGCGTGCATGCGCTCATCGAACTTGCCGAAAATCATCTTGCCGGCGGTGGTCTGGAGCACGCTGGTAACCGAGATATCAATGGTCTTCGAGATCATCTTTTTGGCGTTATCCACAACCACCATTGTGCCGTCATCGAGGTAAGCCACGCCCTGGTTGTACTCCTTGCCCTCTTTCAGAATAAAGACCCGCATGGTCTCGCCGGGCAGCACGATCGGCTTGAGCGAGTTGGCCAACTCGTTGATATTGAGCACCTCGACGCCGTGAAGTTGCGCGACCTTATTGAGGTTGAAGTCGTTGGTGATGATCTTGCAGTCGTAGATCTTGGCCAGTTCGATCAGTTTCATATCGACTTCCCGCACATGGGGGAAGTCCTCCTCGACGATCTGCACGTTGAGGTGGGCCATTTTCTGGACGCGCTGGAGGATATCGAGCCCGCGCCGGCCGCGGTTGCGCTTCATCGAGTCGGCGGAATCGGCGACCAGTTGGAGCTCGTGCAGGACGAATTGGGGGATTACCAGGACACCATCGAGAAAGCCGGTCTCGGCGATGTCGGCGATGCGGCCGTCAATGATTACGCTGGTATCCAGGATCTTGAATGCTTTCTTCGACGACTTTTCGCCTCCGAAGACGCCGCCAAGGGCCGCCAGGTTCAGGAGATCGCCCTTTTTCGCGCCGACGATGAGGCCGACATAAGTCATGAGCAGGAGAAGGCATACCTGCAAGAACGGCTCCGGCGTGGCTTTGCCCAAAACCAGAGTCATGAGAAATGCCCCGGCGATCCCCAGGATCGAGCCGAAAGCGGCCCCGATCAGCCGTTTCAGGCTGACTTTTTCCAGGCGCATTTCGAACAAAATGATAACCAGGCCCAGCAACAGGCCGCCCGCGGCAGCTTCCGGCTGCGAGGAATGGAAGGGACGAAGTTCGAACGCGGAGAATGTGAGAACGAGAATGAAGATGATGCGAATTATCACCAGATCGAGCACCGGTACACCCCCTTCAGGGTGAGGACAAGAGCCGTAATTCAGTCCATCTGCACCTGACCCCGAAACTATCGCGATTAACATCGCGCCAAGAGTATAGCATTGATCCACCAAAGGAAATTGTGCGGAAGACCTTGGTTTATTGCGGCTCCGATCCGTGATAAGTTTCGATACAGCCATGAATCGCCGTCAATTACTTCAATCCGCGGCAGCCCTGCCTTTGGCCGGAGCGGGGATGGGAAAAGCCGCGGAGCAGCGGGGCGCGCTGAAGATCACGGGGCTCGAAACCGAGGTACGGAAGAACCCGCCCGGCTCGGTTTTCTACGACGCCATCCACCGGTTCGGAACCGATGGCGGCGCGGTGGTCTTGCGCCTCAAGACGGACGCGGGCATTACCGGATGGGCGACCAGCAGTTTCGGAATGATCGGCGGAGGGCCGACCGTGGTTCAAGCAATCTTAGAGCGGGAGATTAAGCCGGTGCTGATGGGCAAAGACCCGGCCTATCCGCGGCGGATCCGCCAGGACCTGTGGAACGCGCTGGAGTACCAGGGCGTCGGTGGAGTGACCCAGTTCGCCATTGCGGCGGTCGATATCGCGGTCTGGGACATTTTGGGCAAACAGGCGGGCCTGCCGGTGTATAAGATGCTCGGAGCCTACCGCGACCGCATCCCGGTGTACTCGATGTGCGGCTGGTATTACGACGACGACGCGGACCTGAGCAAATTCCGCCGCCAGGTTTCGGACGCGGTTGAGCAGGGCTACCATGCCGTGAAGATCAAGGTTGGGCGCGGCTCGATCGACGACGATACGCGGCGGATCCGCGCGGCCCGCGAGATTCTCGGCAAGACGCGGCGCATGATGGTGGATGCCAACCAGGTCTTCAACCGCAATGAGGCGCTGCGCCGCGGGCGCATCTACCAGGAACTCGGCTGTTTCTGGCTGGAAGAGCCGCTGCCGCCGCAGGATATGGAAGGCTTCGCCCTGCTCGCCGCGGCGCTCGACATGCGAATCGCCACCGGCGAGAACCTGAACACGAAGTACGCGTTCGCTGATCTCATCGCGCGCCGCGGCGCAGACGTGGTGCAGCCGGACAACCGCCGCGCGGGCGGCGTGACGGAGTGGATGGAGATCGCGGCGGTGGCGGATGCCTATGGGCTCGAACTCGCCAGCCACGGCGGCGGTTCCACCAACATGAACATGCTGCTGGCCATGCCGAACGCCATCTACATGGAGACCGGCGGACCGCAGAAGAGGATGGTGGACGGAGAAATGCCGGGTCCCGAGGAGCCGGGAATGAGCTCGGAAGCTCACGGCTGAAGGCCGGCCGCTTACTTGGAATCGAGGATGAAGGTGGGGGCGATGCCGGCGGCCGAAGAGAAGCCAGCCGTGCCGGTGGAAAGCCAACTGGAACAGCCCTGCACCTTGCCGAGGTAGGCGTGCGGGTGGACATCCACCTGCAGCTCGCGGAATTCCAGGAGCCCAAACGTCATCAACGGGAACACCGACCGCACCGGCTCTACGCGCTCCTGCACGACGTAAGGCGAGCGCATGGCCTGCTTGAGCGCTCGATCCCACTCGGAGGCATCCATCTCCCAGCCGAAGTAAGTGTGCAGGTCGCTATAGTCGTCGTTCGGCTTGAGCGCCAGGCGCTCGCGATTCTGCGTGATGAACTCCGGCAGGTCGATGGTCTTCTCGTCGTAGGTGGTTTTGTTGGCCGCAACGAGGCGCGTCCATGGCACGTGCTCGCGGATGGCTTTGCGCTCCGCCACGGGAAACTTTCCGGTTAACGTCTCGTCCGTCAGCAGGCCGAACATCGCCTTCTTATGGGCCAACTCCGAGCGAAAGCTGTTCACGACGCACACGGCGCGGTCGCGGTAGGCCTGCACCAGCGGGTGGGCCAGGTCAAAGCGGATCAGAAACTCCTGAACTCCCAGCCGGCGGTAGACCACGTCGATCTCGAAGTTGCCCTTGTGAAGGATGCGGTTCCGGTATTCGAGCTGTTCGGGCGCGACGATCTCAACCGAGTAGCCTTCCTGGCGGAAGAAATCGCGAAACAGGCTGTATTCACTCTGGCTGGAGCCATAAGGAGCGCGAAACTCGACGATCGCGATATTCGGTTTCCTGGTGCCGCCGAACTGCTTGTAGGATTTCAACAGGGCGTGGAGCAGATGTTTCCTGCTGCCAATTTTCGTGAGCGAGTACTTTTTACGAAACTCCTTCATGGGCGGAATATCGTAAAAAAGATCGGCCAGCGCATCGGAATATCCGCCGCCGGTCGGGGAGTCGGCGTTGTACTGGACGAAATGCAGGCTACCGTTGTTGAGGTGCGAATCCAGGCGCGCGGCAACTTCCAGAGCCTGATAGCCGGGGTCGATGGATGCCAGCATTTTCTCGGCCGGCAGCAACTCGAGCCTCGACATCAGCACTGGATTTTGCAACACCATCTGCTCCATGCGATCGATCGCGCCGATCAAAGACTCGCCGGTTTTCACCAGCGATTCGTACTGGCGGCGCGAAATAAAATTGGGTCGAAGAAAGGGGCAGATCAGTCTTCCGGCGGAAGACAAGCGGGCGGCCTCCATTCGCTCCTGGAGCGACTCGACCCACCCGAGGTCACAAGACGGACCACTCTCCAACAGCTTGTTATACTTGGCGACTGCGTCGTCCAACTGGGACATTCTGGGTTGAAAACCTGTTCTATAATCGAGTATCCCACACAAGTGCGCAAAACGATAGGTTTCAGGTCATTTGGAAGCAGATAAACCCTTCTCGTTGCGATATTTACAGGCGTTCTAGCCAAATTGTCATTTTCGCGAGAGAGGCCTCCGGCGAAGCTCAATTTCACGGATTTCCGCGGTCGGGCCGTACGCGGCCTTACAGAGCCGGATGCTGGCATCCGGTGTGCAACCTGCTATTGGGGATACAAAAATGAACCTGTTTCCGAACCCTGTGATCCAACGTGGGCTGACGATCTGCGGCATCACTGCGGTAGCGGCCCTGACCATGATCGGGTGGACGCGGTACGCCGAAGCGCCAACCCCACCGGCCGCGATCCACGCCGCCGCGCCGACTGCAAATCCGGAGCCGGCCGTGGCGGCGGCGGAAAGCCCGGTTTTCTCCGCCGTGCCGGTTGCGTACACCACGACCGCCTCTCATCACACGGCGAAGCACACGCATCACTACTATCATCACCATCATTACCGTCGGCGTTACCACGGAAGCCGATATTACCGGCGCGGATACGCGGGACGTTCTTACTATGGGCATTCTTACTACAACCATCACCAGGCCAGGCGGAGAGCGGAGATCATCGGCGGCTCCGCTGTCGGCGGCGCGGTGGTCGGAGGGCTGGTCGGCGGAGGCACGGGAGCCGTAGTCGGAGGATTGCTTGGCGGCGGCGGAGGATACGCCTACACGAAGTTACATCATCATCATCATTAGTACACGGGAGCGGCGATCTTCGGGAAAAAAGGGTTCACCCACAAACCCGGAATTCTGCAACAATGTGGGAAACATATGAAACCGGAACTCCAGAGCAGCCGCCGCTCCTTCCTGAAACAGGTGGCGACGGCCGGCGTGGCCGCGCCTTTCTTCGTCAGGAATCTGATTTCCGCTCCGCCCAGCGGCACGGTCCGTCTGGCAAGCTTCGGGGCGGAGAATATGGCTTGGTATACGCTGGACGGGATTGCCCGCCACCCTAAGGTAAAAGTCGTATGCGCGGCCGAAGTGGACACCAGCCGGCTCGGAAAGCTGAAGCAGAAGTATCCGGAAGCGCGCGCGTACCAGGACTGGCGCGAGATGCTGCACAAGGAACGGCACAACCTGGACGCGGTGTGCGTGGGGACGCCGGACCATATGCATGCGCCCACGGCGATGAGCTCCATGCAGCTAGGTCTGCATGTCTACGGGCAAAAGCCGCTGGCTCACGACATTTTCGAGTGCCGGCATTTGATGGAAATGGCCGGCAAGAAGAAACTGGTCACCCAGATGGGCATCCAAATCCATTCCGCCAAGGAGTATAAGACCGCGGTAGCGCTGGTTCATGCGGGGGCGATCGGCAAGATCAAGGAAGTACACTCGTGGAGCGAGAAGAAGTGGGGCGACCCGGACCTGGTGCCGGACCGCTCCGACCCGGTGCCGGCCTCGCTCAACTGGGACCATTGGATCGGGACGGCGTCTCCGCGGCCATACATTACGGATTACTATCACCCGGTGAACTGGCGCAAGCGGCAGGATTTCGGCACGGCCACATTCGGCGACATGGGTTGCCATATTTTCGATCCGGTGTTCGAGGCGGTGCAACTGACCGCGCCCATCTCGGTGCGCTCGGAAGGGCCAGCGCCCGGGCAGCACAACTGGGCGCTGAATTCGATCATTCATTACGTATTCCCGGCGACGGCGATGACCGAAGGCAAGACGATCAATGTCTCCTGGTACGACGGGGACGAGCGGCCGCCGCAGGAAATTCAGGCGCTGATCGGGAACCGGAAACTGCCCGGCCAGGGATCGATCCTGGTGGGGACAAAGGGCGTGATGCTGCTGCCGCACGTCAGCATGCCGGTGCTGCTGCCGGACGAACAGTTCCAGGGCTTCGCGATGCCTCCGGAGGAGGCGGTGAACCATTACTTCCAGTTCGTGGAAGCGATTCTGGGGAACGGGAAGACCACGACGGGCTTCGAATACTCGGCGCCGCTGACGGAATCGGTGCTGCTGGGGCCGATCGCGACGCGCTTCCCCAAGACGACGCTCGAGTGGAACGCGAAGAAGATGAAGTTCACGAATTCCCCGGAAGCGACGCGGTACGTGAAGCGGAAATACCGCTCAGGGTGGAGTGTGAAGGGGCTGAGCTAAGGGCCAGCCGCCTTTCGATTTCCTCGACGTCGAAAATGCAGCCGCCCCAGGTGCCGCCGCCAATTTCCTGAAGGGCCGCCCAGAGGCGGGTTTCGGCGGGGAGGGCGGGGTCGGGGGCAAGGTCGTCGCGCAAAGGGCGGGCGGCGAGTTCGCGGGCACCCTCTTCGGCGCTGCCGTTGACCAGCAGGTTGACGGAACCCTCGAGCTTCACGCGGTCGATCCGCACTTCGACGATATCGCCCTCGCGGAGCTTGCCGAGCGGGCCGCCGGAGAGGGCTTCGGGCGTGACGTGGCCGATGCACGCGCCGGTGGAGACGCCGCTGAAGCGCGCGTCGGTGATGACGGCCACGTGTTTCCCGAAATCCAAATAGCGCAGGGCGGAGGTGATCTCGAAGGTTTCCTCCATGCCCGAGCCTTTGGGGCCGCGGCACATCAGCACGAGGACGTCGCCGGCCTGGATACCGCCGGTCTTGATGGCCTGGATGGCGGCCTTCTCGGTGCGGAAGACGCGCGCCGGGCCGGTGTGGAGGTAGACGCCGTTTTCGTCCACCATGGCAGGGTCGATGGCAGTGCTCTTAATGACCGAGCCGCCGGGGGCGAGGTTGCCCTTGGGGAACGTGACTGTGGAAGTGAGGCCGCGGCGGCGGGCGGCATCGGGGTCCATGATGACGTCGGCGGGGTCGATGCCATCGCGCTCACGAAGGACGCGGCGGAGGGCGGCGCGGCGCTCGGACTGTTCCCACCAGTCCAGGACGTCGGCAAGTTTGAGGCCGCTGACCGTAAGCACGGAGGTTTCGAGCAGGCCGGCGCGGCGGAGGTGGAGCATCACTTCAGGGACGCCGCCGGCGAGGAACACCTGCACAGTGGGATGGCCTTTGGGGCCGTTGGGCAGAGCGTCCACGAGGCGCGGGGTCTGACGGTTGACGCGGGTCCAATCGTCGACCGTGGGCCGGGCGAGGCCGGCGGCATGGGCAATCGCGGGGAGATGGAGGACCAGGTTGGTGGATCCGCCGAAGGCCGCGTGGACGGCCAGGGCATTGCACACGGAAGCGCCGGTGAGGATGTCGCTCATGCGAACGCCGCCGGATTCGAGGGCGAGCGCGGCACGGGCGGAGCGGCGGGCCATGTCGATCCAAATGGGATGGCCGGACGGCGCGAGGGCTGAGTGCGGCAGCGACATTCCCAGGGCCTCGCCGATGACCTGCGAGGTAGCAGCCGTGCCGAGGAACTGGCAGCCGCCGCCGGGGCTGGCGCAGGCGCGGCAGAAGCCTTCGGCCGCGGCTTCCAGGGTGATCTTGCCGTGGGAGTACCGGGCTCCGGCGGATTGGATCTTGCCGGCATCTTCGCCGTCTTCGGCGAGCAGGGCTACACCACCGGGAATCAGGATGCCGGGCAGGTCGCCCGAGCCGGCGAGCGCCATCATCATGGCGGGCAGGCCCTTGTCGCAGGTGGCGACGCCGAGGACACCGGAGCGCGTGGGCAGCGAGCGGATGAGGCGGCGGAAGATGGCGGCGGCGTCGTTGCGGTAAGGTAACGAATCGAACATACCGGTGGTGCCCTGGGTGCGCCCGTCGCAGGGGTCCGTGCAGTAAGCGGCGAAGGGGATTGCGCCGCGGGACTTCAGTTCCTTGGCGGCGGCATCCATGAGGAGGGCGACTTCCCAGTGGCCGGTGTGGTAGCCGAGCGCGACGGGGGTGCCGTCGGCGGCGCGGATTCCGCCGTGCGTACTGAGGATGAGGAACTCTTTGCCGCCGAGCGCGGCGGGGTCCCAGCCCATGCCGGCGTTCTGGCTCCAGCCAAAAAGGTCGCCGGAGGGGCGATGCAGGAGCATCTCGGGCGTAAGGGGCAGCGCACCCGCGGGGCCGGCGGATTTGCTGCGGACATCGTAGAGCGAGGGGTCGGAAGATTCGAGGATGTCGGAAGGGTTCACAAAGCCACGATATCATCGGGCCACCCACGCCGTCAGTTCACCGGTGCGCGCCGCGAGAGCCGACGCGCGGGTGGCGCGTTGGCGCTCTGGATGCGATCACACGTTCCCCGAGGCTTTGCGCTTGTGGATCGATGCTCCGCGGGGCCAGCATGAAAGTGGGCGCTTCCGGCTATTTAGTGGCCTCAGGGGCCAGGTCGAGACCGCCACAGTGGAAGTAGATGGTATGGACAAAGTTCTGCCGGTTGCGGAACCCCCGCGCCGTGTACTTCACCCATTGAATTTTGGCATTGATCGATTCGCTACTCGCGTTCGTGATGCGGTGCCGGAGATACGTAATGATGTTCTCGAAGCGTCGCTTGAGCATTCGTGCCACTTCGATCGTCGGTTTCAGTCGACTCCGTACCGCCCACTCGTGCCACCAGCGGAAATGCTTCCTCGCCGGCCGTTCGTAGATGTAATCGTATAGCGCCATGGCGGTCTCCTTCAGCGCCCAGGCACGTGCCGTTTTCAATTCGCTGTTTCGCAGTCCGGCGAATTCCTTGCGGTCCTCCGGTTCCATCTTTGCTGGGTTCCGCAGCCAGTCATAGCGTGTCCCGGCCAAGCGGTCATCTCCGGCAGCCTTCAAGCTTTTGTGTTCTTTCCGTCGCACCTTGTCCACGGCATCGCCCAGATGTTTGGCGACATGGAACTTGTCGAACACGATCTTGCCGTCCGCTTCAGGCATGTGCTCCCGCACCGAGGCGATGTATGGGTCCCACATGTCCATCGCCACGGCTCGAATACCGCTGATTTGCTCAGCCGTCAGCGTTTCCCAAAACCCGTCCAAGCTGCTCTGCTTCCGATCTTCGGCCACGTACAGCACGCGCCCTCGGATCAGATCATTCACCAGAGTCAGGTAGCTGTGTCCTTTCCGAAACGCCTTCTCATCCACGCCGATTTCGCTCACCAGTTCCGCTTGGCGCCGCCCCAAACCACGTTGCACCGCACGTTCCATGATGCCGTGGATCTCATCCCAACTCAGTTGCAATAATCCGGCGACGGCCTTCTGGCTCGCCGCCTTCAACCACTCGATCGCCAGCGCCTCGAACAGCGCCGTAAAGCGACTCGACGGTTCCGCCCAGGGAAGCTTGACTACCTTGACACCGTGCTCACGACATTCGGCGCGCGGCGGCTCGGCGTGCAGGATCGTCTGGTATTGGCAAGTGTCCAGATGCCGCCAGCGCCTCTCCGGCTGGTGATCGTAGAGCTTGCAACTCGCGCCACATTCCGGACAGGGCCAGTCGATCATCTCGTGGTGCCGCAGATAAACATGGATCTCGCCAGCCTCCAACTTCAGGTCCACCGAGTCCACAAACCAGGGAGCCTCGATCCCGAGAATGCGCCGATAGAGTTCGTGATCCTGCATCGACGGCATTGTCGCATGGAGCCGACCGGCGGCATCAACCCACTACGATCCCGGAATTCCCTGAAAGTGGAGATACGGTGCCGAGCAGCGCCGGGGAAGCGATTTTGTGCGTGAAACACCTATGCCGGAGAACATCCGGGACAAGCCCGTCCGCGAGATCGTTGACGACATGATGGAACAATCGCAGCGAGCGCTCCAGAGCAGTGCGCGCGCAACCGCCGAATTGAACGAGCTAAGACGGCGAGCGGACGAGGCCATGGACTGGCGCGAACAATTAAACCGTCATAGCTGGCTGGCCATCGCTCTGGCCATGGGAGTTGCCGCTCTGATATTCCTGGCGTTCAGCCGCAATCGTTGAGCAGCCTGCCTTACCCGGTGCTACGACCTGCCTGAAGGACTCTTGTTTCGGCTCTTCAGTTCTCGTTCCGCCTGGAGCCAATCTTCCTGGTCCGACCCAATCGGACGACCCCTCTCCTGCCAGAGTTCGTATGCGCGGGCGGCGATTTGAGATTCCGTCACGATTTCTACCGCGGCCGGATTGACGGGGCTACCGGGCTCGCTCGCGATCGTTGTTTTTGGATCGATTTTCAGTGCTCGACCTGCCATGGATTGCGGCTCCTTTCATGCGCATTTCACGGTACTCTTTTCAAGTACCACATCCACGACCACACAGCACCATGCCAGCGGGACACCAAGATTTTCCTGCGTGAAGCTGAGTACGGAGGCCGGCATCGCAACGCCTTGTGCCGTCCAAACGCCGGGTATTCGCGGACGCTTCCTCACACCGCCGCGGTTCCATGGAACCCGGCGCGCGGCGAATAATTAAGAATCGGAATTCACGCTCGACATGCCTGTCTACTACTCGATTCCCCTATTCTTCGGCAGTCTTGCGCTGGTGGTCGGCGGCAGCATTTTTCTGTCGAGGGCGCTCGGCCATCTGGGGCCTCGCTTGCATATTCCCGAACAATTGCTGGGTTTCATCACGGCGCTGGGCGCGGATTCGCCGGAAATCGCATCCGCCGTGGCGGCGATGCTCTCGGGCCAGATGGATGTAGGCGTAGGCGTGGTGTTCGGATCGAACTTGTTCAACCTGGCATCTTTGCTCGGGGTAACAGCGGTGATCTCGGGCGGTATCGCGGTGAGACGCGCGGCCGCGTCTCTGGATGGCATCGTCGGCATTCTCATTACGGTGGTCGCGGTGGCCCTGGTGACGGGCGTGGCACCGCCGCCCCTGGCTGCCGGTCTGGTAATGGCGCTCATGGTTCCCTACGCCGTTCTGCTGGCTCTGCCGCGCGAGTCTCTGGAACGCCTTCCGCTGCCGGCTTCCTGGAAGCCCTTTGTGATCGCGGCAGCGAGCGAGGCACAGGAAGATAGCCGGAAGATGCAGGAACCGGACGAGGAAGACGAACGGCGGCCGCCCGAATCGCCGCCGGAAAGCGCGCCCCAGCAGAAGCCGGCCAACGTTCTCAAAGTGCTCTCGGTGCTATTGGGCGCGCTGGCGGTCATAGTCATGGGAAGTACGGGCCTGGTCCGATCGAGCACCTGGCTCACCGCCGGGTGGCTGCCACGCGGCCTGCTGGGGACACTGGTGCTGGCCGCTCTCACGGGAATTCCGAACGTTTATACGGCCAGCCGCCTGGCCATGCGTCAACGCGGCTCGGCCGTGATGACGGAGACAATGAACAGCAACAGCCTGAACATTCTTGTCGGACTGGCGATACCATCGATGATCTTCGGCGGTCTGACAGCACACACGGCGGGCGGCTATCTGGACATTGCGTGGCTCCTGGGGATGACGGTGGCGGTCGTGTATATTCTCGTGACGGGCCAGGGGCTGAATCGCCGCCAGGGAGCCGGCACTATCGCGGCATACGGTATCTTCGTGGTCATCCGTGTATGCCTGTACCTGATGTAGGCCACGGTTAACGGCTCGGGGCAAAGCTCAGCAGTGCGTCCTGGAACCGCTCACCGAGCGTAGCGCTCAAGGACCATGGGCTCGGCTGGCGCAGAACGCGCAGCTTCCCCCTGAGGTCCTGGATGCGGTAGTCGCTCGAGCCATCCGGCTTGCGCCAGAACCGAATCCCGATCGTGGCGTCACCCACGCGGAGGTTGCTCACCGAAATCTCGGGGAGCCATTCCGGCAAATGCGGGTCCACGAACAGCACGTGGGCGGGCGCATACGGGAACAGCCCCAGCAGAGCGTCGAGATAACAAAAGACCGCGGCTGCGGACCATGCCTGGGGCCAGTTGGATGCGGGATAGAGCGCCGGGAACGGATGTTCTTCGTCGCGCGGATGGCCGGAGAATACTTCCGGCAGGCGGTAATGCTGGAAAAGCGCGGCCGCTTCGAACTGCACGCGGCAGATCCGTTCGACGTAGTGATGAAGGCCGAAGCGGAACATGCCGAGCGCGAACGTGCCATTCTCGACGGGCCATACACTGCCGAGTTGGTAGTCAAAGGGATTGTAGGCGGGATTGTACGTGGAGAGGGTCCGGACACCCCAACCGCTGAACATGTCCGCCGCCATGAGACGGTCGGCGGTGCGGCGGGCCAGCGAGTCGTCGACGATGGCAGTGCCGAGCAAGTGCCCCGCATTGGAAGCGATCGACCGGATCTGGCGCTTCCTGCCGTCGAGGCCGAGACAGAAGAAGCCTCGATCCTCCATCCAAAACAGTTCGTTGAACCGCTTCTTCAATTCACTGGCCTGGTGAAACAGGCGGCGCGCCTGCTGCTGATCGCCGGTCCACCACAGGAGTTCGGCCATCCGCAGCCTGGCGATATAGAGAAAGCCCTGCTCCTCGCAAGGCGCGATAGGCGGTTCGACCTGAGATCCATCCTCGTGGACGATCGCATCGGGAGAGTCCTTCCAGCCCTGGTTCTTGACGCCGCCCTCCGAACGGCGAAGGTATTCCGAAAACCCATCGCCATCCAGGTCGCCGCCGGTGTTGTGCCATTCGAGGGCTTTGAGCGCGGGCTCTATGAACGGCTGCACCAGTTCTCTATCGCCGGTGACCTGCCACAGGGTTGCCACCGCCAGGGGATAGAGCGCCGAGGTGGTCAACGACCCGTAATAGCGCGCGAAGGGATCGTAATTCAGCTCCGGCAGAGGCCCGGAGGAGGCCTGATGAATCATCTTGCCCGGCTCTTCGTCACGCCAGGGGTTATTCTCACGGCCCTGCAATGAGGCCAGCACGGGCAATACGCCGCGGAGCATCGAACTGCCGAGCAGGCTGGTCTGCCAGGCAGTCGTGAGGCAATCGCGTCCGTAGATCGCCAGGTATTCGGGAATTCCGGCGGCAGGCAACCAGCCGTGGTCCAGGTCGAGATCGTGAAGCCGCAGCGAAGCAAGGTCTCGCCGGGCGCGGGCGATGGTGCGCATCACCGTCCCGGAGAGCGTCTGGCTATCCGGCGTGTTCCAGCGTGAAAACTCGACTTCGAGGAGCGTCTCGCGCTTCCGCTCGAAAGGGTTCAGTCCGCTGCGGAAAGCACGGCAGCCGTAGAGCGGCTCCAGCACCTTTTCGCCCACCCACGGAACTACGTTGATACAGGCATGCCAGGTGCCGCGCGGCTCGAGACGCACCGCGAATGAGATGCGCCCATCGGCAAAGGCCGGAGGCTCGGGGGAGTGTTCCACGCGCACCGCGATCGACTGGTGAAAGCTCGCCACTCCGCTCTCGCCCTGATGGTTGTAGGCATGCCCGGCGTGGAAATCGAAGAAGAGTTCCCATTTCCCGTCGCGCTGCCGCCACTCGCGCGCGCATTCCCCGACGGCCCGCCTTTTCTCCTCGCCGGCTTCGTTCTGGTCCACGAAATCAGCGTCGGCCTCCAGATGCAATACGAAACTTACAGATTCCCCGGTGTAGTTCGTGAAGTCAATTTCCTCGTGAAAGCCGTGGCCCAGGAATCGCGACAGCCGGAGTTCCACGGTCTGCTTCGTCGGCTTGGCGTCCTTTCCGGGCGGCGCGACGATATAGTAGCCGAGCCAATCGCTTTCCCGCACGGCGGAGAGGGTGACCGGTCGGGGCTCCTGCCCGTCGACCAGGTAGCGGTACCGGGAGAGCGACCGGGTCTGGTAAATGCGGAGCCCCTCTTTGCCCCCGTTGCAGAAGCCGTTTGTTCCGGTGACCAGGACCGAGCGGCTCTGGCTCACGTAATGCTCTTCTGCGCGGGGACGGATCCGCACCATCTCGCGGCCGGCGTTTTCCAACATCACGATCCTGCCTTTCGTACCGAGTTACGAGCGCGCCTTGTACATCGCCGTGCCCAACAGCGCACCGACGCCGATCCCGATCAGCGCCATCCAGCCGCGATGCGTATCCACCCAGAACTGCGGGCTGCGCGCGGTGGCGCGCGAGTCGAAGTTGCCGTGAGCCCCGTGATCGCCGGGCACCGGGTGGTGCAGGTTGCTGGGACGCTCGGGGCTGACGCGCTCGCCGGTCTGTTGCGACTGGTAACCGGTCTTGGCCAGGTATCGATCGAGCAGGCTGGGCGCCAACTTGTTCGCGAGAATGGTCGCGACGCTGGAGCGGCCCACATAGATCTCCCGCCGACGGTGATGCGCGGCATAAAAAATCGCGTCGGCCGCGACCTCCGGCTGAAAGATCGGCGGCACCGGCTGCGGGTGGTTCGGCAGCTTGGTCTCACACCAGTTGAATTGCGGCGTGTTGAGTCCGGGCATCTGCACCATCGTTATGTGCACGTTGCTCTTCTGGTGCAGAAGCTCGGTCCGCACGGAGTCGGTGAATCCTCGAATGGCCGCTTTGCCTCCGCAATACGGGGCCTGCAATGGAATCGAGCGGTAAGCCAGGGCGGACCCCACCTGCACGACGGTCCCGTGGCCGCGCGGCACCATGCGTTTGAGCGCCGCCATGGTTCCGTACACGAAACCGAGATAGGTCACTTCGGTGGCCCGGCGGTACTCTTCCGGAGTGATTTCAAGGAACGGCGCGAAGACCGTGACCATGGCGTCGTTCACCCAGATATCGATGGGTCCGAAGGTCCGTTCGACGGCCTCCGCAGCGGCGCCGACCTGCTCGGGATTGGCAACGTCCGTGGGGAGGACGATGGCTCTGCCGCCAGCCTGCTCTACCTCGGCGCGAGCGGCCTCGAGTCCCTCGGTTCCCCGGGCGATGAGCCCGATGTGGGCCTTCTCCCGCGCGAACCTTCGAACCGCGGCACGGCCGACGCCGGCAGACGCTCCCGTGATCACCACTACTTCCGGATTGGCGGGCATGACTCTCCTATGATGTTTTGTCAACTACGACCTGGTTTTCGTCTTTCGTAAGACGAAGAAACTGCGCTACTTCTGGTTTCCGTCGGAGCCGCCCGTCGCAATTACTCGTGTCTGCAGAACGGCGCGCAGGAGGCAAGGGCGCGGCGGGGTTTGCCGCGGCGTAGCGAACCCTTGCCTCCGAGCACCGTTCTGCTATCACCCAAACCCGACGGGCGGCGGAGCGGAAACCAGAAGTCTGGATTTCCGTTGGTGGGTCCCAGAGCCTCTTCATGAAGCCTCCGGGAGGAGGATGAAGTTCGGGAAATCCTCGAAGACCCACTTATTTTTCAAAGTCCGGTAAATAATGCTCAAGAACTTCCGGGCCAGAGCGATGATGGCTTTGCCGGCCCCGCGCCGCGCTTTCACTTGTTCATAGAATCGTTTCAGATAGGGGCTGTAGTTGGCCGCGATCAGGGCCGATTGCACCAGCGCCGTCCGCCCTAACTTCGTTCCCCGCTTGTGAATCCGGCCGCTGTGTTGCGTTTCATTCGAGTTCGACACGCGCGGAACGATTCCGAAGTAGCTCGCCAGGTGGCCCTCATCGGCGAAGTCGTTCACGTCCCCGATCACGCTCAGCAGAATTGCGCCGGTGATCTTGCCGATCCCCTTGATGCTCGACAGCCCCTTGTGCCCCTCCAGCTTGGAGCCTTCTTCGCCAATCGTCTTCTCCAACTCCGCAATACTCTTGTTCAGGCTGCGGATCTGTTCGACAATCACCCGCAATTCGATGCGAACGATCTCGTCAAAGGGCAGATCCAACACTTCAGCCAACTTCTTCTCGCTGGACAACGCTTCTTTAGCCAGGTTGAGCCCGCGCGCACTCAGGATATTGTTGACCTTGTTCTTGAGCGCCGTGCGCAGCTTCACCAGCGTGTCGCGCGTCTGGGTCAACGACGCCAGTTGCCCGTGTTCTTTATCCTTCATGCGCACCTCCGGTAGCATGTCCTTGGACAAATACAGAGCCAGCGCCCGTGCGTCGTGCGGATCGGTCTTCTTCACCGACTGGCAGATCACTTTGAACTGGTTCGTGTTGACCACCACCACGCGTGCCACGCGCTCGACTACCGCGTCGTAAAACAACCTCGTATTGCCTGTGATCTCCACCGCAACTTCGTCGCTGGGCCGCAGCTTCTTGACGAACTTCCCCAAATCCTCCAGCTCCCACCCGGTCACATACGTCCGCTCGTTTTCCAGCCGGATGCAACACGTGAACCGGTTGCGGTGTAGATCGATGCCGATGTATCGCTTCTCCATGCCTCTCTCCTGGTTGTTGGTTCTTCCAGGTCGAGTAGACTAACTTTGCGGCGGTCACCATTCTCCTATTCGAGGTCGCTCGCGCGCCTCACGATGACGTTCAATCCACAGGTCTGACCAATCTCCTTTACGAGGTCCGATGCCTCAGAAACATGCACAGCCTGTGACCTGTCTACTCCGGAAGTCGCCTCCCGGAGCTTACCGCCGACCAGAGGGCCATGAGACATTCATCTCATCTCCTTTTTGGGTCAGGGTCGGGCCAGACGAATTCAGTGTAGCCGGCGGCTGCTCGAATTCGCCGTACAGCAGGTCACCGGTACGGATCGCACTGCGAACTTTCGAACGGCTCTTCGCGCAATGTGCGGTGCGTCGCGCCGGAGATCCGATTGCACGTGAGTTTCGATATGCCGTCGATTGCCATTGCATACACGAAGGAGAGGCACCGTTCGTTCGAACGCGTTCTTTCGCTGGTAAGAGAGGCGCTCGAACACCTGGGTGGAATGGCGGCGTTCGTGAGGCCCGGGCAGAATGTTCTGATCAAACCCAACCAGAGTGCCTTCAGCTCGGCGGACGAAGGAGGTACTACCGATCCGCAGGTGGTGGGCTCACTGATCCGTCTGGCTCAACTCGAGGGAGCGGCGAGAATCCAGGTGGCCGGATCCAGCGACGCGTCATCCAACTCCCTTGAATGCATGCAGGGGGCGATGGCCGCGATCGCCGAACGCGAGGGCGCGGAAACCCTCGATCTGGGCAGCGATCGCGTTCCCAACCGCGAAGTCGATCTCCCGGAAGGCAAAGTAGTGCATCGCGTTCCTCTCCCCGTCCCCCTGCTCGAAGCCGATGTCATTATCGCGGTCCCCAAAGCGAAGAATGGTCACCTTGACCGCATTTCCGGCGCGATGGAGTTGTGGATGGATGTGGTGAACCAGACCTGGCGCTCACGCCACGTTGGCGACAACGACACGATCGGGCGATTCGCCGACATCATGACGGTCACCCGCCCCGATCTGTCCGTCACGGACGCGTTGATTTGCGGCGAGGGCGATGGCCCGCTGGCGAACCTGCCGCACTGGTGCGGCTCGATCCTCGCCTCGGCCGACCCGGTTGCGACCGACATTGCCATCGCCCGGCTCATGGGGCTCGACTGGACCAAACTGCGATTCGCGGCTGCCGGCGAAGAGCGCGGCATCGGCAGCCGGGAACCGCTGGTCTGGCTCGGCACGCCGCTCGAACGCATCGCGTTCCAGACCTGGCCGGGCCACGAGGGTCACGGATACCTGCCGGTGAACTTCCTGGTTCAGGAGGGTGCTCCGATCGCCGGCACCTACGGGCACGTCAAGAGCGCACTCGACCTCCTGCTCCGGCGCGGCATACTCGAACAGGTTCTCTCCAAGCAGGGCACGCCCACCGTGATGGTAGGGGACGTGGCAGATCCGGAATTCGAGCGGCACGTTCAGGAAGGTCCCTATCTGGTCTTCGACGATGCGGCGCGTTCGGAATACAAGAACGATCCGCGCGTCTTCTTCGTCCCCGGCCATCCCGTCCTGCACACTGCCGTGCCGCAACTGATGGAAGGACTGCGGGTAAGGGCCGGGGCCGGAAATGGCTGGAGGGCCGGAGAGCGCCGCACGAAGAACCTCGGACACGGGCAGGTACGGCACGCACTCACAACCGCTGCTGCGCCATCCGCGCTGGCTGCCATCGCGTTCGGCGCCATGATAGGCATCAGGGCGCTGGCCGGTAAGCCGCGCGTCACCGCCGCCCAGGCAGTGAAAGCCCCTCGGGACTAGCTGGAAAGGTAGATCGAGCTATCCACTCCACCCTGGAAATATACGAATAGCAACAGCCCAACCCCGAACACCAATACGAGAGCGACTGCAAACACGGTGTAAGATTTGGGAAAATACATAGCGGCACCTCTCCGCAACCGCACTCTCTTATTCAAGCGCTCCGATTCTAATTAGAGCAGACCCGGCCCGGGACGACCTGTGCTTTTGGAAACGAAGGGTTGGCCGGAAGCACGTCCACCCTCCCGCAGCAGGTACCGTGAACCATCGCACCTATCTTTCGTCTCGAGAGTCCAGGTGTACACGTTTCGAGCCGATACGTCTTCGTTCGAGGCGGAATTCATATGCGATCATGAGTCAAAACCTCTTGGATAGAGATGCCTGAACCGTTTCGCCCGATCGCTAATACGATTTTCAGGCTTGTTTTGTCCGGAGGAGCGGCGCTGACTGTGTTCTCACTATGGATAGGGTTCTTAGTTGTGAGGTCACCGTACGAAATGATGCAGGAAGTGCCGCGCGAACAGCCCATCCAGTTCAGTCACGAACATCACGTCGGCGGGCTGGGACTCGATTGCCGCTACTGCCACGTGACGGTGGAAGATTCGTCCTTCGCCGACATACCACCCACTGGTATCTGCATGAATTGCCACTCGCAGATGTGGGCAACCGCTCCCGCGGTAGCGCCCGTGCGCGAAAGTTACCGGACCAACAGATCCATTCAATGGACCAAGGTATACGAGCTGCCGGACTTCGTGTATTTCGATCACAGCATTCATGTGCACAAGGGCATTGGTTGTTCAAGCTGTCACGGCAGAGTAGACCAGATGCCGCTCATCTGGCAGGCTCCCCCGCTGACCATGTCATGGTGTTTAAACTGCCACCGTGACCCCGAGTCATACGTCCGTCCGCGTTCAGAAGTATTCAACCAGAACTACTCTCCGCCCGCGGACCAGGCAGCCCTTGGCAGGCGTCTCGTTCGGCAATACAACATACGAAGCCTTACCAGTTGCTCAGTTTGCCACCGATGAATAACCAAGACCATTCCACGCTCGTACAGATAACCCACGCCGCGGCCAGCCCTCCGGGCGCGGGAGAGCAACACAGAGATAAAGAAGATCCCCAGACCGGCGCGCCTACTGAGGCCACGCGCCGGCGCTTTCTGGAACTTATGGGCGCGTCCATCGCTCTCGCCACGGGCGGAGGCTGTACACGGCCGCCAACCGAGTTTCTGATGCCCTACGTGGAACCGCCGGAGCAAGTCATCCCCGGACGGCCGAAGTATTACGCCACCGCGAGTGTGGTCAATGGCGTCGCCCAAGGCGTGGTAGTGGAGAGTCATCTGGGGCGGCCGACCAAGGTCGAAGGGAACCCCAGACACCCGGCCAGCTTGGGCGCGACGAGCGTCTTGTCGCAGGCTTGCGTGCTGGATCTCTACGACCCTTACCGATCCAAAGAAGTAATCCATATAAATCAACCCAGTTCCTGGGATGCCTTCACCCTGGCTCTCCTCGAAGCACTGCGTCCCATTCGCGCCGGTAAAGGCAGAGGACTCAGACTACTCACCGAGACTGTGGTCTCTCCTACTCTCGGCGGGCAAATCGGCCGGGTGTTGGCGGAACTGCCGGAGGCGAAGTGGCATCAGTACGACCCTGCGGGACCACACTCCGCCCGCGCCGGGGCACTGGGGGCATTCGGCAGGAACTTGAATACGTACTATAGGCTGGATCGCGCGGATGTGATCTTGTCTCTCGATTCCGACTTCTTGACAACCGGTCCCGCCAGCACGCGCTACGCACATGATTTCGCATTCGGCCGGCGCGTGCGCGGATCGAACACCGCCATGAACCGGCTGTATGTCGCCGAGAGCTCGATGACTTCGACCGGCGGCAAGGCGGACCACCGGTTGCAATTGAAATACCCGGAAATCGGCGCCTTCGCAACGGAACTCAGTGCGGCTCTTGGCGGAGGCGGCACGGCGGCAGCCGGCAAGTACACAGATTGGATCGGGCCGCTTTCGCGCGACCTGCTGGCCCACCGGGGCAGATCCGCGATTCTTCCGGGCGAAAACCAGTCCGCTGGAGTACACGTACTCTGCCACGCCATGAACGCCGCTCTCGGAAACGCAGGAACGACCGTAGTCTATACCGACCCGATCGAGGTGCGTCCCGAAAACCAGATCGCCTCGCTACAGCACCTCGTACAAGATATGGATTCGGGTACCGTCCAACTGTTGCTCATATTAGGCGGAAATCCGGTCTACAACACGCCGGCCGACATCGACCTCACGGGCGCCCTCGGCAAGGTTCCCCTCTCGATCCATCTCAGCCTTTATCCCGACGAAACTTCTCGCCTGACTCACTGGCACCTTCCCGAAAGCCACTTTCTCGAAACCTGGAGCGATGCTCGGGCCTTCGATGGCACTGTCACCATACTTCAACCCCTCATCGAACCCTTATACGAGTCACATTCACAGCTCGAATTGCTGGACCTGTTCCTTGAGGTACCTAACTGGGACAGCCAGCGTATCGTCCGGACGTACTGGCAGACTAACTCGAAAGCGGGAGATTTCGAGGAGTGGTGGCGCAAGTCGGTCGGTCACGGACTCGTCGCGGACTCGGCCCTTCCCGAAGTCACTCCGGCCCTCCAAGGGATCGACACTTCCGTTCTACTGCAGCAAGCTAACGGGCAGGGACTCGACCTGGTCTTTCAAACAGACCCTTACATCTACGATGGGCGCTATGCCAGCAACTCCTGGCTGCAGGAACTACCCCGTCATATTACCAAACTCACCTGGGATAACGCGGTTCACGTAAGCCCCCGCACGGCCGCGCGCCTGCACCTGGAAAATCAACACTACGTCGAACTCAAGTACCGCGGCCGGTCGGTCAAAGGTTCGGTCTGGATATCGCCCGGAGAGGCGGATGATACGGTCACGATCCACCTGGGCTATGGGCGCAAGAATGCCGGAGTGGTTGGAAATGGAGCCGGTTTCAATGCATACCTGATCCGCACCTCGGACGCGCTCTGGTACGGCAACGGCGTCGACATCCACCCGACTGGCACGACTTACCCTCTTGCCACCGCGCAAATGCACAAATCGCTCGAAGGACGGGACCTGATCATTTCGAAGCCCGTGGAGACCTATCGCAGCAATCCCGATTTCGTCCGGGAAATCCACCCCGAGCCGCAACCGGACGAAACGCTGTATCCCAAATGGAGCTACACAGGATACAACTGGGGCATGACGATCGACCTGACAGCCTGCGTGAACTGCTCTGCCTGTGTTATTGCCTGCCAGGCTGAAAACAATATCCCGGTCGTCGGAAAGGAGCAGCAACTGTTCAACCGCGAACTGCATTGGCTCCGCGTCGACGTATATTACAGCGGGGACTGGAACCACCCCTCAGCCTTGTACCAGCCGGTCCCCTGCATGCAATGCGAGAACGCTCCGTGCGAAGTCGTTTGCCCGGTACAAGCGACGCTCCACAGCGCGGATGGCCTGAACGACATGATTTACAACCGTTGCGTGGGGACCCGCTTTTGCTCGAATAACTGCCCATATAAGGTGCGGCGGTTCAATTTCCTCCTCTATGCCGACTGGTACACGGAACAACTGAAGATGCAAAAAAACCCGGATGTGTCCATTCGCAGCCGCGGCGTTATGGAGAAGTGCACGTACTGCGTACAGCGCATCCGTGAAGCCGAGATCCGGTCCCAGGATCAGGACCGCTATATTCGGGACGGCGAGGTTCGGACGGCCTGCCAGCAGGTATGTCCAACCCAGGCCATCACGTTCGGTGACATGAACAACTCTTCGACTCACGTCGCCCGACTGAAGCGCGAAAAGCTGAACTACTCGATGCTGGCGGAACTGAACACCCGCCCGCATACCACGTACCTGGCCGAATTGCGGAATCCGAACCTGGAAATGCCGGGGAACGCATGACGATCGACGAGAAACAGCGGGAGTCGGCGCGTCCACTGGGACCGGGAGAAGAGGGCGCTGCTCCGGTTGTCGCACCGGGAGTCTCATTCAAGGGCCTCACGGAGCACGTCGCCGCGACGGTCCTGCGGCCGGATGTACCTCTATTCTGGTTCTCGGCCTTCCTGGTCGCAGCGACGGCACTGTGCGTCATGGCGGCGGGCATAGCCATTCTACTGGACGTAGGCGTCGGCACGATGGGGAATAACATCCCAGTGGCATGGGCTTTCCCGATTGCGAATTATGTATGGTGGATTGAAATCGCGGTCGGGGGATCGCTGCTTTCGTCGATATTGCACCTTGTCAACCAGAGCTGGCGAAATTCCATCAATCGCCTGGCGGAAGCTGTCACCCTGGCGGGGATCTCGTGCGCCTGCCTGTTTCCGCTGCTGCACCTTGGGCGCGCGTGGATCTTCTACTGGTTGCTGCCCTACCCCAATACGATGACGATCCAGCCGCAGTTTCGCAGCCCGTTGGTCTGGGACGTCTTCGGAATCTTTACTTACGCGTCTGCGTCGGTGCTGTTCTGGTACCTCGATATGATTCCAGACCTGGCTTCGCTGCGTGACCGCGCAAGCAGCCGTACTGCTTACGTCATTTATGGCGTTCTCGCATTGGGCTGGCGCGGCGCATCCCGGCACTGGCGTTTGCACGAAAAGGCCAGTATTCTGCTCGCAGGCATCCTCACTCCGCTGGTCTTCACGATCCACACTGTGGTCAGCTTCGACTTTGCCATCAGTCTCGTGCCCGGTTGGCATTCGACCATCTTCCCGCCTTACTTCGTGGACGGCGCGATTCTGGCCGGGCTGAGCATGGTGCTCCTTATGGCCATACCTCTGCGATCCGCTTTCGACCTGAAACACGTTATCACCGAACGTCATCTCGAGAACCTCTCCAAGGTGATTCTGACAGTGGCCGTGATCCTGGCCTATGTATACGTCTTTGAGCCATTCACATCCTGGTATAGCGGCGACCCGTACGAGATGTATACCGTTCACAACCGTGCCGCTGGACCGTTTGCCTGGACTTACTGGGCCTTCGTCGTACTGGGCCTGGGCGTCCCGCAGTTACTTTGGTGGAAGCAGAACCGTACGCATACCAGGCGGCTGTTCCTGATCGCCCTCCTGATCGTGATCGGCATGTGGGAAGAGCGCTACATGCTCATGGTCACCAGCCTCGGAAGAGACTTCATGCCCTCCTCGTGGGCGAATTTCGCCGCCACGGCGGAGGACAACGCTCTGCTCTACGGGTCCATCGGCTTATTTGTAACAGTGTTCATGTTCCTGGTCCGGACTTTACCCATGATTTCCATCTATTCAGTGCGGGAACTTCTTCCATTTTCGAAGCCGGGAGGAGGCACGGTAAAGTGACGACGACACAGCCTTATGGGATCGCCGCGGAATTCGAGGACGCCGGACAACTGGTGGCCGCGGCACGGTCCACTCGCGAAGCCGGCTACCGGCGGATCGAGGGCTATTCGCCCTATCCTATCAAGGAACTCGACGATCTAATACCGGGCTGGGACATGCTTTCGACACTCGTCTTCTTTTCCGGAGTCGCGGGCGGATTCATCGGCTTCTACATGCAGTATTTCATTGCGGCGGATGTCTACCCTACCAATATCAGCGGCAAGCCTTTGAACAGCTGGCAGGCTTTCGCCGTTATCACGTTCGAAATGGCCGTACTGTTCGCCGTGGGCGCCGTGTTCTTTGGGACCCTCTTCTTCGAAGGACTGCCGGCGCTCTATCATCCGCTGTTCCGGATACCGAGTTTCAAGCGAGTTTCCGACGACGGATTCTTCCTGTGTATCGAGGCACGCGACGGGAAATTCCACCCGCTTCACACGGCGCACTTTCTCGAAAGCCTCGATCCGCTCAAGGTGTGGGAGATCGACCGTGAGTAGGTATCTGCCCGCCTTGCTGCTGGCGCTGCTTTGCGTGGGATGCCGGCAGGATATGCAGCAGCAGCCAAAGTATACGCCGCTCGCGCGCAGTTGGTTCTACCCGGACGGCAGAGCCGCGCGACCGATTCCCGCGGGGACAATCGCAATTGACGAAGTCGATGTCGACCCCGCCCTTACGACCGGAACGGCTAACGGAGCGTTCTTGACAAGCATCCCATTGCCGGTCACCACGGAACTTCTCGAGCGCGGGCAGGACCGCTTCAACATATACTGCGCACCGTGCCACAGCAGAACGGGCGACGGAAACGGCATGATCGCGCGCCGCGGATTCAAGCAACCTTCCAACCTCAACGGGGCCCGCGTCAGGAACGCGCCGCCGGGGTATTTGTACTCAGTGATCGTCAACGGCTTTGGTGCCATGCCGGACTATGCCTACCAGATCAAGAGCGTGCAAGACCGTTGGGCCATCGTCGCCTACATCCGCGCGCTCGAACTGAGCCGCGGCACCACTCTCAGCGACGTTCCGCCGCAGGAACGCTCGGAACTGGGGGGTGGCCGATGAGCCCGAACTACAGCGCCGGACTGCGCTTACAGCAGGACCTGCGTCGCGTTCAGTTGCCCGTCCTGAGGGCAGGTGTGCTGTTGCTGGCCGCGTCGATCGTCGGCGCTTTCTTCAGCCCCCGCGATTTTTTCCATTCCTACCTCCTCGGGTACCTGTTCTGGATCGGCCTGACGCTCGGATCCCTGGCTCTCCTCATGGTGCAATATCTCACCGGCGGGGCGTGGGGTGTCGTGACACGCCGGACACTGGAAGCAGCAACCCGTACTCTCCCGCTGTTGGCAGTGCTCTTCATCCCGATCGGCTTGGGAATGGGCAGTCTTTATGCCTGGGTGCTTCCCTCGGTGGTGCGGCACAACAAGACCCTTCTGCACCGCAGCAGCTACATGAATCCGGCGTTCTTCCTTGCGCGAGCGGCTATCTACCTGGTGGTGTGGATGCTTCTCGCTTACTTTCTGAACCGCTGGTCGGTGGAGCAGGATATCATACCCGGAGAGCAGCGGCGCCGCCTTGCCAGGCTAAGCGCACCCGGACTTATTTTCTATCTGTTTAGCATCAGCTTCGCAGCCGTCGACTGGGCGGAGTCGCTCGAGACCAGATGGGCATCCACTATGTGGGGTTTTCTGTTCATTGCCGCGGAGGGCCTCACCGCCCTGGCCTTTCTGATTATTGTGATGACGCTGCTGTCCCGTCGGGAGCCGATGTCAAATGTACTCAAGCCCGATCACTTCCACGATCTGGGAAAGATGCTGTTCGCGGCTCTGATGCTTTGGTCCTATTTCGCATTCTGCCAGTATCTGATCGTCTGGTCGGAAAACCTGCCCGACGAGATCTCCTATTACTTACCACGAACGGATACTTCATGGGGTTGGCTCGGCGTCGGCCTGATTGTCGCGCAGCTCCTGGTCCCCATGCTGCTGCTATTGAATCGCCCGCTGAAGAGGAACGCGTACCTGCTGAGCGGAGTAGCGGTAATCATCCTGGCCATGCGCTACATGGACCTGATCTGGATAGTCGTACCAGGATATTACAAGGGGGGGTTTCGAGTTCAATGGATGGATGTGATCACTCCTTTCGGCATAGGCGGGGTATGGCTGTGGGCATTCCTCCGCGAACTGCCAAGATACCCGCTTCTGCCGGTAAACGCACCCGAACTGGAGACGGCGCTCACCCATGAATCGCAATAGGCCACTCCCGGGCAGCCGCTTGTTACTCTATGCCGGCGGGCTGATCGGCCTCTTTCGGACGGCCGACCAGTCGCTGGACGAGACCGGCGCGCCTGTGGAGACCATTGACCCCTTCACCCGCTCCGAACCGCAGGACATTAATGTAAGGGCGGTCCTGCTGGCTGGCGCCGCCACACTATTGGCACTTTGGGCCATCGTTGTCGTGGTCTATCCGCTATTCAAATATTTCAGCTACGAACGAACCGGCGGTCAGGATCCCGCGAAAGTGCTGGCCTACCTGCCTCCGCAGCCGCCGGCGCCTCGAGATCAAGCACACCCACATCGCGTGCTGAAAGACTTTCGCGCACAGGAAGAGACGTCCCTCAATAACTACAACTGGGTGGACCGCAGCAAGGGACTTGTCTCTATCCCTATCGGGAGGGCCATGGCGCTCCTGGCGCAAAGAGGTATTCCGCCGAGCAACCCCGGTGGGAAGGACTATTATCCCCCACTTGCCGGAAGCAAGCTGACGGGATTGGAGGGAAAGGTGAGGCCAGAACCAAGATGAGATTCTCCTCTGTCATTGCTCTGCTCATGTTGGCCGGACCCGCTTGCGCCGGCGTTCCGGCCCAGAACGCCCGATTTGTACCAAAGTACTTACAGGGCATCGGAATCGATCAGAACCTGAATGCTCAAGTACCACTGGACGCGCAGTTCGCGGATGAGTCCGGACAAGTCGTCAGGCTCCGCGACTACCTAGGCCGTCGTCCCGCCGTTCTCGCTCTCGTCTACTACACGTGCCCGATGCTCTGCGACCAGATCCTGCGTGGAGTGGTCAGCGGGTTGCGGCCGCTGTCGCTCGTTCCGGGCCGTGATTTCGACGTCATCGCGATCAGTATCAATCCAAGCGAGGGCCCCCCGCAAGCCGCGGCCAAGCGGCAGGAATACGTCAAACTCTACTCGAGGCGCGCCTCGACCGACGGCTGGCATTTTCTGACGGGTACCGAGCCGAATATTCGCGCCGTAGCCGATGCCGTCGGATATCATTACCGGTACGATCCCAAGACCAAGATGTTCTTCCACGCCGCCGGGATCATGGTTCTCACGCCCGAAGGCAAAGCCGCGCGGTACTTCTATGGAGTCGTATTCGAGCCCAAAGATCTGAAGCTCGGGTTGGTCGAAGCTTCGCACAACCGCATCGGCTCGGTTGTGGATCAGATCCTGCTCTTCTGCTGCCGCTACGATCCAACGGCGGGAAAGTACACCGCTACCGTACTCGGTGTGATGCGGCTAGCGGCTGGCGGCTTCCTTGTGATTCTGATCGCCGGCATGGCCTTCTTTTGGCGCCACGACCTTCCAATTCGCCGCAAGCAGCCCAGTGAGGTCCAACATACGTGAACACGCTCAATCTTCTTCCGCCCACGGCATCGGCATACGCGGATGAGTTGAACGACTTCTTCTGGGTGATGGTCGCTTTGTGCGCTCTGGTAGCGGTCGGGATTGCGGTCTTCATCGTTTACTGCGCGGTAAGGTACCGGCGGAGAGGTCCGAACGAGCTCCCCGAGCAGATACAGGGTAATAACCGGCTCGAGTGGACCTGGACCATCGTGCCTGCGGTTCTCTTCCTGGGAATGTTCGGATGGGGTGCAAAGACGTACTTCGACGTCGAAGAGCCGCCCCCAAATACGTTGAACGTCTGGGTAGTCGGCAAGCAGTGGATGTGGAAGATAGAGCATCCGGATGGTATTCGGGAAATCAACACGCTCCACGTACCGATCAACCGGGCCGTTCGGCTTACTATGATCTCGGAAGATGTCATTCACGATTTTTTCGTCCCGGCATTCCGCATGAAGCAGGATGTGCTGCCAAACCGCTACATGACCATCTGGTTTAAGGCGACGAAGGCCGGAAAGTACCACTTGTTCTGCGCCGAGTATTGCGGCACGAAGCACTCGGGCATGATCGGCTGGGTCTACGCGATGAACGCGCACGACTACCAACTATGGCTCCAGCAGGGTGCCGGCGAGGGCTCCCTGGCGTCAACGGGCGAAAAGCTGTTTCACCAATTCGGCTGTGCCAATTGCCATCGATACAGCGGGCACGGTCCCGGGCCCGACCTGCATGGACTTTACGGCCAGCCCGTACTCCTCGAGGGAGGCAGGCGCGTAATCGCGGACGCGACTTACATCCGCGAGTGCATCATGGGAACGAAACCGGGCCGCGTGTTTGGCTTCACCGGCATCATGCCCAACTTCCAGGGGCAGCTTTCGGAAGACGAAATCCTGGCTCTGGTGTCGTATATCAAATCGATGGGCCCCGAGGCGCAAGTCGCAGAACCCTCCAGTTCGGGAACCACGCTCCAGGACTATGGCCAGCAGCCCGGACTTGCGGGGCCGGGAAGCACGTCGATTTCAGGGACTAAACCGGATTCACGATGATTTCCAAAATCCGAATTGTCGAAACACCGAACTATTTGACCGTCGACCGAGGCGTGCGTTCCTGGCTTTTGACGACAGATCATAAGCGAATCGCCCTGCTTTACATGGCCGCCATCACCTTCTTCTTTCTCATCGGGGGCGTCGCCGCGCTGCTGATGCGTCTGGAATTGCTGACACCTGCCACCGACCTCGTGACACCGGAGACTTACAACAAGCTGTTTACCGCGCACGGGATCATCATGGTCTGGTTCTTTCTGATCCCTTCTATTCCGACCACCCTTGGCAACTTTCTGATTCCGGAAATGATCGGGGCAAAGGACGTGGCATTTCCGAAACTGAACCTCGGCAGCTGGTATGTGTTTATGATCGGCGGCGTGGTAACCCTATACGCGATCGTGCGGGGAGGGGTCGATACCGGTTGGACGTTCTACACTCCGTTCAGCACTATCTATTCTACGACTTATGTAACCGCAGCCGGGGTCGGAATATTCATCGTAGGGTTTTCATCGATCATGACGGGGCTGAATTTCATCGTCACCATTCACCAGCTTCGCGCGCCCGGCATGACCTGGTTCCGACTGCCCCTGTTCATCTGGTCTCACTATGCCACCAGCATTGTCATGGTGCTGGCCACGCCCGTGCTGGCAGTGACGCTGCTCATGATTGTTGTCGAGCGTGTCTTCCAGGTTGGGATTTTCAGCCCGGAGCTAGGTGGAGATCCCGTGCTGTTTCAGCACATGTTCTGGTTCTATTCGCATCCGGCGGTTTACATTATGGTGCTCCCGAGCATGGGAGTCGTCAGCGAACTGATAGCAGCCTTTTCACGCAGGGAGGTGTTTGGCTACGTATTTGTAGCATTTTCGAGCGTTTCCATCGCGGTTCTCTCGTTCCTTGTCTGGGGCCATCATATGTTTGTGGCGGGCGAGAGCGTTTATTCCGCGATGACCTTTTCCGTTCTTAGCTACGCCGTGGCGGTGCCATCGGCTATCAAAGTGTTTAACTGGAGCGCGACCCTCTATAAGGGGTCCGTCTCGCTGGACACGCCGATGCTCTATGCTCTTGGATTCATCGGGCTGTTCACCATTGGCGGGATGACCGGCCTGTTCCTGGCGGCGCTCGGAATCGACGTGCACGTCACCGACACATACTTCGTCGTCGCCCACTTCCACTACATTATGGTGGGCGGGGCCGTCATGGGGTACCTGGGGGGCCTGCACTACTGGTGGCCCAAGATCAGCGGCAGGATGTATCCGGAACGACTAGCCAAGGCCGCCGCGCTGACCGTGTTCCTGGGCTTCAACCTGACGTTCTTTCCGCAATTCGTCCTGGGATGGCTCGGAATGCCCCGGCGCTACGCCGCGTACCCTCCTGAGTGGCAGATGCTGCACGTCGTATCCACCGCCGGAGCTACGATTTTGGGAGTCGGCTATCTGCTGCCCCTCCTCTATCTGACCTGGGCCTGGAAACACGGACCGCTGGCGGGTCCCAACCCCTGGCGCGCCACCGGCCTCGAGTGGCAGACGTCATCGCCGCCGCCCAAACACAATTTCGATGTTACGCCGGTGGTGACCCACAAACCGTACGATTTCGAAGGCATGAAGGAGGAACTTAGCCTTGGCTAGTTCTGAATCTCTCGCACTGCGTGAACAGTTCGGGACGCCTCAGCAACAGCGCGATACCTCAACCGTGGGTATGTGGGTCTTTCTGGCCACCGAAGTGATGTTTTTCGGCGGCTTGTTTGCGGGCTACGCCGCGTACCGCATGTACTACACGCAGGGGTTTCTCGAAGGCAGCCGCGACATGACCCTGCTGATCGGGTCGGTGAACACGGCCGTGCTCTTTACGAGCTGCCTTACCATGAGCCTTGCGGTTAAGAGTATCTCGCAGGGAAAGCAGGCTCGCACGTATTGGCTTCTGATTACAACCGCCGCAATCGGCATGGTCTTTCTCGCGCTGAAGTTCACCGAGTACTATTTACACTACCAGGACCGGAAGGTGCCCGGTATCTGGTTCGAATCGAGCAAGCCGCAGTCCAGCGGAGAAGAACTGTTCATGGTCTACTACTTCGCCATGACCGGACTGCATGTCATACACCTTTCGATCGGAATAGGCGTTGCGGTGACCATGGCGGTTCGAACCGCTCTGGGCCGATTCAATGCCCGATACCACACCCCTATCGAGGTACTTAGCTTGTTTTGGCATTTCGTGGATATCATCTGGTCGTTTTTGTTTGCAATCTTCTATGTTCCGGGCTTTCATAAATGATATGACTGAGCCGAGTCTTTCCTCGAAGAGCTATTTTCTGGCTTACTGCGGCCTGATGGCCCTGCTTCTCGCAAACGTGCTACTGGGATATATCAACATGGGCTGGGGGAACATGTTTGTCGCGGTCGCGTTCGCCGTGCTTCAGGCCGGCATACTCGCTTTGGTGATGATGCATGGCCTATACGAAAAGGCGTTGGTTCGCCTTGTCATGGCCGGGGCACTGCTATGGTTCATGATTCTGATCACACTGACGTTGACGGACTACATTACCCGGAACTGGGTGCCGATCTCCGGGAAGTGAGCTGCCGCGGGCCGCCGGGACGCGGCTGCTCGGGATGGTTCGGGAGCAATCAAGATGGAAGACGATCGAAACCTTCGCATGGTAGACGCCGTAGGTGACAGTTCGCTAAGTGAAACCGTTCAGCGGGTCTTGCGGGATCTGCACGCGATTTTCCACGACGAACTGCAGTTGGCCGCGGGTGAATTGAGGGAGAAGGCACGACAGAGCACGAAGGCGGGCGTCCTCCTGGGTGGTGCGGCGCTTATGGGCTTCCTAGCGGCGGAGTGCTTGATCACTACATTTATCGCCGCGCTGGCGATCGTGCTGCCGGTCTGGTTGGCGGCTTTGTTGATGGGAGTGATGCTGGCAATGGGGGCCGGCGGCGCCTATATACTCGGCCGGCTCGCGCTGGAGCAGGTGGACGCGCTCCCGCAACGGACGCTGGAGACGCTTAAGGACTTCAGCGAATGGGCGAGAACCCGCACCAGGTAGTCTGCGAACTTCCGAAACCGGAGAGCGGTCGCGAGGCGTGCTACGGTGAGCGAGATGCGGCGGCCGGCCTTCCGAACCGGTCGCCGGACGGAGCTACTCATGAACCGGTATCTCTTCATAGCTTGTGGCGTCATCTGCGCGATCGGATTGCCCGCATGCGCTCAAGGCCAACTCCTGTCTCCCGGCCCGCTATACACCCGTGGAAATCAGATCGTCGACGCGGACGGCGTGCCTCAGCGCCTGGCTTGCGTGGGCTGGAATGGCGGAAATAGCGTGCGGCCCCGGCTCTCGGGGTTGAGCCGGGTCCCCTATCAAGCCACCATGTCAGACATGGTGCGGCTCGGTTTCAACTGCACGCGGGTCTTGACATCCGCCCGCGGCGTTCTCGAGAATACCAACGACTATCTCGGCCTCCTCGACCTCGTGATCGACTATGCGGGCACCATCGGCCTTCGGGTGATCGTGGACGTGCATAATGACGAAGGGGGCCACAGCGCCCGCGATAATTGGGGTACCGCGCCGCCAAACGGCCTCTGGTACGACAAAGGGGGCGCATCGGATGGCACTGACGGTGGAGGAAATGCGGGGACGATCGCTGACGCCGATTTCCGGGATGCGTGGGTAAGACTCGCGGCTCGCTGGAAGAATAAGCCGGCTATCCTAGGGTACGACCTGATCAACGAACCGCACTCCGGGCGAACCACTTGGGGCGGCTATGACGGCAAACCGGGATCCGACACGGACATTCGAGCCATGTACATCCGGGTCGGAGACGCCATTCACGCGATTGATCCCCGGCCCCTGATCATCGCCGAAGGCGTGCAGAATTACCACAGCGGCGCGTATGAAGGCGATCTGCGGGGAGTCTCCGGATGGCCCGTCACGCTGAAAACGCCACGCAAGGTAGTGTACTCGCCGCACGTATATCCCGCGGAAGTGAGCGCCGTCCCGAAGGACTATGGCCCGAACTGGATCATTCGGATGAACTCGCTTTGGGGTTACCTCTTCAAAGAGGACATTGCTCCGGTCTTCGTGGGTGAGTGCGGCGACTGGCTGACGACGCCCGACTCGCAAGTGTGGGCACAGGCTTTTGTCAGTTACATGAACGGGAAAGCTGCCGGAGGTCCTAGCTTTGCCGGCGGAAAGCAGGGTATTTCGTGGAGTTGGTGGAACTGGGGAACCAGCGAAAGTGGAGGTGGCGTCCCGGATTTCGGCGTTCTGACCGCGTGGTCGGCCGGTTCACTCAGACCGGAGCAGGCACGTTTTCTCAACCAGCTTTTCTTTCGCGGAACTCCGGCGGATACAATGCCCGCCCCGAAGGGCAGGCGGCCTTAGCGACACGCGCGAGCCATCGCCCGCCGAACGATAGGGAGATCACGCCGGATCGAGCACGGCCTCGATCAGCCTGGGTCCGGGCTCCCGCATGGCCGCTCCGAATTCGCGGATGAATTCGTCCGCGGTGGCGGCGCGCGCCGCGTCAACTCCGAAACCGTTGGCCAGTTTGACCCAGTCGGGCTCAGGGTTCGCCAAGTCGATCATCTCACCGGCCCGCGGCCCTACCGTGCCCGCGCCGGTTCTCCGCATTTCGATGTCGAGGATCCGGTAACGACGGTTTGCGAGGATTACTGCCGTGACATCCAACCGTTCCCGCGCCATCGTCCAAAGCGACTGTATGGTATACATGGCGCTGCCATCGGCTTCGAGCGCCACGACCTTGCGGCCCGGGCAGGCCAGCGCAGCTCCCGCTGCCACCGGCAATCCCTGGCCGATCGCTCCACCCGTTACCGGCAGATGGTCATGCACCGCGGCGTTTGCCAGGTGCGGCCAGATCTGCTCATTCGAAGACACTGTCTCATCGGAGACGATCGCTCCTTCAGGCGCAAAGGCTCCCACGGTTCTGCCGATGGCGGCCGCGGTGAGTGGCTCGCCGTTCGGAAGATCCGGCCGCGGCCGACCCTCGGACAACCCCTGTCGGGGTTCGCTGCCCAATTCCTCGACCAGCAACTCGAGGGCACCCGCGCCATCCTGATCCTCGGAGGCAAGCACGTCGAAACCACAGCCGGCAGGGGCCAAAAAGCTTCTCCGGCCGGGATACCCGAAGAAGGAGACGGGCGGCCGGGCTTCGACCAGGATTAGTCGCTCGAATCCGGCCAGCAGCGCCTCCGCGAATTCGGGGAAGTACGGAATGCGCTCGACAGCGGGCATATCACCGCCTCGCGTCGTCCTGGCCGCGTACCGGTCGGCAAGGACTCTCGCCCCGGTCACGGCGCGCAGCCGACCGGCGGCCCGAATGCCGCGAGCCTGAAGCGCAGAGCCGCTGAGAAGCAGTCCGACGGTTTGGCCGGAGCGCAGAGCGCGAGCGGCGCCGCGGACCTGCTCATCGCCTGGCAGCGGCCGGGAAGGGCGGCGCACGGGGCAGCCCGGCTCTCCGGCCTCGCTCCAGGAGAAATCGGCGGGCACAATCAAGCTGGCCACTTTTCCCGGCGGTCCCAGCGCGGCCGCCACTGCGGCGGAGGCCGCTTCACCCATGGCGCCGGGGCACTCCAGCGTGCGCACCCAGCCCGACACGGGGCGTGCAAAAGCCTCGGTATCGGCAGTCAGGGGAGCATCGTGTTTCAGGTGCTGTGTGGAATGCTCGCCGACAATGCTGACGATCGGAGAGCGCGCCTTCCGCGCGTTGTGGAAGTTGGCCAGTGCGTTGGCCAAACCAGGCCCGAGGTGAAGCAAGGTGGCGGCCGGCTTTCCGGTCATTCGGGCATACCCGTCCGCGGCTCCTGAACAGACTCCCTCGAACAGGCCGAGGACACCGCGCATACGCGGCACACGGTCGAGAGCCGACACAAACTGCATCTCGGAGGTTCCCGGATTCATGAGGCACAGATCCACGTCGTTGGCCAGGAGGGTTCTGAGGAGACATTCAGCGCCATTCATGTTGGATACTTTTCATCACAACACACGGTGACCTTCTTTGCAGAAGGGTTTTGCGTCCGGACCCAGCCGTTGGGCAAAAGGCTGTAGACTTGGGGCATGGAACGGAAGATCTTCTGGACCACGTTCACCCTCCTGGGTCTGGCGGCCGATTTCATTCTTCCGCTCTGGTGGGCACTGGGTGCTACGATTCCAATTTGCTTATTGAGCTGGTGGGTGGCTTATCGAAGCGATTGGTTTTGATGCCGGCCGACGCCTGAAACCGCCGGGCTATCAGTCGCCGAACAGATAGGGTCAGCACTCGATTGACCGGCAGCAAGATTTTGTGTCGCGAGATAGAATCGTGCAGATGACAACCTACGAGGGCCCGGAGTGAGGGCGGCATGAAGGGGGCGGCCTCCATCGAGGGCAAGACGACGAAAGCTGCCTGGCTGGGCTTGGCCCTGCTGGTGGTCTCGGTCGCCATCAATTACATCGACCGCACGAATCTTTCGGTGGCGGCTCCGGACTTGCGGAGCGAATTCGGTCTGACCGCAGCCCACCTGGGACTTCTGCTTTCCGCCTTTTTCTGGACTTATGCGTCGTTCCAGATCGTGTCCGGCTGGCTGGTGGACCGCTACGACGTCTACTGGGTTTTCGGTGCCGGTTTCCTGATCTGGTCGGGAGCGACCGCGGCAACCGGCTTCGCGGGCGGGTTTGGCGCGCTGTTTTCCCTGCGGCTGGTGCTGGGCGCCGCGGAATCGGTAGCCTATCCTTCCTACTCGAAGATCATCGCCACTCGCTTTCCGGAACACCGGCGCGGCCTCACGAACGCTCTCATCGATGCCGGCTCAAAAATGGGTCCTGCCCTGGGAACGCTGATCGGAGGCCTGGTGGTGGCGCGGTTCGGGTGGCGGGACCTGTTCCGGGTGCTGGGCTTCGGCGCCCTGCTGTGGGTCCCATTATGGGTTTTCTGGGCGATGCGCACCTCGGCCGTGGGTACGTTGCGGCGCCACGAGGGGCCGGGCTTCGGCCGGATTCTGCGGGAGCGTTCGGCCTGGGGCACGTTTTTCGGGCTTTTCAGCATCAATTACGCCTGGTACTTTCTGATCACCTGGCTGCCTACTTACCTGGTGATGGAGAGGCACTTGTCGATGCGCATGATGGCTGTGATGGGTTCGGTCCCTCTATGGGGACTCGCCGTCTCAGCCACCATCAGCGGCTGGCTTTCGGACCACCTGATCAGGCGTGGGGCCACCCCGACCCGCGTTCGCAAGAGCTTCGCGGCAGCCGGTTTGCTGTTGTGTACGCTGGTCTTGCCCGCGGCGATCGTTCCCGGCGTGTGGATGTGCATCACGCTGCTGACGGCGGCCTGCCTATCGTTCGGACTGTGCACCTCCAACCATTGGGCCATCACCCAGACCATCGCCGGAGCCTCGGCGGCCGGCAAATGGACCGGTCTGCAGAATGCCTTCGGCAATCTGGCGGGGGTGGTCGCACCGTGGATCACGGGCTTGATCGTGACGTCAACCGGTCATTTCTTTTATGCCTTCGTAGCTGTCTGTGCGGTGCTCGTGATGGGAGCGCTGAGCTATCTGTTCGTCGTGGGGCCTGTTTCCACTATCAATTGGGCCGAAGAGTGACCGTGCCTTGTTGTGCTCCCGCCATGGGCCGATGGAATTCTGCCGATTAGGATTATGCTGAAGCATGGACTCGGGACTGCGCCGTGCCTGGACTGAAATCGTCGCCGCCGATGAATACGAGAAGCACATGGCGTCCATCGGACAGGCGCAAGCCGCCGCTGAATTGACCCGCTGGCTTGTGGAGTCCGCATCGCTGCCGGGCGGCAGCAGCATCACCATCACCGGGGCCGGTACGGGCCAGATGTTCGACTTTTTGTCCCCGGCGGTGTTTAGTCCGTACCGGCTCACTTGCACGGATCTTAACCCCATGTTCCTGGCGCGTCTCAGGGAACGGCTAGCCGGGTGCGGGCTTGAAGCCGCGATTATCGTGGACGATATCGAGCGAACAGCAATCGATACAGGCCCTGACCTCCTGCTTGCCGCGCTCCTGCTGGAGCATATCGACTGGCGGCGGGGGATAGAAGTATTCGCCGGACTGCGGCCCGGTATGTGTGGCATCATCCTGCAGGAGAACCCGCCTGATATGACGGCGGCCGTCACTCCGGGCCGCCCTCTGCTACCTTCCATTGCCAAAGCCGTCGAGATTGGCCATCCCGCGCTGGTGCCGAAACAGGATCTCATTCGAGCCATGAGTGCCCAGGGCTACGCTTCGTCGACACGCGCAGTTCGTGAAGTGGCTGATGGCAAGCGCCTGGTCGCATTGTTGTTCACCGGTTCGCACGTTCGCCGCGGGCTTCGTACCTTTTAGCGTCTGGACGGACCTATGTCGCCCTCGTGCCGGTGATGGCTGCCTTGCCGGACTCCTTGCCTTCGAATCTGCCGGTCAGCTTGTCGCCATCGATGTGCAACTCAAAGGACACGACCTCATGTTCATTTACCTGGAGTTTGAAGGTCAGGACATTGCCGTCGATCTTAGTATCGAATAGCGACATATCCGTGCCATCCAGGGTCGCGACTGCGGCCAGTTGGCCGGCCTGATCTGTGACCACCAAGGTCCAGTCCAGCTTTGCTCCGTTCTCTCCGACGGACGAGCAATTCCACTTTCCCAGGGCGGGATTGACGGCCCCCCACAACGCGGCACACGCAAGCGCCGCGATCAGACACACGAAATGCGTTCTCATTCTCATGCCTCGATTTTTCGAGATGATGGGTCAGTCCCAGCGCAATGCGACGGAGGGATCCACCCTCGCCGCGCGCCGGGCGGGTAAATAGGCTGCCAAAACCGCAACCGCGATCAACAGAGCTGAAACAAGTGTATAGGTGGTCGGGTCGGTAGGCTTAACCGCGTACAGCAGGTTCTTGAAAACCCGGGTCAAGGCAAGAGAACCTGCCACTCCGATGATCAGGCCGAGACCAGCCATCAGCAGTCCCCCCCGCAGCGCTTTGTAGACCACCTGTCCGGGGCGCGCGCCCAAGGCCATGCGGATTCCCATCTCCTGTGTGCTCTGCGCCACCGAGTAAGAGATCACCCCATAAATGCCCAACGCAGCCAGAATCAGTGCCATGAGCGCAAAGGCCCCGGCCATCCAGGCTCGCGTGCGCGGCTGCGCTACCGACATGGCGGCGGCTTCCTTCATTGTGTGGACATCGATCACCGGCACGTCCGGGTCCACGGCTCGCACCACAGCCCGCAGCGCGGGGGCGTCAGCGGCCGGATCGGATTCGGTGCGCACCGCCAGCACACCACCGATGCGCGGCTGCTGCCAGATTGGAACGTAGATCGTCGGCATCGGTGCGCTTCCCAGGCCCCCGAGCTTCACATCCGCCACTATGCCCACGATCTCCCATGGCACCGGCGGTCCGGGCGGCCCTTTACCAAGCCGCCACTGCTCCATGACCAACCGTTGTCCCAGCGCTTCCTCTCCGGCAAGGTGGCGTTTCACAAAGCTCTCGTTGACAATCGCTACGAGCGGGGCAGCCCCGCTGTCCCGTTCGCTGAAGAAGCGTCCCCGCTGGAGCAGTATGCCCAAGGTTTCGAAGTAGCCGTCGGTGACGGTCTGAAGGGGCTCTGTTTTCCTCTCTCGCCCGCCAATCTGAAATCGAATGGAAAAGGCGCTGCCATCAAGCGGCATAAATGAAGCCAGGCAGGCAGCCCGCACACCGGGCACGGCTCGCGCCTTCGCCAGCAACTGGTGCACATAGTTTCGTACCCGATCCGCATTTGTGTAGCGCATTTCCGGCATAACCAGCCGCATGGTCAAAACCTTCTCGACCCGGAAACCCGGATCGACGGACGAGTAGGCGGCCAAAGTGCGGGTCAGCAGCCCCGCGCCCACCAGCAGGATGAGCGCCAGCGCTACCTCTACGGTGACCAGGACAGAGCGGAGGCGTCTCCCACCGGAACCGCCCAATAGAGACCGGCCGGTATCCTTCAAGACGTTGTACAGGTCTATCCTGGACGCGCGCCATGCGGGGATCAGTCCAAACAGAACGCCCGCAAGCAAGGAAATCAACAGCGTGAACGCGAGCACCCTGCCGTCGACTGTGATGGGTGACAGACCGGCCCGGAACTGCTCGGAAACCAACGTCGAAGCAACCGGCGTCAAAAACAGCGAAAGCAGTATGCCAGCGATTCCTCCTAAAGCCGCCATAAGCGCACTCTCGGTTAGTAACTGGCGCATCAGGCGCCTGCGCGCAGCACCCACCGCGGCTCGAACGGCCAGCTCGCGATGGCGTACCGCCGACTTAGCCAGCAACAGGCTGGCCACGTTCACGCATGCAATCAGCAGCACCAGGCCCACCGCTCCGAATAGCAGCACGACGCTGTCCCGGTGATACCGTGCGAGTTCCTCCTGCCATGGAATCAAGTCGAGGCTCCAGCCCTTCAGCCCCGCCTTGGGATAGGCGCCGGCCAGGTTTGCAAACAGGCCTTGCATCTCCGCCCTGGCTTGCTCGAGGGTGACGCTGCGCCTGAGCTTCGCAAAGATCAACAGATTGGGAATATCCCGGCCGGCCATGGCTGGGTCGATCTCTAAGGGGGCCCATAACTCCGGAGAGAGGGCGAAGCGAAAGCTCTCGGGCATCACCCCAATGACCGCGCATTTCCGGCCATCGAGCGTGATCGCGCGTCCGAGAATGCGCGGGTCGCCCCCGAACTTGCTGCGCCAGGTTGCATGACTGAGTATGACCACGGGGGAAGCGCCCGGACGGTCCTCTCCCAAGGCGAAGCTACGCCCCATCACGGGCTTTACCCCGACGGCTTCCAGGAACTCTGCGCTGACACGAAAACCGCTCAGCCGTTCCGCACCCTCGCTGGTCGACAGATGGAAGTCCGCCTGAGACAACACGCCCATATGTTCGAACGACCGGCTGCGCTCCTGAAAGTCCAGGAAGTTTCCGGCGGCCACACCCAGATGGCCGCCTCGCGGGGGATGCGTCCAAACAGTAATCAGGCGGTTGGAGTCAGGGTACGGTAGGGGGCGCAGAAGACATGCATCCACCACGCTGAACATGGCGGTATTCGCCCCAATGCCGATGGCCAACGTAAGTACCGTAATGGCCGTGGAGGCGCGGTTCTTGCGCAGCAATCTCGCGGCGTAACGTAAATCCTGAGCCAGATCCTCCAGCCACATCAGCCGCCCCGATTCATAGAAGCGCTCCTGTGCGCTGGTCACGTTTCCGAAGGCCCGGCGCGCAGCGGCGCGAGCCTCAGTTTCGCGAAGACCTTCCTCGCGCAGGCGGTCCGTCTCCAGTTCCAGATGGGCCTGAATTTCCTGGGCGAAGTCCTCGTCGCTCCTCCTTCGGCGGCCGATCATGTAGTCAAGCCTCAGCGGTGTCCGGCCCCAGCACGCGGCCAATCGCGGCAGCCAGGCGGCGCCACTTTGTGGACTCTTTGGACAGTTGCGTCCGCCCGGCCTTGGTCAACGTGTAGAAGCGGGCCTTGCGATTGGTCTCCGAGACGCCCCATGCGGCGCTAATCCAGCCCTGCTCTTCCAAACGCTGCAGTGCAGGATAGAGCGAACCGTGGTCAACCAGCAGTGCGTCCTGAGAGTTCTGTTGGATAGCCCGCGCGATTCCCTGTCCATGCTGCGGGCCGAAGATCAAGGTACGCAGGATCAGTAGGTCCACGGTACCCTGTAGCAAAATAATACGGTCGTTGTCGTCCTTTTGGGTTGCCATTCGACCCGAGCATACGGCTACTCGGGTCGAATGTCAACACAAGTTTTCTCCCGCCCGGATCCGTTCAGTTTCGCGCCTGCGGACGCGATACGCGCGCATTCTCATTCGTAGCGATCCGAGCGCCGCCGGCGTTCGGGAAATTCCTAGCCTTGGCCGTTACGTTCCAGCCGTCCACGACCACCACGGGCCGCGCACCGCCGAGGTCTTCCAACGCCGCCTCGATCGTGATTGGCCGGCTCTCTCCGGGAAGCAAGGAAACATAGTTCTCGGAATAGTAGACCGGTAATATGCGCTGATTGGTTCGTTGATTCCTAAGCTGCACATGCGCCATCACTGCAATACTGCGCGTGGGATTGGAAAGCGTCACCTCAAGCCGGCAGTTGCCGCCGGCGTCGTGGCGAACCACAAGCCCGTCCAATTCCACGTCCGGGATCGTGTCCAGTGCGCGCAGATCATCCTGCACCGCTTCCTTCCAATAGAAATTGTCTGAGACCACCTTGCCGTTCGAATCCATCAACTCCAGTTTCACGAAGTGAACCGCGGACAGCCCAGGGGGTGTTGGCAACTCTCGAAGTTCCAGGGCGCCGGACGGGGACGCCGGTGGAATGCCGGCGGTCTCGTCGAATTTGATCCTCCCATCCAGATTCAAAATCCGGAGACGGTACTTCATCCCCTTCAGCGGCGCGGGCGTGTGGTTGATCAGCATGATCTTGAAATCGTCCTGCGTCATCATGATGTGAACCTGCTCGCTCGCCTTTTGGACGCCGAAAAACGATCCGAACGGCTCCAGCGAATAGTCGTAAATCTGCCAGACGAGGCTTGGGCACGCTGGATTGCTCATCCAGGTGATGATCGCCGTGGTCGGATGGAATAGTCGTGACATGCGCGCTTCGTACATCGCGCGAAACGCTTCATAATCGGCAAGCTGCGCTTTGCGCACGAAATCGGCCAGCGTGCTGTAAGTTCCGTAGCGCCTGGCAATGACCGCCTGGAACGGTTTATCGACGGGGTTGCCGTTGCCGCTGACCAGAAAGTGTCCCGCCCAATCATCGTTGGGAAAATTGAGATCGAAGAGATCTTTCTCGGGCATCCATGCCTGGATCGCTTCCAGTGTAGGAATCGAGGCGCTCCCGATTTCGGTATTAAATGCCGGGTAACTTCCATAAAACAGCCTAGGCTCGCGCCAACTGTAACTGACGCCGGAAACCACGCCGTTGCCGGCCGTCGAACTGGATTGATAATAGCGGCCGGGGTCCAGGTCCTTAATGATCCCGGAGATTCCCCGATCGATCTCGGGAGGCGGGGCACCTTCGTTACGCCCGCACCAGATAACGATCGACGGATGATTCCGGAACCGCAATACCTTGTCGCGCACATTCGAGAGGTACAGCGGCGCGTCGAGGGCATCCAAACCGTTCGCCGGATTGGCCTGAAAGAACTCATCCCATATCATGATTCCGTAGCGGTCGCACAGATCATAGAGATCTTCCGTGGTGCTCTGACCAACCCAGTTTCGCAGGATCGTGTAGTGGGCGAGTTTGTGCAGTTTGATTTCCGCTTCCAGACGGCGGCGCGGGATGCGTTTCAGGACCTCGTCCATCCCCCAGTTACCGCCTTTTGCGAAAACCCGGACACCGTTCACCGAAAGCGTGAGGTTCCGCGAGCCATCCACGAAATACGCTACTTTGCGAATTCCGACGTTCAACTCCACAGCATCCGAGGTGACGCCGTTCATCTCGAAACTCAAGCGCAAGGGGTATAGATGCGGCTCGCCGAATCCGTTTGGCCACCAGAGCTTTGGATTGGCCAGGCGCAGCCCCGGCGTATTCTGAGGATTCAGTTTGACAAGCTGAGCAGATTCGGGAGCCAAAGTGATGGAGGGAGAACGGAATGCGATATCGCCCAGTTTTCCGGATACGCTGCCGGTCTGAGGCGTGTTGGACGTGTTCCTGACGGTCACTTCAAGGGAAACGTCAGCGGAATCCGTGCGCGGCAGCGGCACCTCGGTTGTGACGCGCGGATTCCGAAGCATCACCGGGCCGGTCGCCGAAAGCGCGACCTTCTGCCATATGCCGATCTGGCGATCGCGAACGCCAAACACCCAGTCCCAGCCGATAGAGGCGACGAAGGTAGGTCCGTCCTGGCCCAGCGGGCCGTTGGGGCCGCCCCCGTTCGGTCCGCGCTGGTTGGCCACCGTCTTCTCCCACGGATCGCCGGGATGCGGCGGAGGCGCAATCAGTACTGCCATCGCCGCCTTCTTTCCAGGCTTCACCAGGGCCGTGACATTGAACGTGCCCCTGATAAACGCGCCTTTGATCGTTCCTACTTTGTTCCCGTTCACCCATATACCGGCAATGTAGTTGATGCCATCGAAGTTAAGCCAGATTTGCCGGCCCGCATAATCCTCCGGCACGGTGAACTCGGTTCGATACCAATACGAACTGCGGCACAGGGTTTCGGGGATGATATTGGGCCGGTTGTTCTCTCCATAAGTCGGTTCCGGATAGATATTGTTATTCACCAGCGTAGTCAAGACTGTGCCGGGAACGGTCGCCCGATACCAGTCGGGCGATGAGGGACCGGGCGCCTGCTGCCACCCCGACGAGTGGCTCGGCCGGCTCTTCTCCGGATCCTCGGGCCAGGATACGATGCCCTCCACCCGCGGTGCGTTGTGATAGCGCACTTCGTCGGGAACCTTCGTCGCTGCGGGCGAGTTGGCGGAGGCCGTCGGCGGAGGCGCGTACGGCTTGACTGCATAGATCCGAGGTGCGAATCCGACTTTCGAAATCGCCTCGCCCGATTGCGTCACATGCCGTGCATCCTGCATCAGCCAGCCGGTGGAAATCACCGCCCTGCTTTGCTCTTGTGCACTCGAGGTTCCAGCAATCGCCAGGAATCCAATGAATACGGTGGTTCGAATCGAAAGAGTCCGAGTTGCGTTCATGACCCAAATAGTCTCTTTTCGGCTGCGGCGCCGCCTTCGATTGTATATCCGGGCACTGCCCTGCGAGAGCGCGGGCAGACCCCCAGGGCGCACGCTTCGGCCGGCAGGTCGGCGCCCTATGGCGGCGCGTTTGCAGCAGGTCCGGCCCGTCTACGAAAACTCGACGACCCTTCCGTGATCAGAAGCCTTTGATTGACAGGCAAGTCCCTCCACTGCTGAACCCTTCCGCTGGGCCATCGCACCTCCAGCCGGTCCACGGTATTGGCACGGCCCAAACCGAAGTAGAGGGACATATCGTTCTGCGAATAGAAGCTCCCGCCACTCATGACTTCGTCCATCTGCCGGCGCCCGGCCGCTTCGAGGATGACCCTTGCGCCGATCGCGCTACGGTTGGACGCCGTGCCCGCCAACGTGACGGAAAGATAATTCTGGCGAATGCCCGTGTTCTTCAGCAGGCTCGGCCTCTCATTCATATTTACGATCACGACTTCCGGCCGTCCGTCGCCATCCACGTCGCCAACCGCGAGGCCGCGCGCCGGCCGCGGAACCTGCAGCGCCGGACCTGCTCTTTGCGTGATGTCCTCGAAGCGGCCATTGCCGAGATTCCGATACACCAGCGTCTTCTCTAAGTAGCGGTCGCCGACCGCCGAATGATCGACCTCCGGATAGACGTGGCCGTTAGCGATGATGAGGTCCTTCCACCCGTCATCGTCGAAGTCGACAAACGCAATACCCCAACCGAGCAGATGATTGGCGGCCAGGCCGGCCCGCTGGGCAACGTCCTCAAAGAACTTGCCGTCCAGATTTTTGAAAAGCGACGGGATGTCACCCGAGAAATTCGTCTTGGCGATGTCCAGGAAACCGTCGCCATTGTAATCGCCTACCGCCACCCCCATTCCCGACTGCAACTCGCCGTCAAAATCGTAGGCGACGCCGGCTTCGACGCCGCGCTCTTCGAAAGTCCCATCGTGGCGGTTATGATATAAGAGACTCGGCGTCTGGTCGCACGCCACATAGAGGTCCGGCCACCCGTCATTGTCGAAATCGGCGGCGGCCACACCCAGACCGTAGCGGCCACCCGGTTTCAGGATGCCTGCCTGCCGGGAAACGTCGGTGAAGGTCCCGTCCCGATTGTTGTGGTAAAGCACATTTTGAGCGAGAGGCAGGCCATGAGGACCGCACCACACCGCCAGTCCTTTCCAGTTGCACGCCGGGTCTTCGCCGGGTTTGGGTGTCCTGGACAGGTCCAGATCCAGATAGTTGGCCACAAACAGGTCCAACCATCCGTCCCGATCGTAGTCCACAAACGAGCAGCCGGATCCAAAGCGGATCCCCGAGACCGGCAGATGGGCTTCCGACGTCGCGTCGGCGAACTTCCCGTTACCGAGGTTCTTATATAGCCGGTTATGGCCGTAATAAGTAATCAAAACATCGGGTTTGCCGTCGTTGTTATAGTCGCCCACACACACACCCTGGGCCCATCCTTCCACGGTAAAGCCGGCCTCCGCCGATACCTCTCGAAAGCTGCCATGGCCCTGGTTGTGATAGAGCTGAACGCTGCGGCGCGGTCTGGCGGGACCCTCCAGCGTGGTTCCATTGGCGATCAGAATATCGTTAGCGCCATCACCGTCGTAATCGAAGATCGCCGCTCCATTCCCCGTGGACTCCAGGATGTACGTCTTCTTGTCGCGTTCGCCAAACGTATTCGACGCGGAAAGGCCGGACCGCGCGGCAATGTCCTCCATCCGTATGGACGGTCCAGGTACGTCCGATATCGCAGCACAGGCGAGCAGGGCGCCAAACGCGAGCAGAAGTCCGACCGGGAGTCGATGACCCATGGCTTTCTAAACACAACCGTACCATGCAAACCGTCAAAATTGTGAGCGTTTTCAAAAATCGCTTGACGATTTGAATAAGTCGCTTTATGCTACATCAAAATCCCATGTAGCGGTTCTTTTGGGGAACTCGGATGCTGCTGTTTTTCCGTATTTGAATCAGGGCACCCGTGTGTTAGGAGGGGTTGTGGTCCACGTCAGACGTCTTTCATTGATTTTGGCGCTCTGCCTTTCAGGCGCGTACGCACAACGTGATCTTGCTACTCTGGCCGGAACCGTAACCGACACCTCCGGCGGCGTGATTGTCAACGCGGTCGTCAGAATCATCGATCAATCAACCGGTCTCTCGTTCGAGACCTTGACTAACACCGCCGGCGAGTTTGTCCGGCCGGCGCTCCGCCCGTCGCAATACTCGGTGAGCATCTCGGCGCCCGGCTTCAAGAAAGCTGAACAGCGAAATATTCTCCTGACGGCCGGGGAACGCACCGGCGTCTCTTTTACCCTGACCATCGGCGACGTTGGACAGACAGTAGAGGTGACGGCCGCGGCACCCCTGTTGCAGACCGAAGGGACGCAGGTCGGCGCGACGGTCGGCACAAGGTCGGTATCGGAACTGCCGCTGGGCGGTACGCGGAACTTCGCCTATCTAGCGCGGCTTTCGCCGGGGGTAGTCCCGGCCGAACCCGGAGCTCGCGATTCGGCCAACGGCGGCTTCTCAGCCAACGGCGTGCGATCGAACGGGCAGAACAATTTTCTGCTGAACGGTGTCGACAACAATATCAATACAATCGACTTCCTGAACCAGACAGCCTACGCAATAGGCCCCTCGGTCGAAGCCATCAGCGAAATGAACATCATCACCAATGGCTACAACGCTGAGTACGGCCGGGCGGCGGGCGGAGTGGTGAACGTTAACCTGAAGTCCGGAACTAATGAACTTCATGGCAGCCTCTTCGACACGCTGCAGAACAAGGTCCTCGACGCCAACCGGTGGGAGAATAACCTGGCCGGCGTTGCGCGCGGCCCCTTCGAACAGAATCAGTTCGGCGCGACCGCGGGCGCTCCGATCATCAAGAATAAACTGTTCATTTTCGGCGACTACCAGGGCACAAGGATCGCCGACTCGGGCGGCGCGGTGCAGAACCTCGGATACTCGGGGTTTGCCACGATCCCCACCGCGGCGATGAAGCAGGGCAATTTTTCGAGCGAATTAGGCGGCGCGATCTACACCGACCCGAACACCGGTTCCAGCATCAATCAGGGAGCGATCTACGATCCGCACTCGACCGTGTACAACTCCAGCAACGCCCCGATTTCGCGCACCCCGTTCCCGGGAAACATCATTCCGCAGAGCCTCTGGGATTCCTCGTTTTCGAAGATCCTGCAACTATATCCAAGTACCAACCAGGCAGTCGTTACGGGCACATACCCGGCCAACGATTACTATTACGTCACCCCCGGCAAACGGGTCGTGGATCAAGGCGACGGCCGAGTGGACTATCACATTAGTAACAAGGACAGCCTGTTCGGGTCGCTGAGTTGGGCGGACACCGTCAGCACCGACGGCGTACCGTTCCCCGGCGCCCTGGACGGCTCGCCCTTCAACGGCGCGGGCGAAACGGACCTGGCCCGCAATGCGCAGATGAGTTACACGCGCGTGTGGAGCCCCACGATGGTATCGGAGACCCGTGTCGGGTTTACGCGGCTCGTAACTTCCCGTATCGGTGCCAACCCGGGCGTAGACCTGTTTCAGCAGCTTGGAATCGGCGGCTACAATCCGACCACCGCAACCGCAAGCAACGGCGGATTGCCGCAGTTCGGCTTCAGCAACGGCTACTCCCAGATCGGCGCGAACGACTGGATTCCCACCAAGGAATTCAATAACGTCTGGGACTTCATTCAGAACGTCGCGGTAAGTAAGGGCTCGCACGCCCTGAAATTCGGCGCCGAGTTCCGGCCGATTAAGTTCCCGTTCTTCCAGGTTCCCGATCCGCACGGTAACATTGGTTACAGCCAGAACGAAACGGCTTATCCGCTGACAGTGAAAGGATCCACCGGCGCCGCCATCAACACGGTGACGGGTGATCCGATCGCTTCGGCTCTCCTCGGACAAATCGATAGCGGCAATATGTCCACCACCAACTTCGTCTCTTCCCAGAAGTCGGCTTGGGCATGGTATGCGCAGGATGACTGGAAGGTCACGCCAAAACTGACGGTCAATCTCGGCCTGCGCTACGAACTGTGGTCGCCGATCGATGAGCGGTTCGGGCGGCAGGCGAATTTCGACCTCCAGTCGCTCACGCTCTTCATTCCCAAGGGACCGAACCAGAATGCGGCTTTGCCGCCGAACTTCGCCGCTGCCTTTCCGTCGATTACCGTTTCCCGTGGGCAGGTGCCAAGCACGCTGATACCGTGGGATAAGTACGATTTCGGACCACGCCTCGGCTTCGCCTACCAAGTCCTGGATAAGACCGTCATCCGCGTCGGATTCGGTATGTTCTATGGCGGCGAGGAGAACCAGGGAGGCAGCCCGAACCGCGGCGAGGGAGTGCCCTTCAACGAGACTGTGAACCTCTCGCGATCGAATGGCATCAGCAGCTTCGTTGGGGTGTCCACACCGGAGTGCACAGGGTGCAACTACTTCCCGAACGGTCTCACCGGCGGCTATCCTACGAATGTGTTCACTCTGCCCGCGCCGGTGTCGTTCCGAGGCGTTCAAGGGGATTTTCGAAATCCACTCGTGCAGAAGTGGAATTTCGTGATTCAGCGCGAGTTGCCGAATGACATGTCATTCGAGGTCGGATACGAGGGGAATCATTCGTCCCACCAGGTCATCCTGTGGAACTCCGATCCTTCGGTGAACATCGGAACCACCAATTCCGCTATCACCTCCGAGACCCAGCGTGAAATTCTCCCGCCGCCGAACTGCCCCTCGTGCGCTTCCATCGGCAACGGTCTTTCCATGACTTCGTCGTTCGGATACGGAAACTACTCGGCTCTCTCCACCAAGGTCGAGAAACGCTTCTCCCACGGCCTGCAATTTCTGGCGGCATATACCTGGAGCCACGCCCTGGCAAACAGCGGCACGCCGCTCAGCGGGTCGAGCGGCCTGGGCGCGCCGGACCCGACCAATCTGGCCTCCGAGTATTCGAGCGCGTCCTGGGACATCCGGCACAGCTTCACCGATGCGTTCGTCTATAATCTGCCTTTCGGGAAGGGTAAGTCGTTGGGTAACAGCATGGGCCGAGTGGCCGACGCGATTGTCGGGAACTGGCAGGTGAACGGTATTCTGACGCTGCGCACCGGCGTGCCGTATACGCTGCGGTACAACGGCTGTCAGGGTGTCTGGGGCGCGTGCCGGCCCGACGCCGTTTCCGGCATGAATCCGAACGCCGCACCGGCCGGCGGCCGCACGCCTGGCGAGTGGTTTAACATCAACAGTGTCGCGGTCCCGGCAGCGCTTACCGGGGGCGACCTCGGCCTGCAGAGCCAGACCGGCCCCGGGACCCGGACGCTCGATTTGTCGCTCTTCAAGGATTTCCATTTCTCGGAACGCTGGAAGCTTCAGTTCCGCGCGGAGTCCTTCAACCTCGCGAATTCGCCGGTATTCAGTACTCCGGATGCCAACCTCCAGGACGCCAAGTCGCTGGGCGGCAACGGCAATTTCGGAAAGATCACCAGTACGTTGGCCGCCACCGAGCGTCACGTTCAACTCTCGTTGCGGCTGTATTTCTGAGCAATCCTGTGGGGGGACCGCGCATTCAGGTCCCCCGCGCGGCTTCCCATGGTCTGGCTTTACATCCTTCTCTTCGCCGGTCAGTTCGAGACAAGTTTCCACGATGGCCTGATCGCGCTGAATCACAACAATCTCGCCTTGGCGGAGACGCGGCTCGAGGCCGCGGTCCAACTCGAACCGCACAACCCGCAGGTCTGGCTGGCACTTGCCCAAACGTATTGGAGGTTGCGCGAACCGGCCCGCGCTCGAACCGCGGCACGGAACGCGGAGCAGTTCGCCGATACCGCCGTGGTGTTACACGCTCTATCGGTCTTCTATTCGGAGACCGCGGATTCCGGGAAGGCGGCGAACCTGCTCGAAGCCGCCATCCGCCGCAACCCTTACGACGAGAGTTGCTATTTCGAACTGGCGCAGTTCCACCTGAAGCAGCAGGATTTTGCGGCCGCGCTCGAAGCGTTGAATGCCGGTCGCAGGATTTTCGATAAGAGCCCCCAGTTGGAACTGGCCGCCGGTGTCGCGTATTACGGCCTGCGCCGCTTCCCGGAGGCCATCGACGCATTCCTGCGGACCGTTCAACTCGACGCCTCCATCGAGCAGCCGTACGTGTTTCTCGGCCGTATGCTCGATCAGTCGGAGGGCAGGCTGCCCCGGATTACCCAAGTGTTCGCGGCGTTCGCGAGGCGCGAGCCGGACAACTATTTGAGCAGCTATCTCTACGGAACGGCGCTGGCTGCATCTGGCGATCTTGATTCCGCCGAGACCCTTCTCCGCAAGTCCATCGCCCTGAACGCCACCTATTGGAAGTCTCACTTTGACCTTGGCGTGCTGCTGGGTGAGAGGCGCAAGTTCGATGAAGCGGCTGACGAGATCCGCGCAGCCATACAACTGAATCCGGAAGACGCCTCGGCGCATTACCACCTGGCGCAGTTATACGATCGCCTGGGCAGACCCGAGAAAGCGAGGGCCGAACGTGAACTTCATTCGAAGCTGTCCGCAGCCGCCCCGGGGATGGCTGGTATAAAATGAATCCGCCTATGGACCGACGACGTTTCCTTGCTGCCGCCGCCGCTTCCGCGGCCCAACTGCGCGGCGCCGATCAAAAACCGAAGCTCCTTTTGCCCAGCGACAACGCCGACGACCTCGGATTCCGCCTCATGTGGTACAACCCGGTTCCGCCAATCGACCTCGCGCGGTATCAACTCCAGGTCCATGGCCTCGTGGAAAAGCCGCGAGCCTTCTCGCTTGCGCAACTACGGAGTTTGCCGCAGGAATCCCAGAACACGCGCATGAAGTGCGTGCAGTGCTGGTCCTCAAGAACCGTCTGGGGCGGCTTTCGCTTCGGACACCTGATGGAGACCGTCAAGCCATTGCGGCAGGCGAAGGCCGTCCGCTTCGATTGCGCGGACAAGTGGTACGAATATTTCACCATCGACGACCTTTTGAAGCCCCGCGTCATGCTGGCGTTGGATATGGCAGGAAAGCCCCTGGCAGATCGCCACGGCGCGCCGCTCCGCCTTATCGACCCGGGGCGCTACGGCTATAAGTGCGCGAAGCTCATCGTTTCCGTGCAATTCGTGACGGAAGGCAAAGGCAGCATGGCGTGCGACATAGGACCCTACTATTCGCCCGGCGGCGAAATCAAATCCGGCTACGATCATCCGCTCGATCTCGGCTCGAACATCCGGCGAAAGATCAGTGGCGGCGAGATCACGGAGTATTGAATTGCCCGGCCTCTCCAAGCGGCGCTTCCTGCAACTGGCTGGCCTGTCGATTTCGAATCGCATCCTGCCCGGATGTCTGCGCGCGCGGGAGCAGCCGCCCCGCGGCTCCGGTAACCGAGTCATCATCGTGACCTTCGGCGGCGGCGTCCGCTACTCGGAGACCTTCGCGCCGGAAGGTCTCCACAACATTCCTCGCCTGGTGTCCATGCGCCCGCAGGGTTGCTTTTTCAAGTCTTGTATCAATTCCGGCGTGCTCTCGCATTTCAACTCCACGGCCAGCATCGTTACCGGCAACTGGCAGCGGGTCGACGATTTCGGCTTCCAGCCTCCAGCCGGACCTACTATATTCGAGCTCTTTCGGAAGGAGTCGGGCGCCGGGCCGTTGGACGCATGGACTATCGCCACCAACAAGAGTTTCGCGATGATGGGCTCCGGTTCGGACCGTGCCTTCGGACCCGCCTACGGCGCCAACGTGGTTCTCCCCAAGCAATTGCTGCTCGAAGCCGTGCAGGACGTGATCAAGCAGGGCACCTCGGGTGGAGTCGCCGACCGCGACGATGTCCTCCGGCGGCTCGAAGGTGTCCTCACCGAGGGTTACGAGGGCATCGGCTGGACGATATTTCAGGCCGGCAACAAGCTCGACCGCCAGGTTCGCGAGACCCTTCTGCGCGGGCTGGTCGAATACATCAATGGCCCCGAAGCGCCCACATCCGGCGACGAACTGACGTTCTTCATCGCGCGCGAAGTCATGCGCGAATTTGCCCCCCGCCTGATTTTGGTCAACTTCTGGGATATGGATGTCGCTCACTGGGGGTCTTACTCGCTCTACCTCAATGCCATCACCAAGACGGATCGCCTCACCGGCATGCTGTGGGACGAGATCCAGTCCAACCCAAGCTATCGCGGCAATACCACCATGCTGGTGCTTCCCGAACTCGGCCGCGACGGCGATCAAAACGCGGCCAACGGCTTCCTGAACCACCGCAGCGGCGATCCATCCTGCCGGAACATGTGGCTGCTGGCGATGGGTGCCGGCGTTCCGCGAGGCGAGACGGAGCGGCCCGTCCATCATGTCGATATTGCCGCCACGGCGGCGAAATTGCTGGGCGTCAGAACCGACGCGATAGCAGGCGCATCCCTGCGGGAACTGTTGCTCTGATGTCAAGCACTCCAAAGGTGTCGCCCGCGCTCGCAACCCTCCTGGCAAAGGGCCTGCTGGACCGCCTGCCTCTGTCTTTCTCCGCTTTCTGCTTCGATCAAATGAAGGACTGGGACCTCCTGTTCCCAGCGGAAAGGAGCTATTTCGAGCGGCTCTTCGGCCTGCTGGATCGCTCGAGTCCGCCTGCCGTCCAACAGCTCTTCGGACCGCTCAGGGAGATCGAACTTCGCATGGGCGTCAACGAGAAGACGTTTCCCAGGGCCCAGTTCACGCTCGAGCAGGTGGATTTTCTCAATCGCAACCCGCACTATTCCGAGTGGCGCGCCGCCGTGGCCCGCGTGTTTGCGCAGCTTGACTCGGTGCTCGACGCCGAGACCGCCCGCGTGGGACACGCGCGTCTCGTGATCGTTGTCGCGCCGGCCCAACTGCCCGCCGATCCCAGCCGCATGTGGACGCGCCTGGAAAGCCGCGGAAAACGCGTGGCCCTCGAGCCGCCGGATCGGGCGGAGGACTTTCTGCCGCTGCTCGTGACCGGACACGAGCGGCGTCACGCCGCGCCAACCATCGGGCAACTGTTCGCCGCAGGCAGGCACGGCGGCCCCTACACCTCCTGGGTGGTCGACGCTGCCGGCGGAATTTCCCGGCTTGGCGCCCCAGACCCGCCCGTAGTCCAATACAGTTACGAGGCCCTCGACCCATACCGCAAACGGCTAATGCGAGAGGTGCGGAATATCGTCGAGGCGCATGAGGTTCCCGGCCCCCGGCAACTCAGCGCGCGCCTGAAACAGTTGAAGATTCTCTCTTCGGAAGGCGAACTGGCGAACGATCCGATTCTCGGCGAATTCGCCCGCGCCATTCTTCTCAGTGGAAACGGCACGTTGTTGATCAACAATACGTTCGTCGAGTGGGCCACGATGCAGGCGGTACGGCGGGCGCGACCGTCCGTGACCATAGTCGGTTTCGGCATCCGTAACAAAGTGAAACCGTTCAGCAGTCTGCTGATCTATGCCGACCAGGATGCCACCAATCCGATCCCCTCGCAGATGGACACCCTCGGCTCATATGTGGACCTGGAGATCTTCTATCAGTACATCTGGCAGGAGTTCGAAAAGTATGCGGAATATCGCACCAACACGGCGTACCTCTTCGTGGGAGACGGCATGGAAGAGATGATGGTGGTTGCGCCGGCCGACTTTTCACTCCTATCTGCGCCAGGTCCCTTGAAACCGGCGGTCGTGTTTCAACATTTGAAGGATTGGCTGGACGTTTGACGGGATTGCCGGCTAACGAGCGTCGTACAAACTCTCAGCGATCAACCGCGCGCGCTCGGTCTGCGTCCACTGAAAAATGGCATCTACGTCGGCATCCGAAAGCCGGGCGTCCCGATGAATCCATGTGTACTGCCGTAGAGGCATATCCCGATCTTTCACCTGATTCGCGATTTCGGAGAGGCATCTTTCCCTGCGTATCAGCGGGTATTCACTCCACCGGGACAAATTGAGGTGTCGACGGCCGCGCGTCACGTCGCTGCGAATGAGCCAGGAGACCGGCGCCACATGACTATACCAGGGGTAACTCGTGGTCTCGGAATGGCAGTCCCGGCACGACCTTTCGAGCAGGGCCAGCACCCGGCCATCGACCCGCGCCCCGGAGAGAATCGCCTGACCCGCGCCGGCGGATTTCGGCGGGCCGGTCACGAGTGACGTCGCGACAATGAGCAGCCCGAGGCCGAAAGCGATCCTTACCTTCCACCGTGGATGGCCGGTTGGCTCCATAGGAAACCAGGATACACGCTTAGCGGCCCCCATGACAGGCCGTCTACTCGGTTACTCAGGCGGTTCTTTGATGCGGACCACGCGATCGGGCAGTATACCCTTGACTTGTTGCACCCGGCCCGATGGCCAGCGGATCTCCACGAGGTCTACGGCCGCATTGTCGCCTAATCCGAAGTGCATCGGCCCGGCGCTCGATGAAGCGTAGCCGCAGCTTGTAGTGACGTGGTTGTATTGTGCCTTGCCCCCGGCGACGACCTTGACCCTCGCCCCGATCGCATCGCGATTGCTTTTCGTCCCCACCAGCTTAAGCTCCAACCAGTGATTGGCTCCCGCGCTTTGGTTCACCCAGATCTCGGCCGGCGCGCCGATCGCGCTTACCACCACATCCAGCCGGCCGTCTCCATTGAAATCGCCTACCGCGGAACCGCGATGCCGCCTGGGCGGCTGGGCAGTCAGGCCCGCTTCCGCCGTGAGGGCTTCGAACCGGAATCCGCCCATATTCCGGAACACGGTGTTGGGCTGCGCCACCGTAACACGGGGAGCGGCCTGAAGCGACTGCACATGTCCCCGGGTAACGAAGAGATCCTTCCATCCATCGTTGTCGAAATCGAAGATGGTCGGAGAGTAACCGGCCATAGGCATGCTCAGGGCGGACACCCGGCTTGCATCCGTCTCGTCGGTGAATTCACCTTTCCCCGTATTCCTGAAAATCGGGAACGTCTCGTCATCCAGAGCGACCAATGCGATGTCGGGGTAGCCGTCGTTGTCGAGATCCCGGAAATCCACCCCCATGCCCGAGATCAGTTCGGCATTTTCCCGCAACGCGACGTTGGCGTCGAACGCGACTTCCTCGAACTGATTCCCCCCTTTGTTGTGGAACAGCGAGTTATACATCTTATCGTTGGAAATGAAGAAATCCATCCGGCCGTCAAGGTCATAATCCGCGACGCCGATTCCCATGCCTTTGCCGGGATGCGCGCGTACGCCCGATTCGGCCGAGATATCGCGGAAGGTGCCATCCCCGTTGTTCAGGAAGACCTGATTCGGGGTCGCCTTGTACATCTTCGGATGGCAATAGTCGCGGTGGGTTCCTTCCTGGCAGACAGGTTCCGTGTTAACGTTCCAGCTAAGATAGTTCACAACGATCAGGTCCAACAGGCCATCGTTATTGATGTCCACCCATGCGCCGCCGACCGACCATAGCGGCCCGTATTCCCGGTCGGGCTTGTCGAGGCCTGCCCGCGCCGTGACATCAGTGAACGTGCCGTCGCCGTTGTTATGGTAGAGCGTGTTCCGGTATACCCCGCCGAGAAAGATGTCCTCATAGCCGTCATTGTCATAATCGCCGATCGCCACGCCGACATCGTAACCTTTCCCTGCAAGGCCCGCGGCGGCCGTAACATCTTCGAAGTGGCCCTTTCCATCGTTCCGGAAAAGGCGATTGGAGTATCTCGCCGAGGTCTTCTTCAGACTGTGTATGTCGGCTCCATTGGCGAAGAATATGTCTGGCGCGCCGTCGTTGTTGTAGTCGAAGACCGCAACCCCTCCGGCCATTGTTTCCGGGGCATGGCGCTCCGGGGTCTCACAAGTATCGAGCGTGAAGTCGATCGGATGGTAAGCGAACCGGATGGGACTGGCCGGGGCTTGCGGAAGCGCAGACCGCCGCCCGGCAGCGAGCAACAAAATGCCGGCTACCAGTACGCCCGCCAGTCTGGTTCCGGTTATTGAATTCCTGAGATTCATGCTCAGGGCTGCTCGCGAATCGTCACCACACGATCCGCCGTCACGTCGCGCAGAACGGTCTTCTCGCCGGAAGGCCAGCGAACCGTAATCGAATCGGCGCGCGCTGCGGTGCCCAGCCCGAAGTGGAGCCGCATGTCGCTCTGGGATAGATAGCTTCCGCCGCTGCGGAGTTCGTCGGTCTGGACCCGGCCCGCGGCGGATACCATGATACGCGCACCGATCGCGCTGCGATTCGAGCGCGATCCGGCAAGTTTGATCAGCAGCCAGTGCCCGCTCGCTCGTTCCATCCGCTTCCATAGCGAAGGAGGCTCGTTCTGGTTATTGACGAGAACTTCAAGCGTCCCGTCGTTATCGATATCTCCCACGGCGAGGCCCCGGGACGAGTGGCGGCTCACAATCGCGTCGCCGGCGTCTTTTGAGATGTCCTGAAACGTGCCGTTACCCAGGTTGTGGTAGAGAATTGCCCGATCGCGAAACCGAATATCGGTGCCGAGACGGTCGATTTCCGGGAACACGTGGCCGCTGACCAACAGCAGGTCCTTCCAGCCATCGTTATCGAAATCGAAGAATGCGCAACCCCAGTTTACGAACCGCGTATTGTGCCCGAGACCGGCGGCGGTGGTTGCATCATCGAACTGGCCATCGCCCGCGTTGCGATAAAGAGTCTCGCGTTCGTCGGAGAAATTCGTGCGGAAGATGTCGAGGTGGCCGTCTCCATCGTAATCGGCGGAGGCAATGCCCATGCCCGAGAGGGAACGGCCGTTTTCATCGTAGGCGAGGCCGCGGGGCACGCCTTCTTCGACGAATGTCCCGTTTCCCTGGTTCATAAACAGCAGGGAGGGGGTCACGTCGCACGCGACGTAGATATCCGGCCTGCCATCGTCATTTACATCTTCGGCCAGGACACTGAGTGCATAGTGGCCGGTCACCTTGGCGATTCCCGAGCGCTCCGAGACATCTTCGAAGGTGCCGTCGCCTTTGTTGTGGTACAGAAGATTCGTTTCGAACGGTAGGCCCCGCGGACCGCAATTCACGGCCATATCGCGATAGAAACAGTAAGGGTTCGCGCCTGGCTTGGGCGTGGTCGCAAAATCGAATTTGAGGTAGTTGGCGACGAACAGGTCCAGGTGGCCGTCATTGTCATAGTCGAGGAAGGCGCAGCCCGTGTTGTAGCGTGTGCGGTCCTGGGTAAGATGGGCTTTGGCGGTAACATCTTCGAAACGCTTGCCGTCCACATTGCGGTAAAGGCGGTTCTGGCCCCAGTAAGTGACGAACAGGTCGGTGTAACCGTCATTGTCGTAGTCGCCCGCGCAGACCCCCTCGCCCCAGCCGGACGAAGTGAGGCCGAGTTGGGACGTGACATCGGTGAAGTGTCCATCTCCTCCGTTGTGATACATGCGGTTGGTGCCGCCCTGGCCCGACACAACAAACACGTCCACGAAGCCGTCGTTGTCGTAATCGATAAAGGCTACACCGCTTCCCGTCGTCTCGATTATGTATTCCTTGGTCTTGTCGCCGCCGTTTGGAAACGAGTCGGTCAGGCCGGCTTCCTTTGCGATATCGCGGAACCTGGGTGCCTGCGCGGCGGCTGCCACCAACGCGAGGACCGCGATTGCGCCGATTCTCATTTTACGGGCTTCTCGCCGAGTTTCTTCAGGAAGTTAGTAAACTCTCCCTCCGGCGGACGCTGCAATTTTTCGAGCACCTGCTGCTCATGCTTCGCCTGGTCCGTCCGTCCTGAATTGCGGTAGGCCAGCATCAGGTTGTAATGCGCGCCTTCATTATCCGGCTGGAGAGCCACAACGTGTTCGAGCAGCGGAATTGCTTGCGTGTACTGCCTGGCCCGGATGCGCATTTTGCCGAGGGCCATGGCTGCTTCTACAAAATCGGGACTGAGGTCGAGAGCCTTCTGAAAGTGTGCTTGCGCTTCGGGGGTCTTTCCATTCACGTTCAGAATCTGCCCCATCTGAAACTCGGCCGCGGCGTCGCCCGGGTTGAGTGCCAGTTCGGCCTCGAACTCCTTCTGCGCCTGCACCAGCGCGTCCGGATCGTGAGATTCCAGAAGAATGGCGCGCCCAAGGCGGAAATGCAGGTTCACCGTCTGAGGGCTCTTGGCAATCGCCTTGCGATATTCGGCCGCCGCTTCGCTGAAGCGGTTCTGCGTCTCGAAGACCTCCGCGGAAAGCTGGTTCACACGATACGATGCGGGGGTCTTTTCGAACATGCGCCGCGTGACATCGTTGAATGCCTTCATGTGGAGGCGGGCGGCCTGGTAGAGCACATCGGCGTCGTCCGGATATTTCGTTTGCAGTTGGGTCGCAAAGGCAAGTGCCCTATCGGTTTCGCCGCCGGCGCTCAAACATTGAACCAGGGCCAGGCCGGCCAGGCGGTTGAGATCTGGGTTCGCCGAACGCTGGAAGCGGGCCGTCAGTTCTCGAATGGCTTGCGGGCAGTGTCCGCCCGCGGCCTGGGCCAGCGCCAGGAACTCCCGCGCGTGCTCGTCGGCGGGGTCCCGGGTTACGGCCTGCTGAAGCAGCCGGCCCGCTTCGACATAGCGGCCGTGCTGAAAAGCGGAGATTCCCTGCTCCGTGAGCGACTGGGCGCACAGCGGCGAGACCAGCGCGAGTAATGCACAAATCAACTTAGTGGCCGGCATCATCTAGCATCAGGTCCGAGTTCGATACTCTGTGCCGCTGTTGAGCTTCGTAATAGCGGAACGAAAGCAGCGGAGGCGCGCCGGGCGCAAGCTGTTCGGGAGGCGCGACACGCGCGGACGGCGTATCGCCAATTTCGAGAACCTGCCCGGAGACGGCAACTTCCCTGGTCAGCCGGTTGAGGTCGCCCGTGTCGGCGGCCGCGGCCATCATCAAAATAATAAGGACTCTCATTGCGTTTCGAGCTCCTTGAGGGCCTGCAAGGCGAGCGGATTCCCCGGTTTGCGATCCAATAACTCACGCATCACATTGCGCGCCTTCTCCCGTTCCCCCACGCGAAGCAACGTTCGCGACAGATTCAGGTACAGTATATCTTCGTCCGGAGCGACTTGCATGCCGTAGCGAAAGGCGGCGATGGCATCGTTCGTCCGGCCCGTGTTCATGTAAAGCACGGCGAGATTGTTGATGGCCGCGCCATCGTCACGGCGGATCGAGATGGCCTGCTCGAAGAGCCGGCGGGCTTCTTCCGTCCGGCCTGCCTTGGCAAGCAACAGTCCGAGTTTGTTGGCTGCGTCTCCACTGCGCGGGTCGGCGGCCAGCGCCCTGCTGTACAACTGCTCAGCCTCCCCTCGATTGCCTAGCTTCTCTTGCATCTCGCCCGCATTCACCAGCGCGTAAGGCAGGTTGGGCCCAAGCTCCAGCGCGCGTTCATACAGCCGCAGAGCCTCGCGAGGATTGCCCGACGCGGATTCCACACCGCCGAGTTCATTCCAGGTTTCCGGCATAGCCGGGTCCAGGGAGGCGGCGCGCTCGAGCGCCTGGCGGGCGGGCGCCAGCCGGTTCGCCTGCAAATGAATGCGGCCGATAGCCAAGAGGGTGCGGGCATTACTCGGGAAGCGCCGCAGCGCCTCTTCGAGATAGGGGAGCGCCTGGTCTCCATAGCCCGCCATCATCATGGCGCCACCTATCTTGAAATAGTCGCGCGTCGGCATGCCATGAAAAATACCCGGGAACGGCAACGCGCGCTCGTCCGGTATGGCCCCTTCCACCGCGCGCAGATCCGCCTGCACGACGGACGGCTCGGGCGCATCCGCGTAGATCTTGCGGACGCGGCTCATCGAATCGATAAGCAGGAACAGCGGCGTCGATAAGTCCACTCGATAGTCGAACAGATACCGGCGAAGAATGGCGTAAGCCGCGACCAGTTCGGCAGGGGCGGTCCTCACGTCCAGGCTCTGAGAGGGGACGGCGAATCGCGGCACCTGTTCGCCCGCGTGCAGCACCAGCAGCGCCGGTCCTGTTCGCTTCTCAGGCAGCGGCACGGGTTCGCGCAGCCAGACGGTGAACAAGCGGGATCGGTTATCAGCCGCGACCGCCGCCCCGGCTGGCAACTCCGTCCGTGTCCGCAGGCGCTCGGATCGGACTTCCGAAGCCCCCTCGGCGACGTGGTAGAGAAACCCGGCTTCGAGGGGCGGCAATTCCTGCACCAGGCCCGAGGGCCAGATCACACGCACCTTTTCCGCACGCTCGCGGCTACCCAGTCCGAAGTGCAGCCGCTTGGTGTGTTGTGAAAGGTAGGCCGATCCGGCAACCACGTACTTTGCCTGCCCGTCCACCTCGACCCGCGCGCCGATCGCATCCCGGTTGGACCTGGTTCCACGCAGCGCAAGGACGAGGCGCGCCCGCGACGATCCGCACACATTCTGAAACGTGCGGATCTGCGGGCCCAGCCGGTTTTTCACCACCAGGTCCAGGCTTCCATCGCCGTCGAAGTCGATCAACCCGAAGGCGCGGCTGTCTTCCGCGATATCGATTCCGCTCACACCTGAAAAATCGTAGTAACGGCCGGCACGCCGCGCATAGAGAATGTTAGGCTCCGGGGCCGCCCAACTGTACTCGCCGCGGATCAACTGGTTGATCGCGTTCCACCCGTTTTCGTAGGCCGGCGTGTGCACCTGTTTGACGGGCGACTTCGCCACCACCTGCCGGTAAAAGTAACTCATCAGGTCCACGCGGCTGTTGTTGCTCAGCATGCCACAGGCGATGTACATCTCCGGCGTCCCGTCGTTGTCGAAATCGCACCCATCGCATGCCCACGACCAATGGCCCATCTCGATGCCCTGGGAATCGCCTGTGTAAGTGAATGTTCCGTCGCCGTCATTGTGAAACAGGGAATTACCCTTGACGTGCCTTCGGTAAAGGTTCCTCAGCGATGGATCCTCGGCGGCCGGACCGAATGCCGGGTCGTTGACGACCCTCTGGCCGCAGGCGCTCCACATGTTTGAGACCAGCAGGTCGGGGCGCCCGTCGCCGTCGTAATCGAGCCATGCCGCGCTCATGCCCGGACCCACGTCTTCCACCCCGGCCTGCTCCGCCACATCGCGGAAATGGCCATTCGTGTTGTGGTACAGGTTCTTCCGGCCGAAATCGTTGGCCACAAAGAGATCGGGCCAGCCGTCGCCATTGTAGTCGCACCAGGCGCCGGCGAAACTGAACCGGTTGTTGTTGTGGTTCATCCCGCTGGCCTCGGTCACATCTTCGAAGCAGGGGGGATCGCGGTCCAGGCAATTACGGAAGAGAAAGTTCGGCGGCCCGTTCCGCGCGTCGTGATACGGTGTCGGATAGCGGTACTGGGCTTCGCTCTGGAAGTACACGTAATTGCAGAAATACAGGTCGAGCCGGCCGTCCCGATCGTAATCGGCGGCCGATACGCCGGTGAATGTGCCCTGTGCCGCCGAGCGGAAGCGGAAAGCCCCAGGAAGCGGCGCAAACCGCCCCTTGCCGTCGTTGAGGAAGAGCATGGGCTGGGTGGGCCGCACCAGCACGAGATCCTGATGCCCCGAGTTCCGCAGGTCCGCGAAGAGCGCGCAGGCCGTGTCGTCGAGAATATCGAGTCCAAAGTCTTTCGACACGTCACGGAAATGCCCGCTGCCGTCGTTCCGGTAAAGGCGGTTGGGCAGCCCGCCCGGTTGGCAGACGTAGATCTCGTCCAGGCCGTCGCCGTCCACGTCGGCTACGGCGATTCCGTTCTCTCCATAGACATCGACGCCGCAAGCGGGGTCCAGGCGCGCCCGCCAGTAGGGGACCCCCTTGGTGAGCTGGTCGTAAAACGAAGTGGCCCCGGCAAACGCCGCGCCGGTCACGTCCCGGAACCACGGAATGTCGCTCGAGGTCAACGTTTCTTCGACGGGTTCGATATGGGTGGCTGCGCCTTGGCTCCAGACCAGCTTCCAGAGGCCCACACGGTGCTCGAGCCTCCCCGAGCCCTGGCTGCGTATATCGTATCGAACCAGGTCGCCGGGCACGGAATAAAAGACCGCCCGGCGAATCTTTCCCAGCGAAGCGCGCCATTTCTTCCAGCCCGCGACGGGGTCCCCGCCGCCTTCGAAAACCGCAACGCCGACATCCGGAGCAATGTTCCGATACCGGGACGGCGCGGGAGACGAGCCACCACATGCGGCGGCCAATGGAGGATCGCCGGTCGCCAGGGCGGATGCCAGGCGCGCTTCGATTTCCATCGCCGTCTTTTCGCCGGGGAACTCATCGCTACCCGGCTCGGCAAAACCCAACACGGAAGCGTAGGGTGGCTCCTGACGGAACTTGACGGGAAACGGGGAGGAAGCGTGTCCGCTTGATGTGAAAAGCGGCACGGCCGCGCAGGCGGCGACGAAATCCCTGCGCCTCATGGGAGCGGCTTGCCCTTCGTGCCGGGTACAGCCTGGCCCGCGCCGGTCTCGGCAGCGGTCAGCCGCTGGTGCTCGGCCCGCTCTGCCTGCGCCCGAGTGGAGTCGCCGAGTTTTTCGTAAGCGCGCGCGAGTTGAAAGTGCGCCGCCGCAAACTCGGGATTCAAATCGATGCTGCGGGATAGTTCCGCGGCAGCCTCCTTCCATCGGTTCTCTTTCCCCAGCAGAACACCAAGTTCGAAGTGCGATTCCCAGTAGCGTTCGTTCAGCCGAATTGACCGCCTCAATTCCGTCTCGATTTGCGTGCGATCGCCGGAAGCTGCGCCGAGAGCCTTCGCGTGGAGGCAGACTGCCAGGTAATTGCCGGGCTCGGCTCTTTCCCAGGCAGCGAGGGCCGCAACGACTTTGGGAAGGCGATCGCCCGCCTGTCCCAAAATCCGCGCCATAAACACGTAAGGCTGCTCAGCCGACGAATCGATGGCGGCCACGCGAAGAAATGCGTCGATTGCCTCTCCAAAACGGCGTTGCCCGTATGCGGCCACGCCAAAGGTAAGCTGCATCTGTGCGCTTTTGGGGAAGCGCCGGCATGCTGCTTCCGTGGTGGCCATCGCGCCCGCGAAATCGCTAAGGCGCAACTGCAACTGGCCCAGGTCGAAGGCATAAGCCTCCACCAGGGGGTCGCGTTCCACGGCGGCGCGGAACTCGCGCTCCGCATCATCCGGCCGATTCGCTGCGGCGTATACTTGTCCGAGCAGGTGATGCATCTGGGCCGTGTCGCTGCGCTCGAGCGCCGTCCTGGCCCACAACACCGCCTGATCGAGATTGCCGGACCGTAGAAAGAGGTCGGCGGCGCTCGCCGCGGCCTGGGAATCCGCTCCCCTGCTGGACGCATATTGCCGCTCCGCGTTCGCCGCTTTCGTGAAATCTCCGGTCTCCGAATAGAACATCGCGAGCGCGTGCTGTGCCGGCGAATTCGCGGGCGCTATAGCGGCTGCCCGGCCTGCCGCTTCCCCGGCTTTGGCCGCCTCTTTGCCGCGCCAATAGGCCTCGGCGAGCGCCGCCCACACCATGGCATTGTCCGGACTCAAGCGGGATGCATTTTCCAGATGCTGTCGGGCCGGCACCAGTTCGTTGCGGCTCAGCGCCAGAAGGCCGTCGCGAAATTCATCCTCAAAGGACTGCGCTGCCAGCGCCCCCGCCAAAATGCACAGCAGGAATGCGATGGACCGTCTCATGCGAAACCCATTGTAGAGCAAAAGGCCCCCGCCCTTCAGACGAGGGCCAAAAGCGCGATGGGGAACTCACGCCTCCCGCCGCGGGCCGCGCGGCAGGAGTCTCGTCGAGTCAAAACATCAGGCGCAGCGCGAATTGAACGTGCCGCTCCGTACCGGGCTGCGTGCTCGTGATGACGCCAAAGTTCTTGTCCTGCGCGTTATTGTCGGGCGTGCCGAACTGCGGAGTGTTGAACAAATTCGTACCCTCGGCACGGAATTCGAGCCTCCACCTCTCCGTGAATGGAAAGTCCTTGAAGATGGAGAAATCCAGGGTCTTGGTCGGTGGCGCCGTGTTGCTCTGCAGACCCAGGTTGCCTTCCGTTATGTTCGCGGGCGAAGAGAGCGCACTGATCGGTATGACCGCGGAAGTGTCAAACCAGAGGTCGGGCGAACGGCCGCCCGGCGGAGCCGCGTTGGGGTTCTTGCCGGGAACCAGATTGGGGAAACAACTCGCCCAGATGCCCACGCACCCGTTGGAGCGCAGCGTGAACGGGTTTCCGGTGTGCAGGGTGAGAATGCCGTTGACCTGCCAGTTACCGAGCAGGGAGCTGGCCGTCTTGCCGAGGCTGCTGCCATACTTTCGGCCGCGTCCGAACGGAATATCGTACACGAAGCTACCCACCAGGTTGTGGCGAATGTCCCACGCAGCCGAGGAATAGGAGAGGTTGTAGTCCGTGTTGTCTATCTGGCCAAAGCCATTGGAGCCACTGAGCGTGGTACCGGAGTTGGCCAAGGCATGTCCGTAAGTGTATGCGCCTATGAACTGCAGGCCGGAGGAGAGGCGCTTCTCGAGCTTGGTAGTCAGGCCGGCATAGTTTCCCCAGCCGAACGAGGCGGTGCCGTTCAACCCGTAGATGTACGGCTGCGGACGCAGCGAGTCGCAAGTGATGCTCGAGCTCGCAGTAGGAAAATTCGGGCAGGCGTTCTGATCCGGCTGGAGCAACGAATGCGCCTGGTGATTGCCGACGTATGCGACCTCCAGGGCCATCTGGCGAGGCAACTCTCGCTGTACGGCAATATTCCACTTATGGACGAGAGAGTTCCGGAAATCGGTTGCCAGCGCGCGGAAGCTGATCGGCGCCGGCAGCGAAAAGATATTCGAGGGGAATCCGGCCTGGAGTCCGCCCGCAAAAAACGGGTTCGTGTCGAACACGTTCGACCCTGCTCCGCTGGCCGGGCGCAGCAATTGCGGAGACTCGTTGAACGGAGCCGATTCTCCCCGGTTCGGGTTGCCGCCCTGTTGTTCCTCTCCGCCGTAAAAGATTCCGTAACCCACCCGGATAACCGTCTTCTCCTTCCAGTTATAAGCCAGGCCGATGCGCGGGCCGATGTTTGTCTTATCCCAGGGAATCAGGTACTTGGAAACCTGTCCCACGGAAACGTGTACGTTCGGGAAGGTAGTCGCGAAGCCCGGCGGTAAGGGAGTGTTCTGGTCTTTTCCCTGTGGGATGAAAAGGGTCATGCTCTGGAAATCGAAGTTCGACTGGCGGCCGAACTTCTCCGAGATGGGTGAGAACAGCTCGTAACGAACACCGATGCTCAGAGTAAGCTTGGGAGTCACCTTCCAGTCGTCCTGGCCGTAGAACGCATAACCGAGTTTCTCGGAAGCAATGAAGTTATTGGTGGACATCTGCCCCCAGTCGATGTTACCGAGCAGGAACGACGCCATGGCATCGCCGGTCTGCCCAGAGCTGTACGCGGTGTTCGGATAGGCGGTTTCCTGCGGACCGAAATACAGCTCGCCGTGGGGATACGGCACCTGGAAGAACGGGAACTTGATGGTCCGGTATTCCGCTCCGAACTTCATGGCGTGAGTGCCCCTGGTGATGGAGAGGTTCTCGATAAAGTCCCAGACGTTGCTGTATTCTTTCGAAGGCAACCAGGAATTCGCGCCGATCTGGCTGTAATTCGTTCCGCAGTACTGCGTCTGGTAGGAGGAACTGCAGAACTGGATCTGTGGTAAGCCGCCGTTTATGCTGGTGCTGGGGTCGTATCCGCCCAGCCCGAGGGCCTTATACTCATCGTTGCTGGCATTGGCCTGCGTGCGGGCGGTGACGAGCCGGGTGTAGCCGACGCGCGTTTCGGTAATGATCTGCGGCGTCCAGACGCGGGTCCAGCTGAGCATGGCGTTGCGGCTCAAGTCTTCCTCGCTGGCACCCTGGAAGGGCGCGCCGTCGAGCGCTCCCGGGAAGGGCGGCGTGTTCGCCTTCTCGGTGTTGGCCCAGCTCAGGGAACCGTACAAGCTATCCTTGTCCGTCAGCCGGTGGTCGACCCGGACGTCTCCCTGGTCGGTGGTCTGCGTGCCAGGAGTAGAGACGAAATAGTCGTTTGCGGGAAAGCCGCCGGTGATGATGGTCTGGTTTGTAGCCGGATACAACGCAAGCAGTTTGGCCGCCACAGGGTCAATCCGGCTGACCGGGATGGTGTTGTTGGGAAAGGCGGTGCGCGTGAGTTGCCCGTCCACCGTCGCCTGGCTCAGCGGATCAAAAATCTGGCCCTGCAGCGGGCCTCCGTTGGGAAGCGCCGCACCAAGCAGCGACTGGAAATTCCCGTTCTTCATCGCGGCCGTGGGAATCGTGTAGTTCCCGCCATACCCCAGATTCTGGATCACGCCTCCGGAGGAAGCGATACGGGTGCCCTGGTAATCCCCGAAAATGAACGTCCGGTTCTTGATGATCGGACCGCCAACGGCAGCTCCGAACTGGTTTTGCCGGAATGGCCCTCGGGGTGCCCCGCCCTTGTTGTTCTCCCAGCGGTTGGCATTCAAGTCGGCATTCTGCAAAATCTCGAACAGCGTTCCATGGAGTTCGTTGGTGCCCGATTTCAAGTCGACGTTGACCACGCCGCCGGCCCCGCGCCCATATTCCGCGTTGTAGCCGTTGGTGAGTACGCGCATCTGGCCAATCGCTTCCACCGAAGGTCCAACCACAAATGCCGTTTGGTTGAGGAAGTCGATCACATTGACGTTGTTGTCGACGCCGTTGAGCAGGAAGTTATTCTGGCCGTTGGAGCGCACGCCGTTGGCCGAGAACCCCCCACCAGTGGCATCCCGGGCACCTGGCTCCGACGTCAGCACGCCGGGAGAGAGCCGCGCCAGAAAACTGAAGGTGCGCTGGCCGCCTAGCGGAAGGTCGGACATGCCCTTGGCGTTCAGATCGGCCCCCAGCGTGGTGCTTTCGGTTTGCAGCAGCGGCGCTTCCGCACTCACTTCCACCGCCTGGGTAACGTCACCGATAACCAGCGTGAGATTCACACCGATACGGTCGCCGCCGGTGACGACGACGTTCTGCTGCTCGATGCGTCGGAACCCTGTGGCCTCTGCCGTAATACTATAGGTTCCGGGCTTGAGCGCAGGTCGAATATAAGTGCCATCGGCCCCTGATTGGACTTCATACTTCAGCCCTGTTGCGACTTCGGTGATGGTAATCTTGGCGCCCGGCACCACGCTACCTTGCGGGTCCGTGATCGTGCCGGTAATTGTTCCCATATCGCGCTGAGCGAACGCCACACTCGTTAAAGTTAGAGCAAGGATCGTCAGCGTTAGAATGAGCCGGCGACTCCTAAAGAGGACCATGCAGACACGTGGCATAGTTACCTTCCTTTGACCCTGAACTCTATGCGGGTTAGCGTCGATGACAGAACGCTGAGCAGGCATGAAAACGCTTTCACGCCAGGATTTGAGTAGTGTAAATCTATTAGTAAAGACAGTCAAGAGTAAAGTCTTGACCTAACAATACTTAAGCCGTTTTATTAAGATGAAACTGTCGCGGACTACGTGAATGCAGTTACAAGTGCCTCAAAAGACATGCCGGTCCGTCGCAAGCTGGGCCCCGCAGTTGGTTCAGCGCGGATATCGGGGTTTCGCGGGAACATCCGTTCGGGTATCTGGGTTTCCCGAAACTCCGGGAAATTCCTTAGGTCCCGTTTCTGCTTGTTAGTTAGCCAGACAGGCGGTAAGCTGTTACAGTCCCGGTCAACGGCAAAGGCCATGACGCGCAGAACTCTGCTTGGTGTCCTGGCTGCGGCGGTCTCGCAGCGGCTTGGTCCGGCCGGTCGGGCCGCGCAGAAGCCTTCCAGAAGGATCGTGCTGATCACTTTAGGCGGGATTCGCCGCCAGGAAAGCTGGTCGCAGCGGGGCTTGAACTACATCCCGCACCTGTCGAAGGACTTACTTCCTCAGTCGCTGTTTTTTCCATACACCCTCAACGAGGGTGTGACCTCGCATTTCAACACAATCTCCAGCATCCTTACCGGAGTCTGGCAGCACGTCGACGACTGGGGCAGTGAACGACCCTCGAACCCCACCTTATTCCAGCAGTTCCAATCCCAAACTCACGCCGGGCCGGAGGAAACCTGGGTCGTCACCAGCAACAAGCAACTCACGGCTAACATCGGTCCCGGGGCCAATGTAATTCTGTCCAAACAACTTATGGTCGAGGCGGTGGAAAGGATCATCAAAGGGCAGAGCCTCCACAACCGGCTGGTGCGGGAACAGATTCTGGCCGAGATGGCCGCCGTGCTCGATACCGATTGCGAACGGATCGGGTGGGGCGTGCCTTCGGAATCCGCTTTTCGCGATCCGCAGGTCAAACAGACGTTTCTCTCCGCGCTCGCGGATTTCATTCATGGGCCTGACGCGCCGGCCACCGGGGACGAACTCACCTTCCTGATCGGCCGCGAGGTCTTACGCCGGATGGCGCCGGCGATCCTTATGATCAATCTGTCCGACATGGAGGTCGCGCATTCCGGCAGTTACTCACTCCACCTGGGCGGTATCCGGCGCAGCGACGGGATCTGCCAGAGAATGTGGGAATTCATACAATCCACTCCTTCCCTGCGGGACGCCACCACCCTCATCATCCTGAATGAGTTCGGCCGCGACCCCGACGGGTCGAGCACCAATGGCTTCTTCAATCACCGGACAGACTCCGAGTCCTGCCGCATGGCCTGGACCATGGTGCTGGGGCCGGCGGCCGGAAAACCGCAAATCGTCGAGCGTGTCGTCCGCCAGATCGATATCGCGCCCTCGATCACGCCCTGGATGGGCTTCGAATGCGAGCAGGCGGCAGGCAGCAGGCTGCCGGAATTCCATGTCTGACGAGCCCCAGGCACCCACGCAACTGATCCGCCGTCTCCCGGCGACGTTTGCCCCGGCGCTGAACGATCAGTTCCGGCAGTGGAATCTCCTTTTTCCGGCGGAGCAGCGCCAGATTCGAGCCCAGTTGGACTGGCTTTCCCAGTTACCCCGGGATCAGTTCGACCACTTGTTTGCGCACCTCTTCGACATCGAGAGCCGCATGGCTCTACCCCGCTGGGACCCGAATACCGCGGGGTTGAGCGTTCGGGACTCGGGCATTCTGGCGCGCTCCCCGCTCTATCCGCAGTGGCGCACGGAAGTCGAGAAGGTTTTCGCCCGTATCGATCAATCCGCAATTCCGTCCGCCGGACTGGGGAGCCTGCCACGCCTCGTGGTGTGCGTACTGCCCCCTGGAATTCCCCTCGCGGGCCAGTCGCTATGGCCGGATTTGGAGCAGGACGGCGTATGGCTACCCGCGGGTCGCCCGTTCGGGGAGATCCTGCCGGCGCTCCTCGCGGCTGTCGCGGACCGGGTTTGCCCGCAGGCCCTCGAAACGGTCGAGCGCACGTGGGTTTTCGAGAGTCATACCCGGTTCTTCGGCATGGCCGGCGCGGATGTATTGTCGTGGGATTCGCTGGAGCCCGTGCGCCGCGACTTCCTGCGGCGGCTCAATGCGGTGCAAAGGGACCTCCGGTCTGTGGATCAGACCAATGAGGATCTGAAGCGCGCGGACATCACTCGGCTGGTCGGACCCGAACTTGCGGCCAATCCGCGCCTTCGGGAGTTCCTCCGCACCTTGTTTCTGAGCGGAAACGGATCGCTCGTATTCGGTAACTCGTTTGTCCAGTGGGGAGCTTCGGAAGCTTTCCGGCGGGCCCAACCGCAGGTGCTGATTGCCTGTTTTGGCATCCGGAAGAAACTGAAGCCGTTCAGTAGCCTCGTCCTGTTCGAAGACCAGAGCCGCTCCAACCCGGTGCCGGATGAAGATGATCCGGCAGGTTCTCTGGTCGACGCGGCCATGTTGTCGCAATACGTTTACCTCGGCGCCCGGCGGGTAGCTTGTTATGAAGCTCACGCGGTCACTCTTATGGCTGCCTGCGACTCGGACCGGGTCCTGATTCTGCCCCCGCGAGGTTCGAGGTTTCCGGACTTACCTTCGCCGCACGACTTGATCGCCCTTTCCCTTCGCTGGCTCACTCAGAGAGCGTAAGCGGGATGGCGCCGGACGCGCGTCCGTATGTGAATGCATCGCCCGAAGCTGTCGCGAGAGCATGCAACTACCCGGGCAGACGCGTTATAGCAACTTTCAAACTGGAGCCGATATGGAATCGGGCAAAGAGATAAAGCTGTCGGCCTTTCCCGCTAGCGCCTCTATCTCGTTGCCGTATGATACGCCATCCGCTGCTGGGCGGTACGTACGGCTTTGTCGCAGCCGATACAGCTGCGCCACGGAAAGTTCCGCCAGACGCTGGTATTGTGGTTCGCGGAAATTGTAGTACGCTCGCTGCAGAATCTTATGCGTTGCCGGCCCACTCAACGTCTGGTGCGCCCCATCGACGGTCGCCAACAAGCCAATGTCCTCTCGCGTCGGCGGCGCCGCTTTCCCCAGCGGTACCCCGGTTCCGGCCTTGAAACCCGACTTCGTCGCTGGCCTCCAAAAACGCCCGGATCTGCTCCAGGCTCAACCGATCTGCTGCCTGCACTCTGACGATCAATTCCCAGCATGCGGCTTCCCTCCTTCAGGCTCATCTTGTATGAGAAACCAACCTCCGCTCCAGGCTCACCTCGTATGAGACAAGACTCCATCTAAGCACCTGACGTGACATTCGGTACAATGCTTGACGTGAGAATCGCTGCCGCATTTCTTTGGCCTCTCTTGTTCGTGCCGGCGGCTTCGGCGGCCCGGGCCCTGGACGTGTATGTCGTCGACGTCGAAGGAGGCAAGGCCGTCCTGTCCGTGTCGCCCTCCGGAGAATCGCTGCTATTCGACGCGGGATGGCCGGGGTCGAACGGCAGGGACGTGAACCGAATCCTCGAAGCTGTCCGGGCCGCCGGCCTGAAGCAGATCGATTACCTGGTGATTTCCCACTACGATATCGACCATCTCGGCGACGTGCCGCTGCTGGTTTCCAAAATCCCCGTCAGGCATTTCGTGGATCATGGTCGTCTCGAGAGCGCCGGCAAAGGTGTCGAGGGCCGCTACAAGACCTACGCCGAGGTACGCGACCGAGGCGATTACACGGCCGTCCGGCCCGGAGACCGGATCCCCATCCATGGCCTGGACGTGCTGGTGGTGTCGGCGGCCACCAAGCTACTCGAAAAACCGCTGCCCGGCGCCGGCGCCCCCAACCCGCTGTGCGCATCCACTCCCGAAAAACCCGAACGCTCCGAGGATCTCGAAGACAACATGTCTATCGGTCTCCTCTTCACCCTGGGCAAGTTTCGTATGCTCGACATGGCGGATCTCGAATGGTTCTACGACCGCAAACTGATGTGCCCGAATAACCCCATCGGCGCGGTCGACGTCTATCAGGTGAGCATACACGGGCAGGACAAAGGCGTATCGCCCGCCCTGGCGCAGGCGCTGCACGCCCGGGTAGCCATCATGGGCAACGGCCCGAATAAAGGCGGCGATCCGGCAACGTGGCCCACGCTCCGCAACGCGCCGGGCATGGAAGATATCTGGCAGATTCACTACTCGATGAACGGGACCGCCCGGACCAACCCGCCCGCGGATTTCATCGCCAACCTCCCCGCCGACTGCCAGGGCAAGTGGATCAAGCTGTCCGCCCAACCCGACGGCACATTCACCGTTACCAACAGCCGCAACGGCTTTACCAGGACGTACCGACCTCGTAATTAGCGAAGAAAGGAAGACCCGATTTTGCAGAGAAAAAGGAGTGCCGGAATGAGCAGGACATTCGCCGTTCTGCTGACCCTCACCCTGGCGTCGGCGGCGGGAATCGCACAGAGCAGTCCATCGAAGACCCTAGACATCTATTTCATCGACACCGAAGGCGGCCACGCTACCCTGTACGTTGCACCTTCCGGCGAGTCACTCCTCATGGACACCGGCAGCGCCGGAGGCCGCGATACTGACCGCATCATGGCTGCCATTCAAGCGGCCGGCGTGAAACAGATCGACCACCTGATCCTGACGCACTACCACAGCGACCACGTGGGCGGCCTGCGGGAACTGGCATCGCGGATTCCGATCCTGCAGTTCATCGATCACGGCCCTACTTCGGAGCCGAGAGAGCAGGTGCCCGGATTCCAGAAGATGTACGCGGAGATGTACAGCAAAGTCAAACACACGGTGGCCGCGCCGGGAGATCGGATTCCATTCGATGGCGTGTCGGTGGTGGTGGTTACGTCCAATGGCGAGGTACTGAAGAGGCCGCTGCCCGGGGGTGGCAAGCCCAATCCCGCGTGTACCGGATTTACGCCGCGAGATGAGTCGCGCGTAGATCCCGATAACACCATGTCGGTGGGCGTGGTGTTTACGTATGGCAGGTTCCGTACCATCAACCTGGGTGACTTCACGTGGAATAGGGAACAGGCTTTAATGTGCCCGAACAACCCGATTGGGACGGTGGACCTCTACCTCACCTCGCATCACGGAATCGATCAGTCGGGCTCGGCCGCCCTGGTGCACGGATTGCGGCCCCGCGTGGCGGTCATGCACAACAGCGCGTTCAAAGGCGGCGCCATTCAGACCATGCAGATTCTGCACACGTCGCCGGGGCTCGAAGACATCTGGCAACTCCACTGGGCATACGCGGCCGGCCTGGAGCAGAATTCGCCGTCGCTGTTCATCGCCAACGTGGAAGACAATGCGACCATCGCGAACGCTCTGCTGAATCCCCGGCCTGCATTCGGGCAGGGCCGCGGGTCTGCCTCCCCGGGCCCGGGCATTCGCCCCGGCGCGGGAGGCGGCCACAGAGGTCACACGGGCCCGGCGTTCTGGATCAAAGTGTCCGCGGAATCCGACGGGACGTTCACCGTGACGAATACGCGCAACCACTTCACCAAAACCTACACCGCGCGCAAATAGCCGACAGGGTTTTGCGATCGACGCTTTTCAGTTGCGCATCCGGCACGCCGCCGCACATGTGGACCGAAAAATCCGAGACATCGTGCAGCGCGAAGGCTGGCACTCCAGCGATCTGCGGAACCTTGATGCGGAAGAAGTCGACATCCTCGACACCGTCCAGCACGAAGGCCGGCCGCAGGTCGTCCTTCCCGGTCCGGATCTCGATATCGTCGAATTGAATGCCCTTGACGTGCCGCACATGAAAACCGTGTGCAGGCATTTTGTGCAAGGGGACTGGCGCGCCTCCACGCCTTGCGCCCGCAGTTCCAGGCGCCGCGGGAGTTCTTGTTGCCCGCGCGCGGTCCTGTCTCTCGGGAAGCCACCGTCCATCCGGGGCGCGTCCGTTTGGGCGTGCGCCGTCCGGCCGAAATTCCGGTACGTGCCGTCCAGCATGCTCCCTTCTTCCCAGCACCCGCTGACGTAGCAGTTGGTGATCGTGACGTACTCGGTCTCTCTGGCGCGGCCCAGGGCGTAATCGGCTTTCAGGCAGATCCTGTCGTCCCAAGAGAGTTTACGTAGCTGTTCGAAATGCGGACGTTGCGGCAGGCATCCACATCCATGCCGTCGCGGTTGGTATCGATCTTCAGATTATCGATGGTCAGATTGTCGACCCCGGTTGCCAGAATTCCGAAGTGCCCGCCGTGAAGGATCGAAAAATCGCGCAGCAGGCTGCGGGAGGTCGTATGCGCCGCCGCCATCCGCGGCGGGACCGGCGGCAACGATCGTCGCGCCGGGTCCCAGGTTCAGGACGACATTGCTTTTCGGATGGATGGAATAGGACAGATAGCTGCCCGCCGGAAAGTGCACCGTGCCGCCGCCCGCGGCCGCGGCTGCAGCCACAGCCTCGTTGACCGCGGCGGTATCGAGAGCCTTACCGCCGCCTGTTGCGCCGAACGCCTTGACGTCATAACTCGCGCCGCCGGAAAGCCTTCCTCGGGCCGAGCCGCCGGCAATGCCCGCACCGGCAGGCCCGAGGAAACGCCTGCGCAGATTGATTTCGTTTGCCATCGGCTCTTCTCCAGTTGAGACGCTCCCACGCTTTTCAGAGCCACGGTAGCACGCGTGAGCTCCGCCGGCGGAACGCGCGTTTCGCGAAGCGCCGGTCTAGTAGACCCCTAATGAGACGCGCAAGGCGATCGGTTCGGCGCGCAGGTTGAGCCCGTAATCGGTCTCGTCCCCATTCAGAATGCGAATGAACCGGAAGACCCCGTTTTCGTATTGTCCCTCGTCGACCCGCATGAATTGGCGGTGTTTGTCCGTGCCGGCGGGCCGGAAGTCGACCCGGCAGAAGTACCCGGCCACCAGGAACTGGTTATCCCCGAGTTGCGCGATCAGCGCCCGTCCTTCCGGCTCCGATGCATTCGCCGCGGACGCCCGGCCGCGCCTCCCGCCTCCATAGGAGACCACCGCGTGCCACTCCCCGAAAGAAAGCGTGTCCGTGGGCGTGCCCTTCTGTTCCGCGACAGCCTGAAGCTTGCCCTCGAAGTTCAGCCGGGCGATCTCCCGCATCATTGGGCCGATCAGCCGGTAGTTCTGCGCAGTGGGGGCGAGAAATCGGTCCCGGGGAGCGGGCGCGCCTTCCGCGGCAACGACTGGAGCGGACGGCGGAGGGAACGGGGCGATGCTGTAGTCCAAGCCGAAGGGCGAGAAGCCGATCGCCTGGAGGCCCAGAGCGGAAAAGAAAAACCTGGCGGCCGAGGCGCTGCCGCTGGTCTCGGGAACGAACAGGGGATTGTCGTCGCGATGATAGAGTTCCAGGACCTTGCGGTACGCCGCCGGGTCGTTCAGGTAGATGTCGGGCGAGACCATATCGAGTGCCGGCGCCGCGACCTTCCAGATGGGGATCACGTTGTCGGTGGGGCCGCCGGCTTCGTAACTGCCAGGCGCGCCCGGTTTGAGAGGGTCGCGCAATGCGGCGTTGGCGTAGAGTGGCAGCGGATAGACCGACTTCCCGGCGGCGGCGATCTTGCCCACGTAAGTGGCTACGGCCCAGGCGTGGAAGTTCACTTCGGCCTCGGGACCGAAAGCTTCCTGCCAGGTGAGGGATGCGCCGCCCTGCTTGCCCATGGCCTTGAGCACATCCGCCGGAACGGGTCCGTCGAAAAGTTTCTGCGCTGCCGGAGAGTAGTCCCGGAGGGAGCCCCACGTGCCGGCCTCGTTTTCCACCTGCACGACGATCACTGTGTGCTGCGGGTCGAACGCCTTGAGGTGCCGCAGGAACGCCGTGAACGCGCGGATATCCAACTCCTGGGACGCGGTGCAGAACGGGGAGGGCGAATCCGCCGGGCGCCCGTTCTTATCGATGAGATGGAAGTAGCGCGCCGGATCGGCCTTCATCCACTCCGGCATGTAGTGCTGGCTGCCGTTCTTCCAGGTGCCGAACCACAGCAGATCCAGCCGGACATGGTGCTGGCGAGCCTGAGTGACGATGGTGTCGATTACCGAGTAATCGAACTGTCCCGGCTTCGGTTCGAACTGCTCCCAATAGACCGGTATCTCCAGGGTGTTGGCGTGCAGATATTCGATGGCCGGCCACACTTTCGGCAGCATGGCCGGCCAGCCGCTCGAATTATGCGCCTGGGCCCCCAGCATGAGGAAGGGCGCGCCATCCACCATCAATCCGTACCGCCCGTCTTTCCGGACCACCCGGGGAATGGGGCGCTCCTTTACCTGCGCGCGCAACGCGATGGCGCCTCCGCAGGCGGCCAGCAACGCCACGAGGGCGGCGGGGCGGCAGATTTTTCCACAACGCATGGTCGTCATATCGAACCCGGTCCTTTCGACCGAAATTCATTTTAGACCCTGGCCTCTTCACCGGCCACCAGTTCCGTCCAGCGTGCGGGCGAAGATCCGGCGCCGCGCGCGTGCGGGTAAACTGAACAAGGCGCTGATTATGAATCGCAACGTGTGCCTTGCCCTGATGATGCCGCTGGCGGTAGTCTCCTCCACCGGCGCTGCCGCCGCGGGACCGCAGACCGTGATTGCCCGGGACGGCGAGACGATCGTCCTCGAGCCGTACGCTCCCAATATCGTCCGCGTGTCACTCAGCCTGGAGAAAGATCAGGCGACCGCGCCGCCCGGCTACGGGTTTGTCGCGTCCCCCTCCGCCGATGGTTGGACGTACCAGCACGACGAGACGGGCGATATCTACCGCTCGCCCCGCCTGACGGTTACGGTGGCCGCCCCGCAGCACCACACGCCTATGGCCTCTCAAGTGGACATTGCCAAGTTCTTCAATGGCTCCGCCCCTCCCGCGCACATCACGATCAGCACGCCGGACGGAAGGAAACTGCTGGAAATGCAAGGCTGGTCGATGTCCGTGCCCAATTACAAGGATGGGAATGCCGCCCTGCTCCAGGACAGGCGTCCCGCCGATACGCCGTTTTACGAGGTAGGCGCGACCTTCGTTTCTCCCTCTGGCGAGCACTACTACGGCTTGGGCCAGAACCAGGAAGGGTACCTCGACCATCGCGGGCACATCGTCAATTCCTGGCACGACTATGCGGCCGCGGGCGGCCCCAGCGTTGGCGTTCCGTTCGTCGTGACCGACCGCGGCTACGGAATGATCTGGGACAATCCTTCGAAAACCATCATCGAGCCGGGTTTCAACGAGGAGCAGAAGTGGAGTTCCCAGGTGGGCAACCGCGTCTCCTACTTCGTGATCGCCGGGACGAACACCGACGAGATCTATGCCGGGTATCGCCATCTCGCCGGGGTCACGCCCATGCTTCCCAAGGCCGCGTATGGCTACATTCAGTGCAAGCAGCGCTACCGCTCGCAGGAAGAGGTGATGGCGGTGGCGAAAGGCTATCGAGAGCGTCATCTGCCGGCCGATGTCATGGTGGTCGACTGGTTCTATTACACGAAGATGGGCCAGTTCGACATGGATCCGGAGAGATGGCCCGATCCGGCGGCGATGAACCGCCAACTCCACGAAATGGGCTTTGAGACCATGATCAGCGTGTGGCCGCGTTTCACGCCGGGCTCCCGTTACTACGATTTTCTGCTAAAGAAGGGCTGGTTCGAGCACCTCGCCGACGGCACTCCCACCAACGGCCTGCCTTATGATCGCGCCGGGTCCGACGTGGACACCACGAATCCCGAGGCAGCCCAATGGTACTGGGGCATTATCCGCGACAACCTGGTGGCCAAGGGGTTCGATTCCTTCTGGGCGGATGAGACCGAACCCGATCTGCCGCCCAACGGCAGCTACTTCCACATCGGGCCGGGCACGCGCTATTTCAACGTCTACCCGTTGTTCCATACCAAGGCCATCTACGACGGTTTCCGCCGCGATGTCGGTCACCGCGCGCTGATCCTCTCTCGCGACGCTTATCTGGGGGCGCAGCGCAACGGCACGATCTTCTGGTCATCCGACATCTATCCGACCTGGGACACGCTGAAGCGCCAGGTTCCCACCGGCCTCGACTTTGCAGCATCCGGTTTGGCCTACTGGAGCAACGACACCGGCGGGTGGCAGTACCTGCCGGCGGAGCACCATCCCGCGCACCCTCCGCTGCTTGACCCCTCCGACGCGCGCGACAACGTGGGCGGGTATGACGATTACCCCGAGTTGTACACCCGCTGGTTCGAATACGCTACATTTCTGCCCATCTTCCGGGCGCACGGCAGCCGCCGCGACAACGAGGTCTGGTCTTATGGGAAGCAGGCCGAGCCGATTCTGGAGAAGTACTTGCGGCTGCGTTACGAGCTCATGCCCTACATTTACTCGCTCGGCTATCGCACTTATCAAACCGGGGCGCCGTTCATGCGCGCCTTGTTTATGGATTTCCCCAACGATCCGAACGTGGCGGAACTGGGCGACGAATATATGTTCGGGCCGGCGTTCCTGGTTGCGCCGGTTACCGATCAGGGCGCCACTACGCGCTCGGTATATTTGCCCGCGGGCGCCGACTGGTACAACTACTGGACGAACCAACGGCTCCGCGGAGGACAGCGGATTACGGTGGATGCGCCCATCGACCGCCTGCCGCTGTTTGTCCGCGCCGGATCGATTGTGCCGCTCGGCGAACCCATCCTGAGCACCAAGCAGCCGCAGAAACTGGAGAAGCTCCGCATCTATCCGGGAGTGAATGCCGATTTCACGCTCTATGACGACGATGGCCTGACCTACGCCTACGAAAAGGGTGCGGGGAGAGTCACGCACCTCCACTGGGACGATGCGGCCCACAAACTAGCTCACGAAGGCGCCGCCGCCTGGACGGTTCCCGACTCGAAGATTCTGGAGGTCGTGGGCCGGTAGCGGAACTCGGCCTCAAAACTTGCCGCGTTGGAGGTGGGTAACGGTTGGCTTTCGAACAGCGGCCAAAAGTCGCTCAGACGGGGCGGCTTATCGGCTGCTAATGGCGGTCGCGATCCAGCCAGCTATCTTGTCCAGAGCTAACGGGGAAATGGTCTCTTCGATTTTCCCGTACTCGCTGACAGCGCCGGTTTTGGCGGTCTGGAACAGATGATTCAAGCCGGGCATTTCAACGACCTCAAAGCGCTTGTTACCACCTTCTTGCAGCGCCTTTCGGATCGCCGAAAGATTCGGGCCGGGCAAAACCTGCACATCCTTTTGACCGATCATCGCCAGAACCGGACACGATACCTTGCGCAAGGCCGGCGCGGGGTCGTAAGAGAGAAACTCGCGGTGCCATGGCGTCGTGAATTGTGGCACAACGGAGTCTGTGTTCGCTCCGAGAATTGGCCTCAGCTTTTCTTTGAGTGCGGCATCGTCGTACCCCTGCATGATCACGTCCTCGACGCGCCGCTGCGTCTTGCCCTCTTCGATTGCGGCGGCATGGGAGACGCCTTCCGCTTCGGCGCGGGCGATGACCTGTTCGAATATCACCTGGTCCCCCCGAACACCGGGCCCGGCCATCAACACGACGAAAGCTACGTCCCGGCGGCGTGCGGCCACCATTGGCGCAATGATGCCACCTCCGCTGTGGCCAATGAGGCCTATGCGCTTCGGGTTGATTTCGCGCCGGGTCTTCAAGTATGCAATGGCCGCCTCGGTATCGTTCGCGAAATCGGCGTTGGTGGACGTAACGAAGACCCCGCCCGATTTGCCGATGCCTCGATCGTCGGAACGCAGCACCGCGAAGCCTTTGCGGGTCAGGTGGTCCGCTAACACCAGGAATGGCTTGTGGCCCAGCACGCTCTCGTCGCGGTCCTGCTGGCCCGAGCCAGTGATTAACACGACTGCGGGGAAAGGGCCGCGGCCGTTTGGCATAGTCAGTGTGGCCCCTATCTTGATGCCGGCGGCGGGACTCTCATAGGTGAGGTCCTCTGCGCGGTAGGGATAGGGTTTCGTCGGGTTTTGGGGGCGCCGAGGCGCGGCTGGATCCACATTGCTGGCTCGTTTGAAATTCAGGGGCAGCGGCGCACCTTGTGTAAACGTGCCCTCGATGGCAGTACGCTCCCTGTTCACCGTGCCCTCATAAAAGCCGTGGACTGCCGTCGAAGTGAAGGTCAGCCTGTTTTCCTTCAGTTCGATGGAGCTGATGGGGATAGCCTTGGCATTCTGATCGAGGCTGTCCATGTCGGCCTTCAAGTTGCCATCCGTTCCCCTGGTGATGTGCACGAGAACACGCAAGTTCGCGCTTCCGGCGTGGAGAGTGCCGATCCAGTCGCCGACGATATCCTGGGCCACCACCGGGAGGGTCATTACCAACGCGAGCAGAAAGACCCTTTTCACGTAATCACGTCTCCTACTCCTATTATCACGAGCTTTTGGGAGCGAAGTTCGTCAAACCGTGGATCTAATCGCCTAGAGGTCGCGGTGCCGGTCAGATCGAGGACTTGCTCTCTATCATTCACAAATTTCCGCCGCCGGTGGAAGGCGAACGGCGTCCAATCTGGCCCTTGAATCGAGTTAGACTCTACCATTATGCGCTTTCTCGCACTTGTTCTCCTGGCCGGGCTGCCGGCGCTGTCGAACGCCCAGTCCGGGGCCGATTTCGTGCCCGGACGCCTGAATCGTATCTCGGACCGGATGCACGAACTGGTCGAGCGGCAGACGATTCCGGGCGCCGTGGCCCTGGTCGCGCGCCACGGACGAATCGGCTACCTGGAAGCCGCAGGGTGGCAGGATGTGGAGAGCCGCAAGCCCATGGCCCCCGATTCGATCTTCCAGATCATGTCGATGACCAAAAACTTCACCGGCGTCGCGGCCATGATGCTGGTGGAAGAAGGCAAGCTCGAACTGCGGCGGCCGGTGGAAGATTATCTCCCGGAGTTCAAAGGCCAACTCGTGGAAGAAACCCTGCCGAACGGTGACAGGCGCACGCATCCTCCAGTCCACCCGCCGACCGTCTGGCAGTTGATGTCGCATACCTCGGGGCTGCCATCGGATCCGGATGGCGAATTGAAGGACAACCCTCGCACCATGAGAGTGCCGCTCGACGAAGCCGTGCGATTCTACGGGCATTCGCATCTCGAATTCGAGCCGGGAACACGCTGGCATTACAGCAATGAGGGCATCGCCACGCTCGGCCGCATCGTCGAGGTGGTCTCCGGCGAAGACTACGTACACTTCGTCAAGACGCGCATTCTCGACCCGCTGGGCATGAAGAGCACCTTCTATTTCCCGCCGGCGGACATGCGGAGCCGGATTGCCCTGGTCTACCACCATTCGAACGGAAAGCTGGTTCGGTCCGGAGCGGAAATACTGGCCGGCGACCCGGCGCAGTACCGCCCCGGCGCAAAATACCCCGCGCCCGAGTTCGGCCTGTACTCTACAGCGACCGATTTGTTTCACTTCTACCAGATGCTGCTCAACGGCGGCACGTTGGGCGGCCGCGAGTACCTTACACGGCAATCGATCGACACGATGACCCGGGTGTTCACTCCAGACGTGACTCCTTCCGGGTGGCTTGGCGGGACGGGTTACGGCCTGACGTTCGAGATTGTCGACAAGCCCGAGGGAACCTTGCTGTTGCATTCACCGGGAACGTTCGGACACGGCGGCGCTTTCGGCACCGAGGGATGGATCGACCCGAAGAACGACCTGATTCGAATCCTGATGGTTCAGGTTTCCGATGGTACGGCGGGGCCCGCCCGCGCCGCCGTGATGCAAATCGGAGAAGCCGCGGTGGCGCGTTAGCAGGACCCTGCTAGCGCGGCGCATACCCCATTCCGGACAAGCTCCAGACAAGCACAGTGAGGACGATCAGCGTGAGCCCGAGATACATCCGGTCACGCTGGACCGCAAAGGCGACTACGGAAAACGCGACCCTGGCGATCGGTGTGGCAATCAACAGTAACAATCCGAACTGAATCATGCCGAGTGGCTGCAAGCGGAGAACCGACTTCCATACGCCCGCCACGCTTCGCAGTTCCTGGGGTTCCCCGTGAAACGCGTGGTAATTCGGAACCAGCATTCCGAACCGCGCCAGATACCAGATGCCTCCGGCAAGCACCACCGAAGCCGCCGTAATGACTCCGGTTCGCAGCAGGATGCTGATAACCACGTCCGCCTGCTCTTCATTCCGTTGCATGGGTCAAATCTTTCCGGCCAGACCGTTGTAGATCATTTCCACCGCAAGAACTCCCACCACCACTCCAAAGATGATCCTCAGAACCCGAGTGTCGGCTCCAGCAAGATGGCGAGCACCTAAGAGGGACCCGACCGAAACGCCAAGCATCACCGGCATGGCCAGCGCCGGATCAATGTAGCCGCGGTTCAGATACACTCCGGCGCTCGCCGCGGCGGTCACTCCAATCATGAAATTGCTCGTGCTGGTCGAGACTTTGAAGGGAATCCGCATTGCGTGGTCCATGGCCAACACTTTGAGCGCGCCGGAGCCGATTCCCAAAAGTCCGGACATGGCGCCGGCTCCGAACATCATGCCGAATCCCGTCTTGACGTGCCACACCCGGTAAGACTGCCAGCCCTGGGGCGTCGGATAGGTGGAATTCAACTTTAATCGTTTGGCCAGCGGATCCGTGGGGGTGTCCGCGCGGGCCTCGGGCTTTGGTCTCGTCGAGAGGAAGGCGGAGTACAACAGCACCACTCCGAGAATCACGCCGAGAGCCGACGTGGGAACCATCGTCGCCAAAAAGGCGCCCACGATGGCCCCCGTGGTCGTGGCAATCTCCAGAAACATCCCGATCCGGATGTTGGAAAAGCCTTCTTTGAGAAAGGCCGATGCGGCCCCGGACGATGTCGCAATCACCGAGACCAGAGTGGCGCCGATGGCGTAGCGGATATCGACGCCGAAGAGCAGCGTCAACACCGGGGTGATGACCACACCCCCGCCAAGGCCGGTCAAAGCGCCCAGAAAGCCGGCCACCGCGCCAAATGTGCCTACCACCAAACTGAATTCGAGAGAGTTCAAATAGTGCGCCTTTTTCCGTCGGACGTGTAGAAGCTGCTAGCCGATCCGGAAGATGCCTTCCGAAAGCATTTCAAAATCTATGATGCGCAGAAACCAGGCCAGTAACAGCAGAACCGGAGTTTCCGGCAGGTCGGCCGCTCCACAACAGACCGAGACCTTGCCGCCCTGCGTCAGCGGACCGGTCTCCTGAAACAAGCACACGGACGACTTCTGTTCCGTATGACGGAAGCACCACCTGGTGCCAAAGACATCGGCCCGTTTCCAGCGATACCGAGCTCCGGCATCGAATGACACCAGGCCTCCGCCGGTCAAACAGTGGACGTACTCGGCAAGCGCATCCTGCGAACCCTCCCGGTATATCGTGATCCGTGGATGCATCCGAATGCTATAGCGGAATACCAGTTTCTGCCCTCTGAATTCGGCCGTGGAATCTGCCGGCGCTTTGCGAAAACGTAAGCAGCCGGCTTTCACGCCCCCATCCCACAAGGTGAAAGGCTGGTCTTCCTTCTCCGGAAATTGCCAGGTCAGTTCACGCGTTTTGGATTCCGAAACTGCTGTCATCGCGGCTCTCCTAGAAGACGTTATAGTTGATCATCACGTAGGGGTACGTGTAGGAACCCGCGTGATTGGTTTTTAACAGGAACTCTCCCGAGCGGACGTACCCGACCCCGAATCCCAATTCGAGGTCCCGGTCGAGCCGGTATGACGTCTGTCCGTCGTATTCATTTCCGATGTGGGTGCCCGAGAGGCCCCTGGGATCCCGCGCTACAATACCGCCGCTGCTGTTGTAAAAGCCGTCATTGGCGCTGGCCAGCCACCAACTGTTGAACGCGGCGGCCAGCACCCAGTTCCGGAGCACCGAGACTTTGACACCAGAACGAACCGACTTCAGATTCTGCCAGGCGATCTGGTCCGCGAGGCCGTGGTGATCGTGAATGTTCGGGTAGAGTTGATCGAAAGTCCCATGCACGCCGTCCTTGGGATTGTGGTCCCCGGAAGCGAAATCGTATTTGACGAAGAAGCGGACTGTCCGATTGAACGGTTGCACGCTGTAGCCGGCTATGGCGCTCCAGGCCCAGGCGCGAATTTCGTCGGAGCCGATATTGCCGGTCTGCCTCACGGTTTCCGCGTCATAGTCGAATCGGGAAGCCGCCCCTGCCCACCGCAATCCGAATGTCTTCTCGTCCTCTTTGGCCAGACTGCCGACTTCGGTCTTGATGCCGGGCTGAAGATGCCACAATACGTACGGCTCGACTACGGAGTGCGGCACGAGAGTCTTCAGGCTGCTGTAGATGCCGTAGAGATCATTCCCCTGCTGATGATGGGAAAGCCCGTTCGCGTAGGCGACCACCTGCGACGCTGCAAACGTGTTGACGCGGACCCAGTCCCAATTGAGGACCGCCATGGCCGCGTCATAGCCGCGCGAGACATTGCGCCAGTACGAGGTGCCCAGCACCCGGCCATAGCCGAAGTTCAGATCCTGCCGTCCCACCCGGAATGCGACCCGGCTCTGCTCGATGTCGCCGAGGTCTACGTAACCGCGGCGCAGATCCCAGGTGGATTGGTACGGCGGCGCCGGAAGCGAATTCTTCCAGAAGACGGTGGCATCCTGCAACTCCGTGTAGACCCGAAACCAACTCGCGGGCTTGAGCAACATGCCGAGCCGGAAGCGGGTCACCAGGTAAGCATCGGAATTGCCGGCTTGAAAGTTCCCGGCGGAATAGTCTTCCATCCTGGCCCGATAGCCCAAGGTGAAGCAGAGCCAATCCGGCAAATCCCGGTTGAGATCGGAGACAGGGGAAAATGAGGCGGCTGCGACATCCGCATTGCTCGGGCGATTGATGTCGGCCTTGCTGCCCCCTGGGTTATCCACGATGCATTGGGCGCACAGGGGAACGGCAGCCGAAACCGCCGCGAGAAGAACGACGATATATAAGGATAAGGGACCGGTACCCTGCCTTCCGCCGCAAACGCTGCGTGACATCATCGTCTTTGCGCCTCAGTTGAAGAACCGTTTCTCTCGGAACCTCGAATCCGATCAGGTCGGCGGGTGGCACCTCGGGTGTGGGGATGGAACAGGCGTGTCGACGGCCCTTCTTATATAGGCCTTCGCGCCGCGAGCGGTGCAGCACAGCGTTTTCATACCAGCACGTCCACGTGCTCCGCGGACGCGGCGGGAGCCTGCACTTCGCCGCGCACGGTGAGCGCAATCTTGTAAAGCACCGTCAGGATCAGCGCCCCGACCGCCCAAATCCCGAGCACAATCAGCGCTTCCGGCAAGGACGGCGTGTACTCGGTAACGGCTCCGAACGGCGAGGGGACGAAGGCGGCTACGATCAGGCCGATGCCTTTGTCGATCCAGAGCGAGAGAAACACCATGGCGCACGCCACGGCGAGCAGCTTTTCGTTGTGGCGGTACTTCGGCACGAGCAGCAGCACCAGCGACACGACGGCCAGGATCATGGAGGTCCACATCCACGGAGCCAGCCGTGCGTGGCCGTCCAGCCCCGCAAACATGTACCGCAGCGATTCCGTGTGCTCGGGAATCCGGCTGTAGAATGCCGTGAACAGCTCCATCAGGACGAAGAATACGCTGATCACCGTGGCATACGTGACGATGACGGCGAGTTTCTGAATGGCTTCGCGGCCAGCGGAAAACCGCGTGACCCGGGCCAGGAGCAGACACAGCAGAATCAGCAGCGCGGGGCCGGAAGCAAAGGCCGATGCCAGAAAGCGCGGGGCCAGGATGGCCGTGAGCCAAAGCGAACGGCCCGGAAGGCCGCTATACAGGAAAGCCGTGACCGTATGGATGCTCACCGCCCACGGGATGGAGAGCAGGATGACCGGCTTGATCCAGTGCGGCGGGGCCACAGCGTCCCGTTCGGCGCGCAGCATGATCGTGGCGATGACTGAATTCAAGGTCAGGTAGCCGACGAGCGAGATCATGTCCCAGAACATCATGGAGTGCGGCGTGGGATAGAGAAGAACGTTGAGCACACGCGTCGGCTGCCCCATGTCCACGAAGATGAACAGCATGCACATGATGACCGCCGCGATGGCCAGGAATTCGCCAAGGATAGTAATGGGACCAAACGCTTTGAAATTATGCAGGTAATACGGGAGTACGACCATCACAGCGGACGCCGCCACCCCCACCATGAACGTAAACTGCGCGATGTACAGGCCCCACGTGACGTCGCGGCTGAGGCCCGTGATGACCAGGCCGAGACTCAGTTGACGCAGGTAGCAGGCGAATCCGACCGCGATGACGATGGCCAGGATGGAAACCCAGAGCCGATATTTCCGGCCGCCGGCGAGTGCCTTTTCAAACATGAACATGGCTGGTCCTCATAAGAGATAAAAGACGGCTGGGCCAGTCCCCAACTCGGGCTTTCGCCGGGTGTGGCGTCGCGTTGCCAGTAATTGCCGGATCTCTGAGTGGGGATCGGCGAGATTGCCGAAGACCAGCGCCTTTTCCGAGCACGCCTCGACGCACGCCGGCGGTCGGCCTTCGGCCAGACGCTCGGTACAGAAAGTGCACTTCTCAACCACCCCTTTGGTGCGTGTGGGAAATTCGGGGTTGGGATTCTTGATGTACGGGCGCGGGTCCATCCAGTTGAAACTGCGGGAACCATAGGGACATGCCGCCATGCAGTAACGGCAGCCGATGCAGCGGTGCCAGTCCATGGCGACGATGCCGTCTTCCCGCTTCCAGGTGGCCTGGGTGGGGCACACTCGCACACACGGCGGATCGTCGCAGTGGTTGCAGAGCATAATCGCAGGCACGGCGCGCAAGGAAGAGTACTGATCTTCCTGGTCCGGGAACGCATGCTCTAACGAATCCTTCCAGATCCAGCGGACCTCGTGGGCGCGATCCGGGATGGACGGGACATTGTGGGCCAGGTTACAGGCGGAAATGCACTTCGTGCAGTTTCCCTGCTTGAGACACTTCTCCACGTCGATAGCCATCGCCCAGCGCGGCCCGGTAACGGCCTTGACCGCTCGTTGCGCCACGGCGGCCAGAAACGAAAAACCGGTCATTCGCAGAAACACATGTCTGGAGATCGTCATCGTGAGCTCCTCAGCACCGGCTTGGAATCCAAATGGCAATTCCAGCAGGGAGGCGAAACGGCCGCGTAATTATGGCAGCGATCGCAGAAATCTGCCCTGGCTCCGTGGCATTGTTCCAGGCATGTGGGCGTCAGGGTCATGTGGTAGTGCTTGCCATCAAACGCCGTGAAGTCTCGCGCGTCTTCGCGGACGACTTTCTGCCTCCAGTCGATGAGAAGATTCATATGGGAGGTGCGCATGTACTCGAGCGGAGCGACGCACTGCTTCTCGCTCACCGGAAGCCGGATATCCGGCCCCTTGGCTGTGACGTGCGCCGAGAGGTTGTGCCACGCCGGAAAGGTGCCCAGGACCAGAAAAATCGCCAACCCGGAATAAATCGGAACCCGGTCATGCATGGGCCGCCTCCTCTTGCGCAATGGGCTCTCCACGCAAATCCGTGAGGCGCTCCTTTTCGCCGCGCATCACGAGGGCATTGCCCACCAGTTCGTGAATGCCGGCGACATCCACCCCCGGCACCCAGTATTCGAGCAACGGAGGCAGGGTGGCCTTGTCGATGGCGCAGATGCAGGTCAACAGATTGACGCCATACTTATCGCGGACGTACTTGACGGCGTTGGCCCGCGGCAGGCCGCCGCGCATCCGCATCTCGAAGTTCTCGTCCGTTCCCAAACCCGAACCGCTGCCACAGCAGAAAGTCTGTTCGCGAATCGTGTTCTCGGGCATTTCGTGGAACTGGTTGCAGACGTTGTGCAGAATGTAGCGCGGCTCTTCGAGTAGTCCCACCGCCCGCGCCGGATTGCAGGAATCGTGGAAGGTCACGTTCCAACGGTCGTTGCGGGAGGGATCCAGCCGGAGTTTGCCGTTGTGGATCAGGTCCGCGGTGAATTCGCAGATGTGAACCATCTTGGTCGAACGGGTGTTCTCAAACCGCGTGCCCGTGACCGGCGAAACCGGCTGCTCCAGAAAATCGGCCGGTCCGTTCATCGTGTCCATGTATTGATGGAGCACCCGCCACATGTGGCCGCATTCGCCGCCCAGGATCCATTTCACTCCGAGGCGCTTGGCCTCGGCATAGATCTTCGCGTTCAGCCGCTTCATCATCTCATGTGAGTTGAACAGGCCGAAATTGCCTCCCTCCGAGGCGTAGGCGCTGAACGTGTAATCAATACCCGCCTCATGCAGGAGAGCGAGGTAGCCCAGAAACGTATAGTAGTGCGGAGTTCCAAAATAGTCGGCCGAGGGCACAATAAACAGGATCTCGGCTCCCTTGCGATTGATGGAGGCGTCCACGCGGACACCGGTCAGTTCCTCCAGTTCGTCCACCGCGAAATCGACGCTGTCCTTAAACCCGTGGGGCTGAATGCCCAGGTGGTTGCCCGTGCGAAAGCAATTGGCGGCGGGTTCCAAAACCCAGTTGATGTTGCAGCCGATCAGGTTCAGCAGTTCGCGGACGATCATGGTGATCTCCGCGGTGTCGATTCCGTAAGGACAGAACACCGAACAGCGGCGGCACTCGGTGCATTGGTGGAAGTAGTAGAACCACTCCTTGATGACATCTTCGGTAAGATCCCGGGCGCCCGCCAGGCTTCCGAACAGCTTGCCGCTCAGAGTGAAGTAGCGGCGATACACGGATCGGATCAATTCGGCGCGCAGCACCGGCATGTTCCTGGGGTCGCCCGACCCCAGGTAGAAGTGGCACTTGTCCGCGCACGCGCCGCACCGCACGCAAAGGTCCATAAACAGGCGGAACGAGCGGAATTTGCGCAGCCGCTCTTCCATCCCCTCGAGAATGATGCGCTTCCAGTCCGGCGGCAATTTCCAATCGGCGTCGAACGGCTGCCATTCGCGCGCGTTAGGCAGGCCAAGGTAGTTCAGGTTCTTGGGCAGCGCGCTGTAGCAGAAGGTCCCTTTGCGGAACTCGACGGCCTGATCCATCCAACCGTCGGGAGAGGGCTGGTACTGAATTTGTACGAGTTCTTCGGGTTTCGGGTTGGACATAGATCAGCGCCTTTCGACCGGTAGTCCGGCCGCCTCCATTTTCTCCCGGAACTCGTCCTCCCACTCTTCGTAGGTATGCACCTTAACCGGATAGTTCCATGGGTTCACGTGCCGTTTCATGCGGTTGTTGTTAGCCAGGTTGCGTGTCGGGCTCAGAAAGATGCCGCCCATATGCATCAGCTTGCTGAAAGGAAGATACGCGGCGAGCGTGCTGACCAGCATCAGATGCACGAAAAACCACGCGCTCAGGTTCTTCGGCAGGGCCGGCGAGAAGATCGTCAGAGAAAGCGCGAGTTGCTTGACCGCAACCACGTCGGCCCTGGCGAAATATCTCATCCAGACACCCGACAGGGCGACTCCCAGCAGCAGGAACAGCGCGAAGTAGTCGGTGAACAGCGAGATATAGCGCACCTGGGCATCGCGCAGCCTCCGCTGCAGCAAGTACAGCAACGCCACGATGAGGACGATATCGGTAGCGTAGAGCACCGGCGCGCCGACCTGGAAGAAGCCGTCGAGGCCTTCGACGAACAACGCCAGCCCGGGCACCGGTTCCACCACAAATCGCAAATGGCGGAGAAGCACCACCAGCAGCGACCAGTGGAACGCCAGCGCGCCCAGCCAGAGCCACTTGGCTTCCCCGTGGATCAACCGGGGACCCTTCTCGAGGCGCGAGCGCGTGTTGCGGAACAGGCTGCGAAACAGAAGGATTTCGAGCCCCATGCGTGCGATCACGCCGGGAGTCGAGTACGGGCTTTCGAGCCAGCCGGGCTTGATCCAGGGTAGCGATTTCTGCTGGCCGCAAATCGTGGGAATGCGGAAAGGCACCGGCGCTCGCGACCAGCGGGTTACCCGCCAGCTTAGCCCGATCAGAAGAGTCGCCACAGCGCCGTAAGGAACCACAATGGCGAGGAACGGTTTGAGTCCGTCCACCTGGCTGGCCGCGCCTGCCAGCAATGCAATCCCAATGACAGCCGCCAACGCGGCAAAAGGCTTCCTCAAATGCCACCTCGCTCCGGCTGGTCACATAGCTCCGACGGGGCCAGCCTGCGTTCCAGAACAAAAAGGCGGCGGCGGCTCTCATTGGCCTTGGCCTGGTAGGTTCGTTCCCGGTATTTCATATACAGGTCGAACGCCAGCAGCGCCGCCTCGTCGATACGGCCATCCACAAGTTCCCGTTCCGTCCCATCCAGATGGGAGCGCAAGAGGCCTTTGAGCCGGAACAGAAACTCCAACGCCTGGCTGGGCGTGAGATCCTGAACGGCCCGGATCTGCACGATCGAGTCGAGCGCCTCGGTGACCCGAGTTCGCTCCATGGCGAGCAACACTTCGTCGAGCAGAATGCGGAGTGCCTGCCGAAACGTACTGCCCGCCGGATTGCGGAACGGATCGCGCTCCTTCGCCAGAAAATCCGTGCTCTGGCCCGGATAGGCGTTCAACACCTCCCGCAGCCAGAGTTCGGCGATGGCTTCTTTGTCTTCGACCGGCACTCGCCGCCTCCTGTCTAAACGCAGCCCGTCGGCTTGGGAAGGCCCGCAAGCTTGCATGCGCCCTTGGCCGGGCCCGACGGGAACATCTGGTAAATCTCGTTCAGCTTGAAGCCCGTCTCTTTGCAAACCTTGCGGATCATAGGCGCGATGCCGAACTGGAGGTAGTAGTTTCTCAGGTAGTTGATGACCTTCCAGTGGTTCTCGGTGAGCTCCGTCACTCCTTCGGAAATCGCGAAATCGCAGGCGACCTGCTGGTTCCAGATCCCCGGTTCCTGCAGAAAACCGTCTTCGTCCACGTCGTATGTCTTGCCGTTGACTTCAAATACTGGCATCTGTCAATACCTCCCGATTTAATTCATCTCGATGTAACCGCAGGGGCAGGCATCGGCGCACTTCTTGCATCCGTTGCACAGCTCCAACTTGACTTTGTAATGCTCTCCCTTGGGCAACTTGGCGAAACAGTTATTGGTGCAGTACATCCAACAGGTTTCGCAGTCCATGCACAAGCCGCAGGACATGCACCGCTTGGCCTCTTCGATCGCCTCTGCTTCCGCCAGTCCCAACTGCACCTCGGTATCCGCGGAACGCCCTTCCACCGGCACGAGCGCGCGTTCGTGGCGCTCGGCCGGCTTGTACCAGTCGAGCTTCACGCGGTCCGGACCGACGCAAGGTGCCGCGGGCGGCTTGTCAAGCGTCTTGCCCTGAACCCACGCGTCGATGGCTTCGGCCGCGAACCGGCCCTGGGCGATGGCAATCGTCACCAGCCCCAGTTCCACACCGTCGCCGCCGGCGAATACACCCTCCATACCGGGAACGGCCGCGTCCTGCGTTGGAATCCACTGCGCCCCGTCGCGCACGAAGTCCAGGCCGCTCAGCTTCGGTTGCTGGCTGATGGCCGCGATGATCGTGGTCGCCTCCAGGTCAAACTCGGACCCGGCCACCGCTACCGGCCGGGGACGACCGGAAGCGTCCGGCGCGCCGAGGTCCATGCGAATGCAGCGCAGGCCGGTGGCCTGGCCGTTCTGCCTGAGGACTTCGACCGGCGCCGTCAGGTACCGGATCGCGACACCTTCTTCGAGCGCGCCGTCGATTTCCGGTTTGATGGCCGGCATTTCGGAACGGGAACGGCGGTACAGAATGGTGACATCGGCCCCGAGGCGTTTGCTGACTCGGGCGGAATCGATGGCGGTGTCGCCGCCCCCGATCACCAGCACCTTTCCACCGACGCGAACCTCCTCCCCGCTGTTGACACGGTTCAGGAATTCCGTTCCGGTGTAGACATTCGGCGCGTCCTCTCCGGGGATGCGCAACTTGACCCCGCGGTGCGCTCCGATGCCCACGAATACAGCCTTGTACTCGCCGCGCAATTGCGTAAGCGACACGTTCGACCCGATGACCGCGTTGCACTGCAGCACGACGCCGAGATCCAGGATCCGTTGAATTTCAGCATCCAGGACGTCGCGGGGCAGGCGGTACTTGGGAATTCCGTAGCGCAGCATCCCCCCCGGCTGGCTGAATGCTTCGAAAACCGTGACCGGATACCCGCGGCGGGCGAGCTGGTAGGCGCAGGAAAGCCCGGCCGGCCCGGCGCCGATCACGGCGATAGGTTCGGTGCGCTTCTCGCTCGTGAGGTGTGAAAGCTCCAGCCCCTGGGCGATTCCGAAATCGCCCACGAACTGTTCGAGCGCATTGATGGACACGGCGCCGTCTTTCGCCCGGCGGTTGCAAGCGTCCTCGCAAAGGTGGGGACACACCCGGCCGCAAACCGCGGGAAACGGATTGCGGTCCGTGATGATCCCCCACGCTATGCGGTAGGCTTCTTCGTTGGTGCGGCCGTAGGCTTCCGCTTGGGCGATGGTGGTAAGCCAACCCCGAATGTCGGCGCCGCTCGGACAGCCGCCGCTGCAAGGCGGCGCCTTGGCCACGTAAGCGGGCCTCAGCGGACTGATTTCCGCACCCGCCCCGCTGGTCGCCTTGATTACCGGTTTTTTGACCTGTTTGAATAAGGGCATGACTCGACCTTATGCGTACGGGTAAATGTTGCGTTTGAAGTCTTCGAGCTGCCCAAGAAGCCGGTCGTGTTTCTTTTCGTCCTCGATCAGGTACGTCAGCAGATGCCGCTGCACGAACAAACGGCAATTGCTGAGCGCTTTCTCGGCCAACGCGATGGTCTGTTTCTCCATATCCGCGTGCTTCTCAATCAATTCCCAGATATCGCCCAGTTCCTCGGGAGTCAGCGTGAACGCCTGGCGTTCCATGCCATCGAGCAGAACCTGTTGCACCCGATGGTGCATCTGGGAGTCCTGCCGGATGATTTCCATAAGCAGCCGGATCAAAGGGTTCTTGGTCTTGGCGATGACCTCGGTGGTGTGCGAGATTGTGGCCGTCTCGAGAGCCTGCCAGCTCTCGAGTATGGCGGACAACTCTTCTGCGTTCGAAGCGGTCTTGGTAGACATTCCCATTCTCCTTGCCTAGAACCGGAGATGCGCGGAGCGCGCGAACGTCTGGCCCGCGTGCTTGAAATCGTCGATATGATATCGGGTGAATTCGATCCCGGTCAGCTCGAAGAACCGCGGCCACCCGATGCGTTCGATCCACTCGCCCATGCGCTCGTACTTGCGCGCGTGCGATGCGTAGACGTCCACGATGTTCACCACGGCATTCACTACTTCGGGCCACCGCGGCGGGTTGTTCGGCAGGAAGGGAATCGCCAGCTTGGTGAATTTCGGCGTGGTCCGCGCGTTGCTGACTTTGCCGCCCACCCAGATGGAAATCCCGTCGTTCTCCGGATCGTTCAACGGCATGGCGGGACAAACGGTGTAGCAATTGCCGCAGAACATGCACTGGTCCTCAAGAACTTCCACCGACTGTTTGCCGTTCACCGTAGCCGGCCGGATCGCGCCCGTCGGACACGAGGCGATCAGCGTCGGCACCTCGCAGATCTTGGGCAGAATGTCGTGCCGCACCTGCGGGGGCTTCCGGTGTATGCCGAGCACCGCGATATCCGAACAGTGCACCGCTCCGCACATGTTCAGGCAGCAAGCCACCGCGATCCGCAGCTTGGCCGGGAGGTTTTCCTCCACGAAGTGCGGATAGAGCGCGTCCATCATGCACTTCACCAGGCCCGAAGCGTCGGTAGCCGACGAGTGGCAGTGCACCCATCCCTGCGTGTGGACGATGTTGCTGATGGTGTTGTTGGTGCCGCCTACCGGATAGCCGGCCTTGGCGAGATCCTGCTTGAGAGGCTCGATATTGGCCGGATCTTCCAGCAGAAACTCCACGTTGTTGCGGCTGGTGAAACGGAGAAAGCCGCCGCAGTATTTGTCGGCCAGGTCCGCGAACATCCGGATGCTGTGAATGCTCAGCAGGCGCGGCGAACCCGCACGCACCGTGTACAGCTTCTCGCCCGACTCGGCGACGTGGCACAACACTCCGGCAGCGAGGGTCTCGTGGAACTTCCACTGCCCGTAGTTCCTCTTAATGACCGGCGGCAGGAACTTCTCATAGTTCGGCGGTCCGATATCCGTGATTCGTTTCGGTTGTGGTGTCATTTGCTCGCCTCCTCGCTGGATTCCTTCTTAAAGAAGATATAGGGGTTGTCGCGCGGCGCCGAGATCATCTCCGGTATCGGGTCGATGCCGATCGCGTCCAGGAAGTTGGCCATGCCCACCCGCTGGATCAACTCGCCGACTCTCTCGCGGTTCTTGCCGTACTCATCCCAGAATTCCCAGATGCGCTTGACCAGTTCCTGAATCGTCTCGAGCAGCTCCGCTTCGGGGACGAAGGGAACCAGCACGGAAGACAGCAGCGCTCCCTGCACGATGGGCGCCTTCGAGCCGATCAGAAGGGCGGCGCCGCGTTCCTTGCCGGGCCGCAGGGCCTTGGGCATCACGTTGATGCAGTGCATGCAGTGCACGCACTCGCGGTTCTCAATGCCCAGCTTTTCTCCATTCCAGCTCATGCAGTGCCCGGGGCAGCGGTCGCAGACATCCTTCTGAATGTCCAGGCCCGCCGCGGCATACTCGGCCACCGCCGCGTCATCCTGCTGGATATCGTCCTTCCAGATGCCGATCACCGAGAGGTCCGCGCGCGCCACCGCCGCGACGCAGTCATTCGGGCAACCCGCGCTCTTGATCTTGAACTTGTAGGGGAATGGCGGCCGGTGCAGCTCGTCCTGATAAGCCTGGGTCAGGTCGTTGCACATTTTCAGCGTGTCGTAACAGGCCCATTCGCACCGGGCGGGTCCCACGCAGCAGGAGGGCGTCCGCATGCAGGATCCGGAGCCGCCCAGGTCGAAGCCGGCCGCGGTGAGTTCCGCGAAGGCCGGCTCCAGTTGGTCCGTCTTCGTCCCCAGGAAAACAATGTCGCCGGTCGAACCGTGCATGTTGGTGAGACCGGAGCCATGCCGCTCCCAGATGTCGCAGAGGGTCCGCAGGGCGTCGCTCGTATAGAACCAGCCGGAGGGCTGGTTGACGCGCATGGTGTGGAAGTGCGCCACGTTCGGGAACTGCTCCGGCACGTCGCTATAGCGTCCAATCACTCCGCCACCGTAGCCGAGCACGCCTACGATGCCGCCATGTTTCCAGTGGCCCTTCCTCTCTTCGTAAGAGAGTTCGAGCTGCCCCATCAGGTCGTCGCACATGGGGCTGACGTCGCTGGTCTTCTTAATCTCGGTTACGAAGCTTGGCCAGGGGCCTTTTTCCAGCTCGTCCAGCAGCGGCGTCGCCCGTTTTCCGTTTTCGTTCGCCATGCGTGTATCTCCTTGTTACTGACACTCCAATGCACTTCTCTTCACCGCGGCGATATAGATTGCCAGCGGCCTGTAAAGCAGATGAGCCCACTTACCGAATGGAACTTCCACCACCAGCATCGGCACCGCGACCGACAGATGGACCACGTACATGACGTAGGTCGGCATCGGCAGGTCCAGAAGCCGGAACACGTTGAGCAGGAGGCCCGTCAATGCCGTGAGAAACAACAGCCCCGGGAACAACCAGTCCGAAAGCTGGCTGAACCGGTGCATCTCGCCGCGCTTCGCGGCCCGGTCCGCCAGCATCCACGCGCTCACACCGAGCAGGGCGGCGGACGAGTAATAGCCCAGCAGGCTGGTCCAATGGAAGCTGTGATCCTGCACCTGAAACCACGGAAGGAACACCACCACCATGATGAAAATCGTGGCGTAGCCGGTGACCAGAATCAGGTGACGCAACCAGTTCTTCGCCGAATCCCCGCTCCCGCACTCCTTCCACCGCTTCTGCGTCAGCCCCTGTACGACAAAGCCGGGCAGGTGCTGCAGATAGATCCGCGCCGGAATCTTTCCGCCTCGGGTCACGGCCCGGAACATCCGCGCCGCGTTCCCCAGCAGAAGCAGGCCGAGCAGCGATGCCATGATGGTGTCGCCAATATGCACGATCCCCTTCGGCGCGAATTTGTCCAGCATCACCGTGGCGAGCGCCGCCGGACCGGAATGGCGCAGCAGGCCGAAGCCGAAGTTCTGGGGCACGGTAAACAACAGCACGACCATCAGGGCCACTGCCAGGAGCGCGCCGATATTCCAGGCCTCATTGCCGTACATCAGGGCCGACAGCCCCGTCCAATCGTATTGCGCCGTCAGATACCGGCGCAGCGCCATCATGGCCTCGCCCGGGTTTGCCCCTCGCGGGCAGTTTTCCGAGCATTCGCCGCAATAATGGCAAAGCCAGGGACCGACGTCCGCCACCAGCTTGTCTTTAAGTCCCCATTGGGCATGCAGGATCTGTTTGCGTGGAAAGCCTTCTTCCTGGGTCGAAAGCGAACAGACGGCAGTGCAGGTGGAGCATTGCATGCACTTCTTGAGATCCGCGCCGCCGGCCCCCATCACGTTCGCAATCAGCTCGACATCGGGTTCGACTACCATCGCATTCTTCATGCTCAGAATCCCTTGTACGGATTCGGCCCCAACTCCCTCATCCGATCCACGAAACTATCGAACAGCCCCGGCAGCTTGTCCCATTCGTCGATCGACAATTGAGTCAATTGCAGCCGTTCGGGCTCGAGTTGCAGCCGCTGGAGAGTCTCCTTCACATTCTCCAGCCGCTTTTGCGCCAACTCGCTACCCTTGGTGAAATGACACTGATAATCGTCGCCATACTTGCAGCCGACCAGGATCACGCCGTCGATGCCGCGCGACAGCGCGTCGGCGATCCACACGATATTCAGCGAGCCGAGGCAGCGCAGCGGGATGACCCGCACGCTGGGGTCGTACTGGCGCCGTTTCAGCCCGGCGAGGTCCAGCGCGGGATAGGCGTCGTTCTCGCATACCAGCGCCAGCACCCGCGGCTTTTCTTCGTCCTCCTCGGGCACTTCGATGGCCTTAATCATCGAAGCGATCATGTCCACCGAGTAGTTATGGAATGAGATGATCCGTTCCGGGCAGGCGCCCATGCAGACACCGCACCGCCGGCAGCGGTACAGGTTCGGCATTGGCGTGCCTTTGACGTCTTCATCCAGGGCGCCGAACGGGCACTCCTCCGTGCACCGCTTGCATTGCGTGCAGCGCTGCAGGAAGAACGTCGGATAGGACAGGTCGCCGCCGCGCGGGTGAACCGCTTGCCCCCGGGCGGCCATTTCCACGCACTGAATAGCCTTCAGGGCGGCACCCGGAGCGTCCAGGCGGGCCTGTGCGATGTCCATGGGGGCGCGCGCGGTTCCCGCCGTGTAGATCCCGGTGCGGCGGGTCTCGTAGGGGAAGCACACGAAGTGCGAATCCGGGAAACCGTTCGGCAGCACGGGCAGTTCCGGTCCCTGCCGGTAGCTCAGTTTCAGGATCTGTCCGGCACCGTCGGGGACCATGCCGGTGGCCAGCACCACCACGTCGACCACGATCACGATGGATTCGCCCAGCAGGGTCTGGCTTACCGTGACTGCCAGCCGTCCGTCCGGTGCGCTCTCCACCGATGCCACTTCGCCCTTGGTGAAAAAATTCAGCGGCTGGTCCTGAATCGCGCGGTAGAAGCGCTCGTACTGCCCGGGCGTCCGGATGTCTTTATAGATGACGAAAACTTCCGCCGCCGGATCCTGCTCGTGGACGTAAGTAGTCTGCGCCAGCGTTGTCATGCAGCAAGACGACGAGCAATACGCCAGGTGCTCCTGGTCGCGCGAGCCGGCGCACTGCACGAAGAGCACGCGTTTGGCGGGCAGGCCGTCGGACGGCCGCGCGATCGATCCCTTGACGGCCATCGCTTCGAACTCACCGCTGGTCACGACGTTCGGACTGATGCCGTACCCCAGGTGCCCCAACCGCGAAGCGTCGTACGGCTTCCAACCCGTCGCCGCCACGATCGCGCCCGCTCGAACCGTTTGCCGGTTCGACCCGGCCTCCAGCGTGATGTCGAACTTCCCCGGCTGGCCTTCGATTTTGACGATTTCCGCGGAACGGAAAACCCGAATGCCGGGGTGGCTCAGCACGGCTTCGATGCTGGCTTGAATTCCGTCCGGCACCAGTTCCGTGTAAGGGGGTTCGATGGGGAGTTGCTTCTTGACAAGCGCGGCGTGGCCGCCCAGATCTTTCTCTTTCTCGATCAGGACGACCGGGTATCCGGCTTTGGCGGCTTCGAGCGCGGCGCTCATGCCGGTCACACCGCCGCCCACCACCAGCACGGTCTTCGAAATCTCATCGTTAAGCGGCTTGGGAGCCTCCGTCTTCAATGCGCGCGCGACGCCCATCCGCAGGTAGTCATCGGCCAGCATTTGAGTGTCTTCGTCCTGCGGCTTGTGGCACCAGGCCACGTGTTCCCGCAGGTTGACCCGTTCGACGACCGAACCGTGATTGAAGCTGAACGCTTCCGCTTTGAACCGGGATGAACAGGCGGCCACCACCACGGTGTCGACCGTGCCATCGGTGAGGTCCTTCTGGATTTGGGCGCATCCGTCGCTGCCGCACAACGCCGCGTGGGTACGGCAGATGGCCGCGTGACATTCGCCCGTCGCCGTCTTGACGAGTTGCGCCGCGTCGATCGACTCGCCGATCTCGCAGCCCGTGCAAACGTATACGCCCAGCTTAGCCGACATGGCACACGCTCCCGTTCGCGCACTGCAGCGCTTTCAATGCCGCGCCGGTGGCATCCTGCACGGACGAGGAAACTTCACCCGGCCGGTGGACGCAGCCCACCGCGTACAGCCCCTCCGATTGGCTATGCACGTTCAGAAATCCGAATTCGTCCTGCTGGAGCGCCACCGGAAGACCTTCGGCCTGCGGGACGATCCCCGTCGCCAGCACCACCAGGTCGAAAGTCTGGGTGCTCTTCCGCCCGGCCAGGGTGTCTTCGGCGGTCACCAGCAAATCGCCCGTGGCGGGGTCCTCTTCGACCAGTGCGGCCTTGCCTTTGATCAGCTTGATGGCCGCATCGCGCTCGACGCGCGCGCTGAACTCTTCCAGCTTGCCGGGCGTGCGAATGTCGATGTAGAAGATGGTAATCGCGCTCTCAGGATATTGCGCCCTTATGTACGACGCGTGCTTGATGGAAGCGGAACAACAAACCGCGGAACAGTAAGGAAGGTGGTTCTCGTCGCGCGAACCGGCGCATTGCACAAAGGCCACCGTCCGGGGCGGCTTGCCGTCGGAAGGCCGGAGAATCCGGCCGCCGCTGGGGCCGTCGGACGCGGCCATTCGTTCCAGCATCACGTTCGTAACCACGTTGCGGTATTTGCCGAAGCCCAGGCGATCGAGTTTCGCCGCATCGTACGGCTTCCACCCTGTGGCTGTCACTATGGCGCAGACGCTGAACTTCTTGATTTCGGTCCCGGCGTTCAAGCGGATGGCGCCGTAGCCGCAGGCCTCTTCACAGGCTTTGCAGCCGGCCGGGCAGGCCAAACGGTCAATGGCGTAGAGCGCCGGATAGGCCATGCCGTGCGGCAGGTACGCGGCCTTGGTGCGGGCCAGGCCATAGTTGAAGTCGTCCGAACGCTCCGCCGGGCAGACCCGTTCACAAGCGCCGCAGACCGTGCAGGCTCCGGTCACGAAGCGGGGGCGAACCGCCACCTCCACTTCGTAATCGCCCGCGGAACCGCTCGCGCCCGTGACTTCCGCCAGCGTCAACACGGTAATCGCGGGATTGTCCCGCAGCCGCCGGTAGTGCATTTCGAGCCCGCAGGCCGGCGGGCAGAGTTTGGGGAAGTACTGGTGCATTTGCGCCACGCGGCCGCCCAGGCTGGCCGACTTTTCGACCAGAATCACCTGGCACCCCACATCCGCCAGTTCCACCGCCGCCGTCACACCCGCGATGCCGCCTCCGATGACCAGCACCGGCTTTGGGAAACCCGAGTTCATTTGCGATTCTCCTGAGGAGCGGCCCCCGGCCGAAGCCTCATGGAACGCTCCCCGAAAATTGAAAAACGAAGCCACTGCATGCCGAACTCCAGCAGTTCCTGGTCGTCGGCGCGCAACGCTTCGACGCGCGCTTCGTCGACCTCGAACAGTTGCAGGAAGCGGGTCTCGAAGACGAACCGGCGGAAGCGGTCGAGATCGTAGCAGGCCATGTAGAACATGTCCGCCTGGGGCGCAGTCAACGCTTTGCCGCTGTTCCAGAAATCGTGAAGCGTCAGTTCCTTGAACCCGACCGACATCATTTCGAACTCTTCGATGCCCTGGCATTCGATCCACTCGCGGACCGAAATGGAAACACCCTCGCTGTGCCCCTCGCAGATGTCTTCGCGGATCAGAAAGTGGAAGCGCTGGTCGTTGGGCGTGGCGGATTGGGGTTCGGCCAGGCCTAGCGGATACATGCGACACGCCCACGGCCGGTCGCGGTAAATTCCGCAGCCCTGCTCCGAGAGGAACTGGCACCGCTTGGATTGTTCTTCCATCTTGAGGATCACGATGGGAAACTTCTGGTCCGCGTTCTGGAGGCGCAGCGTGTACTGTTCCAGAAACTCTGAGGAATCGATGCCCCGCGAGTGCTTCATGCGCAACACGTCATAAGGGGTGAGCACGATGGTCACATCGTGGCAGCAGTGCCCGAAACAGCTCAACTGGGGGCTGCAACTGAATGTGAACCGGTCGTCGAGACCCAGGCGAGGGCACTCTTTCAGGATTCTCTCGGGCGTCACGGGATCACCGGACATGGGTTTGCTCCTCTTGTTCGTCGGAGATGATGCCGCTTCTCAGTGCTTGCGGAGACCACACCGGGAGCGGTCCGCGTTCGCCCGTCGCCGGATTCAGGCGGTAGCGGTAGGACGCCGCCACGTTGTACTGGCTTTCCATCCACTTCCAGCCGCTCATGTAGTAAGGGCAATCGTCATGGAAGCAGACATACTGGAACTCGTTCCCCCAACTGGAATCCTGGGGGTTGGCCCATCGAAGCATGCGGCTGCCGCAATGGGGGCATATTGGGCTGGCGGTATCCATAGTTAAGGCTCTTAAGGGCGGGAGGTTTCCGGTCCTCCCACCCCTGCTCGGCAGCTTTAGACCCTTGCTACTGCGGGTTCTTTGGGCTGCGAACTGAAGACGCGCAGAATTGGCCTGGTCATGGTCTCCCAAGTGTTGGTCTTGGGATCGAACCGGCAATTCGCGAAAACATGCCACTTCTCCTCGTCGATCTGCGGTTTGTCGGCGCGGAAATAGTAGCCGGGCCAGCGCGTTTCCTCGCGGAACAGAACCGTCCGGACGTGCGCTTCTGCCTGCCACATGCGGTGCTGATTTTCCCAGCAGCGCATCAGTTCGTGGAGATTGGAGGCCGCCAGTTTTAGGGAGTCCTCCTTCAGGTAGGCCAGCAACTCCAGCGCCTTTTTGAGGAGGGCTTCGTTGGTGGTGAATTGAGCGGTGATGCCGCCGGCATATTCGTCCATAATCTTCTGCAGCCGGAACATGAACATGCGGGGCTTGATGTAGTTCGGATTGACTTCCGGATCCGTGGTGGCATTGTGGAACTGCTCGAACGTCTCGAGCGGCTTCAGGATCTCGGCCTTGAGTGCTTCCAAAGCGGCCGGATCGAGCACCGGCTTCTGGTTATTCTCCACGATGAACTTGATCGCCGCCTTGGCCGCGATGCGACCCTCGGCGTGCGACCCCGACGAGAACTTGTGGCTGGAAGCGCCCGAGGCGTCGCCGGCACAGAAAAGTCCGGGAACCGTGGACATGTGCGCGTAGCCCCAGAAGTACTGGCCCTTGGTCTCCGCGGTCTGCAGATCTTCCGGACCGCTGATCCAGGCGCCGGAGGCTCCCGAGTGCGAACCGATGAAGTACGGCTCGGCAGCGGCGATCTCCGAACTCTTCTCTTCGGGCGACAGGTTCGTCGCGGCCCAGAGCAGAGCTTGCGAAATCGTCATGTCGAGGAAGTCTTCCCACGCTTCCGACTCCAACTCCTTCATCTTCTTCTTGTAGGCCTTCGGATCGTCCTTCAGGTTTTCGGCAATCGCCTGAATGGCCTCTTCCGTGCGCATCGAGATGGGGCCTTTGCCCTCCATCACGTCGAGCATGCCCAGGTAGTTGCGAAGGTTCGCGGGAACCGGTTTCACGCGGCCGTAGGGGCCCCACTTTTCGAGCTCGGGTTTGCGCTCGATCATGTAGTTGCCGCCCTGCGCGTTGGTCGCCCGCGATTTGAACAGCAGGAACCATGCGCCCACCGGACCGTACGCGTCCTTGAACCGCACCGGAATGAAACGCACTTCCTGGCAGGTCATCTCCGCGCCGGCCTTCAGGGTGAAGTAGGCGGAAGAGCCCGAGTTCCATGGTGGATACCAGGCCCGGCCCATTCCTTCGCCGGAACTCCGCGGTTTGAACACGTGCACCGCGCCGCCCATCGCCACCAGCGTGGCTTTCGATTGGAACACGTAGAACTTGTTCTCGCGAACCGAAAAGCCCACTGCGCCGGCGCAGCGTTCGCCATCCATCAGCGGCCCGACGATGAACACGCGTTCGTAAATCTCGCCCGTGCCGGTCTCACGCAATGCGTTCTTGGCGGCTTCGGCGACGACTACCTTGTACGATTCGCCGTTGATCATCAGCTGCCAGCGGCCTTCATGCACGTAGGCGCCCTTCTCGTCCTTCCAGATCGGCAGCCCCCACTTCTCGAACAGGTGCACCGAGGAATCGACGTGGCGCGCAATGTTCGCCACCAGGTCTTCGCGCGTGACGCCCATGAGGTCGTTGCGCACATAATCCACGTAGTTCTGGATGGTGTTCGCGCCGTCCTTCAGGCCTACGTACTGGTTGATGGCGGAGAGCCCCATGGCGACAGCGCCGGAGCGGTCCACCGCCGCCTTGTCCACCAGCGTGACTTTGAGGCCGTTCTGCATGGCCCAATGGGCGGCTTCGACAGCGGCTCCGCAAGCGGCCATGCCGCCACCCACGATCAGCAGATCGGTTTCTACGACTACAGTTTCGAATTCAGCCATTGAAATCGTTCTCCTCTCAGTTGTTCAACCGGAATACGTCGTCCATTCCGATCGACGCCGGCTCCGTAAATAGCAGCGGACTGTCCAGGCCGCCCTTGGTCTCAAACCCGCCATCCGGCGCCGCCTTGCCTTCGGGCGTGGTCCGAATCGGGAATTTGAACCGCTTGATGGTTCCATTTCGGAACTTCACCGTCCACAGGATCGTATCCGTGGAGCGCATCGGAGTCGCCGAAGCTCCCAGAGGGACGAAATCGGCGTAGCTGCGGACTTCAATGGCTTGCGTGGGGCAAATCTTGACGCAGCTGTAGCACTCCCAGCACATCGAGACGTCCCGGTTGTAAGCCTTCATCTTTTCTTTGTCCAGAGCCATCAGGTCGTTGGGGCAAATGTGCTGGCAAGCGGTCTTGTCCAGTGCCTTGCACCCATCGCACTTGTCCGGATTGACGTAACTCGGCATTAGTCCACCTTTCCTTCCGCAGGACCCCGATCAGGCGGGTTCGTTTGGACCTGCGTTTTGTGTCGTTGAAAAAAACAATTGCGGTTACCGTACTCGCCAAACCTGCATCGGTCCCGAACGTAGATCTCGCACTGCATGCAGGTGGCGTTCGGATCCGAACCATCGCTGACGATTGCTCCCGCGAGCCTGTCCAGAAGTTCCGATGTCTTTCTGAGTTCTTCAGCGGAAAACTGCCGGAAAGCCATCTTCGCGCGGTGGTCCCGCGCTGTTTGGTACGCCTCGATCAGCTTGCGGCCGGTCTCGGTCAGGGATAGCCGGATCAGGCGGCGGTCCTCCTGCGGTGCGACCCGTCGAAGCAGCCGCCGGCGAACCAGCTTATCCACGCTTCTGCTCACGGCGCCACACGTAACCCCCAGAAACGCCGCGGCATCGCCGATACTCAATACATCCGTGTGCGCCACCAGGTAGAGGAGTTTGAACTGCGAGAACGTCAATCGGTCTCCAGAAACCTCGCGCAGCACAGTTCGCTCGATCACCTCCCGCACCGACCAGGCTAGTACCCGCGCGCTGCTGAGGAACTCGTTGCTCAGATCCGCCGCGCTTTCGTCCGGAACGGCGTCCTTAACAGCGTTGCGCTCGTCTGGCTGCATCTGCGATTCACTTTCTCCAAGCGGATGTTTGACTAAATCGAATTTACACGTAGTCAACGATTGTGGACAAGACCAGTTTGAGCTCTTCAGATAATTTACTCTGAAATAGCCTGGCTCAGCCCTTTATGGGTTTTTTCGGGCGCTCGGCACGCCCCGAATCGAGCGTGCGGCAGGTAACCTCGTAGAGTTCCTCGTCACCGTGCTCCGGAATGGATCTGAAAAATTGCGACAGATGCGGAAATTCCAGATCAACCCTGACCGGAAACACATATTTCGCCGATTTTGTGCGGTTGGAGTCCTGTGGTCGAGGGGAAAATCTACAGTGCGCGGGCTGTCACGAGCTGGGTTCCGCCGGGAACCGGCACGGTGTGGACCACGCGCCAGCCAATCGAGCCCAACTCGGCCTCCAGGCGCGAGACGGACCAATTCCGGCTGCCCCCCCGCATCACGTGCCGGCCCAGGGCAAACAGCAGCACTTCCTGCGGGGCGGGAGCATCCGAAGAGACAAACGAATCGTGCAGAATCAGCAGGCCGCCCGCCGCCACTAGCCGACCGGCACTCTCGACGGCGGGGCCGAACTGATCCCGCTCGCAGCAGGCCAACAGCCCGGAAAGCAGCACCGCTCCGTAACCCCCTCCGCCGCGTGCGATTACCTCCGCCGGGGCTTGGCTTCCCTCCACCTCGAACGGATTGCGGGCTTCGAACGCCAGGCCCGGCCAGCGTTGAGAGACGAGCTCGCGGTAGATCTCTCCGCCCCATCCGGCCAGGAGCACCGGACCGTGCGGCGCAAGCTCGAGCTTATCGAGCACGAGCGGCGCGGCGTAGCGGGCCAGGCACTCGCAGGATTGATGGTGCAATTCCTGGACTTCCATGCGCGCGCCGCCCTCTCGCCCGTTGAGCAGATAGCGTCCCACCGCGCTCAACGGCGCCAGATGCGCTCCCTGATAGAGCAGCGCGGGCTTCAGCGTCTGCGGAGAGTTTTCCACCAGGTACCGGGATGCCAGTTCCAGGTTGCGATACCCCTCCTGGCCGCCTTCGAGCAGCCCCATCGAAACCAGGCATTCCAACACTTCCGCCAGGCCGCTGCGGTTCAATCCCAAATCGCGGGCCAGCTCCGATGCGGTCCGCCACTGTTCGAGCCGCTCGAACAACGATGTGGACAGCGCGAAGCGCAGCACCTGGCTTCCCATACCGGCCGTCGCCATGCGAAGCAGTTCATCGGGAACCGGCGCGGGGGTGAAATCGGGAGCGGCATCGGAACGCCGGCGCAGATCGCGCTGGGAGTGTTTGAGCTTTTCCCGCAATCGCACGGCTTCGCCGATCACCAGCGTCGCCGGAGGGTCGATCGCCGCCCGCTCCACATCCGCCGCGATCGATCCGAGGGTTCCCGTAATGACCCTCTCGCCGTGCCAGAAGGCCATTTGAATCATGGCGGCCGGTGTCTGGGGGTCGCGTCCGTGCGCGATCAGTTCCCGGGCAACCCGGTCCACCGTCCGCACCGACATCAAAAACACCAGCGTGTCGATGCCGGCCAGCGCGCTCCAGTTCAACCGGCTTTCGTCCCGGTTGGCTTCGTGGCCCGTAACGATCGCCACCGCGGATGCCGCATCGCGATGGGTCACCGCGATCCCCGCGCTGGCTGGCGCCGCGAGTGCCGACGACACACCGGGAACGACCTCGAACGGAACGCCGTGCTCCGCCAGAAACTCAGCCTCCTCCCCGCCCCTGCCGAACAGAAAGGGGTCGCCGCCCTTGAGCCGGACCACCATCTTGCCTTCGCGTGCCTTCCGGACCAGCACTTCGAATATTTCTTCCTGGCGCGATTCGTGGATTCCGACCGACTTGCCCATGTAGATCCGCTCGGCCGAGGGCTTTGCCAAGGCCAGGACCTCTTCCTGGATCAGGCGGTCGTAGATAATGACGTCGCCGGCTTCCAGAAGCTTTGCAGCTTTGACAGTCAGTAACTCCGGATGGCCTGGGCCGGCACCAACCAAATACACTTTTCCGGGCGGCACGGATTCTCCTGCAGGTTTTCTGCTTGCGTTCGGCTGAAGACTGAATACGATGATAACATGAGCCGTATTTCTGAAAGTGGTCCGCAACGGCAGGGAGGTCATCATGTCCGTAATTACGATTTCGAGAGGTTCCTTCAGCGGTGGTAAGATGCTCGCCGAGTGTCTTTCTCAGGAATTGGGCTATCGCTGCGTTGACCGCGAGGTCATCGTGGAACGGGCCGCAGCGCACGGCATTTCACAGGAGGAATTGCGCGACGCGCTGCAGAAACCTCCCTCTTTCCTCGATCGGATCCAGCACAAGAAGTACCTGTACCTCGTGCTGATCCAGGCCGCGCTGATCGAAGAGGTCCGGACGGGCAAGGCCGTGTATCACGGCAACGCCGGGCACCTGCTGCTCAAGGGCGCCCCCCACATCCTGCGCGTACGCATTATCGCGCCCATGGAGCTTCGCCTGAAGATGGCCCAGGCACGCCTGAAACTGGGCCGCTCCGAGGCCCTCGACTACATCGCCAGGATGGACCAGGACCGTAGGAAGTGGGCTCAGTACCTCTACGGAGTGGATTGGGGAGATGCCGCCAACTACGACATCGTCCTGAATCTCGAGTTCATGGAGATCCCCGACGCCTGCCAGGTCGTTTCCACGCTGGCCCGCCAGGGCCGCTTCGAATTCACCCCTCGCTGCCAGGCCGCCATGGACGATCTCGCTCTCGCCAGCCGGGTCCGCGCGCAACTGGCAATCCATCATGCGACTTCCCACATCGAGGTCGAAGTGGCCGCAAAGGCGAACACCGTGCGCATCGCCGGCGCGGTTTCCAACATGTGGGAAGTCGAAGAGGTCCGGCGCGTCGCCGCCGCCGTCCCCGGAGTCGAGACCGTGAACCTCGACGAACTGGCTTCCGCCGTGCGAGGTTGAAGGGCTCGATCCTCCGGGCAACCGCCGGCTCTTGCCGGGCTACACCATCGAAGCCGCGCCGATCACCGGCCTCTCGACCGGCAGATGGCGCTCGTCGTAGCCCGTATACACCTGCCGCGGACGGGCGATCTTCTGCTCGGGATCGCGCATCAATTCGTCCCAGTGGGCCAGCCACCCGACCGTCCGCGGAATCGCGAACAGCACGGTGAACATGTCCGGCTTGAAGCCCATTGCCTGGTAGATGATGCCGGAGTAGAAGTCTACGTTCGGGTATAGCTTCCGCTTGATGAAGTATTCGTCTTCGAGGGCGATTTTCTCCAATTCGAGCGCGATATCCAGCTTGGGATTGCGGCCCGTGACCTGAAATACCTGTTCCGCCGCCCACTTGATGATGCGGGCGCGCGGATCGTAGTTCTTATACACCCGGTGGCCGAACCCCATCAACTTGAGTTTGCCCGCTTTCACCTGCTCGATGTACTCGGGAATGCGATCCTTGTGGCCGATCTGGTCGAGCATGCGCAGCACCTGCTCGTTAGCGCCGCCGTGCAGCGGACCGGAAAGCGCCGCGGCCGCCGCCGCCGTCGCCAGGTATGGATCGGCCTGGGAACTGCCCACCGCCCGCATGGCGTTCGTGCTGCAGTTCAGTTCGTGGTCGGCATGCAGAATGAACAGAATCGAGAGGGCGCGGGCCAGCACCGGATTTGCCAGATACTTGGGCTCCAGCATCTTCCAGAGCATGTTCATGAAGTTGGCCGAGTATCGCAAATCGTTGTCCGGATAGACGTAGGGAAGGCCCAGGCTGTGGCGGTACGTGTAAGCCGCGATCGTGGGCATCTTCGCGATCAGTCGCACCGTCTGCAGTCGGCGGTTCTCCGCATCGAGCACATTCTTCGCCTCGGGATAGACCGTCGACAGGGCCGCGACCGTGCTCACCAGCATGCCCATGGGATGCGCATCGTAGCGAAAGCCTTCGAGAAATTTCTTGGTCGTCTCATGGATCATCGTGTGGCGCCTGATGAGATCGACCCACTCTTTCGACTCGCTCTCGCTCGGCAGTTCTCCATTCAGCAGGAGGTAAGCGACATCCAGAAACGTGCACTTTTCCGCCAATTCTTCGATTGGATAACCGCGGTACCGCAGAATGCCGCGGTCGCCGTCGATGAAGGTGATGCTGCTGCGGCACGAGGCGGTATTCATGAACGCCGGGTCATAAGTCATGAGCCCGAAGTCATCCGGACTCTCCTTGATTTGCCGAAGATCCATAGCCCGGATCGTACCCTGGTCAATGGGTACGCTGTAGGCCTTGTCGGTCCGGCCGTCGGTTAGGTTCAGTACTTTGTTCTGCATTTGGTCACCATTTTCGTCTTTTTGACTCATCGCCATCGCGCCGCCGGCATCCGATTTCGCGAGCGCCGGTACCAGGCTGCCTCCGCGCGAACATCTCAAATTTCTGGCCCGGCCGAAAAAAGTATGCTATAAGATTCTCAGCAGAGCAAGATATTTTCAGGCCCGGTGATCCGGCATCGGGAACGGAAGGCAAGCATGTCATCTGCCGGAATTAGTATGGACTCGCCAGGCTGCTCTGTAAGTGTTCCCAGCAAAGATAGTCTGCCCCGCCCCTCCTCTGACGAGCCCTCCACGGTTCTGCTGATCTCGCGCGGCACCATGTCCGGAGCGGCTAGGATCTCCGGCTGCCTGTCGCAGGCTGGCGGCGTGCGCTGCGTCACGCGCGAGGACCTGCTCGCCACAGTCAACGGGTACGGCGGACTGGCTACCCGCATCGCCGCGCAAATCATCCGCGCGGACCGGGAGTATCAGCAGTTCAGCGACCTGCGCTACCCCTACCAGATCCTGATGCGCCGGGCGCTGCTGCAATATGCGCGGCGCGGGCGGCTTGCGTATTTTGGATGCTCCGGACACATGCTCCTTCCACGGATCGCCCACTTCGTCCGCATCCGGCTGATCGCACCCATGGAAATGCGCATAGCCCGGACTTGCGAGGTGTTGGGCCAGACCCCGGAGGGCGCACTCGATTACATCCACCGGGTGGATAGCCAGCGGCTTCAGTGGGCCCGCATGATGTACGGTGTAGACGTCCGCGACCCGGCCGGCTACGACCTGTGCGTCAACCTGGAACGGTGGTCGCTCCACGGCGCTTGCGAATTGCTCGCGCGGACTTTGGAACAGCAGGATTTTCAGCCCACGCCTGAGTCGGTGGCCCAGATGGATAACGAATTTCTTTCCACCGAGGTTCTGGCGGCGCTCGTCACCAATCCGAAGACCCACCTGTGGGAAGTCGGAGCCAGCGCGTCCGGCGACGCCGTGCATCTGGTGGGTCCGTTCCTCTCGGATGAGGAAATGCGAACTGTGCGCGCCATCGCGGGAGCCGTCGAGGGGGTGCAGGAAGTCGATTACGTGCCGGGTTACGCGCCGGCCTTTTATTAGGCTCGAGCCTCTTCGGAGTGTGGTTACCCGGCAAATAGAATACGAGGAAGAATCATGCCACAGCTAAATACCCAGGACCGAGAAGCCACTCATCCCGCCGGCTTGCGAGCCATGCTCAGCCGGCTGACTCAGCTTGGCGAAAAGCAGACCGATGCCCTGCAGGAGCAGAGCGACCTCGCGCGGCAAAGAACTCAGACCACCTCGAATCTCGTCGTCTTCTCCTCCAAGACGTCGGAGAACGCCGAGAAACAAACCGGGCTGGCCACCGAGCGCACGGCCCTGACCCGGGAGCAGACCCGTCTTTCCACTCGCAGCACGGAGCTGGCCGTGATCCGCACGGAACTGGCGCGCGAACGCACATCCCAAGCCGAGGAACGCAGCCGCCTCGCCACCCAGCGCACCGAAATGGCGCGCCGGCGCACTGATATGGCCGCCCGCCGCGTCCACCTCGCCGAAGAACGCAACCGCCTCGCCGAGCGCCGCAACGTGCTCTCCCAGGAGCGCTCGGACCTGGCCGGAAAGCGCACGGAACTCTCCACCCACCGCACGGCCATCGCCGTCACCCGCACCCGCCTTTCGCTCCAGCGCACCGAACTGGCCCGGGAACGCACGTCGCTCGCCATTATCCGCACCGGCCTGGCATGCTTCACCCTGGGCGTCACCTTCCTGCGGTATTTCGCCTTTTCCAGATGGACGGCATTCGACATCGGTCTGATCCTGTTCAGCATCCTCGCGGTCTATTGGGGCGGTAAGACTTACTATCGCGCGACGGCCTCCGAGAAACTTCTCCAGAAGTTGCTGGCCGCCGACCGCGGCCTTTCGGGTGTCCTCGGCGGTTCCGGCGCGTGACGTGGCGGCAAAGACACATTCTTGTGGTTCGGGCGGAAGAAGTGTGCTATAAGTCGTCAAGGTCATAAACGGATATTCAGACCCAATGATCCGGCATTGGGAGCTGGAGGTAGTGGACGATGTCGATTTTCCTACCAGTCGCCGGAATCAGCATCAACATCTGGATCCCGATCGGGGCAGGGGGATTGGTCGGCTTTCTATCGGGCCTGCTCGGCGTGGGCGGTGGGTTCTTACTCACTCCTATCCTGATCATGCTCGGCATTCCGCCCACCATCGCCGCCGCTTCCGACTCCTGCCAGATCGTCGCCGCTTCGTCTTCCGGAGTGGCGGCTCACTTTCGCATGGGCAACGTGGATTTGAAGATGGGGATCACCCTGCTGTTGGGGGGCTTGGTGGGCGCCGGTTTTGGCGTCCAGGCCATCAAGGCGTTGCGGGCGATCGGAAACGCCGATTCCCTGATCACGATCACGTACATCATCGTGCTCGGGGCCGTCGGCGGCTCCATGTTCGTCGCCAGCCTGAAGAGCCTTCGGCGGGGAACCATGATGACCAAGCCGCGCCGGCCGTTGTCGCGCGCGGGAGTCCTCAAACGCCTGCCGTTTCAGATGTACTTTCAACGCTCGAACGTCCGCCACTCTCTTCTGGCGCCGTTCTGCCTGGCGATTGTGGTCGGAATCCTCGCTTCCATCATGGGCGTCGGCGGCGCTTTCATGGCAGTGCCGATGATGGTTTACCTTCTGGGGATGCCCGCCAATGTCGCGGTGGGTACGTCTCTTTTCCAGACGCTGTTCACCTGCGCCGGAATCACCTACATGCAATCGACCACTAACCATACGGTCGACCTCGTGCTGGCCCTGCTGCTGGCCGCCGGCTCGACCATCGGAGCCCAGATCGGAGCCCGCTCTACCCGCCTGCTGAGCGGTGACCAGCCGCTGATCATCCTCGCGATCCTGGCCCTGGCAGTGGCCGTGAAGATGCTGATCGGCATTCTGGTGACGCCTACCAACCTGCTGACGCCGATCGCTCACGCGAGTTTGCACCCGCTGGTGCTTCCCGGGCTGCATCAGCTTTACGGAGTGCTGGGGCATGGCTAACCGGTATCTGCATTTCGCGATCGCCCTGCTTCCGTCTCTGCTGCTGGCCGGCGGCGCGGCGCCGCAGCCCCTGACGTTCGCGGTGGCTCCGCACAGCGTCGAGGTGGGGGCGTTCTACGACGGCACCATCGTCACGGTCTCGGGCACGGCCGCGCCCGGCTCGCAGTTGGTCGTCACCGTGACCGGTTCGGACCGCGAGGAACGCTTCGCCCGCAAGCAGCGGGTGGGCCCGATCTGGCTCAACGCCAGTAAACTGCGGATCTCCGGGGCGCCTTCGCTGTTCCTCCGGTACAGCACCGGCCCGCTCGCGCCCATGCTCGGCCGGGATGCGATCGCCCGCTATGGTCTCGACGAGCAGTCGCTGATGGCGCGGATGCGCGTGGAACCGCTATCCCCCGGCTCCTCCGGCGATGACGCCATTCGAAGCGAATACGTGGCTCTGCGAAAAAGGGGGGGCGTTTATGTTTTTGGCGACGCCGGTGTCGAGGTGAGAGAATCCGGCGGCGCCCGGACGTTCGCTCTCGACATCCGCTGGCCGAAACGCGCTCCGCCCGCCAGTTACAAGGTGCATGTCTACGAGATAGTCCAGGGTGCCGTCGTTCGCGAAGCGTCTGCGCCGCTCTCGGTGGTCCGTACCGGATTCCCCGCGTGGCTCGCCGGGATGAGCGTGAACCGCGCTCCGCTTTACGGAACCGTCGCCGTGCTGATCGCCGCCCTGGCCGGATTCGGAATCGACCGTCTCTCGACCCTGCTTCTCGGCAAGAAGCGCTCGGTAGCTCACTAAGATCGATTCAATTCGGTTATAGTCGGATCGGAGACTATGCGGTTTTGGCGGCGCGAAACAACTGCGATGGAGTCGCCCGCGGCAGGCGCCGCGCGCGTACGCGCTAAGTACACCAGTTTTCGGGAACTCCTGGCCCTCAACAACGAATCGCTGGAGTTGATGGCACGGCTGCAGGAAGACCTCCAGTATGTGCGGCCGCGGCGGGACGTGCTGGGCGATCGCATCCCGACCATCTTCGCCAGGATCGGCGAGGTGGTCGCGGCGCTCGAACGGCTCACCGGCGTTCGCTACGAATCCCTGGTTGCCGCCGTCGAGACCCAACGGAACGAGATCGAGCGCTATTCCGGCGCACTCGAAGAGTCGGCCAGCCCCCGCCTTTCGGCATCGCTGTCGGAGGTGAACGCGCGCTCGGCGGACGAAGTCGGCAGTAAGGCCGCCATTCTCGGCGAGATCCGCAACCAGCTTGGCCTGCCAGTGCCCGATGGCTTCGTTCTCACTACCGAAGCCTACCGGCAGTACTGCGGTATCCCGCTCTGGGCCGAAATCCGCGACGCCATCCGCGACCTGGATGTGAAGGATCTGGAGGCGGTTCGGCGGGTCTCCGAAACTCTCACCCGCAAGGCCATGGAATGTACGCTTCCGCGGGCCGTCGAAGTCGCCATAGCGGCGCGCACGGAAACCCTCCTCAGATACGGAGGCACCCTGGCGGTGCGCTCGAGCGCCAAAGGCGAGGGTGGGGAGAGGTCCTGCGCCGGCCAGTACATCAGCCTTCTGAACGTGCCTCGGGATGGAGCCGTCGACGCGTACCGGCGAATCGTCGCCGGACGCTTCAACGAGCGGGCGCTGTTCTACCGGTTGTCGACCGGCCTGCGCGAAGTCGATAACCCCATGGCCACTCTGTTTGTTCCACTGATACCCGCGCGCGCCTCCGGCATCATGTACACGCGCGACCCGGGCGATCCCAAGAAGAAAGTCCTGTGGATCACGGCCACCCGGGGGCTCGGGCTCGAAATCGCCAGCGGCCGCCTGCCGGCCGATCTGTTTCTGGTTTCCCGCTCCCGCCCGCACATCGTGTTGGAACGCAACATCGTCCACAAGGAGGAGCAGTATATTCCGTGCGAGGGAGGCGGGGTCGTCTCCACTCCCCTCCTGCCGGGTGCCCGCGACGAACCCAGCCTGCAGGAGGGCGAGGTGCATACGCTCGCCGAGTGGGGCGTGAACATCGAGCAGCACTTCCACGCGCCCCAGGATATCGAATGGGTGCTCGACTACAACCGGCGCCTTTGGATTGTGCAATCCCGCCCCCTGGTCAACGCCGAAGCCGGCGCATCCAAGCCGCGCTCCCGGCCCCGAAGCGAACCGGTGCTGGAAAGCGGAAGGGCGGTATATCCGGGGCGAACCTCGGGAGAGGCTTTCCTGGTGGATGAAATCCAGAACATCGGCAAGGCGCCCGCCGGCGCGGTGGTGTTCATCCGGAAACCGTCGCCGGAGATTATCGAGGCGTTTCCCCGGATCGCCGGCTTGGTGGCGGAGTGGGGCAATATTACGGGCCACGCCGCCGCGCTGCTGCGGGAATTCCAGGTTCCGTCCGTTTTCCAGATGGCGGGCGCGTTCGAATGCCTGCGGAACGGAGATCCCGTCAGCCTCGACGCCGTGCAGGCCCGCGTCTATCGAGGCACCCTCTGGCCGCCGATCCACCGGGAAACGGCCACCCTCGAGCGCTATCTCGACAAGAGCGGCGATCCGGTCAGCGCCCGCCTGCTCGCGCTGAATCTGCTGGATCCTTCCGCCCTGAACTTTCGCCCTTCGGGCTGCAAATCCGGCCACGACGTCCTCCGCTTCTGCCACGAAAAAGCCATCGAGGCCATGTTCGACGTGAGCGACTCCGAGTTGGAACGCGGCACGCCCTGCGCCCGGAAACTGCGGACGCCGCTCCCCCTGAATGTGCTGGTCCTCGATTTGGGCGGCGGTCTGGCGCCCGATCTCGAGGACAAACGGAATGTCGAGCCCCCCCAGATCGTGTCGCGCCCGTTTCGGGCACTGTGGAGCGGCGTGACGCATCCGGCCGTCTCCTGGACGCGCGAGATGCCCGCCAGTTTCAGCGACGTGGCGTCGGTTCTGGGCACCTCGCTCGGCCCCCGCAAAAGCGGCATGCGTCCGCTCGGAGAGAAGAGCTATCTGCTGGTGGCGGACGAATACATGAATCTCAACTCCCGCCTGGCGTACCACTACAGCCTGGTGGACGCGTGCCTTTCCGACACACCTGGAAACAATTACATTTCGTTTCGTTTTGAGGGCGGCGGCGCCACCCGCCACCGCAGGAGCCTGCGCGCTTGCTTCCTCGAAGCCTGTCTGCTGCGATACGGGTTCCAGGTGGATCGCCGCACCGATTTGGTCAATGCGTGGTTCCGGAAAGCGCCCCCCGATCAGATCGCCGAACGGCTCGATATGCTGGGGCGCCTGCTGGCCTGTTCCAGCCAGTTGGACATGTACATGACCAGCCGCGAAGTGATGACCTGGTTCGTGCAGCAGTTTCTGGCGGGAAACTATTCCTTCCAGGCTACCCGCCAGGACGCGAATGAAAATTGACCCCGATCGAAAGCCCGCCGACACTTTCCTACTTGACCGCGCGCCGGACGCGCCATAGCATTGAAGTAGACCTTATACTCTGAAATTGGAGGCTTCATGCCTGTCTCAATCGATGCCCTCGCCGACGAAATGTACGCGTTGGTGTCACAGTATGCCGGCAAGAGAAACCTGAAAGCCGGCGACCTGACCAAGGAAATGATCGCGCGGCACGGCGACGGCTGCAGCAAGGACGATTGCAAACACGCCATTCGCATCCTGATGGACTCGGGGCGCTGCGTCTACAGCTACCTGGGCGGTTCTTACATCACGCTGCCGCCGAAAGAGGGAACCACTCCCGGAGATTGAATGGGCGCGGAAAGCGCCGCGACCACGGCCGATTTGCCGCGCCTGGTGGTCGCGGGTCTTTCGGGGGAGTCGGGCAAGACTCTCGTTTCACTGGCATTGTTGCTCGAAGCCGATCGGAGAGGCCTGCCCGTCCGGGCATTCAAAAAGGGGCCCGACTACATCGACTCGGCATGGCTCGAGTGGGCTTCCCGGAAGCCCGCCAGAAACCTCGACACCCACTTGATGGGGTTTGAGCGCGTCCGCGATTCGTTCGCCAGCCACGCCGTGCCCGCCGGTTTGAACCTGGTCGAAGGCAACCGGGGCCTCTATGATGGGGCCGATGCGCGAGGCACGCACAGTACCGCGGAGCTGGCCAAAGCCCTGCGGGCGCCCGTCGTCCTGGTAGTGAACGCTACCAAGGTGACACGAACCGCCGCCGCCCTGGTTCTGGGGTGTCAGCGGCTGGACCCCGCTCTGAAGATCGCCGGAGTCGTCGTCAACCAGGTTGCCGGAGCCCGCCACGAGCGCATCCTGCGGGAAGCCATCGAGTCGACCTGCGGCATTCCGGTTCTGGGAGCCGTTCACCGCGCCGGCGCCGATGTGCTTCTCCCCGCGCGGCACCTGGGCTTGGTTACTCCTCGCGAACATCCGGACCGCGACCTCCTGGCCCGCAACCTGATGGGGCTCGCGGCCGGCTCTCTCGATTTCGACCGGCTGCTCGAGATCGCGCGAGAGACGCCGCCGCTCGTCATGCCTCCCGTCCCCCTCCGCGTGCCGCAAACCGGCGAAGGCCTGACCATCGGCTATCTGGACGACTCCGCGTTCAGCTTTTACTATCCGGAGAACCTGGAAGCCCTGCGGGCCGCGGGTGCCGGGCTTGCCCCCATTTCTGCTCTCAACTCATCGGCGCTTCCGGCCGCGCTCGATGCTCTCTACATCGGCGGCGGTTTCCCGGAAACCCATGCGCAGGCGCTTTCGAGGAACTCGGGCTTTCTTGCTTCGATTCGCGGCGCGGCCCGCGATGGCTTGCCCATCTACGCGGAGTGCGGAGGGTTGATGCTGCTGTCGCGCGCGCTCACCTGGCGCGGGCACAAATACGAAATGGCGGGTGTGCTCGATTTCGAGGTCGAGGTGTGCGACGCGCCCCAGGGCCATGGCTATACCGAACTGCTGGTGGACGCGGCCAATCCGTTCTTCTCCGCCGGGACCTGCCTGCGGGGCCACGAGTTTCATTACTCGCGGCTGGTGCCGGGCAACAGCGCGCTTCAGACGGCCTGCGCCGTCCGTCGAGGGACAGGGTGCCTCGAAGGCCGGGACGCGGTGGTCACGGCCAATGTGTGGGCCGCCTACACTCACCTGCACGCTCTGGCCACGCCCTCGTGGGCCCCTGCCATTCTGAATGCCGCCCGCCGGTTGGAACTCACCAGGTAGGGTAGGCCATCCCGGCCCGCCCCCGTTGGCCGTCTTTCAGCGGTTGTCTTCCGGCTCCAGCGTCTCCACTGGAATCCGATTGACGATAGCCGCGATCTCATCCGCGGTAAACGGCTCTTCGATGGTGGCGTAAACCGCCCCGGCGTGGAACCGGAACCCCATGGACCCCTTGCGGATCGAAACCAGGATCTTTGTGCCCAGCGTTCTGGGATCCGTTGCCAGCGCATCGAGCAGAGCCATCCCCAGGCTCTCCAGAATGGCCTGGTCGAAGACCACAACAGCCGGCCGGAATACCGTGATAATGGCCGATGCATCGTAGCCGCGGCGCGCGAATCGGAACGCCACTGTCTCGTTCTCTTTCTTCGCCAGTTGCTGGATCAGCTTTTCGTCCTCTGTGATGACGAGCACGTTGGTCGGCAGATTATGCACCCGGCGGTAGTAAGGGCACTCCTGGCATAGCCCGGTGCAGAACCGTTTCTCATGCCCGTTCCCTTTCACCACGCCTGCCATCCGGAAACACCAGGCGGCGTGCGTCTTGTAGACCACGCAGTCCTGGCACTCGGCCCCTGGACTGTTGTTCATGAATTCCCAGCAGCGCATGGGGCGGGAACAGAGTTTGGTTTCTTCGGAGCGGATCTCGGTACCGTCGTCCTGGGAGAGCACCATCAGCAGATCCTGCTCTTCCACGCGGTAGTGTCCCCCTGCCGTGCGGGTGGCGGGAAGCACACCTCGCTTGATCCACTTCAAGACGGTGTCGGCCTTTACCGAGCACAGCCGCGCCGCTTTTCCGGTAGTCAGCAATGGGCTTGACATGCGGAACACACTCTGAAAGCTATGTCTATATTATCTACAGTTCCGGCTTCGATAGCAAGATGACCAGATCTGATTTTCTTGATTCTCCCGATCGTCGCCAGATGCGGCGCGAGTTTCTGAGTTTGCGCCGCGATACACGAGTAACTCCAATGTTAGTGCGGACTTAAACCACATTCTGAAGTCCAAAAAACCGGTGACAATTTACTTTTCTCGCTCTACTATTGAGTTGAATAATATCTGCAAGTCCGAAATTTCGACATGGTAAAAGGTTTTTTCCGCACAGGAGGCGACCGATGAGTAATTTGATTCTTCCACATGGGGGCGGAGAGCTGCGTCCCCTACTTCTGGAGGGCGAAGCCCGGCAAGAAGAAATCCGCAAGGCCGAGCATCTGAAACGAGTGCCGATGACCAGCCGGGAAACCGGCGACCTCATCATGATGGGCATTGGCGCGTTCACCCCTCTGGATGGTTTTATGGGACGGGACGACTGGCACGGTTGCTGCGAGTCCTACCGCATGCCCAGCAAGAACGGCCTATTCTGGCCGATTCCCATCACCTTGTCCACCGAGGAGGACTACGCCAAGTCCATCTCCGTGGGCGACGAGGTGGCGTTGTGGGACGTTGAGACGGAATCCATCATGGGCACCATGAAGATCGCCGAGAAGTACGCGATCGACAAGGAGTACGAGTGCAAGCAGGTGTTCCGGACGTCTGACCCCGCCCACCCCGGTGTGCAAAAAGTGATGGAGCAGGGAGCCGTCAATCTCGCGGGCCCTGTGAAGGCGGTTTCCGAGTCTTTCTATCCCGAAATGTTCAAGGGCATCTACCAGCGTCCGGCCGAAGCGCGCCAGGCGTTCGCAGAGCGCAATTGGACCACTGTAGCAGCGCTGCAGCTTCGCAATCCGATGCACAATTCCCACGCTTACCTGGCCTGGATTGCCATTGAAGTTTGCGACGGCGTTTACATCCATCAACTGGTCGGCAAACTGAAGCCCGGCGACATCCCGGCCGAAACACGGGTGAAGGCCATTGACGCGCTGGTCAACAAGTATTTCCGCAAGGACCGCGTCATTCAGGGCGGCTACCCCATGGAGATGCGCTATGCCGGACCGCGCGAAGCCCTGCTGCACGCCGTGTTCCGCCAGAACTACGGATGCACGCACCTCATCGTGGGCCGCGATCATGCCGGCGTCGGCGATTACTACGGTCCCTTCGACGCGCAGAAGATCTTCAACGAAATTCCGGCCGGCGCGCTGCTGCTCCAGCCGCTCTGCATGGACTGGACGTTCTACTGCTACGAATGCGGCAGCATGGCGTCCATGAAAACCTGTCCGCACCAGAGCAAGGCGGTTATCGACGAGGCCGGCAACTATAAGGGAGGCGCCCGCCTGCTGCTCTCCGGTACGTTGCTCCGCAAGCTCATGAGCGAGGGCAAGCCCGTACCGGCCGAATTCTCCAAACCCGAAGTCATCGCGATTCTCAAGGAATACTACGACGGGCTGGAGGAGAAGGTCGAGGTCAAGCTGCACGGGGCTGCCACCGGGGTGACCCCCATAAAGTAGCTCCAAGGGCGCCCTGGCGGCGCGGGGCGCCCTGGTTTTGAATCGAGGAGTGTATCCATGAAGCCGCTCACGGCGGAGGAACGGAAACAGGCGTTCTCCAATTCAAAAAGGGACGAAGTCCTCGCGAAGCAACGGCTACCCGTCCGTTACAACGTTGAGGATTTCGATGTGCGCGAACGGCCGCGCCGGTTCCTGGAAGCCTTCGCCGCGATTCTGAAGCACACCAACTACCGTCTGGCTCTCGATCACTACATCCGGGTCTCCGCGAAATGCGCGCGCTGCTCCACGAGCTGCCAGATCTTCGTGGCAACCGGCGACAGCCGGGACATCCCGTGCTATCGTTCGGAACTGCTGCTCTCTGTCTACCGCCGGCATTTCACGGTATCCGGAATGCTGCGCGGCCGCGTCCTGGGCGATCCCGGCCTGACCGACGCGAAGATTCAGGAGATGGCGGACGCCTACTACAACTGCACGGCCTGCCGGCGTTGTTCGTTCGAGTGCCCGGCGGGGATCGACCACGGTCTCATCACCCACCTCGCCCGCTACATTCTCTCGGAAATCGGAATTGTCCCCCGCGCGCTCGCGGTAAGCGTTCGCGAACAGTTGACCGGCGCCTCGGGCAACACATCGGCTGTGCCCGTGGCCGCGCTCCTCGACAGCCTGGAGTTCCTCAGCGACGAGATGCGCGAGGAGAAGGGCCTGGAGATTCCTTTCCCAATCGACCAGGAAGGCGCCGAATACATTTTCCTGCCGGCCGTGTCGGACTTTCTCATGGAAGCGGACACGCTGATGGGCAACGCCGCGGTGTTCCGCGCCACAGGCGATACCTGGACCATCGGCACGGGCTATTTCGACGGCATCAACTATGGCCTCTTCTACAGCGATCACGTGATGGAGCGCGTGGTGGCGAAGGTCGTGTCCGAGGCCCGGCGCCTCAAGGTCCGGAAGCTGCTGATCGGCGAATGCGGGCACGCCTCGCGAACCGCCAAGGCCTTCTATCCCGCGTTCAGCGGGGACGGGCGCGAGTCGCTGCCCGTGGTCAACTTCGTCGAGTACACCTATGAGGCATGGAAGCACGGGCGCCTGAAACTGCGTCCCGGCGCCATCGAGGAATCGGTGACGTATCACGACCCGTGCAACCTGGCGCGCACCGGGTGGATTGTCGATCAGCCGCGCGAGTTGCTTAAGGCTTTTTGCTCGAACTTCGTGGAGATGACCCCGGGAGGCCGGAATAACATCTGTTGCGGAGGCGGTGGCGGGACCGTGTCGATCGGCGAGATCCAGCCCTACCGCATGCTGGTGGGGGGACGCATGAAAGCCGAGCAGATCCGCGCCACCGGCGCGAAATACTGCGTGGCTCCCTGCGCCAACTGCAAGAAACAGTTGAAGGAACTGATGGAATTCTACAAGATCGATTGCCAGATCGTGGGCTTGCACGATCTTGTGTATAAGGCCATCGTCTTCGAATGACGTCGTGAGGTGGACGAACGTGGAAACGTGGATCGAGTTCGGTCGTGGCCCGCTGTTCCGGCTTGCTTTCTCGCTCATGGTGCTCGGCCTGTTGCGGATTTTCCTGCTGACGCTGGCCGGCATGGCGGAGAGCTACCGGCGGAACATGGACCGGATCGTACCGTGGGGTGAAGTCGTCAGGCAGACTGCGGCGTGGCTGCTGCCGGCCGGCCGGTTCTGGCGCCGCCGGCCGGTTTATGGGGCCCTTTGTTTGATTTTCCATGTGGGCCTCCTCATCGTCCCCTTGTTCCTGGCGGCGCACGTACTTCTGTGGAAGCAATCGGTGGGCTTCGCCTGGCCTGCCATTCCCCTGGCTGTCGCCAACTGGCTCACGCTCCTGGTCATCGCAACGGCCCTCGGCCTGTTCGGCGGCCGGGTGTTTTACCGGGGCGCCCGCAAGTTGAGCCGGCCTCAGGATTTTGTCTGGCCTCTCCTGCTGGCGATTCCTTTTGTCACCGGTTATCTCTGCGCAAACACGGGCGTCCGCCCGGCCACCTACCAGACCCTGATGTTCCTGCACGTGTACACGGCCGACGCGATCCTGCTGATGATTCCGTTTACGAAACTCGCCCATTGCGTGCTGATCCCGCTGTCTCAGGCGGTCACCGCCGTGGCCTGGAAATTCCCGCCCGGCGCGGGAGATCGGGTTCTCGAAACGCTGGGCTACGCCGACCGGCCGTCGTGGACCGAAGGCGCCCGCCTGCACAGCCCGGCTCGCGAGACCGATGACGAGGTTTGCGCCAAATGAAAGCAGCTATCCTCACCGATACCACCAAATGCATCGGATGCAGCGAGTGCGAGTTTGCCTGCAAGAAAGAGAACCACCTCGCCTCCGACATCCCGAGGAATTGGGATCGCGACGACGGACTCTCGGCACGAAATTGGACTTCCCTCGTAGAGGGCCCCGGCCATACCTTCGTCCGCAAGCAGTGCCGCCACTGCGTGGATCCGGCCTGCGTATCCGCCTGCCCGGTCGCCGCCCTGCACAAGACCAGCGCCGGCCCGGTTGTCTATGACGACAGCCGGTGCATGGGGTGCCGCTACTGCATGATGGCCTGCCCCTACGGCATTCCCCGCTACGATTGGGACGCGGCAGTCCCGTATGTGCGCAAATGCATCTTCTGCTATGAACGGCTCTCTGAAGGCCGGCAACCCGCCTGCACCGAGGCTTGCCCCGCCAAGGCGACCATTTTCGGCGACCGGGACGAGCTCATCGCCGAAGCGCACCGCCGCATCGCGGATAACCCCGGAAAATATATCGACAAGGTGTGGGGTGAGCATGAGGCCGGCGGCGCTTCGGTTCTGCTGATCTCCAACGTGGATCTCTCCTTCCTGACCGAAGGCCATTCCCTGGGGACCGAACCTCTGCCGGAGACCACCGAGACCGCGATGCATGCCGTCCCCTTCGCGTTCACCGGCGTGCTGGCCGTGATGGCGGGTTTGAGCTGGGTCATCGACAGGCGCATGACGAGGCAGAGGGACGAGTCCGATGAATAGGGTACGAAAGCTGAAGCTGGCGCTCTGGATGATCACCGGGCTGGCCATGGCGGTGTCGGCCGCTCGTTTTCTGTTCGGGCTGGGAGCCACCACGAACCTCTCCGACGCCACCCCCTGGGGACTGTGGGTGGGGTTCGATCTGGTCGCCGTGGCCGTAGCCGCCGGCGGCTTCGTGCTTGCCGCCACGGTCTACATCTTCAGGATGGAGCGCTTTCACCAGGTCGTTCGACTGGCCGTGCTTGCCGCCTTCCTAGGCTATCTTGCCTTTGTCACGGTGCTGCTGTTCGAATTGGGACTGCCCTGGAATATCTGGCACATGATCGTCTTCTGGAACCCGCACTCGCCGCTGTTCGAAGTCGGCTGGTGCGTGATGTTATACCTGACGGTCCTCTCCCTCGAGTTCTTCCCGGTACCCGCGGAGGAGTCCGGCGCGCTGGCCGGAATCCGGCGGTTCCTGATCAAGCTGCGGCTGCCGCTGGTGATCGTAGGGGTAGGCCTGTCGACCCTGCACCAGTCCTCGCTCGGCTCGCTGTTCCTGATCATGCCCTACCGCCTGGCTCCGCTGTGGTACTCGCCGGTGCTGCCGCTGATGTTCCTGGTCTCCGCAATCGCGGTCGGAATGCTGATGGTGATCTTCGAAAGTCACGCCGCGGCCTTTCTGTACCGCCGCACCGCCGATACGGAAGTGTTGGCCAGCCTGGGCTCGGCGGCGCGGTGGTTCCTGCTCGGTTATCTCGTCCTCCGTTTCGGTGACTTGGCTTTCCGCGGACAGGCGCACCTGCTGTTCGCAGCGGGTTGGCGCACGGGGCTGTTCTGGTTCGAAGTGACGACCCTCGCGGTCGCGCCGGCCGTGCTCCTGTTCCTTCCCAGGGTGAAGAACACATCTTCGGGCCAGTGGACCGCGTCCGCCCTGGGGGTCTTCGGCGTGGTGCTAAACCGGATCGACGTCGGGGGTCTCGCCCACCTCAGGCCCGGCGGCGCGTTCTATATCCCGCGATGGACCGAAATCGCCATCACCGCCGGTATTATTTCCACCGGCACGCTTGCCTTCCTGTTCATGATCGAGCGGTTCCGGATATGGGAACAGCGTCCCTCCGACCCCGATGCCGATCCCCGGAAACTCCCCGAGTTCAACCCGGTGGACACCACCTGGCTGGGGATTCCCGCGATTGCCGCGCGTACCGTCTACTCGCTTGGATTCATACTCGCGGCGGCTGTGGGTTTCGCTCTGCTCGGCGACCTTCCGGCCAAGAGCCGCGGCGCCGAACCCGCGCCCGTGCATCAGGCGCGCGGCGGCGACAAGCTCTGGATCGACGGCAATCTCGACGGCTACGGCGTCCTGTTCCCTCACGAGGAACATGAGAAGCGGGAAGGCGCCGCGGCGTCTTGCGTGAAGTGCCATCACATGAATCTGCCGCGCGACCGGAACTCGGCCTGCTCCCGCTGCCATCGCGACATGTATTCGCCTTCGGACGCGTTCCGGCACGACTGGCATGCGTCTCCGGACGGGGCCCGGGTGTCCTGCGTGGAATGCCACCCTTCCGGGCAGGTGCGCAACGCCTCCACGGCGGTCCACTGCGACCGCTGCCACAAGGACCTGGTACCGGCGGGCTCCACGATTCTGGTGAAAACCTATACTGCTCCCGGCTATGCCGAGGCCATGCACCGTCTCTGCATTGGTTGCCACGTACAGAAGGCGCGGGAGAAGAACAAGCCGGAGATGAGCCGTTGCGCCTGGTGTCACAAGGAGAAGCGCAACGTGGTGGACGCCTCCGGGATTCGGCGCGAGCAGGACTTCGTCGGCAGGAGCGTGGTGCTCCCCGTGCCCGCCAAGTCCCAGTAGCTTTTTCGAGGTGAAGCCCATGCCTGTCGTGCAGCCCTGCCCTCCCCGGGGAGAGTGGGTATGATGTCTCCCGGCATGCCGGTCGAAGGAGCCCGCCAGGCTTGCGAAGCCAGAGAGTGCCAGAAGGCCATCGACCTGATCGAGGGCGCCGCGCGCGCGCGGCCGGGCGACTTCTCGCTCTATTATTCATTGGGGCTGTGCTACGCCGGAGCCTGCGGTTTCCGCCACCCGCTGATCTGCCGGGACCTGGCGATCTGCTACCTGCGCCGTGCGCTGGCGCTGCTCCCACTGGACCGGGGAATCATGCGCGCGACGGTTCTCGACGCGCTGGGAACCGCGCTCGTCCGGGGCCGGGATGCGCCGCAGGCCGGCGCTGCCGCGGAGGCCATCGATTGCTATCGCGAGGCCGCACGGATCTACGAGAAATTCTCCCGGCTCGATGACTGGGCGCGCACTCTTTTCAATCTCGGGAATACCTGCTGCGACCTTTCCGAGATCACCGGAGAATCCCACTGGAGCGAGGCGGTGATTCAATACGAGGCATGCCTGCGCGTTCGCACTCTCGAAAAAGACGCGGAGCGCCATGCGGCCGTGCTCGAGAACCTCGGGAGCGCGTATCGCCGGCTCCCGGAGGCCGGCCCCGGCGTCAATGTGAAGAAGAGCATCCGGTGCTATCAGCACGCACTGAGGATATACACGCCGGCTACCCATCCGGATAAGAGCGCGGCTCTGCGTAGCAACATCGGCAACGCCTACCTGTCGCTGCCGCAGACGGATGAGAAGACCAGGGTTCGCAATGCCCGGCGCGCCCTGCGTCACTTCGACCGCGCTCTCCGCATCCAGTCACGAGACAAGCACAGCCGCGCCTACGGAATCACCCAGTACAACCGCTCCGAGGCCCTCCGCCGTCTGGCGCGAACATCGCCGGACGGAAATCCGGAAATCGAGGTCGACTGTCTGGAGGAGGCCCTAGCCGCCTTCGAATCCTGCGGGGACGAGCGATGCGCGCGCCTGGTCTGCGCGCAGTTGGAACGGATCAACCGGCAGTAGGCCACCCGGTACCGCTGCTCCGCGCGTGCAATTCTCGCCGGGTCAGTCCGCGCCGCCCGCCGCCATCGCTACCAGCCGGTAGATCTGGGCACCGTACTTCTCGACCGTGCTGATGCCGATCCCCGGAATGCTCAGCAGTTCGGCCGCCGTCCCCGGATGCCGCTCCGCCATCGCTTTCAAGGCGGCATCCGTGCAGATGCGGAATGCCGGGACGCCGCGCCGTTTGGCCTCCGCCAGCCTCCAACTCCGCAGCAGCCCTTCCAGGCGCGCAGCAGCCGGAGCGGGTGGCCGCGCCGCCTTCGGCGCCGGCTTGGGCTGCTCCGCCTCGACAGGCGCCTTTCCCCTGGCGCGTTTGCCTGCTTTCTTTTTGGCCCCCCTGGACTTTCGCTTGCGTGCAACGCTCTCCGTCGCCAGCTTCATCCGCAACTCGGGCGGATGGGTCTCGTCCACCGCTTCGCCGACCTCCGTGAGGCTCGCCTTGCGGTAGGGAATGGACCGCCCATCCTTCTCAAACACCGCGCCGGCAAGCCGCACCAGGCCTGCCCGCGCCAGCGCTCCCAACACTTCCTCAAACGCGTCGCGCGTCAGGCTTCCCTCCGGGAACAACTCGGCGTGGAGCCTGCCGGTGGGTCTGTAGCCCGCTCCCCGCAGCGCCTCCAGGGTCCGTAGCGCCGCCTGCTGTTCCCCGGCGCCGGCCGGGCGGAAGCGCTGTCCGGCGCACTCGCCCGGCGCGCAGAAATCGCAGATGCCGCAAGGGTGGCGGCTATCCGCCAGGTCGCCAAAGTGCCGGACCAGCGCGGCCATGCGGCATTCGCTCGATTCGGCGAACCGCAGCATCAGGTCCAACTGCTGCTGTTTCTGCTCCGCCTGCGCGAGGTACAGATCGCGCCATCCCTCCTGCCCCAGGCTCACATTCTCGGCAAAATCCACGATCGCGCCGCCGTGGATCCACAGCTTCTCGAGCGCCCGGTCGAACGCATCGGCATCCATGCGGGAGTGCTTTTGCAGGGCCGCCTTCTCCACCGGTTCGATCCGCAACTGGCGGAAGATGCCGTCAAGCACGCTCACATCCGGGTAGTCCCGCTCGAAAAAGAAATCGTGCGTTCGCCGGTCCGCGTAGGAGTGCATCAGGATGCTACGGCTCGGCAGCCCGTCGCGCCCCGCGCGCCCGATCTCCTGGTAGAAGGCTTCCAGGCTTCCCGGCAGCGCTGTGTGGATCACGGTCCGCACATCGTGCTTGTCGATTCCCATGCCGAACGCGATGGTCGCCACCATCACCTCCATCCGGCCTTCCATAAACTCCTGCTGGACGCGCTTGCGGTGCTCCGCATCCAGGCCCGCATGGTACGCGCCGCAGGCGAAGTGCTCGCCCAGTTCGGCGGCCAGGGCCCCGGTCTGCGCGCGCGTCGGCGCATATACGATGGCCGGCCGGCGCGTCTCGTCGAGCAGCAGTTCGAGCGCCAGGCCCCCGCGCGCCGAGGGCGGCACTTCCACCACCTCCACCGCCAGGTTCGCGCGGCGGAAGCCCTGGATGAATTGCGCCGGCCGCTCGAGCCCCAGTTGCAGCACGATGTCGCTTTGCACCACCGGGGTCGCGGTCGCGGTCAGCGCAATCACCGGCGCCGGCCGCAGGGTGGGAAGGTACTGCCCCAGCATCCGGTAATCCGGACGGAAATCGTGCCCCCACTGGGAGATGCAGTGGGCTTCGTCCACCGCCACCAGGGATGGCTTCCGCTTCGCCAGCATCTCCGGAAATCCGCTCACCCGCAGGCGTTCCGGCGCGATGAACAGGAACTGCAGCCGCCCGTTCAGATAGTCGATGCACGCCTGCCGCGAATCGGCGCGGTCGCGTCCGGAGTGAATCCGCTCCACTGCAAAACCCCGCTGCTTCAGCCTCGCCGCCTGGTCTTCCATCAGCGCGATGAGCGGGCTGATCACCAATGCCGTCCCCCCACGCGCGATCGCCGGCAGTTGGTAGCACAGCGATTTTCCGCTTCCCGTGGGCATCACCAGCAGGACGTCTTTCCCCTCCACCACCGTCCGGCATACGGCTTCCTGGCTGGCGCGGAACGCCGCAAACCCGAACGCCGAATGCAGCAGATCTTCGAGCGTTCCTCCGTCGTAGACCGGTGGCGCGGAGGGCGCTGCCACGGCCGGAACCGCGTCCACCGCCTTCGGCCCCGGTGTGCCGCTCTCCTGCCTGGCGCCCGGCGTAGCGCTTCGGGGCCGCGCCGGAATCGCGCCCGTCTTCCCCACCACCTCCCGCACGTAATCCTCGATCCCTTCCATAAAAGGATGGAGTTCGGCCGTTCCCCTGTGGATGCGATCGAGATACGCCTCCCACTGTCCGGTCATGGCCGGACTCTTCACTTCCGCGTGAACCACTTCGATCAGGCGGATCCCTTTTTCGGTAGCCTCCAGGCTCTTGCCGTTCCGAACCATGTACTCGCGCTTCAGCAGCACTTCGATAATCGCCGCGCGCGTGGCCGGGGTGCCCAGCCCCGTCTCCTTCATGGCGTCCGAGAGTTCTTTCTCGTCGAGCGTCTTGCCGGCCGTCTCCATGGCCGTCAATAGCGTCGCCTCGGTGAAGCGCTTGGGCGCGCGCGTCTTCTTTTTCAGCACCTCCACCGCCACCACGTCCTGCGCTTGTCCCTCCGCAAGCCCGGGCGGCAACAGTTCGTCCGCGGATCCGTCCTCGCCTTGCCCGCGGACCTTCCTGGCCTTCGCGGGCGCCAGGTCCAGCACCTTCCACCCCACCTGCTCGACCGCGCTGCCCGACGTGTGGTACCGGTCGACGTTCGCCTCATTGCGGATCGCGGTAATCACGGTCGTGACCGACCAGACGTGGTCTTCGTGCCAGGCGCTCAGCAGCCGCCGGCAGATCAGGTCGTAGATCCTGCTCTCATCCGGCGAGAGCGCCGAACGGCCCGGCGGAGTGGTCGTGGGGATGATCGCATGGTGGTCCGTGACCTTGCCATCGTCCACGTAGCGGCGGCCCAGCGGGCGCTCTCCCGTTCCCGGCGCCAGGTGCTCTCGGTACGGCTCCGCGATCGCGGCCACGACGCGCCCCAGCGTTTGCGCCACGTCCTTCGAAAGGTGCCGGCTATCGGTGCGCGGATAGCTGATCAGCTTGTGCCGTTCGTAGAGCGCCTGCGCGGTCTCCAGCGTCTTTTGCGCGCTGAAACCGAAAAGCCGGTTGGCGTGCCGCTGCAATTCCGTCAAATCGTAGAGCAGCGGGGGCGCCATCCGTTGGGTCTGCGCCTGGATCGATTCGATCGCCGCCTGGCCCGTGCGCGCCCGCGCCTCGATGGCCTTCGCCTCTTCGCCGTCCGGCGGCAACCGCATGGCTTGCTGGAGCGATTCCTTGTCGGCACCCGCCGCCGCCCGGTCCCGCAGCCACGTCCCGCGGTAGGTTTGCCCGGCCGGTGCGCCCTGCGGATGGAAGGTGGCCGCCACCTCCACATAATCCTCCGGCACGAAGCTGCGAATGGCCAGTTCCCGTTCCACCAGCATCGCCAGCGTGGGCGTCTGCACCCGCCCCACGGAGAGGTCTTCGCCATACGCCAGCGAATAAGCTCGCGAGAGGTTCATTCCAACCAGCCAGTCGGCGCGGCTCCGCCCCCGCGCCGCGTCCGCCAGCGAATCGTAATCCGCACCCGGCCGCAGCGACTCGAATCCCCGCCGGATGGCCTCCGGGGTCAGCGACGAAATCCATAGCCGGCTCACCGGCTTGGCGCACCCGGCGGCTTCGTAAATGTAGCGGAAGATCAGTTCGCCTTCGCGCCCCGCGTCGGTGGCGCACACCACCCGCGCCACCTTGGGCGAATTCAGAATGCGCCTGACCGTGTCGAACTGGTCTTTGGTTTTGTCGTAGACCACGAGCGGCCATTCCCGCGGCAGCATGGGCAGCAGGTCCCGGCGCCACTGTTTCCATTCCGGGCGGATCTCGTGCGGCTGCGCCAGCGCCGCCAGGTGGCCTATGGCCCAGGTGACCACGTACCCGTTGCCGTGCAGGTACCCGTCCCCTTTGCCGCCCGCCCCCAATATCCGCGCGATGTCTCGCGCTACCGAGGGCTTCTCGGCAAGCACCGCGACACTCCCCGATTCCGCGGCAGGCATGGTCAACTTACAGTGTAGCGGGGCTTCCCCCGTCTAACGATAAGGCGTCATCGAAAATGGACGCGCCTCGGGCGCCGTCGCCCACTCCTTATTAGGCTGCGAGGTCATGACAAACCGCAGCTCTCCGCCCGCCAGAATCTCCTCGTGCCGGATAAAACACCGCGCCAGGGGTTGACCGTTCAGCCGCACCTCACCCACGTAGCGATTCGAATCGCTCAGATGCTCGGCCACGATCCGGAAGCGCTTCCCGTTGGGCAGGTTCAACACGATCTCGCCGGCAAACGGCCGCCCGATCACGTACTCGTTCGAAGCGGGCGCCACCGGATAGAAGCCCATCGCCGTGAACAGCAGCCATGCGGACATCTGGCCGAGATCGTCGTTCCCCACCAGGCCCTCGGGCGTCGGCTTGTACTGGGTATCGACGATCTGCTTCAGCCGCTCCTGGGTGCGCCACGGAGCGCCGGCATAGTCGTAAAGGTAGGCCAGGTGATGGCTCGGCTCGTTTCCGTGGATGTACTGGCCGATCATGCCGGAAATATCCTCCACGGCGGCGTACTGCTTGGGATCCACCCTGGCGTCGAACATCGCATCCAATTTGGCGATCAACTGCGCATCGCCCCCGAGCGCGCGCACCAGCCCGCCTTCATCCTGCGGCTGATACCAGGAATATTGCCAGGAATTGCCCTCCGTGAAGCCGCTGTCTGCGCCGGCGCTCGCCGGGTCGAACGGCTCGCGGTAGCTTCCATCGCTGAGCCGCGGGCGGGCAAACCCGGTCCTGGCGTCGAACACGTTGCGCCAGTTGGCCGCGCGCCGCTCGAACTTTTCGGCGATATCCGTGCGGCCCATGGCTCGGGCGACCCGCGCGATCGTCCAGTCGTCGTAGGCGTACTCGACGGTCTTCGAGACTCCTTCGCCATCCCGGTCGACCGGCACGTAGCCGAGCTTCAGGTAATCGCCCAAATGGCCATACGGCGCATAGCTGGCACTCGCCACCATGGCGTCCAGCGCCTCCCCGGCGTCGTAGCCGCGGATGCCCTTCATATACGCATCGGCGATCTCGGGCACCGCGTGGTAGCCGATCATGCACCACGTCTCGATGCCCTGAAACTGCCAGACCGGCAGGATTCCGAACGGGCTGTAGCGGCGGGATTCCACCAGCGAGCGAACCACGTCGGCCGTGCGGCTCTCCGGCTCGATCAGGGTCATCAACGGTTGTTCGGCGCGGTAGGTGTCCCATAAAGAGAAGGTGGAAACGAAGCGGAATCCCTCGGCCTTGTGCACCTGGTTGTCCGGGCCGCGATAGCTGCCATCCACATCCATGGCAACGCCCGGCGCCATCAACGCGTGGTAGAGCGCCGTATACAGATTCACGCGCACCGGTTCGGCGGCCCGGATCTCCAGCCGCGCCAGTTCCCGTTCCCAGCTCTTACGGGCGGCTGCTCGCACCGCGTCGAAATCGAAACCGGCAACTTCGGCGTCGAGATTGGCGATGGCGTGGTCCTCGCTGACGGTGGAGAGCGCTACCTTCACCACCAGCGGCGCGCCGAGGCGCCCGAAGTGCAGCACCGCGATCAGGCCGCGGCCTTCGAGCGCCGCCCGGTCGGCGGGCCCGGTGCCCGGCGGCTGGAAGCCCTTGTACTCCAGCGGAAGCGGCTCCCGATCGTGGAATTCGTGGCCGATGACTGGCGCCGAGAAGCGCATCGCGAAGTACAGTTGACGGCCCGGCGCCCAGCCGCGCGTCTCCCGCATCCCGGTGATCGTCCCGCCGGCGCGCAGCCTTACCCTGGACCACAACACCTTGCCCGGGTAGTTGTAGATGGACGACCGAAGATCCAGCAGCAGGCTCGCCTCCCGATTCGCGGGGAAAGCGTAGCGATGCACGCCCACGCGCGTGGTGGCGGTCAATTCCGCGCGGATGCCGTAATCGTCCAGCGTCACGGCGTAGTAACCCGGCTGCGCAATCTCCGTCTCGTGCCGGAAGCGCGAGGCGTAGCCCGTGCCCGGCTCACCCGGTTCGAGCCGCACCTCGCCCGCGATCGGTTGAATCAGAAAATCGCCCAGGTCCGAATGTCCGGCTCCCGAGAAATGGGTGTGCGAGAAGCCCAGCAGCGACCGGTCCTCATAACGATAGCCGGCGGCCCATTTGTAACTCTGTTTGAAGGGGCGGATCTGCGTGTCGGGACTGAGCTGCACCATCCCGAACGGGACCGTGGCGCCGGGAAACGTGTGGCCGTCTTCGCCCGTGCCTATGAACGGATTCACCGCGTCGTACGCGGCCTTCTGCGCCGCCGCCGGCACCGCGAGGGACGCCAGAAACAGCAATACCCGCGAAGCCCTTCCTGCCTTGAGACTTTTCATAACCTTTGCACGGCCCCCGCCACCCGGATCAAAACGTCCCGAATTCCCTGGCCGCCGCGACCAGCGCCTGCATATTTTCGGGTCGCGTGTCGCGGCCGAGGGCGCAACCGGAGCTCAGAATCAGCCCGCGCCCGCCGGTATCCCGGATCACCTTGCGCGCCGCATCGGTAACTTCGGAGGGCGTGCCCAGCACCATGGGGTCGCTCGGATTTACGTTACCCATCAGTATGGTTTCGGGCGGCACCAGGCAGCGCGCCGCTCCCATATCCACTTTCCAATCGATTTCGAGAATGCGCGCCGCCGTGCCGGCCATGTCCGCGAGAATGGCGCTGGTGTTGCCGCAGATGTGGAGCGACATCGGAATGCCGTACTCCTGCACTTCGCGCACCAGCTCGATTTCCGCCGGCAAGGCGTATTGACGGTACATCCTGGGCGAGATCAGGTTCGGACTCGCGTAGGCGTCGCCGATGGATGTGGCGTGCGCGCCGGCGTCCTTCTGGGCTTTGGCGAACACGGCGCACGCGCGGCGGCAATAGTCGATCAGGCCGGTGATGGCACCGGTGTCCTCGCCGCTCATCAGGTCGAGGAAGAACTGCTGCGCGCCGCGCAGCAGGCAAGCCAGCGTGAACGGTCCCTGGTCGGCGCGCCCCATGATGAAGATGCGGTTGCCCGTGCGTTCCACCAGCGCGTGAGTGGTCTCGAGCCAGATCGGAAGGCGCGCGTCCTTCTGGGGGTCCGGCACTTTCAGCGTGGCGACGTCGGCGAGTGTCCGCAGGCGCGGCTCGCTTTCGTCCACCACGGCGGGTTCGTCGTCGCGGAAGATAACCTTGGCGCCGCAGGCTTCGGCGAGGGTCGCATCGTCAAAATCGACGATGCAGCCGTCGTAGCCGTAGCGTTCCTGGCTGATCACCTGCGCTTCGGCCATCCGAGAGGCGTTGCGCACCACCTCGCCCATGCGCACGCCCGCGGTTTCGAGCGAGAACATAAAAGCCTGTGGGATGACCGGCACGCGGTCCGGCGTGCCGCCGTTCAGTACGGCGAAACAGCGTTCAAGCGGCGTCAACTGGCGAACCTCCTCGGGTAACCCATCGGCCTGGGCGACTTCCAGTGTAGTGCGGCGCGAAGCTCGCCGGGTATCCGATTACGCGGAGAGCCCCAACAGGCGGGCGGCGTTCTGCGCGTACACTTTTCTCAGGATCTGCTCGCTCAGCCCGAGACCGTAGATCCGCCACCGGCCCTGCGGCGGAATCGCCGCCGGAGCGTAGTCGAAGTACTCGTCTTCCGTCTCGAGAAAACGGTAGTAGATCTCGTAGAGCGCGTCGCCGAAGGTCTGCTGCGGCGTACTCGCATCGGCGCTCGCGTCCGTGCCGAACACGATGCGGTCCTGGTATCTGTCGAAGAACTTCTGCGCCATGCGCGGCTGCCGGCCGAGTTCGCCAATCCGCGCCGCGATGTCCACGTACATGTTCGGGTGGCTGTCCAGGCATTCGGAAACGTAGGGCAGGTCTTCCGAATCCGCCGTGTGGAGGCAGACGAACCTGGTGCCCGGATGGCGCCGCATCACGTTGCGGCGCGCCTCCTGCAGCTCGCGATTGCCGGGGAAATCCTTGCCATGGAAGGACCAGTCCGGGTGCGCGTGCAACTCCTCCCAGCGCTCATTGAAGCGGTCGATCGGCAGGAAGAAGGCCTCCGGATCCGAGGTGTGGATCGCCACCGGCATCTTGAGCGCTCCGGCAGCCTCCCACATCGGGTCGAACCGAGGGTCGTCGAGCGCAACCAGCCGGCCGGTTCCCTGCTCCCTGAGGAACAGGCCGAGGGTCTTCAGTATCTTCAACCCCTTCGCTCCGGCGTTGTGGGCGTCTTCGATCTGGTCCGCCTGGAACTTGGAGTATCCGGGATCGGACGCCCTGCTCCAGACCGGCTCGGTAAAGACCAGGAAGCGGCCGGGATGGGCCGTCTGCAGTTTGGCGATCGCCTCGCGCAGGCCATCTCCGTAGCCGCCGGTCACGTCCACCATGGTTCGGATGTTCTTGCGGTCCATCACGGCCAGGCAATTTGCCGGGTCCATGCCGAAGTGGATCCCGCCGGCGCGGGCCGCGAAGGTGATGTGGGTGTGGAAGTCGATCAGCGGAAAGCGCGCCCTTGGCACTTGCGTCTCGGGCACGTGGAGCATGCTCTTGGGCTGAAACTCTTCGAGCGGCAACCGGCCGCCCCGTTCCGCCTGCGGCGCCTGGACCGGCGATTGAGCCGACGCGGGCCGCCCGCCCGCCATCAGGGAACCCGCGCTGAACGCCAACCAGTTTCTTCGATTCACTTTGCTCCTGTCCCGGCCGCCCGAATCCGCCGCCGTAATCGAGTGTAACGCGCCGGCCTGGCACGGAAAAGCCCGGGCCGCAACCAGGGTCGGACGCACGGGTAACTGCCCCCGGCTCCGGAAGTTTGCGGCGGAACCGGGTTTTTGGCCGATGAGGAGTGCGTATGGGAACGGTGCGACTTCAAGGCGCGCTGGTTGCGGGGATCTTTGCCATTTCGATCGCCAGCAGGCCATGCGGAGCTTCGGAGGATGCCGTGGGATGGCGGTTCTGGAAGTCGGCCGACGGGTTGACGGAGGCATTCTGCAATCCCATCTCTACCGATCCCCGCGGCGACGTGCTGGTGGGCCACGGCTTTGTCACCCACATGGAGCGGCTGGATGGGTATCGGATCATCACGATGCCGCAGCCCACCAAACCCGGCACGGTTTACTGTACCCGGAGCGGCCGCTGCTGGACGCTCAACTCGGCCGGCCTCTGGGAATTTGAGGCAGGCGCCTGGAGGCTCCGCGGCGAATTCCGCCTGCCGGCGAAGCCGATTGCGGCCATTCCTGCCGATGACGATCACATCCTGGTCCTCGACGCCGGCCGGCTTCTGGCATTCGACCGCGGCGGCCGCGCTTCGAGGACGCTGCTGACCCGGGACTCGGCCCACGTGGGGCGATTCCTCCACATGTCTCCGGCCGGCCAGGGCACGGTTTGGATCTCGGGAGAAGACGGATTCGGAAAATTCTCCGCGACCCCCGGAGGTTCCCCGCGGTGGCGCGAGTACCCGATCCCCGGGCTGGTGCTGCACGGCTTTTCGAACCCCAGCGACGGTGACTCGGGCGAGGTCTTCGTCTCGGCTGCCGATCCCCGGGGCGCAGCCGTCGCGATCCGTCTCGATGGGCGCAAGGCGCAGGTGATTGCCACGGCGGACCAGGGGCCGGTAGAGGCCTGGGCCGGAGCGGATGGCGAAATCCTCCTGCGCGAGGGCTACGCCCTGTTTCGAGTCTTCAACGGACGCCGCCACCCGGTGGACCGCCAGAACATCCTGTCCGGCGTATTGCAGCAGGTGATGCGCCGGCCGGGCGGTGTGTTCTGGGTGACGACTTCCGAGGGAGTGGCCCGTTATGGCCCCCCTCAGTGGCGCACTCCCGCCCAAGTGGCGCATTTGCGAACGCTCGTTCACTCGATCGTGGAAGACCGGCAGGGTCGCGTCTGGTTCGATTTCAACGACCGGCTGGTACGGTTCGACGGCAGTGCCTGGAAGATCTATCCGCTGCCCAAGGGCCAACGCACCAATCCCTACCAGGCACGCAGCCTGATTCCGCTGGCGGATGGCCGGATTGTGCTGCACGTGCTCAAGGGAGGCCAGTTCCTGCTCTTCGATCCCGCCCGCGAGCGATTCGCCGCGCATCCGGCCCCGGCGGGCGGCTCCATCTGGACCATGTCCTCGGCCAAGGGCGGCGGAGCTTGGATGGAGACCATCGACCCGGCCGGCCGTCACCGCCTCGACCGGTTCGATGGCAGGGATTTTCATCCCCTCACCTACTGGCAGGAGGCGGAATGGCCGGTGGGCGCAATGAAGTTCATCCTTGAATCGGACCGTCTCGGGGTGTTGGTTGGCGGCACCATGGGGTTGGGCGCCTGGCGCGACGGGAAGCGGGAGATGATCGGCGCGGAGCAGGGCCGCAAAAACCGGGACGGGGCTTTTTCGGCGCTCGATGAGGCCGGGGGAACGCTGGTCGGCGGCGGAGACAGCCTGCAAAGATTCGACGGCAAACATTGGACCACCCTGGCTACGGGCTTAGGCGAAGTCACGAGCATCATCGAGTCGCGGAGCGGATGGACGTGGCTGGCCAGCGGAGCCGGCATACAGCGATTCAAGGGGAATGTCTGGCTGGCCAATACGGCTAAGGACGGGCTGCCCGCGACTATTTCCGTAGTGGTCTTCGAAGACAGCCGCGGCACCATCTGGGCCGGGACCACGCTTGGCCTGTCGCGATACTATCCGGAGGCGGATAGGGACGCGCCCATCACCTTAATCGACCCGGATCGCAACGTCAGCGAGGCCGCCCCCGGCGGTGACGCAAAGATCACGTTCACCGGAATCGACAAGTGGGCCCAGACGGAAGCCGGCCGGCTGCTCTTCTCCTATCGCCTGGATGGAAGCCGCTGGAGCCCTTTCACTACCGCCAACTACGCCTTCTTTCACAAACTGCCCCGCGGGCCCCACTTCTTCGAAGCCCGGGCCATGGACCGGAACGGCAACATAGACGCATCGCCCGCCTCGTTCGCTTTCACCGTGCTGGTTGCGTGGTACCGGCACCCCTTATTCCTGGCGATCTTGGCAGTAGCCTCTTGTTTAATTGCAGGCCTGCTGGGGCTCACCTTGTCGCATTACCGCGCCCGCGGAAGGCTGATCCGGGAATTGCACGTGGCCAAGGACGAAGCCGAGGCCGGCAACCGTGTCAAGAGCGAATTCCTCGCACACATGAGCCATGAGATCCGGACCCCGATGAACGGGATCATCGGCATGACCGAGATGCTGTTGAACTCGGAGATGACGCGGGAGCAGCGCGACGATCTGGAGTCCGTCCGCGACTGCGCCGACCACCTGCTGACGGTGATCAACGACGTGCTGGATTTTTCGCGCATCGAGGCCGGCAAGCTGGAGCTCCTGCTCTCAGAATTCAGCCTGCGCGCCTGTGTGTCGGAGGCATTGAAGCCGCTCGAGGTGCAGGCTCGCCAAAACGCGCTGGAGTTGGCCTGCGAGATATCGCCCGACGTACCCGGCACGCTGCTGGGCGACGCGGGACGCCTTCGCCAGATTCTGATCAACCTGGCGGGAAATGCCGTCAAGTTTACGGAGCGCGGGCGCGTCCTGGTGCGGGTCGTGGTGGAACACCGGGAACCGGACAGGCTGACGCTCCGCATCACGATTGCGGATACCGGGATTGGAATTCCCTCCGATAGGCGGGGGGATATCTTCGCCCCATTCGAGCAGGCCGACAAATCGATCACGCGGAAGTATGGCGGGACCGGGCTGGGGCTGGCCATTTCGAACGAACTGGTAAACCTGATGGAAGGCCGGATCTGGCTCGAGAGCCCCTGGCCCGAAGCCGCCGGAGCGGGCAGCGGTCCGGGCAGCGCGTTCCATTTCACGGCGCGGCTTGGGATCTGCGCGGAAAAGCCGGTTGACCCGGCTGCGGCTTCGCCGCCCACCCCATGGACGGCGGAAGCATGCGCCCACGAGTCACGCCGGTTGCGGATTCTGGTTTGTGAAGACAACCCGGTCAATCAGAAGCTGATCGTGCGGGTGCTCGAGGCCAAGGGCCACCGGGTGGAAGTAGCGGCGGATGGGAAAGCGGGGGTCGACCTTGTGGCCGCGCAGCCCTTCGACCTGGTGTTCATGGATGTTCAGATGCCCCGCATGGACGGTCTCGAAGCCACGAGCCTGATCCGTTCGATGGAGAGCGCGCGGGCGGAGCGCCGCCACGTCCCGATTCTGGCCATGACGGCCCACGCGATGAAAGGCGATCGCGAACGGTGCCTGTCCGCCGGCATGGATGGTTACGTGAACAAACCCGCGCGCTCCCGGGAAATCTACGCCGCCATCGAGAGCGTGCTGGGGGCCGCGATCGACGCCGGATGACCGCTCCGGCCGGCCGCCTCGCGTCCCGCCGAGCACTGTGCTAAAAGGAGCGGAACGCACAAGTCCGGCAGCTACCGCGATTTCGTGACCCGGTTGGTCGTCGATATGGCAAACCGGCTCTAATGAATCAAGAGGAGCCTGAATGAATCGGAACAGGGAAGCATCCATACGGCGCAGAACGTTCGTGGGAGGTGCCTTCGCGGGCCTCGGCATTACCGGCCTGTATGCCCGGCCGCATAAACCGCAGGCCGGCGCCACACCCCTGCGAGTGTTCGGCAGGACCGGGGTCAAGCTGAGCATCCTCGGCCAGGGCGGAGCCCGCCTGACGCTGCTGCGGAACAAAGAAGCCGCCCGCGCCCACGTGCGGCATGCCTACGAACTCGGCCTCAATTATTTCGATTGCGCGCACTCCTATTGGGACGGGCATTCCGAAGAGGTTTACGGAGATGTCCTCTCCGGCGTGCGCAAGAACATCTTTATGACCTCCAAGTGCACGAAGCGGACCCGGAAAGAGGCCGAGGACGAATTGCACCTCTCCCTCAAGGCCATGAAGACGGATTATCTGGACCTGTGGCAGATGCACGGCATTCAGGAGAAAGAGGAGGTGAGTCGCATTTTCGGACCCGGCGGAGCCATCGAGGCGTTCGAAGCCGCCAGAAAAGCCGGCAAGTGCCGCTTCTTCGGATTCACCGGGCACCACGATCCCCAGGTGCACCTGGCCATGCTCCACGCCTACGACAAGTGGGATTCCATTCTCATGCCGCTGCATGCCGCCGACCCCGCCTACCTGAGCTTTGAACAACAGGTGCTGCCGGCGGCGGTGGAGCGCGGGATCGGAATTCAGGCCATGAAGGTCTTCGGTAACGCCTTCCTGCTGCGGGTGATGAATGCCGAAGAGTGCGTGAAATACGCCTGGAGCCTGCCGATTCATTGCGCCGCGCTGGGCGCCAGCACCACCGGGCAACTCGACGACGATGTCCGCTTCGCCCAGCGCTTCAAGCCCCTCAGCCCCGCGGACATGGACGGACTTCGGAAAATTGCGGTGACCGCCGGACCGGGTGGGCTCAAGGGGCCGGCCCTGGAATATTGGAAGCGGGACGAGCAGGGGCGGTAGTACTAAGGTATGCCTGTCGCTTTCATTTGTGTATGATTACGTTCTAATATAGCCCTTCGGAGGCTATGATGCGACACTTGGTGACCGTGCTCCTGTTCACCGCGAGTACCGTTGTGTTTTCCGCGATTGGCCAGGAGAGCGCGACGTACATCCCGACGACGGTTGCCGGGGTCGGTTTTGAAAAGTATTCGGGCGACGGACGCGCCGCCACGACGGTGGATCTCTTCTACCCCGAAAAGGTCGTGGTAGCCCCTGGCGGCAGCATTTATTTTACCGAAGCGTACTACGGCCGCGTCTTGAAGATTGCCGCGGACGGTACGTTGAGCACGGTCGCCGGCGGCGGGAACGTCCGCTGGACCAACGGTGCCACCACGGCGGCGGCCACATCCCTCCAATTTGACGACACCGAAGGTCTCGCCCTCGATGCCACCGGCAATCTCTACTTCGGGGCCGACAACCGCCTCTGGAAAATGACAGCCGATGGCACCGCGCACCCGATCGGCGGCACCGGCAAGAATGATTCCACCACCGGCGACGGGACGGCGCTCTCGGCCAGTTTCGCCACACCCTGGTGCGTGGCGGCCGATTCCGCGGGGAACGCGTACTTCTGCGATGCCGGCCATAATATGATCCGCCGCATCGGCGGCGACGGCAAGATTATTACCGTCGCCGGCACCGGAGTCGCGGGCTATTCCGGCGACGGTCAGGCGGCCAACACGGCCCTCCTCAATGGCCCCGAAGACATCGTGCTCGATGGCTCCGGAAACCTTTACATCGCGGATACGTTCAATTACCGGATTCGCAAGGTGGCCCTCAACGGCATCATCACCACCATCGCGGGCACCGGAGCGCTCGGCAACGGCGTCGGCCAGGGTGCCGCCGCCCTCACTACGGATTTGTACCCGATCTATTCCCTGGCGTTGGACTCCGCCGGCAATTTCTATTTCTCCGGCAGCCGTTACGCCGAAATCCACCGCCTGGAACCGAATGGACTGATCTACATCGAGTCCACTTATGTGCAGGCGTGCAACGGGATGGCACCGCTTGCCGGGGGCGGCCTGGTGGCTGTGGATTTCCTGCGCCACACCGTCTCCCGGGTGGCCGCCACCGACGGCCATACCACGCTCCTGGCGGGCACCACGCGCACGTCCGGCATCGGCGACGGGGGCCCGGGCACGGCGGCGGTCTTCCTCTATCCTTATGGCCTGGCATTGGATGCCGCCGACAACCTGTGGATTGCCGATGCCGACGATCAGCGCATCCGCTACCTGAATGCGACCGGAAAGATTACGACCGCGGCGGGCACCGGAATCTTTGGCACGAACGGAGATAGTGGCCCGGCCGCCGGTGCGCAGATAGCCCAGCCGCACGCCCTGGCGCGCGATTCCTCGGGCGCCGTCTATTTCACCAACGCCTGCCAGGTTCGCCGCATTCGCGCCAACGGTATTGTCGAAACCGCGGTCGGCAACGGACTCTGCGGCTTCTACGAACCCCTGAGCGCCGCCGCCGCCATGCTCACCTTCCCCAAGGGATTGGCGGTGGACTCGACAAATAACCTCTACATCGCGGATACCGGCAATCACCGGATCCGCAAAGTCACGCCCGGCGGCATGATCCAGACCATAGCCGGCAGCGGCGTCCAAGGCTACTCCGGCAACAATGGCTCCGATGCGCTCGCCGCGGCCTTAAACACGCCCACGGGCATCGCGGTGGGTTCTAAGGGCGACGTCTACTTCTCCGATTCCGGCAATCACCGCGTCCGGCGGATCACAGCTTCGCGCATCTACGACGTTGCGGGCAACGGAAGTCTGTTGAACAGCGGCGACGGCGGCCCGGCGCTCTCCGCCGGTCTCTGCGAACCGCAGGGCCTCGCCGTCGACGCCCTCGGCTACCTCTATATAGCCTCGTGCGGCCTGATTCGCCGCGTCAGTCCCGACGGGACCATCGTTACGATCGGCGGAAGCGGCAACTTCAACTATATGGGCGATGGAGACCTGGCAACCCTCGCGGGCATGGACCCTAATTACGTGCAGGTGGATTCCCAGGGGCGCGTCTATTTCTCCGATGGCTCCAACCGCCGGGTGCGGCGGCTCGACCCGGTGCAGATATTTCCCGCCGGCATCATGAGCGACGCCACGTTCCTTTCGGGAGCGGTCGCTCCGGGTGAACTGGTGGCCATCTACGGGTCGGGGTTGGGACCGGCGCAACCGGCTATGGCTAACCTGGATCCTTCGGGTCCGGCGCTCGCCACCAGCCTGGCCGGTGCCCAGATCACCTTCGACGGGGTGCCGGCTCCCATGCTCTACATCTCGGCGACGCAAGCCGCCGCGCTGGTTCCCTTCGCCGTCGCATCCCGGCAGGCCACCGTCATTCAGGTGATCTACAACGGTCAAGCCACCAACGCCATCATGGTTCCGGTCGCCAGTACGGCTCCCGGGCTGTTCACAGCGGCATCCAGCGGTTTGGGCCAGGCGAGCATGTTGAACCAGGATTACACTCCGAACTCGGCGGACAACCGGGCGGCGCCGGGCGATATCGTCATGCTGTACGGGACCGGTGGAGGGCAGACCTCGCCGGAAAGCGCTGACGGCCAGTGGATCACCGCCGCGGATTCGCTGGCCGCCTCCGTCACCGTCACCATCGGCGGGGTGGATGCGCCGGTGCTGTACTCCGGCTCAGCCCCCGGCATGGTGGCCGGAATCTTCCAGATCAACGCGCGGGTGCCGGACGGCGCTCCGTCCGGAGCCGCGGTACCGGTGGTCGTGACCGTCGGCGGGGTTGCCAGCCCCGCGTCCGTGACCATGGCGATTCGCTGAGCTAAGGAGCCGGAACCGCCTCTTCCGACGTGAACGGAGAAGCCGGCAGGCCGGCCGAGTTGAACAGATTCACTACCGGCGCATTCGCCCATCCGTAACGCACGGACTTCGGCTCCGGTACCTCGGCGCTGCTCACCACGACAGTCTTGCCGTCGATGCGCGCGTTGGCGGTCACAAAACGGCCGTCCGCGCCGGCAATCTCAAAACCTTGCAGGTCGCCTCCCCGGGCCAGCAACCCGCCGGCCGTGTGGTCGAACCAGAGGCGGACATCCGCGCCTTCGGGCGTCGCCTGCCGGTACGCCGGGCCGGAGTATTCCACGTTTTCGCCGTAAGCCAGGGCCCGCGCCGCCAGGGCCAGCCGCGCGCCGACGGTCTGTTTATCGGCCGGATGGACGTTATCCGGGTTGCCGATATCGATGGTCACCGCCATGGCCGTATTCGCCACGGAAAGTGTGCGGCGCTGCGCTTCGCGAATGACCGCCCAAGCCTCGGTAGGATTCGATTTGAAGTTGGAGATCTGCACGAACAGGAAAGGAAAGTCCCCCTCGCGCCATTGAGAGCGCCAGTCATTGATGAGAGCCGGGAAAATTTTGGCGTACATGGGGGCCCATGTCAGCCGGCTGTTGGATTCGCCCTGGTACCAGATCACGCCCTTGATGGTGTAGGGAACCACCGGCGCCACCATTCCGTTGAACAGTCCGGCCGGAGCCCAGGATGCCGGGTCGGGGCGCCAGGGATGCGGCTTGGGCGCCTGTCCGGCCCGCCGCGCAGCCGCGTCTTCGCGCCTCTCTTCGGCCACGATCGCAGCCGTTTCGGCTTCGGTTTTCATCATCTCCGCGCGGGTCGCGAACACCGGCATCAGGCCGGCATCCGAGGAGATCCCTTCGAGGCTGACCCAGGCTTCGGCCACCGTGCCTCCCCAGGTGGAATCGATCAGGCCGATGGGCACGTGCTCGCGCGCCGCCAGGTCCCGTCCGAAGAAGTAAGCCGCCGCCGAAAAGTCGGCAGCGGTTTCGGGCGAGCAGACCGTCCAGGACGCATCGACATTTCGCAGCGGAAAGTCCGCGGACTTTTTGGGAATGACAAGCAGCCGGATCTGCGGCTGGTTCGCGTGGGCGATTTCCTCAGCCGAGTCCTTCAGGGGGGCGCCGCCAAAACCCTTGAGCGGCATCTCCATATTCGACTGTCCCGAGGCGAACCAGACGTCGCCGATCCAGACGTCGTCGAGGACGATGCGGTTGCTCGCCGCCACCGTGAGTTCGTACGGGCCGCCGGCGGGCGCGGGCGGCAGGAAGACGCTCCAGTTCCCGAGTCCGTCGCCCACCGTGTCGCGGGCCGCTCCATGGAGCGCGACCGAGACCTTCTCACCGGGCGCCGACCAGCCCCACACGTGAATCGGCATGTCCCGCTGCAACACCATGTGGCTGCTGAGAATTCCGGGCAACCTGGCTTCGCACCGTGCATACGGCGCATAGCCGGCAACCAGGAGGGAGAAAGCGAAAATCCGAAGCATTCTGGTCATTGGTTCACGGTATCAGTTGATAGCTGACGAACGCCAGCCGCTTGCTGTCGGGCGACCACGAGGGAACGTTGATCGTCCCCTGTCCGCCGAACAGCTTCGCCAGGATGGTGATTCTGCGGGTCGCCAAGTCCATCAGCCGCAGCATCACATCCTTATTTCCGGGGTGTCCGGTGACGCCCTTCTCGTAAGTCAGGAACACCATGCGCTTCCCGTCCGGGGAGATGTGCGGGAACCAGTTGTTGGACCCGTCGTCGGCGGTCACCTGCTCCTGTTCGCTCCCATCCGGCTTCATGCGCCAGATCTGCATCAGCCCGCTGCGGATCGAATTGAAGTAGATGTACGTCCCGTCGGGCGAATACTCGGGCCCGTCGTCGAGTCCCTCGGCGGTGGTCAGCCGGGTCTCCGGGCCGCCCGCCGCCGGGATCGTATAGATATCGAAATTGCCGTTCCGCTCTCCGCAGAAGGCCAGCGTCCGGCCGTCCGGAGACCAGCCGTGAAAATACGACGGCGCATTTTGCGTCACCCTGCGCGCGGCCCCACCGCCGGCCGGCACCACGTAAACCAGCGACCGGTGGTCGCCCTGCGATTTATCGCTGATGGCGATCGTCGTCCCGTCCGGTGAGATTGCGTGGTCGTTGTTCAACTGCGTGGCGATTCCGGTGTCGATCGTCCCCGGCGTTCCGCCGGCCCAGGGGATGCGATGCAAACGCCCGCCGCCGTTGAACACCAGCATGCCGTCTTTGGTCCAGTTCGGCGCTTCGAATCGCCCCGGAGCCACGTAGGTCACACGCGCGTCCGTGGACGCCACCGTTACCGTCTCGAGCGTGCTGTAAAGCGCCGGCTGGTCCGCGCCGGCCCGCGCCGGCGTGACCGCCACGTTCCGGAAGACCGCCGTCTCGATGCCGTCCTTACTGTGGGCGCTCACACCGATTCCCACGTAGAACGGATCCTTCAGCGGCACCTTCATCGAGCCGCCCGACAAATGAAGCTTTCCGTCCGGTCCGGCCACTTCCATGTAGAAATACGCGCCGGCCTTGACGATCTTCACCCGCGTCGGACCCGACAGGTTGGATTGCACCTCGTGCGTCTCCGCGCCTTCGGCCTCGCGGGATTGAAGCGACGTCAACCCGACGCCATGCACGGCGGCGTCCGCATACGCCGCATCCGCATCCAGGCTCTGCCGGATCATCAACACCGCCTTCTTGTGCGGATCGCCGCCGGCCGCCGCAAACGCGATGTCCGCGGCCACCGATACATCCCCCGACACTTGCTTCCACACATAGTGGAACGCGTCCGCCGTTCCCCAGATATTTTCGCCGCCGGATGTGATGCGATAGCTCTTGTCGCTCGCGCTGTATTCCACCGACCCCCGGTGCAGGACGGTGCCGACATCGCCGTGCCCTTCGAAAATCCCCGGCTGGGCGATCGTCGGCGGAGCCATCATCATGGCCGCCGCGATCATCCAACCCGCGCCCTCGATTCTCATTCTTTGCTCTCCCGAAGTGTTGACCATATCACGCGACAACCGCCTTCGGGTACGCCCGGCCGGGGCGCGCCGCGGCGTCGGATTCGTGTTTCCCCGAGCCGCACGCTAGAATCCTTGGGTGATGACTCGGATTACCGGCTCGATTATTCTGTGTTTGGCTCTCGCGGGCCCGGCGTTCGCCCAGCCCGAAGTCATGGCCTGGGGCAACCTGACCGGCGTGCGGGTGGATGGCTACCTCCTGGAACTCGGCACCAGTATGTGCGTCGCCCAGCCGGGACTGGCCGGCTTGAGCTGCACGGGGCGCGAGAAGCAGCAGAATCGGTATGCGCGCAAGGGCAGGATCGAGACAGTCGATGTCCAGATGCGGCCGGCACGCGAGTTCCGCGACCCAGACCCGCAGAAGCCCGGCTGGGTCATGGCGGCTACCGAAACCGTGGAAGACACTGGTCCCGGCACCGCCAAGGTCGATCTCGAATTCACCTCTCCCAACGAAGCCGATATCGGCGGAGCTTTCCTCGGACTCGAACTTCCGGCATCGGTCTTCTCCGGCGGCTCGGTCGAGCTCATCGGGCCAGACCCCGCTACGGCCGGGCAAACTTCTCTCGCTCCGGGCGGTAGCGACCAGAACGAATATCTGCGCGCCAAAGCCACCGGCGCCCGGTTCGTATCTCCCACCCGGCAGATCGACGTGACGTTCAATGAGCCGACCCTGGTGATCGTCCGCGACGATCGCCGCAAAGGCAACTACAACCTGCAGGTGTTGTTCGCCGTCATGATGGGCAAGACCACCGCCTGCCAGACCGCCAGGAAGAGCTTCACGTTCAAAGTGACGGGCGAGATCGATAAGAAGCCGGTCGAGATTACGCTCGACGCTTCGCATCCCGGCCGGCTCTTCGACGGGCTCGGCGGCAACTTCCGCCTGCAGAACCCGCGCACCGACCCCCCGGTGATCGACTACGCCCTCGACAACTTGCGGGTCGCCTGGGGCCGCGTCGAGATGCCCTGGAGCTTGTGGCAGCCCGAGGAAGACAGCGATCCGCTGGCCGCCGCCCGGGCCGGCAATCTGAACCCTCGCATTCAGCAAGCCATGCAGATGGCGCGGCGGCTGGCGCAAAAGGGCATGCCCATTATCGTCAGCGCCTGGCAGGCGCCCCGCTGGGCGATTCTGGGAGCCGGCGGCCGCGGCGCTTTCGGCCCGCGCGGCATGGCCCGGCCCCCGGCCGTCTGCGGCATCACCATCATTCCTCCCGAGCCTGCCGGCCCGCGCGGCAATCCGCTGAATCCCGAGAAGATGGATCGCATCAAGCAGTCGATCGCCGATTACCTCCTCTTCCTCAAGGAGAAGTATGGCGTCGAGGCGGCCATGTTCACCTTCAATGAGTCCGATCTCGGCATCAACGTCCGCCAAACCCCCCGCGAACACGCGGAAATGATCAAGACCTTCGGCGCGTATTTCGCAAGCAAGGGCCTCGCCACCAGGCTCGCGTTAGGCGACACGTCCGACGCCGACCCCATCGACTTCATCCAGCCCGCACTAAACGACCCCGAAGCGATCCGGTACATCGGCGCGGTCGATTTTCATTCCTGGCGCGGATGTACCGACGACGTGCTGAAGCGATGGCGCGATGCCGCCCGGCTGCTGAACGTTCCCCTGATCGTCGCCGAGGGCAGCACCGACGCCGCCGCGTGGCGCTATCCCCAGATCTTCGACGAGCAGTCCTTCGCCCTCTACGAGATCAACCTGTATCTGCGCATCCTCTCGATCGCCGAGCCGCGGTCGATCCTGCAGTGGCAACTCACCGCCGATTATTCGCCCCTGGCCGGCGGCGGCATCTTCAATGACAACGGCCCGCTCCGCCCCACGCGCCGCTTCTGGAACCTCAAGCAGCTTGCCTCCACGCCCCCGCGCTCCTTCTCTCTCCCGGTCGCCTGCGACAAACAGCCCAACCTGACGTGCGCCGCGTTCGGCGACATCGCCGGCGGCATCTACACCGTCCACATCGTCAACAACGGAGCGGCCCGCACCGCGACCCTCGCCGGTTTTCCGGCCGGTGTGAGCCAGTTGCGCGTCTGGGTGACGGATGCCGGACGCGGCATGCAAGAATCCAGCCGCATCCCGGTTACCGGGGGCAAGGCGGAGCTCCCGCTGGCTGCCACGAGCTTCACGACGGTCATCAGCGCGAATCCGTAAGTAGCTGTCAAAACTTGAACTTGCGGCCGGATCCCGGGGGTGGCGCCGGCCGCCTTCCAATTGTTTAATCAACCTAACTATTAATCTTATTGACTATTTCTCTGATTTGGTGTCTGATGCTAATTGGCAAGGCGGAGACGAGCGGCCGGCCGCCGCCTCCCCGACCTTTCGCAGCAGAGGAGGGCCTTGATGAACTTCGACGTTCCGGTCCTTGACCGATCTCCCTTCTTCGAACATTTCCAACCCAGGCACCTCGAAAAGCTCACGGCTCTGAGCTCCTTCGTGCGTTTCTCGACGGATCAGATCATCTTTCACGAAGAGGATGGCGACACCCGCTTTTACGTCCTGCTTTCGGGCCGGGTCGCTCTCGAACTCTCCCAGGGCGGACGGCAGGTCCTGATCGACACTCTTCGGGCGGGAGACGAATTGGGATGGTCCGCCGTCCTCGGGCAGAAGAAGCAGTTTCGCGCCCGCGCTTTGGAAGCGGTGGAGGCGTCGGCCTTCGAAGTCGCGGACCTGCGGGAAGCTTTCGACGCGAATCCGTATCTGGCCCGCGCGTTTCTCGAGAGGCTGTCCGGTGTGATCGCGCAGCGATTGCAGAGCACGCGCCGCCAACTCGGAAGGGCCCTGGCGGAACAGCGGGCACCCTCAAGACCATCCGCGTAATGCAGGAGCGTGAATGTCCACCAGAGCTATCGGCGGCAGCGGGGTCGCGTGCTCTACCTGGGCTGTATCTTCGTTACCATGGGTCCTTCTCAGTCCATCCGTGGAGGATCGCGTGGATATTCACAACCGGCAACAACTGGTTAACGAACTGCTCGGGAGCGCGCACCTGTTCGTTTCCGCCGTGAGCGGCGTCATGGAGCAGCAACTGCTCTCGGAGATTGCAGGCAAGCAGTTGACCCTTTCCCAGCTCAAGATTCTCAAGCTGCTGGACCTTACCGAAGCCCACAACGTAGGCGACGTGGCCGCGTTCCTCGGTGTGAGCGACCCGGCCGCCAGCAAAGCCATCGATCGCCTGGTGCGGCGAAAATACCTGCGGCGGACCGAAGGCCGCGTGGACCGGCGCAGCAGCGATCTCTCGCTCGCCCCTGCCGGACGCATCATCCTGAAGCGCTACGAAGCCGCCAAGGACCGCAAACTCACGGACATATTCGGAAACCTGGAGCCGGACCAACTGCAGCAGACCTCGGCATTCCTGGAACGGCTCACCAAGCGAATCGTCCACGATAGCGCGAACCCCGAGGAGATCTGCCTCCAGTGCGGGATTTATCTGAAGAAGCGCTGCCTGGTCCGGGAAGCCGGCCAGCCCGAGTGCCAGTACCAGCGCCGCAAGACGAAACAGCAAGTGAGGAACGATGCAACGCGAACTCAAATTTCAACGCGAAGCAGACCCGGAGTGGGCCCGCCGGGTTAGCGAGCGTCCCGGCGGCGAGGGCCTGTTTTCCTGCCTTCAATGCGGCGCGTGTTCGGGCACCTGCCCGCTCTCCATTTATATGGATTTCAGCCCGCGCCGCATTATCGCCCTCGTCCGCGAAGGTTTTCGCAAGGACGCGCTAAGTTCGAAAACCATCTGGCTTTGCGCATCCTGTTATTCCTGCGCAGTCCACTGTCCCCGGCAAATCCACATTACAGACGTAATGTATGGCCTGAAGCGCGAGGCGATCCAATACCGGCTGTATCCGGCTCGCTTCCCCATCCCCGTGCTGGCCCAGGAATTCTATAAGATGGTCAGGCGCCGCGGGCGCAGTTCCGAGTTCTGGCTGGTTCTGCGCATGGCGCTCCGTTCGAATCCCCTGGTCCTTCTCGGCATGATTCGCAGCGGCTGGGATCTCATGCGCACCGGACGCCTCTCGTTGCGGCGCGAACGGATCCGGAGCGTCGACAGCCTGCCGCGGGAACTCGCTCCCAGGGAGGTCGCGTAATGCCCGCCGACTATGGCTACTTCCCGGGTTGCTCGCTCAAAGGCACGGGCCGCGCCTATGAAGAGAGCCTGCTCACGCTCTTCGGCTTGCTCGGCCTGCCGCTGGCGGAACTCGAGGATTGGAACTGCTGCGGCGCGACATCCTACATGTCCATCGACGAGCGCTCGGCGTTCCTCCTCTCCGCGAGAAACCTCGGGCTGGCTCACAAGGCAGGGCGGCAGGATCTGCTGGCCCCGTGCAGCGCCTGCTACCTGGTGCTGCGGAAGACCCAGGATTATCTCCAGCGCTATCCCCGGCAAGCCAAAGAAGTGAGTTCCACGCTCGGCAACGGAAGCCTGAAAGTGCTCAACGCCATCCGCGTCAGGCATCCGCTCGAAGTGCTCTACACCGATGTCGGCGCCGCGGGCATTAAGGAGAAGGTGGTGCGCCGTTGGCGCGGCGGCCGGGTCGCATGTTACTACGGGTGCCAGATGGTGCGGCCTTACGCCGAAGTGGACCGGGACCATGACCCGTCCCGCATGGACGAACTCCTGGCCGCGGTCGACGTGCCCACGGTGGAATACTCCCTGAAAACGAAATGCTGCGGCGGATCGCTGACCGGCACCATTCACGAGGTCGGCGTCCGCCTGAGCTACATCCTCCTCAAGGAGGCCGCCCGAAAGGGAGCGCAGGCCATCGTCACCGTCTGCCCTTTGTGCCAGTACAACCTCGACGCGTACCAGGCGGAAATCCGCCGTGCCTCCGGCGAGCGCCTGGACATGCCGGTGCTCTACTTCACCCAGATCCTCGGCTGGGCGCTGGGAGGCGACTTCGCCTCGCTCGGGTTCCGCCGGGCCATTTCCGGACGCAAAACCATCGAGCAGTGGTTCCCGAGGGCGCGCGCGGAGAAGGAGGCCTATGTCTGATCGCGACGGCCCGATTCGGATCGGCGTATACACTTGCCACTGCGGCACCAACATCGCCGCGACCGTGGATGTCAAGGCGCTCGCCGAATTCGCGGCCACGCTGCCGAACGTCGTGCTCTCGCGGGATTACAAGTACATGTGTTCCGACCCCGGCCAGGACCTGATCCGCCAGGACATCCGCGATCACAACCTGAGCCGCATCGTGGTGGCCTCCTGCTCTCCCCACCTCCACGAACATACCTTCCGCACGGCTTTGAAGGTCGGCGGATTGAACCCCTTCTATTTCCACATGGTGAATATCCGGGAGCAGGCTTCCTGGGTCCACGAGAACAAGGCGCAAGCCACGCGCAAATCGAAGGACCTGGTTCGCGCGGCCGTGCGGCGGGTCGCCTTCCATCAGCCGCTCGAGCGCGGCCGCGTGGCCATCCATCCCGACGTCCTGGTGCTGGGCGGCGGCATCGCTGGAATCCACGCCGCCCTCACGCTCGCCAACGCCGGCAAGCACGTGTATCTGGTCGAGAAGGAGCCCACCATCGGCGGCCACATGGCCAGGTTCGACAAGACCTTTCCTACGCTTGACTGCGCGGCCTGCATCCTGACACCCAAGATGTCGGCCGTCCGCAGCCATCCAAATATTACGCTGTGGACTTACTCTGAAGTTACTAAGGTCGATGGCTATGTGGGTAACTATCGCGTCAGCGTGCTGCGCCGCCCCCGCTACATCGACGAAGATCTCTGCGCCGGATGCCTGGAATGCCTCGACGCGTGCGTCTATAAACAGGCCAAGGTGCCCGACGATTTCAACCTGGGGCTCAGCAAGCGCAAACCTATCTATATTCCCTTCCCTCAGGCCGTTCCGCAGGTGCCGGTGATCGACCCGGAAACCTGCATCCAATTCAAATCCGGGAAGTGCAAGACCACCTGCATCGAAGCCTGCGGCGAGCGGCACGCCATCAATCTGAGGGCTGAGGCCAGGCTCGAGGAAGTCGAAGTGGGAACGGTGATTCTCGCCACCGGCTTCCAGACCTTCGACGCCGCCTGCGTCCCCTACTACGGTTACCGCAAGTACCCCAACGTCTACACCGCTCTCGAGGTGGAGCGGCTGGTGAATGCTTCCGGACCCACCAGCGGCGAAATGATTCTGCGGGATGGCCGCCGGCCGCAGACCGTGGGAATCGTGCACTGCGTCGGCTCGCGCGACGAGAATACCCATCGCTGGTGCTCGCGCGTTTGCTGCATGTACTCGCTCAAGCTGGCACACCTGATCAAGGAACATACGGGCGCCGAAGTTTTTAACTTCTACATCGACATCCGCACGCCCGGCAAAGGCTTCGAAGAGTTTTACCAGAAGCTCCTGAACGAGCGCGTGCATTTCATCCGAGGGCGAGTGGCTGAGGTGACCGATTGGGTGCTCGATCCTTCCGAAGAAGGCAAGCTCGTCATCCGCGTCGAAGACACGCTCGCCGGATTCGTGCGCCGCATCCCTGTGGACATGGTGGTGCTCGCGACGGGCCTCGAGCCGCGCGCGGACGCCCCCGAAGTCCGCCGCCTCTTCAACATCTCCTGCGGCGGGGAGGGTTTCTTTCTCGAGCGGCACCCCAAGCTCGCGCCGGTCAGCACCTTCACCGAAGGCATCTTCCTGGCCGGCTGCTGCCAGGGGCCGAAAGACATTCCCGACACCGTCGCGCAGGCCGGCGCCGCGGCGGCCGAAGCGCTCGCGCTTATCGATGCCGGCTACGTGGAAACCGAGCCCAACACTGCCCACATCGTCGAAGCCGAATGTTGCGGCTGCAAAACCTGTATCTCGATGTGCCCGTATCACGCCATTTCGTTCCTCGCCGACACGCACAAGTCCCGCGTCAACGAGGTGCTCTGCAAGGGCTGCGGAACGTGCGTGGCTGCGTGTCCTTCCGGCGCCGTCCGCCAATACCTGTTCGAAGACGACGAAATCTTCGAAGAGATCGAGGGGATCCTGAGCAATGCCTGAAGAGTTTGAACCGAAGATCGTGGCCTTCTTCTGCAACTGGTGCACGTATCTCGCCGCCGACCTGGCGGGCACCTCGCGCATCAAGTACGCGCCGAATGCCGAGGTGGTCCGCGTCATGTGCTCGGGACGCGTTGACGTTCAGTTCGTGCTGAAGGCCTTCGCCAAAGGCGCCGACGGCGTTCTCATCGGCGGCTGCCATCCGGGCGACTGCCACTACCAGGAGGGCAACTACAAAGCGCTGCGCCGCTATCGTCTGCTCCAACGGCTGATCCGGCAGATGGGCATCGAGGAGGAACGAATGCGCCTGGAGTGGATTTCCGCCGCCGAAGGGGACCGCGTGCGGGTGGTCATCAACGACATGGTGGAAACATTGAAACGCCTCGGACCGCTCCGCCCAGGCGAACAGGAGCAGGCGCGCCTGATGGAGGTCGCATGAAACCCCGGATTGCCTTCTACTGGTGCGCCTCGTGCGGCGGCTGCGAGGAAGCCGTGCTGGATCTCGCGGAAGAGATCCTCAACGTAGTCGCCGGCGTGGACATCGTTTTCTGGCCCGTAGCCCTGGATTTCAAAGAGCCGGACCTCGCCCGCATGGAGGACGCCTCGATCGACGCCTCCTTCATCAACGGGGCGATCCGCACCACCCACGAATTGGAGATGGCCCGCCTTCTCCGGCGCAAATCGAAACTGGTGGTGGCCTTCGGTGCATGCGCGCAGTTGGGCGGCATCCCCGGGCTCGCGAATCTTTCCACCACGGCGGAGATCCTCAGCGAAGTCTACGGCAACTCCGGGAATCCCAGGGCGGAATTCCGGGACGGCGGACACACCCTGACGCTGCCGCAACTGACCGCTTCGGTGTTCCCGCTCGACCGCGCCATTCCGGTCGATTACTACGTGCCCGGCTGCCCGCCGTCGCCCGCGATCGTCGCCGATGCCTTCAAGACCATCCTCGGCGGCACGCTGCCCGAACCCGGCACGGTGCTGGCGCCTGACCGCGCCATGTGCGACGAGTGTCCGCGGCGCGATTCGCACCCGTCGGACCTCAAGCTCGACCGGTTCTATCGCGTGCACGAACGCCCCCTCGACACCGAAACCTGCATCCTGGCCCAGGGCGTTCCCTGCCTCGGCCCGGCCACGCGCGCCGGCTGCGGCGCGCGCTGCATCTCCGGCAACATGCCGTGCACCGGCTGCTTCGGGCCCACCAGCCACGTGCGGGATTACGGCGGCAAGGCGCTGTGCTCGATCGCCTCCATTGCCGGCGGCAGCGACCCAGCCGAGATCGACCGGATCTTCGATGGCATCGTGGACCCGGTGGGCACATTCTACCGGTACAGTCTTCCGGCCTCTTTCCTGGAGCGAAAACACTCGGAGTGACGACTATGGAAACAGCAACCGAAACCGGAGCGCCGCGCAGGATTACGATCGATCCGGTAACCCGCCTAGAAGGTCACGGCAAGATCGAGATCTTTCTCAACCAGGAAGGTCAGCGTGGACCGCGCCTATTTTCAGGTGCCCGAGCTCAGGGGATTCGAGAAGTTCGTCGAAGGGCGCCCCGCCGAGAGTATGCCGCAGATCACTTCGCGCATCTGCGGCGTCTGTCCGACCGCGCACCACATGGCGGCGACGAAGGCGCTTGACCGGCTGTACCGCGTCGAGCCGCCCCCCGCGGCGCGCAAAATTCGCGAGTTGGTCTACAGCACGTTCATGCTGGAAGATCACACCCTGCACTTCTATTTTCTCGGTGGCCCGGATTTCCTGGTGGGGCCGAAAGCGCCCGCCGCCGAACGCAACATTCTGGGCGTCATTGCGAAAGTGGGAGTCGAAACCGGGCAGCGGGTGATCGCCATGCGCCGCAAGCTGCGCGACCTGATCGCGCTGGCCGCGGGAAAAGCCATCCACCCGGTTTTCGGGGTTCCCGGCGGCGTATCCAAACCGCTGACCCGGGAGGACGCGGAGCAGTTCCGCCGGGTCGCTTCCGAAGCCGTCGAGTTCGCCCGGTTCACGCTGGCCGTCTTCGAAAAGCTGGTCCTCGGAAACAGCGGGTATGTGGAACTCATCCGGTCCGACTTGTTCACCCACCGCACCTATTACATGGGAATGGTGGACGGACAGAACCGGCTGAACTTTTACGACGGCGACCTGCGCATCGTCGCGCCGGACGGCCATGAGTGGGTGAAGTTCGACCCCGCCGATTACGCCCGGCACATCGCCGAGCGCACCGAGACCTGGAGCTACATGAAAATCTGCTATCTGAAAGGGCTCGGCTGGCACGGGTTCACGGACGGGCCCGACAGCGGCGTGTATTGCGTCGCCCCGCTGGCCCGCCTCAACGCCGCCGACGGCATAGCAACCCCTCTGGCGGAAGAAGCCTACCTGGAATTCTGCGGTGCCTTCGGAAAGCCGGTCCACCACACCCTGGCGAACCACTGGGCGCGCGTCATCGAACTGCTCTACGCGGCGGAGCGGATGAAAGAACTGGCGGACGACCCGGAACTCACCGATCCGAATGTGCGAACCCTGCCCACGGCGGTCCCGGTGGAGGGCGTCGGCGTGGTCGAAGCTCCCCGCGGCACGCTCATCCACCACTACCGGACCGACGAGCGCGGGCTGATCGCCAAATGCAACCTGATTGTGGCCACTCAGAACAACGCCGCCCGCATTGCCATGGGCATGGAGAAAGCGGCGCGCGGGCTGGTTAGCGCCGCTCGCGTGGATGACGGAGTTCTGAACATGCTGGAAATGGCGCTTCGCGCTTACGACCCATGCCTCGGATGCGCCACTCATGCCTTTGCCGGGAGCATGGCATTGTGCATTCAGGTCCGCGACCCGCAAGGCATGTTACTGCACCAAAGGTCGCGCGATGCATGATCCAAGAACGTTCTGGCTGATCGTGACCAATATCGCCCTGGGTCTGGCGTTGGTTCTCATGATCCTGGGCGTGCTCACTGGAATCGCCTGCAATTTCGTCTCGAATCTCAGAAAGCGCAGCGCCAGCTTAAAAGAACTGGATCGCGAGATGCGGCGCCTGTTTCGCGATTCCGGGCGGCCTCTCGGCCACACCCGCCGGTGAACTAGTTTCGCTCGGCCCTCAGTCAGGGATGTCTGAATTTCAGCCGCAGACCGCTAGCGGCTCCCCTGGCACTCCGCCAGGGATTGATCCAGGGTCGGTGTGGGTTGATTCACTTCGTGGTATAGCCGCCGCGCCCGCGTCAGCCAGGGGACGGCACCTGCGCACGAAGACCATCGCTGCTGATAGCAATTGCCGATCTTGAAACAGGCTTCGGCCAGGGCGCGCGTTCCCACGCTGCGATCCGGCAGTTCGGCGATCATCCTTTCGCCGGCGCGGACGGCGTTCCGGAAAGAGGCCCCGGCTCCGCGGCGGTCCCCCGCTTCGGCCTGCGCGTTCCCCAACCTCCACTCGGCCGAAACCAGCGCCTGCGCCGCCCGTGCGTCGCGCGGATCGGCGGCCACCATTTCCGCGCGAATCCGTTCGGTCTTGCGATACTGCTCGACGGCCTCCCGGGCGCGGTTCAATCTCACCAGGATCAGTCCCCAGTCCGAATAGTCGTAGGAAAGATCGAGCCGGGCGCGGCCGTCCGCGGGGTTCGAACTGACGCGCTGCTCGTCGAGAACCGCCGCGGCCTGGTATTCCTTCAGCGCATCGTCGAGCGACCCGGTTTGAATCAGCGCGGCTCCCAGCGATTTGTGGTCCAGCGCGACATTTTGCGGCAGCGACCCGGCGGAATGAGCCAGTGCCCGCCGGTAATAGCCGATCGCCTCCCCATATCGGGAGAGAGCCGTCAAGCTCCTGGCCAGCGTGAACTCCGATTTCTGCAAGTCGTCCATCAACGTCGGATCGCCCGGGCGCTCGCGGCGCAACTCCTCGATCATTCGGAGCGAGGATTGCGCGTGTCGAAACACCTCGGGCCCATTGCCGTCGAGAGCCGCGAACTCGCGGTGGATCCTGGCCAGATCGCGGCGGATCTCGGGCGACCGGGGGGTCGAGGCCAGCGCGCTTTCGAGCAGGGCGGCCGCTTTGCGCAAGCTCTCGCGCGCGGCATCGGGCTTTCCGAGGTTCGACACTCCGGCCACTCCCTGCAAGTCGGCCGCCCGCATGTAGGCATTCGCCAGATCGCGCTGAAGCCCGGAGTTGGAAGCCGCTTCCTTAGACAGCGCGTCCAGGTATTCGAGGCTCCTCCGCAGCAGTAGCTCCCTGGCCCTGGTCGACCCCGCAAGGTCCTGTATTTCATCGTTCACCTCGTACAGGAGCGAATTCGCCACCCGGCGCGCCAGGTCAAACCGCCGCTCCGCCAGCGCGCGTTGCCGGCTGGCCTCCCGCGCCTGCCACAGCGCCAGTCCCAGGCCCAGCGTTAGCGCCAGCGCGACTGCGGCAACCGTTCCGGCCAGGGCCTTGTTGCGGCGGGCGAACTTCGAAGCCCGGTACCAGAACGAGCCGGGACGCGTCAGCACGGCGCGCCCCTCCAGGTAGCGGCGAAGGTCGGCGGCAAGTTCGTCGACGTTCGAATAGCGGCGCGAGCGATCTTTCTCCAGCGCCTTCGCGATGATGTTGTCCACATCCCCGCGCAGTTCTCGGGCCGCAACGCCGCCCTCGCTTGCGGCAGCGCTGGGCCGTGCAACGTCTTCGGAGCAGACCACCCGCTCGATCTCCGGAGCCGTTCGCGTTTCGAAGCGGTGCGGACGGGCTCCGGTCAACAACTCGTAGAGCACCGCGCCCAGCGAGTAGACGTCGGTTGCGATGGTCACCGGCTCGCCGCGCACCTGTTCCGGGCTGGCGTAATCCGGCGTGAGCGGCCCCGCGCCTTCGAGCGTCAGGGTGAGCGCATCGCCGCCGGGCTCCGGCGTGAGGATCTTGGCTATCCCGAAATCCAGCAGCTTCGGAGTCCCCTCGGGCGTGATCAGGATGTTGGATGGTTTCAGGTCGCGGTGGACCACCAGGTTTCGGTGCGCATGCGCCACGGCATCGCAAATCGGGAGAAACAGTTCCAGTCGCTGCCGGAGCGTCAGCCGCCTGGCGCGGCAGTATTCCGTCACCACGCTGCCCTGCACCCACTCCATCACCAGGTAGGGCCGGCCTTCCGGAGTGGATCCGCCATCGAGCAGGCGCGCGATGTTGGCATGGTTTAACAGCGCCAGTGCCTGCCGTTCCTGCCGGAAACGGCTCAGCAGAGATTCCGTTTCCACGTCGCGCTTTACGAGTTTGACCGCGACCTGCTGATGGTAATCGTCGTCCCGAATCGCACGGTAGACCATCCCCATCCCGCCCTGTCCGGCCTGTTCCAGGATCAGGTAGGGCCCAATTCGGCCGCCGCTCAGGTCCCCGGACGGCGGGCTTTGCGGTTCCAGGAATCCCCCGGATTTTTCAAGCGCCGCGAGCAGCCGCTCCACCTCTTCGCGCAGGTCGGAATCCCCGCCGCAGCTCTCGCTCAGAAACTGGGCACGGGCAGGCGCCTCGATTCCCGCGGCCGCGTACAGCAATTCCCGTACCCGGCGCCATCGCTCCGCGGTCATTCGGGCACCGGAGTGACGTTGGCAGGCCGGAACAGCCGGTCGAACAGCCACGCTTTCGCCGTGACCCAGTCACGCTGTACGGTCGCGGTGGAAATACCCAGCGCCTCGGCCGTCTCGGCAAGGGTCAGCCCGGCGAAAAACCGCAGTTCGACGATTCGCGCCTGCTGCGGATCGAGTTCCGCCAGTCCGTTCAGCGCCTCGTCGAGCGCCACCAGGTCGAGATCCATCTTGCGGGGCGCGATCAGCCCTTCGTCCAGCGATAGCCTGGTCACCCCGCCCCCGCGTTTTGCGGCATGCCGGCGGCGGGCATGGTCGAGCAGGATCCGGCGAATCAGTTGTGCGGCTACCCCGAAGAAATGCAAGCGGTTTTGCCATTGCACGCGATTCTGGTCAACCAGACGCAGATACGCCTCGTGCACCACGGCGGTGCTCTGGAGAGTAGAATCCGGGTCTTCCGACCTCAGATGACGTCGCGCGATGTGGCGCAGCTCTTCGTAGACCAGCGGCATCAGCCGGTCAAGCGCACCCTTGTCCCCGTTGCTCCAGTCAATGAGCAGAGCGGTTACCCCGGCCCCTGCCATAGGAGGTACCTTGTCGGAGCGATCATAGCACAAGCCCTCGCCCAGTGTTCATAAACGCACGTGACCCCCGCAAAGTCTGTGATCGAATTCACACGCGTCTTGCGCGTTTATAAGTGATGAGGGGCCTGCGTCCTAACAGCCGGCCTCCGTAACATTCGGAGGGGCGCCCTCCAAACCGTGCCGGAGACAGAATGAGCACCGGGGACGGGCGCCGTTACGGAGGCCGGTCGAATAGTAGCGGTTTCTATGCCGTCATGCGGCGCAATCCGCCGCTGGCGGCGTGGGCCTGCGCATTGCGCAGGATGCGGCACAACTCTGCCGCTTGAAAGGGCTTCACGATCAGATCGTAGGCTCCACGCTCCAGCACGCCCAGCCACAGTTTCTCATCCGCGAGCCGCGAAGCCACTACGAGAGCAGCCGGGGGCCGGATGTGCTGGGACGTTTCTAAAGCATCCTTCCAGGTACCATCTCGAAACCTCGTATTCGTCAGCAGGACACGGGAACGGGTCAGCTTTAATCGGGAAACCGCATCTTCCAACGTCACGGCATGGTAAATGCGAATTCGTTCCGATTCCACCATTGAAGAGACCGCTTCGGCTTCGCGGGCCGAAGCGGCAAGATAAACACATCCGAACCCTGGGTCCGGCAGTCTGGGATGCCGGGGGTCTACCTTGGGGTCCGAATCTTCGCCAGCTTGATTTGTTAATTCATTCATGACAGCGGGCATAACGACTCTCACTTCCAGCCTAGTACGGGTAGACCATTTAGCCCCATCCCGGCTGGGCGGTACTTTGTACGGAATCTACCGGGTAGTGAGAGAATGGGGTTAACCAGACAGAACATCAGTGACCTGGCACCCCCGCTGCCATGCCCGGATCGCGCCGTGCCCTGCCTCACGGGCCCGAAAAGCGTTCGCACATTGATGGCCGTTAGAATGGGAGTCCATGCCGCTCGCCTCCAAGCTAGCGTTTTACTTCCGGCAGAAATCCGTCCTCCTGGGCCGCGAGTTGTTCCTCGCCGGCTCGGTGCGGATCGTCCACGGAGATGCCCGTCAACTGCGCGCCAGAATCCTGGGCGGCCGTTGGTACGATGCCGAGCTGAAGCTGGATGACGGCAAACTGAAGGTCTCCTGTACGTGCCCCGCCTTCCTCGATCAGTGTCCCTGTAAGCACCTCTGGGCGGTGCTGCTGGAAGCCGACCGCCGGACGCTGCTGGCGGACGCCTTGATGGTCCCCAAGCTGACCCTGGAGAATGCCTTCGAGCCAGCGGAAGCTGAGGAGACCTCCGAGTGGCGAGCACCCCTCCCGCCCGTTCCGGCCCCATATGCTCCCCGCTGGCGGGACGAGCTGAGCCTGATCCAACAGATCGTGACCCGCAAGCGGGCCGCGAGGGTGCAGTTTTCACGCGGGTTCGAGATCCTCTATGTCATTGATCTGGCGGCCTCGAATGCGTCCGGTTCCCTGACTCTCGAACCTCTCTCGCGAACCCGGAAGAAGGACGGCCAGTGGTCCGTCCTGAAGGAGTTCCGCGTGCTCCCCTCCGATGCCGGAGAATTGCCGGACCCGCTCGATACCGAAGTCATCTCGGCGATTTTCGGCAGCCAGGAGTATTTCTACCAGGGACCGACCTACAACAGCCGGCGCCGCGTGGTGAGCTCCCCTTTGGCGGCCAAGTTGATTCCCCCTCTGGCCAAGTCCGGTCGCCTGCTCCTGGACAGTAGAAGGTTGAATCTCGAAAGACAGCCGGTCGTTTGGGACGAAGGCGGCCCCTGGGAATTCCGGCTGTCCGTGCGCCGCGGCGATTACGAACAGTGGAGCATCACCGGGTCGCTCTGCCGCGGTGAGGAGCGCATGGCGCTCGAGGATCCCGTACTGATCACCGAAAACCTGGTCTTCACCCAGGGCCGCGTGGCGCCCCTGCGCGATGACGGCGGATTCACGTGGATTTCCGAGCTGCGCCGGCTGAAACGGATCCGCTTTGCCGATCACGAACGCGAGACGGTGCTCGGTACGCTCCTCGGAGGCGCGGTGGTCCCCTCGCTCGACCTGGATGAGGATCTCAAGTTCGAGGAGCGGCGCGTTTCCCCGCGGTTTGGCTTGAGAATCAGCCAGAAACCGGAGTTAGCCGGACGCCAGTTCGAGGCGCGCTTCCTGCTCGATTACGGTCAGGGCTGGACCGCTTACGAAGCCGGCAAGCGGGGATACTGGCTGCCGGAGCAGCGGGCCTTCGTGCTGCGTGACCTCGAGGCGGAAGCCGCCGCCCTCGACACCCTGGCCGGGTTCGGGTTGAAACAGGACGCCACGCGCTCGGTGTGGAGGCTGAGCGCAAAATCGATGCCCGTCGCCGTTCGTGAATTGCTGCGCGCCGGCTGGCACGTGGATGCCGAGGGCAAGGCTTTCCGCCACCCCGGCGCCTCCCGCCTGGACCTGCGCTCCGGAATCGACTGGTTCGAACTGCACGGCGAGGTGGATTACGGCGGAACCACCGTCAGCCTGCCCGCATTGCTATCCGCCCTGCGGCGCGGCGAAAACGTCATTCCCCTTGGCGACGGCGGATTCGGATTGCTGCCCGAGGAATGGCTCCGGCGGTTCGCGCCGATCGCCGGGCTCGGCACCCGGCTCGAAGATCATTTGCGCTTCGAGCGCAACCAGGCCGGCCTGCTGGACGCCCTGCTCGCCGCCCAGCCCGAGGTCCGCACCGACGAGATCTTCGAGCGCGCCCGCGCCCGCCTGAGGGCATTCGAAGGGGTGCGGCCGGTCGAGCAGCCGGCAGGCTTCTCCGGACAACTCCGCGGGTATCAGAAAGAGGGCCTCGGCTGGATGGCCTTCCTGCGCGAATACGGATTCGGGGGCTGCCTGGCCGACGACATGGGCGTGGGCAAAACCGCCCAGGTGCTGGCCACGCTCGAACTTCGCAGGACCGAGGGCGCCGGGCCCTCCCTCGTCGTGGCGCCGAAATCCCTGATGTTCAACTGGCGCGCCGAGGCGCAGCGCTTCACGCCCCAACTGCGCGTCCTCGAACACACCGGCCTGTCGCGCGACCTGGCGTTGATCTCCCAGTGCGATCTCGTGCTCACCACATATGGAACGCTGCTGCGGGATGCGCCTCAACTGGCGGAAGTCGAGTTCGATTACGTGGTCCTCGACGAAGCTCAAGCCGTCAAGAACGCTTCGACGGCCTCCGCCAAGGCCGTCCGGCTGCTGCGCGGCCGCCATCGCCTGGCTCTCAGCGGAACCCCGGTAGAAAATCACCTGGGCGAACTCTGGAGTCTCTTCGAATTCCTCAACCCTGGCATGCTCGGCCAGTCCAGGGTGCTGAAACTCGGGGGCGGTCTGGCCCGGAACCCCGGCGAGGACGCCCGCCGCCTGCTGGCCCAGGCCCTGCGGCCCTTCATCCTTCGGCGCACCAAGCAGCAGGTGGCGCGCGAGCTGCCGGAAAAAACCGAGCAGACCATCTTCTGCGATCTCGAACCGGAGCAGCGCGCGCAGTACGACGAACTGCTCCGCCACTACCGCGCAACCCTGCTTCAGCGCGTCGAGCGCGATGGCCTGGGACGCTCGAAAATGCACGTGCTCGAAGCCCTGCTGCGCCTCCGGCAGGCCGCCTGCCACCCCGGACTGATCGACCCCAAGCGCGCCGCCGAGCCGAGCGCCAAGCTGGACGTACTGCTCGACCAGTTGGCGGAACTTCACGAGGAGGGCCACAAAGCCCTGGTCTTCTCGCAGTTCACCAGCCTCCTCGCCATCGTCCGGCAGCGGCTCGATCAGGCGGGTCTCACCTACCAGTATCTGGACGGATCGACGCGCGACCGCCAGAATCGCGTGGATACGTTCCAGAACGACGAGGCCTGCCAGTTGTTCCTCATCAGCCTCAAGGCCGGGGGTTTGGGCCTGAACCTCACCGCAGCCGAGTACGTGTTTCTGCTCGACCCCTGGTGGAACCCGGCGGTCGAAGCGCAGGCCATCGACCGAGCCCACCGCATCGGGCAGACCCGGCCGGTTTTCGCCTACCGCCTGATCGCGCGGGAGACCGTCGAAGAGAAGGTGCTGGAACTTCAAAGGACCAAGCGCGACCTGGCTGACGCCATCCTGGGCGAAGACCGCAGCCTCATCCGCGATCTCAAACGCGAGGATCTGGAGCTGCTTCTCTCCTGAGCGGACCCACACGGGACGCCGCCCTCTCCCAGGGCTCTATGGAGGTTCCCGCCTGCACCGCCAGCAGGGTATCGAGAGCCTCCTCGATTTCGCGATAGACCGAAACGAACTCGTCCACGCCGCCGCCCCACGGATCGCGGATCGCCGGCTTTCGCCCGGGGCCGATCGCTCCGGCGTAGTGCATCTTTTTTCGCGCGCCGGGAAATGCCGATCCGACCGCCCGCTTCTGCTCCGGCTCGAAAATCAGGATCAGGTCCGCCCAGTCGGCCAACTCGTTCGTCACGATCCGGGAACGATGAGAAGCGAGGTCCAATCCGAACCGGCGGGCGGCTTCCCGCGCCGCTTCAGGCGATTCCCGGCCTTCCGCCGGATAGTGGCCGGCGGACTGCACTTCGAGATCCGGCCCGCCATATCGCCGGAGATAGGCTTCCGCGAAGGGGCTTCGGCAGATGTTTCCCTTGCAGATAACCAGGATGCGTTTCGCGTTTCGCGCGGCCACCCGGACCCGCCGCCGCATCTCTCCGCGCACCCCGGGAACCATCCAGAGCACCGGGTCAAGCGCTCGCCCGGCCAACTGCCTCGCTTCGGTAATCCCGGGCCGCGGGTCGTCCACCGTGAACGTGTCCGATCGTTCTCGAAATAAGCGGAGAGGCTCCAAGGCAACCTTCCAAAGCGGCAGCGTCAGCAGGGAAGGGTCGCTCCGGTCCGCGGAGAGGTTGCGGCGCAGCCAGCCCGCGTCCAGCCGCCAGTTCCGGCAATACAGGCCGGTCCGATATTCCGGCGGAAATTCTCCGCACCCGCGGACCATCATCTCGTAGAGATACCGCGGAAAATCCGCGCCGGCCGCAATCGTCAGCGGCAGCGAACCCCAAAACCGGCCGTTGATTTCGATCAGCACCCAGCCGCCCGTACGCGGATTCACCTTGAACTCGGCCATCGCCACTCCGGTGTAGCGCAGTTCCTTCATCATGCGGCCGGCCGCATCCAGCAGCGCGGGAGAGAGCGGCACGCTTTTCCGGTAACTGCTGCCGCCGCCTACCGGCGGTTCGTGAACTCTCTCGTGCTCGAAAGCGGCCAGGATCTCGCCGCGTCGAGAGAGCACCTCGACCCCGACCCCGACACCCGCGAAATTCTCCTGGACCAGCAAGGGCCCGCGCGCCAGCATGGGAGTGGCGACCGCTTCGATTTGCTCGTCCAGCCGCACCTTCCGCACTTCGTGGCGAACTTCGGGATCGTCCGGCGTGACCGAAGCCGCGGGCTTCAGCACCAACGGCATCCCGAAGCCGGCCGCCAACCCATGAATTTCGGCGGTCGAAGTGGCCCGCGCCTGCCGCGGCAAGGGAATCGAGAGACGCTCGGCCAGTTCATAGGTCTTCCGCTTATCGAAGCAAACTTCGTAGGCCGATTCGTCGGGAATCGCCAGCCGCGTCCAGCGGCCAAGCTCCTCCCGGTGGCGGTGAAGCGCCAGAACGCCGGCATCGTGGCACGGAATCACCGCGTCGAAACACCATTCCCGCAGCAGCCCCGTGAGAGCGTCCAGCCAGCGCCCATCTCGCGCCGAATACCGCGGAATGCCGTGCACGCGGCTGAGATATCGCGACCGCAGCGCGGGATTGTCCGGCTCCGACCAGGCGGCGTGCACCTCGACACCGGCGCGGCCAAGCGACCGGATCACGCTCAGGAAGCTCCGGGTATCGTTGCCCAGCACCAGAACGCGCCCACCCGGCATGCTCATTGGACGGCCTCCACCATTGCCGGCGCGCCCTGGTACTCCTCGGCGAAATCCGCTAGAGCCATCCCGCGGAACCGGTCGCGAGCCGCGCCAAAAACCGCGTGGAGGTCCCCGTACAACGTCTCAATCGCGCTGGCGGTGCGGAAACGGGGGCTGCCGCCGGGCATCAGCTCCGAGGAGTGCAGCAAGAGCTCCACGTGGGTTTCCCCGTTTTCTTCGGCGAGATCGAGCAGGCGCAACATACCCGTCCGGTTGTGTCCGTTGGGCTGCAGGGACAAGAAGGGAGGCGACAGCCGGTCGACCACCCGCCGGACGAGCGATCGCGGCCTCAATCTCCGGCGCAGCGGATCGATCCAGGACGGCTCCGAGAGCCGGATCGACATGGGCACCTCGAGCAATCCGGCGGCGCCCGGCCGGCACACGTCGTCGTAATCCGGAAAATACGGAGCTCGCGGCGCGGTGGAAAAATCCGGTCCGCCGCCTGTCCCGCCCGGGTGTGCCGCCCACGAAATGCCCGGCGTCACCGAGCAATCGGCTCGATACCCACAGTCTTCGAGAATGCGCGCGTACGTGCCATTAAAGCCGAAACGCCCCGCCCGGTGGCTCGTGACCGGAGCTTCAAAGGTATGCCGCAGCAGCCCGGTCATATAGATGACCTTTTCGCGGATCAAATCCTCCGGGTACTCGATCAGATAGGGAGCGCAGCCGAAATCGTCGTCCGTCAGCGGAATCAGCGGCGGTGAATTCCAGGCGTGCAGGTGCATGCCGATTTCCGCCGTCCCGCGCCGCCTGACTTTTCGGCCGAATTGCTGGAATTCGGGGCAGCACGCCATCTCGAAGTTCGTGAGGTACGTGGGAATCAGTCCATACCGCTCACAGGTCTTCTGGAACCGCGGCAGGAACGCCGCATTCCTCGTAGTGATGCTCCGCGGATGCGACCAAAGGTCATCGCCTTCGGTATCAATCGTAATCAGAAAGGCCGGACGCCCCGTCATAGTCTTCAGCCTCACTATCGGCGCCGGCAGCCTGGATCTTTAGGGCTTTGCACTTCCCCATTTCGTCCGAACGCGCTAGAATGGGGATTAGTGTCGAGCTAACAAGTGGGCGAAAGCCCACTTTTTTGTTGGATTTGGCACATTCGTAAAGATGCAGGAAGCAGTAGCGTCCAAAATCGAAGAGATCGCGCGGCGGGTGGCCGATTCCGAGGGGATGGAACTCGTGGAAGTAGAGGTCAAGGGTGGAGGCGGCTGCCGGCTGGTGCGGATTTCGATCGATAGGCCGGAAGGTGTGACTCACGGCGACTGCGAAACGGTTTCGCAGCAGGTCGGCACCATTCTGGACGTAGAGGATGTCGTTCCGGGCGGCCGCTACACGCTTGAGGTCAGTTCACCCGGAGTAGAGCGTAAACTTCTGAAACCTCAGGATTACCAGAGGTTTTTGGGTAAGAAGGTCAAGATCACGCTGCGGGAGCCGCTCGAGGGAAGGCGCAACTGGGAAGGCACGCTTGCCCGCTTCGAAGACGGCGTCATCGCACTCGACGCCGGGCAGGGGAAATCCATCCGGTTCGCACTCGGCCAAGTCCGGAAGGCGAACCTGAAGTTCGAGTGGTAGCCCGCCGGAAACACTCAATCGCGACAAAGAGGGTACCTTGGAAACGATTTTTCAATCCATCGAGATATTGAGCAAGGAAAAAGGCATCGATCCGCAAATCGTGCTGGACGCGGTGAAAGATGCCATGCTGATCGCCGCACGCAAGCACTACCGGACCAACGAAGACTATCTGGCGGAGATGGATCCCAAGACCGGCGCGATCCGGTTGTTCGCCGTTAAAAAAGCGGTAGAAGCGGTGGAAGACCCGGTTCACGAAATGACCCTGGCCGAGGCGCGGCGAATCAACACCGAAGCCGAAATCGGCTCGGAAATCCGGATTCCCAAAAACACCGATGCCCTGGGACGCATTTCCGCGCAGACCGCCAAGCAGGTGATTTTTCAAAAGGTTCGCGAAGCCGAGCGGGAAACCGTATTCAACGAATACTCGGGCCGCACCGGTGAGCTGGTGAACTGCACCATCAAGCGGGTGGAAGGGCCGGACTACATTCTCGATCTCGGAAAGACCGAGGCCAAGCTGCCAAAGAAGGAACAGTCGCGTCTCGAAAGCTATAGCGTGGGGGACCGGGTTCGCTGCGTCATCCGGCTGGTGGACAAGTCGAGCAAGGGTCCCGGGGTTCTGGTTTCGAGAGCCGCGCCGGAACTGGTGATGCGCCTGTTCGAACAGGAAGTCCCCGAAATTTACGACGGCACGGTGCAGATTCGCGGTTGCGCGCGCGAGGCCGGGGAGCGGACCAAGATTGCGGTGCAGAGCCGCGACCGCGACGTGGATAGCGTCGGCGCGTGCGTCGGAATGAAAGGCATGCGCGTGCAGTCGATCATCCGCGAGCTGCGCGGCGAGAAGATCGACATCATCGAATACTCGGAAGACTCGGTGGTGTTCGCCACTCACGCGTTGAGCCCGGCCAAGGTCAGCCGCATCACCGTGCTCGATCCGCTCGAGAAACACATGGAAGTGATTGTCGACGACTCGCAGCTCTCGCTGGCCATCGGCAAGAAGGGTCAAAACGTACGGCTGGCGGCCAAGCTCCTGGGCTGGAAGATCGATATCAAGAGCGAGGAAGAAAAACGCCAGGAGGTCGAATCCGCGATGGCCGCGCTGGTGGCCCCCGGCGCCCCCGTTTCCGTGCTGATCGATTACGGCCTGGAGGAGAAGCTCGTCGAACGGCTGGTGGAATCCGGAGTGGGCACGATCGAGAAACTCGGCGCCATGACCCCCGAGCAGCTCGAAGAGATTCCGGGTATCGACCCCGCCCAGGTGGAGCGCATCCAGGAAGCGGTCAACGGTTATTACAGCCAGTTCGAAGAGGGACAGGGGGGCGAAGAGGCGGAGCAGTTGCCTCCCGATCCGCTGCCCGAAGCGCCCGATTTCGCGGCCTCGTCGGAAGAGGCGGCGGAGTTGCAGGGCACCGATTCCCAATCTCTTGAGGCCGAACCCGGCCCGCCGCCTCCCGAAGAACAGCCTGCCGTCACCGAGACCGTTTATCCCCCGGGAACGCTGTACGAACCGGAAAGTCCGGAAGAACGTTTCGAACCTGGCTCGGAGCAGGCCGAAGAGAGCAAAGAAACCGACCAGCAGTTTGGTAACATGGAAGATGCGGGTTCCCCCACTCACAATCAGTCCGAGGGTTCACCACCAGAAGGCACCCCGGGTCGGCGCGAGTAGGAGCGTCTCGTCAGATAGAAGCAGATAGTTTTTTCTATGAAGAAGATTCGGATCAACGAGCTGGCGCGGGAGTTGGAAGTGAAAGCTCACGAGATCCTCGACCGGCTGCCCGAACTGGGTGTAACCGAAAAAAAGACGCACTCGAGCTCGATCGACGAGGATGTTGCCATCCGGCTGCGGCGTCTCTACGGTCAGGATGTGCCGGACCTGGAGCCCGAACAGGAGCCGGAACCGGAAGCGGGAGGCGAGCGGACGGAAACATTCGAGCCGCCGGCTTCCGAGACAGCCGAACCCGCCGAGGCGGAACGGCCTACCACGGTCCGGGAGAGCGAACCGAGCGAGGAACCTACGCCCACAGCCATTCCCAAAATAGAGGCCGAGGAAGCGTCCGCGCCTCCCGTGGCGCATCACGCGCCGGTACGGCCACCCCTTGCCGGGAGACCTATCCATCCACCGTCCGGCCCGCATCAACCGCTACCGAAACCGGAAACGCCGCGCCAGACTCCGCCGGCTTCCCAGGCACCTTCCCACCCGCAGCCAACTGCTCACCCACAGGCTCCCTCTCACATGCCGCCTGCGGCTGTGATTGCGCCGGGCCGCCCGGCGGTTCCCGGACCGCGTCCCATACCGGGGCCGGCAACAGGGCCGCGTCCAGGACAGGTTCTCTCGGGTCCGCGGCAGCCGTTCCCGGCCGGAGCTGAAGGCGCGAGGCCCGCGCCCGGAACCGCTCCTACCAATCTGCATCGCCAGCCGCAGGCTCCCCGGCGGCCCGAAAGCCGCACCAGTGCGCCGCCCACGAGTGCGCTTGGCACACCGGGTGCGCCCAAGCCGCTGGCCGGGCAGCCGGCCGCGCGACCGGTCGTCCCGCCGCGGCCGGACCTTGCCGCCAAGCTTTCCGCGCCGCGGCCGACCATGCCCGCAGCTCCCGTGTCACCCCGGCCTGGAATTCCGAAGCCCGCGGCCACGCCGGTTCCCGGCCAGCCGATTTATCGCGGCCCCATCCGCCCCGGGCAGCCGCTCGTCGCACGCACCGGGCCGCGCCCCGGCGCGCCCGCTCCGGGCCGTCCCGCGGGACCGCGCCCGCAGCATCCGACCTCGCGCGGGCGTATGGAACCGGGTCTCGCGCCGCCGCCGGTAGAACCGGCCCGCGGCCGCCCCGGCGACAAGCGGCCCAGCCGCCCGCAGCCCCGTGAACGGGTGGAAGAAGAGAGAATCCTGCGGCCGCAGCGGCGCCACGTGGAAGCCGGACCGCCGCCCATCAATCGCGAGATTACGATTTCCGAAGGCATCACCGTCAAGGAGCTATCCGAGAAGCTCGACGTCAAGGCCGCCCTGGTGATGAAGAAGCTGATGGACCGCGGTATCTTCGTGGCCATTAACCAGACGCTCGATTCGAAGCTCGCCACCGAAGTGGCCCGCGAGTTCGGCGCCTCCACCGCCACCGTGAGCTATGAAGAAGAAGCCATGCAGGCTGTGGAGATCGCCGAGGATGCGAAAGACCTGCAGAAGCGCGCTCCGGTGGTCACCATCATGGGCCACGTCGACCACGGCAAGACCTCGCTGCTCGACGGAATCCGGGAAGCCAACGTAGCCGCGCGCGAAGCGGGCGGCATCACCCAACACATCGGCGCGTACCAGGTGGATATGAAGGGCCGCAAGATCGTCTTCATCGACACTCCCGGCCACGAAGCGTTCACCCGTATGCGCGCCCGCGGCGCCAAAGTCACCGACATCGTCGTCCTGGTGGTGGCAGCCGATGACGGAGTCATGCCGCAGACCCTCGAAGCCATCGATCACGCGCGCGCCGCCAAGGTGCCGATCGTCGTGGCCATCAACAAAATCGATAAGGGCGACGCCCAGCCGGAACGCATCAAGCAGCAACTGGCCGATCGCGGCCTGCAGGCCGAGGATTGGGGCGGCGACGTCGTGATGGTGCCGGTTTCGGCCAGGACCCATCAGAATCTCGACCTGCTGCTCGAAATGATTCTCCTGGTGGCCGACATGCAGGATCTCAAGGCCAACCCGAGCCGTCCGGCGATGGGTACCGTCATCGAAGCGCAGCTCGATCGCGGCCGCGGCCCGGTCGCCACCGTGCTGGTGCGCAACGGCACGCTGCAGGTGGGAGACTTCTTCATCTGCGGCTCCGTATTCGGCAAGGTGCGCGCCATGCAGAACGACCGTGGAACCCAGGTGCGCAAGGCCGAGCCTTCCACCCCGGTCGAGGTGCTTGGCCTGGAATCGATGCCCGAAGCCGGCGACGATTTCCAGGTTGTGACCGACACCGCCAAGGCGAAGCAGATTGTGAACTTCCGCGACCAGAAGGCGCGCGAAGCCGCACTCGCCAAGTCCAGCCGCATCACCCTCGAACAACTGCACAAGCAGATGCAGGCGGGCGAGGTCAAGGAACTGCCGATCATCATTAAGACGGATGTGGGTGGGTCGGCCGAAGTGCTTACCGAGACGCTGCAGAAGCTCTCGAACGAGAAGGTCAAAGTCCGCGTGATTCACTCCGGCGTCGGAGCTATCAACGAATCCGACGTGCTGCTGGCTTCGGCCTCGAACGCGATCATTATCGGGTTCAACGTGCGGCCGGAGCGCAAGGCGGAGGCGGTGGCCGAGCAGGAAAAGGTCGATATCCGCCTGCACACGATCATTTACAACCTGACCGACGAGATCAAGCGCGCCATGACCGGCCTTCTCGAGCCGGTGTTCAAGGAAGTGTACAAGGGTAAGGCTGAGGTGCGTGAGACGTTCCGCATCAGCAAGGTGGGCAACGTGGCCGGCTGCCAGGTCATCGACGGATCCATTACCGGCAAGTCGGAGATCCGGCTGCTGCGCGATAACGTGGTGGTCCACACCGGCAAGATCGGATCGCTGCGGCGTTTCAAAGACGACGTCGGCGAAGTGAAAACCGGGCAGGAGTGCGGGATTACGCTCGAAAATTATTCGGACGTAAAGCAGGGCGACGTGATCGAAGCATTCGTAACGGAGCGCGTCGCCACCGAAGTCTTCGCATAACGCGATGGCGGCAATTGGTGTCCTGACGCTCGAACTGCGGCTTGAGAACTCGCACTCTCTGAAGGATAAGCGCCACGTGGTCGAAGGTCTGAAGACCCGGCTCCGGCACAGGTTCAACGTGGCGGTGGCGGAGATCGACCACCAGGATCTTTGGCAGCGCGCGGCCGTCTCGGCGGTAACCGTATCTTCCGATCGCGTCCACGCGGAGAAGGTACTGCGCGCGGTCGAGGAGGAAGCCTTCGCCCTGCTTGGAGCGGAGCTGGCCGAGTGTACGTTGGAGTGGCTGGCATGACCCCAGAGCCGCGACCGTGAGGGACCGGGCGGGTTTTCCCAGAGCCGCGACCGTGAGGGAGCGGGCGAATTTTCATGGATGAACGGCGCACATTAAGGGTTTCCGAAGCAGTCCGGGAAGAACTTTCGGAGATTATCGGGTTCGAAGCGGAGGACCCCCGCCTGCTGGCCGTCGAGTTAGTGGACGTCCACGTCAGCACCGATGGCCGTTATGCCAACGTCAAGGTGGCGGTCCGCGGTACCGAGCGGGAGCAGCGCCAGTCCATGGCTGCCCTGGAGCATGCCCAGTCCTTCCTGCGCCACGAATTGGCTGCCCGGCTGAGTCTCAGGCATGTTCCCGAACTGCATTTCGACCAGGATCGGAACCCGGATGTGGAAAGCCGGATCGATTTTCTATTGAAACGAGCGAAAAAATCTCGTGGCCGCACTGAAAATCAGCCCTAGTTTCAAACAAATTGTGGTAGGTTTGTTTCTGTCGGCAGCCATGGCGGCGCCCCGGCCGGAACTCCTCCGTCTCGAGAAGAGCGCCGACGCCATGGGGTCGACGTATACGATTGAGCTGTACGGGCAGGACCGGGTCCGGATGGAGGCGGCGGCGGACGCCGCTTTCGACGAGGTCCGGAATTTGGACGATCTCCTTTCAAACTATAAGCCCGACAGCGAGTGGAGTCAGGTAAACCGGCGCGCCGCGGCAGGGCCGACGAAGGTTTCGCCCGAGTTATTCCGCGTTCTGTCGGCGTGCGTTGCATACAGCAGGGAAAGCGAAGGAGCGTTTGACATCACGGTAGGCCCGCTGATGAAGGTGTGGGGATTCTACAAGGGTACAGGCCATCTGCCCCACCGGGCCGAAGTGCAAGCCGCCATGACCAGGGTCGGCTACCGGCACATCCATCTGGACCCGGCGGCGCAAACCGTCTGGTTCGACCGGCCCGGCGTGGAAATCGACCCCGGCGGCATCGGAAAAGGGTATGCGGTGGACCGGATGGTGGAAGTTCTTCGGAAGAACGGAATCCAGATCGCCCTGGTGGCCGGATCCGGCAGCAGCATCTATGGAATGGGCGCCCCGCCGGACGAGCCGAGAGGATGGCGGGTGGATATCAAGGACCCCTGGAACACGCGGAAATCCGCGGCCGAGGTCTTCCTGAAAGATATGTCGATGTCCACCTCGGGGAGCTATGAAAAGTTTTTCCGGGCTGAAGGGCGGATTTACGCCCATATTATGGACCCGCGCACCGGCTATCCGGCGCAGGGCAGCGTGTCGGTTTCCGTGATCGCGCCCCGTACGCTCGATAGCGAAGTGTGGGCCAAGCCGTACTTTATCAACGGCCGCCAGTGGGCGGCCCAGCACAAGCCTAAGGACTTTCGCGTGTTCTTTTGCGAAGACAGGATGGATCAGCCATGCGCGTGGCTCCAATGACTAGCCGTTTTCTGGACGCCTGCCGCCGCCGTCCCACCGACGTCAGGCCGGTATGGTTCATGCGGCAGGCGGGCCGGTATATGAAGCAGTACCGCCAGATCCGCGAGCGGCACGGAATTCTCGAGATCTGCAAGCGCCCCGATCTGGCTGCGACTGTCACGTTGCAGCCGGTCGAGGTCCTGGACGTGGATGCGGCCATCATTTTTGCCGACCTGCTCCTGCCCATCGAGCCCATGGGTTTGAAACTCCGGTATGCGTCCGGCGAAGGACCGATGATCGATAACCCGGTCCGAACGTCGGACGACGTGGATTCGCTCTCCACTACGAATACCGACGATCTGGGCTACGTGGGCCAGGCGATCCAACAGGTGGTCCGCGCCCTGGCGGGAAAGGTTCCGATCATCGGCTTCGTGGGCGCGCCGTTCACCATGGCGAGCTACATGATCGAAGGCGGCGCCTCGCGCAATTTCGTCCGAACCAAGAAGATGATGTACGCCGACGAAACGCTGTGGCGGCGCCTGATGGGCAAGATCGTGGACGTGTTGGCCCCCTTCGCGCACCTGCAGGTCGCGGCCGGCGCCCGCGCCATCCAGGTGTTCGACAGTTGGGTGGGCGCGCTCGGCTCCGACGATTACGTCCGTTTCGCCGCGCCCTATTCCCGCGCCCTCATCGAGCGCATTCGCTCCACGGGCGTTCCCGTCATCCACTTCGGCACCGGCTCTTCCGGCTTCTTCCGCGAACTGCACGCCGCCGGCGGCGATGTGATGGGGGTCGACTGGCGCATCAATATCGACCAGGCCTGGATGGATATCAGCTACCGCTCCGCGATTCAGGGCAACCTCGACCCGGTGGCGCTGTTCGCACCCCTGCCGGAACTCCGCACCAAGGTGCAGGAACTGCTCAAGCGCACCGGCACGCGTCCCGGCCACATCTTCAATCTCGGACACGGCATCCTTCCCGAAACCCCGGTCGAGAACGTGAAAGCCGTGGTGGAAATGGTTCGGGAATTCCGGCCGTGAATCCGCCGGTCCTGCTGCTCGCCCATGGAGCGCCGGAACGGCTTGAGGACGTGGAACCGTATCTGGGCTTCGTCCGCGGCGGCAGGCCGCCCGATCCGCGGGTAACCGGGGAAGTGACGCGGCGCTATGCCGCCATCGGCGGCGGCTCTCCCCTGCTCCGCTGGACGCGAGCCCAGGCGGAAGCGCTCGAACGCCTGCTCGGCGTTCCCGTGCACTTCGCCATGCGCAACTGGCATCCGTTCATCGAGGATGTGGTCCCGCGGTTCCAAGCCAGCCGCGCCGCCGCCGTCTGCATGGCTCCCCAGTATTCCGAAATGAGCGTCGGGCTCTACATCCGCAAGGTCGCCGAAGCCGCGCCGTCTCTCGAAATCTCGTGGGCCAGGAGCTACCACGATGAGCCGCTGCTGATCGAAGCCTTCGCCGAACGAATCGGGCAGCCGAAGGAGCGCGTTCTCTTCACCGCGCACAGCCTTCCCGAGCGCGCTCTGGCTGCCGGAGATCCTTACGACCGGGAATGCCGCGCCACCGCCCGGCTGGTAGCCGCCCGGCTCGGCCTCACCGATTGGGATTTCGCTTACCAGAGCCAGGGAATGACCGGCGACCGATGGCTCGGCCCCACCGTGGAATCGTGCCTGGACCGCTATGCCGCCGGCGGCATCGGCGAGGTGATGATCGCCCCCATCGGCTTCGTTTGCGACCACGTGGAGACTCTATACGACATCGACATTTATTTCCGCGAGTACGCCGCCGCGCGCGGCATCACCGTGCGCCGGCCCGAATCGCTGAACGATTCCCCGCGTTTCACGGCAGCCCTCGCCGAGGTCGTCAAGCGATGCCTGTAGCTTGCCCGCTCCCTGACGGTCGCGGCTCTGTGAAACGGGTTGCGGCGACGCACAGAGCCGCGACCGTCAGGGAGCGGGCCCGTTTCCATGCCTGAACCCGTCATCATCGGCGGCGGCATCTCGGGCCTCTCCACGGCCTACTACCTGGCGAAATCCGGCGCGCCCTCCACGATTCTCGAATCCCGCCCCCGCCTCGGCGGCGTGATCCAGACCGACCGCGTGGAAGGCTGCACCCTCGAAGCCGGGCCCGACAGTTTTCTCTCCGCCAAGCCCGCCGCGCTCGAGCTCATTCGCGACCTTGGCATGGCCGGCGACGTCATCGGATCGAACGACCATCTCCGCGTCACCTTCGTGCGCAAAGACGGCCGCCTCGTGCCGCTCCCGGACGGCCTCATGATGATGGTGCCGACCAAGATTCTGCCGCTCCTCACCACCCGCCTGCTGAGTTGGGGCACCAAGCTCCGGATGGGCATGGAACTGTTCCGCGCGCCCGCGCCCCACCCGGGCGATGAGTCGGTGGCTGAATTCGTCGAAGAGCACTATGGCCGCGAAGCTGTCGATTACCTGGCCGAACCGCTGCTCTCGGGCATCTATGGCGGCGACCCAGCCGGGCTCAGCGTCACGAGCGTCCTGCCGCGCTTCGTGGAACTCGCCGGCAAGTACGGCAGCCTGACCCGCGGCGTGCTCGCCATGCGGGCCAAAACCCGCCCCGGCGCTCAACGCGCGCCCCTCTTCCGCACGCTCAAAGGCGGATTGGGCGCGATGGTCGACGCGGTATCGAAGGCCGTCGAGGGCCATGCCGCGTTTCGCCGCGTGCGCGCCGAAAGCGTCGAGCGCACCGCCCAGGGGTTCCGCATCAAAGCCGGCGGCGATTGGATGGATGCCGCCCACGTGGTCGTCGCCTGCGAAGCCCACAGCGCAGCCGGTCTCGTCGCCGCGCTCGACCCGCGCCTCTCCGAATTGCTGGGCGGGGTGCCCTACAGTTCCTCCATGACCGTGGCCATGGGGTTCCGGGCCGCCGATTTCGCGGTGCCTCCGGTGGGCTTCGGTTTCCTGGTGCCGAAGAAGGAGCGCCGCCGCCTGGTAGCCTGCACCTGGGTCGGAACCAAGTTCCCCTACCGCGTCCCCGAGGGCCTCATCGTAGCGCGCTGTTTTCTGGGCGGAATGGAAGATGCCGGCATCCTCGAGGAATCGGATGAAACCGTCGCCGCCGCGGTGGCCGAAGAGTTGCGAGAGATCGCCGGTGTGGCCGCGCACCCGATTTTCACGCGCATTTCACGCTGGCCGCGTTCGATGGCGCAGTACACCGTGGGCCACCCCGCCCGCGTAGCCGAGATCCAGGCGCGCGCCGCCGCGCTGCCGGGCCTGCACCTCGCAGGCAATGCCTATGAAGGCATCGGCATTCCCGATTGCGTCCGCATGGGCAGGCGCGTGGCGGAAAGCATCCTCCCAGGTAGCTAAGGCACCGCCTTGCGGAGCCGCCTCCCCATTCGTACAGTTCTTCACACAACGCTTGCTAACAGCCGCCCGTTTCCCGCGTCGATATGATTGACTTCAATATATGGGAACAAACAGTATCGAGCCCGATCCCGAGTGGAAAAAAGGCAGCGCCGAGTTCCTGGTCCTCTCGCTCCTCGAAGCCCAGCCCCGCCACGGGTACGACATCTCCAAGCTGATCGAGGTCCGCTCCGGCGGCGCACTGACGTTCCATGTCACCTCACTCTATCCTTTGCTCCACCGCCTCGAAAGCCAGGGCTGGATTGAAGGCAAGTGGGTCGAGAAAGCCGAGCAGCGGCGCCGCCGGTATTACCGCCTGACCCCCGCGGGACGCCGGGCGCTCCGCTCCAAGCAACAAAGCTGGAAAGACTTCGTGGCCGTCATCGGCCGCATCACGGGAATCGAACATGCCTGATTGGAAAGATCTCACCCTCCGGCGCCTGGCCGATTTGAACCTCACCGCCCCGGCCGAATCAGACCTTGCCGAAGAGATTGCGCAGCACCTCGAAGACCGCTATCGCGACCTGACTGCCGGCGGTACCGCTCCGCACGACGCCTACCGCCAGGTTCTCGCGGAACTGGATGGCCTCCGCCCACTCCGCGCCGCCGTTCCCGCCGAACACCGCCTGCCGCGGTACGATGCCGTCCCTGCCGGTGACGCTCGCCTCGGCAACTTCCTCAACGGCCTCTGGCGCGACATCCGCTACGCACTGCGCAGCATGCGGAAGAGCCCCGTCTTCGTTGTCTTCGTCGTCCTGACCCTGGCCCTCGGCATGGGCGCCAACACCACGGTCTTTACGGTGCTCAACACCCTGATCCTGAATCCGCTGCCCGTCCAGAACCCCGGCGAACTGGCCGGTATCGCGGGCGCCGAAGCCGATCAGGCCAAGGCAGGCACGCCGTTCCCGATTTCTTATCCCGACCTCCAGGATTATCAGGTTCAAAACGCCGTCTTCGAATCGCTCGCAGGTTACACCTCCCCGCGCGTCGTGACGCATCAGGAGGGAGGCGCGTCGGAGGTGCTGTTTGCCGAACTCGTCACCGGCAACTACTTTCGGACCCTCGGCCTGGCCCCGTCGACCGGCCGTTTTTTTGTGCCGGAGGAAGATGCCCCCGCCGGCCCTGCCGTCGCCGTGATCAACTATGCGACCTGGCAGACCCGCTTCGGCGGCACGCCCGATATCCTCGGCCGGACCCTGCGACTGAATGATGTCGTCTTCACCGTGATCGGCGTAGCGCCCCGGGGCTTCATCGGCGTCAACGCAATCTTCGGTCCGGACTTTTGGCTTCCCGCGGCCACTGCCGAGCGCGTCTGGCCCGCACAGATGCGGAACGCCCTACACGAGCGTGGGCAGGCGGCATTCCTTGCCGTTGGGCGCTACCGCCCGCATATCACTCAGGCACAGGCGCAGGCCAACTTCTCGACCATTGCTTCCGCCCTCGCCCGCGAATATCCGGGTACCAATGAGGGCCACACCGTCGCTGTCCGCCCGATACGCGATGCGTTACTGGCCACTGCCGGCGGCGGTACGTCCGGGCAGATCGTCTTCGCCGGCGTGGCACTGCTGGTCGTGGTCGGCATCGTACTCCTGATCGCCTGCTCGAACGTCGCCAACCTGCTGCTCGCCCGTTCCGCCGCGCGCCGGAACGAAATCACGGTCCGGCTGGCCATGGGCGCCAGCCGCTCCCGCCTGGTCCGCCAACTTCTCACCGAAGCTATCCTGATGGGCCTGCTCGGCGGCGGCGCGGGTGTCCTGGTCGGCTATGCGGGACTGCGGCTCCTGTTCGGCGCCCTTCCCGGTGGAGCAAATTTCGCGACCCCCCGGTTCGATGGCCTGGTCTTCGGCTACGCCCTCCTGCTCTCGCTTGCCACCAGCTTTCTCTTCGGTATTGCGCCGGCACTCCGCGCCTCTCGCGCCAGCCTCGGCGATGCGCTCAAGGAGACCGGCCGCACCCTGGGCCGAAGCCGGCGGGGCGTCAGCCTGAGCAACGCCTTGCTGGTTGGACAGGTAGCCGTTTCCTTTCTCCTGCTCGTGACCGCCGCGCTTTTCCTGCGCAGCATCGGCCGCGCCTACGAGATGGACTCCGGCTTCCAGACCGCGCATCTGGCCGTCTTCTCCACGAATGCCGGACAGGCCGGCTACACCAGGGCGCAGACCAAGTCCTTTTACAAGGAAGCCCGCGACCGGGTGGCCCGGATGCCCGGCATCGTCTCCGCCGCCTGGTCCGCCAACATGCCGCTCTGGGCGCGTGCCCTCAACGGACTTCAGGTCGAAGGCCGCCAGCAGCGCTCGAAAAGCGACACCATCCGCGCCATTGTCGACACCGTGGACCCCGCCTACTTCGAGACGGCCGGTATTGAAATCCGCGCCGGCCGGGAGTTCACCGGGACCGATCGCGATACCTCCACGCCCGTGGCGATCGTGAACGAGACCATGGCCCGCGAGTTCTGGCCCGCGGGAGCCTTGGGCCGCCTCGTCCGGTTGCCCGGCGAAGCCGGGTTCCGCCAGATTGTGGGCATCGCACGCACCGCCAACTACACCGCGTGGGGTGAGCCCCCGCAATTCTGCGTCTATGTGCCTCTCGAGCAGAATTACTCGGATACCATGGCGCTCTATATCCGCACTAAGGGCGATCCGCTCCAGCAGATCACGCCTGTCGAGCGCGAAATCCATGCCGCCGGCCCGCAGATCGTCGTCACGATGCCGCGAACCGGCCGGCAAATCATCGACGGCGGCCTGTTCTCCGCGCGCATGGGCATCGTCATGCTAAGCGTCTTCGGCCTGCTGGCGCTCGGGCTCGCCAGCATCGGGCTCTACGGTATCCTCACGTATGCGGCCGTCCGGCGGCAGCGCGAAATCGGCCTCAGGATGGCTCTCGGCGCCAGCCGCACCAGCCTCCTCCGGCTCATGTTGGCGGAGGGAATGTCGCTGGTACTCGCCGGCCTCGGCATCGGCTTCGCCGCATCGCTCGCGACCGGCCGCGTCCTCAGCCGCATGCTGTACGGCGTCAGTGGAACCGACCCCCTCAGCATGGGGGCCGCGGCCGCCGTCCTGACCGCCGTGGCCCTGGTTGCCTGCTATCTTCCCGCCCGGCTGGCGACGCGCGTCGATCCGCTCACCGCGCTCCGGGAGGTCTGATGCTCCGCGCGCTCTCTATGGCTTGCCCGACTTGCCGTTTCCGTGCACAATCTTGTGTATGCGAATCGCGCTCAAAATTCTCGCGCCGCTGGCCGCGCTTGCCTTACCGTTCCTGGCCTCCGCCCAAGTGCCGCGCAATCGCGCTCCCCTGCCCAACGAGCAGTGGGTGCGGCTCTTCAACGGCAAGGATCTCACGAATTGGGTTCCTGTCGGCCACGAAAGCTGGACCGTCGAAGACGGCACCATTCACGGCAAGGGCGTGACCCGGGAATACGGCTACCTGCGCACCGAAAAGTCGTACAAGGATTTCTGGCTGTCGCTCCGCTTCAAGTGCGAGCAGGACGGAAACAGCGGCGTCTACTTCCACACCGAGTTCAAGCCCGGCACCGTCGACATCGCCAAGGGAATGCAGTTCGAGATCGATCGCACGCTCGACCACCACACCGGCGGGCTCTACGGCGATGACCGCGGCTGGATCGCCTGGCCTTCTCCCGAATTCGAGCAGGTCATGCGCCCCACCGACTGGAACGATTTCCTGATGAAAGTGGAAGGCAACCACATGGTCGGAATCCTGAACGGCATCACCATCATCGATTTCACCGACCCCGCTCCGAAATCCTTCGAAGGCTGGGTCGCGCTTCAACTGCACTCCGGCGGCGAAGGCGACATGCGCTTCAAAGACATCTACATCCGCGACCTGTCGTTGCGATAGTCTGTATGTTCTATGCGACTGCGCCTGTGGGCGGCGCTCCTCTCGGCCGCCTCGCTGTCGGCCGCTCCCAACACGGCGATCACCGAAGCTGTTTGACGAGGCGTCCGCCAGCATCGAAACCGGAAACTGTTTGGGTTGAGTGATCTCCAACCCATATCGTCTGGTCGGTATCCACCGTGACCCCTAGCGGTTCTCGCAACCCAGCAGATGAGGTCAAAAACGCAACGGCTCTTAGGCGGTTCGCACCCAATTCGACGGCCCACACGCAGCGCCTGTCCGTATCCGCAATGTACAACGTCCGCCCTCCCCGCCCGAGCGCCAGTGCTGATGGTCTGCCTAATCCGGCTACTACAACCGAACTTCGGCGAGTGGATAGCGTAAGCATGTAAATCCGACCCGAAAACACGTCCGCTGCGAAGATCCGGCCGGTGGCAGGATCAACCGCCAATGGACCCAGCCGGGATGCTCCCGACATTTCAGCCACGTAGTGAGCTAGAGAACCGCCTTCATTCAACTTTATGCTGAAAATTTCCCCGGTCTGAAGCGATGAAACGTAGAGAATTCGGTTTTGGTAATCCAATGCAACCCCAGACGGATATCCATCCGGGAGCCTCCAACTGGCCAATTGCTGCCCCTGCGCCGAAACCCTGACCACCGGTGAAGTTTCGATTGTGGAGCCCCGTGTAGCCAGAAAAATCAAGTTCTCGTCAAGCCTGCCCCCGGCAGACAGGTCGACCGCTTGCGGGCTAATCCGCAGCCCAACCTTCCGGACCGTTCCTGATTTGGTCTCTGCGACGGCAAGAACATTGTTGGAATCCAGAATGAGTAACCTGCCGTCACTTATGGCAGAAGCCGCAGTCGCTGGAATCTGCGCGAACAGTCCTGCTGCGCCTGCAAGGAGAGCAATGCAAAACCTGAGCATCACTTATTCCCTCCGGGTGCTTCCGCCGATTGACGTCGGACCTGATTAGGCCCTCCCTTGCCGATTCCCTGTCCAATCATTTCCGAAATCGTGCCTCCAAACACGCCGATCAGAGCTGCCATCAGAAGCACCTGCGGAAACTGAAATGGATCCAGTGTAATTCCGAAAAGCTTAAACTCGCTGTTTAAACTCACCAAGACAATGCCTAGAAGTTCCAGTAGTACGGCGCTAAGGATCGCAGTCATGCAGGCAACCAACCAGGCACGGGCAGACGTGCGGTGCTTCTGATCAACCAGCCGTGCGGTCGCGCCGAGTACCGCCCCGCCCAGAATCGCGATGAACAAATAAAGCAGCGTCGGGACGAATCTGACCTTGATCTCAATCGGAAGGTCCTTGGGTTTGCCGCCGGCTTCTGCCGCGTACCTGATGTTTACCTTCAGCTGAGTGTCCGGGTCATTCTTGAACTTGAAGAAAGCGTTCTGGATCACCCTGGCGGCATCGGGACGTACCTGCAGGCCGTCCAATGCTACGGTACCCTGCTCGGGCACAGTGATATCGGTAGACAACGACGCGGCAGGCGTGCTCCAGAATTCCGGCTGCGGGTAGGTTAGTCCGACCGATTGGATTACAATGCTCATCTCCTTGAGACGGTTCTCCACCTTCAACGGGATTGACCAGACAGTTCCAAGCCGTACATCCAATACCATGCCGGCAATCGGGGCATTGATGTATTGATCTGACGAGAGGCTGTGAAGGGGTAACCGCATCACGCCACGTTCTGCCCGGGCGCCTTCCGTGATAGTAAATGCCAAGTCGCGGACCTGATCTGAGAACTGACCGGCAGATTCGGCTTTGAGGTCGAAGTGGAGCCATTGATTGGACCTGACGTCCTTTACAAATAGTTCATAGCTGAATAGTCGGTACACCTCGTCGTAGGTTCCGGTTCCCGGTACGGAGTAAATCTGAAAATGATCACTCTGTCCGATGTTATTCTTGGCGTTTAGCTGCTGAAACTCAGTTTGGATGGCGCGAAACTGGATTTTTCCACCGTCCTCGAGAGGAATGGGAGAAACCTCGAGTTGAGCCGTCGGAACTGCTGCGTGACAGCATGCAGCTACGATGACGAGGAGCCAGACGCCCAGAAAGCGGGAAATCGACATCGGCATTTGGACCATTGATATCTCAGTACCAGGTCACCTGGTGAGGGTCCAACTAAGTCTCGTTCATTCCTCGATCTGTGTCAAGATCGGCACGTCCGATCTTTCGGCTGTCGCCCCCTACAGCATACTTATAAACCGCTTCAAATCCGCGCACAATCTTCAGTACGCGAATCGCCTTCAAGACTCTCGCGCCGCTGGCCGCACCGGCACCGTCGAGATCGCCAAGGGAATGCAGTTCGAGATCGATCGCACGCTCTACCACCACACCGACGGCCTCTACGGCGATGACCGCGGCTGGATCGCCTGGCCTTCTCCCGAATTCGAGCAGGGCATAGCGGCGAAGGCGACATGCGTTTCAAAGACATCTACATCCGCGACCTGTCGTTGCGATAGTCTGTATGTTCTATGCGACTGCGCCTGTGGGCGGCGCTCCTCTCGGCCGCCTCGCTGTCGATTGCCGCGGACTGGAAGCCCGCGGACAATCCACTCACCACGCCCTGGACCGCGAAGGTCAGCGCCTCGGCCGCCTTGCCGGAGTATCCGCGCCCGCAGATGGTCCGCCCGAAGTGGACTAACCTCAACGGCCTCTGGGATTATGCCATCACCGGGAAGGACAGCGCGCGGCCGGCCCGATTCGATGGCCAGTTGCTGGTTCCCTACCCCGTGGAATCGGCGCTCTCCGGCGTCAAGCGCGCGGTAACGCCCGGCCAGCGCCTCTGGTACCGCCGCACTTTCGCGGCTCCCCACGCGCGCGGCAGCCATGTGCTGCTGCACTTCGGCGCGGTGGACTGGCGAGCGGAGGTCTTCGTCAACGGCAAGCCCGCCGGCACGCACGAAGGCGGCTACGATCCGTTCACGTTCGACATCACCGGTGAGCTCAAGTCCGGACCCGCGCCTCAGGAACTCACGGTCGCCGTCTGGGACCCCACCGACACGGGCTTGAACCCCCGCGGGAAACAGGTACTCAATCCCAACGGCATCTGGTACACCGCCGTCACGGGAATCTGGCAGACCGTCTGGCTCGAAACAGTCCCCGCCGCCTTCATTAGCGAACTGGCCATGACGCCGGATCTCGACGGGCGCCGCCTCCAACTGACCGTCCGTTCCTCCGCCAACTCCCGGTTCAGCGCCACCGCGCGGCTGCGCGGCAAGGTCGTGGGCCGCGTCGCCGGCAGAACCAACCAGCAGGTCAGCCTGCCGCTCCAGGAGATCGCGCCGTGGTCCCCCGATTCGCCTGCGCTGTACGATTTCGACATCGCGCTCGAAGGCGGCGACGGCGTCCACTCCTACTTCGGCATGCGCAAGGTGGAGATGCGCAAAGACGCCGCCGGCTTCAACCGCGTCTTCCTGAATAACAAACCGCTCTTCCTGATCGGCCCGCTCGACCAGGGCTGGTGGCCCGACGGCCTCTACACCGCGCCCACCGACGAAGCCCTGCGCTCCGACATCGAGACCCTCAAAGAGCTCGGCTTCAACATGTGCCGCAAGCACGTGAAGGTGGAACCCGCCCGCTGGTATTACTGGTGCGACAAGCTCGGCTTCCTGGTGTGGCAGGACATGCCCAGCGCCATGACCCGGACGCCGCCCTCCGGCGTTCGCAAGGGCGCGGCCGCCGACGTGCAGTTCCCCGCGGAAGCGGCGGCTTCCTGGGAGCGCGAACTGCGCGCGCTCATTCACAATCTGGCCAACACCCCCAGCGTGATCGTCTGGGTTCCCTTCAACGAGGGCTGGGGGCAGCATTCCACGAACGACGTGCTGCGCCTGGTGAAATCGCTCGACCCCTCGCGGCTGGTGGACGGACCGAGCGGATGGGAAGATCGCGGCTTCGGCGACTTCAAGGACATGCACGAGTATCCCGGCCCCAACATGTTCCCCGTCATGCCCGGCCGCATCTCCGTGCTGGGCGAATTCGGAGGCCTTGGCCTGCCGGTCGAAGGCCACCTGTGGTGGAACAAACGCAACTGGGGATACCGCAGCTTCCAGGATCGCGCCGCGCTTCAGGCCGGCTACGAAGCACTGATCGAAAAACTCGAGCCGCTGGTGAAACAGGGGTTGGCCGCCGCCGTCTACACCCAAACCAGCGACGTGGAAGGCGAAGTGAACGGACTCATGACCTACGACCGCAGAGTTGTCAAATTCGATCGGGCCAAGCTGGCCGAATTGCATCATCGCCTGATTGGAATGGTGACCCGCTGATGGCTCCCTTTCGTTTGGATGGCCGCAAGGCCCTGGTAACCGGAGGCGCCAGCGGCATTGGCGAAGCCACCTGCCGCGTGCTCGCACAAGCCGGCGCCGAAGTCGTCATCGCGGATCTCGACCGCCCCCGCGCCGAAGCTCTCTCGGCCGAACTCCCCGGCTCGCGCGCGGCCGTCCTGGATATCACCAGCGAGCCTGCCGTCCAGGCGGCCTTCGCCGCACTCGACACCCTAGATATCCTGGTGAATAACGCCGGCATCGGGCTGGTCGGCAGCATCGAGGAGACCGAGCCGGCCGATTTCTCGCGCCTGTTCCGCGTCAATGTGGACGGCACCTACCTGGTGACTCGCGCCGCCATGCCCAAGCTCCTGGCCTCCGCCGGCTCGATCGTCAATATCGGGTCGGTAGCCGGCCTGGTCGGGGTGAAGCGCCGTTTCGCCTACTGCGCCACCAAGGGGGCGGTCGTGGCCATGACGCGCCAGCTTGCCGTCGAGTACGCCGGCCGTATCCGCGTGAACTGCATTTGCCCCGGCACGGTGGACACCCCGTTCGTCGAAGCGTACCTCGAAAAGTACCACAAGCACGAGAAGGAAAAGGTCCGCGCGGAGTTGAATCAGCGGCAGCCGGTCGGCCGCCTGGGGCGTCCCGAGGAAATCGCCCACCTGGCGCTCTATCTTTGCTCTCCGGAAGCCGCCTTCGTGACCGGCTCGCTCATGACCATCGACGGGGGCTGGACCGCGGCCTGATCCCAACCATTTCCGCTCCCGGGGCGTCTAATCGTCACCATGCCGGCACTCGACCGCACTCTGCAGGACCTGCGCTTCGCTGCCCGTACCCTGGGTAAGAATCGCGGCATCACCGCCATCGCCGTGCTCTCCCTGGCGCTCGGCATCGGCGCGAACACCGCCATCTTCAGCCTGATCGACACGGTGCTGGTAAAATCGCTGCCCGTCCATGACCCGCGGGAGCTGGTCATCCTGACGGATCCCTCCGCCGCCGGAGTCTCCGCCGGGTCGCAGAGCGGCACGCGCTCGCTCCTCAGCTACGGCGAGTATGAGCACATCCGCGACCGGCAGCAGGTCTTTTCGGACATGTACGCATCCCAGAGCTACGCCGACCGCATCAGCGCTTCGATCGACGGCGGCGCCCCCGAGGACGTCCACGCCCGCCTGGTCAGCGGCAGTTACTTTCACGTGCTGGGCGTCGAGCCGATCATCGGCCGCGTGTTCACCCATGCCGACGATCGCGCGCCGCACGACGCCCCCTATGCCGTCATCAGCTATAGCTATTGGGACCGTCGCTTCGCCAGAAGCGCCGGCGTGCTCGGCAAGGTCATTACCCTCGGCAAGGCTTCGCTGAAGGTCATCGGCGTCGGTCCGCCCGGCTTCTTCGGCGAAACCGTGGGAGACGCGCCCGACCTGTGGATCCCGATAATGATGCAGCCCGACGTCCAGCCCGGACGCGACTGGCTGCACGACGACGAACGCACCGTGATGCGCATCATGTGGCTCCAGGCGATGGGGCGCCTCAAGCCGGGCGTGACGCTCCAGCAGGCGCAGGCCAACGTCAGCGTAGTCTTTCAGCAGTTGATGAGCAGTTACGCCGTGCCCGGCCTCAGTGACGACCAGCGGCGCGAGCAGCGGGAGCAAAAGCTCCAGCTTCACCCCGGGGGCCGCGGCGCGAGCGAGTTGCGCGAATCATACGCGCAGCCCCTCTATGTCCTCATGACCATAGTGGGGCTCGTGCTGCTGATCGCCTGCGCCAACATCGCCAACCTCCTGCTGGCGCGCGCCACCGGCAGGCAGAAGGAGATCGCCATCCGCCTGGCGTTGGGCGCCGGGCGGCTGCGCCTCGCGCGCCAGCTGCTCACCGAGAGCCTGCTGCTGGCCGCTGCGGGAGGGGCGCTCGGCGTCCTGTTCGCCGCCTGGGGCAGCCGGATCCTGGTCCGCATGGTGGCGCGCGGTTCCGAATCCATGGTGTTGAACGTGCACCCCGACACGCGCGTGCTGGCTTTCACCGCCGTCCTGGCGCTCCTCACCGGCCTGCTGTTCGGTCTCGCGCCCGCGCTGCGCGCCACCCGCGTGGAACTGGCGCCGGCGCTCAAAGAGAACTCCCGCGGCGTCACCGGCGGCTCGCGTGCCAGCCTCGGCAAGGTGCTGGTGGTCGCGCAGATCGCGCTCTCGCTGCTCCTGCTGGTCGGGTCCGGGCTGTTCATCCGCACCCTGCGCAATCTTCAGAACGTGCAACTCGGCTTCCCGCGGGATAAGCTCCTGGTAGTTGGAATCGATTCCCTCTCCGCGGGATACCAGGGGCCGGCCGCGCTCGATCTTTACAACCGCCTGCTCGACGACATCCGCGCCATCCCCGGCGTGAAGAATGCCACCTACTCGCAGAACGGCCTGTACACCGGCTCGGATTCCGGCACCCGCCTCTATGTGGAAGGCTACCCTCCACCCAAAGGCGGCGGCACCGGCACGCGCTTCGACCAGGTGGGGCCGGATTTCTTTGCGGCCCTGGGCGTCCCGCTGCTGCGCGGGCGTGAAATCACCCGCCAGGACACCGCCAATTCGACTCCCGTGTGCGTCATCAACCAGACCATGGCCAGCGATTTTTTCGCCAACCGCGACCCCCTCGGGAAGCACATCGAGGATCTGTTCCCCGGCTCGAATGCCCAGTATGAGATCGTCGGCGTGGCGCGGGATATCCGGTCGAATGCCTTGCGCGGCAAAGTGCCTCGGCGCTTCTTCGTGCCGACCGCTCACCCCATGGGCGGCCCGGTGAGCTTCGTGAACTACGTGATCCGCACCGCCGCCGAACCGGGCAGCGTGCTATCCGCCGTGCGCCGCAAAATCCGCCAGACCGACCGTTCGCTCCCCATCACCAACGCCGATACGCTGGACGAACTGGTGGACCGCCGCATCCGGACCGAGCGCGTCATCGCCCAGCTCTCCACATTCTTCGGCCTGCTGGCCCTGCTGCTCGCCTCGGTCGGCCTTTACGGGGTGCTCTCTTACGCCGTCGCGCGCCGCACCAACGAAATCGGCATCCGCATCGCAGTGGGTGCCGGAGAACGCACCGTCATGTGGATGATCCTGCGGGAGACGCTTGTGCTTGTGCTGGTGGGCGCTATCCTGGGCGGCGCCGGCGCGGCCGCGCTGGCGAGACTCGTCTCCAGCCGGATGTTCGGCGTCACCCCCGGCGACCCCGCCACGATGGCAGCCGCCGCCCTGGTGCTCGCCCTGGTGGCGCTGCTCGCCGCGGTCTTCCCTGCCCGCCGCGCGGCGCGCGTCGACCCCATGGCCGCACTGCGCGTCGAATGACGTCTCACTCGGGCGGAATCAGTCCCTCGATGGCCTGTACCAGTTCTTCCGGCTGGAAGGGTTTCCGTATGACGCGGCAGGCCGGGAACTGCGATGCCAGGTCCATGTCCGGAGCCGTCGCCAGGTAGATCAGCGCGAGTTTGTGAGCGAACGGCACCAGCGGCTCCGGCTTGTTCGTGATCACCAGGGCGCCGCCGTTCGAATCCAGCAGGCGAGAGGCCCGCGACGCGTCGCTGTCGACCATCGAGTATCCGTGGCGCGACAAGAGGAAGCGCAAATAGCTCCTGATAAACGGGTCCTCGATCACGATGATGGGTCCGAAGTCTTTCATTTGGAGGAAAGCCTTCGCACCGAAGGCTTAAGTTGGCATGGCGGCTTGATTCATTGTCCCGTCGATCCCGGCTGACTACAATACCCTCAAATGAGAGAGTTGGCCGTCTGAAATGTGGGGAACTACCGGCAACCCGCCGGGTAGGGCGGCCGCTACTCGTCCTTCACCCGGGCGACCTGGAAATGGCTGAGGGTTGCCGCATACCGCTGCACACCCCGGAACAAGGCCTCCGCCAAGCGCTGCCGGTAGTCCGGCCTCTTGAGAAGCGCCTCCTCCCGGGCGTTGCTGAGGAAGCCGATCTCCGCCAGGATCGAGGGCATGTGCGCGCCGATCAGCACCACGAACGGAGCCTTCTTCACACCGCGGTTTCTCGTGCCCGGAAAATACCGCGCCGAAAACGAATATAGCGAAGCCTGCATCCGGGACGCGAATTCCCGCGACTCCTCAGCCTTGTCGTGCAGCGTGATCTTCTGGATGATGTCCTGCAACTCGAAAACCGACTTCTGCGAGCTGGCGTTTTCCCGCGACGCCACGTCGAGAGCCTCCCGCGCGTTGGTGAAGTTCAGGTAATAGGTCTCCACCCCCGCGATGCGAGGCACCGGCGAGGAGTTTGCATGAATCGACAGGAACAGGTCGGCCTTCTTTTCATTCGCCAGCGCCGTGCGCCCTTCGAGGGGAACATAGGTGTCGTCGGTCCGCGTGTAGATCACCTCCGCTCCCATCTTCTGCTCGATCAACTTACCGACGCGCTGCGCGACATCGAGCACCAGTTCCTTTTCGAGCAGGCCGTGGGGCCCCTCGGTGCCCTGGTCGTGGCCGCCGTGGCCCGGATCGATCACCACCCGCCCGATCTTCAACCCCAGGGCCCGGACCAGTGAAGTCTGGCCGTCGCTGGTGTGGCGCGCGCTCTTCCCGATCTCCCCGTTCCACGCGGCCGGCGCGGCGCTCGCGTCGTCCGCCTTCGAAACCTTGGGCGGAACCGCGGCCTCGGGCTTCGGCGCCGGCTTGAAAAGCGCGGGCTTGGCAGTCTCGGGCGCGGCCGTCGCCGCGGGTGTCGCCGCGGGATGCCCGGGGGGGCGTGCTTCCGCCGTGATCGTGGGCTTCACCGCCGTCGGGGCAGGCGCGGTCGGATTGAGCGCCGCGGGCGCCGCAACCGGCGGAGATGCCGGAACCGCCGAGACGGTTTCGGCAGCCGGCGCCGCGGGCGGCCGCTTGCGCAGTTCGATGATCAGCCGGCTCGGGTTCTCCAGCCGCGATGCCGTGACGTCGATTTCCCCGTTCAGGTCCAGCACCACCCGGCTCACGTCGGGTTCGTGCAGCGCCACGCGAATCCGCGAGACCATCGGGTCCGTCAGGTACTCGGTGAAGGATCGCCGCCCTGCGAAATGCGGCCGCGCGTTCAGAATGTCGAAATAGATGCGCTCCGGGCCGTGCAGCCGGTCGCTGCGATACTCGAAATCTCCCGATACCTCGACAACGATTCGCGTGACGTCCGATAGCGACCAGTGGCGCACTGCGGTGATCGAGTGGACGGCGGCGCGGCAGGGCTGGACTGCCAGAATCGTAACCGAAAGTGCCAGCCACGCGAACCGCTTCATACCGGGATCTTCATCGTGAGACGTAGCGCACTGAGCCGTCCGGTTCACGAATTTCCAGGATGTGGGCCGGTCCGGATGGAACGCGGGCTTCGGGCTTCGGTGCCGGGTTTTCCTGCCGGCCGCCCTCCGCCGCCTCCATCTGCTTTCGCACTTGAACCAGGTAATTCCGCGTCTCGGGGAACGGCGGCACCCCGCCGTATTTCGCCACCGCCTGCTCCCCGGCATTATAGGCGGCCAGGGCCAGCGGGTAGTCGCCGCTATATAAGTTCAGCAGATACTGCAGATAGCGGGCGCCGCCCTCGATGTTTTCCACAGGATTGAATACGTTGGCCACCCCGAACCGCCGCGCGGTCGACGGAATCAACTGCATCATTCCCAACGCGCCCTTCGGGGAAACCGCCAGGGGATCGTAATTGCTCTCGACCTTGATCACCGAATGGAGCAACTCGGGCGATAGCGCATGCCGGAGAGCGATCACGCGCACCGCTTCATTCATCGCGGCGGCGGTTTCCGGCGGTGCCGCGGGGTTCGCGGCAGCCTTCGGTTGACCCACGGCTTTGGTCGTCACCATCACGCTTCGTACCAGCTTTCCGCTGCGCGGGTCCGGACGCACCACGGTCACGATGCGCTTCGGCTGGCCTCGCAGGTCGGCGGCCGAAAGCGCAGCCGCCGCCAGTTCCAAGCACAATATTAGCCTAAAACAAATGCGCAACAAAATGGTTTACTCCCGCGCACACCGAAGGCCGCGAAGTTCAATGTTATCATTTCTGTGTGAAGCGGGCCGAAGGTAACCGGGCGGACCGTTCCCGGATGGGGTTCGTGCTCGCGGGCGGCCGTAGTTCCCGAATGGGCCGGGATAAGGCCCTGCTGCCGTTTCGTGGAGGGGCGCTGGCGGAATTCGTAGCACGCACCGTGCGGGATGCCGCCGGATCCGTGGTTCTCGTCGGAAACCCGGAATTGTACGCGCCTCTGGGGCTTTCCGCGATCCCCGATCTCTATCCGGGCGAAGGCCCCCTGGCAGGAATTCTCACGGCCCTGGCGTACTCTTCCGCGTCCTGGAATCTGGTCGTAGCCTGCGACATGCCCGGAATCACGGTCGAGGTGCTTCGTAATTTGTTCTACTACGCGGCCACCCCGGGCACCGACGCCGTGCTCCCGGCCGGCCCTTCCGGACGCCTCGAGCCGCTTTGTGCGATTTATCACGTTCGCGCGCTGCCTGCGCTCGAACGCGCCTTCGCCGGCGGCATCCGAAAAATCACCGCCGCGTTCGAAGGGCTGCGCATCCTGCCGGTAAATTTCCCCGAGGCCGCCGTGTTCCATAATGTCAATACGCCCGAGGATTGGGCGGACTATGCCGGATACTGATCCTTACCCGCACTATATCGAGTTTCGCCACGTCTATAAGACGTTCGACCATCCGGTTTTGGTCGATTCCAACTTCTCGGTCGATCCCGGCGAAACCGTGGCCATCATCGGCCGCAGCGGTGTCGGGAAATCCGTGACCCTCTCGCACATCATGGGCTTTCTCAAGCCCGACCGCGGCCGCGTGATCGTCGCCAACGAAGACGTCACCGATATGGACGAATCGGAACTGCGCCGCATCCGCCGCAAGGTGACCATGGTATTCCAGTCCGGAGCGCTGTTCGACTCGCTGACCGTGGCGGAGAACGTCCTGTTCTCGCTCGAGCTGCGCCAGGATTACAACCAGCAGAACAAACTCGACGTGGTCAACGGCCTGCTCGAAATGGTGGATATCGTCGCCTACCGGGACGCCTATCCGGCCGATCTCTCCACCGGCTACAAACGGGCCGTGGCGATTGCCCGCGCGCTCGCCGCCCAGCCCCAGTGCATCCTCTACGACGAGCCCACCACCATGGTCGATCCGATCATGTCCGACCACCTCGGCGACCTCATGCTGCGCCTGAAAAACCAGCTCAAGCTGACCTCGGTGGTGGTCACCCACGACCTCGACCTGATGTACAAAGTCGCCGACCGGGTGGTGTTTCTTTATGACGGCGGAGTCATCTATTTCGGGCCGGTGTGCGACCTCGCCAAGTCCACCCACCCTCACATCCGGGAGTTTCTGGAATTGGATCGCGTCGTGAAAGTCGGGTGACGGTCTTTAGTGGCTGCCCAACCCGACGAACAGCACACCCAGCAGAATCAGCCCCAGGCCCAGGAATTTCTGCTTGGTCAGCTCTTCGTTGAAGAACAGGCGCGCCCAGATGATGGTCCAGATGTAGCCCAGCGACACCATCGGATACAGCACGGAAAGCTGCCCGCCGCGGATTCCCAACGCGTAGAACACCGACGACCCCAGGAACAGCCCCACCCCGAAAACCAATTGGCGGTTGCAGAAGCCGGCGATGGTGCCATCGAGACGGGCCGACCCCAATTTTAGAAATACGGCGCCGAACGAGCCCACTACCGAGGCCATGAAAACCAGCACCATCGACGTGATCACTTCTTCCCTCCGCGCCCCAGCACCGCTACCCCGATCACGATCGTGGTGATTCCGATATTCTTGTAAACATTCGGCGGCTCTCGCAGCAAGGTATAGGAAAGCAGCGTCACCCAGACGTAGGTTAGGGCGATAATCGGGTACAGCATCGAGAGTTCGCCCTCTTTGAGCGCAAGCACCAGCATCAGGGTGTTGACTCCGTACAGCGCGTACCCGGCCACCAGCGGCACATTCGTGACCAGGGCGATCGGATCGAGCTTGAAATGGGTCATCCCGATTTTCATCAGGATCTGCGCCGCGGCTCCCACTACCGTGCAGGCAAACACCAGTAGCACCGATCGGCGGCGGGCTGCTGCCTCAGATAAAGTGCTAGGGATCGTCGCGCTGCTCAAGGGATCTCAAATCAGAATACCAGGGATTTCGCTAAAATAGGTATCTGTGGACCAAGAACCGGATACTCCCGTAGCCACCCCGGAGGTACCGCCCGAGCCGCCGGCGCCGCGCCGCCAGATCTCGCAGCGGGGCTTCATCGCGGAGTGGACCGTCACCATCATCCTGCTGCTGTTCGGCACCACCACGCTGGTGCAGGCGTTCGTGATTCCAACCGGCTCGATGGAGGACACGCTGCTGATCGGCGACCACCTCCTGGTGGACAAACTGGCATATTCGCCGGGAGGCCCGCTTTCGAGCCACATCCTGCCGTATCGCGACGTGAAGCGCGGCGACATCATTGTCTTCCGCTATCCGGTGGATATCCGCCAGACGTTCGTGAAACGGGCCATCGGCGTTCCGGGAGACCGCATCAAGCTGGTGAACAAACAGCTCTACCTGAACGGGCATCCCGTAAACGAGCCGTACGTCTACCATCAGACCGAGTACATCGACAGCTACCGCGACAACTTCCCCAGCGAGCCTAACGTGCACGTCTCCGAAAGTGCCATCGAGATGCTCACCAACCACGTGAAGAACGGTGAGGTCATCGTGCCCCCCGGGTGTGTGTTCGCCATGGGAGACAACCGCGATTCCTCGCTCGACAGCCGCTACTGGGGTTTTGTGCCGCGCCGCAATATCATCGGTAAGCCGCTGATCATCTACTGGTCGTACGACGCCCCTACCGATGAGTTGGTGGACCCGTCCATCTCCATCGATCACCTGCTGGACCTGGTGACGCACTTCCCCAGCAAGACGCGGTGGAACCGGACCTTCAACCTCATTCATGGCTATCCGCTGAACTGATGAAACATAATTATGGGCTGATCCTGGCAGGCGGCCGCGGCACGCGGTTCTGGCCGAGAAGCCGCAAGTGCTCCGCCAAACAGGTTTTGAAAGTGGTGGGTGAGCGCAGCCTCATTCAGGCCACGGTCGACCGCCTGACTCCGGTGATTCCGCTTGAGCGCCTGTGGGTGCTGACCAATAACGACCTGCGCGAAACCATCCTCCAGCAATTGCCGGGCGTGCCTCCGGAACAGATCCTGGCGGAACCTGCCCAGCGGAATACCGCGCCCGCCATCGGGCTGGCTTCCCACATCCTCGACTCGCTCGACCCTCAAGCCGTGATGGGCGTCTTCCCGGCGGACCACGTGGTCGCGAAGCCCGCCGCCTACCGTGCGGTCGTGAAGGCCGCTTTTCGCGCCGCCCGGTCCGGCCAACTGATCACCGTGGGGATCGAGCCGCGCTGGCCCGAGACCGGTTACGGCTATATCGAATTTCCCCGGGGCACCACGGCCGGCGCCCGGACTCCGGCGCCCGTGCGGCGCTTCCATGAGAAGCCCGACGCCGCCAGGGCCCGGCGCTACGTCAAGTCCGGCCATTATTTCTGGAACTCCGGCATGTTCTTCTGGCCCGCCGGCCTCCTGCTCGGCGAACTCCGCCGGCACCTTCCGAAAACCGCCGCCCTGCTGGCCGCCCTGCCGCCTTTCCATGCGCCCGAGTTCGCCGCCCGGCTGGCGGAAATTTTCCCTCGCTGCGAAAATATCTCGATCGATTACGCCGTGATGGAGAAGGCCTCCCACGTCGGCGGCATCCCGGCCGGCGATTTCGGTTGGAACGATGTCGGCAGTTGGAACGCCGTCTACGAACTGCTGCCGCACGATAGCCACGGCAATGTCGAGATTCACGATTCGATGTGCCTGGATTCGCACGACAATTTCGTCGACGCTCCCGGAAAAATCGTCGCCCTCCTCGGCGTGCATGACCTGATCGTGGTGGATACGCCGGATGCCCTGCTGGTGGTATCGCGGGACCGCGCCCAGGGCGTCGGAGAAATCATCAAAGCCCTCGAAAAGAGCGGCCGGCACGAGCTGCTCTAGATTATCCTCTTGACATTGGCGCCGCCTCCGTTCACCTTAATACGGACGGAGGCTACCCCGATGTTGAAATCGCTCGACATTCTGATCGGATTCTCGGTGATCATGCTGGTGGTGAGCATGAGCGTGACGCTCATCATCCAGTGGATTCTGAATCTGCTCGGAATGCGCGGCCAAAAACTCCTTCAGGGAGTCGTTGCCCTGCTGAGGCAGATCGACCCGGATCTGCTCACCACGGAGCGAGCCACCGAACTGGCCAAAACCATTCTCGGCCACCCCATGCTGGCCGCGGAGCCGGGAAAACTGGCGGAGGTCGTTCAGCGGGAAGACCTGGTCAAGACCATTCTCGCTGTGGCCGCCAACGCGGCCGCGGCGCAGCCGGCTGCCGCCGCCGCGGGCGCCGGCGCCACCGGAACCAGCACGCCGGCACCGGTGCCCCCTGCCCCGTCCGACGCCGGACAGGCGCTGGTCCAGGCGCTCGCCAAAGCCGGAATTCCCGATCCCGCCGCCACCCTCGACGCCATCCGCATGGCCTCCATGCGGATGGAAGCCGCCAAACCGGAACTGGCCACGCATGTTCGGGAAGCCATCGCCGTGATACAGCAGGCCGAAAGCCAGTTCGTCGCCCGGCTGAACGGCACTTTCGATCAGACCATGGAACGCGTGAGCCACAGTTTCACCCGGTACTCGCGAATCTGGGCGATCGGCATTTCGCTGGTCCTGGCGTTCGTGCTGCAACTCGATTCGTTCCGCCTGGTGAACCGGCTGGCCCTGGATAACACGCTCCGGACCGCGCTGGTGCAGCAGGCGGAGGCGGTGACGCCTCCCGCCCCGGGTGCGCCGCCGCTCGATGAAACCACCCGGCAGAACCTGGCGCAGTTGCGCCAGCTTGCCACCGACTCGCTGATCACCTGGCCAAGCGATTGGGCAACCTGGAAAGAAGATATGGCGCGCTCCAGCATCTTCGGGCTGCTGCTGACCGCCGCGCTGCTGAGCCTGGGCGCGCCTTTCTGGTTCAATGCCCTGGGCGACCTGCTGAAACTGCGGCCGATGCTGGCCTCCACCGAAGACGCGCAAAGGAACGAGCGCGAGACCAGCCAGCCGGCGGCCTAAGTAGGGTAGACCTCCCGGTCTGCCCAGGGCGAGCTGCGCTCGCCTCCAGGGGCAGGCCAGGAGGTCTGGCCGGGAGGCCTACCCTACTCTAATTCGCCAGCACCACGCGCCCCGAGCCGGGCTCCGGTTTAGAGACTCCGTTGATCCGGACCCGCGCCACCACCGCCAGTGCGGCCAGGTAGAAAAGGCCCCCGATAATCAGCGTCTGCACCAGCCCCAGGTAGATGGCCGAAACCAGCGCCCCTACCGAGCCCAGAACGCTCGATGCGGCATTCAACGACCAGGCCCACCGCACCGAGGGCGCATGCCAGTGCTCCAGGCGCCGCAGCGCCGTGGGAAACGGCATGCCCATGGCGAAGCCCAGCGGGCTGATCAGCAGCACCGTGATCAACTGCTTGACCGGCAGCGGCAGCCCGACCGCCGCGCCCAACAGGCTCGAAGACACCAGCGCCAGCATTGCGGCCAGCAGCGCCACGCAGCCGAGCACCTTGATCAGCCGCCCTTCGTCCTCTCCCACCAGCCTCCGCCCCGCGGCGCTGCCGATGCCGCTCGAAACCAGCATCGAGAAAATCACGACCGTCAGGGCCTGGGTCGGGTGGCCGAGGAACAGCACGAATTTCTGAATCAGCCCCACTTCGATCAGGATATAGCCGATTCCGATGAACAGAAAATACAGCAGGAACGCCCTCACGCCCGAGTGCCGCGGCAGGCGCGTCCCCAGCACCAGCGGCGGCGCGATCAGGATCAATGCCGTGGCGATCAGGCTGATGAACATCAGGCCGAACAGCAGCGGCACGGCCCGGTTGATTTTGTAATCTTCGCTCGCATGCGAGGCGTGCCTGATGAAATCCCACAGGTCGTGCGGCTGCACGGTGTAGAAGAAGAACGGCCGGTTGTCGCTGACCGGGCTGATGTCGAAAACGTAGTTGCGCTGATAGGCGGCGGGGTCGGGACTGTGCAGCAGGTCGTAAAACGGGTTGTGCATCACCGTCCCCGGCAGGTAGATCGCCTGCAGGCCGCCGGCCGTGAAGAGCGCGCGGGCGCGGCCGATGTCGCCGGCGGTAAAGGGCTTCCGCGATACCAGCACGGTATCCTGCGCGCCCCAGCCCTCGACCGATCCCCCACGGCCGACAATGATGTGATCCTCGGGGTGATCCTCGCCGATCTGCCCCAGCGCCTCCATCGCCAGCGAGATCAGGCGCAGCGATTCACGGGGCGGATCGAAGCCCCAGCGGGTGAAGGCGACCAGGCCGTCGTCGGTCAGGTGCAGAAGGTAATCGCGGAAGGCGTCGGTGGTGTAAAGGTTGTTTTCGGAGAGTGCGAAGGCCCCCGCGGCGGTAGAGGCCCACGTGTCCACCAGGGTAGCCTGAATCACCTGGTATTTCTGCGTGCTGCGGCGCACGAAACTTCGGCCGTCTTCCACGTGGATGTGGACGTCCGGCCGCGTGTATAGGCCCTTGCTGAGCTCCGGAAACCGGTCCTGCATGATGGTGTCGGCGATGATCGGGTTGATCTCGACGCCGGTGATGTCATGGCTGCCGGAAGCCAGCGCCCGCGCTACGTCCCACCCACCGCCCGGCCCGATAATCAGGGCCTTCGCGCCCGGCCGCACGGCATAAGGCAGGGCCGGCCCCTGGTCCAGAAGATCGTGGAGTTCGTGCTGCGTGAGATGGGCGAAATCGAAGTTGGCCACGCCGGTCGAAGCGTCGGCATCGATCACGATCAGATCCGGATGCTCATCGGAGGGGTTGTGGGTAATCCCGATCCGCGAAAAGCTGTTCCATTTCTGAAAAATCTCGTTGGCGATGGTCTGCCCCTTGGCGTGCCGCACATCCAGCAGATGGTGCCGGCTGTTGAACGTCAGCAGCGCCACCAGCGCCAGGGCCAGCGCCACGCTGCCGGCGCGCCCCGTCACCGAAGATGCCATGCTGTGCCAGATGGCCGCCGCAACCGCAAAAAAGATGGCCGCGGCAATCACCGTGCCCGGTCCGCCGAACAAATCGAGCAGCGGAAGCAGCAGCAGGCAGCCCCCGCCGGCTCCCAGCAGGTCGAAGAAATACACGCGATTGACCCGGTCGATGGTCTCCGAGATTGCCAGCGAGACGATCATCCCCGAGAAACAGAACGGGATCGAGGTCGTGAAGTAGACCAGCGCGTAATCCCACCACCCCAGGTTGTTGCCGCGCGAAAGGATCACCCAGAGCGCCATCAGAACCGCGAAGCTGTTGACCGCGCTGAGACGCCCCAGGCGTACAAACAGCGGCGCCTTCCACCCGGCCACCACATACGAAAAAACCCCGCCGAGCCCCATCCCGAACATGGCGATCGAAATCGCCAGAAAGGCCAGGTGGTAATAAAACACCACCGAAAAGATGCGGGTGAGCGACAATTCCAGCAGCAGCGTAGCCAGCGTGGTCAGCGCCACGCAAAGATAGACCTGAGGCCAGTGGGTGGGGGTCGGTTTCACGGAGATCAACCCTTATGGTAGTGGATTTACCCCGGTTCCGCTATTCCACGGCAATCCAAACGGAGTTGCTGGTGCTGTCCGGAAACGCCAGCCGCACATTCACGATTCCCTTGGGCGTGTCGGCCGGAATCGTGACGTTGATCTGGTAGAGCCCCGCGTACGACGGCGTGAGGCCCGCGAAGGAAGGCTTCACCGTGGCCCCGAACAGGCCCACGCCGAAGCTGACTGCCGGATCCGTGGTCAGCCGGGCAAGCGGTTCCGCCGCCGGAGCCGGGGCGCCGGTCGCAACCGCGGGGCTGGTCGGACCCAGCCCGATGGCGTAAATCGTCAGGATGTCGCCCGCCTTGGCCGGATGCGTCGGCACGCCGGGAATGGCGCCCACGGGCATCGGCAGGGTGTTATCGCTCGAGTTCTGGATGGCTCCATATCCGGTCGTTCCGACCAGCAGAAGCCGCGGCACGCGGGCCGCCACGGTCACCGAGACCGCGTTGCTTTTGAGCCCGTCCCGCTCCACCTGAACCAGGTTCGTGCCGAGCGGCGCGTCCACCGGCATCTGGAAAGCCACCTGGCCATACGACGAGTAATACATGGGCGCCTGGACGCCGTTCACCAGGACCGTGGCTCCCCCCACCGAGCTGTCGAGCGGCGGTACTTTGCCGAGTTTCAGCGAGTCGAAGGAAAGCTGTTCGCCGAGCACCACCGCGACGTCGCCGCGAGCCACCGGGTCGCCCGCTCCGAAGGTGCCGTTATCCACCACGCCCTGGTAGTAGATCAGCGGCGCGCCCTTCGGAACCACTTCAAAGGAAATCGGGATCGAGAGCGTGCCCTCGGCCGCATTCGTCGCGACCGCGAGCGACCCGCTGTACACCCCGGGATCGAGCGAGCCGGCGTCGAAGGTCGCGGTAGCGCCGCTCACGCCGGCCGAGGCCGTAACCCCGGAACCCGTAGCCGAAGCGCTCGCAATCGAGAGGGTTCCCTGCCCCAGGTTGGCAACCGAAACGCCCACCGCGGCTGCCGGCGCGCCCTGCGCCAGCCGCACCGAAAGGTGATCGGGCGTCGCCTGCGCGATCGGCTGGGTGGTGACTCGCATCGTGACCGGGATGGTCTGAGTATCTGCGGCCGCTCCGGTGGTGGAGATCGACCCGTTGTACACGCCAGCCGTCATCGTGGCCGCCGGCTGGACATGAATCCGGTAGGGATAACTGAAGCGGAAACTGCCGGTCCCGTCGAGCACCAGGCTGAGCCACGAACCTCCGTCCTGCGTAGTCGCTTTCGCGGCGACCATGCTGGAGGTTGCAATCGGTATGTCGCGCGATCCGCCGGGAGCCGCGTGGACGTCCACCCCGCCCAGCCGCACCGTCACCGTAATCGTCTGCGGAGCGTCCACCGCGTTGGGGTCGCTCACCGTCACCACACCCGTGGAAAGGCCCGCGGGGAGCCCCGCGGCGGAAAGCGCCAACTGGATCGGAATGCACGACTTGCTGTTCGTGGTGGTGGTGCAACTGCGTGCCGAGCCCGCGGTGGCGGCGATCCACGAGGCGGAAGAGCTCACCGCCAGCGCCAGCGATCCGTCGCCCGCGTTATAAGCTTCCACTGTCTGGCTGGCTGGGGCGCCGGCCGTAGAGATAGAGAGGGGGCCAACCGTGCTCGACACCAGGCGCAGCATCGGCGCGGCGGAGCAGGCGGTTGCAAGAACAAGCAATATGGCGGGAGGGGTAAACCGCGAGGGGACTAGACCCACTCCAGGGCGCCCTTTTTATACGCCCAGATGTATCCGACTACCAGGATTGCGAGGAACACGCCAACCTCCCAGACTCCGAACCAGCCAAGCTTCTGGTAGCGCACCGCCCAGGGAAACAGGAAGATGGTTTCCACGTCGAAGATTACGAACAGAATCGCGACGATGTAAAACCGCACCGTGTAGCGCCCGCGCGAATCCGAAGCGGCTTTGATGCCGCACTCGTACGCCTCCAGCTTTTCGCGAAACGGCGCGTCGGGGCGAATCAGCTTCGCAATCAGGATCGTGATCACCGGGAACAGGATCGCCACCACCAGAAAAATCAGGATGGGGATATAACCGCTCGGCATGGCAACAATATAACATGTGGATGCGAGAATGAAGATGTTCACCCCATGGACCCGCACGCGCGCTACTCCGAACTGCTCCGCGATCGCCGCGACGAAATCGAACAGCGCCTGAAGCGCCATCTCCGGCTGGGCTACGTGCGGCTGGCAGTGGTGGCCACCGCCCTGGGCCTGGTCTGGTACTCGCTCTCGACCGAAAAGCTCTCGATTCTGTGGGTTCTGGCTCCCATCGTGGTGTTCGTGGCGCTGCTCGTCGTGGGGGAGCGGCTCCTGCGGGATCTCGAGTGCCGCCGCCGGGCCGCGGCCTATTTTGAACGCGGGCTGGCGCGCCTCGACGGCCGCTGGGCGGGCACCGGAGTCTCCGGGGAATCTTACGCCGACCCGGCCCACCCCTACGCCCAGGATCTCGACCTGTTCGGCAAAGGCTCCGTCTTCGAACTCCTCTCGACCGCCAGGACCCATGCCGGCGAGGAGACCCTGGCCCGCTGGCTGCTGGCCCCGGCGCCGCCCGGCGAGGTGCTCCGCCGTCAGGAAGCCGTCGAGGAACTGCGCCCCCGGTTGGACCTGCGCGAGGATCTCGCCGTAGTCGCCGAAGAAGCCCGCACCGGCGTGGACCCGGTCTCGCTGGCCGCGTGGGGGGAAGCGCCGCCCCGGCTGCCCTCGCGCGGCATGCGGGTGCTGCTCTGGGCCCTCACCGTACTCGGATGCTGCGGCTTCGTCGCGCTGTGGATCTGGCTGGGTTACCTGGCCGGCGTGCTCCAACTCACCGCGGGTCAGGCCCTGTTGAGCCGCGACCTGTTGCTGGCTGCCCTGCTCGCCAACCTGCTGTTCCTGCGCCTTACACGCGCCCGGATGGGTTCCGTGGCGGCCGCCGTGGATGCCGCCGCCCACGAACTCGGGCTGCTCTCAGACGTGCTGGTGCGGCTCGAACGCGAGCGTTTCCACAGCCCCCTGCTGGCGAACCTGCGGGCTTCGCTCGATGTCGAGGGCGATCCCCCTTCCCGTCGCCTTCGCCGGCTCCGCCGGATTGTCGAGGCCATCGATTCCCGCGATAACCTGTTCGTGCGCCTGATAGAACCGTTTCTTCTCTGGACTCCCCACCAGGCCGTCCGTGCTGAAGACTGGCGGCGGCATTCCGGCCCCGCCGTGCGGCGCTGGCTCACTGCCACGGGTGAAATCGAGGCCCTCTGTTCTCTTTCGAGCCATGCCTTCGAACATCCGGCCGACCCGTTCCCGGAGTTCGTGGAACAAGGCCCGCTGCTCGACGCCGGCCAAATCGGGCATCCGCTGATTCCCGAACAGCGCGTGGTGCGGAACGACGTCCGCATCGGCGGCCCTTTGCGGGTGCTCGTGGTCAGCGGCTCAAACATGTCCGGTAAGAGCACGCTGCTGCGCACCCTGGGGGTGAACGTGGTGCTGGCGCAGGCGGGCGCTCCCGTGCGCGCCGCGCGGCTGCGGCTTTCACCCCTGGCGGTGGGCGCCTCGATCAAGGTCACCGATTCGCTCCAGGAAGGCGTTTCGCGATTCTATGCGGAGATTCTCCGGCTCCGCCAGATCCTCGATCAGACCGCCGGCCCGCTGCCGGTGCTGTTCCTGGTGGACGAGTTTCTGCACGGCACGAATTCGCACGACCGGCGGATCGGCGCACAGGCGCTGGTGCACGGGTTGGTCGAGCGCGGCGCGGTCGGGCTCATCACCACCCACGACCTGGCCTTGGCGCGGATCGCGGAAACGCTCGACGGCCGCGCCGAGAACGTCCATTTCGAAGACCAGCTCGAGGAAGGCAAGATCCGCTTCGACTACCGGATGCGCCCGGGCGTCGTGCGGAAAAGCAATGCCATCGAGTTGATGCGATCGGTGGGGCTCGAGATTTGACCGGTCAGGAAGTGCGCGCGCTGGCGAAGGAATGCGGGTTCGAATTAGCCGGGGTGGCGGCCGCCGAGCCTTCCGAAGATCGCGCGCGCTACCACCGGTGGGTTGCCGCGGGTTATGCGGGAGAGATGCGGTACCTTTCGGACCGCCGCGCCGAAGTGCGCGACGATCCGCGGCGGCTGCTGCCCTCCGCGCGCTCCGTGATCGCCGCCGCCAAGGTCTACCAGACCCCGTGGCCGCATTCCACACGCTTCCTCGACGAGGAACGGGCGTGGATCTCGCGCTATGCCTGGGGCGCCGACTACCACGACCGGATGCGGCGCGGCCTCGAGCGCCTCGACCGAATGATTCGCGCGCGCGTGGGCGCCCTGGAGTCGAAAATCTGCGTCGATACCGCGCCCCTGCTCGAGCGTTCCTACGCCCGCCTGGCGGGGCTCGGATGGATCGGTAGGAACACCTGCCTGATCAACCAGCAGTTGGGCTCGTGGCTGTTTCTGGGCGAACTGCTGGTTTCGATCGAAATTCCCCCGGATGTCCCGCCCCCCGACCGCTGCGGCACCTGCCGCCGGTGCATCGACGCCTGCCCCACCCGGGCCATCGTGCCCGGTCCGTCGGGCTGGACCCTCGATTCGCGCTTGTGCATTTCTTACTTCACCATCGAGTTGCGCGGCCCCGTACCGGAAGAGCACCGCCCCGGTATCGGCGGCCACGTATTCGGCTGCGACATCTGCCAGGACGTGTGCCCCTGGAACCGGCGCGCGGCCGCAACCGAAGACCCTTCCTTTGCTCCGCTCGAATTTGCGCCGCCGCTCGAGAAACTCGCCGCGCTCACCGAAAGCGAGTTCCGCCGGATGTTCCGCGGCTCGCCCGTAACGCGTGCCAAATACTCGGGCTTCCTCCGCAATGTGGCGGTGGCGATGGGGAATCGCGGCCTTCCCCGCTTCCGCGAACCGCTCGAAAAACTGGCTGCGTCGGACAATCCGCTGGTGGCCGAACATGCGCGATGGGCGCTCGGCCAATTACGATAGAAGGGTGAGGACCCTGGCGGCGGCCTTGATTTCGATACTGCCCCTGCTTGCGGCGGGCAAGGAAACGCTCGTCGAGCAGGGCTATGACCACTTCTACAACCTCGAGTACCCGGAAGCGATCGCCAGTTTCGAGCAGGCCATCCGCGAGAATCCGGCCGATCCGGAACTGCACAACCACTTGGCCCAGGCCATCGTCTTCCAGGAAATGTTCCGCAATGGAGCGCTCGAAAGCGAACTCGTCTCGGGCAACAACTCGTTTCTGCGGCGCCCCAAACTGAATCCCTCGCCCGAAACCGAACAGCGTTTTCTGAGCGAGGTCGCCAAAGCCATCGCGCTCGGCAATGCGCAGTTGCAAAAGAACCCGAAAGATACCGCGGCCATGTATGCGCTCGGCATCTCCTACGGCCTGCGCGCCAACTACTTCTGGGTCGTGAAGAAGTCCTGGCGCGATTCGCTGCGGGATGCCACCGCGGCGCGGCGCTACCACAACCGGATCTCGGAACTCGAGCCCGGTAATGTGGACGCGCGGCTGGTGCAGGGACTGCACGACTACATCGTGGGCAGCCTGCCCTGGAGCTACCGCATGCTGGGCTTCCTGGTCGGCATCCACGGCGACAAGCAGCAGGGCATCCGCACGGTTCAGGACGTGGCGGCGCACGGCAAAACCAACCGCATCGACGCCGAGATCTTCCTGTGCGCCCTATACCGGCGCGAAAACCAGACCCGGCGGGCGGTCCCGCTGGTTCAGGATCTGATCCGGCGTTTTCCGCGGAATTACCTCTTGCGGCTGGAACTGTCCCAGATGTACAGCATGGCCGGCGATAAGCAGGACGCGCTCGGCGCCGTGGAGGAACTGGCCCGCCTCAAGGAGCGTCATACTCCCGGCTGCGACCGCGTGCCGTGGGAAAAAATCTGGTTTCAGGAGGGGACGATTCAGTTCTGGTATCGCGACTTCGATCAGGCCCTCGAAAACATGAAGAAGGTGACCGCCGCCGCCGATGAAGTGGACCTGAACACCGGGGTATATGCATTTCTGCGGCTGGGCCAGCTCTATGACCTGACCCAGCATCGCGCGCAGGCGGTGGCAGCGTATCAGAAAGCCATTGCCTACGCCCCGCAAGCGGAAGCGGCTCAGGAAGCTAAGAAATACCTCTCCACGCCTTACCGGCGCTCTTAGCCCGCGCAAAGCCGCCGTCCCGTCAGTCGATTGAGACCTTGACCGGCTGTTCGATCAGTTTCGCGTCCTTTCCGCTGGTCAATACCATGACCGCCAGCCGCCCGGTCGCCTTCTCGGGAATCTTGAACTTGAGGGTCGTGCCGGTCTGCTCGGTGACTTCCACCTGGGTGTCGTGAGTGCCGTCGGTCAAATAGACCTTGGCGACGGTCGCTTTATCCAAATTCTCCCCGGTGACGACGATGACGTCCCCGACCTTCCCGTTCTGCGGCTCGGCGGATACCATGCGCGGCATCGCCGCTTGGCCCCAGCCCACGAAACTCGCGGCGGCTAGGAGGAGGACTATAAAAGACAGTTTCATCTGAATATCCGATCCTTTGACTCAATGCTATGTCCATTAAGTTTGAAATTCAAGCATGGGTGTTGAAATAAACTTCACGTTGGCCGGTGGAAACGGTCTTTCCGCTGTCGTATCATCATCGCTATGGCTGCCATAGCGGGCTCTCCGTACCTGGTCCCCAACCGCCAGCCGGGATGGATTTTTAAGCCGTCCTGGGACTTACCCCTCATCATCTTCAGCGCCGCGCTGGTTCCGCTCCCCTTCCTGATCGCCTGGCTGGCACAGGTCTCGGGGTGGATGAAGCCGTCGCAAGCCATAGACGCTATCAACATCGTGGTCGCCGGACTGGTGGGCGGCCCGCACCTGTTCTCCACCGTCACCTACACGTTTCTGGACGGCAACTTCCGCGCCCGGCACCCGCGCTACGCCTATATGGCGTTGATTCTGCCGGTGTTCGTGGTGCTGCTCGGAATCTACCAGTACCGCCTGCTGATCACGTTCTTTTTCACCTGGGCGTCGCTGCACGTGCTGCATCAGATCATCTATCTGACCGACTGCTACCGCACGCGGGGCCGGATCGTCGAGCCGGCATGGTCGAAGTTCGTGGATTATGGCTTGATCCTCACAGGTCTTTACCCGATCGGCATCTATAAGATCTCGCTCGGGTCGTTCCACGTGGGGGGAGTGGGACTCCCCTACCCCGGCTTCCTTCGTCCGCTGCACCTGCCGGAAGTGGCCGGGGCCGTATTCGCCGTGTTTCTAGTGGCATGGATCGCCAAAACCACGGCCGAATTCCGGGAAGGGCGCGGCAGCGTGCCCAAAACCCTGCTGATCGGGATTACGACGGTGGTCTCCTTCATGCTCCCCATGGGGTCGAACCTCGATGTGTTGTTCCAGGGATACAACACCTGGCACTCCTTCCAGTACCTGTTCCTGTTGTGGCTGATCAACCGCCTGCGCTACCAGCGGGGGGAAATCGAAAGCTCCTTCGTTCGCGGCATCGTGCGCCGCAACACTATGGGCGCCTATTATTTGTGCTTTCTGGCGGCAACCGGAATCCTGGTCGTGCTGACGCTGCTGGTGCGCGCCTTAACACCGCTCTCGGCGGACCAGAGCTATTTCGTGGTGATCCTGAGCGTGCTGCTGATGCACTACTACTTCGATCACTTCCTGTTCACGCAGCCCCGCATGATGGAGTAGCCGGCCCCGGGTTCACTCCTCGGATCCGCTGAAGGGCGGGTGCGTGACCCCCAGGGAACCGGTCAACGCTCTCTGCTCCTCGGCGGATTCGTTGAACGCCGAGGCCACCGCATACGTGTCGCCGAAGAGGTGCACGGCAATCGCCTTGCCGCCGCGCATCGTGTACACGTGAGCGAATTCCTGCTCGAAATGCCGGCCGGTCGCGCGGACCGTGGCGCGCTGGCGCCCGAGCGCCACCACCCTGTCCCGATCGGCCACAATTTCGTCTACGTCGAATTCATCGAGCTGCACCAGGGCGCGCACCTCGCGGAAGCGCTGTAGAACCTGGCCGCGGCCAATCCTCCGCCCGGAAAACGGGGCGCCGCCCGGCGCGTGGAACACAACATCCGGGGCCATCGCGTCCACCACGGCATCCAGATCGCCGTGGTCGAAATCCTGGTACATTTTGCGCACGATCTCCGCGTTCCGGCTCTCCATGAGTGCTCCTGACCGCAGTATAGATCGCACCCCGGGAACGCGTCTGTGATTCCGCAACCGTGTCGAAACAGTTCGGTTTCGCCCTCAGTTCCGCAGCCCGTGGCTGGCCTGGTAGTGCTCCTTCAGCAGGTCGCGGCCGAAATCGCCCTTGAAGTCGCGCCAGACGCTGTGAATGTGGTTGGCGTGGTCCTGCGTGTCGTCGAATTCCACCAGAAAATCGGGGGATTGAATGCGGTAATAGTGCGGCTCGCGCGGCTCCAGGCCGCCGGCCCAGGCGAACCACAGGTTGTTTCCGGCTTTGCGCGCCTGCTCTTTGCGGAACCCGGCCAGCTCTTCGGTCATGTTGTCGCAATAGACGTTCAGGAGGTCTTCGAACCTGGCCCGCTGCTCCGCGGTGAGGGCGGAGATCTGAATCCCGCTGGGCCGGCCTTCGAGCGCGGCCTGGCGGGAGTGCTCGGTGAGGATGTCGGCGGGCGCCTTTTCCGTCACGACGGCGGTCTTTCGCTGCTCGGAGGTCAGCGACTGGATCAGGTCGTGGCCGAGGTCGTCCTCCTGCGCCAGCGCGCGCAGGCCCTTGCGCCGGCCCTGCAGCACTTCGGCCGGGTTCGCGCCGAAGAAACTGGGAGCCCCGATCACCTTGCCGTCCACGATGGTGAAGTTCTGGCTGAGATGGTGGCCGTCGATGCGGTACGCCCAGGTGCCGGTCTCCGAAGGCTCGCCGAAGACGCTGAAGAAGTAGCCGTCCGAATCGCGGTGGAATTGCCCGGCCGGTTCCATCGAGCCCAGCACCTCGTCCAGGCTCATGATCGTGACTGCCTTGATGTATCCCACCTGGCTCAGCCCGGCGCTGAGCAGCGCCATCGCCAGTTTGCGCTGGCCGGGTGTCATCTCGCGGAGCGGCAGGCCCTTGCGCGGCACCGGCGTGTAAAACCAGTTGAGCCGCTCTTCGTCTTCGAGTTGGAACAGCGCCCGGCTGCGCTGCTCCGGATAGAGCGAGTTCACGAAGGCCGTGGCCGCGGCCGACATGGTCGGCACGGTCGCGGTTCGCGAGTACGCGGCGGCCAACAGTGCCGCGGCCGAAGTCACCAGGGCCAGGCGCAGCGCGAAGCTGCTCTTCGATGGAAAACGCATCCCGATTCCCCCCTCCGGTTTCGTCAGCGTCGATTATCCGCAAATCCGCGGCGCGAGGCAAGAGCCCGGTCCGTAGGTTTGCCGCATTGCGTTCACAGAGCCGCGACCGTGGGGGAGCGGGCAATACGCCTGGATTCGTCGACTTTCACGTCGTGCACCCCGGGGCATTGTCCCATTCCGGTCATGCGGGTATCATATGGGTTCGCCGCAGTTTTCAGAAGCCGAGCCGTATCATGCACAATCCTTTTCGAGGCCGAATCCGATGGGCGCTGATCGGATGGATGTTCGCCATCAGCGCGATAGCGTACCTGGACCGGGTGAATATTTCGATTGCCGGGTCGTCCATACAAAAAGAGTTTGGCCTCGATAACATCCAGCTCGGCTGGGTGTTCAGCGCCTTTGTCGCGGGCTACGCGCTGTTCCAGGTGCCGGGCGGGCGCCTGGCGGATCGTTTCGGACCGCGTAAGATTCTCGGCCTGGGCACCATCTGGTGGGGCGTCTTCACGGCGCTGACCGTGGTTGTGCCGGCCAAAGCCGTGGCCGCCCTGGTCATTCTGCTGTGCGTGCGCTTCTCGCTCGGGCTGGGCGAAGCGGTGGTCTACCCGGCTTCGAACCGCCTGGTGGCGGCCTGGATGCCTTCCCAGGAGCGCGGCGTGGCCAACGGTATCATTTTCGCGGGTGTAGGCGCCGGCGCCGGGATCACGCCCCCGCTGATCGCCTACATCATGATCCACTACGGCTGGCGCGTGTCCTTTCTGGCGAGCGCCGTGCTCGGACTGGCGGCCGGCGCGATCTGGTTTCTGCTGGCGCGCGACCGCCCGGAAGATCACCCCTGGGTGGCGCCTGAGGAACTGCGGCACATCGAAGCCGGGCTGCCGGCGCCCAGCGCGCCCACCGGCAAGGCCCGCGCACTGCCCTGGAAGTCGATCCTGGGAAGCAGAGACGTGCTGGCCCTGAGCTGGAGCTACTTCACCTACGGCTACGTGGCCTATATTTTCTTCACCTGGTTTTTCATCTACCTCAATAAAGTCCGCGGGCTCGATCTAAAATCCAGCTCGTATTACGGAATGCTTCCGTTTATCGCGATGGCCGTCTGTTCGCCCCTCGGCGGGTGGATCAGCGACGTGCTTACCAAGCGCTATGGAAAGCGCGTCGGCCGGTGCGGCGTGGCCGGGGTGAGCATCGCGCTGGCGGCGGCCTTCATTGCTCTGGCCACGCAGGCGGCCGACCCCCGCCTGGCCACCTTCGTGCTGGCCGGAGGCGCCGGAGCGCTGTATCTTTCGGCTGGTTCGTTCTGGTCGGTTACCGCCGATCTGGGCGGAACGTCGGCCGGTACGGTCTCCGGATTCATGAACATGTGCAACCAGACCGCTGGGGCGCTGACCGCGTCCCTCACCCCCCTGATTGCCGCGCACTTCGGCTGGACGGCGTCTTTCATGACGGCCGCGGCGCTGTGCCTGGCGGGGGCTGTGGCGTGGCTGCTGGTGGACCCGTCCCGCGCCCTGGCGCCGGCCGCCGAAACCGCCGCCGCGCGGCACTAGACCAATCTCGTAAAGGAACCCGACATGGCAAGATTCTCTCGATTGAAGGTACTGAACACAATGATCGAGACGGGCGTGGTGCCCGTCTTCTACCACCCCAGCCTCGAGGTGGCGCGCGAAGTGGCGGCGGCCTGCCTGGCCGGCGGCGTCCCGCTGCTCGAATTTACCAATCGCGGCGATCACGCGTGGGAAGTCTTCAGCGAGCTCGAGCGCTACTGCGCGCGCGAACTGCCGGAGCTGATCCTCGGAGTAGGCTCGGTGGTAGACCCCGGAACCGCGTCGTTGTACATCAATTGCGGCACCAATTTTGTCGTTGGCCCGGTGCTCAACCCGGATGTCGCGCGCGCCTGCAACCGCCGCAAAATCCCCTACTCGCCCGGTTGCGGCAGCGCCTCGGAGCTCTCGCAGGCGGAAGAACTGGGCTGCGAGATCCTCAAGATCTTCCCGGGCAAGGAAGTCGGCGGGCCGGGGTTCGTGAAGGCCATGAAAGGCCCGTGCCCGTGGGTTTCCATCATGCCGACGGGCGGCGTGGAAAGCACCGAAGCGTCGCTGCGCGCATGGTTCGATGCGGGCGTGGCGTGCGTCGGAATGGGCTCGAACCTGATCACCAAGGAGATGGTGAAGGCCAAAGATTACCAGGGCATCACCGCCAGCGTGCGGTCAACCCGCGAGCTGATCCGCAAGATTCGCGGCGAAAAGTAGACTACATCCCGGGCGGCGCCGCGGTGGAAGACGGCGCCGCCTTGCCATCCACCGTCACCGGCTCCATGAGTTCGGTGCGGGTGCCGTCCGGATCGAACAGGTTGGCCTGCCGCTTGCGGTTTACACCCACCTTTTGCTCGATCGTGCGCGCGTACTGCCGCCGGTAAGGCCTGGCTTCGAGCACCGCCACGGCATCGGCCACCGAGGGCACCACCAAACACAAATGGTGCGCCGTGCCCCGCTGATCTGCCGGAGGCGCGTCTTTGTAGAGCATGAACTCGATATAGTCGTCGCCGTCCGGAACCTTGAGATTGACCCACGACAATTGCGTCCCCGAGGAGCTGCCGCGCCAGATTTCGCGAAAGCCGAGGACCTCGGTGTAGAACCTCATCTCGCGGTCGAACCCCGTAACGATGATCCCTACGTGGCTCATGCGCGTCGAAACGCGGCTCGCGGGCATGTGCCGCCCCCTTTCCCGCACGGTCCACCCATCCGGCTCATATTCGACGATCTCCACCGTATGGCCTTCGGGATCCTTGATATTGAAGTTGGCGTTGCCGATCCGCCCTTTGCCCACTTGTTTCGGCACCGCTACGCCGCGTGAGGCCAGGTAAACGCGCATGCCTTCGGCGTTGTCGGTCTCGAGCGAGATGTGACTCAGCCGGTCGGTATGCGGCGCAGTTTCGGGAAACAATTCGATGTACTGCCGTTCGTTGATCTTGAAGAACGTCATGGAAGGCGTTCCATCCGGCTTCGAGAGCGAGTACGGCTCCTCGAAAACCAGGAAGTCGTGGTAGAAGGCGCGCGATTTTTCGTAGTCGTGCGCGTAGATCGCGATATGCGCCACCCCCAGGATGCGGGGCCTGGCGGCATTCTGGGCCCCCAGATTCGCCGGCAGCAGGGCCAGGGGAAGCAGCATCATCCATCGCATGGCTTTGTTCACAGTCTGCCCGCTTCCTGACAGTCGCGGCCCTGTGACCACCCGCCGCACTGAGCCGCGGCTGTCAGGGAGCAAGCCAGGCCTCACTTCGTCGCCCAGTAGGCCGGGTGGCCCACGTAAGTCTCGTTTTCCAGGTTGGCCAGAATGGCGCGCCGCATTTCGTACACATCCACTTCACCCTGCGCCTGGTAGATGACCCGTCCCCCCGGGGCGATCACCATGGTGAACGGCACGCCGCCGTCCCACTTGGGCTCAAACGCGGCCTGCAGCGCGTACGTGTCCGTGGTGGCGAATTGCAGGTTGCGGCTGGAGGCTTGCTGCGCCTGAAGGGTCTTCAACACGCCGTTTTTTTCGTCGGGATAGTTGGTGGATATGGTCACCAGGTCGAAATCGCGCCGGCGGAACATCCGCCAGGTCTCTTCGAGCGCCGGAAATTCGGAAATGCACGGCCCGCACCAGGTCGCCCAAAAGTTGATCAGCAGGACCTTGCCGGTGGGGTTCGTGCGCAGCTTTTTGAGATCGTCGGCCGTCGCGAACTCCACATTCACGGGCTCGGCTTCGATCCTTTTCGCCTCCGCCAACTGGTTGTCGATTTTGGATTTCCACTTGGTCGAGCAGCCGAATGCCGGAGTGTGCGCCACGGCCACAGGCTTGCCGGCCAATAGGGCGTCGAGCGCCAGGCGCGCATCCTGAATCTTCACTAGCGATTCCCGCTGGGAGTTGTCGATCCGCCCGTCGTATCGCAGTTTCCGCTGCTGGTCGAAGATGAGCACGTGGGGCGTGGCCTGCGCGCCGTAAGCCTCCGCCGCCGACTGCGTTTCGCCGTCGTAGAGGTACGGGAAATTGAAGTGGCGGTAGGCGGCCCGGACCTTCATCTCTTCCAGGCTGTCGCTCACATCCGTATAGCCCAGTTCGGAAAGAGCGACGGCCCTCGGATCGTTGGGATTGATCCCGACGAAATCCACACCCCGGCCCTTATAGTCCTCCACCAGTTTCTTCATACGGCCCTCGTAAAGCTGCGAGGTGGGGCAGTGGTTGCAGAGGAACATCACCACCAGGATGGGCGCCTTGAACTCGGCCAGCCTGTGAATCTTCCCGTCGATCCCGGGAAGCTGAAAATCCGGAGCGGGCGAACCGGTGGGCAAGGTCGGGTGGGCGGTGTTGACCTTCGGCGTGAAGCGCGGCTCCTGGCCGAACGCCGCCGCCGAAACAGCCAGCAGGAGACAAATCATCGTGGGGCAGGACGCGCCACTCGCGCGGAATCGAGAGATTGCCATGAGCCTTCTCCTCACTTCAAAACCATAGCAGAACTATCAGGAGGCGATCACGCCGTTCGGGTCCCAGAGGTCTTCCCAGCTCTGGTTCGCCTTCCATAGAAAAACCTGGCCCTTGATCAGGCGGCAGTTTCGATCGATGGCCGCGATCGCGCGCATATCGTCATCGCTCAAAGGCGCGCCCGCCGCCGCCCGCAGGTTCGAGAGATAGTTGGCGCGCCTGGTCGATTGCGGAATCGGCGTCTGGCCGCGTCCGATGGCCCATTGGATGCAGACCGCCGCGGGGTGGATCCCCAGCCGCGCGGCGATGCCCGTGATCACGGGGTCCTCGATATCGACGGTGTCGTCGGGCGTGCGGTCGCGCGCGGGCCGGTTCGGCGAACCGATCGGCGAATAGCCGATGGGCGCGATTCCGTTGGCGCGCACAAACTCAAAAAGCTCCGGCTGCTGGAAATGCGGGTGCAGCTCCATCTCGTTCACAGCCGGGCGGATCCGCGCGTCGCCCAGCAGCCGCTCGAGCTTCGGGACCGTCATATTCGACGTGCCGATGTGCCGGACGAGTCCCAGGTCCACGAGCTTTTCCATTTGCCTCCACGTCTTCATGAAGTTCTCATGGAGGTAAGGCTTCGCATCCGGGCTGCGCGATTCCACGGGGCACCCCGGCGGATGGAAATTGGGAAACGGCCAGTGGACCAGGTACATGTCCAGGTAGCCGCATCCGAGATCCGCCAGTGATTTTCGGCACGACGGAATCACGTCGCTCTCCGCGTGTTTGTCGTTCCACAGCTTCGACGTGATCCACAACTCTTCCCGGCCGAGACCCCGGCCGAAGAGCTCCTGCAACGCGGCGCCGATCCGGTCTTCGTTGCCATACACAGAGGCGCAGTCGAGATGCCGGTACCCCACCGAAATGGCCCCCTTCACGGCCTCCGCCATCTGCTCCGCCGGAACGTGATCGGAGCCGAACGTGCCTAGGCCGATCGCCGGCATTTTCGCTCCGGTGCTCAGGGTCCTCGTGGGAATCTGGGCGGGGTCCACGCCATCGGCGGCAATCGCGAACGGCTGATTCGAAGTTGGCCTCATGGCATCTCCTTCAGTCAGGTTTTAGCGGTCTTACCAGTTCGTGAGCGAGCCGTCCGGCCGCCGGTAAATCGGGATGGGCGCGGACCGCTCGGTAATTTCCACCAGCAGGTCGAGGCCCTTGGGGTCCAGTTCGACGCCCAGGCCCGGAGCATCGCGCGGCCACAGCTTGCCGTTGTGGAAATCCGCGCCCTGTGGCAGATAGGACGGTTGGGGAAGGCTGCCGCACTCCATCAGCACCGGCCCCGAGAACGCGCCCAGCGCATGGGTCAGCGCCGCCACCGAAATCGGCCCGGTGGCGTGCGGAATCAAGCCCACGTTGTGGGTTTCGCACAGTGTGGCGATCTTCATGTATTCCGTGATGCCCCCGGCATTCGGCAGGGTGACCCGCGAGTAATCGATGAGCTGCTGTTCCACCAGTTCGTTCACGTCCCAGCGGTCGCCGAACTGTTCGCCCACCGCGATCGGCACCTTGGTCCGGGACCGCAGCTCCCGGTAGATCGCCTTATTCTCCGACCGCAGCGGGTCTTCCACTTCGTACGGCTCGAATGGCTCGAGCAACGAGCACAGCCGCACCGCGTCCGAGAGATCCAGGCGGGTGTGCACGTCCGTCAGCCAGTCGCCGTCTTTGCCCACGCCCTCGCGGATCTGGCGGGCCTTGTCCGCCTCCTGGTCCACCGCCACGTGCGATCGGAAAACCCCGCTCGGCGTTCCGCCACCCTGAGACGACCACGGCATATCGACCGCCGTCCGATAGGCACGGAATCCCGCCTCGATCACCGCCCGCGCCTTCTCCGCGAGCGTGCCGCCCCGGCCCGTGCCGGCCGAATAGCACTCGATGTAGTCGCGCGCGATCCCGCCCAGCAGTTGGTACACGGGAACGCCCAGCGCCTTGCCCTTGATGTCCCACAACGCCATGTCGAGAGCGCCGAGCGCGTGCAGTTTCTCGCGCCCCGGGGGATAGAACCAGCCCCGGTACAGGAACTGCCAGAGGTGGTCGATGCGCGACGGATCTTCGCCGATCAGCATCGCCGCGCACTGCTCCATCATGTCCCTGGACCCGCCCTCGCCGACTCCCGTGATTCCGGCGTCGGTCTCAATGGTCACGATCCGGTTGCTCTGGTTGAACGTCGGGTTCACGTGCGCCGGCTGGTAATACCGGATGCGCCGGATTTTCATTTTGGGGATGGCCGCCGCGCCTTCCCGCGACGCCGCCACGCCGCCGCCCGCCAGCGCCAGCGCGGAACCGAAAAAATTCCGACGTTTCATATCTATGCCCTCTAAGTGCCCTGCCGCGGCATCAGGCCACTCCCGGCGCCCGTACCGGGTGGCGGAAATCGAACCGCACCCGCTCGATCGGCGTCCCGATCACTTCGATGCGCGACAGGTCGCGCGTGCCTACTCCCAATTCTTCGGCCAGCCGGAGCGTGCTGTCGGAATGCTCGAAGGGCGTCTTCCCGCGGTCCGCCATCGGGTCGAACTTCATCACCGCCATCGCCACCGCGTCCGTGGTCACGCAGTTCCTGCCCGCCAGCAGCACCCCCGGCGCTACCGGAACCGCGCCCCGGACTCCCGCCGTTTCTCCGCCCGTCTGCGTGCGAATGCCGTCGATGATCGCCAGGTCGATCGGGCGCGCCGCCACCAGGTCGGCCACGATCGCCGGCACCCGGTAGCCCGGGTCACGCGGAGATTTCGGATCGTTCTCCGAAGGCGCGCTCTTCGAGGGCTCACGGGAACCGCTGTGCAGGATGCCGCGGCCGCCCTGCGGCACCAGGCCGGGCTCGTCCACCCCGGCGCCATCCCCATAAATGGTGCACGGCGTAATCCCGAAGCAGTTCTTCATCGAGAGCGTCACACCGGCCGTCAGATGCTCCTTCATCTTCGCGATCGACACGAAGACGTCGCAATCCCGGTAGGAGTGGTTCAGGTCGAAGGCGCGGAAGACGTGGCCGCCGTGAGGCGTCGGAAACCGGGAATACTGCTTCCCGGATCCCAGGAAGTTGGTGTTTTCGAATTCCACCCGCGGCGCGGCATTCAGAAAATCGCGCGGCTCCCACCCGGCTTGCAGCATGATCTCTTCGATCGGGTCCGCGCTCTTCCAGGGACTCTCCAGCAGCCGGATGCGGCGCGCGCCCGCCCGCCCCAGAAGGTGCACGGTGGAGCCGATCACCGAGGGATTCGTCCAGTGCGTCAAGCCGCAAGGCAGATATCCGAGGCGCTCGTCGGGAGTGCCGGTCAGGTTGATTTTCACCGCGACCGTTTTGCCGTTGACGAGGCTTCCCAATCCGCCCAACTGATCGAACAGGCGGGCCAGCGCCGGCGTCAATTCGGCTCCGTACGTGCGGCAAGCCGCCACCGCTACCGGCGAGGCAGGCGCTTGAGCGCTCCACATTCTTGCCGGAAGCGCGATCGCCCCTGCAACGCCTCCCATCCATTCCCTTCGCGTAAGATTCGGCATCTCTCTCCTATGACCTCAGTCTCCTGCCCTACTTCACGAATACCAGCCGGCCGAAGCGCGCCGGGTTATGGGGATTCGGCTGCGCCTGGAGCGGGTCGGACCACATGCTCAGCCGCCGGTTCGGCTCCACTCCGTCCCAGCGGTTCAGGTTGGCGGTCCACACGTCGCCCTCCTTCGGCCGCTTCGACAGCTCTTCGAAATTCTTCCACGGGATCGCCACTTCGAGGCTCCACCCTTTGTCTTCATCGCCGCGGACATTCAGCGTGCCGCGAATGAACGACGCCAGTTGCACCCCTTCCAGGTTGAAGCGTTTGAACGAGTACCGGGCGTCGTAGTCCAGGTAGTCGTAGAGCACCGCGCGGGCGTTCATCTCGAGCCCGAAATAGATCCCCGTCTGCGACGGCAGCGGGTTGATAAACAGCTCGACCGCGTCGTCGAGATAGGTCGGATCGTCGCGTTCCATGCGCAACGCCACGATATCGGTGTCCTCGCAGTCGTAGCCCACGTACAGATTCTCATCGTCCCAGAGCAGCCTGGCGGTGGTTTTCTGTTTCGCTCCGGTCTGGAAGGCCCACGGAAAGAGGAACTCGATCGGCGCCGCGGCTTCCCAGGATTTTTCGTCGAGTTTGCCGTCCACGACGATGCGTCCGGAGGTCCGCTTCACTTCGTAGCGCGGCAATGGCGGTTGCGCCACGGCAATCGCGGACAATAAAAGGCCCAGGGGCAGGATTCGCATCAACAACATGGTAATCCCATTGCGCCGGGAATCGCCCCGGCCGCTTGGCGCGAACCGCCGCCCGATCACTCCCGGTGGCTCATCCGCCGCAGAATGTCGAGCACGTCCGGATACCCGGCAAGGGAAAATCGCGCCCGCGACCGCCCCGCTCCCACACGGACCGACCAGGACGTCTTCTCCAGGGCGGCAAACAGGTCCTCATCGGTCCGGTCGTCGCCCATCGCAAGCACGAAATCCGCCGGTCCGCACATCTTCATCAGGCGCTTCGCCACCGCCCCCTTGTGCAGCCAGCCGGGGCGCACTTCGACGATCTTCCTTCCACGAATCGCCCGCAGTTCCGTCTCCGCCAGCATTTCCTCCAACATCGCCACCAGCTCCTGAGCCAGCCAGTCGCTGAATCTCGATTCCGACCTGCGGTAATGCCACACCAGCGAGTATTCCTTCTCCTCGATGAAGCTGCCGGGTGTGCGGTCGACGAAATGCTGAAGCACGGGGCGAACGCGCTCCAGCCACCCGGACGATTGATCCTGGTGAAGCGCCACCCATTCGCTCGAGTTCGCCGGGCGCAGCACCGCACCGTGCTCGGCAACGATCCAGAGTCCGCCCACGTCGCCGAACCACCGGTCCAGTTCGCGTCGTGAGCGGCCGGAAATGATAACGGTCGAATTCCCCTCCACCGACACCAGCGAACGCATGAGCTCTAACAATTCCCCGGTCGGAGCCGCCTTGCCCGGCTCGTCGAAATATCCGACCAGGGTGCCGTCGTAATCCAGGAACAGCAGACGCCGGCGCGCGGCCTCGTAGGCCTCCATCATGGCCCCGACATCCAGGGCCGCGGGCCTTGGGGAAAACGCGCCGCCGCGGCGGTCCGAAGCTTCCGCCAAAGCCGACAGAAAGCTCCGGCTCCACGCGGAAACGTCGTTGCGGTACACCCGATCCTGCAAGGCGGCCATTCTCCGGCGCCGCTCCTCGGAGGTCAGCGCGAGCGCGGCCTCCACTACCGCGGCGGTTCGATCTTCGTCGTTCGGATTGATGATCAGCGCCTCGCCCATCTCCTCGGCCGCGCCCGCGAACTCGCTCAGAATCAGGACGCCGTCCTGGTCCGTCTTGCAGGCCACGTACTCTTTTGCCACCAGGTTCATCCCGTCCCGCAGCGGACTGACCCAGGCGATATCGGCTGCCGCGTAAAGCGCCACCAGTTCCTGCCGGGAAAGACCGCGCCGGATGTACATCACCGGCGTCCACTCGGGCGTCGCGTATTGGCCGTTGATCTCTCCCACCAGTTCGTTCACCTGGCGGCGCAACGCCTCATAGCTGAAAATGTGCTCCCGGGATGGCACCGCGACCTGCAGCAACACCACCTTGCCGCGCAGGTCCGGGCGCCGCTCGAGCAACCGCCGGTAGGTGCGCAGCCGCTCCGGGATTCCTTTCGTATAGTCCATGCGGTCTACCGCCAGCAGGATCCGCCGGCCCTGGTGCCGCCGCCGCAATTCCTCAACCCGGCGCCGCGACTCGGCCTTCTCCAGAACCGAAGTGAAGTCATCCGGGGCGATCCCGATCGGAAGCGCGTCAAGCCTCACGCTCCGGCCGCCGGCTTCCGCTTCATCCAGCCGGCTCTCCCGGCCGATCACCCGCAGCAGGCTGCTTCGGAAATGCTGCAGGTGCGAATACGTCTGGAACGCCACCAGATCCGCGCCCAGCACCCCTTCGAGAAGATCCTCGCGTTCCGGCAGCACCCGAAAGACTTCCGAGGACGGGAACGGAATATGCAGGAAGAACCCGATCGCGGCCTTGGGCAGCGCCTCGCGCAGCATCCTGGGCAGCAGCATCAGGTGGTAATCGTGCACCCACAGTAGGTCGCCCTCGCGATATTCGCCCACCACCGCGTCCCGGAAAAGCTCGTTGGCCGTCTTGTACGCGGCCCAGCCTTTGGGGTCGAACGTAAGCCGCGACGGGAAGTGGTGAAACAGCGGCCACAAGGTCTGATTGGCGTAGCCTTCGTAGAAATGCTGTTCGGTCTCGGGCGGAATCTCGACCGCCACCAGGTGGTCCTCGGCCCTCCACTTATCGAGAATCTCCTGGCGCTTGGCGTCTCCGATGCGAGCGGATTCCCCGGACCATCCGATCCACAGCCCCCCATATTTCCGCATCATGGGGTTCATGGCGGTCGCCAGGCCGCCGGAACTCCTCTCCGACCGCCACCCCCCGGCCACCGGACGCAGGCTGGCCGGGAGCCGGTTCGAGATCACAATCATGCGGCGGCCCCGAAGTGCATCGTCCGGTGTCGAAGTCTGTGTCACGAATCCGCTACCCTCGCCGCGTGTTGACCAGCGGGAAACAACTGAACCATTCGTCCGTCACCCGGAAGTACGGCTTCCATTCGATATCGTTTCCGAGACGGAAATGTAAGGGCCGATCCGCAACCGGGCTGAGTCGCGCCGCCAGGTCCGCCGCCGCATCGCGGCCGCCCAGTACCAGTTCGCCCTCGGCCAGCCCCACCGCCGCCATCAGCAGCGGGCCGTACTCGACCGAGTAGCGCTCGTGATCTTCCACCTGGTCGAGCCCCATGTAGCGCGCGACCTCGAGCCTCATCGGAAGCGTAAAGGAGATCGTATCCCCCGGAGACCATTCGCGGTCGAGAGGCACATACGATCCCAGCGTCCCGATCGCCACCCGTGAGCCGTTGACTTCGATCGGCATCGCCCCCGACGCCCAGCCGGGCACCCGGACGCGAATGATCGATTTCGCCGGCTTCGACCCGCCGATCTCGAGCCGCACCTCCGGGGAAAACGGAAACCGCGTCTTCATCGCCAACCGCATGGGCTGCCCCGCCTGGCTCCACTCGAGCGTCGAGGGTTCGAACAGGTTGACGTAGACGCCGTCCGCGGCCAGCGAGTAGATGAACTCCGGAAGCGCGCCGATGAGGCGGGTCCCCTGCCCTTCGCAGCACGTGTTGATTCGGGTCGACGCTTCTTTCCTGCCCAGCAGATTCGTGTGGTAGCGGATGCCTCGCGAACCGTCCATGTTGGCCACCAGCACGTTGTATATGGATTTTTCGATCTCGGCGGTATATCGCTCCCGGTCGGGATCGAGCAGATGAAACCGCTGGTTCAACAGCGCCCAGAAGGCGCTTCCGCAGTTCTCGCCCAGTTTCTGATAGAGAAAATTGGATTTCGGCGGATCCACGTCGAACTCGATGATCGAGATGCTGCCGCCCGTGTTCTCCCAGTTTTCGTGGTACAGGTCCCAGGCGCCCATCGCGGTTTCGCGGTAGCGGGCATCGCCCGTCGCGCGGTACAGGTCCAGGTAAGCTTCCAGGTTGGTGAGTAGGTAGCAGTGCGGCCGGTCGTAGGGATACTGCCACACCGCCTCCCGCGACCGCCGGGATAGACCCTGCATCCAATAATTCTCCTGAAAGTAGCGCTGGATCACCTGAATATCGGCGGGCTTTCCGGCCGGAGTGAAATACATGCGCGTGTTAGCCACCATTCCCTGCCCGCCCTGAATCGCACGCCGCAGCAGTTCCGGCAGGCTGGAGGTCTGCCGGTTGTACCAGTCGTAGTATCCGCGCAGCAGTTCGAACGCCCGGGCGTTTCCGGCGTAACCCGCTTCGATCAGCCCGTGCGTGAGCCACGACCGCGTATACGCGGCGCGTTCCGAGACGAACAGCGTATCTTCCGGGTAGCCCATGATGTAGCCGTTCGGCTGGCGGCATTCGGCAATCCCCTCCACCACCGCGTTCAGGCGCGCCCGCAGTTCCGCATGATCGATCCAGCGCACCGTGTTGCCGGCGCCCATCAGGAACCGGCCGGCATTCGAGCCCGCCAGGTCCTCTTCCCAGAACGGATGCGGCTTGGGCAGGCCGGCAGGCACGGGCTTGCCGGCGCGCTTTCGGAACTGGCTCAACAACTGGTCCACCGAGAACGACTCCAAAAGGTAGTCGATGTTCCCTTCCATGGCCTTTCGGAAAATGCCGTCCCCCACGGTCACTCCGCCAAGCGGCGCCTGCGCCCTGTATCCCGGCGGCCGCCAGGACTCGCGGGCCGTGACATTGCCCGGGTTGTCCGTGACGATCCCCTCGCCCATCGGCCGCACCGGGCGGGTGAGCTGCCGCAGATCCCGCTCGTTCTCCGAAACCGGATCGGCGCTCACGTTGCAGCGCGCCGCAATCTCGACACCGCCCGACACCACGTCGATTCTCGCCAGCCCCAGCCGGTACACCGCTCCCTTGGGCACCGCGCCCGCGGCATTGCGCCTCTTCGGCGCGCGCAGGCGGGATACGGTCAGGCGCACGTAGCGGCCTTCGATTCCGTGCGCCGGAAAGGTGAGCACGAAGTCGCCAGGGTCGGGATAATCGGCTTCCGCCCGATCGGCGATCATTCGCGGAGAGCCGAAATCGGGCTCTTCGGCGCACGCGATTGAAAACCGCTGCGGGAAGCCGTCGCCGGCCATCTGCAGGTTGTTCGCCGGATAGAGCTTCACCGCGTCGATCGGCACGCGCGATCCCAGATCGACCTGCACCCACGCGGTCGCCTCCGGTGTTTCAAAAGAGCGCGAGAAGTAAGGGCGGTAGAAGGAGCCCGGACCCACGGTGATTCTCTCGCCGGTGGCCTCGGGCGCCGGAAGATCGGCCGGCGGCGCGGCGGCCACCTCCGCGGGAGAAGCCAGCCGGGTCGCCACACCCAATCCGGCGCAAGCGGCGGCTTCTGCAAAACGGCGTCTGGTCAGAATCATTTCTATATTTACTCTGCTCCCGATTATCCTTTACCCCAACCCCGGCCGCACGCCCGAAAACGGACCCCGGAATCCCGGAAGGCCAATGGTAAGATGGGGACCCGGAGGGGACTTTATGCCTTGGGTAGCTACCGGCGCTCCCAGCAGTGGATACGCCAACAGCAACAGTAAGGTGCGCAAAGAGATTGTGAGCGTTCTCGGAACGCTTACCAGTTGCGACGATGTGAAACGCACTGGTGACGACCTGTTCAAGCCGGAGTGCGACGCCACGCATTTCGACGCCAAGCAGGTAAACCGCGGCAGCGTCGTCTGGTACAAGCTGGATGTTCAGTTAAAAGCGGGCTTCAAGAATAAGACGACTGTGGCGACCGTGTTCGTCCACACCGCCGCCGCCACCCTGGCGGACCTGAGCGCCGCCGTCCTGCATTGTTACGACAATGTTCAGGTCGCGGACGTAACCTAGACCGGCCGCGAAGATCGCTCACAGAGCCGCGACCGTCAGGAAGCGGGCAACTCGGTCGGAATTTCTGCCGCCGATCATCCAATCATTACCGCGCCGTCCAGCCGCCGTCGATCATCAGCGTCTGCCCTGTGATTAACGAAGCGGCTGGCGACGCCAGGAATACCACCGCGCCCGCCACATCCATCGGCTCGCCGATCCGGTGCAGCGCCGCAATCCGCTCGACTACGTCCGCGCGAAAAGCCGGGTCGCTGAGACATTCGCTTGTGCCGGGCGTTCTGATGAAGGTCGGAGCGATCGCGTTTACCGTGATGTTGTACGCGCCCCATTCCACCGCGAGGCACTTCGTCAGGTGCGCGATCGCCGCTTTCGTCATGCAGTACACCGACTCCGTCGGCAGAGCCACGAACCCCGCCTGCGAGCTGAGGTTCACGATGCGGCCATACTTCTGCCCGATCATGAAGCGTCCGGCCGCCTGGCTCGCGAAAAACGTCCCCTTCACGTTCACGGCCATGGTGCGATCGAAATCGTCCACGCGGACGTCCTCGGCGGGATTTCCCGGCGCGATGCCGGCGTTGTTGACCAGGATATCCAGGCGCCCGAAATGCGCTGCCGCATCCTCCACGGCCCGCCGCACCTGGTCTACGTCCGCCATGTCCATCTGCAAAGGCAGGGCGCACCGGCCCATCGCCTCGATTTCCGCCCGCAGCCCCGCGTCCGCATTGCGGTCCCGCAGCCCCAAGGCAACGTGTGCCCCCGCGTGCGCAACCGCCAGGGAGATCGCCCGGCCCAGGCCGCGGGCCGCTCCCGTCACGAGGGCGATCTGGTTCGTAAGGTCGAAGCTCGGATAGGGGTCCATCCCGTCCACTGAATCAGAACGCCCAGCGCCACAGACTCGCGCCCACCGTGTAGCCCGCCCCCACCGCCGCGAACAGCACCAGGTCGCCTTTTTTCAGCCGCCCCTGCCCGATCGCGTCGCGCGTCGCCAGCGGGATCGTGCCGGCTGTCGTATTCCCGTAGCGGTCGATGTTGATGACCACCTTTTCCGGCGGGATGCCCAGCCGGTCGGCAGCGGCGGTAATGATGCGGCGGTTGGCCTGGTGCGGAATCAGCAGGGCCAGGTCGTCCAGCGTGAATCCGTTGCGCTCCAGCAGGTCCCTTGCCGTCTCGTACATCTTGCGCACCGCGTACTTGAAAACCTGCTGCCCGTCCTGCTTCACGTAATGCAACCGCTGCTCCACGGTTTCGTGGGAGGCCGGCATCCGGCTGCCGCCCGCCGGCATCTTGAGGAACTCGGCGCCCGATCCATCCACTTCCCCCAGAAAATCGATGAAGCCCAGATCCTCGCCGTCTTCGACCGGTTCCATCAGCATGGCCCCGGCGCCGTCGCCGAAAAGCACGCACGTCGCGCGGTCGGTGTAGTCGATGATCCGGCTCATGGTGTCGGAGCCGATGACCAGGACCTTCTTGTGCGTCCCGGCGCCCACCAGGTGCGCCGCCGTCGTCAGCCCGTAGACGAACCCGGAACAGGCGGCGATCAGGTCAAAACCCCACGCCCCGCGTGCGCCGATGCCCTTCTGAACCAGGCATGCGGTGGAAGGAAACATCATGTCGGGCGTCACCGTGCAGATGATGATGGCGTTCACCTCCTCCGCGTTCACTCCCCGTTGCGCCAGCGCGCAACGCGCAGCTTCGATGGCCATGTCGGAGGTAGCCATTCCGGCTGGCGCGATATGGCGTTCGCGAATTCCGACGCGCTCGAGAATCCATTGGTCGTTGGTATCGACCATCTTCGCGAGGTCTTGATTGCTGAGGATATTCGGTGGAGTGTAGCACCCGAGCGCAGTGATTTTCGCCTTTGGCAATTTGGTTGTCCTTTAAGAGTTCAGAGTACCGCATTAGACTCCACAAAGGGCAACTGCCGAGCGCGGTACTCTAGTGTTTGAATGGCAGATTCCGAAGGGCTTCTGAATTTCGGGGACGTCCAGAGTTCACTGTTCTTCGAGTCTCCCCAGGAGACCTACGCCCGGGTCTTCCGGCAATTGAAGCCGCGTACCGCCATCCCCCAGTTCACCGTGGAGTATTGCCGCTTCGCCAACGCCGACAGTTTCATCCGGTTGGAGAGCGGCCGGATCCACGTGCGTATTTCCGACCTACTGCAGGGTGCCCCCGCCCCCGTCACCGAAGCGCTCGCTTTCATCCTGCTGGCCAAACTGTACCGCAAGCCCGTGGCGCGCATGTATTCCTACCGCTACCGGCTGTATTTGAACCGGCGCGACGTCCGCAAACGGGCCGAATTGATCCGCCAGATCCGCGGGAGGAAATTCATTTCCGGGCCGCAGGGTGAGCACTGCAATCTGGAACCGCTCTTCGACGCGCTTAACCTGGAATTCTTCGACGGTTTGATGGGACGGCCTCAGTTGGGCTGGAGCCGGCGGCCTTCCCGCACCATGCTGGGGCATTTCGATCCGGCGCACAATGCCATTGTTATCAATAAAATACTGGATAATGCCGCGCTCTCACCGCTGGCTCTCCGGTATGTGCTGTTCCACGAAATGCTGCACCTCAGGTACCCTGTCGACCATCGCGGGGCCAGGCGGCGGGTACATACACGGGAGTTTCGGGAGGCCGAAAAGAAATTTCCGGAGTTGAAACGCGCGAAGGAAGCTTTGAAAAAACTCTGAATCAGGCCGCGGCCGCGTCGGTTGCCGGAACCATCGATCGCAATTCCGCCCGCGTCATATCGAAAATCTGAACCAGCGCGCTGACGTCCACTCCGCCCATGCCCATGCGATAGAGCAACAGCCGGCATTCGACCATCAGCATCCCCGAGGCGAATAGAAACTGATGGCAGATCAAAGCTTCCGCCAGTTCCGGACGGTCGTGCCGGGATTGCACCATCAACAGCTTGATCGCGGCGCAAATCCGGCTGAAATCCAGTTTCAAACAACGCAGATAACCGTTGAATACCTGAGCCCGCTGGCTCCGTAAACGGCGCATCATGGCAGGCGTAAATCCAGGCTGAGAGCGAAGAAAAATCAGCTCGTTCGTATCCAGCAGCCGCATCATCGGCCGATAGCGTTCAATCGATAGCTCGTCAATCCACTCAGCGGTCACCGGTAGGCTCCCCCTGGACGCGGTCAGCCGACGAACTGCCCAAAATAGGATCAGCGTCAGCCCAAGACAGGCAATAATCGCACAAGCCAGGATGATATTTGTCGCACTCATTCTGTTTTCACTTACTAAGGATAAGCGCGTCCTTGCCTGATAGCAAGCCAAGGACGGGTAATACTGGTACTATTTTGCGCTGAAAATTCACCTATTTTCGGGAGACTTTCCAGGCCGTCGCGTTCAGCGATTCCAGATGATACAGAATCCGCTCTTCCCGGTCCGATGAAAGGTGCGGCAAACTGACCTCCACCTCTTCGCCCTTCGGCGTCAGAAAGAAGAACCACCCAAACGTGCAAGCCGCCGCCAGCCCCATCAACCCCGTATCGATCGCGGTGAATAGGTGAATTCCGAGGACGCTACGGAGTAGGTCAGCCAGGGAATTCCCTAAGAAAAACGCGGTAAACAGAACCGTGTGAAGGATAATGTTCCGCCCCAGGGAGACCGGATACCGGCTGATGAAGAAAATCATCAGAATCAAAAAGAGCGCCAGGCACAGGTTCACACCGCGGCCAGTGCCGTAAAAGTAGGCAATCACTCGAGAATTCTGTGCCGTTCCAGGCTGGAACTTGAGCGTCAAGCTCAGCACCGACAGGCTAACCGAGATCAACACCCCGAAATACATCGCCCACCGCCCTAACGTGTACAGACCTCTATGCCGCTCCAGCACAAGCCGGATCAGTTCGCGCACGACTAGAATCTGTAGCACCCAGAATAGTGGCTCGGTAGTGACCCAAAGATAGAAATAGGCGGGAGATGTAACCGATAGAAAGAGAGGCCAGGTACTGTTCGGGATCCGAAAAATAAAATACCAGGAGAACATCCGGTAACGCCGGTAAAGCCCTGAACGATAAAGCATTACGGCCGTTAGGGCCGAACCCAACAGCGTGATCGACTCAAGAACTGTAACCAACGACTGGCCCGGCATACCGCCCCACAGGCGATCTTAACACCGGGCCACGTAGTTTTGAGACCCTAACTTTCGTCGAACTAGCGCACCCACGGGCAGGGGTTGCACTGCGGAGCAGGATTCTGCGACTTCTGCACCGGGTGCGCCGCCAGAAACGTCACCGCCAGGAAGGCAAGCATCACGATTCTTTTCATTTTTTTAAAGCGTCCTTTCTTACAGCAAATGTGCCAGTAATCTTAGTACTATACTAGACGGGACCAGACCCGAATAAGGGATTGTACTGAAAATTTTCCATATCTGGAACACGTATACCTTCGGCCTACCGGCGCCGAAGCAACCCTCATCCGGTTACTGGGTTTTTGAAAGAAAGCGGACCTGCGCACGGTATAGAATCAAAACGGAGCCCACGGGGCATCCCATTGTTGAACTCCGCAAGTAATTCGGAATCGAACTGGCGCCCGGCACAAGACTTGTGCCGCAAGGCCATCTCGCAGATCCCGACGCATTTCGGGCGCCTGGTGTACCTGGCGTCGCTGCGGGACGCCGTCACGGGCAAATACCTACACCCGACCCTTACCGGTTTACTGGGAATGGAAGATGCCGACCGCGTGCTATGCCACGCGCATCATAAAGTGTTCACCGAGTGGCTGTGCTTCAGCCTCGCCGATCAAAAAGCCGACCTGGATGAATTCCTCGCGTCCGCGCTGAGGGAAATCAGTGTGCAGGAATGTCGTGCCCTGCCGCCCGCCGGCGCCCGCGATGTCGAGCGCCAACTCTACCTCACTGATCTGGAAACAGTCCTCGAATTGATACGGCTCTCGCCGGGCGATTCTTCCGCGGCTCCAGGCTCATAGCCGAACCGACCACCTGCCCGATCACGTCGATCTCTCCGGGATACTCGAATATCCGCGGCTCGCAATGCGATGCCGGGTGCGCGTGAACCAGGAGCCGGTCTTCCATCGCCGTGCACCACCCGCAACAGTATCCGTCGCGGTATTCCAGAAAGTAGATCGGCCGCTCGAACTCGTCCGTCCACCCCCCGCGCGCAATTTTCCGCCGGGTATCGTCAATCACCAGCAACGACCCCGGAACCAGAATCGGATGCATCGACCAGTCTTCAAGTCCGATAAAACCGTAGCGGTATTGCCGCAGATCGAGGCTTTGGAGAAAACTCCACGGCAAAGTCCCCCACTTGCGCAGCAGGTGCGGCAGGAAAGAGGTCTTGCTGTAGTCGATCTCCCCCGTTAGCGCCACCGGTACCGAAACCGAGGCGGGCTTCAGCCGAACTTCGTGCGTCCGGTCCAGCCTCACACTCATCGAATCGGCAGGCAGCCTGTCGCCCGGAATCCCATACCATCCCAGCACGGCGATCAGGTCCAGCCGGTAAATCGCGCACAAAGAATACAGCCGGAAAATCGTCGGGACCGTTCCCTTGTTCTCGATATCCGCCAGGCGGCTCAACGCAATCGCAAATGCTTCGCAGTCGCGCTGCCGCGCAACCTGCTGGCTGGCTTGCTCGACTTCGCGGTAAGTCAGTCCTAGTTTCTCGCGAACCCGCTTGAGCTTCTCTCCCGCACGCTCCATGCTATGATCCTCGATATATGAGCCGCTGGGGCGACCACGAGGATTATCCTCACCCCGACCGCAATCGCAGCGGCAATTATAGCGTCAGTTCGTTCGAAGATACAACCGAATTTGCGCTGTTCTGTTCCGCTTGCGGAACAGGCCGGCCAATCTTCAAAAAATCCATGCCACACGGCGGCGCGGCGTGAGAATTATTGTCGGAATTTCCGGCGCCAGCGGCGCGATTTACGGGCTGCGCCTGCTCGAACGCCTCAGCATCCAGGAAAATGTCGAGACTCATTTGATCCTCTCCCGCTCGGGCGAAAAAACTCTATTCCTGGAAACTGGAAAAACTATTGCGGACCTGAAAACCCTCTCAGCGTTTTCTTACCCCTTAGGAGATATAGGCGCGCGCCTGGCCAGCGGTTCTTATCCAATTGACGCCATGGTGGTGGCGCCTTGCTCCATCCACACCATGTCGGCGATCGCTCACGGCATCAGTTCCAATCTGCTGGTACGCGCCGCCGACGTCACCCTGAAAGAGAGGAGAACCTTGGTCCTGATGGTCCGGGAAAGCCCGCTGCACTTGGGTCACCTCAGGTCGATGACCGCCCTGGCCGAAATGGGCGCGATCATCGCCCCCCCGGTTCCCGGCTTCTATCATCACCCGCAGACGGTTATGGACATTGTGGATCACAGCGTGGGCCGCGTGCTCGACCTGATCGGACTGCCGGATTCGCACATCCGGCGCTGGGAAGGTCCGCGATGAAGCCGCGGCGCGAAATCATCGCCTTTCAGGGCGCGCGCGGCGCCTTCAGCGAAGAGGCCGCCCGCAAACTGGTGGGCCCGGAAACTTCTGTGACCCCGTGCGAGCGCTTCGAAGATGTCTTTCGCTGCCTCGCCGAAGGCCGCGCCACCGGTGCGGTCGTGCCCATCGAAAATACCCTGGCGGGGTCGGTCCACGAAAATTACGATCACCTGCAGAATTTCGATTTACCGATCGTCGCCGAAACCAGCGTGCGGATCGTGCACAACCTGATCGCCGGAAAAGGCGTCTCATTTTCGGGAATTCGTCACGTATATTCCCATCCGGTCGCGCTCAATCAGTGCCTGGATTTCTTTGCGCGCAATCCGCGCCTCGAACGGGTTCCGTTCTATGATACGGCCGGCAGCGTCAAGATGATCGTCGAGAAGAAACTCGACGATTCCGCGGCCATTGCCTCCCAGGTGGCCGCCGAAATTTACGGCGCCCGCATCCTGCGCCGCTCCATCGAGAGCGACCGCCGCAACTTCACGCGCTTCTTCCTGCTGCGCACCGCCGAGTACGCGCGCCGCCATCCGGTCCCCGCCGGCTCGCACACCCAGTGGAAGACCTCCGTGGTCTTTAGCACAAGAAATGTTCCCGGCGCGCTGTTTCGCGGTTTGGCCGCTTTCGCACTCCGCGACCTCAATCTCACCAAGATCGAATCCCGGCCCTTGCGCGGCAAGCCCTGGGAGTATCTCTTTTATTTGGATTTTCTTGGACGCGCCGATTCTCCCAACGCGAAAAATGCGCTGGGCCACTTAGGAGAGATTGCGGACCTCCTGCGGATTCTGGGGTGTTACCCGAAGGGCGCCTGAAAGCTACACTGGGGGTAGCTTGCCATGGCCGTCGAAGAACAGGCTCCGCCCGCCTCCCCCGAACAGGACTCGGCTCTTGAGGAGTTGTCTGTACTGACCGTTCGCGATACCGTGCTCTTTCCGGGCGCGATGCTGCCCATCACCATCGGAAGGCCAAGTTCGGTGGCGCTCCTGCAATCGCTCGGAGAGAACCGCACGATTGCCGTGATCTCGCAGACCGATCCGCGCATCGACACACCGCGCCCGGAAGATCTCTACCAGGTCGGTACCGTCTGCGTCATCCACAAGGTCATCCGCGTGCCGCGGGAAAACCTGCTGCTGTTCTGCGAGGGCATCGCCCGCATCCGCACCCGGGAATTCACGGCCACCGACCCGTTCCTCAAAGCCCGTGTCGAGCGCATCGCCGAGGTCGAGCCGGAGACCAGCCCGGTTTTGGAGGCGCTCCGGCAGAACGTCCTCAGCTTGTTTCAGCAGATCGTCGAAGCCAGCCCCAACCTGTCCGACGAACTGGCTTCCGCCGCCGCGCAGATCACCGAAGCGGGGCGCCTGGCGGATTTCATCGCCGGCAACCTGCCCTCCCTCAGCCCCGCCGAACGCCAGCACCTTCTCGAGGTCTTCGACGGAGGCGCCCGTCTCACCGAGGTCCATCGCCAGTTGACGCGGGAGCGCGAACTGGTCGAACTGCGCGGCCGCATCCAGTCGCAGGTGCAGGGACAGCTTTCCCAGAGCCAGCGCGAGTTCTACCTCCGCGAGCAGTTGAAGGCCATCCAGAAGGAGCTGGGCGAGGGTGACGACTCCGCGCGCGATCTCGACGGCCTGCGCCAGAAACTCGAATCCGCCGGCATGCCCGAAGAGGTGAAGTCCGAGGCCATGCGCGAAATGAACCGCCTCACGCATATGTCGCCCGCCTCGCCCGAATACGGAGTGACCCGAACCTACCTCGAATGGATGGCCAGTCTCCCCTGGAATGTCTCCTCCGGCTCGCAGGTGGACGTTCGCCGCGCCGCCGAAATCCTCGACCAGGATCACTATGACCTCGAAAAGGTGAAGGAGCGGATTCTCGATTACCTCGCCGTCCTCCAGTTGCGCCCCGTGCTGAAAGGTCCGATCCTGTGCTTTGTCGGCCCGCCCGGAGTGGGCAAGACGTCGCTCGGCCGCTCCATCGCGCGCGCTCTCGGCCGCAAGTTCGCGCGCATTTCGATGGGCGGAATGCACGATGAGGCGGAGATCCGCGGCCACCGCCGCACCTACATCGGCGCCCTCCCCGGCCAGATCATCCAGGCGCTCCGCCGCACCGGCGCGAACGACCCCGTCTTCATGCTCGACGAAGTCGATAAACTCGGCCGCGACTTTCGCGGCGACCCCGCCTCCGCGCTGCTCGAAGTGCTTGACCCGGAACAGAACTCCACCTTCCGCGACAACTACCTGGATGCGCCCTTCGATCTTTCCAAGGTGCTCTTCATCATCAACGCCAACGTGCTCGATACCGTGCCTGATGCCTTGCGGGACCGCATGGAGATTATCCCCCTTGAAGGCTACACCGAAGATGAAAAGACCATCATCGCGTTTCGCTACCTGATTCCCCGGCAGATCAAAGAGAACGGCCTTTCGGGCGACGCCGACATCGAGTTCACCGACGGAGCCGTCCGCTACCTCATCCGTCGCTACACCCGCGAAGCCGGCGTGCGCAACCTCGAACGCGAAATCGGCACCCTCTGCCGCAAGCAGGCGCGGCGCATCGCCGAGGGCAAGCACGAGAAGGTCCACGTGACTCCCCAGGAGGTCGAAACCGACCTCGGCGCGCCGCGCTTCCGCACCGACGTGGAAGTGGCGGAACGTACGCGCCGCCCCGGCGTAGCCGTGGGGCTGGCGTGGACTCCGGTGGGCGGCGACGTGCTCTTCATCGAAGCCGGCCGCATGCCCGGCGGCAACAAAGGCCTGATTATGACCGGGCAGCTCGGCCCCGTCATGCAGGAATCCGTGCAGGCCGCGCTCACCTGGGTCCGCGCCAACGCTACCCGCTACGGCATCGATCCGGACCTGTTCAAGACCAGCGATATCCACATCCACGTGCCCGCCGGCGCCATCCCCAAAGACGGACCCTCCGCCGGCATCACCATGGCCGCGGCGCTGCTCTCGATGCTCACCGACCGTCGCCTGCGCCAGAATCTCGCCATGACCGGAGAGATCACGCTGACCGGCCAGATCCTCCCCGTGGGCGGGATTAAAGAGAAGGTGCTGGCCGCCAAACGCAGCGGCATCCGCGAGGTTATTCTGCCGTTTGAAAACGAAGTCAACGTCAAAGAGGACCTGAAAACCGAGCAGATCGGCGAAATGACCATCCACTACGTGCGCTTGATGGATGAAGTCGTGAATCTCGCACTCGAACCGGCGGCCTGAGCCGCGCACGCCGCATATGCTTTCGGAAACCCGGGAATGCTCGAAAAAGGCGAGTGGCCCGGTTCGAACAGCGAGTTCACCGTCTCGATCAGGTCCGCGACCGCGAATGGCTTGGCAAGGAATCGCCATTCCGGGCGCACGTCCGGCCGCCGCGCATGGTTGCCCGACATCAGCACAACCTCGGTTTCGGGCGACATGGCCACAATCTGGTTTGCCAGTTCGATGCCGTCGATCTCGGCCCGCAGGTCGATATCCGAGATCAGCAGCGTAACCGCCGTTTCGTTCGTCTGTGCGATCAGCAGCGAAGCGCGGGGAGTTCCCGCTTCAAGCACCGTCGCTCCGGCCATTCGCTTCAGGAACAGGCACGTGCACTTTCGGACGCTGTAATCGTCATCGACCACCAGGATTGCCGCAGGTTCGTAGGAGCCCATTTTTATTTTCCTACTCCTGTGACGTTTCGCGCGGAGCGGGAGCGCACCTCCGAATTGTAAAAGTATGTTAACCTGTCTTTCGCAGTTGACGGGCTTGGCGGCAGATAAGTCGTTCTGAATCAGTGAAGGGGTCTAAAAGGTCTCCACCACAGAAGGCGGGTATCCGGAGGGGCTTCGGGGCAGAAAATCAGGCGGCGTGCAGTTTGGCCATACGCTCGCAACGGAAGTGATCGCGGATCTGTGAACGGAAAAATCGGCCCTTCGATTCTGCACTGAGGAAGGCCTGGTTATCGGCAGCCGTGAAATCGAAGTAGCGATAGACTTGGCCGGTGTTGCGGAATCGAAGGTAAAGCACCTGCTTCGAATCGTCATAAGCAGCTGCTGACAGCATCTTCGATTCCAGCGCCGCCCATTTCATACCGCAGTTCCCTCCAGCAGAGCGGACTGATTCGGTGCTGTACTCGGCAGTGGCATGGATTTGATTCGCGGCGGCGGTTGAGGCGGCAGCGTGATGCGGACCTGCTCCATTAAGGCCGCCACTTCGGGCTCAGGCTGTGTGTGGCGCGGCAGCACCAGGTTGCGTCCGTCGAGCATGGGGATCCACACCTCCACCATCTGAATCGTGGAGAGCTTTTCGAACACCGATAACGGCGTCAGCCCGGGCGCATGAATCATCAGCCGATTCTTCAGCGTCACCTGCAGACAATAAGCCAGAAATGCGATGAACACATGCGCATCGGCGCGGTGTTCGAGCTGATGATAAATGGGCCGGATGCCGAGTTCGCTTTTCAGCGATCGGAACACGCTTTCGATCTGCGTCAATTGCACGTAGCGTGTCCACAGCACCGCCGGGTCTTCGCCCGTGAGATTGCTGCGCAGCAGATAGTGTCCGTCGCGCTGCTCGGCAGCCTTGAGCTTGGCCTTGTCGGTGTGAAACGTGAAGGTATGGCGCCTGACCTCTTCATTCTTCTCCGGAAGCTGAATCCTCACGAAGCCGAAAGCGCGGCCCGCTTCCTTCTTCGCCGCTCCGATACGCATCAGCAGTTGGTCGCGCTGGGGCAGACTCCTGCGCATGGCGCGCAGTTTGCGCAGCAGACGGGCCAGCCGTTTGCGCCGCATCGCATTTTCTTTGGCCTGCCGTCCCCCGCTCTTGGCCAGCACATAGAGTTCGCCTTCGTGCTCATACAGCTTCACCTCTACCGAGTCGCGCACCTTCTGCCAGGGAAGGTCGAGCCATTTCTTCTCGTGCTGATTGATCCTGCCTTTGGGCGTGCCCACCAGGTAAAATGTCTGCCGTTCCGGTGCGCGCATCTCCTGGAGAACCGCTTCGCTCGGTATGCCGCGATCCATCACCCACACGCGCCGCGCTTTGCCGTACGCCGTTTCGATCTTGGTCAGAAACTCGCGCAAGGTTGAGCTGTCCGCGGTGTTGCCGTTCATCACTTCATAGGCCAGCGGAAAACCGTCCGGCGTCACCACCAGCGCGATCACCAACTGCACGCAATCGGGCCGCCCGTCCCGGCTGTAGCCGCGCTTTGCTTTGGGATTCTGTTCGATCTCTCCTTCGAAATACGTGCTGGTCAGATCGTAGAGCAGTACTTCGAAATCGGCACCGAACAGATCGGCCCACTTCTGCTTCAGGTATACGAATAGCTCCTGCTTGTGGGGCAGCACGCGATCCAGGCAGCGATACAAGCGGTCCTTCTCCGCCACTTCAAAGCCTGTACCCATCAACTCGTCCATCGCGGAATTCAAATACCATTGGCGATGCACACGGAATTCGCTGCCCGGATCGAGCAGACGATTGACCACCAGCAGGCGCAGCACCTTCTCCCAACTCACCGCTTCACGGCCTTCGGGCAGACGTTGTCGCCAGAACTCGTCGAGGTCCAACTGCTGCCAGAGTTCGCATGCCAGCCAGCAACTGCCGAAGATGCGCGGGCGCTTCAGTGCCAGTCCGCTCAGCCGCACCTGCACGCTGTCGATGGCATCGGCGGGAACTTCCCGATCGTCGGGAAACAGACTCATGGAGGTGAAACGCTGTTCGGCTTCGTCGAATACATCCAGTGTCTTGCGCCACGCCGCCTGCTGTTGATCGTTGATCTCGCCGAGATAGAGAACGGTGCGCTGCGCGGTCTTGCCGCCGGGCAGGCGCCGGTTCTCGACCACGCTGAAATAGCGATGATCCTTGCCGTCCTTGCGCCGGTTTGTGCTGCGGAGAAACATCTCTCAGCAGCATGTCAGAGATCGATTTCTCAGAAAAGAGGCAAGGTCTTCACCTGGCCTGTTTCCGCCGATTTTCGCGGACTCGGCGTTGAAAGCAAAAGGAATTTTCTGACGCGAAGGCCGAAAACACCCTCCAAGTGCGAAAGTCGGGTTAAGCCTGCAAAACCAATTAGCCCCAACGGGCTACCGGTTCAGAAACTTTTCCAGTTTCTCGAGTTGACGCTCGCCTTTATCGGCGTAGCTTCGCGCCGCGGGCAGGTCGCTTGCCCGCAAGGCGTCCTGCGCGCCCCGCATGTAGGCGTTCATCATGTCGAGCGCCTCCTGCATGTCGCCGCGAAGGTTCAGGCCCGTGGCCGCCTGCTGCCGTTTGAGCGTCTGGAGCGAGGTCCGTACGCCTTCCGCGCGCGTCGTGAGCATCATCAGGTGTTCGCGAAACGCCATCGTTTCGGGACTGTTCGGTGCGGCCGGCACCGCTTGCGGAGCGGGTGTTTGCTCCGCGGGCCGCTGCATTTCGACGGGCGCGGACCGCTGCACCACTTCGGCGGGCGGCGCCGGCCGGGAGGCCGCCGGCTCTCCCGGATTCGCAACTGCCCGGCGGGCCGGCGTCGAATGCCCGATCTTTTCGGCGGTCTCTTTCGCCGCAGGCGGCTGAACCGCTGCCGGAGGCACCTGAACCGGTGCCGGAGCCGGTTGCTGAACGGCCTGCGCCGGAACTGAAGCCGGGGGCTGGCTCGCCGCGGGCTGGGTCGCCGCCGGCACTTGGGTCGCAGCCTGCTGCGCGGCTGGCGATTCGGGTGCGGCCTTGGTGCTCTTCCAGGGAGCGAATTGAATCACCGCCACCGCCGCCAGCACCGCAGCCGCCGCCCCCAAAGCCATCCACATCCCCCGCTTGCCGCGCGCCCGCGCCGGTTGAGCCGGCGGCGCGACTGCCGCGGCCGGCTGGGGCGCGGGTGCGGGCACCGCCGCAGCTATCGGAGCCGCCGCCGCCAGCGTTGCGGTGGGAGCGGCCACCGCCGCGGCAAACCCGCTCAGCGCGTTCCGGAACGCGCCCGCCGTCTGGAACCGCTGGTTCGGATCCTTGGCCACCGACATCAGAATCAAATCGTTGAGCGACCCCGGCAGGCTCGGGTCGATCGACACCGGCGGCACCGGGTCCTTTTCGAGGTGCGCCGACATGATCGCAAACTGGCTATCGCCGTCGAACGGCCGCCGGCCGGTCACCAGCTCGTATAGCGACACTCCCACCGAGTACAGGTCCGCGCGCGCATCCAGGTCCGACGCACCTTTGATCTGCTCGGGCGACATGTAATAGAGCGAGCCCATGGTAGTGCCCGTCATGGTGAGCCGCTGGTCGCCCGCCGCTTTGGCGATTCCGAAATCCATCAGCTTCACCGTCCCCGATCCGACCACCATCATGTTGGCCGGCTTGATGTCCCGATGGATCACGCCCCGCTGGTGCGCGTACTCGAGCGCCGCCAGCACCTGCCGCATGCAATCCACGGCTTCCGCCACCCCCAGCCGCCCCTGTTGGAGCCGCTGTTCCAGGGTGACCCCCTGCAGGTATTCCATCAACATCAGGAGTTGGTTTTCCACCCGTACGGCGGTGTGCAGCGCCGCGATGTTCGGGTGCTCCAGGCTGGCCTGCACCTTGATCTCGCGCATGAAACGGTCGGCCAGTTCGGGCGCCGTGGCAAGATCCGGCAGAAGCACTTTCATCGCTTCGACACGGTCCGAGATGGTGTTCCGGACCTTGTAGACCCGGCCCATTCCGCCGGCTCCCAGAATGCCGATAATCTGATAGTCCCCTAGTATGGATCCGATTTCGAGATTCATATTCGCGCCTTTCGCGCCTACCGGTTCGAAACGGCGTCCCCGACCTTCGCCGCGCCCGGTCCGCTGAATTTCCCGACCGCCGAAGTGTCTTCCACTTCCGTGATCGTAATCGAGCCCACGGAGTTTTCAATGGCCCGCAGCACTTTGCCGGTTGCCGGATCCCGCACCTCCCGCACCTTGCGCTTGATCGACAGCTGGTCTCCTACCTTCACGCCCGCCTTCGAACCTACATTGATGATGATCGTGCCGTCGGGCGAAACGTCTGCCACCAGCCCGTTCACCGCCACCACGTTGGTCGGCAGCGAACCAGCCCTCGCGTCCAGTTGCCGTGCCAGGTCCTGTACCGTTTTGGTCGTGGCCTCGCCTAAAATCGTATCGGCGAAATTCCTCGACGACATGTCGATTCCCGCGCCCGCTTCCGGTCCGTAGACGCTGCCGCCCGATCCCAACAGCCCGGTGCCCGACCGCGTCGAATCCCCCTTGGCCGTGCAACTCGCCAGAATTTCCGCCGTACTCGTGTCGATCATCCGCGCCGTAATCTGGACCACGGCTGTCGACTGCGTCTTTCGAAGCCCGCCGAGCCCGAACCTCCCGGTCACGTTCCCGAGCGCGCCGCCCCCGATATCGGTCTTCTTGTCGTCGCGCCCGAATTGCGTGATGCTGCCGATGATCACCGCATCCACGCCCAGTACTCGCGCGATCTTCGCCGCCGTGTTGGCGTCGGCGCGGTCGCTATTGGAGAAATTCTGCTCGGCCAGGATCTTGTCGAGTTGGTTCCGTTCGATCACGGAGTACACTCCGTCCTGCACCAGTTTGTCCACCAGTAGATCCGAAATCCCCCGTCCGATGTCCTTATTGGTCCCGAATAGGGCATTCACGCCGCTCTGCACCGTCGCGTAGTCGAAATTCAATACCGCCACGCGTTTCTTCTGCTGCGCCTCCGCCGCGGTCAGAACGGTCAAAAACAACACGGCTGCCATCGCCCGTTTCATCGATATCCTCCCCCACTGAGAATTGTCTTCAGGTAACTGCCGGAGTCATCCGGCGGCCACCCTAGATGTGAGTTGTAACACGTCGGGCTCTGCAATGCCACCGTAGGGGTACTGAGGGGGGTAACTACTCGCACATGGCGAACGTCCCGCATTTCCGGAGCAGGATCCGGCGAGCTTGGCCGTCCTCTAACTGCAGCGTTGCCACGCCCGAGGGCCAGTCGCCGCCGCCTTCGAGCGCGCCGTTCCTCTCGCTCGCGCAGAGCCGGTCTCCTTCGAACGTTCCCCAGGTGATCAACTCGTAGTTCACAGCCGACTCCACGCCTCCGGCCATCAGCCGGCCCGCACCGGATTCCCTCGAAATCGGTCGCCGAATCCTCATGCGCGAAATACTACCACGGACCCACCCCGCAAACCGTGCTCCCGGTACAAACCGGGGCCACCGGTGAAATGTGTGCGAAAGCACCCAGCCGCTATTGGCACCCATTGATACATTGAATAACGATGATCCGGTTTTTGTCTCTGTTCGCACTGGCCGCCGCGGCCGGTTTTGCGTCTAACCCCACCCAGCCCGCCATCTCGCCCAACGGCGTCGTGAACGCTGCCAGTTACCTCGCCCCCGGCTTCGCCAATGCCGGTATCGCGCGCGGGTCGCTTTTCCTGATTTTCGGGAACTACCTGGGTCCGGACCCGCTGGTGCAAGCCGCCGCCTTTCCCCTGCCCACTTCCGACGGCCTGGCGGGAACCCGCGTCCACATCACTTCCGGCACCTATAGCGTGGATATCCCGGTGGTCTACACGTCCGCCACGCAGGTCGCTGCCATCCTGCCCTCCAACGCTCCGGAGGGCAATGCCGCCCTCTACCTGACCTACCGCACGCTGACCAGCAACCCGGCCACGATCCACATCGTGCGCAGCGCCTTCGGCATGTTTACCCTGAACCAGGGCGGCACCGGGCAGGCCGTGGTGCAGAACTTCGTCAGCCAAAACCAGAGGCCGGTGAATACCCTCATTTCCTCGGTCGCTCCCGGCGGCACCGCCACGCTTTGGGGCACCGGACTCGGCCCCGTCGCCAGCGGCGACGAGGCCGCCGGCCCGATTCCCGGCGCGCTGCCCTACCTCGACCATCTCTACGTCGGCGGCCAGATCGCCAACGTGCGGTATGCGGGACGCACCGGATGCTGCGCCGGCGTCGACCAGATCGATTTCGATATCCCGGCCGGCGTCGAGGGCTGTTATGTGCCCATCGCCGCAGTGGTCAACGGCATCGTCAGCAACGTCGGGACCATCGCCGTTTCCCCCAACCGCGAATGCGACGACCCGCTCAGTTTCCGCGCCGCCGATCTCGCGACGCTCGAAAAGAACGGCAGTCTGGCGGTCGGCTCAATCGGGTTGTGGGACTTGACTTCGCCGCCTTCGGAAACCCTGAACGGCAGCTTTCTGCTGTGGACTGCCCAGGGGCTCACGGCCGCTCCCGTGCCCCTCAATTCCTCGGCCGGGTCCTGCTATGAAACCGAATCCTCGCTCGCGATCGGCACCCAAACGCCTTCTTACGCCACTCCTCTGAACGCGGGCATCTCGATCCGCTTGAACGGACCGGCGGGCCTGCTGGAGGCCCTGGTGAATCCGTCACCCGGCAATTACTCCACCTCCCTGAATCCGCCCGGCCTCTTCGTGGGCGCCTATACGCTGTCGAGTGCCGGCGGCGCTGATATCGGTCCGCTTCGCGGCAATTTCGCGGTCGCCAATTCCCTCCAGTGGACCAACTCCGCAAGTTTCACCGGCGCCGCAATCCCCATCGGCCAGCCGCTCAATTTCCTTTGGACCCCCGGCGACAGCAACACTTACGTGAAGATCGCCATCAACGCCTCGAGCGCGACTCTCGCGACTTCGATCGTCTGCAATGTGCCCGCCGGCGCCGGCCGTTTCACGGTGCCCGATTATCTGGCCCGCACCATCTTGCAGGGTACCGCCGCCATCTCGCTCGGTTCCTTCACCGTTCAGGACGCCTTCACGGCCGACCACCTCGACGCCGGTATCGTCACCGCGGGTGCGAATACCACCGTCCTGGCGACCTTCCTGCTGCCGCCCAACTGAATTACCGCACGCGGAATTTCGAGTTCAGCGCCGACATCTGGTCCTGGATCGTCGGCTTTGCCTGCTCGGGCTTGGGCACGTGCTTGCGCTTCGGCTCGGCGGGGGCCGCTTCGAGAGCTTTCATGGAAAGCGCGATGCGTTTCGCCTTCGGGTCCGCGCTCAGCACCTGTACTTTGACGATCTGCCCGGCTTTCACCACCTCGCTCGCTTCCTTTACGAAGCGATGCGAAAGCTCGCTCACGTGTACCAGCCCGTCCTGGTGTACGCCGACGTCGACAAACGCGCCGAACCGCGTGACGTTCGTGACCACGCCTTCGAGCGTCATCCCCGGCTTCAGATCGGCGATCGCTCTGATGTCCTCGCGCCATTCGGGCGCCACGAACTTCTCGCGCGGGTCGCGTCCCGGCTTGCGCAACTCCTCGCGAATGTCGCCCAGCGTGTACATCCCGACCGTCTCTGTGGTGAAGCCTTCGAGCTTCACCTTCTCCACCAGTTCCGGCGTGGCGATCAGGTCGTTCACGCGCACGCCCAGCGACGCCGCGATCTTCTCCACCACCGGGTAGGATTCCGGGTGCACCGCGGTCATATCCAGCGGATTCTCGCCGCCGCGGATGCGCAGAAATCCGGCGGCCTGCTCGAACGTCTTCGGCCCGAAGCCCGATACCGCGTTCAGTTCCACGCGCGAACGGAATTTGCCGTGCTCGTTGCGGTACTCGACGATCTTCAGCGCCGTCCGCTCGTTGATCCCCGCCACGTACCGCAGCAGCGCCCACGACGCCGTGTTGAGGTCAACCCCCACCCGGTTCACGCACGATTCCACCGTCGCTTCCAGGCTCTGTTTGAGCCGCCGCTGATCCACGTCATGCTGATACTGGCCCACCCCGATCGATTTCGGGTCCACCTTCACCAGCTCCGATAGCGGGTCCTGCAGCCGCCGCGCAATCGAAATGGCGCCGCGAATCGTCAGGTCCAGATCCGGGAACTCCTGCCGCGCGATTTCCGAAGCCGAGTACACCGAGGCGCCCGATTCGCTCACCGTTACGCTGAAAATTTTCGACAGGTTCGCCTGCCGCAGAAAATCCTGCACGAACGCCGCTGTCTCGCGCGAGGCCGTGCCGTTGCCGATCGCGATCGCCTGCACGTTGCGCCGCGCGATCAGCGATGCCAGCGTCTTCACCGATCCGGCCAGGTCGTTCCTCGGCTCGAACGGATAGATCACCGCGTTTTCCAGAAACTTGCCGGTGTCGTCCACCACCGCGACTTTGCAGCCCGTGCGGATCCCCGGGTCGATCGCCAGCACCGTCAGCATGCCCGCCGGCGGTGCTAGCAGCACGTTCTCCAGATTCTCGCGGAATACCTGGATCGCTTCTTCGTCCGACCGGTCTTTGAGTTCCAGCCGCACCTCCGTCTGGATCGACGGGTTCAGCAGCCTCTGGTAGGAATCGGCAATCGCCTCTTCCAGGTGCGGCGCCCACTCGCCGGAGCTGTGGACGATCTGCGAGCGCAGCCACGCCAGCGGCTTCTGGGCATCCAGCTCGATCTCGAAGGTCAGCACCCCCTCCTTGGCGCCGCGCCGGATCGCCAGCATGCGGTGGGACGGAATCTTCGAAGCCGGCTCGCTGTACTCGGCGTACATCTGGAACTTGCCTTCGGGATCCGCCACGCCCTCGATCGCTCGCGCCGAAACTATCCCCCCCGCCGCCATCATCCCGCGGACCGCCTTGCGGTAAACTGCATTCTCGCTGATCCATTCCGCAATGATATGCCGCGCCCCTTCGAGCGCCTCGTCCGCCTGCTCCCCCAGCGGCTCCTTCTGGTCCCAGATCAGTTGCGCCAGCGGCTCGTAGCCTTTCTCCCGCGCGATCGAAGCCTTGGTCCGCCGCTTCGGCTTGTACGGCAGGTACAGGTCTTCGAGCTCCGTCTTTTCGAGCGTGGCCTCGATCCGCGCCTTTAATTCGGGCGTCAGCTTGCCCTGTTCCTCGATGGATTTGAGGACCGTTTCGCGCCGTTCTTCGAGTTCGCGGAAATATTCCAGCTTTTCCTGAATATTCCGAATCTGCACCTCGTCCAGGTTCCCCGTGGCCTCTTTGCGGTAACGCGCGATAAACGGCACCGTGGCTTTCTCGTCGAGCAGTCCGATCACCGCCACCAGGCTCTTAATCGGCACATTCAGTAACTGGGCTATGTGAATTAGTACGTGTGTAGGCATGAATTACGAAATGGTTATGAAAGATATTTGACGAACAACACGGCGTTGCCGCGCTCGTTATAAACCAACTCGTCCACCAGGTTGCGGGTCATCAGAATCCCGAAGCCTCCCGGACGCCGGCCTTCTCCCTCCCGCACCTCCACGTGCCGCGTCGGCTCGCCAGCCGGGTTGGAAATCGCCGCGTGCGGCAGCATATCGAGCGAAAATCCGGAACCGGGGTCGGCAATGTGGACGATTAGCGACCGGCCGGTCCGCAGCCGCGAGACGCGCACCCTCTTGCGCGGGTCCGATCCGCCGCCGTGCTCGATGGCATTCATCAGCAACTCCCGGAACGCCGCCGCTACATCGTCGCGGGTCTGGGGCGGCAGGTCCGCCTCCAGTTCCCGTAGAAAATGCGTGGTCCGGTCCGCAACGTCCAATTTGCACCGGACTTCCAGCGTGACCCACTCCGGCCGGGCCGAAAACACCCGGATATCGTCGCGCCACGATTCCGCGCTCAGCGCCTGCTGCACCATGTCCGCCACCAGTCCCGTCGGCAGCGGCTTGTGGAAGTAGCTGTACGCTTGCTCGCGCATGGCTCCCACCACCAGTTCGGGGTTCGGCTCTCCGCTCAAGATCACGCGCGTCTTCGGCCGGATCGCGTGAACCCGCCGCAGCAGCGTCAGGGGGTCCAGCCCGTTCCGCCCCTGACCCGCGAATAACAGGTCGCACGGGCCGGTGCGCAGCAGCTCCAGCGCTTCGCGCCCATCGAAAACGTCGTCGATGCGCCGGTCGTCGCTCTTCAGAACGCTGGCCAGAAGTTCATGGATGGCGGGATCGGAATCGACCAGGAGAAGGGAACGCGAACGCACGGGTTCTCCGCGTTCAGCATATCATGCCGCGCTGCGGACCCTCCAGCACTCTGGTACCGCATCGAACGCCAAGATTCGGTAACGCCAGCCCCGCCCGGAGCATCTACCCTCCTGTAATGCTGCACCGTGACTCGATCGCCCGCGGTTTCCGGCTTTCCGCCTGCGCTTTGTTTGCCCTGGGCGTCGCTTTCGCTCAGGTGTATCCCGGAGGCTACCCCGGAGGCTATCCTGGCGGTTACCCGGGCGGCTATCCCGGTGGATACCCAGGTGGTTACCCGGGCGGCGGCTATCCCGGCAGCGGCATCCCCATCCCCATCCCTGGCCGCAAGTCGAAAGACACCCGGCCCAAGACAGATTCCGGACAGCCTCTCCCGAACTTCCGCGGCAAGCTCAAGATGATGGACGACAAAACCATCTCCCTCGAACTGGGCGACAACCGGGTGCTCGATTTCAAACGCACCAGCAAGACCAAATTCTTCAAGGGTGGCGACGAGGTGAAGTCCCCCAAATTCAACCCCGGCGACCAGATTTCCGTGGAAGGACCGGAAGACCAGTCCGGCGACATGGTCGCCGTCAACGTCTATTGGGAAAAGGCCGCCCCTACCGAAACGGCCTCCGGCAAGGACAGAGATACAGGTAAAGATAAGGATAAGAACGATGGCGTGGTAGACACCTGGGGCAAGGACGCCCCCGAACCTTCCGCCGAGAATACGCCCCCGCCCTCGCACGACCCTGATGATCCCGGACCTCCCGTGCTGAAGCGCGGCGGCGTGGTCGATCCCTCCCGCGAACACGCGAAGGCCCCGTCCGACGAAGTGGCGGGCAACACTGCGCCCCGCCCGGCCGGTCCCGCAAACCCGGCGCCCTCCGCCTCGCAACCCTCCATCCGGCACGAAGACCAAACGGTCCCTATCGACACCCGCCCCATGGACCAGTTGATCCGCCGCGCCACCGACGCCGCGCTCGATTTCACCGAGACCCTCCCCAGCTATGTGTGCGAGGAAATGGTGACGCGCTATGAGAGCCAAACCAGCCCGGCGCAATGGAACCCCCTGGACATCGTCACCATGGGCGTGGTGTACGACAACGGGAGGGAGGATTACCGCAATATCGCCGTCAACGGCAAGCCCAAGAAGAGTCTCGAGGAAACCGGCGGCGCCTGGTCCACCGGCGAGTTCGGCACCGTGCTGATCGACCTGTTTTCACCCGCTACCTCCGCCGATTTCATTTACCAGCGCAACGACCGCATCGCCGGTATCGAAGCCAAGCTATATAACTTCAGCGTAAAGCGCGAAAACTCGCACTGGCAGATCCATGAGTCCTCGCAAATGTACCAGCCCGCCTATAAGGGTTCGGTTTGGATCGATCCGCAGACCGCCCGCGTGCTGCGCATCGAAATGCAGGCTGTCGGATTCCCGGACGCCTTCCCCACCGATCACGTCGAGTCGGCGACCGATTACCAGTACGTGCGCCTCGGAGACGCCCATCAATACCTGCTGCCCGTGCATGCCGAAACCCTGAGCTGCCAGCGCGGAACGAACCTCTGCAGCCGCAACACCATAGACTTCCGCAACTACCACAAGTACACCGGTGAATCCACCGTAACCTTCGGCACGCCCAAGTAGAGAACTGTTTTTTCACCGCCGCCGTCCCACCCCTCACAGAGCCGCGACCGTCAGGGAGCGGGCTGCCTCTCGGCTGTGAAAACAAACCCGCTACATTGCCCCCAGCACCGCCGCCGTCAGCTCGTTCTCTTTCAGGAAACCCGCGAAGCGCTTGATCTGCTTCCCGCTCCGGTCGAAGATCACCGTCACCGGCAGCTCATCCAGGCCGAACTGCTTGCTCACCGCGTCCGATCCCAGCGCGACCGTGTAGTCGATCGGATGCTTCTTCAGGAACGGACGCACACTCTCCGCGCCCTCGTCGTCCATCGAGACCCCCACCACCGCCACGCCCTTCTGCCCGTACTCCTCGTGCAGCTTGTTGAAGCTCGGGATCTCCGCGATGCACGGCACGCACCACGTGGCCCAGAAGTTCATCACCACCACCTTGCCGTTCAACGCCGCCGCGTCGAGCGGAGCGCCGTCCAGCCCGCTGACCTGCGGAAAGCTCGCCCGTGCGGGCTCCGGCGGTTTCTGCCCCTTTTGTAAGAAAGCCAGAAACTCCTTCGGGTCTTTCGTCAGGCTGGGGAACGTGGCGATCACGTTTTCGTCCGGGTCCATGATGGCGTAGAAGGGCTCGGCCACCGTGTGGAACTTATCGAGCTCCAGCTTCTGGTTCTCTTCCGAAGCCGCATCCGTGCCGTCGCCGTACAGATCCACCAGCACAAAGTTCTGCATGGCGCCGGCGATCTCCGGCCGCGGGAACATGTTGGCTTTCATCCAGTGGCAGTTGGCGCAGGCGTAGCCCGTGAAGTTCACGAATACCAGCTTCCCTTCGGCGCGCGCCTTGGCCAGCGCTTCGCGGTACTGGTTCTTCATCCACACCAGGCCGCCGCCGGCCGTCGCCTCGCCCGATACCGCGGATTCAGCCGCCGCGGCCGGAACGTACGCATCCAGGTCGCCCAACCGCCCGCCGAACATGCCCGGCATCAGGCTGATCGAAAAAATCAGGAATGCCATGCCCGTCAGCAGCCGCCCCATCCCCATGCGATCCTCCGGCTTGATGCCCTCCAGCCGCAGGAATCCGAGCAGATACAGGCCCGCCATCGCAAACAACACGATCCATGCCGCCAGGAAGCGCTCGCGCGTCAGGAAACCCCATCCGAGCACCTGGTCCAGGCTCGCCAGGTATTTCAGGCTCGCGGCCAGAATTACGAACCCCATCACCACTTTTATGCGCGACATCCATCCGCCACTGCGCGGCAGCCGCTTCAAATACGAAGGGAACAGCGCCAGCAGAAAGAACGGCAGCGCCAGCCCGGTGGCGAACACCACCATGCCCGCCAGCGGCCGCGTCGCGCCTCCCGAAACCGAGGCCGCCAGCAGCGTGCCCACGAACGGCCCCACGCAGGCGAAGGATGCCAGCGAGAAAGTCAGCCCCATCAGCAGCGTCCCGCCGAAACCGCCCTGGTCCGAGCTCTTGTTGAGCCGCGTCAGAATCGACGACGGAATGTTGATTTCGAACGCTCCCAGCAGGCTCAGCCCGAACGCGATGAACAGCGCCGCGATGAACCCGTTTACCCACGGGTTCGAACCCAGTTGCACGATGCCGAACGGCCCCAGTATCGCCGTAATCGCAAGCCCGATTCCCGAGAACAGAACGATGATTCCCAGGCAGAACACCACCGCCTGCGCGATGCCGTCCCGCCTTCCCCCCGATTCCCGCTTCAGGAAATACGACATCGTGATCGGGATCATCGGGAACACGCACGGCGTGAAGATCGAAGCCAGCCCGAAGCCGAACGCCACCAACAGGAACCCGCCCAGGCCCTTCTGCGGCGGCGCGCTCCCCGGCGGCTGCGGCGCCGGCGCTCCTGGCTCCGCGAACCCGGCGGGAATCGCCGGTGCGGCCCCCGCCGCCGCGGCGTCCACGTTCAGCGCCGCCGTGCCCGCCCAACGCGAGGGCACGCACTGCGTGTCGTTGCACGTCTGGTATCGCCCTTTGACCGTGAGCTCGGCCGGACCCGCCGGCGCGTCGCTCTTCAGCCGCACGTCCAGCAGAAACGTGACGTCGCCTTCGTAAGTCTCTGTGTCCGATTGGAAGTTCTTGTCGTAGGCGCGCTTGGGAGGCGGTTCGAGCAGCCGGCTGCCTTCCACCACGTTCTCCGGCCCCACTTGAAACGAGGTTGGAATTCCGTTCGGAGTGGACGCCGAGTAGAGGTGCCAGCCTGCGTCGATCTTGCCCGCTACCCGCAGCAGCACCCGGCCTCCCGGCCGCGCCGTAGAGGGCTCGGCCGCCAGCGTCCATGCCACGTGGCCCGCGCCCTGCCCGGATGCACAGCTCAACCCCGCCAGGATCAAGCCCACCACCGGCTTCCAACCGGTTGCCACTTTCATCAGAACTCCTACTCGGTCTTCGCCGTGACTCGCTCGGGGCTGGCGAACTTCAATTCGGCTTCGATCCGGTGGTTCACTTTGCCCTCGGAAAACTCTTTGGCCACGCGGATCGCGTTCTTCACGGCGTTGGCGTTCGATCGCCCGTGGGTGATGATGCACACGCCCTTCACCCCCAGCAGCGGCGCGCCCCCGTACTCCGAATAATCCACGCGCTTCTTGAAATCCGTCAGCGCGCTCTTGGCGAACACGTACCCGATCTTGCCCGAGATCGTCTCGCTCAGCGATTCGCGCAGCAGGTGTCCGAACATCTCCACCAGCCCCTCGCTCACCTTCAGCGCCACGTTCCCCATGAACCCGTCGCAGACAATCACGTCCACCGTGCCGCCGTAAATGTCCCGGCCTTCCACGTTGCCGATGAAGTTGAGGTTCAGGGCCTTCAGCAGCGGCGCCGCCGAGCGCGTCACTTCGTTCCCCTTGTGATCTTCTTCGCCGATCGAGAGGATCCCCACGCGCGGCCGCGGCCGCCCCAGGATGATCCGCGAATAAATCTCGCCCATCACCGCGAATTGCGCCAGCATCCGCGGCGAACAATCCACGTTGGCTCCCACGTCGATCACCACCACCGGGGAACCTTTGACCACCGTGGGAAATACGCCCGCCAGCGCCGGACGGTCCACGCCCGGCACCACTCCCTGCACCATCTTGGCTGTCGCCATCAGGGCGCCGGTGTTGCCGGCAGACACGAATCCCTGCGCCACCCCGTCGCGCACCAGCCGCGAGGCGACCCGCATGCTGCTGTCGCGCTTCGTGCGCACAGCTTTGGCGGCGCTGTCTTCCATGGTGATGCGCTCCCGCGCATGTACCACTTCAATCGGAAGACTGTGGTGCTCGTCGTGAAGCGCCAGTTCCCGGCGGACCAGATCCTCCTGGCCAACCAGGATCACTCTGACTCCCAGACTCCTGGCGGCCCGAACCGCGCCCTCTACTTCGCACTTGGGGGCATGGTCTCCGCCCATTGCGTCCACGGCAATGGTGAGCATGTTCGGACGGTCTACTCCTGCTCGACTTCCACCACTTCACGTCCCTTGTACTGGCCGCAATGCGGGCATACCCGGTGGGGCAACTTCGGCTCGTGGCAGTTCGGACACTCCGAAATGCCAGATGGCTTCAGCGCATCGTGCGCCCGGCGGGTCGCCGTCCGCCTCTGGGAGTGTCTACGTTTGGGATTCGGCATCTCTCTCTACCTCTACAACCTTTGGAATCTCGAAATATTCCCGGCTATTTCCGGTTACTTTAAATCGCGCAGCGCGCCCCATCGGTCATCGGCGCCCGCCGGCCTGCAATCGCACTCGGTCTCATTCCGGTTCTTGCCGCAAACCGGGCAGATCCCTTTGCAGATATCGCTGCATACCCTCTGCATGGGTAATGCCAGCAGCACCTGCTCCCGAAGTACATCCTCCAGTTCGATGCCGCCGCCCTTGTAAAATCCGATCTCCGCCTCGCCTTCGTCGATCTCCACTTCCTCCTCGCGAGTGATGAAGGTCATGGGCCGGTAAAACAGATCGAACGCGGTATCCAGGTCGAACTTCGCCCGCCCCAGGCAGCGGTCGCACTGCGCGGTCATTTCCACCGCCAGCCGCCCCTGGATGCGAACTTCCCCGTCCGTGTGGGCCAGCAATTCCGCCGACCCGATCGCCTTCAGCGGGGAACCTTGAACTAATTCTTCACCCGAAAAATCGATCTGTCCGGGTTGGAAGGTCTCATCAAAGCGGACCTTCCGCAGTTCCATCTCTTTCACACTAAGGAACATAAGGAAGACCTGGGCTGTCGGGCAGAACTGCTTCATTATAACATCGTCAAGGGATAAACTTGCTGCCCCCCCAGGGGCTCCGGCCGCGGCCGCCCCCCGGACCCGGCCTTCAGTTCGCCTTCTCCCCTGCCGTCGTTCCGCGAAACGTATTGAACAGCTTGGCTAGGGTCCCCAGCGCGCCGAACGCCGTCGTCACATATGCCGCAGACGATTGCCACAGAGCGTTCTGCGTGGTCAGCAGAAATGCCCCCAGCACGATCATCGTCGTGAAGAATGCCCCGTGCATTTTCCCCCAGCCGCTCCGCCGCGACTCCATCAGCCACCGCTCTTTCAATTGGCTGGTCGTCACCGACCGCAGGAACCGCCGGAAGCTTTCGTTCATGATGCGGAATTCCGGATCCTGCACGATCAGCCCCCTCCGAACCAGTTGCCGGATCGACCGTCCATTCATCGGATTCACCAGCCCGTCTTCCGCCAACTGGGAAAGTACGAACTTCTGCTCGTTGGAGCACTCCGACCACACCAGGCGATAATAAGGATCCGCCCGCTCCAGAATCTCCGATGCCACCAGATCCGGAGACTGAACGCCCTCCGGTCCCAGGTCTCTTGCGAGTTGCGCGCCTAAAGGCCAGAGCACCGAAACCGGCTGGCACTCCGCCCAGATCAGGTCCCGCGACGGTCCTCCGTACTGCTTCAGCCAGGGGAATGGCTCGTCCCGCAGATCGATTACCGCCAGTTGAGGGAACAGTTTCCGATAGTCTTCGGTGGATGCCGGGACGTACATCACCGCCGCAACCTGCCTGTCCGGGTTCTCCATCACCCGGTTCAGCAGCGCCAGCTTTTCGTCGCCGGTCACCACCTCGCTGGTGTACTCGAAATGGCGAATCGCAACCACGCCTCGCGAAGGCAGCGATTCCGGATCGCCGGCCCCTGCCATCCACGTCTTGAGGTCCAGAACCCGGACGGCCCCCTCGACTTCGAATTCCGAAAACGGCGGCGCCAGCACCAGGATGTTCCGCCCGAGTCGAAGCGCTTCCCCCACTTCCCGCATCCCCGTCATCTTCAGCGGCGCAAGGTGGATCAGGAACACCTTCCGCACCAGCATCCACAACAGGCCGCCGATCGCCAGCATCACCAGGGCTGCGATGCCGAACCCGCTCGCGACGCCGTTCCGCGGCGCTACCGGCACGGCCGATGTCACCACCAGGTCGCTCTCGCGGTCCGTGGCCGCCCCCTCCGGCGGATGCACCCCGTGCCATCGCAGCTTGATGGTGGTTGCGCTGTTCTCCCACGACCATGACGGAAAACTGCCACCCACCTCAAAAGAACCGCGATCGCCGATCAGTCCCAAGGTCTCCGCGGCCGTCGAGTTGTAATCGTGATGCAGCAGGTAGATCAGGCTGCGGAACCAGTCTTCGTACAGTTCCGGGCTGGAAACCGCCCGGTGAGGTTCGATCGCAGGCTGTCGATTCCCCGCCACGGACGACATCGGGACGATCTTCGCCCACACCGCGCTGTTCCGCTGTTCGAACTGTTCACAGGCGGCCGCGCCGATCGAGCCCTCCTCGCACCTGTCCTCAATCTTCGCCCGCCGCTCCGCCACCTCGGAGGCCAGGTGGATTTGCGCCAGTTTCACCGCCAGCCTCCGCTCCACACGCAGGCAGCCGCGGAACAGGGCCATCGGCATCAGCACGCCGATTAACAACAGCAACAGCAGCACGCTGCCGGCGTATGCGCGCGGGTAGGCCACGCCGGCTCCCTGCCCCGCCCCGGACCTCGCGGCCGCCTTTTCCATGCGCCGCTGGTGCCTCGAGATGGCCGCGACATACTGGCGCGGCCGGTCGAGCAGCGGCACGATCGCGATCGCCGCCACCACCGGCAGCACGATCAGCCCCTTCAAGTGGCTCCAGTGGATCGCCAGCACCCACGCGAATGCCGCTCCCCCCGCCACCGTAAGCAAGGCCGCCGGCACCCCTGAGCTCCTGCCGTTTCGTGCGCGGCCGGTCTCCGGATGCGAAGAGTAACGCCGGAAGCACCACACCGTCAACAGCAGTGCAGCGTAAGGAACGGCGGCGCAGGCTACCACGATCTGTTCGATGGGGCCGCGGAAGCCCACCCACAGGAACACTCCGATGAGCAGCGCGTAAAGGCAGATCTGGTACCAGTAGCAGGGCAGCCGGTGCCGGTTCGGCCAGAGCCACTCCGGGGCAAACCTCGGCCGCCGGACCACCGCCCAGATCGCCGCCAATAACGCCGGCACCGCCAGGATCCAGAGCGTCAGGGTCGCGGCCATCGTCATCGTCTGCAGCGCCAGGGTCCGCTCCCCATTCAAATCGGCATAAACGATCAACGACCACGGCGCCCGCGTGACCCCTTCGATCGGGACCACCACGGCGCGATAGTCCTTGCCCAGATACTTGATGCGGAGCGGCCGGCCGCTCGCATGGCCGAATGTGGCGGCATATAATTCCCGGTTCCACTCACTTTCTTCGCGGAAATTTTCGCGGCCGTTCTTTGTCTTGTCCGAGTGGAACAAGACCAGCCCCGTATCGTCGATCAGCGCAAAACCGTACCCGAACGGCAGGGTCGGGTCGATCAGCGAGAAAGGCTCTGCCGTTAAAAACGCGGTTCCCCCCGTCACGTCGCCCCGGATCGGAGAGTCTTTCAACTTCGGGTTGCACGCCTGTGTATCGATCCCTATGGCGGCCAGGTATTCCAGCTTGTTCGGCGGAAGTGTCGAACCGAAGTAAAACGGCGGACCGGCGCCGTCGAGATAAGTCCTCCTGGGAGACGTGTAGAGCTTCTCTTTGGAAAGGTCGATCATCGGAGTGACGTAGCCGCTGGTGCTCCATTTCACGATCTGGTGGCCATCGTCGTCCGTCCAGAATGCGTTGTTGGCGAAGGGGTACACCCCCGGCGCCGGCGTCTTTTCGACAATCTTGGAACTTAGCAACTCCGGCGTGTTCCGGATGACTTCGGTTCTTTCCGCCTGTTTGAGATCCGTCTGAAGCGCCGGAGATTCGCACCATTCGACCAACTGCCGGCGCATCTGGTCCAGGTCGTCGTGGATGTTGGCCGAGAGCGCTTCCCCCACCCTCATCAGCCGCGCGTCCCCTCCATCGTTCATCTGAAGATCGGTCAGTTGTAGGCCCGACAACGTGAATACCGCGGCCAGCAGAACCAGGAACAGCGACAGAAAGCCGAGTTCTCTGAGCCGGAAGCGCTCCCGGTGATTGAGAAAGATCACTTTGAGCACCGGACCGCCCATCGCGATCGCCAGGAACAAGGCCGTAAATCCGATAATCACCGTGTATGAGATCGAGAGTGACTCCCATTCGAGCGCCGAAGCCGATCGCAGGCCGCATACCACCCACTCGCGCGCCGGTTCGGTCTCGGTCGGGTCGTCGCTGTATACGTCGATGAGGACCGGCTGCAGAAACAGCTTATAGCGCGTACCCGCCAGCAGGACGTCCGTCAGGTGGATCGCCCCGGCTTCCCAGGCGTTCTTCGAATTCGCGCTGTCGGCTCCCGCTTTTTCGGCCGGTTGGCCCTCCTTCGGCGCCGCCCCGCCGCCGTCGGTGCGCGCCTTCAGCAGACCGGATAGCGTGGTGAACTGCGGTCCGGCCTTCTTCGACTGGAACACCACCGTTCCGTTTTCCGATACCAGGAGTATGTCGTCGAACGGAAGAGATCCGGCCGGCACCTTCAGAACATCGGCAATTTCGAGAGAACCCAGGTAATCCGTCGTGGCTCCCGGATGGCGAAGCGCGCTGAGCATGAGGTACCATTTGCCGTCTCGGCGCTGCGCTTCGAGCCGCGTTTTCGGGCTTCCCGGCGTAATCGCCTCCTCCACCAGGTCGAATGTCGGCGCCAGGTAGCGAAGATAGTCCCGCCGCGATTCCACGTCCCGCGCCTTTGCATCCAGGGCTTGATCCTCCGGATGCACCAGCAGAAACTTCGCCAGGTTCTCTTTCTCCCGCTCCCGTTCCGGAAGTCTCTTTGTGTCCGCCAGGTCTGCGTAGAACTCCAGAATGCTGCCGTGGGTCGACAGGATCCGTTGAATGTGGTCGCCCAGCGCGGCCAGCGCGCGGAAGTTACGATTCACCAGGTACTGCCGCCTTGCCCCGACATACACGAAGTAGTAAAGGCAGAACGCCGAGGCGAGGATCACCGCGGTAACTACCGGAATCGCCCAGTTGCGCGGGGCCGCCAGTTCGTCTTTCGTCCCGGGCTTAGTCGCGTCAATGTCCGGATCGGAAGTCTCCCCCATGCAAGTTCCCCCGGTGCAGTATACACCGCCTGCCGGAACTTCGTTCACCGCTTTTCAGAAATAGTTACGCCCTGATTCCATTGACCTCCCCCCGGTTTACCTCCCCGATTCCCTTCCCCCGCGAGTTACCATCGGTTGTAAGTTGGCTTGCGCCCCACCGCGCGGCCCGCGACACGCACTTCTTCCTGGCCAGGGAGCGTTGCATTACGGTGGACTGAACTTCCCGTAGGGCCCTCAAAGCCTCAACGGCCTGCACCTATATGGATGGGGTCGGCGGGGAGATCTTGGGATCGATCCCATAACACCCTTTGGAGAGCGGATAGCGCGGATTGCCGTCCCATCGGATCTCAGAGAGCGCGAATCGAATCGGCAAGGATATGCGGGCCATCCAGCCCGCCTCGGTCCTCGAAGATTGCGCTCGACCCACTGGCGGCCGGGAAACGTCCGGCGATAAGTCCGATCACCCCGGCCGCCCGCAACGCACTTCATGGAGCCAAAGTGTCTCTCCAGCCATTCCCCAATTCTCTCCGCCACTCACGTACTCGCCGTACCACTCTCCTGTCCCCTTCGAGCCCCCTTCGAGCCAACGACGCATGCATTTGAGCCCGCGGGTGTGATGTCTGATAAGGCGCGCCGGGTGGCCACACGGCCATGGGGGGTTCATCCGCGGCCGTATATGACGCACGTTCAATTCGATTCTGCTGTGCGCCAGTTCAGGATCGCTGTGATGGATTTATCCGTAGATGTTTCGCTGATAATCAAGAAGCGACCGTCGGGCGCGATGTCCCAACTCATCGGCCCGGTAGGGATTCCGGTATCGACGATGTCGGTCTGGAACAACGAGTGCGGGTTGCCGGACTTGAATACCGGCCTGGTGCTGACATCGACAGCCATCATTTGAGAATCGGGTGAAATGTAGAACAGCTCCTTCCCGTCGCGCCGCCATCGTGGCATCACCCCACCGCCCGTTGATACGCGCCAGCGGCCGCCGTCCGGCGAGGGCGGAAAGGGTATCACGTAGATCTCGCTTAGTCCGGACTCGTTGGAAGTGTAGGCCACCCAGTGGCCGTCGGGCGAGAACTGCCCCTGGTCTTCCGTCGCCGGAGTTTGCGCCAAGGGAAACGGCGTGGCATTCGGCCTGGCTGGTATGGCCATCAGGTCCGCGCCGGTTCCCAGGCGGATTTCTGCATACAGGATGAAACGGCCGTCGGGCGACCAACTCTTGGGAGCAGTTAGATGGCCCGCCAGGGTGAGCGATTCCCATTCACCCGCGCCGGTGGATGGCTTTCGGTAGATCCCCCAGCCGCGCTTTCCCCAACTGATGGCGACGTACTTGCCATCGGGCGACCAGATTGGATTAGCGTTCCCGCCGTGAACGGCCATCAGATCGGTGGCGACTCCGGTCGCCAGGTCCAGAACGCGAGTCGAATCGAGGTCGCCCACCAGGCGCTTGCCGTCTGGCGACAGGCACACCACAGCACCGGCGCGGCCCACGGTGCCGAGGTATCTGCCCTGGCGATCGCGCCACACGTATTGCTGCCCGGTCCGTGGGCCCGAGACATACGCCAACACAGCTTGGCGCGAGGCTGCAGCCAGCCCGGCGAGATTGCCGCTGCGCGAGCCGCCAGGGCATCGCAGACGATTTGGACCGGCCCTCCCGAACGGTCGATCTTTTTCAGCTTGGCATCGGCAAAGAACCCGATGGACCGGCTGTCCGGAGACCAGAAGGGATCGTCGGCCCCATCGGTGCTGGCCAGAGCAGCCGGCTCCAGCGCGTCGAGCGCGCGGACCCAGATCTGCTGCTTTCCATCTTTGTCCAGAACCATCGCGATTTGCCGCCCGTCTGGCGAAACCTCCAACGCCCCGAACCCGCGTCTTCTCGGGAAGCAGAATGCTCATCCGGACGGCTTCCGGCCGCGGCGGCGCTTCGCTGAAGTGCACGACGGCGAGTCCAATCAACAATAAAGCGAGCAGGCCCAGAGTTGCTCCGAACAGCCAGTGCCGGGAACGGGCGGGAGCAACGGCGGGAACCTTCAAAATGGATCTCAGTTCCCACTCGAGATCGCGCGCGGACTGCCAGCGATCGTCGGGGGGCGCTTCGAGGCACCTCTGCACCAGTCGGTCGAGCGCCGGCGGCGGAGGGGATGACGGCTTGGATGACGGCCTTCCACCCGTGGCCATTTCATAAAGGACAAGGCCGAGAGCGTAGATGTCGGTGCGGGCATCGGCCGTCTGCCCTTCAAACTGCTCCGGCGCCATGTACGCCGGCGTGACCATTCGCTCCCACTCGGCCGTGACCTGCGGGTCCTCGAAGGACCTCGACAGCCCGAAATCCAATAGCTTTACGCCGGACTTCGTGAGCATCATATTGGCGGGCTTCAGATCGCGATGGACAATCCCTTTGGCATGCGCGGTGGCAAGCGCACTAGCGATCTGCGCCCCGTATTCGAGCGTCTGTTCCAGCGGCAGCCTGCCGCGCAGCAATCGCGCCTCCAGGGTCTCCCTTCCACAAGCTCCATCACCAGGTAGGCCGGTCCTACATCGTGCAGCGTGCAGATATGGGGGTGATTCAACGAGGCGATGGCGCGGGCTTCGCGCTCGAAGCGCTCGGTGAACTTCTCCGATGGAATCTTGATGGCCACGCTGCGGTGAAGGCGCGTGTCGGTAGCGCGGAAGACGTGTCCCATGCCACCCTGCCCGAGCGGGGCCTCGATCCGGTACGGGCCGAGCACGGAGGGTATTACGCCGCGGTCGTCAGGGGCAATGGGCGGGGGAGGGTCATCCAGAGGGCTGGCCCGGTGGCTCGCCTCCACCATCTTCTCGACCTCTTCGCGCAAAGCGGGATCGGCCGCGGCCAAAAGGGCCGCCTGATCGCGCAGCGCTCGATATCCTGGCGCCGCGCGTATATAAGGAACTGCGCCGGGTTGCGGGAAACCTGATGCAAGCCGAACAAGGCGGCCGCACTCTCACGGCCACGGCACTGGTCCACGAGGCTTATTTAAGGCTGGTGGACGTCAGCCGGGTTGAGGTGGAGCATCGCGCGCATTTTCTCTCCCTGGCGGCAAAAGTGATGCGGCAGATCCTGCTCGACAGTGCGCGCCGCCGCCACGCGGCCAAACGCGGCGATGGGGCAATTCGCGTTGATCTGGACGCGGTGGCGGATGTGGTGCCGGGCCAGACGAGGGACCGCGTATTGATCGCCCTCGACGATGCACTGGAAGAACTCGCTCGCGTGGACGAACGTCGCGCCAAAGTGGTAGAGATGCGCTACTTCGGCGGCTTGAGCGTCGAGGAGACCGCTATCGCGCTCCGGGTGTCCGTCGATACCGTGATGCACGACTGGAAAATTGCGCGCGCGTGGCTGACGGCGCGGATCGGCGGTTGAGCGTCTATCCACGACGGATTTTTTCGAAGGCATGCCAGTTTTCGTCTCCGAACTGCGCAATAGGGACGAAGGCAGGTACGATCGCTTGCGGGGAAATACCAAAGCTTGCGAGTCAAAGAATTGCTTGCCAGAACGCCGTTGCGAAATGTATACTCCCCCTCAACGCCTCGCTGCGAGCCTCGGAGCACGCGCCCGGCAAATCCCTGACAGAGAGAATCCGATGCTTTTCCAAAACCACGCGCTCACTTCCAACGCAGCACGCCCCGCCACCCGAATGGGAATTGGCAGAGCCGCCTGCTGCATCACCTTGTTGCTGTTTTCCATCGCGAAGCCCGCGTCCGCGGCCGTCCTGTGCGTCGATCCAGCCGGCAAGGCCGGCTGCCAGGCAACGATCGGGGCTGCGGTGGCCTCGGCCAACTCCGGCGACATCATCAACGTCGCTCCGGGAACCTATGCAGAAAGCGTAACCATTGGGAAACCCCTGACGCTGAACGGCGCAAGCGCGGCCACTACGATCATCGATGCCAGCGGCCTCTCCTGGGGCATTTATGTAGACGGCATCGATAACCCGGGCCTCGCCGGAGTTCTGATCTCCGGACTCACCATTCAGAATGCAAAATTCGAAGGAATTCTCGTGGCGAATGCGAGCTACGTCACGATCGCGGACAACGTCGTAACCGGCAATAACACCGGCCTGGTGGCCGGCGCCACGGGCACCACCTGTCCCGGCATCCCCGCTTTCGAAACCAACGAAGGCGCCGACTGCGGTGAGGGCATTCACCTCGAAGGCACGGATCACAGCCGTGTCCTGAACAACATGGTCCACGACAATGCCGGCGGTATCCTGATCACTGACGATTCGGGCGCCAACTTCGAGAACGTGATCGCCGGAAACAAGGTGATCAACAACGTGCTCGACTGCGGTATTACGCTCGCTTCTCATGTTCCCGCGGCGATGACGGGTTCCAAGGTGCCGCTGGGGGTCTACCACAATACGGTCAGCGGCAATGTTTCCTCAGGTAATGGCACCAAGACAGGGGAGGGTGCGGGGGTCGGCATCTTCGCCAGCGCGCCGGGCACGGCGGACTACGGCAACGTCGTCATCAACAATCAACTTACGGGCAATGGTATTCCCGGCGTTGCGATCCACGGCCACGCGCCGGGCCAAAACCTGAATAATAACGTGATCGTCGGGAACCAGATCAGCGGGAATGGACCAGACGCGGGCGACCCCGGCCCTACCGGCATTCACGTTTCCAGCGTTGTGCCGATCACTGGCCTGGTGATTTCCGATAACACGATCTCCGGCGAGAAGGTTTCGATCGCCATCGCCGCGGGGGGTGAGGTCCGAATCCAGCGAAACAGCCTCGGCGGCATGCTCGGCGTCGATAACATGGGCACGGCCGCCGTTTACGCCGATTCCAACTGGTGGGGCTGCAATGGCAATCCCACGTATGGCCTATCCGTATTCGCAGGCTGCTCAGTTACAGCCGGCAAGGTCGACGTAAACAACTGGCTGCCGGTGGCACCGAACCAGTAGCCCCCGATCGGTCCGGCGGGCCATCCGGGCCCGCCGCCCGGCGTCAAGGCATTGGACAACGTCCGTGCCGGGGAAACCGCCGCATGAAACGCGAGGGCCGCGCCCGGTTGTGTGGCTGGAACCCTCGATTTGTACTGAATCGCATACTCAACCGGCAAAAACCCGGCGGACCGGCCGTGGGCGGTCAAAAGTATGGTACACACACACTGAAGAGATGTGATTCATGGTACATCGTCCTTGTACTCCCCAGCCGTTTGATCCCAACCTGCCGGCGCTCGCACCGTCCGCGCGCCTGATCTTCGTCTCATTCCTGATCTGCGCCGCGGCGTTCGGACAAGTGCAGGGCCTGTCCGTTGCCAATTACCAACTCGTCAGCTCTCAGACGATCCAAAGAAGGCTGAACCTCACATACCGTGCGGATCTCGTGAACACCGGTGCGGCGCTGGAAGCCGTGACGGCCATCGTGACGAGTCTGAATCCATCAATTCTCCTCGTGGCGGCGGGGCAGGACACGCTCCAATTCGCTCCCGTGCCGGCCAACAGCCAGGTGACCAGCAGCAACACGTTCACACTTCAGATCGATAACAACGTTTCCGTGGATTTTTCCCAATTGCAGTGGACCTTCCAGTCCGCTGGGATCCTCCTCCCCGCGAATGTGTCGCTGACGCCGGGCGATGCCCTGAATTTCCCTGTGACCTTAGGGTCCCCCGCGCCGTCAGGCGGCGTGTTCATCACCATCGCGAGCAGCAATCCCGCAACAGCAACGGTGTCGCCCTCCAGCTTGTTCGTCTCGCAAGGCCAGACGTCGGCACGCGCAACGGCGACGCTGAGCGGCAACAGCGCCGGATCGGCTGTGATTTCGGCCTCCGCTCCCGGCTACCCAACGGCCAGCGGACAGGTGCTTGTGGCGTCACGCGTCACCACGGCCCTGACGATGAGCTTCTGGCCGGGAAGCCTGACCTCCAATGTGGGCGCGGCACAGAACCTCACGCTGAATCTGTCGGCCCCCGCTCCCTCCGGGCTGGTAGTCAATCTGAGCTCAAGTAACACGGCCGTGGCCAAGGTGCCTGCAACCGTGAGCTTCGGTTCGGGTTCCAGCAGCGTGGCGGTGCCGGTAACGTCTGTGGCGGCGGGATCGGCGACCATCACCGCCGGCGCGCCGAACATGGCCGGTGCGACCGCCAGCTTAACCGTCGCGCAAACCGCCGCGGGTGGGATCCTCGTACCCGCCACTGTCACCCTGGCGCCGGGCGATACGGTCAATTTCCCGATCAGCTTGGGAGCCGCGGCGCCGGTGGGCGGCGTGGTCGTCACGCTGGCGAGTAGCGATCCATCGATCATCGTCGCGTTCCCCTCGAGTTTCACCGTTCCGGAAGGCGACACGGCCGCCCGCCGCGTGGTGACTACGCTCCAGGCTATGAACGGGGGAGCGGCTACCATCACCGCATCCGCCGCCGGCTACTCGACCGCCGCCTCTCATGTGCAGGTGACGTCGGGCGGAACAGCCACCAATCCGGTAATGAGTTTCTCGACGCCAAGCCTCGGGATCAGCGTGGCTGCGGCACAAAACCTCACGCTGGACCTGTCGGCCGCCGCTCCTTCCGGGCTGGTAGTCAACCTGAGTTCGAGTAACACGGCCGTGGCCAAAGTGCCTGCGACCGTAAGCTTCGTGGCGGGCTCCACCAGCGTGCCGGTGCCGGTAACGGCCGTGGCGCCGGGGTCGGCCACCATCACCGCCAGCGCGGCGAACATGGCCAGTGCGACCGCCGCCTTGACCGTCACACAACCGGCAGGGGGAGGGATACTGGTACCCGCCAATGTCACGTTGGCCCCGAGCGATACGGTCAATTTCCCGATCAGCTTGGGAACGGCGGCGCCGGCGGGCGGCGTGGTCGTCACGCTGGCCAGCAGTGATCCCTCGACTGTGGTCGTGTTCCCCCCGAGCTTCACCATTCCGGAAGGCGACACGAGCACCCGGCGCGTATTGACCACACTCCAGGGAATCGGTGGGGGGACGGCTACCGTCACCGCATCTGCCTTCGGCTACCCAACCGCTACCTCCCATGTGCAGGTGACGGCGGGCGTAACAACCACAAATCCGGTAATGAGTTTCTCGCCGGCCAGCCTTGCGATCAACGCGGCCGCGGTACAAAATCTCACGCTCAACCTGTCGGCCCCCGCTCCCGCCGGGCTGCTGGTCAACCTGAGTTCGAGTAACACGGCCGTGGCCACCGTGCCTGCGACCGTAAGCGTCGTGACCGGTTCCGCCAGCGTTTCCGTGCCGGTAACGGCCGTGGCGGCGGGATCGGCCACCATCACCGCCGGCGCCCCGAATATTACCGGCGCGACCGCCACGGTCACGGTGACACAAACGGCATCGGCGGCGGTACTCATGCCGGCCAGCGCGGCCGTGGGGCTGAATCAATCCGTGGCGCTCCAGGTCACTCTATCTGCGCCGGCGCCCGCGGGCGGCCTGACCGTCTCGCTGGCCAGCAGCGACGCCTCGATCGCGACCGTGACACCGAGCATTTTCATCGCGGCCAGAGCGACCGTTTCGACCCCGCAGCCGCTGGTCAACGGGATTAAGCTCGGATCGGTGACCATCACGGCATCGGCGCTGGGATTCACGGCGGCCACCACTCAGGTCCAGGTGAACGCCAATCAAGGCAGTAGCTTCTTCTCGCCCACGTTCGGCCTGAGTCTCAACGCCGGCTCGACGCAAGACCTCACGTTGAACCTGGTGCCTTCGCCGGCCGCCGGGCTCACCATCACGCTGAGTTCCAGTAACACGAGCGTGGCCACCGTGCCCGCTACTATCGCTTACGTGCCAAACTCGAGCAGCGTCGCCGTGCCCGTGCCGGTGACCGGCATAGCAGCGGGTTCGGCCACCATTACGGCCACCACACCGGGCTTCGGTACCGCCACCGGCAACGTGACCGTGACCTCTTTGAATGGCGCTACGGTTACCTGGCTCGGAGCCTGTTGGGCGACTTTGACTCTCAATGGCTACACGGGTAACTTTCAGGGAATCGATTTTATACTTTCGACCCCCGCGCCGGTTGCCGTACAAGGAGCTCTGTTCTTTACGCCGAATTGCGATCCCAGTCAGGGGATCGATAATATGAACGATACCGGCGCCCTTACAGGATCTACCCACATGGTGCAAGGGTTTTCACGACATCCCGACACCATACCGTCTTCCGCGATTTATTGGCTGGGTAACGCAACCTCGTTGGGCACGTGTCCTCCAGGGAGTCAATGCTCCGGATGTGTCAGCTACACCAAGGCCACTCCGAACTGTAGTACGATGCCCTGAGCGTAGATCTGACTGGCCCTACTTTTCGCTGGGACTGTCGTCTGCCTTCAGATCACCAAGAGCGTATTGAATCCCGGCCAGCATGTGAGCGACAAACGGGCGCTGGTAGTAGATCTTCTCATCGTGACCGTGTGCCTCGTAGAACACGCGGCCATTGCCCACCCGCTGAATGTAGCTCAGGGCGTAGTCGCCATCGGTGCGCCTGGTCGCTGCCGGCTCTTTGGCCTTGTCTTCCGCGCTCATCTTGGCGTAGTTGATGCTGGTGAGGACGTGCACCCGCTTTCGGCTGAAGGAGTCCTGTGCAAATGTGTAGGTCTCATCCACCATCTCAAACCCGCGCGGCGGGTACATGACAGTCAGAGGACTATGCGGGTCGTCGACTTTCACGGGGATCAGGGTCGGGTAGGACCAATGGAATTTGAAGAATCCGCCGATCATCTGGTTGAACTCGGGCCAGGTGCCGTCCGGCGCGGGACCAGCGGTATGGTAGCTGTCGGTAGCCGCATGGATCCCCGCCAAACCCTTGCCGCCTTTGACAAAATCCAGGAGCGCCTGCTTGCGAAGTTCGGTAACCGCCTTGTCATTCGGGTCGTCCAGGAACGCGCCGGTGGTGCTGTCCAGGAAGATGGCGTCATACTGCTTCAGGTTTTCCGGCGTGATGGCCGCTGCGTCGTAGGTGATCGTGGTCATCCAGGCGCCGGTCTTGTCTCCCAGGTATTCCACCATCTTCGCCGCCAGAGGAATGGAAGTGTGGACCCAGCCCACCGCCCGGCCGAGAACCAGCACCCGGCGCAGGCTTTGGGGCGTGGCGTAAGGTTTGTCCGGCAGCGCGGCCATCATGGCCGAGATGTCCGCGGCGTTCGCAAACTGTCTTTGCGGACAGCCGCGCGTGAACCCCCCGCTGAATCCTTCCGGCGCGCAAGCCCCAGGTCCCGCCGCGGCAGTTCGCTGCTGCGCGAAACTCGTGGAACCGATCCACGCCACGACCGTCAAGAACACTCCGATTCCCACTGCCTTCCGTTTCATATGCGGATGCCTTTCCCCGAAAGGCTTCATTATATCCCCGTGCTCCATTCGGCACCGCACCGGACCTGCAACCTCATGGCTCTCTCCTGATTAACGGGTTGCGCCTTCGGCTCCGAGCAGCACCTTTTGCCCGGTGCGGCACGAGCGGTACACCGCGTCCACCAGTTCCAGAGCCGCGTACCCCTCCTCGCCCGCGACGAGCGGCTTCCGTCCGCTGGCGATCGCATCGGCGAAATCCAGGAACTGCCGCTCGAACGGTTCGAGCGAAATGGCCATGGGATCTGACGCGCCGGATGCCACATCGCGCTCCACGGGCGCCGGGCCGCCCTGGTCGTTTTCCACGTCCCAGGTGGTCAGCTTGTCACCCGTAATCACCGCGGTTCCCCTGGTTCCGTGAAACTCCGTCCGCTCCGGATAGCCGGGCCAGAAAGCCGTGGACGCCTGGATCACGCCGGTCGCGCCGTTGGCGTATCGCAGCACGGCGTTCACGACGTCCTCGGATTCGATTTTGTGGAGCGCGCCGAGCTGCCAGACCCCGAACACCTCGCGCACCGGGCCTGCCAGCCATCGCAGGATGTCCACCTGGTGGATGGCCTGGTTGATGAGCGCCCCGCCGCCTTCGGTCTGCCAGCTACCCTTGATCGGCCGCGAGTAATACTCCGCGGAGCGGTGCCATTTCACATAGCAATCGGCCTGGAGCAGTTTGCCTAGCCGCCCGCCGGCGATGGCCCTGTAGAGAAAAAGGCAAGCGTCGTCGAAGCGGTGCTGGCTGACTACGCCGAGGAGGATTCCGGCCCGCCGCGCCGTTTCGATCATCCGCCGCGCGGTCTCGAGATTGGTCGAGATCGGCTTCTGCACCTGCACGTGCTTCTTGGTCTGGGCGCAAATCTCGATCGGCTGCATGCGGAAATCCGGGAAGGTGCAGACGTCCACGTAATCCACACGGGGGTGGCGGCACACCTCCTCGTAGGTCCGGACGAACTCCGCTCCGTACTGGCCGGCAAACTTCTTTCCCGAAGGCTCGAAGATGTCCGTGCAGACCGTGATCTCGAAGCCGATTTTCTTGTAGACCTGCGCGTGTTTGTGCGAAATCGCGCCGGTGCCGATCATTCCGACTCTCATGGAACGACCATTCTATCGTGGGCAGGCAGCGGCCGGCGGGCAGCGCCCGATTTGCACCGGCGTTCACCGATCTGAGACACTGGCAGTTCATGTTCCAGAAGGCGCTTCTAGCCCTGTTGCTGGTTCCGCTGGCGTCGCCATCGGCCGGTGGCAGCCTGCCCGAACGTGAATCGCTCGAATACAACATCGAATGGCGCCTGATTTCGGCGGGTAAGGCCACGCTCGATTTCCGGCCGGACGCGCCGGGCGAAGGCTCGCGCGTCAACCTTCGCGTGGAATCGATCGGGTTTGTCTCCAAACTGTTCAGGGTCGAAGACGACTACACCGCCCTCCTCAATTCCGCGCTCTGCGCCCAAAGCGTTCACAGCCTCTCCCAGGAAGGCAGCCGCCAGAGGGAGACCCGCATCACCTTCGATTCCGCCGCCCACAGAGCCAGTTACCTGGAGCGCGACCGCGCCCGGAATTCGGTGGTTCTGGCGAAGGAGATCGAAACGTCGGGCTGCGTTCACGATGTGGTCGGAGGCCTGTACTATATTCGCACCCTGAACCTCGAACCCGGCGAATCGACGCAAGTGCCGGTCAGCGACGGAAAGAAGAGCGTGATGGCGCGGGTCGAGTCCCAGCAGCGCGAGGACGTGAGAACTCCGGCGGGAACGTTCCATACCATCCGGTACGAAGTGTTTCTGTTCGACAACGTCCTTTATCGCCGGTCGGCTCATCTGAACGTCTGGCTCACCGACGATCGCCGCAAATTGCCGGTCCAAATCCGCGTGCGGATGCAGTTCACCATCGGCACCATCACGCTGCAACTCGAAAAGCAGACCTGAAGCACGCCCACCAGCCGGAGTAAATAAATAGCAACTACCGGCGAGCACGGGCATCTCCTTTCCAACGCCATGATGGCGTAGCAGGGTTATCCCGCAGTTGGGGGATGCGTCCCCACACCGGCGGGAGCAAGGAGGGCTTATGCGTGCATCTTGGATTCTGGGAGCTTCTCTGGCGATCGCGCTTTCCGGCGCGTGCCAGGCGCAGCCGTTTGAAATCGGTGCGATGGCAGGCTACGGGTGGGACCATGACGCGTCGATTGAAAATCCGTCCGGCTCGGTGGAAGCCGGCTTCAAGCCTGGATTCGCGGGCGGAGTGCTGTTCGGCGACGACATGTACCAACATATCGGCGGCGAAATCCGCTGGCTGTACCAGGCGGGCGGCCCGCAACTGACCGCGCCCGGAACCAAAGTCAGCGCCAGTGGATTCACTAACCTGGTGTGCTACGACCTGCTGGTCCACATGGCGCCGAGAGAGGACAGGATCCGCCCTTATATCGCCGGCGGAGCCGGAATCAAAGTGTTTACTGGCCCGGACCTGCCCGCGCTCGGCCAGCCCCTCGGAAACTTCGCTGCGATTGCCCGCGGCAATCACGTGGAGCCGCTGATCAGCGTGGGCGCGGGCGTGAAATACCGGGTGGGTCGAGGAGTGCAGTTGCGCCTGGACTTACACACCTACCTGAGCCCGTGCCCCGCCGAGTTGTTTCGCGTGGCCTACCCTTCGGCGATCCACGGGTGGATCTACGATTTCCTGCCCACGCTCGGGGTGAGCTATGTATTTTAGCCGTCATTCCGAAGAGCCCGAACTGAGCCGCGGATGAATACAGACCAACGAAGATCAGTCGTTCTGTCTTGATCTGCGTCCAGTCGGGTTCATCCGCGGCCAAGGCCCCTTGGGGCGCTCTCCGGGCCGCCGCAGCGCTAACGAAGCTCGATGCGGTGACCCCTGGCGTCGTCCGGGATTTTTACGGCTGCGCGCACGCCCTGAGACTTTCCATCGAGAAGCACCTGGCGAGCGGCGGATGCGGGCAGCACTCTAAACAGCACGTCCCGCGGCGCGGGATGATACGTTCCCTCCGGCGCGCCGACTTCGATTTCGTCTCCGGCGGGCGTGTGCCGGTAACTCACTCCAGTTTGCCGGAAGATACCCCGCTGGTAAGCGTCCGTAAGCCCGTCGTCTTCATAGAGCGACGTGGCGGCCTGGCCGCGCGCATCCGGGTAGATCTCGAATTCGAGTTGGCCCGCGGGCTTCTCGCCGACATAGTTCATCTCCGGACCCAGCGGAAGAATGGCTCCGCCGCGCACGAAGAGAGGCACGGTTTCAAGCGGCGCTTCCACCCGGATCATGCGGCCTCCCTCCTGCCTGGCGCCTGTCCAATAGTCGTACCAGACTCCGGCCGGAAGGTAGACGAGCCTGGCAGTCAGGTCCGGTTTGAGGACCGGCGCTACCAGCAAGTCGCTGCCGATCATGAACTCGTCGTCGATGCGGAGCGTGTTTTCGTCGTCCTGGTAGTTGAGCAGCAGGGGCCGGAACAGCGGCACGCCGGTGCGATGCGATTCCTCGAGCGCGGTGTAAAGAAAGGGAAGCAGCCGGTACCGGAGCTTCAGGTATTTGCGGATGATGTCTTCGTAATACTTGCCGAACCGCCAGGGCTCGTGATCCGGGGAGGACATCTCGGCATGATTGCGGCAGAAGGGCGTGAGGAAGCCGACTTCGTACCATCGCACCAGCAGGTCGGCATCCGTACGGCCAACGAAGCCGCCGATATCCGAGCCCACGAAGGGCTCGCCCGAAAGGCCCAGCGTCATGAACATGGGAATGCTCAGAGCCAGGGAGTCCCAGGAACTGCGGTTGTCTCCCGCCCACATGGTGGCGTACCGCTGGATTCCGGCGTAGGCCGCGCGGGTGATGACGTAAGGGCGCTGGTGGGGCAGCAGCCGCTCGAGACCCTCGTAAGTGGCGCGGTTTTCGTTGAGCGCGAAGACGTTGCGGTTCCCGGCGTAGGGAGAGTAAGTGCCGCCATCGTAAGTAACTACATCCATCTGCGACTTACCGGTCTGGTCAGTGAAATCGGACGGCTCGTTCATATCGTTCCAGATGCCCGCTACCCCGTTATCGGTGTAGGCGCGGTGCAGATCGCCCCACCAGCGCGCGGCCGCGTCGATAGTGTAATCCACGAAAACCGAATCGCCCGGCCAGACACGGCCGATGTAAGGGTGCCCATCCTTGCGTTTGAGGAAGAAATTCTGCGCCTGCCCCTGGTTATAGACGTAATAACTCTTGTCCTGGGGAGCCAGCTCGGGATGGCTGGCCGCATCGTGCGAGCCCGCTGCCGGCGGCTGATACTTGATGCCGGGATCGACGATGGTCACGACCTTGACGCCCTGCGCCCGCAGCCTGCCGGTGAAAGCCTTGGGGTCCGGGAAGCGCTGCGTGTCCCAGGTGAAAGGCCGGTACTCATTCATGAAGTGGATATCGAGATAGAGGACATCGAGCGGCAGGTCCTCGGCGCGGTACTTGCGAACGACGTCTTCGGCCACCGCCTCCGGATAATAGCTATACCGGCTCTGCTGGTTGCCGAGCGCCCACTCCGGCGGCAGGGGCATGTGCCCGGTCAGATCGGCGTAGCGCGACAGGATCTTCTTGATGGACGGACCCTCAAAGAAGTAGTAGTTCATCTCGCCGCCCTCGGCGGAGAAGGCAGCGTACTCCTGGGAGGTGGCGCCGAAATCGAAATGCGTCCGGTAGCTGTTATCGAAGAAAATGCCGTAGGCGGCGCCGTGCTGCCAGCCGATGTAGAACGGGATGTCCTGGTAAACCGGGTCGGTGTTTTCCTGGTAGGCGAACGTGTCGGAGTTCCACATGGTGAACTCGCCGCGGCGCTTGTCGAGCCGCGTCGCCTTTTCGCCCAGCCCATAGAAGTGCTCGTCGAAGCCGAGTTTCTTGGCAGCGGCAACCACCCCGGATTGGGGATCGAAGCGCATCGGCTGCTGGTCCGCATTGATCACGCGGTGCGTTTTGGCATCGCGAAACTCGATCAGGAACGGCGAGCGGTGCGCGACGATCTCGAGTTGAGCGGTGGAGATGTGCAGCGCTTCGGAATCTTCCGTGAGATCCCAATGGGGAGTGTCCCAGGATGTCTTCTCGATAGCCCAGGAGTGATCGCGGGCAGGCAATTTGCCGAGAAAAGCCGCGCGCACCCGGATGAGGTCGGGCGCCAGCACGCTGATGCGCACCTCGGACCCATCGGTACAGGTGAGCGTCACGGCGGAATCTGTTTTGGCAAAGCTTGCCACGGGTCCGATCGATCGCAAGCCGGTCAGATCGACGGCCGCCGCGCCGCCGCAAGCGAGCAGGGCGCAGAATACCGGCGACAGAAATTTCTTCATGTTGCGTCTATGGTAATACCCAGCCGGTTGCGAAGAAACCGCCTCGGCCCTGGCTGGTCCCCTTCGGAGGCGATCGCCCCGGCCGGTTGGGCGGCGCAGGCGCTGCTCGACGCGCTCCACCGCGAACAGAAGACATACAGAGACTCAGGATGCTCCTGCGCCACCCTGATTTCGCGCGAGTGGAGCAATTGATGAAGAGCTACGGGATGGAACTGCCGGGTCCGCCGCTCCCGTAACAGGGTGTGGCGCGTTCTGGTGGAGTGCCCGAGTGCTTCGCATCGTAAGCAAACCGAAAGGCTGTTGGCTATCCTGGAAGTATGAAGTTTCTTGCCGCGCTGGCGCTGGCCGCCTGCGCATCCGCCGCCCAGCCCCCCTTCACGCTCGACCAGGTTCTGGGCGCGGCATTCCCCACCGAACTCACCGCTGCCGCAGCCGGCGGGAAGGTCGCCTGGGTGTCCGACGCCCGCGGGGTTCGCAACATCATGGTGGCGGAACCTCCCGGCTACCAGGCGCGCAAGATCACCCCCTACACCGCCGATGACGGCCAGGACCTTACGGACCTCCACTGGACCCCGGATGCCTCCGCCATCGTCTACGTTCGCGGCCAGGATGCCAATGGCGCCGGTGAAGTTCCCAACCCCACGCACGACCCGCGGGGCACCACGCAGAACGTCTGGATCGTTTCGCTCGATGGCGGGGTTCCGCGCAAAATCGGAGAAGGCAACTCGCCCTCCGTCGACCCCAAAGGCGGACGGGTCACCTTCCTTAGCGGCAGCCACATCTGGTGGGCGCCCCTCGACGGCCATGGCGCTCCCGAACAGGTTTTCCAGGCTCGCGGCGCTTCCGGCTCCGCCGTCTGGTCGCCCGACGGGGCGCGGTTTGCGTTCACCAGCGACCGCGGCGACCACGGCTTCATCGGCGTCTACGACGTCTCCGCCGCCACGCTACGCTACCTGGACCCCTCGACGGACGTCGATCTGTTTCCGGTCTGGTCGCCCGACGGCCGCCGCATCGCCTTCGCCCGTATTCCGAGCAGCGGCGTGCGCGTGCCCCGCGAACCCCACCGGGAAGGCGAGCCGTGGTCCATCCGCGTGGCCGATGTCAGCACCGGCAAGGGCCGCGCGATCTGGCGCGCGCACCCCGGCCCCGGCAGCGTTTTCCGCGGCGTCACCGCCGACCGGCAGTTGATGTGGGCGGCCGCCGGCCGCATCGTCTTCCCCTGGGAATCCGATGGCTGGACGCATCTCTACTCGGTTTCCGCCGAAGGCGGCCGGCCCGCGCTGCTTACCCCGGGGACGTTCGAAGTGGAAGATGTCGCCTTCGCGCCCGGCGGTGACGAAGTGGTGTACTCATCGAACCAGGGCGATATCGACCGCCGTCATCTCTGGAAAGTCGCGACTGCCGGCGGCAAGCCGCAACCCGTCACCTCGGGCGAAGGCATCGAAACGCACCCCGCTGTCACTACCGGCGGCGCCATCGCGTTCCTGCGCTCCGACGCACGGCATCCGCTTCGCGTGGCCATCGGCGGCCGGGATCTCGACCCAACCGCCATCCCCGCCGATTTCCCCCTCGGTCACATGGTCGAGCCGCAGCAGGTGGTCTTCTCCAGCGCCGACGGCCTCTCCATCCACGGCCAGTTATTCCTCCCGCCGAACCATCCGGCCGGCCGCCTGCCCGCCATCGTTTTCTTTCATGGCGGCTCCCGGCGCCAGATGCTGCTCGGCTGGCACCCGATGTACTACTACTCGAACGCCTACGCGCTGAACCAGTACCTCGCCAATTCCGGATACCTCGTCCTCTCGGTGAATTACCGCAGCGGCACCGGCTACGGCCTGAATTTCCGCGAGGCCCAGCATTACGGCGCCAACGGCGGCAGCGAGTACAACGACGTGCAGGGCGCCGGCACATACCTGCGGTCCCGCTCCGACGTGGACCCCGCCCGCATCGGCGTCTGGGGTGGATCATACGGCGGCTATCTGGTTGCCATGGCGCTGGCCCGCGCTTCCGACATGTTTCGCGCCGGGGTCGATTTCCATGGCGTTCACAACTGGGCCACCGAACTGGAGATCCCGGCCAGCGCCCCCGATTATCAACTGGCCTTCGATTCGTCACCCATGGCCTTCGTGAAAGAGTGGCGCTCGCCCGTCCTGTTGATCCAGGGCGACGACGATCGCGACGTCCACTTCAACCAGACGGTGGTTCTGAACGATGCCCTGCGCAGGCAGGGAGTGGACGTGGAAGAGTTGGTCTTCCCGGACGAGATCCACGATTTTCTGCTCTGGCGCACCTGGCGTGACGCATACCGGGCGACGGTGGATTACTTCAACCGGAAGCTTTGAAGATTCTCGCGGACGGGGCTATGCAGTCCGCTTCCGTCTTACTCGATTCCCCACCCACGTTGCTATCAAGCCCAGGCCTACTAAGGCGAAGGATGCCGGCTCAGGTACCGGAGAGGCTACAAAACCGTGAAAGACTCCATTGGCATCGGAGTAAAACCCGGTCAGCTCGCCGGAGTTGGTAATCCCTGTTATCTGCGTGACTTCCACGCCGTTACTGAACTGCCCGGCAGGATCGTCCAGAAAGGTGTACTGTCCGGTGTTGGTGTTCAATAAGAAGCCGTGCTGGCTGGTCGTGGAGTCGCCATAGTAACCTACCGCGAGGCCGCTGTTATTGATTCCGAGAAGCTGCGAGAAAACGAAGGTGGCGCCTGGTTCGCCAGGGACGTTCGGGATCGCCGGGTCGGGAATCGGTGTGCCGGTGAGCTGGCCGTCACCCGCGTCCTGGATGGCGGCCTTGAAACCATGGTCCTGCCCATCGGTGCCGACATAAAACCCGATTACCAGCCCGTTGTTGTTGACCCCTTGGGCATTGACGATATCCGGACCCGACGGCCCGTCAATCCTGATGAAACTTCCGGCGCTGCTGCTGGAAAGAAAGAACCCGGGTGCGGTGTTACCTGCTGCGTATTGCCCAACGATGCTGCCGCTATCGTTGATGCCGAAGGCGGCTGTGGCACTTCCCGGAGTGGGGAGCAGTTGTACCGAGCCACCGGACGGCAGAACGAAGGCGGCCCCGTTCTCCGTGCCGACGATGTCGCCGAGGACATTGATTCCGAATGCCATCGAGTTGGGAAGTCCGTTCACGTTACCCAGGTTGGTGAACGTACCGTCCGGATTGCGAACCAGGTTGGTGAACACCCCCGCGTTGTCAATTCCAAATCCCACGGCAGGTCCGTTGTTGGCGATGCCGTTCATGTTAGTGCCCGCACCCGCGACCGATCCGCTGCCGGAACCCTCGAAATTGGTGAAGTTGTAGATCGGGGCGCCCTGAGAAGCGTTCGCGAGGAGAGCCAACAACCCAGCGGTCGCGAGTGAGAGTTTTGGAAGTCCGGGTTTGTGGCTCATGAGGAGAATTACAGCATACGCCGGGAGCGTTCGGAGAAGGATTCTGGAATCGCGGCGGGGCGCCGGTAACATGGATCACGATCACCAAAGAACGAACGTGCGCGAGAATACGGCGGGCTGTTTCGATCTGGTTATTTACCATGCCGATATCGAAGGAGAACCGTTTACCGGCTGGCGTCACATGGTCGATGCGCAGTTACAATCCATGCCGGACTACATTAATGTCCGGCCCCGAGTTTTACCTCGCCCAGCGAATCCGCCTTGCTGAACCTGGGCCAGTTGAACCCGTAGAAGGCCACGAACACGAAGCAGAACATCGGCACGATGAACCCGCGCGACATATCGAACTTATCCGCCACATACCCCATCAGCTTAGGCAGAATCGCGCCGCCCATGATCGCCATCACGATGAATGCCGAGGCCTTCTTCGCCCGCGCCCCCAGCCCGAAGATTCCCAGCGCGAAAATCGTCGGGAACATGATCGACATGAAGAAGTAGATCAGGAACACGGAGATCACCGAAATCCATCCCAGCTTCAGGAACACCAGCAGCGTCATCAGCACGTTCGCGGCGCCATACAGTCCCAGCATCTTGTGCGCCGAATACTTCTTCACCAGCCCGGCGCCGGTGAACCGCCCCACCAGGAAGCAGATCAGCCCCAGCGACGCCACGTTCGACGCCCCTTTGTTGCTCAGCGATATCACGCCCGCCGCACTGGTATCGAACCACCCCTGCAGCCAGTCGTGCAGGAAACCCGCGTGCGTCGAAAGGCTGGCCATTCCGCCGCTCCACGAGCCCGGAATCGCCGGCACCTCCGAGGTCATGTAGTTGATGAAGAAGCTGAAGACTCCCGCCTGTGCCGCCACATACAGGAACTGCGCGGCCACCGCCATTACGAAGTGGGGGTGCTTCCAGATGGAGTGCGACGCGTCCGGAGAGGAGTCGTCGAGGTGGTAATCGTCCTCGGTTTTGATGTCGGGAATATTGGAAAAATAGAAGACCACGGCGATGATCAGCACCGCAATCGCCACCCCCACGTACGGAATGTAAAGCGTCTGGCTGCCGGTGTTGTGCCCCGCCGCGTCCTTCGAATAGAAATACATGCTGCCGACGATCGGCCCCAGGATCCAGCCCACGCCGTTGCACGATTGCGCCAGGTTGATGCGCGTCGCCGCGTAGCGCGGGTCGCCGAGTACGGTCGTGTACGGATTGCAGATGGTCTCGAGGAATGTCAGCCCGGTCGCGATGATGCACACCCCCGCCAGGAACGCCACGAACGCAGTAGTCGAAGAAACGGTCCCCTGGTGCACCATGGCGTTGATATGGGTAGCCGGAATGAACCACAACCCGCCGGTGGCCACCAGCAGCAATCCGGTGATGATGCCGCCCTTATAGCCCAGTTTGCCGGCGAGCCAGCCGGCCGGCAGCGACATCAGGAAGTACCCGAGATAATGCGCGAACTGTACCCAGGCCGACTGCGATTTATTGAGGCTCAGTTCCTCCTGGAAGTGCTTGTCCATCACGTCGATCATGCCGTTGCAGAATCCCCATATGAGGAACAACGTGGTGACGAGAATGAACGTGAACATCAGGTTCCGTCCGTCCGCGGTTATGAATAGCCCTTTTTTTTCCGAGCTCATGGCGTTGCCCCTGATTCTAACAGCCCGATGGAAAAGGATGTGAAGGCCTGATACTATCGCTTTCCGGAGGACTCTTCGTGACCCAACGCGCAATTGCCGTTCTGTTCGCCTCGACCGCATGGATCGCCGTCGCCCAGACGAGCGACTACAAAGGATACAAGGACCCGTCGCTGTTCACGCGCATGCCGCACTACTACCTTTCGGGCGAAGACTCGGTCGTCGACACTCCATTTGACGCTTATGAATTCTACGTCAAAGACGGAACCCGCCGCGTGGAGGGCCGCCACCTGCATTACACGTACGTTTTCGATGAAGCCGCCGGCAGCAACCCCAGCTTCCTTCAAATCGTCCGCAACTATCAGGCCGCCGCCAGGAGAATCGGAGGCGAGGTCCTCTCGGAGGACGTTCGCCGCACCACGATTCGCGTCGCCAGGGATGGGGCGGAAACCTGGGTCGCGCTCGAGGCCTTCAACGACGGCCGACAGTACGAGCTGAACATTATCGAGCGAGGAACGATGCGGCAGGACGTGGTTGCCGATGCCGCGGCGCTCCGCAGCGGCCTGAACGAGAGCGGCCACGTGGAGGTTCCGGGTATTCTTTTCGATTTCGCAAAATCCGACGTCAAGCCCGAGTCCGACCGGGCACTGGCCCAGATCGCCGCCCTGCTCCAGGCAAACCCCGGGCTCAAAGTATGGGTGGTGGGCCATACGGACAACGCCGGCCCAGCGGAAATCAACCTGACGCTTTCGTCGGCGCGGGCTGCCGCGGTGGTCAAGGCCCTCGCGCAACGCGGCATTGATGGAAAACGGTTGGCGCCCCATGGAGCCGGCCCCTATGCTCCCGTGGCTTCGAACACCACGGAGCAGGGCCGCGCCCGCAACCGCCGGGTCGAATTGGTGGCTCAACCCTGAAGCTGCCGCCGGAGCGTCCGGGGACACACGCCCACGAAGCATCGCTCCTGCGATACTGAAAGCGGTGACGTACCAAACCGTGGCCGATAATCTTCGGGAATCCTTCCGGGTGATTGCCGCCAGCCGGCCGGCCGGAGAGGTGCGGGAGTTTCAGGGAGTGAGTATCGCGTCCGCCGCCGTGACCTTCCAGATGTTCAACGCCTCGTTTCTGTCGGCGCCGGTTTCGAGCGAGGGGGAACTCGCCCAGAGGCTTCTGCTGGCTGCCCTGTACTTCCAGTCGCGCGGGCAGGAATGGGCCTGCTGGGTATGCGAAGACTGGATGGACCAGCGCACGCGCCGCCGCTCCCGCGCGCTGCTGCAAATGCACGGACTGCGTCACTCCGTCAGCCTCCCCGGCATGATCGCCGAACGGATCCTGCCGCCGGTGAAGCCGTTGCCGCGCATCGAGGTGCGGCGTGTCTGCGACCCGGCCACCCGGGATGCGTTCTGCACCATCGGATCGGTCTGCTTCCACGTTCCGTACGCCTGGTTTTGCGAGGTTTTCAACAGCGACCCGGTTTGGGAGGAGTTCGCGGCTTACGTGGGATACGCGAGCGGGCTGCCGGTGTCGACTGCCGCGATCGTGATGGGCAGTGGAGCCGCCGGGGTGTACAACGTGGCGACGCTCCCCGGCTACCAGCGCAACGGCTATGGTGAAGCGGTGATGCGATACGCGCTCGAAGATGCACGCCGGCAGCATGGTGTCGATCGCACCATTCTGCAATCCACGCCCGCCGGGCTGCACCTCTATGAACGGATGGGATACCGGACGATCACTTCGGTAGCGGTCTATTCCACCTGAAGAGCGCCGGTAGCGATCAGGCCCTCAATGGCCGCGATGTCGCGATAGAACGGGCGGTCGCCTTCGATCGGCGGCGACACCGCTCGGATGCGGCCGCGGACCTCTTCGAGGGCCGGGCTGCTCCGGAGCGGCGCGAGCAGGTCGAGCGCGCGCGCCGCGGCCAGCGCTTCGATCGCCAGCACGTTGCGCGTGTTGCGCACGATTCGCTGAAACTTCATCGCCGAGGTCATCCCCATGCTGACGAAATCTTCCTTGTTGCCGCTGGTGGTGATGGACCCGGTGGACGCCGGATGCGCCAGCACGCGATTTTCGGCCACCAGGCTGGCCGCGGTCACCTGCGCCATCATGAGGCCCGATTCCAGGCCGGGGTGGGCCGCCAGGAACGCGGGCAGCTCTTCGTTCAGTGCGGGGTTCACGAGGCGGTCGATGCGGCGCTCGGAAATGCCCGCCAGGGCGGAAAGCGCAATCGCCAGAAAGTCGAGTTGGAACGCCAGCGGCTCGCCGTGGAAATTGCCACCCGACAGGATGCCCTCTTCGAACACCAGGGGGTTGTCGGTGGCGGAGTTCAGCTCGATGGCGAAGACGCGGCGGGCCTCCGCCAGGGCATCGCGCACGGCGCCGTGCACCTGCGGCGCGCAGCGCAGCGAATAGGCGTCCTGCACGCGCCGGCAGCCAATGTGCGATTCCCGGATCTGGCTGGCTTCGAGCAGCCGCCGCAGGCGCCGCGCGCTTTCCAGTTGGCCGGCCTGCGGGCGCGCCCGGTGGATGCGCTCGTCGAACGCGCGCGGCGTGCCGCGGAGGGCGTCGAGCGTCATCGCGCAGACCACCTCGGCGGTATCGGCCAGGCGCCCGGCGGCTTCCAATTCCAGGCAGCCGATAGCCAGCATCGCCTGCGTGCCGTTGATCAGGCTGATGCCTTCCTTGGGGTGCAGTTGGATGGCTGTGATTCCGGCGCGGCGCAGCGCCTCGCCGCCCGGGAGGACGGCGCCTTCGAACTCAGCTTCGCCCTCGCCGATCAGCGCCAGGGCCATATGCGCCAGGGGGGCCAGATCGCCCGACGCCCCGACGCTGCCCTGCGACGGCACCACCGGGGTGACGCCGCGGTTCAGCAGGTCGCAGAGCCGTTCGGCCACCAGCGGCCGAATGCCCGATAGCCCCAGAGCCAGCACGTTGGCGCGGATCAACATCATGGCCCGCACCGCCTCGCGCGGCAGCGGGTCGCCGACGCCGGTCGAGTGGGAGCGGATCACGTTGCGCTGCAACTGGTCCAGATCGCCCCGGGGAATGCGGACATTGGCAAGCAGTCCGACCCCCGTGTTGACGGCGTAGATCGGGTCCTCACCGGCGGCCAGCCGCTCCACGTGCGCACGCGAAACTTCCATCTTCGCGACCGCGCCGGTGGCGAGAGTCACTTCCGAAAGCCCCCCGCGGGCGACGGCGCAGGTTTCGGCAATCGTGAGGCTCGTGCCGTCGAGCGAAAGGGTCATCCGAGACGTTTCTTCCGGGCGGCCATCAATTGCTCGATGTTGACCAGCTCGGTCGGATAGTCGCCCGTGTAGCAGGCGTAGCAATACTCGTGGCGCTGGTCGTCATCCACGGCTTTCCGCAGCGATCCGATCGAGAGATAGCCGAGCGAATCGGCTTCCACGAACCGGCGGATCTCCTCGATGGTGTGGCTGGAGGCGATCAACTCGGCGCGCGTGGGCGTGTCCACGCCATAGAAGCACGGCGAGGTGGTCGGCGGGCAGGAGATCCGCAGGTGCACTTCACGCGCGCCGGCCTGCCGGACCATCCGGACGATCTTGCGGCTGGTGGTGCCGCGCACGATCGAATCGTCCACCAGGATCACGCGCTGCCCCCGCAGCAGGTGGCGCACCGGATTCAGCTTGAGCTTGACTCCGAAATCGCGGATCGCCTGCGAAGGCTCGATGAAAGTACGGCCCACGTAATGATTCCGGATCAGCGCCTGGCGGAACGGCAGGCCCGATTCGGCCGCGTATCCGATGGCGGCGGCCACCCCCGAATCGGGTACCGGCACCACCAGGTCGGCATCCGCGGGGCTTTCCCGCGCCAGCAGCCGCCCCAGTTCCTCGCGCGATTCCTCCACCGAACGGCCGAAGACAATGGAATCGGGACGCGAGAAGTAGACGTGCTCGAACACGCACTGCGCGCGCGGCTGCTCGGGAGCCCAGCGCTCGCGAGTCATGCCTTCCGGGCCGACGATCACCATTTCACCCGGGTCCACATCGTGCAGGTAGACCGCGCCGATCAGGTCGAAGGCGCAGGTTTCCGAGGCGAAGACGTAGGACTTGCGGCCGCCCGAGACTTCCATTTCCCCCACGGCCAGCGGCCGGAACCCGTGCGGGTCGCGCGCGACGATGATGCGGTCCTGTGCCAGGAATACCAGCGAAAAGGCGCCTTCCAGTTGCAGCAGCGCCTCGCGCAGCGCGCCTGCCAGCGTGCGCTCCGAGGAGTGTGCCACCAGGTGCAGAATGACTTCGGTGTCGCTCGAAGCCTGGAAGATCGCGCCGCGGCGCTCCAGGTGGGTGCGCAGCTCGGCGGCGTTGGTGATATTTCCGTTGTGGGCCACCGCCACGCGGCCCTTGTTGCAGGCTACCGAGAACGGCTGCGCGTTGAGCAGCACGGTATCGCCGGCGGTCGAGTAGCGCGTATGTCCGATGGCCTTATCGCCGGGCAGGGTCTTCAAAACGTCGCTGGTGAAAATATCGGCCACATGGCCCATGGCTTTGTGGGTGTAGACGACCTCGCCGTCGGTGGTGCAGATGCCGGCGCTCTCCTGGCCCCGATGCTGCAGAGCATACAACCCGAGATACCCCAGTTTGGCCGCTTCCGGATGGCCGTAGATGGCCACTACGCCGCACTCCTCGTGGAATTTATCGAACATACGTTTCGAGCGCCCCGTCGTAAGCCGATTTGAGTGCCGCAATTTCCCAGGATCCGAGCGTCACGTTGCGCTGCCGGATCTCAATTCCCTTTTCGATTGTAACCCCCACGACCGGTGCCTCCACTTCGAATTTTTTGGCGATGGCCGCCACCCGTTTGGGGTCGGCCGTAGAGATGAGGATGCGCGAGGGCGCCTCATGGAACAACAGCACCTCGGGACGAAAGTGGCTTTCCACGTCGATCTGCGCGCCGATTTCCGCGGGGCCGAAGGAGCATTCCGCCACGGCCACCCCGAGGCCGCCGTCGCTCAGGTCGTGCGCCGATTCCGCGAGCCCCTCTTCGATGATCCGGCGGATGGCGTACTGCACGCGTTGTTCGTATTCCAGGTCGAGGGCCGGCGGCAGGCCCCACAGCTGTTTGATGATCTCCTTGGCGTATTGGGTGCTTCCGAATCGCGTGTCGTCGCTCGTCCCCACCCCGCCGATCAGCATGATGGAGCGGCCCGGGCTGCGGAAGGTAACCGGCACCGGCGGATTCGTATTCATCAGCCCGATAATTCCGAGCACCGGCGTGGGATAAATGCCCTCTCCCAGGGTTTCGTTGTACAGGCTGACGTTGCCGCCCGTGATGGGCGTATCGAAGAAGCGGCAGGCGTCGGCCATCCCCTCGATCGCTTCCACCAGTTGCGCCATGATCTCGGGGCGCTCGGGATTTCCGAAGTTCAGGCAATTGGTCGCGGCCACCGGCTTGGCGCCGGCCACCGAAAGATTGCGGCAGGCCTCGGCCACGGCGAGCTGGGCGCCCTCGCGCGGCGAGAGATACGAATAGCGGCCGTTGCCGTCGAGAGACATGGCCACCGAAGTGCCGGTTTCCTTGATGCGGATGATGGCCGCGTCCGAACCGGGGCCGGACACGGTGTTGGTGCGCACCTGGAAATCGTACTGCTGCCAGATCCAGCGCTTGGAACAGATGTCCGCCGAGGCCAGCAGTTCGGGCAGCGCGGCCTGCACATCGGCGATCGGCAATGGCGGCGCTTCCATCGGCGCGCGCCGCAGCGGCTGGGTGTGCGGGCGGTGGTAGAGCGGCGCCTCGTCGGCCAGTTCGCGGTTGGGAATGTCGGCCACGACCTTGCCATGCTGGGTCACGCGCAACCGGCCGCCGCCCGTCACGACCCCGATCTCCACGGCCTCCAGGCCCCACTTGCGGAACACTTCGAAGACCTCCTGCTCGCGGCCCTTGTCGGCCACCAGCAGCATGCGCTCCTGGGATTCCGAGAGCATGATCTCGTACGGCGTCATGCCGGTCTCGCGCTGCGGGACGCGGTCCAGCTCGATTTCGATTCCGACTTCGCCGCGGCTGCCCATTTCACAGGTGGAGCAGGTGAGCCCCGCCGCGCCCATGTCCTGAATCCCCACGATCGCGCCGGTCTTCATGGCCTCCAGGCACGCTTCGAGCAGCAGCTTCTCCATGAACGGATCGCCCACCTGCACGTTGGGCCGCTTCTGCTTGGACTCCTCGGTGAACTCGGCACTGGCCATCGAGGCTCCGTGGATGCCGTCGCGCCCGGTGCGGGCGCCCACGTAGATCACGGGGTTGCCGACGCCCGAGGCCTTGGCGTAAAACACGTCTTCCTTGCGGCACACGCCGAGCGCGAAAACGTTCACCAGCGGATTGCCGTCGTAGCACGGCTCGAAAATGGCTTCGCCGCCCACCGTCGGCACGCCGAAGCAGTTGCCGTAATGCGCGATGCCCGAGACCACCCCGCCCAGAATGCGCCGGTTGCGGGCGCCGGTCGAAGGATCGTCGAGCCGTCCGAAGCGCAGCGAATCGAGCACCGCGACGGGCCGCGCCCCCATGGTGAAAATATCGCGCAGGATGCCGCCCACGCCCGTGGCCGCGCCCTGAAAAGGTTCGATGAAGCTCGGATGGTTGTGCGATTCGATCTTGAAGGCGATGACGTAGCCGCCGCCGATATCGATGATCCCGGCGTTCTCGCCCGGCCCCTGCACCACCAGCTTGCCGCGCGTCGGCAGCTTCTTCAGGTGCACGCGCGAGCTCTTGTACGAACAGTGCTCGCTCCACATCACGCTGAAAATGCCGAGCTCGGTATAGCTCGGCTCGCGGCCCAGAATTGAGACGATCTTCTGGTACTCCTCCGGAGTGAGCTGGTGCTGCGCGATCAATTCGGCGGTAATAGTGGCGGCGCTCATGCCCGCACCGCCGCCCGCAGCACGGATTCGAAAATCGTCAGGCCGTCGGTCGAGCCCATCAGCGGCTCGGTGGCCCTTTCCGGATGCGGCATCATCCCCATCACGTTGCGCTCGCGGTTGAGGATGCCCGCGATATCGCGCAGCGAGCCGTTGGGGTTATCCAGGTAGCGGAACAGCACGCGGTCCTCGGCTTCGAGCTCGTCGAGGGTGCGATCGTCGGCGAAGTAGCAGCCTTCGCCGTGCGCGATCGGCATGCGCAGAATTTCACCCTTGTGCGCCGCCGAAGTAAACGGCGCGTTCACCGTCTCGACCCGCAGGTGGACGTCGCGGCAGATAAATTTCAGGCTGCGGTTGCGGATCAGCGCGCCCGGCAGCATTCCGCATTCCACCAGGATCTGGAAGCCGTTGCAAATGCCCATGACAAGGCCGCCATCCGCCGCGAAGCGCTTCACCGCCCGCATCACCGGCGAGAACTTGGCGATCGCGCCGCAGCGCAGGTAATCGCCGTAGGAAAACCCCCCGGGCAGGATGACGGCATCGACGCCGCCCAATTCCGCGGAGTCGTGCCAGATATACTCCGCCTTCTGTCCAAGGTTGTGGCCGGTCGCGTAAAACGCGTCGTGGTCACAATTGCTTCCGGGAAAGACAATGACGCCAAATTTCATGGTTGGTGTTTTCGGGGGAGCCTAAGTTCTATTTTAGCAGGGAAGACCGGATCTCTTCCCGCCGGAACGGCAGTCTTTGAGTGACCGGATTTCTGCCGAAAACACCAGCAACTCCGGGATCAGGTCATTTGCGGCGCCAGTTTCCTGGTCTCCGGCGTTTCTCCGCCCAGCCAATCCGGATTGTGCGCCGTCGAATCGAAGACGGCGGTGGTCTTGAACAGCTCGAACCGCCCTCCTTCCGCCGCGAGTTTTGTCCTGGCGAGCAGGGCCGAGATCTCCGTGGGAGTCATCGGCTGGAAGGTGCGGGCCGCTTCGAACGCCTGGTCCAGAATCCGGGGGCTGTCGATCCCGGTGATCACTACCGAGGTCGGCAGGGTCATGGCGTAATGCAGGCACTCGACCGGTTTCACCACGCCGCTTTCGAGCAGTACCCCGCTGCCCATGCTCTTCATCCCCAGCACCCCGATGTTTTGTTTCAGCAGTTCGGGCAGCACCAGGTGCTGGAAGCTGCGGTACTGTGCGTCCATGGGGTTTAGGGGCATCTGCACGGTATCGAACTGAAACCCGTGTTTTCCGGCAACGTGAAGCATATAGAGGTGGATGTGGGGATCCTTGTGCCCGGTAAACCCGATGTAGCGAATCTTTCCGGCCTGTTTGGCTTCGAGGAAGGCTTCCATGGAGCCACCGGGCGCGAAGATCCGGTCCGGGTCTTCGTAGCGGATCACTTCGTGGTGCTGGAGAAGGTCCAGGTGGTCCGTCTGCAACCGTTTCAGGGATTCGTCGATCTGGTTCGCCGCCGCCTGTTTGGTGCGGCCGTCGACCTTGGTCATGAGGAAGGCCTTCTGGCGGTAGCCGTCGCGCAAGGCGTTGCCCATGCGGATTTCACTCTGCCCGCCGTTGTAATCCCAGGAGTTATCGAGGAAGTTCAAGCCGCGGTCGATGGCCGTGCGCATGATCCGGACCGCCTCGTCATCCGTCAGATTGGGTTGGCCGATGTGAAAGCCGCCCAGCCCGAGCGCCGAAACTTTCTCGCCGGTTCGGCCGAGCGTGTGACAGGGCATTTCGCGTGTCTGCCCGTGAAGCCCGGCGGCACCGAGCGCCGCAATTCCTCCGAACAGTTCACGGCGATTGATCGACTTAGCCATGCAGGGGAAGGTGCAAACTCCGCGCCGATGTTCGAAACCGCACGCAAGGGTTCAAGAACCCCGGAATCGGACCGATATGTCTAATTCATGCTCGCACTCGCCGGAATGCTCCTGGTGTTTGCCGCGGTATTCGGTGGTTACCTTCTGGAGCGAGGCAATCCCTGGGTGCTCCTGCAGCCGGCGGAGCTGCTGATCATCGGCGGCTCCAGCCTGGGAATCGTACTGGTTTCCAACCCTCCGTCCCTGATCAAGAAGATGTTGCGCGGCATTATTGCCACGCTTCGCTCGCCTGGCCCCGACCGGCAGGCGTTTCTGCTGCACCTGCGCATGCTTTACGAGGCGTTTGTCTATTCGCAGCGGGCGCGCGGCATGGCGGCGCTCGAACGTCATGTGGAGGACCCCGCGAACAGCGAGATATTCTCGCGCTACCCGGAATTTCTCGGCAATCCCCCGGTGCGCGATTTTGTTTGCGACACGCTGCGGATGCTGGTGATCGGCGCCACCCTGCCGCACGAACTCGATCTGCTGATGGATCTCGACATCGATGTGCAGCGCCGGGGGAGCCACGAGCCGGTGCGCGCGCTCAACTCGGTTGCGGACTCGCTTCCGGGGCTGGGAATCGTGGCCGCGGTTCTGGGAGTGGTGATCACGATGGAGGCGATCGGGGGGTCGCCCGAAACCATCGGCCAGAAAGTAGCGGCCGCGCTGGTCGGCACGTTTCTCGGCATTCTGTTGTGCTACGGCGTGGTCGGCCCGTTGGCTTCCCGCCTGGAAAACCTGAGCGACGGCCAGGCCCAGTTTCTGCAGGTGCTGCGGATCGCGATTGTGACCTTCATGCGGGGCGCGTCGCCGATTCTCGCGGTCGAGTACGCCCGCCGCTCGATTCCGGTGGAACTGCGGCCCACGTTCCTGGATCTGGAGACCACGATTCGCCGCGACGCTCATGTACCCGCCGCACCGCAGCCGAACCAGCCGGGCGGCGGTCCCGGCCCGGAGACCCATGAAGCAGCCCCCGTCGGCGCCTGAAAGTCAAATCCCGATTTCGTTCCGGTTCTCCCGGTCGCCCATCAATCAGCACTGCGCTCACGGCGGCGCTTGGAAGGTGGCGTACGCCGATTTCGTCACCGCCCTGATGGCGCTGTTCATCGTGCTCTGGCTGATGGGCAGCTCGACGCTGGTGAAGAAGTCCGTTTCGGGGTACTTCCGCGATCCCAAGGGCTACACGGAGCGGCTGGGCGCGGGCCCGGCCAACTCCGGCGAAGGTCTGCGCGTCGACACCCGCACGGTGAAAGATATCCGCGAGCAACTGGAACAGGCTCTCCGCCAGATGCCCGAGTACCAGCGGATTCGCAGCAACGTTCATTTCAGCGTGACGGGCGAAGGCCTGCGGCTCGACCTGCTCGAGACCGAGCAAGGCCTTTTCTTCATCACCGGGAGTCCCGAGCCTACCGATGCCGGCAGGCATCTTCTGGAGGTGCTGGCCGGCGAACTGGCGCGCCTCGACAACAGGCTGGTGATCGAGGGCCACACCGATGCCCGCCCGTTCCGCAATGCCGCGCCTTCGAGCGGTTACAGCAACTGGGAACTCTCGGCAGATCGCGCCAATGCGGCCCGCCGCCTGCTGCACCAATACGGCGTGCGCCCCGCGCAGGTGGTGGAAGTCCGCGGCTTCGCCGACGAGAAAGAGCTATACCCGCAGACGCCCAACGACCCGCGCAACCGGCGGGTTTCCGTGGTGATCCGCTTTGGAAATCCGCCCGGCTGATTCGGGGCGCCCGGCTCCTAAAACAGCACCGATTGGGTCCCCTGGTAGGCCGTGATCATGTGATACGCGAAACCCGTGTCGCGCGCGCGGATCGCCGTATTTTCGGAGACCGGCCGGCCTTCCAGGCGGTCCGCCACCGCGCGGCAGAGCGTCAGGGTCAGGTGCGAGTTCAGCAGCCAATCGCCCTGGGTGTAAAACCCTTTCCATTTCCCATACCCGGCGGCCTGGAGCGCGGCGGTTGCCGCTTCTCCCTCCCGGATCGCCGCGTGGATCTTCGCGATCTTTTCCTCCGCGGACGGGGCCTGCGCCATCTGCGCCAAGTCGATCATCATGCGGTTGAAATGCAGGTGCATGCCGGCCCCGGTGAGGACGTTCGCCTGGAAAAACTCCCGGCGATCTTCCGGCACCAGGGGCCGCGCCTTTCCGGCCAGCGCCATCGCGTGTTGCCAGCGCGCATCCGCCGCGGCCGAAATTTCCTCCAGCCGCGCCGCCAATTCCGCGACCGTCCGGACCTGCATCGCGCCCTGAAGCCGGCTGAGCGGTCCCGGGCCGCCATCGAGCGCGGGCAGCAGCAGCGCCCTGGCTGCCGTCTGGTAGAAATTATCGGCCGCGGTGGCATCTTCCGCCGCGCCGTAGCGCGCCGGGGCGGAAAAGTAAGCGCGGTAGTAATCGGCCACGGCCGGCGCGGCGCGTTCGCCGAACTCCTCGCGGCACCAGCGGTCCAGATAACGCCGGCTCTCCGCCGGCTGGCTGCCGGTCCACGGCTCCGGATCCCATGCCAGTTCCATCACCGCCCGCGTGGTCATCACCACCGGCCTCACGTTGGCGGTATTCACCAGCAGCCAGCGCGTGGCCCCGGCCTTCGCCGCGCGGCCCAATTCCCGCTGAATGCGTTCGAGCGGCACCATTTCGCTGTAGTGGTTCGACAGGAAGTCGTACATCGCCGTGTGGTAATACTCGCCCTGCCCGGCCGCAATGGCGCCGCGATCCTGTAGAATTCCGTGGCCGTTATCGGGCCACACCAGCGTGGTGCCCTCCGGGACCTTCAGCACTCCTTCGTGAATAAACGTGGCGGCCTCGCGCCACGCGTTCATGAGGATCCCGGCGTGCGGGTCGCGCGCGTGCACAATTTCGATCTGCCTGTCGATGGCCGCGCGAATGACTCCGGCCCGCCCCACATCGGTGGCCGGCGCCTTCGGGTCGTCCAGCCAGAACGGGTAATCGTTCTGCCCGCGGAAGCCGACGCTCCACAGGATTTCGGCTCCCTTGGGATACTGGCTAGCCGCCCGCGACCATGCCGCCTCCAGCGTCTTCGGGTCATCCAGGTACGACATCGGGCGGTTCTTCGGCCAGCGGTAGGTATCGAGCCCGAGCGTGTTGACGTGGTGCTGGGTCACGATCAGCCCGCGCTCCGACGCGGCCTCGATTTGCGGCTCATACGGGAAGATCCACGTCCCCGGCACCACCATGTCGCCTTTCAACCGCAGGATGGCTTCGAAGATGTGGTCCCACAGAGAGAGCGAGATTCCCGTGCCGTCGCGCAAGCCGGGCTTCCAGCCGGTGAAGAGGTCTTCGTCATTCAGGAACCAACCGCGATAGTGCCACCGCGGCGCCGCGGTCAGCGAAAAGTGTTCGGGCACTTCGACCTCGGTGCGATGCGCGGGCGCGTGATCCGTCCACCAGTAGAGCGGGTCGACCCCGAGGAATTGTTGCGAGAACTGGTAGACCGCGTAGATCGCGCCGCGCACGTCGGACCCCGTCAGCAGCACGCTGCCGTCGTCGAGCGCCTGGATGCGCAGGGACTCCCAGCCGGCGGGCCGCGCCGCGCCCCGGGGCAGGTTCTGGTTCAGCGCGATCCGGACGGCCGCGGGTCCGGCCGCGGCTGTCGTGCGGACGATGGCGGCGCGGCGCCCGAAGACCCGTTCCCAATCGGACGCCAGGTCCCGGGCGGCTTTCTGCAGAGGCGCCGGCTCGCCGCTGCCGATCAGAATCCGGGTGGCGGCGTTCACCGCAATGCGGGCGGCTGCCGGCCGTGGAAACAAGCAGAGAGCCGCCAGCGCGGCGGCTGCCCCGTGAAACCTGGAGGGCATCGCAAGAACTCCTGCCCCAAATAGTAAACCGAATTCAGCGGCGAACTGTGAGCACGCTGTCCACTTCTTCCAGATCGGCCGGTGTCAGCCGCCAGTTTCCGGCTGCCGCGTTGGCCCGCACCTGTTGGGGAGACGTGGCGCCGGCGATCACCGAAGCCACCGCCGGACGTGCCAGCAGCCACGAAAACGCAAGTTCCAGCAGCGAATGCCCGCGCGATTCCGCGAACTGCCGCAACGCTTCGGCCAGCGCCAGGTTTTCCTCCGTGAAGACTTTCGGTCCCCAGCCTGCCTCGCCGCGGCTTCCAGCGGGTAGGGGAGACCCGGGCCTATATTTCCCGGTCAGCAAACCGCTCGCCAGCGGAAAATACGGGAGAAACGACAGCTTCAGGCGATCGCATTCGCGGAGTACGTCATTCTCCGGGTCGCGCCGGATCATGCTGTACTCGTTCTGCACGCTGACGAACCGGGCGGTGCCGGGCTTCACCGCACCGGCTGCTTCGCGCAGTTGGCCGGCTGAGAAGTTGGAGCAGCCGATCTCGCGCACCTTGCCCTCGCGAACCAGGTCGTCGAGTGCGCCCAGAGTGTCCGCGATGGGGGTCGCGGGGTCGGGTTGGTGGAGCTGGTAAAGATCGATGGTATCGGTGCCCAGGCGCCGCAGGCTATCCGCCGCCGCCCGCTTGATATAGTCCGGTTTGGCGCCATGCCGCTGATCGTCCATCTTCATGCCGAACTTGGTGGCGATTATCACGTTCTGACGCCGCGGGCCGAGCGCCCGCCCGAGGAACTCTTCGCTCCGTCCCGACCCGTAGATGTCGGCGATATCGAAGAAGTTGATGCCGCTCTCGATCGCGGCATCGACCACCGCGGCGGTCGCCCGGTCGTCGATGCGCCAGCCGAAATTATTACCGCCCAATCCGATCGTCGTGACCTTCAAAGATCCGATGTTGCGATACTCCATGCGTACCCTCCAATCAAAGAGTAGCCGTGCCGCGCGCCGGAATGGAAATGGCCGCCGGGCCGCGCCCGTGAGGAAGCGTACCAGCCGCAGTCAAGCCGACAAAGTGGCGCACGCCGGATAGGTGCCCGGCTGTTCGCCCGGCCGCGTCAGAGCGGCCGCGCCCCCAATTGCGCCGTCCAGCGGCTTTTCTTTTCCTCGAGCAGGTCCGCGACTTCCAGCGGCAGCACGTCGTCATCGAGCTTGTCCAGAACCTCGAACAGGAACACAGGCTCGCCCTGAGCGTTCCATTCTTCCTGGAGAGCCTTGTCGAGATGACTCCCGTTGCGCAGCGAGAACCAGGAGCGGTTCCTGATAGCGTCCAGGTTGCGGGATGCGCCGACCCACACCCGTCCGGTTGCGGTGCATCGCACGGCATACACCCCGCGAAGTGGCTTCCGCTCCTTGAATTTCCTGATGGCTTCTTTTCTTTGTTCCTTCTGCATCTGGGGGCCTCACCGGGTTCAGGTATCCGATGCCGCGAACGCCGCGGCAGCCAGCTTCTTCGCATGGCTCCGGACATCCCTGGGCCAAGCTTCGATCATTTCGTGGAAGCGCTTCTGCTTCCCCCCGAAGAGGGCTCGAATGGCCTCTTCAAAGCCGGGCTCGTTTCCGGCCATGGCCGAGAGGAAGCGATACGCCGCCTCTTGCGCGCGCCGCAAGCGGTCTGTGCCCCGGCTTGCGATTCTCGCGTGTTCTACGAGTTTCCGTAGAGCCACCGACGCTCCCCCGGGCTGGCTCGCGAGCCAATCCCAATGCCGGGGCAACAGGGTCACTTCGCGGGCCACTACACCCAGTTTGGGGCGGCCGGGGCGGCGCGCGCCATCAGCGGCTTTCGGCGACTCGTCATCCTGCGTGGGCGCAAGGGCCGAGATTCGCCGCGTGACGTCCGCCGGGGTTCCACGAAAATCGACTTCGATCAATTCGCTGGTGAGATCGTCGAAGATCAGCACCCGGGCGCTCTCGTTTCGATCCAGTACCTCTTTAGCCTTGAGCGCGACGTCTCGCAAGTCTCCACAGTGAATCCGTCTGGTTCCGGCAAAGGCGGTGCAGGATCTGGCTTGAGGAAGTTTCATGAGTTCTACCCGGATGAAATTATATTATCCGGGTGAAACTATAGTTTGTCAATTCGGCTCTTAGGGCCAAGCCGCCGAATCGCGAATTAACCGAAGAACAACCTCTGCGCGTTGCCGCCCCGGATGGCCGCCCGGTCGGCTTCCGAGGCGAATGCCAGCAATTCCTCGAAGCGCGCCGCCTGCTTTCGGTAGTCCGCCGCCGTACTGCCCAACATGCCCCAGACCATGCGCTTCGGGCCGAAGTGATCGTAAATCCGCCTGGTCAGTTGGCCCAGATCGCCGTGGTACTCTCCCCAATTGGAATACTTCAGAATGACGCGGGGGAGTTCGGCCAACTTCAACACTTCCTCGTATTCCTTTTCCGTTCCCTGCCCGGGACGGCCCATGTGATCGAGAATCACGGTGGTTTCGGAAAATTGCGCGGCCAAAGCGCGGATATTGGGTGCCTGCCCCGGGATGAAGTGCATCTGGACAGCCATTCCCATAGAAGCCACGGCCTTCCAACAGGCCAGCATCCGCGGATCTTTCATATCGCGGTTACGGATGGGGCCGCCGGTCTCGGGAGTCATCGACATTTCGTGAATCCGCAGGGCCACAATGCGCTTCGGCCAGCGGTCTGCGAGGGCGCGCATCCGGCGCGGCGTATCCTCGCGCAGCGGGTCGAACAGGCAGGTTCCTTTGAAATAGCGGGGCCTCGGCTCGTGGGCGAAGCAGTACTCGAGGTAGCGGTGGTCGTCCTGGTAAGGCTCCGGATGAACGATGATCGAATGCGCCAGCCCCGCGGCTTCGACCAGCTTTACATGATTTTCGAGCGTATAGGCGGCCGGCCGATAGGGAGCATTCGGCGCGTAAGGGACACGGGCCGGATCGAAGAGGTGAACATGGGTTTCGATGACCGGAGCCGCCGCCGCGGCCGCGAGCAGGCTTCCGGCCGAAGCCGCAAAGCCCAGTAGCGCTTCACGGCGGCTCAAACTATTCCCCATGAATGTTGTTATAGCAGATGGCCCGCCCGGTTCCCGACCTCAAACACCCACGAGAATCCGGTGAACGATCTCGGCGTTTTCGCGGACCTCGTCCCTGAATTTGGGGAACATGCCCACGTAAATGCCGTCGTTCGGTTTGATGCTTTCGAAAGCGGTGCGGAAAGCCTGCTCGATGCCGCGGTCGGGAATCCGTCCGGCGGCCAGAATTTTGAAGGCGAAGCAGGGCTTCCTGCTCTGCCGGAGCGCCTTGTACATGCGAGGCGGGTCGCTCTGCATGTAGATATCGCCTGGCATCTCCATAATCTGGCCGTTCAGCACTTTCTTCCACTCATCCACGGTGCGCCGCCGGGCGTAGACGCAGCCGGAGAAGAAATCGATGTCCCAGTTCTCCGACTCCACCTGATCGACGACTTCGGGGATGTGCGTGCCCACCCCGACCATCACTCCCAAATCCCGCGCCTTCTTGCACCACTCCTTCACACTTTTCAGATCGCCGTGCTGATAGGCGGTATCCACCACTTCACCCTGTCTTTGCAGCGCCAGCGGCTTGAGGGTCTTCACCAGCATTTCGGAATCCACGCCGCCGGTCACCTGGATGATGAGGTGCATCTTTCCGCCCTCGGCAATGAACCGCTGCCAGTCCTCGGGCCCGCGGTCCAGGTGGACGTAGTTGAAGGCATTGATGCCGAAGCGCGTGGCTTGGTGCATCACATCGCAGACCTTATCCTGCGTGTACCACTCCTTCATCGTCGAGCCGAAATTGTTGTTGTAATGGGCAAAGCCATAAAAGGGATTGACGCCCAGGACCATCCGGCTGATTTCCACCCCGCCGAATTTCATTTTGGGGACTTGGATCTCCGCGGCGGGCGTGAGCGGCCCGGACCGCCGGGGAGGCGCTTGCGGAGCGCCGGGAGGCATGTTTGCCTGCGCCGGACCGGATTCCGCTTCGAGGGCGGATGTCACGCCCGTAAGACCGGCAGCCAGGGCCGCACCGGATTGCAGAAAATGCCTGCGAGAATTCGACATAAAGTAGGCCTCCATCGGCAGTTAACCCGCCAGATCAAGCATATAGGACCTGATGCTCCGTTTCAAGCAAATCCGCGCCACGAGGCTCGATCCGCGGGACGAAAGCGAACTTCTGTTTCGCCAACCCAGCGGCGTCAGCGCGTAACTCACTGAGAACGCTTGAAATTTTCCTATTGACTCCAATAGCAGATTGCAATAGCATAATCACAGATTGCGATATGAGGCTCGGTGAAAAGATCCGATACCTTCGCGAAGTCGAAGGCGCATTCCGCGGGTTGGATCGCGACCTTTCGCAGCAGGAGCTGGCAAGGTTGATCGGGAAAGAGCTCGGCAAATCCATCAGTCAGAGCTATCTGTCTCAGATCGAAAGCGGGGCGCGGCCGCACCTCACGAATTCGACCCGCATGTTGTTGGCACGGTTTTTCAAAGTGCATCCGGGGTACCTGGTAGACGACCCGGAAGGATATCAGCACGAGCTGGTTTCCGATATCGGGGCGATTGAAGACAAGCTGGACCTGTGGCTGATCAGCGGGGCCGAGCGTTTCGCCCGCGATCCGGATCTGCACCGCGCGCTGCTGACCACGGCGCGGCACGGCGATTCGCGCATGTGCCTGGTCCTGCTCGGCACTATTCTGGAGAACCCGGGGTTGGCGGAGCGGCTGATGGAGGTGCTGAAATCGCCGCCGCCCACGAACGGCAAATCGAGGAGGCGTTCATGAACTGGTCGGATTTCTACCTCGTCTGTTTTCTGGTCGGATTTGGCCTGAGCGTCCTGGCGCTGGTGGCCGGCAGCGTGCATCTGCACCTGCCGCACCTGCACCTGCAGCACGGGATCCATGTGCCCAACGGCGGGGGCCAGGGCTTAGGGCACACGGAACTCCCGTGGTTCAACTTCGGGACCATCGCGGCGTTTCTGGCGTGGTTCGGGGGCACCGGCTATCTGCTTCAGCATTACTACGGCGTGTGGTTCGTGGTGGCGCTGGGGGTAGCGACGGTGAGCGGAATCGGCGCGGGTTCGGTGGTTTTCTGGTTCCTGGCCAAGGTTCTGATGTCGCGGGAAGAGGCGCTCGACCCGGCCGATTACGACATGTTCGGCATGCTGGGGAAGCTCAGCATTCCCATCCGTCCGGGCGGCACCGGAGAGTTGATCTATTCGCAGGAGGGCACGCGGCGTGTCACGGCCGCGCGCAGCGAGGATGGCGCCGCCATCCCGAAGGGCGCCGAGGTGATGGTTACGCGCTACGAGAAAGGAATCGCCTACGTGCGCCCCTGGGAAGACCCCACCGGCGAGGCGGAGTTCAAATAAATGGAAACTTCTATGAGCAACCCGACGTTTGTGATTGCGGTGTTGATGCTTCTGGCCATCGTGTTTCTGATGGCCATGTTCGCCAAGCTGTTCCGCAAGGCCGGGCCGCACGAAGCGATCATCGTTTATGGTTTCCGCGGCACGCGGGTCGTCAAAGGGCGCGGCACGGTGATCTTCCCCATGGTGGAGAACTGCCGCGGGCTGTCGCTCGAGCTGATGTCGTTCGACGTCGCGCCGAAGCAGGACCTCTACACCCGGCAGGGCGTGGCGGTCACGGTGGAAGCGGTGGCGCAGATCAAGGTGAAGTCCGACCCGGAGTCGATCCTGACGGCCGCCGAGCAGTTCCTGACCAAGCCTCCCGAAGAGCGCGAAGGCCTGATCCGGCTGGTGATGGAAGGCCACCTGCGCGGCATCATCGGCCAGCTCACGGTGGAAGAGATCGTCAAGCAGCCCGAGATGGTGGGCGACCGGATGCGCTCCACCTGCGCGGACGACATGAACAAGATGGGGCTCGAAGTGATTTCCTTCACCATCAAGGAGGTCCGCGACAAGAACGAGTACATCACCAACATGGGCCGGCCGGACGTGGCGCGCATCAAGCGCGACGCCGATGTGGCCGCCGCCGAAGCCGACCGCGACACGGCCATCCGGCGCGCCGTAGCCTCGCGGGAAGCGGCCGTCGCCAAGGCCCAGGCCGACCAGGAGCGCGTGCTGGCCGAGACGCTCTCGCAGGCCAAGCAGGCCGAGGCGCAGCGCGACCTGGAAGTGAAGAAGGCCGAGTACCTGGAACTGGTGAAGAGGCAGCAGGCGCAGGCCGATAAAGCCTACGAGATCCAGGCCAACGTCATGCAGCAGAAGGTGCGCGCCGAGGAGGTCACCATTCACCAGATCGAGAAGGAGCACGAGGTTCTGGTGCAGGATGCCGAAATCCAGCGCCGCGAGCGCGAGCTGATCGCCACCGTGCTGAAGGCGGCGGAATTCGAGCGCAAGCGCATCGAGACCCTGGCGGAAGCCGAAAAGCAGCGGCTGATCATGGAAGCGGACGGCAAGGCATCCGCGATCCGCGCACAGGGCGAAGCGGAAGCCGAGATCATCTTCAAGAAGGGCGAAGCCGAAGCCAAGGCCATGAACGTGAAGGCCGAGGCGTACCAGCAGTTCAACCAGGCGGCGATCGTGGACAAGCTCATCACCAGCATGCCGGAAGTGGTGAGGGCGCTGGCCGCGCCGCTGGCGAACGTGGACAAGATCACGATCATTTCGACCGGCAACGGAGACGCCGCCGGCATGAACAAGATCACGGGCGACATCACGAAAATGGCGGCGCAGATTCCGGCGCTGTTCGAGACGCTGTCGGGCATGCCGCTCGGAGACCTGTTCTCGAAGGTGCGGTTGATCGGCGACAAGAGCCCAAAGCCGGACGATCAAGCGAAGGGTGCGGCGCAGTAGGCACGAAAGGAGAAAGACCATGGCACTTTTAGAGAGAGTCGCAACGCTGATCCGGGCCAATCTCAACGACCTGGTGGACAAGGCCGAAGACCCGGAAAAAATGATCAAGCAGGTGATTCTGGATATGCAGAACCAGTTGCTTCAGGTGAAGACGCAGGTGGCGATATCGATCGCCGACCAGCACGTTCTCGAAAAGAAGCTCAAAGAGAACGAAGAGAGCGAGCAGCAATGGCTGCGGCGCGCGGAAATGGCCGTCGATAAGAAGGACGAAGCGCTGGCCCGCGCGGCAGTGGAGCGCGCCATGAGCCACCGCTCGACTTCCGAGAGCTTCCGGCAGCAGGTGGAAGATCAGAAGACGCAGGTGGAAAACCTCAAGGCAGCCCTGTTGAAGCTGCAGCAGAAGCTGGTGGAGGCGCAATCGAAAAGCGACATGCTGATCGCACAGCACCGGCGGTCGCGGGCGATGGGGAAGGCCAATGAGGCGGGGCTGGCGATGGGGGACGATTCCAAATCGGCCGCCTTCGACCGCATGAAGAACAAGGTACAGCATACCGAAGCCGCCGCGCAGGCGAAATCCGAACTGCTGGCGGATGACGTGGAAGATCGTTTCGCCGCCATGGAGAAGGAGAAGGAGATCGACAGGCTTCTGGCGGAGATCAAGTCCAAGCGGCAGTGAAATGGCCCGCTCCCTGACGGTCGCGGCTCTGTGAGGGAGCGGGCATTCGTACCATCCGTACGGGATCGAATCCTATGGCTCATAAATCACGAATCGATTGGTGTATCCTGGGCTCGATCGCGCTTGCGATCGGCGCAGTAGTGCTGCGGGCCACGTGCTGGATCGCCGGGCCCGTGCTTTTGATTTTGCTTTTGTGCGCCTATCCGCAGACCTATCGGACCACCGGCCAGGGGCTGGTTGTGCGGGACGCACTGACCAGCAGGCTGATTCCGTACGAGCAGATCACGGCCGCCGGCATGGAGTCGGCGGGCTTGCTTCGGCCGAAGCGTCTTCGGCTGCACTACGGAACGGGATTGAACCTGGTGCTGGCGCCGGCTGACGGCGAGGCCCTGCTGGCGGATCTTGCGGCGCGAGCGCCGCAACTGGCCCGGCACGGAGACCGGTTGGTATTGAAAGACCGTCATGTCGAATACTGTTTCCGCCGCGCCGATGGATTTAGAATCGGCATGGGGAGGGGCTAGATGGAGCAGAGCCCGGGCTACACCGCCGCCGTGCCTACCCAGCATGAGAGCGCGATCCATACGGACGTGCAAGGGCTGGATACCGCCGATGTGAAGATTCCGGTGCCGGATGGAATCATTCCCGCTTATCAGGCGTCTCCGTCGGGAGTGGAGGGGGCGGTCCCGGTGGTTCTGGTGGTGCAGGAGATCTACGGGATTCACGAGTACATCCGGGACGTCTGCCGGAGGCTGGCGAAGCTCGGATACTTTGCTCTGGCGCCCGATCTTTTCGTGCGGCAGGGTGATGTTTCGCGGATGAAGGATCACCAGGAGATCCTGTCGAAGATCGCCTCCCGCGTGTCCGATGAGCAGGTGATGGGGGACCTGGATGCCGCGGTGGAGTATGCCGCCGATACGGGGAAGGCGGACGTGTCGCGACTGGGTTTGACGGGCTTCTGCTGGGGAGGCCGGATCGCCTGGCTGTATGCGGTCCACAGCGATTCCCTGCGTGCGGCGGTGGCCTGGTACGGACGGCTGGCGCACCCCGCGACCGCGCTCCAGCCCCACTCTCCGATCGACCTTGCGCCGCGGTTGCGGTGTCCGGTCCTGGGGCTCTACGGCGAGTTGGATCAAGCCACTCCGCCCGAGCAGGTGGAGCGCATGCGCAAATCGATTCAGGGCACCACCCAGAACGCCTCCCTGGTGGTTTACCCGGGAGCCGGCCACGGGTTCCACGCCGACTATCGCCCGAGCTACCACAGGGATGCGGCAACCGACGGCTGGCTGCGCCTGTGCCAGTGGTTCCGGGAATACGGCGTGGTTTAGCGGAATCCATTTCTCCGGACCAATCCACGTGCCGCAGGGTGACGAATCCCGGACGGAAGCCGAACAGAGAGAGGTCGAAAAGCGCACCGCGATCGGCGTGCACGTGGTGCACGCGGCAATATACCAGGAGGGCCTCGACGAGCTTCAGCGGACGCCGTCGGCCTTAGCCTGGTCCGCCCTTGCGGCGGGGATGTCGATGGGCTTTTCGGTGCTGGCTGAAGCCCTGCTGCAGGCCCATCTTCCCGATCAACCATGGCGGCCCCTGATTGCGAAAGCCGGATACTCGGTGGGATTTCTGATTGTCATTCTGGGACGCCAGCAGTTATTCACGGAAAACACGCTGGTGGTCATGTTGCCGCTCTTTCAGCACCGGAACTGGAATACGCTGGTGGCCGTTCTCCGGCTCTGGGCGATCGTCCTGGCAGCCAATCTCCTCGGAACTTTCATCTTTTCTTTGCTGATTGCCAAGACCCTCACATTTCCCCCGGAAGTTACGTCGGCGCTGGCCTCTGCGACCGCTGGTTCGGTTCCGGCAACTTTCGGATCCGGCTTCATCCGGGCGGTCTTCGCCGGATGGCTCATCGCGCTGACCATCTGGCTGCTGCCCGCGGCGGCCACGGCGCGCGTGACCATCATCTTTATCCTGACCTACCTGATCGGGCTGGGCGGCTTTCACCACTGCATTGCGGGATCCGTCAAAGTCTTCTATGCGGTCATGACGGGAAAAGCTGGCTGGAGCGGATACCTGTTCCACTTTCTGCCGCCGGTGCTGCTGGGCAACATCGCGGGCGGTGTGGCGCTGGTGGCAGCCCTGGGACACGCCCAGGTGGTCTCCGGCGACCCTCGAAGAACCTGAGCAGACGGGGTTGCACCCATAGTCGAACTATAGTAGTCTGCCTATGGAAGCTATGCGGACGCGGACCGAAATACCCCCGGGCACCCTCTACATGCTGGTTCTGAAGGCGCTCGCGCGGCTGGGGCCGATGCACGGATACGGCATCGCGCAGTACATCCAGCAGACAACCGAAGAGGTCCTGCAAGTCGAAGAGGGTTCTCTCTACCCGGCATTGCAGCGGATGCTGGTGAAGGGCTGGGTGCGGGCCGAGTGGCGGCAATCGGAAAACAACCGGCGCGCGCGCTATTACACAATGACGCCGGCCGGCCGGAAGCAACTGGCGGCGGAGGTCCAGGAATTCGAGCGGGTGATGGCCGCGATCCGCCGGGTGATTCAGCCGGCATAGGAGGGCACGTGACGGAATGGTGGCGCAAGCTGACCGGGCTTCTCTATCGCGGCTCCATCGACGCGGAGCTGCGGGAGGAAATGCAGGCGCATCTCGAAATGAAGGCCGCGGAAACGGGCGACCCGTACGCCGCTCGCCGGCAGTTTGGGAACCAGGCGCTGCTGCTCGAGGACTCGCGCGCGGCGTGGGGTTGGCCGGTGGCCGAGGCGTGGCTGAAGGATTTCCAGCATGCGCTGCGGTGCCTGGCGCGGAAGCCCGCGTTCACGGTCACCGTAGTTCTCACCCTGGCCCTGGGGATTGGCGCCGGCAGCACCATTTTTTCGCTGATCGACGCGGTGCTGATCCGGCCGCTGCCATACCCGGATCCGGGACAGCTCATGTCGATCCACGAGGCGAAGCCGGGCGACCCGTTCGCCCGCACTCCGGTCGCGCCCGGGAGGCTGGAAGACTGGCAGCGCCGGACCACGACGTTTGAGGCCCTCGCCGGAATCTCCGAGGATACGTTGACCGACACCACCGGCCAGGCGCCCGAGCGTCTGACAGCCGCGTGGGTGTCGCCGCGGTTCTTTTCGGTATTGGGTACCGCTCCGGAGTTGGGGCGGGTCTGCACGCCGGAAGAGGAAGGCTTCGGCGGTCCGCGCGCCGCGGTCGTCAGCGACGGCTTCTGGCGCCGGCGATTTGGCGCCGATGCCGGTGTGCTGGGACGGAGCCTGATTCTCGAGAACCAGGCCTACGTCATTGTGGGTATCATGCCGCCGCGCTTTCAGTATCCGTCGCCCGATACCGAAGTGTGGCTTGCCAGGCAGGCAACACCCGCGCTGCTCCGCATGCGCGAAGCCAGGATCTACAACGCGATCGGCCGGCTCAAGCCGGGCATTCCGATGCGCCGGGGGCAGGCGGATCTCGCCGCGGTGCAAAGACGGCTCGGCGAAGAGTACCCGAAGACGGATGCCGGGTGGAGCGCCGTGATGGAGCCGTTGAAGGATCAGATGGTCGGCCCGGTGCGGCTGGCGCTGTGGTTGTTGTTCGGGTCCGTATCGCTGCTCCTGGCAATTGCCTGCGCCAACGTGGCATGCCTGCTGCTGGCGCGGCTGAACGGCCGGGCTATCGAGATGGCAACCCGTTGTTCCCTGGGAGCCGGGCGCGCCGCGCTTGCCCGCCAGCTTCTCGTGGAAGGGCTGGCGTACTCCCTGAGCGGTGGCCTGTTGGGACTGGCGGCGGCATTCGCCGGAATCGACCTTCTGCGCAAACAGGTGCCCGACATCCCTCGGATTTCGGAACTTACCGTGGATGCGAGCGTGTTGGCCGTGGTTGTCGGCATCAGCGTGCTCACGGGGGTGCTGTTCTCGCTGGCGCCGATTCTCGTGACGCTCCGCCGGGACCTGACCGGTCCGCTGATCCATGGAGGGAGGGGCGTGGCGGGCGGAAGGCAGCGGCTGCCCCGCATTCTGGTTTCGGCGCAGATCGCCCTGGCGACTGCGCTGGTGATTGGTGCCGGGCTTTTCCTGCGAAGCCTCGCCAGGCTTCAGGAAACGCCGACCGGCTTCCAGCCCGGCGGTGTGCTCACGCTGCGGGTGGGTTCCGGCTCGGGCCAGCCTCCCGCCACCACGATCCAGCGGCATCAGAGGATCCTCGATGTTCTCGCGTCACTGCCGGGGGTTACGGCGGTTTCCATGGCGACCGGACTTCCCGGCGTAGACCCCTCCTGGCCACGCGAGTTCGAGATTGCCGGAGAACCCGCCCCGGGCGGCACGCTCCGTTTCGCGGGATGGCGCATCGTGACCTCGGGCTATTTCCAAACGGTAGGAATCCCGATCCTCGCGGGCCGCACTTGCCGCATGAGCACAGATCCGCAAACGCCCTTCGAGGCCGTGGTGAACCAGAGCTTTGCCGGCCACTATTTTCACGGGCGGGATCCGATCGGCCGGACCATTCTGGGCGGTCCACAGGGGGACAGCGCCACTCACATTGTCGGAATCGTGGCCGATGCCCGTGAAGATGGTCTGAGCGCGCCGGCGCAGCCGTTGATCTATGACTGCGGATACCTTCGCTACTGGCCCGATTCCGCCTTCCTGGTTCAGACACGGAATCCCGCGGCCTTGGGGGGCGTCGCGCGGGACGCCCTGCGGGCCATCGAACCGGCGCGGCCGGTCTACGCGGTGAGGCCGCTCGATCGAGCCCTGAGAGGCGCGCTATCGCAGACGCGCTTCCGCGCCCTGCTCGTCAGCCTGTTTTCCGCGATGGCCCTCCTGCTCGCCGGAATCGGGCTCTACGGGGTGATGGCGTACCTGGTGTCGCAGCGCAGGCGGGAGATCGGGATTCGGGTGGCGCTCGGCGCGCGACCGGGACAGATTGTCGGCGACCTGCTGCGCTCCGGGCTCACGTTTGCGAGTTGCGGGATCGGGGCCGGCATGATTCTGGCGGCAGCGGCGTCGCGGCTTCTGGGCAGCCTGCTGTATGGAATCGACGCATCCGACCCGGCTACCTACCTTTCCGCGGCGGGAGTGCTGTTCGGTGTAGCCGCGCTGGCGTGCCTGATTCCCACCCGGCGCGCCATGGCCATCGATCCCAACCAGGCGCTGCGCGGCGAATGAACACCTACAGCCGCGCGGCCGTGAAACGCGCCAGTTCCTCGCAGTTCGCGGTGGATGCGGCCGTCACCACCAGGGCGGTACCGAAGCCCGCGACCTGCTCCGTTCCCCGGCTCACGAGCTGCAATGGCTGTCTCGTGCCGCGCGGCAATAGGTAGACGGAATACTCCCCCGCTCCGTTCGTGAACACGAGGTGCAGCGCGCGCACGCCATCGAGGCCGCAGATCTTCGCGTGTTCCAGACGATAACCCGCCGGCGCGAGCGCCGCCGCCCGGGCAAAGGAGAGCCCGACCTGCGACGCCACGGCATCGATTTCGGCCGGAGTGGACCGCCAGCGGCGCGGTTGCTTTTCGACGACCTCCGTATGGTGATCGCGTGCCGCCTCCGCGTAGATGCGAGGGGCGGGCGGGAACAGCAGAAAAGCGGCAAGCACTGCGATTGCGGCGGCGGCAACCCACAGGCGGCGCAGGCTTCGAGCGCCTTTGGCGCCTGAACAGGCCAGGAGGCCTATCCTACCGCGGACCGCCTGTTCCACGCGGGAGGAATCCGGCAGATCGCTTCCCAACGCCTGGGCGAGGCGCTGATCGAGCAGGGACTGCTCTTCGATCTCGCACTCGCACGCGGGGCACGCGTTCAGGTGCGCGGCGAATTGCCTGCGCAACTCTTCCCCGATCTCTCCGGATACGTAGAGCGGCGCCAGGTCGCGCAGGTCCGCGCAATTCATCGAGACACCTTTTCGCGCGGCGAAAGCATCGCGCGCATGGCTTCCCGGGCACGGCTCAGCCGCGACATTACGGTGCCAACCGGCACGCCGAGAATGTCCGCGATCTCGCGGCAGGTGAACCCTTCCACCGCGGCCAGCAGCAGCGCCGCGCGCTGCGGGGAACCCAAGCGGTCCAACGCCTGAACCAGTTCGAGAGAGCCGGCCGCGGAACTGGATACCAAGGGCAACTCGTGCGTCAGGGCAACGGCTTCGGGCGACATTCGCGCTTTCCGTTTCTGTCCATGGAACGAATTGATCAGGATTCGGAAGAGCCACGCGCGCGCGTTGGTACCCTCTTCGAACTGGTGGAAGCCGCGCCAGGCGAGCAGCAGCGTTTCCTGCACCAGGTCTTCCGCGGAGAACCGGTCCTGCGTCAGCCTCAGAGCAAAACGAAGCAGCCTGGGCGCGTGCGGCAACAGCACCCGCTCGAACTCTTCCGCGCTCCGCTTCATTGGAGCCGATTATAGACCCGCTGGAGCGGAGTGATCACTCCGATTGCTTCTGCAATTCCGACAGGTCTGCCAGCACCTCCTGGCTGTGAGGATTCGGATTCACCTTGGTGTAAACTTTCCGGATCACGCCGTGCGGGTCGATCAGGAACGTGTTTCGAGACGCCACCGCGCCGTTCGGAGCGAGCGAGCCGTAACTGGAGATGACCTGCTTTCCCGGGTCGGCCAGAAGCCGGAACGTCAGGCTTTCCTTGGTGCAGAACTGCTGGTGCGAATCGGTGTTATCCGCGCTCACCCCGACGATGGCCGCTTTTTTGGCGGTGTACTGAGCGAGGTCGCGCTCGAAGTTATGGGCTTCGATTGTGCAGCCCGGTGTCATGTCTTTCGGATAGAAGTACAACACCACCCACTGGCCGCGAAAATCCTTCAGCCTGACGGTCTTGCCTTCCTGGGACTGCAGCTTGAAATCGGGCGCCTTGGAACCGGCGGCCGGCATCTCGGCGGCCCGAACCGCGGACGCGCCGCACATCAGAGAGAGCGCCAGCGCGGGCGCCGCAAGAGACAGCATTCGTTTCATATACTTCTTCAACGCGCGAAGCCCTCGAATTCATCCCTGCCGGAGAGGAATTTTTGCGATTCCCGGCGGCCCCGTGGCAATTGTGTCACCGCGGTAGAATCGAACCTAGTCCCTATGAAACCTATTCTGGCTTTTTTCTTGTGCACGTGCCTTTTCGGCGCGGAGTCGGGGCCCCTGCGCGGCTACTCGAACGAAAACGCCCGGACCGAGCGGGAGTGGGAGGTGAAACTCCGGGCGATCCCGAAGACCGCGAACCTCCGCGCTTACATGCAGCGGCTCTCGGCGAGGCCGCACCATGTCGGGTCGGCCTACGACAAGGAAAACGCGGAGTGGATCCTCTCGCAGTTCCAGGAATGGGGCCTGGACGCCCACATCGAGAGCTTCGACGTGCTCTTCCCTACCCCGAAGCAGCGATTTCTCGAACTGGTGGAGCCGTCGCACTTCACCGCCAAACTGGGGGAGCCTGCGGTGGCCCAGGACCCGACCTCGTCCCAGCAGGACGAGCAACTGCCGGTCTATAACGCTTACTCCGCCGATGGAGACGTGACCGCCCCGCTGGTGTATGTCAACTACGGCGTGCCGGGCGATTACGAAACGCTCGACCGTTTGGGAATCTCGGTGAAAGGGGCGATCGTGATCGCGCGCTACGGCGGATCGTGGCGCGGCATCAAGCCGAAGGTCGCGGCGGAGCACGGCGCCATCGGATGCATCATCTATTCCGACCCGCGCGACGACGGCTACTTCCAGGGCGATGTTTTCCCCAATGGGCCGTACCGCAACCCCAACGGAGCGCAGCGCGGCAGCGTAATGGACATGCCGATCTACCCTGGCGATCCTCTCACTCCGGGTGTGGGGGCCACCAAGGACGCCAAACGCCTGGCGCTCAAGGACGCCGCTACCCTGATGAAGATTCCCGTGCTGCCGATTTCTTATGGCGACGCGCAACCGCTGCTGGAGGCGCTCACAGGGCCGGTTGCGCCCGCGGCATGGCGCGGCGCGCTGCCGTTTACGTACCACATCGGGCCCGGTCCGGCGAAGGTGCACCTGAAGCTGGCCTTCAACTGGGATCTGAAGCCGCTGTACGACGTGATCGTGCGCATCCCCGGCGCGGTCTACCCGGACGAATGGGTGATCCGCGGCAACCATCACGATGCCTGGGTGAACGGCGCGGATGACCCGGTCTCGGGAACCGTCGCCCTGATGGAGGAGGCGCGCGGCCTCGCGACGCTGCTCAAGCAGGGGTGGAAGCCGAAGCGCACCATCGTCTACTGCGTGTGGGACGGGGAGGAGCCCGGCCTGCTCGGCTCCACGGAATGGGCGGAAACCCACGCGCAGGAACTGCAAGCGAAGGCCGCGGTCTACCTGAACTCAGATTCCAACGGCCGCGGATACCTTCAGGCGGAAGGCTCGCACACGCTCGAACGATTCATTAACGGCGTGGCCAGGGATATCGACGATCCGGAAACCGGCGCCACGGTTTGGAAGCGCATGCAGGCGCGGCGCCTGACCGGTCCGATGGGCACGCCGCAGGATCGGCAGGAGGCGCGGACCAGGCCCGACCTGCGGATCGCCGCGCTCGGCTCCGGCTCCGATTACACGGCCTTCCTCGACCACCTGGGGATCGCCTCGGTCGACATCAGCTTCGGCGGCGAGGGCGGCGGGGGCATTTACCACTCGATCTACGACGATTTCTATTGGTACACCCATTTTGCCGATACCGATTTCGTCTACGGACGCGCGCTGGCGCAGACCGCCGGGACCTCCGTAATGCGGCTGGCAGATGCCGAACTGCTGCCGTTCGATTTCGACGACTTCACCGATACCGTGCGGCGCTACGTGGCGGAGGTGGAAAAACTGGCGCGCGACCGCAGGGACGAAGCCATGGAACGCGACCGGATGCTGGATGACGGCACCTACGCGCTGGTCGAAGACCCGCGGCAGAAGACGACGCCGCCGGCGAAAGAGGCGGTGCCGCCGTTCCTCGATTTCGCACCGCTCGAAAACGGCGTTGCGGCGCTCGAGCGCGTCACGCGCGATTACGACGCTGCCCTGGCGCACGCCAGCCAGAATGGCGGCTCGGCGCTCGCCAGCGCTGCCTTGCGGGAGGCGAACACCAAACTGATCGAGGTGGAGCGGGCGCTGACTTCGAATGAGGGACTGCCGAACCGTCCGTGGTTCAAGCACCAGATCTACGCACCGGGCTTCTACACGGGCTACGGCGTGAAGACCTTGCCGGCGGTGCGAGAGAGCATCGAGCAGAACGAATGGAAACAGGCCGATGAGGAAATCGCCAAAGTCGGCAAAGTGCTGGAGAACGCCGGCGAGGTGATTCAGGGAGCCGCGGTGGAGCTGTCGCGCGCGGCGCGCTAACGGTGGCGGCGCTGTTTCAACTGCTGGTTCAGGTGGCCCAATGACGCGAACTGCCCGGCGAAGTGTGCTGTCGGCGGCGGACTGGTTTTCCGGCGCGGATCGAAGTCGCGGCGGCGGAACAGGTCCGACGCGGCGATGACCGCCGTTCCCATGGGGCGGTATTCGTAGGTGCCCTGCGCCCAGGCGAGATCGTCCGCGAACCAGAGGTAGAAGCCCACGACTCGATGGTACTAAAAGGCGCCCATCCTGCAGGCGATTCACAGAGCCGCAACCGTGAGGGAGCGGGCGGTTCGCGATCGTGACCCCATTTCACAGCGTTGCCATGCACGCCCACTGGTGCGGCCCGTTACAATCAGAGGAGTGCCGGGAGTCTATGTTTCCTATCCGTTCTGCGCGCAGAAGTGCACCTACTGCAATTTTGCATCGGGCGTCTTCCCACGCGCGCTCGAAGCGCGGTACCTTCCCGCGCTCATGGAAGAGATTCGCGCGCACGAATGGCAGTGGCGTCCGGAAACGGTTTACCTGGGGGGCGGCACGCCCGGCATGATCGAACCCGGCGGCCTGCGCCAAATCCTCGATCTGATTCCCGGCCGGCCCTGGGTCGAAGCCACGCTGGAGGCTGCGCCCGGCGACATTACCGCCGAACGCGCAGGGGCGTGGGCGGGAGCCGGCATCAACCGCGTGAGCCTGGGGGTCCAGTCGTTCGTCGAGACCGAGATCCGGCGCACCGGCCGCAAACACACCGCCGCGGTCGTCGAGCGGGAAGTGCGGGTGCTGCGCGACGCGGGGATTTCCAACTGCAATATCGATCTGATCGCGGGCCTTTCCGGGCAAACCGCGGCCGGATGGCGCGAATCGTTGGATTGGATCGAGCGCATCGCCCCGGAGCATGTCTCGGTTTACATGTTGGAGGTGGATGAGGACAGCCGCCTCGGCAGGGAGATGCTGCTCGGCGGAGTGCGCTACGGCGCAGCCGATACGCCCACCGAAGAGCAGACCGCGGCGTTCTACGAGATGGCGGTGGAACGGCTCGAGGACATGGGGATCCGCCGGTACGAGATTTCCAACTTCGCCACGCCCGGCCGGGAATCCCGACACAACCTGAAATACTGGAAGCTCGAACCCTACGCCGGCTTCGGCGCGGACGCGCACTCGTTCGACGGCCATACGCGCCGGCAAAATCCGGAATCGGTGGAGGAGTATTTGAGCGGGCGCTCGGAACCGCCTTGCGAATCCCATGCCGACGAGCGGTTCTTCGTCGGGCTGCGGCTGATGGAAGGCATTCGCCCGACCGACGAGGAGTGGCGGCGCTTCGAGCAGCCGATCCGCCGCTTCGTGGATCTAGGATTGCTGGAAACCGCGGACGGGGCTCTTCGCCTGACCGGACGCGGCGTGCTTCTTTCGAACGAGGTGTTCCAGGAGTTTCTTACGCAATGATCGATCTCCGCAGCGATACCGTTACCAGGCCGACGCCCGAGATGCGGCGCGCCATGATGGAAGCCGAAGTAGGCGACGACGTGTATGGGGAGGACCCCACCGTCAACCGCCTGGAGCAGCGGGCGGCCGAAATCTCGGGAAAAGAGGCCGCGCTGTTCGTGCCTACCGGGACCATGGGAAACACGATCGGGATCAAGTTGCTGACCGAGCACGGGCAGGAAGTCATCTGCGATTCCCGCGCCCACATTTTAGATTACGAGCTGGCGATGGTGGCGTGGTTTTCCGGCTGCGTGGTGCGCGCCATTCCCACGGCCAACGGAGTTCTTCGCTGGGACGACATCCGGCCCTTGGTGAAGCCGGTCAGCGCGCATGCGGCGTCCACCGGCGCGATCGCCATTGAAAATACGCACAACATGCACGGCGGAACGGTTTACCCGCCGGCCGTAGTACGGGAGATTTGCGAGGGCGCGCATGAACGCGGAGTGAGGGTTCACATGGATGGCGCGCGGGTGTTCAACGCGGCGGCGGCGGCTTGTGTGCCGGTGCGTGAAATTGCGGCCCCGGTGGACACTCTGATGTTCTGTCTTTCGAAAGCCCTCGGCGCTCCGGTAGGTTCGATGCTGGCCGGTCCGGCCGAACTCATCGCGAAAGCCCGGCTCTATCGCAAGCGCCTGGGCGGCGGCATGCGGCAGGTGGGGGTGCTGGCGGCGGCGGGCTTGATCGCTCTCGAAGAGACGCCGAAACGCCTGGCGGAAGATCACTGCAACGCGAAGTTTCTGGCAGAAGGGCTGAGCCGCATCCCGGGGGTTCAGGTGGACCCGGCCCGGGTCGCGACGAATATCACGATTTTTGATGTAAGCGGAACCGGAGTCGCTCCGGCCGAAATCAGCCAGCGGCTGCGGCAGCGCGGGGTGTTGATCAATGCGATCAACGAGCGCCAGATGCGCGCGGTCACGCACTACGATGTGGACCGCGCGGCGTGCGCTCAAGCCCTCGCGGCGGTCGCGGAAGCCCTCGCATCATGAGTATCGGAAAGGACTTGAAGTTTCCATGGTGAAATTTTTCCTGCTCCTGGCGGGCGGTACGCTCGCGGTGGCGCAGCAATACACGATCTCGACGGTGGCCGGCGGTGCGCCGCCCGCCACCCCGGCCGCGGCCGCGAGCGTTTCGATCGGCCAGCCCAGGCGGGTTGCCACAGATAGCGCCGGCAACGTGTACTTCAGCGCGTCGAACTCGGTCTTCAAGGTGAGCGCCGGCGGCACCCTCACGCTGGTGGCCGGCAATTCGCGCGCCGGTTTTTCGGGCGATGGCGGCCCGGCGGTGCACGCGCAGTTGAATACCCCGCAGGGGATCGCGGTGGATTCGGCGGGCGACGTCTACATTGCCGACTCGGTGAACAACCGCATCCGGATCGTGACGCCGGATGGTCTCATCAACACCTTCGCCGGCACCGGTTACATCAGCCCCGGCGGCCCACGCACGTTCAATGACGGCGGACCCGCGATCCAGGCGCTGCTGCACCTGCCCGAAGGCGTGGCGCTCGATACGAACGGAAACGTCTACATCGCGGACACCGGCGACAACTGTATCCGGATCGTCACCACGGATGGCATGATCAACACCATCGCCGGCGACAGCTATCCCAGCTTTGCCGGGGACACCGCGCCCGCCGTGGACGCGGAACTCCACACCCCCTCCGATGTGGCCGTGGATTCCTCGGGCAACGTCTACATCGCGGACACCGCCAACGCCGCCATCCGCAAAGTGACCACCGATGGCCTGATCAACACCGTGGCCGGGGACAAAGCGGTCGGATCGACCGGCGACGGCGGCGCGGCGACCAGTGCGTCGCTCCTGGCTCCGATTTCCGTGGTGGTGGATTCCTCGGGCAACATCTTCATCCTCGAAAACGGGGACGCCAAGATCCGCAAGGTCGACAAAAGCGGCAACATCAACACGATTGCCGGCACGGGAGCGCCAGGTTTCAGCGGCGACGGCGGCGACCCGCTCAAGGCCACGATGAACTACCCGACGGGGCTCGCCATCGACGGCTCCGGCAACCTGTACATCGCCGATGCGCTGAATCTCAGGATCCGCAAGATCTCCTCGGGCAGCATCAACACGATCGCCGGCAACGGCGTGATGAGCTACTCCGGCAATGGCGGACCGGCTTTGAATGCGCAGATGAATGCGCCGGAAGCCGCGGCCATGGATAGCGCCGGGAATCTGTACGTGGCCGATACGGGAAACAACGTGGTGCGCAAGATCTCGAAGGGCATCATCACGAACTTTGCCGGCAACGGCACGGCCGGCAGCGGCGGCGACGGGGGCACCGCCACCAGCGCCCAGTTGCGATCGCCGCAGGCCGTGGCGGTGGATGGGGCCGGGAATGTTTACATCGCCGATAGCGGCAACTCGCGCGTTCGCAAGGTCTCCCTGGACGGGACGATTTCTACCGTGGCGGGCAACGGCACACCCGGTTACTCCGGCGATAGCGGCGCGGCCGCCAGCGCCCAGTTGTATACGCCGACCGCGGTCGCGGTGGACGCCTCCGGCAACCTGTACATCGCGGACTTCAACAACAACCGCATCCGCAAAGTTTCGTCGACCGGAACCATTTCCACCGTGGCGGGCAACGGCAACTCGGGTTACTCCGGCGACGGCAGCCCCGCTACCAGCGCCCAGATCAACCTGGCACAGGGCGTGGCCGTGGACGGCTACGGCAATCTCTACATCGGCGACACGGGGAACAACGTCGTACGGCAGGTGAACGCCAGCGGCATCATCAACACCGTGGCCGGTAACGGCTTCGCCGGCTATTCCGGCGATGGAGGGCCGGCCGCCCAGGCGCAGCTCGGCAATCCGAGCGCGGTGGCCGTGGACGCGGTCGGCAACCTCTACGTGGCGGATGGCAGTACGCGCATCCGCAAAGTCTACCCCAACGGCCTGATCACCACCATCGCCGGCAACGGTACGACGGGCTACTCGGGTGATGGCGGCGCCGCGACCGCCGCACAGTTGAGCGGGCCATCCGGCGTGTCGCTGGATTCCGCGGGAAATCTGTACGTGGCGGATACGGGCAACAATGCCGTCCGGATGCTGCAGCCTTCGGGCTTCGGCTTGGCGGTAGCCGCGGTGACGAATGGCGCGGGCTTCCAAACCGGCGCGGTCGCGCCCGGGGAAATCGTCGCGCTGTGGGGGTCCGGCATGGGGCCGGCAACACTTGCCCACTTCCAACTCAACTCCGCCGGGCAGGTGCCCATCATCACGGCAGGCACCAGCGTCTATTTCAATGGGATCGCGGCGCCGGTTCTCTACACGACGGCTACGCAGGTCGGGGCCATCGTGCCCTTCGGGGTGACCGGGCCCAAGGTGCAGGTCGTGGCGCAATATAACGGGCAGGTGTCCGCCCCGATCACGGTCGATCTGTCGCCGGTCGCGCCCGCGCTGTTCACTCTGAACGCCAGCGGGGCAGGTCCGGCGGCGGCGCTGAACCAGGACAACACCGTAAATGGAGCCGGCAACCCGGCCAAGGCAGGCAGCTACGTTTCCTTCTTTGCCACCGGTCTCGGCCAGACCAATCCCGGGGGGCAGGATGGCGTACCCACCGGCTCGACCCTTCCCCTGCCGCTGCTGACCGTGACCGCCACCATCGGCGGAAAGCCCGCAAACGTCCAATTTGCAGGCGGCGCGCCGGGTCTTGTGGCGGGCGTCATGCAGATCAATGTTCAGGTGCCGGCCGGCCTGAGCGCCGGCGCGGCCGAGGCGATCATCACGCTGGGCGGCGCAACCAGCCCGCAAGGCGTTACGATTGCAGTATCCGGAAACTGAGATGCGCTATCGAAAACTCGGCAGGACCAACTACGACGTCAGCGAGATGGGTTACGGCGCCTGGGGCATTGGCGGCAAGCAGTGGCTCGGCGGCAGCGACGATGAATCGCTCAAAGCGCTGCGGCGCGCGATTGACCTGGGTGTGAACCTGATCGATACCGCGCTGGCCTACGGCGAAGGGCACAGCGAGCAGTTGGTCGGGCAGGTGGTGCGGGAGACCGGCCACAAGATCTATGTGGCCACCAAGGTGCCGCCCAAGAATCTGCTCTGGCCGGCGCGGCGCGGCATCGGCATCGACCACGTCTTTCCGTATCCCTATATCATGCAGTGCGCCGAACAGAGCCTCCGGCACCTCGGAACCGATTCGATCGACCTGCTGCAGTTGCATGTCTGGAATCCCGAGTGGATCGACGCGGACGACTGGCGGCGCGCCTTCGGCGAGTTGAAGCGCTCCGGCAAAGCGCGCGCCGTGGGGATCTCGATCAACGATCACGAGCCCGAATCGGCGCTCGACCTGATCCGCACCGGGCTGATCGATACCGTCCAGGTGATCTATAACGTCTTCGACCAGACGCCCGAGCGCGAACTCTTTCCGCTGTGCCAAAAAGAGAACATCGGCGTGCTCGCGCGGGTGCCGCTCGACGAAGGTTCGCTGACCGGCAATATCGACGAGAAGACGAAGTTCCCGCCGGGCGACTTCCGCGAGTTTTACTTCAAGGGCGACCGCAAGAAGCAGGTCGTGGACCACGTGACTGCCCTGAAGCACGACTTGGGCGACGGGGTGGACCTGCCTTCCACCGCGCTGCGCTTCTGCCTTTCGCACCCGGCGGTATCCACCGTGATTCCCGGGATGCGCACGGTTCGCCACGCGGAATCGAACGCCGCACTCTCGGACCAGGGGCCGCTGCCGGCCGGCACGCTGGCGACCCTGAAGCAGCACGCATGGGATCGAAACTTTTATAATTGACGATCACCGACGCACGCCGCGGCCGGGAAACACGCCATCCACTAACTGGCCGCGGTTCACTACCAGCGTTCCGCCGACCAGTACGTATTCGATGCCTTCGGAGTATTGAGCCGGATTCTCGAAAGTGGCTTTGTCGATCACGGCCGCCGGGTCGAACACCGTGATATCGGCATCGGCGCCTGCTTCGATCCTTCCCTTGTTCTTCATGCCAAGGCGGTCTGCCGGCATCGCGGTCATCTTCCGCAAAGCCTCCATCAGCGTGAGGGCGTGTTCCTGGCGCACGTACCGGCCGAGCACGCGGGCGTACGTTCCCGCGGCGCGCGGGTGGCCCTTGCCGTGGTCCAGAATGCCGTCGCTCGCAATCATCACCATCGGATTCGCCATTGCCAGCTTCACGATGTCTTCGGGTATGGAGTGGATCGCCACCATGCCGCCCTGCTTGCGGTAGCGCGCGAAGGTCTCGGCCGTGAGCCGCTCGCCGGTGGCCGCCCATTGGAGGTCGTGGTACGTGATATTGCCCTGGCGCTGCTGCCAGCCGTCTTCGAAGATCGCGGAACTCAGATCCGTCATCCCGGCGGTGTAAGGGTACGCTTCGGTCGAGATATCGAGCCCCCGCGCGCGGGCCCCGGCGATCATCCGCAGGCACAGCGGCGTTTCGCGCAGCCCCATGCTGGTGATGTGAACCACGTGTACGCCGGCGCCGGTCGCGGCGGCATCGGCGATCACCTCTTGCAGCGCGTCCACAACCCCGGGTTCCAGGGGTCCGCCGTTGCGGATGTGCACATAGATCACGGCGTGGCGTTCGGCGGCCAGGTGGAACAGATCCAGGATTTCCTCGCGGCTCACCAGCGGGATGTAGGCGATCCCCATGCCGATGCCCAGAGCGCCTTCGTCCAGCCCCTTTGCCACCAGGTTGCGAATTTCGCGTTGCTCCTCGGCGGTCGCGGCGCGGGTCACGGCCTTATCGCGAGGCAGCAGCGTGCCGCTATCGTGCATGACGGCCATGCGGGCCGGCAGGTGGCCCGAGGTCGCGCCGAAATTGATCAACGCCTTCCCCTGCCTGACCTGGTACCAGGGGGCGACGGGCGAAACCCCGACCTCCATTTCGAGCGCGGTGGTCACGCCATCCCGGGCTTTGAATGCGTAGTTCTCCGGGGTCTGCCCGTGCGAGTGCAGGTCGATAAACCCCGGCGCCACTACCAGGCCGTGCGCATCCACGGTGCTCCGGCCCCGCAGAGGCGTCTGGGAAACGGCGGCGATCTTCCCCGCGCGAATTCCGATAAACCGCACGGCATCGAGGTTCGAGGCGGGGTCCATAACCCGGCCGTTGGCGATGACCATGTCGAACTCCTGCGCGCCGAGCGCGCCGGCGAACAGCAGCAGGGCAATTGCGGTACGATTCATGACCCATCCAGATTCTCATATCGGCGGGACCGTGGCGCGGCCGGTATCCTGAAGGGCATGAAGCTTGCATTCATCGGTCTCGGAAAAATGGGATCAGGCATGGCCCGCAACCTGCTTCGGGCAGGCCACGACGTAACGCTTTATAACCGCACCCGGGAAAAGGCTCAGGCGCTGGCGGCCGATGGTGGGCGAGTGGCCGATTCCCCCGCCGCGGCATGCCGCGGGGCCGAGGCGGCGGTCACCATGCTGGCGGACGATCACGCCGTGGAGGAATTGGTGTGGGGCAACGGTGGAATCGCCGCCGGACTGGCCGAAGGCGCGGTTCACATCTCTTCGAGCACCATCAGCACGGCCCTCTCGCGCCGCCTGACGGAGGAGCATCGAAAACACCGCCAGGGCTTCGTCAGCGCCACGGTATTCGGCCGCCCGGATGCCGCCGAGGAAAAAAAGCTGCTGGTCGTCACCGGGGGACCCGCGGACCTGCTGGACCGGTGCCGCGGCGTCTTCGATTCCGTCGGACGGGGCACGTTCGCGGCCGGTCAGGAACCGTGGCAGGCGAATGCACTGAAGCTGTGCGGCAATTTCATGATTGCCAGCATGCTCGAAACGTTCTCGGAGGCCTTTGCTACCCTGCGAAAGGCGGGTGTAGACCGGCACGCTTTCCTGGACGCGATGAATGCCCTGTTCGGGTCGCCCGTCTACGCCAATTACGGCCGCATGATCGCCGAGGAGCGCTTCGAACCGGCGGGCTTTGCCCTGAAACTGGGGCTCAAGGACATCCGCCTCGCGCTCGAGATGGCCGAGGAGTGCGCCTCGCCCATGCCCATGGCCGCGGTGGTGCGGGACCACTTCATCGAGGCCTTGGCTCACGGGCAGGCAGACCAGGACTGGTCGAGCATCGCACTCGCCTCCGCGCGCGCGGCGGCCGTAGGGTAGACCTCCCGGTCTGCCCAAGCCGAGCGGAGCTCGGCAGTTTTACTTACTATTCCAAGCCGCCGCCTCGACCACGGGCTTTGCGTTCCCCATCTCGTGCCGGTTGTAAGTCGCGGTCACCTGGCGCGTCTCCCCCGGCAGGAGGGCGAAGTAGTTGTCCTCCCACAGCACCGGCAGGACCTCGTCGCCATCCGCACCCCTCTTCACCTTCAGATGAACCCCGAACGCCAGGGCGCGGCCGGGATTCGTGATCGTCACAGTAGTGGCGCCAGGCTTGGATTCCGCCGAGACTTTCAGCTCAACCGGGGCCAACTGATTCAGAGCTGTAAAGTCGGCATAAGTCTTCGTGGGTGTGTGATACCAGGTAGAGTTATCCCAATCGAGCGTCTCCGGCTTAGTCGATAACCAATAGAAATTGCGATCGGCGATCTTACCGGAGGACTCCCGCAGTTCCAGGCTGACGAAGTAAGTGCCGCTCAGCTCCTCCAGCTCGGGAATGGTCAACACACGGACGTTCGCGTCTTCCGGAACATCGATCTTCTTATCCTGGTGGAATTTCCGCGTCATGTCCATGTTATAGACGGTGGCTTCCACGGTCATTGCGGGGAACGGACGGTAGTAGGAGCTGACTACTACCACGGAGCGGTCGTCATAGGAGTACATCACGTGCAGCGGCTGGTTCGCTTCCTTCGCGCCGAAGTAACTTCCCCCCGGACGGAGATACCAGTCGTATAAGTGCCAGATCAACCCGGGCCACGCATTGTTGACCATCCATTCAACGACACCGGTAGCAGTGTACTTATTCCGGGCGAACGCCTCGAACATCGCCCGCTGGCCTTCGTAGGCCATCATCTGCGCCTTGCGGGCGTACTCTTCGGCGGAATGAGAAGGGCCGTAGCGGGCGTCCAGGGCCTCCGTGAAGACGTGAAGGTCTTTGAATGGGCCGCCGCCCGCGTGGTAGTCCCACATGGAGTTGATGGGCCAGAGGTGGTCCGCCGGAAACATCCGGCGCAGGGTCTCGATAGGCGGCGGGTTCGGGCCGGGGCCGGTCTCGGTATTGAATCCATGGGCGCCGCCGCGCGTCTTATCGAGCAGCCAGTAAGAGGGCGCGACGTAGTCGTACGGCCCGGTCATCTTGACGCCGGTGGGACCGGCGGGCGTCGGCTTGGCGGTGGCGGAGGAGTGATACGGATTGGGCCACTCGGTTTCCCTGATGATCTTGAGATACATCTGCTCCACGTCGGGCGGCGGCGGGTTGTCGCTGCCGTACATCCAGTCGATCACGGAGGGGTGGCGCTCGAGACGCCGCAACTGGTCCCGCAGAGATTCCGCCGCCACCACGTGGTCTTCGGCGTCCCAATCGCGCCAGCGCTCCCAGTGGTCGCAGCAGCACCAGCCGGCCAGCACCATGATGCCCAAGCGGTCGCAGAGCCCGAGGAAGTGGTCGTCCTCCAGTTTTCCCTCGAAGCGCAGCGCGTTGAGGTGCATGTCGCGGACGTAGTTCAGTTCGGCCTCCTGGCGCTCGGGAGAGGAGCGCAGCAGCATATCGAAGGTGTAGCCACCGCCGCGGATCAGAATGTTCCTGCCGTTGATCTGGAATACTCGATGGCCCTTCGCATCGATTTCGGAGGTGACCTCGCGCACTCCGAAATCGAGATGGCGGGTGTCGGAAACCTGCCCGCCGGCTTCGGCCGTGAGATCGAGCGGGTAGAGATTTTGCGGAAGCCCCGTTTCGGCCGGCCACCAGAGGCGCGGCCTCGGGAGTTTCACGTGCGCGTGCACGACTCGCGTCTCGTTCGGGTTGAGCCGCACCGGCTGCGAAAACTCCGAGCCTTCGATCTTCCCCTTCAGCACGGCCTCCACGGGCTGTGCGGTGGCGTTCTTCAATTCGGCCCGGACCGTCAGGTCGGCCTCGCCGGCTGCCAATTTCGTGGCGACGCTCGGATTGCGCAGGGCCACCGGCCCGGTAGCGGCGATCCAGACATCCCGCCACAGCCCCATATTCTTGTCGGGCGGAAGGGGATTCCAATCCACGAAAGTGATGGCGAGATCGTCGGTTGTAGGCGGAAAGATCTCGACAGCCAGGGTGTTGGCGCCGCCCGGTTTTGCCGCCCTGCTGATGTCGAATTCGAAGACCCGAAAGGCGCCCGCCATTTTGGCCGATTCGGCGATCTGCCGGCCGTTCAGCCAGACGTTGGCGCGATAGTTGATGCCGTCGAAGCCCAGCCAGATGGTCTTGCCCTGCCAGGCCGCGTCGATCGGGAATTCAGCCCGATACCACCAGGAGCGGCGGAACGGGCTCTCGGGCGGCATCGGAAGGTTCGAGAAATTCATCGAGACGGGGTAGGTGGTGCCGGCGATGCCGCGCAGATTCATGCCGAAATACGGGTCGGCGTAGACGTGTTCCTGCACCAGCGCGCTAACGACCGTGGAGGGCAGGGTGGCGCGGTACCAGCCGTCGGGCCGGTAGGCGGTGGTCGAAACGACGGCGCCGGTTTCCCGAACTTCCGCCGAAGACTGGATCATCCAGCCCTGGCGGAGCGTGGTGGCGGGCCAGGCGGCAGCCGCCAGCACGAACAACAGAAGAACGCGCATCATAGAAGACTACGCTATCGCGTTTTAAACTGGCTTGGGGGAGACGATTGGATGCGCACGATTCTGATCTGTTGGGTTGGCCTGGTTTGGGCGGTTCCCATGCCGGCGCAAAAGGCCGCGGACGACGCCGCGGTTCGCGCCACCGTTCAGAAGTATCTGGACGCCCGCGAGGAGCGCGATCCGAAGGCCGTCGCGGCGCTATTCACCCGGGATGCCGATCAACTGGTTTCCTCGGGTGAATGGCGCAAAGGCCGCGAGGCTTTGGTCAAGGGAGCCATGGCCAGTTCGGAAAGGACCGGCGGCAAGAGAACCATCACGGTGGAGTCCGTGCGCTACGTGACTCCGGATGTGGCGATTGCGGAGGGACGGTACGAACTCAGCGGGCTGGCCGGTGGGCAGACGCGCAGGATGTGGAGCACGTTCGTGATGAAGCGGACCGGAGGCGCGTGGAAAATCGCGGCCATCCGGAATATGCTGCCGGCCGCGCCGGCGCCGGCACGGTGATCCACCGCCTACGCGATCACTGCCACTTTTGTCGAGATCTCTTCCCGGGGCACCAGGGCCGACCAGTATGCCACGATCTCGCGCACCGCGGGGCGGCCCTCGCCGAAGCCCGTGGCGCCGGGCGGGCCGTTCAGCACCAGCGGAATCAGTTCCCGCGTGAACCGGTCCACCGCTTTCCTGTCCTGACCGCGGACTCCGATCCGCACCTGCACTTCCGGCGGATCGGGATTCGGCGGCGCGACCGGCCCATGGCAGGCGTTCACGCCAAAAAATTCGGTGTAGATCTCCTCGAACGAAAGGCCGAGATTGTGGAGCCGCTCGCGCACGATGCAATCGGCGGCGCGCGCTTTCTCGAGCGCCTGCGGCCATGAGTAGACCAGCGTGCCGATGGCTTTCCAGCCGTTGGCGTAGCTGATCGAAACCTTGAGCGAGGGCGGCCGCTGGCCGCCGCGGATGCCGCTGACGCGCACGCGGTCGGGCCCGGCCTCCGCCAGCCGGATGCTGGTGAAGTCGGCTACGCAATCGGGTGTGACGTAATTTTTCGGATCGCCTAGTTCGTACAGCAACTGCTCCTTCACGCTGTGGATGTCGACCCGCCCGCCCGCCGGCGGGTGCTTGGTCACGCAGAATGTGCCGTCGGGTTCGGCCTCGATGATCGGATAGCCGATGTTTGCCATGTCGGGAATCGCCTGCCAGTCCACCTGGCAGTTGCCGCCCGTCGATTGCGCGCCGCACTCGATGATGTGTCCGGCGATGGTCCCGGCCGCCAGTTTGTCGTATTCCTCGGGCCCCCATCCGTAGCGATGGATCATGGGCGCGAGCGTGAGCGCGGTATCTGTGGAGCGTCCCGCGATCACCACGTCGGCGCCGGTTTGAAGCGCTTCGGCCAGCGGGAATGCGCCGATGTAGGCGTTGGCGCTCTGAATGCGTTGGCGGATCGTGGAGAGCGGCTCGCCCGTATCCATGTCGCGCATCTCGTAGCCCTTGGCCAGGAACTCGTCGAGCCGCGAGTAAACGTCGTCGCCCAGCACCACCGCCACTTTCAGTCCCGGCGCCAGCCGTACCACTTCGCGCGCGCAGGCCACCGGATTGACGCCGCCGGCATTCGCGATCACCTTCACGCCGCGCTCGCGGATCTGGCGGGCGAGGCGCGCCACCAGCGGCGGGAAATCGCGCGCGTAACCGAGGTTCGGGTCGGCCTGCTTCTGCTTCTGCAGGATCGACATGGTGATTTCGGCCAGGTAGTCGAGCGCCAGGTAGTCGATGGGGCCCTGCTCCACCAGGCGCACCGGCGCTTCCAGCCAGTCGCCCCAAAAGCCCTGACCGTTGGCGATGCGGATCACGAGCAAGCCTCCAGCGCGAAAGATAGCACCTTGCGGCTGTCGACGGGGTCGATTACGGCGTCGCAGTGCCCGCGGGCCGCGGCATATCGCGCATCCAGCCAGCGCTCATAGTCGGCGCGCGTCCGCTCCATCGATTCGCGCAGTTCTTCGGGCAGCGGACCGCCCTTGTGCTTTTCCAACTCGGCCGAGTAGAGCGCCATCACCGCGGAATCGCCTTCCATCACGCCGATCCGCGCGGTCGGCCAACTGAAAGTGAAATTGGGGTCGAAGCCCTGCCCCGCCATCGCGTAGTAGCCGGCGCCGCTCGCGTGATTGATGGTAAGGACGATTTTCGGCACCGACGCGCACGACATGGTCTCGACCATTTCCGCGCCGGCCCGGATGATGCCTCCGCGCTCCGCCTCCGGCCCCACCATGAAGCCCGAAACATCCTGCAGATAAATCAGCGGCTGCCCCAACCTCTCGCTGGTTTCGACGAAGTACGCCACCTTGCGCGCGGATTCCGTATAGACGATACCGCCGATGCGCGGACGGCCCTCCGCTTTCAGAAAGCCCCTGCGGTTGGCGATGATCGAGACCGGGCGCCCCGCAAGCCGTGCGTTGGCGCAGAGCAATTCCGGCGCATATTCGGGCTGGAACTCGGCGTAGTCTCCGGAATCGAAGATGCGGAACAGGATCTCCTCCACTTCGTAAGGCAGACGGTGATCGTCGGGAAGCACGCCGTAGATATCGGAGAGGTCGCGCGCCGGTTCGCTCCCTTGCGAGGCCTCGGGCGCAGCCGGTAGAGCGCGAAAACGCTGCCGGATGCGGGCGAGACAATCGGCATCGTCCGCCGCCATGTAGTGCGCCACACCGCTCGATGCGGTGTGCAGGCGCGCGCCGCCCAGGGACTCCGCGTCGATCACCTGCCCCGTCGCGCCCTTCACCAGGTTGGGTCCGCCGAGACCCATGAAACTGGTTCCTTCCACCATGATGATGACGTCGCTCAGCGCGGGCAGATAGGCGCCGCCCGCAATGCACGGCCCCATCACCGCGGCAATCTGCGGAATCCGCAGCTTCCGCCGCATGAGCGAATTGTAATAGAAGATACGGCCCGCCCCGTATTGGCCCGGAAAGATGCCGTCCTGGTAAGGCAGATTGACGCCCGCGGAATCCACCAGGTAGACGATCGGCAGGTGATTGCGCATGGCGATCTCCTGCGCGCGCAGAATTTTCGTGATGGTCTCGGGCCACCATGACCCGGCTTTCACCGTGGCGTCGTTGGCGACGACCACCGCCGGCCGGCCTTCGATCTTACCGATGCCGGTGACGACTCCTGCGGCGGGCGCCTGGCCTTCATAGCGGTCGTAGGCGATCAGCAGCCCGATCTCCTGAAAGAACGAACCCGTGTCCAGCAGTCCGTCGATGCGTTCCCGCGCGGTCATTTTTCCGGCGCGGTGCTGGCGCTCGATGCGCGAAGCCCCGCCACCCTGGCGGAGGCGGACTTCGAGCGTTCGCAACTGTTCGACCAGAAGGCGCATGTGCGCCTGTCGTGCCACGTTCCCGGTCACTTCAGTGGGGAAAAGCCGGTTGGTTCCATGTATACCGACTCCACGTGCTGCACGATCTTTCCGTTGGCCTCGGATTCGGCCGCGACCTTCTTCCACTCCGGATCGTTGCGGAACGCCTCCCAATTCGCCTTGGCGGCTTCCATGCTCGGGTGCCTCAGGATGTAGATCAGCGTGGTTTTGGAGCGATCGTCCTGGGGAATCCAGTAGCCGATGCTCTTCATGTGATGGCGGTTGAAGATCTGGATGGTGTGGTCGCGGAAGCGGGCCTTCAGGGCGTCGAGTTTGCCCTCGTAACAGGTGTAAGTCCGAAGTTCGTACACCGGGCCCTGCGCGAACGCGAACGCGGCGAGCAACGTGAAGACGATCAGTAGTCTGCGGGTCATGAAATTAGTGTATACGACGAGGCGGCCGACGAAACGAGTTTAGCGATCGCGTTCCGGGACCAGCAGTTTGTTGATGGTAGCTTCGAGTTCGGCGACCCGGCGCGCCAGGTCTTCGATGGCCTGCCCTTCCGGATCCGGCAGGCGGCCGTGTTCCAGGGTTCCTTCCGAGCGCAATCGGACAACGCGCCCGGGAATCCCCACCACCGTCGAGTTTTCCGGAACCGGATGCACCACCACCGAACCCGCGCCGATCTTCGCGTTGTCGCCGATCCGAATGTTTCCCAGCACCTTCGCGCCGGTGCCCACCACCACCTTGTTCCCGAGGGTCGGGTGGCGCTTGCCGTGTTCATTGCCCGTGCCGCCCAGCGTGACGCCCTGATACAGCAGAACGTCGTCGCCGATCTCTGTGGTCTCGCCAATCACCACGCCCGATCCGTGGTCGATGAAGAACCGCCGCCCGATAGTCGCGCCGGGGTGAATTTCAATCTGCGTGAAAAAACGGCTGATTTGCGAGATCAGCCGCGGCAGCAGCGGCACGTGCCAGCAGTATAGTTTGTGAGCGAGGCGGTGCAGCAGGATGGCGTGGAATCCGGGGTAGCAAGTCAGGATCTCGATGACACTCTTGGCCGCCGGGTCTTCCCGGAAGATGGTCTCGACCTGCTCGCGGATTGCTCGAAACATGAAGCCCTAGTGGGCGGCTACTTCTTCGGTGGCGACTACCGGCGGCTTCGCGCCGGGCGGAACGGCGGCAAGCATGTCCTCTTTCCGCTTGATCAGAGTGGACGTGTTGTAGCTGGCGGCTTCGAACCCGTGCCCATGAGTGATCGCGTCCGTGGGACACGCCTCGACGCAGTAGCCGCAGAAAATGCAGCGGTTGTAATCGATGTTGTAAACCTTGGCGTAACGCTCGCCGCCCGAGATGCGCTCTCTTTCGGTGTTCTCGGCGGCTTCGATGTAGATGCAGTTGGACGGGCAGGCAGCGGCGCACAGGAAGCAGGCCACGCACTTTTCGAGCCCGTTTTCATCGCGCTGCAGAACGTGAACTCCGCGAAAGCGCTCTTCGAATTTCGGCGGCTCGTCCGGATAATACTCGGTCACCGTGGGGGACATCATCTCTTTGAAGGTGATCCCCATCCCTTTGGCGATCGCGGCGGCGGTGCCGAAAATGTCGAATTTATTGGGCATCTGAATTCATTTTACCGGGTTTGACCATTGGACGCGCAACCCGGCCCGGGGGATTCTCCAGAGTTGGACGGCGGGTGAGAATTTGGAGCAGTCCTGGATGAAGCAGCTATGGGTGCACCAGCAATGGCCCCGGGGATGGCATTCACTTCGGCGCGCACCGATTCGGATTCCAGGGTGCGGCGGATATCGAAGTCGAACTCGTGAAGGTCGCCCACAATGCCGCGTATCTCGCAGGCCCGGAACCGGCCGTTGTGGTCGATGACAATGGAAGTTTTCCGGCAGGCGCCCAAGCAGCTTCCTGGCATATTCGCGGTGGCGGGGCATCAACTGCCGGTGCAGCGCCGCTACCGAATCCCTGGTCAACTGCTTCAGCGTGGCGTCGGGAGCCTGGCAAGGCTCGCAAGGAGGTGCAATTCTTCCAAGCCACAGTTGCCCTATATTACTGTTATGCACCTGCAAACTTCTCTATCTCGAATCGGACTGCTGGTCCTCTTTGCCCAGCTTGCACTTTCGCAGTCTCGAGGCGCGGATTTGGAGGAAGCGGCGAGACAGGCTGTTGCATTTTGGCATACCCAAGTGAGTCATTGTCCGGATCCACGTATTTCCAATGGAGGATGGTTCACGGTAATAGCAGGCGGCAACATGAATGTTGGAGTTGTATCCGAGTTCGTCAATCCCTCTATCCAGTTCAACACAGAGGAGGTCAAGTCGGAAGATAGTCTCAACGGGATTGAGTTCAAGGCGACGACGCAACTACTGCCCCGATCCGTTCGTCAGTGGTATGAAAGGTGGTCGCCAGAGTGGACCGAGTGGACGAGCGGTGGCAGCCTGGGACCAGCCCATATAGTGAAGAAAAACGGCAAGTGGTCTGTAGTTACTGCAATACCGAATCAGTATAAGGCTCTCGATTGTAGCAAAGTGCCCAAGGGCTAAGGCCGGCCTTCCCAATGTGGCTCCTTCGGCTGGACTCTTGTCGGCGGCATTGCTGCTGGCCTCGCTCGGGATCTATGGTGTGATCTCGTTTGCCGTGACAGTGTTTACGCCGCTGCTTCCGCGGCGTTCAACTTCACCGAAACCAGCCTCGACACGCCCGGTTCCTGCATGGTCACGCCGTAGAGCGCCTCGGCGGCCTCCATGGTGCGCTTCGAGTGCGTGATCACGATGAACTGCGTCTGTGCGGACATCTCTTTCAGCAGCCTGGTCAGGCGGCCGACGTTGGCTTCATCGAGCGGCGCATCCACTTCGTCCATCACACAGAACGGGCTCGGCTGGTATTTGAAGATGGCCATCAGCAGCGCCACAGCCGCCAGGGCCTTCTCTCCACCCGAGAGCAGCAGCACGTTCTGCAGCCGCTTGCCCGGAGGCGAGCACACGATGTCGATGCCCGAATCCGCCAGGTTCTCCTGGTCGGTCAGCCGCATCTCACCCGTGCCACCGCCGAAAAGCGTCTGGAAAACCGTCCGGAAATTCGCGTTGATCGCTTCGAAAGCCTCCGCGAACTTCTGCCGCGACACCTGGTCGATCTCCTGAATGGCTTTTTCCGTATCGCGGATCGAATCGATTAAATCCTGCCTCTGCACGCTCAGGAATTCCTGCCGCTGCTGGGCTTCCTGGTATTCCTCCATGGCCGCCGGGTTCACGGCGCCGAGACCCTCGATGCGGTTGCGCACTTCATTGGCGCCCTGCTCGGCTTCGGCGATCGCGTCCGCGTCGGGCACGGTCTCGTCTCCGGCGGCCAGTTCCGCGACGGCGCAGTTCAGTTCTTTGCGGCTGGTCTCATCCAGGAACTTCAGCTCGGCCTGTTTCCGCACCAGCTCCACTTCGATCTGGGAGCGCCTTTCGAGCCCTTCCTGCACGGCTGCCCGCAGCAGCTTCAGTTCGTCTTCGCCGCCTCGCAGCGCCTCCCGCATCGACGCTTCCTGCGAGGCCATTTCGTTCACCCGCGCTTCGAGCGTCGTGATCTGTTCGGCCAGAATTGCCACTTTCTGGTCCAGCTCAATGTTGTTCGCCAGCAGGTGCGCGCGCAGTTCTCCCAGGCGTTCGATCTCCGGGGCAATCGCGTTGCGCCGGTTGGTGATTTCGCGGAACTGCTGTTCGAGCCGTGCCATGGCTGCGCGCTCGCCGCGGTGCCGCTCCTCCAGGCCCGCCAATTCCGCACGCGTCTCGGCGTGCTCTTCGCCGATGGTGGCCGCCTGGCCTTCCAGTTTTTCGAGTTCCTGCCGCTCGGCTTCGAGCGCGGCTTCGCGCTCGGTCCGCAGCCGCTCTTTCTCTTCGACGGCGGCTCGGTTGCGCTCCCGCTGCTGGGCGGATTGCTCCGTATCGCGGCGCAGGCGTTCGAGCTCCAACCGCGCCACCGAGAGGCGCGAATTGGCGCGCGCAAGATCCTCGCCCAGTTTGCGCATGTCATGATCGAGCGCCAGCCGATCTTTTTCGCGGGCCTGCTGCAAGGCCCGGAGCCGCTCCAGTTCCGCCTCGAGCCCGATGGTTTCCTGGTGCAGCGCTTCGAGGCGCGCCAGCATTTCGTCCAGGTCCTTCTGGCGGCCCTGCAGTTTGCCGCCGAGTTCGCGCGCCTCGCGCTTCATGGCCAGCGGGCCGGCACCCGATTTCTTTCCGCCCGTCACGGTGTGGCCGTGGTAGCAGAGGCCCTCGGGAAGCAGGAAGTACAGATGGGGGTAAGCCACCGAGAGGCGCTGCGCGGCCGTTCGGTCTTCCGCCAGGAAGCACAGCGACACGCGCGGCAGCAGATCCACCGCGCGATCTTTGAAGCCGTTGGTCAGCCGCAGGGAGTCGCTCAGACGCGCAGCGATCCCGGTCTCAGGGCCGATCGCCGGCTCCGGCAGAGGGTGGTGCCCGTTGACGTTCGGCTCCGGATGTACCAGGAAGGTGGCGCGCCCGTCCAGTTCGGAGCGCAGGAAATCGAGCCCGCGTTCGGCCTGACCCCAGCTCTCCACCACCACGTATTCCAGCTCTTCGTGTAGAAACTCTTCGGCCGGTTTTTCGTACTGGCGGTCCACTTCCACGTAGTCGGCCAGAACCCCGAGCGGCTTCAGTTCGTTGGCCTTGCCCTTTTCGAGCGAGGCGAAGAGCCGCTTGACGGATTCGGTGGTGTAGGTTCGGTGCGCCAGCACCTGCTCGAGCGATTCCTTCCGCGCGCGGATCTGCGACACCTCGTTTTTCACGGTGTCCACCTCGCGCCGGAGTTCGGCGGCAGTGCGCCGGCGCTCCCCGAGTTCTTCCTCGGTCCGCCGCCGCTCCCCGGTCACGGATTCGAGCTCCAGTTGCCGCTGGGCCACGGTTTCGGAGAGCTGCTTTTTGGCCGTTTCCAGCCGCTCGATCTCCACCACCGCCGTGGTCGCCTCGCGGTTGGCGCGCGCGCTTTCGCGCTCGATTCCGGCCAGGTATTCGTCGATCTGCGCAAGCTGGTTCTTCAGCGTGGAGGCTTCGCCCAGAAGCCGCAGAATCAGTTGGCGCCCGGCTTCGATGGCCCGCTCCCGCTCCCGCACCTTGGCCTGCAGGCCCTCGCGCTGCTGGTTGATCTCGAGCATCCGGTCGCGCGAGCGCGATGTCTGGGCTTCGAGTTCGTCCAGGTTCTTGCGATGCGCGCCGATCTCCAGGTCGAGCGAATCGAGCCGCACCCCGAGTTCCTGCGATTCCTTTTCCGCCTGGGCGATGCGCTGCTCGATCGCGCCGCTCTCTTTCACCTGGGAGGCGAGGCGCCCCTTGGTGCGCTCCGCCTCTACGTTCCATTCGGAAAGCTGCTGCCGCGATTCGGTGAGCCCCTGCTCCACTTCGTATGCCGCTGCCTGCCGCCGCTCGTGCACCTGTTCCTTTTCCGCGACCTGCCCGGCCAGCGCCTTCTGCTCCGAAGACGCCAGGTTCAAATCGATCGCGGTCTTGGCCGCATCGCGTTCGAGCAGCCGGTACTTGCCCGAAAGTACGACGCGCAGCCGCCCTTCCAACTCCGCCTTGAGCTCCGTGTAGCGCTTGGCTTTAGAGGCCTGCCGCTTCAGCGAATTGACCTGGCGGGTGACCTCTTCCAGAATGTCGTACACCCGCGCCAGATTCTGCTTGGCGCCTTCCAGCTTGGCCTCGGCCAGGCGCTTGCGCGTCTTGAACTTGGTGATGCCGGCGGCTTCTTCGATGACTGAGCGCCGGTCCTGGGGCTTAGAGCTGAGGATCTGGCCGATGCGGCCCTGTTCGATGATGGCGTAGCTCTCAGGGCCGAGCCCGGTTCCCATGAAGATGTCCTGGATGTCGCGCAACCGCGCCTGGCGCCCGTCGATCAGGTACTCGCTCTCGCCCGAACGATACAGCCGCCGCGTGATCGTGATTTCTCCGCGCTTGGCAGGCCCCTCTTCCACCGGTTGGATCTTGTGGGCGTGCTGCTCGCTATAGACCTCCGGATCGACCAGCGTCATGGTCACGTAGGCCATGCCCAGGGGCTTGCGTTCGCGGGTGCCTGCGAAGATCACGTCTTCCATACGGGTTCCGCGAAGGCTCTTCGCCGACTGTTCGCCGAGCACCCAGCAGATGGCATCGCTGATGTTGGATTTGCCGCAGCCGTTCGGCCCGACAATCGCCGCGATCCCCTCGCCGTGAAAGCGAAGCTCGCTGCGCTCGCAAAACGATTTGAAGCCCTGCACTTCGACGCGTTTCAGTTTGAGCAAAGCCTTTACCTCAGCTTCGGGGGAGTTGTAACTATACTAAACGCGCTCTACTGAAAAGTAAAGCACCCCACCCACAGCATGTTGGGTCCTGCTGAAGGGTAGCACCAAATATTGTGGGCACTATCCCAAGGAGGGCCATTTTGCCACTCTTTTTTCGCGGAACGCCTGAATCCCCTCATGAAAATCGGCGCTTTTGAAAACCTCGCTGCGCACGCGGCGCGCTACTTCGCCCGCTTCGCTCCAGTTGAGCCCTCGCACCTGCTGGACGAAGGTCATTCCGGTGCGTATGCTGGTAGGGCTCCAGGCGGCCATGTCCCGGGCCACTTCCAGGGCGCGGTTCTCGAGATCGGCGGAAACTTCGTGAATCAGACCCATTTCCCGGGCTTCGGCGGCCGGGAAAATCCAGCCGGTCAGCGCCAGGGCGGTGCTTCGGCGCTCGCCGAGGGCAGCCGAGACCGCGCGGAAGACGAGGAAAGGCCACAATCCGAGTCGAATTTCGGTCAGTCCGAAGGTGGCGCTTTCGCTGGCGATCACCACGTGGCAATTCGCCACGAGTCCGGTGCCTCCCCCAAGCGCGGGTCCATGGACCGCCCCCACGATCGGCTTGACCAGCCTGGCCCCCATGGTAAACAGTTGCTCGTGGGATCGATTCAGGTCTTCGGGAATGCTGCTCTCGATTTCCGACAGGTCCATGCCGGCGCAAAAAGCCGAGCCGTTGCCGGCCAACAGAATCGCGCCCACGCCGGGGTCGCTTTCGGCGCGATCCACCGCACGGACCAGTTTCAGGCACAGCTCGGAATTCAGGGCATTGCGCTTTTCGGGCCGGTTCAGGACGATCTTCAGGACCCGGCCGGTCTGGCTGATCTCGAGAAGGTTGCTCATGGCGCTCCGCAGGTAGGCAGAGTTCTTAGCTTCGTGGGCGTGCGGAGCTCACGCCGTCCCCGAATTATATCCCCGATGGCAGCTCGATTTCCATCCCTAATAGAGCTGCTCCGTACGTTTTACCCTGGGCGTCTGTCCGCAGGGAAACCGTGCCTCCGCCACCCAGAGCCTGGTGCAGCAGGAAATTCAACGCTTCGAGATTCGGCAGTTCGAACCGTTCGACCTCACCCTGCACCAGTTCTCCAAAGTGCCGCTTAACCCGCTCGGCAGTCACTTCGCGAACCAGCACCGGGTAGTAGCGCTCATCAAGGGCGATCACCCCGATGTTGCAGGTATCGCCTTTGTCGCCCGAGCGGGTGTGTGCGATCCGGGAAAGCGGAACCTTCATGGCTCCGATGGTATCAGTTCCCGCCTGGAAGTGAGAAACGCGCGCCGGGAAGCGGTGCCGGCCAAACTATAATGGTGGTGTATGTTCTTTCGCCGTGAGCGCCCCAACAATCCCACCTTCTCCGAACGCCTCGACCAGCTTCGCCGCGCCGGGTTCACTGCCGTTCCCGTTTCCGGCGGAGCGGTTCGAGTCAGCCGGGAGAACTGCGCGGTCGATCTGCTGCCGGACGCCGATTCCGTGCGGGCCTTGAACCGCGCCGGAATCCTGCTGCACCAGGAAATCGCGGTGCTGGTGGATCGCGGGTTTCAGAAATTCTTCCGCGCGCCTTCGGGAAAGACCAGGCCGGCCACGGCCGCCGAGTTGAAGGCGCTGCACGATTTCGAGGAAGACGTGCGCGAGGGCCTGGGGCAGGAGAGCCTCTACAACGAATCGCTCGGCACAGTTTCCACTTTCTATCTTTACGACCGCGTCAAGGACCGCGACCGCGGCGTACCCAAGCGCGCCTGGGAGTAGGTTATTTCCTGGCCGGCGAAGGCTCCCGGCGCACCTGTTCGAAATATTGCTCCACGAAACCCTGGAGCGCTACCGGAACTTCGTCCCGGTGGATCTCCGTTCCACCCTCTGAGTGTTCGGCGCCGCGCTGCGCATAAGGCGTGTGCAGCGTCTGGCTGGTGCTCTGAACTTCGACCGTGGTTTCACCCGAGACATTGGCCGCCCGTTTTCCAATAATCTCGCTGATCTTTCCCATGGCGGCCAGTTGCTCGGCCTGCCTGATGCTCTTGTCGCCGTTCTGGCTGCCCACGCCGCTGCCCGGTTGCTTGCCGGCCTGCTCGGAGTTGTTCCTGCCGGTTCCCTTGCCCAGCGGGTCCTGGGAACTCTCCGCCTGGTCTCCGGATTGGCCTTCCTGTTGGCCGGCCTGCTGGCCGGCATCCTGTTTGCGGCTGTTGTCGGCGCTCTCCTGCTTGCCGCCGTTCTGCTGCCCCTTGCCCTGCTTGCTGTTCTGTTCCATCGAGGATTGCTGGCTGCCCGATTGGCCGGACTGCGGCTTCATCCGCGATAGCAGGTTCTGCATGGCATCTTTCACCTTGCTGAGCAGGCTGGAGTTCTCCGCACTCGTATCCTGGCGGGAGGTGTCCTGCCTCGACCCTTTCCGGCTATCCGGCTGGTCGCCCTGCCGGGACGCATCGCTCGCCGCGTCGTCGGACGGCTCGGCGCCGGAGTCGTCGGGCGCGGCGCGGTTGGCTTCATCCCGGCGCCTGGACTGGCTCTCGGCCCCGTCTTTCTTTTCATCGCCGCCTGATTGGGCTTGCGGCGGTTCTTCGGAGAGCGGGTCGGACTTCAGGTCTTGCGGGACCGCTCGCTCGGCGTCGAGGGTGGTTTCGTCGTCCGGTTCCGGGGCCAGCGTCCGGGGCGGAAGCACGCGGGAGCTGCGGCGGGCCGCTTGGGCACGCTCGGGGAATCCGAAGCTCTGCTGCAAAATCCGCGCCAACGGCGGGTGAAGATCGAGGCGGCGGCTCAATCCATAGCGCAATGCGAAGAGGCTGGATGCCACCAGCACCAGGGCTGCCATCAGGTAAGCGGTCCGCGGCACGGCATAGGGAACAGCCTGGCGCGCTTCGAGGGACTCGGACGCGCGCCGCGCGGCATCGAACTGGAGTTGGCGGATCTCCTCGGATCCCGCCGCCGGTCTATGGTGATGGAAATGGAGCGCGGTTGAGATCGAATCCGCCAATCCCAGGCGGTGGTCGATCAGTTGGGCGACTGCATAGGGGGTGGGGAGTTTCCGCCGGGCCAGGAACAAACCGGTTGCGACGGCGGCAAGCGGAATGAGGATGAGCCACTGCCAGTTCAGAATCTCAGTGCCGAACAGGAGCAGGCCGATGAAAGCGGCCATGGCCACACTGACCACGTTCGCTCCCTGCGACAACAACTCGTTGCAGAATAGACGCCGCCTCGCCCTGCGGACGAGTGTGAACACAATCCTCCCTTGTGCCGAATCGCACGATTCGCCCAGGGGCCTCATCGAGGGCCTCCAGGCTCGCAATTGGTCTTAATTTTATCACTTTTCCCAAAAACCACGTTCCTCACCCAGGCTGGTTTGTCCTGCAAGCGGTCCTCCGAAGGAAACGGCCATCGTACAATGGAGATTGGTATCCCTTGAATCAACAAATTCGTGTTCTTATCGTTGACGACGAAGCCAGCCAGAGAAGTGGTCTGGCCGCCATGGTTTCGGCTTGGGGAATGACCCCGGCCACCGCCGGCGACGGCAGCGAAGCGTTGCTGAAGCTGGCTGAGTTTCCGGCTGACGTCATCATCACGGATCTCAACATGCCCGGGATGGACGGCTTTGCCTTCCTGGAGCGCCTGCGCGACTCCGGTGAAATGCCGCCGGCCATCGTGCTGACGGCCTACGGAAACATCGAGACGGCGGTCAAGACCGTGCACGAACTGGGCGCCTACTGGTTTCTCGAGAAGCCCATACAACCGGGCACAATGGAAGTGCTGATTCGCCGGGCCGGCAGCCACGCCGGCCTCCACGCGGAAAAACGAGTCCTTGAGCGGCAGCTCAGCTACAAGGGCGCACTTGGGGAAATGGTGGGCACTTCCTCGAAGATGCAGGAAATTTTTGCACTCCTCCAGCAGGCCGGCCCGAGCAAAGCGTGCGTGCTGATCACCGGGGAAAGCGGCACCGGCAAGGAACTGGTAGCGCGGACGGTGCATGCCCTGAGCCCCCGGCGGCAGGGACCTTTCATCGCAATCAACTGCGCGGCGCTGCCGGAAACGCTGATCGAAAGCGAACTGTTCGGTCATGAGAAGGGGTCGTTCACCGGGGCTTCGGAACGGCGGGCCGGTTGTTTCGAACTGGCTCAGCACGGCACGCTTCTATTGGATGAAATCGGCGAGATGCCGATGCAGACGCAGGCCAAACTGCTGCGCATCCTGGAGGATTCTAAAGTGCGCCGCCTGGGCGGCCGGGCCGAATTCGAGGTGGATGTGCGAGTCGTGGCCGCGACGAACAAAGTGCCCGAAGAGGCGGTCCGCGGCGGCCATCTGCGCGAGGACCTTTATTACCGTTTGAACGTTTTCCACATTCACCTGCCTGCGCTCCGCGAGCGGAAGGAAGATGTGCAGGCGATCGCCGAGGCGCTCCTCAGTGATTTGAACCGCAAGCACGAGTGCCGCGTAAGCGATATCTCGCCGGCGGTGGTCGAAGCGCTTCGCGCGCACAACTGGCCCGGCAACGTGCGCGAACTGCGCAATGTATTGGAGCGCGCCGTGATTCTGGCGGGCGAAGGCACCATCGAACTCAGCCACCTGCCGGCATTCCTACAGCAGCGGACGATATCGGTTTCGATCCCGGCCGCGGCAGCCGAGGCTCCGTCCGTTCAGCCGGCGGAGGATAACGGCGGGGTCCGGTTTCAGATCGGAACGACGGTCGAAGAGGCGGAAAAAGGCCTCATTCTGCGTACCCTGGAGCACACCCGGAACAACAAGACGCGCGCGGCCGAGATCCTGGGGATCAGCCTCAAGACCCTGCACAACAAGCTCAAGGAGTATGGCGCCAGCCGCGAAGACAGCATCGGCGCGTCGTAGGGAACTTTAGCGGCCGGTATGCAGGTTGTTGTGGATCGCGTAGAGCGCCAGTTCCAGGCGGTCGGAAACGCCTAGTTTGTCGAAGATGTTGTGCAGATGATTCTTCACCGTCTGCTCGCTGATGAACATCTTTTCGGCCATTTCCTTGTTCTTGAAGCCCTGTGCCACGAGCGCCACGATTTCCCGCTCGCGCTGGCTGAGCGGTGAACGCTCGCGGTCGCGCGGAGCAGACGCGATTGGCGGCACGGGCGTCTCTTCGGCCGCCACAAACTGGCGGATCACCGCGGCTGTGGTATGGGAATCCAACCAGATTTCTCCGGCGTGGACCTTGCGGATGCTCTTGATCAGCAACTCCGTGGCGGTCTGTTTCAGGACGATTCCAGAGGTCCCCAGTTTCATTGCCTGAACGAATTCGTTCTTGTCGTCGGAAGCCGTCAGGACGATCACTCGGGTCTTGTTGCGCGCGGTCTGTAGCTTCTGCAGGGTCGCGAGGCCGTCGAGCCCCGGCATTTTCAGATCGAGCAGGAGAATATCGGGCTCCAGTTGCTGAAGGATGTCGAGCACCTGCCGCCCGTCCTGAGCCTGAGCCACAACCTCAAAGTCGTCTTCGAGCGTGAGGAGCTTGCAAAGACCGTCTCGAAAGATCGGGTGATCATCCGCGACGACTATTCGGATCTTGGTCTTCGTCTCCGTATCGATACCCGCCGCACTGGTGTTGTTCTCGGACATACAGTCCCCGCTACTGGATCTCATTGTAGAGTCCCAATGGTACCAAGTCAAATGCCTCCTGATAATCCTAAAGGGGGAGCCCGCAAGTACTGTGCGCTTTTGGCTTTAATCATTTGGTAAGGTTAAGAGAATATGAGCGAAGAATTGGCCGAAGTTGACTTTCAACGGTACTGGCGCAGGCTGCAACAACTTGGGCTGAATGCTTATGAATCGCGTTCCTACCTGATTCTGCTGGGGCATCCGAAATTCAAGGCCCTGGAACTGGCGGCTCGCGCGCACGTCCCCCGGCAGAAAATCTACGAGGTTCTCGACAGCCTGGTGGAGAAGGGTTTCGCCCAAGTGGTCCAGGAAAAGACCAAGCTGTTTTCCGCGGTCGAACCCAGCCTCGCGATCCCCGGCTACCTGGGTCGCAAACGGCAGACGCTCGAGCAGGAACTGACCGACAACAGCCGCGCCGGCAATGGCCTGATCGACGACCTGAAATCCCTCTACTCGGAGGGGCAGGGAGGCCGCGGTACTCTGGATTTCCTCCGCATTGTGACGGAACCGGCGCAGACGGCCGCCGAGTATCGCCGCATGCTCGCGGAAGTGCATACCGAGTACCTGGAATTCTCGCGGCCGCCCTATGCGGTGGACCCCTTAGACGAGCGACTGGTCAAACAAGCCGGGTCGAACGGGGTGGCGTGCCGCCTGCTGCTCGAGGCGGCTTCGGTGGACGACGAACACCGCCACCGCCTTACCGAGTACATGGCCGCCGGTGTGGAAGTCCGTATGGCGGATTCCCTGCCCATGAAACTGGCGCTTTTCGATGGCAGCCGAGGCATGGTCGCACTGCTCGACCCCGTGATCACGAGGCCCACCTGGACGGCGGTCGTATTTCACCACGAGGGAATGGGAGAGGCGATGAAGGGCCTGTTCGAGGACCACTGGCGGCGGGGCCGCAGCCTGGATTAGCCCGTCCGCCGGCTTACCGCGTACCGCCTGCAACGCCCCGCTGCTTGCGGGTGAGAATTTCCCGAACCGCATAAATCCGGCGATCCTGGCTCTCGAAATAGGTCCGCATCATCATTTCGCCGATCAGCCCGGTGCTGAACATCGAAAGGCCGCCCAGCAGCAGCAGAGCGCCCAGAATCATGAGGGGGCCGTGTTGCAGGATGATGTCGGTGCCAAGCAGTTTTTGGAAAGCCAGGTAGATCATGATGCCACCGCCGGTGCTCGTCCCGGCTAAGCCGAGCGATCCGAAAAAGTGCATCGGGCGGGTGAAGTACTTCAGAAGAAACTTGATGGTGAGGATGTCGAACAGCACTCGGAACGTGCGGCCGATGCCGTAATGCGAACCTCCCGCCGAACGCGGTGTGTTCCGAATGGGCACCTCGGCGATCCGCGCGCCGTAGAAACTGGCCAGGGCGGGAATAAACCGGTGCAGTTCGCCGTAGAGGTTCACATCCTTCAGGACCTCGGAGCGGTAGGCCTTGAAGGTGGTGCCGAAATCCCGCAGGCTCACCCCCGACGCTTTGGCCATCAGCCAGTTGGCGATGCGCGAGGGAATCTTGCGCATGATCGCGTTATCCACACGGTGTTTGCGCCAGCCGCTGGCGATGTCGTAGCCCTCGTCGATCTTCTGCATCAGAGCCGGAATGTCCTCCGGGGCGTGCTGCAGATCGCCGTCCATGGCGATAATGACATCACCCTTGGATTCATGGAAGCCGGCGGAAAGTGCCGCCGTCTGCCCGAAATTGCGCCGTAGCCGGATAATCTTGAGGTGCCCGTCGGTCTCCACAAGGTTGGCCAGCAGTTCGAAGCTGCGGTCGGTCGACGCGTCGTCGACGAACAGGATTTCGTACGGCCGCTGCATCTGCTCGAGGACCGCGGTAAGACGGTCGTACAGGGGGAGGATAGAATGCTCCTCGTTGTGGATCGGGATGACTATGGAGAGCATCGAAATCACCAGTTTAGCACTCTGCGAAAGGCCTACTCCCCGGTACCTGTGTTATACTTCCCCGCTCGATGGACCGTATTCCGTTCCAGGCAACCCTGGCCGCCGAGCCTTATGATGCAATCCGCACGCTGCCGGTGACCGTGCTTCTGGACAATGTTCGCAGTCTTTATAACGTAGGGGCATTTTTCCGCACCGCGGATGCCGCGGGTGTCGAAAAACTATACCTTTGCGGAATTACCGGCTGCCCGCCCAAGCGTGCCATCACCAAGACCGCGCTGGGCTCGGAAGATACGGTGTCCTGGGAGCACACCTGGGAGCCCCTTCCGGCCGTAGACGCGATGCGTGCGGCAGGCTACGAAATCGCTGCCGTCGAAACCAGCGTGCACGCGGTCGACCTGTTCGACTGGCGGCCGAGGTTCCCCGTGTGCGTGCTCTTCGGACACGAGGTGGAGGGCATCCGCCCGGAACTCGCCGAACGCTGCGATACGCATGTGCGAATCCCCATGTTAGGCAGGAAGCACTCTCTGAACGTGGCTACGGCCGGTGGAGTGGTCATTTACGAACTCTTGCGCAAGTACCGCGCGTTGGGGCCTGCGTTACGATAAGGTGTGGCCCAGCCCCTCCCGCGCCTTCGCCTGAACCTGGATTTCATGCCTTCCCCTTCGCCCGAGCACCCCGGGTTGTTCATTCGCGACCCGTTCCGTTTCTCGGATGCGATGCTGATCGTTCCACCCGTGCTGGTGGAGGCGCTCGCCTGTTTCGACGGGTCCCAGACGGACCTGGACCTTCGCGCAGCGCTGGTGCGCCTGACCAGCAGCCTGGAAGTTGGCGATATGGAACGGAATCTGGTGGAGACCCTCAGCGCGGCCGGATTCCTGGAGGATGAGCAGTTTTACCACATGCGCGACGAGCGCCGCCGGGAGTTCGCCGAATGTCCGGTGCGGGCTCCGGCACATGCCGGCGCGGCCTACCCGGACGAAGCCGGAGCGCTGCGCGCTACCATGGCCGGCTACTTTGCCGGGGACGCCCCGGCGCGCGAAGCCGACGGCGTTTTCGCCATCGCCGCGCCACACGTCAGCCCGGATGGCGGCTGGCAATCCTACCGCGACGCCTACCGCGTGCTCCGCCCGGAATACAGGAACCGTACCTTCGTGATTCTGGCCACGTCCCACTATGGCGACCCCGAGAAGTTCGGCCTGACCCGCAAGAACTTCTCCACACCTTTCGGCGAGGCCGTCACCGATCAGCGACTGGTGAAGGAGTTGCAGGAACGCGGGGGCAGCGCCGTCCAAATGGAAGACTACTGCTTTTCCTTTGAACACACTGTGGAATTTCAGGTGGTCTTTCTACAACACATCATGGGGCCGGATGTCCGAATTCTGCCCATTCTATGCGGCTCGTTCGCCCGCAGCCTGTACCAGGGCGGTGACCCGGAGGACGACGACGGTGTCAAGCGGTTCCTCGAGGCGCTGGGCGAACTGAACGCCCGCGAGGGCAACCGCCTGTTCTGGGTGCTGGGCGTCGATATGGCCCATATGGGCGGCCGCTACGGAGACCACTTCCAGGCCGAAGCCAACCGGGGGATGATGAGCAGCGTCGGCTCCCGCGACGCCCAACGAATCGAGCGCATCAACCGGAGCGATGCCGAGGGCTTCTGGGAACTGGTGCGCGAAAACCACGACGACCTGAAGTGGTGCGGCTCCGCACCCTTCTACACCTTCCTCAAGTCAGTCCCGGGGGCGCGCGGCGAGCTTCTGCGCTACGAGCAGTGGAATATCGACGAGCAGAGCGTGGTGAGTTTCGCCGGGATGGCCTTCACCCGATCGTAGCCAGCACTTCCCCTGCGCTGACGGTGGCTCCCTCGCGAGCTGCCAGCGAGAGGACCTTCCCCGCGCGCGGCGCTTTCATTTCGTTCTGCATCTTCATGGCTTCCACCACCACCAGGCCCTGGCCCGCTTCGACCGCCTCGCCGGCCGCGATCAGCACGCGCACCACCTTGCCGGGCATGGGCGCGGTGATGGTCTGGACACCGTCGGTGCCCCTGCCCGCCGCCCTTCGCGTGAAGCGGCGGGGATCGCGCGCTTCGATCTCGAAGCGGTAGCCGTCGATCACCACCACCAGGCCCGTAGGGGTTTCGGTGATGCTGACTTCATAGCTGCGGCCCTCCATCAGGATCGAATAGACGCCCGGTTCGGGGGCCTCCACCTGTGCGGCGGTCTCCTGCCGGTCGCCGAGCCGGAAGCGGCAGTCGGGCGCCGGGCTCAGAATCTCGATGCGGTCCTCGGCGCCGTTAATGGTGAGTTCGAGTTTCATCGCAGCAGGCCGCTCCTTCCCGTATCGAGCCAGCGGCTGGCGCCCGGATTCCGGGCCTCCCCGGCGGGTGCACGCGCGGCGGTGTGTAGTGCCGCCGCCAGGGCGGCCGCGGCCCGCACGTCTTCGGGGGGCTCGGGCGGCGTCCGGCGCGCGAAAAACTCCTCGATGAACCCGGTATGCAGGTTGCCGGCTCGAAATTCCGGGTCCTCGAGGATCTGGCGGAAGAAGCCGATGTTGGTGCGGATGCCGTCCACATCGTACTCGCGCAGGGCGCGGATCATCCGGTCGATGGCTTCCCGCCGGCTGCCCGACCAGACGGCCAGCTTGGCCAGCAGCGGGTCGTACTCCATGGGAACCGTCCAGCCGTCGTAGACGCAGCCGTCCAGGCGGATTCCCGGGCCCATCGGCCGGGTGAGCCGCGTCAGCTTGCCGGGGTAGGGAAGGAAGTTGTTGAAGGGATCCTCGGCGTAGATCCGGCATTCGACCGCGGCCCCGCGCCACGACACGTCCCGCTGCCCGAATGGCAGCGACGCGCCGGCCGCGATCTCCACCTGAAGCCGCACCAGGTCGAGGCCGGTCACCAGTTCCGTGACGGGGTGTTCCACCTGCAGCCGCGTGTTCATTTCGAGGAAGTAGAAGCGGCGGTCCGGATCCACCAGGAACTCCACCGTTCCGGCGTTATAGTAGCCGGCTGCGAGCGCGGCGCGGACGGCGGCTTCCCCCATCGCCTGCCGCATTTCGGGGTGCTGCGCCACCAGCGGGGAGGGGCATTCCTCGATCACCTTCTGGTGGCGCCGCTGGATGGAGCACTCGCGCTCGCCCAGGTGGACCATGTTGCCGCAACGATCGCCGATGAGCTGGATTTCGATGTGGCGGGCCCGCTCGACCAGTTTCTCGACGTAAATCTCGGGGTTGCGGAAGGCACGCCCGGCCTCGCTCGCGGCGTTGCGTAGGGCCGATTCGAGCTCCGATTCGTCGGTGACGCGGCGCATGCCCTTGCCGCCCCCTCCGGCCACCGCCTTCAGCAGGATGGGGAACCCGTGGGTGCGGCCGAAAGCGCGGGCCTCCTCGAGGTTCACATCGTGATCGGTCCCCGGGAGCACCGGCGCTCCGGCCGCCATCGCCGCCCGGCGCGCCGCGGTTTTCGACCCCATGAGCGCGGATGGATCGGGCGGAGGGCCCGATGAACACGATGCCGGCGTCCTCGCAGGCGGCGGCGAATTCGGCATTCTCGCTGAGGAACCCGTAGCCCGGGTGGATGGCTTCGGCGCCATGGCGGCGCGCGGCATCGAGAATGCGGTCGATCCGCAGGTAGCTTTCCGCCGAGGCCGAGGGCCCCACGTGGCAGGCCTCATCGGCCATGCGAACGTGCAGCGACGTGCGATCCGCGTCCGAATAGACTGCCACCGAGGCGATGCCCATTTCGCGCAGGGTGCGAATGATCCGGACGGCGATTTCTCCCCGATTGGCAATCAGAACTTTGCGGAACATGTGCACCTGAATTTTAGCAGGGCGGGCCAGCCTGGTAAGTCGGCCCGCTTCCGGCCCTGCTAGAATTGGAGAGTCTTCTATGACCCTCGACTCCATGCAAGGTTCGCTGCGAGAGCGAGGCGTCCGCCTGACGCGCCAGCGGCAGATTTTGTTGGACCTCATCGACAAGACCGGCCAGCATCTGGATGCCGAGCGCCTCTTCCAGCTTGCTAAGGAGCGGGATCCGAAGCTCAACCGTGTGACGGTTTACCGCACGCTTAAGATGCTGAAGGCAGGCGGGCTGGTCGATGAGCTGGACCTGATGCACTACGGCGGCGACCAGCACTATTACGAGACGCGGCTGAAGCAGGAGCACGCGCACGTGATCTGCCTCCGCTGCGGCAAGGTCGAAGAGTTCTTCGGCGAACCGCTGCAGCGGCTGAGGAAACAGATTGAAAGCCACTTCGGCTTTCAGGTGCTGCTGGCGCGCACAGAGGTGGGGGGCTACTGCGCGCATTGCCAGACGCTGCGAGCGCGTGAGGTGGAAGATTTGCGCAGGCGGCCGCCGGAGCCGGAAGCGGCGGGCGCGAGCCCCGCCAAACCTGCCGGACGGCGTTCGCGTTCCCGGCACGCCTGATGGCTATGTCCCCCGCTGCTGGGCCGGAAGCGCAGCCGGCATCACTGATCGTGATCGATCCAAATGGGCACCGCGCGCGCGTGCCGGTCGACCCGCTGCCCTTCCGGATTGGACGCGCGCCCGACAGCCACCTGATCCTCCGCGACAGCCGTGTCTCCCGCAACCACGCCCGCATCTTCGTAATTGACGGCGAATACTGGATCGAAGACTGCCAGAGCCGTCATGGCACGTTCGTCAACGAAAGCCGCATCACCAAAGCCGCCCTGCGGAATTCCGACCGGATCGATTTTGGCGCGCAGGATTCCTATACGCTGATTTTCGCCCTGGACGGCGTCGAGTTGAAGCGCCTGATGGAGCAGGTGACGATGGCGGAGAAAACCCCCGCGCTCCACGGCGTAGGCGGCAGCCTGGCCAAGCTGCGGGCGATTCTGGATCTGGCCCGCACGCTCCAAAGCTCGTTCTCGATCAACGAAGTGCTCACCTCGGTGGTCGACACGGCGCTTGCCATTACGGGAGCGGAGCGCGGCTTTCTGCTGCTGAGATCGGACGGAGGCCTCGAAACCCGGGTGGCCCGGCACCGGCACGGCCACAATCTCCACGAAGACGAGCTGCGGGTTCCGCGGCAGGTGATCCATCGCGCTCTCCAGCACCGCCGCGAGCTCCTGTTCATGAATTTCGACTCCGTCGGAGCGGGAGGCGCGCCGCCCCAGAGCAGCATTGCCGACCTGGAGTTGAGAAGCGTAGTGTGCGTCCCGCTGGTGCGCATCCGGACGGGCCAGGGCGACGCCACCACGGTGCTGGCGGCCGGCAGCGAAACGGTCGGCGTGCTGTACATGGATTCGCGCGGGGCTGCGGCCGATCTGGCCGGCGGCAATCGTGAACTGCTCCAGACCCTGGCCATCGAAGCTTCCACGGTCCTCGAAAACGCGCGCCTGCTCGAAGAGGAGCGGGCCAAGCAGCAGATGGAGGAGGAACTCCGGCTGGCGCGCACGATCCAGCAAAGCCTGCTTCCGGCGAGGCTGCCCTCGGAAGGGTGGCTGCGAGCCGCGGGCAGCAGCGTGGCTTCCCGGTTGGTGGGCGGCGACTATTTCGACGTGATGCGGGTGAACCCGCACTGCTGGTCGGTGGTGGTGGCGGATGTCTCCGGCAAGGGAGTCGGTTCGGCGCTGCTGGCGTCGCTGCTCCAGGGTGCCTTGATCACAGCCACCGAGCATGCGGAGGTCCTCGGTCACCGCGTCGAACGGCTGAACCGGTTTCTGCTCGACCGGACCGGAGGCGAGAAATACGCCACCGTTTTTTACGCCCTGCTCAATCGTTCCGGGCGCCTCAGTTACGTGAATGCGGCACATTGCCCGCCCCTGATTCTGCGGGCCGGCGGAGAACAGACTGCGCTGGATGCCACGGGGGTTCCGGTGGGCCTGCTGGAGTCGGCCGAATTCGTCGTGGCGGAAGCGTCCCTCTTGCCGGGAGAGAAGCTCGTGATCTACACTGACGGCGTCACGGAGGCCCGGAACACGGCGGGGGAGTTTTTTGGAAGAGAGCGGCTTCGAGAAGTGTGCGCGGCGCACGCCGTCGACGGCTGCGCGGCGATTCACGACGCCATTCAGGATGCGGTCGCCGCTTTTTCCGAAGGTGCTTCGCAGTCGGATGACATCACCGTGGTGGTGCTCGAGTTTCGCGCCGGTGAGTGACTCTCCGGCCCCGCGACGGCCGCTGCCAGGTTCATCAGGGACTCAACCGGATCGGCAGCCAGCCGCGGGCCGGCAGTACGCAGTTCCGCGATCCTTTTCGGCAGCGCTTTTCGCACCGCCTCGGTGAACGGCATGAGCAGAATCGGCTGACCGCCGTACCCGTCCTGCTGCGTGATATTGACCCAGCAATCCTCACCCAGGTTAAGCCGGAATTGCCAGAAAGAGCTTTTGCGGGTACGGGCCGGGGCCGTGGCGAACCGGGACGGTCCTAGCCGCGCGGTGATGTGATTGTAGCCTAGCGATCGGCCGGTCTGTTCGATAGCGCGCCAGCATTGTTCGACGGAGGATGCCGAGGACAGCGAGCGCTCCAGCAGTTCCAGTTGCACGTGGGCGCTCAGCATCGGCCGGAATACCCCCGAGAGAAAGCGTCTGGCGGCGCCGAACTCCGCGTAGCCGAGATACTGTATGCCGGCCCAGGCGACCAGCGCAAAAAAGACGATTGCAAGCCCCGCCAGTCGCCCGTGGATGGCGCTCTGCAAGAGCGACAGGGCGGCCGCCACTCCGCATGCGCCGTAGAGCAGGAGGGCAACCCGCCGAGGAGTGAAGCCGCGTTCGAGCAGCCTGTGATGAATGTGGCCGCGGTCTCCGGCAAAGATGGGCTCGTTGCGCACGAACCGCCGCACGATCGAAAGGCCCACGTCGAGCAGCGGCACTCCGAGCGCCAGGGCGGGAGCCGCCATGCCCAGCATGGTTGCCGATTTCTGGCTCCAAATGACGCCGTACGATCCCAGCAGGAAGCCGATCAGCAGGCTTCCCGAGTCCCCCAGGAAGATGGAGGCCGGGTTGAAGTTATACCGGAGAAATCCAATCAGGCATCCGGCCAGGGGCGCGGTTGCCAGGCCTAGGGCCACGTCTCCGTGCAGGATACCCGCGATCATGATGGTCAGAGTGGCCGCGAGCCCCACTCCAGTTGCCAGTCCGTCCACACCGTCGATCAGGTTAAAGGCGTTGGAGCAAAGAATCAGCCATGCGACCGTCAGCAGCAGGCTGCACCAGGGTTTCGGGGTCATGCCCGCGACTCCCACGATCCGCACACCCGCTTCCCAGGCCCAGATCGCGGCGGCCACTTCGCCCGGCAGCTTCTGCCACGGTTTGAGATCCAGCCAGTCGTCGAGAAGCCCGGTCAGGAAGATGATGGCCACCGGCGGCAGCACGCTCCCGATCATCGAGGACTGCTTCTGGAGGAGGTCGCCGGCGCGCAATGGCAGTAACAACAGGATTGCGTATGCGCCGGCATACGAGACCAGAATCGGCACTCCGCCCATGCGCGGCACCGGCCTTGCATGCACTTTGCGTCCCCCGTCGGGCTGGTCTACGAAGCCCATCCGCGACGAAAGATCCCGCAACAGCGGCGTCAGCGCGAGACTTAGGAGCAACGCGATGATTGTGAGGATGAAGAGGGAGTACATGTTGCTTCCGGAGTTATAGATCGTCCGGAAGGAGATATTTCTTTAGGGGAAACCGGTCGGACCATCTCTTCGAGCATTCCGGCCAGCCTGCCCAGATACACTGAATTATCGAACTCCTCTTGAACTAAAATCTTGGCGCGAGCGCCCATGGCCAGCGCCATATCGGGATTGCGGAACATCGTCCCGATGGCGCGTGCCAGCGACGCCGCATCGTGCGGGGGCACCAGTAAGCCGGTCACGCCGTCGAGAACCACGTCGACCACCCCCGTCGTATGCGTTGAGACCACCGGCTTGCCCGCCGCGGCGGCCTCCAGAAGGACGCGGCCCAAGCCTTCGCGATACGTCGGAAAGACGAAGATGTCCATCAGCGCGTAGTAGGGTGCCGGATTGGTTACGTAGCCTAACCAACTGATGCCGGGATCGGTGCGGATGCGCTGCTCGGTGGCGCCGTCGACCGGGTCTCCCGCTTCGAAATCCCCCAACAGAAGCAGCCGGATGTCTTTTCCCTCCGCGCGCAGAATGCAGAACGAATCCACCAGCTCCCGGATACCCTTGTCCCGGGTCAGGCGGCCCACGAAACCCATCACGGCGGCCGTTTCGGATATCCCCAAAGCCTTTCGCGACACCGGGCACGCCGGTTCCGACTCCCGGCGCAGCGATACGCCCTCACTGACCCGCGGGCCGAGAAGCGCAGCCTTGCGGGCCGGTACAACCCGATCGCGGATCACTGCGTCCCGGACGCTCCGGCTGATGCAGATCACCTCGTGGGCGCAAGCACAGGCCACCGCTTCGCACGCCATCAGCAGCGCCCGTTTCGCGCCCCGCGTGGTCTCATACCGCATTCCCCGAAGCGTGTAGATGCGGTGCGGGACTCCGGCGATCCACGCGGCGATTCCACCGAGCAGCGCCATCTTCGGCGTACTCATGTTGCAGATTTCCGGACGGACCGCGCGCAAGATCCGAAGAATCTCAAATATCGCTCTAAGGTCCGCCCACGGCGAGATTTCGCGTTTAATCCTCGCGAACCGGTACTCGATGCCCGGGACATCCGGCGCATTGCCCGAATCCTCGAGCGGCCCGATCACCACGGTCTCAAACCCGCGGTCGCGCATGGTTTGCAGGATTTCCGGCAGGAACTGCCGGACCGCAAACCAGCTGTTCATTCCAAAGGCGATGACTGGCCGTGCCATACTCGCTCTCTCAAGCCCGGTTTTCAAACAGCAGCCTCTCAGTGGCCCGGTCGCCCCGCTTGCCGGCGGAAGCCGAAATCCAGGCCGCCGTGGAGTAGCGGATGTGCTCGAAAAATGCCCTGCGTCTTTCGGCCAGCACCTCCTCACGGTAGTCCTGGGCGCGGGCCAGGTTGCGCTCCGACATCGCCAGCAGCCGGGCAGGGGAGCAGACCACTTCGCGGATCTTCTCTGCCAGGGCCGCCGCATCACCCGGTGGAACGAGATCCTCCGGCGGAAGGAGTTCCGGAATGCCGCCGACGGTCGTTCCGATGCAGGGCAACGACCGCGCCATCGCCTCTACCATGGCCCGGGGCAAACCCTCGGTGCGCGAAGGGAGCACGAACAGATCCGAGTCATCGAGTTCCGATCGAACCGCGGCTCCTGCAGGCAGAGACCCGAGGAACCGCACCCGGCCGGATACACCGAGGCTCGCGGCCAGGCACTCGAGTTCCCTCCGGTGCCTGCCATTTCCCACAACCCGCAGCGTCAGGTCGATGCCCTCCCGCACACACAGGGCGAGGGCGCGGATCAGGATATCCGGCGCTTTGTACATCTGCGCCAGAGATGCGACCGTGATGAGCTGGAACGGTTTCGGGTTCCGCGGCCGCTTGGCGTATCTGGTGGCCGTATCCCCCAATGCAAGCTCCACGCTCGAGTAGAAGGTCGAGAATACATCCGCACCCCGGATGATCGTATCGGCGGTGATCTCCACGTCCGACATTCCGACCGAGTAACTTCCGCACGGGTAGCGTTTCTGCAGCGCGGCTTCGGTGACATAGGCGACCCCGACGGCCCGCCTGCACTGCCTGCGCATCTGGCGCGTGAACCACCACCGCAAGAGCGGCCTTAGCGGCGTCCGCACGGCCTGAGGCGCGAACACTGCATAGGGGTCGCTCACCACTTCCATCCCGTAGGGGTGGCCGATGCGCGCCACTGCCGGCTCCAGGCATCCGGCAATGTGCGAACTGGTCCGCAGGATTACACCATCGCGGGGGTCAAAAGCAGCGTGCAGGGCGCGCCGGACGAAACCCGCACGCGCCAGATACCGCCATGGGCCCAGATAGTCCGGGACGCGGCAAACCGTCACTCCGGGTCCATCGGCGCGGATGCCGCCCGCGGGGGGCGCCACCGATAGACGGACGCGGGCCAATACCTTGACTGCGTCAAAAACGCTCAGGTATCTCTTCCAGAAGTTGTAGCCGTTGATCGCCTCGGTCCAGACTCCGCCGTCCGGTGTTGCCACGAACCGGGTTTCGCTCGTTACCAATACGTTCATCTGCGTTCTCCCCGACGGCGGCTCCGGAGCGTCAGCAGTTCCGCCAGTATGTACGGCACCACCGCGTACCAGACCAGCCCACGCACGACCATAGCGGCCTCGCCGCGTGAAAAGATGAGAAAGAAAGACAGGAAACTGCCGACCAGCGCATGCTTTGCGGGGTCGTCGCCATCCGCGAGCGAGAAGATCTTGCACAACCCGAAGCCCAGCAAACCCAGCCAGAGAGGACCGCCGAACCAGCCAAAATTCAGGAACGCCTCGGCCACGAACGAGAACCCCAACCCGCCCCCCCCGGCGGCGACCACCGGATCCACCGTTCGAATCAGCCAGTCCGAAAGAATTCCGTGCGCGATGGTGGGATGGACGTCCCAGCCTAGATTCGGAACGATCGTCAGCGCGGCGTACAGGTAGCTGGCGCCATCATCATAGTTGCGTATGGATGGCACCAGCCGGAGCGTGTGAGTAATGGTGATGAGTGAGTGGCCCATCTCCGAAATCGAGTAAGCGATCGGATTTCCGATGTTGCTAAAGGCGTCGATTTCTTCGCTTACCGAAAGGCGGTCGCGGCCGCTCATCACACGGGTCTCACGAACCAGGGGGAAGATCAGCAGGGCGCAGATCGCCAGGCTGGCAATCACCGTTCTCGGAATCCGGCGGACACTTCGTTCGAAAACCCAGGCCACGGCGATGCAGCCCATCGCGGCCGAACCGCGCGAGCCCAGGAAGAGGTAGATGGTCGTGTAGGCCGCGGACAGCACCAGGCAGAAGACCTGCGTCCACCGGCGGCGCGGCGACCCTGCCAGGAGAAAAACGATCCCCGGAATCGCAAAGCCGGAAAGCGCCTGGGTGATCGAAACAGTGTCCTCCCTTCGATACAGGCTCATGTAGCCGTAATCCAATACCAGGGAGAGAGAACTGCTGAGCAGGGCGAAAAGGGGAACCGCCGCGACGCCGAGCATCATCCAGCCCGCCATTCGTGTGGCGCGGCAGCGGGCCGTCGCATTGCGTGTCAGGCGCTTCGGAGTTCCTGTCCTTTTGAGCGCCAGCAGTGCGCCCGCGTGCAGCGCCATGATGCACAAGGTCACCAGGAAGAATGCCGGCGTGATCAGGTCGGGAGAGACCCTCCCCGCGAGAACCCCCGCCTCGTTCAGGCCGAAAACTTCGAGTATCGCCTGCCCGCCGTTGAACAGACCCGCGGAAATCATGAACAGCGGATAAGGCTCAAGGAGCGTTCCACGCAACGCGCACCAACTCCATAAGATCCATGCCATCGAGAGGGTCGTCACCAGGCACACCGGGTACAGCATGGTTTGCGGGTCGGTCTGAAGGGCCGAACTGGCCATCCCGATTCCGGCGAGCAAGGCAAGCAGGAACAGATGGATCATGAGCAACGCCTTCCGCCGGCTGATCGTGCCGCCAGCGGCCGCAGCCGGGATCAGCATTTGCTGGTCAAGCGTCATAGAGTGCATACAGTTGCTCCACGGAGCGTTCGATGTTGAAACTGCTGTCTTCCACCGCTCTCAGTCCGTCAGCGGCGGATATCTCCGCGGTGGCCCGCAGAGCTTCCCGCGCCCAAGCCCCGGCTCCCGCGCCGACCGGCAGGCGCGTCGTCAGCCCCGGCGCGACGTCGGCCTCCTCCGAGATTACGTCCGAAACGACACACGGCAAACCCGCGGCCTGCGCTTCGATCACGGTCAAAGGCAGCCCCTCCCAAAGAGAGGGAAAGACGAAGACATCCATGGCCGCCAGAAAATCCGGCACATCGGGTCGCACGCCGGCGAAGATCGTGCGGGAAGCAATCCCGAGTGCGCTTGCACGTTCTTCGATTGACCCGCGCGCCGGCCCGTCCCCGATCAGAAGCAGCCGGGTTTCCGGCTTCCGAAGCGCTGCCGCCGCGGCAATTTCCAGCAGGAAGGAATGATTCTTCGGAGCTGCGAAGCGCCCGGTATGACCGATCACGAATTCGTGTTCCCCAATTCCCAGTGCGGAACGGGCCGCCTGGCGGCCGCGCAGGCAACGGAAAGGATTCAGGTCAATGCCGCAATGCAACAGCCGCCGGCGTGTGTTGTCGCCCCACTCAGGGCCGAACAGGGCGGTTCCGGCGACCTGGCTCGCCGCCACGAGGTGAGTGGCGTTGCGCTGAATCCACCGCTTCGAGCGGCGTAGATATCGCGACCGCACCCAGCCGGCCTGGCTGTCCTGCCTGGATGTATCGGAATGGCTGTGAGCGACGCGCACCGGGACTTTCGAGATCCGGGCCAGCCAGAGGATGTAGCCGCTGAAGTGGTGGACATGACTGTGCACCACGTCGTAGACTTGCCCTGCCGAAAACAGGGCGCACATTCGCCTGGCATACTCGGGCGAATAGGGCGGAGCGATCGAGCGTAGGAGGCGGGAGCCCCGGGCTTGGATCTCCGCATCGTAATCGCACGGCTGGTTCGTTTGAACCAGGAAATCCATCTGAACACGGCGGCTGTCGATGCGGCGAAGCACGTGCATGAGCCACGTTTCGACGCCCGCCCGCACCATCCCCCTGACCACGTGCAGAACCCGCCGGGGCTTGCCCATCATGAAGCGGCTCCCTGCATTCGAGAGGGCAGGTCCCCGCCGGCATCCGTTACACATGCCATCGGTTTCCGAAACCAGGGCGCCCAGGGCGCCAACTGCTTGGGTTCGTGTTCCCACCACCGGCTGTCCAGGAGGCTTTCGATCGTGCGGGGATCGAACCGGTAGCGGATGTGCCTGGCCGGGACTCCGCCCACAATTTCGTAGGCTGCGACATCTCTCGTCACAACCGCGCCCGCCGCCACGATCGCGCCGTGCCCAATGCGCAAGCCCTGGCGAACGAAGGCGAACGCTCCGATCCAGACATCGCAACCGATCTCCGGCGGCGCCGAATAATCGACCCACTGCGATTCCTGCCCGAACAGATTATGCGGTCCGTAGAGCATCGGAGATGTAGACAAATAATCCGTCGGGTGCTCCGGAGCGCCGACCACGCTATACGGCCCGATCGAGCAGTAACGCCCGATCGTGCCCGAGAGGATCAGAGCGCCGCAGTTCACGTACGAGAAGGCGCCGATGCTTACGCGCCCGTTCACCTCGACTCCCCGCGAAATGGAGCAGCCACGGCCGAGTGCCGCGCCGCGTCCTACCAGCGGAGAGCCGATAAAGCAATCCCTGTAATGGAGCTTCGACCGGACAAGGCTGATATAGGCCTTGAGCGAATCGGGAACGAACTCCTTAAGCCTGGCCATAATCCCTCCGCCCGCGCGAATAACGGAGCGCCGCGGCCAGATACAGCGCGGCTGAAACGGACCACGCCAACAGGTAGGAGCCCGCCAGCCCCACCGCGCCATGCCCGGGCGCCAACATAGCTGTCGCAACCAGTAGCACCGCTGCCCAGGCGCAGAGGATGCCCAGGTTGCGCCACAACCGGCCGGACGCAAACAGCGCCTGGAACAGGTTGTTGGCCAGCACCTCGAGAACCACGGAAGCGAGCAGCAGCGGCGCGATCCAACCCGAGCAGCGAAACTCCCTTCCGAAAAGTTGCAAAAGCTGCCGCCCGGCAATCGACAGGAAGGTTGCTGCTGCCAATGCGATCAGCCCGTTTACCCCGGCCGTGCGCCAGAGAATTCTTCGGTACGCTCGCAGGTTGCCGGAAGCCCGGAGGTTGTTCAGCACGGGCGTGGTGACGCGCACGATCAAAGCGGGAGCAAATAACACCATGGAGCGCATGCTCAGCACGGCGCTGAAAACCGCAAGTTCGGCGAAGCCGCCCAGCCGGACCAACAGGACATTAGCCGCCCAGGCCGCCGCGGAGGAGACCATCCCGCAGGCTGCGGCCGGCACAGCGAACCGCAGGATGATGGCGTGTTCCCGCCACGCTTCCCGGTACCGAATGACAATTCGCCTCTCCCGGCAGTGCGCGGCGAGGGCGCCCCGATAGAGGGCCCACGAAAGAACCGCGCCGGCGCTCTGCCCCCAGACGGCGCCAAGCACTCCCCAACGGGCCGCGAAGGCCCAACTCATTGCCAGAGTCGCAATGCCGGAGACCATGTTGATTGCCGCTATTCTGCGAAAGGCCTCAAACCCCGCCAGCGCGCCCATCTGGTAACCCGTAATCGCGCCGAAGAAGACATAGGCCATACTGATTTGCAGGCATGCCTGCAATTCGGCGAATGATGCCAAGCCGAAGGATGCGAAGTGCGCAGAGAGCCCGAGCCCCATCGTGAAGCAGATGGCGGCCGCCAGAGTGACCAGTGCGGAGAGTCCCAGGATGCGCCCCGTCTTCGCAGGGTCGGAGGTCCGGTACTGTGAGGCGTACTTAGTCGCGGTGATCCCCATCCCGAGCCCCGAGACCATGGTCAGTGAGACCATCGTGCTCTGAACCAGGGCGAACTGCCCGAACGGTTCCCGGCCCAGGATTCGTGCCAGCAGGACCAGCGTCAGGAAGGAACAGCCCTGCGACAGTAGCGCCCCGGCGACGCTCCAACTGACTCCGCCGAGCAGCCGTCCACGAATGGCCGCCTGAACCGCCGGCTCCCCGTGGAGTCGCTCCGCGACGGTGGCCAGTTCGAGGGCCCCCTCTGCGCTCGATGCAGCCATCAGGCTTCCTTCTCCGCCTCCAGGCTGTAGTGCTTGTAATACTTCGGATGATAGTGGTAGTAGTAATTGTCGCTGCTGTCGGCTCTTACCTCATTCAAAATGATCCCGACGATATTGGCACGCAGGCGTTTCAGCGTGCCGACCGCCGAACTCAGCGCCTTCCGGTTGGTACGGCCGGCCAGCGCCACCATAACCACCCCATCCACCGATGCGGCCATCTGCAGCGGTTCGGGAAAGCCGAGCAGCGGCGGCGAATCGAGGATCACCAGGTCGTATTCGCCCGCGGCGTCTTCGAGCAGTGCAGTCAGTTGCGCGCCCACAAGGTCCGCCGCGCGGCGTGAAGGCGGCCCGGCCGGAAGAATGTCCAGCGTGGCCAGGCTGGCATGTTGGATCAGGACACTGCGCCAGGCAGTGTCGGAAGTCAGCACCGTCGAGAGGCCTTTCGCCGCCGTCAGGTCGAAGCGCCGGTGGAGGCTGGGCCGGCGCAGGTCGCCATCGATGAGCAGCGTTCGGCGGCCCTGCTGCGCGTGAGCCGTCGCGAGGTGGGCGGCGGTGGTCGACTTGCCTTCCGAAGGCCCGGAACTGGTGACCATCAGGGTTCGGATTCGCCGGTCGAAGTCGGTCAGGAGAATCGAGTTTCGTAGCGTCCGGATGGCTTCCTGGAACGCGCTGAGCCCGGCGGCCCGCAACGGATCGGCCGGCACCAGCGCGGTCCCCGGTTCTCCGGTCGGGATCATCCGGCCGCGCCACTCCTTTACCGCCGGCAGGGTGCCGATCACTTCCGTCGAAAGCGTCCGGGTCACCTGCTCAGGGTCGCGGACCGTGTTGTTCAAGAGGTCGGAAAGTACGGCCGCTGCGATCGAAAGGAAGGCCGAGAAGAGAAACGCCAGCAGCACGTTCAACTTCATATTCGGAAAGACCGGCTTCGATGCGGGGCGGGCCGTGTCGGCGATCCGGATCGAACTGTTCTGAAAGCCGGAATTGATGGCGGCTTCCTTGATCTTGCGCACCAGTTCCTCGTACAGGCTTTTGTCGGCCTCGGCCTCGCGCTTCAATGACTGGTACTCGAAGGAGCGGGCATTCAACTGATCGAATTCCGTCTTGGTTGCGGCTACCGTCTTCTGCAGCATGGCCTCGCGTGTCAGTGCTTCGTGGTATTCCACCTCGACACGGTGCTGGATGTTGAGCCGCCCGGCCTGCAACTGGCGCTGCAGTTCCGCGACCTGCATCGCCGCTTTGCGGTACTCGGGATGATTCGGCCCGTAGTGCGACTTGACGTCCGCGAACTTCTGCTGCTGCTCATCCAGCCGCTCGGATAAGGTCTTCAGCGCGTCGCCCTGCGTCGAAACCTGGGCTGCCTCGAGCGAGCCGTCCGAGACCGACCGGTATGCCGACTCCTTCTTGACCCGGTCCGCCTGCGCATTCGTATACTCGGTGTTCAATTGAAGCAGGCGGGAGGACAGGATGGTGGTCTTCTCCTCGGGGCTGATTACGTTCAGCTCGCGTTCGAACTGCACCAGCGCCGTGCTGGATCGCTCCATCTTGGCTTTCAATTCCTCTAACTGCCGTTCCATAAACGCCGAGAGGCTGGCCGAGGACTTGAACCGGATGTTGTAAGTATGTTCCAGGTAGGACTTGGCAATGGCATTCGCCGCATCCGCCGCCAGGCGCGGATCGGTTGCGCGGTAACTGATCAGCAGCAGATAGGTGTTAGGCGGTCGTGTTACCTTCAGCCGCTTCAGAATAACCGGAGCGTCTTCGGCTCCCACGGGCATTCCCGGCGTGCCGCTTGCTTCGGCGCCCTCGCGCTCCTGGAGATGATACTCGCGAGCCACCGGCCTCAGCACGGCATCGGACTGAATCAGCTTGGCCTGTGTCGCCAGGAACTGGTCGGAATCGTTCGCGATCGTCCGGGAAGCTTCCTGTCCGATAATCGCACTCGGCATCTGGCGGTCGATATCGATGGTCGCGGTCGCCTCGTAGATCGGGACCACGCGTGAAGAAATAACCACCGTGGCCGCGACTGCGCTGGCGACGAATAGCGAAATTCTCCACCAGTGGCGGCGCAGTATCCAGAGATAATGCGAGAGTGGAACGGAAGGTTGATTCGCTTCCGTTTCCGGAAGCGGGCCGGAAACCCGATAGGTATCGAATGGAACCGGGAGGCTTCGTCCCGGCATACCTTCGGCCGGAGCCGGCAAACTCGGAATCAGGGGGGGTTCGGTCATTGGATCTCTCTAGTGCACCTGGCCATAAATCAGTGCGGTAGCTCCCGCGGTTGACCCGAACAGCAGCAGTTTTTCAAGCACAGCCAGTCCGATTCGGCGGCTGCGGTTGTCCGGTATATAGAGAACATCGTTTGCCAGAAGCGGCGCGTCAGGCGCTTTCCGGTCCATGATCTTGTTCAGTTCGATAGGAATTTCGTTGCGCTCGCCGGACGCTTCGCGCCGGTAAATGAATGCCTCCTTGCCGGAGTACGGGGTCAGCCCTTCCGCCATTGCCAGCACCTTCAGGACGCTGGTCTCGGCGCCGTCCAGGACGGGGAAGGCACCCGGCCGTTTCACGTTGCCCACCACGAAGATCTTGCCCGCCTCCGGAACCCGGATCTCTTCGCCGCCGGTGAGCTTGACGTTGGCATCGGGGTCGGCAGCATCGATCAGCGACTTCACTGGCACGCGCTCGATGAGCGACGCCTGCCCGCCGTCGGGGCCGGCCTGAGTCTTGCTGATTAAAATTTCCGAGCCGGCCTCGGGGAGCAGCCCTCCAGCCCGCGTGATGGCTTCGAGGAGCGTGACCGGCGAACTGGCCTGGAAGGTCAATGGGCTCCGGACAGCGCCGGCGACGCTGATCGGGTGGCTGGCGTATTCGGCTACCGTGACGGTAACGAATGGCTCGACGATAATGCCTTCTTCCGCCAGCGCGTCCGCCAACGCCGTCTCGAGATCGGCCGGCATCAGGCCTTCCGCCTTGATCTTCTCTTTGAGCATCGGCAAACGGATGAAGCCGTCTGCGCCGACCCGGACCGTGCGGGTCAGTTCCGGCGAATCGTACACTTGAATCGCGATCAGGTCCCGCGGTCCGATTTTCTGAGCTGGGAGATTCGCGGTACCCAGGGGGACCATTCCCTGTTCCTGGGCGTGAATCACGTGAACAAAAGGCGTGCAGAGAAGCGCGACGAACAAGAACCGCATAGGAACCTCCTTATGGAAACAAGCGCCGGCAACCTTGGCTCTGAGTTTCAATCCAATGTATCGGCGGTGTGAAGAATTACTGTAGGGCGTGATCGGGACGAATGCGGAGAAATACAAGATCGAAAACGACTGCAGAAACAAAAAAGGTGGGCTCGGCAATCGCGCGAGCCCACCACCCAAAGGGGTCAAAGAACCGCTGAGGTCAGCGACTGGCAGCCGGAGTGCTTTCTCCCTGCCCCGGCAGACCTCCCGCCATTGCCAGTCCTCCGACTGTGGCAGCCGTGGCAACGCCGCCAATCACGGCAATAGTTCCTGCTCCAATTCCTGCCGAGGCGGCTGCGCCGGATGCGCCTGCGGCCCCTGCTGCGCCGGATGCGCCGGAGGAGACAGCCGCTCCGGCCGCTCCGGCCGCCGCCGCAATGCTCACCGAAGCGCCCGCCTTGCGCGCAACTGACGAGCAACCTCCCCTGGCAATCTGTTTTAGCCCGGCGACCCTGACCAACTGAGCGGCTCCCGGCACACTCGGAGCCCCTGTGCCGGCAATCCCGGTGATCTCGACGCGGTTGCCCAATTCGCCGTTCAGTCCCGGCCCTTCCACCTGGAGCATGATACTCGCGGTCTGCTCCACAACGACGAACTTGCCGTTCTTGAAAAGCAGGCACCCGGCCGCCCGGGTGGGTGCGGATGCGCCTTCGAACTGAGGCTCGAAATCGAGGCTCTTGCCCGCTTCAACGCTGGCTACGAGCAGACCCTCCGAGTTAGCCACGCGCACGCTGCCGCGCAAGGCGGCGACGACCACTTTGGACGCATCCTCCCTGCGAATCCGCGCCACAGTCCCCGCTTCGGCTGCGGAAATGCGCAGGCTCAGGCTTTCTACTTCGAACCCGGGAGCGGATTCCAACTGGCCCATGCCGGATTCCAGTACCAGCCGCCCCTGGTGCACGGTGGCACGGCTCCCGGCTGCCAGGCTCAAACGCGCTCCGCCCGCGAACTTCAACCGGGACAGCGCCTGGCCGGTCTCGACGACATTGCCGTCGAACAGAGTTGCGTTACCCCAGACTTGCGAGTGGTCCACCTGAAAACTGCCATCCGCGACAGCCATTCCGATGGCCGGACCAGACGCCGTTAAGAGGCTGGCAGCGCCCACCGCCAGCAGAACGAACGTCGCCCTGACGAGCGGCTGCAACGTGTATTGGTTGGTCGTCATACACCCCTTTTATCGGCGGATGGCCGGTTTCCAATAGACTTGAAAAGAAATCTCTCTTTGTTATTCTGGAATCGCTTGTCCCGGCCGTCCTCGCTTCGACCGGAGAATTCCCGCGCCGCTGCTTCCGCAGCCCGCGCGCTACTTCGCTGCGGAGCGCTTCTAATTCTTGGTTTCGCCGCGTACTCCGCGGCACGTCTGGGGTGGGCCGACTGGCTTTCTCGCGGGGCCTCCCAGGCCAGCCGTGAGCGCGCGGTTCGCCTGGCCTGCCGGCCCGCCTTTTATGAGCGGCTGGCCCAGGCGCGCGAGCAAGCGGACGTCGATCCGGTTCCCGAACTCCGGCAGGCCGCGCGGCTCGAACCTGCCAACCCAGAGCGCTGGCTTCGCCTGGGGACGGCTGCCGAATGGAGCGGAGACTCCGAACTGGCCGGCGCCGGCCTGCGGCGCGCCGCGCAACTGAGCCGCCTCTATCAGCCCCGATACCTGCTGGCGCAGTATTACTTCCGGCGGCAGGATTCGTCCGCCTTCTTCGAGTGGGCGCAAGCCGCGTTCCAGATGTCTTACGGAGATGTCTCTCCGCTGCTGGACCTGTGCCGGCGCATGCAGCCCGATGGTGAATCTTTCGCCCGCCAGGCGCTTTCCTCGCCTCCCAGGGTCCGCCGCCAGTTCCTGCTCTTTCTGGTCCGGCGCGGCGAAGCCGGGGCAGCCGCCGGGCTGGCCCGCACTCTTTCGGAGAGCGCCTCGGCCGACGATCTTCCGGCGCTCTATGGATTTTGTGACATGGCGCTTGCAAAGGGCGACGCTCCGGACGCTGCGGATGTCTGGAATGCGCTCTGCCGCAGCGGGCTCACGCCCTATCCTCCACTGGTTTCCGAGACAGGCTCGTTGACCAACCCGGATTTCCGCGGGCCCGCGCTGGCCACCGGCTTTGACTGGCACGTTGAGTCCGTCCCCGGCATCCGCCTGGCGCAACTGGCGGGCGAGTGGCGGGTGGTGTTTTCGGGCGATCAGGCGGAGAGCTGTCTCCTTGCCTGGCAGTACGTTACGCTCCTGCCGACGCGCCGCTACCGCGTCCGCGTGGAGGCTGCGCCGCTCGATGAATCCTCGGCCGACGGAATTGGCTGGAGCCTCTCCTACCCCGCGCCGGACGGCCGTTGGACCGAATGGATTCCGGGCGAGGGGCCCATGTTCACCGCCCGGGCCGCGCTCGCTCGCCTGGCCCTCACCTATCGCAGGCCGTCCGGTTCGGCGAGACTCGCGGGAACGGTGGCGATTCACGAAGTACGGCTGGAGCCCGCCCCATGAAGCGCGACGCGTTGATCCTGGCGGCACTGCTGCTGTTCGCGGTCCTGACCCTGTGGGTAGAGGGACGCTGGGCCTGGAGCCTCTTTCAGATTGGAGTCTGCGGTCTGGCCGCATGGCGGTTCGTGCGCCCACTCCGCTTTCCACGGCAAACGGTGCTGATTCCGCTGGCGTGTGCCGCGGTGTGGCCCTGGGTGCAACTGGCTTCCGGCACAGCCGTCTCGCGAGCTGAAACCGCCGGCGCCGCCTGGAACTGGTTGACGTTCCTTCTGGTCTGCGCGATGGCGATCGATCTCGGCTCCGACCCGGTGGTCCTTCGCCGCCTGTTGCGGATCCTGGTGATTTCCGGCATGCTGACCGCCGCCGCCGCGGTGATTCAGATGGCCACATCCGGAGGCAAGATCTTCTGGCTGTTCCCCAGCGGCTACATCGACGGCGTTCTAGGCCCCTTCGTCAATCGCAACCAGTACTCCGCCTGGGTGGAACTGCTGCTGCCGGCCGCCCTGTACCTGGCTGTCGCGCGGCACCGCCATCGGGCGCTCTATTTGTGCGCGGCTGCGGTTCTCTACGGCTCGGTGATTGCCGGTGCGTCGCGTGCGGGTTTCCTCCTGGCGACCGCCGAATCGGTAGCCGTGCTGGCTCTCATGACCTTTCGCAAACGCCTGCCGGGAAAGACCCTGCTGCAGTTTGCCGGGTTTGTAGCGGCCGCTATCCTGGCGGTCGGCTGGCATGGTCTCCAGTCCCGCTTCGAAGACCGCGCGGGAGATGCCGTCCGCCTGGACGCGCTACACGCCTCCCTCCAGATGGTCCGGGAGCGTCCCTGGATGGGGACCGGTCTCGGATCGTGGCCGCAAGTCTATCCGCGGTTCGCGACGGTCGACACCGGCGTCTTCGTGAACCAGGCGCACAACGATTGGGCACAGTGGGCGGCTGAAGGCGGCCTGCCGTTTTTCGGATTCATGCTTCTTTTCGCGGCCCTCTGTTTGAAACCCGCGTTCCGGTCGATATATGGAATTGGGGTTGTGGCGTTTCTGTTGCACGCGCTGGTGGATTACCCCATGCAGCAGCGGCCCGGGTTGGCGGCGTGGTTCTTTGCCGCGGCGGGGCTCGCCCTCGCATGGGAAAACGCCCGCATCCGGGACCACTGATGGACCATTACGAGGAGTTGGGCCTGCCGCGGTCGGCTTCGCAGGAGGAGATCCGGCAGGCTTACAGGCGCGTGGCTCGCCTGCTTCATCCGGACCGCTGTGCCGATGATGAAGGCCGCCGGCTGGCCGACCTTCAAATGAAGCGGCTCAATGGAATCGTGGCCGTGCTGACCGACCCCGCCGCCCGGGCGTCCTACGACCAAGGGCTTCTGGCCGACACGAAGATCCCATGCCCGCCGGCACGGCGCGGGCGCTTCTTCGGCCGTTTGGCCTGGCCGGTCGCGGCCGCCTTGCTGATTTTGTTTCTGGCATGGGCGCTGCCCCACGGGAAGCCGCCGGGGCCAGCCATTCAGCCTACGGCCGAGCCGGCGACCGCCGGCACGTCACAGCCGGAACCGGCCCCGCGTTTGCATCGTACTTTCCATGCGCCCCGGCGCGTGGCTGCGCCGCCGTCCTTCTCCCCGATCCTCGAACCCCCGCCAGCGGTGCCGGCACTAACGGATGCCGCAGCACCTGAAACGCGGGAGCTTCCGCTGGCCTTGCCGCCTCCACCTACCCCGGCTCCCGTGGCATCTGCACCGTCAGCCGTGGCGGATGGCCTGGCAGGCGAGTGGCTGTACGTGCCTCCGGTGCGAGCCAAATCAAACGGGCTGTACCCTATCGAATACATAGAACTCCGGATGACCGAAGAATCCGGCGTCTTACGCGGAAGCTACCGGGCGCGCTACCGGGTCTCCGACCGGGCCATCTCGCCGAACGTGGCTTTTCAATTCCGCGGGCGCGCCGGCGCGGACGGGGGTAGCCTTCCATGGGTTGGCACCGCCGGTGCACAGGGGCAGCTGACCCTTCGCCGCCTCGCGAGCGGTGCCCTCGAAGTCTCGTGGTTCGCCGATCGCCTGGGCGCAGAGCTCGGTCTGGTTTCGGGCAGCGCAACGCTGGTTCGGAAACAGGAGTGACTTACCGGAGCCAATACCAGCGCCGGCGTTTTGGAGGCGTGGCCACGGGTTCCACCGGTGCGCCGTCCAGAATCGCGCGCGGGTTGCTCACGCAAAGGCGGGCGGCCGTGTCTTCCCCGTAGCTCCGAATGACATGTTCGTAGACGACGCGCAGGACCGGCGGGCGATACTTGAGGTCGTGCCCGTCGCTGGCCAGCGTATGCACCAGGCCGCGATTCATCAGGACCTCGGAAGTATTCCTGGCTGAATTGCCAAAGCGTCCGAGCAGCGATTGCGCGGTCACCTGGACGATGCAGCCCTGTTCCACCCAGGATTCCAGGTCGGCCAGGCTCCTCCGCAGCAGCGCGTTTCGTTCCGGGTGCGTAATGATCGGCCGCATACCCGAGGCGATCAGGGCGGCGAAAATCTCCGCGGCCGTTTTCGGGATCAGATAATCTGAAAACTCCACCAGCAGGTACCCATGGCAATCGATCGAATACTTGCCCGGCGAGCGCAGTGCGTCCTCGATATTCTCCGGGTTCAGATGAAAGTCGCACCCGAAGTGAATCACCGGCGACTCGCCCACGGCCGACTGCAACTCCGCGATCTTCTCTGCCACCGTCTCCGGCTCAAAGCGGTATTCGTCGCTGCAATGCGGAGAGGCCACGATGTCGGTGGTCCCGGCGCCTGCGGCCATCCGGACCATCGCCACAGATTCTTCGAACGAGCCCGCTCCATCATCCTGGCCGGCCAGGATGTGGCTATGGATATCGATCATCGCCTATTCTGATCTATCGGCGGTCCGGGCCGCCGGCGTTAGCCGGGCGCTACCGTCTGACCGGCCGGTTTGAAACCCTCTGCGATTTGATGAGCGTCACACCCGCGCGGCTTCCGCGCGCCGCGTCAGGAATCCCTGTGCCCGCGCGATCAACCCGGTCAGGTCCACCGGGTCCGATGGAGCCTGAGAAACCTGTTTCGGCGCCCCGCAGATGGCATCCACCGTATGGAGGCCCAGCCTCCGGTAGCTTTCGAACTGCGCCTCGTCGAAGAACTGGTCGGCCGTGGGCTGGTGTGGAAACCGCTCGTCGGTTGCGGCGTACTGGGCCACGTCCGGAGGCTCGTCGCCGGTCAGACACGGCTTTATGTACAGGAGCGTACCATTCGGCGCCCCGGGGTCGACCGCCGAGTACACGATGTGGGCGATGCCAAAATGCAGCCGCTCGCGCTGTTCGCCGTCCTCCAGGGGCGAGGTCGGCATGCAGTCCGTCGCGAGTTCGATAGGGATTCCCAGGTCTACACGAATCTTCCGCACTGCGTTGCCCAGGTCCTCGTAGGTGAATTCGGGGTCAGCGCCCGCGTCCGACACCACGATTGTTTGGCACCGGCGCAGCACCATTTCATAGAGCCCGAGGTTTTCGAAATGCCCGCCGTCGGAGAGGTACATCCAGGCATTGGTGTCAGTGGTGAGCCCGAAAGCTTCGTCCAGGAACGGCCGGACACCCCACCTGGGCCCGGGACGCAGCCACACCTCGCGCTTTGCCCGCGGGTTCCCGAGCCACCACCCGAGGCGCGCGTTGAACAGCGTCATCACCACGCTCAGGAGTGTCGAGGAGTTGTAGCCCATGTTGGGACTGGCGGCGGCGCCGGAGATCGTAATCGCCGTTCCGAGAGAAATCGGCGTCTTGCCCGCCCGATAGGCACCGCCGTACTCCCGTGAAGACCGGTAGCCCACCCGGCAGCTCCCCGTATGCCATCGCGTGGAAGTGAACGGAGCCGCCTTGCGCTGCTGCCACGCCAGGTTTTCGCCTCTCACCAGGTTGAGAGCCATGTTCACCACGTGGAGCGGCTTCGACGGACTGAGTTCGTACATGGAAAGATTGTCCTGCTCGTCGAAGCCGGTGAACGGGTGCGGCGAGCGCTTCGTGTTAGACGCCCCCAGGAAGGCGCGAATCAGCCGCTGGCGGTACATCGCGTGCAGCGAAAACTTATTGACGTTGATGAAATACGAGGCCGTGGAGCAGATCGCCAGGTAGAGCAGCGCCAGCCAGAGCGTTGGTGCGGTCGCATCGCCCATGGGTTTGAGCATGGCCGGCCACAGGGACGGAATCGGCGGAAGCCGCGACGCCAGGAACATCGCCAGTCTCTTGTTCAGAGCCGCCAGCAGCAGCGCCAGCAGGCACAGGAACGCCGGCATCATGGCCTTCGAGAGCAGGTCGAAAGACATCCAACTCTCCTCCGGCTTCGGGACGACGTGCCTGCCGGGCGTCTTGTCGCTTCGTCCCAGTCGGGAGGCGACCCAACCGGTCACGCCGGTCAGGGCCGTGAAGGCGCCGGTGAACTGCGTGCTGGCCCAGTCCAGCATACGGTCCGAGTACAGTACCAGCGCCGCCAGGACCGGCCAAGCCAGGGTGATCAGCAGGAACCATCCGCTCGACCGGGACCACCATTCGCGATCCTGGTCTTCGGTGATGTAGCTAGTCCCGCCTACCAGCAGCGCCGACGCGCCCATGAACAGGCCCATCACGGCGGGGAACGCCAGGCATACGTAGAACGCCGGATTGGCGACCGACCCGTCCGCATTCCACTTTGGCAGCGACCGGAGCGCGTAACCCGCGGATCCGGCGACCGCGCCGGTGAGCAGCGCGGCAGCCGAAGCGATCAGTCCCTTGAGCTTGGGCGGCCGCTGATAGTGGAAGCGCGCCAGCCCGATGCCCGCCAGCATCCCGCCCCCGTGCATCAGGGCGCCGAACCCCGCGAAGTGCGCCAGCGTCAGGCCGCTCCTGCCGAGCCCCACGAAATTCCATGCCGCCGCATCGCTATGACCGGGCGGCAGCCACGCCCAGAACGTCGTCATCTGGACTGCGGCGTAGGTCAGCGGCGCCAGGCAGAAGACCAGGTACCAGCGATAGCTCTTGCGCGCATTGCCCGCGCTCGGCAGGTCGAACCCCACGTATCCGGTCGCTGCCGCGCCGGTCAGGAAGGCCGAGACAATCAGAAACCAGAGGCTGCCTGCCGACACGTCCGCCGGCCGGATCGCTGAGAGTTCCAGGGCCAACACGGGAACCAGCAGCGTGACGGCGATGAGGGGCAGCAACACCAGCCAGTTGAGAAACATGTTGCGCGCCACCGTTGCGACCAGAGTCCAGGTGTCGCCCGAAAGAAGACCGAGCCGCGGCGCGAGGTAGTTGCTGTACTGCCTCAGGTAGCGCACGGGCGGAGGGTCCGGATCGAACCCCGCCGTCGGCCGGTCGGCCAGCAGCCGGATGAACTGCCCGAACCCGTCCGGGGCGCTTCGCTCGAGACGCGCCGCCCAGGCAGACATCCACCCGCCCAGGTACCCACCGCCCGACACGGTCGACAGGAAGTCGAACTCGCCCATCAACTTTGCCCGTGTCCCGCCGGCAACCGGCGCCGACCATTTGGCCAGCCCTTGCAACACTCCCAGGCCGAACGTCGCGCTGCGAATACCGCCGCCTGAAAAGCACAAAGCTGAACGCTTCGCGGCATGAAACTGTGCGAACAGGCGGTTGCGGAGATCGCGTTCCGCCGCCTCCAGCCCTTCGCCGGTAATCCTGGCTTCCGCATACTCCCGGTAAGCCGCTTCGAGCGTGGAAACATCGCCGCCCGAGTCGCGGTACTCCTCATAGAGCATCTCGAGCTCAGAAAGAAACGGCGCGTTGGTTAAATCCGGTTCGGGACTGGACATAAAGCCCTCATCAATCGAGAAACCGTCTTTTGGAAATTGACTCAGTATATATCCGAACTTGTCTTGGCGATCGATTTTCCCAGCGCACCCGCGCCGGCCGCAGCCGCACGGCGCTGCTCGAACCGGTGGGGACCAACGACCTGCTGTTCCGGACGGATATTACGTTACGATCGGTACCCTTTCTGCGGGCTAAAACGGCGTGGCAGTTGTCGACGCCGGCCGGGAACGCGAGGCGCGGCGCCCACTCCATTAGGGAGCGCCACCCTCCTGGCGATATCCATCCACACGCACAATGGGGCTCCCGTATTTGGGGACGCCGGTCGAAATCGGCGGTGGCGCGATGAGGCTCGCCGAGCCCGCCCCCTGGAACCTGGACGGGTCGCCAGGATGTTGAAGTGGAACGAAAAGAAAAAATCTCGTGCGGCCTTCCCCTCATCGTCCGAAGCATGGTTATGGAGGGGTTGACGATTCGCCGCTGCTTCCGCGGGGCGTATGATGGAATCGGAGTACACCCATGACCGGTGGTGCTACGAAGGCGCCAAGCGTGTTCCTGGTGGATGTAGACGAGACGCTGCTCGATGACGAACGCATCCTGCGCGATCTCAAGAATCACCTCGAGGAACGATGCGGCGCACCCTGCCGGGAGCGGTACCTCGCGATTCTCGAACGCCTGCGCAAGTCACTGGGCTACTGCGATTACCTGGGAGCGCTGCAACGATATCGTATCGAGTATCCAAACGACGCCAGCGTGCTGACCGTGCCGACGTTTCTACTGGATTATCCGTTCGCCGAACGTCTGTATCCGCACGCCTTGGAATTTCTCGAACGCCTGAGGACGTGGGGGCAGGCCGTGGTTCTGTCCGAGGGGGATACGGTGTTCCAGCCGCGGAAAATCGAACGTTCCGGCATCCGCGATGTAGTGGACGGATGCGTGCTGATTTATGTCCACAAGGAAGACGCACTAAACGACATCGAAGCGCAGTATCCCGCGCGGCATTACGTGCTGGTGGACGATAGTTTCGACACTTTGACCACATTCCGGAGGGCCTGGGGTGGCCGCATATCTACCGTTCTGATCCGCCCTGGCGAAGCGGCCGGAGAGGAAGAGGCGGTTTCCTGTTACTCGACGCCGGATGTGACGGTGGAGCATATCGGCGAACTCCTGAACTACGACTTCGCTCCCCTGCTTGCCAGAGGCGAAATCCAGATGGTTCGGTAAGAGCCGCTTGAAGAATATGGCAAGTAACATGCCGGGTTCAGAGCCTGGCAGGAGGCAATGCAATTGAGCGGGGAAGCGTTATGAATTTCGAAATCCATGCCGATTCGGAAACCGTCGCGCAGCGGGCTGCGGAAATTATCGCGGCGGAGGCGCGGCAGGCGGTGGCAGGGCGCGGCAGTTTCATCATGGCGGTCAGCGGCGGCCGCACGCCGTGGATGATGATGCGCGCGCTTGCGAGCCAGAAAGTGCCGTGGAGAGAAGTGCAGATCGTTCAGGTGGATGAGCGCGTGGCGCCGGACGGGCACCCCGACCGGAACCTGACACACTTGCAGGAGAGCCTGCTCGAACATGCCCCGCTCGCCCCCGATCAAATCCATGCCATGCCCGTGGACGCCGCCGACCTCAATCAAGGCGCCGCCGAATACGCCGCGACCCTTCGCTCCATCGCGGGAACGCCTCCGGTTCTGGACCTCGTGCATCTGGGCCTGGGAGCAGACGGCCACACCGCTTCACTGGTGCCGGGGGATCCCGTCCTCGATGTGACCGATGCGGACGTGGCGGTGACCGGCGTATACCAGATGAGGCGGCGGATGACCCTGACCTATCCGATTCTGAACCGCGCCCGAAAGATCCTCTGGGTGGTGACCGGGAGCGAGAAGTTCGAGATGCTGAACCGGCTGCGCGAGGGAGACCGATCGATCCCCGCCGGACGCGTCAGCTCCACTCAGGCCCTGATGCTGGCGGACCGCGCGGCCGCGGGGCAACTGGACCGGTTCCACGGCGCGGTCAGTCATCTCGAATGAGCGTCCCGGAGAGCGGCAGATAGACCTCGAATACGCTGCCCCGCCCCAGCCGGCTGTGAACCCGGATCAAGCCCTTGTGGCTTTTGACGATTCCATCCACTGCCGCCAGGCCCAGGCCGCGCCCGACGAACTTGGTCGTGAAGAACGGGTCGAAGATCCGCGCCAGGGTAGATTCGTCCATGCCGCAGCCGCTGTCCCGCACCGCGATCGCCAGATAGCCGCCGCGCGTGAAAGGAGGCGCCGCCGGCTTTCCCGGTTCGGCCTGGCCGTCACGCAAGCTCGCAACCCGCATTTCCAGGCGAACCGATCCGCCGCCGGGCTCGATCGCGTCGACCGCGTTCTCGATCAGGTTTCTCAGCATCTGCTGCATTTGCGCGCGGTCCGCCAGGAGGGTCGGTACGTCGGGCTGCAGGTCCACCAGCAGTTCGATATCCGGCGGTATCGAAGGCCGCAGGCGCATGGCGGTTTCGCGGACAACCTCCGCAAGGTCAACCGGCTCGACCAGGAATTGCCCTCTGCCGGCATATGCGAGAAGCTGCCGGGTGAGATCCGCGCCGCGGTTGGCGGCGTCGTGGACCATCTTCAGGGTTGGTTGCGCTGCGTGGCCTTCCGGAAGAGCGCTTCGCACGATGGACGTTCCGCCCAGCACCACGCAGAGCAGATTGTTGAAGTCATGTGCCAGGCCCGCCGCCAGCAGGCCGATAGCGTCGAGATCGCGTTCGTAATCGGAGTGAGCGGAATTCGCGATACGGCCGCCCGACGCCTCCTCTGCGCGTGCCGCGCCCTTGGCAGGGCGCCATGCGCCGAGGTCGTGAAGCGTGCCGAGAAAGCCCCTCACCCGGCCGGTCGCGGTCCGGGAGGGCGAAGCGGTTTTGCGAACCCAGCGGCCGCTGCCGGAGCCTTTCGCCAGCCGGTACTCGCTGCGAAAATCGGCGCCGCCGTCGATCGCCGCCATCCATTCGTGTCTGACCCGCTGCCGGTCATCCGGATGGATCGCCGCCATCCATCCGTCACCGGTTGCCTGCGTAGAGGGAAGCGCCGTCAGGCGGCACCATGCTGCATTGACAAACCGGTACTGGCCCGCCTCGTCGGTCGAGAAGATGCCGAAAGGCGAGAGCCGCACGAGTTCGCGGAAAGAGCTTTCCTCCGGGCAATAGTCCACGCCACCCTCCGGCAGTTCTCCATCCGGCCACTCGAACCGTCTCTCAGCAGTCGCATCCATTGGAGTGTAGTCCATTGGTCCTCCGGGAACTGGCAGGCTTGCCTCAAGCACGGCGATCGCCAAAACGGTAACCGCAAAAACGCGTTCGGATCGCGAGCGAAAACCGCAGTCCGGCAGTGCCATGGCGGTGGGGTGTACAAACGGTGTCCAGAGTGTCGCAGAAAACCGCGGATTACGAGGACGATTCGCCGTTGGCGTCCGCCTCGCTGCCGCGTTCGCCCAGAACGCGGTAGAGCGTGGCGCGATTGATACCCAGGATTTTCGCTGCGCGCGCTTTGTTCCCGCGCACCGTCTCGAGGACCCGGAAGCAATACCGGCGGTGCACTTCTTCGAGCGGCAGCATCTCTTCGACCGCGCTCTCGATCTGGCGCGCCGCGTCCATTTCGGGCTTGGAGACGCCCTCGCGCAGATACGCCGGAAAATCGCACACGTCGATCCGCTCGCCGGACGCCATCATGCAAGCCTCGCTCAGGACGTTTTCGAGTTCCCGGATATTTCCGGGCCATTCGTGCCGCGATAGCAGGACGTGCGCGCGAGGCGTAATCCCGTGCAGCGGTTTTCCGTATTCCGCGGCGAACCGCTGCATGAAGTGCCGCGTCAGCAGCGCAAGATCCTCCTTGCGGTCCGCCAGGCGCGGAAGCTTGATCTCCACACGAGAGAGACGGTAGAAGAGGTCTTCGCGGAACCTTCCCTCCGCAACCATCTTGCGCAGATCCCGATGCGTCGCGGCGATCACCCGCACATCCACTTTCCGAATTGCCAGCGAGCCGACGCGCTGGATCTCCTGGTTCTGGAGCGCGCGCAGAAGCTTGGCCTGGGTTGAAAGCGGCATATCGCCGATTTCGTCCAAAAACATCGAGCCGCCGTTGGCGTGTTCCATGAGCCCCGGCTTATCCTGGGTCGCTCCGGTGAAGGCGCCTTTTACGTGCCCGAACAGTTCGCTCTCGAACAGTGTCTCCACCACGGCCGAGGAGTTGCACACCACGAAACGGTTGGCAGCCACCGGACTCAGCCGGTGCAGCGCCGCCGCGGCCAGTTCTTTTCCGGTGCCCGTGGGCCCGGTGATCAGCGCGCTGCGAAAGTGCGGCGCCACGCGGCGAATCCGCGCGAACACCTCGAGCATCAGGGGACTGTGCCCCACCATGTCCTGGAATTGCGAAGCGCGCAGCAGTTCGTCGTCGAGTTCCAGGGCGGTCTGCCGGCGCCGCGCCTCCTTCGCCAGCCTGCCCACGCGCAGGACCAGATCGTCCACGGAGACCGGCTTCGTAATGTAGTCGCAGGCCCCTTTGCGAATGGCTTCGACCGCCGCATCGGTCGAGTAGTTCGCGGTCACCAGGATCACATCGGTCTCCGGACACGCTTCGGTAATCCGCTCCAACAGATCCATGCCGCTCATGCCCGGCATAAAGAGGTCCAGCAGCACGATGTTCGGGCGCTGCCGCAGGATCAGGTCGAGCCCGCGGGCGGCATCGGTTTCGGTCAGGATCTCGATGTCCTCCTCCTCCAACACGGCCCGCACCAGATCGAGGGCCGCCGCATCGTCGTCCACCGCCACCAGCTTCACTCTTGACCGTTCACCTGCCATTCGGCGCTGCCCCCTTCGATTCTTCCCCCAACAAGCTGCGTACCTGCCGTTCGAGTTCTACTCCATCGATCGGCTTGGTGATGTAGGCGCTGAACCCGGCATCGAGCGCCTTCTCCCGATCGCCGCGCATGGCGAACGCCGTCACCGCCATTACCGGCAGTGTACGAAAACGAGGATCCACACGCAGCTTCGCCAACGCCGCAAACCCGTCCAGTACAGGCATTTGAATGTCCATCAATACGAGGTCCGGGCACACGTCCGTGATCAACTCGAGCGCGCCCTGCCCGTCCCCCGCCTGGAAAAGCTCGAGGTCCGGAGACTCCAGCACCTCACAGATCAATTCCCTGCTCACCGGGTTGTCGTCTACCACCACAATCGTCTTCATCAACCTCAGGCGGCCTTCAGGCGCCTTGCCGGGCGGTCTGTTCTGTCTGGTTTGGAATCGTGAAGCGGAAGCAACTTCCCTTACCCGGCTCGCTCGAGAGCCAGATCCTGCCTCCGTGCAGTTCGATCAGGCGCTTCGTGATGGCAAGTCCCAGGCCGGTACCCTCCTTGACTCCCCTGGTGGTTGGACCCGCCTGGTGGAATTCATCGAAAACCGCGCTTTGATGTTCGACCGGAATTCCGATGCCGGTGTCGCTCACCGAAATCAGCACGCCGTCGGAAGTGGTAGAACACTCGATTGCCACGCTGCCCATTTCCGGCGTAAACTTCACCGCGTTACTCAGCAGGTTAAAGAGAATCTGCTTGAAGCGGATCCGCTCCGCATAGATTACCTGTTCGGGCGGCCCGTTGGTCGAAATCCGGATCGACTTGTTCACCGCCAGCGGCGTGATTACGGAAAGGACTTCATCGACCGCCGCCGAAACCGGGAACTCCTGCGGTTCCAGTTCCACGCGCCCGGCTTCGATCTTGGAGAGATCGAGAATGTCGTTGATGAGTTGCAAGAGGTGCCGGGCGGCCTCCTGGACGTGACCGACAAACTGCTGGTGCTTCTCGCTGAGAAGCCCGCCCTTGCCCCGCGCCAGGAGATCGGAAAACCCGATGATCGCGTTCAGGGGCGTTCGCAGTTCGTGGCTCATGCTCGCCAGAAACTCGCTTTTCAACCGGTTGGCGCGTTCCACTTCCTGGTTGCGCACCGCCAGTTCCCGGTTCACCCGGTCCAGCTCGGCCGTGCGCTCGCTGACCCGCCGCTCGAGATCGCTGTTCAGCCGGCGAATCTCCTGCTCGGCAGCTTTGCGGTCCGTGATGTCCTGGGTGATACCGGCGGCCCGGTAGGCCGTTCCCGACGCGTCCGGAATCGGAAATCCCCGGTCCCAGATCCATCGCTCGCTTCCATCCGGCCACAGGACTCGAAACTCGCGAGTGAACTCCTCGCCCCGGGAGACGCTTTCGAACGAGGCAGCCACGTTCGTCCGGTCTTCGGGGTGTACACATTCCAGAAGCGATGCCAGCGGTGCTCCGGAAAAACTCGCGCACGGCCGGCCCCACAGGCCTTCGAACGCCGGGCTGAGATACAGGACGCGCGAGGATTTCGCATCCACCAGCCAGAACACCTCGCGGACATTCTCCGCCATCTGGCGGAAGCGTTCCTCGCTTTCGCGCAGGGCCCGCTCGGATTCCCTGGCCTTGGTGATGTCCATCGAGTAGCCGATCATGCCGAGAGGCTTCCCCTCGCGGTCCCGCTGCAACGAGAGCGCCAGGTGGGCATAGAAATCCTTACCCGATTTCTTGCGCATGCGGACTTCGGCTTCGTGCGTGCCCTCGTGCCGCAGGGGACCGATCACGCCGTTGATCAGAAACTCCCGTTCTTCGGGCGGATAGAGAAACGAAACGTGCCGGCCGAGCGCCTCTTCCATGGTGTAGCCCATCAGGATCTCCGCGCCCTTATTCCAACTGGTGACATTGCCTTCGAGGTCGGTCGATACGATGGCGTCGTGCACCTCATCGATAATCCGGGCCTGCTTCCGCAGGGCTTCTTCCGCGCGCTCCCGGTGCTTTTCCCGCTCGAGGTTCGTGAGGGCGAAGGCGAGGTCCGACGTGACCTCGTCGAGCAACGTTTCCACACCGGTCTGGAAAGCGCCAAGCTCACCACTATAGAGCCCAAACACGCCTGCCCAGGTCCCTTCTTTGCGGATCGGGAACACCGCCGCGCTGCGGTGCCCGCGTTCGAGCGCGTTAGCCCTCCAGGGCGGGTCCCAGGTTTCCTGGTTGAGATCGTTCGAGATCAAGGCCGCGCCCTCGCGCAGGCGCCCCAACGCAAACTCCGCCTGGCGCCCGTCCGCCGGGGCAAACGGAACCGGCTGCTGCGTAAATACGGGCGAAGACGCGTGCCAGGCTGAGGGCGTGATCGCGCCGGTCTCAGGCGACACCAGCCCGATCCAGGCATAGTCGAACAGCCCCTGCCTGACTGCGATCCGGCAGACCTCCTGCAGTAGCGGACCGCTTTCCCGGGCGTGGACGATGGCCTGATTGGTCTGGCTCAGCAGGGCGTACAGCCGGTTGGAATGCAGCAGCCTGGATTCGGAATCGCGGCGCCGCCAGATCTCGCGGATGAGGCTGAAGTAGACGCAGCCCAGGGTGAGAAAGCTGAGCAGCGAGCCGATCAACAACATGCGAATCGACGTGGCTGCGTCGGCCTTGGCCCCGTCCGCCCTGGCCTTCAGAAGCAGCCTTTCGCGGTCTTTCATCCGGGTAACCAAGCTCCGTACCTGCGCGGAAACGTCGTTCCCCTGCCCCGTCAGAAAAGATTGGAGTGCCGGCTCGAAACCCTTACTGCGCCGGAGCCCGATCTTCTCGTTCTGAAGGCGCAGCTTCTCTTCGATCGGATTCCTGAGATCGTCGAGCGACCGCAACTGCTCCCGGTCGTCTACCAGCAGTTTGGAGAGTGCGGCGAGCGTCTGTTCCACTTCGACGGCCGCGGTTTGCCGCGTCGCCAAATACTGCTCATCGCCCGACATGACGAAGCCCCGCGTCGCGCTCTCCGCTTGCAGCGTGTCCGCGAGTACGCTGTCGAGCCGCTCCAGGGCCTCGTGGGTATGGTCCACCCGTTGCTGTATGGCAATCATCTCCCGGGTACTTCGGTATGAGAGGAAGCCGATCCCGGATAGCACGGCCAGGGCCACGCCGAAGGCGCCGATCAACAGCTTGTCCATGGCATTCACTTGATTGATTGCCAGCATCGTAGCACAAACAGTGCCATGACCATGCCAGGACGGGCGTGCACGGATGCGGCACTGGGGAGCGAACGCGAAGAACGCCGCAGAACAGAGTGTTCGATATCTCGGCAATGTGGTGCAAAACGAGTCGCCGGGTTGTCAGTAGCGCTTACAAAGATCGGGCGTTTTCCCTATTGGCATCGGAGTTGCTCAGTTGAGTGCATTGGGCCAAAATGCCAGAGCAAAACGTAGCAGTCCTGGTTTACACGGATCACAACGACGCGAGGGCCGCCTGGTCGGCGCTGTCCGGAGCCGGGTTCGATAAGGCATCGCTCTCCCTCGTTTGCAGGAAAGGGCTGCCGCTTGAAGCCTCCGACGCCTGTAGCGTGTTTTCGTTACCGGATATGGGGGAAGTCTTCGTGTTGGGACCGATGGAGACGTGGCTGATCACGGTGATGGCGAACGCAACGATATTCGGGGAGCTCAGCGCCTTCGGCGCCGGCCTGTACATGATCGGAGTCAGCCGGCCTATGGCGAGACGATACGAAGCCGAACTGCGGGCAAACAAGTACTTGCTGATCGCCCACGGCTCCACCGAAGACGTCACACGGGCGATTCGGGTGCTCGGCGCGTCAGGCGCCGGAGCATCCGCATTATCGTCGTAAGCTGACGGCGAAACGTCACTCTCCCTGTCTCGGAAGCGCTTACACCCCGACTGCAACTGGGTTATGATGACCCCATCATGAAAATTTCCAGACGTGCGTTTGCCGCCTCCGTGGCTGGCGCGCCTTTCATCCTGCGCGGCCAGCCGCAGGCTTTGAAAGCACGCGTGAAGATCGACACCGAACGGGTCGTCGGTGACATCGATCCGCTGATTTACGGAAATTTCATCGAGCACCTCGGGCGCTGCATCGAAGGCGGCGTCTTCGAAGAGCACTCGCCGCTTTCGGATGCCGACGGGTTTCGGAAAGACGTTCTGGACGCGGCGCGAAAGCTGAACGTGACGCTGTTGCGCTGGCCGGGCGGCAACTTCTCTTCCAACTATCACTGGCGGGACGGCATAGGCCCGCGCGACGCCCGCCCGCCGCGCATCGAGATGGCCTGGGGAACGGTCGAGAGCAACCGGTTCGGCACGCACGAGTTTCTCAACTACGTCGAGAAGGTCGGAGCCCAGCCCTACATCTGCGCCAACCTGGGCACCGGCACGTGGACCGAAGCGCAGCAGTGGGTGGAGTACTGCAATTCGTCCGAAGATACCGCCATGACGCGCCTGCGCAAACAAAACGGGCGCGCGGCGCCGTGGAAAGTCACCCACTGGGGCCTCGGAAACGAAATGGACGGACCCTGGCAGATGGGCCACCGCAGCGCCGAAGATTACGGCAAGTTCGCCCTCGAAGCGGCCAAACTGATGAAGTGGACCGACCCCGGCGTGAAACTGATCGCCGCCGGTTCCTCCAACTTCGGGCCCGGCTCGGACTGGACCTCGTGGAACCGCACCGTGCTCGAGTACCTCAAGCAGCACGCGGATTATCTTTCGATCCACATGTACGTGGGCAACCCAGACAACGACTTCGGCGATTTTCTGGCGAGCTCGGTCGAACTGGATCATCGCATACAGACCACCGCCGGCATTATCGACGCCGCCCTTTCCGGCCAGCCCGGCAACCGCCGGATTTACATCGCCTGGGACGAGTGGAACGTCTGGTATCGCGCGCGAGGCCCGCAGCAGCGGGGACGGCGAATTCTGGAAGAGCGCTACAACCTCGAAGACGCCCTGGTCGTAGCCACCTTCCTGAACTCGTTCGTGAACCACGCGCACATCGTAAAGATCGCCAACATGGCACAGTTGGTGAACGTGATCGCGCCGATTTTCACCAGCGAAAACGGGATGTTTCTGCAGACCATCTACTATCCCCTGCAACTGTTCGCCAACCACAGCAAAGGCAAGGCGCTCGAGTTGTTTGTCGATAGTCCCAAGTACAAGTGCGCGCGTTATGACGACGTGCCCTACCTGGACGTCTCGGCGGCTTACGATCAGGGAACGCTGGTGCTGAATGCGGTGAACCGGCACCCCTCGCAGCCCCTTCAGGCCGTTTTCCAGATGGAAGACAAGCAGTTCGCGGGAAGCGTCGCCGTCTCCGAAGTCAACGGTCCGGATATCAAGGCGGAGAACGATTTCGACAAGACCACGGTCCGGACCACCGCGCGCACCGTCTCCGCCGACGGGCGAACGCTCCGCTACACGCTGCCGCCTCACTCTTTTACGATGCTCAAGGCCGGCCTGGCCTGAACGCCGGGGTGAAGCCCCCTCGGGTAACTGCGCGGCGCGAAAACCGGCCCCCTCCCCTGGTAACCTGGAAGCAGGAGATACCGGCCACGGAGGGGGAACCATGGCGAGACCAGTGTTGCTTGCGGTAGACGACGACCCCGATGTCCTGAGGGCCGTCGAACGCGATCTAAGGAAGCAGTACAGCGATCGATACCGGGTGCTCTCGGCCGATTCGGGCGCGGGCGCTCTCCATGTTCTCTCGCGCCTGGCGGAACGGGCCGAACCGGTCGCCCTGCTGGTGGCCGATTACCGCATGCCACAGATGAACGGCATCGAGTTCCTGACGGCCGCGACCCGCGAATTGCCGGACGTTCGCCGCGTCCTGCTCACCGCTTACGCCGACACCGAAGCCGCCATCGCCGCGATCAACGTCGTCAAGCTCGATCACTACCTGCTGAAGCCCTGGGATCCACCGGACGCCAACCTGTATCCCGTGCTGGACGACCTGTTGGATGAATGGTCGGCAACGTATCGTCCGCCGTTCGAAGGGATTCGCGTGCTCGGAACGCGTTGGTCGCCGCACTGTTACGAGATCCGCGAGTTTCTGGCTCGCAACCAGGTTCCTTACCAGTGGCTGAATGTGGAGGACCAAGTGCGCGGCCCGGAGATGGAGAAGGCGCTGGCGCTGATCGGTGACGCGAGATCCACCCTGCCGGCGGTCCTGCTTATGGATGGCACCGTGCTCGCGCAGCCGTCGCTTGGCGAACTGGCGGACCGGATCGGCCTTCGGACCCGGCCCAAGACCGATTTTTTCGATCTCGTGATCGTCGGAGGCGGACCGGCCGGATTGGCGGCGGGCGTTTACGGGGCGTCCGAAGGTCTGAAAAGCGTGATCGTCGAGCGGGAAGCTCCGGGCGGCCAGGCCGGACTCAGCTCGCGAATCGAAAACTACCTGGGCTTCCCCTCCGGCTTGAGCGGCAATGATCTGGCCCGTCGCGCGGTCACCCAGGCCAGGCGGTTCGGTGCGGAGATCATCGCCCCGCAGGAAGCCGCCGGAATCAGAGTCGAGGGCCGCTACAAGTTCGTCACCCTGGCCGACGGTTCCGAATTATCCTGCCACGCCATGGTGATCTCGACGGGTGTGCAGTGGCGGAAACTCGATATTCCCGGCATTGAGCGGTTCCAGGGCGCCGGCGTGTATTACGGGGCCGGGTCCACCGAGGCCCTCTCGTGCCGCGATGAGGAGGTCTACATCGTCGGGGGCGCCAACTCGGCGGGCCAGGCGGCAATGAACTTCTCCCGATACGCGAAACGCGTGGTCATGCTGGTCCGCGGCGAAAGCCTGGCCGCCACTATGTCCCAGTACCTGATCGACGATATCGCTCAGACGCCCAATATTCAGGTGGCCTTTGGAACTCAACTGGTGGCCGTAGACGGCGAGGAAAAGCTGGCGTCGATTTCGGTCTCCTGCCGCCGCTCGGGCGGGTTGGAGCGACTGCCGGCCAGCGCCGTGTTTGTCTTCATCGGTGCCGCGCCTCGCACGGATTGGCTTTCCGGACTTCTGGAACGCGACGATCGCGGTTTCATCCTGACCGGGCCGGACCTACCGGTGCAAGGCAAACGGCCGCGCGGCTGGCCGCTCGAACGCGAACCGTTCTTACTCGAAACCAGCGTTCCCGGTATCTTCGCGGTGGGAGATGTCCGCCATGGATCGATGAAGCGTGTAGCCTCCAGTGTGGGCGAGGGCTCCATCGCCATACAGTTCGTGCATCGCTACCTGGCGGAGGTCTGAAAATGGAGCCGGCGCCTACCACCCTTGCCCAACGCCTGAAGGCCGTCCCGGTCTTCGCCGCCCTTTCCCACAACGATCTGGAGTGGCTCGCTTCCAAGATGGAGATAGCGCATTTCGAGCCGGGGGACGTGGTGGCCGAGGAAGGCTCTCGGGCGGACCGCATGATCGTCATGCTCGAAGGCGAAATTCACAGCCAGCGGGAACACGGGGCGGGAGACGGCCGCACCTATTCCGCGCGTGCCGGCGAGTTGACCGGGATGCTCCCATATTCCAGGCTCACGCAGTTCCCTCTGACCACTCGCGCGATGACGGCCTCCACCCTGGCGTTTCTCCATATTTCGCATTTTCGGGAGATGCTCGAACGGCTGCCCGATCTGGGAAGCCGGCTGGTCGCCGTGATGTCGGACCGCATCCGCGAATCGACCAGGAACGATCAGCAGCGGGAAAAGCTGATGGCTCTCGGAAAGCTGTCGGCCGGCCTGGCCCATGAGCTGAACAATCCGGCCGCCGCCGTGCGCAATGCGGCGAATGGCCTGCATCAGGCTGTCGGCGCGCTGCGCAGCGCCAGCGTGCGGCTGGGACAGCGCGCGCCCTCACCGGAAGACCGCGTGTTTCTGGCTCAACTGGAATGCGACTGGCCGAAGCTCCACCCTCCCGCCGCGATCGATTCCCTGGAACGGAGCGACCGCGAAGAGGAGATCGGCGACTGGCTGCAATCGCACGGCGTTCAGGCCGCGCGCCAACTGGCCCCCGACCTGGTGGACGCGGGCTGCGATCTGGATACGGTGCGCCGCATGTCGGCGCGTTTCGGTGACGCCCTGGGCGATGCCGTCACCCACCTCGCGGCATCGCTCAGCGTCAGCCGCCTGGTGGAGCAGATCGAACGCGGAACGACCCGCATCTCAGACCTCGTTCGCGCCATCAAGCAGTACTCCTACATGGACCAGATTCCGCAGCAGGAGATCGACGTCCACGACGGCATCGAGAACACCCTCATCATGCTGCACTACCGGCTGAAGCACGGCGTCACGGTGGTTCGGGAGTACGATCGCTCGATTCCGCGCATCTGCGGGCACGGCAGCGAGTTGAACCAGGTCTGGACCAACCTCATCGACAACGCCATCGACGCCATGAACGGCAGCGGCGAACTGGGGGTCCGAACGGCCGCGGAATTCGGACGAGTCCTCGTCGAGATCCGCGACAACGGTTCGGGCATCGCCCCCGAAATCCGCGATCATATTTTCGAACCGTTCTTTACCACCAAACCGGTGGGCGAAGGCACGGGGCTCGGTCTCGACACGGTCTATCGCATCGTGCAGCAGCATCACGGCGAGGTACAGGTGGAGTCCGAGCCCGGCCGGACCCTGTTCCAGGTCCGCCTGCCCTTCGCGAGCGAGCAGAGATCCGGCAAGTGACCGCGATTCAAGAGGCGTAGCGGCGAGTCATCCTCGCGCAGAAATCCGCGAACTCCCGAATGTCGGCCGGCGGGCTCGTGTAATTCTCGACCACCCCGCGCGAAGGCGGCGTGAAGCAGTAAGTCAGGGTCACGTCGAAAGGCTCCAGCAGGCGCATCTGGCGGTCGAACCATGCCTGGGCATCGGGACGGTGGCTGTCGGCCCAGCTCAGGCCGGTGCGCAGGTACTTCACTCCCAGGTCTCTCAGCCAGGCCACCGCGGTTTCCAGGCGGTGGTCTTCGAAATGAAACCACTGGCAGATGCCCAAAGCCGGGGCGTAGCCCGCAAACAGTGGAAGCGCGCGTTTGGGCGAGCCGTCTTCTCTCAGCAGCCCCATGTAGAAATGGCGGTAGTAGGAAGAGCCTTCCGCCTCGCGGTGCCGCGTAGTCGCGGGCCACGCGCGCGGCAGGTCGTACAGGCTGTACCAGTGGATTCGCTCCACGCGGCCCAGCAGCAGTTCGGCGGTGCGCCTGAGCCCGAACTCCTGCACCTCCTCGGCGCCGAAGGTGGAGACGCCCACCTCGGAAACCCAAATCGGAAGATCTGAGACCGCTTCGATTTCCGCCAGCTTGCCGGGCCATTCGTGAATCGTCCAGTGGTTCCAGTCGAGCGGGAATCCGTGGACCGCGACCACGTCCACATGCTGAAGCACGCACTGGCCGCGCATGTTGCGGATGAAATCCGGGTCGATCGGCGAAATCCCGCCCAGAACGCGGCGCAGACCGGGGTTCTCGGCCTTCACCGCCTGGGCCGCCAGTTTCGTCATCTCCGCGAAAATGCTCCAGTCCTTGTCGATCCCGAAGTCCCAATGCGAAAGATTGTTCGGCTCGTTCCAAAGCATTACGGCTTCAACCACGTCAGGTCCTCCCCACCTTCCCCGTTCGGCGCGATCTTGCAGATGTAGACTTCCTCCTCCGGGTGATCCACGATCTCGAAGCCCGCCGAACGCAGCATCGCTTCGGCGCAAGCCCGGTTCGGAATCCACCAGTTGGTGGGGTCGTGCGAATAGCGGTGTTCCACGAAGTGCAGCACGGGGTACCCCGGTTCCGAGAATACGTCGGCCTGCCAGAACAGGTAGTCCTTTTCAATCGGCGCTACCTGCTTCGTTCCGCGCAGCAGCGACTGAAAGATCAGCGTATCTTTGACCACGTGCTCGCGCAGCAGGTCGAGCGCCAGCAGGGGGTGCCGCAGGTGGTACAGCACGCCCATAAACAGCACCAGGTCGAACTTCTCGCGCAGTTCCGGGATCTGGTAAACCGACATCCGGCGGAATTCGATCGCGGCTTCGGATACTTCGGCGGCGAACCGCGCCTGCGCCAGATACTCTTCGTCCAGGTCGATCCCCACCACGCGCGCCGCGCCGCGCCGTTTCATTTCGATGGAGTAGAACCCGGCGTTGCAGCCGATATCGAGAACGGTCATGCCGGAGAGGTCGCGCGGGATAGCCTGGGCGAAATGGCGGAACTTGCACGAGGGATAATCGCCCAGGAAATGTTCCGGCGCGGTCTGGACGCCGCGCAGGTTGAGGTTCTGGAACCAGTTGCCCAGCTCGCGAACGCGCTTTTCGATTTCGGCGGCGGTCAGGGTCGAACTCATGCCGGGTTGCTCCCCATATGCGCCCTGCGGGTGGGCTGCGGCTCGGGCTCGTCGTTCAGCAGGCGCATGGCTTCGCGATAACCTTCGAGCGTGCCCACGTCCACGTAGCGGGTTCCCGCGCGCACGCCGGAAGCCCGGCCGCCGCGCTCCAGGTACGCGTTCACCAGGGTGCCGATGTACTCGTCGCGGCGCTGGCGCCGGCACCAGAGATCGAAGAGCTCAGAGAGCACACTGGCGGGCATCTTGAAGGCGCCCCAGACCCAATTCGAGCGCGCCTCCTTTTGCTTCACCTGGATCTCGATCACGCGGCCGGCCTCGTCCGTCACGACCACGTCGAACAACTCCGGGCGGCTGACCGGGAAGAGAAGAAACGAAAGCTGCCCGCCGGGAAGTGCGCGCAGCCCGTCCTCCGGAAACCAGAGCGTATCCGGCAGCCCCACCATCACGCTTTCCGACGCGTGAATCAGCGGCAGCGCGCGGAAAATGGCGTCGCACAACCCCAGCGGTTGCGGCTGCACGGCGTAGCAGATCGCCGCGGAATACGCCTCGCCTCCGTAGTATTCGAGAATGTCCGATTTTCCCGGCGCGATCACGAAGCAGACTCGCGTGGCGCCGGCCAGGGCCAGGCGCTCCACCAGGTATTCGCTGACGGCGCGCGGCCGCTCCATCTCGCCCTCCCTTCGGCCGCCGAGCGGAAGCAGTTCCTTTGAAAAGGCCAGCGGCTGGATCCGGCTTCCCCGCCCCGCCGCCGGGATGATTCCCCACATCATGAGTGAGCCGCCTCCTCCACATTCGCGGCCGAATGGCAGGCCGCGTCTAAAATCGCCTCCAGTTGCCGCGCCCGGACGCCGGACGTATGATCGCGCATCACCCGCTCCCGGGCGGCACGCGCGATTGCTTCCAGTTCCTCGCGCGGCCGCGCGATCGCGGCCATCGCTTCATCCGTGGTGCGGGCCAGCAGAATTTCCGATCCGGGCTCGAAGAAATCGCCGATCCCCTCCCACACGTCGCTCACAACCGGCACGCCGCATGCCGCCGCCTCGAACAACCGGCCGGAGGGACAGTACCCCAGATCCGCCATGGCCCGCCTGGTGACGTTCAGCGTCAGGGGCGACGAGCAATAGAACGCGCAATGATCCGCCGGCGGCACGTGGCGCACGAAATAGATGTTCGGCTGCCAGGGGAACGTGTGGTCGTATTGCGCCCCTCCCACCAGGAAACGGCAGTCCGGCAGCCGGCGCGCCGGCTCGACAAACAGCGCATTGAGCGCGGCATTGCGATCTTCGGCGTAAGTGCCTAGATAGGAACAATCCGCGCGATAGCGGTCCTCCGCCGGCACGGGCCGGTGCGTGGACGGGTCCACGTGGCCGTAAAGCGGCTCCACGCGCCGGGCTCCCAGCCGCACTTTGAGCTCATCGAGCGAACGGCCCCCGGTATAACTCAGCACCAGGTCGAACCCGCGCAGACCTTCCGGCCCGAGATACTCCACCCGCTCGCCGCGGCCGAGACGGCTCAGCGTGACACCGGTATCCAAATCGTAGAAGACCCGCAGTGCTCTCGATTGGAGGACCAGGTCCGTGGCGGACAGCGCGTCGGGACAGTACGAGGTCACCATCGCCACGTCCGCTTCGGCAATGGCGCGCCGTGCGGCGGGCAGCACGTCCTTCCAGTCCGGATAGACGATCAGCTTCCCCCCCGGCAGTTCGTGCAGGTCGCGGCAGGCCGCGTAGTAGGGCTGGTCGCGTTCGAAGAAGGTCACACCATGGCCCAGCCGTCCGAGCGCCGCGCACATTCCGCGCCACAGGGTCGCGTGGCCGTTGCCCCAGGAAGAGCTGACGGAGAGCCCGAAGATCGCCAGATTCATAAAGGCCTCCGGCTCCACAAGACATCGGCTTCGAAACTGCCGGTGTCGTTCACCCGCTGGATGCCGATAGAGCGCTCGTCAAGCGACACCACCGAAACCGATGCCGGGCTGATTTCGATGCGGTGGAACAGATCGAGCGGAGCCCCCGCGAAGTGCGCCACCGCCGCCTTAATCACGTCGGCATGGCTTACGACGGCCACGACCTGCTCGGGATGCCGCCCCCGCAGGCACTCGAGTTCGCTCACGATCCGCGCTTGCGTTTCCAGCATCAGCTCACCTCCCGGAGCGCGCGTCACGCTGCGCAGGCTGTTGAAGCGGCGCCACTCGGAATCCTGTTGCAACCGATCGAAGCTCGACCCGGCCCATTCGCCCACGCGCACCTCACCCAAGGCCTGGCTGCGCAGAACCGGCAGCCCGATCGGGCGAGCTATTTCCTCCGCCGTCTCGACCGCCCGTTCGAGCGGGCTGCTGTAAATCGCGTTCAGGGGAGCCCCGCTCAGCCTCTCCACCAGCCGCCGGACCTGCTGTTTTCCGGTTTCGTTCAGGTGTATGTCCGGCAGCCAACCCATCATGGTTCTTCCGACGGCGTCTGTTTCGCCGTGCCGGATGAGCAAAAAAATGGTCATAAGCTTCCTGGTAATACCGCTCCAACTGCGCGGCGCGGTATTGCGGCGTGTGTCCGGCCAGAACGGTGGCCCTGGCCTTTGCGCCGATCGAGGCGCGGGTTTCCTCGGAGATATCGAACAGGAAGCGCAGCACGTCGTCGGCCGAATCCGCGAGCAGTATCTCGCTGCCCGGCTGGAACAGCGTTTCGATCCCGTCCCAGCGGTCGCTGATGATGGGAACGCCGCATGCGCCCGCTTCGAACAGCCGCACGCTGGGCGAATAGCCCGCCGCCACCATGCCGGAGCGCGTGATGTTCAGGGTGAACCGCTGCGCCGCATAAAACTTCCGGTGCCGGGCCGGCTCCAGGTGGATGGCTCGTTCCACGTTCTCCGGCCACTCGACGGACTCCGGATACATGGGCCCGGCCACCACGAAGCTGCCGGCGGGCAGGCGCCGCGCGGGCTCGAGCAGCAGCCGCTCGAGAGCCGGCTGGCGGTCCGGGCTGTACGTGCCCAGGTAACCCAGGTCCCAGCGATGCTCGCGGCTTTCGGGATGATACTGGTTCGGATCCACCGAGCAGTACAGCACCCTCGGCATAGCCGCGTTGTACCGAAGCTCCAGGCGGGCCAGGGTCGGCCCACCCGTAAACGAAAGGTATAAGTGGTAGCGGGGGATCAGCCGATGAGATAAATAGTCGCACTTACTGCCTTCCAACTGAGACAAGGTGACCGGAGTATCTATGTCGTAAAATGCCTTGACTCCCGTAGCGACCGTTGTAACCCATTCGCCGACTTCGATACCTTGCGGTACAAAGGAACCGACAATCACCAGGTCGGCGCGGCTGACTTCGCCTTCGAAGCGCGAACGGAGGTCGGCCAGGTCCTGGTAGAGTTCGATGCGCGCTTCCCGCATCCCCGGCTGGTCGCGGTTCCCGGCGTACCAGGGAACATCGCGTTCGAGAAACAGGACGCGGTGCCCGCGAGCGGCGAGACCCCGAATCAGGCCGCGGTAGGTGGTGGCGTGGCCGTTTCCCCACGACGACGTGACCGAGAGCCCCAGCATCACGATATCGAGCCGGGCCGCCGTCATAATCCGGCCCCCATGGAGACGCCTTCGAGCACCGCCTCCACCTGCGCCGCCCTATGCGCGTAAGTGTGTTCCGCGAGAACCCTGCGGCGAGCCGCGCGGCCGATTTCCACGGCGCGGCCGGGGGTAAGCGCTTCGAGGTGCGCCAGCACTTCCGAGCCGTCGCCGGCCACCAGGATCTCGCGGCCGGGTTCCAGGAATTCGCCGATGCCTTCCCACGCGTCGGTGATGAGGCACGCCGCCGCGCCCGCCGCTTCGAAGACGCGCGTGGCCGGCGAATAGCCGTACCGGGCCATGCTTTCGCGCGATATATTCAGCACGGCCTTCGGCGAGCAGTTGAAGGCGTTGTGATCGCGCGTAAACACGTGGTCGATCCAGGTGATGTTCGGTGTCATGTACTTCGATCCCCACCCCGCGCCGCCCAACAGGAAGCGCCGTGCCGGCGCGGCCGTGGCAGGCCGGAAGAAGAACTCCCCGGCGCGCGCTTCGCGATCCGGCAGGCGGTTGCCCAGAAATCCCAGTTCGGCGGCAAAACGCGGCTCGGCCGGAACCGGGAAATGGGTTTCGGGGTCGAGCGCGTTATAGACGGGAATGCATGCCCGCGCGCCCAGCGCGAGATACGCCTCGACCACCGGCGACCCGCCTCCATAAGTGAAGATCAGGTCGTAGCGGGGGATCAATTCCGCGAACGGGTCGGCCGGATTCCGGCCAACGCGGTCCAGCGTGGCGGGAGCGTCCACGTCCCAGAAAGCCGCCAGCCGGCCGGGCGCTTTCAATTGCAGCACCGCGCGCTCCAGCAACTCGTCGAAGACCCCCACGCCGCTGGCTTTCACGACGAGGTCGGCACTCGCGGCGCGTTCGATCGCCGCCCCGACACCACCTTCGTCCAGGGCGGAGTACACCGTCACGCTCGCCCACGGCGGATCGTCTATGTCGCGGTGCTGCTGCCGTTCATAGGCATCCGGTTCAAAGAAGCTGATGCGGTGGCCCCGCGCGTGGAGCGCGCGAATGATCCCGCGATAGTAAGTGGCCGCGCCGTTCCAATAAGCGGATACCAGGCTCGATCCGAAGAACGCGATATTCATGTATAGGCCTCCGTGACGGGGATACGGCACGGTTCGAGGGAGTGGTAGATTTCCAGTAACTCGTCCACTCGGTGTGCGCACGTGTGGCGCCGGCGAACCGTCTCGAGCCCGCGTTTCCGCAGGCGCCACTTTAACCCTCCATCCGCCAGCACGGCTTTCAGGTGCCGCTCCATTTCTTTACCATCCCGGGCAACCAGGTAATCTCCGCCCGGCGTGAACAGGCCTTCGCGATCGTCCCATGGTGCCGAGATCAACGGAATTCCGCAGGCCAGCGCCTCAAACGGGCGGATGGTCGGAATGCCGGGCAACTTGGCCGCATAGGGACCGCGCGGTATGTGGACCGTGACACGAAACCGCGCAAAGATCTGGGGCACTCGATGATTCGGCAGCCGGCCGCCGTATTCGATTCCGGCTTCCGCCAGCATTTCGAGCGCGGCAGCCGGATAGCGGACGCCGTAGACGCGCGCGCGCAGCCCCAGCGCTTTCACCGGCTCGACCAGGAATTCGCGCAGCTCCCGTTCGCGCTCGCCATCGCCCCAGTTGCCGATCCAGACGAGGTCGCCGTCCATACCACCGCCGCTCACCGGGCGGAACACGCGCACGTCCGCTGCTTCGTGCCAGGTCCACGCCCGCCGCGTCCATCCGGCCGCGAGATAGATGTCCCGGATCGCGCCGCCGTAGGCCAGCGTCCCGTCGTAAGACCGCAAGTCGTAGCGCCCCATTTCGTCCGGAGCGGTCACGCTGCGATGGTGCGTGTCGTGGAACAACACGCGGCAGCCGGGATGCGCCGCGCGCCAGGCGCCGATGCGGCTCACCAGCGCGTGCTGGTTCCATTCGTGTACCAGCACCAGTGCGGCGCCGGCCAGGGCGCGGTCCAGGTCCAGGTTCTGCGCGTTATAGAACTCGCTTCGCAGGTTCGGAAACGCCCGGTGAAATTCGTCGATGGCCGCCGGTCCGCAATCGCGCACCAGGTTCTGCAGGCTCCAGCCGTTCTCCGGCTCGAAGATGCGCAGGTCGTGGCCGCGCTCGATCAACTCGGCGGCGATCCCGCGGAGAAAGTGGGCGTTGCCGTGGTTCCAGTCCGAAATGAGCGAATGCGTGAAGATCACGATGCGCATACGCCCTCCGGTTGCCGCGCCGCCTGCCGGTAGCAGCGGGCATAAGCTTGCGCCATCCGGCCGGGGCTGAATTCGAGGGCCCTGCGCCGGGCGCGCAGCCCCAGGTCCGAGCGCGCTCCGGAATCCAGGGCGAGCGCGCGCAGGGTTTCCGTCCACGCGCAGGGCTCTTCGGGAGAGATGAATATCGCCGCGTCCTGCCAGATTTCGCGAAGGCTCGGAATGTCGCCCAGGACCAGGGCGCAAGCCGAGAGCGCGGCTTCGAGAATGGAGAGGCCGAAGGGCTCGTACCGCGCCGGCGAGGCGTAGACCGCCGCCAGTCCGTACCGTTCGCTCAGACCGGAGAGGCTCAGCCGCCCCAGGGGCAGGCACCCGCCCAGGTCAACCAATCCGCCGTCCGGATGCGCCTGTTCACCCGCCACAAACACAGGCCACGGCAGCGCATCCGCAATGGCGGCCAGCATGGCTATGTTCTTGCCCCGGTCCCACAGGCGCCCGGCTGCCAGGATAAAGGGCTCTTTCGGCCTCGGACGAAACAGGGCGGGGCTGCGCCCGTTGGGGATCACAGCGCCGCCGGCGCGCGGCCCATAGTTTTCTTCCAGGGTGCCGAGCATGAATCGCGAGGGTGCCGTCACCAGCCGCGCGGATTGCAAGGCCTTCACCACCGCGCGCCGGTACGGGTCCCATGCCGCGGGCGCGGGCTCTCCGTGCACCGCGCGCCACCACGAGAGCACGCAGGAATGAGCCGTAAGGACCACCGGGGCATTCCATTCCACCGTGCCGTGCCCGTAGGTGTTGAGATGGATGACGTCGGGGGCGAACCGGGCCTCCAGTTCCCGCAGCCACGCACCGGATGCCTCGACATCCCGCCACGGGTCGTTCATCCACTCCAGCTTGAAATCGCTCGAGAACAGCCGCAGATTCCGGATCCGCCGGGCGTTATTTCGCTGCTCGGCCGACGGCTGTCCGCCCATCGTGGCCAGCACCACTTCGATGCCGTGAGGCCCCAGGGCTTCGGCGAGTTCGAGCGTGAACGTCCAGACGCCGCCCACGGTGTCTCCGGTCATCAGCACCCGCTTGACGGAGGTTGGCTCAATCATGGCACGCGGGCATCGTCTCCAAAGCGGCCAGCGTTTGCGGATGCCGCTCCTGAATGTCGCTGAATTCCTGAAAATTCTTCAGATAGTCGTCGTGAGCCCGCTCCCAGGCCGCATCGTCCGGCGCTCCCCAGCGCCGCGTGTAGTCCGGCGAGCCCGGATACGCAAACAGCGGCACCGGCTTGTTCGCCCAGACGCCGGATGCCTGCAGCCGCTGCCTCCAAGCCTCCACGTCATCGGGATCGTCCGACTGCGATTCGAGCAGGTTGGCTTGCACGAAGGGAACGAAGCGCCGCGCGTAAATCAACCGCTCCGTCAATTCGCCGGTGGATAGTTTGCACTTCTTATCGAGCAGCTCGCGGCCCTTCACGGTGATGCTTTCGACGCCAGCTTCGATCGACACGCAGCCGCCGCGGCCGGCGAGTTCGATGCTCTCGTGGTTCCACAGGTCGATGCGGGTCTGCATGCCGAACTTGATCCGTCGCGCCGCCAGCAGTTGCAGCACGTCTTTGAACGGCAGAAAAATCTCGTCGATGAAGTACACGTATTCGATGCCCTGCGCGATCAGCCCGTCCAGTTCCGCTTCGATGGCCTCGATCGGCCGCCGGCGGAAACTGTTGCGGAAGTTGTCCTTGGCGCAGAACGTGCAGTGATAGGGACATCCGCGCGACACTTCCATCTCGGCGCCCGGCCCATCCGGGGGCGCTTCGAACCGGTGATGGTGGTGCGAGTGCCGCGCGATGGTATCGTGCTCCCAGGCGAGCGCCGGCAGTTTGGACATGTCCGAAGCGTATGGCGCGCCCTTGATCCGCACCTTGCCGGCTTCGCGAAAACAGACCGAGTCGAGGCTGCTCGAATAACCGGCCAGGCGTGGCAGGACCTCCTCGCATTCGCCCAGGACAGCCACTTCCGCGCCCAGCTTTTCGAGGGTCGCCCTGGGCGTGGTGGAGGCGTGCGGCCCTACGGCCACGAGCGTGCCCGCGACGTCCCGGACCGCGCGCGCCAGTTCCATCGGAACGCGCAACTCCGGCGGCGCGCAACGCCAGAACAGGTAGCTCGGCGCCGTGGTCAGCACCGTGAAATCGGGGCGGAACGCCGCCAGCCTCTCGCGAATCGTCTCGGGCGGCAGCCCGTCGAGTTGCCCGTCCAGGATCTCGACTTCGTGCCCGGCGCGCTCCAGCAGCGCCTTCGAATAGCCGAATTCGAGCGGCAGGTGCGGCTCCCTGCATCCGAAATAGATGCTGCCTTCGAAGCTCCAGGGCGGGTTAATGAGCGAGTACTTCATAGATCGCACCCGATGCGGCAAGTTGACGTCCGGCCGCCCGGCCGCGCGATTCCAGAAGCCAGCGATACAGCATTTCGACCCCCTGCCGCACATTCACTTTAGGCGCCCAGCCGGTGGCGGCCTTGAATTTGCGCGTGTCCGAAACGTAATAGCGCTGGTCGCCGGACCGCCAGTCTTTCCACCGGAGGTTGGGCTTCGAACCGCAGATAGCGCCGATCATCTCCATGAGTTCCAGCAGGCTGGCGGTGTTGCCCAGGCCACCTCCGATGTTGAAGGCCTGTCCCGCCAGCGTGTGGCTGTTGGATTGCGCCAGAAGAAGCGCGTCCACCAGGTCGTCCACGAACAGCAGGTCCCGCACCTGCATTCCGTCGCCGTAAATGACGATGGGTTTGTCCTCGATGGCGCGAATCAGGAAATGCGCCACCCATCCCTGGTCTTCCGTGCCCATCTGGTGCGCGCCGTAAATGCAGCTCATGCGGAAGACCAGGGCGGGGATGCCGAACGTGCGGGCGTAATCCAGCACGTACTGGTCGGCCGCCCCTTTCGAGCAGCCGTACGGGCTATGAAAATCGAGCGGGCGCCCTTCGTGGATGCCGGTCCGGGTGGCGGCATCGAGCGGCTGATAGCGCGTGCAGTTGGCTTCGAGCGGCAGGTCGGTAAGCGCTCCGTAGACTTTGTTGGTAGAGGTGTAGATCAGCGGCGGCGGGCATTCCAGGGCGCGGACCTCCTCCAGAAGGTTGACGGTCCCGCGGACGTTCACTTCGAAATCGTGAATCGGGTCGAGCAGGCTGCTGGTCACGGCCACTTGTGCGGCGAAGTGGAAAACCTGGTCGGCTCCGCGCACGGCCGCGCGCAGCGGCTGCCGGTCCCGCACATCCGCTACCTCTACCCTCAGCCGGTCGCCATGCCGCTCTCGCAGCCAGGAAAGGTTCTGCTCTACTCCCGGCCGCGACAGGTCGTCGAATACCAGAACCGGGCGTCCCGACGAGAGCAGCCGGTCGGCCAGGTTGCTGCCGATGAAGCCCGCGCCGCCGGTGATCAGTACGTGCCTTTGCTGGCGTCCGACCGAACGGGGTTTGGCGTCGCGGCGCGCAACTTCGCGCACTTTTTCCAGTCCGCCATCGGCCCAAAGCTGGAACAGGAGTTTGGGCGTTCCCCCCGCCCGTTTCAAGCCGAAATGGAATTCACGCTCGTCCAGGCGGGAAGCATCGTAAGCGGCGGGGTCGCGGTCGTACAGCGATTCCCAGTAGAGTCTCTCCACCGGAGCATCCAGGGCCTCCGCCAGCGCCCGCACCTGGGCGCTCTCCTCGCCTCGCCAGGTGGAAAAACCCGTCTGCGTGATCCAGACCTGCGCCCGCGAGCCCCCGCGTTTGAGGCGCTCCCGCACCTGCATGATTTCCGCTTCCCATCCCGCCCAGGGAAACTCGGAGGTCCCCGGAAACCCGTGCACCGAGACGGCGTCGATGTATTGCAGAACGCCGCGCTCGCACATCAGCGCGATCCAATCCGGGTCGGTGGGCCACGTCCCGGGAAGGACGGTCTTCTTGCCCCGCTTGCGCGCCCAGTACGCCGCGGCGCCGATCATTTCGCTGAAGATCTGCCATTCCGGGTCGATGCGCGTGTCCCATTCGTCCTGGTTGTTGGGCTGGTTCCAGAGTTCGAGCCACTCGAAATAGTCGCCGAACCTTGTGATCATCACGTCGATGAAATCGGCATATGCCTTGGGCGTCTGCGGAGGCGACGAGAACTTCGGCACGGTCCCCAGGCACGGCGGAGTATGCACGAAGCACGGCAGGATCCTGACGTCCTGGGCCAGTCGCGGCAGCAGCCACGCGTACCAGCCATCCCCTTCGGACGTGTACCAATCCGCCCAGCAGAAAGCGATTCGGAGTTCTCCCACACCGAGCGCCCGCATGTCCTGCAATACGGCCTCGACGCGCTCGCGGTCACCCGGCCGGAACCACTCCACCAGTCCTACCCGGGGGGCGCGCGCGGTGCGGCCGTGCGGCTTGGAGGGTTTCTTCATACCATCAACCCCCGGGCGGCCAGTTCGGCCCGCGCTTCCAATCCGCGGTCTTCGGCCGTCTGCTCCTCCAGCCAGGCGGCCAGGTCCTCCAGACCCTGCTCCAGCCGCACCTGCGGCTCGAACCCGAGCACACGCTTTGCGTTGGTGATATCGGCAAAACAATGGCGGATGTCGCCGGCCCTGTATTTTCCGGTCACTTCGGGAATAATGTCGCGCCGCCCCAGCGCGCGCACGGTGCGCTCGGCAACCTCGAGCACCGTCATCGCCACGCCGCTCGAGACGTTCAGCGCACAGCCCGCCGCCTCGGGTTTCTCGAGCGCCATCCGGCAGGCGCGGGCCACATCGTAGACGCTGACGAAGTCGCGCTTCTGCCGCCCGTCCTCGAAGATCAGCGGCGCCCTCCCGTTCAGCACGCGCGAGGCGAAGTTGCTCAGCACTCCCGTGTACGGGTTCGAAAGCGCCTGGTAGGGCCCGTACGTGTTGAAGAACCGCAGCGCCACGGTACCGATCCCGTAAGCTCGCCCGATCGTCAGGCAGAGGCGCTCCTGGGAATATTTCGAGAGCGCGTAGACCGATGCCAGGTGCGGCGGCTTCTCCTCGGGAGTGGGCGCCGGATGAAGCGTTTCGCCGTTCTGATCCCGGACCTCCCAGTCGCCCGCCCTGAGCCTCTCAAGTGGCCTCTCCACCGGAGGAGTAACTTCTCCGCGCGAGTTTCGATACAGGCCTTCGCCGTAGATACTCATGCTCGAGGCGACAACCAGGCGCTCCACGGGGTGTCCCTGGGTAATCGCTTCCAGCAGGGCCGTGGTTCCAAGGCAGTTGACGCTGACATATTCCGACATCTGGTACATGCTTTGTCCGACGCCCACCAGCGCCACGAAATGAAAGACCCCGTCCACGCGGTCGAGCGCCCGGCCGAGCACCGACGGATCCCGGACGTCACCCCGGATCAGTTCCACATCGCGGTTCAGATACGAGGGCCGCTCCCGCGCGGCTCCATGCACCTGCGGTAACAGCGCATCAAGAGCCCTGACCCGATATCCCCGGTTCAATAACTCGCTCGCCAGGTGCGCTCCGATGAATCCCGCGCCGCCTGTAATCAGAATGTTCTTTCCCATGTGTGTTGTTCGCTGCTCCAGACGGCACCCGGCGCTCGCCCGAGCCCCTCGGCCGTCCGTCCCCCACAGCTTCTGCTGGGTATTATGCCAACTTACGAACTCCGGCGATGTTCATATCTTTACTTACTCTTGGGGGCGCGTGCGCCCGTTTACTGTTGATCCCCAGTGGGCCGTGTTGCAGGATACCCGGCGGTTAATCGATGCGCCCGGCGCTCACCCCGGCGCTTCGAAACGGACATTCAGCGGCGGATCCCCGCCGGTACACTGGATCCTGGAGACGGGAAGGTTCCGCCCGGGTAAGATGGCCGTCGAGATCCTGGATTCCATCGAGAGCCTGGAGCGGCTCGAACCCGCTTGGCATCACGTATGGCAACGCGACCCGGACGCGACGCCGTTTCAGAGCCCGGCGTGGCTGTTGCCGTGGACGCGCCATCTTTGGGGCGGCGGCAGGCTTCGGGTTCTGGCCTTGCGAAAATGCTCCCGTCTGGTTGCGGTTGCGCCATTCTTCATCTGGGAACCCGGAGTCGGGCCTGAGGCGCGGCGCCTTTCGTTCCTCGGCTCCGGCGTGTCCGACTATCTGGGAATGACATGCCTTCCCGAATACCGGGCGGAAGCTTCCGAGGCCGTGATTCGCTGGGTCGCGGACCCCGGTGCCGAGTGGGCCGAGGCGGATCTCCAGGAACTGCGCCCCGGCTCGCCGCTGCTACAGGCCGCTTCTATCGTACCGGCCGCACCCTCGGAATGTAGCGCCTGCCCCGTTCTGAGACTGCGCGCCACCTTCGCGGACCAACTTGCCGAGGTCCAACCTGCTCTCCGGCGGAACCTCCGCACGGCGGAAAAGCGGCTCGAAGCCGCGGGCAGGGTCGAGTTTGTTCGCGGCGACCCCCTCAACAGCAAGCATCTGCTCAATTGCCTGTTCGAGTTACACGCCAGGAGGTGGAACCAGCGCGGCGAAGCCGGCATGTTTTCGACCAGGTCTCTCTGCGCCTTTCATTGGGAGCTGGCCAACGGCACCTGCTGCGGCGGCATGCTGCGGATTTACGGACTCTTGCTAAATGACCGCTACCTCGCGGTGCAGTATAACCTGTCGGCGAAAGGCCGCACTTATGCCTACCAGGCGGGTTTCGATCCGGCACAGGCGCGCTTGAGCCCGGGCGCGGTATTGTTGGCCTATTCGATTCGGGAAGCAATTGCGCAAGGGGACCGCGAATTCGACTTCCTCAGGCATCCGGCGCCTTTCAAGCATGACTGGGGCGCAGCCGCCGTTCCGAACCGGCGCCTGCTGATTCGAAGATGTCCGCACCGGTTCGGCAGACCGGCCGAAGAGCGCCGTTGGTTCTCTCGCTGACACCCGGCGGCGCGCGGGCGTTTCCGATCGCACAGCACGCCGGCTCTGATCGATGGCCTTGCGCCCCGGTAGTTGCGAAACTTTGTAAGAGGGGAGATACGACAATGGCAAAACACTCTGGCGGCCCGGAGGAGCTCCTGCAAACCGAGTTACAAGAGTTACTGGACGCGGAAAAGCAGTTGGTCCGCGCCCTGCCGAAAATGGCCAGATCCGCAAACGACGATGAACTGGAGCAGGCTCTCCGCCGGCATCTGGAAATTACCAGGAACCAGGTAGAGCGGCTGTCCGAGGTCTTCGAATCTCTCGACATGCGCCCGCGCAGCCGGCCTTCGAAGGGCATGAAAGGCATCGTCGAAGAGGGCAGCGAGATGCTCGAATCGAAATTCGAAGGCGAGCTCCTCGATTCGGCGATCAGCGGATCCGCCCGAAAGGTCGAACACTACGAAATCGCGGGCTATGAGAGCGCCCGCTCGCTCGCGCAGCAGCTTGGCCAGAGGAACGCCGTCGAGTTGCTGAATCAGACCCTGCGCGAGGAAATCGAGGCCGACCGGGTACTGGCGCAAATCTCGAAACGGCTGTCGAAGAGCAAACCGGCCTCCCGGAAAGCCACGGCATCCGCGCCGGCACGCTCGCGCGCCACGCGGAGAACGGGGGCGAGTTCCCGCGGAAACACCGGCAGGCGCGGAGCGGTCAAGATCGGGCGCCTGGAGCGCGTGCTGACCGATCCCTCCGAGATCCGCGACTGGGCCGAACAGCGCGGCGCCGTGCCTTCCTGCGTGAGGGGCACGGGTGGACGCGGCGATATCGGCATGATCCGGCTGGATTTCCCGGGCTACAGCGGCGAAAAGTCCCTCGACCGGATTTCCTGGGACGATTGGTCCCGCAAATTCGAAGACAACGCCCTGGCCCTCATCGTCCAGGATCAGACGGCCCGCGGGCAGAAGAGCAACTTCAATAAACTGGTGAAGCGCGCCGCCGTCGAGCAGCGCCCGCGCGCGAAGGCCGCACGGTAGCCGGCCGGCGCCTGCCGCGGCCGAATGCGCGGTTCAAGTCAGCCGGCCGGTTGCGCCCGCTGCTGCTGGAAGGACGCTCTTGCGTCCCGCGCCGACGCGTTTCCCAAGTAGTGCACGGCGAACCTGAGGCACAGCGATCCGGCCACGCCGAAAAAGGCGGCGGCCTTTGCCGCCTTTCGGGATTTGCCAGGGACGAACGAGAACGCCAGGCTGGCGGCCGTCATGGCGGTGGCGGCTTTCCATAAGAGGCCGGGAGCGCCCCGCCGAAACGGCTCCCCCACCTTCGGAATCGCCGATGCCGCCCGCTCTACCTTCCGCGCGGCGGCAATCTCCGCCACTCGCGCCGCCGTTCCGAAAACATGCGTGATTCTTCGGGCAGCCGGGTGCGCGGACGACAGGTTGGCGATCGAACCGGCTGCGACCGCTCCGGATGACGCAAACAGCACCGGCATCCAGCGCCTCGATTCCTGCCAGATCGGGATCGCCGTACTCGAGACCAGCACGCCCGTGTAAGTTGCCAGGGCCGCGCCGAATATCCCGGAAACGTAGCCGCTGATCTCTCCGACTTTCCCGGCGAGACCGCCGCGGTTCAACAGAAGGCCCGTCAATATCGCACTCGGCGCGGCCGCCGCTAAGATCCACGCGCCCATGTTCATGGGGGACGTGGGCCGGAAGACCCGCAGCATGTACAGGAATCGCATCGGGCGGCCCAGGTCGTGCACCAGCAGTGCCGCCCCGGTGGTCGAGCCGACGATTCCGATCCAGTGGCAGGTTCGCGAGAGCCGGCGCAGTTCGCGTTCGTGCGGAGGCGTGAGTTGGATCGCCGCGCCCAGCGTCAGCGCCGCACCCGCCGCCCCGCCGAAGAAATAGTAGAGCGGAATATCGATGCTCCACACGGATTCCTTAAGCAGCGGACGGTCGTAATAGGTTGTATCTGCGTCCGTGATTCGCGGCACCTGGTCCCACGCAGCCGGCGCGATGCGCTTGAGGTGCCGATCCTCTTGCCGCGCCTCCTGCTGCGCAGCTTCGCCTTCGAGGGCGGCGATCCGGGTGTCCACGTCTCTTCCATCCGTCCGGACCGGGTCCACGCTGTCCGGATACCGCACGCGCTCGCCTGCTCTGAGTGTGGTAGTCATGATTGGATAGAGGCAAATACCGACCCGGCTGCGACGGCCACGAGACCCAGGGCGGCAAACGCGAAAGATTTCCACGCTTCTTTTGCTTTCTTAGTGGGGACCACCGGGTCCGGCGGTAAATTGTAAGCCTCGGGTTTATCCGCCAGCAGAAAGAACGCGTTCAGCCCCTCCGTGCCGGGCTGGCCGGCCGCATCGGCGCCGTACAGGTACGCCTCCTCGAGGCCTTGCTCGTGAAGCCGGCCGACGCGGGCCCGCGCGGTTTCGCGCAACTCCTCGAGATCGCCGAACCTGATGGAATCCGTGGGGCAGGCCTTGGCGCAGGCAGGCTCCGCATCGTCTTTGAGGCGGTCGTAGCACAGCGTGCATTTCCAGGCGCGTCCGTCGTCCTCCCTGCGGTCGATCACACCGAACGGGCAGTTGATCACGCAGTATCCACATCCGTTGCAGATATCGGGCTGCACGTAGACGCTGTCGAACTCCGTCCGCATGATGGCGCCCGTCGGGCAGCTTTCGAGACAACCGGCGCGCACGCAGTGCTTGCAGACGTCGGAGGAAAACAACCAGGAGAAAGCGCCCGCGTCCTGCGTAGCCAGCGCCACCGGACGCTCGATGAAGGCCACGTGCCGCCACGTGGATGCACCCAGGGTCACCGTGTTGTCGTAAGACATGCCCGTAAACAGCAGCCCGTCGTCCGGCAACTGGTTCCACTGTTTGCATGCCACTTCACACGCCTTGCACCCAATGCAGAGGGTTGTATCCGTGAAGAAGCCTTTGCGCGTGGAACGGTTGCGGGTGTCGTCCTGCGCCGCACGGTTCTCGAGCGCTTTGGCCTCGGCGGCCGTGAGCGTCGCCTCCATTTAGTTGTGCCCCTCCTTCACTTGTTCCGTCTTGTACCCGTGCCCGGTCTCGGGCCGGTGCCGGGCCCTCGGGAGGTCGCGGTCCCGCTCCTTCGAGGCCAGTTCCGGAACCAGCGGACCGCTCGTAATATACCGGCGCTCTCTGCTTCGCCGGCCCGCTTCGATCATCACCGAGATCGCCTTGGTCTCCATGATGGAAACGTTCGGATCCGCCACGAACGGATACAACTCGTTGGGGCAATCCCCGCGCACCAGTCCCTTGCCGGACCAGTGATAGGGCATTCCGATCTGGTGTACGATTCGTCCGTTCAGCCGCAGCGGCCGGACGCGATTCGTCACCAGCACGCGCGCCTCGATCTCCGCCCGCGCGCTCCGAATCGTCGCCCATCCCCCGTTCTTCAATCCGATAGCCGCGGCCAGTTCCGGAGAGACCTCGCAGAACGCCTCGGGCTGCAACTCGGAAAGCCACGGCAGCCAGCGCGACATGCCGCCCGCCGTATGGTGCTCGGTCAGCCGGTAAGTCGTGAGTATGTGGGGGAAGCGCGGATCGTCGTAAGGCTGATGGTACGGATTATCCCACGGCCTCAGCCATTCCATGCGGACCGGGTTGCACTGCTGCCCGTAAAGCGGGTTCTTGACCACCGATTCCTGCGGCTCGTAGTGCGACGGCAAGGGTCCGTCCTGCAAACCGGCCGGAACAAAGAGCCAGCCTTTTCCGTCGGCTTGCATCACGAACGGATCGACTCCGGATATCGTCTCTTTGCCGCGTGCATCCTTCCCCGGCCTGTAGGAGGGCGGCTGGTGCACGAAATCCGGCTCGTCGTGACCGGTCCACTCTTGCCGGGCCTCGTCCCACCAGATGTACGCTTTGCGCTCGGACCACGGCTTGCCGTCGGGGTCCGCGGAAGCGCGATTGTAGAGAAGGCGCCGGTTGTGGGGCCACGCCCAGGCCCATTCCGGCGCGACCCAACTCTGCTCCCAGTGAGGTTTGCGGCGGGCGGTCTGGTTCACCCCGTCTTTAAAACATCCCGAGTAGATCCAGCAGCCGCACGCGGTCGAGCCATCGTCCTTGAGGGAGCTGAACCCGTCCACGGGTTTCCGGTCGGCGACGGTGTACCCGTTAATCTCCTCGAGCACGGCTTCCGCGTCGGGTTCCTCGAGCGGGCCTTGGGTCCGGTAGTCCCACGTCAGGTCCCGCACCGGCCGGTCCTTGGGATCCTCGGACTCTTCGTAGAGCTTCTTGAGACGCCGGCCCAGTTTGAAGACGAAATCCAGATCGCTGCGGCAGTCGCCCGGAGGGCTTATGGCTTTGTGGTGCCATTGCAGCAGCCTCTGCGTGTTGGTGAAACTGCCGCTCTTCTCGGTGTGGGCAGCCGCCGGAAAGAAGAACACCTCGGTGCCGATTTCGCCGGGTTGGACTTCGCCGCGGTGGATCTCCGGGGCGTCGCGCCAGAATTCCGCCGTCTCGGTCAGTTGGAAATCGCGGACCACCAGCCACTCGAGCGCCCTCAGCCCCTTCCTGTGCAGCGCCCCGTTGACCGTTCCGACAACCGGGTTCTCGCCCATGACGAAGTATCCCTTGACGCTTCCGTCCGCCATCTGCGCGACCGTGTTCAGATGCGAGTGGTCGCCGCTGATGGCCGGCAGGTGTTTGAAGCAGAAGTCGTTTTCCGCGGTGGCCGCCGCGCCGTACCATGCTTTGAGCAGGGAGACCGAATACTTCGGAAACTCGCCCCACCACCCCGAGGGCGATTCGTTCAAATCGTTGTAAGTGCGGAAATCGCGGTCGTGCCTGGCCCGCGGCATCGGCAGGTATCCCGGCAGCAGGTTGTAGAGCGTGGGAATATCGGTGGACCCCTGAATGGAAGCGTGTCCGCGTAGCGCCAGAATTCCGCCTCCCGGCCGCCCGATGTTGCCCAGCAGCAACTGAATAATGCACGCGCTTCGGATATACTGCACGCCCGTGGTGTGCTGCGTCCATCCCACCGCATAGCAGAACGCGGAGGTCCGATCCCTGCCGGAATTGCTGCAGAGCGCTTCGGCCACTTTGGTCAGAAGACGCGCCGGAACGCCGCAGGTCTTCTCCACCATCTCCGCCGTGTACCGCTGGTAGTGGCGCTTGAGCACCTGGAAAACACATCTGGGGTGCTGTAGCGACGGGTCGGTCTTCTCGGCCTGTATGGGGTTCTTCTGTTCCTTTCCGGAAGCCGACGCGGACTCCCGCGAGCCCGACGCCGCCTCGGGCTCGACGCCTTCGTACATCCAGCTCCGCTCCTGGTATTCGCCCTTTTCCGGATCCCACCCGCTGAACAGGCCGTCGCCGTCTTCGGTATCTTTGAAGTCCCCGGTCAGTATGGCCGAGGCATTCGTGTAATTGACGACATACTCCTGGAAATAGCGCTCGTGCTCCAGAATGTAGTGAATGATCCCGCCCAGGAAGGCGATGTCGCTGCCGGCGCGAAGGGGCACGTGGATGTCCGCCACCGCGCTGGTCCGGCTGAACCGCGGGTCCACGTGGATCACCGTCGCCCCGCGCTCCTTCGCCTTCATCACCCAGCGGAAACCGACCGGGTGACACTCCGCCATGTTCGAGCCTTGTATGACGATGCAGTCTGAGTGCTGCAAGTCCTGCTGGAACGTCGTGGCCCCTCCCCTGCCGAACGAGGTCCCCAGACTGGGGACCGTGGCGGAGTGTCAAATACGGGCCTGGTTCTCGACCTGAACCATGCCGAGCGATGTGAAAAGCTTCTTGATGAGATAGTTCTCTTCGTTATCGAGGGTGGCGCCGCCCAGGTGGGCGATGGCCATCGTCCGCCGAACTTCCTGCCCTTCCTCCGAGGCTTGTTCCCAGTGGTTGTCGCGCGTTCTTTTGACGCGCTCCGCCACCATGTCGAGCGCCTGCTCCAGGGGAATCTCTTCCCACGCCGTGCCGTACGGGCGGCGATACAGCACGTGCTGGACGCGGTGAGAGCCCGTCACCAGTTGGAACGTTGCCGCGCCTTTCGGACACAGGCAGCCGTTTGAAATCGGAGACCTTGGGTCGCCTTCGATGTCGATGATCTTCTCGTCCTTTATGTAGACCAGTTGCCCACATCCCACCGCGCAGTACGGACAGACGGATGAGACCACCCTGTCCGCCGCGGCGGTGCGAGAGGTCAGGTTTGCGGTTCGGGGGGAACCCGCCGTCACTCCCAACCCTTCTAAATCGCCCTCGCGCACCTGTTTCCAGACAGGCCACCCGCCCCAGCCGTCCGATCCGTTCGCCATGGTTGAGATCTTAGCTTGCGAACCGGCCCGAGTCTGTAATTTCCAGATCGTACGAATGCGCGCTGCCGCCCGTCCGTGAGATTCGTTACGTGGCCGAAGCGCGCTGCGAAAGGTATTCGTCCATGGCTTTCCGCATGGCGGCGATGTGTTCCGGGGTGCTGCCGCAGCACGCCCCCACGATGCCGGCTCCGGCATCGAGCAGCGGCGCGACGCCGCGGGCCATCTGCTCCGGCGTTTCTTCGTAGGTCAGCCGCAGGTCGATCATTTTCGGCTGGCCTGCGTTGGGCTGCACCATCAGCGGCAGGCTGGTCACTTTCCGGTACTGCTCCGCCGCGGCGCGCGCCCGCTCCATATCCATTCCGTTCCCGCAGTTCAGCGCGACAATGTGCGCCCCGTTCTCTTCGATGAACCTCGCGGCGCGCTCAGGACCGACCCCCATCATGGTGCGAAACGTGGAGCCGCCGCCCCTCACGTCGTAAGCCATCGAGGCGATGATGCAGGTAGCTCCCGCGCGCTGCGCCGCCCGAATCCCCAACAGCAGTTCCTCCAGCGCGGTTTGCGTTTCGACGATGATGGCATCGGCGCCCGCATCCATCAGCGCTTGCGCCTGCTCGTCGAAGGCCGCGCGCACATCGTCCTCGCGAAACTCGCCGAATGGCTCGAGCAGGCCGCCAAACGGTCCGATATCGCCGATCACGTATCCCGGGCGGCCTTGAAAGGCTTCGCGCGCAATCGCTACCGCCGCGCGGTTGATTTCCGCGGCCTTGGCACCGTTGCCGTGCCGGTCGAGCGTGATGCGCGACGCGCCGAAGGTGTTGGTCAGCAGGCAATCCGATCCGGCTTCCACGTACCGTCGCTGGATGGCCAGCACCCTGTCCGGATTCGTGAGGTTCCACGCCTCACCGCACGCACCCTGATCCAGCCCCGCCAGCATCAGTTGCGTGCCCATCGCGCCGTCGCCGAGCAGCGGCCGCTTCCGCGCGGCCTCCTGCAGCAGCGATCCATTTCCGTTGATCATGATCTCCCGATCCCCTCCGCCCCTTGGCTGAGCCGGCCGGCATTGAACTCGTTCAACGCCTCGAGCATCGCCACCAGGCTTTCCCGCGGCATTCCCGGGCTCGCGCCGCCGCCCACCGAAAGGATGATGCCCTCGCCGCCCGAACCTTCGAGCACGTCGAGCGCCGCCTTCCTCACCTCTGCCGGCGTTCCGCGGACCGCGACTTCGAGCGGGTTCACGTTGCCCATCAGGCACATGCGGCCGCCCACCCGCCGCTTCACTTCCCGAATATCTTTCTGCTTACCCCAGTTCAGCACGTGGAAACCGGCGTCGGGAAGGTGCTCCAGGCACGCTCCCACCTCCGCGTCGTTGTGGTAAACCTTGATCCAGTCTTTCGGAAACGCTTCGCAGATGCGCTTCAGGTACGGATGCGCGAACTCCCGGTAATGCCTTGCGCTAATGAAGCCGACGATGTCATCCAGAATCAGGATGCCTTCCACCGTGCCGCCCATCGCCTTGTGCTGGGCTTTCAGCCAGTCGATCACCACCCGGGTGCACAGGTCGATCAGCTTGTGCGCCCCCTCCGGATTCTCCACCAGGTCGACCAGGAAGTTGGTGGTGCCGCGGACAAACCCGGCCGTGCAGAGCGGCCCGCGCGACGTCACCATGGGGAGAATGTAGCCGTGGTCCAGGATTCGCTGCCGGTGCATCCCGATGCGGTGCAGCGTGAGCGCCGCGAAGCCGTCCGCTTCCACGTCGTATTCCGCCAGATCGTCGATGTCTTCCAGGCGATGCAGGCGGTGGCATTCGCTCGGCGTATTGTCCTTCCAGAACTTGATCTTCGCTCCCAGCACCGAAGGTTCGGCCGCCATCCCGTACTCCGTCCACCACGACGGCACGAAGATGATGTCCGGAAACTCGCGCATGATCTTCAGGTTCGATGTGAACCAGAGCTCCGGATCGAGGTAGTAATCCAGGTGCTGGATTCCCAGGTAGCCCGGTATCCACGGGCTGTCGACGATCAGCGCCATCGGGATGCGCTCTAATCGTTCCAGGCGCGCGGCGCGCTTAAATATGTCCCACTGCTGCGGCAGCATGGAAAATCCTGCGGCTTGGAAATGGAAATGCGGAATGGTCCGGCCGCCGGCTCAGCCGCGCCGGGTTCCTGCGCGGTATTGGTGGCGTTCCGCCGTCCAGCGGGCCTCTCCGTATTCGGCGAGTCCAACCGTGCCCGCCATCTCATTGTCGCGCACCGTTCCCGAAAACTGGAACCCCACCCGGACGCCGTCGGTGGGCAGGGAACTCTGAAAGTGCACCGTGTTCGCCGCGACGCCGCCGCTCAGATCGCCCGAAGCAAATTCGCCGTGGTGCGTGCCGGCCAGCCGGGCGCCTTCCTGTTCCAGCACTACCGTATGATGGGCCGACCCGTACTGGAACGTGATGTGGACCTCCCACTGCCCGGCCACGTTGACGGGAGCGCCCTCCGGCGCGGGCGGAACTTCGATCTTCGGCGGCTTCGACAGGATCGCGTAAAGCCGCTCCGCCACCACCTTCTCATCGCCCGGCGACATCTGGTAAGGGATGATCGACAACGTGCTCGCCATATTCCCCGGACGCCTACCGCTCGAGCCCGCCACCGCGATCCGCGGCTCGGTATCGAGCAGCAGTTTCGCCGCTTCATTGCCGGTGATTCCCAAACGGTCTCCGTCCCAGCGAATCAGCAATTCCGGCGTACGGTTGGAAAGATCGGGGGACGGCTGGCGAACCTCCGTGGTCACACCCTCCACGGGCTTGACCTCGGCCGCGATATGATTCAGCCACGCTTCCCACTGTGCCCATTCCGCCTTGTGGTCGCGCTTCACCCACATCTCCACGGCCGCCAGCATGCCCATGATCTCTTCTTTGCCTACCTTGAGCGAGCGGCCGAACGCGTGGTGCGGCGCGCTGTTGATCCAGGCTGCCTGCAGCCAGTCCTTGTCGCCCAGCAGGAAACCGGCGGCCTGCGGGCCGCGGATGCACTTGCCGCCGCTGTAAGCCACGGCATTCGCGCCCCGCGCCAGGTGCACGTTGGGCTTGAGCGTCAGGACCTCGGCCGCGGCATCCACTAAAACCGGCACCTTGTGGCGCCGCGCTACTTCGGCTATCGTCTGTGTCCCCAGCGGGCCTGTATCCTGAGGGCCCGCCATGATGTACACCATGGCCGTGCGGTCATTGAAAGCCGGTTCCAACTCCGCGCGCTCGTGCACGACGATCAGCCGGGCTCCCAGCATTCGTATGGCATGGTCATACACGTTGTGGGAATAAGCCGGCACGATGACTTCGTTCTTGAGACCCGCCGCCGCGTACGGAAGCTTTTGCATGCGCTCGGGGTTGCCCCCGGCAATTGCCGACGACGTGCAATGCGTGATAGCCGCGGCGCACCCCGCCGTCACGATTCCCCATTCGGCTCCGCTCAGTTCCGCCAGCCGCTTGCCCACCTGCTCCATCAGTTCGTCCATCTGGACGAAGCTGCGCGACGCCTGATCCATTGCCCGCTTGACCTCGGGCAAAGTGGTCGACCCGGTGATGATCGTGTAAGTGCCGCGGGCGTTGATGAGCGGATGGACGCCGATCGAACGGTACATCCCGGCGCCGAAATCCAGGGGCGCAGCAACCGCTCGCCGGATGCCGCCGCCGAGCGCCTGTGCCACCGCCAGCAATCCTCCCTGCCGGAACAGATCGCGCCTGGGGAATTGGAACATGACCCCCTCCTATGTTCTGATATATGGAAAAGGCCCGCTCCCTGACACTCGCGGCGCTGTCTGCACAGAGCCGCGACCGTCAGGAAGCGGGCGCAACTTGAAAGCTGCGGACTAGAAGTAAAACTTCGCGACTACCTGAATGTTGCGCTCGCCTTCCGAGCTGCGGATCTGCCCGAACAGCGTCGAAGTGATGGTCTGCGATGCCGGGCTCAGGAAGATCGGAGTATTGAACAGGTTGAAGGCTTCGCCGCGTAACTCGAAGTACTTCGATTCGGTGATGTGGAACTGCTTGCCGAGCGTAAGATCGAAGCGGCTCATGCCGGGACCGCGAACGGTACCAACCCCGATGTTGCCGTAGGTCCCCTTGGTCGGAGCGGCGTAGGCCGAAGGATCCAGGTAGAGAGTGCCGGGCCCGATGTTGTGCGGATCGTTCGGCGTCCCGACCACGTTCACGCGGTAGCTGCGCTGGCCGGTGCCGGAAGAGTCGCCGTTGTACTTGATGGTGAGCGGGAATCCGGTGTGCGCCGTGTAGACGCCGCCGAGCTGCCAGCCGCCGAGCAGGGTATCCACACCCTTGCCCCAGGCCGACCCGAACCTGCGGCCCTTGCCGACCGGAAGTTCGTAGACGAAAGACGGCACGAACATGAACTTATTGTCGAAGTAAGTCGGCCCCATTTCGCAGGCCTGGCAATACAGATACTGCCAGTATGCGGATTGGCTGCCGGCCTGGCCGCCCTGGCCGTAATAACCGATGGCATCCGACATACCCTTGGAGTAAGTGAATGCAATCTGATATTGCAGGCCCACGCTGAAGCGCTTGCGGACCGTCGCCTGAAGCGCGTTGTACCCCTGCCTGCCGACCGATGCCGTCCCGGAAATCTGCGAAATCTCGCTGCGCAGTGTCGGGTTGCCGGAAAGGTAGGGCCCCTGTGTCACTACGCCGTTCGTGACGATATTCTGCAGATACGGCATCGGCACCATCAGGTGCGTTCCGTGCTGTCCGACATAACCGGCCGTCAGCACATTGTTGGCGGGAAGCTGGTAGTCGATCGACAGGTTCCACTGCTGGACCTTCGCCGGCTGCACGAACGGATCCCACAGGCGAATCGTGGCGCCCACATAAGGGTTCTTCGGGTTCAAGCCCGAAAGGCCCTGGTCGAGCGTGCTGCCGGGCATGGTGTATGCCGGCGTGTTGTAGTAAGTCTGGAATTCCGATTCAAACGGCGGATTGAGCGTGGTCCGCAGGTTGGTTCCGGTTCCTTCCAGGTAGGAGGAAATCGTGTACGCACCGCGGAGCACCAGCTTCTTGTTAAGAGTGTAGGCAAAGCCAAGGCGCGGCTGGAAATCCTTCTTGTACGGGTTGTAGAGCCCTGCGTTGCTCGAGATCTCCGGTGCCGGACCGGGCGCCGGAACCAGACCCGCGGTCAGCGGCGCGGCCAGAATCATCTGGCCCGTGAACTCGTTGAAGTTCGACTGGCGATTCTCCACTTCCACCCACGGCGTGTGGTATTCCCAACGCAATCCCAGGTTCAGGGTCAGGCTGTTGTTCACGCGCCAGTCGTCCTGGAAATACAGGCCGTAGATCGTGGACCGCTGCCCCCACGTGCCGGATTGCAGGCCCCGGCCCAACTGATCGGGCAGGCCCATCATGAAGTCGGCTTCGCCGATCTGCGTACCCGAGGGGCTGGCGGCGTTCTGCGCGCTGAAACGGCCGCTGAAATCGATGAAGCCGCTTCGGCCGTTGTTCCCCGAGTAAAACACGTTGATCCATTCCCGCAGTAACTGGCCGCCCATTTTCATCATGTGCCGCCCGTGCGTAATGGTCAGGTTATCGGCATAGTGGAAGGTGGTGTTCGCGAACAGTTGCTGCACCCCGATGTTGGCGTTGCCAAGACCGGCTATCCAATTGAAGCCCTGGAGCGAAAGCAGCCCCGGACCGGCATTCTGGATGCCTGCACTCTGCGCGATGTTGCCCAGACCCTTGTCCGCGCCTCCGTTGTCGAGCATCACGTTATTGACGCCCACGCGCGCTTCGTTCACCATGTGCGGATTGATCGTGCGCGTCCAGTTGATCACCCCGTTCTCGAACGGCGAGGTGTTGAAGCTGTTGTAGAACAACGGGAAGGTGTTGAGGCCCGGGTTGTCCTGGCGAGCCTTGGAAATGCGCGACGTGAAGTAGTCTTTGTCCGTCGGCCGCCAGTCAAGCTTGAGGTCTCCCTGATCGCTATAGAGATAGCTCGACGAGGTGTAGTAGTAGTTCGACGTCGTGAACCGGTTGTACTGCGGTGCCGGATATAACGACGTGTTGGTCAGCAATTTCACCGCCGCCGAATTCAGCAGGCTGCTCGGAATCACGTTATTCGGGAATGGGGAGCGCAGCCCGGTGGTCGCGTCCAGCGAATAAGGGTTGTAGAGTTGGATCACTTTGCCGCCCGTCTGCGCCGTATCGAGCAGCGAGGAGAAGTCCCCGTTCCGCCAGGCCATCGGCATCACGGTAGTCGCGGATACCTGGGGCGGAGAGTTGCGCCGCAGGCCCTGATAATCGGTGAAGAAGAACAGCTTGTCCTTGAAGATCGGGCCGCCTACCGTTCCGCCGAACTGATTCCAGCGGATGGGTCCGCGCGGAACGCCGTTCCAGTTGTTTCCCCAGTTGTTGGCATTCAGCTTATCGTTGCGGAAATACTCGAACAGATCGCCGTGGTACTGGTTGGTTCCGGACTTGATGACCACGTTGATGATTCCGCCTTGGAAGTTGCCGAATTCGGCCGAGGCGTTGTTCGTGATCAGCTTGAACTCTTCAATCGCATCGGTATTGGGCTGATAGGAAACCAGGTTATCCGAAGTGAAGTTGTTGTCCACGCCGTCCAGCAGGAAGTTATTCGACTCTTCCCGGTTGCCGTTCACATACGGCCGCCCGCCACCCGTGGCGCGCTGGCCGCTGTTGAAACTGGAAGGATCCGGGGTGTTGACACCGGCCGTGAGCAGCGTCAAGGCGATCGGGTTGCGGCTGATCAGTGGCGTATGGTCGATCTGGGTGGATGCGACCACATTGCCCACCTGCGTCGTATCGGTTTGCAGGGCTGCCGCCTCTCCCGAAACCGTCACCGTCTCGGCGACGACACCGACTTCCAGTGCAAAATCCAGTCGCGCGCGCTGGTTCAGTTCCAGCGTCACCTGCGATTGCGTCGTCTTGAAACCCTTTGACTCGACTTTCAGCGTGTAGCGTCCGATCGGGACGCGCGGAAAGTTGTAAATTCCCTCTTCATTCGTAGTTGTCGGCCACTCGGTGCCCCGGTCCATGTCTTTCGCTGTGACCGCGGCCCCCACAATGGCGCTTCCCGATGGATCCGTCACGTGACCGGTGATCCCGGCACTCGTTTCCTGGGCATACGCTGACGCGATACCCAAGCATAAAACTCCCACAGCACTAATCCACTTCTTTCCTACCATAGCGACCCCTTTCGACTAATGGTCCGGAATTGCGGCTATTAACGATTAACCTCTAGACCTCAGTTCCGGTATAGTATACCCGTTTTTCTCTTTGATTACCGTAAAATTTTTCAGTAGGGTAGGCTTCCAGGCCTGCCCATTATCGGGTTGACCCGCGCCTCCCGGGTGTTACACTATCCCACCTCGGATCTCCAGTTCTCGTATAATTCTTCGGTAGAGTTCGCCATTCGGGCCTGGTAATCCCGTTCAAGTCGTAAACTACTTTTCCGCCCCGGATCGTCAGTTCGCAGACCAGGCGCTCGGTTCCGTCCATCCGCGCGCCATACATGTCCGTGAATCCGAAGCTCCCTTTTTCCACCCGCAACACGGCGACATCCGCCGGAGCGCCGACCGACAGGTTTCCCAAATCTTCGTGATGAATCTCACGAGCCGGGTTCCAGGTCGCGTCCCGTACTACCTGGTCCAGAGGTACTCCCATGGCCAGGAACTTATCCATCACGTTGAGCAGGTCCTTCATTCCGGCGTTCATGCTGCCGGTATGCAGATCTGTGGAAATCGAATCGGGAAGAAACCCCTGTTGGATGGCCGGCACCGCCACCCGCCACGCAAAACTGCCGCCGCCGTGCCCGACATCGAAGATCACGCCCCGTTTCCGGCCCTCGATCATTCCAGGGTTTACCTCACCCGAGTCCAGTAATTCGTGGCGCAGGCCCGAATAGCAGTGGGTGTAGATGTCGCCCGGCCGCAGTTTGTGGGTGAGCAGTTCCGCCAGCGGCCGCTGCGGCCGGTCCTCTCCGAAGTCGACCATTACCGGAATCCCGGCCAAAGTGCCAGCCTCCACCGCTCGGTCCACGGCGATCCAATCCGGGCCCGCGTAATGGGCGGTCTTGAACCCCACGATCAGCCCCTTGTGCTTTTTGGCCATATCCGCAGCCGGAGCGGCCAGCATATCTTCCGTATTTTGTTCGAAATGGGGGCCGCGCATGCCGGCTCCCACAATGTTCAGAAATGCCAGCACGCGGGTCTTCGAGCGATCGATCACCCGGTCCTTGAAGTCCTCGAAGTTGCGCCACCCGGAGCAGCCTGCGTCGGCCACCGTAGTCACCCCTACCCGGAACGTAAACCCGTCGGGGTAGACGCTGTTATCTCCCGCATAAGAATTGCGTTCGCCGGTCCCGGCATAAACGTGCACGTGGATATCGACCAGCCCCGGCACGACATAGAGCCCGGATGCGTTCACCGTCTTCACCGCGGACTGCGGATCGAGGTGCGTCGCAACGGCCGCGATGGCGCCATTGCGGATCGCCACATCCTGCACCGCGCTGATTCCATTCTTGGCGTCGATAACATGCCCTCCCTGCAACAGAAGGTCATATGTCTGGCCGGACGCCATCGAAGTCAATAAAGCCATAACTAAAGAAGTCCGTATCATATTCGGTTCACCTGGTAAGATCCACCACCGCGTATGTTTTCAATTCCGGAAGCGTAAATTCGGTCGCCACGCTATCCGCCTGGTAATCCAGCAGTTTCAAACCCGGGCTGCCTTCCGCCATCAGCACATGCCCCGGAAATCTACCCAGCACGCGGATGCGGACACCGTCCACTTTGCGCGCCGCCCCCGCGTAATTCAGCAGGTGGACGCGCAGGCCATTGGCCGATCGTTCCAGCCGCGCCACCACCACTAGGCTGCCGTACACGCGCACCGAACGGCGATCGTCGGTAAGCGTCGCCCGGATCAGATGAGCCATCCGGCTGGGATCTTCGGCATCCGAGAGCGGAAACTCCTTCGATCCGAGCCGCACGTTCAGCTTCAACCCCGGGTCGGGAGCGTGCACGATTCGAATCAGCAGGTTGTCCCGGATCATGAGGTTCACCACCTCGCCCGCATCGTCTGACCCGTTGTCCTCGAACCCGATATCGGCAACCGGTTGCAGGCGCTCTCCCGGAATCCCGCGGAGGAACCCCAGCATCCGGCCGAGCGGCTTCAGCCCCGTTCCGTCGCTTCGGATCACGGCGTCCACCCCGTAGCAGAAGGCCTCGGCCGCCGCCAACGCCGCCTCTTCGCCCTTGGCGTCGTACACGAACCGGGCGTGCGGCAAGCGCAGGAACTGCCAGCCGTTGGAGCTGAGCCAAGGCGAGCGGCTTGCAGTGGCCTCGTTCGCCCGGTAATCCACCGTGGGCGGCTCCGCTTTCACCGCACCGTCGAGACCGGCCACCTCGACGTCGATCCCCGCCGTATCCCGCCACGCCGCCGCGCGGGATGCCGGTACCGCGATTTGCCGGATGTTCGCTTCGCGTAGCGCCGATGCGGTGTCGGGCGCCGCATCCCAGAACAGGCACGGCAAAATCGCAGCCGCCAGCAACAGCATCATAGGTTGACCGTCCTCACACGGATCTTTTCTGCGTCGTAAACTCCCAGCCCCAACTTGCCGGCATATTCCACGTGTCCCGGCTCGCGAATGTACCGGTTGAAATTGGGGTTCCGGGGGTCCCCCAGATGCTCGCGCGATTGGTTGAATATCGAGATGGCTCCCTCCGCCTTGCGCTTGTTTTCGATGAGATCGATGAGTTGCCGGTCCATCGCCACCGGATCGGTGCCGAACCAGATCTGCTTGGGAAAGAAACGGAACTGCGGATATTCGCTGAACGGCCCCGCCTGCCACACGCCCCGCAGGCCGTCCATTACGTGGAGCACCACCCGGGAGGGCAGCGGCTCGACCGCCGCCAGCGTGCCGATGAAAGAGAGGGTATAGGTCTTCTCTTTCTGGTGCGAACGCGCCACGTTGGAAAAATTCCCGTATGCAATGTTCTTCAGACATCCGGTGACCCCGGAAGCCTGGTGCTCCTTCGTGTTCGGCACGTTGATGATCTTCGTGAGTGTGTCCGATACCAGGCGCACCATGTTGGACCGCGTGTCGTCCTCGCCGAAAAAGCTCGTCTCCACGTAGGTATACGGATCGTAGCCCAGAATCGCGCCCCGCGAATTCTCCGCGGCCACCACGTGAACCCCCTCCGGCAGATACTTTTCATAGCCTACGCTCTGGAGTTGGTTTTCGAAACGTTCATATACGTAAATCTGCTTCGGCGGCACTCCCACCGCCCTCAGATTTTCGGCGATGCAGCCGACGACTTCCGGCGAAGAACGGATCTTCGGAGCGCCCGAGCAGTTTACCTTGATGCCCACCACGTCCTTCGGCCCGATGAATCGCGCCCATGCGTCCTCCGCGCGCGCATCGCCGGTCAGCGAGCGGATCCCGGTCGAAAGCATCTGCCTGACGACCCCCTGGTCCACCTGCCCGCTTTCGGAATCGATCGATTTCTCGCTGTGCACCCGCACCATCTGGCCGGGGTACGGTCCCGGCATCGACGGCCGGGCCGTCGCCTTGAAGCGAGTAACTACGCGATATTGCGGCTGATCCTCGGCCATCCCAACCAAGGGCGATGCTGCGGCGAGTTGCAAAAATAGACGTCGGTCCACGCGCCAAAGTTTACCGCCCGGTATTCCCAAGAGCAACCGGTTGCCATTGGTTGGCATCGCGCCGGGTTCCGTCCGATAATATTTCGAATCGAACGGACCGCCGTCGAAAGGCTGGGGGAGGCCTATGAAATTACGAATAGCGCTTCTGGTTTTCCTGGGTTGGACCGCCCAATGTCTCAACGCCGCGGATGCCCCGGGCGCACCCGGTGCCGGCTCCGCGTGGACTACCGGCGCCAAGCAGGGGCTTGGCACCTCGACCACAACCGATTCGAAAGTCTGGTACACCATCGCCCAGGGCGTGGTTACCGAAGTCTATTATCCGAAGGTCGATGTTCCGAACGTCCAGGATCTGCAACTGATCGTCACCGACGGCAGCACCTTCGTCGACCTGGAACGCGACGCCACGAATCACACCGTTCAACTACTCGACCCGCAGGCCCTGACTTACCGGCAGATCAACGACGCCAAATCCGGCAAGTACCGGATCACCCGCACGCTGGTGACCGACCCGGACCGCCCGACCCTCCTCATGGAGACCCGCTTCCAGGCCTTGAGCGGCGGCCCGTACCAGGTGTACGTCCTCTACAACCCGTCCCTGAACAACAGCGGGAAGGGCGACACGGCCGCCACTTCAGGCGACGCCCTGGTCTCGACCGACGGCCCGGTGTCGAGCGCCCTCGCCTCTTCCGCCGGTTTCGTGCAGATGTCCAGCGGCTACAGCGGAACCTCCAGCGATGGCCTCATCGATCTGAATGCACACCGCCAGTTGACTTCCCTCTTCGATACCGCCTCGACCGCCGGCAACGTGGTGCAGACCGGTCAGGTTACCGTCGCCGGCGACACCACGTTTACCCTGGCCCTGGCGTTCGGAGGCTCCGCGCCCGAAGCCGTAGCTAACGCAAAAGCATCGCTGGCCGCCGGTTTTCCAGCGGTTCGTCAGAAGTACGAATCCGGCTGGCACGCTTATCTCGCGTCCCTGAAACCCGCTCCCACGAGCGTCTCAGGCAACGGCATGGCCACGCAGTACAACGTGGCCCTGATGGTCCTGAAGGCCCACGAAGACAAGACCCTCCGCGGCGCCAACATCGCCTCGCTCACCATCCCCTGGGGCCAGGCCGTGAACGCAGACTCCTGCTGCACCGCCGGTTATCACGCTGTCTGGGCCCGCGATCTTTACGAAGTGGCCACCGCCCTTCTCTCGGCGGGCGATGCAGATGCCGCCGGCCGCTCTCTCGACTATCTACTGACGGTTCAGCAGCGGCCGGACGGTTCGTTTCCGCAGAATACGCTGCTCGACGGCACTCCGGTCTTCGGCAGCCTCCAGATGGACGAGGTGGCGTTCCCCATCATCCTTGCCTGGCAACTCAATCGCGCCGACGCCACCACCTGGGGAAAGCTCAAAAAGTCCGCCGATTTCCTGGTGAGCCGCGGTCCGGGCACGCCCGAGGAGCGGTGGGAAGAAAACGGCGGCTTCTCGCCGTCCACCATTGCCGCCGAAATCGCCGGCCTGGTCTGCGCCGCCGATATGGCCGCCAGGAACGGTGACACCCCTTCCCAAACCAGCTACCTTCAGACCGCCGATAACTGGCAGCACAATATCGAAACCTGGACGGTCACCTCTTCCGGCCCCATCGGCAGCCACCGCTACTTCATCCGCATCGACAACAACAACGACCCCAACGACGGCGCCGCTCTCGAGATCCACAACGGCGGCGGCACACACGACGAGCGGGAAATCGTCGACGCCGGCTTTCTCGAACTTCCCCGCCTCGGCGTGTTGCCTCCCTCCGATCCCGGACTTCTTGCTTCACTGCCGGCCATCGATTCCACCCTCGCCGTCACCACGCCCAACGGCGCCATGTACTATCGCTACAACCACGATGGCTATGGCGAGACCGACGCCGGCGCGCCGTTTACCGGTGCCGGAATCGGCCGGCTCTGGCCCATTTTCAACGGCGAGCGCGGCGAATACGATCTCCTGGCGGGCCATCCCGACCAGGCTTTGGCCCAACTGGCGATCATGGCCAAGACCGCCAACAGCGGCTTCCTGATCCCCGAGCAGGTCTGGGACCGCGCCGACGGCAAGGGCCGGTTCACCTTCGGACAGGGAACCGACTCGGCGACGCCGCTCGCCTGGTCCATGGCCCAGTTCGTTCGGCTCGCCAACTCGATCGATGCCGGCCAACCCGTGGAACTGCCCGCGGTGGTCGCGGCGCGCTACGGAGGGGCCGGACCCTCTACGTTCACGTTCAACGTCACGGTACCCGCCACAACCGGCGGCACCGGCAAATCCGTGTTCCTGGCGGGCGAACTCAATAAGCTGAGTCCACCCCAGGCCCTGTGGAACCCCGCCGCCCTCAAAATGAACCAGGTGGACCCAACCCACTGGACCGCAACCGTGACCGCCCTCCCGGGAACCACGCTGGCATACAAGTACGTGCTCGGGGATTGGGCCTTCGTTGAGAAGGACCGGAATTGTGGCGAGATTCCCAACCGCTCCGCCTCCCTCTCCTCACCCGCGCAGGCCGTGAATGACACGGTCCTCGAGTGGCGCAATGTAAGTCCGTGCGGAAATTGAAGCGGTTAGTGGCGCGCCGCGGCGACCAGTGCCGCAACCGCGCTCTCAATCTGCTCGGCGGTGTAAGGCTTCTGAATGAACGTGGCGCCGGGGTACGAGGCACATAGCCGCCGGGCTTCGATTTCGTTGTACCCGCTCGTCAGCAGTATCTTCATCCCGGGGCGGCGCGCTTTCAGCACCGGCAGAAGCTCGTTCGCTCCCATCAGCGGCATCACGATGTCCACGATCGCGGCGGCAATCTCTCCGCTTTCCCGTTCACAAAGGGCCAGCCCTTCCTTCCCGTCGCAGGCTTGCAGAACGCGATATCCGCGCCGGCCGAGAGCGGCGCCGATGAAACTCCGCACGGCAGCTTCGTCATCCACTACCAGGATGGTGGCAAGCCCGCCCGCGCCCACCCTGTTCACAGGCTCGCGCGCCCCGTCGTGTACCGCGGGCAGAAGGACGCGGAATGTGCAGCCGCGGCCCGGAACGCTCTCCAGAAGGATGGCACCCTTATTTGAGCGGAGAACGCCGGCAACCGCCGCCAGCCCCAACCCCCGGCCGGTGAACTTCGTGGTGAAGAAGGGGTCGAAGATCCTCTCCTTCGTCTGCGCATCGATACCGGCCCCGGTGTCGGCCACCTCGATCGAGACGTACCGTCCCGGCACAACCTCCGCGCCGAGTGCATCCACAAACGTCCGTTCGATCTCGGTCAGGGAGGTGGCAATCGTGATCCTGCCCGGATGTCCTTCGCCGATCGCCTCCCCGGCGTTGATGAGCAGGTTCATCAGGACCTGCTGAAGCTGCCCGGGATCCATCCGGACCGGGGGCAGGCGCCGTTGGACCTTGATGGTCATCTCGACGCTCTTCGGTATCGAGAATTGAACCAGGTCCGCAATCGCGCTCACCGCCTCGGAAACGTCGATATCGCGAACCACGAACTGGCCCTTGCCCGAGTAAGCCAGCAATTGGCGAGTCAAATCGGCGGCGCGCTCCGCGCTTTTCACGATCTCGGTAACTCGCCGGGCTGGACCGGGTCCGATCTCGTCCAGCACCAGGCTGGCATTCCCCAGAATTCCGGTCAGCAGATTATTGAAATCGTGGGCGATCCCGCCCGCCAGCAAACCTATGCTTTCGAGCTTTTGGGCCAGCCGCTGCCGTTCTTCCGCTTGCTTGCGCTCGGTAATGTCGCGCCCTAACATCACGCATCCGACGATGGCGCCGTCCTTGTCGCGAATCGGCCCGAAGCTGTAACTTCCTACCCAGGTTTCGCCGGTGTCTTTTCGCCGCAGGCGGTACTCGGTGTAAGTGACCGTCTCGCCGCGAAGGGCCCTCGGCGCGGCCCACATGTCTACCGGTGCCAACGTCCCGTCCGGCAGATATACCTCGAAGATTTCCTGATACTCGGCAAGAACCTGCGGGCACTCGTCCTTGCTCCGGAACCGGTGAAATTTCGCGAATGCCTCGTTGAAATCGAGGTGCCGCCCTTCGGCATCCGAGATCAACACGGCGTCCGTCATGCTCGCCAGCGCGGCTTCCAGCTTCGCCCGGCTCTCGCGGACGGCGTCTTCGGCCTTCTTTCGGTCGGTAATGTCGCGGGTGATCTCTAGGACGCGTTCGCTGCTGTCCGCACCCCCAATCAACTGGAGCTTGGCGTTGACCACGACTTGTCTTCCGTCGCGCACCCGCTGCACCAGTTCCCCCTCCCAGAAGCGCTTTTCGATCAGCTCGCTGCGAATCTCGCTCCACGGCTTCGGAAACGTGGTCCCGAGCAGTTCTTGACTCACGCGCCCGAGGGCTTCCGCTTCCGGGATCCCGTAAAGCCGCTCCGCGCCCAGGTTCCAGCTCTCGATGGTGCCGTCCACCCTCCATACGAGGATGGCGTCGAAAGAGAGCTTCAGCAGTTCAGCCTGCCTCTTCAACGTCTGCTCGTTCCTCGCCTGTTCGCTGATGTCCGTGTTGGTTCCGAACCATCGGGTGACCTGGCCGTTCTGATCGCGCACCGGCACGATCCGCGTCAGGAACGGACGAAACGTGCCATCCGCCCCGCGCAGCGGAAACACCATCTCGAACAGCCGGTTGTTGGCAATCGCGGCTCTCCATTCTTCCAACACGTGAGGCAGCACGTCAGGGTCGTGGACGGACTGCCAACCCCAGCCCGCCATCTGCTCGGGAGTCGTTCCCGTGTAGTCGTACCAGCGCTGGTTGTACCAGAAAATCCAGCCGTCTGCGTTTGCCATCCAGCATAACTGTGGGATGGAATTGGCGAGTGCCCGAAATTGCGCTTCGCTGTCCCGCAGCGCATCCTGCGCGCGCTTCTGTTCGGTGATGTCCGTGACCAGCACCATTCTCCCGATGGCCCGGCCCCGCTCGTCCGTCAGGTTGCTCCCGCTTAGGGAGACCCAGATGGTGGATCCGTCGGCACAGCGCATCCAAGCTTCGTGCCGGTCTCGCCCATCGCTCGCCAGGCGTTCCGCGAAAACCGCTTTCAGGCGCTCCCGATCCTCTTCGGCGAAAAACTCGAAAGCATCGCGACCCAGCAGTTCTCCGCTCCTGGCGAACTTCAGCATCTCGGCCATTCGCTGGTTCACGAATTCGGTCCGCCCCTGCTCGTCCATCACGCAAACGCCTTCCATCGCGGATTCGAGAAGCTGGCGGTACCTCGCCTCGCTGCTCCGGCTTTGCTTATGGCGCTCCGCAGCCCGAATCAGCGCGTTGGTTATCGCCACCAGCGCCTCCGGCTCCACCGGTTCCTGCAGGTACGCGTCCGATTGATGATCGAGTGCTTCGGCAAAATCGCTCTCGAGCCGTCCCACCGCGGAGATATGCAGCACCGGAATCAGGTTAGTTCTCGGGTCCGACTTGAGCCTCTTGCACACCTCGAACCCGTCCAGGTCCGGCAACCGGATGTCCAGCAGGATCAGCGACGGCAGTATCTCTCCGGCCAGCCTCAATGCGGTCACCCCGTCCGCGGCCTCGACCACGTGAAATCCCGCGGCTCGTAACACGCGGCTCCGAACATACCGGTTCGTATCCTGGTCGTCAACGCACAGGACGGTGCGTGCGGTCTGCGTGCTGGGGAACATACGGGGCTCGGCCGGATCGTTGGGCGGCGCAAATTCGGGCAAGGTAGTGATCTCCCGGAAGCGATTCATATTCTAGCGCTATTCCTCAACCGCCCCGAGCAACCTCTCCACCGCCCCCAGAATCTGTTGAGAGGTGTAGGGCTTCTGAATGAACATGGCGCCGGGATACGCGTCGCACAGCCGCCTGGCCTCCGATTCGCTGTAGCCGCTGGTGAGCAGAACCTTCAGTTCCGGCTGTCGCGCCTTCAACCTGGGCAGCAACTCGTTGGCGCTCATGATGGGCATGACAATATCCAGCACGGCAGCCTCGATCCTGGCGTTTTCGCGCTCCAAGACCGCCAGCGCTTCCCGTCCGTCCGCGGCGAACAGCACCCGGTATCCCTGTTTCTCGAGCGCCGCGCCGATGAAATCCCGGACCGAAGCTTCGTCGTCCACCACCAGAACGGTGGCTCGGCCGCTCGCTCCGGTTTCGGCCCCGGATTCCCGCGCCCCGCGGTTCGACTCGGGCAGTAACACGCGGAACGTGGTCCCTCCTCCTCGTGCGCTCTCTACCGTGATGCCTCCCTTCTGCGAACGAAGAATGCCGGCAACCGCCGCCAGTCCCAGCCCTCGTCCGGTGAACTTACTGGTGAAGAATGGGTCGAAAATTTTCGACTTCTTGTCTTCGTCGATGCCGCTGCCGGTATCGCTGACCTCGATGCAGACGTACCGCCCGGGCGCGACCTCTTCGCCGATTCCATCCACGAATGGCCGATCGATGTCCGTCATATAAGTGGCGACGGCTACGCTGCCTACATTCCCCTCCCCGATTGCCTCGCCCGCGTTGATCACCAGGTTCATCAGGATCTGTTCCAACTGGCTCGGGTCCATCCGCACGCAGGGAATGCGTTTCTGCGTGGTCACTGAGAGATCGACGCTCTTCGGCACGGAGAATTGAACCAGGTCGGCGATCTCGTTCACCGCCCGGGATACGTCGATGTCGCGCGCGGTGAATTGGCCCTTGCCGGAATAGGCGAGCAATTGCCGCGTGAGGTGAGCGGCTCTTTCGGCGCTGTGGATCACTTCCCTGATGCGTTCGGACGAATCCACTCCGGCTTCCTCCAGAACCAGGCTGGCGTTGCCCATGATTCCGGTAAGCAGGTTATTAAAGTCGTGCGCGATGCCACCCGCCAGCAAGCCGACACTCTCCAGTTTCTGCGCCTGCCGCAGCCGCTCTTCATCGCGCTTCCGATCCGATATGTCGAGGAACGCGCCTACCGCGCCGCGGGGAAACCCGTCTTCCGCGAACAGAGGAACCGTATCGCCGAGCAGGCGGCGGGAAGTGCCGCTTGCCGTTACCAGATCGAATTCAAGATTCCGGAGCGCCTTGCCCGTGGATGCGGCCTTCTGAACCGGAAGCTCGTCCGTCGGTATCTCCCGCCCGTCCTTCATCAACCGGTACCCGACCGGCTTCTCGCCTTCGGGAGCGGATTTCGAGAGATTGCTGCCGGCGGGCAGGCCGAGCAGATCGTAAGCCATCCGGTTGCCCGTGATGATGCGGCACTCCGGATCCCGCGCGATCAGCAGCGCCATGGGGACGGCCTCCATGAAGGTCTCCAGTTCGGCGGCCCGCGCCCGCTCGCGGGCATGGCCCTGCTTCAGTTCCTCCTCCGCCTTCTTCCGGGCATCGATGTCCCGCACGTAGGTCAGAAGGTGAACCGGGTTCCCCTGTTCGTCGGTGACAATCGAGCAGTTGGCGTATCCCCAGGTGAGCGAACCGTCCTTCCGGATGAACCGCTTCTCCATCTCGAAAGATTTGATTTCGCCGCGCAGGAGTCGTTCCACCTGGCTCCAGTAAGCCTGGAAGTCGGCGGGATAGGCGACGTCTTTGGAGGATTTCCCGAGCAGTTCCTCTTCGGTGTCATACCCTAGAAACCGCACGAAGGTCGGCGGCAGCTTCAGCCACTTACCGTCCAGGCCCACGTGCAACGCCATGACTAGGGAGAACTCCTGGGTTCGCGCCAGCCGGGCTTCGCTGGCACGCAGGGCCTCTTCGTAGCGCTTCTTCTCCGTGACCTCTTCGGAGACCACGCTGACCCCGGCGATCCGGCCCTCTTCGTCCCTCAGCGGCACGAACCGGTTGTTCCAGTGCCGCACCACGCCCGGTTGCGCCGCCGTGGTGCCGGTCATCTCGAGATTCAGCAGCGGCTCGCCGGTCTCGATGACCCGGCGCAGCAGCGGCTCCACTCGCTCCCCGATCCCGGGCAGCACCTCTCGCGGCGTTCTGCCGATGTGCGCCTCGATCGGCAAACCGTTCATCTCCGCGATCAGGTTGTTCAGGCGAACCCACCTGAGTTGCCGGTCGAACACGCACAGGCCAATCGGTGCCGATCCGTAAATGGCTTCGATCTCCGCCAGCCTTCGGCGGGCGTGCGCCTCGCTTTCCAGCATTGCCTGCTCGGCCCGCGCGCGGTCGGTGATGTCCCGAACCAGTCCGATGAAGAGACGCTCGCCCTTTACAACGCATGCGCCCAGCCGCACTTCGACCGGGAAGATGCTGCCGTCCTTGCGTCGTTGATGCCCATATAACGTGCGCGCTTCGCCGGGCGGCCCCTGCTCCCACAACTCCAGCGCCCCGGCCGGGTCGTAGTCCTGCTCGACGTCGAATACGCCCATCGAGAGAAGTTCCTCGCGCGAGTAGCCGAGGCTCTCGCACGCCCGGCGGTTCACGTCCACGAAACGGCCCTGCCGGTCGTGAACGAACATCGCGTCGGAAGCCTGTTCCACCAGGGCTCGAAACCGTTCCTCGCTGTCGCGCAAGCGATCTTCCGCCTCGCGCTGCTCCGTAATATCCGTGTTGGTTCCGAACCACCGCACGATCCTCCCTTCCGCATCGCGAATCGGCAGCGCGCGGGAGAGAAACCAGCGGTACCGGCCGTCTCTTCCCCGAAGCGGGAATGTGTCTTCCCACGGCTCGCCCGTTTCGAAGCTGCGCCTGATGCGTCGGGACACCCGCTCAGCATGCGCCGGATGGTGTACCTTCTGCCAGCCCCATCCCTCCATCTCTTCGAGCGTGCTCCCGGTGTACTCGTACCAGCGGCGGTTGTACCAGAACACCCGGCCTTCCGCGTCGGCCATCCAGGCCAGTTGCGAGATGTTGTCGGCAAGTGTGTGGAAACGCTCTTCGCTCTCACGCAGCGCTTGCTCGGCCGTAGGTGCGGTACAACGTTGCTCTTGGGCCATGTTGTTCCGGCCGTTGGGAGCGGTGAATTCCACAGATACCTCTGAAGGACCGGTAACCGCCGGTCCAATGAGGAAGACGATGTACTATGGTACGAACTTATCACTATAGGCGGCCCCGGCAGGGTATCGATCCTTACAGAGAGTATGTCTTGTAACCCCGAACCAGCCGCCCTGCTAACTCGTCCGGCCGCCGACTTACCAGTACCGGTGCCCGCTCGGAATCGCCCCGGGGAACACGTAAGCGTAGAGCATCACGATCAGGCCGACCAGCAGCAGCAGCCCGATGCTGTGCTTCAACACCGCCCGGAACAGCGCGCCCTCCTGCCCTTCCTGCCCCGTCACCGCGCAGCCGATCACCAGCGATTGCGCCGCCACCATCTTCCCCATCACTCCGCCGGCGCTATTGGCCGCTCCCATCAGAATCGGGCTGAGCGCCAGCTTGTTCGCCGTGATCGTCTGCAGGCTTCCGAACAGCGCGTTCGACCCCGCGTCCGTGCCGCTCAGAGCCACGCCCAGCCAGCCGATCGTGGTTCCGAAAAACGGGAACAGCACGCCGGTATGCGCCAGCGCCATTCCCATCGTCGCGTCCATCCCGCAATACCGCGTCACGTAGCCGATCCCCAACATTGCCATGATGGCCACGATGCTCAACCGCAGCCTCCACATCGATCGGAAGAAGATCTGCGCCGTTCTCTTGAATGAGAGCCCCAGCAACGGCCCCGCGATCAGCCCGGCGAAAAACGTCGCCGTCCCCGGCGTCGACATCCAGGAAACGTCGAAGATCGCCGGCTCCGCGTAAGGCTTCGCCACTACCGGCGGCATGCGCATCACCAGCAGGTGCAGCCCGGGAACCGGCTGCCGCCAGGACACCACGTCCAGCGCCTTCGTAACCGGGGGCACGCCCCACACCACCACCAGCGCCGCCAGCAGCAGAAACGGCGACCAGGCTTTGACGGTCTTGCCGAAACCCAGGCTTTCCGCCGCGCTCTTCCGGCGGCCCTCCCCGCCGTATCGCCAGACATTGCGGGGCTGCCACACGAAGCGAATGAACAGCGCCAGCAAGACCAGAGTCCCGATCCCGGCGACGATATCCACCAGCGAAGCGTCCATGAAATTCGACCAGAAGAACTGGATGCTGCCGAACGTAATCCCGCAAGCCAGCAGGCCCGGCCACACCGCCAGCGTGTCCCGCGTCTTCGCGAGCACGCGGATCAGCCAGAAGGGCAGCACCAGCGTGGTGAGCGGCAGAATCCGGCCGATCATCGCGCTGAAGTCGGCCTCTGGCAACCCCGTCACCGCCACCAGCGTCCGCACCGGGTTCCCCAGCCCGCCGTAAGCCACCGGCGCCGAATTCGCGATGAGGCACAGCAGCGCGGTCTCGAACGGAGGAAAGCCCAGGCCGATCATCATGGCCCCGGTCACCGCCACCGGAGCCCCGCCGCCCCCCGCGCCTTCGAGCAGAGCGCCGAACGCAAAAGCGATCAGCAGCACCTGCAGCCGCCGGTCCTCCGAGATGTTGCCGATCGACTGCTTCAGAATCTCGAACTGCCCCGATTCGACCGACAAATCGTAGACGAAAACCGCGGCCACCACCACCCAGGCAATCCGGAACCATCCGAACACCAGCCCGTCGGCCACCGCCCCGGCCACCATCGGTGGGGGCATCCGAAACACCGCCAGCGCCACCAGTACCGCCGCCGCGAAGGCGTACACCGCGGATTTCCATGCGGCCGTCCGCCGCACCGCCAGAAAGTAGAACAGCGTCGACACCGGCAGCGCCGCGGCCGCCGTCGAAAGAACCGGGTTCCCCAGCGGATTGAAGTTCTGAAACCAGGGCTGATTCATGGGCACCCCGAATTATATAAGAGGTTGCGTCGCCGCACCGCTGCGCGTTTGCCCGCTCCCTGACGGTCGCGGCTCTGTTCGATGCAATGCACAAGCGACCCACAGAGCCGCGACCGTCAGGGAGCGGGCCGAGGAACCGCCCGTTGACTTGCCCTGCCGCATGGCGATACCGTTGCGGCATGAGTTCAGATTCCACACGCCGCCGATTCCTTCTGCAGACCGGCGCGCTCCCCCTGGCGGCCGCTCTGCCGCTCCGATCGCAGGACTCGAACGACCTTCTGCGCCGAGCCTGGAACGCCCGCTGGATCTCGGCTCATGGTGCCCACCCCACCGAATATGGCGTCTACCATTTCCGCCGCACTCTCGATCTCGCCGCGAAACCGGCCCGCTTTCCCGTCCACGTGAGCGCCGACAACCGCTACCAGCTCTTCGTCAACGGGCAGCGGGTTGCCATGGGCCCCGCGCGCGGCGACCTCTTCCACTGGCGCTATGAAACCATCGACCTCGCCCCCTACCTCGAAACCGGCCGGAATGTGCTCGCCGCCCTGGTCTGGAACTTCGGCGATCTCGGGCCCGAAGCCCAGATCACGTTCGAGACCGGCTTTTTATTGCAGGGCGATACCGCCGCCGAAAGCGCCGCCGATACCGGCCCCGCCTGGAAGTGCCTGCGCAGCGCCGCCTATTCCCCGCTGGTCTTCACCAGCGCGCAGTTGCACGGATACTACGTGCCCGGTCCCGGCGATCGCCTCGACGCCGCGCAATACCCCTGGGGTTGGGAGACCCGCGAATTCGACGACTCCGGGTGGCCCGCCGCCATCGTAGCCGGGGACGCCGCCGGACGCGAGGCCCGCGATGCGCATACCCGCTGGATGCTCGTGCCCCGTCCCATCCCCGCCATGGAGGCGAAACCCGAGCGGCTCCGCGAGGTGCGCCGCGCCAGCGGAATCCCGCAGCCCCGCGTCTTTCCCGGCCGCCCCGAGCCGCTGCACATTCCCCCGCGGACCCACGCCGTCCTGCTGCTCGACCAGACCTACCTCACCACCACGTATCCCGAGCTGACCGTCAGCGGCGGCAAGGGCGCCGTCGTCAAACTGCGCTACGCCGAATCGCTGTTCGAACCTCCCAAGCCCGGCACCCGCGCCCTGGAGAAGGGCAACCGCAACGAGATCGAAGGCAAACAGTTCATCGGCAACTACGACGAGTTCGTGGCCGACGGCGGCGCCCGCCGCACCTTCCGCCCGCTCTGGTGGCGCACCTACCGCTACCTGGAGCTCGACATCCAGACCGGCGATCAGCCCCTCACCGTCGACGACCTCGCCGCCACCTACGTCGGCTATCCCTTCGAACGCCGCGCCGCCTTCGACGCCGCCTCCCCCGAAATCACCCGCATGCTCGACGTCGGCTGGCGCACCGCCCGCCTCTGCGCGCACGAGACTTACATGGACTGCCCCTACTACGAGCAGCTCCAGTACGTCGGGGATACGCGCGTGCAATGCCTCATCTCGATCTTCAATAGCGGCGACGGCCGCCTGATGCGCAACGCCATCGACCTCATCAACGATTCCCGCCGCAGCGACGGCTGCACCATGAGCCGCTATCCCACCCGCCTCGAACAGTACATCCCCGGCTTCTCCCTCTGGTGGATCGGCATGGTGCACGATTACTGGCGGTACGTCGATGACCCGGCCTTCGTGCGCCGGATGCTGCCCGGCGTCCGCGCCGTTCTGAGTTTCTTCGCCGGTTATCAGAAGGAGAACGGCTCGCTCGCTTCCCTGCCCTGGTGGCGCTATTTCGATTGGGTGCCTTCCTGGCCGGGCGGTGACGCTCCCCAGGATGCCGATGGTTCCGCCGCCCCGTTCGACATGCTGCTGTTGATGGCCTATCGCTGGGCCGGCGAGCTCGAAGCGGCCCTCGGACTTCGCGCCATGGCCGACACCTACCGCGATGGCCAGCGCCAGTTGCGCACCGCCTGCCAGCAGCTTTACTGGGATTCCGAAAAGAAGCTCTACGCCGATACGCCCGGCAAGCAGCAGTTCTCTCTGCACACCAACACCATGGCCGTGCTCTCCGACGTGAGCACCGGCAGCGCCGCGCACGACCTGATGCTCCGCGCACTCTCCGCCGAAGGCCTCGCCCAGCCGGGCCTGTTCTTCCGCTTTTACGTGCACACCGCGCTCGCCAAGGTCGGGGAAGGCGACCGCTATCTCGAACAGCTCGACGACTGGCGCGCCATGCTGGCCCGCGGGCTCACCACCTTCGCCGAGATCGTGGACACCCCCGGCAGCCCTTCCCGCTCCGATTGCCACGCCTGGAGCGCCAGCCCCAACATCGAGATCTTCCGCACCGTGCTCGGCGTGGATTCGGCCGCGCCCGGCTTCCGCCGCGTCTCCGTGCGCCCGCATCTCGGCGCGTTGCAGTTCGCTTCCGGCTCAGTGCCGCATCCGCGCGGCAAAGTCGATGTCCGCATCGAATCGGGCGAAGCCACCGTCACCCTGCCCGAGGGCGTCGCCGGCGACTTCGCCTGGAAAACCGTCCGTAGCGAGTTGCGGCCCGGTCTGAACCGCATCCCGCTGGCATAGTTTCCTGGTGGCGCGGACCGGGAGGCCGACCGGGAGGCCTGCGCCCCAGGATCATCTCGCCAGAGACACCGCCAGCAGCAGCGCCCGTTCCGTGCCGCGCCAGGAATCCTGGGGATCGAAGGCCTCGTTCAGCGAATGCGCCCCGCTGCCCGCGCCGCCGCCGCTGACCGTAATCGCCGGGATCCCCAGGTTCATCGGTACGTTCGCGTCCGTGGAGCCTTCGCTCAGCGTCTGATCGATCCCCATCGCCCGCGATACCTCGAGCGCGGTCTTCACGATGGGGCTCTCCGCCGCGGTCCGCCCGGCCGGCCGCAGCCCCACCGGCTCCGCCGACACGCTGACCGCGCCCCGCTGGTTCCAGCGCAGGTTCTCTTCCTCCACCGCTTCCTTCAACGCCCCGTGGAACTGGTCGTCGAGCGCTTTGAGCGAAGCCGGATCGGAAGATCGCAGGTCCACTTCCATCCACGCCTCGTAGGGAATCGCATTGACCGACGTGCCGCCGCCCACCCGCCCCACGTTGAAGGTGGTCTTGGGCGTCGCCGGTACCTGGAAAGCGTCGATTTTGGCGATGGCCCGGCCCATGGCCTGAATCGGGTTCGCCATGCCGAATGCTCCGTAGCTGTGGCCGCCCGGGCCCCGGAAGGTGACGCGGTAGCGGTCGCTGCCCACCCCGATATTGATGATTCCCATCCCGATGCCGTCCACCGAAACGAACTTGTCGATCTGCCCTTTTAGCGTCTCGTGGAACAACATCTTCATCCCGCGCAGGTCGCCCAGGCCTTCCTCTCCCACGTCCGCCACGAAGGTGATGGTGCCGGGGGTATCCACGTGCCCCTCGTCGAGCGCGCGGATCACCGCCAGCATGACGGCCAGGCCGCGGCAGTCGTCGCCGATCCCCGGCCCTTTCATCACCGCGCCTGCATGTGTCACCTGGACGTTGGTGCCCTCCGGAAAGACTGTGTCCAGGTGCGCGCTGAACACCAGGTTGGGGTGGGCAGAACGCCCCGGGCGCACGCCGATCACGTTGCCCGCCCGGTCGATGCGGACGTCCTTCAACCCGAGTTCCTGGAACAGGCGCTTCAGTTCCAGGCCGCGCTGCTGCTCGTGGTACGGAGGAGCGGCAATTTCGCACAGGCGCGCCTGCTCCTCGAGCGTCTTCGGTTCGTACCGCCGGGCGGCTTCGATGGCCGACGCCACCGAAGGCTGCTTCAACAGCTCCGCCGGGCTCTGGGCGAACACTGCGGCGGCCGCCAGCGGGATCGCAAGCATGCGCATTTTCATGGACCTTTCGCCAGGATACACTGAAGGAGATCACCGCATGCACATCCCCGATGGATATCTGAGTCCGGCAACCTGCGCTGTCATGTATGCCGGCTCGGCGCCATTCTGGTACGTCGCGCTGCGGCGCGTCAAACGGGCGCTCCACACGCGCCTGGTGCCGCTCGTTTCCCTGTTCGCCGCCTTTTCGTTTGTGGTCATGATGTTCAACCTGCCTCTTCCGGGCGGCACTACCGGACATGCCGTGGGGGTGGGGCTGGCGGCGGTGGTGCTGGGGCCCTGGGCAAGCATGCTGGCCATCTCCATCGCCCTGATCATCCAGGCTTTTTTCTTCGGCGACGGCGGCATCACGGCGATCGGCGCCAACTGCTTCAACATGGCCATTGTGGGGTCGCTGGCCGCCTACGCCATCTACCGGCTGCTGGCCGGCCGCTCGGCGATTTCTTCGGCCCGGCGGGTGGTCGCGGCCGGGGTGGCCGGGTATGGCGCCATCAACCTCTCGGCGCTCTGCGCGGCCATCGAATTCGGCATTCAGCCGGCGCTCTATCGGGATGCCCTGGGGGCGCCCCTCTATTGCCCCTATCCGCTCTCGATTGCCGTGCCGGCCATGATGATCGGGCACCTCACGGTCGCCGGCCTGGCCGAACTGGTGGTCTCGGCGGGGGTGGTCGCCTTCCTGCAGCAATCCGACCCCTCGCTGCTCAAGGCCACGGCGGGTCCGGTGAATGCGGTGGAGGAACTCCGGCCGGGCCGCGCCGGCCTGCGGCCGCTGTGGGTGGCGCTGGGCGTGCTCATGACCTTGACACCCCTGGGGATCCTGGCGGGCGGCACCGCCTGGGGCGAGTGGGTGGCTTCGGATTTCACCACCCCCACGATGCGCCGGGAAATGGCGGTCGCTTCGCTGCATCGGGCCCCTCCGCCGCACGCGCCGGCAGGCCTCGAAAAGCTGGCCACGCTCTGGACCGCGCCCTTCGCGCGCTATGCCCCGCCCCTGGTGCGCAGCGCGGGGTTCGGCTACCTGCTCTCGGCTATGTTCGGCACCGGCCTGATCGTGCTCGCGGGCCTGGGGGTGAGCCGCCTGGCGCGGGGAAGCGGCGCCGGATGAGGCGCGCGGGCTTCGTCGAGCACACCATGGAAGGCCTCTACGGCGCCATGGAGCGGGCGCTCTATGCCGAAACGCTGGCTGCCCGCGGCGGCCTGTTGCAGCGCCTGGACCCGCGGGTGAAGGTGCTGGGGCTGATCGCGCTGATCGTCGCGGCCGCGCTCTCCGAGCGGCTTTCCGTGATCGCCGCCCTCCTGGCGCTGGGAATTCTGCTCTCGCTGGTTTCGCGGGTTTCGATCGCCCGGCTGACTTCACGCGTGTGGGCCGGAGCGTTCTTTTTTACGGGCGCCATCGCCGCGCCGGCTCTGTTCCTGACTCCGGGAGATCCCGCTGCCCGTTTGCCCGGCCTGGGCTGGGTCATCACGGTGCAGGGAATCCGCACCGCGTCCTACCTGCTGCTGCGCGTCGAAACCGCCGCCACCCTGGGCGTCCTGCTGGTCTTCACCACGCCCTGGGCGCACGTGCTCAAGGCGCTCCGCGCCGTCCGGGCCCCGGTGGTGTTCGTGGTTATCCTGGGGATGACCTGCCGGTATATCCTGCTGATGCTCGAAACGGCGCATGAAATGTTCGAAGCGCGCCAGAGCCGGACGGTGGGTGCCGCCAGCCGCGCCGACCAGCGGCGCCTGGCCGTTTCGAGTGTCGGAGTCCTGCTCGGCAAGACCTTCCAGTTGAGCGGAGAAGTGTATCTGGCGATGCAGGCGCGCGGCTTCCGCGGGGAGGTCTACCTGCTCGACGACTTTCGCATGGCGGCCCGCGATTGGGCCGCGCTGGCGGGCTTCGCGGTGCTGACTGCCGCGGCAATCTGGGCGGGCCGGTGATGCTGTTCGAAGCCCAAAGCGTCACCTACCATTACCAGCGGATTGCCGCGCTCGACGGCTTGACGCTCTCGATTCCGGAAGGCAAACGGGTAGCACTTCTGGGAGCCAACGGCTCGGGAAAATCCACGCTTCTCCGCATTCTCGACGGCCTGTATTTCGCCGAATCCGGCAGCATACGGTTCCACGGAGCCGAACTCACCGAGCAGCGTTTTGCCGACGACCAGTTCGCTTACAAGTTCCGCAGCCAGGTGGGCCTGGTCTTCCAGAATCCCGACGTGCAACTGTTCAATCCCACGGTTTTCGACGAGTTGGCCTTCGGCCCCTTGCAGCTTCGCTGGAGTAAATCCGAAATCCGCGAGCGGGTGGCCGGCACGCTCGACCGCATGGGCATCGCGCATCTCAAAGATCGCGTTCCGCACCGCCTGTCGGGCGGAGAAAAGAAGCGCGTCGCGCTCGCCAGCGTGCTGGTGCTCGACCCGGCCGTGCTGCTGCTCGATGAACCCACCGCCGGTCTGGATCCACGCAGCCAGAGCCAGGTAATCGACCTCCTCGTGGGATGGGCCGGCGGGACCAAAACGGTCATCACGGCCACTCATGAACTGGGCGACCTGGCGGACATCGCCGACCGTTGTTTCGTGTTGGACCGCGGAGCCCTGGCGGCAGATGATACCCCCGAAGAGGTACTCCGAAATAGGGAACTCCTGGAGCGAACCAACTTGATCCATGCCCACCGGCACCGCCATACCATGGGCGTTACCCACTCGCATCCGCACGTCCATCCGAAGGAAACGTGAGATTCGTTACCTTTTCGGATGGGCCTCGGCGTAATATTTGAGAGCTGCCATCCCCTTTCGACACCCTTCTATTTGAGAGCGATTTGCATCACAATGAATCTGCACACTATGGCGCATGGCTGGGACGAACACCTCGACGAGGAAGTGGCGGAACAGTACTCCATGGGGAATCTTCCGGAGGCAGAAGAAGCCCGCTGTGAGGAGCATCTCCTCGTTTGCGAGAGCTGCCGCCAACAGGTACTGGCCGCCGACCGGTACGTAGGTGCGATCAGGAGTGGCGCCGGCACAATGGCGGCCGAGGCGCGGCGCAGTCCGCGATTCGGGTGGTCCGCCCTCCGGCCCGTCTGGGCTCTGGCTGCGACCCTGCTCGTGATCGCCGGCGTATTCGTGGTGAGGTATCAGCCCCGCGTGGCTCCGGTTGCCGTGCAACTTTCGACCGTCCGAGGCGCCGATGCGGCCGCGGTCGCACCCGCGGGTGCCGCCCTCATCCTATTCGCCGATGTGAGCGGCCTGCCGCACGCCGCCGGCTACCGTCTGGAACTGGTGGATGCCGCCGGCCGGGTTGAGTGGCGCGGCCCCTTCGCCGCCGGCGGTGCAAGAGCCCCGCGGCAAAGCGAAGGCGTCTATTTCGTGCGGCTCAGGAATGCAAAGGGCGTGCTGCTGCGCGAATACGGGCTGGAAATATCTAGAACACGCGCCGCTTCAAACGCTCCACGGTAAATTTCGCGGTTTCCGCGATCGCCATCACCGCCATCACCCCTGCCTGCACCGGATCGGTAACCACCAGATCGGCGGCATCGGGCACACTCCCCGCCATATTCAGGCTGACCACCAGCAGTCCCTGCGCCCGCACCTCCCGGACCGCGGTTTCGATCTCACCGCCCATCAGCGACCCCGCCAGCACCAGAGCCCGCGCGCGGGGCAGTCGCGCCACGGCGCGGACGGCATCCGCGAGTTTCTGTTCACCCACCAGCGGAATGGTGTCGACCGAGATCAGTTCGCCGCGGATATTGTGGCGGTCGGCCTCGGAAACCGCGCCGATGGCCACCTGCCCCACCTGCGCGCCGCCTCCCATGATGATGATCCGCTTGCCGTAGATCTTCTGCAGGTTTTTGACGATCTCCACCTCGCGAACGATCGGCAGCGCGCGCAGATCGGCTACCAGGCGGTCCGGCCCTGCGGGAAGCACCACCTCGAAATAGGTTCGGGTGGCGTCCGGCCGGTTATCCAGAATCTCGACCGACGTGATGTCGCCTTCATGACTCGCGATCACCCCGGTCAACTGGTGCAGCACTCCGGTGCGGCCGACCGCGTGCACCACGAGCCCGATCGTCTCCTGTTCCATTTGGGTCTTTTCAGTGTAGCCCGGGGGCGGAATGCGTCAAGCGCTGTGTGCCGCGGCCCCGTTGAATTCGTGCACCGCATCGATCATCGCCACGATGTTTTCGACGGGCGTCCGCGCCTGCACATTGTGAATGGTGTTGAAGACGAACCCGCCGTTGGTCGAAAACACGCGGCACCGCTCGGTCACCTGCCGCCGCACCTCTTCCGGCGTTCCGAAAGGCAGCACGTTTTGCGTGTCGACGCCTCCGCCCCAGAATACGATGCGGCTGCCGTAATCGGCCTTGAGATGCCCGGCTTCCATATTGGCGGCCGAGCACTGCACCGGATTGAGGATGTCGAAACCGGCTTCGATAAACGACGGGATGAAGCGGTCGACCGACCCGCAGGAGTGCTTGAAGGTCTTCCACGACGTGTGGGCATGGACCCAATCGTTGACCTGTCGATAATAGGGCAGCCAAAGATCGCGGAGGGTTTTCACCGAGCAGAACGTTCCGGCCTGCGTGCCGAAATCCGTGCCGCAAACGAAGAGGACGTCGATCAGCCCGCCGGCGGCCGCGTGGAGTTTCTCGAGGTTCGCCAGCGCGATTTCGCACTGGCGCGAAAAGATCGCGTGGATGTATTCGCGGCGCGAGGTGGTCGACATGTACCACTCCGAAATATCGCGAATGCCTTTGGGGTGTTTGAGAAACGGCGCGGGCACCAGCGCGATGTCGCCGAACGCCGTACCGCCCAGCGCCGCGACGACCGCGCGGCCGCGACCCGCGGCGGCTTCGACGTCGGCCCTCACCGCCGCCAGTTCAGCGTCGGTAATCAACTGGAACTCCTCCAGGTTGTCCTCGACATTCAGGTTCTCTTCCACGATGGCGTCCTGCCGGACGATCGCGTCGAAGAAGTAGCCGCCTTTCGGCATGCGCCCGCTGGGCGGAGCCGTCAGATCGCCTTCCGGATACATCAGGGTGTCGCCATTCGAATCGGTGGTGGTGTTGAAGCCCCCGGGCACGAGAACTTCGAGCCCCTGGTGCGTGCGCCACGGCTTCCAGTCGGCCGCTGGAAAGCCGAACATGGTGTTGCGGCGAAACACGCCGTTGACGTCGACCCCCAGCGCCTGCTTCAAATCTTCTTCCAGAAGTCCGAGCATCTGAAAGGGTTCCGGGACCTTGACCGGCCGGCGCTCCAGCCCGTAGTAGTCGCGTAGTGCCGCCACGCAACTCGCATGGATGCCCGTGACGCTGGTGCCGCCGAAATCGATCGGAATCCGATCCGGCGTGCGGTGTTCGATAGCGGCCAAAACACGTTCCCTACTGGTCATAGTCATACCCTATCAGATACCGCGATCTGATTCGACCGCAGCCCGGCGCGGGTGCGCGCACCGGTCATTTGTGGAACCAGTACAGCAGAATTCCGTACCCCACGCCGGCCGGGTCGCTGGTTCTCGCGGTCTGGAAAGCCATGAACCGGCCGTCGGTGGAAACCACGGGATTCGACGCCTTCCCGCCCTCGTAGTCGTTGAAATGGGTGAGCCGGACGAAGTCTTTTCCGCTGCCGTCGAGCTTCAGTTTCCAGATATCGATGTTGCCGGAACCGTGGTTTCCGCCGAGTTCGGCCACCTGCCGGTCGCCCTCCACGCAGGTGTATTGGCCGCCTGGGAAGATGCCTTCGGGTTCGTTATAAGTCCCGGGCGCCTGGGAGAAATTCGTGACCTCACCGGACTTCAGGTCGATGCCCATCACGGAGGCGAGCCCTTTCGGCTGGTAGCAGGTAAACGTCATCTTCGTGTCGTTGTCGTAAAAATCCTGGGCCTCGAGCACGCAGCTTCGATCGTTGCTCCGGTACACGGTCTTGCGGTTTACCAATCTCGCCGGATGCTGCGAGAGATCGACATCGGCGACCATGAGGCGCGAGGCTCCATCGGGCAGGTCCGCGGCTTGCTCGTGGGTCCGCGAAAAGGCGATCTTGAGGCTTTTCTTGGATATCGCGGCGCCCTCGCTCATCTTCTGGTCGAGCCGGACGGGCTTGGAGCCCGGCTCTTTGCCGAGGAACCAGAGTTCGTTATCGCGGCTGCGGCTGGTGCGAATATCCTGAAAATGCTCGGGGCCGATCAGGATGTAATCGCCGGTCGCGAGGTGCATCACGCGCAGAAACGCGGTTGCCGGCACATTGCAGGTGAGGCATCGAATCGTCCGGGTAGCCAGATCGATCACCATCGCGTCCCCGAAGCTCTTCTCCATGAATGCGACACTCCGGTTGTCGGGCGAGATGTCGGCGCGCTCCCCGAAGTGGGTCAGGATCTCGATATTCGGTGGGAGATGATCCAACTCGCTCCCCGGCTTGCGTTGAGCCGCCAGGGGAAGCGCGAGCACCGCAAGGACGAACGCTGTTCTCATGACCGAATCGTACACCAGATGGCGCCGCGCCACAGCCGCCAGCCAGTGTAATATATGGTGACATGACGCGGAGCGCGCGCTGCCCCCTGTCCGTGACGATCCTCGCATGGGTGTACATCGCGGTGGGTACGATCGGCTTTGCCGCCCACTTCCGCGGGATCCATGCGTCGAATGTGCTTCACTACGATGGCATCGGTATCGAAGCCGTCGAGGTCCTGGCGATCATCTCGGGAGCATTTATGCTTCGCGGCCGCAACTGGGCGCGCTGGCTCGCGATCTCCTGGATGGCATTCCACGTCGTTCTGAGCGCCTTCGGCGCGTTCTACGAATTCGCTATCCACACCCTGTTCTGCGCCGCGATCGCCTGGATTGTTTTTCGTCCCGCCGCTCGCCGGTATTTTCGCGGTGAGCGAATGGAGCCGGCCTGAACGCAATCCCGCGAGCGGCGCGGGTCAGCTCCGGCGGGGGCGCGTGGGAGGCGACGAGGACTGCAGCAGAGAGCGAAAGTCCGGGGGCAGTTCACAATCCACCGAGATGCTTTCTCCGGTGCGCGGATGGAGGAACTGAAGATGCGCCGCGTGAAGCGCGACGCGGGCAATCGCCGGCTCCGACGCTTCCTGCGGGTGATATTTCCGGTCGCCGACCACGGGGTGCCCGATGGCTGAAAACTGCACGCGGATCTGATTTTGCAATCCGGTCACCAGGGTGACCCGGACCAGCGACGCGGCCCGAAGCGAGCGTTCGACAACATACCGAAGTTCCGCGCGAGCCGCCGCGGGGTCGCCGCCGGCGGTCAACTTTTGAAACATTCCTTCTTTCCGAAAGTAGTGAACCAGGGTTCCCTCTTTGTCGTTGAGGTGCCCGCGAATTACGGCGAGATACTGCCTCACCGGCGTGTGGGCGAGAAACTGGCGGACGAGTGCGTCCCGATCCCGCTCGGTTTTCGCAAAGAGCAGGACCCCGGAAGTGAAGCGATCGATGCGGTGAACCACGAAAGCCCGCTGCCTGGTGGCTTTCAGCTTTGCGGAAAGGATCGACAAGGCCGACGGAGCATCGGCTCCTTTCACCGGCACGGCCGGAATTCCGGCGGGCTTGTCGAGGGCCACGACGGCGTTGTCTTCGTAAAGCACAACCGGCTCCCGCGAGACGCGAGGCAGCCGCCGATTCTGCTTTCCGGGGCGGTCACCGCCCTTGCGCGGGGGTTTTTTCATCGGACGAGTGGCTGAGCGTGCTCACCGGACTTGGTCGGTCCCCGGCCATGTTACCAGGATTCCGGACGGCAGCATCTTCCCCCACCGGATTCTCTCCAGCCGCTCCCACTCCCAAGCGGCCGGAGCGCCGCCACCCTCTCAGTAGCTCAGATCTTTCACCAGGCGCGCCATCTCGATCGTGCTGGAGTCGATCAGAGCGCTTCCGCGGGTCGTGACTCTGGTGTATTCAGGCGGACTCAGAAAGCGACGGGTGATCGGGCCGGCGTCGATTTCAGCCCAATTCTTCAACGATCGCACTGTGGTGACCCCCGTGTGCTGGGAACCGAAGATATCGCGGTATACCAGCCACCAATCCTCCCCCGCCTTCTGCATCACCGGCTTGATCTCTTCCTTGAGATAGCTGAGATAGGCAGTCACATTCTTCGGCTCGAGCTGAATCTGCGTCACCATGATCAAAGCCGGCCTCGCCGAATCACTCTTCGTGATGGAGGTATCGGCCTGCATCAGCAGAGCCGAACTATGCGAGCTGACGATGCACCTGGTAATCCTGCTTCCCAGGCGCACCCGGTCTTCCGGCTTCATCGTTCTGACCAGAGGACCATCGCCGTCAAACTGTTCGAATTTGACGATCGGCACTACCAGGGTGTACTCATAGCCGTCGCCGAACAGGGCGGTCTGCCAGACGGTGTACGCCGGGATATTGGCCTTTTTGTATGCGGGCATGATCTCGTTCTTCTCGATATCCCGCCATTCCTGGACCATTTCAGGCTTCACTTTGACCGTAGTGACTCGAATCCAGCTGTTCTTTGGTGTGTCTTGCGCGACCGCGATGCCTGTAAGACAGAGCAGCAGGCCAGCCGCGCGCAGCGTCCCGGTTACGTGAGTGCAAAGCATGGGAGAGAGAATAATTCCAGCTTCCGCTCTTGTAAAGAACTATTTGCCCTGACGGGAACATTCCCCACCTGAGCCCATTCAGCCAACAACCAACAGCCCCTGCTCGTCTTTTCGCATATGATGAGCAGAACGGATGCGTGCAATATCGAAAAGGAGGAGAACCGCATGACCCCGCTGGAACAGGCCATCAAGGCCAAGGAAGCGGTGAAGGCCCGGATGCCGCTCACCCATTCCGACAACAAAAAGATTCGCCAGGATCTGTCCCAACTACCGGTCGAGCAGCGCATGCAAAACAACGCGAATATCAAAGCCACTCTCGATTCGGTTCGTTCCCATCACCGGTTCCCCGGCCCCGGAAAAGCAACGGCTCAGAACGTCATTTATTACGGCGCCTTCGCGATTGCAGCCGGTTTTGGAAACTGCCTGGAGATGTCTTGCGCGTCGGCCTGGGCGCTGAATGAGGAAGGCCGGTTCAACTACGACTTGGTGTACTATCCCGTGGGCGGCGACCACATCTTCGTCGCGGTCGGTCAAAAGCCCGATGAGGGCGGCAACCACCCAACCAGTTTTGCCGCCTGGGATGCCGACGCCGCGATTTGCGATGTGTGGGCGGATATCGCCTGCCCGGCTCAGGAGTACCCGAAGCGCTGGCGCGACCGAATGCACAACTGGAAAATCATGGGCATCACGATCGCCAACTTGTCGCCGACCGAAGCGGTCTGGATTAACGTCGTCGATCTTGCCAAGAAATCTTACCTGACTCCCGGTTAGTCGAGTTAGCGATCAACCCGCACCCTGGCTCGCCACCGCGGTGGGAGAGGCCCACGGGGCGAAGCCGCGCACTTTGAGGCGGCGTTTGAAAACCTGCTTTCCGTCGGTGACATAGAGGATATCGAAATGCTCGCCGGCGAAGCACAGGCTGCGTACCGGTCCGGACGGCGCGGGCAGCGGCAGGATGGCGCGCACCCGGCCGTTCTGGTCGCAGACCTGTATGCCCATGCGGGTTGCCGCGTAGAGATTGCCGTGCGTGTCGACGGCAAGGTCCTCCGCGCCGCTGTTGTTGGGGATGTCCGTCATGTGGAGCCAGAAGAACGGTTGTTTGTCGGCCAGGGAACCATCCGGACGGACCACATAGCTGTCAATCCACTTCGTGGTCTTCTCGGCAGCGAAAAACAGTGAGCCGTCGGGCGAAAAGGCAACTCCCGAAGCGGAGGCGAGCCCCTCGTCGACCACCTTCTTTTCCCCGCTTGCGATCCGCCAGACGCGGCTCGGCATATCGTCGTGCGCCCCGGGTTCACTGGCGTAAATCGCGCCGTCGTGGGTGACGACAATGCCGCGGGCGGCGATGCCTTCGGCCACCCGCCGGCTATGGCCCCGCGGATCGATGGCGACGATTTTCTTTTCGGCGGGGAACGCGGCGTACAGCGTTCCATCCGGACCGAAGGCCTGGCCCGCAATGCCCGTTTCCGGCCGGAGGAAAACGGCCGGTCTGCCGTCGGCGCCCATGCGATAAATAGCGGCGGCGGGCGAATCGGCGAGATAGACGTCTCCGGCGGCGTTGGCCGTTAGTCCGGCTGCTCCCTGGAAGGATTGCGGTATCTTTTGCCATGACTCACCAGGCAACGTAATCTCCTGGAGCGTACTGTTGTGCGAGATGCCGGCGGCGACCGGCGCCGGATAGCCGCGCCAGAGCCAGCGCATCACATCGGGAAAGATCACCTGTCCGGGGCGGCCATCGTGCCCGTGCGTGCCCCACGCGTGCGCGACGTCATAGCCGGAAAACGTCAGTGCCGACTCCATATTCAGGTTGGCATCGAACCAGGAGCCAAACAGCGGGTTCCAGGCGTCGGTCGAGCCGTCTTCGAGGAAAATGCGGATCGGCTGGGGGTCGGTCTTACGAATCAGCGCCGGGTACTGGTTGCCGCCGCGCATCGAGACAAACGTCCCGATGACGGAGTAGACGCGCGTGAACTGATCGGGCCGGCGCCATGCCAGCGTGAAGGAGCCGATGCCGCCGGTGCTGCCGCCGGTAACGGCGTGGTCGTTGCCGCTGGAGGAAAGGCGGATCGGGCGGCCGTCGGGAGTCTTCAGTTGCTGCACGGCCGGAACCAGTTCGTGGAGCACATATTCGGGGAAATGATCGTTCAGGCTGTCGAACTCGTAGGAACGGTTGAAGCGGTATGCGGCCCGCTTGGGAGTCCCGGCCGGGTCTTTCCAGATGGTTCCCGGAACGATGCCGATGGCGATCATGACCGGCACTTCGTGGTTAGCGATCAGGTTGTCGAGCACGGTGCCTTCGTAAGCACCCAAACCATCGAGTTTGACCAGGAGGCAGGCCGGCCGGGAAGGGTCGTACTGCGCGGGGACGTAGACCTGAAAACCGTTTTCCGTGCCCGGATAGATTTTCGAATCGCCGATGGCGCCGCTCAGGAACTCGCCATGCGGAACGCGGGCGTCGGGCTTGCCTTCATCGGGAGGGAACGGGCTGGAGAGTTCCCGCTGGATTTTCTCCACCAGCGCATTCGGTTCTACCGGGCGGAGCGCTTGCGCGGGAAGTATCGAAACCGTGGCAGCCGCCAGGGCCGACCACAACGTAAACCGACGGAGGCGAAGCATGACATCTTGAGGATAATCCGCGCGGCATGGCTTGTCGAATCCAAGGGTAGTTTCTGAAAGTTGTGCTAAGGAGATCTACGGATTCGGCGCGCGTATTCCTGGTGTCGTGTCCACGAAATAGCTGGACAATCTTGTTTTCATCGGCGGATGCGTCGATGCCTTGATGGAGCGGCTTGATTCCGAACCGCCGCCATCCTGGTTCAAACGACGTGATGCGCTGCCTTCGCTAAACGAACTTGTACACGCCGGGCACCGGCAGCGGCGGCACCGCCACGGAGGCTTGGTAGTCGAAGATCTTGGGAAGCAGATCGAGCTGCGAGTTCATCATCATGTCCCAGGTGACCTTCTGGCCGGAATAGGCGGCTTCGCGGCCCATCAGGCAGGTCATCGTGCTTTCGGCCACCGCCATCGCTTCATTGATGTACGGCCCCTTGCCGAGGATGCTGTTCATCATGTCGGTGTGCTCCTGCACATAGGGATCGACGGCGGTCCGCGCGCCCCGCATGTTCGCGCTGTCGATCAGGCCCTTGGTGCCGACGATCCGTTCACTCACGTTATCGGGCGCATCGTTGTACTGGCGGCAGTGGCTCGACATGTGGACGCCGTTGGCGTACACGAAATCGGCGTGCACGTGGTCGTAGATGTTGCCGTACTCTTCGATGCGCGGCCGCCAGGCGGCGCCGCCCGAGGCGATCGCTTCGACGGGGTGGGTTCCCATGAACCAGTTGCAGACGTCGATGTTATGCAGGTGCTGCTCCACGATCTGGTCTCCGGAGAGCCAGACGAAGGAATACCAGTTGCGATGCTGGAATTCCATGTCGCTCCACTTCGGATCGCGTTTGCGGTTGGGGAATAGCGCGGCATTATTGAAGTTGAGCACGGGGCCGCCGACCCAGTTGGCGTTGAGGGCGACGATGTCGCCGATGCCGCCGTCCTGCAGGAGTTTGTGCTGGTCGAGGTACCACGCCTGCGACCGCCGCTGCGCGCCCGACTTGACGGTGAGCTTGAGGTCTACGGACTTCTTCGCGGCGGCCATGAAGCGGCGCAGGTTGACCGGGTCGGTGCCGAACGGCTTCTCGCAGAAGATGTGTTTTTTCGCGTCCACGGCCGCTTCGAATTGCATGGGGCGGTAGGCCGGATAGGTGGCGAGCATCACGAGGTCCACCGATTCGATCACCTTTTTATACGCATCGAAACCAATGAATCGATGTTCGGCATCCACTTTGACGCGGGAGGCCAGTTCCGGCTTGAGTGCCTTGGATTTGCGCAGGCAGTCTTCGAGCCTGTCTTCGAACACGTCCGCCAGCGCGACGATTTCGACGTTATCCGTGCCGTTCAGGATGTTCTCAAGGGCCTGCGTGCCGCGGCCGCCGCAGCCGACCAGCCCGGCCTTGAGTTTCTCGTTCCCGGCGCCGCGCACCAGTTCCGGCTTCACGATCTGGAAGGCGGCGGCTCCGGCGACCGACGATGTCAAAAACGACCTGCGGGATACAGCGTTCTTTTCCATAGACAATGACCTCGATTGGATCCTATTTTATACGCTGTCATCCTTTATCGGCGACGGCGACTTCGGTGTGCGCGGCGGAACTGCGGATTCCGGCCTCGAGGATCCGCATCACGGCGACGCCGTCCTCGGCCGGCACGGGGTTGGGCGCGCTGCCCGAAATCGCATCGCGAACGCCCCGATAGAAATCCGGGTACCGGCCGGTTTCGTTGGGCACGGTCCGGGTCTGCAGGTCTCCGCCGCTCCGCAGGGCGATGCTTCCGGCTTCGGGGTCCACGCCCCAACCGGCATCGCCCGGAAGAATGCCGCGGCGCACCTGTTCTTCCTGCGGATCCATCCCGGCTTTCACGTAACTCCCCAGGGTGCCGTGCACGTCGAAGCGGCGGGTGGGCTCGGTCACCAGGTTGCTGCCGTGCAGGATCACGCGCAGGCGCGGATAGCGCAGCAGCACGTGGAAGTAATCGACCGCCTGGGCGCTGGCGCGCTGCTTGGCCAGGTCCGCGAAAACGGCCTCCGGAGGGCCGAACAATTGCAGAGCCTGGTCGGCGAGGTGTGCGCCCAGATCGAACCAGATGCCGCTGCCGGCTCCGTCCTGCTCTTTCCAGCGCTCCTGCACGACGGGGCGGTAGCGGTCGTAATGCGACTCCAGGTGGACGATGTCGCCGAGTTCACCGGAAGCGAGAACGCGCCGCAGGGTGAGGAAGTCGGCGTCCCAGCGCCGGCTTTGGAATACGGAGAGGATCCGGCCCTGCCGGCGCGCGAGGGCGGCCAGCGCTTCCGCTTCGGCGACGGTCAGAGTGAATGGCTTGTCCACCACCACGTGCTTGCCCGCTTCGAGCGCGCGGCGGGCGAAATCGAAATGGGTGGGATTGGGAGTGGCGATCACGATCAGGCCGATCTCGGGACTTCCGATGGCCTCCTCGAGAGACGGAAGTACCGTCACACCGGGATAATCCTGCCGGACCTTGGCCGGGTTGCTGGAAACCACCGCGTGAAGACTGAGGCCTTCTACGCTCGTGACCAGGGGCGCATGAAAAACCTTGCCCGCAAGCCCGTATCCGACGACTGCAACATTGAGAATGGGCATTCGACCCATTATGGCCAAAGACGGGAGCAGTCCGCCCGCTTGCCGGACTGAACTAACTCGGCCCGCCCAAGGCCGCCCGCATCGCCTCGCCGATCTGCGCCCGCTTCTCCGGCGTCAGCCGCTTCCCCTGCTCCGTCACGTAGAACACGTCGATCGCCTTGTGCGCCTGCGTGTCGATCAGCACCACCTCGATATTTCCCCCGTGCGAGGAAATCGCCGATGCCAGGTCGTACAGCAGCCCCGGCCGGTCTTCCGCCACGATCTCGAACAGCGTGGCGCCGCTCGATGCTTCCGAATTGTGCGACACCGCCCCCGGAATCCGCGCTTTGCGGCTCGGCAGCAACGGCTTCGGACGGTTCTTCAGCAGTTCACGCACATCCGTCTTGCCCGCGATCACCCGCTCCACCGTCGCCCGCAGCCGGTCCACTTCGCTCGGGTTCAAGTCGAGGGTCCGGTTCGGATCGGCGAACGCGAACATGTCCAGCACCAGCCCGCGCCGGTTCGAGAACGCCTCGGCCTTCAGAATATTCATCCCGAAGCTCGACAGCGTTCCCGCCACGGACGCGAACAGCCCCGCCCGGTCCTCCGCGACCAGCGTCATCTGCCACGCCGATTCCATCTTTCGGATGTCCACCGCGACGCCACGCCTCCGGCTGGCCGCCTCGAGCGCCATGTGCTCCTCGATTTCGGTGTCCGTGTGGGTCCGCAGATACCGAACCGGCAGCCCCTCGAGAAACGCCCTCCGCTCGGGCGTCCCCATCGGCAGCTCTTCAATACGATCCGACTCCAGTTCCCGCGTCAGCTCGTTGTAAACCATCAGGTATAACTGCCAGAGCTGCCCGGAGCGCCACGGCGTCATGGCGTTCGGGTTCACCGCGCTGATGTCCGCCCAGGTAATCAGCACCAGCGCCTTCAAACGCTCCACCGTTTCTACCAGATGTGCGATCTCACGGATGGTCGCCGGGTCGTAGATGTCGCGGGTCTGTATGGCCACTGAAAGATCCAGGTGCCGTCCGATCAGGAACCGCACCATCTCGCGCTCCGCGGCCGGCATGCGGATCCGCGCCATTGCCGACTCCGCCAGCCGCAGCGACCCACCCACGTGGCCCCCGCCCGATCCCTTGCCAGAATCGTGGAACAGCAGCGCGAACAACAGCACCGAGGCGTCTTTCACCTCCGCCAGCAGTTCGCGGTAGGCGCCCGTGGCGTTCCACAGGCATTCCATCGCCACCAGCGAATGCTCGTCCACCGTGTAGCGATGATAGAAATCGCGGACCACCAGGCACTCGATGTGATCCAGCTCCGGAAAGATTGCCGACAGCAGGTTGCTCTCGTGCAGCGCGCGCGCCGCCGATGGCGCATACGGCAGCGAGAGCAGACGGCTCAACGCCGGCCAGATATTGTGCGGCTCGGAAAAATACTCGCGCAGCCGCCCCAGGTGCTGTTCCACCCGCTGCTCCGCCTCGTACGACGGCCGGATGTCGTGCCGTGCCACGAATTCGAACAGCCGCAGCACCAGTTCCGGGTCCGTCTCCAGTTGCTGTGGCGCGCGCAGGTGCGCGCGGTCGTGGTGGACGCTGAAATCGGTGTTGGAGAGCCGCGAACGCCAGTCGCGGAACTGCGCGAACAGGCCGCTCGATTGCGCCTCGTTGGCCTCCAGCGCGCGCGAAGCCGCGCGGTAGATTGCCCGCGAGTGGCGGTAATATTCGCGCATCCAGCGCGCCGGGTCCTGCTGTTCCAGCTCCTCGGCCATGGCATCCTGCGCCTCGAAGGAGAGGATGTTGTTGTCCCGCCCCGCCCTGTGGTGCAGAAAGGTGCGCAGCCGCGCCAGGTACCGGAATGCCTGCTGCAGCTCCGGCGCCGGGTCGGCCGTCGCCAGGTGCATCGAATCCGTGCCGTGCAGTTGCTCGAGCCAGCACAGCAGCTGGTAGTCCCTTAGGCCGCCCGGAGTCTCCTTGACGTTCGGTTCCAGGTGATAGAAGGTCCGCGCATACTTCGCGTGGCGGTCCCGCGTCAGGTGCGAAAGGTTGCGGACCAGCGCGCCGCGGTTGGCCTGCACGAAGCGCGGCAGCCGCCGCACCAGCTCCGCGTACAGCGCGCGGTCTCCCGCCAGGTACCGCTGGTCGAGCAGGCTGATGTTCAGCTCGGTGTTGCCGTCGTGCACCTCCGCGCACTCGGCGGGCGTCCGAACCGAATGGCTGACCCGCATGCCGGTGTCCCACAGCCGCTGCAGGAACGCCGAGATCGCCTCCTTGTGCCCCGCCATCATCCGCTCGGATTCGAAAAGCAGCAGCAGGTCCACATCCGAATGCGGAAACAGTTGGCGCCGTCCATATCCCCCCACCGCCAGCACCGAAAGTCCCGAAGGCAGCAGCAGGGGCGAGGCGGCTTCGAGCACTGCCCGGTCCACCTGCACGGTGCGCTCGGCCAGCGTGGTTACCGCGTCCAGCATCGTCACCATACCCGCCCCCCGTCACACAGCCGCGACCGTCTCTCACAAAGCCGCAACCGTCTTTCACACAGCCGCGACCGATTCCCACAGAGCCGCGACCGTAAGGAAGCGGGCCGCCCCATGCTATAGCGCCGCTTCTCCGCGATCGTCATTCCGAATTCGAATCGCTTCGGCAACGTCATAAACGAAAATCTTGCCGTCTCCGATCTTGCCCGTGCGCGCGGAAGCCGTCAGCGTCCGGAGCACTTCCTCCAACCGGTCCGAGGAGACCACCATCTCGACCTTCATCTTGGGCAGCAGATCGACGTTATACTCCTGGCCGCGGTAGACCTCTTTGTGGCCCTTCTGCCGGCCATGGCCGCGAACCTCATAAATCGTCATGCCATCGATTCCGATGGCCTTGAGCGCCTCTTTCACTTCTTCGAGCTTGAAAGGCTGGATGATCGCTTCGATCTTCTTCATGGTCTTTACGCCTCGAATATATACCCCTCTTCACCATGCATGCTGAGATCCAGCCCCTGGATTTCCTGCTCCTTCGGGACGCGCAGCCCCACCGTCAGGTCGCAGATCTTGAGGATGACCAGCGTCCCCGCGATCGCCAGCACCCAGGCAATCACGCACCCGAAGATCTGGTTCACGACCTGCGCGCCGTTGCCGTCCACCAGTCCCAACGGCAGCACTTTTCCCGCCGGATTCTTCAACCCCTCGTTGATCGCGCTGGTGGCGAACACCCCCGTCAGAATCGCCCCCACCGTGCCGCCCGAGCCGTGTACTCCGAACGCGTCGAGAGAGTCGTCGTAGCCGAACCGCTTCTTCACCCGCGTGACCATGAAGTAGCAGAACACCCCCGCGCACGCTCCGATCAGCAGCGCCGGAAACGGCTTGACGAAGCCCGATGCCGGCGTGATCGCCACGAGGCCGGCCACGCATCCCGAAATTCCGCCCAATACGCTCGGCTTGCCGTTTTCGAGCCACTCCGCCGCCAGCCAGCTCAGGGTCGCCGCGGCGGCGCCGAAATGCGTCGCCACGAACGCGCTGCTCGCCAGCCCCGAGGCCGCCAGCGCGCTTCCCGCGTTGAACCCGAACCAGCCTACCCACAGCAGGCACGCTCCGATGAAGCTGATTACCAGGTTGTGCGGCTTCGTCGGCTGGATGGGATACCCCAGCCGCTTGCCCAGGTACAACGCGCACACCAGCGCCGAGACCCCCGACGTGATGTGCACCACCGTGCCTCCCGCGAAATCCAGGCACGGAATCCGCCCCCCCTGAAACGCGTTCAGCAGCCCCCCCTTGCCCCACACCATGTGGGCCATCGGGAAGTACACGATCAGGCTCCACAGCACCGTGAACAGCAGCATCGCGCTGAACTTCATGCGTTCGGCAAAGGCCCCCGAGATCAGTGCCGGCGTGATGATCGCGAACATCAACTGATAGATCATGAATGTCGATTGCGGGATCGTCGCCGCGTAATCCGCGTTGGGGGCGGTGCCCACCCCGTTCAGGAACGCAAACCGAAAATCGCCCAGAAAGGGCGTTCCCGAACCGAAAGCCAGGCTGTAGCCCACCACGGCCCAGAGGACCGTGACCACCGCCATCAGGATAAAGCTCTGCATCATGGTGCCCAGCACGTTCTTGCGCCGGACCAGGCCTCCGTAAAACAAAGCCAGTCCTGGACCCGTCATCATCAATACCAGCGCGGCGCTCATCAGCATCCAGGCGTTGTCCCCGGCGCTTTGCGCCGATCTGGTGGCGGCTTCGAGCGAGGCGATCCTGGCCTCGGTGCTGGTCTGCGCCAGCAACGCTGCCGGCGCCAGCAACAGGGGCACCGCACAGCGGGCAATCCGTTGATTCATCTTGGAACCCTTTGGTCTAATGGTGTAATCTGATCCATTTTCCTCTGCCGGACAGGGCCCGTCCAAAGCGGAAGTTTCTATGGATCGGATTTGAGATTTTTATCGCAAAATGGTTGTATCCGGCAGCACCCAGGCTCTCAAAATCGGATAGCGCCGTCCGCTCAAAGACGTATAATGAGGTTGTCCGAAGAGAGAACAAACCATCCGGCAGCGTTGCGGATGGGCCTTTGCCGCCTGCATCTGATGTCGAAGCGTATCCGGGCGGCAGGCAGGCGCTGCCGAGGGCTGGCCGGACCGGGAAATACGGTCCGGCCGGCCATGTGGTTCGCTTCCGTTTTTCGATTCCCCAAAAATGAAAACCGCACCGGATCCGCGCCCAGGCTTTCGGGGCTGAATCCGATGCGGCTCGCCCAGGGTTGGGCTGGGATCGGCGTCGGGCTGTCTGGCCATTTAAACAGCCGGTTCATTCCTGGTCAGGTCCGCGTCCTATTTTTCCTCACCAGAAATGCCAGAAAACTACCGCTACCTGTGATCCCCCGGAGAGACCGGAATCTTGATGAAACCTTCTGACAAAAAACCCCTCTGCGGCAACCAACAAGGGAAGAAGGAAAGTAAGCTAAAACTCTTGCAAACATCGGCTCCCGCAAGCACGCTGTCTTTTTCGGCTCACTCTTCTTCCGCCTGCCTGTTGCTGCAGAGGGCAGGTTTGAAAGTTACTTCGCCAATTCACCACCATGAATAGCAATCGGACATCCATGTGTCAATGTCTCCAACCCCTTTTGACTCAAATATTTTGGACTTTTAATCGGGTTGCAGATTGTGGACTGGTGGGCAGGCGCTGTGTCGCTATGACACAATCAGGAAAATGACTCGAACCCGGGCACTGGTGGCGCTATTGGCGTGTTCGATCCCTCTGGCTGGGCAGGTGGGCACGGACGACCCGGTCACCCTTTCCACTGGCCATCCCCGGCTCCTGCTGCGTCCCGCCCGCCTGCGCCTCCTCCGGCGCGAACGGCAGCGGAACTCCATGCGCTGGCAGCAGTTCGAGGCTCTCGTCTCGGGCGGCGCGCCGATGCCCGAACCGGGTTTTGCCTTGGCGCTCGATTACCAGGTCGCCGGCAATTCCGAAGCCGGCCGAAAGGCCGTCGGCTGGGCCCTCGGCCCCGGGAACGACCTCCGCCAACTCGCCCTGGTCTACGACTGGTGCCAGGACCTGCTCAACGATGCCCAGCGCCGCGACCTCGCCGCGCGTATCGAAAGATCGATGCTCGCCGGCGCCTCCGATGCGTCCGTCCCCGCCACCCGCGCGCGCGCTATGGCCGCCATTGCGCTCTTTGACGACGTCCCCGACGCGCCCCAGCGCGTGCTCGCCGCTATTGTCCACACCTGGTGGGAAAAGAACATCGTACCCGCGCTCCGTCAGGGCCGCACCGTCGTTTCCCGCGACGACGCCTATCCCTTATTCGAACTGCTGCACGCAATTCGCGACAATACCAACCTGGATTTACGCGAATCCTGCGTGCAATTCTTCAAGGATTTCCCCATTGAGCACCTGCTGAGTTACTATCCCGCGCCGCTTCAGGGTCCAGACACCGAATACTACATCGGCGCCGAGCGGACCACCGGCCAGCCCGACCTGCGCCTGGCCGCCCTCGCGCGCGCCGCCGAACTGGCCATGGTGGCCTTCGACGCGAATTCCGCTTCCACCCAGGTGCTCCAGGGCTGGCTCATGCACGACCGCTACATCCTCCACGGAACCTTCGGAGCGCCCTACGAATTCCTCTGGGCCAACCCCTATCAGCCAGGTTTGAGCTATTATCACGTCCCGCTCATCTACCACAACCCGGATTTCGGCAGGCTGTTCATCCGGTCCAGTTGGGAAGACGGCGCCAAGTGGTTCGGCGATTTCGACGGCGTGATGCAGGTCTTCGAAAACGGCAAGGTCGACCCGCTCGACCCCGGCCGCCCCCTGCCGCCGCTCGCGCTCACCGAAGCGGTGGTCTGCTTCGGCCGCCGGTCGCGGCGGTTCCAGGTCACGCTCGACGAGGAAGAAGCGGTCTTCGTGGTAGGTCTGGAGCCGCGCCGTCCCTACCTGGTCGAGATCGACGACGAAGAGATGTTCGAAGCCGTCGCCGACCCGGGCGGCATCATCCGGCTTGACCCGCCCCACGGCAAACCCGTCGGCATCCGCTTCCAGGAGGCGACGCGGGAATCGCGGCCCTAGTGCGGCAGGGCTTCTCCCTGCCTCAGGCGAGGGCCACTCGCCCCGCGCGCCGAAAGTACATCAGAAACTGAACCGCAGCGACATCTCGACCCGCCGGTTGTTGGCCGTCGTGCCGCCGCCGCCGCCCCCGCCAAAACCCGTGTAGACGTTGGTCGGTTCGCCGAACTGCGGCGAGTTGATCAGGCCCACATATCCGCCCGGGTTGGTATGGTTCAGGAGGTTGGCGAACATCACCGAGAGCGTCATATTGTAGCGATGCTCGGTCGTGTCGCCTCCGAAACCGCCGAATCCGCCCCCGCCCATGCGCATTCCGCCGCCGCCACCGCCGCGCGGACCACCGCCGCGCGGACCGCCGCCACCACCCCGGAAGTCGCCCGGCATGGCGCTATTCTGGCCGCGCGGAGCGCCGAAACCGAACGTGTGGGCCACCCGCATATTGATCGAGATCATTCCCGGCGTGGTCAGATAATCGCGGGGCACGAACGGCCCGTCCAGAGACGGAGCCGTGTCGAAGCATCCAAAGCCCGGAGGACACACTATGTTCTCTCCCGGTCCGGACGCGAGCGACGGGCGCGCGTTCTTCAGCGTGTCGCCATAAATGTCGCGCCCCAGTTGAACGTCGTAGGGAACGCCGGATTGAATCGTCACGAACGGGCTGAATCGTAGCCCCAGCGGCGAGAGAAACGAACCCACCAGGATGAAGCGGTGCCTGCGGTCGAATGCCGAGCGCGCCCAATCTTCGGCGAAGTTGTACGGATCTGTCGGAGTGCTGGGCAGGTCGTTGGCGACGTTATACGAATAGTTGCCCTGCAGCGACAGGTTGCGTGTAAACCGCGTGTTGAAGTTGGCCATCACGATCTGTTGCTTCATCAGGCCGCCGGATTCGTATTCGAACAGGTTGCCCGCCGTGGCGCCATACGGGCGAACGCCGCTCGCCGGGTCTCCGAAAACATACGTGCCGGGCAGCGGAGTGTTGATCGGCACCGTCTGCAAGCTGTGCATCGCGCGGTTGTCCGTGAAGGTCACCGATACCGTGCTGTTGAACGGCAGTTGGCGCTCCACCCCGATCGCGCTCTGCATCGAGTACGGCGCCCGCAGCTTCGGGTCCACCAGATACACGCTGTTCTGTCCGGCGGTAAGCGTGGAGATCGATGGAATGGAGGGGAAGAAGTTCGGATTCGTCACCGTGTAATTCAACTGGTACGATCCATTCAGTTCGGCCGCTTCGAGGAACGTGCTCGGGCTCATGCGGTCGTAGAAAATTCCGAAGCCGCCGCGAATCACGGTCTTCTGGCGGCCGTTCTTGGCCGACCCGGGCGCCCAGGCAAAGCCCACCCGCGGCGCGAAGTCGCGGTGGTCGCTCATTAGCGACTGCACCTCGTACCGCAGTCCCAGGCTCAGCGTGAAGTTGGGCCGGACCTTCCAGTCGTCGAGGATCCACGGCGCCGCGTCCCACCGCACCATGCTCCCGTACGGGTTCCCGGCCTGAATCGTGAACTGCGACGGCATCCCGCCGAGCGCGCGGATCTGGTCCACCGAATATCCCATCTGCTCGAACAGCAGCGTCCGGCGGTACTGCTCGATCCCCAGAATCTGCGTGGTCACCGGGTTGCCGTTTGCGTCGAGCACCGGCTGGTTATTCGAATCGAGCACCGGGGCGATGCCGCCGTCGAACGAGAATGCCCCGCCGAAACCCTGCGGAGATTCGCTGATCAGGCTGTCGCGGCGCGCCCGCACTCCCCACCGGATGGTGTGCGTGCCGTGCGAAAGCGTGGTCAGGTTCTGCATCTCGTAATGCGCGTTCCGCGTGTAATCGAGCCCCATCCCGTTCCCGCCGATTGTGAACGCTCCGCCCACGTTGATCTGCGGCAGCAGGTTGCCGTCCGACTCGCTGTAATTCCGGCTGTACTGGAAGCGCGTCTCGTTCACTACGTGCGTATTCAGGACGGCCGTCTCCGTCACCATCAGGTTCTGCTGGCTTCCGGTCGAGTTGTACGCCATGTTGGCGTAGGGCTCGGGCAGCCGGTACATGCTGATCCCCTGGTTGTCGCGCTCGTTCCAGCCGTATTCGAATCGCGCCGTCAACGTATTGTTCGTGCTCAACTGGTAATCGATGCGCGGCGCGATCGTGGTTCGCGTATTGGGCGTGACCACCGATTGCTGGATGTTCTGTTGCTGCAGGGTGGTCGGGTCCAGGTAAACCGCGTTCACCAGCGAGTTGTCGGTCACCTGCCGGCGATTGAAATCCACGAAGAACGATGCCTTCTTGCTCAGCGGCCCCCCGAAGTTGCCGAAGAACATGCGATTCGAAAAGTCCGGCTTGTTGTCCGCGAAGGGGTTGCGGGAATTGAACAGCGCGTCGCTGTCGTTGAACCCCATCGTGCCGCGGAAACGGTCCGACCCGGGCTTGGTCAGAATCTCGATGCGGCCGAAGCCCAGCCGGTCGTATTCCGCCGAAAACGGGTTCTGGTTGATGCGGATCTCGCGAATCGATTCCTTCGGCGGTAGTTGCCCGCCGCTGAAACCGTCGATGTAGATCGACCCGCCGTTGGGACCCGCGCCCGGCCCCGCCAGTGCCTGCAGCGCGTCGGAAAGATCGTCCGGATCGTCCGGCAGCGAGGCCAGGTCATTCCCCTTCAGCACCAGCGCGGTGGCGTTGTTATCCGCTTCCACGCTCACCGAGGGTCCGGCCTCCGCCTGAACCGTCACCTGCTGCTTCTCGGCCACCACCGCCAGCCGAATCGAAACCTGCAGAACGCCACCGGCCGCGACCGTGACGGCCTTCGATACCGGCGCGAAGCCCGGGAACGTGACAATCACCGTGTACTGCCCTGGAGCCAGACCCGGCACGCTGTAGGTTCCATCTGCCTGGGTCTGGGCCGTGCGCTGCACGCCGCTGCCCGAAACCGAAATCGCAGCCGCTGGAATTACCGCTCCGGAATCGTCCGTGAGCGTGCCTTTGATCGTCCCCGTCGACGGTTGCTGCGCAAACAGGCCGGCACACAACACCGCGGCGGCCGGAGCCAGAAACAAGATCTTTCGCAAGTAGAGCATAATCTTCCTGTCAGCCTTATCTTCAAGTCTCAACTCGAGGTCTTCCGGTGCCCGCTAGTTGCCCTCGCCGGCACCCTCACCGCCGCCGCCGAGATTCCAGCCGCTCATGATGTCGCGGGTGGCGCTGGGCGCCGCCGTGAGAATCGGTTCCACTCCCGCCAGCAGCATAATCACCGTGACCCGGCTTGGGTCGCTGCCCGCGGTGGCGGAAATCATGATGGCGTCCTTCGGTTTGAGTTCGGCCAGCGGTAGCGCGGGCAGGTGGTCGAGCATGGCATTCAGATCGCCTCCGCGGCCCATCCCGGGCCCGCCTCTCGCGCCCTCGGGAGCGCCGTTGCCCGGCATTCCGCCCGCCGTCTCCCCGCGCATTCCGCCGCCCGTTCCCATGCCCCGGCCGCCGCCCATCCCCGCGCCGCGCCCGCCCCCGCGATACCGGCGGGCGAGCATCTCGGCAAGCTGGTCGGGCAGTTTCTTCATCGTGCTTTCGGGAGTGATGCGGATCGTCAGCGCCTTCTTGGTCGCCAGGTCCTTAACCTGCATCTCGCCCTTGGCCGAGTCGATCGAAATGATCGTCGCCGCCAGTTGCCGGAACGCTCCCGAGTAGATCACCTCCGCGGCCACGCTGCCGTCCTCGGCGTGGTTGCCCAGCACATTCACCTGGTCGCCAACGTGAATCTCCGCCAGGGAACTCGGAGTCGCATCTGCCGGCTTCGGCGAATCCGGCGAATAGCGGTGCCATTTCGTCTTGTCCGACGCCCGCACCGTGACGGTTCGCTGTCCCACCTTCAACGTAATCGTGTTGGCCGCGGGATCGGTGGCATCCACGATGCCCCTCGTTCCCCGGGTCCTCCAATCGGCCAGTTCCTTCTCCGCCAACTGCGCCAGATCGCCCTTCGTCCGCACTACCAGGGTCGTCGCGAAGAGCGGCTTCTGATCGAGAGCCCCGCGATAAAAAACCACCACTTCATCGCCGGTCGAAATCGCCCCCGTTTGCATGCGCGGCCACTTGCGGGGATCGGTTTCCCCCGGCACGGCGTGCAGCACGGCCGTCTTTTCGCTTGCGGTGGCGACGATCGATTGCCCCTTGCTGGACTGAACCGTAACCTGGCCGGCCGCCGCATCCACCGCGGTCACTTTGCCGGCAAATTCCGCCCGCTGCGGCCCCGCCTGGGACCAGCCCAGAACGGCCAGACAAACTACACCCGCGGCTGCGGACACATTGGTCCCGTACACTTTCATCTTTACCCTCGGCAGATGCTGCGATCTTTGCTGTGAAAAGGGGCGTAGCGGAAGAATGTCAGGTTACGCGGGTCGGATGGCCCAAAAGGGCCAGCCAGGATAAATACGATCTCGAGGGGAGTACCTTATTTGCGGCCCGCGGGCGCTAATGTGGCTGCGGAGTGCGTGAATTACCCGTGCCGGTGGAGTTTCCTGCAGGATGTAAAGTCTTGTAAAATCTTCAATCCCTCACGCAGCCGGCCAGCCGCGCCGCCGCTCCATCTCTCGGCACAACGCTCCGACCAGCCGCGAAACCCCGCCTTCCCAATCGGGAAACAGGTCGATGTATTGGAACTCCCGCTGGATGGCGCGCGGCACTTTGCAGGTGTCCAGCCGCACCGGAACGATGTAGATGCTGTCCAAAGGCACCCGCCGCGCGCAATCGAGCGCGTAGCGGAGTTCCGCCTGAAATCCGCCCCGCTTGCCCACCGAACGCGCGGAAAAGCACGGAACGAAGAAGTCCGCGGTCTCGATCGCCATCTCCAGCGCCCGCGCCCAGTTCTGCCCGGCCAGCAGGCAGCGCACGTCCATCCACGGCCGGAAACCCGAGGTCTGCAGTCGATCGTAAAGTCGCGACACCGTCCCCGCATCCTCGCACCCGTAAGCCAGGAAGATCCTTGGAGGCGTCGGTTCAAACCGGAAGCCGCTCGGGTCGGGATAGAAAGTTCCCAAGCCGTCGATCTCCACTTCCCTTCCCGCCGCAACGCCGCGGATCACGACCTGCGCCAGGTGCCTGGTAAAGGCCGAATCAGTCACGCTGCCGGTCTCCATCGGCTTCGAATACCAGGGTGCCGTCCGCCGTCTGCGTGAACCGTCCCAGCCCCGGCAGCGAAGCGTCCCTGCCGCTCTTCACGTTCTCCAGAATCTGGCTCACCATGCGGTCCAGTTGATCGGCGGCTTCGGCCAGCGTAACACCCGAGCGGCGAGCCAGTCTTTTGGCGATATCCGGCTTCTTCATTCCGATTTTCAATCTACCAGCGGGTGTCTCCGTCGCCGTCCTCTTCAGCTCGCAAGGCGGGTTTAAGTTATTGAAAACAAAATCCACAAACAGGTATAATTCACCCGAAAATCCGGTGACTGGCAGATGAAGCGATTTTAATTAGGTCTTAAGCCGGGCTTCATGTGCGGTTCGCTATGATAGCCCCAGGCGATGAAAATCGTCAGCACCAAAGGAGAAACACCATGAAGAAACTGATGACGCTGATGTTCGGCTTGGCCCTCGCGTTCGGTAGCGTTGCTGTGACGTTCGGCCAGGACGCCCCTCAGAAGACCGAGAAGACGAAGAAAAAGAGCGGCAAGAAAAAGGCCAGCAAGAAAAAGGCAGAAGAGCCGCCCAAGAAGTAAGGCGACGTAGGCTTACTTGCAGGTATTGCTGGGAAGCCGCGTAGCGCCTTGGATCCTACGCGGCACTCCAGTTTTGTGATTCCCTCCTGATTCTCCCCAACCCCCTACAACATTCTGTCGTTAACTGCCGCTATCGGGCCGCAACCTGTAGCAGACGGATCCGCTCTTGCAACGAAGATGTCCAGCAGCTTGCCTGCCGCGGCGTGGCTCCCGATGCGGTCAGACCCGCGCGCAGATCGTCGGGCGTGATGCGTTCGAGATACGGCAGCAGCCAGCGGATGTCGCTCCGTCCGACCCCAGCCTTCAAATCGTCCGAGAATTTGCCGTAAAATCCCCATTCGATTCGCCCCCCTCCCGCATCTTTAACGAAATTCGGCGTGTCGCCCGCGAAACCCACGCAATCGCTCTGGTCCCGCCGCAGCGACCCGCCCCACCTGCCCAGCGAAGCGCCCCAATCGAACACGCTGTAGAGCAGCTCGGGCTCTCCGGACCGGGTCGTGCGGAAGATGCCGTTATTCGAGTTTTGGCCCATCCGCGAATCCTTGGCGTCCCAGTTGGAGAGCAGCATCATCACGATCTTCAGACCCGCAAGTTCGTGCGACCCGAGAAACGGATTGTCCACCCAGCCCCACGCGCATCGGGGCAGAAATTCGAGCTCCTTCTCACCACGAAGTTCGAACCGCGCGCGGCTGAACGTCCCACCCGCCCGCTTGGCGTGCCCGACGCGCCGCGGCAGCGACGGAAGTCCTTCAACCCGAAAATCGGCCAGGCAATAAGTCGGTTCGGCGACATATCCCAGCGCCGTCAGGAATCGCGATCCAAAGCACTCGGGAATCACTTCCGGCCCGAATTTGACCGACCACGTGCGCCCTCGCGCGTCGCGCACGTCCAGCTTGGGCGAGGTGCCGCTGCCGTCGGCTTTGAGATAACGGAATGGAGGAACCGGCTTCCCGCCGCATCCGCCCGGCCCGCAAATCCAATCCTCGGTACTCATGCGCTCGGGCGCCCGCCAGAGCGCTCTCGGAGTTTGCGGCTCACCGCATGCCGGTTGCTGGGGCCCGGCCGCCGCTGCCATCGCCCCGGCAATGCATAGAAGACAGAGTTTCAAGGTAGAAATCTCCTGAGAAAACCCGGCACGAATTCGCGCGTCACGTTCAATGCCACGTGCACTCCCACCGAGACCCCGAAGGATTCCGCCGCGTCTCCCGCCGAATTCGTGCTGTCGGGTTGCCACAACCGGGAAACCGCCGCGCCGGCCGCCGGGCCTGCCAGTTCCGAAATCGAAATCGACCGCGATCCATTGTCGTGCCGCGCCAGAAACGAACTCGCCACGGCATACTTCAGGCGCCGCCAGACTCCCTGCTCCCCAGAGGCAAAATAGCGATTATCTTCATCCAGCGCCGCCGCGATCCCGCTCTCTACCGTGTTGCCCACCAGGCTTTGCCCAAATGCGCTGGCCGCGCGGTACCCGAACCCCTGCGCCCCGCTCCCCCATTCTTCCGGTGAGTCCAGCCCCTGGTTGATGCCTGCCCGAACCGCCGTAAAGACGAGTGCGTGCGCCCCCACCAGGCTATGAAAGTAGAGCGATACCCGCTCCGTGCGGGTTAACGGGCGGAAGTCTTCCGGAAGCCGTTTTTCGCACTTGACCGGAGTGGCCATCCGGGCGGCCCCGCTCGTTCGAGGTGCGGATTGCCCCCACGCGGTGGAAACAGGAATTGCGGCCAGCAGTATGACTGTAAATGGCCTCATAACATGAATGGTAACCAGCCCTACTTCCGGACTACTGGCTGAAACCGCACCTCGTATGTTCCTCACCGTGCGGCGCCGCACGGGCGCCTCAAGCGTCGGCCCACGCACAGAGCCGCCGCCCCACACGGCCGCGACCGCTCCCCCACACAGCCGCGCCCGTTCCCCCACACAGCCGCGACCGTTCCCCCACACAGCCGCGACCGTTCCCCACACGAAGCCGCGACCGTTCCCCACACGAAGCCGCGACCGTTCCCCCACAGAGCCGCGACCGTAAGGGAGCGGGCATTCCGTTTCACCTCGCTATCGCGAATGGATTAGAATTGTATCGCTTCATATGAGCAGATTCGTACTCTGTACCCGGACCGGAACTCGCACAGCGGTTCCGGCCCTTAGGAGACCCAATTGAACATCCCCACCCTTCGTTTCGCCGCCCTGACCCTCGCGGCGTTCATCTGGATACCGCAAGCCCCCGCGCAGCCGGGACGCGGTCCAAGAGGCCCCGTCGTGGTTTCGCCCGACGTGCAGCCCGACCGCCACGTCACCTTCCGCATCCTTGCGCCGCAGGCCCAAAGCGTGCGTCTCGCCGGTTCCGATATTCCCGGCAATGGCCCGGGCGCGCCCATGACCAAAGCGGAGAACGGCGTGTGGGAAGTTACCCTCGGCCCCATTGACCCCGGCGCCTACCGTTATAACTTCAACGTAGACGGCGTCTCCGTCATCGATCCCCGCAATCCTTCCATCAGCGAATCCAATACCAACGTCTGGAGCCTCGTCTATGTCCCCGGCGCCGCGTTCATGGATACCGCCGACGTACCCCACGGCGCCGTTGCCGCCGTCACTTACTACTCCTCCGCGCTCAAACGCTTCCGCCGAATGCATATTTACACGCCGCCTGGTTACGAACTCGGCAAGGGTAAGTTTCCGGTCTTCTACTTACTCCACGGCGCCGGCGACTGCGACGAGGCATGGACCTCCGTCGGCCGTGCCGGCTTCATCCTCGATAACCTGATCGCCGCCGGGAAAGCCAAGCCCATGGTCGTCGTCATGCCCGCCGGCCACACCACCACCACCTTCGGCGGACGCGGCGCGCGCACTCCCGGCGCTCCCGACGAGTTCGTCCAGGATTTCACCACCGACATCATGCCCTACGTCCAGGCCCACTACCGCGTCTACAACGACCGCGCCCACCGCGCCATCGCCGGTCTCTCCATGGGCGGCAGCCAGACCCTCAACATAGCCATCCCGCACCTCGATCAGTTCGCCTACATCGGAGTCTTCAGTTCCGGCCTCATCGGGTCCTTCGGGAGACGCCCCGGTGCAGCGCCGCCTGCCGGACCCACTTGGGAAGAGCAGCACTCCGCCCAACTCGACAACGCCGCCGCTAAGAAAGGTCTCCGGCTCTTCTGGTTCAGCACGGGCAAGGACGACGGCCTGCTCTCCACCACCCAGGCCACCGTCGACATGCTCAAGAAGCACGGCTTCGAACCGGTCTTCCAGGAAAGCTCCGGAGCCCACACTTGGATCAACTGGCGTAACTACCTCGACCAGTTCGCGCCCCAACTGTTCCAGTAGCAGGAGAGCCATGAACGAGCAAACCGTCGTAAACGCCTACCAGATCGCCAGCGAGCGCTACGCCGAATTCGGAGTGGACGCCGATTCCGCTCTCAGCCAGCTCCAGACCATCCCCGTCTCCCTGCACTGCTGGCAGGGCGACGACGTCGGCGGCTTCGAAACGCCCGGCGCCGCGCTCTCCGGCGGCGGCATCCAGGCCACCGGCAACTATCCCGGTAAGGCCCGCACCATCGACGAATTGCGCGCCGACGCCGAGAAGGCCCTCAGCCTCATCCCCGGCCGCCACCGCTTCAATCTCCACGCCTCCTACCTGGAGAACGGAGGCATCTACGTCGAGCGCAATAACATCGAGCCCCGCCACTTCCAGGGTTGGATCGACTGGGCCAGGGCCAACCGCCTCGGCATGGACTTCAATCCCACGTTTTTCTCCCACCCCAAAGCCGCCGACGGTTTCACCCTCACCCACCCCGACCGCGCCATTCGCGAATTCTGGATCGAGCATGGCATCGCCTGCCGCAAGATCGGCGCCGAAATCGGACGCCAGCTCGGCACCCCCACCGTCACCAATGTCTGGATCCCCGACGGCTACAAAGACGTGCCCGCCGACCGCACCGCCCCCCGCCGGCGCCTCACCGATTCGCTCGACCGCATCTTCGCCGAGCCCATCGATCCGAAGCTCCACCTTGACGCCGTCGAAGCCAAGCTCTTCGGCATCGGCGCCGAAAGCTACACCGCCGGGTCCGCCGAATACTACATGGGCTATGCCGTCTCGCGCCGGAAGCTGCTCACGCTCGACGCCGGTCACTACCATCCCACTGAAATGATCTCCGAGAAAATCTCCTCGGTGCTGATGTTCTGCCCCGGCTTGCTGCTCCACGTCAGCCGCCCCGTGCGCTGGGATAGCGACCACGTCGTGCTGCTCGATGACGAGCTCCAGGCCATCGCCCGCGAACTCGTCCGCAGCGGCCGGCTTGAAGACCGCATCCATATCGGCCTCGACTATTTCGACGCCAGCATCAACCGCGTCGCCGCCTGGGTGATCGGCACCCGCAACATGCTCAAGGCCCTGCTCATCGCCCTGCTCGAACCTACCGCCACGCTCAAAGAGGCCGAGCTCCGCATGGATTATACGCGCCGCCTCGTCCTCTTCGAAGAGCTGAAAAGCCTTCCCTGGCAGGCCGTCTGGGATTATCACTGCGTGCGCCAGGGCGTGCCCCCCGGAATGGCCTGGTTCGACGAGGTCCGGCGTTACGAAATCAACGTGCTCTCGAATCGCACCGCCCTTGTCGCGTCCCGGTGATTTTTATGAAAATGTACGAGAACTTCATCAACGGCCAATTCACGCCCTCGGCGGGCAGGGACCGGGTCCTCTGCATCAACCCGTCCACCGGCGAACCCATCTGCACCGTCCCCGATAGCGCCGCGGCCGATGTCGAAGCCGCCGTCTCCGCCGCCCGGTCCGCCCACAAGGAATGGTCCCGGCGTCCCGCCGTTGAACGCGCCAAACCCCTGCGCGCCATCGCCGCGAAGATCCGCGAAAACGTAGAGCCGCTGGCCCGCATCATCACCGAAGAGCAGGGCAAGACCCTCGGGCTCGCGCGCGTCGAGGTGAATTTCACCGCCGACTACCTGGACTACATGGCCGAGTGGGCGCGCCGCATCGAAGGCGAGATTCTCGAGAGCGACCGCCCAGGCGAAACCATCCTGCTCTTCCGCCAGCCCATCGGCGTTATCGGCGGCATTCTGCCCTGGAACTTTCCCTTCTTCCTGATCGCCCGCAAAGCCGCGCCCGCGCTGGTCACCGGCAATACCATCGTCATCAAGCCCAGCGAAGAGACGCCCCACAACGCCGTCAAATTCTGCGAGCTCATGGCGCAGACCGATCTCCCGCCCGGCGTCATCAACGTGGTCCATGGCCGCGGCGCCACCGCCGGCCGCGCTCTCTGCTCCTCGCCGCACATCGGCATGGTCAGCTTCACCGGCAGTGTCGAAACTGGTTCGGCCATCATGGCCGCTGCCGCCGCCAATATCACCAAGGTCAGCCTCGAGCTTGGCGGCAAAGCCCCCGCCATCGTCATGGCCGATGCCGATCTCGAACTCGCCGTGAATGCCGTCAAAGCCTCCCGCGTCATCAACAGCGGCCAGGTCTGCAATTGCGCCGAACGCATCTACGTCCACCGCAAAGTCGCCGCCGAGTTCACCGAAAAGCTCTCCGCCGCCATGCGCAGCACGCGCTTCGGCAATCCCCTGGCCGATACTTCCGTCGATTACGGTCCGCTCATCAACGAAGCCGGCTACCAAAAGGTGCGGACCCTGGTCGCCTCCGCCGTGGCCGCGGGCGCTTCGGTAGTCACCGGCGGCCGGCGCGCGGAATCGCCCGGCGGCTACTACTACGAGCCCACCGTGATCTCAGGCTGTAAGCAGGATATGGAGATCATCCGCCGCGAAGTCTTCGGCCCCGTGGCCCCCATCGTCACCTTCGACGATCTCGACCAGGCCATCGACTACGCCAACGATTCCGATTACGGCCTCACTTCCTCCATCTACACCCGCGACCTCAACGTCGCCCTGCGCGCCTGCCAGGAGATCCGCTTCGGCGAAACCTACATCAACCGCGAAAACTTCGAAGCCATGCAGGGCTTTCACGCCGGATGGCGCAAAAGCGGCATCGGCGGCGCCGATGGGAAACACGGCCTCTACGAGTACACACAAACCCATGTCGTCTACATGCAGCGTTCTTGAATTCGTCTTCCTCGCCGCCGGGGTCGCCTTCGCCGCTTCCTCCGACGCTCCGATCCCGATCTGGCCCAACGGAGCGCCCGGCGACCCCGGCGCCGGCGGCGCCGAGCACGATACCACCAGGCCTACTGACGCGCTGGTCGCCGCCCGCTCCGTGATTCGCCTCGGCAACGTCTCGGTTCCCACCCTCACGCTGTACCGCGCCGCCAAGGCCCAAAATACCGGTGCCGCCGTAGTCGTCTTTCCCGGCGGCGGCTACAACATCCTCGCCATGGATCTTGAAGGCACCGAGGTCTGCTCCTGGCTCAATTCCATCGGCGTCGACTGCGCCCTGCTCAAGTACCGCGTCCCCGCCCGCCCCGGCGGCCCGCGCTATGCCGCGCCCTTGCAGGATGCCCAGCGCGCCGTCGGCCTCGTGCGGTCCCGCGCCGAACAGTGGGGCATCGACCCGCACCGCATCGGCGTGCTCGGCTTCTCCGCCGGAGGCCACCTCGCCGCCGCCGCCAGCACCAATTTCGACCGGCGCACCTACCCCGCCATCGACGCCGCCGATCAGGTGAGCTGCCGCCCCGATTTCGCCATCCTCATCTACCCTGCCTATCTCACCGCCAAGGACGATCTGAAGTCCCTGGCCCCCGAACTCGCCGTGCGCGCCGACACCCCGCCCACTTTCCTCGTCCAGGCCGAGGACGACCCGGTTCACGTTGAAAACAGCCTGGTCTATTTCAAGGCGTTGAAGGATGCCAAAGTCTCCGCCGAGATGCATCTGTTCCCCATTGGCGGCCACGGCTACGGCCTGCGCCCCTCCGCCGCGAAAGTCACCACATGGCCCCAACTCGCCGCGCAATGGCTGGATTCCCGAGGCCTGCTCAAAGGACGCTAGACCCGTGACACTGACCCGCCGCGCCGCCCTCCAACTCGTGGCCCTTCCCGCGCTCGCCGCCGGCCGCCGCTTCGAACCCGCCTGGGATTCGCTGAAACGCTACCGCTGCCCCGAATGGTTCCGCGACGCCAAACTGGCCTTCTGGGCCCACTGGGGTCCGCAGGGCGGCCCCAAACAGGGCGATTGGTACGCGCGCAATATCTACATCCAGGGCTCCCGCCAGTACCAATATCACGTCGAACACTTCGGCCACCCCTCCAAAGTCGGCTACAAAGACGTCATCCCTCTCTGGACCGCCAAAAACTGGGAGCCCGAAACCCTCATCCGCCGCTATAAGAAGGCCGGCGCCCGCTACTTCATGTCCCTCGGCGTGCACTGCGACAATTTCGACTGCTGGAACTCGCGGCACCACCGCTGGAATGCCGTGAATCACGGTCCCAAGCGCGACATAGTCGGAACCTGGCGCAAAGTCGCGCGCGAAAACGGCCTGCGCTTCGGCGTCAGCGAGCACCTCGCCTGGAGCTACAGTTGGTTCAACGTCAATAAGAATTCCGATAAGACCGGCCCGCTCGCCGGCGTCCCCTACGACGGCAACAACCCGAAGTATCGGGACCTGTATTTCCCGCCGCACCCCGGCGATGGCGCGCACTATGCGCAGAATCCCCCCGAATGGTGGAAGCAGGAGTGGCTTCGCCGCGTCACCGATCTGATCGATCAGCAGCGCCCCGACCTCGTCTACACCGATGGCGGCGCCTTCGACGGCGTCGGTCTCCAAGCCATCGCGCACTTCTATAACCAGAACCCCGAAGGCGTCTACACCATCAAGAACCACACCGCCACGACGAAGTTAATCGGCGATTACGAAGATGGCGCCGCCACCCAGGACGTGGAACGCGGCGTGCTCCCGGCCATCAACCCGCAACCCTTCCAGACCGACACCTGCCTCGGGGACTGGTTCTACAACGAGAACATTCAGTACAAAACCGTCGAGACCGTGGTCCACCTGTTCGTGGACATCGTCAGCAAAAACGGCAATCTCGTCCTGAGCGTTCCCCAACTGCCCGACGGCACCATCGACAGCAAAGAGGAATCCATCCTCGACGACTTCACCGCCTGGACCGCCATTCACGGCGAAGCGATTTTCGGATCCCGCCCCTGGAAGACGTTCGGAGAAGGCCCGACCGCCATCGGCTCCGGTCTCTTCGGCGAGCGCGACATGAAGCCCTTCACCGCCGAAGATATCCGCTTCACCGCCAAAGGCGGCAAGGTCTACGCCTTCTGCATGGGCACGCCCGGCGAAGAGGTCGTAATCCACTCCTTCGCCCGAACCCCCGTCACCCACATCCGGATCCTGGGCTCCGAAGAAAAGGTCGTGTGGCGCGTCGATGAGACCGCTCTGCGCATCCGAACCCCGCGCCACATCCCCAATCCCGTGACCCTGGCCTTCGAGATAGTAGGGTAGGCCTCCCGGCCTGCCCAAGGCGAGCGAAGCTCGCCCGAAACCGGCTAACTAACTTATACCGTCTCTAACGCCGCCTGCATCATCGCCCTGGCATACGCCACGCTGAACGTGATCCCGTCGTACCCGCCGCCGCCCGGGTAGCCACCGATGCGCCCGCCCGCCGGCACGCGGTCCCGGTCGGCATCGAGCGCCCGCGGGTGCTCCGGATAAATCGTCCCCGTATACTTGTTCCGCACCAGCGCCTTCATCACGCCGAACATATCGCCTTGGCCCGCGTCGATGAACACCTCCTGGTATTTCTCGTATGGCCTGACCACTTGAACGTTGCGGAAATGCACGTGGTTGATGCGCTTGCGGCTCGCGAAGTAATCCGCCACCACCACCGGGTTCTCGCCCATCTCGCGCGTCACCCCGCAATCGAACGTGATCCCGTTAGCCGGGCTGTTCACGATCTCGATCATGTGCTTCCAGCCGGCCACCGTTCCCATGATCTGCTGGGACCCCCGGCTGATCGGCGCCGGCGGATCGTTGGGATGCAGCGCCATCCGCACGCCTGCTTTCTCCGCCGCCGGAATGGCCGCCTTCAAAAAGTAAGTGATGTTAGACCACATCTCGTCGAGGTTATGCGTGCCCTCGCTGGCCATCGGCGGCAGGTCCCGGAACTTCACCTTCCTGGCGTTCGGGAACGCCGCCAGCGTCTCCGGAGTGATCTGCCCGTTTTCGTCCCGGTAGATCGGCTGCTCCACCCGGCCGTTCTCATCGATCAGTAACTCCAAGTCGTAATCGAAGCCCGTGTATCCCGATCCGCCCCGCCCGACGGTCTCGTAATACCCTTCAATGCCCCGGTGCGCGTAAAAGTTGTACTCCATCACCGGCAGCCCGGCCTTCCCCGCCGCCTCGATCGACGCGATGAAGGTCTCCATGTCCTTGCCCCGGTCCTCGCGCCCGTAAAGGATGCTTGCCGGCACGTTGATCATGGAGTTGTACGCCACCAGGCCCGCTTCCTTCGCGACCTCGATCGCGTGGCGGATATTCTCTTCCTTCCACGGTGCGCCGCCGCCCACTCCTACACCCAGCAGGTGAGTGACGCCGAGTTGCCGGATGCGCCGGTAGCTGGCCTGCAAATTGATACGGTACCCGCCCATTCCCGCCGGCTCCGGAGCCGCGGCAGGGGCCGGTTTGGGACTCAGAAATCCGCCAAACCCGCCGCCGAAGCCGCCGCGTCCGCGTCCGCCCTGCGCCGCGTCCGCCGCCGGGGGCCGCAGTTCGGCCGGCAGCGGTCCGCCGCCGTCGCCGGGCGATACGCAAAGTTTCGGTGTGTCGGGACCCTCCTCAATCGGCCACTGCCGCGCTGCCGGCGCGGCGTCCACACTTCCAATCGATTGCGCCAGGGCCGCCCCCCCGACTCCCTGCATCATTCTTCTTCGTGAAAAACGGAATTCCATGGTCAAACATTCTCCATTTCAAGACTCGTGCCGAACGCCAGTTTACACCCATGCGCCCTCGCGGTGATCGCTTGCAGCCGTCACCGCCGTTCGCGGAAAATCTTTCCCTTCATTTTCAAGCCCTCCCGCCTGTCTCACCTCCGCCCGCCCTTGACCCCCCGGTTACTATGAAGTCATAAGAGGGTTGCGCGCCACCGCGCAGCCCGCAACTGTCGTACTTCGTGGCCACGAAGCGTTGCATTATGGTGGACTGAACTTCCTGTAGGGCCCTCAAAGCCCCAACGGTCGTCACCTACGTGGATGAGATCGGCGGGAAGACCTTGGGTTCGAACCCATAACACCCTTTGGAGAACGGATAGCGCCTGTCGCCGTCCCATCGGATCTCAGAGAGTGCCAATCGAATCGGCAAGGATACGCGGGCCATCCAGCTCGCCTCGGTCCTCGAAGATCGCGCTCAACCCACTGGCGGCCGGATACGTCCGGCGATAAGTCCGAAGACCCCGGCCGCCCGCAACGCTCAGTCGCCCGGGAACCATCCCGCGCGCCGCGTGTATAATCGGGAGCGAAAGGATTCTCTCGATAATGCGGCGCGCGCTTTTTGTTGCAGTTCTGATTGGCCTCGGCCATTTCTCCTTCATTCAGGCCCAGGAGCATTGGGTGGCCACCTGGACAACGGCCGAGACTCTCGCCGAGACGTCTGTGTCCCAGGCCCAACCGCCCGCTGGTCCCCCCACTCCCCAATCCATCAACCGCTTTGGCTTTCACAATCAGACCGTCCGCATGATCGTCCGCACCAGCATCCCCGGCGAGCGCGTGCGCATCGCCCTCTCCAACGCTTTCGGCGCCGAGCCGGTCGTGATCGGGGCGGCCCACATCGCCGTGCAGGCCAAGGATTCCGAAATTGCCTCCGGCACCGATCGCGTCCTCGCGTTCAACGGCAAGCCGGGCTGCACTATCCGTCCCGGCGCTGTGATGCTCAGCGATGCTGTCGATCTCGCCGTCCCCCGCACCGCCCACCTCGCCGTGTCCCTTTACTTCCCCGAGGAGACTGGCAGACCGACCATCCACTCCACCGCGCTGCACAACACTTATGTATCTACCGAGGGCGACACCACCGCTAAACCGTCTATGCCCGACGCGGTCGTCACCCAGTCTTACTACTACCTCGATGGAGTCGACGTGCTTGCCCCCGCCGGCGCCGGGCTGATCGTGGCGTTCGGCGATTCCATCACCGATGGCGCCCGCTCCGACAACGAAACCGATCATAGCTGGCCCGCCCTGCTCGCCGTGCGTCTCGCGAAGAATAAGAAGACCGCGGGCATCGCCGTGGCCAACATGGGGATCGGCGGCAACCGCGTGCTGCGCGACGGCGCCGGCATCAGCGCCCTCGCCCGCCTCGACCGCGACGTCATCAGCCAGCCCGGCGTGAAGTGGCTCATGGTCCTCGAAGCCATCAACGACATCGGCCGCGGCGCCACCGATCCGCGCGAGCCCGCCTCCGCCGAAGAGTTGATCGCCGCGCACCAGCAGATCATCGACCGCGCCCACATGCACGGCATCAAGGTGATCGGCTGCACCCTGACTCCCTACGAAGGCGCCGGCTACTCCCGCGAGAGCGGCGAAGCCATCCGCGAAGCCGTCAATCAGTGGATCCGCACCAGCGGCGCCTATGACGCCGTCGTGGATTTCGAAGCCGCCGTGCGCGACCCGCAGAACCCCAAGCGCATCCGCGCCGAGTTCGACCCTGGCGATCATCTCCACCCCAACAACGCTGGCTACCAGGCCATGGCCGACGCCGTCGACCTCAAGATCTTCTCCAAGTGAGCTCATAAAGCCCCGACCGTGTCGCGTTCACAGAGCCGCGACCGTCAGGGGGCGGGCCGATTCGCGAAAACGGCCTCGCCAGAGGTCGGCTACCCTACGGGCCGGATTTGACCTACAATCTCTAGTAGGATATGGGTGATTGCACCCTCCAGCCCCGATGAACATCTCAGTAAAAGGTCAATATGCGCTCCAGGCGATCTACGATCTCGCCTCGCAGCGCCCCGGCGAGCCTGTAAAGATCGCCGATATCGCGCACCGCCAGCGGATTCCGCAGAAGTTTCTGGAACTGATTCTGGCGGGCCTCAAGCAGAGCGGTTTCGTCGAATCGCGCCGCGGCGCGGAGGGCGGGTACTTGCTGGCCCGCGCCCCGGAGACGCTGAGCGTCGGCGAAGTTCTGCGCACCCTGGAAGGTTCCCCCCAACCGAAGGGACGCCGCAAGAACGCGGATACTCCCTTCACGGACATGTGGCAACAAGTGGACCACGCGATCTCCGAAGTCATCGACAAAACCACGTTTGCCGACCTTCTGCGCGGCTGGTCCGAGAAACAGAACAAGTTCGTCCTGAACTGGGAGATTTGAATTGAGAATCTACGAAGATAATTCTTTCAGCATCGGAAACACACCGCTGGTGCGGCTGAACCGCGTCACGGCGGGCGCGCGGGCCACGGTTCTGGCGAAGATCGAGGGGCGCAACCCGGCCTACTCCGTCAAGTGCCGCATCGGAGCCGCGATGGTCTGGGACGCGGAGAAGCGCGGCGCTCTCAAGCCGGGCCGGGAATTGATCGAACCGACCAGCGGCAACACGGGAATCGCGCTGGCGTATGTCGCCGCGGCACGGGGTTACTCGGTGACCCTCACCATGCCCGAAACGATGTCGATCGAGCGGCGCAAGGTGCTGAAGGTGCTCGGCGCGAACCTCGTGCTAACGGAAGGTTCGGCGGGCATGGCGGGAGCCATCGCGAGAGCTGAGCAAATGGCGGCCTCCGACCCGGAGCGCTACCTGATGCTGCAACAGTTCAAGAACCCGGCCAACCCCGAGATTCACTTTCGTACAACCGGTCCCGAGATCTGGCAGGATACCGACGGTTCGGTCGACGTGGTGGTGTCGGGTATTGGAACTGGGGGAACCATCACCGGCGTTTCGCGATTCATCAAGAAGACCAAGGGCAAGAATATTCTGTCGGTGGGAATCGAGCCGGTTACGAGCCCTGTGATCACTCAGCGCCTGGCGGGTCAGCCGCTTCGTCCCGGACCACATAAGATCCAGGGGATCGGCGCCGGGTTTATTCCGGATACCCTGGACCTTTCCATGGTGGACCGGGTCGAACTGGTCACGAACGAAGAATCGATCGAGATGGCGCGGCGCCTGGCGAAAGAAGAAGGGATCCTCGCCGGGATCTCCTGCGGCGCGGCGGCCGCGGTAGCGGTACGCCTGGCGAAGGATCCGGAATTTGCCGGCAAGACGATTGTCACCGTATTGCCGGACGCCGCCGAGCGATACCTCAGCACGGTCTTATTCGACGGTCTGTTCGAGGACTCACCAAAATGAAAAAGCGGGCGCGTTTTGGGTGATAGGGGTGAGTGCGCCCGCTGTCGTAACGGGGATTTAATTAATAGACGGCGAGGGGCGCGATCGGCGTTACATTTGAGCCTGTTTTCTTGCATAGTCTATGTAGTCATTCCCGGGTAGCCCTTTGGAGCTAGCGGGAATACGGACTGGGGCGAGGCTTCGCAGCGGCGGCGAAATTCGCGCCAGTTCGCAGAGGACGATTGATGAAGTTCGTTACCATTCTCCCGGTCGTCGTGCTTGGGGCGCTTTCCGCAGCCGGAGCGCAGGAGGCTTCCGCGCCTCCCTCCCCGATACCGCTCATGGAGTACACGGGCAAACCCCTGACACTGGCATTCCACTGTTCCGACGAAGATATCCGTTGGGCGGGGCTCACGTGCACGCCAACCGAACCCTGCCCGATTTATCTGGAACTGAACACCGTCGAGGCTGCGGGCGATCGGATTTTCGTGGCGGGCGATCTGCATTCGGCGGAAGTGACGCTCTATTCCACCCTGATGGCCACCGGGGACGGCGGCCGCACCTGGAGCGAGCCCGCCCCGCGGATTCGGGGCGCGGTTCTGGACCGGCTTGAGTTCCTCGACGGGGAAAGCGGGTGGGTGAGCGGCCATTCGGATTCTCCGCTGCCGCGGGATCCTTTCCTGCTGGCAACCGCCGACGGCGGAAAGACCTGGCGTCGGCAGCCGATTTTTTCGGATGCGGCGGAAGACCGGCTGGGCATGATCCACGAGTTTCTGTTTTCCGCCAGGGACAGCGGCAGCCTGATCGTCGACCGCGGGCAAGGCAGCGCGGACGACCGCTGGGAGCTTTATGAATCGCCGAATGGCGGCGCAAGCTGGACCATCCGGCAGTCCAGTTCGAAAATGCTGCGCCTGCGACAGGCATTTGCCCCCAACCCCGATTGGCGTCTGCGGGCCGACGGCGCCAGCAAATCGTTCCACATCGAGCGGCGGCAGGGCGACCGTTGGACCACCACCGCGGCGTTCGCGGTGAGCGCCGGCATCTGCCGGGGCGAGCCATAGCGAAGCATGACCGCGCGGCCCTCCGATTGCTCTGCGTAACGGCAGAGGTGAGTTGGAGTCATGCTGATTGCTTCGGGAGTTGCCATTTTCGTGGTGATTTGCCTGCTCCTGTCTATCGTGCAGACACCACCGGCCGTAGGCCGATAACCCACAGGAGAGTAAAACCGACACAACCGTACCATGCCTGGCGCTTCGTGCCGGATTTGGTACAATGAAGTCGTAAGCGGTTACCTACGTGGTCGGCGCGCCGGGAGCCGGTGTGTCTCGATTGCCCTCCATTTCCCTGTTGCTTTATAATAAAGGCTTGAATAACAATGCCGAAACGCACCTTTCAACCGAATAATCGCCACCGCGCCAAGACGCATGGCTTCCGTTCCCGCATGGAGACCAAAAACGGGAGGGCCGTGCTTTCGCGCCGCCGCGCTCGTGGGCGTCACAAGCTCACGGTAAGCTCGGAGAGGTAGTCTTCCATCACTGGTTTTCCGAAACGTGTTCGTCTGCTGCGTTCCAAAGACTTTCGAAGGATTTATGACGAGGGAACCAAGTTTGCAGGTCCCCTGTTTGCAGCCTTCCTGGTCCGCGAGTCGCAGGCGGATGGTCCGAAAATCGGCTTTACCATCCCGCGGGCGGTGGGCAAGGCGGTGGTGCGGAACCGCATCCGGCGGCGCGTCCGCGAGGCGGTCCGCTGTTATTTAGATCGGATGAACCCACAGTGGTCCATTGTCATCAATCCACGGCGCAAGGCTCTCGATGCTCCGATGCCGGAGTTGAAGCTCGAAGTGGAGCGTCTCATCGTGCGTTGCAGTGGCTCCTGATCCGGAGCCTGCGCTTTTACAAGGTTTGTATCTCCCCCGCGCTTCCCCCCGCATGCCGTTTCTATCCAACCTGTTCCGAATATATGCGTGAGGCGGTCGAGCGATACGGCGCGGCCAGGGGAGTCTGGATGGGGCTGCGCCGGCTGGCGCGGTGCCATCCGTTTCAACCCGGCGGGTTTGACCCCGTCCGGTGAACGTGCAGATTGACGGAATTATCCTGAATGGCAGAATCGGTTAACGGCGGTTCGGGCGGAAGCCCGCCGCCCAAAGAAATGTCGATGGAAGTGCGCCTGCTGCTCGCCTTCCTGCTCATGGGCGTGGTGATGTTCCTCAGCCCATACCTGTTCAAGACGCAGCCACCGGCTCCGGTGAAAAACGCCGGGCAGACCACTTCGGCACCGGCGGCGGGCGAAAAGCCTCCGGCCGCCGCACCCTCGGCATCGGCGCCGCCCGCGGTGGAGGCGGCAAAGCCTTCAGTACAGGCGGCCCCTGTGGTGACCGGCTCCCCCCAACCTCCGCTCGTAATCAACACGGACCTCTACCAGGTGACGTTCAGCAACCAGGGGGCGACGGTCCGCAGTTGGCTGCTGAAGAAGTACAAGGGGAACGATAACAAGCCGCTCGACCTGGTGAACCCGTCGGCGAAGTCCAGCTATCCGTTTTCGCTGTACTTCCCCGAAGAAAAGCCCGCCGTCGACGTGAACTGGGCCTGGTACAACCAGATCCCCAGCGCCGATGGCCTGGGAGTTACCTACGAATATTCCGACGGCCGCACGGTGGTGCGCAAGGTCTTCCGTTTCGAAAAAGACAGTTACATTTCGCACCTGGAAACCAGCGTCACGATCGACGGCAAGCCGGTCCCGAGCCTGGTGGAGTGGCGCGGCGGCTTCGGCGATCTCACGGTGAGCAACCCGCCGGGCAGCCAGCGGGCGCTCTACTTCGACATCCCCAATAACAAACTCGTCGAGAAGAGCGCCAGCGCGGCTAAGAACGGCCCGGTTGGCGCGGAAGGGAACTTCTCGTTCGCGGGAGTCGCCGATACCTATTTCGCCGCGGTTTTCCTTCCGGAAAACGGCAACACGATGCACCAGGTGACGTTTTCGGATTCCGAGCTCACGCCGGGCGCGGAAAAACCCGCGGCGTTCAGCGGTGTGGCGGTCTCCGCCGGCCAACCCGACAAGCTGGCGCTGTTCGTGGGTCCGAAAGACCTGAAGGTGCTGAGCCACATCAACCCGAAGCTGGTTACGGTGGTGGATTTCGGCTGGCTTTCCTTCCTCGCCAAGCCGTTGTTCCTGGTGGTGAACTGGTTCAACGAGAGCTTCATACACAATTACGGATGGTCGATCGTGGTGGTCACGATCATCATCAACTTCGCGATGTTCCCGTTGAAGCTGTCGAACATGAAGTCCATGCGCAAGATGCAGGCGCTCAAGCCGCAGATCGACACCATCAACGAAAAGTACAAAAACCTCAAGATGACGGATCCGCGGAAGGCCGACCAGAACCAGGAGGTCATGGCGCTCTACAAGAAGCACGGAGTGAACCCGATGGGCGGGTGCGTTCCGATGCTGCTGCAGATTCCGTTCTTCTTCGCGTTTTACAAGGTCTTCATGGTTTCGGTGGAAATGCGCGGGGCGAGCTGGCTGTGGGTGAGCGATCTTTCGCAAGCCGAGCACTTGCCGATTCACATTCTGCCGGTGGTGATGATCGCCAGCCAGTTCTTCATGCAGAAGATGACGCCGCAGCCCAACCAGGATCCCAACCAGGCGCGCATGATGATGTTCATGCCGCTGATTTTCGGCTTCATGTTCTACAATTTCGCGAGCGGCCTGGTGTTATACTACTTGACCAGCAATCTGGTTAGCATGGGGCAGCAATATTTCTTCAACCACACCGAATCGGCACAGGAGGCTGCGCGCTCGGTGGAACCGCCCAAGAAGAAGAACGGCAGGAAATAAGTCCGTGACTGATCGCAAATACTCGGTTTCCTCAATCGGTTCCCGCATCGATGGTTTTCTTCGGACGACTCTTCAGGATGGAGGCTTCCGTCTCCAGTTTGAGGTCAGGGACGTCGAGTCCGGCGGTGATGACTTCGAAACACCCGATATCGCGGTGAAGTTCTCGGGTCCGGACGTAGACCTGCTGTTATCGAACCGCGCCGAACTGCTGCTGGCGCTCGAGCATGTGACGATGGAAATGCTGCACATGGCCTCCGAGGACCATTCGCGCATTTCCTTCGATGCGAATGACTACCGGCTGCTGCGGATCGAAGAACTGCGCGTGAGCGCGGTGGCGGCCGCGGACCGGGTGAAGCGCACGGGAATCCCGTTCCGCTTCAATCCCATGAACAGCCGCGAACGGCGGGTCATTCACCTTGCGTTGCGAGGAGAATCGGCGGTTCGCAGCGAGAGTCTCGGCAGCGGGCCGAGCCGGCAGGTAGTGGTTTATCCCGCGGGCATGGCCAGCCTTCCGGAACCGCCCCGGGAGGCTCCATCGGCGAGCCGCGGGGGGCCGCGCTCCCGCAGCGCCCGGCGTTGACCCCGCGACGTTGATCCTTACCGACACGATCGTCGCGCTTGCCACGCCACCGGGCCGCGGGGGCCTGGGTGTGATCCGAATCTCCGGGCCGGACGCCCGTGCGGTCGCCGGCGCGATTCTGCGCGGACCGTTCGAATGGCGCTCCTGGCACGCGCATTACACCCAACTGCTCGACCGGGAGGGACGCGTGGTGGACCACGTGGTGGCGACGTTCTTCGAGAAGCCGCGCTCGTACACCGCGGAAGACGTCGTTGAAATCTCGTGCCACGGAGCCCCGGTCGTGCTGCGCCACGCCGTGGAGCGCGCGGTGGAATCGGGCGCGCGCCTGGCCGAGCCGGGCGAGTTCACCCTGCGCGCTTACCTGCGCGGCCGCATCGACCTTCCGCAGGCGGAGGCGGTCCGCGACCTGATCGAAGCCACTACGCTCTATCAGGCGCGAGTCGCCGCGCAGCAGGCGGGCGGTTCGGTTTCGCGGCGCATCGCTCCCATCAAGGAACAACTCGTCGCTTTGATCGCGCTGCTCGAAGCGGGAATCGATTTTGCCGAAGACGATGTAGCAGTGGCGCCGGCGGCGGAGATCCGGCGGAGGCTCGACCCCATCCTGGACGATGTCCGCACCCTCGGCTGCAGTTTTCAGTACGGTGGGTTCGTGCAGAGCGGGATGACGCTTGCCATCATCGGGCGTCCCAACGTCGGAAAAAGCAGCCTGTTCAACCGGCTGCTCGAGGCCGACCGGGCAATCGTCACCGACATTCCCGGCACCACCCGCGACCTGGTATCGGAAACGGCCTCGATCGGAGGGATTCCGGTAAAGCTCTATGACACGGCGGGTATCCGCGAATCTAAGGGGCTGGTCGAAACGTTAGGAATCGAACGAAGTTATCAGGCGATGGCCGATGCGGATCTGACACTGGTCGTGACGGACGCCTCCGTACCCCGGCAACCGGATGATTGTTTGCTGATCGACAGGGCCGCGTCGCAAGGTAGATACCTGGTGGTAGCTAATAAATGCGACTTAGTAAACCCAGTACCCGAATCGCCCGAGCAACAGAGCATCCAGGTTTCGGCCCTGACCGGAAAAGGCATTCCGCAGCTCCGTGACGCACTTCTCCACACCATCGCACCTTCCGGAGCTCTCGATCAGGAAACTGGTTTCATCACCAGCCTGCGCCACGCCCAGCGGCTTCACGAATCGGCGGAGGCACTCGAACAGGCGCGCTCAGCCGTAGAATCCGGCATACCTCACGAGATGCTCTTGTTGGATTTGTATGCAGCGCTGCGACCCATCGATGCCATAACGGGAGCCACCACCGCGGACGATATTCTGAACCGGATCTTCTCGGAATTCTGCATCGGTAAGTAACCGTTTGATGTGTTATTTTGACAACCAATCCCGCTTGAAACGCTATTTGTGCCATAGCCCTTGCATGTTATAGTGAAAGCGCGTTTGAATGCTTCGCGAGTTCCGGCAGAGTGTTTGTAAGCGACGGCACCGTCGTCCCGCTTGTGTTCCCTCCCCGAAGCGCCCGCTTTCAAATCGTTTGGAGGATTTTGCGTGAAAAATATCTTCGTCGGCAACCTCAACTTTAATGCAACCGAAGAGGCTGTCCGAGGCCTTTTCGAGAGATACGGGGCTGTGAACAGCGCCCGGATTATGACGGACCGTGAAACCGGCCGCTCGCGCGGGTTTGCATTCGTCGAAATGGAGAACGAGAACGAGGCGGATCAGGCCATCAATGCCCTTAACGGCTTCTCGATGGACGGTCGCGCGCTCAATGTGAACGAAGCCCGCCCGAAGCCGGAACGCAGCTTTGGCGGCGGTGGCGGTGGACGTTTTGCCGGCGGCGGTGGTGGCGGCGGCGGACGGCGTCCCGGCGGTGGCGGCGGACGGCGCGAACCTCGCTGGTAATCGTTTAAGCCCGCCCGTTTCCCAAGACCGCGCGCCAGACTGCGGCCGCGGGAAAGGGGCGGGCTATACCCCGTGCGTTCCGTTTTCGAGAAACGCACGCAACCGGTGGCTGCGGCTTGGGTGCCGCAATTTGCGCAGGGCCTTGGCTTCGATCTGGCGAATGCGCTCGCGAGTCACCGCGAAATTCTGTCCTACTTCCTCAAGTGTGTGCTCACTTCCGTCTTCCAGTCCGAATCGCATCTTGATGATCTTCTCTTCCCGGGGCGTGAGCGTCTTCAAGACCTGCGCGGTCTGTTCCCGCAGGTTGAGGTTGATCACCGCGTCGGACGGCGAGATGCCGTTATGATCGATGATGAAATCGCCCAGGTGCGACTCTTCCTCTTCGCCAATCGGGGTTTCGAGTGAGATCGGCTCCTGCGCCACGCGCAGAACTTTGCGGACCTTCGATACGGGAAGCTGGAGCCGCTTAGCCAGCTCTTCATTAGTCGGCTCGCGGCCGAGTTCCTGGACCATCTGGCGCGAGGTGCGGATCAGTTTGTTGATGGTCTCGATCATGTGGACCGGGATGCGGATGGTCCGCGCCTGGTCCGCGATGGCACGCGTGATGGCCTGCCGCACCCACCACGTGGCATAAGTCGAGAATTTGTAGCCGCGGCGATACTCGAACTTATCCACGGCTTTCATGAGCCCGATGTTGCCTTCCTGGATCAGGTCCAGGAACTGCAGCCCGCGGTTGGTGTAGCGCTTCGCGATGCTGACTACCAGCCGGAGGTTGGCCTCGATCAGTTCCTTCTTGGCGGCCTCCGCCTCATTGTGCGCCCGAGTGATGATCTCAAGGGTGCGCCGCAACTCGGTGGCCGAGGCGCCGAACTGCTCCTCGTGCTGCTGTAACTGCTGGCCGAAGCTGCGCTGCTCTTTGCGCAACTCTTTGACGCCTTCGGCCCGCCCGCCGGCCCACACTTCGAGTCTCTTCTGCAGGCGGGAAACTTCCAGCTCGAGCGGCTTCAGTTGTTCCACGGCGTCGCGCACGCGGTCGATCAGGAGGCGGATGACGGGCGTCTGGAACCGGATCGTGCGCGCGAACCGGGAGGTCCGCACCATCTGCCGGCCCAACTCCCACAACTGATGCCGGTACTGCTTGGGCTTCATGCCGCGCGGGATGGCCTGGAGCTTCTGCCGGAACTGCAGAACTTTCCGGTAGTAGCGAGCCATCTCCTCGGAGGCGCGGATGAACTCGAGGCGTTTCTCCTCGACCAGCTCATCGGTGAGGATGGGGTCGGCGATCTGGATGATGTCGCGGGCGGAAACTGTATTCTGCGCGACTTCCTCGCCCATTGCGATGATTTCCTGGATCACCAGGGGAGCGCGCGAGAGAGACTTGAGAACCGTGCGCTGCCCGCGCTCGATGCGCCGCGCGATTTCGACTTCGCCTTCGCGCGTGAGCAGTGGGACCGTGCCCATCTCGCGGAGGTACATGCGGACGGGATCGTTGACTTTCTCACCGAGCCCCGGGGGAAGATCGAGGTCGAGAATCTCCTCTCCCTCTTCCAGCTTCTTTTCAAAATCCTTGGGCTCTTCGAGGATCTCGATGCCGGCGGTATCGAGGCCCGCCAGCACGTCTTCGAGCTCGGTGCCGCCAGGGGCGTCGCCGGGCAGCACTTCGCTGACCTCGTCGTACAGAACGTAGCCCTTCTCCTTACCCATCTGTACGAGCCGTTGCAGCCCCTCGTATTTGTCTTCTAGCGCCACCGAAACCCCGCTACCCCCAGCTGCTAATCCAACACATTGTACACCACCGCGCAACCGTCGACAGGGGATGCACTCTTATTTCCGCTCCATGGCCCGCAGCTCTTCCATGACGCGCATTGCCTCCTGCCAGTTGCCGGCACGCTCCAATTCCTTCACCCGCGATTTCAACAGCGAACGGCGATGCTGCCCATCGCTCCGCCGCATGCTTCCGACCGCGGCCAACACGTCCTCGCGCGCGTACTCGACGTCCTCGCTCAACACCGCCTGCGCCAGAAGGTTCTGGTCAGCCGGCTCGAGCCGCGCGTGAATTTCGTCAAAACCGAAGCGGCCGCCGGCGTCGTCCACCGCGAAGATCGCCTGGAAGATGCGGCGCGAGGGAAAGGTCGCGATGGTCTCGATCGATTTCAATTCCTCGATCACTTCCGCGCGGATCTCCCGGTTCACGATCAGCGCATTGAGCAGCATGCGTTCATCGTGCCGCAGCACGGTTTTGGGCGCGGCAAAGCGGCTCTCCTGGCGCTCGGCCGCGGCCTTCTTGAAGGTATCGAGCACCATGCCCTGATCGATGCCGAGATAGGCCGCCACATCGCCCGCGATCATTAGACGCTCCATGCGATCGCCGATCAACTGCACTGCCGGCAGGAGCGATTTCAGAGTGGCCACCTGTCCCTCGGTGGTGTGCATGTCGACTTTGGCGCGGCCGCGGTCTGCCAGCCAGTAGAAATAACCCTTGGCCCCATCCAACTGCTGCCGGTAGGCGTCCGGACCGCGCTGTTTGCAATACTCGTCCGGGTCGAGCTCGGCGTCGAGCTCGAGAATCCGCACCTGCATGCCCTCGGCGAGCAGCACCGAAATGGAGCGCTCGGCGGCATTCGAGCCGGCCGGATCGGGGTCGAAGTTGACGATGATGCGCTGCGTCTGCCGCTTCAGAATCTGCACCTGCTGCGAGGTCAGAGCCGTGCCGCAACTGGCTACGACCGGGCCGAAGCCCGCCGCCGTCACGCCGATCGCATCCATATACCCTTCCACCAGAATCACCCGGTCCTCTTTCCGGATGGCCTCTTTGGCGCGATGAAGATTGTAGAGCACGTGGCTCTTCTTATATATCGGCGTTTCCGGCGAATTCAGGTACTTCGGATTGTCGTCGGCCGCCAGCGCCCTGCCGCCGAAGGCTATGATCCGGCCGGAGCCGTCGTGGATGGGGAACATCAGGCGGTTGCGGAAACGGTCGTAGAGGCTGCCGTCGTCGCGCTTGCCCACGAGTCCGGATTGCTCCATCTGTTCCGCGGAGAAGCCGCGCTGCTCGAACCGGCGAAGCAGGGCGCGGCCGCCGCGTTCGGAATATCCGAGGGCGAACCGCTCGATGGTTTCGGGCGAGAGGCCGCGCTTAGCCACGTAGGCGCGGGCGGCATCTCCGCCGGGGCCGTTCAGGTTGGCGCGGAACTGCTCGGCGGCGAGTTCGTGCAGGGTGAGCAGGGTGCCGCGCAGCAGTGAATCCTCATCCGCGAACTGCGGGCGTTTCGGCATGGGAATGCCGTAGCGTTCGGCGAGGGATTTGAGAGCTTCGAAGAAGCTGAGGCCCTCGATCTCCATGACGAACGTGAAAACGTCGCCGCCCGCCCCGCAGGAGAAACACTTGTAAAACTGGTGAGTGGCGTGAACCGTGAAGGAGGGAGTCTTCTCATTATGGAACGGGCACAGCCCCATGTAGCGGTAGGCGCCGGAGCGCCGCAGTTTGACGTGCTCCCCCACCACGCTGACGATATCGACCGAGGTCTTGACCTGCTCCGCGAAATCCATGGCGCCTATTTGCTATTATCCCCTACGCTATTCGTGACGGGATTCGCGAAGATGTTTCGGGTGTTCACCAAAGTTAACTTCAGCGATTGGAAACCGGACAGCGCCACCCGATTTTCGCCGCCTCCGGGAATGGCGGGCAAGTGGTTTTAATTGGGGGCTCCCGCCGGGTTGCCGAATCGGCTACAATAGAAAGAAAAAGGAGGCCATATGTTGCCCACAAGCATACAGACTGCGGGGTTTGCAGGTCTGGGCGCCCCCGAGATCCTCGTTATCGCCATCGTCGCCGTCGTTCTCTTCGGCGGCAAGAAGGTTGGCGATCTCGGGAAAGGTCTCGGCGAAGGGATCCGTAACTTCAAGACCGCCCTGAAAAACGAAAACGACGAGACCAAGAAGTAGGCACAGGGCTTCGTGAACTGACCCGCAAGTTGGGCAAGCTTCACCTCCACTTCCGAGATCACAAACAAAAACCCCGCCGGCCTGTGATCGGCCCGGCGGGGTTTCCCGTTTGCGGACGAAGCCGCGCGCGCTACTTCTTCTTGGGCGGTACGATCGCGTCTTTCGCGGCCTTGGCCACGCGGAACTTTACCACTTTTTTGGCCGGGATCTTGATGCTCTCGCCGGTTGCCGGGTTGCGGCCCGTGCGGGCCTTGCGGTCGACGCGCACCAGGCGGCCAATGCCGGGCAGCACGAAGACGCCGTTCTTTTTGACTTCAATGATCGCCATGCTGGAAAGGTTGTCCAGGAGCGCGCGGGCCGTTTTATTGCTGACTTCGCAGTGTTCGGCCAGCGACCTGACCAGTTGCGTCTGGGTCATTCTCTGATTTGCCATAAGCTTCCTTCTCGATTCTCCCGTCGAAATTGTCGTCGTTTGCTTCAGCGGCAGCGCAGGCGCGCCCCGCGGTTCCATCACCATCGAACAAGGTTCTCAACGCGGCATTCGCTCGAATACCGCGTCGTAATCGTAATCATCATACGGGAAGGGTGAAATGATGTAAAGAGGAATACGCGAAAAAAGCCCTGTTTTTAGGCCTTTTCGGCGATTCGTGGCGCTCAAAGGGCCGTTTTACGGGCTTTTCACGAACCCGTGCCCGGTTTTCCACGCCAGCCTGCCTTCCGGGGCGCCCGCCGCGAGCTTGTTCCGCACTACTTTCAGGCGCGCTCCGCCCGCCGAAAACTCCATCAGAATCCGCACCGCCGTGAGGAGTTTCAGGTCCGCGGAGCCAGCGCTGGTTTCAAATTCCTCGCCAGCAATGTCGCGCCGCGACCGGGATTGGTTGACGAGCACGACGGCCACACTGCTCTTGGAGGCCGCCGCCGAGAGCCTTCGCAGGCCGGACCCCAGCACGCGGCCGTGCAGCCCCGGACTGTGATCGCCAATGCCCGCTTCGAGTTCCAGGCTGGGAACCAGCGCCGCCACCGAATCGATCACCAGCAGATCGAGCGCGCGGGATGCGGCGAGTTGCTGCGCGACGGCCAGCGCTTCCTCCGCCGAAGCCGGCTGCGCCACGGGCAGACGCTCGAGTTCGATGCCGAGTTGGGCGGCCCAGGCGGGGTCGAAAGTGTGGTCGGCATCGATCCACGCCGCGGCCGCGCCGGCGCTCTGGAGGTGGGCGATGGAGGCGAGCAGCAGCGCGGTTTTTCCCGCGGAGGGCGGCCCGTAGATCTCTACCAGGGCTCCGCGCGGCCACCCGCCGGTGCCCAGCACGTCGTCGAGCGCCCTGAACCCGGTCGGGATTCCCGCTGCGGGACGACACTCGCCGCGCGCCAGCCGGATGCGGATCGCGCGCTGCCTTTCTTCTTCTTTCATGGCTTCAGGGCCGGCGCGGAGAGCGCGAATCTGGCAAATGCGGCGAAATTCGAGCCCGCTCCCTCACGGTCGCGGCTCTGTGCCCGCGAGACTCGCGCAGCACTACTAGCGCCGGACCGGCGCCGGTTTGGAAGGCACGCTTGCCGGAGTCTCGGCAGCCGCGGCCGCCTGCGGCTCCTGCTTGATCAGGCCAAGTGCTTTGCGCAGTTCGGTATCGATCGACTGCCGGATATCCTCGTTATCTTTCAGGAATTGCCGTGCGTTTTCGCGGCCCTGCCCGATGCGTTCGCCCTTATAGCTGTACCAGGAGCCGCTCTTCTCGACGATGTTCTGGGCCACCCCCAAATCCAGCAGGTCGCCTTCCTTCGAGATGCCCTCACCGTAGATGATGTCGAACTCGGCCTCGCGGAAAGGCGACGCCACCTTGTTCTTCACCACCTTCACCTTCGTGCGGTTGCCCACCACCGCATCGCCATCTTTGATGGCCGCGATTCTGCGGATATCGAGTCGCACCGAAGAGTAGAACTTCAGCGCGCGCCCGCCGGTGGTGGTTTCGGGGTTGCCGAACATCACGCCGATCTTTTCGCGGATCTGGTTGATGAAAAGCAGGCAGGTGCGCGACTTGCTGACCGCCCCGGTGAGCTTGCGCAGGGCCTGCGACATCAGCCTGGCCTGCACGCCCATGTGGCTGTCGCCCATCTCGCCATCGAGCTCGGCCTTGGGGACCAGAGCCGCCACCGAATCCACCACCAGCACATCGATCTGCCCGGAAGCGATCAGGTGACCGGTGATTTCGAGGGCCTGCTCGCCGTAATCCGGCTGCGAAACCAGCAGGTTGTCCACATCCACCCCGAGCTTGCGCGCGTAGGACGGATCGAGCGCGTGCTCTACGTCGATGAACGCGGCGATACCGCCCTTTTTCTGCGCTTCCGCGACCACCTGAAGGGCGATGGTGGTCTTGCCGGACGACTCCGGCCCGAAGATCTCATTGATGCGGCCCCTGGGAAGACCGCCGACGCCCAGTGCAGCGTCCAGTGAAATCGAGCCCGTCGAGATCACCGAAACCGGTACAATGGCATCTTTCGAACCCAGGCGCAGGATCGATCCCTTGCCGAACTGCTTTTCGATCTGGCTCAGAGCGAGGTCCAAGGCGCGTGCGCGGTCTTTTTCGTCCATGTAGGGAGAACTCCTGAAAATGGGGTGTAAGAATCATTGTAGCGTGGAGCCGGTATAATCGTCTTAAGGGGTTCACGAATGCGTTCCCGCCTTTTCTGCTTGCTCCTTCTGCCGGTAATGGTTCTCTCCGCGGCGAAAAAGACCACCGCGACGGCGCGGGGAGAAAACGAAGACCTGGTACTTACCGTCACGCTGCATATCGATCCTGCCGAAATCAAAGAATGGATCGGCAACGACCTCGGAGGACATTATATTGTGGTCGAGGCAAAAGTCGAGCCCAAATACGGCAAGGACATCGTCGTGGACCGGGACGATTTCGTTTTGCGCACGGATAGCGACGGCGAGAAGGCCCAGCCTTTCGCCGCCAGCCAGGTAGCCGGCAGCGGCGGGCTGGTGATCACGACCGTGACCGACCAGACGGGCATAGGATCGCCGGGATGGAGCGGTGCGACCACGGACGTGATTCTGGGCGGCGCCGGCGGCGGTTTCGGCAAACGTCCGGACAACGGAGGCGGCCAGGACAAGGTGACCGGCAGGACGCCCCAGGACAGCAAGCCAAACCCGTTGAAGAAGATGCTCGATTCCAGAATCCTGCCCGAAGGCAAAACTAACAAGACGGTCAGCGGGCTGCTCTATTTCCCCATGGAAAAGCAGAAGATGAAGAACCTCGAACTGCTCTACGGCGGGAAGGAGAATCGCATTTCGCTGCGGTTCAAGCGGTAAGCCGCGGCGCGGAGGCGCGATTTCCGGAGGGCGCCGGGCATGTTTCGGCCCTTTCCATCCGATTTTGGCCCCAGGTGTAACCTTCCGGGCCATTCCGACGAAATAATAGATATACATCCTGGAGGATTTATGTCGAACGGGAAAGGCTTGGCCCGCCTGGCGGCGGTGGTGGCGGCGGCGATCTCGATCGTGCCGCTCGCGGCGCAGCAGCAGCAGAAGCCGAAACAGCCGCAACAGCAAGCGAACGATCGCTCCTGCTGGCTGCGCGATGTCGCTTCACCCTCCGACTCGAGGGTCTACGCCCTTTGCGAACAGGGAACCCTATGGGTGACCACCGACGGCGGCCAAAAGTGGGCCGCGCGCGACCTGGGCTCCAGCGTGACGCTGCGGGCGCTGGCGTTTCTGGACGATCAGCGCGGCCTCGCGGTAGGTGACGGAGGGACCATCCTGGCTACCGGCGATGGCGGTAAGACGTGGGCCAAGCGGAAGTCGGGAACGGCCGAGAAACTCCTGGATGTGGCTTTCGCCGGCAACTCCGGATGGGCGGGCGGATACAACGGTGTGATGATGCATTCGAGCGACGGCGGAACGACGTGGGCTCCGCAGGTCACCGGGACAACCCAGACGCTGGAGGCCGTTTTCTTCCTCGACGAGCAGCACGGCTGGGCCACGGGTTGGGCGGGCACCATCCTGAGGACCTCAGACGGCGGCGCGCACTGGGAACAGATCAAGACCGACGCGGCCTCCTGGTCGCTCAGTTCGGTGTACTTCAAAGATCCGAACAACGGCTGGATCGTGGGATTCGCCGGACAGATTCTCCGGAGCACGGATGGAGGCGCAACCTGGAAAGCTCAGGCGAGCCCGGTCAAGGGCTGGCTGACGTCGATCGTGTTCGATGCCAAAGGCCGCGGCTGGATCACGCAGGACGATGGGTTCCTGCGCAGCGACGACGGCGGGCAGACGTGGCGGGCCATCAACACCGACGCGCGCTACTTCCTGAGCCGGCTGGTGCGGGTGAAAGGTACCGTGTGGGCGCTCGGACAGTCGTCGCTGCTGCGGGAGAATGCGGACGGGTCGAAATGGGTGAGGATCGAATCGCTGGTGCCGGACAAGTCGATGGTGTATACGGACCCGCAGGGGCTGAACCCCTAGCGGCGGCTCAGACGCGCGAGACGCTGGCGATCGCGCGAAGGTTGGCTACGCCGGCGGTGTAGCGCGAATCGGTGACGGCGAAGGCTACGGCATCTTCCAGCCAGTCGTGCCAGACTCCGTCGGGATCGTGCGAGGCCACCGTGAGAGTGTACTCTTCGGGGCAGAGTTCGCAGCGAAATGCGAACGTGACCTGTACGGTTTCACCGGCGGCGCACGGGCCGATCTTCAGGTTTTCGAGCCCGGTGTTCGTGCCGTAGACGTTCAAGCCGATGCGGGTGCGGATCATGATGCCGATGACCGGGTCGGCCACGGGCTCGCGGAAGCGGACCGCGACTTTCACCGAGGCCAGCTCGCCGCTGCGCCAGATCATGGTGGGTTGGCCGTTTTCGCCCAAGGTTTCGACGCGCAGCACCTCCGCGCGTCCATCGCCGTGGCGGATGCGGGGGGCGAGCGGCGGCGTCATGCTGGCGCCCCACGCGCGGATGCGGCCGGCGATGTGGCGGCGATAGGCCGCGAGCATGCTGGCGGTGTCGCCGCGGCCGGCCAGGCGGCCTTCCTTAAGCCACCAGACCTCATCGGCGAGGCGGCGGAGCAGCTCTTCTTCGTGGGAGACCAGAAGGGTGGTGGAGCCGGAGCGGCGCAGGCGGTCGAGGGCGATGGCGGCGCGCTCGCGCACCAGCAGGTCATGCCGGTCGAACGTCCGGTCGATCAACAGGATGGGAGACGGCGAGAGGCTGAGCGCGTCGCCGGGGCCGAGCAGCCTGGCGGGTCCCGAAGCTTCGACGTTTCCCGAATCGGGGCTTTCGAGGCCGGAGGCCAGGCGCAGCAGCCGCGTCTTGCCGGAGCCATCCTCGCCGACGATGCCGATGACCACGCCATCCGGCGCGGCAGCGTCGAAATCGGCAAGCGGCGGGGAGGTTACACGGCGAAAAGCCAGGGCCATAGAAGTTAGAATAACAACTGACCGATGGATAATCCTGAAGTATTGGCTCGGATGCGCGCCGACTGGAACCGGCGCGCCGGCGAGGACGCGCATTATTATGTCGCGTTCGGCCGGCGGGAGCAGGACCAGGAGGAATTTTTCGCCACGGGCGCGGACGTAGTGAAGACGCTGACGGCGGAGTTGAAGCGCTTCCCGGGAAGGGACGCGGCGCTCGAAATCGGCTGCGGGCCGGGCCGGCTGCTTCGGCCGATCAGCCGCCACTTCGCCGAGATCCATGGAGTGGACGTTTCCGACGAGATGGTCCGGCTGGCGAACGAGCGGCTGGCCGATACGCCGAACGCGCACGCGCATTCCAACTCGGGGTCGGACCTGAGGATGTTTGGCGACGACCGCTTCGATTTCGTGTACTCTTACGCGGTGTTCCAGCACATTCCCAGCCGCGAGGTGGTGTTCCAGTACCTGCGGGAGGCGCGGCGCGTGCTGAAGCCGGGCGGCGTGATGCGCTGCCAGGTGAACGGGCTGCCGGCGAACGCCAGACAGTACGACACCTGGAACGGGGTGCGCATCGCTCCCGAAGAGCTGGCCGGGTTCACGCGGGCCAACGACCTGCAACTGCTGGCCCTGGAGCAGCCCGGGACGCAGTACATGTGGATGACCTGCCGCAAGCGCGCGCGCGGCTGGGTGGCCTCGCTCGAGGGCCGCGAGCCCGCGAGCGGAGCGGCGATTCGCAGCATCAGCAACGCGCTCACCAGCGACCCGGTATCGCCCGCCTCCGGGCCCATGGCCGCGCTCGCCCTGTTGATCGAGCGGCTGCCGGAGGAGTGCGACCTGAACCACGTTTCGGTGACGGCGGAGGGACAGAGTTGCCGCATGGTCTATATTGGCCCGGCGGAGCGCGATGCGGACCAGGTGAACGTGATGCTGCCGCAGGGGATCCGCACGGGGCTGGTGGCGGTGGAGGTCTCCTGGCTGGGGCGTCCGCTGTGCGCGCCGGGCTGGGTGCGGATCATTCCGGCCGGCCCGCTGGTGCCGCGCGTGAAGGCGGTGAGCGACGGCATCAACCTGCTTTCGGACAGCCGCATTGTGACCCGGATCGTGAAGGTCACGATGAGTGAAGTGGAGCGCAGCCACGAGTTCCGGGCAATGGTAGCGGGAGAGGATGCGCTGGACGTGGAGTCGTTCTGCACGGACCCGCTGATGCAGCGCTACGAATTCAATTTCAAATTGCCGGCGAGCGTAGGGGCGGGGCGGCACGAACTGCGGATCCGCATGGGGAAGCGCGAGTTCGCGCCGCTCGCCATCGAGGTGGCCTAGTGGGGCAGGTCCCCCGGGCCAGCCGGCTGGGGCGCGGGACGAGGCTGTTGTGGCCCGTGCTGCTGCTCGGACCGGCCGTAGCGCTGGTGAGCGTCGGGCCGCGACATCGAGTGATCCAACTGCCGGCCGGGGTGATCGAGCTGCACTCCGAAATGCGGGTGGGCTCGGATACCGAGGTGCGCGGCGATCCGGCGGGCAGCGTGCTGCGGGTTGCGGGGCGCGCCGCCATCGTGGCCGAGGGGCGCGATATCCGGCTGCACGATTTCACAATCGAGGGTTCCGAAGGGCCGCCCACGGGGCTGCCGGGTTCCGACGTTCCGTTCGCCCGTTTCACGGCCGCGAACGGCATCCTGGCGCTGGGCGTGGAGGGGCTCACGGTGGAACGGGTCCACGTGCGGAAAGTTTCCGGCTTCGCCATTCTGGTAAACGCTTCGCGGGGCGTGCGGATCCGGGATTGCGACGTGACGGCGGGCGGCGGGCGCAATGCGGCGGGCCGCAATAACACGACCGGAGGGATTCTGCTGGAGGAAGGCACCACCGATTTCCGCGTGACGCGCTGCCGGCTGGCGGGCATTCGCGGCAACGGCATCTGGACGCACTCGCTCTACACGTCGCCGCGGAACGGCCGCGGAGAGATCGACGGCAACCGGTTCCACGAGGTCGGCCGCGATGCCATTCAGGTCGGCCACGCTTACTCGGTGCGGGTCGAGGGCAACACGGGCGACCACATCGGCTTTCCCCTGGACGCGGTGGACAGCGAAGGGCACGCGATTCCGGTGGCCATCGATACCGCGGGGAACGTGGGCGGGTCGGCATATGTGGACAACCGGTTCGAGGAGATTGACGGCAAGTGCATCGACCTGGATGGGTTTCACGACGGCGAGGTGGCGGCAAACACGTGCGTCAACCGCTCGCCGGCGGAGGCATACCCGTTCGGCGGATACGGAATCGTGATGAACAACACGAACCCCGATATGCGTTCGCAGAATATTCGGGTGATCGGAAACGTGATCGACGGGCCGAAGTTCGGCGGAATCTTCGTGATCGGCACGGGGCACCGGGTGGAGGGCAACCGGCTGCTGCGGGTCAACCTGGCGCACTGCAACGAAGAAGCGGCGCGCTTCGGCTGCTACTATGCGCCGGGGGAGCCGGAAATGCTCGAGAGCGGCATCTACCTGGGGCGCGGAGCGGAGCGGCCGGCGCCGGCGCGCGGGAATGTGATCGAGAACAACCAGATCGTCGGATTCCGGATGGACCAGCGCTGCATCGGGCTGGCGCCGGGCATCGGGAAAGATTGGAACGTGGTGCGCGGGAACGTGTGCTGGTCCGGGCCGAAGCCGTGAACGGCGGCTTCATTTCCCGCCGAAGATCCATAGGTTGAGCGGCTGATACAGCACATAAATCGCCCCGATCGCCAGCCAGACCATCGAACTGATGGAGAGGGGGCGGGCGGTGGTGCGGACCTCCGGCGTGCGGTCGAGTTGCAGCAGCGGCCCTTCCTTGAGCGCGGCTGTGCGGTCGTACAAAAACAGCGGGGCCGCCGCGAAAACGGCGAAGATCGGGAACCAGGTGTCGGTGCCCGGTCCCCCCGCGTGCCCGCCGTGCCGTACGACGGGCAGCGACTTGACCACGTCCCCGATGGCAAGCGCCGCGAGCGCCAGGTGCCGGATCGCCAGCGCGCGCCCGGCGGAGTTCAAGCCGGTCATCAGGCTGCGCGAACGCAGAACGGCCGCCTTCCCGGACAACTTTTCGACCACGCAGACCACCGGCCAGAGGCAATCGCCGATCAGCCACCCGGGCCCGAATAAGAACACCGATCGCGCCTGCGTGACGGCGAGTGCCGGCACGGCTTTCACCAGTTTCCAGACGACCCGGAAGGAGCGGAACCTCCTCACCCGATGTTTCTGGTCCAGGGCGATGAGCGCTGCCGTCGCTCGAAGCAGATTATCGAAAAATACGAGCAGGAAGGCGGCTGCGACCGGCGCCAGCGCAATCCGCAGGACGGGGGTCGGGAGCATCTTGCGGCCGAATGACGCCATTATGGCTGCGAGCGACAACAGCACGGCGTAGATGGGGATCACTAAGAACGCGAACGCGGCGAGGTGCTGCATCAGAAATGCTTTGGTCCTTCGCAACGCAAAAAACTCGGCATCGACCGCGTTGTGAAATCGCCGCGCGAACTCGAGTGCCGACGGCGGGCGGGCGGCGGGATCGCGCGCCAGCCCGGCGAGAACCACCTCCGAGACATCTCCCGGCACTTTCGCCACGCGGGCCGGGGGCCGGGGACTGCCGCTCCGGTGAAATTCGATGAGCTCGCTGGTCTTTCCGGCAAAAGGCAGTTGGCCGCAGACGAGGGAATAAGCCACCACAGCGAGGCTGTAAATATCGGAACGATAATCCGTTTCCATCCCCATCGCCTGCTCCGGAGACATGTACGCCGGGGTTCCGACCAGGCTTCCCGGCAGGGTCTGGCCGCCGTCGCTGCCGAAGGATCCGGAGGATGGGTCGGACGCAACCTGCGCCATGAAGACGGTCTCCGCCTCCTCCTCCCTGCCCCGGACGTGCGCCGGCACGGGTTCCTGCCGGATATCCATCGCAACCGTTTCCCCTTCGACGGCAATCGACGCCGGAGGGCCGGACGGGATCGGGGCGCCCGGCTCCGGGCACGGCTGCGGTTGCGCGTCGCCGGGCAACTTCATCTTGGCCACCCCGAAATCGAGCACCTTGACCGTGTATCCGCCGCGGCCGTCCGGCTCCAGCCAGATGTTGTCCGGTTTCAAGTCACGATGCACAATCCCGTGCCGGTGCGCCTCTTCGAGCGCCAGGCCCACCTGGTCGAGAAGGTCCGCGACCAGGGCCAGCGCGGGCCGGGGTTGGGCCTGCTGAAACGCCGAGAGCGTCTCCCCGTCGAGGAGTTCCATCACCAGGTAGGGGATCCGGCCCCTGCGGGTATCGGCGATTCCGAAATCGGTCACGTTGACGATATTCGGATGGCGCAGTCGGCCGCACGCCTGCGCTTCCCGCTGGAAGCGTGCCAGAAAATGGGGATCCGCCGCCCACTTGGGAGCGATCACTTTGACAGCCACGACCCGGGTGGTGCCGAGATGCGTGGCCAGATAAACGTTTCCCATGCCGCCCGCGCCCAACTGGCGGTCGATGCGGTATTTGCCGTCGAGGATTTCGCCGATCATGGAAAGGCCCGGAACGTCAGCCGCCATGATAGCAGCGGCCGTGTCGTGCGGGGTGGGGGGCGTTCTCCGCTATCATCAGATATGTTCCGAATGGAAAAGGAGGAGAAGCCGATGATCAGGAATGTCTTCGTGATGGCCTGTGCCGGGGCGATGATGCTGGCCACGGGGCTGAGGGCCGCCGACACCACTCCAAAGACGGTGATCCATGTGATCAGCATCCAGTGGAAATCGACTGCAACGCCCGCGCAGATCGAAGGGGCGATTAAAGGCGCGGAGGCGCTGCCGTCGGAGTATCCCGGCATTACGCGGGTCTGGACCAAGGCGATCAAAAAGCAGTTGCCTGAAGGCTACACCGACATTATCGTCATGGAGTTCGCGAATGAAGACGCGCTGAAGAAGTATGCCGGCAGCGCCGCGCAGAAGAAGTGGTACGAAGTGTACATGCCGATTCGGGCGGAGAGCCGGACCAGCGACATCACGAACTAAGGAGTCGGGAAGGAAGAACGGTTCCAACCGCCAGCGCCCGCTCCCTTACGGTCGCGGCTCTGTGTGAAAGCGACGGCGCCCGGGATCCGGGTATTCGGCCTTCCGGTGACTGTGGTCCGCGCGATTCCGTACAGACAGGGTCGCGCGCTCCTCATGTACATTGGTGTGAGAGCAAAATCCACCAGGCGGGAGGGATCCATGTATGCCCCTGACGACGGACGAAAGACTGTTGACTCTCAGCCGCAACCTGCTCGACGGATTCGACCAGGTGAACGGCGGCATTCACCCGGGCTTCCGGCCGGCTCATGCGAAAGGGATTCTGCTGGCAGGCGCATTCACCCCCTCGCCGGAAGCGGCTTCGCTCACGTCCGCGCCGCACCTAGGGCGGCCATCCACGCCGGTCACCGTGCGCTTCTCGGATTTCGCGGGAATCCCGACTGTTCCCGATAACGATCCGCAGCATGCGAGCCCACGCGGGTGCGCGATCCGCTTCCATCTGGCAGAGCACGTTCATACCGACATCGTGGCTCATTCGGTCGACAGTTTTCCGGTGCGCACGGCGGAAGAGTTTCTCGACTTCCTCAACGCCTTACTTGCCACCGACCCGGCCGGGCCGCACCCGAATGCCCTCGAGCAGTTTCTGGGTACACATCCCGCGGCGCTGAGCTTTGTGCAGATTCCCAAGCCGATTCCGACCAGCTTTGCCCGGGAGTCGTTCTTCGCGGTGTCCGCATTCAGGTTCACCAACGCGCAGGGCGTGAGCCGCTACGGGCGCTATCAGGTACTGCCGGAAGCGGGCAATGAGTATTTGGACGAGGCGGGAGCGGCGGCACAGAAGCCGGATTTCCTCTTCGAGGAAATTGGAAAGCGGCTCGCGAAAGGCGCGGTCGAGTTTCGCGTCGTAGTGCAACTGGCCGAGGATGGCGACACGGTTGACGACGCCACTGTGCAGTGGCCCGCGGGTCGTCCGCAGATCACGTTCGGCAAGATCAGCTTGACCGGGATTAAGCCGGACAACGCGCGGGAGCAAGAGCAAATCATCTTCGATCCGATCCCGCGACTGGAGGGCATCGAGCGGTCGGCCGATCCGCTGTTCGAGCCTCGGGCAAATGTCTATCTCCTCTCCGGGAGACGGCGCAGATCCGCCGGAAAGCAGTAGGGGCTTGCGAAAGCGGCCGGGGACGGGCAAGCTGGAGATTCATGCCCGAGCTGCCGGACATCGCGGCTTATCTGGTTGCGCTCGAACCGCGGGTGATGGGGCAGCCGCTCGAACGCCTCCGCCTGGCCAGCCCGTTTCTTCTGCGCACCACGGCGCCGGCGGTCTCCGAAGCGGAGGGAAGAACGGTACGCGAGCTGCGGCGGGTGGGAAAGCGCATAGCCATCGGACTCGAAGGCGACCTGTGGCTGGTTCTCCACCTGATGATTGCCGGCCGCCTGCACTGGAAGCCGGCCCATGCCGCACTCAAGGGGCGCCAGAATCTGGCGGCTTTCGATTTTCAGAAGGGCTCGCTCACCCTCACGGAGGCGGGCTCCAAACGGCGAGCCTCGCTCCACGTTGCGGCAGGCGAAACCGGCCTGCTCGCAATGGACCCGGGCGGCATCGACATTCTTCCGGCCGACCCTGAATGCTTTCGCGCCGCGCTGACCCGCGAAAACCGGACGCTGAAGCGGGCATTGACCGACCCCCGCGTCGTCAGCGGCGTGGGGAATGCGTACTCGGATGAAATTCTGCACGCCGCCGGCCTCTCGCCGCTGGCTTTGACCCGCAAGCTGGCATCGGACGAATGGGACCGTTTGTTCGCCGCGGCGCGCAGCACGCTCGAACTGTGGGTCGGGCGGCTGTGCGCCGAGGCGCGCGAGCGGTTCCCGGAGAAAGTCACCGCGTTTCGCGAAGGCATGGCCGTTCACGGGCGCTACGGCGAGCCGTGCCCGCGGTGCGGCGCGAAAATTCTCCGCATCCGTTACGCGGATAACGAAACGAACTACTGCGCGAATTGCCAGACCGGCGGACGGGTACTCGCCGACCGCGGGCTTTCCCGGCTTCTGGGCGCCGACTGGCCTCGCACGCTCGATGAACTGGAGGATTTGCGGCGCCATTGAACCACATGAAAGACCGCGGCCCGCAGGTTCGCCCGCTCCCTGACGGTCGCGTCTCTGTGAACACAATGCTGACCGATCCGTGACCGTCAGGGAGTGGGCCCGTTTGCTCATTGCATGTCGTGCCCCCGGCGGGGCAGCGCGGAGTGGAAAAATGTGATCTGCTGTTGTTCATGGTGCGACGAAAGAGTGGCCGGCCCGGACTGGCCCGGGCCCTGGTTCTGACTTCCGCTCTTGCGGCCGGATTATCCGCACAGAGCGCGATCGATACAAAGGGCTGGACGGCCGCAGAGGACCATCAGAATATGATGGATCAGCTACACATCAAGGCCCTGCGCCCAGGACCAAGCGGCAACGAAAGCGCTCCGAATCACGCCAACTACGATGAGGCCGCGGCGAACCCGTACCCGAACCTTCCCGACGCGCTTACGTTGAAGAACGGCAGGAAAGTCAAGACGCCCGCCATGTGGTGGAACGAGCGCCGGCCGGAGATCGTGGAAGACTTTGAGCGGGAAGTGCTGGGCCGGATTCCGACGCACGTTCCGAAAGTAACCTGGGAAGTCACCCGGACGGCTGAAGCACGAGTGGGTTCGCACGCCGTCGTCGGCAGGCAACTCATCGGGCACGTGGATAACGCTGCCGACCCCGGGATTCACGTCGATATCCAAATGACGCTGGTGGTTCCAGCGGACCGGAAGGCGCCCGTGCCGGTGATGATGATGTTCGGCGGACGCAGCATCCCCGAAATCTCGTTTCCCGCACCGGCATTTCCCGGCCGCGGACGAGCCGCAATCCCCGCGAATGCGGATCCGCCCGCCCTGGAACAACTGATTGCCGACGGCTGGGGAGTCGCCACCATCAATCCGGGCAGTATCCAGGCGGACAACGGCGCCGGCCTGACCAAAGGCATCATCGGGCTGGTGAACCGAGGTCAGCCCCGCAAGCCCGACGATTGGGGCGCCCTGCGCGCGTGGGGGTGGGGCGCCTCGCGCGGCCTCGACTATCTCGAAACCGACCAAGCCGTCAATGCCAGGGAGGTCGGGATCGAAGGGGTCTCGCGCTACGGCAAAGCCGCGCTGGTCACCATGGCGTTCGATACGCGTTTCGCGGTCGTGCTGATCGGTTCGTCGGGTGAAGGCGGTGCCAAGCTCTACCGCCGCAATTGGGGCGAAGCGGTCGAGAACCTGACCGGGACCGGCGAATACCACTGGATGGCGGGTAACTTCCTGAAGTACGGCGCTTCCGAGGCGGCTTTCGGCAGCAGGAATGCCGGCGATCTGCCGGTGGATGCCCACGAACTGTTGGCGCTTTGCGCGCCCCGGCTCACGTTCGTGAGCTACGGCGTGCCGGAAAAAGGCGACGCAAAGTGGCTGGACCACCAGGGCAGTTTTATGGCGGCGGTGGCCGCGCAACCGGTTTTCCGCCTCCTGGGCGCGAAAGGTCTCGGCGTCCCGGCGGACTATGACAAGGCGAAAATGCCCGCGGTGAACGTGGGGCTGCTGGATGGACGGCTAGCCTGGCGGCAGCACGACGGCGGCCACACCGACGGACCGAACTGGAAATATTTCATCCCCTGGGCGGACCGGTACCTGCATCACGAGCCCGGCGAGAGGCACCCATGAGAATGCTGCTGCTAACCGCCGCTGCGCTTCCGCTGCTGTGGGCGCAGGCGGACCGGCCGGCTCCCCGCTCCGACCGGAACTCGCAATTGGCGCATGAGCAGCTACTCGTCAAAGCCAAAGCGGGCCGGATCGATGTCTACTTCGAAGGCGACTCCATCACGCGGCGGTGGGGAGCGACCGACTATCCGCAGCTCCTCGAAAACTGGAAGACGAATTTCTTCGGCTGGAACGCGGCCGATTTTGGCTGGGGCGCGGACCGCGTCGAGAACATCCTCTGGCGCCTGGAGCATGGTGAGCTGGACGGCGTCCAGCCGAAAGTGATCGTACTGCTGGCCGGCACCAACAACGTGGGCAACCGGGTGCCCGCGGGCGGAATCGCCGCGGCCGCCGACGATGTGAGCAGAGGGATGGGAGCGGTCGTCCGGGTCATGCAGTCGAAGGCCCCGAACGCGGTGATCGTGCTGATGGGAATCTTCCCGCGCAACGACAACCTGGAGGTGATGCCGGAAATCGAGCTCATCAACGCCAACCTGGCGAAGATGGCCGACGGCCGGAAGATCCGCTATCTGAACATCAACGGCAGACTCGCGGACAGCGGCGGGAAGCTGCGCGACGGCATGATGAACGCCTCCGACAAACTCCATCCGACGATCATCGGATATCAGGTTTGGGCGGACGCGCTGAAGCCCATCCTGACAGAACTACTCGGACCGCCGGGGAAGGAAGACCACGCGCCGGCACCCACCGGCGATCCCTCCGCCGGCCGCCCCGCGCAAAACACTCCAGCCGCGGCGGGCCCGGTGCAGCCGCCGGCCCTAACCGCGCTCAACGACGCGTTCCGCGCGGCCTACGCCGATGCCAAGATCCGCGTCCTGAAGTCCGCCGGTCCGATTCTCATCGTCAACGGGGACAACTTCTCCCTGCTGCTCCATGGACGGCGCATCGAAGGCAACGCCGGGACCGCGATCTACGACCCCGTCAAGACCATCGCCCACATTCCGCTGGCGATTTATGTGACCCTGACACCGGGCGATGGAGCGGTGGATGACGATCGGCTCAGGACCCTCGCGCACCTGCGCGAACTCATCCCGCCCGCCGAAGCCAGCCTCGACACCCTGAAGCTCTCCGAAGCCACGCTCGCCCGGCAGAAGCGGATCGTGGCCGATTCCCTGGCTTTTCTCGACGACGTGGCCGGGCGGCGCAAGTTCGCGCGTTCCTCGCTGGTGGCGTTCACGCGCCGCATGGCTCCGCTCCTTATGGAGAATGTCGCCGAGGCCACCCGCGCGCAGTTGGATGCCACCCACGCCCTGGTCTCGGCCTGGCGGCGCGACTTGAGCGCCGAGGAGTGGAACCGGTTGCACGTCGTGATCATCGGCCCGCATATGCCGCGCGAGAACCTGGTGGTTACGCAGTACTTCCTTCGCCTGCTGCACGAGCCGAGAGAGGGCCGCCGCGTGGTGTACGCCGAATCCCTCTGGGAAGAACCGAAGGCTCTCGATCTGCTCGCCACCCACCTGCTCGACGGCGGCGTCGGCGAGGCATTTTTTGGCGATTACCTGCGCATGCACCGCGACCTGCTGGGCGACGCCGCCAGCCAGTATCTCCCTCACCTGCTGCCGAAGTAAGTGCGGGCGCGGCCCGACTCATACAGGAGCACTCGTTTCGGGACGGGCGGTTATGCGCCGAAGGGGTGCTCGCCCGGCCGCCACTCGCCGTCGGCGGATCCGTAGGGACTGGCCACGACCACCACATAGCCGTCCGGATCGCGCATCCAACACTCCCAGTGATTCGGGCCGCCGCTGCCGTCGGGAGGGTTTCGATGCCGCGGTATGACTATCTCGACGCCCATTTCCGCGGAACGCTCGACGACCGCTTCAAAATCGTCGACTTCGAACCACAGCAACACACCGTTGCCATATGGCTTGTCGTCACGATTGCCAATCGCCCCGTGATGGTGTTCTACTTCGAAGCTGTGCAACTGAAGGATCAGTTGGCCGTTCGAAACCAACTGTTCATACGCGGAGCCCCCATGGTTGCTCCGGCAGCCCAGCAGGCGCTGATACCAGCGACTGCTGGCTTCCACATCGGTAACGGCGATAAGAGGCTGGGGACGCACCCGATCAATATATCAAAGTCAGGCGGGCAGGCTCGGAGGCCTACCCTACTTCCGGCTGCGGGCGGAGGCGCAGGGCGTCGAAAACACCTTTCCATTTGCGCAGAATCAGCTCGATCAGGTTGAGCAGCACGGCCAGGGCGAGCAGGCCCGGCCACAGGTTCATGGTGGTGCGGATACTGCGGCCGGCGGGGTCGAACACGGCCTTCGGATCGGGATCGAAATGGCCGCCGGTGGACGCGGCGATCCGGCGCAGCAGCGGCTCGTTGTTGCCGTACTCGCGCATTTCGTCCTCCTGGCGGAAGAACCCGACTTCGGGGAAAGCCTTGGAATCGGCCAGCGGGCGTACGCGGAAGAGGCCCTGGTTGGCCCCGATCGCGAGCCTGCCGCGGTAATGGCCGGCGGTCACTTTGCTCACGTTGAGGGCCGCCTGGAAGCCGTCCGGTCCGAAGGCGTAGATGTCGGGAATGGCGGCGGGCTCCTCGACGCTGCGGGAGAGCCGGTAATCCACCACGAGCTCATTCGAGGCCGGATCGAAATCGGCGCTGGTTTCGCTCTGCGGCGCGTGCGGCAGAAGATCGCGGAAGACGTTGGCCCAGAAGCGGTCGAATCCGGTCCAGGTCACCCAGTTGATGGCCCAGCGGTTCTTGGCGTCGGAGGTGAAGACGGCGGCGCGGCCCAGGCCGTACTGCCAGCGCACGAAGAGCGGGTCGGTGCGGTCGACTTCGAGAATCGTGTCGGAGGTCGGACGCGCCTGAAACCGCACGTAGCCGCGCAGGGCGGGAGCGTTTTCCATATCCACGCCTTCGAGGATCTCGGCCTGCTTCGCGATTTTCGGCCGGAAGTTTCGCTCCACGGCGGTGTTGCCGGTATGCTCCTCGACGTCGCGCAGCAGCAATTGTTCAAGGCCCGAAGGGTCGTTGAGGAAATACGACTTGCCCTGCGCGGAGGCGGCCACCTTTTCGAGGAACGCGCGGTTGACATCCTGGCCGAGCCCCACGGTCGAGATGGTCACGTGGTTGGCCAGGGCCTGGCGGGTGGTCGCCATGCTGTCGCCCTCTTCGGAAATGCCATCGGTGAGCAGCACGATGTGCTTGTAGACGGCCTGCACGGGAAGGATCCGCTGGAGGGCTTCGGCCAGCGCGGGGGAGATCTGGGTACCGCCGTCGGGAGTGATGCCGGAGATCATGCGCTCGATGGCCGCGCGGTTATCGGCCTTGCGGATGGGGACGGCCCAGGTGAAGGAGTTGTCGAAGATCAGCACGCCCACCGAATCGATGGGGCGGAGGTTCTCGACCACGCCCACCGCCGCCTCGCGGGCGAGTTCGATCTTGCGTCCCTCCATGGAAGACGACTTGTCGATGATCAGAACCACCGCGGTGCCTTCGGGCGAGCGGGGAGGGACGAGTTTGGCGGGCAGGGTGCGCTCGAGCGCGTCTTCCGGGCGGCCCTTCTTATCCACATAAACGTTGTGCTCGCCGGCGATCCAGACCAGTCCCCCGCCCTTCTTTACGTAGTCTTCGAGCGCCGCCTTGCGCGCGGGCGGAATGGTTTCCATGTCCCAGTTGTTGATGACGATCAACTGGAAGGGGTCGAGCTTGTCGGGCAGGCCACCGGAGGTGCGGTCCACGGTGAACTGGTTGGCCTGGAGAACGCGGGCGAGGTGCTCCTCGCTCTGGGCGGGGTCGCGCGACACCACCAGGACGCGTGGGCCGCGCAGGGTGACGGCGTCTTCGAAGCGGGCCTCCCCCAGTCCGGCGGCGGTGATGCGGCCCGCCAGCGCGATGGCTCCGACGGCGTTAATGTTGGCCTGGAGCCGCAGATGGTTCACGCCCGCCTGGAGATCGACGGCGTTAGAGCCGATGGGCTTGCCCTCGGCGGCCATCTGGACCTGGGCGTGAGCGGCATGGGGAGCCTCAATGGTGACTTCGATGGGGAAGCGCTCGCCGCTGAAAACCTGTCCCGGGAACGCCACGGAATCGAGCAGCAGGCCGGGCTTGGGACGCCCGGCAAGGGGCACCGTGTCGATGGGGACGCCGAGTTGCTGCGCCTGCCAGATGGCGCGGGCGGCGCTGCCGAGGTTTTCCTGGCCGTCGGAGATCAGCAGGAGGCGAGGCACCATGCCGGCGGGGAGCCCGGCCGCGCCATCGCGAATGGCGGCTTCGAGATTGGTGCTATGGCCGGGGACGCCCGCGGTGTGGCGGAGCGCCCAGTGGTTCTTCACCTTCTCGTCTTTGGCGGCGGCGCGGGTGGAGCGGGCGAAGGGCGTGACGTGCGACCAGTTTCCGCCACGAAGGCGTTCGACGCGATCGGCATAGGCAGATGCCGCCTCGAGGTCGGCACGCGAGATGCTGGCCGAAGTATCCACGAGAATTCCGACCGCGACCTTGCTTTCGAAAACCGTGACGCGGGGAACCGCGAGAGCCAGGGCAATCGCAACGAACGCGCCCGCCTTGAGGAGCAGCGGCAAACGGCGGCCCGAGCCGCGCCACTCCCAGGCCGCCCAGAGGATAGGGAGGAGCACCAGCACAAGCGCCCAGGGATGATCGAAGGTCACGAACGCACCTCCGCGGCCGAGCGGCGCCGCTCGCGAAACGGCAGGGTTCTGCGCAGCCCGGCGCGCCGGAACCGGCCGTAGAGCAGCCATTCGGCCAGCAGGCAGAGTGCGCCCGCCAGCGCCAGCCAGGGCCACGGTTCGGCGGAACTGCCGGCGACGATGCGGAAGCGCGGGATTCCCTTCAGGGCACTCGAGGGAGGCTCCCAGCGGGTATCCCAAAGCTGCGGGATCGTGAGCGAGTAGACGTATTCGTGATCGCCCGCATCCACGTGAACGGTGCCGGGCGCGCCGGAAAAGAAATTGAGGGTGCGGTCGTGCAAGGTGAACGGCAGGGCGGTGCCGTCTTCGGCCGTGACCTTGACGTACTTCTCGGCGGTATCCTCATCGATCAGCAGCTTCATGCTGCCCACGCTGCCGGCGCTGATTTCCCAGCGGCGGAAAATCTCGGGCGAGAACCAGCGCAGCAGGTTGGCGAAGAGCAGAGGAGTGGCCAGTTCGTAGCGCATGGCGGAAAGCGCCGGATGGAAGCCGAACACCACGATTTTGGGCTTGGCCGCGCGGGCCACGATCACCGGACCGGCTTCCACTTCGCCGATCGGTTCGTCGCCGCTCGCAGGTTCGAAGACCAGGGTCTGGTCGAGCCTGAAATCCTTGGTGCGCAGGCCCGAAGTTTCGGGCACGCCGGGGTCCCAACCCTGGAAGGGCACCTGCTCCACGGTGCCGCGGACCGGAACGGGTGAGCCTTGAGCGGGCGGCGCGATCCAGAGCGAATCGGCCGAAGGGCGCGAGGGCGGTGCGAAGCGGTCGAGGATCACCAGGCCGCGGTCGCCGGGGCGATACTCCTCGGGCTTGCGGTAGATGGCGGCGATGCGCGGGGTCGCCGAGAGGACGGGGCGCAGGAGGTCGGGTTCGGCGGAGTAGACGGTGACCGGCAATACGGGCTGGGAGGGGAGTTCGAGTTCCGCCTGGTCGTCGGCCGGGAAAGCGTCGTGCGGAGAGAGGGCCACGCGGATGACGCCGGCGGCGGTGGTCTTGTACTCGAAAGTGGCTTCCTGATCGGCGCCGGGTTCGAGCGTCAGGCGGCGCGAGCCACCCGCCACGCGGCCGGTTTGACCCGGAGGGCCGAAATCGAGGCTCAGGGTAACGGTGCGCGGCTGAGATCCGTAATTGCGCACGGAAACGTAGATCTCCCACAGGTCCGGCGACGCGGCCGAGCGGCGCACTCCGACTTTGCGCAGGCCGGTGTTTTCGATGGCGTCGGGGACCAGCAGCACGCGCAGGTTATGGGGCGGCGCCGGAGCGGCCGGGTCGGGCTCCACGGTACGGCCGGCGCCCACGAAGGCGATCTCGCCGGGCCGGCCCTGTCCTTCGGCCTGAACGTGGCGGGCGAAGGCCAGCGCCTGGTCCACGTTCAAAGCGGTGGCGCCGGGGCGGGAGGCGTCGATGGCCGCCTCTACCACGCGATGATCAGGCTCGAAGGCGGTGGCGGGCGTGGTCAGGCCGTCGGCGCGCACCAGCATCACGCGGTCGCGCGCGGGCAGGGCGCGCACATAGCGCCGGGCGCGTTCGCGCGCCAGATCCATCAGGGTGTGGTTGCCGGAACGGGCAGCCATCCAGGCGGACGTATCGAGGATCACGACGTGATTGCGTGTGCCGGTCTCCGGAGAGCCGAAGCGCAGGTGGGCGACGGCCAGCAGCAGCAGCGCCATGCCGGCAAGCTGGAGGATCAGGGACCAGGGCTGGCTGATGCGGCGGCGGCGGGCGGCGGGCGCCGGATGCTCGGCGGCCACCCAGAACCGCAGCGTGGAAACCACCTGCCGGCGGCGCGAGCGGTCGAGGAGGTAGAGCGCGACAGCCAGTGCGGAAATGGAACCGAATACCGCTACGAACTGCAGTAGGGAGAGGTTCAGAAAGTACATAGGCTCACGCAATTCCGCGCATGCGGATCAGTTCGCCGAAGATGACGCTTTCGAGCGGCTGGGAGGCGCAAATTCCCGCATAGCGCCCGCCGCTGCGAAGCGCCAGGTTCTGGATGGCCGCGCTGTACTCGTCGAAGGCGCGGGTGTAGCGCTCGCGCGCGTGGTCGTCGAAGTCGAGCTTGAGGGCGGCGCCGGTTTCGGCGTCGTGCAGATCGAGCTCGCCGGTCCAGGGGGGAACGCGATCCTCGTCGGCCCAGACCTGGAGCAGCATGAGCTCGTGGCCATAATCGCCGAGGTACTGAATCGCGCGCTCGCAGCCGTTGTCGTCGAGGAAGTCGGAGATCACGATGAGCAGTCCGCGCTGGGAACAGGCTCCGATGAACTCGCGGACCACCGCCATGTAATCGGTGGTGCCGCCGGCCGCCATGGCGCCGATGCTCTCCATCAACGCCGTAAAGCGGTGGCGGCCGCCGGTGGCGAAGAGCCGCTGCCCGAGCCGGTTGGTAAATCCGTGGATCTCGATGGTGTCGAGCCGTACCAGGCCGACGTAGGAGAGCGCCGCGGCCAGCCTGCGCGCGTAATCGAACTTGACGCCTCCGAGGGCGGCCATGGAATCGCTCAGGTCGACCAGCAGGCGCACCGGCACGCGCGGCTCCACCTGAAACATTTTGAGAAAGAGCTTTTCGAGCCGCAGGTAGGCGCGCCAGTTGACGGCGCGCAGATCGTCTCCGTGGTGGAAGTTGCGGTGGTCCAGGAATTCCTGGCCAGGCCCGGCGAACCGGGAACGGTTGTGCCCGCCCACCAGACCGGAAAACGACTTCTTCCAGTGAATGGTGAGACGCTCGAGCTTCTCGAGAAACTCGCGATCGAGGAGCGGGGCCTCAGGCATAAGGTACCTACGCCACGGATGCCTTCGAGGTTACGCCCTTAATAATGGCGGTCAAAATGGATTCCGGGGTCTGGCCGTCGGCGTGGGCGTCGAAGTTCAGGATAATGCGGTGGCGCAGAACGGCGGCAGCCACTTGCTGCACGTCGTCGATGGCCAGGTGGAAACGGCCGCGCATGAGCGCCAGCACGCGTCCGCATTCCACGAGGGCTTGCGCGCCGCGCGGCGAACTGCCGTAGCGGACGTACTTCTTCGCCAGTTCGTGGGCCTCGGCCTGTTCCGGCTGCGTGGCCATCACGAGTTGCACGGCGTATTCCTGCACGTGCGGCGCGACCAGCACTTCGCGGCACACGGAGCGAACCTGGAGGATGGTGTCGCGGTCCATGACGGCGACGGGCACCTCGTCTTCGCGCTGGATGGTGCGCTCCACGATCCGGTTCAATTCCTCGCGATTGGGGTAGGTGACCAGGATCTTCATCAGGAAGCGGTCGAGCTGGGCTTCGGGCAGCGGGTAGGTGCCCTCCATCTCGATAGGGTTCTGGGTCGCCATGACCAGAAACGGGCGCTCCAACTCGTGGGTGGTGGTGCCGCTGGTGACGGTGCGCTCCTGCATGGCCTCAAGGAGCGCGGATTGTGTCTTGGGGGTGGCGCGGTTGATCTCGTCGGCCAGCACGAGGTTGGCAAAGATCGGACCGGGCTGGAACTGGAGCGCCTTGCCGCCGCGCTCATCGGTCTCGATGATCATGCTGCCCACGATGTCGGCGGGCATCAGGTCCGGCGTGAACTGAATGCGGGAGTACTTTAGTTGGAGGGTCCGCGCCAGGGTACGAAGCAGAGTGGTCTTGCCCAAACCGGGTACGCCTTCGAGGAGCACGTGGCCGCCGGCGAGCAGGCAGATCAGCACGCCTTCGACAACATCGTCCTGGCCCACGATGATCTTGGCGATCTCGCGGCGGACGGAGTTCAGACGGCCGACAGCAAGTTGGAGCGAGGCTTCAGTTCCCACATACCAATTGTAGAGCAGTAAGAACGGGTGCTCAGTGATGCGGGGGCCTAAATCACACGGTTGGGGCGTTGGTTACGCGTGGGTCTGCACGCCGGCTCTCTGCCCGAGTTTTCCGGCGAGAATTCCGATCACGTCAGCCATCTCGGTAAGAGCGCGTCGAGCCTGTTGCGGCGCGGCGGATCTCGTTACGCGATAAAACGCGCACATCACTTTGTAATCCCAGACGAGAAGGCGGTCTTCGATAGACTGCATTTCGAGCCCGGCGGCATGTTCGAGCAGGTAAACCAGCAGATCATAGTCCTTCTGCAACGCAACCTGGAGCGGATCGAGCGCCTCACCGGTTCGAATCCGGCTCTGTACGTCACCGAAACTAAACCGGTTAGATGCTTCAGAAGAAGGCGATGAGATGGCAGCGGTTCGGATCAAAAGGAGACAGGTGTACCGGAACCAATACACCAGCAAGACCACTGAGACGGCGATGATCAGGATACTCGTCAGCATTGAGTCTCAACCGAACTGCCTAGCCAGTACTAGGCCGACCAGAACGAGTCTAGCACCCGATATTTAGAGATGCAATATTTTTAAAGGGTAAAGTCTGTTAATTGTATTCAATATCCGGAAAAGACCTGATTTTTTCGGGGCGGCACACAAGGCCGCCCCAGGGGAACAACCCTACTGTGCGGCGGCGAAGGGTTTGCCTTCGTACGCATAATCCTGGAGCTCCCCGCTGAGATAGGTCTCGTAAGCAGCCAGATCGAAATGGCCGTGGCCGCTGAGTGAGAACAGGATATTCCGCGAACGGCCTTCTTCGCGCGCGGTAAGCGCCTCATCGATGGCGGCGCGGATGGCGTGCGCCGATTCGGGCGCCGGCAGAATGCCCTCGCTGCGGGTAAACTGCAGCGCGGCTTCGAACACCGGGACCTGCGAGTACGACTTGGCTTCGATGTAGCCATGGTGGAGCAGGTGGCTGAGCAGCGGCGAGGCTCCGTGGTAGCGCAGGCCGCCGGCGTGGATCCCCGGCGGCACGAAATCATGGCCCAGGGTATACATACGGATCAGGGGGGTGAGCTTGGCGGTGTCGCCGAAATCGTAAGCAAAGGTACCGCGGGTGAGGCTGGGGCAGGCGGCGGGTTCCACGGCCAGGATCCTCGGGCCTTTGCCGGCCAACCGGTCGAGGACGTAGGGTAAGGCGAGCCCGCCGAAATTGCTGCCGCCGCCGAAGCAGCCGATGACGATTTCGGGCTCCTCGCCGGCCAGTTGCATCTGGAGCTTGGCTTCCTGGCCGATGACGGTCTGGTGCAGCATCACGTGGTTTAGCACGCTGCCGAGCGAATAGTTGGTATCGGAGTGGGTGGCGGCGTCTTCCACCGCTTCGCTGATGGCGATGCCGAGGCTGCCGACGGAATCGGGCGTGGCTGCCAGGATGGCGCGTCCGGAGTTGGTATGGTCGCTCGGGCTGGGGAACACTTCGGCGCCCCAGGCGTGCATCATCATGCGGCGGTACGGCTTCTGGTCGTAGCTGATGCGCACCATGTAGACGGTGCATTCCATGCCGAACATCTGGCAGGCGAGCGAGAGGGCGCTGCCCCATTGTCCGGCGCCGGTCTCGGTGGCCAGGCGGCGGATGCCCGCGCGCTTGTTGTAGTATGCCTGGGCTACGGCGGTATTCGGCTTGTGGCTGCCGGCCGGGCTGGTGCCCTCGTACTTGTAATAGATGTGGGCGGGGGTGTCGAGCGCCTTTTCGAGCCGCCGCGCCCGGTAGAGGGGGGTTGCGCGCCACAGGCGGTAGATGTCCATGACCTCGCCCGGAATATCGATCTCGGGTTTGGGTGAGAACTCCTGCTCGATCAGTTCCATGGGGAAGATCGGCAGCAGGTCCTGGGGAGTTAAAGGCAACCTGGTCTGCGGGTTCAGCGGCGGGTCGAGCGGCTCCTTAAGAGAAGGCAACACGTTGACCCACACGTTTGGCACCTGACTATCGGCGAGCAGGAATTTGGAATGCTCCGGCATGGGGAAGGCCCATTGTAACGCACACCGCGGAAGCCGAACCCGGGCTGGCCCGCTCCCTCACGGTCGCGGCTCTGTGCGTGAGCCGATTGACTTACTTGATTAGCTTCGCGTGCCACGGCCATCGTCTCCTCTTTGGCGGGCCGCCGCGGCCCATGGAGACCCCTTACGGTCGCGGCCCGGTGGATTCGACGAGGACGACGGTGATGCGGCCGGGTCCGTGGACGCCGCGCACGAGAATCTGTTCGATATCGGCGGTGCGGCTGGGGCCGGTGATCAGCACCATGGAACTGGCCTGCTCGGCGGGCCGGGGGAGGAGCAGGAACAACTCGTCGAGGCCGGTCAGGATGCGGTCGCACGGAACGATGGCGAGGTGCGCGGGCGGAAGCAGCGAGATGAGCCGCGCCTCATGCGGGCTCGAGAGCATGACGAGCGTGCCGGTATCGGCCAGGGCATAATCGGCGCTGGTGATGCCGATATCGGCCGCGGCGCAGAGGGCATGCAGTTCGTCGCGATCGGTGATGCCGGTCCGGACGCAGGGCAAAGATGTGATGCCGCACTCCGACAGGAACGGGGCGTTCGAGGCAACCGACGTCTTACCGGCAATCACCTCCGCCGCCACGGCACGCGGGTCTGTGGTGCGGCAGGCGGTTCCGGCGAGTTCCTCCACGCGGGCCATCATGTTCGCGATACGGGCTTCCCTTTCGACCGCGGGAACACGCAGGCGCACGGGCGGCGGATCGGAGGGCGGCTGTCCGGCGCTACGGCCCACGGCGGTGCGAATGCGGTGCAGGATGTTGTCTCGCGACATCAGCGCTGCCTCCACATTTCGCGGAAGCTCTTGGATGGCGGCGGAGGCAGGTCGCGCTGGCTGGTCCACGCCTTGATCGGGCCGAAATTCAGGGTGGCGGGGAGCGACCGGATCCAGGCGTCGTCGGCGTAAGGGGCCACCGTACCGGCGATCCGTCCCGCCCATTCATACAGGCGCGGATGGGTCATCAACCAGGCGAAGGCGCGGAAGGCGAACTTCTCGATCCGGTTCTGCTTCTCCCGGGCTTCGGTCTTTTTGACCTCCGAGCGGAGCGCGAGCAGCACCTTGGGAATATCGATCTTCACCGGGCAGACTTCGGCGCAGGCGCCGCAGAGGCTGGAAGCGAAGGGCAGAGCCGGCTCGTGGGAGACGCCCATGAACTGCGGGGTGATGATGGCACCGATCGGTCCGGAATATACCCAAGGAAAGCTGTGGCCGCCGATCTTCCGGTAGACCGGGCAGGTGTTCAGGCACGCGCCGCAGCGGATACAGTAGAGCGACTGGCGCTTGCCGCGGTCCGACAACAGCCTGGTGCGGCCGTTATCGAGCAGCACGACGTAAAACTCGTCCGGCCCGTCGACTTCGCCGGGGCGGCGCGGACCGCTCAGGAACGACGTGTAAACGGAGAGCAACTGCCCAGTGGCGCTACGCGCCAGGAGCTTCAGAAAGGTCGCCAGATCCTGGGCGCGCGGGATCACCTTCTCAATTCCCGCGACGGCGATGTGGACCCTGGGGGCGGAGGTGGTCAGGCGGGCGTTGCCCTCGTTTTCGACGATGACCACGGCCCCGGAATCGGCCACCAGGAAATTGGCGCCGCTGATTCCGATGTCGGCCGCCAGGAACTTCTCCCTCAGCACGGCGCGCGCGATGGCGGTCTGCTTCTCGATGACGATTTCGTTCGGAACGTGGAGCCGTTTGGTGAAGAGCTCCGCCACGTCGTAGCGCGTCTTGTGGAGCGCCGGAGCGACGATGTGGTAGGGGCGCTCGTGCGCCAGTTGCACGATATACTCGCCGAGGTCGGTTTCGACCGATTCGAGGCCGTTATGTTCCAGCCGCTCGTTGAGGTCGAGCTCCTCGGTGGTCATGGACTTCGATTTGACGATGAGGTGGGCCCGGCGTTCGCGAGCGAGGCCGAGCACGAAATCGGCGACCTCCGTACCGTCCTTACAGTAGACCACCTTGCCGCCGCGGGCCGTGACGTTGCGTTCGAACTCCTCGAGGTAATGGTCCAGGTTCTCGATGGTGTGCTTTTTGAGGGCGTTGGCCTGGGTGCGCAATTCCTGGTAGTCGGGGAGCGCATCCGCGGAAACCGCTTCGATGCGTTTGTCCTTCAGCCGTCCGGTGGCGGTATAGATGGCGAGTTGCAGGTTGGCATCGGCCAGGGTCGCGTGAATCTTGGAATCGAATTCAACAGACATGGCAGGTCAGCGGCTCGCCAGGACTTCGGCCAGGTGGAGGGTGCGGATCTCCGAGCCGGCCCGCGAAAGCGCCCCCTGGATCTGCATCAGGCAGCTCGGGTCGAGCGAGACGACGGTGCGGGCGCCGGTCTTCACGATGGCTTCGATTTTGGTGCGGGCCATAGCGCCCGAGAGTTCGGCAAACTTGACGGCGAAGGTGCCTCCGAAGCCGCAGCACTCTTCGGCGGGCTGCATCTCCCGCAATTCCAGGCCGCGAACCCTGGCGAGCAGCCGGCGCGGGGCGCTCCGGATTCCGAGTTCGCGAAGGGCGTGGCAGCCATCGTGGAACGTCACCACGCCGTCGAAGCGGGCGCCCACGTCTTCCACTCCGGCCACCTCGGTCAGGAAGCTGGAAAACTCCCAAACCCGGTTCTCGAGGGCGTGGACCCGCTTGAGGGTCTCGGGCTCCTTGTGGAAAAGCTCGGCAAAATGATGGGTCACCATGGAAGTGCATGAGCCGGATGGCACCACGACACACTCCGCGGTTTCAAAGACTTTCAGGAAATGGCGGGCGACGGTGCGCGCCTCCTCGCGGTAGCCACTATTGAACGCCGGCTGGCCGCAGCAGGTCTGATCCCCCGGGAAATCCAACTCGTAGCCGAGCCGTTCCAGTACCTCGGCCATCGCCATGCCGATTTTAGGGAATAACTGGTCGACCATGCAGGTAACGAACAACGATACCCGTTTGCCCATGTAAAAGCCAATTGTATCAGTTTCAACTCCTTGCAGTTCCCGTAGCGGACAAAATACCCCAATCCCGGTATTCTCCGAGACTCCTTGGATTTATTAAGATCGCACCAGAGAATACATGCCAACACTTCCCTCTGTGCGGAACACTTTACTCGTGCTGTTCGCTTTCTCGGCACCTTTCCTTTTGTCGTCCTGCGGGAAAACCGAAGCGCAGACTCGAATGGCCGCCGCGCCCGAACTGCCGACTGTCGCGGTGGCCAAGGTCACCACCGACAACCTCTCGAAGGGGCTCGTGCTGACGGCCGAGTTCAAACCGTTTCAAGAGGTCCAGGTGATGGCTAAGGTAGCCGGCTACGTGAAGCAAATCAATGTGGACGTGGGCGACCGGGTGAGGGAGAACCAGCTCCTGGCGACGCTCGAAGTTCCGGAGATGGGAGACGACTTGCAGCGCGCCCGAGCCTCTGTCTCGCGCAGCAAGTCGGAGGTAGCGCGCGCCAAGGACGAGTTGCAGCGGGCACAGTCGGCCCACGACATCGCCCACATTTCGTATCAGCGCCTCGCCTCGGTCGCCGAGAAAAAGCCGGGACTGATCGCGCAGCAGGAGATCGACGACGCGCACAGCAAGGACCTGGTCGCGGAGGCGCAGGTTTCGGCGGCGCGCTCGGCGCTGGCGGCCGCCAATCAGCAGGTGGACGTCAATGATGCGGATGTGGAGAAGATCAAGACCCTGATGGATTACACGAGGGTGACGGCGCCATTCGCCGGGGTGGTGACGAAGCGGTATGCGGATACCGGGTCGATGATTCAAGCCGGGACGGCGTCCCAGACCCAGGCGGAGCCGATCGTCAAGCTTTCCGAAAACACCCTGCTGCGGCTGATCCTTCCGGTGCCGGAATCCGCGGTGCCCACGGTGCACATCGGGCAGCAGGTGGAAGTGCAGGTGCCGACTCTCCACCGCTCATTTCCGGGCCGGGTGGCGCGCTTCGACGACAAACTCTCGATGTCTACCCGGACGATGGACACCGAGGTGGACGTTCCGAATCCCAACCTGATTCTGATACCGGGGATGTATGCGGAAGTGAACCTGACGTTGACCCAGCGGAACGACGTGCTGACGGTTCCGGTGACGGCGGTGGATGTGGATTCCGCCAACCAGTCCCAGGGCAGCGTGATGGTGGTCACGGCAGATGGACGGGTGGCGACGCGGAAGATCGAACTGGGTCTCGAGACAGCCAGCCGCATGGAAGTGCGGTCGGGCTTGAATGAAGGCGACCTGGTGGTAATCAGCGGGCGCGCCATGCTTCAGCCGGATCAGGAAGTCCGGCCGAAGCTGACGGTCCTGGCGGCCGCGAATACAGGGGGACAGGCGAACTAGTTTGTTCAGGGGGGTGGGTCTCCCAGCCCCACCCATTCGCGGAGGGCGCGGTGCGCTCCCGCCAGGAGACTATTTGTGTCCAGATTTGCGATTCGAAACCCATATTTTATTGTCGTTGCGTGCCTGATTGTGGCGGTGCTGGGTGTGGCCGCCATCGCCCAGATGCCAGTGGACATGTTCCCCGCGATGAATATTCCGGTGGTGGCGGTGGCGACGTTCTACAACGGAATGCCGCCCGAGCAGATCGAAAACGATATCAGCGGCCGGTTCGAGCGCATGTTCATCATGGGCAGCGGCATCGAGCACATCGAGTCGCGGTCCCTGCCGGGCGTCAGCATCATCAAGGTTTTCTTTCAGCCGGGAACCAATCCGGATTCGGCGGTCACCACGATTTCGAACCTGGCGATGGCGCAGTTGCGGCGTCTGCCGCCCGGGACGCTGCCGCCGGTGGTGCTCAAGATGGACGCTTCGAGCCTGCCGGTGTGCCTGCTGACGTTCAAGGGCGCGGGACTGAACCAGACGCAGTTGCGCGACATCGCCCAGTTCAATGTCCGGAACCAGATCGGCAGCGTGCCGGGATCGAGCAGCCCGCCCCCGTTCGGCGGGCGGTACCGCCAGATCATGGTCTACACCGATCCGTACAAGCTCGAAGCGCACCAACTCAGCCCCATGGATGTGGTGCGGGCCATCAACAACGCCAACCTGATTCTGCCGGCGGGCGATGTTCCGATCGGGTCGCTCGATTACAACATCTATACGAACAGCCAGTTGGACACCGTCACCGAGATCAATGACGTTCCCATCAAGATGGTGGGGCAGTCGCCGGTGCGGGTCTCCGATATCGGGTACGCCAAGGACGCGCAGCAGATCCAGGTGAACATCGTGCGGGTGGACGGGCAGCGGTCGGTCTATACCCCGATTTTCAAGCAGGGCGGCGACACCAATACGATCGCGGTGGTGGACGGCATACGGGATGCGGTGAAGCACCTGGTGGACGTTCCCAAATCGCTGGTCACCAAGGTGGTGTTCGACCAGTCGGTGTTCGTCAAGACGGCCATCGAAACGCTGCTGCACGAAGGCGGCATCGGGCTGCTGCTGACGTCGATCATGATTCTGATCTTCCTCGGGAGCATGCGCGCCACGCTGGCGGTGTTCTTCTCCATTCCGCTTTCGGCGCTGGCGGCGTTCCTGGCGCTTTCGCTGGGGGGCAGTTCGATCAACAGCATGGTGCTGGGCGGCCTGGCGCTGGCGTTCTCGCGGCTGATCGACAACTCCGTGGTGGTGCTGGAGAACATTTACCGGCACCTGGAAATGGGCGAGCCGCCGGATGAGGCGGCCGAAAAGGGCGGCAAGGAAGTCGCGCTGCCGGTATTGGCGGCCACCCTGACTACCGTAGTGGTGTTCGTTCCGGTCGTGTTTCTTTACGGCGTAAGCCGGTTTCTGTTTTCCGCGCTGGCGCTGGCGGTGGCGCTTTCGCTGTTCGCTTCGTTCGCGGTGGCGATGACGGTGGTGCCGCTGTTCTGCGCGCGCTTCATCAAGGCGTCGGCGCATCACGGCACGCCGGCGGCGGAAGTGGACGTGACGGTGGAACACGCCAAGCCGCGCCGCACGCTCGGCGAAAAGTACAACGTCTGGTTCAACCACAAGTTCGAATCGTTCCTGAGAGTTTACGACCGGCTGGTCGCGGTGACCCTGCGCCGCCCGGCGTTTACCCTGGTGGCGTTCGCCGGAGCGTTCGCCGCCACCTTCCTGCTGTTTCCGCAACTGGGGATTTCGTTTTTTCCCCGCACGGACGCGGGCCAATTCGTCATTAACGTAAAGACGCCGACCGGCACGCGCATCGAGATCACAGAAAACGAAATCGCCAAGGTCGAGAACCTGATTCGGAACACGGTGTCGAAGGAAGACCTGGGAATGATCGTCTCGAACATCGGGGCGACCCCCGGTTTCTCCTCCATCTACACCACCAATTCCGGCGTATCGACGGCCTTCGTGCAGGTCAGCCTGAAAGAGGACCACAAGGTCGGCAGCTTCGAATACATGCGGCGGGTGAAGGAGCGGCTGAATGCCGAGATGCCGGAGCTCACCACCTACTTCTCTTCCGGCGGCCTGGTGGATGCCGTCCTGAACATGGGATTGCCGGCGCCCATCGACGTGCAACTGGCGGGCAACAACCTGACCCGATCGCACGACATGGCGATCAAGCTGGCGACGAAGATCCGCGCGATTCCGGGCGTGGCGGACGTCTACATTCCGCAGGACATCGACTATCCGGCGTTCCGGCTCAATATCGACCGCACGCGGGCGAGTGAGCTGGGGCTCGACCAGCGGGAAGTCGTCGGAAACCTGATCACCGCGCTGACATCGAACATGATGATCGCCCCGAGCTACTGGATCGATCCCAAGACCGGGAACGACTACATGCTGACGGTGCAATATCCCGAGCAACAGGTCAAGAACCTGAACGATCTGCGAGCCATTCCGCTGCGCGGGGCGGGCGGGACGCTTTCCACGCGGCTCGATACGGTCAGCACCATCAGCCGCATTGAGGCACCCACTGAAGTGGACCACTACCAGCTTCGCCGCACCATGGATATCTACGTACGGCCGCTCGGGGAAGACCTGGGGCGCATCGCCACCTCGATCGACCACATCCTGGCAAACAGCCAGTTGCCGGAGGGCATGACGGTGACGCTGCGCGGCATGGTGCAGGGCATGTTCGAAAGCTTCAAGCGCTTCGGATTCGGGCTTTGCCTGGCAATGGTGCTGCTATACCTGATTCTAGTGGCGCAGTTCCAATCGTTCATCGACCCGTTCATCATCCTGTTGGCGGTGCCGCCGGGAATCATCGGCGTGATTCTGATTCTTTACCTGTCGGGGACGACGTTGAACGTGATGTCGCTGATGGGTGTGGTGATGCTGACGGGTATCGCGGTATCCAACAGCATCCTGATCGTGGAATTTGCGCGGCAGTTGAGAGAGCAAGGGATGGATGTGCGGTCGGCGATTGCCACATCCTGCCGGGTGCGGTTGCGCCCGGTACTGATGACCTCGCTCGCCACCATCATCGGGATGTTGCCGATGGCACTGAAGATGGGCGAAGGCAGTGAGGCATACGCGCCGCTGGCGCGCGCCATTCTGGGCGGGCTGACGATTTCGGTCGCGCTCACGGTGTTCCTGGTGCCGGCAGCCTATGTGCTGATCTATGGCCGGCAGGAGGCAGCTTAGATTTTATGCGTTACATCTTAGTTCTCGTGGCGGGTGCGTTGTGCCTGGAAGCGCAGCCGCCGATGCATCTGACATTGGCGGAAGCGCAGCGCCAGGCGATTCAGAACAATCCGCAATTCTCCGCCGCGAAATACACGGCGGCGGCGGCCTACCAGGTTCCGCTCGAATACAGGTCGGCTTACGAACCCAGCCTGATGGGCAGTTTCACGTCGGTCGGAGCGGATAACGGAAGCCGGCTGGCCGCCGGAGGGCTGAATAACCCGGTGGTCTACAACCGGCTCGGATCGGGCCTGACGGTGGACCAGATGATTACGGATTTCGGCCGCACATCCCACCTGGTGGGTTCCGCCAGGCTCCAGGCGCGAGCGCAGGACCAGGTCACCGAAACCACCCGGGCGCAGATTCTGCTGAACGTCAGCCGCGCCTATTTCAACGTCCTGCGGAGCAAGGCGGTGCGCCATGTGGCGGCGCAGACCGTGGCGGCGCGCCAGTTGGTTTACCAGCAGGTGAGCGCGCTGGCGCAGAGCAACCTGAGATCCACGCTGGACGTGAGTTTTGCCAACGTCAACCTTTCCGACGCGAAACTGCTGCAGGTGCAGGCGGACAACGACTACCGGGCGGCCGAAGCCAACCTGGCCGAGGCGATGGGATTGCCGGGGCAGCCGGGCTTCACGCTCGAGGAGGAGCCGTTGCAGGCCGGACCGCCCGACCGCGTGGAAGACCTGCTCCGGCAGGCCATCGACAACCGTCCGGAACTAAAAGAGCTCAGGCTCCGGCAGACCGCCGACGAGCGGTTCACCCAGGCGGAGCACGCACTCTACTATCCGACCATCGGAGTCCTGGGCACCGCCGGGTTCGCTCCGGCGGGCTACGATACGATCTCCAGCCGCTATGGAGCCATCGGGCTCAACGTCAACATCCCGATCTTCAACGGCGGTCTCTTCAAGGCCCGCGAAGCCGCCGCGGAACTGAAGGCCAAGGCCACCGCCGAAAACCTTAGCGGAACCGAGAACCTGGTGACGCGGGATGTGCGGGTGGCATGGCTGAACAGCACCACCGCCTACGACCGCATGGGGCTGACGAAGCAACTTCTCGACCAGGCGCAGCTTGCGCTCGACCTGGCCCAGAGCCGGTACGATTTAGGCCTTGCCAGCATCGTGGAGTTGAGCACGGCGCAGCTCAACCTGACCTCGGCCCAGATCGCCAATACGAATGCGCGCTACGACTATCAATCGCAGAAGGTCACCCTCGATTACGAGGTGGGGCTGCTCCGGTAAAAGGTCTCCGCACATACTTCGATTCACTGGTTCTGGAACCTGGTTTGCGGCAGATTGAAGCTGTGCGGAGATTTATAGACTTTTCCAAGGCGCGAACGCTGTGGGTCTCGCTGGCGGTAATTCTGTGCGGTATCGCGCTGTTCGTCTTCATGTATTACGCGTGGTCCGAACACTCGTTTCTGGCCACGCACTAAGTCTTCAACCGACTTACTTCCTTGCCGTAGGCTGGCCGCCGTACGAATTCGCGCTCGCACGCCGCCCCCAGGCCGCAGCTTTCCTCCACTTTATTTTCTGACGCACGCCACCACCGGTGAACATCTGAAGGATGGCGGGGTTGAAGAACGCCTTGCCCTCGCCGGCCGTTGCAGAACCATCCCCAGCTTAACCAGGGGCAGCAATGTTAACGAATTGGCGCCGTTTCCCGAACGATACCCGGCGACACTTGTCCTCCGGGACATCGGACTGGCGTTGCCCAGCGGATGCTCCGCAGCGCGAATGTGCATTCCTGCGACCACCAGGACAGCATAACCACCATCAGAGTGGTTTTGGCCTCATGCAAACCGATGGAGCAGAAGCTCACGATTGCCTCCGGACTCTGATTCTTCCGGGAGATCGGCCGCAGATGCCGATTGAGCAGGACTATGCCTGACGACACGGTTGCACGTGAAGAGCTGGAAAGATTGAGGCGATTCGATACCTGCACTCTGGCGAACGCGATTGAGAAGTTGAACGTTCGTCCGCGAAACGAGGGATTCGTCCAGGGAACGGCAAATTGCCGGTTTCCAAAGCTTCCTCCGATAGCCGGATACGCCGTCACCGGGACGATGCGGTCGGCGATGCCGCCGATCAGAGGACGCTGCTACTACGACAAGATCGAGTGGTGGCGGTATCTGGTGAGCGTTCCGGCTCCGCGGATCGTGGTGATGCAGGACGAGGACGATCCTCCCGGCGCCGGAGCGCTGTTTGGCGAGGTTCACGCCAGGATCTGCCAGGCACTTGATTGTGTCGCCTACGTTACGAACGGATCGGTGCGCGACCTGCCGGCAATTGAGCGTCTGGGGTTTCAATTGTTCGCCGGCAGCCTCTCCGTCTCCCATGCATACGCGCACGTCGTCAGGTTCGGACAGCCAGTCGAAATCGGCGGACTTCGGATTGCATCGGGAGACCTGCTGCATGGAGACCTGCACGGGCTTCAGTCGATCCCGGCGGATATAGCCGGCCAATTGTCAGAGGTGGCACAAGAGGTGATGAGCAGCGAGCACGAGTTCTTCCGTATGTGTTTAAGCAAGGGATTTTCCGTGGACGACCTGGCAGCCAAGCTGCAGGATCACTCCGAAGGGCAGCAATGTTGACGAATCGGCGCCGTTTTTCCCGCATATACTGCGGCTGCATTGTCCTCCCGGGCATCGGACTGGCGTTCCTCAGCGGATGCTCCGGAACGCAGCGTGCGCATGCCATCGATCCGCGGGACACAACCGCCACCGTGGGAGTGGCTTTGGTCTCACGCAAACCGATGGAGCGGAAGCTTACGATTTCCTCCGAACTCGTACCGTTCCAGGAAATCGATGTGTATGCGAAAGAATCGGGTTTCGTTCGGGAGCTGAACGTGGACTACGGAAGCCGCGTACGAGAAGGCCAGTTATTAGCGGTCCTCGAAATTCCCGAATTGCAGATGCAGCTTCAGCAGGACGCGGCGGCGGTCCAGGTAGCCGGCGACCAGGTGCTGCATGCGGAGAAAGAACTCGACCGGGTGGAGGCGCAGCATACCGTTTTGCATCTTCAGTACAACCGATTGAAGGACGTTTCGGATTCGCGCCCCGGACTGATCGCCGAGCAGGAAGTGGACGATGCCCAAGGCAAGGACCTTGCGGCGGAAGCCCAGATCGAAGCCACCAAATCCGCCGAAGCGACGGCCAAGAGCCAGTTGGACGCGGCCAGAGCCAAGGAAAACCGCGATCGCGTTCTGTACGATTACGCAAACATCCGGGCGCCATTTGCGGGTGTCGTAACCCAACGGTATGCCAACTACGGAACCCTGCTGCAGGCGGGCACGAACTCGAGCACACAGGCGATGCCGCTGGTGCGACTTTCGGAGGACGATAAGTTTCGCCTGGTGATTCCGGTGCCGGAAGAGTATGTGAAGTACATCAAGATCGGAGACCCGGTGCAGGTGAGCGTGCCATCGCTCAATAAGGTCGTTCCCGGCAAGGTCGTACGTTTCTCGGTCGACGTGACGGAAGACACGCGCACGATGCATACCGAGGTGGACGTGCTCAACCCGTCGCGTGAGCTGATGCCGGGGCTCTACGCAGATGCCACCCTGATGCTCGAACGGAAGAAGGACGCGTTAACGGTGCCGCTCCAGGCCGTAGACCGGGACGGTGAAACCACGACGATTCTGGTTGTGGACCCGAGCGACCGCGTGCATGAGCGAACCATCCAGCTTGGCCTGCAAAGCTCAACGGACGCCGAGGTACTTGGCGGACTCAACGAAGGCGATCGCGTAGTCGTGAGCGACCGCAGCGGCCTGAAGCAAGGCGACCTCGTGCATCCGGAAGTCATGCGGGTGCTCGCATATCAGGGTGCGGTGAACACACAATAGAGCCGCTTCGGTCAAAAGAATCATGTCCGGATTCTCAATTCGAAACCCATACTTCGTTGTCGTCATCTGCCTGGCTCTCGGGCTCATCGGCGCCACGAGCCTCGCACGCATGCCGGTTGGCCTCTTTCCGGAGATCAACATGCCGGAAGTCGTGGTGGCGACGTTCTATTCGGGCATGCCGCCCGGTGATATCGAAACCGACATCACCAACCCGCTGGAGCGATTCTTCACCCTGGCGAGCGGTATCGACCACATGGAATCGCAGTCGCTGCTCGGGGTGAGCATCATCAAGATCTACTTCCAGCCGGGTACCAGTGCCGATGCCGACGTCACGGAGCTCTCCAACCTGGCCCTGGCCGACCTGAAGCGCCTGCCCCCCGGGACGCTGCCGCCGGTGGTTCTGAAGTTCGACGCTTCGAGCCTTCCCGTGTGCCTGGTTACCTTGAAAGGACGCGGACTTACAGAGACTCAGATCCACGATATCGGCCAATTCGCGATCCGCAACCAGATCGCGGTAGTTCGGGGCGCGGAGATTCCTCCTCCCTTCGGCGGCAAGTACCGACAGGTGATGGTCTATGTAGATCCCTATAAACTGCAGAGCCGGCAAATGAGCGTCATGGACGTGGTAAATGCGGTGAATGCGAATAACCTCATTCTTCCGGCCGGCGACGTGAAGATGGGTCCGTTCGACTATTACGTCTACTCGAACAGCCTGGTGAACCACATCAGCGACCTGAACAGCGTGCCGATCAAGACCGACGGCACGCGCTGGGTTTCGGTGGGCGACGTGGGAAAAGCGGAGGATTCCAGCCAGATTCAGTACAACGTGGTCCGTGTGGATGGCCAGAGATCGGTTTATCTGCCGATCATGAAACAGGGCGGCGACACCAACGCCATCGACGTGGTCAACGGAATCCGGGCGATGCTGCCCAGGCTGTTCGACATTCCCAGCCAGTTAAAGACCCAAGTGGTGTTCGATCAGTCTGCGTTCGTCAAGCAGGCGATCGAGACGCTGGTGCACGAAGGGTTGATCGGACTGCTGCTGACCAGCCTCATGATCCTCATCTTCCTGGGGAGCTTGCGGGCAACGTTGGCGGTGTTTCTTTCAATTCCACTCTCGGCCCTGGCGACGGGTGTGGCGCTGAACATGATGGGGAGCACGGTGAACACGATGATCCTGGGCGGCCTGGCGCTGGCTTTGTCGCGCATCATCGACAACTCGGTGATCTCGCTCGAGAACATCTACCGCCACCTGGAACTGGGCGCCTCTCCGCGGGTAGCGGCGGAGCAGGGCGCAAGCGAAGTCAGCCTGGCGGTACTGGCGGCGACGCTTACCACCGTGGTCGTCTTCTTCCCGGTTACGATGCTCTACGGCGTGAGTAAGTTCCTGTTCTCGGCACTGGCGCTCTCTGTGGGGATCTCGCTGTTTGCCTCGTACTTCGTCGCCATGACGGTGATCCCATTATTCTGCTCCCGGTATTTGAAGGCGGGGCAACGTGCGGAAGGGCACGATGCGGCGGGCTTCAACGGCTGGTTCAACCGGAATTTCAACCGCGCGCTGGGGGCTTATGAAAGTACCGTAAGGCGCGCAGTCCGGTTTCCGATTCCGACGGTGGGAGCGCTGAGCCTTGTGTTCGTCGCCTCCCTGGGAATCTATCCGCATCTCGGCGTGGCCTTCTTTCCGCGGACCGATGCCGGACAATTCACTATCAACATGAAGGTGCCCACCGGCATGCGGATCGAGGTAACCGAACAGTATGTCGCCCAGGTGGAAAACCTGATCAGGAAAGTCGTAGCACCGGGGGATTTCCGAATCATCGTCTCGAATATCGGAATTGTGCCGGATTTTTCGGCGCTCTATACCAATAACACGGGGTCTTACACGGCTACCGTTCAGGTGCAGTTGACCGAAGGCCACAAGACCAGCAGCTTCGAATACATGCGCCGCGTGAGCCAGGAGATCGCCGCGCGGTATCCGGAGATCCGAACCTTCTTCACGAGCGGTTCGATGGTGGATGCCGTATTGAACATGGGGCGCCTGGCTCCCATCGACTTACAAGTCTCCGGGCTCCATCTGTCCCGAAACTTCAGTGTGGCGCAGGACCTGGCGGCGCGCATCCGCACGCTGCCCGGAGTAAGCGAGGTTTATATCCCGCAGGACATGAACTATCCGGCGGTGCGGGTGGACGTGAACCGGGTGCATGCGGCGGAACTGGGGCTAAACCAGAAGGATATCGTCGATAATATTATTACTGCGTTGAACTCGAACACGATGATCGCTCCCAATTACTGGGTAGATCACCTGACGGGCAACGACTACTTCCTGACAGTTCAGTATTACGAGCACGGGCAGCCGTCGATCCATGACCTGCTGGACCTGAAGAATATTCCGATTCGCGCTCCCGGCTTGAAACAGCCGACGACGCTCGGTAGCGTGGTCAAACTCGAGAACACTCTTACGGCCACGCAGATTTCGCACTACCAGATCCAGCGGGTAACGGATGTTTACGTCACGCCGCGGGGCGAGGATCTGGGAAAAGTCTCGAACGAAATCAACCACATGCTGGCCGGAATCGAGACGCCCAAGGGCGTCCGGATCGACCTCCGGGGCATGGTGGAAGCGATGAACGAATCGTTTCATAAGTTCGCCGTGGGGCTGTGGCTCGCCCTGGCGCTGCTTTACCTGATTCTGGTGGCGCAGTTCCGTTCGTTCAAGGACCCGATCCTGATCATGCTGGCCATTCCCATGAGCTTCATCGGGGTGCTTTTGATTCTGCCGCTCACGCATACCACGCTCAACGTGATGTCGCTGATGGGGGTGCTGATGCTGGTCGGTATCGCCGCCTCGAACAGCATTCTGATCGTCGAGTTCGCCCACCGGCTCGAGGAGCAGCAGATGTCCGCCGAGGACGCCGTGATCACCTCATGCCGGGTGCGCCTGCGTCCGATCCTGATGACCTCACTGGCCACCATCATCGGGATGCTCCCGATGGCGCTCAAGATGGGAACGGGCAGCGAACAGTACGCTCCGCTGGCGCGCGCGATCATCGGCGGGCTGGCAGTATCGGTGGCGCTGACCGTTTACATCGTTCCGGCGGCGTATGTGATGGTTTACCGGAGACGTAATCGAACAGCAATTAGTTAGAGGACACAGATGATTCTGCGTTGGAGCGGTTGGATCGCACTTACGGCTGCGATGGCCTGTATCGTGCCTGCGTATTCCCAAGCAGGTCCGCCGGTGCAGTTAAATCTCCGCCAGGCCGAGGACCTGGCGCTAAAGAATCACCCACAGGTGCTGGAAGCGGAAAATGAGGCCGGCGCCATGGGACAGATGGTGGTAGAGGCCAGGGCTCAGTATTATCCGGCGCTGCAGGGTGAGATAACCGGGTCGGGCGCCAATAACGAGGCGCGAATCGGCGCCGGCTATCTGTCAGCCTCGCGGCTGTTCGATCGTTTTGCCCAGGGAATTACACTCAGCCAGTTGGTCACGGATTCCGGGCGGACGCCCAACCTGGTTGCATCGGCAAAGCTGAGCGCGGGCGCGGCGCGGCAGAACTACCAGGCGACCCGATTCGACATCCTGGAGCGCGTGAACGAAGCGTATTTCGACGTCCTGCGCGCCCAGGCGATGGTGAAGGTAGCGCAGAGCACGGTGGACGCGCGCCAGTTACTGGTGGACCAGATTACCGCTCTGGCCGCCAATAAGTTGCGGTCACAATTGGACGTGACGTTCGTGGACGTGAACCTCTCGCAGGCGAAATTGCTGCTGATTCAATCGAACGATCAACTACAGCAGGCATATGCCGAGTTCACTCGGGCTATAGGCGCCCAGCAATCCGCTACCTACACGGTGGCGGAGGAAAATCTTCCGGCGAGTCCGCCGCCGGATGTCGAGCGGCTGGTCGCCGAGGCTTTGAGTAACCGCCCGGAACTGGCGGGTCTCCGGATGCAAAGCGAAGCGGCCTACAAATTCGAACGGGCGGAACGGGATTTATCGTACCCCACGGTGAGTCTCATCGGCGTAGGCGGGTACATACCATTCATCAACCAGATCACGCTGCCGCGCGCGATTCCCAACGAGTACGGGGGCGCGGCCGTGAACATTCAGGTCCCCGTGTTCAACGGCCATCTTTACAGCGCCCGCCGCCAGGAAGCACACTACCGGGCGATGGCGGCGGACCAGAGGCTGCGGAACGAGCAGCAGGCCGTGGCACGCGACGTGCGCACCGCCTGGGCCAGCGCCAGCACGGCTTACCAGCGGCTGGCGGTGGCCGCGAAACTGCTGAACGAAGCCACGATGTCGCTGAGCCTGGCGCAGGCTCGCTACAATATCGGACTGTCCTCGATCGTGGAGCTGACGCAGGCGCAATTGAACCTGACCCAGGCGCAGATCGAGAACCTCAGCGCGAAGTATGGCTACCAGACACGCTATGCCATGCTGCAATACACGCTGGGGGCGCTGCGCTAAGCGCCGCTCAATCACCCCGCCGCAATCGCATTGGACCCGTCAGCTGATAACTCCCTTGCGGATCGCATAGAGAATCAGCTCGGCGCCGCTGTGCAGGTTCAGCTTTTGGAAGATATTGCTGCGGTGGGTCTCCACGGTGTACAGGCTGAGGTTCAGAACGTTGGCGACCTCCTTGTTTCCCTTGCCCTCGGCCAGCAACTGCAGGACTTCGCGCTCGCGCGTCGTCAGCAGGTCGTAGCTGTCCTCGACTTTGCGCTCCTGCATCTGGCGCACGTAATCCTCGACGAGCATCTTGCTGATGGCGGGGCTGAAGAACGCCTTGCCCTCGCTGACGGCCTGAATGGCGTGGATCAGGTCGTGCTCCGCGGAATCCTTGAGGAGATACGCGCGGGCGCCGGCTTTGAGCGCGCGGAGCACGTAACCCTCGTCGGAGTGCATGCTGAGAAAAACGATGGCGGTTTGCGGCATTTTGGCCGAAATCTGGCGCGCGGCCTCAATCCCGTTGAGGGTCGGCATCGCCACATCCATGACGACCACGTCGGGCGAATGCTGTTCGCACAAGGCGATCGTCTCGCGTCCATCGGCGGCATCCGCCACCACCGTCATTCCGGCGCTCTCCAATAACAGGCGCAGCCCTTTTCGTACCACCGTGTGATCGTCCGCCAGAAGGATCCGAATCGTTTTCATGCCGTTCCTTTCGCCAGCTTTACCGCGAGCGGCAGCGCCACCCGCAATGTTGCGCCGTGTCCCGGGCGCGATTCTACGGCGAATTGCCCGCCCAGATGGCTCACCCTCTCCTGCATCCCGAGCAGTCCCATACCCTTTTCGCGGCGGGTATCGAAGCCCTTGCCGTCGTCTTCAATTTCGAGTACCAGGTGGTGATCCTCCTGGATCACTCTAATTGTGACCTGATGAGCGGCCGCGTGTTGCACGATATTGTGGAGCGCCTCCTGCGCCACGCGGTACACGCAGGTCTTGTGCTCTTCGGGCAGGTTCTCGGAGACCTCGTCCGCCACGACCTTCACCCACAAACCGGTGCGCCTCGAAACCTCCCGCGCCTGCCATTCGAGAGCCGGCACCAGGCCCAGGTCGTCCAGCATGGAGGGGCGCAGCAGCAGCGCCATGTTGCGCACCACGCGGATGGAGCCTTCGAGGAGGCCCTTGATTCCGTCGGCTTTGGCGGAGACGGCTTCCAGGTCGCGGGTGCGGATGCAGGTAGAGAGGTTGGCCATTTCGACCAGCACTCCCGTGAGCGACTGCCCGACTTCGTCGTGCAATTCGCGTGAAATGGAGCGCCTCTCATCCTCCTGGGCCTGGACCAGGCGCGCCGAAAGTTGCTTCAGCTCGGCGCGCGCATCCACGATTTCCTTGTAGCGGCCGGCCGTCTCCTGCTCCAGGCTGAGGATCTTGCGCACGCTGAACGCCGCCAGCACCAGCCCCAGGCCGATGGTCAGCCCGAAGGTCAGCGCCAGGCGGTTGCGGGACTGCCGGAACGTGCGCTCGACCTTGACTTTGCCCGCGTTGAGCTGCGCTTCGTTCAGGGAGCCGATCTGATCGGCGATCGCCAGCATCGACCGGCGGCGCTCGAACACCTCATCCCGAAGATAGGCGTTTCCGGCCTGCCGGCGCTTCTCGGCATCCCAATGGAACACAGGCTCGAGAACGCCCCAGTAGGATGACAGCTCGCTGGTCAAAACCGCGAACGGCTTCTCTTCCTGGGCATTCAACAGGGCGCTATAGCGGCCGATCTCCAGATCCATGTCGCGGCGCGTCTCCTGCAAGGTGTAGCGGTGGCCTTCGGCCTTACCGGTCTCCGGCTCCATGAGGTAGTCGCGAACATAGGTGCCGGAGACGTAGAGATCGGCGCGGATCCTTTCGAGCACGCGGGTGCGCATCAGGAAATCTTCCCGAATGGTTTCGTTCTGGTTCTGGATTTGCTGGAGCGCCTGGATGACGTCGAAGGCCGAAAAGACCATCAAGAGCAGCAAACCGCCGAAACCGGCCATCAAGACCAGTCGGCTATTGGGCACCAGGCGGGGGCTCCGCCCGGTTCCGGACTCTGGTTCCATCTTCTTCTATGGTATCTCGCACGCTACAATCGTTGGCTTGAAGCTCGCACTCATCGGCTATGGCAACGTGGGCCGCGCGCTGGCGCGGCTGCTGCGGCAGAAGCGGCGCGAGTTCCCGTTTACGATCACGGGCATCCATACCCTGCGCCACGGAACCGCGGTGGACGCCGCCGGCCTTCCCGTGGAACCGAAGTTCGGGCCGCGGGCCGGCTCGATTGGAGAATTCCTGGATGCAGCCGCCGCCCAAATCGCGGTGGAACTGACGACCCTCAACCCTTCCGACGGCGAGCCGGCGATCTCGCACATCCGCGCCGCTTTCGCGCGGGGCATGCACGTGGCCACCGCCAACAAGGGGCCGATGGCCCACGCCTACGCCGCATTGCGCGACGAAGCCGTCCGCGCCGGAGTGGGGTTCCGCTTCGAATCGGCGGTGATGGATGGAGCGCCGGTGTTCAACCTCTGGCGCCACACCATGCCCGGCGTCAAGGTGCTGGGCTTTACCGGCGTGCTCAATTCGACGTCGAAAGTGGTGATCGAGACCATGGAGCGGGGAGGCTCGTTCGACGAGGGGCTGGCCGCCGCGCGCGCCATGGGGATCACCGAGGCCGACGGCGCCTTCGACGTGGAAGGCTGGGATTCGGCCACGAAGACCGCGGCGCTCGCCAATATCCTGATGGACGCGCGAACCACGCCGCAGCAGGTTTCCACCCGCGGCATCAGCCGGATTACGCCCGAGCGCATGCGGGAGATCCTGCGCGCGGGCAAAACCGTGCGGCTGGTCAGCCGCGGCAAGCGTACAGGCTCGGGAGTTTCGTTGCGCGTGCGCGCGGAAGTGCTCGATCGCGCCGATCTGCTGGCGGCGACGCCGGGAACGTCCAACCTGATCCTGTTCCATACGGACCTGATGGGCACGTTCGGCACGGTGTCGATCGAGCCCGGCGTCCCGCAGACCGCCTACGGCGTGTTCAGCGATCTCGTGAACCTGTGCCGGGGAGATATGATTGCGTTATGAAACGGACTCTTGTTTTCCTGTTGCTGCTGGGGCTTCCCGGATGGGCGGCGGAACGGCAGCTTTTCAACGGCAAAGACCTGAGCGGCTGGGCGCGCATCCCGCGGCACGAGAACGCTCCGGCCGGCCAGCACCCCGGTTTCGAAGTGAAGGACGGCTTGCTGGTGAGCCTGCCGGCGACCCCTGAGGACGACCTCTGGTACACGCGCGCGAAGATCGGCAACGCCACGCTGCGAGTGGTCTACAAAGTGTCGGACCCGGTGGCGAACTCGGGAGTCTTCACGCGGATTCCGATCGTGCCGAAGTCGGAAGACGATGCCATCAATAAGGGGATCGAGGTGCAGATCGACGAGAGCGGCGACGATTACCACTGCACCGGCGTGCTCTATTCGATGACCCAGGCGAAGGCGAAGCCGTATAAGCCGGCGGGTGAATGGAACACGCTGGAGATCACGATGAAGGGGCCGCGCACGATCGTGAAGCTGAACGGCGTGCTGGTGACGGACTACGACGGAGTCGCGCCGGTGCCTCCCAAGAAAGGCCAATACGAGCCGGACCGGGGCCCGCGGCCGGATACCGGCTACATCGCCATCCAGCACCACGGCGGGCCGGCGACGGTGTGGTTCAAAGAGATCGCGCTGATTCATTAGGCGTTAGCTGCAATTCTCGTTCTGCTGTAACACTCTTGACTTTCAATAGGTTGGTATTGCAAACTAGTAGGCAGCTATAGGAATGAGCCCAACGTGGACCAACTCGAAAGTCTTCGGAATCGGCCAATCGCCTACTACAACATCGATGGCGTAGGCGAACTGGGCATCGGCTTCATGTGCCTCGGCTATGCGCTGCTTCAGTGGATGCAGATCAGCACTCCGCAGCATTCCGTCTGGAATCAGATGTACACGCTCTTCCTTTATGTCGGCGTGATGGTAGCCGTCATTCACTATGGAAGCAAAGCGATCAAGGAGCACATTACCTATCCCCGGACGGGATTCGTCGAGTACCGGCGCCGACAGACCCTCTGGCTTCCACTGGCGATTGCCGTCTTCGTTTCGATAGTGGCGGCTTCGGCGTTATTCACCGCCATCCGCCGGCATTGGAATCTGACCACGCCGGCCTCTCTTTTCGGACTGGTGCTAGCGGCGGCCTATGCCCACGGCATAGCCAGGACCGTCCGGTGGAAATGGGTTGTGGTGGGAGTTGTCGCAGCGGGTTCCCTGGTGATCACTTTCCTCCCCGTGGAGTTGGTTGGCGCGCCGGCTGACCAATCATGGATCACCCGCGATTTTCGCGCCCAGTTCGTCGGAGCAGAGCTGCTCACGTTGCTTCTCTACGGCACGGCGCTAACGATCTCGGGCGGCATCAGTTTCTGGCTTTATCTCAGGCATACTCAGGCTCCCGTTCAGGAAGAACGATGAACTCGCGGATCCGCTTGATTTCCGAACTCGACCGCGTCATACACGAGCCGGGGCGGCTGATGATTGTCGCCCTGTTGTCCGCTGTCGAGAAGGCCGATTTCCTCTACCTGTTGCACGAAACGGGCATGAACAAGGGCACGCTTTCGAGCCACATTGCCCGGCTGGAAGAGGCCGGCTATCTCATCGTGGAGAAGACCTATCGCGGCAAGGTGCCGCAAACGCTGCTTCATCTGACAGGAGCGGGCCGGCAGGCGTTTGAACAGTATCGGCGGAAGCTTAAAGAAGCTCTATAGCTTCGGTTGCTTACGGGGCCAGTAAAAGTGCACTGGCCCGAGCAGGGCAACGAGCGAGGCCGCCGCTGCCAGCAATGCCACCACGTATTTCATCTTTCGGCCTCTGTTCCAGTTTAACCATTGGCGGCATCAATGAAAGTCGTGCGACTCCGCGGCGGCGCCGGCATGTAAGCCTTCCACTTTCGCGGCTTTTACCGAGATTACGCCGTCCAGGTTCTGGAGCACGCCTTCGATCAGAAGGAATGGTTCGCCCAGGACTTCGAATTTGAAGCGGTCGAAGGTGTCGGGCGTTACGATCGCGTTCATGATGCCGGTTTCGTCTTCCATGCTGAGGAAGACGAAGCCGTTGGCGGTACCGGGGCGCTGGCGGACAATCACCGATCCGGCGATCCGCACGATGCGGCCGTTGCGGACCCGCGCGAGGTCGATGGCGCGCTTCACTCCCAGCGCGTTCATTTCGGCGCGGCGGTAGGCCATGGGGTGGCGGCCCACGGTCAGGCCGGTGCCGCGGTAATCGGCCCACAGGCGCTCTTCGGTATTCATGGCGGCCAAGGGCGATGGCTGGCCCTTCTCTTCCAGCGGTTCGAGCAGCGGCCCCACCGGCAGGATGGCGCGCTGCGCCTGCCACAGGGCATCGCGGCGGTGAATGCGGTCGAGCGAATTCAAGGCGCCGATTTCGGCCAGGCGGTTGATCTCGTCCTTCCGCAACTCCGGGACGCGGAGCGCCAGGTCATCGACGCTCGAAAACGGACGCCGGGCGGCGATGGCGCGGCCGGCTTCTTCGCGCAGACCTTTGGCATAGCGCAGGCCGAGGCGCAAGGCTGCCCGCTCCCTTACGGTCGCGGCTCTGTGCACGCGGCACTCCCAATCCGATTCCGACGCGTCCACCGGCAGCACCCGCAGGCCGTGGCGCTGGGCATCTTTGATTAGAATGGCGGGCGAATAAAAACCCATCGGCTGGTTGTTCAGCATGGCGCAGGTGAAGGCCGCCAGGTAGTGGCACTTCAGATACGCGCTGGCATAGGCCAGCAGCGCGAAACTGGCGGCGTGCGATTCCGGAAATCCGTAGAGCGCGAACGAGGTGATGGAGTGCACGATGGCGTCCTGCACCTTGCCCGCGATGCCGTTGCGCTCCATGCCTTCGCGCAGCTTCACTTCGATTTCGGCCATGCGCTCTTCCGAGCGTTTGAAGCCGAAGGCGCGCCGCAGTTCCTCGGCCTGGCCGCCGGTGAACCCGGCCGCGATCATCGCCATGCGCAGCAACTGCTCCTGAAACAGCGGCACTCCGAGCGTCCGTTGCAGCACCGGTTCGAGCGAAGGGTGCAGGCAATCCGGCTTCTCGCGGCCCTGCCGGCGATTCAGGTAGGGATGCACCATTTTGCCGACGATCGGCCCGGGGCGGATGATCGCCACCTGCACCACAATGTCGTAAAAGCGCTGCGGGCGCATGCGCGGCAGCGAAGCCATCTGCGCGCGGCTCTCCACCTGGAACATGCCGATGGTGTCGGCGTTTTGCAGGGCTTCGAAGACCGCAGGGTCGTCGGGCGGCAGGTGCGCCAGGTCCACTTCTTCGCCGTAGACCTCGGGAATCAGCTTCAGGGTGTCTTCGATCACCGCCATCATGCCCAGGCCGAGCAGGTCCACCTTGATGATGCCGAGATCGGCGCAGTCTTCCTTATCCCACTGCACGACGACGCGGCCGGGCATGGTGGCGGGTTCGAGCGGCACCACGGAATCGAGCGCGCCCTGGCAGATCACCATGCCGCCCGAATGCTGGCCGAGGTGGCGCGGCAGGTCCTGCGCCATGCGGTAGAGCTCGAAGAATTTGCGCACGCGCGGGTGGTTCAGATCGAAGCCGGCCTCGTGGAACTGGCGCTCGGTGGTGTCTTTGGGATCTTTCCATTCCCAGGCCCGCACCAGGCTGCTCAGGCGTTCGAGCGAGGTGATTTCGAAGCCCAGCGCCTTGCCCACTTCGCGCGCGGCCGAGCGTCCGCGATAGGTGATGACGTTGGCGGTCATGGCCGCGCCCAGCTTGCCGAAGCGCTGGTAGACATACTGAATGGCGCGCTCGCGCTTGTCGCCGCTGGGGAGGTCGATATCGATGTCGGGCCATTCGCCGCGCTCTTCGGAAAGGAAACGCTCGAAGAGCAGGTCCATGCCGACCGGGTCCACCGCGGTGATGTCGAGCGCGTAGCAGACGGCGCTGTTGGCGGCCGATCCGCGGCCCTGCGCCAGGATGTCGTTCTCGCGGCAGAAGCGCACGATGTCCCAGACGATCAGGAAATAGCCGGGCAGCTTCAGCTTTTCGATGAGCGCCAGCTCGCGCTCGATCTGCCGGCGCGCGCGCTCGTGATAGGGGCGGTAGCGCAGGCGCGCGCCTTCTTCCGTGAGCTGGCGCAGGAAGGACATCTGGGTGTGGCCCTCGGGCACGGGGTAGCGCGGGAATTCGTAGCCCAGGTCGGCAAGCGTGAATTCCAGCCGCGCGGAAATCTCCAGGGTGTTCGCGATGGCTTCGGGAAGATCGGCAAAGAGGCGCGCCATTTCCTCGGGCGACTTCACGTGGCGCTCGGAGTTGCGCTCGAGCAGGCGGCCGGCCGTGGCAAGCGTCACGTGGTTGCGGACGCAGGTGAGCACGTCGAGCAACTCGCGCTGCGGCGGCGTGGCGTAGGCGGCTTCGTTGGTGGCGACCACGGGGATGCCGAGCCGCCGCGCGCGTTCCACGATCGCCTGATTTTGGGCCTCTTCCTCGCGGTGGTAGTGGCGCTGCAACTCGGCGTAGAGGTTGCCGCGTCCGAAGATATCGAGCAGGCGTTCGTCGGGGTGGCGGGTGAGGCAGATCAGGCCGCGCGAAAATTCCGCGAGCTCTTCGAGGGTGGCCGCGCCTTCGCCCTTGGGGGCGCGCAGCTTCATGCGGGTGACCAGGCGGCACAAGTTGCGATAGCCTTCGCGCGATTCCACCAGCAGCGGGTAAGAGAGGCCGTTGGTGCAGGTGATCTCGGAGCCGATGTGCGCGCGGATGCCGGCTTTCTTTGCGGCCATGTGGAAGCGCGGCGCGCCGTAAACGCCATTGCGGTCGACCAGCGCCATGGCGGCCATGCCGAAATGCGCGCAGGCGCCGGCAAGTTCCTCGGGCACTGAGGCGCCTTCGAGGAAACTAAAGCCGGAGCGCGCGTGCAGCTCGACATAGGTTCAGTCATAGCTGCCCTCCACGAACCAGCCGCGCGGGTCGCAATAGATGCGGTAGAGCGCGCCGTCGGAGAGCGCGATATCCCACTCGTCGCGCGACCAGGGGTCTGCGGTCCACCAGTCGCCCGAAGTGCGCCACGGCCCGGCGAGTTCGATCACGCGCCCGCGGATGCCCTCGGCGGCGACAAAGGCCGGCCGGCCGGAAGCGATATCGACCCGCGCCTGCAGCGCCGGCCGGAAGATCCGCAAAGCCAGGTAGGGTAGGCCTCCCGGCCTGCCCGGGGCGCGGAGCGCGCCTTGGGCGCGCGGGCAGGCCAGGAGGCCTACCCTGCTGTTCCCCCCGGGCCTGTGCGTATCCAACAGCTCCGGAGTTCCCACCCGCCCTTCGCCGACAATCGCCTGGATCCTCGCCAGCGTCAGCTCCAGTTTCACCGGTTCCGGCGCGGCCAGCACGAACAACCCGCTCTGCGCCGCCTGCGGCTTCACCGGGTTCACCCCCAACCACACGTCAACCACCGGCGCCTGGGGCGGATGCGCCTCCAGATCGAGTTGCAGCAGCTTGAGAAACGCCTTGGTATCGAGCGACGGCACCGGCAGGCGCAGCGTGCGCTCATGCACCCCGCGGTTTTCGAGCTTCAGCCGCAGCCGCAATTCGTCCGTGGCCAAGGCACGGGTGGCCAGTCGCGTGGCGAGGCCGTTTACCAGCCGCGCCAGCAGGAACGCCAGCGGCTCCAGCAGTTCCACCGGGTACTCCAGCTCAATCCCGTCTGCGAAACCCGGCGCGTCCTCAAGCGGCAGCAGCTTGCGTTCAGCCTCGCCGCGCGCCAGTTCGCGCAGGCGCAGGCCTTCCGGACCCAGGCGTTCGGCGATCCCCAGCGGCGGCAGAGCGGCCAGGTCCTGAAAGCGGCGGATGCCCCAGCGGTCGAGGGTTTCCTGCAATTCGGGCGAAGGTGCCAGCAGGTTCAGCGGCAGCGATCCCAGGTACTTGCCTTCATCGCCTTCGGGCAGGATGCTGACGCCCCGGAAGCCGCGGGCGGCGCAGATGGCCGCATCCGGGTTGACCGCCAGCGCCAGGTTGGCCTTCACCCCGGTTTCCGAAGCCCGCCGCGAGATGGCCGCCGCCACGTCCTGGGGAAGGCCGAACAGCCGTTCGAGCCCCCCGGCGTCGAGCGTGACCGTATCGGGCGCGGTCCGCTCCACGGTGGGCGAAAACTCGAAGGCCAGCGCGGTCAGATTGCCCTGGCCGTGAAGACAGGCGAACATATCCTGCTCCGATCCGTGGATTGGGCGCGCACTCGCAAGTGGCGCAGCAGGCGCCCGGGGCCGGCGCCCGACCAGCCCGCGTGTTCCCGACGGCATTCCAATTGAAGCGAGGCGCAGGTTTTGGCGTTCGACCGCCGGGCCACCGCTAGCAACACGGTGGGGGTGTTTTCCACGGCACGCCGCAGGCGGAACCACGAAGTAAGCGAGATGCGCCGCGCCGTCTCCGTGGGGGTATCGCCTAAATCCATAATTACGAGGCCGAATCCGCCGCCCTGAAGGAGCAGGTCGGCAGCCTTCAAGGCATGCTCGGCGTTATGTGCGGAACGGACCCAGACCAGCCGGGAGAGCCGCACCCCGGCGGCTGCCGCCGAAGCCGGGTCAAATGCGTCCTCGGCATCCACCAGGGCGCAGATTTCGTCCCGAGCGGTGGCTTCTGCCAGGACGGAGAGCAGCAGGCTGGTGCGGCCCGAAGAGGCCGGACCGAAGATCTCGGTGAGGCAGCCCCGGGGGATTCCCCCGATAGCGGCATCCACTTCCGGAACTCCGGAAGGCACCCGTTCCGGCTCCGGCCGCGACTGCCAGTCGAGGTGTCCCCCCAGCACCGATTCGAACTGTAGCCTGAGAACCGCCGCCCCCATATTCGCCTATTCTTCGCCTACACTTTATTTTTACAGGGAGGGGCGGGTGGATGTCAATGGACATCAGCCAAGGCCGGCTTCTCCTTTGTAAAAGTTTTGCGAATCCCATGCGTTCCCCCTCAACCCGCCCCCATCTAATGCTAAATTGGAAAGCATCTCGCGAGGGGAAACTAATGTTCAAAAGCAAGAGTTTAGCTTTGTCGTTGCTATTTCTGGCAGCGGCCGTTTCATTTTCAGCAACTGTCGCGTTCGCTCAATCCACCGGCAGTATTCAGGGTACGGTGGTGGATGCGACGGGCGCGGCCGTGCCGGGCGCCAGCGTCGCAGTGCGCAACATGGCGACCGGCGAGCTACGCACGACCACCACGGATGCCGCGGGCGTCTACTTCGTCCCATCGCTGCCGGTAGGGAACTATCGGGTCGATGTCAAGTCGCCCGGAATGCAGGCAGTGGCGGCAACCAATCTGGTATTGTCGGTCGGCAGCACCGTAAAGCAGGATTTCGCCCTGAAGGTAGCGGCAACCACGGAAACTGTGGAGGTCGAGGCGTCTGCGGGCGTAATCGATACCTCAACGGTATCGGTCGGAGCCGTGGTGAATCAGCGCACGGTCCAGGAAATTCCGCTCAACGGGAGACACTTTGTCGACCTGGCCCTGCTGATCCCGGGATCCGTGACGCCGCCGGCGAATGGCTTTCTGACGGCGCCGCTACGCGGCCAGGGATCATTCTCATTCAATTCAGCCGGTGCGCGGGAAGACAGTGTCAATTTCATGGTGAACGGGGTCAATCTGAGCGATCCGAACCAGAACCAGATCACCTTCCAGCCCACCATCAACACGGTGGACGAATTTAAGGTGGATAACCAGACCTTCAGCGCGGAATATGGACGCAATTCCGGATCCATCGTCAATATCGCAACGCGGGCCGGGGAGAACCAGTGGCACGGCGAGGCCTACGAATACATGCGGAACAGTTACCTGGATGCCCGCAATTTTTCGAACCCCACGAATGTCACGACGGCCGGTTCGCTCGTGCCCAACCTGCAGTCGCCGTTCATCCGCAACCAGTTCGGCGGCGACGGCGGCGGCGCCATTCTGAAAGACAAACTGTTCACGTTTCTGAGCTTCGAAGGGCTGCGCCAGCGCCAGGCGGTTCCCCTTTCGGCGACCACCCTTTCCACGGCGCAGCGGGCGCAGGCCGCGACATCGAGCGACCCAATGGTGCAGAGCCTGCTGCCGTTGATTCCGCTGCCGAATTCGGGAACGAACCAGTTCGCGGCTTCCGCCGTGGCGCCGGTGAACATCGAACAAGGCACGGCGAATGTGAGCTACATCTTTTCTCCGGCGAACCGGGTCAATTTCTATTACGCCATCCAGCGGGATGAGCGCAACGAACCGCCTTCCACCGACGGCAACAGCTTCCCTGGGGGCGGCGACCAGCGCAACGGCAACCGCCAGTTGCTCACACTCAATGAAACCTGGACGATCACGCCCACGCTGGTGAACGAAGCGCGGCTCGGATTCAACCGCATTCACATCACGTTTGTTGCCGATAACAACAGCAGCGCCTCGAACTTCGGTATCAACAGCGGTGTCACTGCGCCGATCGGGCTGCCGCAGATCTCCATCAGCGGCAATTTCACCTTCGGTGGCATCGGCGGATTTCCGCAAGGCAGGGGCGACAATGTCGGCGTTGCCTCCGATACGCTGAGCTGGGTCCACGGCCGTCACACGATCAAATTCGGCGGCGAGTTCCGGCGGCAGAATTCGGACAACTTCTCGTCTACCCCCGGCACATTCAGTTTCGCGAACATCAACGCATTTCTGGCGGACCAGGCCACTGGATTCACGGCCAACACATCCAACCGTTCCAATCGGACCTACGGTTCCTCGATGGGCGCTTTTGTGACGGATTCATGGAAAATGACGCAGGCGCTGACGGTCACGCTGGGCCTGCGCTACGACTGGTACGGCACTCCGACCGAGGCCGAAAACCGCTTCGTGGTGTTCGACCCGACAACGGATATGCTGCAGCACGTCGGGCAGGGCGGCTCCGGTCCAAGCACTGCGTATAACCAGAGCGCGCTCAATTTCCAGCCGCGCTTCGGTATCGCCTGGGATCCCTTTGAAAACGGGAAGACCGTGATCCGCAGTGCTTATGCGATCATGACGGATCAGCCTACGCTGGGCCTGGTCACCGGGCTGGCCGCGAACCCGCCCAATGCATTCCCGATCTCGTTCGCACCCTCGTCGGCGATACCTTTCGTCACGCTGGGAAACGCCTATCCGCTTGCTGCGGGCAGCGTCTCGCCGGTGTCGGTAGCGCATAACTATAGGGACGCGTACGTGTCGGAGTGGAATTTAAACCTCCAGCAGCAGTTCGCAAACAACTGGGGCTTGATGGTGGGCTACTTCGGCAGCAAGGGGTCCGATCTCAACATCGAGCGCAACTACAATCAACCGATCGCCGGGGTCCGGCCCTATCGCACGCTCGCGGCCAATAGCCCCATCGATCCGGGCATGCCGCTATCCAACATTCTGGTATACGAAAGTGTTGGCAAGTCCAACTATAACGGGCTATGGGTAACCGCCCAGAAGCGCTTCGCGAAGGGATTACAATTCAATGCCTCGTACACATTCGCGAAATCGATCGACGACAATTCGCGGAACGTGCAGGGGCTGACCGTTCAGAACAGCTACAACCTGAATGGCGATCGCGGCCTCTCGGACTTCGATGCCCGCCACCGTTTCGTGCTGAATGGAATCTACGACCTGCCATTCAAGGGCAACCGCTTCAAGGAAGGCTGGAGAGTCTCGCTCATCGAAACGGCGCAGACCGGCAACCCGATCAACTTCCACCTCTCGAACACCTCGTTCGCCGGGGCCGCGGTGCTCCGGCCGGATGTGACCGGCCCGGTGACTACGGGCTTCACGCCGGCGGCCAATGGCAGCGCTACTTCCGTCACCTATATCCAAAATCCGGGCGTCTTCGTCAACCAGGGAACGACCCCTGGAACGGTGCTCGGTTTCGGAAACCTCGGCCGGAATGTGGTCATCGGGCCGGGCTTCTTCAATCTCGACCTGTCGCTCGCAAAGACTACCAGGATCAGCGAACGCCTGAGCTGGGAATTGCATGCGGATGCATTCGATATTCTCAACCAGACCAATTTCACACAGCCGGTTTCGACCGTCGGCTCCTCCACCTTCGGGTTGATCACGGGCGGCACTCGCTTCCCGGCCGGTGACGGCGGCACATCGCGGCAGTTGCAACTCGCGATGAAGCTGATATTTTGAGGGGCGGTCGAGACCGGCCCCGGCGCAGTAGCGACTCAGAAGAACCGACACCAGGGAGATCGTCTCAGATCCGGTGGAACGCCTTCAGGATCTCCCTGGTGGAGTAGTGCATCGCGATCGGCCGTCCGTGCGGGCAACTCATCGGGCAATCGGTCTGTGCCAGCGCGCGGAGCAGCCATTCCATCTTGGCGAAATCGAGCCGCATGTTGATTTTGATGGCGGCGCGGCAGGCGATGGAGGCGCAGATGCCGCGGCGCAGGTCGTCGAGCGAGGCTCCGCGCAGTTCTTCTTCGGCGATCTCCAGGATTTCGTAGAGGATCTTTTCGAGGTCGGCGCCGCCCACGTTGGCGGGGGCGGCCTTGATGGCGATGGTGCGGTTGCCGAAGGGCTCCGTTTCGAAGCCGGAGGCGTGCAGTTCGTCGGCGATGCGGGCGTAGTCGATCTGCTGCTCGGGGGTGAGTTGCAGGATCAGGGGCATCAGCAGGCGCTGCATCTCCACGCGTCCGGCGGAGCGCTGCTTCATGACCTGCTCGAAGAGGATGCGCTCGTGGGCCACGTGCTGGTCGATGATCCACAGGCCGTCGCGGCCGGCGGCGATGATGAAACTTTCGTGGATCTGGCCGAGCGGGCGCAGATCCGACAGCGCCGAAAGCGACATCTCGGGCGGCGGGATGGCCTCCGGCGGGAACTCGCCATGGGCGTCCAGGCGGCGCATCAGCTTGCCGGAAGGCGGGGGACCGGGCGTCACTTCGAGGGGCGGAGCGGAGAAATCGAGCCGGGGGGCGGAGGCGGCGGGGGCGCGCAGGGCGAACTCGGGCAGCGCCGGATCAGCCGGGGCAGGCGCCGCCGGGTCAAGCACGCTGGGATCCGCCGCTTCGTTTTCGATCATCTGGCTGAATTCGGAGTATGGCAGGGCGGCCGCGGGCTGGGGGGGCGGGGAGACCCGGCCGGCGGGCGAAAAGGTTGGCGCGGGGCGGGTTTCCATGAGGCGCTCGCGGATGGTGTCGCGCACGAAGTCGTGCACGAACGACCCATGGCGGAACCGCACCTCGGTCTTCGACGGATGCACGTTCACGTCCACTTCTTCGGGGTCGCACTCGAGAAACAGCAGCGCGAACGGATAGGCCGCGGGCGGCATCAGGTTGTGATATGCCGAGGACAGCGCATGCAGCAGCAGGCGGTCGCGAATCAGGCGGCCGTTGACGAAGATATAGATGGAATTGCGATTGGCCTTCTGCACCTGCGGCCGCGAAAAGAAGCCATTCAGGCGGAAGGCGCGGGAAGGCGGCTCGTCGGGCTCCTTCTGGTATTCGGCAACTCCTTGTGAGGGGGCCACGGCGGGCGGCGGCAGCAGCAGTTCCTTCTCACGTTCGCCGATCTCCACCAGTTCCTCGAGCACCTGGCTGCCGAACACCTGGTAAACGCGCTCTTCGAGCGTCGGGACAGGGGTGACGTGCAGCAACTCGCTGGGACCGCTGGTGAGGTGAAACGTTTTGGCGGGGTGGGCCAGGCTGTAGTGCGTGACGAGGGAGGCCACGTGCGCCAGTTCGGTGGGTTCGGTGCGGAGGAATTTTCTGCGCGCGGGCACATTATAGAACAGGTCGCGGACGGTGATGGCGGTGCCGCCGCCGAGCGCGGCTTCTTCGCAGCGCAGCATGCGGCCGCCGGCGATCTCGATACGGGTGCCGGTGGTTTCCTCGGGCGAGCGGGTTTCGAGCAACAGCCGGGATACGGAGGCGATCGAAGGCAGCGCCTCGCCGCGGAACCCGAGTGTGGCGATGGAGAGCAGGTCTTTGACGTCGCGCAGTTTGCTGGTGGCGTGGCGTTCGAAGGCCAGCAGCGCGTCGTCGCGCAACATGCCGCAGCCGTCATCGACGATGCGGATCAGGCGCCGGCCGCCGGCTTCGACCTCGATCCGCAGGCTGGAAGCCCCGGCGTCGAGCGAGTTTTCGAGGAGTTCTTTGACCACCGAAGCAGGCCGCTCCACCACCTCTCCAGCGGCGATTTTATTGGCGACCTGATCGGGAAGAACGCGGATGCGGCCCATGGGCTCTCGTTCACTATAGCAGCCGAATCCCCGAGCCTGACGAGGCGCGCCGGCGGCCTAGCGGCCCAGTTCGGTTACTTCGATCGGGGAACCGTCGAGCAGCAGCGCTTCGACGCGCGCGTGCTTGCCGTCCACTTTTACGGTCACGAAGTTTTCCGTGCTCACCACTTTTTTCGTGATGCCCTCGGGCGGTTTGCCGACGTCGTATAGCGGCGCGCCGCCGCCGCCGGTAATGAAATAGTGAATGCCGTTCCGGAGATAGTGCTGGTAATTGTGATCGTGGCCGAAGAAGCCGGCGGTGAGCTTATACTTTTCGAACATCGGCATGAGGGCGATCATCTGCGGGTTATCGCCCTGCCGCCGCGTGACCGCGGTGATGGGCGGATGGTGGCAGATGACGAACCGGAAATCGGCGGACTGGCTTTTTTGCAGGTCTTCTTCGAGCCAGCGGGTCTGCTCGGTCCAGTAAGTTTCGCGCGCGGCGGCGCTGGTTGAGACGTTGCCGATATCGCTATTGAGCACGATGAAGTGGGCATTCGCCCAATCGAAGGAGTAATACGGCGTGGAGATGTTGAAGAAGTCGTAGAATTGCCGATCGTTCCGCTCGTGGTTGCCGAGGGAAGGGTAGAACGCCGTCTTGCGAAGAAGTTCGCGTTCGATGTCGAAGAATACGGGCCACTGGGCGGAATCGGCTCCGTTCGCGACCAGGTCGCCGGTATGCAGAACGAAATCCGGCGAGGAATACTTCAGGATGGCGGCAATCACCCGGCGGTGAACGTCGTGCCGGGTACGGGTATCGCCGAAGACCACGAACTGAAAGGGAACGGACGCACCGGCGGCCGGCGCGGTCTGGAAGGAACCTTTGCCGTCTTCGCGGCCGGTGGTGTCGTAGTAATACTTCGTCCCCGGCTGAAGGCCGGAGAAATGCACTTTTTCGGCGCGCAGCACGGGACTTTGTTTCTCCGCTTGTCCAGGCTGTTTGCCGAGGGCGACCGTGGACGTTTCCACCACCCACACGACGGTGGCGGTTCGCTGCCCCACATTCACCGTGTAGGGACCGCCCACCACCCGTTCTTGGGCCCGGATTGCCGGGAACAGCAGAGGCAGAGCGAGAAGGCAGCAGAATCGCAACGTTTTGGCAGACATATAGATGCCCCATTATGCGCCGCGGAAGTTACAGCACAATAACACAGCCGTGTGACCTGCAGGCTTCACCGATTTTAGAAGCGAGCGGCGGAGAATGGAATCCCTTGGCTTATGGGTGCCTCCGGACTCAGCCCGTTGGTTCTGCCGGAAAAATATCTTCAGTTGCTCCTCGACACCTCTCCGGACGCCGTGCTCCTGTCCGGCTCAAAAGGCAGGATCCGGCAAGTCAACAACCGGCTCGAAGAGATGTTCGGATATTCGAGCGGCGAACTGGTGGGCAAAAAAGTCGAGATCCTGATGCCCCCACGCTTCCGCTCCGCCCATCGCAATTTGCGATCGAACTACTTTGCGCTTCCCAGAATGAGAGCTATGGATGAAAACCGGGAACTTTGGGGGCGGCGCAGGGACCGGACCGAATTCCCTGTCAGTATCAGCATCAGCCCTATCTATACCGACGAGGGAACCTTGGCGATTCTGGCGATTCGCGATATTACCGAACACAAGCGGACGGAGGCGGCTTTGCGCCAAAGCGAAGAGCGTTTCCGCATCGCTTTGTCGAATATGCCGGTGGTTGTCTTTAATCAGGACCGGCACCTTCTCTACTCCTGGATTTATTCGTCGATGCCCGCCTGGCTGGGTCAGGAATATATCGGGCATACGGATGCGGAGATTTTCGAGCGAAGAGAGGCATCCCGCCTGGCATCCGTGAAGCGCAGAGTCCTTCGGAGCGGCGAGGGAGCCCGTGACGAGACCCATGTGAATCTGCTCGGCAAGAAGCATTATCTGGATGTGATGCTCGAACCGCTCCGGGGACGGCGGCAGTGCGTGGTGGGGATCAGGGGCGCCTATTTTGATGTCACCGCCCTGAAAAACTACGCCCTGGAGAGGGAACGCCTGGCGGCGCAACTCCAACGGGCTCTTGAGGATGTGAAGATGTTGCGGGGGTTGGTCTCGATCTGCGCTTCGTGCAAAAGAATCTTCAACGAGGCGGGGGCCTGGCAGCAGATGGAGAGCTATATCCAGTCTCACTCCGAGATGAAATTCACCCACGGAATGTGTCCCGACTGCATGCGCAAGCTGTATCCCAGCTATTGCTCGCGCTAGTATCGTTCGGCCGGAATATCAAGAATTCCGCAGGATTTGAGTGGCCCGTTTCCCGCCTCCCAGCGTCGCCTTTTGGGAAATCAGGCGGCGAAATTCGGCTCAGAATTTCCCTATTTTGACGATATTTGCCGCAGGTACCCGGGTTCCAAAGCGGAAATTCTGTACTAGGACTGGCTGAGCTTGACGATTCAGGCGCATGTGATGGAAGATAGGACGTGCAATTAGAGTACCGGCCGCGTCCTCAGCGAAGGTACGGGCGGGTCAATTTAGCAAAGTTATTCACTCTGCTTTTGGTTGGCCAGGGACTTATTTATTGGTACATTTCGTCCCGGCCCCACCAGGAGAGGCAAGCCCGCGCCCGACATCTGGGGGCTCACGCCACGCTCTCCCCAGCGGTACTCCAGCACTCCAGCCGGCCCGTTTTCCCTTATTCCATCATTCGAGGCGGTGCTTATAGCGCGCGGGAATTGGACCTCGCGCTGCAATCGGACTACCTGGGCCAGCGGCACTACTCGGATTTCCAGCGCAGCCTTGTACATACCGTGGAATTACGAAATGACCGGCAGGCATATGTATCGTACCGGCTGAAAGGGGCGATCTATTGGACCAGCCATCGCGTGCATATACCGAAAGGTGAAGTGCTGCTGACTGATGGAAAAAACTACGCACGTGCGCGCTGCGGCAACCGTGTTTCGGACACACCCCAGCAACCGACCAACGGGCAGGAACCGGCAGCCGACTTAATGGATTCGCCGGCCATTCCAATGCCCGATGTAGCGCAGATGGACATGCCGGAAGCCCCACTGCTGCCGGCTGTGTTGATTCCGCAGGTATTTCCGCCATTCAATCTGCTTCTGGCGGGCATCCCCGCCGGGGTCTCCGGGATGGCTACGGGTGGCTCCGGCACGGCCGCAGGCGGCGAGGGAAATTCCGCAGGGCTGTTTGGGCCGACTCCTTCGGCGGGCATGCAGTTGGCTGGCGCGGATGGCTGGGGGATTTCCCCTGAGTTGTCAGGCCCGAGCGGGCAGTCCTCGAATCTCGCGGGCCAGGGATCGGCGGGCAGCAACGGGGCAGTGCTGAGCGCCACGGGGGTTTTTTCCACCATCTTGTTCTACGGCCCAGGGGGAACCGGGGGAACAGGTACGACGAACCGGCAAGTGAGCGTGACGCGAACGCCGTTGCTGTTCGCTTCCTCTTCAGGCTCCGGATCGTCTGGTCATATCTCGGTATTCACGCCGGTATTTCCGCCGTTCAATCCGGGCTCATCCTCTTCTTCTTCGTCGGATTCCAGCGGGAATTCCCCTTCGCATCCCGGCCCGTCTCCGAACTCCGATATGGTTCCTCCGACGACTTTGGTCGCGTCACCACCGGAGGACGGCCCAGGTCCAAACCCGCCGCCGCCTGTTCCGCCAATTCTGACCCCGGAGCCCGCGACATTTTTCCTGATTATTCCGGGTTTAGCCTGTTTTGTTGCCTTCCGGTCCCGGCGCCCGAAGCGGTAAATATCCTCTCAGCGGAGCTGCGATGCCGCGGCTCGATCGAGGAATATTGTGGCCCAAGGGTGGCGCCGCAATGCCGAGGCAGGGCAGGTTTCCACGATAGGGCCCTCGATGGCAGCGCGCACCGCGGCGCTTTTGCGTTCCCCATTGACAAAAACGACCGCCCGCGGCACACGCAAAAAGAATGGCACGGTCAACGAAAGGGCCCGCTTGGGCACGTCGTCGATCGAGGCAAAAGCGCCGTCGTGCACTTGCTGCATGCGGCAGATATCGTCGAGGTCGACGAGCCGGACGTCCCTTAGCTCATCGAAACGGCAGACGGGCGGATCGATAAACGCCAGGTGTCCGTTCTCCCCCATTCCCATCACCACCAAGCAGGGTTGCGCCTGGCGCAGCAAGGCGGCGTAGCGGTCACATTCGGCTTCGAGATCGGCCGCTTCGGCGTTCAGGCCGTGGAACGCGGCCACCGGCACGCTATCCAACAGGCGTTCCCGCAGGAAGCGCCGGAAGGAAGCGGGGTGACGCTCGCTCATCCCCGCATATTCGTCCATGTGGAACGCCGTCAGGGCGCTCCAGTGCAGGTTTTCGCAGCGCAGCGCGGCCAAGAACGGGTCCTGCGAGACCGCCGAGGCGAACACCACGGCGGCCTTGCCTGTGCGGGCGATCTCCTCGCGGATGACAGCGGCCGCCACCCGCGCGCCGGCCGCGCCGGCTTCATCACGGTGGGAGTAGATCCGGATTTCCGTTTGAGTGGAGCGAATCAGCATAGGTCAGTTCATCCATCGGTCGATGTGGGTGTGCACGAACTCGTCGTCGGCGAGTTGCGGATAGGCGGAGGTCACTCGGTCGATCTCTTCCAATTGGCCCGGCGACAGGTCTTCGGAAGGGTCGAGGCACCAGCGCCCCGCCAGCAGCCCCTGCCGGCGGAGGATCTCGTGCAGCCCGGCGATGCAGCCGGCGAAACCGTTGCGGGCGTCGAACAGCGCGGCGTTGGCATCATTCAGCGCCGCCGACTCGGCGAGGATCCCGGAAGCTCCCGCGCCGGCAGCCGCCCGGCAGGCCAGGATGCGGTCGAGCAATTCGACCGCACGGCGGGTCCAGACGGCCCACTGGCCGAGCAGCCCGCCGCGAAAGGTGAGGGTGCGGCCGGCAAGCCGGAAATCGGTCAGCAGGTCCGGAATTATGTTGTCGTCATTGCCGGTGTAGAGCGCGATTTCCTCCGCCCGGCCGCTCGAGGCGACGCCGCGCACCGCGTCCAGCGTCTGGTAGCGGTTGAACGGCGCGACCTTCACCGCGGCCACCTGTTCGATGGCGCAGAAATCGCGCCAGAATTCGTAGGAGAGCGGCCGCCCGCCGACCGAGGGCTGCAAATAGAAGCCAAACAGGGGAATTTCGCGGCCCACCGCGCGGCAATGCTCCAGCAGATCGCGATCCGAGGCCGCGGGCAAGGCCGCGAGGCTGAGCAGGCCGAGGTCGTAGCCGGCTTCGCGCGCGAGCGTCGCTTCGCACACCGCGCGCGGCGTTTCGCCGCAGAGGCCCGCCACCTTCACCAGCCGCTTCCCGGAAGCGCACTCGAATTCCGCGGCGGCTTGGGCGGCCAGCCGCAGCACCGGTTGGTAGAGCCCGGCCGCGCGGATCGCAAACTGAGTAGTATGCACGCCCACCGCAATCCCGCCCGCGCCGGCGGCACAGTAGTAGCGCGTCAGCGCGACCTGCCGGCGCTCGTCGAGCTTGCGCCCGGCAGTCAGGGCCAGGGGATGGGCCGGAATCACCACGCCCCGGTGGAGTGCCTGGCGAACCCGGGCGTCCATTCAGAACCTCCCGTCCGCAACTTCGAAGTGCGTCGGCTTGTCCAGAGACTCGCCTCCCGATTCGATCCACGAGGCGACCATCTCCATGAGCTCGGGAACCGGAACCTCGGGTGCGCCCAGCAGCGCGTGGCAGGCGGAAGCGTCGCTCAACAGCGCCGCGGGGCCTTCCCTCCCGGTAAACCGGCAGTCGCAGTGGAAGCGATGGGAGAACCAGCGGGCGGTGTCGCGGACCGCGAAGACGCCGGCGCCCGTCACGTTGAGTATGCGCGGCGGCGACTCGCAATGTTCGAGCGAGCGCAAGGCGTAGGAGTTGGCGTCGCGCTGCCAGATGGCGTTGAAGGCGGGAACCGCCAGGTCTACGGGCTCGCCCGCACGCACGCGGCGCGCGATATCCACCACCACTCCGTAGCGCAGGTCCACCGCGTAGTTCAGCCGGAAGAGCAGGCAAGCCAGGCCGCAGTGGCGGGAGTAGTATTCGAATATCCGTTCGCGCCCCAGGCAGGACTGAGCATACTCGCCCACCGGATCCGGTGCGTCGGTTTCCACGGAGCCGCCCTGCGCGATGCCGCGAAACGGATAGACGTTACCGGTCGAGAAGACCACCACGCGCGAACGGGAGAAGCGCTCGGCCACGATGACGGGCGCGACCGTGTTCATCGCCCAGGTGAGCTCCGGGCTACCCGAAGAGCCGAATTTCCGACCCGCGAGGTAGAGGATGTTAGGACATTCGGGCAGACGGGCCACGGCGGCGCGGTCGAGAAGGTCGCAGGACACGGATTGGACCCCGTCGATTTGGAGGAGGCGGCGCGAAACCGCGAGGATGCCGCGCGGTTTGCCGGCCGCATCGGACGCCCGCCGGCAGAGCCGGGCCAGCGACGGGCCCATCTTTCCGCCCGCGCCGAGAATCAGGATATCGCCTTCCAGGCGGCACATGCAGGCGATGTCCGATTCGCTCGGGCGGGATAATTCGCTTTCGAGATGCGCGGTGGGCATCAACAATAGGATAACCGCGCGAGAGCTTAAAGAACGCGCCCCAGGGGAATCTGTGGGTCACCGATACGTTAGAGTGGACCGGGAAGCTCGGCTCGTACGCCTATTGTTATCTTCCAATAAAGGGTCTGATGGTCTCATATTGGTAAACAGTAGGAGGTGCATGGCTGGGCGTGATGGCCACAACCGTCAGCCAGCACACTCAGGAGATCGGTATCCGCATGGCGCTCGGCGCGCAGACCGGTGACGTGTTTGGATGCATCGTTGGGCCCGGCCTGATGTTGACCGTCTTCGGCCTGGGTACCGGGTTGGTAGCGGCATTTGTGTTCACGCGGTTTCTAAAATCGCTTCTTCATGGAATCAGCCCTACCGATCCCTGGACATTCGTTGTGCTCACGGTACTCGTGGCAGCGGTGGCGTTGGTTCTGCACGCCGCGCCACCAAAGTCGATCCTGCGGTCGAACTTCGGGCGGGAACATGAAATCTCCCTTGCGATGCTAGTGATTGGGCAGGCCGGGAGGCCTACCCTACTTACTTCACTACGGATTTGGCGGTGGCGATGTTATCGTAATCGTCCTGCACCCGCACGGCGAGGGTGTGCTCGCCGGGGCCGGCGGCCACCGGAAAATCGTAATCCAACTGGGGCGCGTCGGAAAGGCGCGTGACCGGGGCGACCACGGTCCAATCGCCGCCATCCAGCGAATATTCCGCCTTGGTGATGTTGCTGAGCGCGTCCGCTGCGTGCCACTTCACCTGGAGTTTGCCGCCATTCGGTACGGCAGTCAGGTTGGAAATGGCGGGCGGCGTGTTGTCGATGAGGAATGGATCGCTGACGGTCCGGGCTTCGAGCGCCTCGGCTGGCGGATTGCTCGGGGAGTCGGAGGCGGTGACGCGCAGGCGGTATTCGCCGTCGGGGAACGCCGTGGAATCCCAGGAGAGGTACTTGTCGGTCACTTTGGCTTTGAGCGGCTTCCATTCGGCCTCATTCACTCCCCGGATCTCGACGTTGTAGATCAGGGAGTCGCCGTTCGGGTCGGAGGCCAGCCAGCGCGCGCCGATGTAGCCCTTGGCCGGCTGCATGGCGGGGGTGTTGGTAGTTTCGGACGTAAAGACGGGCGCGGGAGTGGTCGCGCGCTTGCCGAGCGGCGGCAGGCTGAGGTTCTGGACTCCCAGAATCAGCGGCGACAGGGAAGGAGGAAAGCGGTAATTGGGCGGCGTGATTTCCACGTCGCTCACGCTCGGCTCCACGTTCTTCGGCAGGTAGGCCACATCCACCGACTCGAGTTCGGGGGAATGGCCGCCGGGCGCGGCCGTCAGGGTAGCGCGCCATTGCACGAAGCGAGCCGCGGGCGAGGCAATCGGGCCGCCCTTGGCGGTGGTGATGGGCGCCGACCAGGGGCTCCAGTTTTTCTGCGGCTGGTCGAGGTTCCCGCTACGCGTTGTCACGCCGATCGTGCCGCCGTTCCCGTTGGCTTCAAAACTCAGGCGGCCCCAGAGGGAATACATGGAGGCATCGAAGACATCGCTCTCCACGGTTCCCTGGTGCGCCAGGCCGGGACCGATGTCGTAAACCTTGCCTACGTTTCCGGTGGCCGCATACAGATGGCCGTCATGCCCGTGCTGGAACGCGGTGATCTGGGTGGCGGGAATAGTGAGCAGCGAAGTGTACAGCGTGGGCGACTCGATGCGGTAAATCACGCCCTTGTTGCCGGCCCCCAGCAGCACGCGGCCAGTGTTGTCGAAACCGATGGCGTAGACGACGTCCTCGGAGTTGGTCCAGACCTGGCGCGGATTCCCATTGGGTTCGATGCGGTAGACATCGCTGCCGCCCCGCACGGCTCCGGCCCCGGAAAGAGAGGCGGGGGGCGGCGCGGACACGCGCTGCGGCGTGACGGTCACGGTGGTGCCGGGCGCTCCCAGGGGCGCCGCCGGCGACGGAAGCGGCTGCACCGGCGTGGGGGCGGAAGAGCGGATGGGCGAGCCGCCCTCCTTGGTTCCCACGGCAGCGGCGTAGATCGCGCCGTCATGCGCGACCGCCACCGCGGTCACTTCCCGCTTGGGCATCTGGTACAGAACGAAGCCTTCGCCCGCCGGGGTGATGCGCAACACCAGGCCGCCCGGATCAGTGCCCACGATCAGGTTGTCATGCGAGTCGATGGCCATCGAACGGACGTGGGTCTCATCGGTCTTGAAGAAGACCGAGCCCTTGCCGTCGGGAGTCACTTTGTGGATCTCGCCCTGGTCTCCGGTGGCGACGAACAGGTCGCCTTTGCTGTCGAAGGCCATGGCCCAGATGTACTTCTGCTTGGGCGAGTAGTAAACCTCGGGTTTGGCATTGCCGGTGATGCGATAGACCTTGCCGTCGGGCGAGGTGGCGGCATAAACGCGGTCTTTCGAATCGACCGCGATGGCATGGATCTCGAGCGCGTCGAGATCGGCCAGCACCTTGCCTTTCCCATCCGGCTGAATGCGGTAGAGCTTGGCGGAAGTGCCGCCGCCCGCATAGAGATTGCCCTTGGAATCCTGCGCCAGCGCCCACAGATAAGGGGCGGAGGTGTCGAACAGTTCCTGCGAACTGGGCGCCAGCGTCAGCAGTCCGTCGCTGCGCATGGAGAGGTTCTTGGTGACGCCCTTTTCAAAATCGGAATAGTCGGACTGTGTCCAGGTGCGGGTTTCCCCCGCGAACAGTGCCGCCGTGGCAAAAACCAACGGCAGCCAGCGAAGCGTTTTTCTCATTGATGTTTCGTGCGCCGCCTACTTCTTACTTCACGTGGATTCGCAGCGAATAGCTGCCCGTCACGACGTAATCGAACGCCAGAGCCATCTGCTCGGAGGCGGTTTCGGGCGAGGTGAAGAGCGACTGGTTCGGAGCCCTGCCCGCCTGCATGACGTTGAGCACCGAGGACGGCAGGCTCGGCAGCGTCTTATCGTCGTAGTAGGCGGTGGGGCTGGCGTCCAACAGGGAGACGTACAGCTTGTTATTCGTGCGCTCCTGGTTCAGCAGCGAGACCGTCTCCGGCAGGTCGAGGAAATGATTCATCATTCCCGCCATGTTCTGCATACGGTTGACGGTATCGGCATCGCTGAGGACGATGCGGTGGTCCCCTTTCCCGATTCCGGCCGGAATCTTGATCTTGAACTCGCGCTGGATCGGCTCACCGCGGTAGGGACGCAGCATCACTTTGACCGGCACTTCGTCCCCGGGACGAACGTCCGGGTTGGGCACCCAGGCGTTCTCGATGGTAGCCACGCGCCGTTCGGGAATCACGTCGATGGTGGCATCCACCCGCTTCAGGTCCGGCGTCTTCACGTTGTTCAGATAGAGCCGGTTGAACTTGTCGCCCCACCATCCGGCCAGCAGCATGGGGGCCGGCATGGGCAATTCGCCCGAAGCCTGCATGGTGGAGAGCGAGATATTGGGCTGGCCGTTCAACTCCACGCGGCCGTTGATCCGGTAGGTAGCTTCGTCGGAAAACTCGTTCAATTCCGAGACGGAGTTGTAGAGGGTCAGCATCATCAGGTAAGGCGTCCACTTCTGGTGTACGAAGACGTTGAAGTGGAAATCCTTTTCCTTGACCACGGCTTCCTTATGGTCGAGCGACCGCACCCGGAGGGTCACCGGGATCATGTCGGCGGTCGAACCCAGCACGCCCATGATGCCGCTGTGGCGATCCTGGTGCAGGGCGCCGACGATATCGGTGGCGTTGGCCATTTTGTTCGGCTGGAAGGCCGAAGCCAGCGTCATCAGCACCTCGCCCTTAGACATGGGCATATCGACCGGGCCGAGGTTGAAGAACGGATGGCCGAAGGCCAGGACCCGTTTTCCGTCATTATAAGTAACGGTGCCGATTCCGGTGACGCTCATGTCGCCATCCACCAGGACGCCGGCCACGGTGTCACCCGGATTGAGGGAATGCTGCCAGCCGGGCACGGGCTGGCTGCCGTGGAGATCGGATCCCGCGGCGCCACCCTGGACCGCGGCCACTCCCATCTGGTTGAAGAGCGGGCCGAACTGCTGGAGCGTGCTCTCGCCGAAGCCGGAAAAGACCAGCGGAGATTCGATCGGCACCATGCTCTGCACGCCCGGAAACGCGGAACCGCCGCCCGCCGATACCGCCTGGCCCAGCAGTTCGCCGGGCACGGAGACCTCGGTCTTGCGCGCCACTTTATCCGGCGTGCGGGAATTTTCGGGGCGGGACTTGTCGAAATCGTTGATCTCGAGCATCAATTCGATGGGCGTGATGCCGCAGATCGCATCCGGCGAGAAGACGCTCAGACGCAATGCCACCGCGCCGACGAGTTTGCCGTCGATATAGACGGGGCTGCCGCTCATGCCGCCGGCCACATTGGTGCGGATGGCCTTGCCGCCCATCTTGCCAAGGATAATGTCCTGGTTGGGTCCCCAGACGTTTTTCAGCCTTCCGATGATTTCGATGGGAACCGGTTCGGGCACCGTCCCTTGAAAGACAGTCCAGGCAATGGCCTTCATGCCGGGCTTGACATCTTTCAGCGGCATGATCGTTACTTTGCCTGCGACGGGACGGGAGAGATTGGTATCACCCGCAAATGCGGGTAACGAGGCTGCCGCGACCCCCAAGACTAACGCGGCGGTTCGGATGTTCATTGAATCAACAGCTCCAGCTGCCTTTCATTGTACTATGTGACGATTGAGGGGTCTTCCGGGTTCCGTTCACTGGGTTTCGAAAATCGATAAAGTCGTGAACCGCAAAACGTTGTCGGTTCCGAGGGTCCGGGAAGCCTGGGGGTGAGGGCTATGCTGCGGGTGTGGAAAGATTAACCCGAGCAGATCGCGCCTCGGCGGTGGCTGCCGCCGCTGCCCATGACTTCAACGACGAGCTGACCGTCATTCTGAGCAGCGTTTCCGGTTCCATATCCGCCCTGGAGCCCGGGCACCCGGCCCGTCCCCTGCTTCTCGATTTGCAGGGCGCGGCGCAGCGCTGCGCCTGGAAGGCGTCGGCCCTGCTGAACTTCGGAGCGCGCCGTGGCGTCCGGCCAGCCGCCACGCCGCTGGAGCGCCTGCTGGAATGGGACAATAAGAAATAGTGCGCATTCTGGCAATCGAATCTTCCTGCGACGAAACCGCCGCGGCGGTGGTGGAGGACGGCGAAACCGTGCTGGCCTCGGTGGTGGCCTCACAGATCGACACCCACGGAAAGTACGGGGGCGTGGTGCCGGAGCTGGCGTCGCGGGAACACCTGAGGGCCATCGTGCCGGTGGTGCGAGAGGCGCTGGAGCGGTCCGGCACGCGGATGGAAGATTTGGCGGCGGTGGCGGCGACGGTGGGGCCGGGGCTGGTGGGGTCGCTTCTGGTCGGGCTGACGTACGCAAAATCGCTTTGTCTGGCGCGCGGCCTGCCGCTGATCGCGGTGAACCATATCGAAGGGCATATCCACTCGGTCATCCTGGAGGCGCGGCACGGGAAAACACCGGTGGCTTTTCCGGCTTTGGCGCTGGTGGTGAGTGGGGGACATACCCACCTGTTCGAGGTCTGCGAAAGCTACACGTACCGGCTGCTGGGCAGGACACGGGACGATGCGGCCGGGGAAGCTTTCGACAAAGTCGCCAAGCTGCTCGGCTTCGGATACCCGGGCGGGCCGCTGATCGACCGGCTGGCGCCTTACGGGGACCCTTTGGCGGTTCGATTTACTTTCGCCAAGATGAAGGGCAACGCGCTCGATTTCAGCTTCAGCGGTCTGAAAACGGCGGTGCTGCGATGGGTGCAGGCGCGCGATATGGAGGCGGAAATCGAAACGCGGCGGGCGCTGCGGCGGAAAAATGCGTCTCCCTCGGTTGCGGATTGGCTGGCGGCCACGCCGCCGGCAACCCTGGGGCTATTAGCTTCCTTTCAGCACGCCGTGATCCACGAACTGCTGACGCGGGCGGCGGACTCGGCCGGGAAAATGGGCGCGGCGAGCCTGATCATTTCAGGCGGCGTAGCGTGCAACTCCGGGCTGCGGGCGGCGGCGCACTCGGCCGGGTTGCCATACCCGGTGCATTTTCCTTCACCCGGGCTTTCCACGGACAACGCGGCGATGATCGCAGCGGCGGCCTTCCCCAAGCTGCGCCGCGGCGAGTTTGCGGGGCTCGATATCAAGGCGGAAGCGAACCTGGCGCTGGCGTGAATGGCCGCGAACGCTAGCGCGCCGTGACGCTGCCGGTGGCGGCCCATTCGGTTCCGCGGACCAGCGACAGGTCGAAGATCTCACTCTTCATGGCGTCGGGATCATGGCCGAGCGCCGTGATGAAAACGCGGCCGCTGCCGTAATCGACCGTCCAAAGCATCGGCTCGTCTCTGCCGGCTCCGGGGATCGGCTGCTTCTCTCCAGGCTTGTAGCGCGAATGATCGTCCCAGGCGGTGGCCAGCACGTGGTAGGTGCCGGCGGGCTGCCACTTCAGGTTGGCGTAGAGCTCGTCATTCGGCTCGGGGTAGGACGCCTCGAGGCCGCGGGTGATGGGATGGTTGCGGTCCACGATATCGACCTTGAAATCGTGGCGCGCGGAGTGGTGGCCGAAGTTCGGGCGCCAGTTGCCGCCGCACATCTTTTCGAATTCCGTCCAGCCTTCGAAGGCCGCCGTGGAGAAATGGTACACCACCAGGCCCTTCCCGCCGCGCACATAATTCACCAGGGCGTTTTCGGCGCGCTCGCCCCATTTCAGCTCGGGCTGCTTCTTTTCGTAATAGTTCAGGATCACGACATCGTAGGGGGCCAGGGTCTCGGGACCGGCGCCGCGAAATTCTTCCGTGACCCGGACTTCGAAACGGCCGCTCTGTTCGAGCAGGCTGCGAAGCACGGGCGTAGTGGCGCGCCAATCGTGGCCGTTCTGGCCGGTGATGATCAGCGCCTGCAATTTGGGCCTGGGCGCTTGGGCGGGCGCCGGCCATACGGTTCCTAACAGGAACGCACAAAGGACGGTGAGCTTCAATGTGCCTCCCAAAATCACCTGCGATTGTAGCGCGTATCCGGATTACAATCGGGTACGGAGATCGAACCGCATGAAGACCGCCGTGCTAGTATTGCTCGCCGCGGGATTGCGTTTAGGCGCGCAATCTCCCAGCGTGAATTACGACGAGGCCCGAGTGCCGAAGTACACGCTGCCGGATGTGCTCGCGGGGGCGAAGGACCGCGCGGGCTGGGAGAAGCAACGCGGGCGGATTCTCGAGATATACCGGCGGGAGGTCTTCGGCCGCGCTCCGGCGAGACCGGCCAGGCTGGCGTTCGAAGCCGGACCGGTGGACCGGCAGGCTCTCGGCGGCAAGGCATCGCGGAAGATCGTAACCATCTATTTCGACGGCAAGAGCGCGGCACCCAGGGCTCGCATGTTGATGTACCTTCCGGCCGGGGCGAAACAGCCGGTGCCCGTGGTGCTGGGACTTTCGTTCGCGCCGATCCAGTCGGTGGCGTACGACCCGGGTGTTCCGCTGGGCGACGAGTGGGTGAAAGACGCGAAGCAGCCGGGAGAGGAAAAATCGCGCGGCTCGCATGCCCGGGAGTGGCAGGTGGAGCAGATTCTGGCGCACGGCTACGGCGTGGCCGTGATTTATTACGGCGACATCGAGCCGGATTTCGACGGCGGGATGAAGTACGGCGTGCGTCCGCTCTTCTTCAAGCCGGGTCAGACCGGGCCGGCCGCCGACGAATGGGCGGCGATCTCCGCGTGGGCGTGGGGGCTGAGCCGGGCGATGGACTACCTGGAGACGGACCGCGCCGTGGATGCGAAACGCGTGGCGGTGTTCGGCCATTCGCGCCTGGGCAAGACCGCGATCTGGGCGGGCGCGCAGGATACGCGTTTTTCGCTGGTGATTTCGAACGAATCGGGCGAAGGCGGCGCCGCCATCAGCCGCCGCGATTACGGAGAGCGGACGAAGGACCTCAACACCCACTTTCCCCACTGGTTCTGCGCGAATTTCCGAAAATACAACGACCACGAAGAACAGATGCCCTTTGATTCCCACATGCTGCTGGGGCTGATCGCGCCGCGGGCGCTGTACGTGGCGAGCGCGGAAGGGGATCGCTGGTCGGATCCGCGGGGCGAATTTCTGGGCGCCTACCATGCCAGCCGGGTGTGGAAGTTATTCGGGAAAAAAGGCCTGACGTCGGACGAAATGCCGCCGGTGGAGCATCCGGTGATGGGGCAATCGGTGGCCTATCACATTCGCACGGGCAAGCACGATGTGACGGCCTACGATTGGGAGCAGTACCTGAAGTTCGCGGATCTGCAGTGGAAAAACTGAAGGGCCGGTCTCTTGCGGCACAAATCGCACACAAGTGTGATTTCTCCGCGGGAGATTAGAATGGAAGCATGGCGCGTGCCGACGCGAGCGCCGCTGTTTCCGTAGAGCGTTTCTTCCAGTTCTCCCTACTCGGGCTGGTGGCAAGCGGCTACCTGGCTGTGGCGGGTTCGGGCTATCTCGACGTTCCGACCCTGGCCCTTGCGGGCGCGGGCCTGCTGCTGCGCGGGCTGATGATCTACGGGGTCCTCCGGCTGGATATCTCGGAACGGGCGACCACGCTGGCCACGCTCATTTACTCGGGCTTCTATGTGCTCGACTACCTGGTGCTGTCGCGGTCTTTCCTGTGGTCGACCGTGCACCTGGTGTTTTTTCTCGCGGTGATCAAGATTCTGACGGCGAGGACCAGCCGCGACCACCTCTACACCGCGGTGATCGCGTTTCTGGAGCTGATTGCGGCGGCGATGCTGTCGGGCAACTTCAACTTTTTCCTGTTCCTGACGCTGTACCTGGTTTTCGGCATCGCGGCGCTCACCAGCGGCGAGATCCGGCGTTCGATGGCCAAGGCTCCGGCCACGTCGCGCGCGGGGATGAAGCGGTTTCACCCGCGTCTTGCCACGCTGGTGATGAGCATCACGGCGGGGATCCTGGTCCTCACCGCGGGCCTGTTTTTTCTGCTGCCGCGCACCGCCGACGCGGCATTTTCGAGGCTCATTTCGCACCGCATGCATCTGCCGGGATTCTCCAACCAGGTGGACCTCGGCGAACTCGGCAGGATCGAGACCAGCTCGCGGGCGGTCATGCACATCCGGGTTTACGGCGATTTCCCGGCGGGGCTGAAATGGCGGGGCGAGACGCTGCCGGATTTCGACGGTAAGCGTTGGTTCAACGCGGACCACGAACGCGATCCGGTGGAAGTGATCCAGGGCGAGGCGGAACTGGTGGCGCCCGCGGACCGGTATCCGGGGCCGCGTCTCAATTACCAGGTACAGTACGACGATCTCGGCACCGACGCGCTGTTTTTTGCCGGAATCCCCGAGACGGTGCTGGTGCATTCCTCGAGGCTCTACCGGACTGGCGACGGTGGCGTGCGGCTGGGGCATCCGCCGCCGCCGGGCTTCCACTACGATGCCTACAGCCTGCTCGAAGAGTGGCCGGAAACGGCGGGCGCGCGCTACCCGGCGCCGCTGCTGCCGCTTGCGTCGCGCGAGCGCTACCTGCAACTGCCGCCGATCGACGCGCGCATTCCAGGGCTGGCGCGGCGGCTGGCGGAAGGCAGCGCATCGGACCTGGGGCGGGCGCGGGCGATCGAATCGGGCCTGCGGCTGCACTACGGGTATACGCTCGAACTCCCCAAGCGTGAGCCGGCGGATCCGCTGGCGAACTTTCTGTTCGATCGCCGGAAGGGACACTGCGAATATTTTGCCTCGGCGATGACGGTGATGCTGCGGACGCTGGGAATCCCGGCGCGGCTGGCCGCGGGTTTTCAAAGCGGGGTGTACAACCCGATCACGGAACTGTGGCTGGTGCGCGCCTCCGACGCTCACACCTGGGTGGAAGCGTGGATTCCGGAGCGGGGCTGGACCACGTTCGATCCGACTCCGCCCGACCCTAACGCGGCAGGCTTCGCGCTGCTGTCGCGGGTGGGGTTGTATCTGGACGCAGCCAACACCTTCTGGCAGCAGTGGATAGTCGGGTATGACGCGCGCCAGCAGGGTTCGCTGGCCGACCGGATCGAGCAGGGCGTCGGGCGGGCCGGCATTCGGTGGATGGACCCCTCCGGCTGGCGCCCGGACTGGCATACGGCCGAATGGTTCGCCCGGTACGGACGGCCGCTGCTTGCGATTTTCGGACTGGCGCTGTGGATGCGGCTGGTGGCGCCGCGCGTGGCGCGGATGGTGCGGGTTCGGCGGCACGTGCAGCGGGTGAAGCGCGGCCAGGCGAGCGTCGCGGATGCCACGCTGCTCTATGAACGCATGCTGCGCGTGCTGAAGCGCCACGGATATCACAAGCCGGGCTGGTTCACTCCTTCGGAATTCGCCGCTTCCCTGCCCGCGCCGCTCGGGCCGCCGGTGGCGGAGTTCACGGCGACCTACAATGCGCTGCGATTCGGCGGCCGGGCCGAGGCGGCTCCGCGTCTTTCCCTCCTGCTCGAGGAACTGGAGCGCCGGGAACGGCGAACGTGACGCCCGAAGAACAGCAGAGGCTGGAGGCGCTCGAGCGACGCCTGTCAGACACGGAAAAGCGCCTGGCGATGCTGGAGGCCGGGTCGTTCCGCCACCGCGTAGCCCGCGGCGTGAAGAGCCGCCGCGCGCCGACGATGCCCCACTTCGAAACCACCTTCGGCATGCACTGGCTGGGCCGCATCGCGGTGATCACGGTGGTGCTGGCGCTGGCCTTCTTCTTCGAATACGCATTCCAGAACCACTGGTTCAGCGCAGGGGGGCGCGTGCTGCTCGGGCTGGCGTGCGGCAGCGCGGCGCTGCTGGGAGGCGAGCGATTCCGGCGGGGAGGGCAGCGGGCCTACGGCCAGACGCTGGCCGCGGCGGGAGTTGCGTTCTTCTATCTATCGGTTTGGGCGGCTTCGAGTTTGTATCACCTGGTTCCGGCCGGCGTGGGGTTTGGATTGATGGCGGTGGTGACCGCGGGGGCAGGGGCGCTGGCATTGCGGTACGACTCCGCGGCCGCGGCGGCCCTGGGGCTGGGCGGCGGTTTCGCCACGCCGCTGCTGCTGGGCCACGCCTACGCGCCATGGTTCGTGCTGGGCTACGCGCTGGTGCTCGACGGCGGAGCGGCTTTCGCGGCGCGCGCGCGGCGCTGGCGATGGCTGGAAGCATTCGCCCTGGCCGGCACCCTGGTACTTTACGTAAGCCAATTACCGGCTGCACCGGGAGAGCGGCTGGCGTTCAGCCTGTTCGTCGCGGGTTACTTCGGCCTGTTCGGGGCCGCAACGCTGCAGCCGGTATTCCTGATCGCGGAGGTGCTGGCGCCGGTGGGGCTGGCGGCCGTCTGGAGCCCCGAACCCGCGGGCCTTTGGGTTTCGATTGCGCTGGCGGCCGCCGGCCTGGCGGTGGCGGACCGGCGCGGGTGGTCTTTCGCCGCGCCCGCCGCGTTCGCGGGGTTCTGGCTGGCGTACGCGTTCCCGGCTGGCGGCCAGTTGACAGCGCTGCTGACGGCGGCTTTCCTGCTGTTTCTGGCGTGGCCGGTGTGGCGCGTTTACGGGCGCCGCGCAACCCTGCGGCCGCAGGATCTGCTGCTGGCAACGCTCAACGCAGGGCTCTATTTCGGCGCGATGTATGCGCAGCTAGAGAGCTCGCAGCCCGGCGCGATCGGGCTGCTGGCGATAGCGGTGGCGCTGGCGGAACTGGGGCTGGCGCGGCTGGTCTGGCGGCGAGATCATCAGGGCGCGGTGCTGGCGGCGGGGATCGGGTGGGTGTTCCTGGTGCTGGCCGTCCCGTTTCAATTCGCCGGGTATCGCGTCACGATCGTGTGGGCTGCCGAGAGCGCGGCGCTGGCCTGGGTGGGGGTGCGGTTCCGCGAGAATCGCGCGGTCACCGCGGCTCTGGCCCTTTTCTGCCTGGTGATTCTGCGGCTGGCGACGATCGACAGCCGGATGAGAGTCGTTTCACCGATCGGGAACGCGCGCTTCCTCACGTTCGCAGTGGTAGCGGCGGGTCTGTTCGCCAGCGTCTGGTGGATTCGGACGGGTTGGCGGGCGGGGTTCGCGTTCGTGGCGGCGAATGGCGTGCTGCTGTGGGGTCTGTGCCTGGAGGCGGTGAGTTGGGCGGCCCGCAGCGCGGCGCCCGAGAATTTCCGCAGCATTGCCAGTGCGTCGATTTCCATCCTGGCCGGCGGTTATGCGCTGGCGCTGGTGGCGGCAGGGGCCGCGCGCTCGCATCGCCCCGCGAGATTGCTGGGGATGGCGTTGATCGGGCTGGTGGTCCTGAAGTTGTACCTCTACGACGTCTGGCTGCTGGCGGCGTTCTATCGCATGGCGGCATTTGCCATTCTGGGCACGGTGCTACTGGTGATCTCGTATCTGTTCCGGCCGCGGGTACGGTGAAGGAGCCGCGGAATTTAACCGCCGAGACACCGAGACGCCGAGAGGAATTGGGACAGCGCAAGCGCCGGGTTAGCCTGCCGGCGGGCGGTGAGCTACGATGCGGAGATGAGACGCGCGATTCTGGTTCTGGTTCTGCTGGCGCAGGGCGCTCTTGCGCAAAGCGGACGGCCGCGGGCGCGCGACCTGGGATTGAAGCCGGGGGTGTTCCCGACCGGGCCGCTCAATGCGATCACCGACGTAGCCGGGGTACGGGTCGGGCATGTGACCCTGGTGGAGGGCGACTCAGTGCGGACCGGCGTCACGGCGATTCTGCCCGGGGATTGGAACCTGTTCCGGGAAAAGGTGCCGGGCGCGGTGTTCGTGGGGAACGCATTCGGCAAGCTGGCCGGATCCACGCAGGTGGAGGAGATGGGCACGATCGAAACTCCGATCGTCCTGACCAATACACTGAACGTCGGGACGGCAATGGAGGGAGTGATCGCTTACACCCTGGGGGTTCCAGGCAACGAGCACGTGACTTCGGTCAATGCGGTGGTTGGGGAAACCAACGACGGCGTCCTGAACGATATCCGCGGGATGCACGTGCGGCGGGAAGACGTGATTGCGGCGATTCAAGGAGCCCGGGGCGGTCCGGTGCCGGAAGGCAGCGTCGGAGCGGGCACCGGAACGATGTGCTTCGGCTGGAAGGGCGGGATCGGCACGTCGTCGCGCCGGGGCGGGCGGAGTTACGGCGGCTACACCGTCGGCGTTCTGGTACAGACGAATTTCGGGGGCGTATTGACGATGGGCGGAGCCCCGGTGGGCCGTGAGTTGGGGAAGTACGCCTATGCCGACGCGGACCGGGGCGACGGCTCGTGCATGATCGTGGTGGCGACCGACGCTCCGCTCACCGCGAAGGATCTCAAGCGCCTCGCGGCGCGCGCGGTTTTCGGATTGGCGCGGACCGGGTCGACATACAGCAACGGCAGCGGCGATTTCGCGATTGCGTTTTCGACCTCGCCGTCGGTCAGGGTCCGCGCGGGCGCGACCGGGCCGGTGCCATACGAAGCGCTGCCCACGGACACGATTTCGCCGCTGTTCGAGATGGCGCTCGAAGCGACCGAGGAGGCCGTGTACAACTCGCTGCTGCAGGCGACCACGGTAAAGTCGCGATTCGGCACCGGCCAGGCCATTCCGATCGAGCGGGTTCGGGAAATTTTGCAGAAATACAACTTGCGCCGATAGGAAATGGCGCGGCCCGCTCCCTCACGGTCGCGGCTCTGTGGAGGGGCGGCGACTACCTAACTGGTGTGATCGTGAATAATCTTCCAGCCGGATTGTGTCTTGCGCAGGACTAACGTGAAGCGGCCGGAAGCATCGCCACCGCCCTTGGGAATGCGCTTGAGGGCAAACCTGCCGATGGCGAGGGCGTAGCCGGAGCCGAGCGGGCGTACTTCGATTTCCGAAAAGGTCAGGACGCCCATCTTCTCGCGGGTGGGGTAGCTTCGCCGGTAGCGGCCGAGAATCGCCTGCGTGCCGCCGCGCGTTACCTCGCGACCGACGAACGTGGTTTCGGGAGAGTCGTCGTAAAAGGAGGCGAAGGTGGGGAGGTCGCCGCGGTTCCATGCGGTTTCGGAGTCGGAAAGTACCTTCCGGACGGCGGTCTCCTGCGAAAACAGCAGTGAAGCGAAGCCAAGGAACAGAAAAAGGCGCAACATGGAGGGATTATATTATGGAGGCGCGAACCCCGATGACACGCTCCGACCCGTGGCCCCCGCTGCCGCTCGAAGAGTGGAAGCCCACTTATGACGCGGTTCACATGTGGACTCAGATTGTGGGGAAGGCGCGGATGGCCCTGGCACACCCGCTGAACCATTGGTGGCACGTGGTGCTGTATGTGACTTCGCGCGGCCTGACCACGTCGCCGGTGCCGTGCGGGTGGGGGCTGTTCGAAATGGAGTTCGACTTCCTCGAACACGCGCTCGAGATCCGCACGACGGACGGCACGGGACGGCGGCTGCCGCTTCGGGCAGAGCCGGTCTCGGCGTTTTTCGCAAGAGTGACCGAAGCGCTGGGGGAGCTCGACATCGCGGTGGAAATCAACCCGAAACCGCAGGAAGTGGCGGATACCACGCCGTTCGATGAAGACCATCGGCCGCGCGAGTACGACCGCGACGCGATGAACCGCTGCTGGCGCATCTTAGCGTCCACGGCGGACGCGCTCGAGGAGTTCCGGGGACGCTTCGTGGGCAAGTCGAGCCCGGTGCATTTTTTCTGGGGTTCGTTCGACCTGGCGCACTCGAGGTTTTCGGGGCGCAAGGCTCCGCCGCGGAAGGGAGTGATCACGGGGCCGGGCTACTCGCACGAGGTGATCAGCTTCGGGTTCTGGCCGGGCGGTTCCGGAATCGACGGGCCGGCGTTCTACGCCTACGCGGCGCCATCGCCGGAGGGGTTGAGCGGAGAGCGGATCGGGCCGGCGGGGGCGGGCTGGAATCGGGCGCTCGGCGAGTTCATCCTGATGTACGAGGAAGTTCGGCGGTCGAAGCAGCCGCGGGGGGCGTTGATGGAATTCCTGGAGACCACTTACGCGGCGGGAGCGAAACGAGCCGGGTGGGACCGCTCGGCGCTGGACGCGGCTCCTGAATCAGCCTAGGACCACGGCGCATCTAAACGCGCATGAAGCGAACGGCAAACGCGCAGTGGCGCGGCGATCTGAAATCGGGAAGCGGCACGCTGACGACGGCGAGCGGCGTACTTTCCCAATCTCCGTACTCCTTTCATACCAGATTCGAAGAGGGCAAGGGCACCAATCCGGAGGAACTGCTGGCGGCAGCCCATGCGGGCTGCTTCTCGATGGCGCTTTCGGCGCAACTGGCGCAAGCCGGCTTGACGGCGGAAAGCATCGAGACCACCTGCACGATTTCGCTCGAGAAGCAGCCCGAGGGCTTCGCGATTACGGCGAGCCACCTGGAGCTTCAGGCGAAGGTACCGGGCGCGAGCGCAGAAGCGTTCGACAAGGCCACGCAGGCTGCCAAATCCGGGTGTCCGGTGTCGAAGCTTTACAAGACGAATATTACATTGAGCGCCCGACTACTGTAAGTGCCGTACGAAAGGCGGTGCTAAATTTCACGAGGGAAAAGAACGTGCAATCCAAAGCGGATATATGGCGTCGCGAATCGCGCTGCCGTGCACGCTGGCGGCCACCCTTGCCTTGTCGACCATCTCGTGGCTGAGGGCCGCGGATCTCGCTTCGCCGAAGGAGTATGAAGGAAAGGCGATCGCGGGGATCCGCTACGAGCCCGCGCCGCAGCCGGTAACCGCGAGCGACCTGGCGCGGCTCCTGCCGTTTCATACGGGAGAAGCGCTGCACCAGAGCGCGGTTCGGCAGTGGATCAAGAATCTCTACTCGACGGGCAATTACACCAACGTCGAGATCGATGTAGAGCCGTCGGCACAGGGTGTGATTCTGGTGGCGCGGACGACCGCGCGGTGGTTCGTCGGACCATACGAAGTGACGGGCCGCACGAACCGGCCGCCGAACGAAGGCCAACTGGCCAATGCCACGGGGCTCGAACTCGGAGCGCCGTACGACGATGCGGAGTTTCAGGAGGCGATCGACGGAATCCGCGACCTGTTCGAGCGCAACGGGCTGTACCAGGCGACGATCGAGCCGCACATCAGCCGGGACGCGGCGCACCAGCAAGTGGACCTCACGTTCACCATCAGGGCGGGCAAGCGCGGAAGGCTGATGCCGCCGGTGATCATCGGCTACACGCGGATTCCGCCCGCGGAGCTGGCGCAGACGGCCGGGTACAAGGGCTGGTTCTTATGGAAACCCGCCACGGAATCGAATACACAGGCGGGGGTCCGAAATATTCGCAGCAAATATGTGAAGCAGGACCGTTTGACCGCCGCGGTCACGCTGGAGCACCGCGAATACCTGGCGTCGGAGAACCGAGTGCGCCCGACAATCCGGGCGGACGGAGGTCCGAAAGTACGGATTGTGGCCGAAGGGGCAAAAATTTCCCGGGGAGACCTGAAGAAATACGTTCCGGTGTACGAGGCGGAGACTTTGAACCGGGACATCCTGGTGCGGGGTGTCGGCAACCTGCGGGACTACTTTCAGGACAAGGGATACTTCGACGTTCAGATCGATTTCGACACGCGGCAGGTCAATCCGGATCTGGAGACCGTAACGTACACGATCACACCGGGGGTGAGGCACACGCTGGTGAATCTCTCGATCGAAGGGAATCAGTATTTCGAGAGCGGCGAGATCCGAAACCGGATGTTCCTGCACGCGGCAGGCCTGCTTTACCTGCGGCACGGCAGATATAGCGAGGGCTTCGCGAGGCGTGACGAGCAGGCCGTCAAAGCGCTGTACGAGGCGAACGGTTTTCAGGACGTACAAGTAACGATCAAGACCATCGACGATTACAAGGGCAAGAGGGGAGACGTTTCGGCGGTGGTGCAGATTGAGGAGGGACCGCAGTACCTGGTTTCCACGCTGGAGATTTCCGGGGTTCCGGATGCGGACAAGGCGGAGATTCTGGCCAACATGGCATCGGTCGCGGGCCAGCCGTACAGCCGGACGAATGTGGCGATCGACCGCGACTACATTCTGATGCGGTATCAATCCCTGGGGTACCCGGAAGCGTCGTTCGATTTCCGGGCAACTCACGGGGCGGGTCCGCACGAAATGTCGGTTCAGTATATCGTCACGCTCGGGCCGCGCCGATTCGTGAGGGACGTGCTGATCACGGGGCTACACCACACCCGCCGCCGGCTGGTGGATCCGAATATTCTGCTGAAGCCCGGGGACCCGCTCTCGTGGACGGCGATGGGCGAAACGCAGCGGCGGCTCTACAACCTGGGGATCTTCGACAAAGTCGATATGGCCATTCAGAACCGCGACGGGAACACGGAAAACAAGTACGTGCTCTATAACGTGGGAGAAGGCCACCGGTACTTCGCGGCGCTCGGAGTGGGCGCCGAGATCACCCGCATAGGGGGCAGCGAAACGGACCTCAGTTCGCCCGCCGGAACGACCGGATTCGCTCCGCGCGTGAGCTTGCAGGCAAGCCGCCTGAACCTGTGGGGGCTGGGCCACAGCTTGAATTTCAACGGCTGGTATTCCACGATCGACCGGCGCGCCACGCTGAATTACCTAGCGCGGAACTACCGGAACGTGGAGGGGCGGAACCTCTCGTTTACGGGAGTCTACGAGGACACCCGCGACGTCCTGACCTTCACGGCGCGGCGCGTCGAGGGCACCGCACAATTCTCCGACAGGCTATCGAAGGCGACGACGCTGCTGCTTTCGTACACGTGGCGGAACGTGCAGGTGGACGAGAGCACGCTCAAGATCAACCCGCTGCTGATTCCGCTGGTTTCGCAACCGGCACACGTGGCGGGCTTCGGAGCCACGCTCCTCCAGGACCGGAGGGACAATCCGGCGGACCCTCATCGCGGTTACTACAACACCGCCGACGTCCAGGTCTTCGACAGCGCGTTCGGCGGCAACAAGAACATGCTGCGCCTGCTGCTGCGCAATTCATTCTACAAACCGATCACCCGCAATTCCGTGGTGGCGAGCAATACGGAGTTCGGCTGGATCCGCCCGTTCTCCGTGACGCCGGGCGTGAGCGCGTTCGATTACGTGCCGATCGCGGAGCGGTTCTTCGGCGGGGGCAGCGAATCGGATCGCGGCTTTCCGGTGAACCAGGCGGGACCGAGAGACATCCTGACGGGCTTTCCGCTGGGGGGCAATGCTCTGTTCTTTCACCAGACGGAATATCGGTTCCCCCTGATCGGGCCGAATATCACGGGCGTGGTTTTCCACGATTTCGGCAACATCTTTGCCGACATGGGGTCGTTTTCGTTCCGCGTGCACCAGAACAGCCTGACGGATTTCGCGTACATGGTACACGCGGTGGGCGTGGGGCTGCGCTACCGTACGCCGCTCGGCCCTTTCCGCGTGGACCTGGCATACAGCATCAACCCGCCGACATTTCACGGGCTGGAAGGCACATACGATCAACTGCTGTTCGGCACGGCGACGCCGACGATCACGGGCGTGAGCCACTTTCAGTTTTTCATTTCGATCGGGCAGGCGTTTTGACATGACGGCGCGCGGCGCAGTTCGGACCGCCGTCGCCGCAGCGGTTCTGTGCGCCGCGGGGCAGGCGGCGGTCGTGGACCGCATCGCCGCAGTGGTGGGCAACGATGTCATCACCGAGAGCGAGGTGATCGAGGAAGTACGGATGACCGAGTTCCTGAACGGGCAGCCGCTCGATGTGAGTCCCGCCGAGCGGCGGGCGGCGGCCGAACGGATGGTGGACCAGCAACTGATCCGCGATGAGATGCAGATCGGTAACTACTCCGAACCGTCGGAATCTGCTGTGGAGGCGACCCTGGCGGAATTCCGCCGGCAGCGATTCGCGGGCGACGATGCGGCCATGCGCGCCTCTCTCCAGGCATACGAACTGACGGAAGACGATTTGAAAAAGCACCTTCGGTGGCAGCTTGCGGCGGTCCGGTTCGCCAACGTGCGGTTTCACTCGGGGATTCCGGCAGGGCCGCAACAGTCCGGCGCTTCGGCCAAGCCGGCGACCGTGACGCAGCAACTGGATGCCTGGCTGAAAGAGAAACGAGCGAGCACGAAGATCCGGCTGATCCCGGAGGCGTTCAAGTGAGCCGCAGGTGCAGGATGGCGTTGATCATCGCGGGGGCGGTAGCGGGCGCTGTGCTGCTCACGCTGCTGGCACTCCTCATCGTGCTCCAGACGAGCTGGTTCCAGGGGCGGGTGCGGCAGCAGATCGTCTCGTCGGTCGAGAACGCCACGGGGGGACAGGCGCAGGTGGGCGGATTCTCCTTTCACTGGCAGAACCTGCGGGCGACCATCCACAATTTCACGATCCACGGGAACGAGCCGGCCGGCGCGCTGCCGCTGTTTCACGCGAAGACCGTGGAAGTCGGGCTGGATCTCACCTCCCCGTTGCGCGGGCTGGTGCACATCGCCTGGCTGATGGTGGACACGCCGGAGATTCACCTCATCGTCTATGCGGACGGGCACACGAACCTGCCGGCGCCCAAAAAGAGGAGCCCGACGAGCACTCTGGAGACGATCGTGAACCTGGCGATCGGCCGCTTCGACGTTCGCAACGGCAGCATGTCGGTGGCCGACCGCAGAACGAGCTTCAGCGCGCGCGGGGAGAACCTGCGCGCGCATTTCGTCTACAACAGCGCCAACGCCGGCTACACGGGCGAGATCGACGCGGCGCCGGTGCTGCTCGAGAAGGGCGACAACCCGCCGGTGCGCGCCAACGTGAAGCTGCCGGTAACGATGCGGAAAGATCTGGTGGCTGTCGATAGGGGGCAACTGGAGACGCCGGCTTCGCACCTGACGATCACGGGACAGCTCGATCACATGGCGGCTCCCGACGGCACCGCTCACATCGTGGGGCAGGTCAGCCTGGAAGAACTGAAGCGGGGGCTGGGGCTACAGGTTCCGCTCGTCACGAAAGAGGCGCCGGGGGAGGTGGAGACCAACCTCACGCTGGTCATCCGAAACGGCGCGATCGGTTTTGAAAATTCCCATCTGCGGCTGGGGAACAGCAGCGTGGATCTTACGGGCATGCTCAACCAGAAAGGCCCGGACCCGGTTGCGTTCCATGCGAAGCTGGATCTGACTCAGCTCGGAAGACTGTTCGGCGTGAAGTCGAAGCCGCGCGGCATTCTCTACGTGAACGGGGACTTTGCGCTACGGCCCTCCGGATACGTGGTACACGCTTCGGCGCAAGGAAAAGGCCTCTCGCTGCAGCAAGGCAAGACGCGGATCTCGGGAGTCGACGTGGCGGCGAAGGCGACGGCCGTACCGAACCGGGTCGAACTGACCGGGCTTCACATCGACACCATGGGCGGATTTCTGACGGGCTCGGCGACGATCGAAAACCAGCAGCGATTCCAACTGAACGGGACGCTGCACCATTTCGACCTGGACCGCGTGGCGCGCGTGTTCACTCCGGCGCACCTGGGATACACCGGGCTACTCTCCGGGCCGATCGAGGCGCGCGGCGAACTGAAGCGCCTGGCGGATTCCGAGGCGCGGGCGAGCCTCAAACTGACTCCCGGACGGCGGGGGATCCCGCTTTCCGGACAACTGAACGTGAGCTACAACGGGCGCGCCGGAACCGTCACGATCGCGCGTTCACAATTGACGCTGCCGCACTCGAGGCTGGAACTCGCGGGGTCCCTGGGAAAGCAGGTGCGCGTGAGGCTGGTGTCGCACGATCTGAGTGATTTCCGGCCGCTGATCGCTCCGCCGGTCACTCTTGAGAGCGGCACGTTGAACCTGGACGCCACGGTGAGTGGAAGTTTGAGCGCGCCGCATATTTCGGGCCAGGCGGCGATGACCAGCTTCCGCGTGGACCAGCGGCGGTTCGCGCGGTTCACGGCGGCATTCGATGCGAGCAGGTCGGGCGTGTCGGTGGCCAACGCCACCCTGACCAGGGGCACGTTGATGGTGAATTTCGACGCGAAGGTGGGGCTGCGCAACTGGAAGCCGCTGCCGGGAGAGCCGCTCGAAGCCGATGCGAAAGTGCGGAATGCCGACCTCGCGGATGTGCTGGCACTGGCCGGCCAGGGGTCCATCCCGGCCACGGGGGCGCTCACGGCGGACGCGCACATCTCCGGGACCCTGGGGAGCCCGGTCGGCAACATCGATTTCCGGGTGATCAACGGGTCCCTGCGGGGCGCGCGCTTCGACGCCATCAACGCGCGCGCGATTCTGACGCCGCAGGCCATCGACGTGCCCACGCTCGAGTACCTGGCGGGGCCATCCAGGGTCGAGGTGAGCGGCACCTACCAGCACGCGCTGAACCAGTTGAACCAGGGAACGTTTCAGGTCCGGATGCACAGCAACCAGATGCAACTGGCGCAATTCCAGCCCATGATGGGCGGCCTGCCGGGGCTTTCGGGCGTGCTGAATCTGCAAGCCGAGGCAGCCGGAATGGTCCATCCGTCAGCGGGCGGCACGACCGTCCAACTGACCGGGTTGAATGCCAGCGTGGCGGCGCACAGCTTGACCGTGGAGGGACGGATGATGGGCGACCTGACCGCGACGGCCAGCACGGCGGGCGCGGCGGTGAACTACAACGTGAGCTCGAATTTCGCCGGATCGACCCTGCGGGTCGAGGGCCGCACGATGCTCACCGGCAATCACGAGACCACCGCGACGGCGAATCTCGTGAATCTGCCGATCGAGCCCGTGCTGGCGGTGGCCGGAGAGAGGCAACTGCCGGTAACCGGCACACTCTCGGGCACCGCGCAGGTAAGAGGGACGGTGGCGGCGCCCGAGGTGCAGGCGACCGTCGACATCACGAACGGATCGGCATGGGGAGAACCGTTCCGCCGCGCGCAGGGGAGCTTCCACTACACGGACCAGTTGATCCAGGTGACCGGCGGGCGAATCGAGGAAGGCGTCTCATCCCTGGAAGCGAGCGGAGCGTTCGCGCATCCGGCGGGCGATTACCGCGATGGGCAGGTGCAGTTCTCGGTACGGAGCAACGACATCCCGCTGGGCGAAGTCCGGCCGCTTGAGCGCGCCATCCCGATCGGCGGAACGGTGGCGCTGGCGGCCACCGGGTCCGCGACGCTTTCGGCCGGAAAGGCGCCGCGGTTCTCGAGCCTGAACGCCACCCTGACGGCCACTGGACTGACCATGAACGGCGCGCCGCTGGGGAACCTGACTGCCCGCGCGGAGACGCGCAGCAGCCAGATTCTGGTGCAGGTGGCATCCAGCCTGGCGGGCTCGACGGTGCAGGGCAGCGGCACGATTCAGATGAACGGGGATTACCCGGTGAACGCGCGGCTGAATTTTTCCAACCTGGCATATTCGCACCTGCGGCCGCTGCTGGGGCTGCCGGCTGAACCGCTGCGGACCTCGGCCACCGGGTACATCACCGTCTCAGGTCCGCTGGCAAATCCGGAAGCATTGCAGGGAAATATGGAGATCACTCAGCTCGATGTGCGTTCCGCTCCAGGGACGGCGGCCGGAGCGCTGCCGCGCGTCAACCTGCAACTGCACAACCAGGGACCGATCCGCGCGACGCTGGCGCATTCGGTGCTCACGGTGCAGCACTTTAACCTGGCAGGGCCGTATACGAACCTGACCGTCACCGGCACCGCATCGCTGGCGCCTCCGCGCAATCTCGCGATGCGGGCCACCGGCGCACTGCAACTGGAGATGCTGGAGGCTTTCAACCCGGACGTATTTTCCTCCGGAAGCGTGGCGCTCAATGCGGCCATCCGGGGGACGCTGCTGCACCCCAGGCTGGCGGGCACGCTCCAACTAAAGGGCGCTTCGCTGAACGTGGTGAACTGGCCGAACGGCCTGTCGAACGCCAATGGCACGATCACGTTCACCGAGCGGGAGGCGATCATCCAGAACATCACCGGCCAGAGCGGCGGAGGCAAGGTAACGCTGACGGGATACGTGGGCTACGGAGGGCCGGAGACGACCGTGCGGCTCGAGGTCACGGGCGAGAAGATCTTCGTGAATTACCCGGAAAACGTGACCACGGAAGTCAACGCGCGGCTGACTCTGGCGGGGACGACGGCGCGCAGTCTGCTCTCGGGGAACGTGACCATTCTGGACGTGGCGCTGCATTCGCAGACGGACATCGGGACGATTCTCAGCGCGGCTGCGTCTTCCCCGCCGCCTTCGACCCCGTACACGGGTTTTCTCGCGGGCATTCACCTCGACGTGAGGATCGTGACCGCCCCCGGCGCGCAGTTCCGGACGAGCCTCACGCAAAACTTACAGGCGGATGCCAACCTGACGCTGCGCGGAACTCCGGATTCGCCGGGCATGCTCGGACGGGTGGTGATCACGGAGGGGCAGATCATCTTTTTCGGGAACCGGTACAAGATCGAGCAGGGCACGGTGGCCTTCTACGATCCACAAAAGATCAATCCGTACGTGAACATCGATCTGGATACGACGGTTTCGGGAGTCGAGGTGACGATCAGCGTGACCGGGCCGATGGACCGGCTGAAGCTGACGTACCGGTCGGACCCTCCGCTGGCGTTCAACGATATTCTGGCGCTGCTGACCTCGGGCAGGGTGACAACCACAGACCCGGTACTGGCGGCGCGCCAGCCGGTGGTCGAACAACAATCGTTCCAGCAGGCGGGGGCTTCGGCCCTGCTGGGGCAGGCGGTGGCGAACCCCGTGGCGGGCACGCTGCAGCGCCTGTTCGGCGTGACGCGACTCGAAATCAATCCGCAATTCGTCACCGGGTACGCTACTCCGCAGGCGACCGTAAGCCTGCAACAGCAGGTCACGCCCGACCTGGTCTTCACGTACATCCAACTGGTGGGACAAAGCAACCCGCAGATCATCAGGGTGGAATGGACTATCGACCCACAGTGGTCGGCGGTGGCGCAGCGGGACTATAACGGGTTCTTCTCTCTGGATTTCTATTACAAGAAGCGCTTCTGGTAAGGCGGCCGCGGTTCGCTTCCGCCCGGGGCCGGCCCTGTGTCATAATCCTTCACATGCCGGGCGGGGCGCCGTGAAGACGGCCGCACCACGTTCAAATATGTCTCTGCACATTCAGCAACGGGAACGCGAAGGGATTACTATTCTCGATCTCGACGGAAGGATTGTGGCCGGCCCGGAGGCGACCGCACTCCGTGAAAAAGCGACGGCGTTGACCGAAGCGGGAGCGCGCAACGTGGTGCTCAACCTGGCGAAAGTCGATTACATCGACAGCACGGGGCTCGGAGCGCTGGTGGTGTGCGCCACAAACCGGCGCAAGAGCGGCGGCAACGTGAAGCTGGAGAACCTGAACCGGCGCAACATCGAACTACTGGTGATGACCAAGCTGGCGACAGTTTTCGAGATTTTCGCAGACGAACAGGACGCGGTAAACAGCTACTACCCCGATCGGAAAGTCAAGACCTTCGACATCCTGGACTTTGTGAACAAGATGAAGCAAGAGGATTAGCCGCCGATGGCACTGGTGGTCATCGGAGGAGTGGCCGCGGGCCTGAGCGCGGCGGCGCGGGCGCGGCGGATCGATCCGCGGCTTCCGATTGTGGTGCTGGAGAAAGGCCCGGTGGTTTCCTATGGCGCGTGCGGGCTGCCGTACTTCGTCGAGGGCAGGGTGCGGACGGCGGAAGAGCTGATCACGTACACGCCGGAATACTTCCGCAAAGAGCGCAAGATCGAGGTGCGGACGGGGGCGCGGGCGGTGGCGATCTCGCACCCGCGGCGCGAGGTGCAGTTGGAGTCGGGCGAGCGCGTGCGCTACGAGCGGCTGGTGATCGCAACCGGCGCGCGCCCGGACCACTTCGGAATTGCGGGCGCCTCCCAGAAGCACGTCTTCACCCTGCACACGCCAGCCGATGCCGGGCAGATGCGCGCGTTTCTGCGGGAGGAGCGGCCGAGGCGCGCGGTGGTGATCGGGGCGGGGTACGTCGGGCTGGAAGCGGCGGACGCGCTGCGGCGGAACGGGCTGCGGGTGACGGTGCTCGAGCGCTCGCCTCACGCGCTGCTGCGGAATGACGCGGCCTTCACGGCGGCGGTCAGGAAGCAACTGGAAGACCACGGCGTGGAACTGCGGCTGGGCGCCGAGGTCCGCGAGATCGAGCCGGAGCGGGTGGCGGGCGTGCCGTGCGAGATGGTGGTGCTGGCGGCCGGTTTCAAGCCGAACACCGAGATGGCCTCGGAAGCGGGGGTGGAGGCCGGCCGGAGCGGCGCGATTCGGACGGACGAGCGCATGGAGACGAACCTGCACGGCGTGTATGCCGCGGGAGACTGCGCGGAGGTCATGCACCTGGTGACCGGGCGTCCCACGTACATCCCCCTGGGCACCACGGCCAACAAGACGGGACGGGTGGCGGGCGCCAACGCCGCGGGGGCCCGCGAACGGTTCGGCGGAATCGTGGGCACCTCGATCGTGGGGGTCTTCGGGAAGGCCTTCGCGACCACGGGACTATCGGCGGAGGAATCGCGCGCGGAAGGCTTCGCGCCGGTTTCCGTGCGGATCGAGGCCGACGGCAGGCCGCGATATTACGGCGGCACGAAGACGGTGGTCGAACTGGTGGCGGACGGCGCGAGCGGGCGGCTGATCGGCGGTTCGGTGATCGGCGAGGACGGAGCGGCGGGCCGTATCAACGTGATCGCCGCGGCGCTTGCGGCGAAGATGCGGCTGGAGGAATTCGAGCAACTGGACCTGGCGTATTCGCCGCCGTTCTCGCCGGTCTGGGATCCGCTACTGTTGGCCGCGCAGCAGTTGCGGAAAAAAATGTAGGACGGAACTCAGTTGAGAGGCGCGTAGTAGCCGGTGCGCCAGTGGGCATTCAGCTTGGGGAGGCCGCGCGGGGGCACGACCCGGACGTCCACACGGTGATAGCGGCCGTCGCGCAACTGGTCTTTCGGAGCGTACCCGAGGATGTAGCGATTCCGAAGGTCGATGCCGATGGCTCGGGCGATATCGGGAAGTTCCGAGGCGCGGGCCGGATACATGCGGCCGCCGGTCTGTTCGCTGATATGGGTCAGCAAGCCGGGGCCTCCGTATTCTTCCGGAGTGCTGCCGCCGCCGAAAATGCCCACGGAGTAGATCAGGACGTCGCTCTCACGCACGATCTCCTGCACCTCGGCGGCGGTGTAGCGGCTGTGATTGTCGCCGCCGTCGGAAATGATGAGCAGGGCCTTCTTATCGAGCTTCGACTTTTTCATCTCATGCAGCGCGAGCATCACGGCATCGAGCAGCGCGGTCGAGCCTTTCGACTTGGAAAAGACCAACTGATTCTCGATTTCCCCGGTATTGCGGGTCAGGGGGACTTCGAGATGGGGCGTGTCCGAAAACTCGACCAGGAAAAACTCGTCTTGATCGTTGGCGAGGCGGAAGAACTCGCTGGCGGCCATGCGGGACCGCCGAAGCTTCTCTCCCATGCTGCCGCTGGTATCGAAAACCAGACCGACGGCGACGGGGGCATCGTCCATGGCGAAGGTCGTGATCCGCTGCTCGGCCCGGTCGTCATAGATCCGGAAATTCCCCCGATCTAGGCCCGTGACGGGGCGGCTCAGCGGATCGTTGACGGTGACCGGAATCAAAACCAGGGAGGTATCCACGCGAATCGTGGCGTGCACCGGCGCGTCTTGCGCGGACGCGGGCTTTTCGCGGGGCTGAATGGTGACCTGGGAGTAGAGCGACAGCGGCACGCACACGGCAAGTGAAAGCAGCGCGAACGGTCGCGGTGAGCCCATGGATGCCTCCTCCCGTATTCTACTCCCGGCGGGTGCCGGCTTTCCCTTACAGACCGGCCCGAGCTATGACCCTCCCAGATCACAAAACGGTTGCCATCACCATCGATGCGGTCCCGCGCCGTTCTCGGTAGTTCTCCAGCCGGGAACTCGGCTGAAAGTCTCGCCTATGAGGGGATTGAGCCGACGGGGCTCCTGGCAACAGATCAATGGCATTTCGATCTACGCGACGGGGGAAGGGCCAGAATTCACCGGAGGGGGTGACCGGGAGTATTGCTCAATCGGCCAACACCCGGACGTTCCATTCCAGGCGTGGGTGACGATCAGCGTGAAGTAATCGCGGAGCCCGGATGCCAGGCTGTTCGGGACGGCCGGCTTCGACCTGCTCAGTCGGGCAGCCGATAGGTCAAGGCGATCCCGCTACGGTATCATTCGATGAATGGAATACAAAGTCAGGCACGGAGCTAGCCACCGCAAGACTCTCGCGCTCCTTTTCTTTGCCCCGATTCTCGCCTTGGCTCAGTCAGCTCACCCCACGCCCGAGTCGCTGGGCTTTTCCCCGGAACGGCTGGGCTGGCTCCATGAAGCCATGCAGCGCCCCGTGGACGAGAAGAGTCTGGCTGGGGTGGTTACGTTGCTCATGCGCCACGGCAAATTGGTAGAGGAGCGCTCCTATGGGACGAAGGACCTGGCATCCGGCGCTCCCATGACCGACGACACGATCTTTCGCATTTATTCGATGACCAAGCCGGTCACCGGCGTCGCCATGATGATCCTCTACGAGGAAGGCAAGTGGCATCCGTCTGATCCCATCTCGAAATTCATCCCGGAGTTTGCCGATTTGAAGGTGTTTAAGGGAATGGATGCGAACGGCGTGATGATTACCGAACCGCCGGTCCACCCGCCAACCATGGCTGAACTCCTGACCCACACTGCGGGTCTTACCTATGGGCTCTTCGGCTCAACGCCGATCGACAAGTTGTACCTGGCCAGGAACTGTTTCAGGAGCGCTAGTCTGCACGAAATGACGAAGTGCTTCGCGGGGATACCGCTGCTTTTCCAGCCCGGCTCGAAATGGGTTTACAGCGTGTCGATGGACATCCAGGGCTACATTATCGAGAAGCTCTCGGGGAAGCCGCTGCCGGAGTTCATGGAGGAACGGATTTTCAGACCCCTACGGATGACCGACACCGCATTCTTTGTACCGAAAGAGAAGCGCACGAGGTTTGCGACGCTCTACGCGGGAGGTCCGGACGGGAAGCTCATCGTGACCGGTGAAGCCTCGGGGCCAAAATCTGATTTCGTCTCGATGCCGGGAGCACCTTCGGGAGGAGGCGGTCTGGTTTCCACCGCCAGAGATTACGCGCGGTTCGCCCAGATGCTTCTGAACCACGGCGCACTTGACGGCGTGCGCATTCTCTCCCCGGCCACTGTGGACCTGATGACCTCGAACCACCTGTCGCCGAAGCTGATGACTGGCCAGTTCTCGATCGGAAACGCAACGATGCAGCCGGGACACGGATGGGGCTATGATCTTGCCGTGTACAATGACCCGGCTACGGCAAACGAGGTCGTCGGCAAGGGGACGTTCTACTGGGAAGGCGCCGCCGATACCTGGTTTTGGGTCGATCCGGCAAACGACCTTGTCTTCGTCGGGATGACCCAACGGATGTTCGGCAGCGGCCAACCGCCGATGAACCATTTGAGCCGTCCGCCGGTTTACGGAGCTTTGGTCGATCCCAAAATGTAGCGGATCTCCGAGTCGCGCCCCCGCAGCCCCATCGCAACTCGGATAGCCCGGCATCTCACTGCACGCGCTTGCCGGGTGACTCATGCCCGTTGATACTCGCAAGCACGTGCGTCACCTTACCGTCGCTGTCCCGGAGGAAGCTGATCTGCGCGTTCGTAATCCGCAGGAAGAACTTCGTCGCCGATTCGGGATACAACTCGACTCTACCGAGCGGATCGGCTTCAAGGAACAGGCGGTCGCCATCACGCAGGATGACGAAGTGTACGCCGTTCTCCAGGCGGTAGCTGCCTGCGTAGTCGCCGAAAGCACCTGGATCGACCCTCGCTGCGGGGGGCTCGACACGATTCATCTCCCGTGCCCGCGTTTGCAGATAGCCGGACGAGGCATTCGTCTCTGGGAAGAGGGAGCGTATGGAGACGGCGCGCTCCCCTTTCTTGAGTTCCGCACGGAGGTCGATCCGAACGACGTTCTCGTAATCGTGAAAGTTATAAAGGTACATCACGCGCCGCTTCAGGTCATAGATATTGGAATAGACCGTCGGGTAGGTCTGCTCTTCGTGGGTGGCGGACAGGATGCGCTGGAACAGATTGACGGAGACCCGCTCACCCGCTTCCTTGAGCATCGTGCTTGCGATCCGGAAGCGCGCGCACTCGTACTCCGGCACGGATAGGGACTGATGGAAGTTGGTCTGCACCTGGTACCGGCCCTGCTTCCGTAGAATCGCGGCGGGTTCGATGATCACGGAGCCGCCGTTGGCATCCGCGAACATCAAAACGAAGCCTTTCATGAAGGAACGGTCGTACTGCTCGAACAGGCGCACGACCTCTTCGACGGTACTGCATTCCGCCATTGCTTTGTCCATCAGGTTGCCGTGGAACGCGGGCCGTCCCGAGCCCACGAGCTTCGCCGGGGCGGTCGCGAAAGCATCAAACCACAGACCGCGCTCGTTCATACCTCCCTGGGGATCGAAGTTGTCAAAGCCCACGTAGAGCCGCCCGTACTTCCCCTTGATCTCCGCGGGGATGAACCATACCGCGGTGAATGGGTTGTTATCATCTTCGTTGTTGCCGACCAGGACCCGGTGGCCGTTGGAAGCGGCAAAAGCGGTGCAAGCGGAAGCCGTGCCGCCCAGGAGAGTCCCAGCGAAAAGGAGAAACAGAACCCTTGAACTCATACAGGAGATTACGCGGCTGCCGGCCTCGGAGTTCGATGGATTGTTCAACAGGACTCAATTTGCGAAGGATTAAGGATCTCCGGGGGGAGCCGAACAGGTCAACGCTCAGGCGCGCGCTCGAGCGCTGCCTGGACCTCATCGGCGATCCGGGCGGCAGTGAATGGCTTCTGAATGAACCCCGAGATTGCCCTCCCTGCGAAGAGTGCCCGGCTTTCTTGTTCGCCATAGCCGCTCGATATCACGACGTCGAGATCGGGCTCGATTTCGCGCATCCTGGCCAGCGTCTCCAGCCCATCCATTCCAGGCATTCTCAGATCCAGGAGGACCAGCGAAATGCGCTGGCGTTCCTGTTTCAGCAGTTCGATGGCTCTCGGACCGTTGTCGGCTTGGAGTACGGTGTAGCCCTTGCGCGTCAGTGCCTGCGTCGCGACCTGCAAGACAAGAGGCTCATCATCCACAACCAGAACTACTTGTCCCGTGTGGTCGCAACGAGCCGCAGCCGCGGGTATCGGTTGAGGAGCGGACGCGGGTATGGACTCACACGACACCGGGAAGAGAACCTGGAATCTGCTTCCGAGGCCAGGTTCCGTTTCAACGGAAATCGCCCCATGATGCCCGCGAACGATACCCGCGACCGCGGCCAGGCCGAGACCACGTCCTGTGAATTTGGTGGTAAAGAACGGATCGAAGATCCGGGCCTTCGTTAGGGCATCCATACCGGAGCCGGTATCTTCTACTTGCAGGTAAACGTACTCTCCGTGGGGCAGGTCCGCGCCGTTGAGTTCATCTTCAAAGCCTGGCGCATCCGGCCGCCTCAGACCCGTGCGAATCGTGATCGTACCTTTTCGGTCGCCAATCGCCTCAGCCGCGTTGAGAACCAGGTTCATAATGACTTGCTGCATTTGCGCCGGATCCGCCATTAAGGGTGGCAGGGCGTCGGCTAATTGAAGCCGCACGTTCACCTTAGCCGAAATCGAGCCCTCGACCAGCTTCAGGAACTCAGGCACCAGCCTGGAAAGATTGACCGGCTGTACCACGAAGCGGCCCCGGCCCGAGTACGCCAGCATTTGACGGGTGAGATGGGCAGCGTGTTGGCTGGCATCAATCATCCGGTCGAGAATGGAATGGATCTGAGTGCCTGGCGGCACCAGCTCCTGCACCAGGCTCGCATTCCCCAGGATTCCGGTGAGAATATTATTGAAGTCGTGTGCAATACCGCCAGCGAGCAGACCAATGCTCTCGAGCTTTTGCTTCTGCCGCAGCCGTTCTTCAGTCCGCTTCCGCTCGGTGAGATTGTGTAGGACCAGAACGGCCGAGGTCACAGCGCCGCTTTGCGAGATAGGCGCTATTGATGCAGCAACATCCATTTCGTCGCCGGAACGACAGAGAAACACGCCATCTACGCCGGTCATACTTGCGGCGGTTGTGAGACATCGGGCTACCGGGTAATCCGGGCCTTCCAGCAACGCGCCATTTGGCTCACGAAACCTCAGTCTCTGTTCCAGCCGGTTCCCGAGCAGTTCGTCCGCGGTGAAGCCGAACTCCCGTTCCGCAGTTGGATTCATGAAAGTCACCAGTCCACTGCGGTCTACCATCAACAGCGCATCGGCTGCGTTCTCGGTAATCGCTTTCGTGACGCTCAGGGCTTCCTGGAGCTTTTGGTTGGCGGCTTCGAGTTCATGATTGGCCGCGGCGAGTTTGTCCGCCATCGTGGCCCGGAGTTCCGCTGCTTCCTTTTCGGCACGAGCGCGGACGGCCTCATACTCCTTCTCTCGCAACTCATCGATGATCCGGCGGTTTTCCTCGATGAAGAATTTGCGGCGCAACAAAGCGCGAATCCTCGCTTTCACAATTGCTATATCGGCGGACTTGGAGATATAGTCGTCCGCGCCGGATTCGAGCCCCAGCGCCAACCGCCCCTTATCGTCATGCGAGGTGAGGATGATGATGACAGTCGCGGCGCTTTCCTCCCGTAATGCGGCAATACGGCGGGAGATTTCCGCGCCATTTACGTCCGGCATTTCGAAATCGACGAGGACGCAATCGAAAGGACGCTCTTGCATGCGTTCGAGTCCACCGATTCCAGTGGTCGCCTTTTCGACCACGTAGTGCTCGGCTTCAAGTTCCCGTCCGAGCATGTGCAGGAAAGTCGGACTATGATCGATGGCCAGGATCCGCGCGCGTTGAAAACGGGTCTCGATAGCCACGACTGCGCTGGAGCTTCGGGCCTTCCGCAGCAGGCTATGGACACGGACGAGCACGATATCCGGATCGACGGATTTGGGCAGGTAATCGTCTGCTCCGCTCTCGAGTCCTCGCATTTCCGCGACATCGCTGCGCTCGACAGTAAGCATCAGAACGGGAATGGCTCGAGTGTTTACGTTCAGCCGAAGCTCGCGGCAGAACTCATAGCCATCCATGCCGGGAAGGTGATAATCGACAATGATCACGTCCGGACGAATGGTCTCCAACTGCTCGAGAGCCGCCTCTGCTGTTGCGGCACCGACCACCTCCTGACCATCGCTTTCCAACAGCTGGCGCAGACGCGCGGTCTGCGTAGGAGAATCCTCGACCAGCAGAACTCGCCGGCTCCGCTTCAATTCGCCCTCGGACGAGTCTTGACGATTTCGCACAGGCGCCCCGCAATCTCCGTCAATGGTAAAGATTCGCACACCGCTCCAAGCCGGACTGCCGCGGCCGGCATGCTGTAGACTATGGCGCTCGATTCGTCCTCGGCCAGGGTCAAACCACCGGCAGCACGCAATTCCCGCAGCCCGCTTGCACCGTCTTCACCCATGCCGGTAAGCAGCACACCGATTCCGCCAACACCCACGCTGCGCGCGATAGATGAGAAGAGGACGTCCCCGGCAGGCCGGTGGCTGCCCACCGGAGGACCGTCGTCGGCTAACACAAAATGCCCCTTTACTTTGAGATGCCGGTCACCCGCCGCCAGATACACTTTGCCCGCCTCCATCGCAACGGTCTCTTTAACGACTTCCACAGGGAGCGGCGAAACGCTCTTCAACCATTCCGCAAAGCCGTCCAGGAAGGCGGGTATCATGTGCTGCACGACGGCGACGGGCAGTGGAAAACCGTGGCCCAGGCCGGAAAGTAGCTGCATCAACGCATTAGGCCCCCCGGTGGACGTAGCCACGCCGAGTACGCGGTACGAAGTCGTGACCGGCGGGGCCGCCTCCCGCTCCTCATGCATGGCTCGGACCCCGCGCTGCCGCACGACTTTCACCTCACTCATGATGGCAAGCTGGGTACAGAGCTGACTCGCGATCGTATCGTAATCCTGGTGCCCCGCGGCTACCGGCTTCTCCACGACGGCAAGCGCTCCCGCTTTGAGCGCCTGCATCGTAAGACTGACTTCTTCCGAACCGGCGCCCGAAACGACCACAATTGGTGTTGGCCTAAGGGCCATGATTCTTCTCGTAACATCAAAGCCTTGCATGCCGGGCAGCCGGATGTCCATCGTGATGATATCGGGTGCAATGCGAGTAATCGACGACAGCGCTTCTTCGCCGCTTCCCGCCAGGGCCGCAACCACAAATCGAGCGTCGGCGCAGATGATGCGCCGAAGGTGCTCGCGGACCACCGGGGAGTCTTCCACAATCATCACCCGAATGGTCTTCATAAAATCTGCCGCACCGTCCTTAGCAGTTCCTGCTGGTCGAATTTGCGCTTCACGATATAGGCATCGGCACCCAGCGAGAGACCTCGTTGCTGATCTTCACGGTTCTCTAACGAAGTCACGACGATTACAGGAATATGCTCGGTTTCCTTTCGTTTCTTTAATTGCTCCAAGAGCTGAAAGCCATCCATGCGAGGCATCGCAATATCGGTGATCACCAGTTCTACAGGCTCGTTACTCAACTGCTCGAGCGCCTCTACTCCGTCGACCGCCAGACTCACGGCATAGCCATGTGCTTCCAGGATGCTCTTTTCCAGCGAGCGCGTCGTGATCGAGTCATCTACGACCAGAATGCGAGGCGCTTTTTTCGCAGCCTCTTCCGGAGCTTTTTGAAACGACGACTGGCTCCCCAACTCCTGGAGACGCCCGAAAAGCGCGGCCGGATTCAAGAGAATCGCGACGGAACCGTCCTCCAGGGGCACGCACCCCGCGCCCATCCCTGAGAGCTTTCCGTTCAGCCCCAGGTCTTTGACTACCGTTTCGCGTCCGTCAGCGAAGCTGTCCACTACCAGACCGGCGGTCTGGTGTGCGGAGGACAGCACCGCCACGGGGAGAAAAGGACTCGCCTCCCTTTCAGCCGAATTTTTATTCTCCTGAATCCCCAACAGGTCCGAAAGCCGCACGAGGGGAACAGGCTTGGAGTCCAACACTACCACCTCGCGATTCTCGACCAGCTGCAACTCGGCCGGGCGGATACGCAACAACCGCTTGACCGAGCGCGCCGGCAACGCAAAAGTACGGCCGCCGACAGTGACGAGCAGGATATGCTGCATCGAGATGGAGAGCGAAGCAGAAATAAGAATCGCCAGGCCCCCCTCGCCATGCGGATGAATGTGGACCTCGCCCTGTAGTCGGCTGGCGGCCTGTTCTACTATGGAAAGGCCCATCCCGCGGCCGGAGATGCTGGTCGCCACATCCGAAGTTGAAAAGCCGGGGCGTAAAATCAGTTTGGCGGCTTCCGCCGGAGTCACGGCCCCAGCTTCAGACTCTGTGAGCAGACCCTTTTTAAGGGCTTGTGCTGCGATGGACGCAAGGTCAAGCCCCCGTCCATCATCTTCGACTACCACGTTCAATCGGTCTCCATCGGAATCGATGGAAAGCCGGATCGCACCGCTAGCGGATTTTCCAGCCCGACGGCGATCTTGCGGCGATTCGATACCGTGGGATACGGCATTGCGGAGCAGGTGCATGACCGGGTCTTTCAGCCCCTGCAGTACGAGCCGGTCGGCTTGCACGTCGAGTCCCTCGGCCCGGAACTCCACCTCTTTGCCCTCATCGTGGGCGATCTCACGAACCATCGCGCCGAATGCGCCAAAGACCGATTCGGCGGGGACCATGCGCACTCGGATGGCGCTATGATAGAGGTCCGCGATTTCCGTTCGCATCTCCCAGGACCGGTGCCGTTCGGTGGAGCCGGCAGCCCGCGCTTTTGCAGACAGGTCGCGAAGTTGTGCGTCTACGAACGCCAGGCAGTCGCGGAGGGGAGCGAATTCCGGGTCGTCACTGTGCTCGCGAACATAAGCAATCGATTGGCGGCGCAGGCGAAGATACTCGGCCAAAGTATCGCCGGCCTTGCTCAGGTATGCGCCGGTCCGCGCCTCGACCGCCGCCTGCGCATGCGAGGTAGCGAGGAGTTGGGACGCGGATCGAACCAATTCGTCGATTCTCGCGGTGTTCACCCGGACGAACTCGACGCCCGCGACTGGTGGAGCGGGTAAGGTGGTTGGGGGGGCCTGCACAGGGGCGGAGACCGCATCCGGCGTACTGCGGGCGAGCGTTTCAGCCGCTTCCAGGAAACCCGACGCCGGTGGTTCAACCCGGTTGGCGAGCGCGGCGGCCAGCACGTCCTCGATTGTCTCCAGGCCGCGCTGAATGACGGATCTGGTCCGGTTGTCCACGGTTATTTCGCCGTCCCGCGCCCGCGCGACCAGCGCCTCGAGGACATGCGCTACCCGTTCGGTGGTTTCCAGACCGACAGCGCGTGCGGCTCCCTTCAGGGTGTGGGCACGACGCAATATCTCATCGAATGCCTCTGTGCGCGGTTCTGTGGGTGCCGCGGCAAGCTGCTCCAGGGCCGCGCGGATGCGCCCGATGTGCTCCGCCTGTTCGGCCACGAAGATGTCGAGCAATGTGCGATCGAATGGCTTCAAACCCGGTATTTCTCCACGGCCCGCCGCAGTTGTTGCGATAAGGCGTTTAAATTTGCCGCCGCCTTCTCCGATTGTTTCGTACCGGTAGCTGTGTCCTGGCTGGCGGTACCTATGTTTCGGAATGCCTCAGTGACCTGCTCGAAACCGATCTGCTGTTGGCTGCTGCCGCCGACGATCTGCTGGAATGCGCGGACACTCTCTTCGATGTTTCCGGTGAGTTCCCGGATCGTCCGGTCCGCCACGTTAGCCTGTTGCCGCCCAGACTCGACACGCTTTACGGCTTCCTCGGTCAGCAACACGGAGCTGGAAATGGCTTTCTGAATGTCCCCTAGAATCGAGCGCACCTGCACCGTAGCCTGCTTCGATTGCCCGGCCAGATTTCTCATCTCACTCGCCACCACCGCAAAGCTGCGCCCGTGCTCGCCCGCCGCGGCTGCCTGAATCGCCGCGTTCAGCGCCAGAAGGTGCGACTGCTCGGCGATATCATTCACAGTGCTGATGACCTCGCTTACCGCCTGGGTCTTCTCGCTGAGGGCAATCACGTTTTCAGCCACGGCTTCGGCCTGTTCACGGATACGCTCCATAATAGTCGCGGTGTTCTGCACAGACTCAAGGCCCGCGGCGCTCGCCGTCGACGTCGCTTCCGCCGAGGCGGCCACCTTCCTGGCGCGGTCGGAAATCTGCGCACCGGACTGGACGATCTCCGCCATGGTGGCATTCGCCTCCTGCACCGCCGCCGCCTGTTCCGCCGTGCTGGCTGCCTGTTGTTGGGTGGTAGCCAGGATCTCGGTAGTCGCGGCATTCAGGTTTTCCGCCACGGAACGCGTCTGTGTGGCCACCTCGCGCAACCCTCGCACCATGCGATCCAGGCTGCGCCCCAGATTGCCCAGTTCGTCACTCCGCGAAACTTCCGGTCTCTGGGTCAAGTCTCCCTGGCCAACCTGTTCGACGACCTGCATGAACTGGTTGAGCGGAACGGTAATCGAGCGCTGAATGAAGAAAGCGAACAGCATGCCCGCCACGACGGTGGCAATCAGAACGATAATGACCGAATCTCTAGTTGCAGCGGCGAGATCGGCGACTTCCGTGCGTCCGATCTGTGTCTGGTCTTCGACAGCCCGCCCCGCATCGGTCAGCCTTGTTTGCATCCTGCTGACCGCTTGTTCGATAGCGGGGATGCGTCCAACCGCCGACGCGATATCCCCTGTATGAATCAGCTCAAACTGACGATCCACTTCCGGAGTAAGAATCTTCATAGCGGCCGAAACGTCTTGAACCGTTGAGCGGACTCTACGCCAGGCAGCGGCACGTTCGGGAGTCAGCGATGTGGCTTCCCACTTGGTTGCCGTCGCTTCCATGTCGCCGAGTTGCCTGGTCATCTGGTCCCGGTACTTTGCCCACTCCTGTTCGAGATTGCCTGGAATCTCAGCGGGCAATTTGTCTCTCCGTAGAACCGCCGAGAGCAATGCTTCAGCTCTGGCCGCGCGCATCTGATCTTCGGTGCGGCTGATGGCTCGCAATGCCTCGACCGATCCGAAATCGCGGGAGTCCAGTTCGCGCGTGAGCGCCTGTAACTGGTTGTCTTTCACCAGAGCGAATACGCCTAAGAAGATCGTCAGGATCACGATCACACCGAACGCGAGCAGGAGCCGCGTTCCTATCCGCATATTTGCCATCTACATGTCCTCATCCAGTAATGCATCCACATTGAGAACCAAGACCAGATCCGCCGTCATCCACGCCGCGTAACGGGCCGTCTCGGGGGCTGACTGCCGCGTGCCGGCGGCGATGGTTCGAATGTCCTCGACCGGACCCGTGTGTAGGCCCGCCTCGAACCCCCGGTGCTGCAAGAGCAGCACGGTCGCCGGGTCGGAGCCGACAGTCTCCGAACATCCAAGAGCATGCGCCAGATTAAAGACCGGACGTATTTCACCCCGCAACTGGATCACTCCGGCCACTCGGGGCGGAGCGCCTGGAACGGGAACGGGTGCCACGCCGGTGACCACTTCGGAAACCTTAGAAAGGGGCACGGCGTAGCGCTCGTGACCAATCCTGAAAACCATGATGGATTCGCCGTACCTCTCCGGGCCGGCAGGTTTCTCGGACCGGGCGAGCAATGTCGCCCGGGCTTGAAGAATGCGCGCGCGATCGGCGCCGGCAAGTTCGGTGCTTCCCAGCCGAAGCTGCGCTTCTGCGAGACGGGCTCGGGCAGCGTTCCAGTCGATCCGCCGTTCTTCCTTCATTCGCCTCCAAGAAGCTCGATATGCATCCTGGCCAATTCCTTTAACTCGGAGACGGTTATGCCGTCTCCATATTCAATCAATTCCTCGGCAGGACGGGCAAGCAGCAACTGTATGACATTGCGAAACGCCTTCCGCGCTTCCTCCGTGCGCCGGTTCCGCTCGAGGCAGATGCCGAGATGATAGTGCGCCAGGGCAAAACTCCGATCGAGATAGACGGCACGGCGTAGCGACCTCTCGGCCTCTTCATTCGAAGTAGTGTGCTCGAGTATGAGGCCCAGAGTAAAGTGGGCCGGCGCATTCAGCGGTTCCGCCTCTACCAGTTGCCGTCCTAACGGTGCTGCGACACTCCACTCGCCCCGGTCCGCCAGCAGGCGAACCTGCGATACACCCGGGACAGCGAGAGTGACTACGGGAAAGGCGGGCCGTGGCAGGGGAGTTGCTTTTTGCAAAGCCGGGCGGTCAGAAGCCGGGGGCTCATTATGCATGACCGGCAGCTCGCTCACGTCCCGCCGACGCGGCGTTTTTGGCGTATGTTTCGTTACGGTTTCGAGAGGCTTCCGGTAAAAAGTCACGCCATTCAAGTTCACGCTGTCGAAGTTGGCGAAGGTTTCGATATTCAGCTCCGCATGGCCTACGACGAGCCACCCTCCCGCCGTCAACACGTCATAGAATGCCGCTGCCGTCTTGCGGATCAGTTCGGGGCCGAAATAAATCAAGACGTTACGGCAGAGGATGAGATCGAACTGGCCACCCAGATCCTGGAAATTCTCTCCACCGGCCAGGTTGTGCTGCCGGAACGAAACGTGCCGACGGAATTCCGGTTTCAGAAGCCAGGTGTCGCCATCATGATCGAAGCAGGCCAGTTTCACGCTCTCCGGAGTCTCCCGGAAGGACCAGGGACGGTAACGAGCTTCCCTGGCCCGCGCCAGAAATTCGGTGTTTATGTCAGTGGCTATAATTGAGATCTCCCAGCCGGCGATGCGGTCGCGCAGTTCGAGATCCAGGAGAATGGCGAGCGAATACGGCTCCGCGCCGGCTGCACATCCGGCGCTCCAGCAGCGGATGCGCCGCGATCCACGATTCCGGTCGAGCAACTCGGGGAATACCGCGTCCCGTAGGGCCTCGAAGTGTTCTCTCTGACGGAAGAAGTACGTCTCGCCGATCGTCAATTCCCCGATCACGTATGTCAGTTCTTCGCCCTGGGCGTCATCGCGCAGTATTTTCAGGTATTCGGAACAGGTAGCCACTCCACGGGCGGAGAAGCGGCGCGCCAAACGCGTAGCGAGGTCCTCGTCCTTATCGTGGAAATAGAAGAGCCCGGTAAATTCGAGGATGAAGCTCTTGAGAGCCTGATAATCCGGATCTGCCAAAATCGCGCCGAGATTCATCGACAAACATCCTTCAGATTTTCGATCCTCTTTTGGACTCGGGCCTGCAGGTCCTCCAATAGCGCTTGCTCCTCGCGTAACAAGAGGCGATCGCCGGAAAGCACGACCACATCAGAGCCCGCGACGTTCACTTGGCCTTCCGCACACCCGTTCAAAGAGTCGGCGTTCGAAAATCGTTGGATTGCATCGCGCGAGACTTCCACTACCTGGTCGACTCGGTCGACACGGATCGCCACCGGACGACCCGCGGTTTCGATAACGATAATGGGCGTGTGTAATTCAGGCGGGGCAGTAGGAAGCGTCAATATCGCAGTGAGTGGCACCACCGGTACGACAGTCCCACGCAGATTGAGAAATCCATCAAGGAACGCGGCCTGGACCGGTGATTCGACAAGAGCGGGAATCAGTACAACTTCGACGACCGCACGAATGTCCAATGCGCAGACATACCGAGTAATCTTGAAGACCAGGAGATCCAGCTTCGCTCCCGGCGTTACGCCAGCCATTCCGTCTCTGCATTATCAGTATACGCGAAACCGGGTCATCCGCCGGCAGCTTCGCGTCGCTGCAACGACGGGAAGATTCGGAGGCGCGCGTAATTCCACAGCAATGAGAAATCGGAGCGGCGCCCCAGTGCGCCAGAGTCCGCCGCGACCACGTCGGCTATGGCGCCGCCGAGGTCCCCAAGCCCGACGATGGTCAGGTCCTCGGCATTCAGGAGAAAGGAGCCTGATTAGCTTGCATTCTCCCGCGCGCCGGGATAGCATTTCACCCGTGAGAGTTGATCTGCTGGACCAGATCGTGCTCCGTTGGGATTCCGATTCCGATTGCTCCGGCCTCCTTGCGGGCGCAGGGATCGGTGCCGTCTGGTTCCCGTCGCATGAAGGCCATATCGCGGCCGCCTGTCGCGCCGCCGGCGCCGATACGCTTGACGCAGATTCGATCCGGCTCGTCAGCCGCGACCATACCGGCCCGCTGCCACCAGGAGATTTCCTGGCGGTTAAAGCGGGGGTCTGGCCGGGAGCGAGGGCCAGCGCGCGTAGTGCGGACGGAAATTTCTCCGGCGGCGCCAGCCAGCGCGCATGGGTCGATGCGAACGGCTATCTCGTCGCTTGGACGAAGGCTCTCTTCCCCGGTCGCGCACCCCTTCTGGCCTATCTCCCGGACAGCGATGCTGGCATTACCCAGGGACAGGCAATCCCCTACGATTCCTTGGAACTCGCCTTGATCGACGCCTGGGCTGCCGGAGGAAACTACTTGTTGGCGCCGGATGCGGCGTACCGCGATGCCCTTCTCCGCAGGGACCGGGCAGCCACCGACGCATGGTCCCAGTTGGGCCGGACCGCCCGCTGGCTCAAGGAAAACCGGGATCTTCTCCGCCACCCCCCTCTGAGCACGATCACGGTGTTGATAGAACGGGGCGATGCCTCGGCAGAGATGGCCGCGCTGATGTTCCGCCAGAGCGCTTCCCCCGAGCTGGTGTCCGCTGAACGCGTTCCTTTGCCGGATGCGTCCCGTCGTCCCATCGTGGTCGCGGCCGGAATTAACCCACCGTCACCGAAAGTAGGCGAGCTCTTGCTAGCTCATGCCAATGCCGGCGCCAGCCTCGTCGTAGATGGCGGGGACGTATCGTCCTGGTGGAAGGGGCCTGGCCTGAAAGCGGCCTGCCAGTTCCAGGATCGAGTCTTCTACACGCTGGGGGCCGGCCGCATTCTCGTCTATAAGGAATCGATCGTCGACCCTGGCGACTTCGCTCTGGACATTCTCGATCTTGCCGCGGCCCGCCGGCCTGTCCGCCTGTGGGATGCATCCGCCGTTATCGCCATGGTCTCAAAAGCGGGCGCACGGGCAAGTCTGATTCTCCGTCTGGTCAACTACGGTTCGCCCACCCGCGGAGACATCATGGCTCAGGTCCGAGGCATCTACAACTCAGCCACCCTCTTGCGTCCCGGCCAACCATCCGTCACGCTGCGGACCTGGCGGCGCGGCCAAAACACGGACGTGGCGGTGCCCGGTTTCAGACGTCTGGCATTGGTCGTTTTCAGCTGAGGAACGGAGATATGCATCTGACTCGCCGCGATCTTATGAGAAGCGGGGCAGCCTTGGGGACTGCTGCCCTTGCGTCGCGCGCCCCGGCCGCGCAGCAGCGGTACTTCATGCCGCACTCTTTCATAGAGCGGAACCCCAAAGCCGTGTTCATCCGTCGCACCAGCGTAGCCCACAAGATGGACGCCGAGGCCAAAAGAAAAGAGGGTCTGACGCTCGCGCGGCTTATCTTCGTGGCCTGCGACCGTGCCGGGATCCCCATTGATAACCGGATCGTCCTCAAACCCAACGCAACCAGTCTGTCTCCTCGCGGACGACCAGCGGAGGAACTCTTCGGCACGGGCACCGATCCCCAATTCTACGAGGGGCTTGTGACCGGCATGAAAGAACTCGGCCTCACCCGGTTCACCTTCGTCGATTCCACGTCCTACGCCAGTTGGAACCTGCGCGGCCTTTTGGATATCAACGACCGGCTTGGAATCGTTACCCAGGATCCGGAGCGCCGCGAGCGCCATTTGCGGGAAGGCTGGGAAACCACCTGGAGCACCGTGCCGGAAGGCGTAGTTTTCAAGCGCATTCCGCACTATGCTCCTGTGAACGAACCTGGCACATGGCTGCTCAATATTGCCAAGTGGAAGGCGCACAGCATGGGGCTCACGCTCACCGTGAAGAACGAGCAGGGACTGGTGGCGCATCCTTTCACCACGTTTTGCGGCGGCTGGCGGTCTGTCCTGAGTGCCTCCGATGTTGTCAAGTCCGAGGTCAATCCGCGTGTCGAAGAACTGGTGAACAGTTCTCTGGAACGCCACCGGCGGCTTGGCTACAGCCGTTATGACACCGGCGGGTCGCGCAGTAACGGCACTTTCCTGCGGCCCATCGAGCAGGAACTCTGGGCACAGAAGACCTGCGACAACATGAGCGTGCTGAAGACCGGGCTGGCCATCATCGAGGGCATCTACGGACGCGATGGAGATGGCTTCAATGTCGGTACCGACTACCTGACCAACATGGTGATGTTCGGCAAAGACAAATTCCGCGTCGACCTCGTCGGCCTTTGGCTCGCAGGCCACGAGCCCGGAAATCTGCATCTCTACCGGATCGCCAAAGAACGAGGCCTCAGCGATACTTTCAATCCTTGGGAAGTTCCGCTGTACGAGTGGACCGACGGCGGCCCTGTTGCGCGGAAATTGACCGACTTCCCGCGGACCCTTCTCAAGACCGTATACCTTCCCCGCGATGGGGAACCCACGCTTCACATGCTCGATGAACGTTTCGATTACGATCGGCACAAGGTCTGAGCCCGCATGGCTTCGGCGCTACTGAGAGATGACCTTGTAAACCGGTACGAGGCGGCGCATAGCCGAAATGGAGGCGGAAGCGCTAGGCCGGTGCACACTAGGTGGTGCCGGCGGCCATGTCGGGCCCTACGCCGTCCAGCCAACGGCCCAGAAGGCGTGCGAGGCTCTCCGGGTCTACGGGTTTTGTCAGGTAATCGTCCATTCCCGCTTCGATGCACTTGTGGCGGTCGCCCGGCATGGCGCTTGCGGTCACGGCCACGATCGTGACGTGCGGATTCAGCGCCGCGGTGGACGGCTCGCGGATCAGGCGCGTCGCCTCGAATCCGTCCATCTCGGGCATCTGGCAGTCCATCAGGATCAGATCGTACGCTTTCTGCTGTATGGCCCGCACAGCCTCGAGCCCGTTGACCACGGGATCCGCCGTAATTCCGAGATGCTTCAGCATGGAAAGCATGACTCGGCGATTCACCTGGTTGTCCTCCGCCAGCAGAATTCGCGCCTCCCGCGCCTTGCCCACGCGGCACCGCCGTACAGCCGGCGCGGGCGGCGCCGGCCCGGCACACTCCGCAATTCCCTCGGGACATTTCTCCAGGGGCACAGTGAACCAGAAGCACGAGCCGTGACGAAGATCACTTTCGGCGCCGATCTCACCCCCCATCATCTCGACCAACTCTTTGCAGATCGAAAGGCCCAGGCCCGTACCTCCAAATTGGCGGGTGGTCGATTCGTCGGCCTGCACAAAACGTCCGAACAGGACCCTCATCTGCTCCGGCGCAATTCCGATGCCTGTATCGCTCACGCCGAAGCGAATGGTCGCGGTGCGCTCGCCTTCGGCGGCCACGGCCACCGAAATGTCCACAGCGCCGGAGTCCGTAAACTTCACGGCGTTCGACGCCAGATTGCACAGCACCTGCCCCAGGCGGTGAGGATCTCCCCGCCAGAACCCCGGCACACTGCGCGGCAGGTTCACGCGGAATGGAAGGTTCTTGCCGCGCGCTTCGATCAGACCCGGCCGGATAGCCTCTTCCAGGACCGACCGCAGATCGAAATCCACTTTTTCGAGCACCATTTTGCCGGCTTCGATCTTGGAGAGGTCGAGAATCTGGTTGATCAGCTCGAGCAGGTTCTCGCCGCCGCTCAACACAATCGCGGCGTATTGCCGCTGCTCCTCCGACAGCGGAGTGGTAAGCAGCATCCGCGTCATTCCCAGGATGCCGTTCATGGGTGTCCGGATCTCGTGGCTCATATTGGCGAGGAAACGGCTTTTGGCGAGGTTGCCGGCTTCAGCGGCGCGCTGCGCAGCACGCATCTCGTCTTCCACCCGCTTGCGCTCGGTGAGGTCGCGGCAGATGGTCGCCATCGCAATCGACTGATTGTTTTTCGGGTCGGTCACGTAAAAGACGGAGGCCCAAAAGGGTATCGGCGCGCCGGTTATCAGGTTCTGCAGGCGAGTCTCTCCCGCCCAGCAGCCATCGCGCGCCAGGGCGGGAAGAAACTGTTCGCGGGCGATCCGCTTCCCCTCTTCACCGCCGAGGTCGAAGATCGTCAGATCGTTCGCTGGGCAATCCGGATCCATGCCAATCAGCCTGCGCCCCGCCTGGTTGAGGAACAGAACCTTGCCTTCGAGGGTCGCCAAACCGATGAAGTCGGTGCTTGCCTCTACCACGGAAGCGATGCTCCGCAATTCCTTCTCTATGCGTTTCAGCTCCGTAATGTCGATCGCCGTCGCCTCGGTCAGAACGTTTCCGTCCTCCGTCACCAGGCTCGCGTTAAGCAGGACCCACAATGGGCTGCCATCCTTGCGCCGGACACACAGTTCGTAACCCGTCAGGCTTCCGTCTCGAAGCATGGCGAGAACCGTCCGCCGGTCGTCGGGATTCATATAGAGATCGGGAAGCCCGAGCTCCATCAGATCCCGCCGCGATTCGTAGCCGAGCATCCGGACCGTGGCGTCGTTGCAGTCCACAAGTTCTCCGTCCGGCGTGGCTAACAGGTAGGCGGCTGCATTGCGCTCCACAAATCTCCGATAGCGGCGTTCCGAGGCTTCCAGGCGAGCCCGCGCTTTCTTCCGCTCAGTAATATCGCGTGCCAGCGCGAGCACCGCCAGTCGGCCGCCAAACTCGATCGGCTTGGCATTGATCTCCGCGGGGATGACGACACCGTCGCGCGTAAGGAAATCCGTTTCGAACAGGAGGCGCTCTCCGCTTCCCGGAGCCCTTCGCGGCTGTTTCGCCACTGCTTCGGCCGTGTGAATGTCACGCACCGTCCGTCCCAGCAGTTCCTCACGCGCATAGCCCAGCCAGCGGCAGGCCAAGTCGTTCACCTGCAGGAGTTCCGCCGGCTGTCCGTCGGGACCGATGGAGACAACAAACGCGGCGTCGTTGCCGCCGTTGAACAGCGTGGCGTACTGCGCTTCGCGGCTCTTGAGTTCCCGCTCGATCCGTTTCCGGTCGGTCAGGTCCCTGATGGCGACATACATGCGGCTTTCGTTTTGCCCCACGACGGGACTGGAACGAAGCTCCACCGGAACGGTGCTGCCGTCCGACCGGCGGCCCTGCGTCTCGAAGTGCCCTGTCCGATGCTCTCCGGCCCAATCGGGAACCACGGTGCGAAAGGGCTGCCCCACAATCCGGTCGCGCGGGTAGCCGAAGATCTGCTCGGTCTGCGAATTGACGAGCGCGACCCGGCCGCAGCCATCGAGAATGGCCAGGCCATCGGGTGTCGCCTCTAACATGGCCAGCAAGTCCGCCTCGCGCACCCCCAGAAACCCGCTGCCCAATTGACGATGGTAGCCGAACCGCCATCCGGCGGCTGCCAGTAAGGCCAGCAAGACCAGGCCAACCTGAATGGCGACGGCCTGCCGGAAACTGAAGAATGCCTCAGCCGTGGCGATCTTGGTTTCGGCGATGCTGCCCTGGCGGCCCTTCCGGGCGGCGAACACGGGGTCGTACTGAGCGGCAAAGAATGCAACCAGCAACCCGCCGCACATGACCAGCGCTCCGATGTTGGTGAGCCAGATGTGACGCCCCGCGGGACGGCATCTACGGACTAAGTTGGAGCCGTCAGGCCGTGACTTCCCAAATATCATCGGTTTTTTGGACGTCCTGTTTAGGACATCGGCATCCTCTGCGCCGTTCTTTAGCCGCAGGTGTCGTTACTTTGGTACCATGCGCCTGGGGATGTGGACCCACGCAGCCGGCGCCGGTGAGGGGGGTCACTCATGCCGAAGCGCGGCCACTGGGTCTGTCCTGGATGCCTTTCGCGCCGGCAGGTAGCCTGCTGCGAGCGCGGCGCCGAGGAGTATCGTCAGCGCGGCCGCCAGTGCCCACGGATCGCCAGGTTTGGCTCCGAACATCATAGCTTCGACTAATTTCGATGCGCCCATCGCCGCCGGCAGGCCAATCGCCAGCCCCGCAGCAGCAAGCCCCGCAGCAGCAAGCATCAGGACGTCTCGCATCACCATCCAGACCACCGTCTCGCGCCGTACCCCCAGTGCCATGCGAATTCCGATCTCGCTGGTGCGCCGTGCCACGCCGTAAGACGTAGTGCCGTACAATCCCACGCACGCAATCGCCAGCGAGAGCACCGCGAATGCCGTGCACAAACGGGCGAACAGCGTCTCCGGGACTGTCTCGCGCGCAATCTGTGCCGTCTGCTGTGCTCAAAGCTTCCACCGGGATCCCCGACCGGATTTCGCCCGCCGAGATTCACCTTGGCCCATGCCTCGTTCACAATCGCCACGGGTGGTGTGCCCTTGCGGTCGTGTTGCTTGAATTCACGGCCGGTCAGCAACGGGATGCGCATAGTGGAGAAGAATCCCGGGGCGACGCAGAGGACGTGAGTGGCCGATCGAGAGAAGCCTGAGCCGTTGCCGGTCGGCGCGTGCTCCGGCCGAGGTTGACCCAGGGGCACAACCGGCCATCCCCACGCCCCGGCACCGATCAGCGGCGAATTCGCCATTGTCGCGCTGCGAACGCCCGGAATCGCCGCCACACGCCTTTCCAGGTCGCGGACTCAGAATCAGTCTCATGGCCCGCGAGAACATCTCCCACTTCGAGTGAAGCGCTGCGAGCGGCCTACCGGCTCGCGCCGCTATCGCTTTGCAGGTCCCGCTGAATGTTGTACTTCTCCATTCGATAGATCAGTGTCTTGCGGCTGAGATCCAGGTATCGGGCGGCATGGGTCTGGTTCCAGTTGAACTTCTTCAGGGCGCTCAGGATCAGCTCCTTTTCCACCGACTCCAGGCTGATCCCTTGCGGCGGCAGATCCAGATGAAGTTCTTCCATAGCGGGCCGCTGGCGCCGCAGAAACTCCGGCAGATCCTCAAGGCCGATCTCATTCCCTGGCGTCAGCACCACCAGGCGCTCGACGATGTTCTCGAGTTCCCGGACGTTGCCCGGCCAGGTGTACACGCCGAAGCAGGGCAACAGCGATTGAGGCAGCTTCAAGTCCGGCCGGCCGTGTTTTTCCTTCGCCTTCACAAAGAAACTCTGGACAAGCTCCGGAATGTCCTCGAGGCGATCGCGCAGGGGCGGTAGCTCTAGTGGTATGACCGTCAACCGATAATAAAGGTCCTCGCGAAACATCCCGTCTTCGACCATCGCCTGAAGATTCCGATGTGTCGCTGCGATCACGCGCACATCCACCTTGCCGGCGACCATCGCGCCGACCTTGGCAATCTCGCCTTGCTGGATGAGCCGCAGCAGCTTCACTTGCAGTTCCAGCGGCAACTCACCGATCTCATCGAGAAACAGTGAGCCGCCGTCGGCCTGTTCCACCAGCCCGCGCTTGTTCGCCAGCGCTCCCGTGAACGAGCCTTTGACGTGGCCGAACAGTTCCGATTCCATCAGGTCCTTGGGAATGGCGCCGCAGTTTATGGTGATGAAACCCCCGTCCTTGCGCGGACTGTTGAAGTGAATCGCCTTGGCCAGAAGTTCCTTGCCTGTGCCGGTTTCACCGCGGATCAGTACGGTGGAGTTCGTCTGCGCCGCTCTGGACGCCATGTCGAGCACGCGCAGAAGGGATTTGGATCGACCGAGAATGTTTTCGAAGCCATACTTCCGGTCGAGGCTGCTGCGGAGCGTACGGACTTCCTCTTTCAGGGTCACGTGTTCGAGCGCGCGGCTCACGATCAGCTTCAGCTCGTCGATATTGACAGGCTTGGTGATGTACTCGTACGCACCGGCCTTCATTGCCTCGACCGCCGTCTCGACCGTGCCGAACGCGGTCACGACGATGATGGCGAGCTCAGGATATTCGGCGCGAATTTCTTTGAGCAGATCCAAACCGGACATTCCGGGCATCATCAGGTCGGTGATGACCAGGTCGGAGCCGTTCTGGTGCAAAAGCTCCCGGGCCTGAGGGCCGTCGGAAGCCGCATCGACCAGGTAACCGCTCTGCTCAAGTTGGACCTTGGTCACCCAGCGCAGGCTCTCATCGTCATCAACGACCAAAAGGCGGCTCTTTCTCAAGGCTTGCTCCTGGCTTCCAGTGGAAGCGATATGGAGAAGGTCATACCGCGGTCGGGATTGCGCTCAGCCTGGATGCGGCCGCCGTGCTGGGTGATCACCTGGTGGGCGACCGACAACCCAAGACCTGTACCGGCTTCCTTGGTGGTAAAGAATGGATCGAAGATTCTGTCCATGTTCTCTTCAGCGATTCCAGCGCCCTGGTCCTTGACCGAGATAATCGCTTGGCCGTCGCGCTGATCGATTGCGACTTCAAGCTCGCCGCCAGCAGGCATGGCTTGGATGGCGTTGATCACCAGATTCAGGAGCACCTGCTTGAGTTGCTCTGAGTCGGATTTCAGGGACACGGGCGCATGCAAGACCGACTTCTTGAGTACGACATGCTGTAACTGAGCATTAGGACCTACCAGCGCAAAGATCGAATCGATGAGCCGGGGCAGGTCCACGGCCCGGAACTCCGGCAGCCGCGGGCGGGCGAAGTCCAGGAGATTCGTCAGGAGACGGTTCAGCCGCTGGCATTCCTTCTGAATGATATTGAGAGACCCCTCACGGATTTCGTCGGAAGTTGCTGGGGAGCGAATGATATTGGTCGCTCCCTCGATACTGCCCAGAGGATTTCGGATTTCGTGGGCCAGGCTTGCCGCGAGTTGCCCGACTGCGGAGAGCCGATCGGCGCGCTTCACCTGTTCGAGGCTTTCCTGCAATTGCCGGGTCGTGGCCTCCAGTTGCTGCCGGCGCTTACGACCCTGGTCCGCCAATAAGCCAGTCGTGGCGCCCACCAGAAAGAACAGGATCAATTCCGCGTATTGGCTCATGGCGTAGTAGGGTTGATGGCGCCAGGTCAGGATGTGCGGGATGTAGCAGAGCGCCGAAGCCATCGCCGCAAGAAGACCGCCGCGCCAGCCAAACGCGATTGCGGCATAAATGATCGGCAAGTAGTAGAGCTTTTGAAACAGGTTGTGCAGAAGCAGACGGGAGTGCGGCGTCACGTAGTGGAGGACCGACGCCGCGAGGATCGCCAGTGCCGTAAGGACGATTCTCGTCGATGGCGAGGGTGCTTTCATAGGCCGGATTCCGCTCAGGTCCTCCACCAGCCGCACCTGGTGCGGCACTGGCTTCCCCAAAGAAGCGGTCCGAGGTATTTCCTTTCCAACCATCATGTTCGCACCTCAACGGGGAACTTGGCCACGTCTCGGCCTGCCGTTCTCATAAGCTGCGCTTCTCTGTAGGCATCTGCGGTGCCAGGCGGCAAACTCGGGTGGCCGTTCGTTTGCCTTACGTAGCTCCGAAACAGGATTCCAGAAGGGTTGGGGCGGAGAGGCCGCCACAAACTCCGATTTGGAGATACTGCCCCTGTCAGGAGATATGAAATGAAGAATGGAATTGTGACCCTGATGCTGGCCGCTACGGCCGCCTTCGCCGGTTCGCCTGCGCGGACGTTCACTGGCGTAATTACGGATTCGATGTGCGGCAAGAGCCATAAGGCGATGGGAGTTACGCCCGACGCAAAGTGCGTACGCGATTGCGTCCACAGTGACCCGAGCCGCTACCAGTACGCTCTGTACGACGGCAAGAATCTATATCTGTTGAGCGACCAGCGAACGCCGGAACGCTTCGCGGGTGAGAAGGTCAGCGTCAAGGGTGTGCTGGATCAGAAGACGCACGTCATCAGCGTGAACTCGATCGCGGGCGCGAAATAACGCCGTCCCGGTGCCCGATTTCAGCCATCTTTGCGAGGCGCCTGTCTGAGATCGGGCATCCCCCATCGGCGTTAGGATAGATTCAGGAGAGGGGAACGCCGTGAGCCGTGTACAGCAACTGCTGGGTGTGGGTTTCGTGTTGGCTTTTGCCCTGGGGCTTGGGTATGCTGCTTTGCGGATGACGGCCGCCTCACGGGCAGAAGTCTGTCAGGCCTGCGGGCGCGCCGTCCACGCCAACATGCGGACGGTCGCCTTTGTCGGCAACCAGCGTGAAGTATTCTGTTGTCCCTCGTGCGCTTTGAGCGCGGGCGCCCAGATTCACGAGCCGGTTCGATTCGCGCAATTGACCGACTACGAAACGGCTCAGCCACTCCGTCCGGACGCAGCATTTGCGGTCGAAGGCAGCGATGTGATTCCTTGCGTCCGTTCCCGCGAGATGCTGAACCGCGACGGACAGCCAGTGCCGATGGCGTTCGACCGCTGCTCGCCGAGTATCATCGCGTTCGCGAACCGGGCCGTTGCCGGGCGATTCGCCGAGGACCATGGCGGCCGGGTGGACAGATTTCTCGACCTTATCGCTCACCCGAAGGTGACTGCCGTGCACTGAAGCGCAGCAGAGCCGGCCACCCCAGCCGCGGTTGGCTAACGAATTACCCCGTCGGCTTCCAGGCCGTAGAGCCGCAGTTTCAGCTTGCGATAGAACTCGGGATCGAGCTTCTGCTTCAGATCGAATTTGTACGTAACCGTCCGGCTGAACTCCCGCCGGTTGTTTTCGTAAGCGCGAATCTCCAGTTGGTAAGGATCGTCGGACCAGACCGAAACGATGTCGCGATCCATATGCCACGTTCGGCTACCCGCTTTGGCTTTGGTCACGTAACAGATGGCGGTGTTGGTGAAGTTGAGTTCCCCCTCAGATCCGCGAAACGTGCCGTCGCGCTTCACCGGGATGGAGTATAAGGCTGCGACCTTCTCCGGAGGCACCCGGTCAGTGACCGGCCGACCAAGATAACGGCTGATTTCCTGGAGGATCGCGTCCGTCAATTCGCCTTCCGTCAGGCGAAACCGGAATTCTTCATCCCGGCCCAGGAAGCGCCAGTCATCGCGATAGGTCAGGACAACAAATTCTTTGCGGCTGATGCGGTCGAAATACTGAATATCGGTCCACTTCCATGAGAGGCTATGCGGACGGTTGTCAAGCTCGTCGAGGGCGTGGACGACATGTTGGACTCCAACCCACTCAGGGCCGTGCTTCGTATGCGGCGCGGCGAATGCGACGCCCTGATCGCTGATCTTCACAATCCCGTGGCGGTCGGGCCACAGCGGTTTCACCAATCTCGCGGGGAAAGTTTGCGCCGAAAGAGACGCGCTCATTGCCAGCAACAGAACTCTATATTTCATAATGCCTTTCTCAGATGATGAAATCCGGTGAATGGCCCGCCGCTCGGCAGTCCGCGGCTTCGCCAGAGGAAGTAGACGATCGGGTAAATCGCCAGTTCCATAATGCCCGAGGTGATCACGCCGCCGACCATGGGGGTGGCGATGCGCTTCATGACGTCGGCGCCGGTTCCGTGGCTAAACACAATCGGTAACAGCCCGGCGACGATCACGCAAATGGTCATTACCTTAGGACGCACTCTTTTCACCGCGCCTTCGTAGATCGAATCGGCAAGGTCATTGCGGTTGTTGAGGATACCGCGCGCGAGGAACTCGTCGTGGGCCTGATCGAGATAGAGCAGCATGACTACACCCGTTTCTGCATCCAATCCCGCCAAAGCGATGATGCCGACCCACACCGCGACACTCATGTTGTAACCCAACAGATAGATAAGCCAGATCGCACCCACCAGGGAGAACGGCACCGCCAGGAAGACGATTGCCGTCCTGGTCAACGATTTCGTGTTCAGGAAGATAATCACGAAGATGATCAGAACAGTCAGCGGGATGACGTACATGAGCCGTTGTTTAGCGCGCTGCATGTACTCATATTGGCCGCTCCATGTGAGGGTGTACCCGGCGGGCAACTTAACTTTCGCGGCAACGACCTTCTGCGCGTTCTGCACGTAAGTTCCCACGTCAATTCCTCGAAGATCGACATAAATCCAGGCGTTCGGCCGCGCGCCTTCGGTCTTGATCGAAGGCGGTCCGAGTACGTATTTGACCGACGTGAGTTGCTCCAGCGGAATCTGCTGGCCGGCCGGCGTGGGTACGAGAACGTTCTCCAGCGCGGGGAGGTTGTCGCGGAAATCGCGGTCGTAGCGCAAATTCACCGGATACCGTTCCAAGCCTTCCACGGTGGTGGTGATGTCCATGCCGCCAATCGCGGACTGGATGACGTCCTCGACATCGCCCACCGTCAGGCCGTAGCGGGCAATGGCCTCGCGGTCGATTTTGAAATCCAGGAAATTGCCTCCCATAACACGTTCGGCGTAGACGCTGAGCGTGCCCGGCACTCCCCGCATCACGGCCTCGACCTGCTCACCGAGCTGCTGGAGTACCTGGAGGTCGGGCCCGGCCAGTTTGATGCCAACCGGCGTCCTGATTCCAGTGGAGAGCATGTCGATGCGTGTCTTGATGGGCATGGTCCAGGCGTTGGTCAGGCCAGGTACTTTGATGGCGTCGTCCATTTCGTTCGTCAACTTGTCAACGGTCATTCCTTTCGGCCATTGATCTTCCGGCTTAAGCCGGATGGTGGCTTCGATCATGGAGAGCGGCGCGGGATCGGTGGCGGTTTCCGCGCGACCAGCCTTGCCGAACACAGACTCCACTTCGGGGAAGGTCTTGATGATCTTGTCGGTCTGCTGGAGGATCTGGCGGGCCTCGGTAATCGAAACGCCCGGCAGTGTGGTCGGCATGTAGAGCAGGTCGCCCTCCCACAACGGAGGCATGAATTCCGAGCCTAGCCGCTCGAACGGGATGACCGTGACAGCTACGGCCAGGATCGCCACGGCCAGGAGCAGGAATTTGAATCGGAGGGCGAATTCCAGAATCGGGTGGTAGAGCCGAATCAGAAACCGGTTGATCGGGTTGCGATGCTCGGGAATGATCCGCCCCCGAATGAAGTAACCCATCAGGACCGGGACCAGCGTGATGGAGAGCAGGGCCGCGGCTCCCATCGAGTATGTCTTGGTGAAGGCCAGCGGCTTGAACAGCCGCCCCTCCTGCGCCTCCAGGGTGAAGATCGGAAGGAATGAGACGGTAATTACGAGCAACGAGTAGAACAGCGCCGGCCCTACCTCGGTGGCCGCGTCGGAGATGATCTCCCAGTGCGGTTTCCGGCCGCCATCGCGCTCGAGGTGCTTGTGCGCGTTCTCAATCATGATGATTGCCGCATCCACCATGGCGCCGATAGCGATGGCGATACCGCCCAACGACATGATGTTGGCGTTGATTCCCTGGTGGTACATGATGATGAACGCGATCAGGATCGCCACCGGGAGCGTCACGATGGCTACCAGGGCGCTGCGGAAATGCAGCAGGAAAATGATGCAGACGATCGCCACTACCAGGCTTTCTTCCAGCAGTTTCTCTCGCAGGGTCGCCACGGCCCGCTCGATGAGAGAGGATCGATCGTATGCCGTCTCAATCTGCACTCCAGGTGGCAGTCCCTTTTTCAACTCCACGAGCTTCGCTTTGACATCCCGAATCACCTGGAGCGCGTTGGCGCCATAGCGCACCACGACGATGCCGCCCGCGATTTCGCCCTGTCCGTTCCATTCGGCAAGGCCGCGCCGGATCTCCGGACCATATTGCGCGCTGCCGATGTCTTTGACGAGGATCGGCGTGCCATTGCGGTCCACGCCCACGGCCGTTTCGTCCAGATCCTTCAGAGAGCTGACGTAGCCCAGGCCGCGGATCATGAACTCCTTTTCCGACACCTCCAGCAAACGCCCGCCGACATCGTTGTTACTGCGCTCGATCGCCGTCCTCACCTTCGAAATCGGGATGTTGTAGGCGCGCAGTTTGTCCGGGTCCACGGTCACCTGGTACTGCTTGACGAAACCACCGATGGAAGCTACTTCGGCGACACCCGGCACGCCGGTCAAGCCGTACTTCAGGTACCAGTCCTGAATCGAGCGAAGCTGGCTGAGATCGTAGCGATCGGATTTCAGGGCGTACATGAAGGCCCAGCCAACTCCCGTCGCGTCCGGCCCAAGCGTCGGTGTCACTCCCTTCGGCAGCCGCGCGGAAACGTAGTTGAGATACTCCAGGACGCGGCTGCGCGCCCAATACATATCCGTCCCGTCTTCAAAAATGATATAGACAAACGAGAAGCCGAAGAACGAATATCCCCGTACGACCTTGGTGTTCGGCACCGCGAGCATCTGGGTGGTAAGAGGATACGTGACCTGATCCTCCACGATCTGCGGCCCCTGGCCGGGGTACTCGGTGTAGATAATCACCTGCACGTCGGACAGGTCCGGAATAGCGTCGAGCGGCGTGCGGAGCAGAGAGTAGAGTCCGGCGGCGATCGCGAACAGGGTGCTCAGCAGCACCAGGAACCTATTGTGAATCGACCATTGAATAATTCGCGCGAACATTTCCGTTCCCTAGTGGTCGTGGCGGGCGGGCACCGGTTTCCCGCCGTCGGACGTTGTGGGCTCGGCCAGCATCTTTTGCACCGCCTCTTTCAAGTTGCTCTCCGAATCGATGAGGAATTGAGATGACGTGACTACGGTCTCCCCGGGCTGGACACCTTTGAGAATTTCGCGATAGCCATCACCCAACGCTCCCAACTCCACATTTCTGGCTTGGAACTGCCCCTTGGCAACTTCCACGATCACCACGCTGCGCTCGCCGCTGTGCAGCACGGCTTCCTCCGGGATCTTCACTGCCGCCGATACTACGGGAACGCGGATCTCGACATTCCCGTACATTTGCGGCCGCAGGATGCCCTCTGGATTGGGGATCTCAACGAAGGCTTTCAGCGTGCGAGTCTGCTGGTTCACGTTGGGGTCGATGTAGATCACCTTGCCGGCCCAGTGGCGGTTGGGAAAGGCGTCCAGGGTAATGTTCGCCTGCCTCCCGATTTGCAGATATCGGATCTGGTCCTCATAGACTTCGATGCCCGCCCAAATCGTGGAGAGATCGGCGATCTTGTAAACGGTCACACCAGGCGCGAGCTTCATGCCCTCCAAGGAATCGCCGGCTTTCGCCACCACGACGCCCGATAGGGGCGAAAACACTTTCAGCGTCCGCATGGTCTTCCCGGTGCTCTGCAATTCGTCGATTTGAGCGTCGGCGATGTCCCAGTAGCGCAGTCGCTCACGGGTGGCGTTGAGCAGCGAACGCGCGCGTTCCACAGCATCGGGGTCCGCTGCCCCCACGAGCTTCTGTACATATTGCAGCGCGGAGAGATACTCCTGCTCGGTGGTCACTAGTTGCGGGCTAAAGATCTCGAACAGTTCCTGACCCTTCCGGACCGGCTCGCCGATGTAGTTAACCGCCGCCTTCTCGATCCAGCCTTCGTACTTGGTGTTCACCAAGGCCAGGTTTTTCTGGTTGTAGTCGAGCAGGCCGACGGTACGAATGTCGACGGGGATCGAGCCGCGCCAGGCGGTAGCGGTACGAACACCGAAGTTTTGCAGAAAACCAGGATCTACGCGAATACCCGGCTCTTGCTGTACTTCATCGGCATAGACCGGGATGAGATCCATGCCCATGGGAGACTTGCCTGGCTTGTTGGAAATGTAGTTCGGGTTCATTGGGGCGCGCCAGTACAAGATTTTGCGTCGGCCGGCTGCGAGGGTACTGCTTGACGTCGCGGCCGGCATTTCACTCATCCTGGAGGCGGCCGGGTGCAAGCGGGCCACAGCGGCGTCCGCCCATTTCCAATGGAAGGGGTTCCAGACCACGGCGGCGGCGAGGGCGGCGCCGAGCAGGAATACGAATGCCACCAGCAGGACCTTCGAAAGGGGGGATTTCACGGCTTGATCTCCGGAAACGGCGAACCGATGGCGCGCTCCATGCCCGCCAGCGCCTGCATGTAGTCGGTGATGTACTGTGCCAGGCCTAAACGAACCTGCAGCAGCACTCGCTCACTGTCCAGCAGATCGAGAATGCCCAGACCGCCAGTTGAGTATGCTGCTTCGGCCGATTGTAGCGACTGCTGAGCCTGGGGCATGAGTGTGTTGTTGAACAGCGCCATCTGCTCACGAAGTGTGCTGATGCGGAAACCAACCTCTCGAATGGAGGACTCCACGGCGTTGACCGTCTCCCGGTAGCCGTGAGTCGAAGCGACCTTTGCTTCCGTCGCCTCGGCGACTTCAGCGTCGTACTTGCTGCGATGCACAGGCAGGTTGATTCCCAGGTTGAAGCTGACGACATTCCTGCCATCGGATGGGATAGCCATACCGCCGGGAGCCAATGGATAACCAACCACATTCACCCAACTGCCGCCGAGACTGAAACTCGGCCAGTAATCCTTGCGGGCGAGGTCGATTCGCTTTTCGTCCCGCTCAATGTCGAGCAGCGAGGCCAGGACCTCCGGGCGCTTGCGCCGCCCCAGTTGATATAGCTGCTTGTAGTCTACTTTGACCTCCGGGACTGGCGGCAATTTGACCCTGGCCACTGGTGCCTCCGGCGGACGATTCATCAGCGTATCTAACGACGACTCGGCATCAATGCGGCGCGCTTTCAGCTCATCCAGCGTGCTTTGAACGCGGGTGATCTCCGCCTGCAACTTCACGACCGCCTGTTGGAGTCCCGCGCCCTGCTGATACCGGGCCTCCGCAAGCTTTTCGTAGTGATCAAGCAGGAGCCGGTCTTCTCCATTGATGTCGAGTGCAAGGTCGACGAAGGCGAGGGTGTAGTAGGCGGTCTTGACTTCGAGGGCAATCTGATCCTTCGCCGCCTCGTATTGCTGCCGGTATCCGGCCGCCTCTTTGGCTGCCACCTGCTCGCGTACTCTCAGCGTTCCGAACCAGGGGAACTGCTGCGTAAGAGCGGCGGCGTTTGTTTGAGAGCCAACCCGGGTCTCCGGCGTGCGGAGGTAGTTCGTAAAAGCCAGCATCGGGTCCGGGAGAGCGCTCACCTGCGGGAGGCGCTGCAAGGCGGCGCGATATTGTGCCAATGCGCCGCTCAATCCGGGGTTGCGGTCAAGTGCGAGCCGTATGTAGTCGGTCAGTTGCGGATCGTCATTCGAAGAAAACCCATTGACGGCTTGGTCCGCCTCGCCGCGTGTCGGTGCAGTCGAGGGTTGTTGCGCCAGCCCAGTGCCGGACGCTACAGCCAGAACCAGTGCCAGGGTCAGGCATTTCATCGGTCGCCTGCCCTGGGGCAAGCTGAGCGCGAGGTTTTCATTTCCCGACCCTCCAGTGCTGCCTTCATGATCGTTTTCAACCGGCGGTTCGCTCCAGCCTTTCAATCACGGTGCTTCAGAGATGGCCGCCGAGTGCCTTGATCAGCTTCGTTGCGGGCACTCCATCCTCGGATGTGCAACTCACCGGCCTTCCAACCGTATACGCAAAACCATGCGGTTTCACGGCCTGGAAGGGAGCGAGCGCGATCGGCGGTGCCTGATTTGCGGCAGGGATTTGCAGCTTTGGCCCGAGATCAGGCAGTTGTCACGAATTGCCGGGTCGCGTTGTTCGCGCCGGTCGGAAACGAGTTGATGCAAGACTCCAGCGTCAGCCTGGCGGTTCCTCCGGTGAGGATCATGGCGCGCTGCCGTGCCGTTTCGACCATCAGCCCTGGCCCACGCCGCGCCGCCTGGCAATCTCGCCTCCGATGCCGGTCCGGTCGCATTCGGCAGGCGCCGCCGCAGCTGCCGGGAATACTTCGTACTCCTCAACGGCAATGATCGTGTTCAAACTGGTGCCACAATACTTCCCGGGTCAACAGGCAGGGTCACGGGGCTTGTTGATCGTATTCCAGCAATCTTCGCTCTCCGTCGAGCGTCCGAATCCCGGTTACATCCTGAGTTACTTCCAGCGTTCCCAGATACCGGCCATCTCCCGCTCTTACGGCGAAATAACGGATATGGACGAAGCGGCCCGTGAAGGGTATCCAGAATTCGGCGACGTTCTGCCGACCCTTCCGAAAATCGTCGAGAATGCGATCGACTACGTCGACACTTCGCGGCGGATGGCAGTTCTGCACCTTTCGTCCGATGATGGCGCGGCTGCGCGCGAAGACCCGGTTGGGGCCTTCCGAAAAGAAGGCGACGCGGTCATCCGCGTCCACAAACGTAAGGTCCACCGGCAAGGTCGAAAAGATGCCGACGAGTTGATCGAGCGCCAGGGCGCCTGTGGGAAGGGCGATACCGCCAGCGAAGGATTGCGGGTCTTTTGGCCGAGCGCCCGTGGGCTGGTAGCCCACCCGTGGCTCTACCAGGCACCACCCATAGCGCGGAGAGGAGGCCCAGATCTCGGCCCACTCGTCCGCTGTGAACGTCTCCAGGCACATCGGAAGAAGAATCTGCTCCTCCTTGTAGATCATTTCGTGAATTGTGCCGGTCGCTACCTCACCCGTCGTGGCAGCCAGGATCTTGAGTTGGGCGACACTGGCGTCGTGCTCCCTGAGCGCGGCGCTCAGGTCCTTCAGGAGTTCGCGGATTTCGTCGTCTTTTCCCCACATCACCTTCGATGGCCCGGAAACACCATGGCGCTCGAGATACGTGAAGAACAGATGCTCTTTCCGCTGATAGTGCTTGTCAATGTCGTGGAGGTCGTTGAGCGCCTGCCGCCATTCGAGCACGGAAGCCTCCGCGTCCTGATCGTCGGCGATTTCCAGGATCCGGTTCATGGCCGTCTGCATGCGCCCGAGGGGATCGCGCAAAGCCACGTTCTCGCGGCGCAGCGTATCCGCCGGATGGCCTGGCGGAACGGAGGCGGGCTCGAGTTGCACGAGGACGTCGCGGGTCACCTGGGAATGGAGGTCGCACATGCTCTGAATTTCCCCGACCGGCATGCCTTCAGCGATCAGTTCCTGCTCCATTGCCATGATCACCGAGTAGTCGGTCTCGCACACCAGTTGCTTCAGGCTGCCTTTGACCTGCTCCGGCTCCTCGCCGGCATGCAGGCGTTTGATGATGGCTTTCAGTGTCCGCACCCGCTGTGCCCGGTTGTCGATCAGTTCACTCATTGCTCGTCCTCAACCTGAGCATAGGAGAGGCCGCCAGGCTGTTCAGTGACTTACGTCACGTAAACCCGTGACCTCCAACATCTCGATGTTAGAGGCTTGAAAGCGTCCATCCACATGGCCTCCGCTTGGGATCCTCGGGGCGGGTTGATTCCCAGTGAGGAATCCGCCGAGAAATCCGAGAGGTCACAGGCAGCGAGCCGCCCAGCAAAATTAGGATAAACGGGCCTTTTAATTGTTTTATACTCGATAATCGAAAGGAAGCCAATCCTAGCTGCTGAACTCCCACCCTAATCCGGGCGGACAGAGAGGGACAACGAGTATGACAAGAGAACGGTCTTCGGTTGCTCCCCGGGCGCTGGCGTTCCGGGCGATAACGGCACTCGCAATAGTTTCAGTTTTCTTCGGGAATGGCGGTTCGCGCACCTCCGCGGAACCGAACCGCCCCAAAGTGAAGCTCATGGACGTGCCATTGAGTTTCGAGCCGAACCAGGGGCAGGTGGCCTCCACAGTTCAGTTTCTCTCGCACGGTTCCGGCTACACCCTCTTCCTCGATTCGGGCAAGGTCGTCCTGAACCTGGAGCGGCAACAGCCGGCATCGCCCGCGGCGACGGGGCAGACACCGGAAGCCGCCTCCGTTGACACCCTGCGTATGAACCTGATCGGGGCAAATCCCAAGGCCAACGCAGCATGTAGTGGCTCGGCAGCCCGGCGTGGTGAACTACTTCATCGGCAACGACCCGAAGAACTGGCGCTCCGGCATCCCGACCTACGGCAAGGTCAACTATGCCCAGGTCTACCCCGGCGTGGATCTGGTCTTTTACGGAAATCAGCGCCACTTGGAGTACGACTTCGTCGTGGCCCCCGGGGCCGACCCCAGCCGCATCGCCTGGCGGATCGACGGCGCCCGCGCCAGCATCGACGCCGCAGGGCAATTTAGCCCTGAGTGCGTCCAACGGTCCGGCCACCTTCCAGAAGCCGGTCTGTACCAGATGGATGGCGACAAGAAGACCAGCGTCGAAGGGTCGTTCGCCGTGGCCGGGAACCAGATACGCTTCCGGATTGGCAGCTACGACCATTCCAGGGCGCTGATCATCGATCCCGTGCTCAGCTATGCAAGCTATCTGGCCGGGACTGGCTCCGATAGGATCGGGGTTTCGACGGGACCCGGTAACCTTCAAGTCGGTGCGTCGCAGGGCCTCGCGTTGGACAGCGCGGGTAGCGTGTATGTGACGGGCAACACCTACTCGATCGACTTCCCGACGAAGAACCCTTATCAAAGCACGCCGCCGGCAAAAGCTGGCGGGCGTCAGTCCCGGGCATGTGGCCTTCGGCTTTTGTGGCCAAATTCAGTCCGGATGGCAGTTCGCTGGTCTATTCCACGTATTTGGGCGGCAACGGCTCTGACTACGCCTACGCCATAGCGGTGGATTCCAGTGGCAATGCTTACGTGACCGGTCAGACGAACTCGCCCAATTTCCCGACAACCGCCGGAGCGTACCAGACCGTCTGCGCCCCAATTCCCAACAATACTGGGGCGTCTACCGCGGCATCAAACTGCAACTCCTCTGACTACTCCGCATTTGTGACCAAGCTGAATTCCACCGGAACCGGCCTGGTCTACTCGACCTTTCTTGGCGGGTACGGGAGTTGGTCGTACGCAACCGCCATTGCCGTGGATAGCGCTGGCCGCGCCTACATCGCCGGCAACGAGTCCGACATTTGCTCCACAGGCTATACGTTCCAATCCTGCTTTCCCACCACCAGCGGCGCGGTAATCGGCGGAGACCCAACCTGGCGGAGGCGACGCCCCAATACGCTTTCGTCGCGGCGTTCGATCCCACCGGCGCCCACCTGCTCTATTCCACTCTCTTCGGCGACTTGAATACTCAGTGCACCATCGCCTGCGGCGGCGGTACGTACGGCACGGCGATCGCGGTGGATGCCAACGGCTATTTCTATCTGGTCGGTGAGACCATGGCAAGCCACCTTCCGACGACCGCCGGCGTGTTTCAGCCAACCGCTGCTCCGCTGGGCAACTCAGGAACAAATGTGGCAGGCCTGGCGCGGCTTCGTGGCGAAGTTCAATCCCGTCACTTCCGCCGGTGGGGCATCGCTGGCCTACTCCACCTACCTTGGCGGGCGCACTCAAGCCTCAGGCGACTACATCAGCGGCATCGCCATAGATAGCGCAAGCAACGCCTATATCGTCGGATATACCAATTCTCGGGATTTTCCCGTGACGAGCGGCACATATTCGACCGTCTGCGGTCCGAATGGGCAGACCTGCTCAGCGGCCCACGTGACCAAGCTAAAGCCGGACGGCACCGGTATTCTGTGGTCCACCTATGTGGGAGCCACCAAGCCCGATGGAAGCGACGCATTATTCTTTACCGGACCCATCCGGTTGGATGGGAATGGGAACGTCTATATCATGGGACAAGCCGGGACCGGGTTTCCCATTGGTCAATCCCGTTGAGCCGGCCGCCGTCGGCAATGGGGCCTTGGAGGTGGTTGTCGCCGAGCTCGACCCCGCGGGCGCTAATCTGCTCTTCTCCACGCGCATTGGTTCCGGCGGGCTCGAGACCTCGAATCCAGCCGGGCTGGCGGTCGACCCCGCCGGCGACATCTTTCTCGCCGGCAATACAATCGGCCCCGGTCTGATCACGACTCCCGGCGCATTTCAGACGACCGCCAGCAACAGTGGCTGCTGCTACCACGGCTTTGTCGCTGAGATCGCGGCCACCTCGGCTCCGCAAATCACCGTGACGGGAAGTTCGGGTGCCGTCGTCAATGCCGCTACATCGCAGACGGGTGGAATAGCTCCCAACGAGTTCATTTCCATATATGGCACTGGGCTCGGCCCGGTAACTGGCGCCTCCGGGTTCACAACGCAACTGGCGGGGACCAGCGTTTACGTCAGCGGGACGGCAGCGTACCTGACCTACGCCTCTAACGGGCTGGTAAACGCATTGGTGCCATTCGGCGTATCGGGTTTGCAAAGCACGACCATCCGGGTCGAGTTCAACGGCGTGCAGGGTAACACCGTGACCGTGCCGGTCGTGGCTTCTTCGCCGGGAATCTTCACTCAGGCTTATGGACCGGGCCAGGCATGGGTGGTCAACCCGGATAATACGTTCAATTCCAGTTCAAACCCTGCTGTCCGGAACGGTTATATTGCGTTCTGGGCAACCGGGCAAGGTCTTGTGAACACCTCTTTGCGGGACGACACCCAACCCACGGCGCCGTACCCGGCGCCCGTGCTGCCCGTGAGCGTCAGCGTGGGAGGCGTTCCGGTCCCGGCCGCCGATATCATTTTCGACGGCTTGATCTATACCGGAGAAATTCAGATCAACATAAAGATTCCGGCCAATGCTCCAACCGGCGCTGCAGTTCCACTGGTTGTAACTATTGGCGGCGCGTCTTCCCGGAGTGATGCCACGCTCGCGATAAACTGAGACGATTGGGGGCCGACCGGCGCCAGCGGTGGAGTCGCCACAGCAAGGCGATCGTCCGTTCTCGGAAACCGGGGCCTGCCGGCTCGTTTTTCTTTCGCTTCTCCAATAGAACCGGTCCTGGCAGTAAGTGGGCCGTCTGCTTCCAAACCGTGTTTGACGGTGAGAATCACGACGAACACCTGACCGTCCATCTTCAGACGCGCGCTTCCGGGCGCCCTCTTGTGCTCCTCCCAAGCGGAAGTCGATAATTGAACTGTAAGCTTCGGATAGAAACTCAGAGGCGCGATCACTAACGACAGAGGTTCGCCAAAGCCCTCCGTCCCGGCAAATTGACTGCCGACGTATGCTCTTGCACATTTTCCTTGGTTGGTCCGAATTGCGCGCGACGAGCAAACTGCCTGAAGTCCTGTAGCAGCTATGACAGAGCGGGATCAACCATTTGTTACCGCCGTCGAGATGCTGACTTTGTCGGGTCCGTTCGTTGCGGACAACCAGCGATGGACTGTGTCCAGTCCTAGCGAATCACCGGCAATTGAAAATTGCCGCGCTTAACACGAAAGGACAATGATGAAAATCGTAGTAATTGGCGGTACCGGACTCATTGGATCGAGGCTTGTAAGAGAGCTTCGTGAGCATGGGCAGGAAGTAGTAGCCGCGTCACCCACTTCCGGTGTCAACAGCCTCACAGGCGAGGGACTCGCGGATGCGCTGAAGGGCGCCTCCGCGACCGTCGATGTAACGAACTCCCCTTCCTGGGAGGATGCGGCAGTGCTGCAGTTCTTCGAGACATCAACCCGTAACCTCCTCGATTATGGAGCGGCGGCGGGCGTGGGACATCACGTTGCGTTGTCGGTCGTAGGAACCGAACGCCTGCTCGAAAGCGGTTTCTTTCGCGCAAAAATGGCTCAGGAGAACCTGATCAAAGCGTCCGCAATCCCGTACTCAATCGTGCGCGCGACGCAATTCTTTGAATTCGTCCGCAAACTCGCCGATCTTTCCACCGAGGGTAACAAAGTGCGCCTGCCTCCCGTTCTCTTCCAGCCTATGGCAGCCGATGATGTCGCCAGTGCAGTTGGAAGAATTGCAATGAGCTCGCCTGTGAATGACACTGTTGAAATAGGAGGGCCTGAACAGTTTCGCCTGGATGAAACCGTGCGGCGGGACTTGGCGGCACGCAAGGACCCCCGCGAGGTCATCTCTGACCCCCGCGCGCGCTATTATGGCATCGAGGTGAGCGAGAGGACACTGATCCCGAACGACGGCGCGCGACTCGGCGAGACGCGCTTTGAAGACTGGCTCCGTCAGGCTAAGACGGATCTGCAGCCGGTGTAAGTGCGGCGAACGCGAACACTCGGCGCGCAAATGGGACGAAACTCACCGAGCTAGACTTGAGTTAGCCCTGAGCTAGAGTGATGCCGTATGCGCTGCGGTAAAGGCCGGCACGTCACGCCTGGCGATGCCGGAATTCACGAACGCGCCTATTATCGGCCCTGTTGTCTCATGCGCTGGTCGCGTTCACGATCGAGTTTGATAACAAGTTCGAACTGCGGATGAGTGAGGCAGGTAACCCGGGAGCGCGGTTATCGCTGGTAGTGTGGTCCAACCTGATGCGATTCCCTGGCGACGATGGTGTGCCGGTCCACAGCGTGGCGGCGCAGGCCCCGGCACCCGGAAGGCGAGTCAACCGCCGCCGGCGGCAACCGACTCGGTGGAATTCAGCCGCTGCAGTTTGACCGTTTGAGCAGGTGCGGCGAGGCGCGGTGGCGCAATATCCGTTTCATCGCCTATAACGCGCGATTCCTCATCCTGCCCTGGGTCGAGGTGCCGAACCTGGCGTCGTGCACCCTCAGTCGCTTGGCCGCCAGACTCTCCGCGGATTGGGAGCGCGCCTATGGGCCCCCGATCTATTTTCTCGAGACCTTCGTCGATCCGGAACGGTTCCGCGGGACCTGCTACCGAGCCGCAAACTGGGTGTTACTAGGGCATACAGCGCGTATTCCGGTGAATTGGTCCACAAATTCCGGCGGAAGTGGTCGAGCGTCGGAGAGTCTGACGCGGGTTTAAAGACATGATGAAGTAGGTGAATCATTTCAGCCAAGAGGAATGTGTCTGGATGGCGGAGTCGGCATCATTTCGTTTCCTTCATTTCGTTTCGTCACCGGCGGAGCTGGATTGTTACATTCCGGTGATATGGTCCAGGGTTCCGGTAATGTGGGGCGGCGTTCCGGTGGATGTGGTCCACCGGAACGGTAGGCGTCGGCGGAGAGGAACGGTCACCCACCTCCAACCCATCCGCCTCCAGCCACCAGCACACACCCGCTCGACGAGTTAGCGGAGCGCCGATTCGGTCCAGGACTCCGGTTTCTTCAAAGCTGAAGCAAGCTCCGTCACGCTGCTCGGCAGTTGACCGGTGTGCCGGTCCGCGTTCAAACACGACTTGGCGTAGAGCTTGACCGCCGCGTCGAACAACCCGGCGAGTGCCTGGCCGAACTGCCATCCGGCCGCGAACCAGCCGGTGGACTGCTTGAGAAACAGTTGCGGCCTGCTCATGACCGGCCTCTCTGCTTCCTGCGGATCGATTCGCCGTCGAGTTCGAAGCGATTGGCGCTGTGAATCAGCCGGTCCAGAATGCTGTCGGCGATGGTAGGATCGACGGTTTGTTGTGCCAACTGGCGACAGGCAACTGACTGCTCAATACCGTCGATCTCCGCCGATAGCGGCGGCTTGCGCGGCGGCCGCGTGGCATGCACGCACTCGCGCAGGATGGTGTAGGCGCCGGCATAGCCGAGAGAGCGGAGCGACGGCGGACGTGACCGTGGGAGCTTTCTCCAGCCATTCGGCGATGGTAGTTTTTTACGGATCCAGCTTGCTTGAACGCTGGCGGGGAGCGGCCGATTGCGCCGGGGCATCGAGATACTTCTTGATGGTCCGCCAGTTCCTGTGCAGGTGACGGTCGATCTTGCGGATGGGCCAACGCTCGGACCAGTACAGGCGATGCAGGTCGTTGATCTGATCGGCGGTGAGCCTGGTGCGACTTCCGTTATCCGGCAGAAGCCGGCAAGATGCCAGGAGGTTGTCGTTTGCAAGACTTGGAAACCGGCGGTTTACGGGGTCGAAGTGCTTCCAACTCCCAGACTTGCGCCGGAGCTGAGTTGTTGTTTGCAAGATCCCGCAGACTCCGTTTTTGGTCCGGAACGGGCTGCCGCTGGCGATTCCGCTCGACCGTGGCCGGGTGCAGTTCGCGATACCGCCGCCAGTAATCCGGATGGCGAGAGCGCCACTTCTCCGGACTGTCGCGGCACACCTGGCGGTATTCCGGATCCGCGGCGATATTCTGGCGGTTATGCTCGGCGCGACGACGGCGCTGGCAATCGGGGCTGCCGCACACCAACGGCCCCGGCTGGTATTTCGACGGTACGGAGGACTGCTCGCACAACCGGCATCGCCGTTCGGCAATCTGGCCGCGCAAGTCGAGGCCACGCGGCCGACGGCGATCGCGATCGGCGAGCGGCGCAGGCCCGAGCCCCAGGGCCGCCTCGGATTTCTACGGGTGGACACGGTGCATCAATGCGACTGAGACGGAGCCAAGGGCGTGTATCAGATCAACGCGGTAGACGCGGTGACTCAATGGCAGGTGGTGGGTTGCGCGAGCAAGATCAGCGAGGCGTTGGGACGGGGCAGCGTGACGGACGCAGTTGGCACGGATGGCGAATCCCCGCTTCAGGCTCACCTCGTGCGAGAGACGATCTCCCGCTCCAGGCGCACCTTCGTGTAAGACAAGACTACGATTTGACAGTACGTTTGGAGCTTTGGTTTAATTAAGAGGATCCACTTTGCTCCTCAGTAGCTCAATGGTAGAGCATTCGGCTGTTAACCGAAGGGTTGTAGGTTCGAGTCCTACCTGAGGAGCCA
>CAWCDJ010000005.1:0-767664 GCA_963794265.1 Bryobacterales bacterium
CTTCCTATCGTCCCGATGTCCGCCCAAATTACCCTTCCTCAAATTCTTTCCCGGGTCGCGGAGGAGGCCGAGGTCTTCCGGCAGAACCTGCCCAATACCGTCGCGCAGGAGACTCTGGTGCAGCGCGCCGTCCTTCCCCCACCGCGCTTCCGCCCGCGCATCGGCTCGGCCGCCCTCGCGTATACCGCGGAACGCATACAAGTACGCGAGATTGTTTCTGAATATACAGTGGCCCCGCTCCAGCACTCGGCCGGCTCTAACCTGGTTGAGTGGCGTCAGATCGTTTCGGTGGACGGCCGCACCATTCAGTCGCCTGAAGCCGCGCGCCGAACGCTCTCTCTGAATCTCAAATCGCCTGATGAAAGCCTTCGCAGACGCATACTGGAAGGCTTTGCCCATTACGGCCTGGTCGATATCGCCACCGATTACGGCCTGATTCTTTTGGCTTTTGACAAGCGGGGACTGGCCCATATGACCACTGCGGATGCCGGCGGCGGCTGGATCGGCGCCGTGCAGGCGACCGCGATCCAGTGGCGGCAGATGTCGCCCCAAGGTGGCGAACTGGCTTTCCGCGGCCGGCAGGTCGCCCGCGCCCCGCTCGAAGGCATCCTATGGGTGCGCCGGAGCGACGGTTTGCCCCTCCGGATTCACGCCTGGGCCGAATACTCCGACCGCAACCGCACCATCCGCGACGAAGCCAGCGTCGATTACGTCCTGTCGCCGCACGGCTTTCTCACCCCCGCGTCGGTGCTGCACCACCATCTGGTCGACGGCCAACTGATGACGGAAAACCGCTTCCGCTACGAGCCGTTCAGGCTTTTCAGCGCCGACGCAGAACTCAAGTTCACCGAACTGCCCGACCTCCCCGCCCCGGAGAAGAAAAAGTGACGCGAATTCTCTACCTGCACGGCTTCGCTTCCGGTCCCTCCTCCACGAAAGCCTGCTATTTCCGCGAGGTCCTCGAAAGGGCCGGCGGGCAGGTGTCCGTGCCCGATCTGGCGGCAGGAGATTTCGAAAACCTCACCATCACCGGACAACTGGCGGTCATCGGAGACGCGGCCGCCGGAGAGCCGGTCTCGCTGATGGGGTCCAGCATGGGCGGGTACCTGGCGGCGCTCTACGCGGCGCGCCACCCCGAAGTACAGCGCCTGGTGCTGCTGGCTCCCGGATTTGCATTCGGCCGCCGTTGGCCCGAATACCTGGGCCCCGGGAAGGTGGACCAGTGGCGCCGTACCGGTTCGCTGGAGTTCTTCCACTATGCCGAAAACCGGCCTCGAAACCTGCGGTACGCTCTTCTCGAGGATGCCGCGGGTTACGAAGATTTCCCGGACTTCCGCCAGCCGGCCCTGATTTTTCACGGCGTCCACGACGACGTAGTCCCGGCCCAACGTTCGGCCGAATTCGCCGCGGCACATCCGAATGCCCTGCTCGAGTTGCTCGATTCGGGCCACGACCTGCTCAACATGCAGGACTACATCGCCCCGAAAGTCGTTTGCTTTCTGCTCTGATCGCGGCTGGTTGCTTACTCCAGGCCGTGGTGGCTCCCGCAGACCGCCACCTCGAGGCCCATTTCACGGAATGCCGCGCCCTTGGCTGCGAGCGCCCGGTTGGCGGCCGCGCCATCCGGAGCATAGGCCACCTGCACGTGGTTGGATTTGTGGCGCGCCATCAGTTGGTCGCGGCTCACACCGTACAGCACGGCGTGCATCATCGGCCACTGCGGGGTGGTAATCCGCCACCTGCGCTCCGTCTCTTCCTCGGGCAGTTCGACCGCGCGGGCCCGGCCAAGATCCGCCTTCAACCGTCCGCCTTCCACGAAAATGCGGCTCCAGACGATTTCGCCCGGCTTGCTGATGCCCTTCAAACCGCCCCCGCCCAGCCGGAAATACATCGGCGGCTGCCGCTCGCTCGACTGCACCGGCATACCCCTCTGCGAAGTGGGCTGGAGGAACCGCGCCGGAAATCTCGAATACCCACACGAATTCCTCGCGGCCGTCCACCGGGAACGCTTCGCCGTAGCGGACATCGTGCAGGGTGGTCTCCGGGGCGATAGCCCAGCTCCGTCCAGACCCGGTTCGTCACCAGCGCGTCCAGGCCGGCGCATTCGTCGACTTCGTTGAAATGCGGCAGCGCCCGTCCTGCATACAGCACCCGCCCATTGCCGCGCGCCGTGACCGGCGGCCGGTCTACGTTGTTCAGCAGCCCTTCGGCGAGATCGCGATGGCCGGTGCCAGATCCTTCAATCCCTGCTGATACTGAATTCCGATCGCGTCGCAGCCGAAATCGTCGGCAATCCGCAGCGCGGCGACGTACATCTTGCACTGCTCGAGTATCTGATCGTCGGTCAAATCCGTCTCGGGGTTCGGACCCGGTGCGGAACTGCATGCCCCGGGCATCGAGCCACTGCCGCACACCGCGCGCCTCGGCATCGCTGACCTGCCGCATCTCGGCAAATAACGCCGACTGGCTGAGCCGCTCCTTGAAAACGCCGGTGGAATGCAGAAGTTCGTCCGGGATGATGGCGTTATACATGCCCATGCAGCCCTCGTCGAAGATCCCCATGATCGCCTTCGACCGCCGCAGGTCCCGCGCCAGCCGCACGCCGAGCGCTTCCGCCTCCGCCGGAAGCCGGAATCCGGCCAGCGGTTGAACGTGGCTGAGATCGTGCTGCACGGCCTCGCCGGCGAGCCACCCTCGCAGTCCCCGCAGAAAGAACGCATCCGTAAAATCCTCGCTCCACAGCGTGCTGTAGGTCACACCGGCTTTCGTGAGCAGACGCGTTCAGGTTCAGCATGCCCACCAGTCCGGGCCACTCGCCGCTCCAGTTGGCCGCCGTCAGAATCGGCCCGCGGTGCGTATAGAGACCGCTGAGAACGTGATGGCTGTACTGCCAGACGGCCTCCACCACTACCAGCGGCGCAGTTTCCGGAATACTGCGGAAGACTTCCATCCCGTACTTTTGGCTGTCTATAAAGCCGTGGCCCTTCTCCGAGTTGCAGGGATGTCCGCGCCGCACTTCGCGGCCCTCGCGGCGGATGGCCTCCATAACGGCTTCTTCGGCGCGCGCCTGCGCCGGCCAGCACACCCGGTTCGCCGACAGGCGAAGGTCGCCGCTGGCAATCACGATCACGGTCTCCGGCATGAACACATTTTTGCACCGCGTGTCTCCGGAGTCCAGCGGCATTTGCTCGCTTTTAGCGATAACGAATCGGGTCCGCCCCCACCGTCGTGACCCGGTCGAAGCCCTCCTCCTGCGACGGCCGGACGAGCTTCGCCGCCATCTTCTCCATCGCCTCTTCCGGCACGTTCCGGTTCCTGGCGGCGTTTCGCCTCCGGCAGATCTCGAGCGGCACGTCGAAAAACATCGCCTCCAAGTCGCACCCGTAGGCCCGGCCGATCCCCAGGTAGGGCGCCCGCTCCTGCGGCGTCAGGTTGGTGGCATCGATATAGGTGACCGGCCGCCCGATCGCCAGCCGCTGCCGCAGCAGGTAGCGCAGCGTCTGAAACACGCGGTCGTGGATCGTCTGGTCGGTCTCGTCATCAGCCAGAAGGTGGCGGATCCGGTCCGACGAAAGCCCCGCCACTCCTCTCTCCGAGAGGTAAGTGGATTTGCCCGAGCCCGGCAGCCCCACCAGCACCACGATCCGCATCCGGGGCATCAGTTACCCTTCAAAACGTCAACCCGCCGAGCATCCGGTTCAATTCGCTCTCGAGCGCCGTCTTCTTCTTCTCGAGCTCCGCCTGCCGGTCGCGCAGCGCCACCAGTTGCTGCTCGTGCTGGTCGATCTGCCGCGCATAGGCCTGCACCTGCTGCTGCTGCCCGCTCACGTTGTTCAGGCTGCCGATATTCCGCCGGATGCGGTCCTCGTCGGAAGCCAGATCACGGATCTGCCCCTGCACATCCTGGATCGCCCGGCCGTTTGCCGCGATGGCCGACTTCTGGTCCGCGATCTGCTGCAACTGCCGCTTTCCGGCATCGGATAAGGCGCGGTTCTGCACGTAATCGAGCAGCACGTCCGGCGTCAGGTTGATTACCGAATAGCTCTGTTCGTATACGCGTTCCTCCGAGACCGGGAACTCCTGCGTCCCGCCCGCCGCCAGCGCAATCTCGAACCGGTACGCCTCCGGTGTCTTCTCCCAGGGTTTCTGATTGAGCAGGGTGTAACCCGGCCGCAGCGGGTGTTCGATGATCAGCGTCTTGGCCTTTTGGTCCACATTCTTGATCGTGTAGGTGCTGGTCTCTTCGGCCGCAACCTTGGTGGTCAGGATGCCGCGCCTGGCGTGGATCTCCCGCACCACGGCCGCCTTGCTGTCAAAGGCCTCGGTGATGCGCGTGCCCAGGTCCACCGCGTAGCTGATCAACCGTTTGTCGCCGGTCTTGAGCGTTTCCATCAATGCTTCGCCGCCATACGCGCCGCCGTCGTAAACCGTGATCGGCCCGCCGTCGAGCGTCTTCCCGCTGTTGTTGGTGAGCTCGGCCGCGTTGGTCGGATGCACTGAGCTGTGGTCCGAATAGATCAGCAGCTTGCGCGCCTCGATCGGCTGCTGCAAAAACGGCAGCATCGCGGATTGGCCCTTTTGGATCGTCACCGGCTGCGCGATACGGTACTCGAACAGCTCGCCCAGCTCTTGACCGGCAGCCTCCTGGACGATCGTGCTGGGCGCCGCCGCCGGGGGAGGGGCGTATCTGCCCTTCGAACTGGCAAAGGCCTCTGGCGCCATCAGGCCCGCCGATGGAACGGCCTCCAATCGCCCCGCCACCCCACCCAGGACGCCGCCGCTGCGTGCTTCCGCGAATCCGCCCTCGTGCAGCACCGGCCGCGCCGCGCTGTCCTCCGGCAACTCGGCCGTGGGCCGATTCACATACTTCGGCGGATAGAGCTGGCTCACGAACGAAATTGGCCGGCCCGAAACCAGCGAGAGCTGGACATTCTTCCAGTCTTCGCCGGTCGTGTTATCGACAATCGCCCAGCCCTCGAGCACCGGCTTTCCAGGGGCTCCGAAAATCAGCCGATAGCTCGATTTCCAAACCGCCGCGGGAATCGTATAGCTGGCTGTCAGATCCCGCGCTCCGCTGTCGGTGGAATCGATGTACACGCTGCGCCGGTCCTTCGCGCGCGCCGCCGCCAGCGCCGCCAGGTATTCGCGGAACTGCTGCTGCAATTGCGGATCGCTGAAGCGGATCCCGGATGCCGCGCTCAGATCCAGCGTCCGCAACTCGCCGCCGTCCGTCATCAGGGTAATCTGTTCGCGCTCGGGTTGTTTATCGGTCGCCGCCGCCAGCCGGGCGCTGACAATCGCTCCCGCTACCGGGCCGCCGCCGAGTTCGAGCTCGATGCGCGCGCCCTTGAGCTGGTCGAGCATTGCCGCCAGCGATTCCGCATTGCCGATACGAAACGGAAACGCCTCCAGGCTGTGGCTCAGCGGGTCCATCGAATCGTACCGCAATCCCAAGATTTTGCCGCCGCCCGTCTCTTCCACCGTCAGCGATTTCAGCACATCGTTCATCTCCGTCGCCGTGAAATCGAGGCGCGCCGATTCTCCCGGCCCCAGCCTCCCGGAACGCTCGAAGAACCCCACGCCGTGCTTGTACAGCACCACCTGCCGGACCGGCAGTTCCGCCGCACCCGCCGCGGCCGCGCTCAAAATCAGACAAACGATCGTACGTTTCATAGTTTCTCCGCTGTGGGAATGCCGCCGGGCGGGTTTCCCTTTCAGCCTCACTCACCCATCACTTTGATGATGACGCGTTTCGCCCGCTGCCCGTCGAACTCCGCATAATAAACCTGCTGCCAGGGTCCGAAATCCAGCCGGCCCGCCGTCACCGGAACGATCACCTGGTGATGCACCAGCAGGCTCTTCAGGTGCGAGTCGCCGTTGGTCTCGCCGGTGCGGTGGTGGCGGTAATCCTGGCGGAACGGCGCAAGCTTTTCGAGCCACTCGTCGATATCCGCCAGGAGCCCGTCTTCCGCGTCGTTCACCCACACCCCTGCGGTGATGTGCATGGCGGAGACCAGGATCATTCCTTCCGCAATCCCGCTCTTCCGCAGGGCCGTCTCCACTTCCGGAGTGATGTTGATGAACTCCCGGTGCTTTTTCGTCTTGAATGTGAGATATTCCGTATGGAACTTCATAGCCCGATCATAGACTGGCTCTTATGGCACCCGTGTCCGGACATATCCTGATCGTCGACGACGAGCCGGTACTGTTGCGGATGATGAGCGCGTACCTCAGCCGGATCGGGTATTCCGTTTCCACGCTCGGCAGCACCGGAAAGGCGATGGCGGCGCTCGAAGCTCCCGCCCCGGATTTGCGCCTCCTGGTCATCGACGCGAGCATGCGGGGCGTGACCATGGAGGACTTGGCCGGCCGCGCGCTAAACGCCGTCCCCCAAATCTGCGTGATCGCGGTAAGCGGTTATCCTGTGGATATGAGTTCGCTCGAAGCGTTGGCCCCCGGCCGGGTGCTGTTCCTGCAGAAGCCCTTCACCGGGGACATGCTGGCCTCGGCCGTGCGGAGGTTGCTTGGCCCGCAAGAAGAAGCCCTTTAATCTGGGCAAAGAGGTAAAGGGCATCGCGCGCGAACGCGTGGGGCCGGTGCCGGCCGGGAAGGTGCTGGAACCGAAATCCACCCGCAAGAAGCCCAAACACAAAAAACAGGTTCAGGACGAGTCTCTATGAGTAGCGAAACACAGTGGTCGCGGCGCGAAGTTTTGGCGTATGGATCGGTTTTGGGTTGGGTGCCGTTCCTCCAACCGCACCATATCAGCCTCGCCGGCGCGCGCTTCCGCATTACGCGCAACGGCCGGTCGAAGAGGCGCTATGTATTGATCCATGGCGACGAGAGCACCGCGCGGGAAGTCCTTGCCAGCCATATCCGCTGGAACCAGGGAATCGCGTACGCCATCGAAAGCAAGTCGCGCGACGTGCCGATCGAGTCCGGCAAAATCGACCCCAACCGCATGTTCTCCGACGCGGGCGCCGAAGCCAGTCTGAAGCACCTGAACCCCGATTGGGCGCCGCCCCAGGTACACGCGGCTCTCACGCTGCTCGACCGCCATCGGGAGAAACTGATCCGCGCGCTCCTGCCGCCGCCGGGCGGCCTGACCGTGGCGCTCCACAACAACACCGGCGATTATTCCGTGGTCACCGAGCAGCCCATCAGCGACGCCGCCTCGCTCCGCGAGCCCGCCAACCCGCACGCTTTCTACCTGTGCACCGATCCCGCCGATTACAAGATCCTGGCCGCGTCGGCGTATAACGTGCTCCTGCAGCACAGCAAACCCACCGTGGACGATGGATCTCTTTCCCGCATGGCCGCCGCCCGCAACGTCCGGTACGTCAACCTGGAGGTCGGCATCGGACACGTCTCGCGGCAAAAGGAAATGCTCGACTGGCTGGAATGGGTCCTGCCCTGATTACATGAAGTAGTCTTTGACTTTTTCGAAAAGCCCCTTTTCCGAGGGCGCGTTGTCCACCGGCAGGGTGTCCCGCAACTGCTCGAGCAGTTTGCGTTGTTCGCGCGACAGCTTCGACGGTACCTTGACGTCTACATGCACGTAAAGATCGCCGCGCCCGTTGCCGTTGAGCGCCGGAACTCCCTTATGCCGCAGGCGGAACTGAGCGCCGCTTTGCGTGCCTTCGGGGATCTTGACGCTGTCGGACCCTTCAAGCGTGGGCACTTCGATCTCCGCGCCCAAAGCAGCCTGCGCGATGTTCACGGGAATCGTGCAGTGCAGGTCTGATTCGTGCCGCTCGAAAAACGCGTGCGGCTTCACTTTGAGGAAGACGTACAGATCTCCGGCGGGGCCGCTGTTCGCCCCCGGCTGACCTTCGCCCGAGAGCCGCAGGCGGGTGCCATCGTCCACTCCCGCCGGGATGTTGACCTTGAGTTCCTTCTGCACCTGGTGGTACCGGTGGCCGCGGCACTGGCTGCACGGATTGCGCACCACCTGCCCGGACCCGCCGCACGTGCTGCACGTCCGCCGGATGGAAAGGAAGCTCTGCTGGTAGATGGTCTCACCCCTGCCGCGGCAGGTAGGGCACGTAGTGGCTCCACTGCCGGGTTCCGCGCCCGACCCCTGGCAGCGGTCGCACACTTCCATTTTCGGAACCTGGATCTTCGCGTTCATTCCGAAAATGGCTTCTTCGAACTCGATTTCGAGATCGTAGCGGACGTCTTCGCCGCGCTGCGCCCGGCTCCGCCGCCGGCCTCCGCCGCCGCCGAACAAGTCGCCAAAACCGAAAAAGTCGCCCAGGATGTCTCCCAAATCGGGAAAGGCATCGGGACTGAAGCCGCCGCCGCCCGCGCCTTGCAGGCCCGCGTGGCCGTAGCGATCGTAGGCCGCGCGCTTCTGCGGGTCGCTCAGCACGCTGTACGCCTCCGAAGCCTCCTTGAACTTGTCCTCCGCGGTGGGATCTTCCGGATTTCTGTCGGGATGGAACTTCAGCGCGAGCTTGCGGTAAGCGCCCTTGATGTCGGACTCACCGGCTTCTCGGCCCAGCCCCAGGACCTCGTAATAATCTCTTTTCGACACGGGTTTCAATGCTTCTTACGGCCTCACCGCCACCTTCACCCATGCGGGCCGGAGGAGCTTGCCTCTGAAATTATAGCCTCTCTGCAACTCTTCGAGAATCGCCTGGTCCTCGACTTCTTCGGTCTGCTCGCGCTGCACCGCTTCGTGAACGTTCGGATCGAATTTTCGCCCCGCGGTTTCGATGGGCTCGAGCCCCATCCGCTTCAACGTATCGTACAGCCGCTGGTAGATCAGCTCGACACCATGGGAGTAATTGACGTCCGACGTCTCCACCTTCAGCGCCCGCTCGAAATCGTCGAGCACCGGCAGCAGTTCCCTCACGAGATCCATCGATGCGAACTGGAGATACTCGGAACGCTCGCGCTCCGCCCGGCGCCTGGCATTATCGAACTCTGCGCGCGCGCGAAGCATGCGGTCCTGCAACTCGGCCTTCTCGGCTGCCAGCCGGTCCCGCTCCTCGGCCAATAGTGCAAGCTGCCCCTCCTCAGTTTCCACCGGGAGGCTTTCGTCCGGAGACACGCCGGACGCATTCTGGTCTGGTTTTTCGGTGTTCACTCTAGTAATAGCTTAACAAAGCGAAGATCTGACCTCGGCGTTCCACCAACTTAGAATTGGGCGCTTTCGAGCGCCCGGCAGGTCTGCAAAACGGCTGCCATCACCCTCTCGTAGTGCATCCGCATGGAGCCCAGCACGGCCACCTTGGCCGGCAGCCCGCTGCCCATCCTGACGGTCATGCCGATCAGCGCCAGGTCCTTCATCGCCGGGTGCGCCTGTTCCAGCCCGACGTGCACCACCAACTCTCCCGCCGGCTGTTCGAGAAAGCGATCCAGCAGCTCGATCAACCGTTTTTTCTCCTCGAGCGCGCGCAGCAGCTCCCGCAGTTTCTCGCGGGTCATGTGCAAGTCCAGCCCGAGCAGGTTCGAAGCCCCTTCCATATGCACTTCCGGGGAAGTGTCCACATCCAGCAAGCCCTTCAGGTACAGCACTTGAAGGTTACTCATGGCGGCGTCGTAGAGTTCCCGGTCCGCCGCCATCCGCCGCACCAGTTCGCGCCGCGCCTCGCCCAACTGCCAGCCGCTGAAGTTCCGGTTGACGTAATTGCGAATCGAACCCAACTCCTCCGCTGAAATTTCGCGATCCACCCCTACCACCCGGTTTCGCACCATGTGGTCGCGCGTCACCAGGATGACCAGCACGCGGCGATCCGCCAGCGGCACCAGTTCGATCTGGTCGAGTTCCTGCGCCTCGGCCGGAAGCACCGCCGCGATCCCCACCGCGCGCGTCAGTTCCGTTAGAATCTGGCTCGAGCGTTCAACACGCGCGCCAATCGTGTGCAGCCCGCGGAATTCGCAGCACAAGCGCTCGGAATCGGCCCCTGCCACTCGGGAAGCCGTTAAGGACCGCACATAAAACCGGAATGCCTTTTCAGTCGGAACCCGTCCTGCCGACGTATGCGGCTGCGAGAGATAGCCCTCGTCTGCCAGATCCGACATCACATTTCGAATAGATGCCGGGCTCAGCATTTCGTTCCTGCGCTTCGAAAGTGTGCGCGACCCAACCGGTTCGCCGGTTTCGATGAACTCGCGCACAATCGAACTGAGAATCTCCTGATGCCTCGTTCTAAGCGGCGCGTGGGAATCCATAGACTAAATAAAAAATCCCCCGAAACCATTGTAGGCTCCACAAAGTAAAGGGTCAACCGAGCTACCCGGAAAACCCCCTGCGAAACGGCGTACAAATCCCGCCCGCCGCCGGAGTTGATAGAATAGCTCTTCCGGAAGTCGAGGAGGTGAAACGGAAGTGGAGGCTCTCAAGGCACTTATGCGTTTTATCAGTTATTTGTTCCATGCCATGCTGGCGGCGTTCCTGATTGCGGTCTCCGGCATTTCGCTGGCCACGGGAGGTGAAAGTCTCCGGATGGGCGTGCTGCCGTGGACCGGTTCGACCCTGGAGTACGTCGTGTTCTTCGGCGGCCTGTTCGGACTGCTCACCGTCGCGCTGGCCCTCCGCGGCAGCTTGCGCATCCTGTTCCTGATCTGGGCGGTCGCGGTAGCCGGGTTCCTGCTGAAAGGCTACATCTTCAGCGGCTATCGTTTCTCCGGCAATTTCGGCACGGCCGCATACCTGATCCTGGCCTCGCTCGTCGCGTTGCCGGGCGCGTGGTTCCAGTTCCGGCCGAAGGCTGCCCCCGTCAAGCGGTTTCAGGCATCGCGCTGACGCGCCGGTTGCTGAAATCGAACAGCCGGTTCCGAATTCGGACACCTCGGGGCTCACTTCCGGCCGGTTACGGCTGAACAGCCTTAACGGGCCGTGGTATCGGAATTGCACTTCAGCCGCCTCTACATCAGGAGGCGACTCTGCGTACGAAAATTCTTAGCGGCGCCGTATCTGCCGCGCTGGCGATGGCCTCGGCTTCGGCCCTTTGGGCGCAAGCCCCCGAGGTCTCCGCTCAACGCCCCAAACCGGAGGCGGTGACCGGCGAGGTTTCCATAACCTCTCCCCAGCCGCAGCCCGTGTTCGGGCGATTACTCGAACCATTCCATTTGGAAAAACGAATGGTTCCTCCGGCAAAGCTGGTGAATACCCCGCGCCTGGAATCGCTGGTGCGCAGCGGCAACCTGTATCTCACGGCTCAGGACGTCATCGCGCTGGTGCTCGAAAACAACCTGGACATCGCGGTCCAGCGCTACAGCCCGTTTCTCGCGCGCGAAGTTCTGCGCCGCACCCAGGGCGGCGGCATCTTGCGGTCGGTCGATACCCCGGTCGTCGCCGGCCCAACCAGCGTGAGCACGACGGGCATCAGCGCCTACTCCACCGGACTTGCCGGCGGAGGGCTCAGCGGTAGCGGCGGCATCGTCACCCAGGTCGGCCCCACCCCTCCGAGCCTCGATCCGTATATCGCCATGAGCGGCACCGTCGGCCACCTCAGCACACCCCAGACGAATACCGTCCTGAGCCAGACCAGCGCCCTCACCGACAGTTATCGACAACTCTATTTCCAATACGGCCAGCAGTTCGTGACCGGGACCAGCGCCTACTTCACGGTCGGCGAGGGCCGCAACCTGTATAACAGCGCCACGCCCCTGTTCAATCCTTCGCTCACCGGCTCTTTCGATTTGCAGATCAACCAGAACCTGCTCCAGGGTTTCTCCATCGGGGCCAACAACCGCGACATCCGCGTCGCGAAGAACAATATGAAGGTCGCCAACATGCAAGTCGAACTGCAGGTCGCCACCACCGTGGCGGCCGCGCTGAACCTGTACTGGGACCTGGTCAGCTTCAATGAGGCCGTGCGCATCAAGCAGCAGGCGCTCGAGACGGCCCAGAAGCTCTACGACGGAAATAAGAAGCAGGCGGCTATTGGCGCTTTGGCCGGGATCGAGGTGACCCGCGCGGCGGCCGGCGTCTCATCCAGCAAAGAGGACCTGCTGATCGCCCAGACCAACGTGGCGCAGCAGGAGATCGTGCTCAAGAACGCGATCAGCCGCAACGGCATCGAGAACACCTGGCTGGACGACGTGCACATCATCCCGCTCGACCACTTCGAGATTCCCAAAAGCGACGAAATCCGACCCGTGCAGGATCTCCTTCAGGAAGCCCTTTCGAGGCGCCTCGAAGTAGGCCGCAGCCGCGTCAACATAGAAAGCCAGAAGATCATGATTCAGGGCACCCGCAACGGCCTGCTGCCCAGTCTCTCGGCCTTCGCCGAGTTCACCAACCACGGGCTGAGCGGACCCGCCAACCCGCTCTACAACAACTGCTGCGGCGACCCCAACGGCTATTTCATCGGGGGAACCGGCACCGTGCTGGCGCAGATCTTCCGCCGCAACTTCCCGGATTATTCGGTTGGCTTTTCGCTCAACATCCCCTTCCGCAACCGCGCGCAGCAGGCCGACTATGTGACCGACCAGTTGCAGTTGCGGCAATCCGAGCTTCAGATGCAGCGCGCCGTCAACCAGGTTCGCGTGGATGTGAAGACCGCCGTGATCGGATTGCAGCAGGCGCGCTCCCGCTATGAAACGGCAGTCGCGACCCGCGTGCTCGGCCAGCAGACCCTGGAGGCGGAGCAAAAGCGCTTCATGGCGGGCGTCGGCAGCGTCGCGCTGGTCATGCAGGCGCAGAAGGACCTGGCCGGCGACGAGGACGCCGAAGTGCAATCCATGGCGAACTACACCCACGCCAAAGTCTTCTTCGACCAGGCCCTCGGGCGGACCCTCGAAGTCAACCACATCTCTATGGAAGAGGCGGTTTCGGGCCGCGTGGAGCGCCCCTCAATGCTCCCGCCCAACCTGCCGGCGCGCACCGGAAATGGAGGCCTGCAATGAGAAAGCTGCTGCTCTGCTGCTGTTGCCTGCCCCCGTTGTGCCTGGCCCAGGACCAGCCGTCTCCCGTTCAGACGCCGCAGATCATGATCCCCATCCGGCCGTATACGGCGCCGGACATCGCCCCGATCCGGCTGTCGAATTCGAGCCGGCTCTATGACCTGATCCGCGCCGGCAATCTCTACCTGACCGCCGAAGACGCACTGGCGCTGGCCATCGAAAACAACCTGGATCTCGAAGTGGATCGTTATGGCCCGCAGCTTGCCCATTGGGCGCTCGAACGGGCAAAAGCCGGAGGACCGCTGCGCGGCATCCCGAGCGCCAGCGCCCAGGTGTCGAGCGTCAATAGCGGCGTCGGAGTGAACGGCAGCGCCGCCAGCGCCGGAGTCGGCGGAAACGGAGGCGGAGGTGGTGTATCGGGAGGCGGAAACACCACCATCCAGCAGGTCGGCGCAATCACTCCGAACCTCGATCCGACCCTGCAAGGCACGATGACCTTTTCTCACCTGACCTCGCCGCAGTTCACCACCCTGCAGAGCCAGACCAACGCGCTGGTCGACAGCTCCCGCCAATATAGTGCCCTGCTCCAGCAGGGCCTGCTCACCGGGGGATATATCCAGTACAAGGATTACGAACAATACCTCGACGAGAACTCTCCGAGCGACGTGCTCAACCCGACTTCGGCGCCGCGCATGGATTTTATTCTAAGGCAGAACTTCCTTCAGGGTTTCGGCACCAGGCTCAACAATCGCGGCATTCGCATCGCCGGCGTGAACATCGCGGCCGCCCGTGAGAGCTTCCGCGCCCAACTGCTCAATGTGGTCACCAACGTTCTCAACCTGTATTGGGATTACGTGGCGGCGGGCGATGAGCTGAAGCTGCGCGAGCACGCCCTGGCCGTCACCGAAAAATTTCGCGACGACACGAAATATGAGATCTCGGTGGGCGCCATTGCCGGCGTGGAATTGCCGCGCGCCGAAGCCGAGGTCGCCAGCCGCCGCCAGGACGTAGTCATCGCCCAGGCCGATGTGAGGCAGCGCGCTGTGCTGCTCAAAGACGCCCTAAGCCACCGGGAAGATCCGGCCCTCGAAGCCGCCCAGATCATCCCGCTCGACCGTATTGCGGTGCCCGATACGGAGAATCTTCCGCCTCTGCGCGAATTGGTCGCCACCGCCATGGCCAAGCGTCCCGACGTGGCCGTGGACCGGTTCCGTACCCAGACCGACGAGATGAACCTCATCGGGACCACCAACCCGCTCCTGCCCAATCTCCAGGTTCAGTTGCAGACCTATAATCGCGGCGTCGCCGGCACGCCACAGCCGAGCGGCGGCGAGACCAGCTCCTATTTCGAGGGCGGCTACGGAACCGGGCTCGGTCAGGTCTTTCGTCGCGATTTTCCCAACAACGTCGCCAACGTCCAGGCCGTTGCCATATTTCACAACCGCCAGGCGCAGGGCGATTACGGAATCGACCAGTTGCAATTCCGCCAGTCCGAGTTGCTCACCCAGAAAGACCGGAACCAGGTCCTGGTCGACGTCTCCAGCCAGTTGAGCGCCCTGCGCCAGGCCCGCTCCCGCTTTGCCGCTGCCCAAGATACGCGGCTCCTCCAGGAGCAACTGCTGGCCGCGGAGCGGAGGCGCTCCTACGGACCTCAGACCTTCAACTACATCATGGCCGATCAGCGAGCGCTGATCGCGGCGCAGCTTTCCGAAATGGACGCGGCCACGAATTACGTCCGCGTGCGCATTTCGCTCGACCAGGTGCTCGGAGAAACGCTGGAGCGAAACCACATCACGATCGAGGAAGGCCTCAACGGGAAGGTCGAACGCGAATCCCACCCGCCGGAACTGGTCGCGCCGGCAGCCGCCTTGAGCACGCATCCGAATCGCTAAATGCGTATTAGCCCGCTTCCTGGCGGTCGCGGCTCTGTTGCGTTGCATGATCGCACACAGCCGCGACCGTGAGGGAGCGGGCTAAGCTATCTTACAATCAGTGCCCTACAAAGCCGTCATTTTTGACCTCGGCCGGGTCCTGATTCATTTCGATTTCTCGCGCGGGTACCGCGCTCTCGAAGGACTCTGCCCCTATCAAGCCGCCGAGATTCCGGCGCGGATTGCGCCGACCGGGCTCGTCGAGCGCTTCGAAACCGGCATGGTCGGGTCTCGGGAGTTCGTCGACGAGTTGTGCTCGATGCTCAGCCTGAAGATCGAATACGAACAGTTTTGCCGGATCTGGAGCTCCATCTTTACCGAGCCGCTGATTCCCGAGCCTATGCTCGAAGGGTTGGCCTCGCGCTACCGCCTGCTGCTGCTCTCGAATACCAACGCCCTTCATTTCGAGATGTTGCGCACCAATTATGCTCCCCTGCTGCGGCATTTTCACGAGCTCGTGCTGTCCTACGAGGTTAAGGCCATGAAACCGCACCCGGCGATCTACCAGGCGGTCATCGAGCGGGCGGGCTGCCGCCCCGGAGAGTGCTTTTTTACGGATGACATCGCCGAATACGTGGCCGCCGCCCGCCGCGCCGGCATCGACGCAGTGCAGTTTCAGTCCGCCGGGCAGATTGCAGAGGAGTTGAGAAGTCGGGGGATCGCCTGGTAAAAACAAAAAGGCCGGGCGTCCCGAAAGACGCCCGGTGAGGAGCACCTGTAATCTGCTCGGAGGGTGCAGATTACTAGTGTGGAGGAGCTTACGCCAACAAACCCCCGTGTCCCAGGCAGGCCACTTCCCAACCTGTGACATGGTAACGGGCCAAAAGTGGCGGCAAGACCAAATCCACCACATTCGGCTTCGCGGACCGGAAACAACCCGGCGCCGAGATGATCGGCACGTCGTCCTTGTAGGACAACAACAGCAGGTTGCCCGGCTCTACCGGGGCAAGAAACCGTTCTACCAGCCCGCCGACCCGCACCATCGATTGGCCGATCACATCTTCCGGACCAGCCGGAGCCGTCGTCGAAGCCACCAGAATCACGCAAGGCTTCGATCTCAAGAGATGTTGTAGGCAGCGGGAGACAGAATTCTCATCTTCCGTACAAGCTAAAACATAATTTGCGTTTACACCGAACCGTTCGAGCCTCTGGCGCATGATGTTTTCGAACAGTTGGCGCGCGCGCTCCCCGCTGATCGGGTCTGTGTAGAGAACTCCTACACTGGGAGCACGCAGCGGCCTCGCCTGCAGGATTGGGCCGCGTTCCTTGATGATGCTGATCACGGCGTCGAGCTGGTCCTTGGCTACCGCGAAAGGAGCGCTTTTGACCGTCGCAATCCTCTGTCCCGCTACGGCATAGCTGAAATTGAGGGAGGTCGCGATCACCACGCTGGCGGTGCAGTTGATCTGTTTGAGCAGTTCGTCATCCACCAACACGCAGCAATTTTCCGTGGCCAGCAGGTTGGCGCGCCCGCCCGCCGCCAGGCGAATCTCGAAGCTGCCGCAGCCCATCTCGCTGGCTACCGCGCACACAGCGTCGTCTTCGCCGATTTCTCCGTCCTCCAACTCGGTGACCCAAATGGTCTCCATGCCTTCCGATTCCAATACCCGGACGTCTTCGTCACTGATTACGTGCCCTTTAGCCAACAGCTTCTTGCCGCCGGGGCGGAATACGGTGCAACAAAGGACCCGTCCAGTTGAAGATTTCACGTCAACTGTCTGCGCTCTCATGTAAGCCTCACAAGGTAGATTAAGATGAGCCCCAATTTCAGGCTTTTTTGTCCTTAAACAGAGTCTACAATGAGTCCGTTGAAAATAAGCACAGTTTGTCCGTGGTCTTTTGAGGGTGTAGCGGAAATCCCTAGTTTGGGGGTATCGCCCGAGCTAATCCCGATGAGGCGTGGGGATCCGGATGAATTGGTCGTCCGCCGATCCACTCGTGTGAATCCACCGGTCGGGTGGCGATTCCGGCCGCAGAATCCGAAGCACCGCGACTTCGTCGCAGGCGTGAAACTTCGGGCATCGCAGACAGTCCTTCCACGCCTTGAGCGGCAATACGCCGCGCTCCACCACGTGAAAACCCACCCGGCGAAAGAACTCCGTCACGTAGGTGAAGGCGAACACCGCGTCCAGTTCGTATTCCACCGCCTCGCGCACCAGTGCGTCCACCAGCCGCCGGCCCACGCCGTGGGTCTTGGCGTGTTCGTATACTGCCAGCGACCGGATCTCGCCGATGGTGGGACTGTAGAAGTGCAACGCACCGCACCCCAGCAGTTCCCCGCCGCCCAGCACCACGGTGAAATCGCGAATCGCCTCCGACATTTCAAACTCGGTGCGCGGCAGCATGATGCCTTTGGCCGCATAGCTGTTGATCAGATCGAGAATCGGCTGGATGTCGTGCATCACCGCTTTGCGCACGGTGAGCCGCGGTCCGGAGGCTTGCGACTCCACGAACGAATCCGCCCGTACCGCGCTGATCATGCCGTTTGCACCCCGCCCCGCACCATCCGGGTGCCGAGATCTTCACCGGCCAGCAACCGGTCGAGCACATCCGCCGCCGCGCCGGGAGCGATCCGCACCTGCTCCACACCTCCGGCAAGCGCCGCCATCGCGGCGTTTAGCTTGGCCTGCATGCCGCCGGTGGCCGCGCCATCCGCGATCAACTGCCGGCTCTCTTCCGCGGTCAACTGCCGCCGCACCTGTTTCGCGCCGTCGAGCACGCCCTCCACGTCCGTCAGGAACACCAACTGCTGGGCGCCGAACGCCACGGCGCATGCCACTGCCATCTGGTCCGCATTCACGTTGTAAACCTGTCCCCGGCGGTCGCCCGCCACGCACGCGACCACCGGCAGATAGCCGCCCGCGATCAGCGTCTTCAATAGTCCGCTGTTGGATTTCACTACACGACCGACCGCGCCCAGCTCCGGGTCCATCTGCTCGGCTTCCACCAGCAATGCATCGATCCCGGTGATCCCCACCGCCAGCGCGCCCGCGCGATTCAGGAGCGCCACCAGCTCATGATTCACGGTTCCGGCGAAGACCTTCAGCACCGCATCCACCACATCCGGCCCGGTGACGCGCAACCCGTTGACGAAGCGGCTCTCCACGCCGCGTTCTGCGAGGAAGCGGGTCATCTGCTTGCCCCCGCCGTGGACCACCACGAGCTCCACATCTCGCCCGCGCGCCGCGACGATCTGCCGGGCCAGAGCCGCCGCCGCTTCCGGCGAATCGAGCAGCGTGCCCCCGAGTTTCACCAGCAGTTTCATCGCAGGCCCTCGGTTTCGGCAAACCCGAGCATCAGGTTCATGTTCTGGACCGCCTGCCCCGCTGCGCCCTTCACCAGATTGTCGATGGCGCTCACCACCACCGCGCGCCCGGTGGCGGGGTCGAGCGCGACCCCGAGATCGCAGAAATTCGTGTGCGCGACGCCGTGCAGATCCGGCGTGTGTCCCGGGTGGTAGAGCCGGATGAACGGTTCGTTCGCGTAGCGGGCCTCATAGATGCCGATCAGGTCCTCCGCCGAATTCAGCCCCTTGGCGCGGAAATAGATGGTTTCGAGGATCCCCCGGTCGAGCGGCAGAAGCTGCGCGGTGAAGCTGAATTCCCCTTCTTCCAACCCCGAGATCTGCAGCACCTCGGGCACATGCCGGTGCTTCAGAATCGAATAGGCCGAGAAGTTCCCGGTGACTTCGCAAAAGCTGTTCTTGAGCGTCGGCTTGCGGCCCGCGCCGCTGGCCCCCGATTTGGCGTCGCAGACGACGCCCGCCGCTCGATCCACCACCCCGGCTTCGACCAGCGGCCTTATGGCCAGGTTGGCGGCCGTCGGATAGCACCCCGGGTTGGCAACCAGCCGCGCCGACGGAATGCGTTCCCGGCAGAATTCCGGCAACCCGTAGGCCGCCTCGGCCAGCAGCGCCGGCTCGGTATGGGCCTGCTTGTACCAGGTCTGGTAATTTTCGGGAGTTCGCAGCCGGAACGCGCCGCTCAGGTCGATCACGCGGGCCCCGGCGGCGAGCATGGCCGGCGCCAGTTCCAGGGAAGCTTCCGGCGGCGTGCCCAGGAAAACCACCGCAATTCCCTCGTCGCGAACCGCCTGCGGCGTGCACTCCAGCCGTTGCGGGCCGGCCGGGTTGCGCAGGGCCGGGGTCTCCGCCTGCTCCCTATGCTCCAGCAGGACCGGCGTGACCCGGCTATGCCGGTTCAAAATGTGGACAAGCTCGGCCCCGCTGTACCCGCGATAGCCGACGACTCCGACTTTCAGCATCTGGTATTTTTATGCGTCCTAATGAATAAATATACCACAGCGGGGTTCTGTCGTCAGACTTTTCAGTCTTCCGCCACGGAGCGCTGCGCTAACTCGCCGAACAACGGCAGTGGGTAGGCTTCGTCGTGCGCGGCTTTCACCATCATGAAAATCGAAGCCCCCAGCAGCACCGCCTGGATCAGGTGGTTGACAGGGAAAGAAGGCGCCACCGAGAGCATCGGTCGCACCACCCAGTCGTCCATTAGCCACGCGACGAACAGGTAGAGGCCCTGGAACGCGTGGAAGCGCACCGTACGATCGTGGCGGAACCGTTGCGATGCCAACACGATGATCGAGAAGATCCAGCCGACTCCGGGGATGTAGCACAGAATCGAAGCCGTGCGCGGGTTCAGTGAAGATAACGGGTCGGTCCCGGGTCCGGGTCCCGAAGGAGGTGGCGGCGGCGTTCCGCCGGGCTGGCGAGCTCCGCAGCGCGCGCAGAAACGTTCCGCATCCCCAACCTGGCCTCCGCAATGGCTACAAAATGGCATCCACTAATTCATACGTTATTCGAACAAGGTGTGTTCCTGCAACGTAAGGCGGCGGGGCGTGATACGATTTCCGCATGAAACCGCTGTTCGCAGCGCTCATGCTGCTGGCGTCGGCCTCTCTGCTGCCGGCAGCCAGGAGCCTGGAAGTTTATTTCATCGACGTCGAAGGAGGGCAATCCACGCTGGTGGTGTCGCCGTCCGGCGAGTCCATGCTGATCGATGCCGGCTGGGCGGGGCACAACCATCGCGACGCCCAGCGCATTGCCGCCGCCGCCAAGGCCGCGGGAGTGAAGAAGATCGATTTCCTGGTGATCACCCATTACCATGCCGACCACGCGGGCGGAGTGCCGCAACTCGTCGAAAAACTGCCGGTCGTGAATTTCGTGGACCACGGCCCCAGCAACGAGCATGGCAAAGACGCGGATATTCTCTACAACGCGTACATCGCCCAGCGCGACAAGGGCAATCACATCCTGGTGAAACCCGGCGACACCATTCCGGTCAAGGGTCTCGACGTGACCGTGGTCTCGGCCAACGGCGACTTGATCGGCTCGCCGCTCGCCGGCGCGGGCAAGCCCAATCCGGAGTGCGCCGGCTTTCAGAAGCACGACGCCGACCCTACCGAGAACGCCCGCTCCATTGGGATGCTGGTGCAATACGGCGATTTCCGCTTGCTCGACCTGGGCGACCTCACCTGGAACAAGGAGTACGGCCTGGTCTGCCCCGCCAACAAGATCGGCCCAGTGGACGTCTACGTGGTATCGCACCACGGCTCGAACCTCTCGGGTTCGCCGCAGTTGGTTCATGCCATTTCCCCGCGCGTGGCGATCATGGATAACGGCGCGCGCAAGGGCGGATCCCCGGAAGCCTGGCAGATCGTCCACGACACGCCGGGGCTCGAAAGCCTGTGGCAGCTTCACTTCGCCGTGGCGGGCGAGCAGGCGCACAATTCGCCCGACGCCTTCATCGCCAACACCGACGAAATCTGCCAGGGCCGGTGGCTGCGGCTCACGGTTCAGAAAGACGGAAACTACACCGTCTACAACAGCCGCAACAAGTACGAGCAGGCGTACGCGCGGCGGTAGCTTTGCGGCCGGCGGCAGCCGCTATTTTTTGTTCACTTTCGGATCTTTCGTCTCGGTTGTCTTATCGTCCGGCAGCGGCGGGGGCGTATCGGCCGAGTCGAAACTGATGGCGGACTCCGCCGAATACTTGCGGTAGATGCGAAACTCCTCGTCGTTCTTGGTCATGTAGTCGCCGGTCGCCATGGTGGTGGTGGCCTTGAGCGGCAGCAGGAACGTGTGGCCGGAAATGTCCTGGAAATCGTAGTCGAGAACCGTGTCCGTCAGCTTTACCGGAAACGTCTCCGGGATGTCTTCCGCCGCCAGCGTCACGCGCATGATGTCGTGCGTCTTGTTGTCCACGTAGATCAGGCCGTGATAGGCGGGCACGATGTCCATGCTGCGTTCATAAGTGATGTGCCACTGCGAGTGCGATTGCGCCACCCGATAGGCGAAGGCCATGACGCGCCGGCCGCGTAGCGTGCCCCAGTGGTCCCACTCGAAGCGCGCTTCCGTCGAAGGCTCGAAAATGTCCTTCATCATGCTGCCGAAGTCGCCGGTGGACGTGGCGCCGCCAAGCGTCTTGTAGTCCTGCTTGGTGATGGTATTGTTCACCAGGATCAGCTTGTAATCTTCCTTCTGCTCGAAATAACTCAGCTTGATGGTCAGGGTGTCGAGCGCATGCCAGGAAGGCGGACTCCCGGCCGGCCCGCCGTACTTGGTGCCGGGAGGCGGGGCGGCATACCGCCGCGTGACCTGGGTGCAGATGAAGTCCGGCAGCTCTTTGCTGTAGTTGAGGGCGTAATCGCGGACCTGGGAGATGATGGCCGCCTGTTCCTCGGAGCTGGGCGGCGGGATGGGGACGAGTTTCGGCTCGGGAGCGAACGGCTTGGCGGCCGGCAGCGACTCCGTGCGGTCGCGCAAGGCCCGCAGCGCGTCCATGGTCTTGGGGCCCAGCGCCAGGGTGCCCTGCAGATCTTCGATTTCGCGGTCTTCCAACCGTTCGGACAACTTGAGTTTTTCCAGGTAGCGGGCGAGTTCGCGGTCGCTCATCCTCCCATCTCTAAGAAAATCCTGGGATGATTTGAGGAAGGCGACCAACTTTTCCAGGGACATCGTCTGGCCATTCGCGACGAGGCAGACCGCGAATACGGCAGCCAGCAGGCGGTAACGCATACCTCATTTTCGCACGGCGGGAACCGCGGGCAGGCCGGGAGGCCTACCCAGCGCGGGCCGGGAGGCCTACCCTGCTTAGCGCCAGTTCTTGTCGTCGAGCCGGTTCACCTCCAGGCTGTCCGGCAGCACGCCCAGCGTGACGACGGCGAACGTAAAGACGTTGGTTCCGGGCTCCAGGTGGCCGGCGAAAGCCCCTTCGGGATTCGCCAGGGTGATGTGCGCGTGGACGCGGCCGTTCATGATGAAACCACTCATCGCCGTGATGTCGGCCGGCCCGCTGGGATCCTTGACGAACGTGTTCTTCGAGGGCAGCGTCCGGTTGCTGACCTGGTGCACCTGGTAGTTCCGCACCGAGCCGAAACCGGAGAGGATCACGGCGTTGCGCACCTTCTGTTCCTTCAATGCGCGCTCCAGGCCGGAGAGCATTTCGGTGTCGTACTTGAAGCGCAGCACGAGCACGCGCTCGAACTGCGTGTTGATGGCGGAGACCTGGGGAACCTTGGGGCTGTTCGGTTGGGAATCCGCCGGTGTCACGGAGGTGACGATCTCGTGGCGGCTCTGCTGGGCATACACCGCGGAGGCCAGGGCGGCCAGGGCAATCAGGATTCGCATGCTGACCAGGATACCGCTTACTGATAGTGCGCCCGGACCTTGCGCGCGGCCGCGCGCCCCACCACGGCGGTCAACTGATCCTCGCTGGCCGAGCGGACCAGTTCCGAGCTGCCGAACTCCTTCAGCAGCTTCTGCACGGTCTTCTTCCCCACGCCCGCAATCGCGTCGAGCTCCGAAGTGAGCTGCCGCGCATTCCGCCGGGAGCGGTGGAAGGTGACGGCAAAACGGTGAGCTTCGTCGCGGATCGACTGTACCAGGTGCAGGATGGGCGAGAACCGGTCGAGCACCACCGGGTCGTCCTCCTGGCCGTAGACGTAGATGATCTCCTCGCGTTTGGCGATGGAAGCCAGCGGCTGGTCGATGATTCCGATAGCCTCGAGCGCATCCGCCGCCGCGTGCAGTTGTCCCAGCCCGCCATCGATCAGCACCAGCCCCGGCATGGGACGCTTCTCTTCCTGAAGCCTCGAGTAGCGCCGCGTCACCACTTCCCGCATGCTGGCAAAATCGTCGTTGCCGATCACCGTGCGGATGATGAACTTGCGGTAGTCGGATTTTTTCATCCTGCCGTCTTCCCACACCACCATGCTGGCCACCTTGTCGGTGCCCTGGATGTGCGAGATGTCGAAGCACTCGATGCGCGAGGGCGCCGACGCCAGGTTCAGGCCGTCCTGCAAGGCCTCCTGGATGGCCCGCGAGGAGGGCTTCAGCACGCGGAAGCGGGCGTCGAAGCTGTGCCGGGCATTGGTGCCGACCAGGTCGATGAGCGCTTTCTTCTGCCCACGCTGCGGGGTGCGGATTTCCACGCGGCGGCCCCGCTTTTCCGACAGCAGCTCTTCGAGCGCCTCGCGTTCCTCGAATTCCAAGGGAACGTGAATTTCCGCCGGGACATACTGCTGGTCGAGGTACAACTGCGCCAGAAGCGTCGAGAAAAATTGCGGCTCGTCGAATTCTTCCTGGTCTTCCCAGAAAAACTCGCGGCGGTCCACGATCTGTCCATTGCGCAGGTGGAAGAGATTGAGCGCCACCAGGGGCGGCTCGGCGTAGGCGGCGAAGATATCGGCATCGTCGCCCTTGGCCGCGGCCATCTTCTGCCGCTCTTCCATCTCTTCGACCGTGGCCAGCAGGTCGCGCAGCGAAGCGGCCTCTTCGAAGCGCATCGCCTCGGCGGCGGCTTCCATGCGGGCGCGCAGGCCGCGGGCGAGGTCGCTGTGCCGGCCTTCGAGAAACAGCCGCACATTGCGCACCGCGCCGGAATAGGCGTCTTCGGTGGTCAGGCCCTCGACGCACGGCCCGAGGCAGCGATGGATGTGATATTGCAGGCACGGCTTGGGGTGGTAGCGCGTGAGATCGACCTTGCAGGAGGGCACCAGGAAATGCCGGTGAATGAAGTGCACCAGACGGTGCGCCAGGTTGGCAGGGAAATACGGCCCGTAGTACATGGCCCCGTCCTTGCGCAGGCGCCGCGTCACGTAGACGCGCGGATACTTCTCGCTGGTGAGCTTGACGTAGGGGTAGGTCTTGTCGTCGCGCAGCAGGATGTTGAAACGCGGCTTGTACTGCTTGATGAGGTTGTTTTCGAGCGCCAGCGCTTCCTTTTCGTTGTCGACCAGGATGTAGTCGACGTCGCACGCTTCCGAGATCAGGGTGCCGGTCTTGACGTCGGCCAGCTTATCTTCGGAAAAATAGCTGCGGACGCGGTTCCGCAGGTTTTTGGCCTTGCCGACATAGATCACACGCCCGGCGCCGTCCTTATAGAGATACACGCCCGGCGTCAGCGGAAGCTGGCCTGCTTTTTCCCGGAGTTCCATGGAGGGGGGCTACTTTTCATTATAGCCGCCGGGGTAAAATCGAACCATGAGGCGTTGGATGCCGGCTCTGCTACTGGGCCTGCTTGGAGTTCTTCCCGTGAACGGCCAGCAGAAGGATCAACCCCCCGCCAAGGGGCAACAGGAGGAACTCAAGAAAGATCGCTCCCAGGGGAAAAGCGGCAAATACGAGGTTCCGCCGGAAGAGGACAGCGAGGTTGCTCCCGACAACTACTCGTTTAACCCCCTGCTCGCCGAGAAGAGCGTGAAAATCGGAAATTTTTACTTTAAGCAGGGAAAGTACCGCGCCGCCGAAGGACGCTTCCGCGACGCCACCAAATGGAATGACGGGTATGGCGAAGCCTGGCTGCGGCTGGGCGACGTGGAAGAGAAGCTCAAGGATAAGCAGGCCGCCCGGGACGCGTATAAGAAGTACCTGGAAGTAGCCTCCGACGCGAAGAACGCGGGTGAGGTCCGAAAGAAGCTGGAAAAGTTGAAGTAACTACCGGATCAGCCTCACGATCCCATAACACACCAGACAAATCCAGAAATCGATCGCCAGGCCCCAGTCGAGGTGAAACGGCTGATGCTGTGCGCGCACCGGCAAAAACCGCTCGATTCCAAAATAGATCAGGTTTCCCGCCACTACGGCGATCAGCGACCGCCAGAAGCGGACGATCATTGCGGGCCGTTTCCGAAGTGCGGCGCCCGCGGCTGGCTTCGGGACGATGTTATGGCGTACTCGACGGCCTGCATCAGACCCTGGGAAGTGAAGGGCTTGGCAAGTAGCGGCAGGCCCGACTTTCCGACCGACTCGACCGCCGGATCATCCAGATATCCGGACATGAAGAGAATTGGAAGATCCGGGCGGAGGCGACCCAGGCGCCGGGCCAGCTCCGATCCGTTCATGTTCGGCATGTCCACATCGGTCAGGACGAGGTTCAGTTCGTGGATCCGCCTCTCCACGAGAATCAGCGCCGCCACCCCATCTTCGGCCTCCAGGCAGTGGTAGCCGCTGCGGGCCAGGAGCGCGCAGACAAGCTTGCGCACGGCCTCGACATCTTCCACTACGAGAACGATTCCGGCAGATCCTCCGGTCTGCAAGTTTCCCCCTAGACCATCAGCGGTGCACGCGACGTGCCAAAAGTATCCCGGTTGCCGAGAAATCTTCGACGCTGCTATAATAGCGATTTCGAAAAGATCGGGAGATTTCTGTCTTATGGCAAGAGTTTGTGATGTTTGCGGCCGCGGACCTCAATTCGGACACCGGGTCAGCCACGCCCACAATGTGACGAATCGCCGCTGGAACGTGAACCTGCAATCCGTTCGCGCCCTGGTGAACGGTGCCGCCAAGCGCCTGCGCGTTTGCACATCGTGCATCCGCGACGGCAAGGTTAAGAAGGTAGCCTAGCTTCTCAGCGTCGCCGGCGACCCGTGCCGGCGTTACGTGACTTCACCCTTTACATCTGGATTCGTCCGGGCATGCACCTGTTTCCAGCCTGAGTTGGCACCGCCGTTGCAGTCAAAGTCATCGGGGGAACGGGGATGCCGGAAGAGCCAGTGGGGGACGGCGCCCAATCGCCGGCATCCCGGATCCAATGGCCGGGTCGAATCCTGCGGGTGGAGATCGCCCTCGCTTCCCTTTTCGCCGCGGCAGCCCTCATCGCAGGCCTTTACTACCTCAAGTTCGGGCGATTGATCGATGAGCGGCTCGCCCACGGGCCTTTCGCCGACACAGTCAACATCTTTGGCGCCCCCGGCGTAGTGACGACCGGTGACCGCCTGACCGAGGAAGAATTCGTCGCCCAGTTACGGCGCGGGGCCTATTCGACGTCCCCCGCAAATCCGGTCGGCTGGTACCGGCTCTCTCCCGGAACGGTCGAAATCTTTCCCCAAACCAACTCCGTGGGCATTCAGCCGGGCAGGATCGAATTCCGAAATGGAACCGTCTCGCGAATCGTATCGCTTTCAGACCACACCTCCCGGCACAGCCTGGAATTCGGTCCGCAGCTGATCGCCAATCTCTCCGGGCAGCGGGAGAAGCGCCTGATGGTGCGATACGCGCAAATCCCTCCCTCCGTCGTCAACGCCGTGATCTCCGCCGAGGACAAGCGATTCTTCGAACATTCGGGAATCGATTTCATCCGTATTGTGAAGGCCGCTTACGTCGACCTGAAAGAAGGCCGCAAGGAGCAGGGCGCCTCCACCCTGACGATGCAGCTTGCGCGCAGCCTGTTTCTCGAACCGGATAAGCGCTGGAGCCGCAAAATCGAGGAACTGATGCTCGCGCTGAACCTCGAAGCCAGGCTGACCAAGCAGCAGATCTTCGAAGATTACGCCAACCAGGTGTACCTAGGGAGCTTCGACAGTTTCAGCGTCAGCGGCTTCGGGGAGGCCGCGCGTGAATATTTCGGCAAGGACATCTCGCAGCTCGACAACGCCGACGCCGCGCTGCTCGCCGGCATGATTCAGCGCCCTTCCTACTTCAACCCGTTCCGGTACCCCGACAGAGCCCTGGAGCGGCGCAACCTGGTGCTCTCGCTGATGCGGCAGAACGGCTATCTGAGCGAAGCGGAGTATCGCCAGGCGGTTTCGTCGCCGCTCGATCTCCAGCCACAAGAGACCGGGAACAATCTCGATGCCGGTTTTTTCATCAGCCTGCTGAGAGACGAACTGCGGAACCGGCTCGGCGATTCCGCCGGCCATGCGCACTCTGTTTATACGACCCTCGACCCCGAACTCCAGCAAGCCGCCCGGGAGGCCGTTCGGCAGGGAATGGCGTCGGTCGATCGCATGTTGGCGGCGCAGGGCCGCAAAAAGGCAGCCGCGGGAGAGCCGCAGGTGGCGCTGATCGCTCTCGATCCGCGTACCGGCGAGATTCGCGCCCTGGTGGGAGGGCGCGATTACTCCACCAGCCAGTTGGATCACGTGCTGACGATGCGCCAGCCGGGGTCTGTGTTCAAGCCGTTTGTTTACGCGGCGGCGCTCCACACGGCCATTCAGGGCGGCGACCCGGTCTTCACGCCCGCCAGCATACTCGACGACACCCCGGCCTCCATCTACTTCGCCAACCGGGTCTACCGCCCGGACAACTTCCACAACCAGTACCTGGGCAAAGTCACGCTTCAGACCGCGCTGGCCGATTCGCTGAATTCGGCAACCGTGCAACTGGCGGATCAGGTGGGCTATGAGCGCATCCTCGAAATGGCCCGCGCGGCCGGATTGAGCGCTCCGATGGAACCCACTCCCGCGCTGGCGTTGGGAGCCTACGAAGCGTCACCGCTCGAGATCGCGGAGGCGTATACCGTCTTCGCGAACCAAGGCGTACGCACGACCCCCAGGGCGATTTCGCAGGTGCGGGAGGTGGACGGGAAACTCCTCTACCAGGCGCACACCGAAAGCCAGCCGGTACTCGACGCGCGTATCGCTTACCTAATGGACAACATGATGCAGGAAGTGCTGCGCCGGGGAACCGCCGCATCGGTGAAGTCCTGGGGGTTCGAGCTGCCGGCGGCCGGAAAAACGGGGACCACGCACGACGGCTGGTTCGCCGGGTTCACTACCAGGCTGTTGTGCGTGGTGTGGGTCGGCTTCGACAACGACCACGATCTGCGGATCGAGGGTTCCGAGTCCGCGCTGCCGATCTGGACGGATTTCATGCGGCGCGCCGCCGCCTTCCACCGGTACGGCGACGCCGGACCGTTCCAGGCGCCCGCCGGAGTGGTCTCGGTGCGCATCTGCACCGCCACCGGACAGCGCGCCTGCGCGTACTGTCCGCGAACCGAGGTCGCGCCCTTCGTCAGCGGCACCGAACCGCGCCCACGATGCAGTCTGCATGCAGCGCTGCGGGTCCGGCCGGCCCCAAAACCCGCGCCCGCGGCCCCGCCGGCCACCGTCACCCAAGCGACTCCTGTCAGCCAGCCGATTCCTCCCAGCCAGCCGACTCCTCCCAGCCAGCTGGCTCCTACCACCCAGCCGGCTCCTGCCACCCAGCCGGCCACCGTCACGGGGTCGCCGGACGCCGTCGAACCGCCTCCTCCACCCGCTGCCAAGCCGCAACCGCCCGCTCCGGCTACAGACGTGCCTGATCCCTCTACAGAGCCACCGCCCGACCAACGCTAAGTGCATATCGAGCCGGGCGGAGGAGGTGAGGCGATGGGTGATCTTGAGGGTGCCCAGGGCCAATTGGCCCATCTGACTCGAGGAAATTCTGCGCGCACGGCGCAAAATTCCCCAGCCCGGTCTCAGGCTGCTCCGCCCGCGAAGAAGCGCCCGCGCTGCAAGACGTGCGTGGGCCGGGGCTGTGTCGGCCGCTGCCGTTTCTAACAGGAGATCTGGTAGCGCTTCATCTTGTTGATGAGGCCCTGGCGGCTCAACCCCAGCAGGCGCGCAGCCTGCTGCTGGTTGTTGCGCGTTTCCCGCAGGGCGTCCCCAATCATGCCGCGCTCCAGTTCTTCGATGGCCTTCTTGAGGGATGCCTGCCGGATCGGCACGGGCGTCTTGGGCGGCTCCAGGCAAACCGCCGCTCCGACCCACAGCTCCTCGTCGGTAATGATATTGCGCTGCGCGCAGGCGGCCAGCCGCATGACTTCATTTCGCAACTGCCGGACGTTCCCCGGCCACGGCCTCTGCTCCAGGGCGCGCAAAACCTGCGGAGCGAAAGAAAGCGGGCCCCGTCCGCTTTCTCGGGAATATTCCTGAAGGAAATGGTTCGCCAGCAAAGGGATCTCCTCTCGGATTTCCCGCAGCGGCGGCATGTGGATGTGGATCACCTTAACGCGGTAGTACAGGTCCTCGCGGAAAGTCCCTTTGGCGATCTCGGCCTCGAGGTCCTTGTTGGTGGCGGCCAGCAGCCGCACATCCACCGGAATCGGGGTGCGGCCTCCCACGCGCTCCAGTACCCGCTCCTGCAGCACCCGCAGAATCTTGGCCTGGGCCGTGATGCTGAGGTCTCCGATTTCGTCCAGGAAGAGCGTGCCGCCGTCGGCCTTCTGAAACTGGCCCAACCGCGGCTGCACGCCCGTGGCTACGCCCTTCTCGATGCCGAACAACTCGCTTTCGAGCAACGTCTCCGGCAGGGCGGCGCAGTTGAGGGCCACAAAAGGCCGCCGCGCCCGGGAACTCGTGTAGTGAATGGCCTTGGCTACCAGTTCCTTGCCGGTTCCGCTGTCGCCGGTGATCAGAACGTTGATGAGGCTGTCGCGGATGCGTTCCACCAACCGGACCACCTGCTGGATCCTGGGCCCCGATCCGATGATCCCGTGGGTGGAAAAGCGGCTCTCCACCTCGCGCCGAAGGTGGGCATTCTGCTCCTCGAGCGCGTCCTGGTTGCGGCGGAGTTCGCCCACGAGTTGCGCGGTCTCGATGGCAATCGCCGCGTGCGATGCCAGCGCCGAGAGCGCCTCCTCATCGCGCCGGGTGAAAGGGCCGGCCTGCTTGTTGAGGGCCTCGAAGGCGCCGACGATTTCTCCGCCCTGGTTACGCACCGGAACCGCCACCAGGTTGCGGGTACGGTACCCGGTCTGATCGTCGATGCCGCCGTAGAAGCGCGGATCGCTGTAGGCGTCGCGGACGTTCACGGTTTCGCCTGTGAGCGCCGCCCGGCCCGCAATCCCCAGGCTCGCATCGAAGCGAAGAATGTCGTCGCTTCCGAGCGCCACCTGGGACCACAACTCGTTGCGGCCCCGGTCCAGCAGGAAAATACTGGCGCGGTCGCAACCGAGAAGGCTGGTAGCTTCCCTTGCGATCAGGTCGAGCAGCGCTCCCAAATCGCGCTCCGAATTCATCTTGCGGCAAATGGAGAGGATTTCGGCCAGCTTTTCGCTCAGCTCGGGCTGTGGGATCGAGCCCATAAGGGCTCCAGTCTATCGCATCGCACGACATGTGTCCATGACGTGGACAGCCGCGCTACCAAGTGGGCGGCTGTCCATAGGGTGTACACGTATATTCCCTTTGGAATCAGAGAGTTTCATTTGGCAACCGGGGTGCATTTTCATAAAGCGACAAGGGCAGACATTTCGGAGGCCGGCTGGAGCGGGCGGGCGGAGGATGCCCGGTCCGGCCGGAAAAGAAGCCCTTGCCGCGTGTACTGCCTCTTGCCACACACCGGAGGGTGGAAACGGGCCGCCAGCATCCTCCGGATTCCACCGGCCTGTGCAGATTCGCCCACTCCTGCGCTTCCAAACGGAGGCGCAGGCCACACTGGTTCTCAAGTAACTTGTGCCCTCCGGATTCTGGATATACACTTCGAGTGGAGCTTGTAATGGCATGGGTGGTCCACAAATTCCCCCTTACCCTTGACTAAGGTCGCTTCAGGCCCTGAGCTTGGAAGCGACCCGGTAAGCGTGCTGGCCGTAACCTCCCCGGACGATTTGCGCTGCCTGGAGCGCATTCTGGGGCATACCCGCTGGACACTCGAGACCGCATCCAGCGTGGCGGAAGTGGCGACCCGTCTCCGGGGTCATCCAGGCGTAGTAGTGATTACCGACGCCGTTTTGGCGGACGGCGACTGGAAAGATCTGCTGGCATGCGCCGCACAGCAGCCTTCACCTCCCCCCTTGATCGTCGCGGCGCACCATGCCGACGATCGTCTCTGGATGGAGGTTCTCAACTCAGGCGGGTACAACGTGGTTGGAAAGCCTTTTGAAGGCCAGGAAGTCTTCCGGGTAATCAGCATGGCTTGGCTGCACGGGCGCAAGCGCCCTAAGGCTGCCGCGCATGCCGGTAACTCCCGGTAGAGGTCAGGGCCTTAGAATGACCTTGAAGAGGTTTCCCTCGCGGCGGTAGAGACGGTCGAACCACGAAGGCCCCTCACCTAGCGGTGCGATTGCGCTGATCAGCGAATCGACGCGGATGGCTCCTCGAGACATCAGGTCGATCACCGCCGGGTATTCTCCACTCGAGGCACAGGATCCTTGCAGCCGGATCTGGCGGGTGACGACCGGCTGCAGGGGCAATTCGATCTGGGGAGCCACGTTCCCCACCAGGGTGACGGCTCCGCCTTTGCGTACCGAGTCGATCGCCGTGCGGATGGGGTCGGTGGCGCCGACGCATTCGAGGGCCACATCCGCCCCGTGGCCGTCCGTCATTCGCCGGACTTCGGCCGGAATGTCCGCAGCCTTCGGATTCAACAGGTCGGTGGCGCCGGATTGGGCGGCCATTCGGAGACGCCCCTCGTCGAGGTCCACCGCGATCACCCGGGCACAGCCTCCGGCACGCAACGCCTGCACGGCCAGGACCCCGATCATCCCGGTTCCCACCACCAGCGCCGTATCTCCCAGCTGACGGGGCGTCAGGTTCACCGCATGGACCGCCACCGAAGCGGCTTCGATGAGCGCCGCCTGTTCGTAGCTCAGGTTATCCGGAAGGCGGTAAACAATGCGGCGCGGCACGGCCACGTACTCGGCGAACGCGCCGTGGCGGCGGTACTCTCCGGGCGAGACTCCAAGCACCTGGCGATTGTCGCAGAGGTTGATCTCGCCCCGGGCGCAGTGGAAGCAGGAGCCGCAGTAGATCGTGGAATCGAACGTGACGCGATCGCCCTCTTTGAGATCGGCAACCTTTGCGCCGGCTCGCGCTACCTCACCGGCAGCTTCGTGTCCCATCACAATCGGTGGAATCCGGCGGCCGGTGGAACCGTCGAAGCCGTGTACGTCGCTGCCGCAGATACCGCAGGCGCGGACCCGGACCAAGACCTCGTCCGGACCGATTTCCGGCACCGGCATGTCCACCATCTCGAGCTGCTTGTAGTCTTTCAGTAAGAGCGCGTCCATTTCCCGCCCATGGTAACGCCATCCCGGGGACCGTGGCGTACCGGCCGCGCGGCGAGTCAGCGCGGTGGATACTTTTCGAATATCTCCTCTATGGCTTTGGCCAGTCGCTTGGTATTCTTCGACGGTTTCGAGCTGATGGTGTGCGAGGAAACTCCCTGAAACACGAGCAGCCCGCGGTGGGCGTCCGTCAGGTTGAGAACCAGGGTCCCGATCCAGAAAGTCTGCGGAGTGGTTGTGGAGATAGCGGTGCCGCCATCCCACCCCCAGCCCCAACCCGGCCCGAATGCGTCCGTGAACGTCGTGAGCACCTGCTGCGCATGAACATCCACGTTGTAGCTGAGCAGCAGGTCTCCGCCCTTCTGGACGCGAGTGAGATGCCGGGCGGCGAGCGCCTGATCGACAAACGCCATGATCCGGCGCTGCATGAGCTCGTTCGGAAACAGCTCTCCGGCGGGCAGCGGCCCGGGCGATTGGACCCAGCGGTAAGTTTTGTAATGAGAAAAGCTGTCGCGGTGGTCGAAATCGATTCGAGTCTTGTGCGCGCTGAGTGGTGAAACCGCGCAGGCCAGGGCGGCTAACACCATGATGCGATTCATGTGGCCTCCGGTGCGGTAGGAACTTCTACTATTGGGGACGGCGGGATTCGGGTGCCTGATTCATTTTCTGGCTGCCGGCGAGGTGACAGACCGGGCACCAGAAACGGCAGGAGCTGCACCGGTTTCCGGCGTGCTACCCTTGGCACAGCCATGCTTCCGATTTCGCGAATTCTGGTTCCGGTGGATTTATCGGAACGCTCCAAGGGCGTCCTGCCTTACGCGCGAGCCGTGGCGGCGCAGTATCACGCACGGGTAACGCTGATGCACGTGGTCAGCCCGTTCTTCGTAATTCCCCCGACGGGACTCTCGGGAGAGGTCTGGTTGCCGATTCCGGGCTCCACGGTGGTGGATAAAGCCAAGGAACTGGACGAATGGGCGCCGGGGCAACTGGAGGGAGTCGAAGTCGAGCGACTGGTGTACGAAGGCGATGCCGTCGAACAGATCGTATCGTTCGCCGAGTCCGAAAAGGTGGACCTGGTAGTTACGTCCACGCATGGATATGGGGTGTTGCGCCGGTTTCTCATCGGCTCGGTGGCGGCTAAACTGCTCCACGACCTGTCGTGTCCGATTCTGACGGGCGTTCACCTGGCGGAGGCGGCACAAGCCGGGCCGGTCACGATTACGAAAGTTCTTTGCGCCGTCGACCTGGGTCTCGAAACCGGCCCGACGCTCACGTACGCCTGGCAGTTCGCGCGCGATTTCGGCGCCGAACTGGACGTGATCCACGTCATTCCCGCGCTGAGCCCGCGATTCGATCTCGAAGCATCGGCCGAGTGGAGATCGAGCGTGATGGACAAGTTGCGGGACGACCTTACGGAGGCCGTCGAGACCGCCGGGGCCGAGGCAGCAAATGTCCTGATCGAGGAAGGCGATGTGGCGGAAACGGTCTGCTCGCGCGCCGCTGAGACGGGCGCCGGCCTGTTGATTATCGGCCGCGGCCCCCATGAACCCGCGGGGCGGCGGCTCAAGACCGAGGCCTATGCCATTGTCCGGCAGTCGCCCTGCCCGGTCCTTAGTGTGTGACTTCCCTTATCCCTTCAAGTCTGTGAAGGCCGCCTCGATCTCCCGCTTCGCAGCTTCCGTAGGCGGGCACAACGGGAGTCGCGGCGGGCCGCCATAATAGCCATTGAGGTCCATGGCGTACTTTAGCCCGGGCACTCCATATTTCGTCGTGACCAGCGCCGAGGCGCGGCCGATGCGGTTCTGCCAGTCCATGCCGGCGGCTTCTTCCCGCATGCGGTAGGCCTCCCAGATCGCGATCACCGAGTACGGTGCGGCATTCGCGTAGGCCAGGATCGCGCCGCACGCCCCCATCAGCAGGGAGGGCCACAGCGTGGGCGCCGAGCCGACCAGAACCTGGAAGCCGGGGCGAACCTCGCGGATCATCTGCATCACTTTCTCGAGGCTGCCCGAGCTCTCCTTGATGGCGATCACGTTGGGGTGTTCGGAAATTGCGACAACCGCCTCCACCGGGATGTCCACGCCGGTGGCTTGCGGCCAATTGTAGATGATCAGCGGAATCTTCGACTGGTCGGCCACCGAGCGGTAGAAGAGCGTCTGCGCGTCGGCACGGTTCAGCAGGTTCTTATAGTAGTGCGGCGTCCGCACCATGGCGGCCTTGTAGCCCATCGAGGCGGCCTGGTTGGTGAGGCAGACGGTTTCGCGAACGCTCTCCATGCCGGTGCCGGCAATCAGTAGCTTTTCGGGCGCGGCGTGCTTCGCAACGAGGTCCCACATCGCGACCTTCTCGTCGGTGGTGAGCATGACGCTTTCGCCGGTAGAACCCATCACGACGTAGCCCGAGAGCGCCGTGCGGTTCCACTTCTCCACGTTGTGCTGTACCTTGGCGGCGTACACGTTGCCGTTGTGATCGAACGGAGTGGTAATGGGCGGATAAATGCCCTGTAGTTTGAGGCTCATAGCGATGTACTTCCAGTATGCCACTCAGGCCGGAAACGGCCAGACCCGCTCGATGGTCTTCGAGAGCATCCAGCGCTTATCCCGGGCGTTCAGAAACGGCATGTCGTCGCGCACCACGCTGAGCGCTTTGTCGTAAGTCGAAACCTGCTCGATGATGGGCCAATCGGTAGCCCACATGAGCCGCTCGGGCCCGAACGCGGCGTGCAGACGCTTCACGTGCTCCTGCGCATCGAGCCAGGGGTACGGCTGCTTCGAGAGCGACCACGTGTGCGACACCTTGACGAAGACTTTGGGGAAGCGCGCGAGCGCAATGAGCTTCTCCAGCTCTTTCGGCTGATCCACCGGGCAATCGGCCATGTGGTCGATCACCAGGGTCAGCTCGGGACGCTTTTCGATGAGCCGGCCGACGTCCGGCATGCGGGTGATCGGCGCCAGCACGGTCATCGGTATCTCCAACTCTTCGCACCGCTTCCAGAGCGGCGGCATGAGCGGGCCGTTGATCCAGTCGCCGGAGGCGTTGCCGGCGGGGCTGAGCCGCACGCCGCGGAAGCCCTGCGCGACGAGGTCGGAGAGGCGATCCGGGGCCGCGGCGTCGAGAGGGTCCACGCGGCACACGCCCTGGAAATATTGCGGATAGCGCTTCAGCACCGCGGCCAGATAGCGATTGTCGTAACGGTAGTGAATCACCTGGATGATCACGGTCTTCGCCACGCCGTTGGCTTTCATGAGGCCGAGGAGCGTTTCCGGAGCGGCGTCGCGCTCCGGAACGTGAGCGCCTTCGGCAAATGGATACTCCGGGTCGTGCTTCCAGACGTGGACGTGCGGATCGATGATTCGGTAATCGGCGGCAAAACCGGACATGGCGAGGGCTCCAAGAAAGAGTCGGCGGGAGAGGCGGCCCGCTCCCACACGGTCGTGGCTCTGTGAGGAGCCATCGCACCGAGCCGCGACCGTGAGAGAGCGGGCCGCCTCAGGCATAGATCGGTTCCAGACGTTTGACCACGTACGCCCCGCAGCGTTCGTAGCTGGCGCGCGGGCCGTTCCGGGCGGTATCGAGGTCCACGCAGATCCAGCCGCGGTAGGCGATGGATTTCAGGATCCGGTGGCACGCCGGAAAATCGATCTCTCCATCTCCCAGATCGAAGATGTTGTCCTGCAGCTTGTCTCCGGCGTGGCGCGCGTCTTTGTAATCGAGCAGCATCAGCCGGCTGCTGTGCTTGCCGATCGACTTCACCGGGTCGATGCCCGCCAGATACAAATGGGCGGTGTCGGGCGAGAAGGAAAACAGTTTGGGATCGGTCATCGCCATGCAGCGGTCCACTTCCTCTTCCGTCTGCACGAGCTGGCCCATGTGGTTGTGGAGGCCCGCGCGGAAGCCCATCTCGCCGGCAACTTCGCCCAGTTGGTTATAGCACTCGCACATGGTCCGGAAGTGCCCGGCGCTTACCCCCACGGAGCGCGAAGGCGAGAACACCACCAGGCGGTCGGCGCCGAAGGCCTTGAGGAAATTCATCGCGGTGCGCGCGTCCGCCAGCACCCCGGCGCGGCGCGAGGCGTCATGCGCGGGCGCGTTGAACGAGATGGTAATCACGTGCAGGTTGCGCCGGGCGACTTCCTTTTCCATCTTCGCCTCGGTGAGGTCGTAGGTGGACAGGATTTTGGGGAACTGCGTGAGGCGGATTCCGATGAAGCCGGTATCCCGCATCACGTCGAGGATGTCGGTAAAAGGCACCCGCGGAAAATAGTTCCACAGGTTCGCCCCCAGGGCCCAGCGGACATTCCGGTTGGCGGGAAGCTTCCCGGCCGCCCGTGCCAGCGAGCAGGCCATGGCGGCGAGCGCGGTGCGTCGAGTCATCATTCCTGTTGAATTGTACTCCGGGTAAGATGGTTCTGGACCATGTTCTCACTGGAAATCGAGTGCGACCCCACCGATCGCGACCTGCTGATCGCGGATCTCTGGGACCAGGGCTCGGCCGGGATCGTTGAATTATCGTCGGTTCGTGTGCGCGCCTTCTTCGAAGATTCGGCCGATCGCGCCGTGCTGCGCCAGCTTTTTCCCGGCGCCGCGATCCGCGAGGAGGAACAGCGCGACTGGGTGCAGTCGGCCCGGAGCCTGCTTCAGCCCATGGAAGTCGGCGCCCGCTTTTTCCTGGTGCCTGAGTGGCGCGATGACCCGGCGCCGCCCGGCCGATTCCGCATCGCGGTGAATCCGGGGATGGCGTTCGGCACGGGCGTTCACGAAACCACGCGGCTGTGCATCGAAGCGCTGGAAGATTATCTCAAGCCGGGAATGCGCGTGCTCGATGTGGGCACCGGCTCGGGCATTCTGGCGAAGGCGGCCCGATTGCTGGGAGCGGAGCGCGTTTATGCCTGCGATATCGACCCGGTGGCCGTCGAGATCGCGGGCAGCGGCTTCATCGGATCGGCGGATGCGGCGGCCTCCGGCTGCGCCGATCTGGTAACGGCCAACATCAGCCCGGAAGCGATTCTGCGCCTGGCGCCCGACCTGCTTCGCGTGCTGCGGCCGGGCGGCGTGCTGCTGGCGAGCGGCTTCGAACCGGCCGAGGTAGAGCCGGTCAAAGCCGCGCTCGGCCGCGTGCGCGAGGTCCGCACGAAGGGCAACTGGGCGCTTATCGCGGCGTGATGGTGCTGGTAATGGCCGCACCGATCAGCGCGAGATCGTGGCTGGTCGGGACCTTCTCGAAGAAGGTTCCCTGCAGCGGGCTCATTTTGACCATATCCTGCAGGCACATGCCCAGGATTTTCAGGTCCACGAAATCGGCGTTCGGCCCGGCCAGATAGAAGCGGCCGGCGCCTTCCAGATGGACCGCGGTGGCGGTGGCGGCAGCCAGCGCGCGATGCCAAAGGCTGACGAACTCGACGGCGCGGGCATCGCCGTGGTGCGCGGCGGCAAAGACCTCTTCCGGTTCCATGTCGAGAAAGCGGAGACGCATCGCCCGGTTCCCCATGATGCCTTCCAGGTGCCCCTGGCCCCCACAGCCGCAGAAGCGCTCCTTCGGGTCGAGCGTCACCACCATGTGGCCCGCTTCCCAGGAGCCTTCCGCTCGCGGATAGCGGCCGAAACCGATGCCGTCACCGAGGTACCACACGCGCACGAGGTCTTCGAGCACTCCGTGGGTGGCGGCAATCCCGGCCGCCAGCGCGTCGGCGTCGTTCATCACCGTGACCGGTATATTGAGTCCGTAGGACCGCAGCGCCGTGCAAAGCCGCGCGCCGATATCCAGCCCTTTTAGCTGGCCGAGGTTCGGCGACTCTTCGACGATGCCGTTGCGCACGATGCCGGGAAAACCGGCGCCCACCGAATCGGCCGGCGTGCCTTTGCACACCTCGACGATATCGATCCGAATGCGGTCGAGGATCTCGTCGACCGGAAGCGATTTCAAGTCGATGTGCTCCTGGCCCGGCTCGGGGTACATGCGCACCTCGCCGAGTTTCGTGCCTTCGACCATTCCGACCCAGATGTGCCGCGTGGCCAGCACTCCTATGGCCCGCCCCATGTCGTCCTCCCTAGAACCGCATTAGCTTGTTGATGCCATTGAACGCGGCCTGCTTGTAGCCTTCGGCCAGCGTCGGGTAATTGAATACGTTATCGACGAAGTAGTCCACCGTGCCCTTCAGGACCAGCACGGCCTGCCCGATGTGCACCAGTTCCGAGGCTCCCTCGCCGATGATGTGCACGCCCAGAATCTCGCGGGTCTCGCGGTGGAAGATGATCTTCAACCGGCCCGTGGTGTCGCCGCGGATCTGGCCGCGCGCGGTCTCGCGATAATAGGCCACCCCCACTTCGTAGGGCACGTCTTCCTCGGTCAACTGCTCTTCTGTTTTGCCGATGAACGAGATCTCGGGGATGGTGTAGATGCCGTAAGGATAGGCTGCCGGGTTGGAATGAATCTTGATGCCGCAGGCGTTGGCCGCCGCGATTCTCCCCTGCTCCATCGAAACTGAAGCCAGGCTCGGAAACCCGATCACGTCGCCCACGGCATAGATATTCGGCACCTTGGTGTGGTACTCGGAATCCACGTGGATGCGGCCGCGGTCGTCGGCTTCGAGACCGGCCGCCGGCAGGTTGAGGTCGTCCACGTTGCCCTGGCGGCCCACCGCGTAAAGCAGGGCATCGCCGGTGATCCGCTTGTTGCTTTGCAGGTTCGCCACCACGCTGCCGTCGGGCTGTTCCTCGACGCTCGCCACCTCTTCGTTCAGCCGCATCGTGACGCGGTGGTCGCGCAGGTGGTAGGAAAGCGCCTCGATGATTTCGGCATCGGCGAATTCGAGCAGGCGCGGGCGCTTTTCCACCAGGATGACGCGCACTCCAAGAATCGCGAACATGCAGGCGTACTCCACGCCGATGACGCCACCGCCCACCACAATCAGGGTCCGCGGAATCTCCGGAAGCTGCAGGATCTGGTCGCTGTTGACGATCGTGCGGCCGTTCAGCGGCACCTTTTCGGAGGCCGCCGGCTTGGTGCCGGTGGCGATGATGATGATGGGAGCTTCGAGATCGGCCTGGCCGCGCGAGTTCACGGTGCGGACGTGCGTGGCGTCGACGAGGCTGGCCCGGGCGTTCAGCACTTCAATACCGTTGCGCGCGAGTTGCGCCTGGGTGACGTCGGCCTCGGTCTTGATCACCTGGTTGACTCGAAAGCCGAGGTCCGCCATGGTGATGTTCTCTTTGACGTGGTAGTTGATGCCGTAAATGCCCTGAAACTGAAATCCTGAGAAGTGCATCACGGCTTCCCGCATGGTCTTGCTGGGAATGGTGCCGGTGTTGATGCAGGCTCCGCCGACAATTTCGCGCTGCTCCACTACGACCACGCGCTTGCCGCTTTTGGCGGCCTGAATCGCTGCGCGCTGCCCGGCCGGCCCGGATCCGATGATGATGATGTCGTAGTTGCGCATGTGTGCGTGTCAGCCCGCTCCCTCACGGTCGCGGCTCAGTGGGAGGCAGTCACAGAGACGCGACCGTGAGGGAGCGGGCCAGCTGATTACTTCCCGCGATTAAACCGCTTCTCGACTTCTTCCCAATTGACTACGTTCCACCACGCGCCGAGATACTCGGGCCGGCGGTTCTGATATTTCAGGTAATAGGCGTGCTCCCACACGTCGATCCCCATCACGGGGTACTTGCCTTCCATCACCGGGCTGTCCTGGTTGGCGGTGGACGAGATTTCCAGCCCGCCGGCCGTCTTCAACAGCCAGGCCCAGCCGGAGCCGAAGCGCGTGGCGCCCGCCTGGTTCATCTTCTCCTTGAAAGCATCGAACCCGCCGAAGGTGCCGGTGATGGCTTGCGCCACATTGCCGGCCGGCGCTCCGCCGCCATTCGGTTTCATAATCTGCCAGAACATCGAGTGGTTGATGTGGCCGCCCGCGTTGTTGCGGACGGCGGTGCGGATGTTATCCGGAACGATCGCGCACTGGTTCGCCAGCAGTTCTTCTACGGTTTTGTTCGCCAGCGCGGGGGCGGATTCCAGCGCCTTGTTGAGATTGGCTACGTATGCGCCATGGTGTTTGTCATGGTGGATTTCCATGGTCAGCTTGTCGATGTGGGGCTCCAGCGCGTCAAACGCGTAGGGCAGTGGCGGAACAGTGAATGGCATAGCGAGTCTCCTTTATCTCCTCTGAGCTTTTTCGAGGGCATCGGCGAGCCGGAACATCGTGGTCTCGTCGAAATGCCGTGTGAGTATCTGCATCCCGACCGGAAGTCCTTCGCTGGTGGCGCCGCACGGAACGCTCATGCAGGGTATGCCCGCGAGGCTGCCGGTGATGGTGTAGATGTCGGAAAGGTACATGGCGATCGGGTCGTCCACTTTCTCCCCCAGCCGGAAAGCCGGGAACGGAGAGACGGGAGCCGCGATCGCATCCACCTCCTGAAACGCGTTCGCGAAATCACGCGCGATGAGCGCGCGCACCTTCTGCGCTTTCAGATAATAGGCGTCGTAGTAGCCGTGGCTGAGGACATATGTGCCAAGCATGATGCGCCGTTTGCATTCGGCGCCGAAGCCCTCGCCGCGCGTGTTGCGGTACATGTCCGAAAGCGTCTCCGAATTCGGCGAGCGGCTTGTATACCGTACGCCATCGTACCGCGCCAGGTTGGAACTGGCCTCGGCCGTCGCAATGATGTAATAACACGCGATAGCGTAGCTGGTGGCCGGCAGGCTGATTTCGCGGAGCTCGCACCCCAACTGTTTGAAGTGTTCCAGGCCCCGGGAGATCGCCTCGCCGGTTTCGCTCGTCAAGTCTTTTAGATACTCGCGGGGCAGCCCAAGCTTCAAGCCTTTTACATTTCCGTCGAGGGCGGCGGTGTAATCCGGCACGGGGGCGCCCGCGGAAGTGGAATCGGCGGGGTCGCGGCCGGCGATGACGCCGAGGAGTGTCGCGGATTCCTTCACCGAACGGGCAAACGGCCCGATGTGATCAAGGGAACTGGCGAACGCGGTCAGGCCGTAACGGGAGACGCGGCCATAGGTGGGCGTGACCCCGACCACCCCGCAGAACGAAGCCGGCTGCCGGATGGAGCCTCCGGTATCGGAGCCCAGCGCGACGACGGCGGTGCCCTGGGCCACCGCGGCGGCCGACCCTCCGCTCGACCCGCCGGGCACGCGATCGGGCGCCACGGGGTTGCGCACCGGCCCGAAGGCCGAGTTCTCGGTCGAGGAACCCATGGCAAACTCGTCGCAGTTGGTCTTGCCGAGGATCAGGCCTCCGGCCTCTTCCAGGCGCGCGATGGCTGTGGCGTCATACGGCGGAACGTAATCGGCGAGCAGGCGCGACCCGCAAGTGGTCCTGACGCCTTTAGTGACGATCACATCTTTGACCGCCACCGGAACTCCGGCCAGGGGCCCGGGGTCTTCGCCGCGGGCGATCCGCTGGTCCACGCGGCGTGCATTCGCGAGCGCGCGCTCCGGTGAAAAATGCAGGTAAGCGCCCGTACGCGGATTCTCGGCTTGGGCGAAGCGCAGGGCTTCGGTAGCCAGTTCGACGGCGCTCGCGCGGCGCGCGATGAGCGACTCTCGCACGCCGTCGATCGTCAGGGTTGCGATATCCATGATTCAGCGTTCGATGACTTTGGGCACCTTGAAATAGCCGGCGCCGGGCTGGGGAGCGCTGGCGAGGGCCGCCTGGTTGCCGAGCGGCGGCACGGGAACATCCGCCCGCAGGGTAGCCGCGGGCTCGGAATCGAAAAGCACTTGCGCCATCGGTTCGATGCCCGTGGTATCGATATCCTTAAGCCGGTCCATGTGTTCGAGAATGCCGTCGAGATCGGCCCGCAAGCGCGTCGCTTCGGCATCCGACAGCTTGAGATTCGCGAGGTCCGCAACGTACCGGACTTCCTTTTCGGTGATCTTCACGCGAGTGCCTTTTTCCTCGATGCTTTGAAGATGCCGCGCAGCACCGGGTCGGCGATGGCGTCAGCTTCGTCCCGGAACAGGGCCGGCTGCGCTTCGTCGGCCCGCTGCGGTTGGCGGCGGCGCGGCACAACCCGGAATTCGATATCTTCGACCAGCCCGCGGCCCAGGTACCGCTCGAGATTGCGCACGATCTGGCCGGTGAGCGCAAACAACTGGCGCTGCCAGGTACTATCCTCCACCTCAACCACCAGGCGGGCCCGCACGAGCTTGGCCGCGCGGGTGTGGCCCGCCAGTTTCCTGCCGACTGCCTGGGGCCACGCGGCGCACGCAACTTCTTCAGCGGTGATCGTATCGCCGGGCAGCATCAATCCCCGGATGAGCTTGCTGGCGCGTTCCATTTTTGGCCGGTTGGATCATTCTATCATGCCCGGCGGTTTACTCGAATTGGATGGCCGAGAGGTCGGCTGTGGGCTTCGGATACTTGAGATCCATCGATTCGAGTTCCTGGCGCATGATCTCGGAGACCGCCAGGTTGCGGAACCATTTGTGGTTCGCCGGAATCACGTACCAGGGAGCCTCCGGGGTGCTGCATTTGCGCAGGACATCGTCGTAGGCGGCGATGTACTGGTTCCAGAACTCGCGCTCTTTGATATCGGCGGGGGAGAATTTCCAGTTCTTGGCCTTGTCGTCCAGGCGCTCGCGAAAGCGCGCGGCCTGCTCCTCCTTGCTGATGTAGAGAAGAAACTTAAGGATGCGGACGTCGTTCCGGGAGAGCATGCGCTCGAAATCGTTGATCTCGTCGTAGCGGCGCGACCACACCTGCCGGGGTACGAGGTTGTGGACCCGCACCACCAGCACGTCCTCGTAGTGCGAGCGATTGAAAATGCCGATCTTGCCGCGCTCCGGGACGGCGCGGTGGACGCGCCACAGGTAATCGTGGCGGGTCTCTTCGCCTTCGGGGACCTTGAAGGACGTGACCTGTACGCCTTGTGGGTTAAGGCCGCTCATGACGTGCCGGATGGTGCCGTCCTTGCCGCCCGCGTCGATCCCCTGCAGGACCACCAGGAGCGCACGGCCGGCTTCCGCGTAAAGCAGGTATTGCAGCACCGAGAGCCGTTCGAGATTCTTGTCCAGCCGGGCGGCGGCGGCTTTCCTGTCGATTCCGTATGTGCCGGCGGGATCGACCGAGTTGAGCTTGAAGCGCGAACCGGGACGCACAAGCAACTGCTTCGAGAGATGGTTCATTCCGGCCCCATTCTACACTGGAACCATGCTGGTATTGGCCTCTCAATCGCCGCGCCGGAGCGAGATTCTGCGCCAGGCGGGCATTCCGTTCGTGGTGCGGGCAGCGGAAGTGGACGAAACCCCGCTCCACGGCGAAAGGCCGGAGGACTACGTGCGGCGCCTGGCGGAGCGAAAGGCGTGGGCGGTGGAGGCGGTGCCGGAAGAGATGGTTTTAGGGGCCGACACTACGGTTGTGATCGACGGCCAGATGCTCGGCAAGCCCGTGGACGCGGAAGATGCGCGGCGCATGCTGCGCCTGCTGGCGGGGCGGCGGCACGGAGTCCTGACCGGGATCTGCCTGCGGACCGGCACGCGCGCAACGGTGGACTGGGCGGAAACCGAGGTGTGGTTTTCGCCGATGACCGAAGCCGAAATCGCCGAGTATGTTTCGAGCAGCGAGCCGATGGATAAGGCGGGCGCCTACGCCATCCAGGGGCTGGCGTCGAAGTACATCCAGAAAATCGAGGGCTGTTACTTCAACGTGGTGGGCCTGCCGATCGCACTGGTCTACCATTACCTGCGAAACCCGGTAGGGTAGGCCTCCCGGCCTGTCCAGGCGCCAAAGGCGCTCACTTGCTCTGGCTCAACCGCCGGTAATATTCGGCGACCTTGTCCTGGTAGCCGGGCGGGATCACTTCGCCGCCGGGGCTTCGGATGTTGCCGCCCGCCGTGGTGTCGTCCACCTTGCGGCGGAGTTCCATCTCCACCTGCTCGATCCCGGCCAGCGCGGCCTGGATGCGTTCGTTCAGCATGGGTTCGTTGGACCTGGTGAACGGGTCCCAATTGCGGAGATCGCGGATCAGGCCCTGGATGTCCCGCTGGGTTCCCGGGTCTTCGCGCATCTGCTGCTGCAATTGCATCAGCGTCTGCATGGTGTCGCGATAGGTGTTCTGGAAATCCTGCGGGCGCACCGGGCCGTCGGTCCACGGACCGCCGGAATTGTCGCCGTTCCACCGGCTGCCGTAGCCGCCGTTATTGGGATTGGTCCGGCCGCCGCCGAGGGCGCCCGGCGAGCCGGGCTGGCCTCCCTGTTGTCCCCCCTGCTGGCTTCCGCCCTGCTGCTGACCGCCGGCTTGCTGGCCGCCCTGCTGCTGACCGCCCTGCTGGCCATTGCGGGAAAGCTGGCCTGATTGACCTTGCTGGCTTGGCTGCCGTCCCGTCTGGCCGCGCTGACTCTGCCCGGCGAGTTGCTCCATTTGCCGGCGCATCTGCTCCACTTGGGCCAGCGCGCGTTCGATCGCCTTGTCGTCCTGGACACCCTTGGCATCCTTGCCGCCGGCGACCATGGCCTGCTGCACCTGCTTCAACTGGTCGCGCAGGTCGTTCATGCCGGCCGTGATGTGAGATTCGGACATCACGGCGTACTGGCCCATGCCGCGGCGCATCCACTCGGCATTGCGCTGCATGCCGCGGGTGAGTTCGGACTGCTGCATATTGCCCAGGGCTTCACGCATCTTCGTGGCCGCCGGGCGCTGGGTGGTTTGCAGGTCGCGCACCGCGGATTGCATGCCCTGCTCGAGATTTCTCAACTGGTTGATCTCGTCCTCGCGCTGGTTGACGATCTGGCCCAACTGATCGCGCGCAGGCCCGTCGCCGCTGGTATAGGCGCGGCGCATCTGGCCTTCGAGGTCCTGCTGCTTGCGCGCCAGGTCATCGGCCTGGCGGGCCAGGTCTTCCACCTGGTTGGACGATTGGGCGCTCCGCATTCCGGCGAGCATCTGCTCGGCTTCTCTCAGACCTTCCGCCGCGCGGCGGGCCTGGGCTTCGCCTTGCGGCGTGCCGGCCTGCTGAGAGGATGCGGCGCCGCGCATATCGTCGGTCGCCTGCTTCAGGCGGTCGAGCGTCTGCTGCAGTTGGCGGGCGTCGGCCTGGTTCAACCGGCCGTTGCCCTGCTGATTCTGCTGCGAGCCGGGCTGCCCCTGCCGGCCGGACTGGCTCATCTGCCCGCTTTGCTGGCCCGACTGCCCCTGCTGCCCGCTCTGCTGCCCCGACTGGCTCTGCTGCCCCGATTGGCTCTGCTGGCCGTTGCGGCTCAACTGGCCGCTCTGGGCCAGTTGCTGCATCTGCTGCTGGAGTTGCTCGGCCTCGCGGCGAAGCATCTCCTGCTCCCAGCGCTGCTGCGGAGTCTGCCGCCCCTGGCGCTGCTGCTCGGCCAGCTCCTGCTGGCGCCTGGCCAGTTGCTTGAGTTTCTCAAGCGCGTCGTCGATCTGGCGCTGGCGGGCGTCGGCGGACTGGTTCTGGCGGGCGCCCTCGTACTGGTTCTTCTCCGTATCCAATTCGAGATCGAAGAGGCCTTCCATATCCCGGCTGGCGCCGCTGGCCCCGCCTCCGCCTCCGCCCTGCCGTCCGAAGGCCACCTGAATATCGCGGAACGTGGCTTCGGCCCGCAGGACGTATTGCAGGGCCTTCTGCTCGGGAACCAGGGCATCCTGCCATTTCGCGGTCTTGAGCTTATCCGCCGCCGGACCCATGGACTGGACGGCCAATTCCATATCGTCCACGAATTTCTTGAAAGAATCGCCGGCGCCTTCCAACTGGCGGGCCTTCATGCGGTCGGCCAGGGACTTGGCCTGGTCGCGCAGCTTGGCCTGAACCGAGGACAGGAACCGGGCGTTTTCCTCATCCGTGCCGGTCGCCCCCTGTCCCTTGATCTGATTCCAGGTCGCGGTGATGATTTCCTTCTGGCGCTGGGAGATCTGGTCCTGCTGCCCCGCATCGTCACCGCCCCCGCCGCCACCATCCTGCTGCGATTGGGTGTAGTTGCGCTCGAAGGGCTCCGCCTGGATGAAGAACATATCGGTATTGATCGTCTTGCGCGCATCCCTGGCGGTAGCGTAGAGGCTCACGAGGTCGCCGGGCTGCACCTTGAAATCTTCGAGCGAGATGACGGCGCTTCCGCTCGAAGTCCTGGCACCCGCGCCGTGCAGCATGGGGACCGACTTTTCGGGGCCGCCATTGACGGAATAGTGCAGCGCGACATCCTTCAGCCCGAAATCGTCCTTGGCATCCACCGACACGGTGACTTCTTCAATGGGGGAAGCGCGATAATCGCGGCCCGGTCGAGTGATTTTGACTTCGGGCGGCTGATCTTTCTGCGCTTCGATGAAGTAGTCTTCGCTGAGCCGGACGTCTTCGCCGCCTTCGACCGCGGCGATGTGATAGATTCCGTCCTTCTGAATGGGAACGCTGGCCACCAGCGTGCCGTTCCCGCCGGTGCGCAGGGGCAGTTTGGAGCCGTCGTCGAGCAGGATCGCACCAGAGGCCAGCGGGCGATCGGTCTGCACCACGACTTCGGCGTTGGTTCCTTCCACGGCGCGCAGATCGCCGCCCGGGTCCTCCACCGCATCCTTCATGCCGGTCCAGGCCGGGAAGTGATACGTCACGCGCAACTTCTTGACCGATGGCAGGTCCACCACATTCAGCTTGTAAGAGGGCGACCGCATGCCTCCGGCTTCGATGTAGTACTCGAGCGACTCCGGGACTCCGGCGATCAGAAACTGGTAGGCATTGCCGTCCGGCTCTGTGCGCATGTCGGCCTGTTCCCATTTGGATGCGCTGGCGTACCGGGCAATGAAGCGGACCTTGGGTGAGGTGAAGCCGAGCAGCGTGGCGGTAATCATCTGGTCGGCGCGCTTGCGGATGGTCTTGTTGCCGGGATCCACTTTGATGGAATAGAACGGCTTCATCTCGCCTTTGGGCAGGCCGCCCCAGAGCAGCGACGTGCCGTAGCCGAGAAAACCGGGGCCCGACGTCCCCAGCCAGAGCAACACGAGCAGAGCGCCCACCGCGGCGGTGGAGAAACTGAATATGACTGTGTTCTTGGCGACCTCGCGCGGCGCGGCCTGTTCGGCAACCGCGAGAGTATCGACGGCGAGGAGTTCCAGGAACGGATCGTCAGGCCTCTGCTCCACCCGTTCGGTGAACGTGAGCAGCCGTTCTTCGAACTGCGGATAGCGGTTTTCGGCCGTGCGGGCGGCGTGGCGCCGGTTGAGCCGGATCACCGGGATGATGAGCGCGGCGGCGAGGGCGAAGGCCAGTCCGAGGAACAGAAACACGCGCGCGCCGATCACGCTCGGGCCGGAGAACGCAAACTGGTTGGCCGCCAGAACGGCCACCACCGTCAGCGCCAGGGCGGCCGCCGCCGTTACGGCAGCGCCGCGGGACAGTGCCAGAAACCGTAACCGGCGCTCGAGCGCGCCGAGATAATCGGACAAGCGATCCAAAGGTTTCATGCCGCCTCTTTGTCCACAGACAGATGTTGGTTCCCTAACCACGACTCGGCGAGCGCGAGCAGCAACACCGCCACCATCACATACCACCAGAGCGAGAACGGTTTCTTTTCGCTTTGCGAAGAGGCCCCGCCGCTTCCAGAGGTCCCGTTGGCTGTATTCTGCCACAACGAGAGAGTCTCCTGGGGGACAGGGCTGAGGTCGGATTCGCGGCGGTCGGCATTGACCGCCACCAGTTCATTGCGACCGTTGGGCCGCCGGATGTCGTAAAATCCCGCCTGCGTGAACTGGATGTTCTGCGCCCTGGTAGCTTCGGCCAGCGAAAACACACGGCCGCCCCTGGGGTCGACTACATCCACGGCCGCGCCGGTCTCCTTCGAATCGCGGAGTTCGCCAAACGAGCCGACCGGAACGCTGGAGGGCTCGGCGTCCAGCCGTCCCAGGTAGCGGGCCGTCTGCTCCACAAAGGGAACGAACGAGGCGTGCAGCGGGAAATCGTTGGCGACATTGTCGAACGTGGAGGCGAACACGAGAATATGGCCGCCGCCCACCTGTTGATCCATCAGCAGCGGCGTCTGGTCGGTGAGGCGGGCCACCACGCGCGATTTGCCGGGGTCGATGCGGATCGCCTGGTAGAATTTGACGTCGTCCCAGTGATCGTCTTTCAGGATCGACGGATGCGAAGAGTCGAGCCAGGCGGCGGTCTGAAAGCGATCGCCTTCGCGGCCGGCATAGCGCGTTTCTTCAATCCGGTCGTCCGATACCGGAACCTTGGCGCTCGCCACGGATCGATGCCCCAGGGCGATCAGCACGGAGCCGCCGTTGCGGACGTAGCCGCGCAGTTCGTTTTCGAAGGCCGGCGGCAGCGAGCCGACGTCCGAGAGCACGACGAAAGCGTACTTCGAGGGATTCAGGTTGGCGGTCTGTTCCACGGTCGCGGAGTCCACCTGGAAGGCTGCCTGGCCGGAGGCTTCGAGCGCCGCCCGGAAGTACAGCAGGCTGCGGGAATTCTGCTCGTCCTCGACGAACAGGGCGTGGCGCGGGTCTTCGCGCTCGACCGAGAAGAAGAAGGTGTCGTCGGCGGCCAGAGAGTCGGCAGAATCGATCCGGACCTCGCCCTTGTTGCGGCCATAGGGAACGTCGAGCGACAGAAACTCGACCGTGGCCAACCCGCTCTCCGGCACCTCGACGGACTTGGTCTCCACGGTGCGTCCGTTGAGCGCCAGGGTAACCGTGCGCGCCGCCTTCGCCGTGCCGAAACCGGCAACCGTCACGAGCACGCGCTGCTTCTTCGCGTCGTACACCCGGCGCGGAGCGACCACGTTGTCGATCGCGAAATTAGGTGTGGCGCCCGAAGCCACTCGGTGGGGCTCGAGCTTCACCGCCGCGTTCAGGCGCAGGTCGTTGAAGTTGGCGGGCATGCCCGACTGCTGCATGTCGGAATAGAGATGCACGTCGAGCGGCAGCTTGATGGATTGCGCGATGGAGCGCAGCGAGCGCGTCAGCTCCGCGTACGAAGTTCGCGAATCGGAAGGCTCGATGGCATCGATCGCGGCATTCAAGTTGGAATGATCGTCGGTAAGCTCGCTCATCGCCTGGACGCGCTGGCCAAAAGCCAGCACCTCGGCGCGCCGGCCGGCACGCAGGCCGCCGATGAGCGATCGGGCTTGCCGCTTGGCCTGGTCGAGGCGGTCGCCCGCGCGCATGCTGAGAGAGTTGTCGATGGCCACCACCGTGACCGCGTCCGACTGCGAGGAAGGCAGAACCGTCCGCTGTACGTAGGGCTGCGCGAACGCCAGGACAATCAGGGCGATGAGCGCGGTGCGCAGCGCGAACAGCACCAGATAGCGCAGGCGGCGGTGCTTGATGGAACTCTGCGCGCGCTGCTCGAAAAACATCAGGGAACTGAACGGCAGCGGTGTGGTCTTATGTTTTTTCAGCAGGTGCAGCCAGACCGGCAGCCCCACAGCCGCGGCACCCGCCAGGAACCAGGGAGTCAGGAACCCCATCAGAGTTTGCCCTTTCGCACGGCCAGATACTCGCGCAGACCTTCATCGAGCGGGCGGCTGGTGTCCATCAGAAAATAGTCCAGCCCGGCGCCGCGCGCCTTGCTGCGGAGATTCTCTATGTGCGCGTCGATCTTGCGGCGATATTCGTTCCGCGCGTATTCCGGCGAGACCTCCAGGGCCTCGGCGGCGTTTTCCATATCGACCAGCAGAACCGGCTCGCGAAACCTCGGCTTGATCTCCTGCGGGTCGAGAACATGAAAGAGGATGACTTCGTTGCCGCGGTAGCGTAGCGGCTCCACGGTCCGGATGATGGTTTCGGGCTGCTCGTAAAAATCCGACAGCACCACCACGATTCCGCGGCGGTGCAGAAAGTTCTGGAAATGAATGAACGGCTTGGAGTAGTCCGTGCGCTGGCCGGGCTCGGCCTTCTCGATGGCGTGCAGCAGCCGGAACAACTGGCCCTGCCGCGTGGAAGGCGGCACGTAGTTATCCACGTCGTCCTTGAAGAGGATGAGCCCCGCGGCGTCGCGCTGCAGGTTGGCCATATAGCAGAGCGAAGCCGCCACGAAGCGCGCGTAATCGAGCTTGGGAACGCTGTGGGAGCCGTACGCCATGGAGGCCGAGGCATCGAGCAGGATGAGCAACTGCGTGTTCGTCTCGCCGCGGTACCGTTTGAGGAAGCACTTATCGGTGCGCGCAAAGACGTTCCAGTCCACATGCCGTAGATCGTCGCCTTCCGAGTAGGCCCGGTATTCGGCGAATTCCTGGGAGAACCCGAAATCCGGCGACCGGTGCAGCCCCGCGACGAACCCGTCGACCACGGTCTTGGCGACGAGGTCAAGCCCCGAGATGGATGCGAGCGTAGCGGGGTCGAGGAAGCGCTGCAGCATTAGCGGGGTCTCCTGAGAGCTTGAGGCTGCAGATTTGACGCGGAGTCGCGGAGACCGGGAGAAAGATCGGGAGAGGAGAAACCGGAAGGTTCGACGGCAGGTCCTGCATACCGGTTGACCACGCGTCTCAATCCATTTTTGAGGACCGGCACATTGAAATTGATGAGCAGGCCAACTTGTTTATCCGCGGACTTCAGGTAGGTGAGCAGTTGTGCGGCGTGAAGCCGGGCTGTTTCCTCTGTGGCCTTAACCTCCACCACTATCGTGTTCTCAACCACCAGATCCATTCGGTAGGCGCTTTCCAGCGTGATTCCCTTGTAATGAATCGGCATGTGAACCTGTCGTTGAAAACGCAGGCCCAGTTGTGTCAGTTCATAGCAGAGACATTCCTCATAGGCCGATTCGAGCAGACCCGGCCCTAGATGTCGATGAACTTCGATGGCAGCACCGATGATCTTTTCAGTGAGCGCATTGGCGTCCAACTCCGCCAACTCTGTTCCACTGAGATTCGATCTCACTTCACTCTCCATGCTTTCTCCGCGCCTCCGCGGCTCCGCGTCCTGTTCCGGGCTCTCCCTAGTCCCGCGGCGCCGGCTTCCAGTCCAGGATCCGTTTCAGGATGTCGTCCTGCCTCACCCGGTCGCTTTCGGCGTGGAAATTTAATAGGATGCGGTGGCGCAGGATCGGGATGTAGAGCGCCCGCACGTCGTCATAGGTCACATGATAGCGGCCTCTCATCAGCGCCCGGGCCTTCGACGCCAGCACCAGGAACTGCGCGGCGCGGACGCTCGCTCCGTAATTGACGTACTTCTGGACGAAGTCCGGGGCGGTCTCGTCCCGGTTGCGGCTGGCGCGCACCAGTTCCACCGCGTAGCGCGCGATGCTCTCGCCGATCGGAACCATGCGGACCAACTGCTGGAAGTCCAGAATCTCCTGCGCGTTGGTTACCGGGTCGGCGTGCGCCACCGTGGTCACCGTCGTGAGGTCGACCACCTTCAGCTCTTCCTCGGCATTCAGGTAATCGAGAACCGTGTTGAACAGGAACCGGTCGAGCTGCGCTTCGGGCAGCGGGTAGGTGCCCTCCAGTTCGATGGGGTTCTGAGTGGCCAGCACGAAGAATGGCGAGGGCAGCCGGTAGTTGTTGCCGCGCACGGTGCAGGAAAGCTCCTGCATCGCTTCGAGCAGCGCGGACTGCGTCTTCGGCGGCGTGCGGTTGATTTCGTCGGCCAGCAGGATGTTGCCGAAGATGGGTCCCTGCACGAACGTCCAGGTGCGGCGGCCGGAACCCGGGTCTTCTTCGATGATATCGGTGCCGGTGATGTCGCTGGGCATCAGGTCGGGCGTGAACTGGATGCGCTTGAAGACCAGCCCCAGGGTCTGTGCCATGGTGCGGACCAGCAGCGTTTTGGCGGTCCCGGGCAGGCCGGTAATCAGGCAGTGGCCGCCGACGAACAGGCCGATCATCACCTGTTCCAGCACTTCTTCCTGGCCTACGATCACGCGGCGGACCTGTGTCACGATATCGGCCTGCACGCTGCGGAAGCGCTCGATGCGCGATCTCAGAATGTCAGGCTCCAACTGCTGCGTTACGGGTGTTGACATGAGAGTTCCATTCCTATTTCTTGCTGGTTTGAGGCGGAGTTCCAGCTTCGCCGTTCAGCTCCAGCAGTAATTTCTGGGCCTGCCGGTACCCGGGGGCGGTCTCCAGTGCCGCCAGTAATTCGTCCTGCGCCCTGGCGTCGTTGTGGTCGAGATGATAGGCCCGCGCCAGGTCGTAATGGGCGCGCGCCGGGTCCAGAGGCTGGTGCACCACCACCGCGTTGAACTCGCGAATCGCGCCCTTGATGTTGCCCTGATCGAGCCACAGCGAGCCGAGTTCCTGGTGGACGTCGTTGTCCATCGGATAAATCACGTTCAGACGGTCGAGCGCGGCGGCTGCCTCTTTCTTATTGCCGGCCTGCTCCAGCAACTTCGCCGCTTCTTTGATGGCGTCCGGATTGCGGCCGCCTTCCTTTATGTACGCTTCGAATTGGGCGATGGCCGCGGGCTTGTCGCCTTTCGCGATATAGGCCTGCGCCAGCATTTCGTAGACGCTGTGTTCCTCGACGTAATCCGGAAAATAATCGCGAATGACGGTGCCCTGCTTGATGACGCCGTCCCAATCCTTCTGGAGCGACATCTCGACGACGTCGTGCATCTGTTTCTTCCAATCGTCGAAGTGCGCCACCACATTCTTCGTCTCGGCTTCGAGATGCGCGAAGAATTCCTTATCGAAATCCGCGGGCTCCATCTTCAGCTCTTTGCGGATCGCCGCGGCGGTATCGTCGTTGTTCCCGAAATCCTTCAACATCGCCAGCAGTGTGTCCCAGCCGTACTTCTCGTTAATGTAGTCGCAGATCTTGCCGGCCTGGAAATAGCTGACCACCACCTGCCCCGGAGTCACCGGATGGATGAAGCCGCGGTCCAACTCGGCCACCGGCAGCAGCTTCTTCTCTTTGATGGCAGTGATTTCGTCGGGGCCCAAACGGTCGCCCCACTCGGGAGAGACGGCGGTCTCTTCATGCACGGCCATGCCTTCGGTGAACCAGCGCGGCACCCGGTGGTTGGTCATCGTCAGGGTATAGACGTGGCTCATCTCGTGCCACAAGGTGGAGCCCCAGTGAAAGCTCCCGGGCTTGCGGCCCGACGGGCTGTCCATCGCTATGGCGTAACCGAAGGTCACGCCGAGCGCGCCAAGCCCCGGCATGCCGAGGGTGCGGACGGCGAAATCCTCGTGGTTGGGGTAAACCTCGACCTGCACGGGGTGCTGAAGCTTGATCCCGTACTTCTTCTCGTAGGTCGAGATCGCGCGCAGCATTTGCGCTTCGAAATACGGGTGGAGCAGGTCGGCTTCCTTCTTGTTGAGCTTGAGAATGGTGGTGGGAGTCGTGAAGGTGACGAAATCCTTGTAGGTATCCATCAACTTCAGCGAGTTCTTGGTGGCCTTGTCGCGGAAGCCGTTTTCAAAGCAGGTTTGGAGCTGTTTGTAAGCTTCTTCGTTCTCCCCCAGCCGCATCAGGTTGATGCCCAACTGCGAGCGCGCGCTGTCCAGGTAGGGGTCGAGCTCCAAGGTCTTGCGGTAGTAGGCGATGCCCTCCTCGTAGCGCCGGTTCAGAGTCATGAAATAGCCGGCGAGCTGATAGCCGCGCGCCGCGTGCGGATCCCACGAAGTCTCTTTCTTGTCCGCCAGCCAGTCGATGGAAGCCAGGACGGCTTTCGCGCCCACCGAGTTCGGATCGATCGCCAGGGCCTTCTTCGCCTCTTCGGCCGCTTTGGCGTTGTTATTGTCTTCGAGGGCCAGGCGCGCCAGCAATTCCTGCGCTTCGAGCAGCTTGGGATCGCCGTCGAGAGCCTTGCGGGCCAGGCCGGCGGCTTGCCCTTCGAAGGAATCGGCAGCGATCAGGGCCAGCCCTACGAGCGCGCCGGGGTCGTCCTTCTTCACCGCCAGAGCTTCATCGAAGAGGCCGGCGGCATCATCGGACTGGCCCCGGTCGAGAAACAGGCGGCCCCAACGCACCTTGTATTCCGCGTTCTTGGGATTGTTCGCAACCAGTAGCCTGAATGCCTCGTTGGCGTCCTGGTAGCGGCGCGCCTTCCACAAGCCTTCCGCCTGCTCGAGCGTTTGGGCCCCAACAGCGAATACGAAGACCAGCCCGGCGGCGCCGAGCATCGCAAAAGGATGCGGCCGGCTCACTTGTCGATCGCCTCCTGGGTCTTGGCAAGCTGCAGGAGAAGCTGCAGGAGCTGCTTCTTATAAACATCGGCCGGCAGCGCGGCCTTGTCGTACTTGAGACGATCGATGGCCTCTTCGATCTGCTCTTTCTGTTCCAGCAGGGGGCGCTTGGCCGGGTCGCGCGCGGCAGCCGCGTTCGCGCCCAGCCGCACCACCGGGAAGGCGGAGGCCAATTTGCCTTCGTCGTTGTCGGTGCCCGGGTTGCGCTCGCCCTCTCCCTCGCCGGTGTCTTCGAGCACCGAATGCTCGGTGGCCAGGCGTTTTTCCGTTTCGAAGAACTCGCCGGTCTTACGGGAAGCGAAATGGAACGCTTCGAGCGCGGAAACGGTCTCGTTCTTGTCGGCATCCGCGGCCGGGTCGCGCAGCGCATCGGCCCAGTAGCGGGCGAAAACCGTCGCGTTTTTCTCCGATCCGCTCTTGGTTGCGGTGATGATGATGCGGCCGGGCCTTCGCAGAACCTCGATCGATCCGCCGCTGGCGCTGGTCATGTTGACCACCAGTTGGCGGCTGGCGGGAATGCGGTCCAGCATGGCCGCGAGTTCCGCGCCGCTCAAATCCGGTCCGGGAATATTGAACTTATAATCCACGCCGTCGTAGGACCCGTGGCCGATCAGCATGAGCACCAGGGCGTCGGCCGGCCGGGCTTCCCTGTCCAGGCCATTCATGGCGGCGCGGATCTGGTCGCGCGTAGGCGCTTCCAGGGTGACGATTTTGGAATCTCCGCCGGCCTTCTTCAGGCTGGAATCGATGTCCTCGGCCCACATTCTGAAGCGCTGGTCGTAATCCGGCTCGCCGCCCAGGCCCGAAATGGTCACGTAAAACGTCGTGGCATGGGCCGAAAGCGCGAAGATCAGCCCGAGCGCACAGAAATAGCCGGCCCGCTCCCTCACGGTGGCGGCCCCGTGAATGCACGACAACAGCCCCGCGCAGAGCCGCGACCGTGAGGGAGCGGGCAAATGATGGAGCGTCATACTACTCCCCACTTCCTGCGCAGAAGCCATTCGGCGGCCCGAATGCACAGGGCCAGCAGAAACAGGATCGGCATATCCCACAAATCGCGGGTTTCGCGCGCGGTGATGCCCGCCTCGGAGTATGAGATTTCCTCCGGAAGTTTGGACGCTCCAGACGCCGTGTAGTAACGGCCGCCGGTCTCTTGCGAGAGCTTTTCCAGAAGGTCGCGGTTCTGGGAGGTGTGGAAACTCTCGGCCACGCCGTCTTCTCGGCGGAACGCCAGCACGTCGCGCCCGATCTCTTCCTGGTCGCGGCCGGCGATGATTTCGGCCACATAGGAGCCGGGCTTCTCCGCCGTCCATTCGCCGCCGTAGACGCCTTCTTCGAGGGGCACCGGCGCCAGTTCCATGGTGGCGGTCGAGCCGTCGGGGCCGAGGAAGCGGGCCTGCACCTTGGCGTTCGTCACCGGCTTGAACTGCTTGTCGCGAACCTGAACCCGAATAGGCACGCGAGTATCGTCCGAGAGCACCTGGTGCGGCGTCGTGGAAGTCACCTGGCCCGGAGAGTCGGTCACCAGATAGCGAAAGATCTGCTGCCAGAACGTGGCGTGGGTCTTATCGGAGTGATCCAGCCACATTTTCCAGCGCCAGCTTCCCTCGGTGGCGAAGAGCATGGTGCGGCCGCGGCCGAAGTTCTCGGTCACCAGCAGGGGGAAGCGGCGTTTGCCGGCGGGAGTGGATTCGAGCAGCACGGTGGCGCCGGGTTTGGGGTCGCCCACCTCCTGATAATTTGCCATCTGCGGCATCCGCCTCCAGCGTTCGGCATTGCGGACCGGGTCGTCGTCGAGCCTGGTGATCACGCTTTGGGCGCCCTCCTGGGTGAGCACCTCGCCGGTGAAATCGCGGTGAAACGTCCCGCCGCCGGCGGGGAGGCTGGTGGGGATCAGGTCCGCCAGGGGCGAGTTCTGGTATCCGCCGTCGGAGAGCGACGCGCGGCCGCCCATGAAGAGCAGGCCTCCGCCGCGGCGATCCACAAAATCGTGGATCAACTGCTGCTGCGTGGGGGTGAAATAATTCGCCTCCACGCTGCCGAGGATCAGGCCCTGGAACTGAAACAGGTCTTCGGCTTTCGAAGGAAATCCGTCCGCGAGCTCCTGCTCGCTGTGAAAGCCCTGGCGATACAGCTTATTCTGCGTGGTGCGCAACATGCTCGCGATCTCGACGTTGGGAAAATCGTCAAGGGCCCGGCGAATGAATTTGTACTCCCAGCGGGGCTCGCCTTCAAAATAAAGGATGCGCGGCGTTCGCGATTCCACGTTGACCAGCCGGCTGAGCATGTTGTTCCGCGTGTTCTCTTCGCCCGAGATCGGCTCGACCCCGATCTCCAGGGTCTTCGGTCCGGCGTCTCCGCAGTTGAATACCAGAGTTTCGCTCTGGATCTCTCCATCTCCTTTGAGGCCGATTTCCTGGGAGGCGAGAATTTTACCGTCGCTGCGCACGCTGAGCCGAGCCTTGCTGCCGGAATATCCGTAGCTCTCTAAGGTCACCACCGCGTTCAGTCTGGATTCGGGCAGGGCGCGCGCGGGCACGATGGCGTCCACCATTTCCACGTCTTTGGCGGGATGCTCGCGGCCGAACCCGATGGTGTGGACCGGAATGCGCTCACGGCGAATGGCGGCGATGGTCTGTTGGTCGATGCCGCCCGTATTATCCGCGCCGTCGCTGAGCAGCACGATTGCGCCCAGAGGCAGCGACGAGGATTCCGCAAGTACGCGCTCCAGGGTGTCGCCGATGCGCGAGGCGGGGGCCGACGCCTGCAACTCCGAGGTCTTCTCGATGCGCTCCGGCTCCTTGCCGAACTTGTACAGGCGCACCTGGAATTTATCCCCGAGCGACTTCAACATGCCGCTATCGAGCAGCGACTTGGCGGCGGCTTCGCGCGTGCCGTTGGAATCGGCAATCGACATGCTACGCGAATCATCCACCAGGACCGCCACCACGTTTTGCTGGGGCCGCAGCGTGGCGACGCTCAACGCCGGGTGCCAGAGCAGGAACAGGATGAGCGCCACCATCCCGGTTTCGAGCAGCCAGATGGCCACCGGGCGCAGCCCGCTGAGCATTCCATGGTTGCGGTTGACGTGCCAGAACAGAAGCCCCGCCGCGGCGAGGATCGCGAGAGCCAGCGCCCAAAGAGGCCAGGGCGTCAGGAAAACGAAGTGGCCCTTGTGAAAGATACTGGCCGGGTATTTGAAGAGGAGTTCAAACATGAAATCCACTTAAAGATGCATTGCGATGTGTATAGGGACGTGGCTCGAGCGGTTTTCAGTTACAGACAGCCCCAAATTGCGGGGAAGTTCAACAGACGGGCGCATTTCCACGAAGCCCTCGTGTCGAAAGGATAACACGTGGAGCCCCGAAGTATACTGGGAGAAGCCGGGTTGGCCTGAACCCGGTATCGAACTCCTGTGCAAGATTACATTCGGATTCGCGGCGCGCGGGTCCACAACTTGAAAGACATTTCGCTTTCTATTCCCCACAATCGGCTGACGGTCATCACCGGTGTGTCCGGATCGGGGAAATCTTCGCTGGCGTTCGACACGATCTACGCGGAAGGTCAGCGGCGGTATGTCGAGTCATTGTCGGCATATGCGCGCCAGTTCCTGGAGCGCATGGAGAAGCCGGAGGTGGATGAGATCGAGGGTATCGCGCCGGCTGTGGCGATCCGGCAGAAGAACACCAGCCGGAACCCGCGCTCCACGGTCGCGACCTCCACCGAGTGCTACGATTTCCTCCGCCTGCTGTATGCGCGGGTCGGGCAGACTTTTTGCCCCAACTGCGGAACGCGAGTGCGCAAAGATACAGTCGATGAAGTGGCGGCCCGCCTGATGGAACTTCCGGCCGGCTCGCGGTGGTACGCGCTGTTCCCGGTGATCGCGCCGGCGCACGGACCCGCGGCGCTGCGCGACCACTTGTTCGAGTTGCGCAAAAAAGGGTTCAACCGGTTGTTCCAGGAAGGCCGGCTGTTCGAGTTCTCGACCCCGGAATCCCTGCTCGACATCGATTTTTCGAAGCCGCTGTTCGTGCTGGTGGACCGCATCGCCATCGGCCCCGACCTGCACCAGCGGCTGGTGGATACCATCGAGATCTGCTATCGCGAGGCCGGCGAGGTGCTGTTCGAGAGCGCCTCGGGCGGCCCAACGCTGCGATTCAACGAAAGGTTCCAGTGCAAGACCTGCGGGATGGAATTCGCGCAGCCCGAGCCCGTGCTGTTCAGCTTCAATTCCCCCGTGGGAGCGTGCCCGCGCTGCCAGGGTTTCGGCAACACCATCGATTTCGACATGGACCGCGTGATCCCGGATAAATCGCTTTCGCTCGAGGAGGGCGCGGTGGACCCGTGGACCAAACCCAAGCACCGCTCCTGGCTGGCCAATTTCAGGAAACATGCCAAGGGCAAGGTGCGGCTCACGACTCCGTTTTGCGATCTGAGTGAAGAGGAGCGCGAAACGGTCTTCGATTTCATCCGGCGCTTCTTCGACCATCTCGAAACCAAGAAGTACAAGCTGCACGTGCGCGTCTTCCTGAGCCGCTACCGCGGGTATGCCCTGTGCCCGGAGTGCCGCGGCGCGCGGCTGCGCAAAGAGGCTTTGTATGTGCGGGTGGGCGGGAAGAACCTGGCCGAAACGGTGCGGATGAACATCGCCGAGGCGCAGGAGTTCTTCAACACCCTCGCGCTCAGCCCCGAGGAGAGTGCCATCGCCGATAAGATCCTGGTCGAGATCCGCCAGCGCCTCAAGTTCCTGAATGACGTGGGGCTGGACTACCTGACGCTCGACCGCCTGTCCGCTACGCTTTCCGGCGGAGAGGCGCAGCGAATCCAGTTGGCTACGTCGCTCGGCTCGCGGCTGGTGGGCGCCTGCTACGTGCTGGACGAGCCCTCGATCGGCCTGCACAGCCGCGACACGGGCCGGCTGATCCGGATTCTCGAAGAACTCCGCGGCCTCGGAAACACCATCGTGGTGGTGGAGCACGACCCGGACGTGATGCGCTCCGCGGACCACATCCTGGATCTCGGACCGGGCGCCGGGGAACTCGGGGGCAGCGTGGTCTTCGAGGGGCCGCTCGACAAGCTGCTGGCGAACGGCACCGGGTCCCTCACCGCGCGCTATCTGCGCGGAGATTTGCGGGTATCGAAGCCTCGCGCGCGGCGCCCGGTCGATCCCAAGCGCACGCTGCGGTTCAGCGGCGCGCGCGTGCATAACCTGAAGGGCATCGACGTCGAAATCCCGCTGGGCATGATGGTCGTGGTGACCGGGGTTTCGGGGTCCGGAAAATCGACCCTGGTGCACGACGTGGTCTTCCGGTCGCTCGAAGCGCTGCACAAAGCGCGCGAATCCGACCGCGAGCCGCCGCCTGACAACACCCTGGAGGCGATCGAAACCGCCGGCCCGAGATTCACCTGCAAGAGAGTGGAAGGCGCCGAGCGCATCAGCTCGATCGTGATGGTAGACCAGTTGCCGATCGGAAGAACGCCGCGCTCGAATCCCGTGACCTACCTCAAAGCGTTCGACATCATCCGCGGGCTGTTCGCTTCCACGCGCGAGGCCGAGAAGCGCGGATACACGGCGGGCCATTTTTCGTTCAACATTCCCGGCGGGCGTTGCGAAACCTGCCAGGGCGACGGCACCGTGACGGTGGAGATGCAGTTCCTGGCCGACGTGGAACTGGTCTGCGAAGAGTGTAAAGGCACCCGCTACAAGAGCGGCATCCTGGACATCCGCTACAACGGGCGGAATATCCACGAAGTGCTGCAACTCACGGTGCGGGAGGCCATGGAGTTCTTCCACGCGGCGCCCAAACTGGTGCACCGCCTGAAGGTGCTGGACGATGTGGGGCTGGGATACCTGCGGCTGGGGCAATCGGCCACGACGCTTTCCGGCGGCGAAGCCCAGCGAGTGAAGCTGGCGGCGTACCTTTCGGCTGCCACCGTCGAGGGCACGCTGTTCATCTTCGACGAACCTACCACGGGCCTGCACTTCGACGACATCGCGAAACTGCTGGGCGCCTTCCAGAGGCTGATCGATAACGGCGGAAGCCTGGTGGTGATCGAACACAACCTGGATGTGATCAAAGCCGCGGATTGGGTCGTCGATCTGGGCCCGGAAGGCGGAGCGCGGGGCGGGTCCGTGGTGGCCGCGGGGACTCCCGAAGCGATCGCCCAGGTTGAGGCATCGTACACCGGGCGGTACCTGCGGAAGGTGCTCCGGGCGTAGAGTAGGTGGTAGGTAAGCCATGCGACAGATGCTTCTTTTCGCGGTGCTGCCCGCAGTCCTTTCCGCCGCTCCGGCGCTCCAGATTGTCAGACCTTTAATCAGCCAGATCGATGGCGGAGCCGTCGATCCGCCGGGATTCGAGCACGCTCCCGGAGACACGCTGTTCTTCTCCTGCCGCGTGAGCGGATTCACCAGGAACGAAGACGAGCAGATGCACCTCAAGTACTCCGTGCAGGCTTTCGATCCGAAGGGAGTTCCGCTGACCGAACTTTATGAGAACGAGATGAAGGCGGAAGTAACTCCCCAGGATAAGGAGTGGCTGCCCAAGATCTCGACCGAGGTGGTGATTCCGCCGCTGGTGGCGGGAGGGGCTTATAAGATCGTGGTCAAAGCCGAGGACGTGCTGGCGAAGACCTCTGCCGAACTGGCCGTGCCGTTCCAGGTGCGCGGCTACCCCGTGGAGCCGAGCGATACCGTGGTGGTGCGGAACTTCCGCTTCTACCGGGCCGAGGAAGACACAGAGCCCGTGGAGAAGGCCGTTTACAACCCGGGCGACAGCGTGTGGGCCAGGTTCGACATCACCGGGTACCGGTACGGCCCGAAGAACAAGGTGGACGTGAGTTACCTGGTCTCGCTGGTCAACTCGGAAGGAAAGGTGCTGTACACGCAGCCGCAGCCGGCGGTGGAGCAGGCCGAGTCGTTCTATCCGAAGCGATATGTCGCGGCCACCATGGGGCTGAACCTGCAAAAGAACATCCGTCCGGGCGAATACACCATAGCGGTCACCGTGAAGGACGCCGTCGGCAATCAAGGCTACGACGGTAAGTACGCGTTCACGGTGCAATAGGAGAGTCGGCCCGTCCATCATTCGCCCGCGGATCCGCAAACCGGCATTTCTCCGGCTTGCGCGTTCCGCGGCCGCCCGCCTGATTCTGCGCTAAGATTGGGTTTTCTTCGACGAACCCGACCGCAGTTTTTCTTATGCAACGCGTGGACCGCTGGTCTCTCTGGATTTCCGCAGTTCTGATTGCCATCTTCTTTGCGGCGACCTTGTCGGAGGAGCGCCTGAAGAGCCCTACCTTCGATGAACCTCCGCATATCGCAGCCGGGCTTTCTTACTTCGTCACGCACGAAATCTTCCGGGCAAACCCGCAGCATCCGCCCTTGCTGAAGGAGTTGAGCGCCCTGTCGATGATGGCGGCGGGCATCCGTTGGCCGCATACAAAGGATGCGGACTACCTGGTGCATGGCGACGACCCGGCGCGCGTCTTCGGGATGGACTGGGGGATCGGCAACGACATCATCCGCAGCAACGGGCCCGACCGCGTTTTGTTTTGGGCGCGCCTCCCGATGATTCTCGTCGCCATCCTTCTGGCGGTGCTGTTGTATCTGTGGGGGCGCCAGTTGCTCGGCTCGCTGGCCGCCGCCGGCGCGGTATTTGTTTTTGTTCTGGACCCGACGATCCTGGCTCACTCCCAACTGGTGGCCACCGATGTCGGGGTGGCCTGCTTTTCCGTCCTGGCGCTCTTCTCGCTATGGAACTACCTGCGGCGGCCGGGGTGGATCCGCCTGTTCCTGTGCGGCCTGAGCCTCGGAGCCGCGCTCGATGCCAAATTCTCGGCCGTGTTGCTTCTGCCGATCTTCGGCCTGTTGCTGCTTGCGGCGATTCGCTGGCCCATAGCTCGGGGAGTGAAGGAGAACACCCCCTCTCTGGGTGGGGCCCGCAAGATCGCGGGCGAAGTACAAGCCCGCCCGAATGACCTCTGTCCGTGCGGCAGCGGCAAGAGGTATAAGAACTGCCACGGAGAACTCCACGCCGGTTCGCCGGCGACAGGCTCAGGTCGTAAGTTCATGGTTGCATCGGGCGCATTTGCGGTCATGTGCATTATCGCTTTTGTATTTGTCCAGGCAACTTACTTTTTTCCCGGCGACCTGACTATGTATCTAAAGTGCGCCCGGATGGTGAACGCCGATCACGACCCGACCTTCCCGATGTACCTGGCTGGAGAGGTGAAGTACCATTTCCCGAGTTATTTCCTGCTGGCTTACCTGCTGAAACAACCGCTCGCGCAGATCATTCTGACCGCGATTGGATTAGTCGCTCTGGTACGGAGAAAGTCCCTCCCTCTGCTTGGAAAGCTTTTTATTCTGCTGCCGCCCGCAGTGTTCTTCGCGGCTGTCTCGGTGATGGCCGATGATCTTGGCATTCGGTATATCCTCCCGACTCTGCCGTTTCTGCACCTGTTAGCCGGTTTGGGCATCGCCACCCTTCTCGCGGTCCCGCACCCCTTCCGGTGGGCCCCATATGTTGCGGCAGGGCTTTGCTGCTGGGCGGTCCTGGCCGCCGCGGGAATCTATCCGGACCACATTTCCTACTTCAACGAATCCGCCTGTTTGCTGACCCAACCAGGCCGTATCGGCCTGGACGGAGGGACCCGGTGCGGCACATCGTGGCTCGACGACAGTAACGTGGATTGGGGGCAAGGGCTCAAGCAATTGAAGGCCTGGCTCGACCGCAACGCCAGGGGCCGCCAACTGAAACTGGCAATCACGGCCGGCTTTCCGCCTGAGGCGTACGGTATCCAATGCCGGCATCTGGATCCAACCGTTTTGATGCGCGAACCGGAGCCCGGGCTATACGCGGTAAGCGCGCACCTGGTCGCGCTCATTCCCGCCCTCAACGGCGCCAGCACCTGGCTGGAGCGCGTGCAGCCCAAGGCGATCATCGGTCACGCCATTTACATCTACGAGATTCCGGCGCATTAAGCGGTACCGGGCCCGGAACCTGCGGGCGGCGCCGGGCGAGTTGCCGTCGAACTCCGAAATGTCTCGCAAAAACCGGAGCCTCCCGGTCCCCGGGATTAAGGTACAATAGCTGGTTTATTAATCAGATCCGTTTCTCCGAAAAAGGAGGCACCAGTGAACTCATCCTCTCGCCGCAGTTTCCTCGGAACCAGTCTTGCGCTTCCTGCACTGGCTTCAGTGCCCGCCGAAGACGCCTCGCCTGCTCAGTCGAGCGCCGCACAGGGGCGTGGCCTGCCGCCGTCGCCGAAGCTCACTTACGCGACTTTGGGGAAGACAGGCGTCCGGGTCACGCGCGTTTCGTTCGGCTGCATGACTACCTCCGACCAGAGCGTCATCGAGCGCGCCGCCGATATGGGCATCGCGTATTTCGACACGGCCCGCGTCTACCAGGGCGGCAACAACGAGCGCATGGTCGGCGCCGCGCTGAAGAAGGTTCGCGACAAGGTCCACATCGGCAGCAAAACGACGGCCAGGGATGGAAAGCAGGCCATGGCGGATCTGGAAACCAGCCTGCGGGAACTCCAGACCGACCACCTCGACATCTGGTACCTGCACAGCCGCAGCACGCCGGACACCGTCACTGACGAGTTGCTCCAGGCGCAGCAAACCGCGAAGCGCGACGGAAAAATCCGCTTCGCGGGCGTGAGTTTTCACGGCGGACACGGCGAGATGATTCCGGCCATGCTCAAGCTGAATCATTTCGATGTGTTTCTGATGAGCTACAACTACACCATGGATCCGAGCGTCGAGCCGCTGATCGAAATGGCGCGCAAGGCCAACGTGGGTGTGGTCGCCATGAAGGCCCTGGCCGGCGGTGTGCGGCCTACCGTGCGGTCCTATAAAGTGGATCCGGAGAAACTCAACCGGCTGACTCGCGAAGGAGCTCCGGTGGCGGCGCTGAAGTGGGTTCTGAAAAACCCCCACGTCGATACCATCATCCCGAGCATTGTCGACACCGACCAACTGGAGCAAAACATCTCCGCGATGAACTCGCCGTTCGCCGCCCACGACGCGCAGTTGCTGTCCGCGCGCCTGGAAGAGATCCGGCCGCTCTATTGCCGGATGTGCGGCCACTGCGAAGGCAAGTGCCCCAAAGGCCTGCCCGTCGCGGACATGCTGCGGTTCCTCATGTACGCCGAAGGATACGGTCAGTTCGGGTTGGGCCGCGAGCAGTTCCAGATGCTGCCGGCCGAAGTGACTTCGGTCCGCTGCAGCGATTGCGCGGAGTGCGCCTTCGAGTGCCCGAACGGAGTCCAGGTGGCCGCCAGGCTGAGCCGCGCTCAGGAACTGTTCGCATAGCACCGGAGAGATTGCAGCGGGGGAGGAGGCGCCACCGGTAAGCCGCGATTCGTCTACTGTTTCACCATGACCACCGCCGCCTGCTGATATCCCGCAATCTTGCTGAAGAATTCGCGCAGCCGGGTATATTCGGCCGCCGGCGCCGAAACGTCCGACTCTTCCAGGGACTGCTCGAATATCAGAGATCCAGGAGACTGCCGGTATTCCGCCTTGTAGAAACCATAGGGGCTCTTCAGTTCGATGGAGTCGGGCACTTCATCCACTTTGAATCCCTCCGGCAGACGGATGGTGATTCTGTCGATACGCGCGGAAGCCCGCAGTTCTATGGGCAATTGCCGCTCCCTGGCGGGCAAAGAGTATCGCGTGCCCGGCACAATCGATCCGGGCTTGAAGAGCAGGAGCTTTCCCTGGATCTGCCCGAACTGCTTCGCCTCGAAATTCGCCTTCACGTCGAATCGATGGTCCGCGGGCCGGTCCGACGAATCCAACGCGGCAAGCGTGACACCGCCGATGCGCTGCGCCAACCCAGCTTCGAATGCGCGGCGCACCGCATCCTTCTCGGATTCAGCGGCCGTGGCGCGCATAGAGGCCGCGGGCTGTCCATAGTAATGACGCTCCATCGCCGCCGTCAATGCGCCGGTTGCGTCCAGCCGCGCTTCCACCTCGGACTCCACGCGATTGGCCCGGGCCTCTACTTTCGGGATCCGCACCAGTTCTCCTCGGGCACCCGCCAACACCAGCATGTAACTGCCCTGCTCGTATTCCGGCAGCTCGCCCGGTTCGGTGTAGGGGTCGGTCGGGTCGAAGAACAACAGGCGGCCAAGGCGCGGATATTCGGCCGCGGCGGGCAGGTCGATTTCCTTAGCAACGCGAATCGCGACGATGGCATGGTTAAACTGCGCCGGTGACGGCCAGTCCGGATGCAGGTGCCGCGCATCTCCGGAGTACGCCAATGCGACGTACGATTCGATGCCGGCCGCCTCCAGCAGGGCTTTCGTGAGGGCCGCCTTGTCCTTGCAATCGCCGTAGTTGCGCGCGAGTACCTGCCCGGCAGGGTGCGGCGTATATCCGCCTCCCCTCGATACGTTGATCTGCACGGAAACGTAATTCACTTTCTGAACAAAAGTCGCGATCGCACGGATGCGGTCCAAGGTGGACCCGATTCCGGCCAACTCGCCGGCTTTGCCGCGAACCGCATCCGAGGGCGCCGCGGCCGGCTGCACGAACCCCGAGACCCACTCCGACACCGCCGCCCAGTCTTTCAACGGAGGCGCCGCTGTGCCCGACGGGTAAAACGTCACGCCCAGGTGCGCGGTCAGCCGGCTCAGCGGGGGCGCGTACTCCTCACGCTCCACCCACGGCAGGTTGCGCAGTTCCCAGGTATACAAGCCTCCGGCTACGGACGGCTGAACGTGCGGGTGGTTCAGCATCGTGTCTTTTACTTCCCATCCGGTCGGCAGCGAAAGCGCAAAACGCGAAACCAGAACGGGCATCTCCTCCTGGAACGTGTACAGATATTGCGTAAAGGAAGTCTTTTCTTCTTCGACGATCTCGAAAGCAAAAAGCGAACCGGCGGGCGCATTCGGACAATCGAGAACCTTGGCTCTTGCCTCGTCATAGGTCTGACCTTGCCCGGCCAGCGAAATGTCGATCACTTGCTGCGGTTTGAAGGCCTGCGCGGCGCCGCCGGGTTGCAACAGCCAGCCGTGAAAATCGCGAATGCGGCCGGCCTTGGTATCGTAGCTCCGCCCAGCCTGGAGCGTATCCCGGCTCGCCTGTAAGAGGCGGATGGCGCCGCGTTCCCGTATCGTCCAATGTCCTTCGGCGCCCACCGTCAACTGCTCTTCGTGCAACAGCACGACACTCGATACTTTCGCGGGGTAGGCCGGAGCCGGCCGCGCCGCTTCCTCGCGGACCCACTGCGGAACTTCCTGGGCGGCGGCCAGCCCCGCAACCAGGAGCGGCAAAAGGAGTTTCACTTGGATTCCGATGTGGGCGCGGCCGCGATCAAAGACAGCGTCACGCCGTCCCGGCTATGCACGGCCTCGAATGCCGCCTTGAGCTGCGGGTAAGCCGCCACGGGGCAGCTAATCACGCCCTTGCGCCCAAACACCAACTCGCGTTCGGCGATCACTTCGCGGCCGGGCTTCAATAACGCCAGCCGTAGCTTGTAGCCCCCGGTTTCGCCGAAGTCCAGGCCTCCCGGGTTCTCGGCGTTATCCAGTTGGAAGCCCTCGGGTATCTTGATTTGAATCGCGTCCGATTCCCGCCAGGCGTAGGGAAACAACACGTCGTAATGCCGGGTGGAAGCAGAAAACAACGGCATCTCTCCACGCTGAAAAAACAGCGGCTGGAAAAGGATTCGCTTCCCGGTCCGTTGTGCGTAATTCGGAATTACCACGTGATACCGCACCACCAGCGGTTTGCCCGAATCGTCCACGCCATCGAAGGCGCACGCGGAAACCTCCGCCTGTGGAAAGAGTTTCAGGACCTTCGCTTTCAGATTTTCGGCCAGTTTCGCGGAGTCCTGCCCTTCCATCTCGCCGCGCCGGTCCCCGGCTGTGTGGCCGGTAAAGATCTCCTCGACGTCGCCTTCGAGTCTTCCCTCCGGCGACAGCGAAAACCTGCCCGTGCGGCGGGAAACGGATGCCTCCGGAGGGGAAAGCCGGGAGAGAATGAATACGGGCTTCTTAGGATCGCTGACCAGCGCCTGGACGCCTTCCTCCCTCCATCCCACCATCTGCGGCGGCAAGAGGCGTGTGCTGACGTCAAACAAACGCCACTCCCCGTCGATTTTCACGGCCATGTCCACATTGGGGAGGAAGTACGCGTCGGTCAACGTGGGATCGAATAACACGTCATCGCGATTCGACACCATGACCGGCCGCGCGTCCAGCCCGACGCTGGAGCACATGGCGGCGAAGAGAAGGTTAAGCTCACCCGGATCTCCGATTCCGGACTTGAAAACTTCGACGGACGTACGGAGGCGGTCCTTGGGCATCTGCTTCAGAATGGCCAATCTCTCGGACGCCGATACGCCACGGTCGTAAAGGCCGCGCACTTTCGAGCGCACGTACGAAATCAGCCCCAGAGCCTTGGCCTCGTCGTTCGACGCGCCCGCCACCGCCGTTTCCGCCGCGGCTTTGATCTCGCCGTTCTGGCGCAGGGCACCTTTCAGAACGCCGTACGAGTGCTTCCCTACCTCTGTCCAATACTTGTCCGGATCGCGTTTCGAATCCTCGTGATAATAAGCGAGTACCCAGGCACGCACATCGCCTTCGCCCGGCATCATCGGCTCCTCGCGGAATGCAGGCACATTTTCGAGGGTGATCGAGTTGTAGCCGTCGTTCTCCAGCTTGGGTGAGCTCGGCTTACAGTTAAAGGTCCGCATGGACATCTGATATCCATTCGACTTCTCCGATGGCAGCGGCTTGAGGAAATAGGTTACCCGCCGAACCGGATACTCGCGCTGCATCTGGAGCCGGATGTACATCATCGGCGCATTGAACTGCACTTCTTTCCAGCGGTACTCGACAATCGCGCCGGGCTCCACGCCGGGCATGGCAAACGATTTCACTTTTCGCTTCCGCCTCCCGGCCCGAACCACGTCGCGCTCATACACGGCATCCTTCTTCAGTTCGACCACCGTGCCGTCGGGCTTGATGGTGCGGCCGAAGACGTAGGGGATAGAGGTACGCCCCTCGAACGGAATATCGATGGTCGCCGCCTCCGCCTTGCCTTTCTCGTTGAAGATTTTGAGCCTGATGTAGTGGTAGAGCACGCGCTGGATATCCTGGTTGCCCGGGAATTCGTCCATCACGTGAACCCGCCAGAAAAGCGCCTCCACACCGGCATCCTTTTCCACCGCCGGGTTCTTCATCTGAAGCTCTTCGTCTGTAATAGGTAGCCAACTGGCATCCACCACCGGGGTCTGAGCGGAAGCAGGAAAGCAGGAGAGGGCGATTAGTACAACCGGTATTATCAGACCTCTTGGTATGTTACGCGACATTCGCGAATTGTAGCGCAAATTCCCAAACGCAACCACGGTTGATTCTCTTAGTGACTGCCTGCTTTACACGCAGCCCGAGCGGTGGAGCAGACCGAGTCGTTCTATCCGAAGTGATACGTGCCGGCAACTCCCTTTCTAAGGCCAACGGGCATAGAATGGCACGTCGATTGAAGTAATGAACGCTACAGCATCCGTTTGGCCTGTGTAGGGACTGTACAGGCGCATGGGCTCGAAGCGCCATCGCGCCAACGCGGCGCGGGCGTAGGGCAGCAACTGTATTGGCCCGCTGACGTAGGTGACTTCAGAGGCTTCGCCGTTTTGAAGGACCGTGCATCGGAGGCGGACTACTTGAAATCCCAAGTGACGTAGATCTGCCGGATAGTGTGGCTTTTCCATATAGAGGATCCGGCCGCCGCTTGTCAAATTTCCTGCGAAGATGGGCTTCCCCGGAGGCTTGGGCTGACGCAGGTCGAGAGGTTCTTTCTGATTGCATGAAATCGACAGACCAGGCAGGACTGCCAGTGCAATCCATCGCATGAACCATTCGACACCAGCCGCATTGGTTGGGATGCAAAGGCTCGCGCGTGGCTTACAGCCGCATTCGGGAACTGGCCGCCTTCGCGGAGAGGGACCGGCCGATGGAACAGGAGTTGGCCGCGGTGGCTGCCGGCATATTGGGCGGCCGGTTCGCTTAGCCCCTGGGGCGTTCGGGCCGGCGAACCGGCCGCGGAGCATTTCGGCCCATTGTGGCCGATTGCACGGTTTCACACCCTGGAACGTCACCTCTATTGTGAGAGTGCGTCTTCTCGGGCTCGTGCTGGGTGCTGCCATTGCGTTCGCCGCGACGCCCGTGGAACAGGCGAGGCGCCTTTACGAGGAAGGGCTCCGGACGGAGCGCTCCGGCAATTTTGCGGGAGCGGCCTTTCTCTATGCCCGGGCAGCCAAGCTCGATCCGGAAAACCCGATGTACCGTCTGCGTGGCGAGGCCGCCGCCGCCCTCGCCGCGCCGCCAAAGAAGGCATCGCGGCCCCCTGTCCCCGGAGTGGTCGACCTGGATTCGCGGTTGCTCGGGAGCCCGCGACGTCTCGAGCCTCCCCCCGAATTGAAGGCCAAGGCCGGCACCCGGAATTTCGACCTCCACGGGGACGACCACGTCCTCTATACGGCCGTCGCGCATGCCTTCGGGTTGGATTGCGTCTTCGACGGAGAGTACCCATCCGGACCTGTCCGGCGGTTCGAACTTCAGTCGGCGGACTACCGCGACGCGCTCGATGCCCTCAAGGCCGCTACCGACACCTTCATCGTTCCGATGACGTCGAAGCTCTTTCTGGTCGCAAAAGACACCCCGCAGAACCGCACCCGCCTGGAGCCGTTCGTCTCGGTAACCGTGCGAATTCCCCAGGCCACCTCCACCCAGGAAATGACTCAAATTGCCCAGGCCGTCCAGCAGACCATGGCCCTGCAGAGGGTCGGATTAGACGCGCAGCAGGGCGTTTTCGTGATTCGCGGGCCGGTTTCGAAAGTTCTGCCGGCGCGCAAGCTGTTCCAGGACCTGTTGCGCTACCACTCCGAGGTGGAGATCGAACTGGAGATCCTCGAAGTAGACCGGCAGGCCATGCGATCGTTCGGGCTGAGCCTGCCTAACAATTTTGCCGTCTCGAGCGCCAATACCGTGACCAACGTCGCCATCAAACTAGCGGATCTTGCCCGCCTCGGCCTGGATGGATGGGTTTTCAGCATGGGCGTTTCGGAGGCCCAGCTTTTGGCGCAGATGAGCCAGTCCTCCGGACGCTCGCTGATGCACCTCGAAATGCAGTCGGAAAACGACAAGCCCGCCACCTTCCATATCGGCGAGCGCTATCCGGTGCTGACATCGGGCTATTTCGGCACGGCCTCCGGCTACAGCAGCCCTTCCTCTTCTTCGGCCTCGTCCACTACGAACGCGAACGGGACCACTATACAGACACCCGCCACGTTCGGCAGCGTGCCCAACCCGGCCTCCCTGGCGGTGGGAGATTTCAACGAAGATGGTACTCCCGACCTGGCCGCCGCAGCCGCCGGCGGAAACGAATTGGCCGTTTTCATCGGCAACGGAGACGGGACGTTTAAAGATGCCGCCTTCTATGCGACCGGCAATACGCCTTCCTCGATTGCCACGGCCGATCTGAACCGTGACGGCCACCTGGACCTGGTAACGGCCGATGCTGCGTCGAATAGCATCTCCGTCCTCCTGGGAAAGGGCGACGGGACTTTTCAAACCGCTACCCACGTATCGGTGGGTGCAGATCCTCAGGCCGTGGCGATCGCCGATTTCAACAACGATGGGATGCTGGATCTCGCCGTGGCCGATGCCAACTCCAATGATGTTTTCATTCTGCTGGGACGCGGCGATGGCACATTCCAGGCGGCAACACCGCTATCCGCCGGAACCAGCCCGCGCGCCCTGGTCGCCGCGGATTTCAATGGTGACGGGTTGCCGGACCTGGCTGTGGCGAATTTCAGCTCGAACGATTTGTGGATATTCCTTGGCCAGGGCGACGGCACGTTCCGGAAGCCGGTGGCCTACGCTACCGGGAGCGCGCCAACTGCGGTGGCCGCGGGCCTGCTCAACACCGATAGCAGCATCGACCTGGTGGTCGCCAACTCCGTGTCGAATACCGTGTCTGTGTTTCTCGGCGATGGAACCGGAGCATTCGCGGCTAAAGGGCAATTCAGCACGGGGGCCGGACCGGCCTCGATCGCGATCGGAGACATGAACAGCGATGGGGTCAAAGACATTGCCGTGGCCGATTCCGGGGATGCCACCGCCTCCCTGCTGCTGGGTCTGGGCGACGGAACTTTCGAGTCCCCCATCTCTTACGCCATCGGCACCGGACCCCGAGCCATCGTGGAAGGCGATTTCAACGCCGACGGGCTTCTGGACCTGGTGGTGGCGAATTACACCTCCAACGATCTATCCGCCCTCCTGGGTTTCGGCACGGCCGGCTTTCACGATTCCACCGGGAACAGCTACACCGCCAGCGGCGGCCAGTCGTACACTCCGATGCCTTCTTTCAACTTCGAAGACCTCGGGCTGTCGCTGAAAGTGACTCCCCATGTTCACGGCGTGGACCACATTTCCCTCGATCTGGACGCTGCGGTCAAGATGCTGTCAGGCCAGGTCTTGAACGGCATGCCCGTGATCACGAACCGGCAACTGACTTCCACCGTCGATCTGCCCGAGGGCCAGACGGCGGTTGTCGCCGGCCTGCTTTCGAGCCAGGATGCCCACGCCATCAGCGGGATCCCCGGCGTGAACCAGCTTCCGGTGATCCGGCAACTCCTTCAGACGCACACCACCAACCGGGAATCGACCGAGGCCCTGATCCTGATCAAGACCCACCTGCTCAGCGTGCCGGCCGATCAATCCCCGACTCGCGAGGTTCGGCTCGGCAGCGAGACGCGGCCATTCATCCCGGATTAGGCGCCGCGCTCCACTCAGGAAACCAGTGCCTGCGCCACGCGCGAGGCCAACTGGTCGAACGTGAGAACCTCGTACAGGCCCGGGTCCGACATGATGCGGGCCACCAGCGCGGCGTGCATGGCGTGGCCGGCCCGTTCGGCGATCACGTGCCCGAGCAGCGGACGGCCCAGAAGTGCAAGGTCGCCGATGAGATCGAGCGCCTTGTGCCGGCAGCACTCGTCGTAAGCGCGCAACCCACCCGGATTCATGACGCCTTCCGGCGTGAAGCAGACGGCATTGTCGAGCGAGGCGCCGCGAATCAGCCCCATGTTCCGCATCTGGTCGAGGTCCGCCTCCCAGCCAAAAGTCCGCGCGAATGCCAGTTCGGACGCGAAGCGCTGCGGCGTGACTTCCAGTTCCACCGATTGCCTGCCCACTGGCTCGGGATACTCCGTATCGCACGTCAGGCGGAAGGCATCCGACGGTAAAATGCTGATCCGCTTCCCCTTATCCTCGACCGATATAGGGTGCCGGATACGCAGGTAGCGGCGCTTGCGGCGGTAATGCAGGATCCCCGCCTGCTTGATCAAACGGACGAAAGGCTCGCCGCTGCCGTCCAGTATGGGAACTTCCAGATTGTCGATCTCGACACAGGCATTATCGATCCCCATCGAGTACAGCACGCTGAGAAGGTGCTCCGTCGTGGAGATGAGAACTCCCTGCCGCATCAGGCTGGTGGCGTAGCTGACGCGGGCGACGTGCCGCCAACTGGCCGGTATGGCGAAGTTTTCGAGATCCGTGCGGACGAAAACGATCCCCGTGGCGGCGGGAGCCGGCAGGATTCGGATGCTTACGGAAACGCCGCTGTGCAACCCTACGCCGGACGCCTCGACGGGATGGCGGATCGTGGTCTCAAAACGCAAACACACACTCCAGTACCATGGCCCCAGCTTACGCAACTCTCGAACCCATTGGCAACCTTTTGAATGCTAAGGATTTGTAATTTTTGTGGTGTGGCTAAAGCGCGACACTTTTCTGTGGAATTGTTGCGGAAATGGGGCACGGGAGAGTACCCCCGGGAAACTCCCTCGGCGATTCAGGCACTGGCTGCCCGGCGGATTCTGGATGGCACTTGCGCGCGGTGCCAGCGCAGCAGCGCGACGTGAATGACGCGCGCGGCTTCGGCCTTTTCGAAAGGCCGGGCGAGCACGTCGTAGGCTCCCAGGTTCAAGGCTTCCGCCCATAGCCCCTCATCCGCCACCCGGGAGGTGACGATCAGATACGGCGGTCGAGGCGACGCTCCGGCTTCCGCCAGCAACTCTTTCCACAGGCACGGGCCGCATTCCTGATCCACCAGGATGACGGCAACGTCTTGCTCTCGCTGGAGGGCCGCCCGGATCGATGGCGCGCTCTTGTGGTGGCGAAGGGTCCAGCCGCAATTCAAATCCAGGCGCAAGATAGCACCCAGAGAGGCATGGTCGTCGGGGGTCAAGCCGATAGATAGAATTGAAGCTATTTCATTTTGGGAATTCGTTCGAATAGCAGACGCGGTTCGCATGGAATGCCTCACGGGCGGCTGGGCACGTTTCGGTGACGGATTCTGTTTGCAGTCCGGAGTCGCGGGCGCTCGGTGACACAGAGGAACCCGGCTCCCTGCGGGGCTCCGAGATGCACTCCGAAACCCGGACCGGCGAATAGAAAATCTCCGCGTGGGAGTAACTCGAATATAACCGGCATATCTCCAAAGTCAAGCAACATTTTTGTATGAATTCCATTTCATCGCAGTTAATAAAAGAAAGCGTTTACTGAAATCGCCGCATGAGGAGCGCCGCCGGCTGGTGGAAATCGGGCCTTCGGGCGCGCCCTGCCGGCCCGAGCGGATTCCCACGGGCCGCCGGCGAAATGAGTATGATGGGCTCAAGTGGCTCAAAAGAAACTCTTCCTGATCGATTCGTTCGGGTTCATCTTCCGGGCGTATCACGCGCGGGCCCGCAGCGGCGCGCCGCCCATGCGAACCTCGAAAGGGCTTTCCACCGAAGCCGTCTACATCTTCAACAACATGCTGCGGAAGCTGTCGAAGCAGTTCGATCCGGCTTACATCGCGGCCGTCTTCGAAAGCGGTGAACCCACTCACCGTACCCGGGAGTTTGCGGAATACAAGGCCAACCGCGTCGAGACTCCGCCGGATCTCATCGATCAGATCCCCTGGGTGCGGCGCGTGCTCGAGGCCATGCGGATCCCGGTGCTGGAATACCCGGGCTTCGAAGCCGACGACGTAATCGGCACGCTCGCCCGCCGGGCTGAGCGCGCGGGCTTCGAAGTGGTGATTGTTTCGAGCGACAAGGACATGCTGCAACTCGTCTCCGACAAAGTGTCGATGCTCAATCCGGCCAAGGACGACGAGTGGTACGACCCCGCCAAAGTGAAGGAATTCCTGGGCGTGCGGCCGGACCAGGTGGCCGACCTGCTGGCCCTGAAGGGCGATGCGATCGATAACATTCCGGGTGCACCGGGAATTGGCGACAAGGGCGCGCGAGACCTGATCGAACAGTTCGGCTCGGTCGAAGCGGCGCTCGAACGCTCCACGGAGGTGCCACGAAAGACGTACCGCGAGAGCCTCCAGAACAATGTCGAGCGCATCCGCATGAGCAAGCGGCTCGCGACCATCGAGATGGACGTCCCGGTCGATTTCGATCCGGCGTCCGTGAAGGCGCAGCCGTTCGACACGGCGTCGCTCAAGGCGGTGTACAAAGAACTCGAATTTCATAGCCTGCTGAAAGAGCTCGGGGCGGTCGAGGATTCGCGGCCGCGGGACTACCGCGTCATCTCAGGACCGGGAGAATTGGTGGAATGGCTCGAGCAGGGCGGCGAACTGCCCCACGCGGTGGCCATTTCGAAAGCCTCCGACGGGGAATTCGCGCTCGATACCATTGGGCTCGCGCGGACCGCCGGGGAAGCCCGCGCCGTGACCTCGGAGAACCTGCCTTATCTCAAGCCGTGGCTCGAGGACGCCACCCGCCCCAAGATCGCCTGCGACGTCAAAACGGCGCTGCTGATGCTCGACCGCATGGAGATCGAGGCGCGCGGCTTCGTTCACGACGTGATGCTCTACGCCTTCCTGCTGGATGCCGACCCTTCGGGCTGCCCGCTCGACGAGCAGGCGCGGCGAAGGCTCGATCTGAAACTGGGCCCGTCCCCCGAGCAGCACGCCGATATCACGCTCGAGATCTGGAGCCAGTTGGCCCCTGCCGTGGATTCTCGCGGCCTGCGCGAATTGTATGAAACCATCGAGCTCCCGCTGGCCCGCGTGCTGGCGCGGATGGAGCGCACCGGGGTGCGCATAGACCCCCGGGAACTCAAGCGGCTTTCGGCCCTGATGGAAACCGGAATCGCGCGCCTCACGGCCGAAATTCACGAGCTGGCCGGGCGGACTTTCAACATCAGCTCTCCGCAGCAGTTAGGGAAGGTGCTGTTCGAAGAGATGAAGCTGCCGGCGCCGGTCAAGTACGGCAAGGGCAAGACCGTCTCGACCGCCGCGGACGTGCTGGAAGACCTCGCGGAAGAACACGAGATCGCGCGCAAGGTGTTGGAATACCGGCAGTTGAGCAAGCTCAAGGGCACCTACGTGGACGCCCTGCCCGCGCTGATCGACCCGCGCACGGGGCGCCTGCACACCAGCTTCAACCAGACCGGCGCCGCCACCGGGCGGCTTTCCTCCTCCAATCCGAACCTGCAGAACATTCCGATCCGCACGGAATTGGGGCGGGAGATCCGGGCGGCCTTCGTACCGCGCCAGGGTTGGACGCTGCTGGTGGCGGACTACTCGCAGATCGAGCTGCGCCTGGTGGCGCACATGTCGGGCGATCCGCTGCTGACCGAGGCCTTCCGCAATGGAGACGACATCCACACCCGCACCGCGTCCGAGGTGCTGGGTGTTCCGCCGTTGATGGTGACACCCGAAGCGCGGCGTGCCGCCAAGGCGGTGAATTTCGGAATCGTCTACGGCATCAGCCCGTTCGGCTTGGCGGCGCAGTTGGGCATTTCGCGCGGCGAGGCGGAGAAGTACATCAAGAACTATTTCGCCCGCTATTCGGGAGTGCGGAAATTCATCGACGAGACCATCGCCGAGGTGCGGCAGACCGGCGTAACCCGGACCATGTTCGGACGGGAGCGGCCCATCCCGGACATCAACAGTCGCAACCCCAACGCGCGGGGGTTCGCCGAGCGCACCGCGGTGAACTCCCCGCTCCAGGGCACGGCGGCGGATCTCATCAAGCTGGCGATGGTGCGGATCGACGCGGCACTCGAGCGCGGCGGCTATCGGAGCGCCATGCTGCTGCAGGTTCATGACGAGCTGGTGTTCGAGTGCCCGCCGGAAGAAGTCCAGGCGGTCTCGGCCCTGGTCCGGCGCGAGATGGAAGGCGTGCGCGAGTTCTCGGTTCCCCTGGTGGTCGACATAGGTACCGGAGAGAACTGGCGGGACGCCAAGTGAGCGCCGCGGAGCGGCTTCGATTTCGTCGCATACGCCGGGGCGCATGGAAGATGCGCGGCCTCCTGCCGTGCCTGGTGGCGCTGGCGGGTTTGGGCGCGGCCTTCGCGTTCCAACACCCGTTCCGCCAGTTTCCCGGAGTGGAGTACGAGAATTTTCCGCTGCCGCCCGACTGGAATGAGAAAACGGAATTCGTCTTCGCGCGCCTGATGTATCCGTGGAACGGCTGGGGCTTCCATTATGGCGACGACTGGACCAAGGGGGAGTCGAACTGGACCATCGACTACCCCCGGTCCGACCGGCATTTCGCCACCGCGCTGCGCCGGCTGACGCGCGTCCACGCCCGGTCCGTGGAGCAACCGGTGAACCTGGACGACGGCGACCAGTACGACTGGCCGTGGCTCTACGGCGTGGAAGTAGGCCACTGGAAGCTCACTGATTCCCAGGCGCGCGGCCTGCGCGAGTATCTGCTGCGCGGCGGCTTCTTTATGTGCGACGACTTTCACGGCTCCGCCGAGTGGGACAACTTCGTCGAAGGGATGAAGCGCGTTTTCCCGGACCGGCCCATCGTGGAAATCGACGACCAGGACCCCATCTTCCACACAATTTACAACCTGGACCATCGCTTCCAGGTTCCGGGAGCGCAGTACCTGTATTCCCACCGGCTCGCGGAAAAAGACGGCACGGTGCCGCACTGGCGCGGCATCTACGACGATTACGGCCGGGTCATGGTGGCCATCTGCTTCGATATGGACCTGGGCGATTCCTGGGAATGGGCCGACGTGCCGGTCTACCCGGCGCGCTTTTCCGACCTGGGGATTCGCATCGGAGTGAACTATGTGGTCTATGCGATGACACACTGATTTGCGCTATCGTCTGGACAGGAGTCGCGCCATGAGGTTTCCATTGTGGATGCTGCTGCTGTCGGGGGCCACCGCCGGCGGGCAGCCGGCAATGACCACGGAGCAGATCCGCTCCATCGGCATCCGCTGCGGCCAGGTGGAACAGACAGCTCAAGCCATCGCCGCGGCCAGGACCCCGATTCCAGCCGAACTCCAGACGGCTGTCGCCGCCTGCAAACCCGCACCGGGAGCCGGCCCGGAACAGGAGTTGCAGAGGCTGGCCGCCGCGGGCGCCACGCTCGACCGCCTGAACCTGACCCCGGCGGCGCTGTTCGACCGCATGGAGCAGGCCGCCTCCAGCATGACGGGCCCGCCTCGCTTTCACGTGCTGGCTCCGCTGGCGAAGTTTGCCTTCGCCCTGGACAAGCCCGAAAAGGCCCAGCGGTATGCGCGTGAGCTCCTGCAAATGGCATCCCAATATCCCAACGATTGGAATTATGGGAATGCCATCTACGACGGCTACTCGGTGCTGGGGTTAGTGGCGCTCGATGACGGCAATGTCACGCTGGCCGGCCAATATCTCATGAATGCCGCCACCACCCCGGGTTCGCCGCAACTGGACAGCTTCGGACCGAACATGACGCTGGCCAGGGAACTGCTGCTGCGCGGCCAGTTCGCCGTGGTCGGAGCGTTCCTGGAACAGTGCAGGAGTTTCTGGAAAATCGATCATGGGAATCTGGACGCCTGGACCGAATCGGTCCGGCGGGGCAAGATACCGGATTTCAAAGCCAACTTAGACTACTGAAGGACCGCTATTTTCGGAGATAGGCATCGTCGCCGCGAAGCCAGTCTTCCCGGCAGGGAGAGAAGACATCCACCACGTAGCTGTCTTCGAGCGCCGTCACCTTGTGGGGCACTTCGGAAGGAATCGCGAGCGACTGGCCGGAGCGCAGCACCACCTCCCGGCCTTCGATCTGGAACAAGAGGGCGCCCCGCTCCACGGTTGAGATCTGCTCATGCACGTGGCTATGCTCGGGAACCACCGCGCCTTTGAGCAATTCCAGCCGCGCAATGGTCAGGCTGGCGGTGTGGATCGCGCGCCTGGCGACCAGCGGATTCAACTGCTCGGCGGGCATCAGGTTCCAGTCGTAGTTGGTCATGGGAGGTATTGTATGATGAAATCTGCCTATGAAGGGTGTCGTACTTGCTGGTGGCACGGGGAGCAGGCTGTTCCCCCTGACCAAGATCACGAATAAACACCTTCTGCCGATCTACGACCGGCCGATGATCTATTTTCCGATTCAGACGCTGGTGGATGCGGGCATCCGGGACATCCTGATCGTAACCGGCGGCCGAAACTCGGGCGACTTTCTGCGGCTTCTGGCCAACGGCAAACAGTTCGGCCTGAACCACATCAATTACACGTACCAGGAGGGCGAAGGCGGAATTGCCGATGCCCTGGCGCTGGCCGAGCACTTCGCCGACGGCCAGAAGATCTGCGTCGTGCTGGGCGACAACATCATCGAGGGCAATATCCGGGAGGCCGCCGAACAATTTCGGGAACAGCCGCGCGGCGGCCACATTCTGCTCAAGGAAGTGACCGACGCCGAGCGTTTCGGCGTAGCGGAGTTGGGTGAAGGCCTCATCACGGGAATCGAGGAGAAGCCCAGGCAGCCCAAGTCGAATTACGCGGTGACCGGCATTTACATGTACGACGCCACGGTCTTCGACAAAATCAAAACGCTGGTGCCTTCCAGGCGCGGCGAACTGGAAATCACGGACGTAAACAACGCCTACATTCGGGAGGGCACGATGACCTTTTCATTCCTCGAAGGATGGTGGACCGACGCCGGAACTTACGACTCGCTGCTGCGGGCGGCCAACCTGGTGGCGCAATCCGCCCGCCGGGAGCAGTTGTCCGGAGATTCGGCGCTGGCGGCCGTGGAAGGAGAGCGCTGATGGCAGCCAACGCTGGCGCACCCGCCGCGGCGCGCGCTCTGGCATCGGCCGGCGGCCTGCGCCTGGCCGTGCCCGAATGCGAGAAGGGCCTGGGTGCGGTCATCCTGTCGGCTGGTTCGCCGCAGTTGATTGCAGGCGTGCGCATCGAGCCGTTCTCGATCTATCCGGACGACCGCGGGTATTTCCTCGAAGTGCAGCGCATGGGGCAGGGCCTGGCGGCGGAGTTTCCGCCCGCCACCACGCAGGTCTCCGCGGCGCTGAATTTTCCGGGAACCATCAAAGCGTTCCACTTTCACCTCCACCAGACCGATTGCTGGACTCCCGCCAATGGCATGATGCAGGTGGCGCTGGTGGACCTCCGGCTCGATTCCCCCACATTCGGACGGCGCAACACGATGTACGTGGGAACCATGCGGCCGTGGCGCGTGTTGATCCCTCCCGGCGTGGGGCACGGTTACAAGGTGATCGGAGCGGAGGGGGCGATGCTGGTGTACCTGACCGATCGCCTGTACAATCCGCAGGACGAAGGCCGGATCCCCTACGACGACCCGTCTATCCGGTACGACTGGGAAACGCAGCGAAAGTGAGGCCTCGAGGCGCTCCACGCGTCTCGCTGCCGTGTCGTAGAATCAGAACCAATGCGGGTGGCGATTGAAGCCGCGTCACTGTCGCTGACCAGCGGCGGGCTGGCCCGCTATACTTCTGAGTTGAGCCTCGCGCTGGCGCGCGAATATCCCGACGACCAGTTCTTTCTGGTATCCGACCAGCCGTTTTCCATGCCGGAGCAGGCCCCCGCCAATTTGCGGCGCGGCGGGACCCCGCGCAACCGGCTGGAGCGGCGCTGGTGGCTGTGGGGCCTGGATCGCGAGGCGGGCCGCCTGCGCGCGGACCTGGTGCACGGGCCGGATTTCGCGGTCCCTTATCTCAAGCGCCAGCCGAGTGTCCTGACGATTCACGATCTCTCCCCCTGGATGGAAGAGAGCTGGCACCACGCGGCCGATCGCGTGCGGCGGCGCACACCGCTGCTGCTCGATCTCGGAATGGCCACCATGGTGATTACGCCGGGGCAGACCGTACGAAGACAGGCCATTGATCGCTTCCAGTTGGAGCCGGAGAGGGTAGTGGCGGTGCCGGAGGCCGCGGCATCGCGATTTCAGCCTGCCGCCGGGCCTCACGGAACGCCTTACTTCCTCTTCGTCGGCACGCTGGAGCCGCGCAAAAATCTGCCGGTACTGATCGAAGCGTGGCGTGAGGTCCGGCGGGAAACTGAAGTGGACCTGGTCCTGGCGGGGCGGCATCGCGCGGACGCGCCGCAACTCGGCGAGGCGCCCGGACTGCGGGTTCTGGGAGAGGTACCGGATGAACGCCTGCCGGAGCTTTACTCGGGCGCGCTGGCGTTGGTCTACCCCTCACTTTACGAGGGCTTCGGCCTTCCGGTGCTGGAAGCCATGCAATGCGGCGCGTGCGTGATCGCTTCGCGCGCCCTGGCGGAAGTGGGAGGCGACGCGGCGGTTTACGCCGAGGGAGTGGCGGAACTGGTGACGGCCATGCGCCAGGCCGCGTTCTGTCCGGAGTGGAGAGCCGGGCGGCAAGCCCTTTCCCTGGCCCGGGCGCGGGCGTTCTCCTGGGAGCGAACCGCCCGCCTGACCTACGAGGTATACCTCGCGGCGCGGAGGCGTTTTGGGCGCTGACGAACGGTCGCTCGCCCTGATGCTGGCCGCTGAAGGCCCCTATCCGCTGGCCGGGGGAGGAGCGCTGCGAACCGCTTCCCTGCTCCATTACCTTTCGCGGAAATACCAGACGGACCTGATCGTCTTCCGGCAGCCCGGGGCGCCGCATCCGGGGGAGCACTTGCCGAAGGGCCTGGTGCGGCGGCTCACCGTCATCGATCTTCCCCCCAACGGCCGCGGCCCGGCCGCCCGCCTGTTCCGGAATATGGGGCGGCTGGCGCGCCGGATTCCGCCGCTCGTGGACCGCTTCGCGGGATTCGGCGAAGCGGTCAGTCACGCGCTCGAGGAGCGGCGGTACGAGGTCGGGGTGGTGGAGCATTTCTGGTGCGCGCCGTACTGGCGGGAATTGGCGCCAGCCTGCTACCGGACCGTGCTCGACCTGCACAACATCGAGTCCGTGCTGCACCGGCGGTGCGCCGCAACCGCGGGCGGAGTCGAGGGTTTTGCTCACAGGGTCTTCGAGCGGGCGTGCCTGGATCTCGAAAGGCGGTGGCTGCCCCGCTACAGTGAATTGCTGGCCGTTTCGAACGTCGATGCGGCTTTCCTGCGGCAGGCGGCTCCGGGCGCGAAGATCCGGGTATACCCGAACGCCATCCCCGCGGCGCCGCTGCCGCCTCGCGGGGATGAGGAAGTCGTGGTCTTCTCCGGAAATCTGGAATACCACCCGAACCGGGCGGCGGTCCGATTCTTTCGCACCGAGGTGTGGCCCCTGCTGCGCGAGCGGTGGCCTGGGCTGGTGTGGCGCCTGATAGGGAAAAATCCTGAGGCAGTGCGCGAGTTTACCTCGGGCGATCCGAACATACAGGTTGTCGGGCCGGTTGCGGACGCGGTCAGTGAACTGGCTCAGGGGCGGCTGGCAGTGGTTCCCCTACTGTCGGGAAGCGGTACCCGAATCAAGATCCTCGAAGCCTGGGCCGCCGGACTTCCGGTGGTCTCGACCACCCTGGGGGCTGAAGGCCTTCCGGTCTGTAACGAAGAAAACATATTGCTGGCCGATGGCGCGGCGGCTCTGGCCGGGGCGGTATCGCGGTTACTGGCTTGCATCGATATGCGGGAGAAATTGGGGCGGGCCGGCAGATTATTGCTGGAAAAGGAGTTTACCTGGGAGGCAGCGTGGAGGAGTTTGGATTTATGACTCAGCGGAGGGTCATTTTGGTCCGGTATACTGGTACGGTTGATGCGCTTCGCCGTTGATGCACACGCCATCGGGCGCCACCTCACTGGTAATGAGGTTTACGTTCGGAGCCTCCTGAACGCGTTCGGCGCACGCGCGGCCGATTGTGAATTCGTCGCTTATATCTCGGCGGGGCAGGCGAGCGGGTCCATCCCCGCCCGGATTCAGATCCGGCGGGTGGCCGCCAACCCGTTTTTGCGCCTTGGTTTCGATTTGGCGCGAAAGGTGCGGCAGGACCGGCCGGATCTGCTGCACGTGCAGTATACGGCCCCGTTGGGCTGCCCGGTGCCGGTGGTGGTCAGCGTGCATGATGTCAGTTTCCTCGAACACCCGGAGTACTTCCCCAAAGAACGCGCGTGGCAGTTGCAGCAGACCGTGCGGCGAACGGTGAAGCGGGCGGCCCGGATCCTGACGGTCAGTGAGTTTTCCCGGGCGTCGATCCTCAAGGTCTACGGCGATCTGGAAGAAGACAAAGTGGTGGTCGTACCGAACGCGGCGGCGCCGGAGTTCCGCCCCATTCCGCGGGAGGTCGCCAGGGCTGCCCTTCGCAAACGGTTCCCCGTCCCCGGCCCTTTCATTCTCTCGGTTGGAGATATTCAGCCGCGAAAGAACCAGAGCGGCCTGATCCGCGCCTTCGCGAAGCTGATCCGCGCCTACCCGCAACTGAAGCACGACCTGGTGCTGGTAGGAAAGGAAACCTGGCGCGCCGATCGCGCGCGGGAGGCTGCCCGGGAGTCGGGCGTGTCGGACCGCATCCGGTTTTTGGGGTTCGTTTCGGACGGCGATCTTCTCAACCTCTATAACGCCTGCGACCTCTACGTCTTCCCTTCTTATTACGAGGGCTTCGGATTGCCTGTGCTGGAGGCGATGGCCTGCGGGCGGGCCGTGGCCTGCTCCAATACCTCGGCACTGCCTGAGGTGGTAGACGGAGCGGCGATCCTGTTCGACCCCTACGCGGTGGATGAAATCGCGAGGGCGATGGCCGACGTTCTGCTGGATTCCGAATTGCGAATGCGCATGGAGCGTCTGGGCATGCAGCGCGCGGCACACTTCAGTTGGACCAACTCCGCGCAACAAACACTAGACGTTTTCCACGACGTAGCGGAGATGTGGGGACGAAAAGCTCCCGCAACTTCCGCAACCATAGCTCATCGATGAAGCTTCCCCGGTTTTTTCTATTGATTTCGACGGCAATCCTGGCGGCGGTTTCCGCTTCCGCCCAAACGGGGTTCCCTTTCCAGGATGAAAGCCTGCGGTACAGCATCAACTGGCCGAGCGGGCTGAGCCTGGGGGACGCAACCTTTTCCGCGCATCGGACCGAAACGGGCTGGGCGCTCAGCGCCTCCCTGGACGTCGGGGTGCCCGGCTTCCCGCTGAAAGACAGCTATCGCTCCACGATTACCAAGGATCTCTGCTCGCTTGAGTTGGACCGCGACATTTTGCACGGCACCCGAACGACGCGCGAGAAGACTACCTTCGATCAGAAAGAGGGTCAAGCCAAACGGACCACCTTGCTGCCCGAAGGCGGCGGCACCAGCGATTTCGATATCGGCTCGTGCGCGCGGGACGCCCTGGCATATGTCTATTACGTGCGCGAGGAAATGGGGCAGGGCCGCGTGGCGCCGCCGCAGACGGTCTACTTCGGCTCGCCTTACTCCGTGCGGATCGACTACACGGGGCCGCAGGATCTCACGGTTTCGGAAAGACAGCAGGTGACCGATCACGTGGTGGTTTCGGTGAAAGGGCCGAAATCCGATTTCAATTTCGAGATTTTCTTTGCGCGGGACGCGGCGCGCACGCCATTGTCGATCCGCGTGCCGGTGACGGTGGGGACCATCTCGATGGAACTGGTGCGGTAGAAATGCGCGTGGCGTATTTCTCGCCGCTGCCCCCGGCGCGCAGCGGCATCGCCGATTACTCCGAAGCCCTGATCGAATCGTTGAAGCCGCTGGTCGAACTCGAGGTTTTCTCGAGCGCCGGGCAGCCGTTCGATGCGGCGGGGTTCGACGCCGCGATCTACCAGGTAGGCAACAACGGATACCACGATTTCGTTTACGAGACCGCCCTGCGGCACCCGGGCATCGTGGTGATGCACGAATCGAACCTGCACCACCTGATTGCCGACCTGACGATCCGGCGCGGCGACTGGGACGCGTACGTCGGGGAGTGCGAGTACAACGGAGGCGAAGCCGCGCGCGAGTTCGCGCTGCGGGTGCGGCGCCTGGAGGTCGGTCCGGATTACCAGGGTTTGCCCATGACGCGCAGGCTGCTCGAGTCGGCACGCGGGGTGGTGGTGCACAGCCGGTTCATGCTAGACGAGGTGCGGGCGGCCGGATTCAGCGGTCCGGCGGCCGTGATTCCGCATGGCGCGTGGATTCCGCAGGCCGATCGCAACGGCTACCGCGAGAAGCTCGGGCTGGATGAATCGACGCCGCTCGTGGGCATCTTCGGGTTCCTGAAGCCCTATAAGAGGATCGCGGAATCGCTGCGGGCTTTCCGGCGCCTGGTGCGGCTGGCGCCGAGCGCCCGTATGATCCTGGTGGGCGAACCGCACCCGGAGTTTCCCATCGAGCCGATGATCCGCTCGATGGGGCTCTCGGCGCACGTGCGGGTTCTGGGCTTTCGCCCGATCGAGGATTTTGTAGGGTACCTCGGGGCATGCGATATCGTTCTGAACCTGCGGTATCCGACGGTGGGAGAAAGCTCGGGAACGCTGCTGCGCGCGCTCGGCCTGGGCAAAGCGGTGCTGGTTTCCGACGTCGGCTCGTTTCAGGAATTCCCGGAAGATGTCTGCCTCAAAGTGCCGGTAGGCCCGGGCGAGGAAGACCTGATCTTCGAGTACCTCAACCTGCTGATTTCCCAGCCCGAGGTAGCCAAGGCACTGGGGCATCGCGCAAAACAGTATGTAGCCGAAGAATGCAATTGGGCCACGGTAGCGCGTCAGTACGCCGATTTCCTCCTCGGCAGGGTAGGCCCGCCTGCCTGCCCGCAAGAGCCTGAGGGCAGTCTGGGAGGCCTACCCTACCTGGACCAATACCTCTCCGGCTGGGCGGAAAGCCCGCAGGCTCGCGGCTATCTCGAAACCCACCAGACCCGCCTGGTCAAGACGCTCGAAATGACGCCTCCCGGCGGGCCCTGCGACCGCATTCTGGAAATGGGGGCGTATCTCCAGATCACCCCCGCACTGCATACCAGGCTGGGTTATGGCGCGGTGCGGGGCTGCTACTACGGCAAGCTGGGGCGCATCGATCACCGCGTGGTAACTTCCGCCGAAGGCGAGCGCTTCGAGTGCGACATCGATCACTTTGACGCCGAACGCGACCCTTTCCCCTATCCCGACGGGCACTTCTCGACCGTGCTCTGCTGCGAACTGATCGAGCACCTGTTCGAGGATCCGATGCACCTGATGTCCGAGGTGAACCGGGTTCTCAAACCAGGCGGCCACCTGGTGCTGACCACCCCCAACGTGGCGGCGATGCGCGGCATCTCGGCTATCCTGCAAGGCTACCATCCCGGTTTCTTCCACGCCTACATACGCCCCGCGGAATCGGGCGAAGTGGACGCGCGGCACAACCGGGAATACACGCCTCGCGAGATCCACATGCTGCTCGAAAATGCGGGCTTCGAGGTGGCGCGCCTCGAGACCGGTGAGTTCCGCGACGAGCCGCATCCCGAATTCGGCTGGGTGCGGCACCTGCTCGAGCGCTATCGTCTCGAGACGGACCTGCGCGGCGACGGCATCTACGCCCTGGGGCGGAAGACCGGCGGGGTGCGGGAGCGCTACCCCGGGTGGCTCTACTCATGAACGCGGCCTACCTGGAGCCGCGCGTGAAACTCGACGGCGCTTCTCCAACCGCGCATGCCGAATTCGAGCTTCGCAACGATTCGGGCGAGACTTGGCGCGCGTCGGACGGCTTCGCCATTGGCTACCATCTCTTCGACGTGGAAACCGGCACGCTGATAGTGGACGGCGCACGGGTCCAGCTTGCGCGAGACCTGAAGCCGGGGGAGAGCGCGCCGGTGCGGATCTCCATCGAACTGCCCGCCGAAAACGGCCGCTACCAGGTGCTGATCTCGCCCATGCGCGAGAACCTCTGCTGGTACTACGCACAGGGCTGGCCGTTCCTGCTGGTGGAAAGCGTTTCGGCCGGCGGCACAGTGAGATTGACACGCGTCCGCGTGGCGACGGCCTCGGTTCTCAAGCGCGAACGGGCGCTGCGGGCGGCCGGAAGGGCGCTGGTCTACCCGGTTCTGACGATCTGGCGCAACCGCGGGCTCATCCGGGTGATGGTGCGGCGGGACATTCTGGGCCGCTATCGAGGCTCCTTCGCCGGCGCGTTCTGGACGATCATCAGCCCGCTGCTGCTGATGCTGACGTACTTCTTCGTCTTCGGAGTCGTGCTGCGCGACCGGCACAGCACGCGGTCGGGATTCGCGCTCTACTTCCTTTCCGGAATGCTGCCCTGGCTGGCGTTCAGCGAAGCCGTCGGGCGTGCGCCCACGGTTCTGATCGAGCACCGGAACTTTGTGAAAAAGCTGGTGTTCGCCGTGGAAACGCTGCCGGTAAACCTGGTCGCCGCCGGGCTGGTGACGGAACTCTTCGCGGTGGTCCTCTACAGTATTTTCCTGGCGTTCGCTCGGCCGGGGATTCCCCCGTCGGTGCTGTGGCTGCCGGTGCTGCTGATTCCGCAGTTACTCTTCACCGCCGGCCTGAGCTGGTTCCTGGCGGCGCTGGGCGCGTTCGTGCGCGACCTGGGACAGGTAATCGGCTTCGTCCTGACCCTGTGGTTCTTCATCACTCCGATCTGCTACCCGGAAACTTCCCTCCCGCCATCTGCTACCCTGTTGCTTTCCAGGAATCCGATTTACGTGCTGGTGCGCGGCTACCGCGACATCTTTCTGTACAATCAGGCGCCGGCATTCGGACCATTGTGGAAACTGTGGCTGGTGGCCGCGGTGGTCTTCATCCTCGGACACGCCTGGTTTTACAAGCTGCGGAAATCCTTCGCGGACATGATCTGAACGCATGACGGCGCTGCTGCACAAGGTTTACAACCTGCTCGTGACGTACGGCCCCCTGGGCGTGTTTCTGCTGAGCATCATCGACTCCATGGGAGTGCCGCTGCCGGCTGCGATGGACGCGCTGGTGCTGGGAGTCGCGGTAGGAAGCACGCGCGACCCCTCCCACGCCTACATTACGGCACTGCTCGCGGTGGTCGGGTCGGCGGGCGGAAACATTTTCCTCTTTCACGCCGCGCAGCAGGGCGGCAGGCTCTTCCGCCGGGCGGAGCCGCAGCCGGGAAAGCGGCAGCGTTTCCGCGAATGGTTTCGCAGGTACGGGCTGGTCACCGTCTTCGTGCCGGCGGCCACCCCGATTATTCCGATTCCGCTCAAGGTGTTCGTCATCTCGGCCGGTGCGACGCACACCCCGTTCCTCAAGTTTCTCGCGGTCATCCTGGTGGCCCGGTCGATCCGGTATTTCGGCCTGGCATACCTGGGGCTGCACCTGGGCGGCGGGGCCGAAGGCTTTCTACGCCGCCACGGCTGGACGCTTGCCGGGGCTGCCCTGGCCGCCGCCGTGGCGGTGTACCTGGTGGTGCGGCACTACGCCAGGCGGCGAGATTCTACAATGAATTGACGAGTCCCGGACCAATGCCCAAGAAGATCGCCATTGTCGAGGACGAGGCTGAGCTCGCGGCGCTCATCGAGTACAACCTCAACCGCCATGGCTACCAGGCGCAAATCCTCGGTGGAGCGAAAGACACGCTGAAGGCGCTCGAACAGGCCAAACCCGACCTGATCCTGCTGGATGTCATGCTGCCGGAAGTAGATGGCTTCGAATTGTGCCGCCAGATCCGGCAATCCACCCTGTTGAGCCGCACCCCGGTGCTGTTCCTGACGGCCCGGTCGGACGAAGTGGACCGCGTGCTGGGCCTCGAAATCGGGGGCGACGATTACATGACCAAGCCCTTCAGCCCGCGGGAGTTGATCGCGCGTGTGAAGGCCCACCTGCGGCGCGAAGGGATGGGAGCCGACCCGCCCGTGCTCGAAATCGGGCCGTTCCGGCTCGACCGCACGGCGCGGCGCGTATATCATGGGCCGCGCGAGATGGAGTTCACCTCGACCGAATTCAACCTGCTGGAGTTCTTCCTGACCCATCCCGGACGCGCGTACAGCCGTGAGCAACTGCTCGAATCGGTATGGGGCGAGCAGCGATTCGTCACGCCCCGAACGGTCGACGTGCACGTGCGCCGGCTGCGCGAGCAGATCGAGGAGCAGCCCGAGACGCCGCGCTACCTGACCACCGTGCGAGGCTTCGGCTACCGGTTTGAGGAGCCCGCGTGACCGGCAGGATTTTTCTCAAGCTGATCGTCGGGGTGATCGGCCTGCTGCTGCTGGCCGCAGTCTCGGTGGATTATTTCGCCACAGAAGTCACCCGGGAAACGTACACCCGGAACCTGCGGCAACAACTGGCGGATAAAGGGCGCATGCTGGCGCTTTCGCTGCCGCTTGGCGGGGATCTCACTCCCGGCCTCATTCGCACGCTCGGCGAGGCCGCGGGCGGCCGCATCACGGTTGTGCGGTCCGATGGAAAAGTGCTGGCGGATTCCGACGCGGATTCCGCGCGCATGGAGAACCATCGCACGCGGCCGGAGCTGATTCAGGCCTTTCAGGGCCGCGTCGGGTGGAGCGAGCGCCACAGCGCGACCATCGGAGTTTCCTTCCTCTACGTGGCAGTGCCGGTACAGGGCGGCGCCATCAGGATCGCCATGCCGCTTTCCGAGGTCAACCGGCAGGTTCACCAGATCCGGGTCAAGATCGTGGCCAGCACGGCGCTGGCATTCCTGCCGGCGTTACTGATCGCCGGGTTGATCGCCCGGCTTCTCTCGCGCCGCTTCGCCGAGATCACGTCGCACGCCGCTCAACTGGCCCACGGCAACTTCCGGGCGCGTCTGCCGAAACCGGGCAGCAGCGAGTTCGGCCAACTGGTCCAGACCCTGAATGAGACAGCCGAGAATCTGCAGCACACCGTAGAGCAACTGGAGCGCGAACACGCCGAGCTCGAAAAACTGGAGCGGGTGCGAAAGGATTTCGTGATCAACGTCTCGCACGAACTGCGCACCCCGCTCGCTTCCATTCAGGGCTACACCGAGACGCTCATCGACGGAGCCATCGACGACCCGGAGCATAACATGCGGTTTCTGTCGATCATCCGGCACAACTCGGAACGGCTGGCGCGGCTTACCGAAGACCTGCTGACGCTCTCGCGGGTGGAACAGAAACGCCAGAAGTTCGAGTTTGAAACCCACTTCGTGAACGACCTGCTGCGGGATGCGCTCGACCTGATGCGCCCGATTTCGGACCGGCACCAGGTCGCGCTCGAACTCGACCCGGCGCCGGACGATGCCACCGTCTGGTGCGACTGCGAAGCGGTCTCGCAAATCCTGAGCAACCTGCTCGATAACGCCATCAAGTACACGCCGAAGGAGGGCAAGATCACGGTGGGCGGCCGGCCCCAAGGCGAATTCACCGAGATCTTCGTGCGCGACACGGGGATGGGAATACCGCCCGAAGACCTGCCGCGCCTCTTCGAACGCTTCTATCGCGTAGATAAGGCTCGCTCGAGGGAACTGGGCGGTACCGGGCTCGGTCTCTCGATCGTGAAGCACCTGGTAGCGGCCCACAACGGCGCCACGCGCGTCGAAAGCTGCGTGAACCAGGGCACCACATTCTTTTTTACGCTGCCGCAGGATGAGCCCGTCCCCAAGGGCGATCTCCTTAATCCCGAATTCACCGCGTCTTAACTGCCCCGTAACAATATCACTGGTAGCTTGATATTTCGAGCCCGTTGGCGGGCCGAGTTCGGGGGCATTTATGAAGAAGATTCTGCTCATCGAAGACGATTCCGACCTGTTCTCGTTGTTGAAATACAACCTCGAGAAAGAAGGCTTCCTGTTGACGGGGTTGCAGACCGGGAAAGGCGCGCTGGAGCTTTGCCGGCAGGTGCGGCCCGACCTGATTCTGCTGGACATCATGCTTCCGGATTCCGACGGGCTGGATATCTGCAAGGGAATCCGCAAAGACCCAGACCTCACCTCCACGCCCGTGATTTTCCTGACCGCGCGCGCTTCGGAGACGGACCGCATCGTGGGCCTCGAACTGGGGGCCAACGACTACGTGGTGAAGCCGTTCTTCGTGCGGGAACTGATTGCCCGCATTAAGCTGCAGTTCCGCACCCAGTCCGCGCCCCCCCGACTGCTCGAAGCAGGAGGACTGGAACTTGACCCGGTCAGCCGGCAGGTGCGCCTGAACGGCGCGCCCCTGGCGCTGACCGCCACCGAGTTCCGGCTGCTGGAATTTCTCATGAGCCGTCCCGGAGTGGTCTTTAGCCGCGAACAACTGCTCGATGCGGTTTGGGGACAGGACCGCGCCATTACCGACCGCGCGGTGGACGTCTATGTTCTGAGGCTGCGCCAGAAAGTGGAACGCGATCCGGCGGCTCCCGTTCTGATTCATTCGGTGCGGGGGTTCGGATACACGTTCGAGCCGCGGCGGGCCATGGCCGGGGTGTAGGGCAGACAGCGCGCCCCAGGCTCACTAAATAGAAAAAGGGGTCCGCCCTCTTCGCAGCGGACCCCTTGGAATCTGAACGGGCGGCTCGTCCGATCAGGATTCGATTCGCCTCTTCCGCCAGCACCCGACCAGCACACCAAAAGCTCCGAGCACCAGCAGCACCGTATTCGGCTCCGGGACCGGGGTAACGGTGACGGTTGCCGAGAAGGAATTGGTGACACTGTGCGGAGGGGCTGCCAGTTCGGCCAGGACAGTCTGCCAGGGCACTCCGAAATTGGACGTGAAGACGCCGGTCCAGTTTGACAGGCCATCGGAGGTCACGCCCGAGAAGGAGAAACTGGCGGTCGAACCAAGAACGCCGTGGGTCGACGTGTTGATGAAGAAAAATGGGGAGCCGGGCAGCGTACAAGTTTGACCCGAAGCCGCCGGAGACGCTCCGCAGTTGTTTCCTGCCGAGACCGGTCCGGGGGCTATGAAGTCGATGTCCAGATTCGGTAATCCGAACACCGCGGGAAAAGTGATAAACGTCTGAGGCGGGAAGCCGCCACCATCGACAATGTTAGGTGGATTGGTAAGATCCATAACGCCGATGGTCGTGCCGGTGGGGACAGCCGCAAATGACCCGCTACCGGATGGTACCACTACCCCCTTCTGGTCGTTCTGAACCAGCAGCGACCAGTCAATGTTTGTGCTGTCGACAACGGTTATGCTCGCCGCGAAATTGAAACTTCCGAAGATCGGCGACGCGGAAAGCGTCGAGGTGCACAGGAGCGCACCGAGAGCGAGCATGAATAAGATACGGGAAGAACTCAAGATTTTCACTTCGCACTTGCCTCCGAGCTTTACTTGCCTGAGCGCCACTAACTTTCGAGAGTTATCCAAAGTTAGCGCGCCAGACGTCTGAGTATCCGATGGGAGGACTTGAAATTTCTGTCAGGGAACGTACAGTGCAGTTTTTTTGCGTGATTCTTATGACTCAGAGCTCAACTCTCGGTGCAGGAACTTACAGATTCATGTGCCTGTTTCCCCTTCGCAACCTGTGACTGAAGTACTAAACAGTCTGGGATGCGCGGGCCAGCACCGACAGCCTGGAATCCGGCGCTACTTGTCGACGGCCAAATTCGCAGGCCTGCGGCAAAGCCATCCATCTCTCCTGGTATGAAAGAGTTGTGAAGGCGCTCCGGAATAGACCTTTCGGGGAGCTACCTTCGGGGAATTACTCGCGAGAACTGGGGCGGTCGCCTTCCGGATAGTCCATGACTTCAGATCCAGTACCGTTCCCGGCTGCAAGGCTTAGTGTCCGATTTCTAACACTTTTTGCCACATAGCGATGTGGGGCTAAGATGCTGTTCGGATCGATGGTATCTTTCAAGGCGCCTAGGAATTCGCTGTAGGAGTTCGACCCTTTCATGGCCTTCATGGCATCGATGCTGAGCCGGTATGAGTGGTAGCCTTCCTCGGCCAGCCGTTCGAGCAGCGCATGATAACAGCGCGAGGCCCGCCCGTCCTCACCCGGCACCTCACGGTCATACGCCAGCGAGATGATGCACGCAAGGGAGCGCTCGGTGATCATGGTGAGGGAAATCGCCGGCTCGAAACCGTGCTCCAGAATCAGGTCGCTCGCGAGGTTGGTGAGACGGGCCGCGTGCTGTCCGTCGCTTGGCGCAACGGGGCTGCACCAATACAGTCCGCATCCGTCGCGGTCCGGATGCATATCCGCCGGAGGCGGCGTTCGCTTCCGCCAATAGGTGCTTTGGAGCGGATGGTCTGTCGGAATCCCTTTCATGAGGCCGTAAACCGGTTTGAGCACGGCCAGGGTGCGCTCCAGGTTCCATCCGCTGATCGCTTCGTATGGCTTGGCGAACAACGAAGCCAGCCGGAGCATCCGGTCATCCAGGAATTGCAGGCGCTCGGCCTTGCCGGCCAGCGCGCGCCGCAACAGGCGCCGCGCTTCCTTGACCTGCGCTTTCGTCCCGTACAAGGCCCCCGAGCCATTCCATGTGCCGATCTTCAGCTCGCTTCGCAGTTGCTCCATCCGTGCGCCGCCGAGCGGCGTCTCGCCCCGGGTTTCCTCCCACGGGTACTGCCGCAGCGCCGAAACAACTTTGTAATCGTTAGCGATGTGAGATGCGCTGCGAATCGTGCCACTGAGACGGAGGGGCCGGAGCGCATCGATCAGCGGCCCAAGCTGCCCGGCGCTCCGGCACCGGAAATAGTAGGCCTGGAAATATTCCGGAGCGGGCATCAGCCAGATGGTCATGCGGGTGACCACTCCGAAATTCGACTGCGAAAACAGCCCGTCGACCACCGGCCCGACGCCCCAGCGGTAAACCGGGGCGGCGATGGCTCCTGCGAAACGCGCGAAGCCGGTCTCGATGATTTCTCCGTTGGGCAGCACTACCTCCAGCCCGCAGGAGTTCGCGAAGTGATCGCCATAGGGCGTGTGGCCGAAGCCTCGCTCGACGGTATTGCCGATCAGGCTGGTCTCAGGACTGGCGCCGGTCGCATCCATCCACAGCCCGGAGCCGCGCTTCTCGAGGAAGGCGTAGAGTTGCGCCTGGGTCACCCCCGGCTCGACCGTGACATAAGCCAGCCGCTCATCGAAATCGAGAATCCGGTTCATGCGGCCCAGGTCGAGCAGCACGGACCCGTCGGCGGCCGGCACTTTCGACCCGTATCCCCAGTTCTTCCCCGTGCTGACGGGGTACACCGGGGTTCCGAAGCGATTCGCGATCCGGAGACACTCCTGCACTTCCGCCGTGCTCTCGGGCCGGACAATGGCGGGAATGCGATGGCCGGTGGCGAACGTGCCGGTCTCCGCGTCCCGCAATTGGGAGCGTTCCGTAATCACATTTTCCGGACCGAGCAGGTCCCCCCATTCAGCCAGCGCGGAATCGAGTGCGGCGCATTTCATCTAGTGACCTCAGAACGTACCGGCCAGAGCCGGCGAGGGCAGTGCGGCGACAGGCAGCCTTCTGGGACCCTGCACCAGACTCGGCAGCAGTCCCCGGCTCGAAATCACGGGAGCCGTCGTCAGAAACGAGCTGAGTTCACTGACCCAGTTGCGGAACTTCGGATTGGGATACCGCGAATCGAACCGCAGAACTTCCATTTCGCACTGGTATCTTGGATCGTAGTACGCGGGCAGTTCCGTCCCGTCGATGACCAGCGGCGATAAGCCGATCTTGCGCAGCATCGGCGCCGAGCCGTGGCGCCGGGTCGCAGTGGCTATCCCCGAACAACTCCCGAGCAATTCCAGAAGGCCATAGGTGGCCAGGATGGTTCGCAGCGGCTCCATCGTCAGGCGGCGGTCCGGAGCGATCGCCCATCCGCCTACCTCGCCGAAAGAGATCCGCGCTGCCCGGGAGTAGGTCATCTCCGATTCCACGGCTTTCCTCAGTCTCGGAGCCCAGGTTTCGGAGCGCATCAGCGCAGCCTGCCGTACCCACAGATGTTCGAAATGCCGCGCGCGCTGCTCGAGGAAGCGAAGGCAGGCGCACACCGTGCCGTCGGGCCGCAACGTCAACACGTGCCAGCTATCGTCGTCTATCGGAAGGATGTGACGGCCATCCTTTGACAGAGCTTCCGGTCGAATGGCGCCATCGTTCAGATATACGCCGCCGCGGAACCTCTGCATATCAGCCAGTAGTATGCCGCGGAGGCAGGGATCGACCTCTACCTGCCTAAACACGTTTGAGGGCTGCACGCTTCCAGGAGCGAGAACGACCAAGGAACTCGCGCTGAGTCGAAAGAAAGAAGCGATTGATTTCACCCGCTGTTGCCTCCCGAATAAACAGGCATATAGCGCATGGTGAATTCTCTCTGGGAACCAGCGCGGAGAGCGTGTGCAGGTGCAGGATTAGAATAAGCGCCAATGAGCCAAAAAAGAATTCGTGCCTAAAAATACCTTCCGAGGTGATTATCTAGAACTGCTGGTACCGAATTCTAACCTGACAATGGTTAGCCTCCGGCTCGTGTCACCAGTGATATCACCAAAGTGTAAGAATTGACTCTATTATGCAAGCGGGTTGCCAAATGGATCACCTTCAAAACAAATAGCCAGGTCTTCCCGCTCGGTTCGCCGCAGGTAAAAAGTGCGCGGCTCACGATGGAAGTTTTTTCTGAGTCCGCGCGACGCTCCGTACACTACTGCCTGGTGGTGGACCGAAGCTCTTCCCTGCCGTTGCCTGGAATCAGGAGTGAAGCAGCCGCAGTTCCTGGGGCGGCGCCGAATCCAGCAACTCGCGCACGGAGCGGTGCGTCACGGGATGGCGCAGGCAGGGCGCCAGGTCGGCCAGCGGGGCAAGCACGAAGCGGCGATCGGCCATGCGCGGGTGCGGCACTTCGAGGCGCGGCGTGCGGATCACGGCGCTCGCGTAGAGCAGGATGTCGATATCGATGACGCGCGGCCCTTTCGGCACGCCGCGGACCCGGCCCAGGCCGCGCTCGATCGTGCCGATCCGCGAGAGCAGTTGCATTGGAAAGAGCGAGGTTTCGGCCTCGGCCACGAGGTTCAGGAACCAGCGCTGGTCGGTGTAATCGACGGGCTCGGTTTCGTAGACAGGCGACGTCCGCAGGACGCGCAGTTCCGGAGCGGCAAGGCGGTCGAGGGCGTCGCGCAGGTTTCGCTCGCGGTCGCCGATATTCGATCCCAGGCTGAGATAGATGACTTTCAAGCTGCGCCCGATCCCTCACGGTCGCGGCTCTGTGCGATGCGCCTTCACGGAGCCGCGACCGTGAGGGAGCGGGCCGGATTATCAGAACAGACCCGGCTGCGCGTCGTTCTCCAAACGCCGTTTCACCTGGAAATAGTCGTACGCCTGTTCGGTGGCCACGCGGCCGCGCGGCGTGCGGTTCAGGAAACCGAGCTGAATGAGGTACGGCTCATAGACTTCTTCGATCGTGTCGGCCTCCTCGGAAATCGAGGCCGCGATGGTGTTCACGCCGACCGGGCCGCCGCGGTATTTCTCGAGGATCGTCAACATGATCTTCTGGTCGATTTCGTCGAGGCCGTAACGGTCCACGTCCAGCAGGTTGAGCGCGGTCTGCGCCACGGGCTGCGTGATCCGGCCGTCGGCGCGCACCTGGGCGTAATCGCGGACGCGCCGCAGCAGGCGGTTGGCGATGCGGGGCGTACCGCGGCAGCGGCGCGCGATCTCTTCGGCGGCTCCGTCCTCAATGGCCACAGCCAGCAATTTGGACGAGCGGTTCACAATGGTTTTCAACTCCGCGACAGTGTACGGTTCGAGGCGCAGCACCAGGCCGAACCGGCCGCGCAGCGGAGCGCTCACCAGGCCCTGCCGGGTAGTGGCGCCGATGGCCGTGAACTTCGGCATCGGCAGCGACACTGTGCGCGCCCCCGGCCCGGTCCCGACCAGGATATCCACGCGGAAATCTTCGAGCGCCGAATAGAACATCTCTTCCACGTCCGGCAGCAGCCGATGGATTTCATCGATGAAGAAGACCTGGTGCAGCCTGACATTGCTGAGAATGCCGGTGAGGTCGAGCTTCTTTTGCAGCACCGGTCCCGACGTGGCCGTGAACTGCACCTCCAGTTCTTCGGCAATGATGGAAGCCAGGGTGGTCTTGCCCAGCCCGGGCGGGCCGTAGAGCAGCACGTGGTCCATTGCCTCGCCGCGCATGCGGGCGGCCTGGATGGCGATGGAGAGATTCTCCTTCAGCTTGCTTTGTCCGGTGAACTCGGCCAGCCGGCGTGGGCGGAGCCCCGCCTCGAACTGCAGGTCCTCGGCCTGGCGGTCGCCGGAGATCAGATCCCGGTCGGGCATGGTGATTCCAGCTTACCGTACCAGTTCGAGCGCCCGCCGGAAGAGCGGCTCGAAGTCGATGGAGGGGCCGGCGGCCTTGGCTTTGCGCACGGCCGCTTCCGCCGCCGGGCGGCCGCAGCCGAGGTTGAGCAGCGCCGAAAGCACGTCCTGATCCACGGGGGAAAGCGCGGCGGCGGCGGGCGCGGCCGCCTCCTCACCAGTCGCCGGCGGGAGTTTATCGCGCAATTCCAGCACCATGCGCTCCGCGGTTTTCTTGCCGATGCCGGGAATCCGCACCAGCCGGTCCACCTCGCCCCGGCGGATCGAGGCGATCAGATCCGGCGCGGCCAGCCCGGAAAGAATGGTCACCGCCAGCTTGGGACCGATGCCGCTCACCCCGATCAGCTTTTCAAACAGGGCCTTCTCGTCCTGCGTAAGAAAGCCATAGAGCGCCAGGGCATCCTCGCGCACGTGCGTGTGGACGCGCAGCCGCACCTCGGCGCCGGCATCCGGCAGATGGGTAAACGTGGATACCGGAATGGTGACGTCGTAACCGACCCCGCCGGCCTCCACGATGGCCTGGTTCGGATGCTTCTCCAGAAGCACGCCGCGCAGCAGAGCAATCATAAACTCGATTATCGGGCATTCCTGCGCCGCGTTGCTTGGCGCAAAGCCTGGAGAGGCCGTCTCCCAGCGGCGGACGGGATAGGAAATTTCAGGACTTCGGAACTGGTTCCGAGCGTTCGAAGAGGCAGAGTACACAACCGGCCACGGATGCGAGAACGGTCCACCATCCATAGCGAAAATCGGTGCTCGGAATCAGGACGAAAGACGAAGCCAGGTAGACGAGCCCGCTGACGCATGCCCAGAAGGCCGCGCCTCTTGCATTCCGTTGAAACAGCACGACCGCGATTCCCAAAGACGCGTAAAGCCAGTGGCGGAACCACCAATAGTCGAGGGCCTTTTCCGTTCCGGCCGGAATGGTGGCGAAAGGACGTGCGGGGAACGGCACGTAGTAGGCACGGTTCGCAATGTACGAGGGATATAGCCGCACCGGTATCCCGCGCGCAAACGGCAAGTGGGGCTGCCCGGTGATCCCCAGAAATCGAAGGGTAACGGCGGCACGGTGCTCGAAATATGGGCGGGGGTGCTGCAGGACGGCACGCCTCCATGCGGTGTATACGACTGCGAGCGCCGCCCGCGATGCAGGCAGCCGCAGTCCTGTGAGGTCGTTGTACTCGTCCTGATAGTGGGAGCGGACGGTGTCGAGCGAATAGCCGGGGCTGGTGAGGGACACTGGCAGGAGGAGCTCTCCGGTTCTGTCGGAAATACCCATCAGGTCGTAGAACATCGTGGAACTGGAAGCCACGCCGGCGTTCGTCGATGCAAGCAGGAGGTTTACGCAGTATCCGAGGGTTCCCAGAACGAGTGATCCCGCGAAACCTAAGATCAGGACCACGAAACACCGCTTGAGGAACGTCCGCGAGACCAGCGTCGCGGTCCACAAAACCAGAGGGAAAGCCGCGAAGATGGCGTTTTGGCGGATCACGCATGCCATAACGAGCGCGCCCAGGGCTGCAATCAGCGACTTGCGGGAACGTCCCTGGCTGTATGACTCGAGAAAGTAAACTGCCAACAGCAAAAATCCAGCCATGACAACGTCCCGCCAGAGGATTCCGAAATAGAGAAAGACCGGCGGAAAGAGGGCTGAAACAAGTACCGCTGTCGTCAATCTCCACCCGGTGATGCCGCGCAGTCTGGCGAGTCCGAAGATGGCTCCAACGATCAACCCGGTCTGCAGAACGCACATCGTTCCCACCTGGAGGAGGGGAGGCAAGCCCAAAATGCTGCCAAGGTGAATCATGGCGGACCAGAGGAGCGTATAGGCCGGCGAGTACCATTCACTGAAGGATCCCGGCTTCTTGATGAGAGCCTCGTTCAACGTGAAAAAGGAATCCTGAGTCATCGACCCGGGGAAGTGGAAAAGAAGGATTCCTAAAGTGGCTGCCAGGGTCAGTGCGGTTGGCAGGGCGCAGATCCTGCCCGGCGAAAAGTGGACCTTCATCCTCAGCTCTGCTTCGTCGGCGGGCTGCGTTTCAGTCTGCCGGCAGGCACATCCTAATTGGTCTCGGTATCGCCATATATCGCCACCATGATAGCCCCTTTCTCTCGTTGACCTAAGTGAAGCCGGGGGAACCGTTCGTGTGCCCGCGGTGGACCGGGCGCGCGGGGGCGGAAAGGAACGGCTTTAGCTGAGTCGCGTACTTCGGTATCTTCAGTTCGCCCTCTTAGGCGCGCAGGCGCACCGGGCTCGATTGTAGTGAAATAGTATCTTGGCCAGGCGAAGGTTTTTCGTAGATGCCGTGAACGGCGGAAGGGCGGAGCTGCTGGGCGAAGAGGCGCGGCACCTGTCGCGCGTGCTGCGGGCCGAGCCCGGCCAAGTGTACGAGATCTCGGACCGGAGTGCCGCCTATTTGGCCGAAATCGTCGAAGCGCAGCCCGCGCGCGTGGTGTTCCGCGTGCTCGAGCCGGTGGAATCGAAAGCGCCGCCGCTGCGGGTGACCTTGTGCGCGGCACTCATCAAGTTCGACCGCTTCGAGTGGATGATCGAAAAGGCCACTGAACTGGGCGCGGAGCGGATCGTCCCGGTGGAGGCGGCCCGTTCCGAAAAGGGGCTTTTCGAGGCCTCCCGAAAACGCGCGGAACGCTGGGAGCGCGTTGCCCGGGAGAGCAGCCAGCAATCCCGCCGCCTGCGTGCGCCCGAAATCGGCGCGGCGATGCGCTTCGAGGAAAGCCTGCGGGTGGCGGCCGAGTTCCGGTATTTTCTCGAAGAAGGCCAGGCGCCGCCGCTTGCCGCTGTGCTGCCTGAGGAGCGGACCCGGGACGCCCGGGCGGCGCTGCTGCTCGGCCCCGAAGGCGGCTGGACGGACGGCGAGCGGGCGCGGGCCGCCCGCTTGGGCTGGCAAGCCGTATCGCTTTCCACACAAGTGCTGCGCGCGGAGACCGCGGCTGCGGCCGCCATCGCAATTCTGGTGAACGCCTGGATGTCTTAATGCGACAATAGGACAGAGTTCCCGCGTGATCTACTCTCTAGATACCCTTGTCAGCACTGCATTTGTGCTCGTGCAGTGGCGTGTCACGGTACTGCTGCTGCGGGCTGCGCGGAAGCGCTGGTCCTTCGCGTCCCTGGCCGCCGCCCGGTGCCTGATCTTCCTGCTCGACCTGGTACTGGCCCTGGGGTTCACGGTTTCCCACTCGGAAGTGATCTCCGCCCTCGGGCTGCCCGCGCGGGGGGCGGCTTCGCTCGGCGCACTCTCCCTGGTGTACTTCGCGATTGCCGGCGCGGCGGTGACCGTTCATGCGGTCTGGCACTGGATCGCGCAGCAGTTCCTGGGCCCCGTCGACCCTGGACGCAGAAAGGCTCTCAAGACGGCCGGCAACACCCTGGTGGCCGCTCCCGCACTGGCTCTGGGCTATGGAGCCTTCATCGAGCGGCTGGATTTTCACGTGCGCCAGGTGGATGTGCCGCTGGCCGGATTGCCCGCGGACCTGGACGGCCTGCGGATCCTCCAATTGAGCGACATACACCTGAGCGCTTTTCTGAGCGAGAGGAGCCTGCGGCGGGTGATCGATAACTCCAATGAACTGAGGGCGAACGTGGTCGTGGTCACGGGCGACCTGATCTCTGCCCGCGGCGACCCGCTCGATGCCTGCATCCGTCAGGTGGCCCGGCTGAAATCCGACTCCGGCATCTGGGGGTGTCTCGGCAATCACGAGCGGTACGCCCAGGTGGAAGACTACGCCACCGAAGCCGCGGCGCGCCTGGGCGTGCGCTTCCTGCGCAGCCAGACGGAGCCGCTCCGCTTCGGAAACGCCGTGCTGAATCTGGCCGGGGTGGATTACCAGCGGTGGTCGGCAAACCGGGCCTACCTGGCGGGCAAAGGCGGGCTGGTGATGCCCGGTGCCGTCAATATTCTGCTCTCGCATAATCCGGATGTGTTTCCAGTGGCGGCGCATCAGGGCTATAATCTGCTGCTTGCGGGTCATACACACGGCGGACAGGTATCGGTCGAGATTCTGGATCAGGCGATTAGCCCGGCCCGGTTCTTCACGCCATTCGTTTACGGGCTGTATCGTTCGGGAACGGCGGCCGCGTATGTCACCCGCGGAATCGGCACCATCGGACTTCCGGTACGCATCGGCGCGCCCCCCGAAATTTCGCTGCTGCGACTCAGAAAGGCATAATCGCAACCTGCCGTGCGCTATCTGATTCTGAGCGATCTCCACGCCAACCGGGAAGCCCTGGAGGCGGTCCTACAGGACTGCGAAGGCCGCTACGACGAGGTTCTATGCTGCGGCGACCTGGTGGGCTATGGAGCGGACCCCAACGCCATCGCCGAATGGGTCCGCGAGCACTGCTCGGTGACCGTGCGGGGCAACCACGATAAGGCATGCACGGGCCTGGACGACCTGGAATGGTTCAACCCGGTGGCGCGCTCGGCGGCCCTTTGGACGCTCGAAACCCTGACCCCGGACAACGCGCAATGGATCCGTGACCTGCCGCGCGGACCGGTCGTCCGCAACCAATTCGAAATCGTTCACGGATCGCCCTGCGACGAAGACGAATACGTGCTGGCCACCGAGGAGGCGGAACAGGCGTTCGGGTACCTCGAGACCCGCCTGGCATTTTTCGGCCACACCCATGTACAGGGCGGCTACATCTGGAACCACTCGCGGGTGGAGACGATTGCGCGCCTCTCGTCGCGTAGCGACCGGCAGGTGATGGAGATCGATTCCGGCTGCGCCTACCTGGTCAACCCCGGGTCGGTCGGGCAGCCGCGCGACGGCGACCCGCGCGCCGCCTATGCCCTGTACGACTCGGATGCGCTAATGGTGACGTACCGCCGGGTGCCCTACGACGTCGCCGCGGCGCAGCGGAAAATCCGCGATTCGGGTCTCCCCCCGATGCTGGCAGACCGCCTGGCAGTGGGCCGCTAACGTACGCCGGCGCTTCTCACGCCAGACCCGAGCGCACCAGCAGCGCCTGCGGATCGGGCTCCCGGCCCATAAAGCGGTAGTAGAGCTCGGCCGGATCCTCACTGTCGCCCCTGGCGAGAATGTTCGAGCGGAACTCGGTTCCCACCTGCCGGCTGAAGATACCCTCGTCGCGGAACCGGGTGAACGCGTCGGCGTCGAGAACCTCCGCCCATTTGTAGGAATAGTAGCCGGCGGCATAGCCCACCGGGTTTCCGAACAGGTGGCTGAACGCCGCAATCATGGCGTGCTGCGGCGGCAAAGGCGCCGGGGTGAATTCCTCGAGCAGCCCGCGCGTGTAGGAGACCGGGTCGCCGTCGCGCTCGGGCGAGTAGCGCACGTGCAGCAGCAGGTCCACGAAGCCGAAACCGAGTTGCCGCATCTGGGCGTTGGCCGCCCGGAAGGTGCGGGCACGCTTCATCTTCTGGAAGAGATCGTCGGGAATCGCCTCTCCGGTCTCCCAATGGCGCGCGAACAGGTCGAGCGCCTCCCGCTCCCAGCACCAGTTCTCCATGATCTGCGAGGGGAGCTCCACGAAATCCCACGCCACATTGGTACCCGCCAGCGAGCGCACTTCCACGCGGCTCAGCATGTGGTGCATCAGGTGGCCGAATTCGTGGAAGATGGTTTCCACCTCGCGGTGCGTGAGAAGCGCGGGCTTCCCGGCCACCGGCGGCGTCAGGTTGCCGCAGACCAGGCCAAGGTGCGGGCGGAATTCGCCGGCCTCCGGACCGCCCGTGATCAGCGCATCCATCCAGGCGCCGCCGCGCTTGTTTTCGCGGGGATACCAATCGGCGTAAAACCCGCCCAGGAAGGCGCCGCCTTCGTCGCGGATGTTGTAGTACCGCACCTGGGGGTCCCAGGCCGGCACGCCGCTCTCTTCGGTCACGGTGATTCCATAGAGACGGTGGACCAGGTGGAACAGGCCCCTGGTGACGCTCTCGAGCGGAAAGTAAGGCCGCAGGGCCTCTTCGTCGAAATTGTAGAGGGCGGCGCGCTGCTTCTCGGCGTAGTAAGCCACGTCCCACGGTTCGAGAGCCGGGGCCGCGGCACCCTCGAGCGAGCGGCGGAACTCCAGCAACTCCTGGTTTTCCTGGCGGAAGCGGCGCGCGGTCTTGCTCTTCAGGTCCTCCAGGAACGCCATTGCCCGGCCGCCAGTGTGCGCCATGCGGTCTTCGAGCACGAGGTCGGCGAAATCGGCGAAGCCCAGCAGCAGGGCCTTGGCGCGGCGGAGTTCGAGGACGCGGCCGATGATCGGACGGTTGTCGCGTTCGGGCTCGGTGGCGCGCACGGCGAAGGCCTGGTACACCTGCCGGCGGATCGCGGCGTTGTCCAGATATGTCATCACCGCGAAATAGTCGGGAGCCTGGAGGGTGAAACGCCAGCCCTCCTTGCCTTTCCGCTGCGCGCTCTCCCGCGCCGACGAAACCGCCGTGGGAGGCAGGCCGGCCAGATCGGCCTGGTGCGTGATCAGCAACTCGAAAGCATTGGTGGAGTCGAGCACGTGCTCGGAAAACGTGGTGGTGATCCGGGCCAGTTCGACGTCCATTTCACTCAGCCGCCGCTTGCCCTCCGGGTCCAGGTCGGCACCGTGCCGCCGGAACGTTTCCATGGTCTTGTGCAGGTAGCGGCGGCGCTCGCCGGTGAGCGCGCGGGCTTCCGGCGTGCCGGCAAATGTCTTGATGGCTTGCCACATTCCCGCGTGGAGCGGAATGCCCGTGTAGAACGCGCTGATCTCGGGCTGAATCTGGTTGAAGGCCGCGCGCAGTTCGGGGTAGGTGGCTACCGACTCCAGGTGCCGCACGATGCCGGTCGCATAATCGAGGGGTTCGGTGAGCTCATCGAGGGCCCCCATGGTCTTGTCGAAGGTAGGCTCTCCGGGCTCCGCGGCAATGGCATCCAGGCGCGCGCGCGCCTTCTCCAGCAGGGTGGCCACGGCGGGCACCACGTCGGAAGCCCGGATCCGGTCGAACGGAACTCGGAATTCAACTTGAAGCAGGGGATTCGGTGCAATCGGACTGAACATCTCTCTCTCAGCGTAGCAGGCGCCCTCGGCCCGGATGCGACCCCCGGCGTGCAGATTACTACAAAACAGGTACCATAGAGAATGAATGGCTTTTGACCCGAACGGGCGGTTGCGCCGTGTCCCCCCAGAGGAGCGGCGGAATATCTTCGCGCTCGTTATCTACATCCCAGAGCCCTTGGGCGTTTTTCTGGACGACCTGCGGCGAGAACTCGTCCCGCACTACAATCCGCACGCGCACGTAAGCGTGCTGCCGCCCCGGCCGCTCTCGGTCGATTGGCAGACCGCGTCCCGGCAGGTCCAGGCGCTGGCGGAAAGCTGGGCCCCCTTCGACGTGGAGCTCACCGGGATTGCGGTATTCCCCTCGACGGACGTGATCTATATCGAGGTCGGAGCCGGCGCGCTCGAACTTGGCAGAATGCATACGGCCATGAACAGCCGGGCGCTGGAGTGCAGCGAGCCCTATCCTTATCACCCGCACGTCACGCTAGCGCAGGAACTTCCGCCCGGAGGCGTAGACGCCGCCACCGAAATGGCGGTAAGACGCTGGAAAGAATACCGCGGCAGCCGGCAGTTTCGGGCGGACCGGGCCGTATTCGTGCAAAACACGGTGGACGACTTGTGGATCGATCTGGCCGAATATCCATTGGGTAGCGTCGCCCTGCGCTCGCCGCGCTGAATTCTGAGAGTGATCGCAGGCTCCCGCCACTAAATAAATCTGAACATCAGGTCGATAAAGAAACCAGCGGCCGTAGAGGCCCGCTTAGAAATGGACCTGTGGAAACACTAGCGGTATTCGACACGGAGCCGGTTGCAATCGAGGGCTTGCGCAGTCTGCTACAACCGGAAGAAGGCCTGCGTGTGGTCGCGGCCGGGACATCTTTATTGGACGGCTTCGATTCGGTGCGGGAACTCCGACCCTCGATCACTATCCTGGACAAAGCCTTCGGCCTGCATGCGGTCATGGACCTGCTCAAGATGCTAAGAGCGCCGGAGATCCAGACTTCGGCGGTGATCTGGGGCGCCAGTTTCACCGAATCCGAAGCGTTGCGCCTGCTGCAGGCCGGGAGTTCGGGAGTCGTGCGAAAGACGGCCTCGCTCCCCACACTGGTGCGGTGCCTGCGAACCGTGCTGTCGGGCTCCACGTGGATGGAGGAGGGCGTTCTGGCCGATTCCGAATGGCCCATGCGGCACCAGCGTTCCGCGTTGACGGCCCGCGAACTGGAAGTCGTGGAACTGGTGGAGCGCGGCATGAAAAACCGCGACATCGCCGGCGCGCTCGGCATCCGCACGGGCACGGTCAAAATCCACCTGAAGCACATTTTCGAGAAGACCGGCATTCGGGGCCGCTACGGCCTTGCCCTTTCCGGGTTGAAGGAAAAGGGTCTGGTGACGCCTGCCTACGATACGGTGTAGCCTCCGTCACACGAGTTCGCGGATCTGGCGCAGATCGGTTTTCACCTTTTGGCTGAGAGCGGCTATGGAGGCGAGCAACCGCGCCAGGTCGTAAGACTCACCAAAGAGGAAAAAGATGGATTCCTCCGGGTCGATGAACCGGGCGAAGACTTCCGGGTCGGTGCGGCTCACTCCCAGGGGACCGAAGTTGGATTGGCGGAGCGGTCCGCGGGGGTGCGATGCGAGCCACCGTACGCACGCGGTCCCCACATCCGCGGCGCCCTCGAGCTCGCTTCCGAGCAGGGGCGAGTCGTCCTCCACTTCGAGCGCGATCCTCAACCCGGCGTCGTTCTCCAGGAAGCGGTGCAGGTGAGCCGCGGCGCCCACAAGTGCCTGCAGCGAGTACCAGAAGCCTTCCGGGTCGCGGCGCTCCAGAGCCGTGGTGGTGCCGGCATAGGCCCTCATGGCAAAGCCGCACTGCATGTCGATTTCGGAAAGCAGCATTCGCCGTCGCGCGTCGATCATGGCCGGTCAGCGCGCCAGGAACGCGCCGTCGATGCGCGCCGCCAGAATAAAATCGTTCTCGGTCAGGCCGCCCGCATCGTGGGTCGATGTGGTGACATCCACGCGTCCCCAAGCCAGGTGAAGGTCCGGGTGGTGTCCCTCCTCCTCGGCGATTGCGCCGGCACGATTGACGAAATCGAGGGCCGCGCGAAAATCGGGAAACAGAAATGTCTTCGAGAGCTTGCGGCCGTCGGGCATTTTCCAGTCGGAGACTTGCGCCCGCAGACTCGCTGCTGCATCCTCGGATAGCAGCGGCGCCTTCGGCCGGCAGTGACTCTCCGCCAGCTTCATTCCAGTTGGACCCATATTTCGGAACCTCGCAATTCTACCCGGTAGGTCGGGAGCGGCTCCAGTTGGCGCTGGAGGGCGGGAAGATCTTCCGGGTAAACGTTTTTCGGGAAATAGTTTTCTCCCGTCCGTACATCATATTGGAAATGGTGCCAGGGGCAATCCAGCAGGTGGCCCCACAGCACGGCGCCATCCAGTGGATTCGAGCGGTGCGGACAGATGCCGCCCAGGGCGTAGATTCGGCCCTCGCAGTTCGCCAGCAAAACCGGCCGGCCCTCGACCACGCAGTATTTCGTGCGCCCGGGCGGGACCTCGCCGGTCCGCCCGAGCCGGTAAAGCGGCATGACGTTCCGAAGCCGCCCCTCATTTGAAATCGGCGGTCATAAAGCGGCTGACGTAGGGAGACGCTCCCGGAGCGCCGCGGCGGAAGTGTCCGGACGGTCCCTCGCCCAGATACTCGGAGAACCACGCCTCGTGCTCGACCTCCTCGTGCAGAATGCCGAGCGCGAGATCGTACGTCCGGTGGTCCTTGCCGAAAGTCATGTTGCATATTTCCGTGTAGGTGCGGATGGCGCAGCGCTCGGCTTCGATGAGCACGCCGAGCATTTGCTTCATGTCGCGCGGGTTTGCCGGAAGGTACGCGTCCGGGCAGCCCGCCACATCCGCAAACCCGCGGATATCGCGGGGCAGCGCGCCGCCGAGCTCGTAAATGCGCGGCGTCAATGCCTCGAAATGGTTGCGGTCTTCGATGCGGGCATCTTCGATAATTTCCTTCAGCCCCTCGCCGTCGAATCCGATCGCGTTCACTCGCAGGATCGTGTAGTAGTAGAAGGTGGTGAACTCGGCCCCGGCCGCGCGCACCAGTTTGTCGATCAGGGCGTCAACGTTGACGCCCGCCTGTTCTACGACCTGTCTTGCAACTTTCCCCATGAGCTTTCCTTCCTCTTGACTTTGAGCTGTGTTTGGAGCAACGCTCGCAATCGCCGCGAAATAAGATCTGAAAGACGCGGACCGCTCGCGAGCCCAATTGAGGCCGCCAGAGCGGGTCCGGGATATCCAAACCGGCGATATCCTCGAGCCGGCCGCAGCGGTCGCAGATGAAGTGATGATGCCATTGGGCGTTTACGTCGTAGCGCACCGCCTCGTCCCCCAGTTTCACTTCGTGGACGATGCCCGCCCGCACCAGGGCGTGGAGGCTGTTGTAGACGGTGGCCTGGGATGCGCGCGCGCCTCCCCGGCGGATGCCGGAGAGGACCTCTGCGGCCGTAAGATGCCCGCTGCCGCGCAGCAGTTGTTCCAGCACGGCGCAACGCCGCGGAGTGGATCGCAAGGAGCCGCGCACGAGGGCGTTTCGAATCACGGCCTGCGCATCCCGGCCCATGGCGTTTTTAGATTAGTTCTAAATCGAGACGCGGTCAAGAAACCGCCGGCGACAGTGTGAAGTAGCGTTCACTCGGCTTTTCGGGGTTGCGCGGCGCCTCGCCGCCCCGGGGGAGGCGCCGCACGCAATGATATCCTAATCACTTGACCCGTTTGATTTCGCCCCTGTGCGCGCTCCTGTTTTCCGTGGCGTCGATTGCAGCGGATCAGCCCTCGGCTCTGCTCGACGTCATGTCCCAGGAGTTGAACCGCAATTTTTCGGTCCTGAAGCAGAAGGCCGACCCTCCCCCCTACTTTCTCAGCTACGAGATCACGGAAGTGGATTACCACGCGTTGTCGGCAACGATGGGGGCGCTCGACGACGAGGGCGGGGGTAAAACCCGGTCCCTGGATGTCTCGGTGCGGGTCGGCTCGCCCAAACTGGACAATTATCACCGCGTGAGGAATGACCGCGGCCAGTTCACTTCGGGCGCGCTGGTGTCTTTCGAAAACGTCCCCAACTCCATCAAACGCCGGCTGTGGCTCGAAACCGACCGCGCCTACCGCACGGCCGCCGAGCGGCTCATCCGAATCAAAACCAACACCCAGGTGCAGGTGGCCGCGGCGGACGATTCGGCCGACTTCTCGGCCGAACAGCCCGAGACTGCGACGGAACCCCTGCCCAAACTGCGCTTCGACCAGAATGAGTGGCGCGAACGGGTCCGCCGGCTCTCGGCCCGCTTCGGGAACTACCCGAACGTTCTGACCTCGCACATCTCGGTGTCGGCCCAAACGGACATCCGCTACTTCGTCAATACCGAGGGTTCCCGCATCGAGCACGGCCGCGGCTACGCCCGCGTTTCCATCACCGCCTCGGCCAAAGCCGCCGACGGCACGGATCTCAGCACATTCGAAACCTTCGAGGCGGTGGACGCCGACGGACTGCCGGACGACAGGACATTGACCGCCGCCATCGATCGCGTGGCCACCGACGTAACCAACCTGCTCCACGCTCCCGAGGCGGAGCCGTTCGTGGGACCGGCGATCTTCTCCGGGCGCGCGGCAGGCGTTTTTTTCCATGAGATCTTCGGACACCGCGTGGAAGGCCACCGCCAGAAGGACGAAAGCGAAGGCCAGACCTTCACCAAGAGCGTCAATACCAGGGTGCTGCCCGAATTCCTCTCGGTGATCTTCGACCCCACCCGGCGCAAGGTCGGCGGAATCGACCTGAACGGCTGGTACGACTACGATGACGAAGGCGTCAAGGCGCGTCCCGTCACGGCGGTCGATCAGGGCGTGCTCAAGACGTTCCTCATGTCCCGCTCCCCGATCAAGGGCTTCGATCACTCGAACGGGCACGGACGGCGGCAGCCGGGCCTGGAGGTGGTGTCCCGGCAGTCCAACCTGATCGTGCAGTCGACGAACGCAGTGCCGGAATCCCGCCTGCGCCAGATGCTGATTGGAGAGGTGAAGCGCCAGCACAAACCGTACGGCCTGTACTTCCGCGACATCACCGGCGGATTCACCACGACCACGCGGGCTGGCCTGCAGGCATTCAAGGTGATTCCGGTGATCGTATACCGCATCTATCCGGACGGCCGGCCGGATGAACTGGTGCGCGGCGCCGACATCGTCGGCACGCCGCTCGCGAGTTTTTCGAAAATCCTGGCCACCGGCGACAAGCCTGAGGTGTTCAACGGCTATTGCGGCGCCGAATCGGGCAGCGTTCCGGTTTCGGCGGTCTCGCCCTCCATCCTGGTTTCAGAGATCGAAATCGAGAAGAAGGCCAAGTCGAACGACCGCCCGCCCCTGCTGCCCCAACCCGCCACCATGGAAAGGGGCGAGCGATGAAGCGCGCGGTGATCGCGGGTGGAGCGGCGGCGCTGGCGCTCGGCGCCGCCCTCGCCTGGAGCCAGGCTCCTCCGCAGGACGACGAAATTCAAGCCATGCGCGACGAAATCGAGCGGTCGCGCAAAATATCGGTTTCGAACCTGGAGAAACCGTATTTCATTCAATACCTGGTCGACGAAGCCGAGAATTTTTCTGTCTCGGCGAGCCTGGGCGGACTGCTGACCCGGCGCCGTGAAAAGTTCCGCGAGCCCGAAGTACGGGTGCGCGTGGGCGACTATCGCTTCGACAATACCGATTACACCGGCAGCCGGTTCAATCCCGGAGCGCGCTACGACCAGGGCCGCTTTCCGCTCGACGATTCCTACGCGGTGCTGCGCCGCTTTCTGTGGCTCGAGACCGACTCGGCCTACAAGTCGGCCGTCGAAACGCTTTCCCGCAAGCGCGCCGCCGTGCGCAACCTGAACCAGAGCGACCAACTGGCGGATTTCGCGCACGCCGAGCCGGTACAGCACATTACGCCGTTCCACAAATTCACGATCGACGAGGATGCCTGGACCAGGCGCGCTCGCGATCTCTCGGCACTCTTCACACAGTACCCGGAGGTGAAGAACTCGAGCATCGAGCTGGAATCGACGGTGGGTGGTTTCACGCTGGTCAATTCGGAAGGCACGGTGGTCCGGGAACCGGAAGACGTCACTTACCTGCGGGCCCGCGCCATCGCCCAGGCTTCCGACGGCACGACCGTGAGAGACGCCGTGACCTTTCACGCCGTCGAAGCCTCCGGCCTTCCCGGCGACGCGGAACTGACGCGCGGCATTCAGACGCTGGCGAAAAACGTGGTGGCGCTGTCCCACGCCCCGGTGGGCGAGGATTACAACGGCCCGGTCCTGTTTGAAGGCGTGGCGGGCGCGCAAATCATGGCGGAAGTGCTGGGCCGCAACCTGGCGCTGGCCCGCCGGCCGGTAACCGACGGCAACCGCGGCGGCGGCTTCCAGCCGAGCGAACTCGAAGGCCGCATCGGCGCGCGCGTTTTACCCGATTCGTTCGACGTGGTGGATGATCCCACGCAGAAGGAATGGCGCGGGCGCCGCCTCTTCGGCTCCTACAACGTGGACCGCGAAGGGGTCGTGCCCGGGCCGCTGCACCTCGTCGAAAAGGGCGTGCTGAAAGGCTATCTCCTCACGCGCCAGCCGGTTCGGGGCTATGAGAGCTCCAACGGGCGCGCCCGCCTTCCGGGGCAATTCGGCGCCGATGTCGCCAACCTCAGCAACCTCTTCGTGAACGCCGCCGACGCAGTGACGCCTGCCGAGTTGAAGCAGAAACTCATCGAGCTCTGCAAGGCGCGCGGGAAGCCGTACGGGCTCATCGTGCGGAAAATGGATTACCCCTCCTCGGCTTCGGTCGAGGAGGTGAGGCGCGTGCTGATGGCGGCGCAGGGCGAGCGTCCGGTAAGCATGCCGATTCTGGTCTACAAGCTGTTTCCGGATGGACGCGAGGAACTGGTCCGCGGCCTGCGTTTCCGCGGCTTGAATGTTCGTTCCCTCAAAGATATTCTGGCCGCCGGCAACGACGCCGAGGCGTTCGAATACCTGGACAGCGATGCGCCGTTCGCGCTGATCGGCGCATCCGGATTCACGGCGGAAGCTACGGTGGTTGCGCCGTCTCTGCTGATCGATGACCTGGAGTTGCATCCCTCCGAGGATGAGCAACCCAAGCTGCCGGTGGTACCGGCGCCGGAGCTCACCCGGTAAAGCACGTGTTCCGCATTCTCAGCCGGTACGTTTTTCGGGAAATCTTCACCAGCAGCGTTCTCGGCACGCTGCTGGCTACCTTCGTCGTTTTTCTTCAGAAGATCGACCGGCTGTTCGAAGTCCTGGTCGGCAGCAACCCCGATCCCAAGACGATCTTCAGCCTGTTCGCCCTCACTTTGCCGCCGGTGCTGCCGCTGACCATCCCGTTTGGCGTGCTGGTGGGCATCCTGATCGGGCTCGGCCGGATGTCGAGCGATGGAGAGATCACGGCCATGCGGGCGGCCGGCGTTTCCAGCCGGCGCGTGATTGCCCCGGTGCTCGCGTTCGCGGTGCTCGGCGCGGCACTGGCCGGGCTGGCTTCGCTGCGGCTGACTCCGTATTCGCTGCAAAAGAGCACCGAGATTCTGAACCGGTTGATCGCCAACCAGATCTCCGCCGAAATCCAGCCGCGCATCTTCGATGAGGACTTCCCGAATACCATCCTCTACGTCGGTGACGTGCGGCCTGGGGATCCGGTGGTGTGGCGGCCGGTATTCCTGGCGGACGTCAGCGATTCGGATAAGCGCAAAGCCGGCCTGGGCGAGAAGGCGGATGGCCCCATGATCACGGTGGCGCGCCTCGCCCTGGCCACCTCCGATACGAAGAACAATCGGATCCAGTTGCAGATGCGCGACTACTCCACGCACGAGATGGGCAAGGACGGGGTAGCCCGGGACGACTCGGCGCCGGTGAAAACCGTCGCGCTCGATCTGCGGCCGCCCGAGCAGCGGCCGCTGGCCTCGAGCGCCATGGGCACGCGCCAGTTGATGCGCTACCGCGGGCCGGATTGGGTCGAGATCGGGGTCGAACTGCATCGCCGTTTTTCCCTTCCCCTGGCATGCATCGCGCTGGCGCTGCTGGGGATTCCGCTCGGCATCTCCACCCGCAAGGGAGGCAAATCCGCGGGCTACGTGAACGCCATCTTTCTGGCGTTCTTCGGCTACTATCTCTCCTCGGTCTCGCTCATCGGGGTGGCCAAGCAACGCTCTCTGCCGGTCCCTGTGGCGATCTGGCTGCCCGACGTGGTTTTCTCGGTGGCCGGCATCTTCTTTCTGGTCCGTATGGAACGGCCCGGCGACCGCGACCTGATCTCGGGCCTCCGGGAAATCTTCGGTAGCCTCTTCCGCCACCTGAAGAGCAGGACGAACCGCATTCCGGAGCCGGGCCGCTTCTACGGCTGGCGCCTTCCGCTTCTGCCGCAGATCGTCGACACCTACATCCTTTCCAATTTCGTCTTCTATCTGCTGGTGGTGCTGGCGAGCTTCGTCTCGATGGCCGAGGTCTACAACTTCTTCGAGCTCATGGGTGACATGCTGCGCAACAGTTCGCTGTTGACCATGTTCACGTACCTGTTCTTCCTGATCCCGCTGCAGATTTACAAGCTGCTGCCGATCAGCGTGCTGGTGGCGGTGCTGGTGACCCTGGGGGTACTCAGCAAACAGAACGAGGTCACGGCATTCAAGGCTTGCGGCGTGAGCCTGTACCGCCTGGCGGCCCCCATCCTGATCGTCAGCACGCTGTTCAGCGGCGCGCTGTTCGGGTTCGACTTCTCCTACGTTCCCAGCGCCAACCGCAAGCAGGACGCGCTGCGCGATGAGATCAAGGGACGTCCCCAGCAGACCTATCTCAACCCCAACCGCAAGTGGATCATGGGCAAGGATTCCCGGATCTACTACTACAAGTATTTCGACCCTGCCGAAAAAGTGATGGTCGAGGTAAGCGTCTTCGAGCTGGATGCCAACAGCTTCCAACTGACGCGCCAGATTCAGGCCAGGCGCGCCTTCTGGAGCGCTCCGGTGAACGCGTGGATTTTCGAAGACGGCTGGAGCAGCGATTTCCACGGCACACAGCGCGTTCCGCCGCTCCGCACTTTCCAGGCAACCACGTTTCCGGAGCTGACCGAGGCGCCCGATTATTTCCTGCGCGAGGCCGTGCAGGAGAAGCAGATGAACTTCCTCGAACTGGAGCGCTACATCGCCGACCTCCAGCAGACCGGGCTGGTGGATACCCGCAAGCTCCAGGTACAGTACCACATGAAGTTCGCCAACCCGCTGTTTGCGCTGATCATGGCGATGATCGCGGTTCCTTTCGGCTTTCTGGTGGGAAATCGCGGCGCCATGACCGGAATCGGCGCCAGCATCGTGATCGCCATCGCGTATCTCGGCATCCAGCCGCTATTCGAGAAGGTGGGCGACGTCGGCCTGCTGCCTCCCGCCATGGCCGCCTGGTCGCCGGACGTGGTGTTTTCGCTGGTGGGGCTGTATTTGTTGCTGCGGATGCGGAACTGAGCCCGGTTATCTCCTGAAAAGAGACTCCCCGGCCCCGAAGTCATCGTAGATTCCGTGGACCATCTCTTACAGCTCGACCCGGGGCACCGGGTGCTCCTGATCACTTTCGGGAGGGTGATTACGAAGGCGTCCGCCCTGGCGGTGCACGAGGCGGCCGAACGGCTGGCTGCCGTCTACGGTTCGTGTTCCACCATCGTGGATTTCTCGATCACGGTAAAATCCGAACTCTCGCCCCATTTCATCAAGTCGATGGCGGCGATCTCGCCCGCTCTCCCCGCCGGATGCCGAAAAATCCTGGTTGCGCCTACCCCCGAAACGTACGGCCTGAGCCGGATGTTTCAGCTCTTGCGCGAGGGCGCCGGAGACACAATCCGGATCGTGTACACGCTGGAGGAAGCTTACGAGTTCCTGGGAATCGAGGAGCCCCGGTTCGACACCGTCGATCCGACGGAACCCGCCGCCGGAATGGCGGCCTATTGAGGGAGGCCCACCCACGCGCCGTTCAGGAGCGGTCGCATGGAGGTGAGCCTCCTCGTGCTACTCGGCGGGAGCCGATCCTTAGCCGTTCTGCCGCAGCCATTCCCGGAAGGCATCGCGATAGAGGATGATGCCTTTGCGGGAATACCGCAGGTAGCCCTGCCGTCGGAACTGGTTCATGTAGTGGGTCACGATCTCGCGGGATGTGCCCACGTACTGCGAAAGAAGCTCGTGCGTGAAAGGAACCATGCGCACCGATCCGTCATCTTCCTGAGTGCCCAGGCGCTCGGAAAACCGAATTAGCGAACGTGCCAGCCGCCGCGCGATGTTATCCACGGAGAAGCTTTCGATGCGGTGCGTGAAGTCGATGGTGCGCTGCACCAGAATCTGCAGTAACGCTACCGCCAGCCGCGGCCGCTTCATCACGATGTCCTCGATCTCCGCGGTGGTCCAGGTCATCAGCTTGGTATTCTCCAAAGCTGTGGCCTGTTCGGACCGGTGCGGCAGATTGAGAAAAGCCGATTCACCAAAGAACTCATCGGGTTGATAGATGTCCACCACCACTTGATGGCCATCATCCGCCAGCCTCGAGACTTTTACTTTGCCGTCGATCACCAGGTAGATGCTGGTTGAAGGTTGGTCCTGACTGTAGATCATCTGCCCTTTGCGATACTCGACGATGCTTGAGCATGGCAGGTGGGCTAGCGGATCTTCGAGTGGTTTCTGGGGCGCAAACGCTGTGGGACTGGATGCCATTTATCTCCTCCAAAACGATTACTGCTGCGGAGCGCAGACATCGCTGACTCGCTGAATGCTGCGAACCTTGATTGTGGGGCGAGACTTCTCCGGTAGGGACGTCCCGCGGACTAATACCTTCTGACCCAGGTATTTGGCGAAGTTTTCCGCCGAAAAACCAACTGCCTCCAAGTTTGCGATCGGTTCCCGCTTCTGCTCGTCCAGCAGCACGAAGCCGCCATCCTGCTGATCCAGGCAGCCGACAACGCCTGGGGCCGCCTTTTTGGCGCTCGAGCGCTGGATTTGCTCCCCGGCCGGCTCTCCCCCCGACTGCTGCCGGGCAGTGGCCGCCGCGAACGGCGCCAGGCTTGACGCCGCGAAGAGAAACATAATGCCTACAACAGCTCGACGTTCCATTCGGGTTCCGCGAGTAAACCCCGGAGCACGTCGTTTGCCAGCTTTCAATGAAACACCGGATTTCAAACTAATTCCTTTAAGTGTCACGGCTCACTGATAAAGGGTACATCCGTACCGCTCTGGATATAGCCCATCGTACTGCGTAGGATGAGTGAATTCTTTACCGGTCGGGAAAAAGTTATCTGGTCGCTTCAACTAATGTTCTATGTGAAACAAAATCAAAAGCCGGGAATCGGAAAACTCCGGCGATATGATGGAAACGTGCGCGCCGCCCGGCTTTTCTGCCTCATTTTCAGCGTGTGTGTGGGCATGAGTGCTGCTCAAATGTACACTGCGCCGGCGGGAATCCGTCAGCCGGCCCGGCACGCGGGCCCTTCCATCCTGCCCGGAGGCCGAATTATCGCCCCAATCGGAAGGCAACTCCCTACCGGAGCCGGCGCTTTCGGGCTTGCAATCAGCCCCTTGGGACGGACCGTCGTCACCGCGAATGGCGGCCAAGGGGGAAATTCCCTGACCTTTCTGGAGCAGAACCGGCAGGGCGACTGGCTGGCCCGGCAGATGCCGGTGCAGTCCCCCGACCTCATGGACGACTCCGAACGCGAAGAATGGAAAGGAGTTTTCATGGGGGTCGCCTTCCGAAACGAGCATACAATCTTCGTCTCGGAGGGCAACTCGGGCCGCATCAGCGAAGTGGATTGGAGTTCCGGCCGCCGTCGCGCGATCGATCTCAACCGCGACGGTTATGCGGACAGCTATACCGGCGACCTCGCCTTCGACCCGGATCGCGGAATACTTTACGCCGTCGATCAAGCCAACTTCCGGGTGGTGCTCATCGAGGTAAAGACCCGACAGATATTGGCGTCACTGAAAGTGGGCCGGCTTCCGTTCGCCCTGGCGCTTTCCCCGGACCGCAAGACGCTCTACGTCACCCACGTTGGCATGTTTCAATATCAGGTGATCCCCGGAGCGGATCCGAAGAACGCCCGCGACAGCGGCCTGGATTTTCCGGCATTCGGCTTCCCCAGCCCCGAAGCGGTCTCGGGTGTGGAGCGCCGAACCGCACGCGGGCCGGTCCAGGTGCCGGGGTTGGGAGATCCCAATGTCCGCGAGTCGAACTCCGTGGCGGTGGTGAACGTGAGCGATCCCGCGGCGCCCAAAATCGAGACCTACCTCCGTACCGGCCTGCCGTTCGGACCGCGAAGCAACGGAGGCAGCAGCCCGTCGGGAATCCTGGCGGCGGGGGATCATGTTTTCGTAGCCAACGCTGCGAACGACTCGATCACCATGATTGACGCGAAGACCAACCGGGTGGACGCCGAGATCCCGATTCGGATTCCAGGCCTCGAAACCCTGCGCGGCGTTCTGCCGGTAGGGCTGGCATTCGATGCGGCCTCGGGGTGGCTTCTGGTGGCCGAGGCTGGAATCAATGCCGTGGGCGTGATCGATACCCGGGCGAAGCGGGTGCTGGGGCATTTGCCGGCCGGTTGGTTTCCGACCCGGGTCGCCATCGATCGGGGAACGGTGTTCGTGGCTAATGCACGAGGCCAGGGCCGGGGGCCGAATGCGCCGGACGCGCCGGGCGCGTTTCCGAGCAGCCAGTCGCGCCAGGGAACGGTTTCGGTTTTCCCTTTGCCCGGACCGGCGGAACTCGCCCGGTACACCGATTTCGTGATGCGGGCCAACGGCTTTCGCCCGGTGGAAGGCCAGGAGCGACCGCTGCCCGCCGGGATCCGGCATGTCGTGCTGATCGTGAAGGAAAACCGGACGTACGACGAGGTGTTCGGCGACATCCTGGAGGCCTCGAACGGCCCCGTAATGGGCGGCCCCCGGTGGGCTCGCCTGGGCACCCTGGGCTACGCGGACGGCAAAGGTAAGCGGCTGAATCTAAGGGACGTCGACATCACCCCCAACCACCACGCAATCGCCCGCCAGTGGACCATCAGCGACAACTTCTACGCCGATTCGGACGTCAGCGTCGACGGCCACCACTGGCTGGTCGGGTCCTACCCCAACGTGTGGACCGAGTCGTCGCTGATGGCCGCGTACAGCGAGCAGAAGAAGGATTTCCGGCTGGGGACCGCCCCCGGGCGCCTGCTGTTTGCCGGGTCGGATTCCTCCGTGCACCCCGAAGACCAGGAAGAGGGGGGCACGATCTGGCACCATTTTGCGCGGCACGGGGTCACGTTCCGGAACTTCGGCGAAGGTTTCGAACTGGCCGGAATCGACGAAGGCAGAGACCTCGAACCGAGCGGCGGGCGATACCTCACCAACATCCCCATGCCGGAGCCGCTCTACTCCCACACTTCGCGCGGCTACCCGGGGTTCAACATGAACATTCCGGACCAGTTCCGCGCCTCGCAGTTCATCCGCGAAATTGAAGACGACTATGTGAAGACAGGGGCGGACCTGCCGCAGTTTATCTTTATCCACTTGCCCAACGATCACATGACGGACGCCCGCCCGGAGGATGGCTACCCTTACGACGTATCCTTCGTCGCCGACAACGACTACGCGCTGGGCCGCATCCTGGAGTTCCTTTCGGGCACGAAATGGTGGAGCAGCATGGCGGTGTTCATCACCGAGGACGACCCGCAGGGTGGCGTGGACCACATCGACGCGCACCGCACGGTGCTGATGGGCGCCGGGCCGTGGTTCCGGGAGAACTACGTCTCCCACGTCAACACCAGCTTCCCAGGGCTGCTGAAGACCATTTTCCGGCTGCTCGACCTGCCGCCGCTGAACCTGTTCGACGCCGCGGCCGCCGATCTGGGAGATTGCTTCACCACCCAACCGGACACGGCAGGCTATCGGCTGCGCCCGGTGGACCGGAGGCTGTTCGACCCATCGACGGCCCGAATCTCGGAAAGCGGCAAACCCAGCCCGCGCATGGACGACCCGCGCGAAGTGAACCACTGAGGCAGGAGCCTACGCCGATTCGGCCGCCCGGTTGCTGCGGCCCGAGTTGACGATCCAGTTGCGGAACATTGCGGTGTAGGCGCGCGCCTCCGGATCGGACCGCAGTTGCTCCACCGTGAAGCGCATCTTGCGGCCCCAGTTCGGGTATTGCCAGGTTGTGCCCGGCAGGTTCTGCTGGGCCAGTTCCTTGGTGAGGTCCTCTTGGTTGATCGCCAGCAACTGGCAGGGCGTTCCGGCCAGGAATCCCACCACGGCATTGTGCAGGTCTCCGGTCAGCTCGGGATAATCCCGGGCCCAACGCGAAAGGTGGCCGGGCATCAATCCCAGCGAAAAAAGCACGTCCAGCATCTTCTGTTTCTCGGCGAAGCGGGCATCGGATTGGGCGCGGAATCCGCCCTCGTCGAGCACGCCCGCGGCGCGCCGCGCTTCGAGGTCGGTGCCGGTCCAGAAGCCGGCCAGCGTCGGCAGGTCGTGGGTGGTCGAAGAGACCAGAGCCTGGGCAGGGTATTCGTCGTTGCGGCGAAAACCGCCGCTCGAATTTTTCTCGAAATAGAACAGCCGGTAGCTGAGGACGCCGAAGCGCGCCAGCGTTTCTCGAATCTCAGGCTCGACCGTACCCAGGTCCTCACCCACCACCACCACCCGGTTGCGGACGCTTTCGAGCGCCAGGATACGGACGAAATCTTCGTTCACTTCGCGCACGTAAGCCCCCTGGGTGGCGTCGAGGTCGTCGGGAATCCAGTAGAGGCGGAACAGCCGCATGACGTGATCGATGCGCAGGGCGCCGCCGTGGCGGAAGTTCTTGCGGATGGAATCGGCGAACAGCCGGTAGCCGTCTTCGTAGTGGCGGCGGGAATCGGGCGGAGGAAAGCCCCAATCCTGCCCCTTGGGAGCGAAATCGTCGGGCGGCGACCCGACGCGGCATCCGCTCACGAAGAAGGGGCGGTGAGCCCAGAGATCCGAACCGAAGCGGTCGGTAGCCAGCGCCAGGTCATGGTAGAGCCCGATCGCCAGGCGGCGTTCGCGCGCATGCTGCTGCGCCCGGCCCAGTTGGATGTCGATCTGCCATTGCAAGTACTGGTAAAACATCACCGAGCGCCAGTGTTTCCGGCGGAAGGCCTGGGTTTCGGACGAGCGGGGGTCCTGGTAGCCGGCGGGCCACTGGGTCCACATCCATACGTCGGGGTTGGCCCGGTGCAGCGATTCGTCTAACGCGCAATAGGTGGCGAACCTCTCGAGCAGGCAGCCCTCGCGCTCGAGGAAAGCGCCAAACTCGTGCGCGCGCCGGGTGCCGCGCCGCCACTCCCGAAGGAATTGGACAAACCCCAGTTTCAGAAACCGCAGTTTGAGCGCGGCCACGCGTTCGTACTCGACGAACTGCGTTTCCCTCAACTGGCGAATCTCGGTCTGGATCTCCGCCCTTCCCCACAGGCAGCGCGCACGCCGGCTTTGGGCGAAGTCTTCCATGGCTTCCACGTCGAGATACAAAAAGTTCTGGTAGAAGATGCAGTTCGGCAGGTAGGGGCTGGTGTTGAACGGCCGGCGGTTGTGGATGGCGTGCAGCGGATTGAGCCCCACGAAACTGGCTTCCAGGTCATCGACGACCCAGTCCAGGACGGCGTCGAGATCGCTGAAATCGCCGCAACCCCAGTTGCGCGCGGAGCGCACGCCGTAGAGGCTCACGGTGACCCCGGCCATGCGCCCTCCGCGGCCGAGGTGGGCCGGCGTCCAGGCCCGGTCGGGAGTCACGATGTAACGGGTCGTGCCGGTTTTCGAGCCAGCCTTCACCTTGATCTCGTGATAACCGAGCGGAAGCGCGGCGGGAATGCGCGCGAGTTTGCGCACCCAGTTCTGCCCGCCGGCTTGGGCGGATGCCGTCTGCGGCAGGTCGCGCAGGTTGACCTCCGACTCGGAGACCCGCCCCTCCTCCTCGGTGACGATGATCCGGGCGGTCGCTTCCGAAGAGCCGGCCGGGACATTCAGCGGCAGTTCGACTTCGCCCGATTGGCGGGCGACGATGCAGGGCGGCAGCAACCGCTCCCACTCGCGCCGGGCAAACTCGGCCAGCGAGCGTTCGAGGACCTCCGCGCTCGATGCGTCGATCCCCTTGGCCCGCAGGATTACCTGCTTGGCCTGGGTGGTCGTGGTATGGTAGCGGCCCCAGATATCCCAGAAGCCCGGGCCGATTCCATGATCGGAGGCGGCGCGATCCAACATTTGCTTGAAGCTTTCGGAAGGCATGGAAAAAGCGAATAACTCGATTCTACAGGACCGCCGCCGGCCATGCGAAAATGATGGTATGGATAAACCCCTTGCCAGCGGACCTTCCGAGCTGTTTGCGCGGATCGACGAGTACTCGGTCAACAACCCGGCCGCCGCGGCTTCCGAAGGCATCGTGTTCACCACGCTCGACAAGGCCGTCAACTGGGCGCGCAAGAATTCCATCTGGCCAATGACATTCGGGTTGGCCTGCTGCGCGATCGAGATGATGTCGATGAGCGCGTCGCGGTTCGACATCGCGCGCTTCGGCGCCGAGGTCTTCCGCGGATCGCCGCGGCAATCGGACCTGATGATCATCGCGGGCCGCGTATCGAACAAGATGGCTCCGGTGATCCGCCACCTGTACCAGCAGATGCCGGAACCGAAGTGGGCGATATCCATGGGCGCGTGCGCCACCTCGACAGGCGTGTTCAACAATTACGCGCTGATCCCCGTGAACCAGGTGATCCCGATCGACGTTTTCGTCCCGGGATGCCCACCGCGTCCGGAACAGTTGATCTACGCCCTGATGCTGCTGCAACAGAAGATCCAGGACCAGAGCGGCACGGTGAAGCAGGTTCTGAACCTCGCATGAACTGGAACGACGCCGCTGAAGATTTCCTGAACCTGGTTTTGGCCCAGACCCCGCGCCCCGTTCGCGAAAATACCGAAGCGGAATTGCGCGGCGAGGCCGAAGCGCTGGCCCAAGAAGACGGCAAGAACCGCGTGGGCGTGGAGACAGTGATTGCGGCCTGGGTGCGGCACACGCCGGAAGCGTTGCGGCCGGACTTGCCGCGGCAGATGGAACGGTTCGGGCTGGACCCGCAGGATTACCGGCACCTGCTATAGCCGCCTGGCCTGGAGGCCAGCCTATTCTCAGTAACCCTACGCTCAGTAGGGGAATAATATACTTGTCCAATCCGCCAGATTACACAGCCGACATCTTGCGCCACTTGCTCAAGACGAGACTGTCGCCGTATGAGGTGTGACCGCATTGTGTAGTTGCGTATGCACGATTTGCTTTCCCAGGAAACCCGAGGCTACGAACTGCTCGAACGTCAATGGACTCTCTCGGCTCTAATCTTTTCGGCAGAAGTATTAGCGGATCTGGCATAACTACGGCTCGCCCATTCTCCCCATTCAAAGAAAAGCCAACTTCTGCAATGGTCACCGGGAATGCGCTGAGATTCGTCACTTCAATACACGCAAACCCGTCAGATAGCAGTTCTTTGTTGCTGGACAGGAATCCGTTTCCCCGAATTGCGGTGCTCTTGGGAACCACGTTCAGCCGGACTCGACGCTGCAATAAGTTCGCCTCGTCAGAGGAATCTGTGGGTCATTGATCCGTCCATTTGACGACGGCACATCAGGTCGCGTACCGGTTGAGGCCAGGTCTCACAATTGCGTTTCCCGTCAATTTGCATCTGGACCGCGATCCTCCTGGTCGGATGCGTTGAGACGATCCGCCCGTGGCTGCGGGGTGGTATGCGTGTTCCGCGGCAGGATCGCTCGTGATTCGTTGGTAGACGGCCTACCCTGCTGTGATATTCTTCTAAGGTAGACCGTCTACCAACGATGTCAGCAAACAGCCGAAATCCTCGACTTGAGCTTGTCCAGGGCACGTTGGACATGCTCATTCTTCGTACGCTCCAGATCGGGCCTGCCCATGGGCATCAGATCGCGAAGTATTTGCAGCGTACAACCGACGACGTGCTGCAGGTCGAGCACGGGTCCCTATATCCAGCCCTCCACCGCCTCGAAAGAAGAGGGTGGCTTGCGGCCAGCTGGGAGCCGGTCGCGAAGGACTCGAAACGCAAACTCAAGTTTTATCGATTGACTGCGAGCGGCCGCAAGCAATTGTGTGCCGAGGAGTCGCGATGGAAACAGATGGCAGACGCGATCAGTCGCGTTATGTGGCCTGTTCAGGAGCATTGAGATGACCTGGTGGCGCAGAAAGAAGCGTGAGGAGGATCTTGAGCGCGAAATCGCCGATCACCTGGAGATGGAAGCGATGGAGCGGCAGCAACTAGGGGCGTCGCCGGACGAGGCGCGCTCTGCCGCCCGGCGATTGTTTGGCAATTCAACCCTGGTCAAGGAGGAAGTGAGGAGAGCCTGGGGCTGGATGTGGCTGGATCGTTTCTGGCAGGATGTTCGGTATGGGGCGCGAGGACTTTACAAAAGCCCAATGTTCACCCTGGTATCCATGTCCTCGCTGGCGATCGGTATTGGCGCTACGGTTACTGCTTCCGGTGTGTTCGAAGCGGTGTTCCTCAATGCCGTTACGGCCAGAAATGTCGATCGGGTGAAGCTTGTCGAAATCGGGGGCCAGCAGCGTTTTTCCTATCGCTATTTCGAGGGGATGTCTGTCACAGATCCGGCGTTGGCAGGGCTGGCCGCATACGATGAAATGAACCTGACCCTTCGCTCGGGAAACGGCATGCGGAACGTTGTCGGTGATGTAGTCAGCGGGAATTTCTTTAGTATCCTCGGCGTTTCCGCTATGATCGGCCGCACATTTACACAAGAGGAAGGTGAGGCGCGGAACCAACCTAGTACCGTGATTCTCAGCCACGGCTTCTGGAAGCGGGAATTCAATGCTGATACAAATGTCCTGGGCCAAGTCATGGAGGTTAACCGTGAACCGTTCACGATCATTGGAGTCTTGCCCCAAGACTATCGCTCTATTCACGGGTATGGCATAACGCCAGACATCTATGTATCGATGAATCCCCTTGTTCTGGGGGGACTTGACGATCCGGCGAACGCGAGGCTGCGGTTGATCTGCCGCCTGCGGGATGGGGTGAGCATCTTTCAGGCGGAATCCGCGATCCGAGCCAGCGCACAGGTCTGGAGGCGGCAGTACCCGGCCGAAACATTCACTTCGGATCAAGTACGCCTCGCTCCTCTTACAGGCATCGAGAGGATGCGCAACGACGGCGTCCCGATCGAGGTGGCGCTGTTTTTCGCTTTCCTGATTCTCGCCGGCGGCTTGGTATTGCTGATCGCCTGCGGTAACGTTGGAGGGTTGCTGTTGGCGCGAGGGGCAAGCCGATCCCGTGAGCTTGCAGTTCGGCTGGCGCTTGGTGCGCCAAGATATCGTCTCGTTCAGCAACTCGTCACGGAGAGCCTTCTGTTGGCGGTGCTGGGCGCAGGTTCAGGAATCGCCTTATACCTTTTCAGTTCCGCGTTGCTCGACAGGATTCGAATTGGTTTCTCGCTGCCGCTGGAACTCCACCTATCTCTCGATGCGCGCACCGTGGTTGTGACGATCATGCTGACATTGCTTGCGACGCTGCTATCGGGGCTAATACCCGCGTTGCAGGCGGGCAAGGCCCACTCCCATATCGGATCTCGCCAGTTTGGTGGGACCCGACGGTCCCTACGTCAGGGGCTGGTTGTCGGCCAGTTTGCGTTAGCTTTTGTGCTACTGGTCTCCGCGGCGTTGCTTCTCCGGAGCCTTGCCCGGATCGTGAATGTCGATCCAGGATTCGATGCCACGCACCTCCTCACTGCCGAAGCAGCTCTTGATCCACGCGCCTATCCGCAGGAGCAGGCCGAGCAATACTTCAGAGCAGCCATGGCCGAGATTGAGCGGTTGCCAGGCGTCAAGTCGGTCAGTGGAACAACTACTGTACCGCTTGGTCTCGAACACAATGTGATGTCGATGAAAGCCGGCGAGCACATCATACCCCGGGTGTTTGTGAATAGTGTCACGCCAGACAATTTTCGGACCATGCGAATCAAACTGCTGTACGGGCGGGGGTTCAAGGTGACCGATCGGGCGGGCAGCGCTCCCGTCGCCATAGTGAACCAAACATTTGCACGAAGGTACCTGAACGGCCGCGGAGTGAATTCCCAGGTACAGGTTCCCATACTGGGTCAACCGCCTACTTTTGTTGGCGTGCAGGTTATCGGTGTGGTGGCCGACAGCAAGTACGGCACCCTCGGCGAGGACCCCGCCCCTGCGCTCTATTGGCCCTGGTCACAACGGTACGGTCCGCTCGTTCTTGAGGTCAACTCCGATGTTCCGCCAACGGGTCAAGAGACCGCGGTCCAGCAGACATTGGAGAAGCTGAACGGACACGTGCCCATCAAGGTCCAGCTCATGCAGGATAGAATTGGACGCTCGCTCCTCCCGAGCCGTATCGCGACCGCGTTGTTGGGGATCATTGGCGCTCTGGGACTGATACTCGCAGCGATTGGCATTTACGGTGTGATGGCCTACAGCGTCGGTCAGCGTGTGGCTGAGATTGGTGTGCGCCTCGCACTAGGGGCAACTCGGAGACAGGTCCTGCAAATGATCCTGACCGACGCGTTTTGGCTCGTTTTTGTCGGACTGCTGTTGGGTTCGGGATTGGCCATGATTGTTACACGGATGCTCTCTGGTGTGCTGGCGGCGGGACTGAGCGTGAGCGATCCGCTCAGCATCGGAGCGGTCGCCCTGCTTCTTAGTGCGATCGGCTTGATTGCGGCACTCCTACCGGCATGGAGGGCGTCACTGGTCGACCCGACTGTCGCCCTGCGCTATGAATGACAGCCGCACCGGAAAAGCTGTAGACCTTCGCATCTCCACTTTTACACATCGTCGCCGTCTCGGATTTTGGTGCCGCTGATCGTTCATAATCCGCAGTTCTGCGCGATAGATCTTGCCTGAGCCGCCTAGCGTTCACGAATCGCGAGCCCAAGTCCGGAGACGGTTTCGCGGCCACTCGGGTTCCCGCCACGGAACTGACCACGATCCTGAACCGCTGCCACCATTTTCGAGGTTTTGTCTATGAGCACGCCCGTTTCAGTACCGACAAGAAGAGCATCGAAGTAGTCCTGCGTCCGCGGAAAGGTTCGGCCGCAGTCTGCTCGCGCTGCCATTTGCCGGCGTCCGGCTATGACCAACTCGCTGAACGACGTTTTGAGTTCATCCCGCAGTGGGGATTCTTCGTCTTCCTGGTCTCCGCCATGCGTCGCGTCGATTGCCTCCGGTGCGGCGTGGTGGCCGTCGAGGAAGTCCCATGGGGCGATGGCAAACGAACCCTGACCAAAGCGTATATGCTTTTCCTAGCCCGTTGGGCCCGCCGCCTTTCGTGGAAAGAAACCGCGGCGGCCTTTCGCACGTCTTGGGACAAGGTGTTCGATGCGGTCGAACATGTCGTCGCCTGGGGATTGGAGCATCGCTCGCTCGGCCAGATCGACGCCATTGCCGTCGATGAGATTCAGTACTCCAAAGGGCACAAGTACCTGACACTGGTCTATCAGATCGATGTCGGCATCACCCGCCTGCTTTGGGTCGGCAAAGAGAGAACGATCGAGTCGTTTCAGGGATTCTTCACCACCATAGGCGAAGAAATCACATCAAAGATCGTGTTCATCTGCTCAGACATGTGGGAACCCTACTTGAAAGTCATCCATGAGAGATGTTCCGAGGCTCTGCATATTCTCGACCGTTTTCATATCATCGCGAAAATGAACAAGGCAGTCGACGAAGTCCGCGCCGGAGAATCGCGCCGGATGGCGAGCGAGGGCCGGATTCCGCTACTGAAGAAGTCGCGCTGGCTCCTGCTCAAACGGGAAGAGAATCTGCAAACCGAACAGCGATTCCGCTTGCGCGATCTCCTCCGCTACAACCTAAAGACCGTCAAAAACTGTACCGACGGTTCCGGTGACCGCACCCACAATCGCCGCCACTGTCGTCCAAGTGACAACCATTCATTTCTCCCATACGCCACGACGTGCTTTCAGTAGCTCAGGCCGTAGCCGTACTTGAACAGCGGGTCGGCATTCTTCGTCTGCAGATTGAGCGGCAACTGGGCCATGCTGCGCGGCCAGGAAAACGACAGCTTGCCGGTCGGGTGGTAGTCGCCGAACAGCACGTCCGCCACGCCCTGCCCCTCGGTGCCGGGAAGCCAGGCGGCCAGCAGCGCGTCGGTCTTGTCGAGGATGTTGTTGACGATCATCGGGCGGCCGGAAAGCAGGACCGTCACGACGGGAACGCCCGCGGCCTTCACATTGTTCACGGCAGCGACGTCTTCAGCAGAAAGCGCGAGGTCCGCGCGGTCGCCCTTCATCTCGGCATAGGGCGTCTCGCCGACCACTACGATGGCGATATCGGCTCCCGCGGCGCCGGTGCCGTCGCGAGAGACCGTGACTTGGGTATCCCCGGAAACGGTCTGCTTAATGGCGGCCAGGATGGTCGTGCCGCCTTCGGTAACCGCGCCGTTGCGGCCCTGCCAGTCGATGGTCCAGCCGCCGCACTGGTTTCCGAGATCGTCGGCGCTCTTGCCGGCCACCAGGATGTGCTTGACGTTCTTCGAAATCGGCAGGACCTTGTTGTCGTTCTTGAGCAGCACCGCGGATTCGCGCACTGCCTGGCGTGCCACCTGCCGGTGCTCGGGTGAGCCGAAGCTCTTCTGGAGGCTGCGGTCGGCCAGTTGCGAGCGTTTCGGGTCCATCATACCCATGGCGAATTTCACGCGGAGGATGCGGGTGACGGCGTCGTCGATGCGCGACATCGGCACCTTGTCCTCATGGACCAGATCTTTGAGGTCGTTATAGAACTCGCGATAGCGCGTCGGCACCATCACCATGTCCATTCCCGCATTGATCGAGATGCGGACGTCCTCTTTGTAATCGGGCGAGATCTGGTCGATGGCGTTGTAATCGGAAATCAGGAAACCCTGGAAGCCGAGTTCGTTCTTGAGAATGCCGGTGAGCAGCCGCTTGCTGGCCGAGCATTTCACCCCGTTCCAACTGGAGTAGGACGGCATGATGGTTCCGACGCCCGCCTGTATGGCCGAGATGTAGCCCTGCAGATGGATGCGGCGGAGCGTAGCTTCGTCCACGCGGGTATCGCCCTGGTCCAGGCCGCTGCCGGCGCTGCCGGAGCCCCAAGCCGTGCCGCCATCGCCGACATAGTGCTTCGCGCAGGCCACCACGGCCAGCGGGTCGGAAAGGTCCAGCCCCTGGAATCCGCGTACCCCGGCGGCGCCCAGTTTGCGCACCAGCGCGGGATCCTCCGAAAAGCCTTCATAGGTGCGCCCCCAGCGGATATCCTGCGGAACCGTCACGCACGGCGCGAAGGCCCACTGGATTCCCGTGGCGCGCATCTCGAGGGCGGTGACGTGCTCCACTTTTTCCACCAGCGCGGCGTCGCGCGTGCAGCCGAGCCCGATATTGTGCGGGAAGATCACCGCGCCGAGCACGTTGTTGTGGCCGTGGACGGCGTCGATCCCGTACAGAATCGGAATCTTCAGGCGCGAATTTTCGGTATGTTTCTGAAGCCGGTCATAAAGGTCGGTCCATGCCTGGAGGCTGTTCCCCTCTTTCGGGTCGGAATCGCCGCCGCTCAACAGGGAGCCGACGAAGTAATTTTCGATATCGGCCGGATCCTGCAGGGCGCTCTGTTCCGGCTGGGTCATCTGCCCGATCTTCTCCTCCAGGGTCATCCTGGAGAGAAGCTGTTTGACCTGAGGGTCGTAGGAAGACAGAGGTTTGACGCTGGATGCGGCGGAGCCCGCTATCGATAGAATCAGGCATGCGGCCGAGCAGAGGGCGGTGGCCGCGGCGATTCGAAGGGCGGTAGCCTTTTTCATGTAAGATAAATCCTCGCTGCTTAATGGATTTATCATGTTTCATCGACGCGTGGGAAAACTTATGAAAAGCATTCTGATGGTTTTGGGACTGGCGGCCGGGCTGATGGCCGCGGATTTTCCGCAGGCCGAGATCACGAACGGCCAGGTTCACGCCAAGCTGTACCTGCCGGACACGCAGAACGGCTACTACCGTGCGACGCGGTTTGACTGGTCGGGCGTGATCGCGAGCCTCGAATACAAAGGCCACAGCTATTTCGGAGTATGGTTCCCGAGATACGATCCGAAATTGCACGATTCCATCACCGGGCCAGTGGAATCGTTCAGCGCTTTGTGGTTCGACGACGCGAAACCGGGCGACACCTTCGTCCGCGTGGGCGTGGGCGTGCTGCGCCGGCCGGACGATCGCAAGGTAAACGACTTCTACACCTACGACATCGTGGACCCGGGCAAGTGGACCGTACATACCTCCAAGAACTCGGTCGAGTTCACGCAGAACCTGGCCGGGACATACGTGTACCACAAGACGGTGCGGCTGGAGAAAGCCAAGCCGATGCTGGTGATCGAGCACCGCCTGAAAAACACCGGAACCAAGGTGATCGAAACCAACGTTTTCAACCACGATTTCTACATGCTGGACGGGAAGCCGACCGGTCCGGACGTTTCGGTGACCTTCCCCTTCGACGTGCACATCGACCACGACTGGCCGGGCGTGGCCGAGACCCGCGGCAAGCAATTCGTGTATCTCAAGGAATTGCAGCAGGGGCAATCGGTATTCGGCGAGATGAAGGGATTCGGCGCCACCGCGGCCGATTACGATTTCCGTGTGGAAAACCGCGAGACCGGGGCCGGGGTGCGGCAGACGGGCGACCAGCCGCTTTCGCGGCTCTACTATTGGTCGATCCGCACGACCGCCTGCCCGGAAGCCTACAATCACCTGCGCGTCGAACCGGGGCAGGAGATCCACTGGCGCGTGGCATACGAGTTCTACGAAGCCAAGTGATTTGGTTGTCGCCCGATGCGGTGCATATCTGGAGCGCCGCGCTCGAAGACGGGGCGCCGATCGAAGTGTGCCGGCAGGTGCTGAGCCAGGGCGAACGCGACCGGGCGGAGCGCTTCCGCTTCGAGCACCTGCGGCGGCGCTTCGTGATCGCGCACGGCTTCTTGCGGGACGTGCTGGGCGGTTACCTGGGGATGGCCCCCGCGGCCATCCGGTTCGAGACGGGGGAACACGGCAAGCCCTTCGTGCCCGGCGCGGAGGTTCAGTTCAACCTTTCGCACTCGGGAGACCTGGCGGCGCTGGCCGTCACGCGGGCGCGCAGCATCGGGGTGGATGTGGAACTGGCCCGGCCGGTGGAGTGGCTGGACGAGATTGCCGCCCGGTTTTTCGCCGCCGGAGAACGGGAGAAGATCGCCGCGGCTCCCGACCGGGACCGGGCATTTTTCGAATGCTGGACGAGGAAGGAAGCCTACATCAAGGGAGTCGGCGGCGGATTATCGATTCCGCTGACCTCGTTCGATACGTCACTGCCGGTGCCGGGGTGGACGTTCGAGGGCCTGCCGCCGTTTGGGAATTCGGTGGGCGCGGTAGCGGTGGAGGGTCCCATTCAGCCGCTGCGGGTATTCCGGTGGCCCGCCGATTCCAGCCAGGGAGCCTGAGATCGCGGTCGGTCACATTCCGGCGCGGCGCGTGCGGGCCATCCGCGCAGCCATCCGCATGGCCTGCTTCATGCTGCGCGGGTCGGCGAGGTTGCGGCCGGCGATATCGAATGCGGTGCCGTGATCGACGGAAGTCCGGATGATGGGGATGCCGAGCGAGATGTTGACGGTGCCCTCGAAATCGATCAACTTCATGGGGATGTGACCCTGGTCGTGATACATCGCCACCACCAGCTCGTAGGCGCCGCGGGAAGCCTGTAAGAAGACGGTGTCGCCGGCATGGGGCCCGCTGCAGCGTATGCCTTCCAATTGTGCGGCCTGAATCGCCGGAGCGATGATCAGCCCGTCCTCGCTGCCGAACAGGCCGTGCTCGCCGGCGTGCGGGTTGAGCCCGCAGACGGCGATGCGGGGGTGCTCGAACCCGAGCAGCTTCATGGCCTGGTCGCCGAGTTGGATGGTGCGGAGCACCCGCTCGGTGGTGATGTCGCAGGAGCGGCGCAGGGAGACGTGCGTGGTCACGTGAATGGTGGCGAGCCGCTCGCTGGCCAGCAGCATGCGGGATTCGGTGGCGCCGCACAGCTCGGCGATGTACTCCGTATGTCCGGAGAACCGCCGCCCGGAGAGGGTCACGGCCTCTTTGTTCAGGGGCGCGGTGGCCATGGCGTCGGCCACGCCTTCCAAACATAGTTGGGTGGCCACGCGGACGTATTCGACCGCGGCCGATCCGCAGCGGGCATCCAGCTTGCCGAAAGCGAAGTCATCGTAGGAGCCCAGAACCTGAATATCGTGCAGGCACGCATTCGCAAGCGGCTTTCCGGTGACCTCGGCGGCCAGTTCCAGAATTTCCGAATCGCCCACCACGATCCAGTTGGCGAGCGGCGCAATGTCGCGATCGGCAAGGGCTTTCAGCATCACCTCGGGACCGACTCCGGCAGGGTCTCCCATGGTGAGCGCGACGGTAGGTTTGTCTAGTATTTGGGGCATGCAAAATAATCCGCGACTTCTATCAAAGCATGAGGGCCGCCGAAGCCGCCCGATTTGGTAACCACCGGCAGGCGATCGAGGTCGCCACCCAGAAGCGTGCCGCGCGGAATCCCGCTGAGGATTTCGCCGTGCAGGTCGATCGACTCGACGCCAAGCGCGCGGCAGACGAAGGCGGCGGTGTCGCCGCCGGAAAGAAACAGCGCGGCGGGGTGGGCCGCGAGAATAGCCTCCCTGACGCACTCCGGCGCGATGCGGCGGGGCGGCACGGGGAGAATCGACAGCCCGGGGCGCGCCCGGCGCAGCGCCGCCTGCTGTGCCAGGGTGACCGGGTGACCCGAGCCGATGGCGAAGAGAACCGGGCCCGGAGCCGCCGCGGGTTCTTGCGGGGCGCGTTTCGGGAAGGTGCGGGCGAGGGCGGCGGCCAGACCGGCGGAGCCGGCCCAGAGAACGCGGCAATCGAGCGCCAGCACCTCGGCCGCGATGCAATCGAGATCCTCATCGGAAGCCGCGTCCGCCGCGATCCAGCGGGCTCCGGAAGCCAGGGCCGAGGCCACGCCTCCCGGCCGGACCGGCGCGCAAGGTACACCCAGCCACCCGGCCACCGGGACGGGCTCGAACCCCGGGTCGTAAACCACTCTCAGATAACCCTTTTCGACCACCCGGCCCATGGCGGGAAAGGCGGGGCTGACTACCACGGCGCGGCAACCGAACGCTTCGAGCGCGGCAGCGATCTCGACGCCCCCGTTGCCGCGCAGGGTGGAGTCGATCTTCTTGAAAACCGCCCGCGCCCCGCGGAGGGGGTGGCACGAGGCCAAGGCCGCGATGCGCGCGCGAATCTCGGCTGGTGGGGCGTTGCGGGTATCGGTGGAGCAGGCGTGCACCTCGACTTCGCCCCCGCCGCCGGCCAGAAAGACACGGGCGCGGTAACCGCGGCTGGCGAACTGCGCAGCCGCATCGCAGGCGCCCGTCAGGTCGTCGGCGATCAGCAGGCACTCGGGTGTGTGCATTTGCCCCATAACCATTGCGAAGCCTGATTGTCTCACCTCACCGGCCGTGCGGACTCACGCGTTTCACTCCGAACCCTAAACCCTTTCGGGGATGACGGCGTCCCGCTCGGGAAACTAACCTTAAAGTATGGGGGGAGTACGTAACGGCATTCCGGATCTCGCGGCGATACGGGGAGGCCGTGGAGTCTCATTACGTCAAATCGCGGACGCGACCAGAATCGGTATCAACTATCTGCAGGCGATCGAAAGTGGGGCGATCGACAAACTGCCGCCCGGCGTTTATTCCCGCAGTTACGTCCGGCAGTATGCCCGTGCCATCGACTACGACGAAGCCGAATTATTGCGTTATTTCGAACTGACGCCCGAAACGAAAGAAGACCCGCCACCCTCGACGGCCAACTGGGTGAGCCGGCTCATTCAACTGATCCGCCCGATACCGAGTAGCCGCACCGAAGGTTCGCGATAGGCTAGGCGAGACCTCTTGGCGACCAGCGCCAGCGCGCCGGGCCGGCACCCCGGCGGTGTATCCCATTGGTAACCGCGTGGATGCCCAGAATGTCCGAGCTTCCGGGGTGACTCTGGAGTACAATCGACCTGATATGAGCCCCGAAAGCGTAAAGGCCCCTGAGCCCTCCCCGGCGGGAATGGGAGAGTTCGCGCGGATTGCGGGCGTCTTTTTCGAGCCCGGCAAGACGTTCCAGGATGTCGCGGAGCGCCCCCGATGGATCGTTCCCATGCTGCTAATCATTGTGGTGTCACTGGTTTACGTGGCACTCTACACGCAGCACGTCGGCTGGGAACGGATGATTCGCCACCAGATCGAGACGAGTTCGCGCGCGGCGCAGCTTACCACGGAGCAGAAAGAACAGGCGATCACCACGCAGGCGCGGTTTGCGCCAATCGCGGGCTACGCCGGAACGATCATAGGCGTGCCGATCTATTTCTCGCTTGCGGCGGCGGTGCTGCTGGCGATCGTTGCAGGCATGATGTCCGCGCCGGTGAAGTTCAAACAGGTCTTTGCGGTGATGTGTTACGCCGGAATGACGGGCCTGGTTTCCGCCACGCTGGCGATCGTGGTGATGTTTCTGAAGAACCCGGACGACTTCAATATGCAGAACCCCCTGGTATTCAACCCGGGGGCGTTCATGGACCCGACCACCAGTTCGAAATTCCTCTACTCGCTGGCCAGTTCGCTCGACCTGTTCGTGTTCTGGAACATCCTACTGATCGCCATGGGTTTGAAGGCCGCGGGAGGCAAACGCCTGTCGTTCGGTGGAGCGCTGTTCGCGGTCGTTCTGCCATGGGCGGTTTTCGTGCTGGGCAAATCGGCGCTCTTGGGGATGTTCGGATAGACGCCGCCCGCACTGTCGAAGACGCGCCCCAAGTTATGATTCTGCTGGTCCGGCCAAAACGCGTCTTCATCCTCTTTGGCGGGCCGCCGCGGCACTAACGCAGCCCGCTCCCTCACGGTCGCGGCTCTGCGGGAAGGCTGCGCACCAGAGCCGCGGATTTTCAGCCCATGCGGCTGGCCCAATGAACGTAGCGTGCGAGGTCCCGGCGATGGGTCCACGCAAAGCTCCAGAAGTCGCTGAACGTGATTCGTTCAGCGTGGAGGCCGGAGTAGGTTTCGATGCGCCAGCGCAGGTAGGGGCTCCGCCATGGCGCCAGGCGGTACCCGCGCGTGAGCCTCCAGAGAATCTTCAGCATCTACTTGTTCTGGAACGATTGCGTGGTCTTGGGAAGCGCTCCCTGGTCCGGCGTGGCATAGTAGCCGCTCCGGGTGCGGGCTGTCAAGTGGCCGGGAGCGTTGACCGAGACCTTAATCGCGCGGAATGAGCCGTCCATCGCCTGGTTCGTGGGCGTATAGAGAATCGTGTACTGGCTGCGGATATCGCGCGCCACGACTTTCGCGATGCGATCCACGTCGGTCAGGTCCTTGGGGAAGAATGCTTCGCCGCCGGTGGCCACGGCCAGATCGTTGAGGGCCCGCTCGGCGCGCTTGGCTTCGCGGCGCTCTTCCTCGGCCAGCAGTCCCACGGAATAGATCAGCACTTCGCTCTGCTGCGATGCCTTGACCAGGGTCTCCAGGCTGATGATGCTGGAATTGTCGTTGCCGTCGGTGACCACCACCAGGACTTTCTTGTCCTTGTGCGCCTTCTCCTTGAGGTGATCGATGGACATTCGAATGGCATCCCGCATGGCCGTGCCGCCGCGGGAGTCGATGCGCGTCAGGGCCTCTTCCATTTCCTTGATGTCGCTAGTGAAATCTTTGCCGTGCGGGTTATCGAGGAAGGCTTCGTCGTTGAAATTGACCACGAAGACTTCGTCCTGCGGGTTGGACGCCTTGACCAGCGCCAGAGCCGCGGCTTCCACCTTGGCGCGCTTGTCCCGCATGCTGCCGCTGTTATCGATGATCAGGCCCATCGAAACCGGGACATCCTCGCGTTTGAACGACCGGATGGGCTGCTGCAGTCCATTCTCATAGACCGTGAAGGCGCTCTGCGGCAGATCCGTCACCAGGTGTCCGCCTTTATCGACTACGGTTGTATGGCAGACCACCAGGCGGGTATCGGAGCGGAAGAGCGCTCCGGTATTTTCCTGGGAATCAGCCGGCGGATGCGGGCTCTGTTGGCCGCGCAGCACCAGGGCAGCGACAGGGATCGCCGCGAGGGCGAGATATCGTTTATTGAGACGGAGCATAGTAGCCCATTCTGAAAAATGCACGAAGCGGGGGGAGTCCACGCGGCTGGATCAACTTCACCTGCACCTTGCGGTACTTACCGTCGTGTTCCTGGTTCTGGGGAGAATACCCAAGCACGTATTGATTTCGCAGTTCGATTCCGATCTTCGCGGCGATATCGGGCAATTCGTTCAGGTTATCCACGGGATATTGCCGGCCGCCGGTTTGCTCGGCGATTTCGGTCAACAAGCCCTGGCCGGCGGCTTCCTCCGGGGTCCGTCCGCGGGCCGCGATCGGTTCATAGATTCCGATCGCGTAAATTTGGACGTCCGCTTCCTTCACCAGATTTCGAATTTCTGTTTCGGTGTAACGGCTGTTGTTGTCGCCGCCGTCTGAGATCACGAGCAGGGCTTTGCGCGGGTTCCTGGCCTTCTTCATCTCGTGCAGCCCCAGGTAGATGGCGTCGAGCAGTGCCGTCCTTCCCTTGGACTCCGTGAACGTCAGACGGTTCTGAATGTCCTCGAGGCTGCGCGTGAACGACTGGATCAGGTCGGCGGTGTCGTTGAACTGCACCAGGAAGAATTCGTCCTCCGGGTTGGCCGTCTTGAAAAACTGGGACACCGCCAGCCGCGATTTTTCCAGCTTGTGGCCCATGCTGCCGCTGGCGTCGAAGATCACTCCGACCGAAAGTGGGGCATCTTCGCTCGAAAACTGCACGACTTCCTGTTCCTTTTTGTCCTCGAAGACCTTGAAATTCTCCTTTTCGAGGCCGGTGACAAAGCGATTCATCGGATCGGTAACGGTGACCGGGATCAGCACGAGGGTGCTATCCACCCGGATATTGGCTTTCGGCCCGACTTCGACCTTCTCGCCCGGTTTCGGCCTGGGCACCACCGGCCCTTGCGCCCAAGCGGCTCCCAGAAGCGCCACGAACAAACTTATGGCGCTGAACGGAAACAACTTACGGAGGGGCAGCATAGCGGCTGGCCAGCCTTTCTTTTCTGAGTCTAGCATAGGGGTTTTGTGGTATGATCGCGTGTGCCGCGCAAAATTCTGGGCGTCATTCCGGCGCGCCTTCAGTCCTCTCGTTTTCCCGGTAAGGTACTCGCCCCCATCGCCTCCAAACCGATGATCCAGCACGTTTACGAGCGGGCATCGCAGGCACGGTACCTGAGCAGCACGATTATTGCCACAGATGACGAGAAAGTATTCGCGGTCGCACAGAGTTTCGGCGCGCGCGTGCGCATGACCCGGCCGGACCATCCCTCCGGCACGGACCGGGTGGCCGAGGTGGCCTCCGCCGAAGACGCCGATCTGGTCGTGAACATCCAAGGCGACGAACCTCTGATCGACCCTGCTGCCATTGATGCCGCAATCCTGCCGCTGGCTCACGATTCCGAAATCGTGATGGGGACGCTCAAGAAGCGGATCGAGGACCCGCGCGAGATCGACGACCCGAACGTCGTAAAGGTGGTTACCGATCACGCCGGCGACGCTGTCTATTTTTCCCGATGCCCGATTCCTTACGACCGGAATCGCGGCGCTGCCGGCCGCGTCCCGTATTTCAAGCACATCGGGCTGTATGTATACCGAAGGGACTTCTTGATGGAATATCCGACGCTTCCAGCGGGGCCTCTGGAGCAGGCCGAACGGCTGGAGCAGTTGCGAGCGCTCGAAAACGGATTTCGGATACGCGTGATCGAAACGGAGTACGACTCCCTGGGGGTGGATACCCCCGCCGATCTTGAGCGCGTGTCGCAGTGGTTTGAAATGTCGATGCGAGGGATGAGCTGAGGATGGCGAAATACATTTTTGTGACGGGCGGTGTGGTTTCCTCTCTGGGTAAGGGCATCGCGGCGGCTTCGCTGGGCTGTCTCTTGGAAAGCCGCGGGCTGAAGGTGACGTGCCAGAAGTTCGATCCGTACCTGAATGTGGATCCGGGCACAATGAGCCCGTTCCAACACGGCGAAGTTTTTGTCACGGATGACGGAGCGGAGACCGACCTCGACCTGGGCCACTACGAGCGGTTCACGCATGCCCGGCTCACGCAGAGCAACAACCTGACGTCGGGGCGGATCTACGAGCAGATCATCGCGCGCGAGCGCCGTGGCGACTATCTGGGGAAGACCGTGCAGGTGATTCCACACGTCACCAATGAGATCAAGGCAGGGCTCAAGCGCGTCTCGGGAGATGTGGACGTGGTCATCGCCGAAATCGGCGGCACGGTGGGCGATATCGAGTCGCTGCCGTTCCTGGAGGCCATCCGCCAGATGCGGCACGAGCAGGGCCGCGGCAACTGCCTGTTCGTACACGTCACGCTGGTGCCGTGGATCGCGGCCGCTCAGGAACTCAAGACCAAGCCCACCCAGCACAGCGTCAAGGAGTTGCGCGCCCTGGGTATCCAGCCGGACATACTGATCTGCCGCGCCGAGCGCTTCATTCCGCAGGAAATGAAAGAGAAGATCGCCCTCTTCTGCGACGTGGATGTGGAGGCCGTGGTCACCGCGCGGGACGTGGAATCGGTATACGAAATTCCGTTGACCTTCGCCAACGAAGGCGTGGATGAAATCGCCCTGCGGCTGCTGCGCATCGATTCTCCTCCGCCGCGCGACCTGAGCCGCTGGACCGAGATGCTCGAGCGGCTGAAGAACCCCCGCGACGAAGTTTCCATCGCAATCGTAGGCAAGTACGTCGAGTACGAAGATTCCTACAAGAGCTTGAAGGAGGCGCTGCTGCACGGCGGCCTGGCGCACCAGTTGAAAGTGGGCATCAACTGGGTCGAGGCCGAAGGGGTCGTGGGCGAAGGCTGGGAGAAGCAACTCGAAGATTACGACGCGATCCTGGTGCCGGGCGGCTTCGGCAAGCGCGGGATCGACGGCATGCTGAACGCCATCCGTTTCGCCCGCGAGCGCAAGGTACCCTACTTCGGCATCTGCCTGGGGATGCAGACGCTGGTGATCGAATACGCCCGCAATGTCTGCGGCCTGGCGGATGCCGATTCCACCGAGTTCAACCCCGGCACGCCGCATCGCGTGATCTACAAATTGCGCGAGCTCAAGGGCGTGGACGAGCTGGGCGGAACCATGCGGCTGGGAAGCTGGCCCTGCCGGCTGAATCCGGACAGCTTCGCCTACCGCGCCTACGGGACCCGCGATATTCACGAGCGGCACCGGCACCGCTACGAGTTCAACCGCGAATACGAAGAGCGCCTGACGGCGGCCGGCCTGCGGATCACCGGCGAGACGCCCGATAACACCTACGTCGAGATCTGCGAAATCGCCGGCCACCCGTGGTTCCTGGGCTGCCAGTTCCATCCGGAATTCAAATCGAAGCCGATGGAGCCGCACCCGCTGTTCCGCTCGTTCGTCGGCGCGGCATACGACTACCGCATGAAGCGCCTGGCGGCCCAGGAAGAGCCGCTGTTCAGCCGTGCCGATTGAGTTCGCCGCGTTCGGACGCGGCAAGCCGCTGGTGCTGATCGCCGGGCCGTGCGTCATCGAAAGCGAAGAGCACGTTCACTACATGGCGCGGAACATCGGCGCGGCCGTGGGCGAATTCGTGTTTAAGGCCTCGTTCGACAAGGCCAATCGCACCAGCGCGAGCGCGTATCGCGGCCCCGGGCTATCGGAGGGGCTGCGCATTCTGGGCGGCCTCAAAGCCGCGGGGTATTCGATCCTCACCGATATTCACGAGCCGGCGCAGGCCGAGCCGGCGGCCGAAGTGGCGGACATCCTGCAGATTCCGGCGTTCCTCTGCCGCCAGACGGACCTGCTGCTCGCGGCCGGACGTACGGGCCGGATCGTCAACATCAAGAAGGGCCAGTTCGTGGCGCCGCACGACATCTGCCACGCGGCGGATAAAGTAGCTTCCGCGGGCAACCGGAAAGTGCTGCTGACCGAGCGCGGCTCGACCTTCGGGTACAACAACCTGGTGGTGGACATGCGCGGTCTGAAGGTGATGCGGGATTCCGGTTGGCCGGTGGTCTTCGACGCGACGCATTCCGTGCAGTTGCCGGGCGGCGGGGGCGCATCGTCGGCCGGCCAGCCGCAATTCATAGATACCCTGGCGCGCGCCGCGGTGGCCGCGGGGGTGGACGGTGTTTTCGTGGAAGTGCACGACCGCCCGGAGCAGGCGCTTTCGGATGGCGCGAATGCCTTACGCCTGGACCTTCTGCGAGAGTTCTGGCAGCGTTTGCGAACGATTCACGGCATTGTTAGCGCCTGGGATCCCCCAACAGAGCCGCGACCGTGAGGGAGCGGGCCTGTTGTAGGTCAGTCGGCCCGCTCCCTCACGGTCGCGGCTCTGTGCTCACACTCATTTCGCGAAATACGGATGGGGCTCAGGCACCGCGGCTCCGTCTTTCCGCGGGTCGGACGCGCCCCAGTTTATGCCGGTCGCGGAATCGTGAATCACCGCCTGGCCGCCGCCCATCTGGTTCGAGAAGTCGCCCTGTAATTTGATCAGGTGGCCCATCGCCGCCAGCGCCTCGCGGACCTCTTTGGGGATCCGGCTCTCGACCCGGACATCGCACCCGCCCCAGGTCATCTTGGTGAAGCGCGGCGCCTCCAGAGCCATCTGGATGTTCATCCCGTGGTCCACGATGTTGGAGACGAACTGCGCATGCGCCTGCGCCTGGTTCAACCCGCCCATGATGCCGAACCCGATGTGCACGCTGCCCTTTTCCATGAAGGCGGGGATGATCGTGTGGAACGGCCGCTTGTGCGGTGCGAGCGCGTCAGGGTGCGCCGGGTCGAGTTCGAACAGGCCGCCGCGATTTTGCAGCGGGAAGCCGTACCCGTCCACCACCACGCCCGACCCGAAATGCTGATAGACGCTCTGGATCAGCGAGACGATGTTCCCCTCGCGGTCCACCGCCGAAAGGTAAATCGTGTCGCCGTACACCGCCGGGTTGCCCGGCTCGACGTCGCAGCGAGCCTTTTCGGGGTCGATCAGTTTGGCGCGCTCGCGCGCGTATTCGATCGAGATCATACCCGCCACCGGCACCTTCGCGAACCGCATGTCGGCTACGTAGCGATGCAGGTCGGCATAGGCCAGCTTCTGCGCTTCCATCTGGGTGTGCAGTTCGGAAACGCCGCGCGAGGGCCAGCTCGCCAGCGGAAACAGCGACATGATGTTCAACATCTCCAGCGCCGCGATGCCCTGGCCGTTGGGCGGGAGCTCGTAGATCTTCCAGCCGTGATAATCGGTGGAAAGCGGCGTGACCCACTCGGATTGAAACTCGCTGAGGTCGGCGGCGTTCATCGTCCCGCCCAGCCGGCCGCTGGTCTTGAGGATCGCCTGGGCGATCGCGCCACGGTAGAAGGCGTCCTCGCCTTCGTCTGCGATCAACCGGAGCGCCGCGGCCAGCCGCGGGTTGCGGAACATCTCGCCGAGCTTCGGCGTCGCGCCGTCGTGCAGGAAAACGGTGCTGGCATTCGCGTCCGCGGCGAGCTTCTTCTGTTCGCCGCCCCACGCCTCGCTGATGATCTCGGTGACCGGGTATCCATGCTCGGCGTAGTACTCGGCGGGCGCGAAGATTTCCTTCCAGGGCAGTTTGCCGAAGCGCCGGTGCAGTTTTGCCCATCCGTCGACGCACCCTGGAACGGTGACCGATTGAATGCCCTCCTGCGGCATTTTGGTGATGCCTTTCGATTTCAGGAAGTCGATGGTCAGCCCGGTGGGCGCCCAGCCGCTGGCGTTGATGGCGGTCAGCTTGCCGGTTTTCGCGTCCTGGTAGATGGCGAAGAGGTCGCCGCCGATTCCGCAGCTTTCGGGTTCCACCACGCCCAGCACGGCATTGGCGGCGATGGCCGCGTCGATGGCGGACCCGCCCCGCGCCAGCACCTGCGCCCCGGCCTGCGACGCGAGCGTCTGGCTGGTGGCCACGATGCCGCGGTCGGAGATCACCATGGAGCGGGCCTGGGAGCGGTCCTGAGAGGGGGCGAGCGTAGGTAGCATAGGCAACAGCAGTAGGATGAGAGAACGTCGCATGAAACAGAGATCATACCAGCTTGGATTGCTTGCGGGGTTCGCCGTGCTGGCGGCGTGCGGTCCGGCGCGGGAACCCGCGGCCGACCCGGGCCTCGCCGCCGAGATCCAGAACATTCGCGCCATCGATAATCACGCTCATCCGGTGCGCTACACTCCGCCCGGCGAGGCGCCCGACCGCGAGTTCGACGCGCTGCCGGTGGACAGCATGGAGCCGGAATCCGACCCGGTGGCGCTGCGTCCGGGTTCGGCGGCGCTGGCCGAGGCCTCGCGCGCGCTCTACGGGACGCAGCCGAAAGTGCGGGTGTTGGCGGAGAAGGGCGACGGATATCCCGCCTGGGTGCTCGATCAGATGGGAGTCGAGACCATGCTGGCGAACCGCGTGGCGATGGGCCGAAGCATCGAAGCCGGCCGCTTTCGCTGGGTGCCCTATGCCGACGCTTTGCTGTTCCCGCTCGACACCTCGCGGCTGGCCGCGCGCAATTCCGACCGCAGATCGTTCTTCGCACTCGAGGACAAATTGCGGGCGCGCTATCTCGCGGAGGCCGGGTTCGACACCGCGCCGCGCTCGCTCGGCGAGTACCTGGCGCGGGTAGTCACCCCCACGCTCGAACGCCAGCGGCAGGGCGGCGCGGTAGCCGAGAAGTTCGAAGCCGCCTATCTGCGGTCCCTGTCGTTCGACGCCGTCGATCGCGCCACCGCCGAGCGCGTCTATGCCTCGCGGGCGGCGCTGGGGGAAGCCGAATATAAGCCGCTTGAGGACTATCTGTTTCGCTACATCGCCTCCGAGTGCGGCCGCCTGGGAATGGCGGTCCACTTGCACACCATGGCCGGCTCGGGCCGCTACTTCGATGTGGCGGGCGCGAACCCGCTGAACCTGGAGCCGCTGTTCGACGACCCCGCCCTGCACCGGACCAATTTCGTGATGGTCCACGGCGGCTGGCCCTTCACGCGCGAGATCACCGCGCTGCTCACCAAGCCCAACGCCTACCTCGATTTTTCCGCTCAGGACCTGCTGCTGCCGCCAGCGGCGCTGGCCGCGACCCTGCGCGGGTGGCTGGAGTACGTGCCCGAGAAGGTGATGTTCGGGACCGACGCTTACCCCTTCAGCCCCGAAATGGGCTGGGAAGAATCCGGTTGGCTTGCCGCGCGAACCGGCCGCCAGGCCCTGGCCATCGCGCTCACCGGCATGATGCGCGATGGCGAGATCACGCGCCGGCGGGCCGTCGAACTGGCCCGCATGGCGCTTCGGGATAATGCCCGCAAGCTCTACGGGCTGTGATTGTGTCACAATCTGACATGCTCAAATCGCTGCTTGTGGTGCCGCTTCTGGCGGCCTGCCTGCCGGGACAGACCCTGCCGCCGGAGCAGGAGCGCCAGTTCGCGCGCTCGATCTACAAAGAGCTGATCGAAATCAAGTCCGGCTACACCACCGGCGCCACCACGCCCGCCGCCGAGGCCATGGCGGCGCGGCTCACGGCCGCCGGGTTCCCCGCGACCGACATCTTTGTGGGGGGCGCCATCCCCACCAAGGCCAACCTGGTGGTGCGCTACCACGGCACCGGACGGCAGCGGCCCATCCTGCTGCTCGCGCATACCGACGTGGTGGAAGCCCGGCGCGAAGACTGGAGCATGGATCCGTTTCAGTTCATCGAGCGAGACGGTTATTTCTATGGCCGCGGCACGGGCGACGACAAGGCGCAGGCGGCCGTCTGGATCGCCAACCTCATCCGCTACAAGCGCGAAGGCTTCCAGCCGGACCGCGACATCATCGTGGCGCTCACAGCCGATGAGGAGGGCGGCGGCCCTTACAACGGAGTCGAGTGGCTCATCAGAAACCACCGCCCGCTGATCGACGCCGAGTTCTGTCTCAACGAGGGCGGCTGGGGGGAAATGGCCCACGGACGGAAGCTCTCGAACGATGTACAGGTCAGCGAGAAGTACGTGATCAACTTCCGGCTGGAGGTGCACAACAAGGGCGGTCACAGTTCAATACCTGTGGCGGATAATGCCATCTACCACCTGGCCGGCGCACTCGACCGTCTCGCGAAGTTCGGTTTTCCGCTCAAGACCAACGAGGTAACCGCGGCTTACTTTGGCGCGATGTCGAAGATCGAAACCGGCCCCATGAGCGCGGTGCTCGCGCAAGTCGCCGAGGGCTCGGAATCGGCCATGGAGAAGGCGGCGGCGGCGTCTCCCGCCTGGAACGCCACGCTGCGCACCACCTGTGTGGCGACCCAGATCGAGGGCGGCCACGCCAGGAATGCGCTGCCGCAACTGGCTGCCGCCAACGTGAATTGCCGCGTGCTTTCCGAGGATTCGGTCGAGTATGTCGAGAGCACGCTGCGAAACGTGCTGGCGGACGACCAGGTCGGCCTCGCGATCACCGGCGAAGTCAGCAAAGGGCCGGCCTCCCCCATGCGCCGCGACCTGTTTCAGGCCGCCAGCAGCCTCACCGATAGCATGTGGCCCGGCGTGCCGGCCGTTCCGATCATGGTGATGGGAGCGACCGACGGGCTGTACCTGCGCGCCGTCGGAATCCCCACCTATGGCGTGCAGGGCTTCTTCATGGACCGCGACGACATACGCTTCCACGGGCGCGACGAGCGGATGGGCGTACAATCGTTCTACGAAGGTCAGGCGTTTCTGTACGACTTAGTAAAAAAACTGGCAAAGCCGTAAGTAATATCCTGACTCCCGTTCACCAGGAGGGTCCATGGCGGAAGAACGAGCGGTGATCCGCGGCAGCGCGCGGCGCCCCATACCGGATGCCAGCGCGATCGGCATCCCGGATCCCAACGATTGGATCGAAGTCACGCTGATTCTGCGGCGGCGCGCGAAACTGCCCCCGCCCACCCGCATCCTCACCCGGGAAGAGTTCGCGAAGCGCTATGGTGCCGATCCGGCCGACGTGCAGCGCGTCGAAGAGTTCGCTGCGCGAAACGATCTCACCGTAGTGGAAATCGACCTGGCTCGGCGGACCGTGGTTCTCTCCGGGACGGTGGCCAACATGAACGAGGCCTTCGGCACGAAGATCCAGCTCTACCAGGCGCCCGGCGGCATTTTCCGGGGCCGCACCGGCGACCTCACCGTGCCTTCCGACCTCGCTCCGCTGCTGGTCGGGGTGTTCGGCCTGGACGACCGCCCGCAGGCTAAGGCGCGTCTCCGGCGGCACATCGCCGGGATCGGGCCGCGAGCGGCCGGCGACACCTCCTACACTCCCCCCGCGGTTGCCAGGCTATACGATTACCCGGCCGGGACCGGAGCGGGACAGACCGTCGCCATCATCGAACTGGGAGGCGGCTATCGCGCCGCCGATCTGAACTCCTACTTCAGCTCCCTGGGAATCAGCCCGGCCCCGGCGGTCTCCTCGGTTTCCGTGGATGGCGCAGCTAACCAGCCGGCCGGCGACCCGAACAGCGCCGATGGCGAGGTGCAGCTCGATATCGAAGTCGTAGGCGCTATAGCGCCCCAGGCGCGGATTGCGGTCTACTTTGCGCCGAACACCGATCAGGGCTTCCTCGACGCGATCAGCACGGCCGTGCACGACACGGTGCGCAAGCCCTCAGTCATCTCCATCAGTTGGGGCGGCGCGGAGTCGACCTGGACTGGCCAGTCGCTTACGGCCTACGACCAGGCGTTTCAGGATGCGGCTGTGCTGGGGGTCACGGTGTGCTGCGCTTCGGGCGACGACGGATCCGCCGACGGAGTCACAGACGGCGCGGCACATGTCGACTTCCCTTCTTCCAGCCCGAACGTGCTGGCGTGTGGAGGAACCCGCCTGGAGTCTTCTTCCGGCAAAATCACCAAAGAGGTGGTATGGAACCAGGGCGCGGGGAATGGAGCTTCCGGGGGCGGCGTCAGCGAGAGCTTTGCGCTGCCGGCTTACCAGGCCAGCGCGGGCGTTCCGGTGTCGGTAAACCCTTCGCACTTCAAGGGACGGGGCGTTCCGGATGTCTCGGGCGACGCCGACCCCGCCACCGGCTACCAGGTTCTGGTGGATGGCCGCAGCGCCGTGTTCGGCGGCACCAGCGCGGTGGCGCCGCTGTGGGCCGCGCTGGTCGCGATCCTGAATCAGCAGATTGGAAAGCCGCTGGGATTGCTGAATCCCGCTCTGTACGACAATTCCGCGGCCGCGAAGGCGTTGCGCGATATTACCAGCGGCAATAACGGCGCCTACACGGCGGGGCGGGGTTGGGACGCCTGCACTGGTTTGGGCAGCCCCGACGGCCAGCAACTTCTGGCCGGATTGAAACAGCCGGGGCCGGGCAAGCGGGGGCCCGGCCGGAAACGCCGGGCCGCGACTTCGCGCCAATAGCCGCGGGCCGCCCCTGTTACAATCTCCTAAGTGTCCCGAGTCCTGATGGTCTCTTCCGAGGCCGCACCCCTGGCTAAGACGGGCGGCCTGGCCGACGTGGTCGGCGCACTTCCCGCCGCGCTTCGCGAGTACGGCGACGACGTGGCCGTGGTGATTCCCCGCTACGGCTCCATCGAGTTGAAGAGCGCCCGCCGTGTCTACGACCATCTGCCGGTCCACTTCGGTCCCGACCGCTACGACGTCGCCATCTGGCAGGCTCCCGAAGAGTATCCGCTGTATCTGGTGGATTGCCCCGCGCTCTACGACCGCGAAGGCTTTTACGGCGAAGCCAATGTCGACTATCCGGATAACCACGTGCGCTTCGCGGTCTTCGCTCGCGCCGCGCTGGGTGTGGCCCGCGGTCTCTTCAAGACCGATATTTTTCACTGTCACGACTGGCAGGCCGGCCTGGTTCCGGCTTACCTGCGCACTACGTTTGCCGCGGACCCGACCTTTCTCGGCAGCAAGACCCTGTTCACGATTCACAACCTGGGTTACCCGGGCCTCTTTCCCCGCGCCATTCTGCCCGAGATCGGCCTCGACGCGAGCGTCGATCACCCCGAGGGCATGGAGTTCTTCGGCCAAATCAGCTACGTCAAAGGCGGGATCGCCTATGCCGATGCGCTCAATACCGTGAGCCCCACGTACGCCCGGGAGATCCAGACGCCGGAGTATGGCTTCGGACTGGACGGCGCCCTGCGGGCTCGCGCCGGAGTGCTCACCGGCATTCTCAACGGGGTGGATTATCGCGAGTGGAGCCCCGACGTGGATCCGCTGATCCCTGCCCGATACTCGGCCGACGACCTGGCCGGCAAAGCCGTCTGCAAGCGGGAATTGCTGGCGGAACTGGGCCTGCCCGAAGAGGCTGCCGGCCGTCCGCTGCTGGCCGTAATCTCGCGCCTCACGCCCCAGAAGGGCACCGATCTTCTGGCCGCGGCTGTCGGGGAAATCCTCGCTGAAGAGGCCTACCTGGTGGTGCTTGGAACGGGCGATCCGGAGTATGAGGAATTCTTCCTCCAGTTGGCCGCCGAGTACCCCGGCCGGGTTGCGGCCCGAATCGGTTTCCACAACGGGATGGCGCACCGGATCGAGGCCGGCGCCGATATGTTTCTGATGCCCAGCCGGTACGAACCGTGCGGCCTCAGCCAGATCTACAGCCTGCGCTACGGAGCGGTCCCGGTGGTTCGCGGCACCGGCGGGCTGGATGATACCATCGAAGAAGACACCGGGTTCAAGTTCACGGAGTATTCCGCCGATGCGTTACTCGAAGCGGTACGGAAAGCCATCGGGGTATACTCCGATCAGGACACCTGGCGCGAGATGATGCGGCGCGGAATGCGGCGGGATTTCTCCTGGAAGACCTCCGCGGGCGCTTATTCGGCCCTCTACCGGAAGCTTTTGGGCCAGGGCTGAATCCTTTTTCCCGGGGCGAGATTCTAATACCTATAGAGTTTTAGGAGACGAAATGGCAGGTCAGAACATACAAACGTTTACCGATGGGAGCTTCGATACCGACGTTCTGCGGTCCGAAGTTCCGGTCCTGGTGGACTTCTGGGCCGAGTGGTGCGGCCCCTGCCGGCAGATGGCTCCCACGATCGACGTGGTGGCTTCGGAATACGCCGGGAAATTGAAAGTGGGCAAGTTGGACGTGGATTCCAACGGAAATACGGCCATGCGCTACAACATCCGCGGTATCCCTACCCTCCTTCTGTTCAAGGGCGGACAGGTGGTGGAACAGCGCGTCGGCGCCGTAGGGAAATCCGAAGTTGTGAAAATGGTCGATCCTCACGTCTAATCGGAAATTCTTTGTAGGATTTTTGTGGCCGGGATTCCCCCAGGGGTCCCGGCCTTCGCTTTGTATGGAGGCTCAGAGCGGCGGCAGCATCACCTGGGAAAGACCGAGAATCATCTGCTGCTCCTCCGGGGAAAAGCGCTCCCTGAATCCTTGGCTTTCGAGAACGGCCGTACGTTCGGCATCCGGCATCATCTGCAGGCGGCGCAACGCCTGAACCACGGGCCGCCTCCGTTCGGGGGGCAACTGGTTCAAGGCTCTCATCTGTGTCAGAAAATCCCGGCGTGCCTCGGGCGTCAGCGCGGCGAAGCGTTCCGACTGGCGCATCACCAGTTCCTGCTGCAGTTTCGGCAGGCCGTCGAACCAGTTCAGATTCCGGCGGAAGCGTTCCTGCATCGGCGGCGGAAGTTTTTCGAGCGCGCGGTCGCGTTCCTCGGGGGAAGCGCGGTAGAGGCGGGTTACCGGATTGGCCGGGTTGACCATCCGCGGCCCCATGGGCCTGGGCCCCTGCGGCATGGCGCGGCCGCCCGCAATGGGGGCACGGTTCCGCGGCGGGCGCGGCGCCCGGGGTGCGCCTTTCTGGTCGGCGAGCGCCAGCCCGCATACCGCCAGAAGGACCAGGCCGAATTGGAGAACTCGCGACATGGGTTCCGGGTTTCGGCCGCTTACATCTTCGGGTCGGCCGCCTCCGCGTGCATCAGCCGGCTGAATTCCCGCAGCGTTTCCATATCCTGGAGCGTGTGTTCCGCCTGCTCCGGCGGCACCGATTCCACCACCGCCGATTGTGGAACGGCGGGTGCGGGCACCACCGCGGGTCGCTCGACCAGGACCGCGGCGAGAATCACCACGGCTGCCGCCGCAATCGGCAGGCCCCTGCGGAACAGCATGGGCCGCATCAGCCCGCGCCACCAGGAGGATTCGCTTTCGATCCGGGAAAGCAGGCGCCGGTCGAAATCCGCACTGACGGCCGGAGTTTCCCAGGCCTCGAGCGCGTTCCACACCGCCCACTGTGCCGCCGCCTGTTCCCGGCACGCGGCACACGCCCGCAGGTGCTCCCCGAAAGCCTCGGCGGTCTCAGCGTTCAGTTCGCCCGAACTGTAGGCCAGGAGGATCTCGGGCCCCTGCCCAGTCTCTATCGGACACTTCATAAATTCCTCTTCTTCCCTATGCCAAATGGCCAAGCCGGGCACGCAGCGTCTCGTATGCCCGGAATAACAAGGACTTCACCGCAGACTCCGAACACTTCAGCATACGGGCGATCTGCGCGTATTCCATCTCGTGATACTTGTGCATCAGGACCGCTGCTCTTTGTTTCTCCGGCAGCATGCCGACGGCCCGTCGAACCTCATCGAGCCGCGCCTGATACACCATAGACTCTTCCGCCGTGGGCCGGCTATCCGATACTTGCCTTACCGGCAAGTCGCGGGAGCCGGCATCCAGGCGTTCGTGGAGCCGTTCGTTCTTCCCGTCCCGCAACGCATTCAGCGCCAGGTGCGTTGCGATCCGGAACAGCCAGGTAGTGAATTTGGCGGTCGGCTCGTAGGAAGTGCGCGACCGGTACACCCGCAGGAAGACCTCCTGCGCCAGTTCTTCGGCCACGGACTGATCCTGAACCATCCGATAAAGAAAGTAAACGACCGAAGACCGGTGCTTTTCGAGTAGCAGGCCGAAACTCGCACCATCTCCATCCTTGACCCTGAGCATCAGCTCAGCATCGTAATCCAGGGTCGCCGCGACTACCCCCACATCCCCTTTAACCCGTTCGGAAGGCCGAGGTTGCGCTCCCGGAGGAAAATCCGCCACACTACTCTCCCTTGAGGGAACGCTCCATCAGCCGCTGAATGGCTTCCCGCGGCGAGAGTCCGTAGTGCAGCATCTGGAACATCTGCTCGGCGATCGGCATTTCGACGCCGTAGCGCCGCGCCAGGTCCACCGCGGCATTGGTGGTCTTGATCCCTTCGGCCACCATCTTCATGGATCCTACGATTTCGTCAAGCCTGCGGCCACGCGCCAGTTCTACCCCCACCGTGCGGTTGCGGCTGAGCTCCCCGGTACAGGTCAGGACGAGGTCGCCCAAACCGGCTAAGCCGGCCAGTGTCAGTGGTTTGCCGCCCATGGCGACAGCCAGTCGGGTCATCTCGGCGAGCCCCCGGGTGATGAGCGCGGCGGTGGCATTGTGGCCCAGGCCCATTCCGTGCAGGACGCCGGAGCCGATGGCCACCACGTTCTTGATGGCGCCTCCGGTTTCCACCCCCACCGGGTCCGAGGAGCGATAAAGCCGGAACGTCGGTCCGGAGAAGGCCTCCTGCACGCGAGCTGTCAGTTCCGGATCGTCGGAGGCGGCAACCAGGGCCGTGGGCTCAAAGCGGGCGACCTCCCGGGCGAAGGTGGGTCCGGAAATCACGGCGACGGGCCGCGGCCCGATGACCTGCCGGATGACCTCCGACATACGTAGTAGTGTCCCGTTTTCCAAGCCCTTGGTGGCGCTGACGAATACCATGCGATCAGTCAGGCACGGAACCATTTGCTGGTACAAGCCGCGCACATGATGCGAGGGCATCACGCTCAGCACCACTTCGGCGCCTTTCAGAGAGGCCCCAAGATCGCTTGTAACCTCAACATTTTCAGGTATTTCGAATTCCGGAAGGTAGACTTCGTTGATTCGCGAAGCGGCCATCCGACGAGCCAGGTCGGATTCGAAGGTCCACAGGCGAACGGTTGGAAAGCGCGGAGCCAGCACGATGGCCAAGGCCGTGCCCCAACTCCCGCCTCCGATGACAGCCAGGCTGTTCACGATTGGCGGCTCCCGAAAGTGAAGATGTTTTCCGTCCCTGCGCGGAGCCTCTGAATGTTACTACTATGCCTGTAGATTATGAACGCGCCGCAGACGATAGCTGCGGCTTCGACCGGCATCGGAGGCAGCAGAATCAGCCAGACGGCGAGGGGAAGCACGGCTGAGGCCACGATGGACCCCATGGAAATATGCCGGGTCCAGGCCACCACCGCCACGAACACGACCACGACTGCCGCCAATGCCGCGGGCGCCAGATATAAGAACGCGCCGACCACGGTGGCCACCGCCTTACCGCCGCGAAACTTGAGGAACACCGGGTACGCATGGCCCAGCATCACCGCGACCGCCGCCGCACTGGTGGCCCAAGGGTTGTGCGCGGTCAACCGGCCCGCAATCCAAACCGCGAGGTAGCCTTTGCCGATATCGAGCAGCAGGGTGGCGATGCCCGCCGCGCGGCCGGTGGTCCGCAGCACGTTCGTTGCGCCGATGTTGCCGCTGCCTTGCGAGCGGATGTCCGTGCCGCTTTTCCAGCGGACCAGCAGGTATCCGAACGGAATGCCGCCGAGGAGGTAGGAAAGGACCACAACCAAGAGCAGGATCATCACTTTGAGAGCGGAAACTCCGCGAGTTTAGTGTACACGGACCCGGTGGGGCGCAATTGGCTGCGGTACAGGAAGAACGACTTCGCCCGGAAGCTTCCGAACTCGAGCGATGCGCGTGCCGCGATTTTCCGGCGCAAGGGTTCCAAATCCAGCTTCTCTTTGATGCGCGCCAGCGTGAGGTGCGCCGAGTAGTCGCGCTTTTCGCTCTCGATACCGAGCGCGGCGGTGGCGTGGTCCGTATCCGCCGCCAACTCAGCCAGCCCCGGAGCCTCGATGCCGCACCAGAAGACCCGTGGCGAGCGTGGATTCGGGAAGAAACCAACCTGCCGGATATCCAGGGCGATCTCGGGGCGCGAGGGCAGGGCTGCCAGCGCGGCCTTCAACTCATCCAGGCGCTCTTCCGGCCACTCCCCGATGAACTTGGTGGTGATGTGCAGGTTGGCGGGTGGGCTCCATTGGATGCGGGCGGTCGGCCGGAGATCGTCCAGCAGTTTCTCCAGGTTGCGGACCACCTCGGCCGGCAGGTCCAATCCCGTGAACAGTCGCATGTCGCGACTTTCATTGTACAGTGTGTGCGATGCCCTTCGGCCCGGTTTTGAAACGCAGCTTTTACGATCGCCCCGCCAGGGAGGTCGCGCGGAGCCTGCTGGGCAAGGTGCTCATGCACGGCAGCGCGGCCGGCACGATCGTGGAGACCGAGGCGTACCTGGGCGGAGACGACCTGGCAGCGCACTCGGCCCGCGGCATTACCCCGCGGACCCGCGTGATTTTCGGACCGCCCGGCCACGCCTACGTGTACTTCATCTACGGCATGTACGAGTGCCTGAACCTGGTCTGCGAGCCCGAGGGGCAGCCGGGGTGCGTGCTCATCCGGGCGCTCGAGCCCGTGGCGGGGATTGAGCTCATGCGGCATCGCCGCCCGTCCGCCCGGAAACCCGAGGACCTCGCCTCTGGCCCGGGCAAACTGACTCTGGCCATGGGGATCACCCGCGCCCACAACGGAGTGGACGTAACGCGCGGCAGCCTGGTGGTTCGCGAACCCGCCGAGCCGCGTGCGGTGGAGATTGCGGAAACGCCGCGCATCGGGATTACGCGGTGCGCCGATCTGCCGCTGCGTTTCCTGATCCGCGGCAACCGCTTCGTCTCCAAAGTCTAGTAGGGTAGGCCTCCTGGTCTGCCCCTTTCGCCGCCCACTTTGCGACAATAAACCGCATGTATGCGCGGCTGCTACCGCTGATGCTTCTGCTGGCTCCCTGCGCCGCTCCGCAGGATATCGCCGGCCAAGCCGATTCCTTCGTTCAGGCATTCGTCAACCAGAAACGGTTCCAGGGCGCGGTGTTGCTGGCCCGCGACGGCAAACCCGTTTTTCGCAAAGCCTACGGACTGGCCGATGCCGAATGGAACGTCGCCAATACGCCGGACGCCAAATTCCGCCTCGGGTCGATCACCAAGCAGTTCACCTCGGCCCTGATCCTGCAACTGGTCGAACAGGGCAAGATCAAGCTCGACGACTCCATCCGCAAGTACTATCCGGAAGCGCCCGAAACCTGGCAGCCAGTGACCATTCACTACCTGCTGTGCCACGAGTCCGGCATTCCGAGCTACACGGAGCTCCCCGGCTTCTTCGAAAAGATGGCCGGGACCGCGCGCACGCCGGAGGAGATCATCCGGCTCACGCAGGATAAGCCGCTCAAATTCGCGCCGGGGTCGAAGTTCGAATACGACAACACCGGCTACATCATCCTCGGATATGTCATCGAGAAAGTGACCGGGCGGAAGTACGAAGACCAGTTGCGCAGCGCGATTCTCGATCCGCTGGGCCTGAAGGACACCGGCTACGACCACTACACCGAAATTCTGCCGCACCGCGCCGAAGGGTACCAGTATGTCGGCGGAAAGCTCGAGCGGGCGCCGTTCCTCGACATGTCGCTGCCCTACGCCGCCGGATCGCTCTACTCGACAGTGGACGATCTGCTGAAGTGGGACCAGGCTCTCTACGGAACCTCGGTGCTGAGCGAAGCCTCGAAGCAGAAGATGTGGACGCCCAACCGGAACGATTACGGCTACGGTTGGTTCATCGCCAAACGTTTCGGGACGACCTCGCTCGAACACGGCGGCGGCATCAACGGCTTCAATAGCATGTTCATCCGCCTGCCGGAGAAGAAGCTGACCGCCATCGTGCTGGCCAATGCCAATACTCCTTCGACAAGCACGATCGCCGCGGGCCTGCTGGCCATCGCGCTCGGGCAGCCGGTCCAGGTTCCGAAACAGCACCAGAGCATTTCGCTCACGCCGGACCAGGTGAAGCCCTTCGCGGGGACCTACGCGCTGAATCCGAATTTCGCGCTGAAGATCTGGCCGGAAGATGGGCACCTGATGACGCAGGCGACCGGCCAGGGAGCGGTGCGCATCGATCCAATGTCGCCAACCCGCTTCTTCAACGACCAGATCAACGCCGAGATCGAGTTCGAGCGCGACGCCGACGGCAAATTCAGCTCGCTGACGCTGTATCAAAACGGCGCCGTGTTGAAGTTCAAGCGCCAGTAACCGTGTGGGAACGCGCGTTGGCAAGAGTGGTGCGGCCCGATGGGCGGAGGCCGTCGATGCCTGGAAAGAAGGCTCACCATCCGCGCGACCGGAAAGCCGCGGGAACGCACGACGTACACCCGATACCGGGGAAAGGGCGCAAGAGTTCGGCGCAGACCGAAGGCCAGTTCAGCCGCGACCGGAAGGGCCGCAGGGGCCAGTATGGCGCCGCCGGGAATTCACCCCTTATCGAGAAATAGGGGGATATACTGGGCTGGTGGCCGACTACCAATTTACACGCCGGGCGTTCGTAGGTGCGATGACCGCGCTCGGGCTCTCCGCCGCCGACGACGGATGGATCGAACTCTTCAACGGGCATAGCCTCGAAGGCTGGCGTCCGAGCGAACACAAGAATTCCTGGAAGGTCGTGGACGGGCAGATTTCCGCCGACGGCCCGCGCTCGCATCTGTTCTACGAAGGTCCCGCGCACGGCGCCGACTTCCGCAATTTCGAACTGGAAGTGGAAGCCATGGCCCGGCACGAGTGCAATTCGGGGGTCTATTTCCACACGCGCTACCAGGAAAGCAATTTTCCGGAGAAGGGCTTCGAGATCCAGATCAACAATACGGCCACAGGCGAGGGCACCTACCGCGAGCGCAAGAAGACCGGGTCGCTGTACGGGCTGCGCAACATCTACCGGCAGTTCATTCCCGACGACCAGTGGTTCAAGATCTACGTGGCCGTGCGCGGCAAGAACGTGCAGGTAAGGCTCAACGGCATGCTGGTGGTGGACTATACGGAGCCGAACCCGCCAGTGATCCCGGCGGGCGGGGAGAAGGAGCGGTTCCTGGATCACGGCACGTTCGCGCTGCAGTGCCACAACAACGGCTCCATTGCGCGGTTCCGCAGCGTCAAGGTGCGGCCGCTGCCCGACGACACGCCGACTCCCGGCCCGATTCCGGTGGCCGACGACGTGTTCAAGAAGATCATCGATATCGGCCGCCACAACATTCCGATGGTGGATTTTCACGTCCACTTGAAGATGGGGCTGACGCTCGAACAGGCCCTGGCGAAATCGCGGCGCGACGGCATCGAGTACGGAATCGCCGTCAACTGCGGCAAGGGCTTCCCCACGGAAAACGACGAAGCGGTGCGCGCCTTCTTCAACAGCATGAAGGGCCAGCCCTGCTTTATCGCGATGCAGGCCGAGGGACGCGAGTGGACCCAGATGTTCTCACGCAGCGCCGCCGCGCTTTTCGATTACATCTTCACTGACTCGATGACGTGGACCGACAACCACGGCAAGCGCATGCGCACGTGGCTGCCCGAGGAGGTCGGCACGATCAGCGATCCGCAGGAGTTCATGGACACGCTGGTGGATCGCGCGGTGGGCATTCTGGAACACGAGCCGGTGGACATTTATGCGAACCCGACGTACCTGCCGGACCAGTTGGCAAGAGATTACGAGACGCTGTGGACGGAGGCGCGCCGCAAGAAGGTGATCGACGCGGCCGTGCGCAACGGTATCGCGATCGAGATCAACAACCGGTACAAGCTGCCCAGCCCGTCGTTCATCAAGATGGCGAAGGCCGCCGGGTGTAAGTTCTCGTTCGGAACGAACAACACGGGGCCGGACGACCTGGGCCGCTCCGAGTACGGACTGCAGATGGTGGAAGAGTGCAACATGGTCTGGCAGGACTTCTTCGTGCCGGGCGCGTGGGGGCCCAAGGCCATCGAGCGCCGGGGCGGCGCGTTGCGGGCGTAAGTTGTAATCAGAACCAAGTGTAAGCAGCGGGCGGCCGGAGAAACTCCCGGCCGCCAGGGGGCGGCACTTTCCGACCAGGATCCAGATCGCCCGTCGATGGACCGGGGACTGATCCGGCCGGCTCGGAATATTTCCACTGGATCTGCCCGAGTTGCTCCATGATGCGGCCGACTTAGGCTAGTAAGCACACTGGCTATCTTCTCGGCTCATACCTCATCGCCAGCGCCCCCGAGCCGAACTCCAGCCGGCTCACGAGCCTCAAGTCGACAGGCTTCGATAGCCCCGCGAACAACGTCGGCCCGCAGCCCGCCATCCTGGGGTGCACCACAAACTCGTACTCATCGATCAATCCCAGCTCCGCCAGCCCCAACGGGAGCTTCACGCCTGCTGTGAACAGCCCCTTACCCGGCTCCCGCTTGAGCTGCTGAACGGCATTCCCCAGATCCCCGCGCACGAGCTCCGCGTTCCAATCGACCAACTCCAGGGTGCTCGACACGACGTACTTCTTCGCCGCGTTGATCGTCCGGGCGAAGGGTTCCATCCAATCAGGTCTCGCTATCGTCCCCGCCGGCGGCCGCCACGCCGCCTCCATCATTTCGTAAATCACTCGGCCAAAGAGGAGGGCATCGGCCTGCTCGATGTTCCCGATCGCATGACGATGCAATTCTTCGTCCGATGGTATTACACGATGATCGCAACAGCCGTCCAATGTAACGTTGATGGAATACCGGAGGGGTCGCATTAGGCAAGAGTACCGCCGATGGAGTAGACCAGCAAGGTTAGTCGTTCCCTTTCCCTTAAGTCGGCCCGGGGTCGCGCTGTCACCGCCGATCAGTAGTCTCCCTTGAATGCAAAGTACGAGCCACGAACGAGGCCGGCCAATTTCGATTTCTGGGCGGCAAACTTGAACCGCTGGGCAAGTTCGGCGGGGACTTCCATCCCTTCAGAGAGCTTGAACCCGACAGCCCGCTTCTTCGGGTCATCAAGGGTGTACATCACATTGATCGCGAGACCACTCGCGTAGAACACGTATGCGATCCGAATGTTCTCGATCTGGAAGCCTGTCGCCTCGAGCGGACGAGACGAGATGACGATGTCGCGCTCCTCCTTGAGTATGCGTTCTACCCAAGCGATTGTCTTCCCGGCCTTGGCGGCTGGTTCCACCGTGAAGACATGGTTGTACTTGGTCTTGAAGTACCGGGCCTCGTGCGCCCTGAGACCAGCCAGCGCAGCCGCCACCGGCGACGACTCCAAGCCAACCGTCGACACTGCATCGAAGTCAACCGTATAGGGCATATCACTCCAACAGAAGTTGTTTGAAGAAATGAGTGTACCTGAAGAGGTGGATTCGATAGGGAGACTGCGCAGGGTTTACGAATCCAGGTGACGTGTAGTCCCCGTTGCTGATCTTGACCGGCCGATCACACCTGGAACTGCGTCACATGGCGAGATGCGCTTGACACGGCCAAGTGACCGGTGTCCGATCGCCTTCATGCGTCATGATCAGCCACCCGAGACGAGGCAAATTGAGAGCCTTCAGTATCTTTACTCCCACCTCACTCCCACCTCAACGCGGCCATGGGGTCGAGCCGTGCGGCGCGCCGGGCTGGAAGATAGCTGGCTACTATTGCGATTCCAAGAAAGATGACTGAGACGGCCAGATATGTCATCGGATCGGCGGTGCCGGTATCGTAGAGCATGCCAGCAATGATCCGGCTCATGGCCAGCGCTGCGGCACCCCCGATTACGACGCCCACAAAACCCAGCCAGAGTCCTTGGCCAACCACTAGGCGCTGAACATCTCCAGGTTGCGCGCCGACGGCCATCCGGATTCCCATCTCGTGGGCACGCTGTTCCACTCCGAAGGCTATCACTCCATAGATCCCTATCGGCACAAGAGTCACGCCGCTTCCCTGATTCGCATCTGGATACTGCTGCTCCAAGCGGTGCGCGACGGCGCTCATCTCCGCTTGCGCCTGCCCAAGCGTGACTCCAGGCCGCATTCGGCCTACAGCGAACAAGTAATGGCTTGCACGGCTTCTGGACTTCAGGTCGAATGCGGGTGTTGCCCACAAGTCGGTTCCCAGCGCCGGGAATCGAAAAGTGGGCGGCATCACGCCGATGACCGTGAACGGTTCGCCATCGAGCGTAATCGCCTTGCCCACGATGTGTGGGTCGGAGTTGAAGTGCGATGTCCAGCCTTTATGGCTGAGTACAACGGAATGGGAAACGGGGATGATCATCTTCGGGTAAGAACGTTCGACCGAGCTGCGGCGCCACCTGGAAGACCTGAAAAAAGCCGCTCGATACGAGAGCGGCGTCCATTCGCTCCGGGGCTTCGCTTGTGGCCAGACCGAGGCTCTCATACTCATGAACAGCGATTTGCGCCAGAGTCGAACTCTGATTCTGCCAGTCCACGAAGGTCCAGGGCGAAACCGTCTCTTGAACCACTCCGCGTGATGGATTGGATTCCCAAATCTGCACCAATTGGCCGGAGTCGGCGAACGGAAGTGGCCTGAGTAGTACGGCATTGATGACGCTGAAAACTGCGGCATTCGCCCCGATACCCAAGGCCAGCACGAGGATCGTCACGACCGTGAAGCCGGGATTGCTCCGCAGATGTCGGAAGGCGTACCGCAAATCCTGGAAAAGCCGATCGAGCATTATTCCTTAAGACGCACGAACCCGCGCCAGCGTGCACCCGCCAAGGACTGTTGACGGTTTGTCGCGGTTGCTGATCTTGACCGATCGATCACAGCCGGAGCTGCGTCAGATGGCGAGGCGGGCGTTTTCCCTCATGTGACGGGATGAGCACGGCACAGGGGATTCGGGCGGACCCTTTCTCCGAGTCGGAGACGGTCCGCTCCGAGCCAAACCAAGACGGCAAATGAGCGGCCTGGGATCTATGTGGCATTTATGTGGCAGCAGGCTGGGCGCCGAGCCTCACCTGATATAATCGGCTCACCCGGGATACAGCAAGGAGGAGTCGTGCGTACGGTATCGCAGGATTTCCGCTATGCGCTTCGCATGCTGCGGAAGAGCCCCGGGCTGTCCGCCGTGATGGTCCTGTCGCTGGCCATCGGGATCGGCGCCAATTCAGCGATCTTCAGCGTGGTGGACACGCTACTGCTGCGTCCGCTGCCGTACCCGGAGCCGGAGAGGCTCGCGGCCATCTGGATTCACTCGCCGGGAATCGGAATCTTCCGCGACTGGCCGTCGCCCGGCCAGTACATCGACCTGCGCACGGAGAGCCACTCTTTCGAGGAGATCTCGATCTCCCGGCTGACGAGCTGGACGGTGACGAGTCTGGAGCAGCCGCAGCCGATCAACGGCATGCGGACATCTTCGAACCTGCTGCGGATGCTCGGCGCCAAGGCGATGATGGGCAGCCTCCTGTCCACCGAAGACGATACCCCCGGGCGGACACCGGTCGCGGTTCTGGGCTACGCGGCATGGAACCGGCTGTTCAACGGGGACCGGCAGATCGTAGGGAAGGCGATCCTGCTCAACGGCAACACCGTTACCGTCGGCGGTGTGCTAAGCCCCGAGTTCCGCGTCAACACCGAAGTCCTGCCTTCCGAGGGGCCGATGGACAGTATCGACATCTTTCTGCCTCTTCCGCTGGGAGCCGACGCGGTCCAGCGGCGCGGTGACGAAAACTACAACCTGGTGGGACGTCTCAAGCCCGGCGTTTCGGTCCGGATGGCGCAGGCGGACGTGGATATCATTGCGGCGCGCATTCGTCAAAAGGACAAGCGGGACCGCACCTTCGGGATGAGCGTCGTCGGGTTGCAGGAGCAAGTCGTGGGCGATGTTCGCCGCGCTCTGTTGGTGCTGCTGGGCTCGGTGGCGCTGGTCCTGCTCAGCGCCTGCGCCAACGTCGCAAACATCCTGCTCAGCCGCGCGGCCGGACGCGAAAAGGAGGTTGCCATCCGCACCGCTCTGGGTGCGGGATGGCAGCGAATGGTTCGGCAGCTCCTCATTGAAAGCGTCCTGCTTTCGCTGATTGGCGGCGCGGCTGGGCTCGTGCTGGCCAAGGCAGCTCTATACGTCGTGCGGGCGATTCACCCCGGCAACATTCCTCGGCTCGACGAGATCGGGATCAGTGGGGGCGTCCTGGCGTTCACCTTCGCCGTCTCGCTCCTGACCGGCATCCTGTTCGGCCTCGCGCCGGCGTGGCGCGCCACGAAAGTGGACTTGAACACCTCGCTGAAGTCGGGTGGGCGGAGCGGCCAGTCGAACGGCGGACTTCGCGTAACGCGCCAACGGCTGCGCGGCCTGCTGGTGGTTTCTGAGTTGGCGCTGTCGCTCATGCTGCTGATCGGGGCGGGCCTGCTCATCCGCAGCTTCGCGCGCCTCCAAAGCGTGCCGCCGGGGTTCACGACCGATCATGTGCTGAGCATGCGAGTAGCGGCGACCGAACCGAAGTACCGGAAGGATGGACCGGTGGCGCAGTTCTATCGGGAAATCGAAGAGCGGATCTCACACCTTCCAGGCGTCGTGGCGGAAGGTGCGGTGAGCACGCTGCCGCTGACGGGAAGCGTCGGGTGGGGCGGCATCAACGTGGAGGGCTTCACGCCCGAGCCCGGGCAGGAACTGCAAGTGGACCTGCGGACCGCGTCGGCGGGCTACTTCCGCACGATGGAGATTCCGCTGCGGAGCGGTCGCTTCTTTTCCGAGCACGATACACCCGCTACGCAGCAGGTGGTGATCGTAGACGATCGCTTCGCGCGCCGCTTCTGGCCGAATGGGGAGGCCGTGGGCAAGCACGTCTGGTTTGATCCTAAGAAGCCGATGACCATTGCGGGCGTGGTGGGGACCGTGAAGCAGTACGGCCTCGACGACGAGGGGAAGATCGTGGCATACTTCCCGGACCAGCAGAACGCCGACAACGGAATGTACCTGGTGGTCCGCGCATCGTCGGATGCTGGCGCACTGGCGACTCCGGTGATCCACGAGATCCACCAGGTGGACCCGACGGTGGCGGCGTACGAGGTCCGCACCATGCAGGACCGGCTCTACTCATCACTGGCGCGGCAGCGCTTTTCGACTACGATGCTGGGAGCCTTCGCCCTTTTCACCCTCATTCTGGCGGCGGTGGGTGTCTACGGCGTGATGTCGTACCAGGTGACGCAGGGCCGGCACGACCTCGGGCTGCGCGTGGCGCTGGGGGCGCAGCGCGGCAGTATCATCGCGATGGTGCTGGGGCAGGGCATGAGGCTGGCGGCGTTCGGCATCGCGGCCGGGCTGGCGGGCGCTCTGGCTCTGACCCGCGTGATGTCCGGTCTGCTCTACGGCGTGAGCGCGACGGATGCGCTGACCTTCTTGGCCCTCGCGATGGTGCTGGCGGCCATTGCGGCTCTGGCGACGTACATACCGGCGTGGCGGGCCACCAAGGTGGATCCCATGGTGGCGCTGCGCGACGAGTAACGCGCCACTCGGAGAAGGGTAGGGTGTGGTGATCACGCAGCAACCGGCTGGCTGCGCGAACTGCCGACCACGCGTTTCAACTTGACGTCTAGTCCCCGTTGCTGATCTTGACGGGCCGGCCGAGGATATTTTTCAGATGGCGAGATGCGCGCTTTCAGCCAAGTGGCAGCTACCACGTTCCGGAAACCCGACATATCGTTCCCGTGGCGGCTCCGCGAAGCGGCGGAGACCTTTCATTTCCGCCAATTCTGTGTCACATCCGATCCTTCCGGTGTCAAATTGAAATATGCAGGGATTATTGCGTGTCGCGGCTTTGATGGTGTGCACCCTGGCCTGCGCGATCGCCCAGACGAACGAGGGGGGAAAGACGATAGATGGGTTGACACTGTCCCTGGCAGTGGTATCGGATGACGGTGGCTATGTTCAGATTCGAGTCACAGCCAATTATTTAGGGGAAAAGCCGTTGTTGCTCCCGTTCGCGTTTGTTTCTGGCGAACGCGTTTCCAGACATAGGTTGAAACTTCTTATTTCCGCAGCAGATGGGGAGCATGCCTTCAGTCTTGATGACCCAACAATACCCCTACGTGGTCGATTCGATCCGCTTGTCGTCCCCATGATCTCCCACAGCCGCTACGTCCTGGAACTGCCAATAGCAGCGTGGACCCGTGGCCTTACGAATCGAAAGGAGTTGGAGTCCTTGATTCAACGAAACGGCTTGCTTTGGGCAGAGTTGGACTGCAAATACATTGGCAGCACTGCCATACCTCCTCTCGCTTGTCCCTTGTACGGTTACCCTAATCCCAACGTGATCACATGTTGGCAGGGTAAGCTCACGTCAAACAAACTACGGCTGCCGAGGTGTATAGTGGTCCCCAGAATTTGGACCAGAGAATAAGCTAAAATTTCGGCGGAGTCGTGGACGCGGGAGAGGCGATGACGACGACGCGAAAACAGTACAGTCCAAAGTTCAAGGCGCGGGTAGCGATCGAGGCGATCCGCGGGGAAAAGACGCTGAGCCAGTTGGGATCGCAGTTCAAGGTGCACCCGATGCAGATCGCCAAATGGCGTAAGGCGGCGTTGGAGCAATTGCCGGAACTGTTCGTCGATGGGCGGTCGCGAAAAGCCCGGAGCGAGGACGCTGATCGGGACGCCCTCTACGAAGAGATCGGCCGGCTGAAGATGGAACTGGACTGGCTCAAAAAAAAAGCTGGTCTGCTCGACTGAGGACCGGCGCCTCTTGGTGGATTTGGCGCATCCCGATCTCAGCGTGCGCCGCCAATGTGAACTGCTCGGCGTGAACCGGGCCGGCCTCTACTATGAGCCGCGCGGGGAGAACGAAGAGAATCTACAGCTGATGCGACTGCTCGACGAGCAGTACACGCGAACGCCGTTCTACGGGAGGCGGCGAATGCGGGCTTGGCTGCGGGATCAAGGCTACGAGGTGAACCCCAAGCGGGTAGCGCGCCTGATGGAGTTGATCGGGATCGCGGCGATCTACCCGAAGCCCAGACTGAGCGTGCCGGGCGAAGGGCACAAGATCTATCCATATCTGCTGGAGGGCGTCGAGGTGAATCGCGTGAACCAGGTGTGGAGCACCGACATCACGTACATTCGGATGGCGTGCGGGTTTGTGTACCTGGTGGCGGTGATGGACTGGTTCAGCCGGTTCGTGCTGAGCTGGGCGTTGTCAGTGACCATGGAAGTGCCGTTTTGTATCGAAGCACTGGAAAGGGCGCTCCGTTGGGGGCGGCCGGAAATCTTCAACAGCGATCAAGGGTCGCAGTTCACCAGTGAGAAGTTCATGGGCGTGCTGAAAGAACGGGACATCACCGTCAGCATGGACGGGCGCGGGCGATGTCTGGACAACATTTTCATAGAACGACTGTGGCGCTCGCTGAAATACGAAGAGGTGTACCTGCGGGATTACCGCCTGGTGCCGGAAGCTCGCGCGGGCATCAGCCGTTACTTCCAGTTCTACAATTACGAACGGCCGCATCAGAGCCTGGACTACCGAACGCCGGCCGAACTGTACCGAGGCCGAAGTGTACGGCCATGATCGAGTCAATTCGGAAGAAGAGCATTGTTGAATTGGGGGCTCTGCCCCCAAACCCCCGGAATTTATCGCTTTTCGGCCAGAATGGCTGTTTTTGGTTCGACTACAATAGAAACACTTGAGCGGAGGATAGACATCTGAGCTTTTCTGTCAAGCCTCCGCGGCGGCGATTTTGCTGAAGCCGGCAACCTTTTTCCACTGAACTTCCACAGGTTGAGCGGCAGTCTGCTGCTTCGGGCGACGTGCATCGAGCGCTCGTTGATAGGCCGCCTCGTCATACGGCTTGTGGTCCTTCCAGCAGCGAAACAGAATACGAATCCACTTGAATGCCAAGGAACGGATCGCCGTGTTCCGACGTTTGCCTTTAGCCCGCTGTTGCTCGTAGTATTCTCGCGCCCACTGCGAGTACGCGATAGAATGGAGGGCCCACTCGTGAAAGGTTTGACGAAGGAACTTCGGGCAAGCCCAACGCCAGTGCACCCAGTGCTGTTGACCGCTGCTGGCTACGACAGGCGCAATCCCGCTGTAGCACTGGATTTCGTGAGCGACTTGGTATCGCTCTCGGTGGCTCCCCATCGCCGCAATCAGTCGTGGCGTGAGGGCCGACCCGGCGCCGGGGAAGGAATTCATCAGAGCATAATCCGGATGTGCGCGGGCGAGCCCGTCAATCTTCTCGTCGTAGATCGCGATTGCGGTTAGCAGCTGTTTCAGCAGCGCCGCCCAGGCCACGATGGCGGTGCTGCAGGAGGCCAGCACCGCCGTATCGGCGGTTGCGGGAATCGCCTTGCGGATCTCCTCCAGGCGTTCCGCGATGCGCTCGTGGTCGCGGCTACTGTGGTCGATGAAGAAGCGCTCGATAGTGGCGGGCCTGGCCCGTTGCAACTGCGCCAGGCTGGGCCAGCGCTCCAGGAACTCCGCTGCGATATTCGAGCCTATTTCATCGAACCAGCGGAGCGCCTGGGGGAAGTACATCTTCAAGTGCGCCGTGATCCGGTTAGAGTAACGCGTTTTCTCATGCACCAGTTTGCGGCGTTCCTCCACCATAAACTGCAGGGTCCGTGTTTCTGCGGTGTCGGGGTTCAGGCGGCGGAGCTTATCACGGTGGAGCATCAATATGTCCAGTAGGAGCCCGGCATCGCTGGGGTCGTCCTTCGCGCCGGAAGGCCGAAAGCTCTTGCGGTAATTCACCAGCACGGTGGGGTGGACCGGGAAAATGATTAGGTGCTCGTACTTCGTCAGGGTGAACACCAGCGGCCCTCGCGACTGTTCGAGAGCGACCGCGATCGGTTGCCCGCCGAAACGAAGTCGCAGCTCGGCCGCCCAAACATCAACGGCTTCCGGGGTGTGATCGATGGTTCCGGTTTCCCGATCGGAGGATCCGGGAATTTGTAACGCCCATGCGTGCTTCCGGTCAGCCCAGTCTATGGCTACAAGTGCGGCAAATTCAGTTTGCATCGTCCTCTGTCCGGTTGAGATTGGGGCCGGCAACCTTTGCTTCGCGAAGGCCTTATAGTAGAGTCCTAATTAGCCAGACGACATCTGAGAATTCGTTTGGAAGCAAAGTGCATCCCGCCGCTCGGAGCTCTATCCTCGGACATCGAGTGTCGGGCAACGCGATTCGTAGCGGCGGGGTGCCTGCCCAGGTCCACGCTGGCAGAATTTGCCGGCGAAGACAAGGGCACGATTTCCACAGCGCGCGGCCGCGACGACTGTGGAAAACCCCTTTCTCAACATCTCTCCTTCGGAGCCACTATAAGGGCTCCGCAGGAATGCGACCTGAGCGCCGACTCAAGCGCCGGAATGGCGGGGGCGACTCCGGTCGCCCCAACATTCATAACGATGCCACTGAAACCAAGTTCAGAACAGGTGATCGAACGTTGGATGCTGACCATTGCCACAGATGGCGGCATAGCGCGACTCGATGATCTTCACATCGACCAAATCGACGAACACTGGAAGGACCGAAACGTCTGGGTCCGTGCTGGCTTGGAGGCCTATCGAATCGCTGTCGCATTGCGGAACCGGCATCAGCTTCCGTTCGTCGTCGCGCTGGGCTTCTCACTGGAAACTGGCCCAGAGTCGCAGGGCCTGGACTTTCACACGCCCGCGGAGTTCGCTGAAAGGCTCGACTGGTCGCCGCCATCCCTGTATCTGTTTCACCCGGACAGGACTCCTCGCGCCAGCGCTCAATCGGCTGCCGACCAAGCCTCACCAGGTGAGAGTGGCGCTATCCAAGATCTAAGCCCAGGAATTTTCGGTGTGGAGATTACCGCTCAGCGGACTTATTACATGACGTTCAAAAGCCAGGGTTCCAAGGAACATGTCCGTAGCGTATTTGTGGAGGGCTAATTTCGAACGACCCGCCGAACCCTAACCTTATTTCCGACGAAAAATGGTCTTGACTTTGGGGGCCACTTTCGTGATCGCGGCATGCCCACGCGCTTATGGTCCCCGTTAAGCGCGTAAAGATGGGGTTCAGGGAAGCTGCACCGGGATGGTCCGTTTGGGGCGGTCATTCTCTCGTAACGCCACATATCGATCATTGAGCGTGTGCTTGGCCGGGCTATTGAACAGACGGAGCAAATTTGTAGACCCTGGACTCGTTTACCGCACATCAACGCGAGGAAGAGGTGGGCCGGGAAGCTGAGAGAGCGGGTCCGTGCGGTACATCGTCGTCCAGAGCCTGTTGATTGAGGCAGGGCCTAAAATTCCCGCACCCTGGCGGGTCACGATCCAGCTACTATGGCCCGAAGCACCAACAATTCTATTCAAGAGTTCACGCACGGTCACGTCTCGGACGTCCATGGGGCCAACCCTGTCATTTGGGTCACCAGGAGGATAAGCGCCTGCAAACCCCTTCTTTGCGGGGTCCATGGTCGTCTCAACCGTCATCCAGAGCATCATGCTGGCCCAGCTAATCTGCGTCCTTGGGAGACGGAAACGGCGGACTCTGTGATCCAGCCATGCTGGTGGGGGAACGTCCACAGCGCGGATCGACACAACGCCACGAGCCGCCGCAAGCGAGTACTGCCGAGTTACGCCGAGGATCGAACTCAATACACCCCGCACATCCGTAGCCGGGGTGCTTACGTTTACTGTATCGTCCAGTTCCGTGGTCGAAAACTCGATACCAAGCGGGATTCCGTTCTCCCGCCCAAACCGCACGAGCGCGTTGAGTCTCGGCTCGTTCGGCACGCGGTAGGCTGGAACACGCCGGACGAGTAGGTCAGAGATCGGGACGCTTCGATGTTGTGCGCAGCATATACCACAGGCAATTGCGATTGCGGCACACCATTTCCACAACATGATCCATTAGACCCCGCCATCACGGCCGCGGTTCCGCGTTCTTTCGCAAAGAAAAGCCCCTCACGGAAACGGCTGATATAACGGGGTTACCGGAAGGTGGCGGGACCACATGCACGTATTGTCCCCGTTGCTGATCTTGACAGGCCGGCCATTCCCCTCGGAGCTGCGCCAGATGGCGAGATGGGCGTGACACGTCAACTTGGCCGAGATCAGCCGCAAGGCCCGCTCATCGCGTGCGGTCCTGAGCGCCTACTCCGGGAGCATCCCGATCGACCCAAGCCAAGTCTCGACCAACCGAGGCCATGCAGTTACGGGAAACGTCGTGCGTCGGAGTCCAAAAGCGTGCCCGCCCTGTGCATACAAATGCATCTCCACCGGAACGCCGGTTTTTTTCAGAGCGGCATAGTAACTTAACGAGTCCTCTACACGGTCGACGTGGTCATCCTCATTCTGCAGCAGAAACGTAGGCGGCGTCCGGGGGGTGATATTATTCGCAATCTCCGGATTCAACGCGATACTGTTTTTGGCAAGGGACAAATGTCCCGGATACACGGCGATGGCGAAGTCCGGGCGGCAACTTTCTTCGTCCGCTCGATCAACAGCCGGGTACAGACGCTGCTTGAAATGCGTGCTGATCGCTGCGACCAAGTGCCCGCCAGCCGAAAACCCGAGCACTCCAATCTTGTGCGGATTGATATGCCACTCCTTGGCGTGGAAACGGACCAGCCCCACCGTCCTCTGCGCGTCGTCTAGCGGCATTGATGATTTTGTATCGAGGTCACAGCCACACGCCTGGTTCCAGTGCGGCCCGGAATTCGGCACGCGATACTTCAGCAGCACACACGTGATCCCTTTCGAGGTGAGCCAGTCACAGACCTCTGTACCTTCAAGGTCAATGGCCAGGATCTGGTAGCCCCCGCCCGGAAAAACGACTACGGCAGCGCCCGTGCTCGTTCTCGTGGGCGAATACACGGTCATCGTCGGCCGCGAGACGTTTTCCACGTATGTCCACGGCTTGCCAGCAACCAGGTGGTCCTTCTCTCTCGTCGTAGAGATCTCCGGGCCTTTAACAGGTCGCGGATGAGGCGCTGCGCCGGGCCATATCGGCACCTGTCTGTGTCCGGGCGAGGGCTGCCATAGAGATGTCTGCGCGCTCAGAGCACCCGAGGCAAACACAGCGAATACGGCGAAAATCGAACGCTTCATCATAAGCACCGAACCATCAGCATATAGCAAGGCGAACTGTGTCTTACGAAGGCCGCGTCAGGTCTCTGCAATCCGCCTGAGCGTGCAGTCCCTACCCTGAGAAGTTCGGACCGGGATTAGGACCCGCGATCTCGGCAAAGCGCCTGAAACCAGTTTCGGCCGTGAGCAGCCGAAATGTGGCTGCTTGGGATTTGTACGCCAGGATGATGTCACCGGATTGACAATGGCGAGCCGGCGGCTGATGAGCTCGCAGGACGACAACGGTGCATCCCCTTGCGGGCCAAAACGGTAGATCCATCGAATGCTCCGTCTCATCGGTCGTATTTAGGCGGGAGAGGGCATGGAGATATTTTGCGAGGCTGTATGAAGATTCACAGATTAATTCCCGTTTGCATCATTGCGCCGGCTCTGTTCCTGGTGCAGGCATTGCCGGCTTCCCAATCTGAAACGGCCGCCGGAGCCCCGACCAAGGCAGAGAAGAAAGCCAGGAAGAAAGCGAAAAAGAAGGCGGCTGAACAAACCGGCGAGGCGCCAGGCAAAGCCAGTGTCTCCGCTACCGGAACCGCTGCGGGCGAAGCGCCCCGGATGGCCGAACAGGGTACGTCTCAGGCACCTGGGAAGCCTACTGCCAGGAGAGCGAAGACTGCGACTGCCGGCTCGGCAGAGCGGGCTGCTCCGACCGTCCCGGAATCCGAGATCGCTGCGGCAAAAGCCAGCGGCAAAGTATGGGTGAATACGGAAACCGGCGTCTATCACAAGGGAGGCCGGTGGTATGGAGCCACCAAACACGGTAAGTTCATGACCGAGCAGGAGGCGATCAGGGCCGGCTATCAAGCTTCAAAAGCGAAATAGCCGGGAGCAGGTTACGCGGGAACGCGATCGCATTCGTGGGATCAGGCATTTTGGGGAGGGCGGAGGAATTCGAGGATCCTCCGATTCACTATCTCAGGTTGTACAACGGTCAAATCGTGACCGGCGCCGGGAACAATCTCCGCAGTGACCCCGGGAGCCACCCGCTTCAGTCGGCTGACGGCCTTTTCGGCGGAGTAGATCACTTCGTGTTCACCGACCAGGAACAGCGCCGGAGGCTTCAGATTGTCCCACTCGGCATCGGTCAACACCGCAGGAAACGGAGTCTTGCGCCGCTGAACGCATCGCATGTTTGTGAACAACTGCTCCAGTGTCGCATCGATCCACTGGGGATCCTTCCGCGCCATGTCCGCAAAGATCCAGCGAATAAACGACGGCAGGCCCCTTCGACTGTGGACAGCCGCGAAGATCAGGCGCACCACGAACTCGGCCCTGACTCGCAAAACGGTCGCCCCGGGCGCGAGGAGAACGAGTTTGTTCAGCCTCCCGGGAAAATGCAGCGCATATTGCGCTACCAGCGCTCCGCCGTAAGACATACCGGCCAGGTTGACCGCGCGGGCGAGGCCCAAGCCATCGAGCAGCTCATTCAGCCAGAGGACGAGGTCTTTGAAAGACCGGACCGGCCTGGAGCAAAGGCTCTTGCCAAACTCCCCAACCTGGTCGACCGCGAAGGTGCGGCACCCCGTGGAGAGCGCCTGGACATTCGGCGCCCACATTAGCGAAGTGCTCGCCGCCCCGGGCAGCAGGACAAGCGGCGGCGCGGCGACTGGGCCGCTGATGCGAACGAACGTCGCGCCATACGTGGTCGGGACCGTGCGCTCTTCCGAGGCAATCGGCCATTGCCTGGCGGCCAGGGAATCGAGATAAGCGAAACAGGCGACTTTCGCCGCCTCGGATCGATAAGGATAATCCGCCGAGGGTTTCATCGCACCACCCGAAGACGGGCAGCATGGGCGGGTCGGGCGCCTGACGGGAGCACACCGCGACCACCGCGCGGAGCCGCTGTCCGGCCTCAGTTGTTCAGACGCCGGGGCGGGCGAATTGTTCCCTGATCCGGTACCCTCGGGCCCTACTTATCGTCGTCATCCCCGGCGCTATCGGCGCCGCCTGCCGGCGCACCGCGCGGGTCCGCCCGGATCGTCAGAGGTCGCGTGTACGTCTTCCCGTCGACCATCAGGCGAAGTGTGTACTCTCCCGGCTGCAGAGCGGTGGCCCCGCGCCCGCCGAATCCGCCGCCGGCGCCGCGCGGGGACGCCGGGGGTGCCGCCACGATTCCGGTGCAAGCGTCTTTCGGCGGCGGAGCGCCTCCGCGCCGTCCGAAGCCGCCCATCCCGCGCCCGGGCGCCTCGCCCAAAGCGAACCGGTGCATTCCGGCCGCTGCGGATGGCGGCTGCGCGGGCTGCTCCCAATAGGCCTGCACGTTCAGCGTCTCGGTATCCACCGGACGCACCGGCGTATCGCTCGCCGCGCACGCGCGCACCGTTCCCGACGCATCCGCCACTTCGATCGTCAGGGGCTGCGACGCAGCGCCCCTGAGCCAGTAATACGCCACCACTTCCGCGGGTGGATTCGCCCTCTGCGGTTCCTCGTGCGGCATCGGCGTACCATTTATGCCGCCCGCCCGGATGGCGTAGGTTTCGCCGGGCTCGAACAGGTAAGCGGTGGAAGATACGATATCGGCCCCCTGCGCGGCGATCTGGCGCAGCGCGCTCATCTGATCCATCACCCAGAACCCGCGCCCGTGCGTGGCGATCGCGAGGTCATCGCCATGCACCAGGATGTCCCGCACGGAGGTTACCGGCATATTGTTCTGCAGGGGCTGCCACCTGGCGCCGTCGTTGAATGAAACGTACACGCGCAACTCCGTGGCTGCGTAGAGCAGCCCCCCGGCTTTCGGGTCTTCCTTCACCGAGTTCACGTAGGCCCCCTCGGGAATGCCCGCCACGACGTTCTGCCAGGTCTTACCGCCATCGTGCGTGCGGTAGATGTATGGCCGGTTGTCGCCCAATCGGTGACGGTCCACCGACGCATAAGCCGTGCCGGCATTGAAGTGCCCCGCTTCGATCTGCGAAACCTTGCTCCAAGCGGTCATGGCCGGTGGCGTGACGTCCTGCCAGTTCTTGCCGTCGTCGCGCGTCACGTAGATCAGACCGTCATCCGTGCCCACCCACACCGTCGGCGCCTGAAGCGGTGAAGGGCCAATGGTGTATACCACGCCGAACCGGTCGGTCATCGCCTGGTCGATATCTTTCGCGGTCACCGGATCGAGGTTCGCCGGCACCTCCGGCTTCAGCCGCGCAAGGTCCGTGCTGATCTTCTCCCACGTCCGCCCCCGATCGCGCGACCGCATCACGAACTGGTTGGCATAGTAGAGCGCTTCATCGGCCTGCGAGAACACCTGCGGCAGCGTCCACGTTTTGCGGTTCGGATCTTTCGGATCGGGCGGCGGCAACTGCCCTCCGAGCGGGACTGAAATGTTGAGCGCCTGATCGCAGCGCCCCGCCCCGTTGCCATACAGAATATTGCCGTCTTTCGGGTCGGGGATCACCGTCGCGCTCTCGCCCGCCAGGCACGTCGGTTCCCAGTTGCGGAAGGTGAGCAGGCCCTGCCGGGACCAGGTGCTGACGCCCACGCCGCCGCTATCCTGCTGCGCGCCGTACAGCCAGTACGGGAAACGGTTGTCCGCCGAAACGTGATAGAGCTGTGCCGTAGGCTGGTTGTACCACGTGCTCCAGGTTTTCCCGCCATCCACACTCACAACGGTGCCCTGGTCGCTGCTCAGCACCATGCGGTTGCCGTCCTTCGGATTCACCCACAACTGGTGATAATCGTCGCCGCCGGGCGCTCCTTTGATCGGCACGAACGTCTTACCGCCGTCCGTGGTCATGTAAGTTGCGGTGTTCATGACATATGCCCGGTCCGGATTAGTGGGATCCACGGTCACCGCCTCGAAGTACCAGCCCCGGCCCCACAGGCGGTTTTCGCTGTTGACCCGCCGCCACGCGGCGCCCGCGTCGTCCGAAACATAAACGCCGCCGCCCGTATCCTCAGGTCTCGAGGCGCCCCGTACAACGCTGTAACCGCGGGGAATCGCGCTGCCCACGTCATCCACGACGGCCCACAGGCGGCTGGGATTACCGGGCGCCACGGCGATCCCGATTCTGCCCACGAACTCGTCCTTCGGCAGCCCCGCGGTCAACTGCTTCCACGTATCTCCGCCGTCAGTCGACTTATAAAGTCCGCCGCCCGCCAGGTTAGTCGGCGCATACACGGCCCAAGGCGGCCGCCGCGTCGCCCACAGCGAGGCATAGAGCACGCGCGGATTCTTCGGGTCGATGGCGATATCGACGGCACCCACATTTTCCGGATCGTTGCGCCGGTAGAGAACCTTTTTCCACGTGGCACCGCCGTCTGTCGAACGAAACACGCCGCGCTCCGCATTGGCATCGTACACGTGGCCGAGCGCCGCCACGTATACGCGGTTCGGATTCGAAGGGTCCACCACCACGCGCCCGATCTGGCGCGTGTCTTCGAGGCCGATATGCGACCACGTCTTGCCTGCGTCCGTGGACTTGAACATCCCGATGCCGTAGGAGTGCTGGTTGCGGATATCCGACTCGCCGGTGCCGACATAGATCACGTCCGGATTGGATGGCGCCACGGCGATCGCGCCGATCGCGCCGATTGGAATTCCTTCATCGGAAATCGGAAACCAGGTGCGGCCGGCGTTCTCGGTCTTCCACACGCCGCCGCCCACCGAGCCGAAATAAAACGTGTCGGGCTGGCTGGCATTGCCCGCCACCGCAAAACTGCGGCCTCCGCGCATGGGCCCGACGTCGCGCCACTCGAACCCCGCCAGCAGGCTGCCGGGATATTGGCCCTCCGAGCCATTCTGCTGGGCAGGCATTCCGACCGCCGCCACCAGCGTCAAAACGATCAGCCAAGGATATCGAGCGTTCATCTTCGTAGCACTCCCGTGCGCGGCCGGGGATCGCGGCCGGCTAATTGAATCACTGTAGCACCGGGGACGGGCTCGCCGCCGTCCCCGGCCGCTGTTACCATCCAATCGATGACACCCGAACTGCGTGTCCTGGGCCGGACCGGCCTTCGCGTCGGCCGCCTCGGGGTTTCCGCTTCTTACGGCGTTCCGGCTGCCGCCGTGGAACGCGCCTTCGAGCAGGGCGTCAACTATCTCTACTGGGGTAGCATGCGCCGCTCCGGTTTTGCCGACGCCTTGCGCCACCTGTCGCCGCGGCGCGAGCGTTTCGTGCTCGTGCTGCAATCCTACACCCGCGTAGCCGGCATGCTCGGCTGGAGCGTCGAGCGGGGCCTGCGCTCAGTCCGGCTCGACTATGCCGATGTCTTGCTGCTCGGCTTGTGGAACAAGCCCGTGCCAACCCGCATTCTCGACGCTGCCCGGCGCCTTCGCGAACGCGGCCTGGTGCGCTTCCTGGCGGTCTCCTGCCATCACCGGCCTTTTGTCCCCGAACTCGCCGCTAGTCCCGATTGCGACGTGGTGCACTTCCGCTACAACGCCGCGCACCCGGGCGCGGAAACCGATATTTTTCCGCGCCTGCCCGCTGAGGGCCGCGCCGGCTTGGTGGCCTATACCGCCACCAGTTGGGGCCAGTTGCTGAAGCCATCGAGGGTCCCTCGCGGCGAACGGGTGCCTTCGGGCGCAGACTGCTACCGCTTCGTGCTGGCCCGTCCCGAAGTCGACGTGTGTATGACCGGCCCCTCCAACGCCTCCCAGATGGAGGAAGCCCTCAAGGCGCTCGAACGTGGGCCGATGACGGAAGAAGAACTGGCCTGGATGCGCCGCGTCGGCGCCGCCGTCCGTTGAGGAGTCGCTGGCTCTCGCGCTTCCGGACCCGGTGTTACATTGGAGTGCCGTCAGGAGACCCTTCGATGCTCAGGCCCTGTTTTCGAACACTGACCGCACTCATCGCCTGCGCCGCCTTTGCGCAGACCACACCCCCGGCGCGGACCCTCCGCTGGTGGGCGGATCGGGCCGCGGGAAGCCGCCCGTACGTCACCGATGCCAAGAAGATGCCGTTGATTTCCGTCAAGGGCAACAAATTCGTGGATCCGCAGGGCAACGTCGTTCTGTTCCGCGGGCTTTCGATCTCCGATCCGGACAAGCTCGAGATGCAGGGCCATTGGAACCGCGAGCATTTCGTCAAGGTGAAAGAGATGGGGGCCAAGATCGTTCGTATTCCCGTTCACCCGGTGGCATGGCGGGAGCGGACTCCCGAGGAATACCTCAAACTACTCGACCAGGCGGTGGGTTGGTCCACGGAACTCGATATGTATGTCGACCTGGACTGGCATTCCATCGGCAACCTGACGAAGGAGCTGTTCCAGGACCCTATGTACGACACCTCCCGGCAGGAGACTTACAATTTCTGGCGCACCGCCGCGCGCCATTTTGCCGGGCACAACACCGTCGCTTTTTTCGAGTTATTCAACGAGCCGACTACGTTCAGGCAGCAGTTAGGGCCCGTCAATTGGGCGGAATGGAAGAAGATACAGGATGACCTGATCACCATCATCCGGGCCTATAACCCGCAGGCGATTCCCCTGGTAGCCGGATTCGACTGGGCCTACGACCTGACCCCCTTGCGGGAGGCTCCGATTAACGCGGAGGGCGTCGCCTATGTCACCCATCCTTATGCGAACAAGCGCCCGCAGCCGTGGGAGCCCAAGTGGGAAGAGGACTTTGGCTTTGCCGCCGCCAAGTACCCGGTAGTGGCGACCGAGTTCGGCGGACTTACGGGAGCGTACGGGCCGGCGATCATCAAGTACCTGGAGAGCAAAGGCATTAGCTGGATGGTCTGGTGTTTCGACCCGGAGTGGGGACCTACGCTGATCCGCAACTGGGATTACGAGCTTACGCCGTCGGGCGTGTTCGCGAAACAGGCAATGACCGGGAAATTGGAGTAACTGTCACTCAGAATATGTAACTCACGCCGAAAAGCGGGGTAAATTGCTGGAACACGCCACGCGCCGTGTTATGCGGGGCGGGCACGATCTGCTGCCGCGGAAAGGTCGTCAGATAGTCCCGGAACTCGGCCCGCAGCAGCACGTGCGGACGCAGCAGGTAGGTCACGCCACCGCCCACGCTGAACACCGTCTTCCACACGTCGTTGGTCGTCAGTATGGCGATATCGGGAACCGGCTGCGGAAACGGCGCGGGCCCGGCAATCACATAGTCTTTGGCACCCACGCCTCCGGCCACGAACGGCCGCAGGCGATGGTCGCGAGGCTTGAAATGAAACACCAGTTCCAAAGTCATCGCGTGGGATTGGCCTTGAATATCGGCCTTCACTCCGGCCCCCTGCACGAACGGGTGTCCGTCGTGGTAGAGATAGCAGAACTGGCCCGAGACATAGTTGGAAAACTCGTATCCCAGGTCGATCCCCGCCGCGAAGCGGTTCCGTATTCCCGCCTGAACCGATTCGGTGGCGGAATAAATTGTGCCGTTCCGGTAAAACCCGTACCCGATATCCGCGCCGATCTCGCGCTGCTGCCCGAACGCCGCCGCCGCGAGAACGATTCCCACCCAGCACTTCATAAACGAGTCTCCGGCTTCAGACTACCAGAGCCGGTTGCCAGATCGCGCCACCGGCGGATTTAACCCGGAGACCGGCCGCGGCTCAACGAGCTAGTGCAGGCGGCGGCCCGGTCCCTCACGGTCGCGGCTCCGTGAACGCAATGCTAACAGAGCCGCGACCGTCAGGGAGCGGGCAAAACGCAATGCTAACAGAGCCGCGAGCGTAAGGGAGCGGGCAAACCTTAGACGAGAAAGCGGCCCGGAAAGGCGGTCCCAGAGCCGCGCCCTCTTGCTACTGTCTTCCTCGTGATATATCATCCGATATATCATGAGCAAGGATTCCTGGAACCTTCCGGCGGCCGGCCCCTGGCCCGCGATCCCTTTCGGGCGCCGCGGCCGTTTCTTCGAATCCGGCGAATTCCGCCTGGCGGTGCTCTCGCTGCTGGCGGAAGGCCCAAAGCACGGCTACCAGTTGATGAAAGAGATGACTGACCGCTCCGGGGGCTTTTACAAGGCCAGTGCGGGCAGCATCTACCCCACTCTCCAGCAGCTTGAAGACGAGACCCTTGTGAAAGCCGGTCTGCTGCAGGGACGCCGCACCTACTCCCTCACCGCCGCCGGACGCAAGCACCTGGCGGCCGACCCCGAAACCGTCCGCCGCATCTGGGAGCGCGCGGGAGAGTTCGAAGACTGGGGACACTGCATGGGACCGGACGCCTACGCGGTCTACCGCCCGATGATCGAGTTGTTCAAGGCCGGGCTCCAGGCGGCGGGACGCGTCGCCGCGCAACGCGACGGCGCCGAACGGATCCGCCGCATTCTCGACCGCGCCCGGCGCGAGTTTGAGCAGCTTTGAGGATGGAAAGTACTCTATGGGAATTGGAATCCGCATCGAAGAGCTCCGCAAAGTATACGATACGCCGCCGCCCTCGGCCGCCCGCGGCGGAGGCTTTTCCTTCACGAGCCAGCGCTCCGGCGGCGCCAAGGAAAAGAAGAAAAAGCTGGAGGTCGTGGCCCTCGACGGCATCTCGCTCGAAATCCGGGCGGGAGAGATCTTCGGGCTGCTCGGTCCCAACGGCGCCGGCAAATCCACTACGATCGGCATCCTGACCACCCGCACCCGCCCAACCGCCGGACGCGCCTTCGTCGGCGAGTACGACGTTTGGAAGCAGCAGGTTCACGCCAAGCGCCTGATCGGCGTCGTGCCGCAGCGTCCGAATCTCGACTTCGCCCTCACCGCCCGCGAAATCCTCACCTTCCATGGCGCCTATTTCGGACAGGGAGCCCGCGAGCGCGCCCGCCGCGCCGACGAACTGATCGACAAGTTCAAGCTGAATGACCGCGCCGACCACATGGTCCGCGGCTTCTCCGGCGGCATGATGCAGCGGCTCTCGATTGCCCGCGCCATGATGCACGACCCCGAGGTGCTGTTCCTCGACGAGCCCTCAGCCGGGCTCGATCCGCAGACCCGCCTGCTGCTCTGGGAGATCATTCGCGACTACAACCGCATCGGCAAAACCATCGTCCTCACCACGCACTATATGGATGAGGCCGATGCCCTGTGCGGGCGGCTTGCCATCATCGACCACGGCAGGATCATCGCTCAGGGCACGCCTTCCGAACTGAAGTCCTCGATTCCGGGCGGCTACCTTCTGCGGCTGCGGTTCGACCGCGCGCCCGACGACCTGCTGGCCCAATTGCGCACGCTGCCCGGCGTCAGCGAAGTGCGTTCCGCCGACCACGTCGCGGCGGATGTCTATGCCGATCGCGGCGGCACGTTGATCAGTTCGATCGTCGCCGCCGCCCAATCAGCCGGCGCGGAACTGCGCGACGTACACATCGCCGAGCCGAGCCTCGAGACGCTGTTCCTGCACCACACCGGAAGGAGCTTACGCGATTGAACTGGAAAACTTTCTACGCACTGTTGCAGCGCGACGGGCACGTCGCCCGCCGCAACCTGGTCCCCATGCTGGTGCAGAACCTGCTCCAGCCGCTGCTGCTGACCTTCGTCTTCGGCCGCATCCTTACCGCCAGCGGCATGATGCAGGCTGGCTTTAAGAACGTCCTGCTCCCGGGTATTATCGCCATCAGCATGGTGCTCTCCGGAGTGCAGGCCGTCGCCATGCCACTGATCGCCGAATTCCAGTTCACCAAGGAGATTGAGGACCGCCTGCTTGCCCCTATCGAAAACGGCTGGCTGGCGGTCGAGAAGGTGGTAGCGGGGATGATCCAGGCCTTCGTCGCCGGCCTGGTAGTGATCCCCTCCGCCTGGCTGCTCATGGGCTCCGGCGTCAACATCAGCCTCAATCACCCGTTTGAGTTTGCAGTCATCTGCTTCCTGGTCGCCCTCCTCTCCGCGGCCGGCGGCCTGACCCTCGGTTGCAGCATCGGCCAAACCCAGATCGGCCTGATGTTCAGCCTCATCATTGCCCCCATGATGATGTTCGGCTGCGCGTACTATCCGTGGTCCTACCTCAAGAGCTTCCGGATCCTCCAGTACGCCGTGCTGATCAACCCGCTGGTTTATGCCAGCGAAGGACTGCGCGGGGCGCTCGCACCCGAAGTGCCGCATATCTCGCTCGTCGCCGTGATCGCCGCGCTGACGGTGATGGATGCCGCACTGGTGGTTGCAGGCATCAAAAAGTTCAACGGCAAGGCGGTAAGCTGAAACCGTGCGGACTTTCTTCCACGTGGACATGGACGCCTTCTTCGTGTCCGTGGAAGAGCTGTTTGACCCGTCGCTCAGAGGCAAGCCGGTAGTAGTGGGCGGACGCCCCGATGAACGGGGTGTGGTGGCCGCCGCTTCTTATGCGGCGCGCGGCTTCGGAGTCCACTCCGCCATGCCGCTGCGTACCGCCTACAAGCTGTGCCCACAGGCTATTTTTGTCGACGGCCACCCGGACCGCTACCGCGACTACTCGCGCAAAGTGCGGGAGGTCTTCGACTCCTTCTGCCCGCTCGTCGAGATGGCATCCATCGACGAAGCCTACCTGGACATCACCGGGACCGAGCGTCTCTACGGACCGCCTCTCCGCGCCGCCCACATCCTGCACCAGCGGGTGAAGGCCGCGACCAGCCTCAACTGCTCGATCGGCATCGCCGCCTCGCGGCTCGTGGCCAAAATCTCTTCGGATCAAGCCAAGCCGAATGGCATCCTGTGGGTCATTCCCGGCCGCGAAGCCGCTTTCCTGGCGCCGCTGGACGTCCGCAGGGTCCCTGGCGTCGGCAAGGTCACGGAACGCAGCCTGCACACCCTCGGCATTCGCAAAGTGGGAGACCTGGCGAAGCTCGACGATGACTTTCTCGAACAGCGCTTCGGAAAGTGGGGCCTGGCGCTCGCGGGCAAGTCTCGCGGCCTCGACGCGGGTGGCTGGTACGACTCCGAAATCGGCGAGGACGAGGGCCCCAAGTCGATCAGCCACGAGCACACCTTCTCCGAGGACACCGCGGACCAGGGCGTCCTCGAAGCCACGCTCGCGCGGCTCTGCGAGATGGTGGGTCGCCGCCTGCGCGAGCACAGGCTCGAAGCCCGTACCATCCAGCTCAAGCTACGCTATTCGGATTTCACCACCATCACCCGCGCTCACTCCGTCGCGCGCCCGACGCAGCTCGACACCGAGATGTACGAGGAGATTCGCGCGCTGTTCCGGCGGAACTGGAAGCCTGGTGCGCGCATAAGGCTGCTCGGTGTGCACGTGTCTTCCTGGTCGGACAGCGACAGCCAGATGGACCTCTTGGGGGACGCCCGCCACGAGCGATGGCAGCAGGCGATGGCAGCCGCCGACCGCTTGCGCGACAAATTCGGCGATTCCGCGGTCGGTTTGGCCGCTGGGATGAAAGGCAAGTTCCGGGAGCGCACGCATGAGGCGCTGCCGGATGTGGATCCGGAGAAGAAGAGTTAGTTAGGCGCCTGCGGCGCCCTGGGCAGGTCTGGAGGCCTACGCTACTTTCGCGCCTGCCACAGGAAGAAGCCGATCATGGTCTTCCCGTCTTCGATTTTTCCGGTCCGGATCATCTCCGCCAGTTCTTTCTTCGCGAACCAGCGCGTCTCGATGCGCTCGTCATCCATCGGAGTCGCTTCCCCGGCGGTCAGATCGGTCGCCAGGAAGATCGTCATCTTCTCCCCGACGTATCCCGGACTCGGCCAGAACGAGACCAGCTTGCTCCACTTCTTCGCCCGGTAACCCGTCTCCTCGGCCAGCTCCCGCTTGGCTGCCTGAAGCGGCTTTTCGCCCGGGTCCAGCTTCCCCGCGGGCAGCTCCCACAGGTACTTATCCGCCGGCAGCCGGTACTGCCTCACCAGCAGGATGCGTTTCTTCTCGTCCACCGCCATCATCACGGCTGAGCCGGCATGGCGGACCACGGAACGCTGGATCTCGAACGCGGTCTTCGGATCGACCGCCTTGTCTTCGGTTACACGAAAGAGCCTGCACTGATAAACTTCGCGGGATTCGATGATTTTCATGATCTTGTTCGTAGAGCTTCGGCGAAAGGGCCGGCCGGCAGCGTGTTCAGGATGTCGCCGGGCCCGAGCCATCCGCGCCGCGCCGTGACCACTCCGTACCGCATCGAAGCCAGGTGCTTGGGATGGTGGGCATCGGTCGAGATGGTGAACCGCGCGCCCTTGGCTTTGGCCGAGCGGATCAGCGCGCCGTGCAGGTCCAGCCGTTCCGGACTGGCATTGATTTCGAGCCACACGCCGCGCTTCACGGCTTCCGCCACCACGCGTTCGAAATCGAAGGGAAACGGGTCGCGCTGCAACAGCAGGCGCCCGGTCGGATGCCCGAGCACTCTGAGGTGCGGGCATTCGAGCGCGCGCAGCAGCCGGTCGGTCATCTCCGCGGATTCCATATTCATGTGGCTGTGCACGCTACCGATTACTACATCGAGCTCCGCCAGCGCGTCGTTCGCCAGATCGAGCGCGCCGTCCTTCAGGATGTCGCACTCCAGGCCCGAGAAGATGCGGATGCCGAGCCCATCGCGGTTGATGTGCCGCACATGCTTCGCGAACGCCACCGCGCGCGCTTCGTCAAGCCCGTTGGCCATAGCCAGGGCTTTCGAGTGGTCCGTGATCGCGATGTACTCGTACCCGCGCGCGCGCGCCGCCTCGGCCATCTCTTCGAGCGAGGCGCGCCCGTCGGTTTCGGTGGTGTGCATGTGGATGTCGCCGCGGATATCCTTCAGCTCCACCAGCCCGGGCAGCCGCCCTTCCGCCGCCGCTTCGATCTCGCCGCAATTCTCCCGCAGTTCGGGCGGAATCCACGCCAGCCCCAGCGCCCGGTAAACGCCCTCTTCGGTCTCTCCGGCCACGCGGGAATCGTCTGCCTGGCGGAAGAGGCCGTACTCGCTCAGCTTCAACCCCATCTTCACCGCGCGCGTGCGAACCGAAACGTTATGATCCTTGCTGCCGGTGAAATACTGCATGGCCGCACCGAAGCTCTCGGGCGGAAGGGCGCGCACATCCACTTGCAGCCCCTGGTGGCCAACCTTGGCGCTGGCCTTATTCTCGCCGTGCCCCAAAACCTCGTCCACCCGCGGGAACTTCACGAACACGTCGAGCGCCGCGGTGGCATCGGGCCCCGTCACCAGCAGGTCGAGATCGCCTACGGTTTCGCGGCCGCGGCGGAAACTGCCCGCCGGGGTCACCGCTTCCACGCCCTTGACCTGCTTGAGCGTGTCGATCAACTCGGTCGCGATCGCCTCCACGTAGTTCAGCAGGTACCGCCCAGTGCGCTGCCGGTACTGGACGATCGAACGCAGCACCTTCTCTTCGAGCTTGGCTCCCATACGCGGCAGCACGCGCAACTTCTCTTCGTGGCAGAGCCGCTCCAGCTCATCGATTGTGCTGATCCGGTAGTGCTCGAAGATCAGGGCAATGCCCTTGGGCCCCAGGCCCTGGATCTTAAGAAACTCGAGCGCCGTGGGAGGAAACTTCTGCAGCAGCGCGTCGCGCCGGTCGCAGGACTGCCGTTCGCAGATCTCCTGAACCGCTACGGCCAAGCCTTTGCCGATACCCGGGATGTCCGTAATCTTCCGCTCCGGATCGTGCAGGATGTCGAACACCCGCTCCGGATACCCTTCGACGGCGGTCGCGCCATTGCGATAGCTGCGGATGCGGAAAGAGTCCTCGCCCGCGATCTCCATGAGGTCGGCAGTCTCCCACAGCAGACGTGCGATTTCTTTGTTTTCCAAGGGAGGCCCTCGCCCCATTGTAAGACTCCCCCGCCGCCTGATTTCGAGGGATTCCGCACACTGCCGCGAACCCGGCGCTCGGAGTGCTAGTCTCCAGACTGTGGCTTGGGCGTCGCCGCCGTACTCTTCGGCAATTCCGGTTTCTGAATATACTGTTCCGGAATCGCTCCCGTCAGCGTCTTCAGGAACGTCACGATGGAGGAGACCTGAAGGCTGGTGAGCTGCCGGCCGAGCTGATACTCACCCATCTCGAGGACCGCCTGGTCGAGCGTCGCCACCTTACCGTTGTGGAAGTACGGTGCGGTCATCGCCACGTTGCGCAGCGACGGCACTTTGAACATCATACGGTCCGCGTCATTCTTAGTCACTTTGAAGCGGCCGGGGTCGCTGGAATCCGGGTAGGGCTTCATCGCCCCGATCTTCTGGTACAGATTACCGCCCACCAGTTTGCCCGAATGGCACATCGGGCAGCCCGCCGCCACGAAGGTATTGAAGCCGGCCTGTTCTTCCGCCGTGAGCGCCGAGTGGTCGCCCTTCAGGAACTTGTCCCAGCGCGAGGGCGTGAGGAGCCCGCGCTCGAACGTGCCGATCGCCAGGCCCACGTTGTCTAGGGTCACGGGATCTTTGGCCCCCGGAAACGCGCCATGGAACTCGTCCACGTACTCGGGGATCGACTTCAGCACCGCCACCACTTGAACGTCCGAAGGCATCGCCATCTCCACCGGGTTCAGCATCGGGCCTTTGGCCTGTTCCTCGACATCGGGGGCGCGGCCATCCCAGAATTGCACGAAGTTGGCCGCGGCATTGTACACGGTCGGCGAGTTGCGGTCTCCGCGCTGGCCGTGGAAGCCTTCCGAAGTCGGCTCGCCGTCCACGCCATACTTCGCCAGGTCGTGGCACGAGTTGCAGGAGATCGTCTGGCTCCTGGAGATCCGGGTGTCGTAGTATAGCTGCCTTCCGAGCGCGACCTGCGCTTCGAGCGGACCGGCCGCTTTCACGGGAAGGGTTTCGGGAAGTGGCGCGAACATGCTGAGCTTCGCCTGGTCGATTCCGGCAGGCTCCTTCCTGGCGCAGCCGGTGAATACGACGAGCGGAAGGATCGCGGCAAATACGGCTCTGTGCATTAAAGGCCTCCAGATCCTCTTATATTATATGGGCCGGGGCAAGTTGTGCAGGCCGGCCGACTAGCGGGACAATCGGTGCATGTTGTCTCGTTTCGCGCTGTTCTTCGCCACAGCTCTGGCCCTTGCGGCACAGCCCTTTAGCCCCACTCTTTACCAGGCCATGCGGTGGCGGCAAATCGGGCCGTTTCGCGCCGGCCGTGTGACGGCCGTTTCGGGTATCCCCGGCAACGCCGCCGTTTATTACATGGGAACTCCCGGGGGCGGCATCTGGAAGACGGTGGACGGAGGCGTAGTCTGGACGCCGATCTTCGATCGCGTGCCGGTCTCGTCGATCGGCGCGATCGCGGTGGCGCCGTCGAATCCGGAGATCATCTACGCCGGCACCGGCGACGTCAGCATGGTCGGAGGCTCCGTCAATATGGGGAACGGCGTCTACAAATCGACGGATGCCGGCGGAACGTGGCAACACATCGGCCTGGGAGAAACCGAGCATATCGGCAACCTGTGGGTGGACCCGCGGAATCCGGACGTCGTGGTGGTGGCCGCGCTCGGCCGCACCTACTCGAAGAACCCGCAGCGCGGCGTCTTCAAGACCAACGACGGCGGCAAGACCTGGCGCAAGGTGCTCTACAAAGACGATACGGCCGGCGCGGTGGACCTGGCATTCGCCGCGGAGAATCCGAAGATCGGTTTTGCTGCGCTGTGGCAGCACTACACCGATCCGGGACATGAACGCGGCTCGATCGAATCCTCGGGCTTCGCGGGTGTCTACAAGACCGTCGATGGCGGGGAAACCTGGACCCAGCTCACCGAGGGCCTGCCCTCCGGCCGGCTCGGACGGATCGGCGTAGCGGTTTCGGCGAACGGCCGGAAGGTCTTCGCGATCGTGGCCGGCGCCGGCCGGGGAGCGGGCGGGGGCCTATACCGGTCGGATGACGGAGGCGCCCACTGGAGCCGCAGCACACAGGATCCGCGCATTCAGGGCAGCGGCTACTTCAGCCGCGTGTTCCTGGACCCGAAGAACTCCGACATCGTCTACGTCGCGCAGACTTCGCTCTATCGCTCCGAGGATGGCGGCCACACCTTCGACTCGTACAAAGGCGCGCCCGGTGGCGACGACAATCACGCCCTGTGGATCGATCCGACCGACTCGAACCGCATGATCATGGCCAGCGATCAGGGCGCGACCATCAGCATGGATGGAGGCAAATCGTGGAGCTCGTGGTACAACCAGCCCACCGGCCAGATCTATCACCTCTCCACCGACAACCGCTACCCCTACTGGGTCTACGGCACCCAGCAGGATAGCGGGTCGGTGGGCACGTTGAGCCGCGGCGACTATGGCGAAATCACTTTCATGGACTGGGACCCGGTGGGCGGCTATGAGTTCGGATACATCGAACCCGATCCGCTGAATCCCAACCTGGTGTATGCCGGTGGGCCAAGCCGCGGCCTGGTGCGGATCGACCGCAGCAACCGCCAGGTCGCCACCGTATCTCCGAGCGTCCATCGCGACAACCCGTACCGCATGGCGACCAATCCGCCGCTCGCGTTTTCGCCGCACGATCCGCATGCACTCTACCTGGGATCTCAGTACCTGCTCGAAACACGCGACGGCGGCGTGCACTGGAAATCCGTCAGCCCCGACCTGACCCAGCGCCCGGATGCCCTCGAGCAGGCTGCCACCGTCGCCCTGCCGGCGCCGCTGCCGGCGAAGCCGCGGGCGCAGGAACAGCAGGAAACCATGCGGCCGGGCTTTCGCGCGGCGATCAACACGTTCGCGCTCTCTCCCGTGGCCGCAGGCAGAATCTGGGCAGGCACCAATAACGGCCTCATCCAGATGACCAAAGACGGCGGCCCGAACTGGCAGGACATCACCCCCGCCGGCCTCACCGCGTTTTCGCAGGTCAGCATGCTGGAAGCTTCGCACTTCGACGCCGACACCGCCTATGCGGCAGTGGACCGGCACGAGGAGAACGATTTCCACGCGCACTTCTACCGCACCCACGATTCCGGCAAAACGTGGCAGGAAATCTCCGCCGGGATCCCCGACGGCAGCTTCGCGCGCGTGCTGCGCGAGGATCCCGTACGCAAGGGCCTGCTTTACGCCGGAACGGAAAACGCCGCCTATGTCTCGTTCGACGACGGCGACCACTGGAGCTCGCTCCAACTCAACATGCCCACCACATCCGTCCGCGACCTGGTGGTTCACGGCGATGACCTCGTGGCGGCAACCTACGGCCGCGCCTTCTGGATTCTCGACGACCTGACGCCCCTGCGCCAGATCGACACGAGTCTGGCCTCCGCCGCGGCGTTCCTCTTCCGTCCCGAAAAGGCCCTGCGCGTGCGGCGCGATCTGAACCAGGACACTCCCCTGCCCCTCGAAATGCCCGCCGGGCAGAATCCGCCCGACGGAGCCATCATCGACTACTATCTGGCCGCGGCGCCGCAGCGGGATGTCACGCTCGAGATCTACGACAGCGCGGGGAAACTCGTGCGACAGTACTCCACCCGGCCGGAGCCGCCTTCCACCGAACCGAAACCCAACGTCCCGGATTACTGGCTCGACCGTCCCGAGCCGCCGACGCGCGACCCCGGTATGAACCGCTTCGTCTGGGACCTGCGGTACACGCCACCCGCGGTGCTGCGCCACGAATACCCGATCTCCGCGCTCTACCAGGGCACTCCCGGGCTGCCGCTCGGAAGCATCGTGACGCCGGGCACTTATCAAATCAAACTCCAGGTGAACGGCCGCACTTATGAGCAACCCCTGACGGTAGCCATGGATCCGCGAGTGGATGTTTCGAACCAGGCGCTCACCGAGCAGCTAAACCTGGAGTCGAAGATCCTCGAACTGGTTAGTGCGAGTTACGACTTCTATCACAAAGCGCTGCTGGTTCGGCAGACGTTGGCCGGAGATCAGAAGGAACTGGAGAAGAATGCGGCCGCGGCCGGCGCCGCACTCAACGCCCTCAAGGAGTTCGACCAGAAGGCCATGCGGCTCGAAGGCTCAGCCGGCGCGTTCGGCGGCGGTCCCGGGCGCGGCGGGCACCAGGCTCCGGCGTTCGCGCCTCTCAATCGCAACCTCGGTTCGCTCGCGACGATCGTGGACGGCCAGGATGCGGCGCCGACACCGGCCATGCAATCGGCCTACGAAGAGTACTGCCGCGACCTGACCTCGGCCGTCGAAAGCTGGAACACGCTCATGAAGGATGAACTTCCGGGGGTGAATGGCGACCTGGAAAAACAGGGGGTAGGCCCCTTGGCCACGGCCGCGCTGGGGGTCCCTTCGTGCCGCTAGCCGGCAAACGGTCCTGCATATGACAAGAATCCTCGCGATCCACGCGCATCCCGACGATGTAGAGATCCTGGCCGGCGGCACGCTGGCTATTCTGGCAGAACTGGGACACCAAATCGTCATTGCCACCATGACTCCCGGAGATTGCGGCTCACGGGACCACCCGCCGGAGGAGATCGCCGCCATCCGACGGGGGGAGGCGGCGAACGCAGCGGCGTTGATCGGCGCGGAGTACATTTGCGTCGAATTCCGGGACCTCGCCATTTTCAATGACGATGCTTCGCGCCGCCGCGTGACGGAAACGCTGCGGAAGGCCAGGCCGCAACTGGTGCTCGCAGCTTCGCCGGCGGACTACCATTGCGACCACGAAGCGGCCAGCGTTCTGGTTCACGACGCCTGCTTCGCCGCCCCGGCGCCGAACTACCGGACGGGCGGCGACGCTCCCCGGTTGGAAGCCATTCCGCACTTGTATTACATGGACCCGGTCGCCGGCGTCGAGACCGACGGCCGGCTCGTCGTCCCCGACTTCGTCGTCAACGTAGAGGCCGCATTCGACACCAAGCGCCAGATGCTCGCCGAACATGCCAGCCAGCGAAAGTGGCTCAAGCAGCATCACGGTACCGACGATTACATCGAGGCGATGGTGCAATGGACCCGGAAGCGGGGCCAACTGGCGGGCGTGCCGTATGGCGAGGGCTTCCGCCACTATCGCGGGCTTCCGTACCCCGAGACCCCGCTGCTCGAAGAGTTGTTGGGCGGAAAAGTGGCGGCGGTCGCTTAAAAGTCCTCGGAGAAAACGTACGGGATATTACCTTCTCTGCGCCGCCGAGGCTTACCGGTGAAAGCCAGAACGCCGCCCGATCCAGCACGGAGTCTATACTGGTTGAGACTTAGATTCGTCAATTGCGGAGGAAGGGAACCAATGCGAGTGGTCAAAGTGTTACTTCCGTCGGTTATCCTGGCGGGCGGCTTTCTGGCCTGCACGTCTTCAATCTACGGCACACCGACTTATGCCAAAGAGACGAAGAAGACCTGCACTTACTGCCATGCCAAAGTGAGCGGCGATAAGGCCGAAATGACGAAGAATCTGAACGCCACGGGCACCTGCTTCAAGGACAACAATCATTCGCTGGCGAGTTGCCCGGCTCCTAAGAAGTAAAATTACAGCGAAGCTTTGGGAAAGCGCGGTACTTGTTGCGGAAAGTCGCGCCAGGGCTCTTCCGGGCGCACGGCAAGCTACCGCTGCGCGAGTCAGCCCGGCCACCGGCGTCGTCCCGCCGGCCGCCTTGAGCCTGAGGTGCTGACCTACGGCTCCGTGGTTTCACTTTCGGCTACGGCCCGCTGCGGCGGCGGAGGCTCGTGGCTCGGGATGATGAAGGTGTCGATGAGCACCAGCACCCCGAAGATGACGAACCCCCACGCCCCACGGGTAAGGATACCGACACCGATCGAAAGCGACACGTAGGCGATAACCCGCAAAGCTCGATTTCCATTCATATGTTTTCCCTAAGCTTCTCTTTTCCCGGCACCTCGTTCGCGGCGCCGGCATTCCCAGCGCTCGACTTGCCCGACCACCTCACCCACCAGTGACGGAAGGGCGCCGGCAACCTCGGGCGATAGCTCGGTTCCCCAACCGGTCGTGGCAGGCTGAACTCCAACCAGAACCGCTTCCCGTGGGCCGCAACCCAGCAGGCGCAGGTTGTCGAGCAGAACGGGGATCCCAAACTGGTGCGCGTTTCGTATTTGGATCTGCCGCTCATCCGGGACGCTCAAATCCAGCCAGACGATGGCGCCTGCCGCCAGCCCGGCATCCACGGCGTCTACGATCAGGATTTGTTCACACCCGCAGACCTCGGCCAGCAAGTCGCTCCCGATGGTGCCGCCATCAATGACACAAACCGCGGACGCGAGGGGTTCGCTCCGCAGCCGTCGGATTGCGTGAATGCCGATTCCATCATCCGACAGCAGCAGGTTCCCAACGCCTACGACGGCAATTCCGCGGTCGAGGGATTCCATTACATCGGCCCTCCCGTATGGCAAGAACTGCAAGGCACTTGCGCCCAGACGCCGCCGATGTCAACGGGATGAACGAAGCTCAGCCCCTGCGGTCCCGTCGCAAATTGAGTGCTGCCCGCTTTCCCCTGCTGGAGAATCTGATGGCAAGTGTCGCAACCGGAGGGAATGACTTTGCCATCCACACTCTTGTGTTGGTCATCGTGGCAGCGTGAGCACCCCAGAAAATGAAAGTGCCCATTGTTCATGGGGTAAGTGTCCCATCGAACTTTCATCGACGGAAAGAAATAGTCATTATAAGTCCGTCGTAAGTAGTCGATAGCGGCAGTTATGGAAGCCTGTTTGTCGAGGTAGACTTGAGGGTACGTCTTTTGATAATAGCCGCGCAGCGCGTCTGCAATTCCGGACATCGCCTGCTCCCGGGTGGCGTAACCCGCGGCCAGCGCGGCTACGCATTGCCGCTTGGCATACGGGAGGGATGGGTCGATGGACCCTTCGGAGAGGCCCACGTCCACGCTTCGGTCCGGTGACTGTAGAATATGGCTCGGGCGGTCATGACAATCGACGCAATCCATGGTTCGGATCTCACCCGGCGGCGAAGCAGTGTTCTTCTGCGGCTGGGAAGTGTACACGGTCACGATGCCGGTAAGCGGATTCACCGCGCGGACCCAGGGAAGGTTTTGCCTGGTCTCGTCGGTCGCCACATACTCGACTTTGCTCGCCACGTGCCAGTGGATTCCCATCTGCTCCGTGTTCGCGAGCGGGCCGCCGCCGATTCGAACCAGCATGGAGAGATCCCACCTGGTATTCCGCTCGTCGGAGAGGAAGTGGGCGTACTGCACCTCGTGGGAACCCAGGAAAGCCGCCGGCCAATGGCATCGTTCACAATTGCCCCGTATCGGGCGCAAAGCCGTCAGAGGTACCGGAATCGGCCGGGGATAGTCGTCCTTTATCGTCTCCACAAGTTCCGCCACGCCGCGTAGCTTGGAGGCGAGATAACCCGATGCGCCGGGTCCGACATGGCACTGCGCGCAGACCACGTGCGCGTGCGGCGACAACTGGTAAGTCGCGTACTCCGGTCTCATGGAGTGGCAAGTAGCTCCGCAGAACGCCACCGAGTCCGTCGAAAGGTATGCGTTGTAACTTTCATAAACCGCCGTACCGCCAAGGACCAGCGCACCGATCGCGACCGCCAGAAGAGCTTTTCTCTCGGCGTCGAGATTCAGGTCCCACTTTGGATACCGGGCAAAAGACAGTGGCTTGCGCGCCCGCCACCGGATCCACTCGAGGTACATGCCTACCAGCACGAGGATGACGCCCACCACGATGAAGATCGGCGGGACGAAGAAGATCACTAGGTCGCCGTAAGGTTGCGCGATAGCGCCGCCCCCGACGGTGTGGTAAGCCGTCAGTACCGCGAACACGAGCAAGCCCACGGCGGCGATGCCGGTTCCGATGTAACTCGTCCAGTTGCGGTAGAGCTTGACGGGCCCCGGACCGGGACGGGGCCTCGGAATCTGCCCCGTACGCTCCTCTTGGGGCGTGCCACGCGGCAGTAACTGGTGGCGCCTGACGAACCCTCGCACTTCCGGAATGGCCGCGATTTCATGCCGCAGTTCGCCGGCGGCCACGAATTTCCAGCCGGAGAAGATGCTGTCCAGCAGGCCGTTCTCTTCTTCCAGCGAAACCAGAACGGACGCGTAGACGTGGAAAATCACGAACGCGAAGAACACCCACATCAGGAAGTAATGGATTTCGCGAAGATACTGGAGGGCGATGAGGTGCGGCAGCCACCCTATGAACTGGTGAAAAATCGCATTGTGGAGTACCCGGTCGTATAGCGCCAATCCAATCAGGATCTCGAAGAGAAACAGCAGGTAGACTATCAAGTACGTAAGCGCGGCCAGGGGGTTATGCCCCGACCGGTGCCCCGGCGTGAACCGCATGAAGAGGTAGAACTCGAGCATCGAACCGATGCCGCGCCACTGGGTACGGTGAATCGGAAGATACCCGAACCACCTTGACCAGAAGTTCCCTTTGAAAAACCAGTAGATGCGTAAGATAAACGCCGCGATCAGGACGAACCCGGCAAGTTCATGCGCGAATCGCACCTTGGCCATGAGGAACGACGACGGGTTAGAGACGGATATAAAGGGGCGGTGCAGGTAGAAGCCGGTCACCGAGAGCGCCAGGAAGGCGAAGAAGATCAGCCAGTGTGCCACACGAACCGGCTTTTCCCAGACATAGGTGCGGACCAGTTGGGTATCGGGAAAGCGGGCCAACGCCGATCGGGGAGAAGCAGTTTTCGGCAACGCTGCCTCCTATGAGGTTCCGGCGGAGCGCCACTTGCGGCCCCGCGCGTCCACCACCTGCACCGCGCACGCCAGGCATGGGTCAAACGAGTGGATCGTGCGAAGCAACTCCAGCGGCTTATCCGGGTCGGCTACCGGATGCTTGATCAACGAGGCTTCGTAGGGACCACGCTGCCCCATCGCGTCGCGCGGGCCGCCGTTCCAGGTGGTGGGAGCGATCACCTGGTAATTGCGGATGCCGCCGCCCTCAATTTCCACCCAGTGGCCGAGCGACCCGCGCGGAGCTTCATGCTGCCCGAAGCCGCGGCAGGAGTTCGGCCACGTGCCGGGGTCCCAGCGAGCCACATTGCACATTGCGAGCGCCCCCCGCCCGAGATTATCCGATAACTCGTTCCACCAATCGAATAGCTTGTCCGCCACGAGCTGCGCCTCCAGCGCCCGTGCCGCAATTCGCCCCAGGGTGGAGAATAGGGCGGCCGGGGATTGCTTGATTTGAGCCAGAGTGGAATCCACAAGTTGCTTCGCCGGCTGACGGCCGGCTGCATAAGAAACTAACATGCGCGCCAGCGGACCCGTCTCCATGACCTCATTGTCATAGCGTGGGGCTTTCAACCAGGAGTACTTTTGATCGACATGAAGGTACTCGTACGGCGGGTCCGGCCCCGTGTAAGTGGGCCTGGTTTCCCCTTCGTAGGGCTGGCGGGCCGGCGGGGGACCTGAGTACTCATACCACGACCGCGCCACATACTCGGTGACCTTCTCCGGCGAGAAAGAGCCGACGGCGGAAATGTCGCGCTTGCGAATCACCCCCGGGGGGAAGAAGAACGAAGCCGGGTCGCGCATGCTCTTGGCCGGGAAACCGCCGTAGACGAGAAAATTCCCCACGCCCTCTCCGCGCGTGAACCAGTCGGTGTAAAAGCCGGCAACGGCCAGCACGTCCGGCACGTAGACCTGACGGACAAACGTCCGGCCCATGTCGATGAGCGTGCGGAGGAGTTGCAGACGTTCGGGGTTGATCGGCGCCTGCGGGGAATTGGGATCCATGGCGGTGGTCATGCCGCCGACCAGAAACGTCTGCGGATGCGGATTCTTGCCGCCCAGCACCGCGTGCATGCGGATGAAATCGCGTTGGAACTCGAGCGCGTCGAGATAGTGCGAAACAGCCAGCAGGTTCACCTCAGGCGGCAGCCGGTAAGCTGGATGCCCCCAGTAGCCCTGGGTGAACAGGCTCAATTGGCCGCTTTCCACCAAGGTCCGCACCCGCGCCTGCACCGCCCGGAAGCGGCCAATGCCGGACTTGGCCCAGTCCGAAAGCGAGGCGGCAATCTGCGCGGTCTTGGCCGGATCGGCCTTCAGGGCGCTGGCCACGTCGACCCAATCGAGCGCCTGCAACTGGTAGAAGTGGACCACGTGGTCCTGCACCATCTGCGCGCCGGCCATCAGGTTGCGCACGATCCGCGCGCCGTCGGGCACCTCGATGTCGAGCGCGTCCTCTACTGCCCGCACTGAGGCGAGCGCGTGAACCAGCGTGCACACCGAGCAGATGCGCTGCAGCCAATACCAGGCCTCGCGTGGATCGCGGTTCTGCATCACTAGTTCGAGCCCACGGAACATGGTGCCGGAACTCCAGGCGTCCGAGACCGCGCCTCCATCCAACTGAGCCTCAATCCGAAGGTGCCCTTCAATTCGCGTCAGCGGATCAATGACGATGCGTGCCATGTCTCGACTCCTGCTATGGTCGTTCCGGCGGCCCTTCCCGCTCCACCAGGCCGCGCCCCCGCGCCATCTCGGTGGGTCCGCCCCGTGGCTGCTCGCCGTGCGGCCGCAGTTGCGCCCGCCCAATGCTGGCGATGGCGTGGAGCCCGACCGCCGCCGCCATGCCGGCCACCAGCCCGCCGCCGATCTCCCCGGCGGTAACGTCGACCCCAAATCCTGGTACGTTTGGAAGCCGCCGGTAAAGCGGCATGGTCCTGTCCCAGAAGCGGTAGGAGGCGCACGCGGCGCAGCCGTGGCCGGCCTGCACGGGCCAGCTTGTTTCGTCGTTCCACCGGACCACCGGACAGTTGAAATTCCCTTGCGGCCCCTTGCAGCCCATCTTGTAGAGGCAGTAACCCTGCCTGGCGCCATCGTCGTCCCAATGTTCCACGAAACGGCCGGCATCGAAATTGGCGCGCCGCTCGCATTGATCGTGAATGATGTGCCCGTACGCGAACCGCGGCCTCTTATACGAGTCGAGCGCCGGCATTTCGCCGTAAGTCAGCCAGTAGACGAGAAGCGCGGCCGTATTGGCGGCGTTGTGGGGACAGCCAGACACGTTCACGAGATTGAGATTCGGAACGGCCTCCCCGATGCCGATAGCGCCGGTCGGGTTGGGGGCCGACCGCTGCGGTCCGCCATCGAATGCGCAAGAGCCGACTGCAATTACCACCGCCGCCTTCGAGCACACCTGCCTGGCGATATCCATCGCCGATCGGCCGCCGACGGCGCAGTATCCCGGATTGGCCGTTGGAATCGAGCCTTCCACCACGGCAATATACTTGCCGGTATCCTCCCGCACTACACGGTCGAGAGCGCTTTCGGCCTGCTTCCCTGCCGCCGCCATGATCGTCTCGTGATATTCCCAGGAGAAAACGGATAGCACCAGTTCCGCGACGGAAGGATGGCTGGCGCGCAGCATCGATTCCGTGTTGCCGGCGCAGTCCTGAAACTCCAGCCAGACAAGCACCGGCCGGCGTTTTTTCTCCAAGGTTGCCGCGATCTGCGCAGCGGCGCCGGCGGGCAACCCGAGGATCGTAGTCATGGAAGCGCAGTATTTAAGAAATTTCCGGCGTGGGATCCCGTGGCTCCGCAGGGCCTCCGGAATGCTGACTTCGCGGGCGAGCATGCAGCTCCTCCGTACACCTGTTTGTAGTCTGCCCAACTGCCGTACGAGAGCAGGCACAACCAGTGCCACCGATTCCAAGTGACTACCACACTATAAGTCAGAGTAATTTACACTAAAAGGCCTTTTTACCTCATCCGGCGAATACAGTACGCGACATTACAATTCAACACTATTTTCCAGTCTCGCCCTGGCCGCGGACGTCGACGTAGCGAGCTCCGGGGCGATGGCTATCTTTCGCGGATCCGGATATTCCGAAACATCGCCAGCGTGAATTGATCGTGCAATTGCAGGCCGATCGGTCCGGACTTCGAGCGGGCAGGATCTCCCGGATACTCCGCCACCACCCGCCCGTTGAGACGCACGCGGATCAATTGGTCGCGTGACTCGATATCCATGCTGTTCCACTCGCCCGGCCGCTGCACCCCAGTTTTGGCCGCGACGAAGGTGTACACGCTTCCCGAGGGAAACTTCTCGCGATCATCGTCGATGATCTGGATTTCGTAGCCGATGTGCGCCGGAGTGGTCTTGGGAAACGAGGCCAGATCCGGCCGCTCCGAGTCGCTCTCGTCGATCGCGTGGTGCGCCCTCGACCGGTCGCGAATCGAAACCCCGCTATTGGCTCCCGGCGGAATCCAGTATTCCAGATGGAGGTCGTACTCCCGAAACTCCCGCTTGGTGTAAAGCCATGCCTGGCGGTAGAGCCAGTCGCTATAGCGTTTCTGGTCCACCGGCCAGAGCCCGCCGAAAGGATCGCCGGGCTGCGGATGGGCCCGCTGCCCGAGCAGAACGCCATTTTCCATCACGCTCCAGACCCCGGGGCCGCGGACCTCCCACCCGTCCAGATTCCTGCCATTGAACAGCGCGGTTTCCTTCGATTGGTCCTCCGCGCTGACGGCACAGCAGGCAGTCAGCAGCGCGAGAAATAACAGTCTTCGCATGAGGGTTTCGTCAGACTTCCAACTTCCACGGTGCGCGATACCGCAGTTTCAGGTAGGGCTTCATGGCTTCCTGTTGGACGGTCCAATTCTGCTCGTCCCAATCGACGCGGTGCTTGAACCTCATGGCGAGGTTGGCCAGCAGGCAGACGGTGGACGAACGGACGCAGGTCTCGATATCGCTGGTAGGCTTCTCGCGGCTCTTGATGCACGAGACCCAGTTCTTCCAGTGAGGCACGTTCATTTCGCGCATTTCGCGGTCGTTTTCCCAGGAGGCGGCCTGCAGCTTGGATTTCGGATTGGGAATTACCCAGCATCCGCTGCGATTGACGAAAATGGTGCCTTCGGTGCCGTGGATGGTGGTGCCGGCTCCCTGGTTGCGGCCGAACAGCGGCAGCGGGTTGCAGGTGCGGTCCTCGTAAGTGATCAGGAATTTCGGGTAATGGAAAGTGGCCTGCATGGTGTCCGGCGTCTGCGTGTTGTCCTGCACGTAGAATTTGTCTCCCAGGGCCACCACCGCCGAGGGCATGATTTCGCCGAAGCACTGATGCAGCGGGTCGATCAGGTGCACTCCCCAATCCGTCATCGCACCTCCCGCGTAGTCCCAGAAATAGCGGAAGGTCGGAAAGGTGGCAGCCTTCACGCCCCAGCGGTTGAGGTTGAAGGGAACCTTGGGCGCCGGCCCCAGCCACATGTCCCAGTCGAGATCCTGCGGTGGATCGCTGTCCGGCGGATTTCCGAATCCTTCGCGCTTCGTCACGCCGCTCTGGAATGCGTGGCAGAAGGTGACGTCGCCGACGGTGCCGTCGGCCACCAGTTCCGCCGCCTTTCGAAAATACCCGCCGGATCTCTGCATGGTTCCGGCCTGCACCACGCGGTTATATTTGCGCGCCGCCTGGACCATCTTTCGGCCTTCTTCCACGTACTTGCAGGATGGCTTCTCTACCCACACGTCCTTGCCCGCCTTACAGGCCTCCACGGCCATGTAGGCGTGCCAATGGTCCGGGGTGGAGATGCAAACCGCATCGATCGACTTGTCCGCGAGCACCTCACGGAAGTCCTTTACGGGCTTGGGCTGGAAGCCGTTCTTTCGGGCGGCGTCGAGGGCGCGCTCGAGGTGCGGTTGGTAGATATCGCAGACCGCCACGGGTTGCACCTCGGGAACCTGCATCGCGTATCCAAGGTTACCGGAGCCCATGGCTCCCAGTCCGATAAAGCCGACCGCGATGCGGTCGTTCGCTCCTTTGATGTTGCCGGTGAAGATCGAAGTGGTCAGGGCGGCAGCGGCCGCGGAGAGTACGTCCCGCCGGGGAATGGAGTTTTGGGAATTCATACTAGACTGTAAGATACCTGATTTTCGCAACTGAATTTTCACAATCTTCTGCGGATGTTTACTCTCTAACCCCTTCTTCCGTGGATCCATCGCAGGGTCAGCCACAGGCCGGCCATGGTGAGGAGAATCGCACCCAGAGATATAGCCAGCCCAATCCGGCGGACCCGCCTTTCCTGCAACGCTTTCTGCCCGGTCTCGTAATCTTCGACGGCGATAACCAAACCGGCCTGGACCGGCTGTTCTACCTCCGCCACGGCAAACGCGTGCACATTCGCGCGGGCCTTCACCAGGCTCTGTCGCGCTTCCGTCTGCCGCGCAATCGCATCGGCCACCTCCACGCCGGAGTTTTGTGCATCCTGGAGAGTCGCATCGGCCGCCTCGATCTTCAGCTGGAGCCTCCCAATCAGGGCGGCCATCTGCGCGGCTGCCTCACCGCCGGGGGAATCCGCTGCGTGGCACTGGTTGCACACCGCGTCGCGGCCGGCCAGCAGACTGTCGGTCGCCCTAAACACGGCGTGGTTGCTGTGGCACACCACGCACGCGCCGGTGGGCAGATACGAAAATACCGGGGCGTGAGGGCTCTTGTCGAAGAGCTGCTCTTCAAATACATGGCAGGTCCCGCACACCGCCGCCACCGACGAGACCGCCGGCGGTTTGGCGCCATGCGCGCCATGGCAGGTCACGCAGGTGGGCGCCGACAGGTCGTCGCGTTTGGACAACTCCTCCCAGTGGACACTCTTGCTGTAATTCGCGTACTGGTCGGTCGGGATCTTGTAAGGGGCCATGTACGCCGCGTCAGCATGGCAATGCGCGCAGGTCTTCGGAACGTTCAAGGGATACACCGGGGCGTTCGGATCGCGCACGAAAGTGATGTTGTGGACCCCGTGGCAGTCCACGCAGGTGGCCACTTTGGCGTCGCCTGTGGCCAGACGCTGGCCGTGGACGCTCGTCACGTACTCCGCATATTGGTCCACGCGCTCCGAAGGATTGTATTTCCGCATCAAATTGGGATCGCCATGACAGCGGGCGCACAGCTTCGGAATCGCCGTACGCGCCGGCACTCCGATGAATCCGTGGGTCGGGTTCATGGCTACCTGCGGGTCCTCCGACCCGGGATCGCCGCCGTGGCAGTTGGCACACGTGAATCCCTCTTGTAGATGGACGCTGCTCCGGAATTCCAGCGCCGGTTTTTGCAGATCGCCAGCCATTTGAGAATGGCAATCCAGACAGGTGTCCTTCCCCAGCAAAGGGGCCGCGGCCGCCAGGAGCAGAAAGGCGTATCTCATCGCAGGTAGCCCAGCACCGAAAACGTCGCCAGATAAGCCAGCAAAGCTATTCCCGCGCCGGTGACAAGTTTCATGCGCACGTTGCCATCGGGCCGGCCCCCCCATAGCGGCAGCGTGGCCCACCACAGCGCCACCAATCCGAAACCAAGCAGGCCGACCATTTCGCCCTCCAAGCCCAGAACGTGGCCCGGGATCAGCTTCAAGGTATAGAACGGCGCCAGGAAATACCACTCCGGCCGGATGCCGGCAGGCGCCGAGGCAAACGGGTTGGCCTTTTCCCCCAGGTGCCAGGGAAATAAGGCTGCCAGTGCTCCGAGCACTGCCAGCGTGCCATACCAAGCTATCAATTCGTGCAGGAAAAAATCGGGGAAGAAAGGCATCTGCGGGACCTGAGCTCCCGTGCGCCGGGAACGTTCCTCGACCGCAGGCGGCGTGCTGATGCCGAACTTTTGCACCAGCCCGAGGTGGACCAGCAGAAACAACGAGGCCAGCGCGGGCAGGACCGCCACATGGAATCCGAAGAACCGCGTGAGCGTGGCCCCGCTCACCGCGTTGCCGCCGCGCAGATAGCGCGCCGCGGCCGGACCGATCCATGGGACAAAGGTGGCCATGTCGGTTCCCACCTTCGTGGCAAAATACGAGATCGTATTCCAGGGCAGCAGGTAGCCGCTGAACCCAAACGCCAGCGCCAGCGCCAGCAGGCCGACCCCGCTGAACCACACCAGCTCTCGCGGCCTTCGGTAGGCGTGCAGGAAAACCACGCTGAACATGTGGATGAATGCAGCCAGGATCATCAGGTTTGCCGACCAGCTATGGATTGAGCGGATCAGCCAGCCGAACGCCACTCGCGTCATGATGAACTGAACGCTCTCGTAGGCGCCGTCCGGCGTGGGGCGGTAATATACCAGGAGCAGGATCCCGGTGGCCACCTGGACGAAGAAAAGGAACAGTGTGATGCCACCGAAGGCGTACCACAACATGCCGGAGTGCACCGGCACCGTCTTGTGACCGACGAATTCTTTGATCGACTCCCAGGCCGCCCTCTCTTTCAACCACGCCAGAAGCGCCCCACCCCGGCCACCTCGTTCCGTTGGAGTCATCGTCACACTTCCGCTCTCAGGTGCGCGAGATCACCACATCTTCGTCACGCAGGTGGACGGCGTATTCCTGTAACGGCCTGGGCGGCGGCCCCGAGATCACCTGGCCGTGAAGGTTATACGTCCCGTTGTGGCAGGCGCACCAGATGAGCTGGCGTTTGGGGTCGTACTGAACGATGCAGCCCAGGTGCGTGCACACTGCCGAGAAAGCGCGCCAGTCATTCTCCGAAAGCCGGAGCAGCAGCACCGGTTGAGTTCCGAACCGGATAATCTTGCCGCTGTTCGGGACCAGGCTCTGCACCTTACCGTCCACGACCTCGTTCACGCTGGCCTCCGAGACGGCCGGAGGGTTCAGAAACCGGATCACCGGATAGAGAAACGAAATCAGCGAGCTGATGAACCCGCCACCCAGAATCCAGAAAATGATGTTACGCCGCGGCTCTGGCATTCACAGGCCCTTCTGATTCTGCGATCCTAAGGGAATCCTATCACTTGCCCGTTCTGCGTGGGGGGCTTCAGCGCGCAATCAGATACACCGCGCCAAAGTAGGCCGCGGCAACTCCGAAGACCGAGACGCTCAGGATCAAAGCCATGCGCACGGAACGCTGCACCACGGCTTCCTGGCTTTCCTGCCGGTCGGGTTCTCCGCTTTTAGTGACGATGACGTTCATGGGGGTTAACCTCCTGTCTTTCTGCCTGTCAATTGATCGGCTTTGGCCTGCGCCTGCCGCTCCAGATCGCTCACCTTTAAGTGGTAAGCGGCGGTCTTGATGCGATACCAGACGTGCGGGTCGGTGCTATCGCCTGCCAGTTGAAACATACGCTGGACGAACGGCCTTGCGCCGGATGGGTCGACAGGGTACTGCGACGCGTACTCGACCAGTTGTTCCAGGTTGCCAAAATGCGTCATTTTCGCAGTTACGAGCGAGCGAACCCGGCCTTCGGCGCCGGGCTTCTGCGAATCAGGATGGGCGGGGAATACGCCGACGGCTGCACGCATCACGAGCAGCGCTTCCCTGGCGTTGGCGGCCCGCTCCGCCATTTGCAGGATGATCTTCTGCTGCTCCGCGGACTGCGGGGGCGCCGCACTGGCAGCCATGTAGAGATCTTTCAGGCCGGAACTGACCGCCTGCGGCGATTCAGGTGCACGCGCCGCGGAGTCCTTCGCGGCGGTGTTGCAGGACGCCAGTGCACCGGCGACCATCACAACGACTGGCACACCACTAAAACGCTTCCACATATTGGGAGGGTACAGCCAAATTGAATTTCTGAACAGTTTTTTTTCACAGCTTGACGTGGATCTCGACACACTATAAGCTTTAGAGGTCTTAAATACCCTGAAATAGGGACCCGGCTCGGTTGTGTTGTTGAAAAATACCGCAGAATGGCCGCTGTTAACCTACTCCGCCTCGCTGTCATTGCGACCTTATTCGTCAGCGGCCTAAGCGGCCGGCAGGCGGCGCCGCCGCGCTCCGAGGATTGTGCCGGCTGCCATGATTCCGGACCGCGGGTCGGGAAACGCCAGCCGGGAGTACCCCCGGGCTACCACGCGGCAGCCTTGAAAGCTTCCCCTCACGCAGCCCTGGAATGCACCGCGTGCCATAGCGATATCAAGGAAGTCCCGCATCCCGAGAAGTTGGCGAAGGTGGATTGCGGGCTATGCCACGCCCAGGAGGCGGCCCAGTATGCAGGAAGCGTCCACGGGAAAAAAGCCGCGCAAGGCGATCCGTTCGCGCCCGGCTGTAAGTTGTGCCACGGTACGCATGACATTCTGCCACCCTCCGATTTGAAGTCGGCGGTTTCGACGGTCAACGTTCCGAGGCTGTGCGGCCAGTGCCACCGGGAAGACGCCGAAGTGAGCAAGACACGAGCCATTTCGCAGACCAACATCCTGGAGAACTACAAGGACAGCATCCATGGCATGGGCCTTTTCAAGCAGGGGTTGACGGTGACGGCGGTCTGCACCAGTTGCCATACCGCGCACAATCAGCTTCCGCATACCGACCCGCGCTCGTCGATCGCCAAACAGAACATCGCCAAGACCTGCACGCACTGCCACGCGCAGATCGAGGCCGTTCACCGCCAGGTGATTCGCGGCGAGTTGTGGGAAAAGCAGCCGCACATGATTCCGGCGTGCGTGGATTGCCACGAGCCTCACAAGATCCGCAAGGTCTATTACACCGACGGGATGTCCAACCGGGATTGCCTGAGCTGCCACTCGAACCCGACTCTGAAAGGGACGGCCGGCGGAAAATCGGGATCGCTCTATGTGAGCGCCGAGGAGCTGGCCGGCTCGCGCCATGCGCGCATCGCTTGCGTGCAATGCCACACGGGCGGGACGCCCTCCAACGTAAGGGCGTGCAGCACCATCAAAGGCAAGGTGGATTGCTCGATCTGCCACGAACAGGTGGTAAACCAGTATCGCGAGAGCACGCACGGGACGCTATCGGCGCAGGGCAGCCCGGACGCTCCGCGGTGCGAGGATTGCCACAGCCCGCACGGTACCAAGAGCCGGCTGGATTCGACTTCGCCCACGTATTCCCGCAACATCCCCACCCTGTGCGCGAACTGCCACCAGTCGGGACATAAGGCCGCGGTGCGGTACACGGGCAAGCAGGACCACATCGTAGAGCGATACCGCGAGAGCATTCATGGAACAGGGTTGCTGCAGGCCGGGCTCACGGTCACCGCCAATTGCGCCGACTGCCATACCGCCCACCACGAGTTGCCGCGCAGCGACCCTCGGTCGAGCGTGAACCGCGCCCATATCGCGGAGACCTGCGCGAAATGCCACCGCGGCATCTATGAACTGTTCAGCGCCAGCATTCACAGTCCGAATGTGAGCCACTCAGGGAAGCCGCTGCCGGTGTGCGACGATTGCCACTCCGCCCACAGCATCGAGCGTACGGACCAGACCGATTTCCGGCTGAACATCATGGACCAATGCGGGCGCTGCCACAAGCAGATCACCGAGGCATACTTCGAAACGTTCCACGGTAAAGTTTCCAAACTCGGCTACCTGAAGACCGCCAAGTGTTACGACTGCCACGGGGCGCACGACATCCTGCCGGTGACCGATCCGCGGTCGCATCTGAGCCGGGCCAACATCGTGGCCACTTGCGGCAAGTGCCATACGGGATCGCACCGGCAGTTCGCCGGCTATCTGACCCATGCCACGCACCACGACCCGAAGCGGTACCCGTTCCTTTTCGTCACCTTCTGGGGAATGACCGCGCTGCTGATCGGGACGCTGGTGATTTCCGGGACGCACACGGCCCTGTGGCTGCCGCGATCCCTGGAATACCGCAGGCAGTTGAAAAAAGAGCCCCCGGAAACCGGAACGTACGTGCGCCGCTTCCGCCGGTTCCACCGCAACCTGCACCTGATGGTGGTTTCGAGCTTCCTGGGGCTGGCATTGACCGGGATGATTTTGAAGTTTTCCTACGTGGGATGGGCCAAGGTGCTGGCGCACCTGCTGGGCGGCTTCGAAGCCGCCGGACTGATCCACCGGTTCTGCGCGGGCTTGACCTTCACTTACTTCGGGCTGCACCTGTACGACCTGCGGAAACAGAAACGGATCAGCGGCAAGAGCTGGCGCCAGTTCATCGCGGGCGAAGAAAGCATGCTGTTTAATAAGCGCGACTGGCACGAACTGGCGGCGTCGCTCAAATGGTTCTTCAAACGCGGACCGCGTCCGGAATACGGGCGCTGGACATACTGGGAAAAGTTCGATTACTTCGCGGTGTTCTGGGGCGTAGCGGTGATCGGCGGCACGGGGCTGCTGCTATGGTTTCCGGAGTTCTTCACGTACCTGCTTCCCGGATGGGCGGTGAACGTCGCGACCACCATCCACAGCGATGAAGCCCTGCTGGCGGTAAGTTTCATTTTCGTGGTGCACTTTTTCAATACGCACTTCCGGCCGGAGAAATTCCCCATGGACACGGTGATTTTCACGGAAGGGATGCCGCTTGAAGAGTTCCAGCGCGACCGTCCGCGTGAATACCGCCAACTGGTGGAGAGCGGCAAGCTGGAGCTGATGACGATGCCATCGCCCGCCGCGCGCGACGTGAAATTCTGGCGCAGGTTGGGGTTCACCGCGTTGACGATCGGGCTGATCCTGATCGGGCTGATTATTTACGCCATGATCTTCGCCTATCGTTGAGCCCCGCGACGGGCTACTTTCGCAAGACCACGGTCTGATTGAGCGCCGGCGCGGTCGCCGGCCAAACCAGCTTCTCTCCGCCGGCGGTCTCGACCTTCAGGTAGTACTCCACATCGGTTTGCATCGAAGGCAGAACGGCCCGGTATACAGCCCGCGAGAGATGCTTCACCGCGGTCGTGCGAAACGTCCCTTCGCCGAGCGGACGCCAATAGAGCGTGGCGTTCCTGGCCGGCCGCCCATCGAGGACCAGGACGGGCAGTTGCAGCGTTTCCCCCGGCGATGCCAGCGTGCGGACGGCCGGCAGCGTGATGCGGGCGGGGCCGGAATAGGATGGGGAGAGGCCGGCACCCGCCGGAAGGGGCGAGCCCAATGCCGCGGCCAGTTCCGCATCGTGAATCGTGAGAAATTGCAGCATGGTCCGGTTATGCTGCTCCAGGTTGGCGATGGTGCCGAGTTCCCCCGGGGTATCGGCGGCCGCGAGTTGAAACGAGATCATCTTCTCCCAGACCCGCGACAGTTCGATTCGTACCTTCAGCGTCTGGGCGGCTAGAGTCCGGCGAGCAGCGGGGTCCTCTTCCGCCTTGATCGCGGCCATGGCTTTGTCGAATTGCCCCCGCAGGCAGCCGGCCTCCGCCAACCGCTCCATATAGCGATATGTGTTGAGCCAATAATCGAAACGCTCCAGGTTGCCGGCGCCGTGGATCTTTCCGCGGAGGTCCGCCAGTTGATCCACGAATCTGTATCGCGACCGCACTTCCGCCCAAGCCGCGGTCTCCGGCTTGATGCCGCCGGGGCCGCGGATCCAGGCGCTCGGCTCGGGAAGCTTCACTCCGTCGATAGCGGCGAAAATCTTCCCGGCGGATTCGGCAACCGCGTCGCCAAAATTCGCGCGCGAAAAATCGACATAGAACCCTTCGACCGGCATCGTCCGGCCGCGCAGGGGATTCTCGTGCTCTTCCTGGCCCCCGCTGAGGACGGCTGGCAGCTTGACCAGCGGTTGCTTGTCGAAATTCGGGGGCGCCCACGATTGATCCCAACTCGCGTCCGCCAGCGCTGCCACGTTGGGAGCCAGAATCTTCGTGCGCCAATGAATCCCCAGCAGGCCCGTGCAGCCAAGACGCCGCGCGTCCGCCGCGTCGTAGCGCATGCGGCCCACCCAAGGCTGAGGCGCCGTCAAATCCGGATCGTTTTCCATCCAGGGAATCACCCATTTGGGTCTGCCTGATATCTCGGCGAACCCGGGTTCGTCGGGAGCGTGACCGACCTGGCGGTTGATCGTGCCGATGGGCGAGCTCTTCGGCAGGAATTTGTCCAGTGCGGCGCGGTCGGTCTGCGGACCCAGCACCCAGCCGGAGGTGGCCAGGGTGAAGGGCTTGCCAATGTCGGTAAGGGCGTCCAGCGCGGCCTGAATATCCTGCACTGTGGCCTGAAATTCTCCGGGCTTGTTGCCGCCCCACGTCCAGTTCTCGGGCGTCCAAAGCCAGTAATAATCCACCGGGTATGCCGCCTGGATCCGGCGGAACATGCCTTCATAGATTCCGCGAACTACCGCCGGGTCCTTCGGGTCCTTTCCCTCGGATTTCAGCCGTTCCTGAACCAGTCGGGGGATCGTCAAGGGCGTTTCCGTGCCAATGCAAGTCTTGACGCCGAGTGCTTTCGCCTCGCGGAAAGCCAATCGGAACATGGCCCCGGTGCGGTCGAAGAGCCGGTTGGATTGATCGGGCGTGGCGGGAGCCGGCATCATGCCGTCCATCACATCCGGACCGTATGCATCCTTCTCAAACAACAGGCCGGCGCCGCAGCAGAACTCGCCGGTCTTCATCGGCGCGTAGCCCCACATTCCGTCGCGTTCGGTATTGGCCCACTGCGAGGGGTAGCTGAAGCGCACGCCGCCCCCGGGGGCGAAGTCGCTTTTCTGCCCGATCCAGACACCCGGCTCCGGGCCGACATTGCTTTCCGGGTAGTTGTGCAGGCCGAGAAAGTTCATCCGCAGCTTGGGCAATTGCGAGATGTACGCCAGGTAATTGTCCTCGTTCCACCAGTCCGGGCCTTCGGGAAAATCGTGAAACGGCTGGATGCCCCGAATGGAAAACAGCGGACGGCCCGTCTCATCCAATCGCGGCAGTACCGGCGCGATCCGCCGGTCGGGAATCACGTCGCCGTGGAGGTAAAAGCGGACTCCCAGATGCTCGGCAAACCGGTACGCGGCGTAGAGCGTGCCGAGATCGTCTCCGCCGACCAGGAATAGCGCGCGCCCATCGGTCTTCAAAACGTACTGTTCGGCCTTGAGATTGGCTTTCGCGAATCGCGCGGCAAGCGGGCGGTCGCTGCGCGCAACCACGATCGAATCGCCTTCCGGCAACTCGCCGGCGGAGAGGATGGGCAGCAGTTGCCCCGTGCGCAGGTAGAAGTATCGCCGCACCTCGTGCGAAGCGAGAGTCTCCAGGCTGGAGGCGCCGGGGGGACTGACGATGGTGATTTTCGCGGACGCAGTCGCGCTGAGCAGCAGCGCGATCAGAACCACCTGGGCGTTGACCTTGAATCTCATTTCTGGGCTTCCCCTATCCCTGAAGATCCGGCGCCGCTGCCCGGAGCATGTCGGAGCGGGCGGGAGCGCCTGCCTCGTGCTTATCATTATGTCTCTGTTCCGGGCTGGGCCATAGACCCCACGGGTGTTATGCTCGACGTGAACTCGAGGTGCGCTCGATGCAGTCGAACCGGCGAAATTTTCTGATCGGCTCTCTGGCCCCCGCGCTGGTGGGTGCGGCGGCTCCGGCCCCGGATCGTACTACCGCGAATCCGGACTGGCTGATCGATCCATCCCCTTACACGGCGCGCGCGGTTCGCGACGCCCACGGGCGCGAGGTCACGCTATCCAACGGTTTGCTGCGGCGCGTCTTTCGCCTGGCGCCCAACGCGGCCACGGTAGCGCTCGACAACCTCATGACCGGCGCATCCCTGCTGCGCGGCGTCAAGCCGGAAGCGACCCTGACGATCGACGGAGTCCAGGCCGAGGTAGGAGGGCTGGTTGGGCAGCCCGATTATGCCTACCTGCTGCCGGAGTGGCTCGATGGCATGACGGCCGCGGAGAGTGCCTTTCGCTGTACCGGGTACGATACCTCGGCGGTGAAGGCGCGCTTCCCGTGGAAGCAGACGCGCTACGCATCGCGGAAGGAGTGGCCGCCGCGAGGCGCCGAAGTGGTGTTCCACTACGAAGCGCCGCCTGGCCACCTGCGCGGGTTGCGCGTGGATGTACATTACGAGATGTACGATGGCATTCCGCTGCTGGTCAAATGGCTGACGCTCGGAAACGGCACCGCCGCCGCCGTGCGATTGAACCGCTTCACCAGCGAGATTCTGGCCGTGGTGGAAGAGGAATCCCGCGTGGAAGCCGCACCGCCGCCGCCCGGGTCGATCTACGTGGAAAGCGACTACGCATTCGGCGGGATGGATCCGGCCGGCTCCAACCATACCACTTACTGGGTGCCGGACCCGCAGTACACGACGCAGGTGAATTACAGCCGGCAGGCGCCGCTTCTACTCGAAAGCCGGCCGCCGCTGGGGCCGAACGTGCGGGTCGAACCCGGCGCAGTTTTCGAAAGCTTCCGCACCTTCGAACTGGTGTACGACAGCACCGAGCGCGAAAGAAACGCGCTGGCGCGCCGGCGGATGTACCGCATTCTGGCCCCCTGGACCACCGAGAACCCGATCCTGATGCACGCGCGGGAGTCCGATCCGGAAAGCGTGAAGCTGGCCGTCGATCAGTGCGCGGCAGTGGGGTTCGAGATGGTAATCCTGAGCTTCGGCAGCCACTTCGACGCGGAAAACCAAGACCCGAAATATCTCTCGCAGTTGCGCGACCTGGCGGAGTACGCGCGCGGCAAGGGGGTCGAGTTGGGCGGCTACTCGCTGCTCGCCAGCCGCAGGATCAGCGACTCGGATGACGTGATCAACCCCAAGACCGGCAAATCCGGCGGAGCGATCTTCGGCAACTCTCCTTGCCTGGGCAGCCGGTGGGCGGCCGGCTATTTTCGAAAACTGCGCGACTTGTTCGAAACCACCGGGTTTGCCGTGCTGGAACACGACGGCTCATACCCGGGCGACGTGTGCGCCTCCACGACCCATCCCGGCCACGAGGGGCTGGAAGATTCACAATGGCGGCAGTTCGAAATGATCCGCGAGTTTTATCACTGGCTGCGCGAGAGGGGCGTGTATCTCAACGTGCCCGACTGGTATTTCCTGAACGGGTCGAATAAGGCGGGTATGGGCTATCGCGAAACCAACTGGAGTTTGCCTCGCGAACGGCAATTCATACTGGCCCGCCAGAACATTTTCGACGGGACCTGGGACAAACTGCCCAGCATGGGGTGGATGTTCGTACCCCTGGTGCAATACCAGGGAGGTGGCTCGGCGGCGACCCTGGAGCCGCTGAAAGACCACCTGGATGCCTACGAACAGCACCTGGCCCAGAACTTTGGAGCGGGCGTGCAGGCTTGCTATCGCGGACCTCGGCTCTACGATTCGGACGAGACCAGAGCCGTGGTGGCGCGGTGGGTGAGTTTCTATAAGACGCACCGCGCGATCCTGGATTCCGACGTGATCCACCTGCGCCGCGCCGACGGCCGCGATTGGGACGGGCTGCTCCACGTGAACTCCCGGTTGCCGGAGAAAGGGCTGGCGATGATCTTCAACCCGCTGGGTCAGGCGATCACCCGAAGCGTTACCTTGCCGCTTTACTATACCGGCTTGCAGGGCTCGGCTCGCATCCGCGTCAACGGCGGCGCGCCGCAGGCGCTGCCGCTGGGCAGCGATCATACGGTCACGCTCGAGATCGCAATACCGGCTCACGGCTCGACCTGGGTAACGGTGGAGTGACCTGGCCTTTGGCCCGCGCAAAGCGTGATTGCGCGCGCGTGAGCCCCGGGTTTGTGCGGGAACTGTCACCACTTTGAAATCATTGTGAAATGCCGCGCGGCTACACTATGACCTTCTATGCGCCTACGTCAGATCTGCCGGCTGATGGCCGGCTCTCTTTTGTTCGCCTCCGCGCTGCTTGCGCAATTCGACGCCGCCGAGGTGCTCGGCACCGTGCGGGACGCATCCGGGTCCGTGGTGCCCAAAGCGGCTGTCACTCTACTCCATCGGGAGACCGGGATCCAGGCCAAGGCCGTCACCGATGAAAACGGCAGCTACAACTTCTTTAATGTGAAAGTCGGGCATTACACGGTTTCGGTTGAGGCTAACGGGTTTCAGAAGGCCTCCAGCACAGACGTCACGGTGGTGGTGAACGCCCGCCAGCGTGTGGATTTCGCGCTGCAGGTGGGAGGCGTGTCGGAATCCGTCGACGTGAGCGCCACGGCGGCAGCGCTCGAGACCGATTCGAGCGAGCGCGGACAGGTGATCGGTACGCAGCCGATTGCCGAGCTGCCACTCAACGGCCGCAACTTCTCCGACCTGGCGCTTCTTTCGGTCAACATTCACCGCTCGGTCTACGCTTACGGCGTTCCGCCGCGGGAAGGCGCCTTCAATGCCAACGGCATGCGCAGCACGTACAACAATTTCATGCTCGACGGCGTGGACAACAATCCGTATTCCACCAGTAACCAGGGCTATTCCAACCAGGTTGCACAGCCTTCACCCGACGCCGTGCAGGAGTTCAAAGTCATCACCGGGAACTATTCCGCGGAATACGGCCGGGTGGGCGGCGCCATTGTGAATGTGGTGATGCGCTCCGGCACGAACCAGCTCCACGGCACCGCGTACGAATTCCTGCGCAACACGGATCTCAACGCCATCGGCTACATCTTCGGCCAGCGTCCCGCGACCTTCCAGAAGCCCAGCTTGCAGCGCAACCAGTTCGGCGCTACCGTCGGCGGGCCGATCAAGAAGAACCGTCTCTTCTTCTTCGCGGATTACGAAGGGCTGCGCAACCTGCAAAAGGCGCTCAACTTCGACTCGCTCCCCAGCCTCACAGACCGCTCCGGCGTACTGCCCGTCACCGTGGTAAATCCTCTCACCGGCGCCGTCTACGCGGCCGGCACGCAGGTTCCGATGACCGCGTTTGCGCAAAAAGTTCTCAGCCAACTTCCCGCGCCGAACGGTTCGGGCCGCTCCAACAACTACCAGGCGTTGCTGCTCACGCGTGACTACGGCGACAAATACGACGCCAAGATCGATGGCCAGATCAATGACCGCATGTCCGCGTTTCTTCGCTTCAGCCAGCGGAAGGACAACCAGTTCTACCAGCCCACGATCGCCGGCCCTTCGGGCGGCGATGGCAACGGCAACGTGCGCGTGCTCGACCAAAACGCTGCCGCATCGTTCACCTGGAGCGTCACACCAACCTCGCTGCTCGACCTGCGCATGGGCTTCAGCCACGTAACTGGCGGCAAATTCCCCGTATTCCTCGGTGGCCAGAGCGCCGAATCGCTCTACGGTCTCACCGGCCTTTCCACCGCTCCGTTCCTGACGGGCGGCCTCAACACCCAGAACATCAGCGGATTCAGCGGCATGGGGCGCCAGGCCACCAACCCCCAGTTCCAGAACCCCACTAACTGGGACCCGAAGGCCAATTACTCGTGGATGAAGGGCAGGCACGCACTGAAGTTCGGAGTCGAAGGCGGCATCATTCATACCGAGGTCATGGACATCAACCCCGTATATGGTCTACAGGCGTATGCCGGCCAGTTCAGCAAACCCACTTGCGCGCAACTCGGCCTGGCCACGGGCTGCAGCATTCCCGCCGACCCCACCAGCTATAACCTCGCCGATTTCATGTTCGGCACTCCTAGCCAGATCCAACTCGCCAACTACCTGGTCGGCAATTACCGCCAGCGCCAGGTCTTCTCATACGTGCAGGACAATTTCCGCGTCAACGGCAAGCTGACTCTGAACCTAGGGATGCGCTGGGAATATGCTACCCCACGATGGGAGCGCGACAACGTCCTCAGCAATTTCGACCCCGCCACCAACTCCATCCTTACCGCCAAGAACGGCAGCCTCTACAACCGCACCCTGATCAATCCGGACTACAAGGACTTCGCTCCCCGTATCGGCCTGGCCTATTCGATCGATCCGAGGACGGTTGTCCGGGCCGGCTACGGCATCAGCTATGTGCATCTGAACCGGTTGGGCAGCGCCGACGAACTGGGCATCAACGGGCCCCAGGTCAACATCGTTACCATCAATCAGACATCGCCCGTCAACAACCCGGGCTTTATCACCACGCAAAACTCTTTCCCGCAGGGCCTGACCAGCGAACAGAATTTCAACCCCATAAATGCCAACATTTCTTATATTCCGAAAGATACGCGTTGGCCGTATGTCCAGACATGGTTCCTGGCAGTGCAGCGCGACGTGGCGAAGGGTACGGTCGTTGAGCTCACTTACTCGGGCAATCATAGCTCGCGCCTGCCCATCGTCGCCGATTACAATCAGGCGCTGCCGAATCAGCCGGGCCAGACGCTTGGCATTCAGGCGCGCCGTCCCGACCAGTCTTTCGGCGCCATCACCTGGGTCGATCCCGCCGGAATTTCCACGTACAACGGCCTGGCCGCGCGCGTCGAGCACCACTTTGCGAACGGCTTCTACTTCCTGAATTCCTTCACCTGGTCCAAAGCGCTGGGCGATTCCGAGCAGGCCCTCGAAACCGCTTCCGGCCAGGCGCTGGCGAATCCGCAAAACGTCTACAACCTGAGCGCCGAGCGGGGGCCCTCGAGCTTCGACGTCACGTTCATCAACACCACCAGCATCGTCTACCAGCTTCCGTTCGGCAAAGGCCGTAAGTTCGGCTCGAGTTGGAACCGGGCGCTCGACGGGGTCGCCGGCGGATGGGAGATCAACACGATCAATATCGCCAACACCGGGCTGCCCGTCAATGTGGTCTATGCCCCCGCCGCCGCCAACGACGTAACCGGCCGGATTCCCGATTATCGCGGCGAAGCGGTGATGCGCCCGAATGTGATCGGCAGCCCAACGGACCTGCGCTCCGGCGATCCGCTCAATCATTACTTCGACATTGCCGCCTTCCAGGTGCCCTCGGCCTCGGCTCCCTTCGGAAACTCCGGCCGCAATGCCTACCGCACCCCCAACTTCAACCAGTGGGATCTCGCGGTAGACAAGAAATTCACGATTCGGGAAGATGCCGCGCTCCAGTTCCGCTCCGAGTTCTTCAACGCGCTCAACCACACCAATTTCGGCTTCCCCGATGCCACCATCACCGACGCGGCTTTCGGCACGATCCGCCAGACTTACCCGGCCCGGCAGATTCAGTTCGCGCTGAAGCTGATTTTTTAGCCTGGAGCGGAGACGGCATTATTCGGTTCTGAGCGCGGTCATGGGCGAAATGGATGCGGCCACGCCGGCTGGAATCATTGCGGCGGCACCGGCACAGAGCGCCAGCGCCCCGGCGGCTACGGCCAGCGCGAGCGGGTCCCAGAAGGAGACTTCGTATAACTGGCTGGAGATCAGACGGGCGGCCGCGATGGCCAAAGGAATTCCCAATGCAAGCCCGGCGCCCACGTGGATCAAGGCTCCGCGCAGTATGTATTGAACTACCTTGGTGCGGTCAGCGCCCAGTGCCATACGGATTCCGATCTCGTTCGTCCGCTGCGCCACGGTGTAAGCGGTGACGCCGTAGAGTCCGACCGCAGCCAGCAACAGCGCGACGAACCCGAACAGCCCGGCCAGGCTGGCGACTGCCCGTTCCTGATCGAACGTGAGTTCCACTTGATGTCCTAAGGTCCGTACGCTGTTGATCGTCAGATTCGGGTCCACTCCTGCAAGGATCCGCGTGAGCAGGGGCTCGAGCGTGCCCGGCGACATGTTCGTGACCAGCAGCAACCCTCTGATGAAGTGAGATTGAAGTTCGATTCTCTTCATCAGAGGGTCCTTATAGGGGACGTTCTGCGCGAGCGGAACATAGAACATGGGACGCGCCGGCCTGCGCAGCGCAAAGCCGGCGAACTTGGCGTCGCGGACGATGCCGACGATGCGGAACGTGCCGGCATTCTGCGGCAGATCGAGGCCGAAGTGCTGCGCGAGGGGATCTTCGTCGCTCCTGAAGAAGCGCTTCACGAACGTTTCGTTGACAATGGCGACAGGCTCCGTGGTTTCGTTGTCGCTGGGGGCAAAGTATCGTCCGCGAATCAAGGTCACGCCGAGTGCCTGCAGGTAACCGGCGCTCACCCGATCCCAGGAGGCGCCCGCCTGCTCATCCATTTGGGGCGCGGGATGACCCGATACCAGGACGAGCTCTCCCCAGTTGTCGGTCAGCGGATTGTATAACGCGAGTCCCGATCCGGTTACGCCCGGTAGGCGATTCAAGCCATCTTCAATCTGCCGGTAGAGCGCTGCCAGTTGAGGCTGCGTGTAAGTTGCCGGAGGCTGGTTGAGTGACACTACCACGCGGCCTTCCGTCAGATACCCGAAGTGCTGATGCTCGAGCTTGTCGAGGCTTCGTGCCAGCATCGTTGCGCCGGCAACCAGCACCACGGATAGAGCCGCCTGCAGGACCAGCAGCGCCCTGCGCGCAAAGGAAGAGTGATCGCTCGTGCTTCGGCCCGCGCCGCGCAGGGCTTCGAGCGGACTCGTTCGAGTGGCAAACCAGGCTGGAGCGGCGCCGAAAACGATGCCGGTCGCCAAGGCTACCGCAAAAGCAAATGCGAGAACAATCGGAGACGGTAGCGTGCTGATGGGAATGAAGCGGGAACCTCCAAAGGCCAAAGCCAGCAGAAGACGCCCGGCCAATAGTGCGACGGCGAGTCCGGCAATCCCCCCTGCGACCGCTAAGACGATCGACTCGATCAGGGCCTGCCCGACGATTTGCCGGCGGCTCGCCCCCAAAGCAAGGCGAAGGGCGGTTTGTGCGCGGCGGCAGACCGCGCGGGCCAGCAAAAGATTCGCGACATTGGCGCACGCGATCAGCAGCACCATGCCGCAGACCCCCAGGAGAATCTGAAGACTGCGGCCGTACTCCTCTTTCATTTCCGCGACTCCCGCGCCTGCCGGAACCACGTTGATCACCTGTTTGGGAAGCATGCGGATCACGCCCGGCATCCAGTTGGAGGGATAGCCGGAATCGTGTTCCATCCATTGCCGCAGGACTCCCGTCAACCGCGGCGCCATGCCGGCGGTGGAGGCGCCGGGGCGCAATCGGCCAATTACGCGCAACCAGGCGCCGACAGACTGGTGCAGCAGGTCGCTATCGCCGGCGATGAGGGGCTCCTGTTGCACGGGAATCCAGATTTGGGCCGGGTCGCTGCGCAAGGTCTCGCCGAAAAATCCCGGTGGAGCTACTCCGATCACGGTGAAGGGATGTCCTTCCACGACGAAGTTCGAGCCCACCACGGAAGGGTCCGCTCCATATTCCGCCTGCCAGACCTGGTGGCTCAAAATCGCGACCGGTCGGGCGGAGGGCCTATCGTCATCCGGAGAAAGCAGGCGGCCGCCGAACGCCTTTACGCCAAGGGTCGAGAAATAGTTGCCCGTCACGTACTCCGAACGCAACGGTTTAGCGGTGAGTCCGACACCCTCGCGGCGGACGCTCAAACGCGCGCCGCCCGCTTGAAAAGCAGCCACTTCTTCGAATTCCGGGGTCTCTGCCTTCAGCCGTTCGTAGAGCGGAAAGGAGTACATCCCCCATCGGTCCTGCGGACCTCCTTCCACGCAACAATCGTCGCCGTCGCCGACGCGATAGAGCAGCGCCGGATCCGAAACAGGCAGCGAACGCAACATGACCGCGTGGATCATCGTGAAGATCGCGGTGGTTCCCCCAATCCCCAAGGCCAGTGTCACGATGGCGGCAGCCGTAAATACCGGCGACATCCGAAACTGCCTCAGGGTATAGCGAATCGTGCTCCGCAAGTTCTGCATGCTGCCTCCTGCTCTCTTACGAAGGCCGGGGCTCTCCCGCCGGCACGGCCCCCGTCCCAACGCCTCTAAGGGAAATACTGTCCAAGAGCAAAAAGGTTACGAAAATTCCGTTCGGCAGCCTGCCAGGGCATTGTGAACCGGCGGTGACAGCGCAGTAAAGATCCTCTGTGCACTGAGGCGCGAAGCCGTTTTCGGCAACCATTTGCCGTCTGAAATGTTTCGCCAAAGGAGCACGGGATTGCGACGAAGTTGTAACCGCCGCCGGACCAAGATGAAAGCGAAGGACGGCGCTTTCCAGTGCCGAACGGGTACAAATGAACGCTTCAACCGTATCGCTTCTCTGGCGGGAACCCGAAATCGCCGATCGATTTCGTACCGGTGTGTGCTTGCATGGCCACACGATGCACTCCGAGGAGTGTCTCTCTTTCCTGCCGCGCCACCTGCATCGCGTGCCCGGAGCCTCACGGATTGTCCGCGGCTATGAACGCGGGCCCGAACCGGCTGTCGATTTCTCCCGGGCCTATTGGACACCACCGCTCACCCCGGCTTGCGCCTTGCGCCTGGAGCGGGCCCAAATCGCGAATCTGGGCTTGCGCCCGCTGGTCTCGCTGACCGACCACGACAATATCGAGGCCGGGCTCGCACTGCGGATCTCGTCCGCTTACGACACCCCGATCTCCGTGGAGTGGACGGTACCCTATGAGAACTCGATTCTGCACCTGGGAGTACATAACCTGCCGCCGAACGCCGTGCGGCCCTGGATGTCGATCCTGGCAACCTATACCGCGGCGCCGGACGAAGCTCTCCTGCCGCGGATTCTGGAGGGACTGGCCGAAATTCCGGAGGTCCTGATCGTTCTGAACCATCCCTTCTGGCTGGAGGAAGGGGTCGAGGAACCGGATCACCAGCGCGCCCTCTCGCGTGCACTACGGGAGTGCAATCCGTGGTTTCACGCATTCGAGTTGAACGGCACGCGCCGATGGAGTGAGAACCGGCGGGTGGTCGACCTGGCGCGCCAGTGGTCGCGCCCCTTGATCTCGGGCGGGGACCGGCATGCCTGTGAGCCGGCCGCCTGCATCAATCTGACCAACGCCAAGACCTTCACCGAGTTCGGGGCTGAAGTCCGGTCCGGTTGCAGTTCCGTTCTGTTCATGCCCCACTACCGCGAGCCGATGCCCGTTCGACTGCTCCAGGCCGTTTGGGAAATCCTGCGCCCTTACCCGGAGTATGCGGGCCGGGAGCGCTGGATCGATCGCGTGGTTTACCGCGGAAAGGATGACGTCGCCCGCCCGCTTTCGGTGATCTGGGGCGACCGGGTGCCGTGGGTGATCCGGCCGGCCGCCGGACTGCTCCAGTTCGCCGCCATGCCCGGAATGCGGCTCACGCTCCGCTATCTGCTTTCCCGGCAGGCGGAAGTACTGCCGTGAAGACGATTGTCTGCCGCGTTGCAGCGATCGCCGGCGCCGTTTCCGCCGAAAAGTTCGCGTTGATTCTCGCCGTCGGCCTGGTGCTCGGCACGTTCCCGGTCTTCGGCTGTCCCACCGTGCTCTGCCTGATCGCCGCCCTGGCGTTTCGTCTGAACATCGCGGCTCTGCAGGCGGTGAATCAGCTTTCTTCGCCTCTGCAGATCGCCTTGCTGATTCCGCTGACGCGCGTCGGATGGCGGGCCGCAATCGCTCCGGGCGATCCCGTTCTATGGAAGTTGGGCGCCGTGGCGCTACAGGCTGTCACGGGCTGGTTGCTGGTCTGCGTGCCACTGGGCGTGGTACTCTACTTCGCCCTTGCGTACGGCATGCGCCGCCGTACTCGCCGGATTTGCGCCTGCCAATGACCCGGGGCGATGGCTCGCGAGGATGGCTTCGAGCAGGTCCGGAATTTCATAGACGGCGCGGTTGCGGATGGCCGAGGCCCGATCCCGAAAGCGCTGATAGTTTTCAGGAGCCAGCAGGCTCCGGACGGCACCGCGAATTTCGCTTGAGAACCTGCGCACCACCAGCCCGACTCCTTGTTGTTCGATCCAATCCGCGTTATAGCGTTCCTGCGCCACGGTCCACGCGTTCCGCTGCACGATCACCGGCAAGTTTTTCGCCAACGCTTCGCTGATGCTGCCGGGCCCGGGCTTGCCGATGAAGAAATCCGCCAGCTCCATGTAACTTGGAACCTCACGCGTGAAGCCTTCGACGAACATGGGGATGCGCCGTCCCGAGGCGCGCAATTCGGCTGCCACGGACTCGTTCTTCCCGCAGAGCAGGATCAGTTGGAGCCGGCTGTCCGGCCGGTCGAGCGCGTGTGCAATCCTCAGCATCTCGTTCGAGCCCTCGCCGCCGAAGAGCACCAGACCGGTCGGCAGGTCCGGCTGAAGGCCCAACCGCAATCGTCCGGCGCGCCGGTCCGCACCGGACGCCGTGTGGAACTTCGGATTCAGAATCATGCCCGAAGCCCGCATGACCCGCTCCCAGGGGATTCCGATCTCCAGTGCCTGTTCCACGGCGCGGCTCGAACCGCAGATGACATATTGCTCCTGGCGTTCGATCCAGAAGTGCGGCGGGTAATCCGCGATGTCAGTGAGCAGCGTTACGAAGGGAGTGCCCGGCAAGACGTTTTCGAGAGAGATCCTGAGCGCGCGGTTGTAGTGAGGAATCATCGAGACCACAAGGTCCGGACGGTGGCGGGACCAGTGGCTTTCGAGCACTCGCACCTGCTTCCGGTGGAACATCCGGATCACCTGATGCATCATCGGGATCAATTGGGCGGTCCCCAGCGTCCAGCCCCGCCGCAGCATGATGTTATAGATCTCCTGGAAGGGGATGCCGGTACATTTCCGGATGAAGTCGATCGAATCCAGCAGGTCCTGGACGCACAGCATTTCGACGTCCCAGCCGCGCTGCTGTGCGCCGATCACCTCCGACAAAGCTGTGGCCGCCGCCCGGTGGCCGCCGCCGGAATCGATATAGATTAGAGCCAGTTTAGGGTTCACTGCACGATCCTTTCGACTGGAGACGTCCACCGGTCAGGGGCCCTTCGTTCCCGTGCGGCAACGCGGGTCAAGTCACGCCGCGCGTCGGCGAATGCGGGTTCATTCCCTTCCGGTTCCTGGGCGAGGTACATCCGCAGGTACTGCCCGGCCTTCGGCAAGTCGCGGCCTGCGGCGATCATTTGTTCCGCGGCCCGGTAGTACGCGACCCGATCGTCCGGCACCTCCCGCAGCGAAGCCGCCAGCAGGCTATCCAAAGCACTCCAGCGTGACTGGCCGGCGTAGATTTCCGCGAGAATGGCATAGGCGCCGGCTCGCCCCCGGTCTAGCGACACGGCCGCTTTTGCCTGCGTTTCGGCTTCACCCGCGTTCGCATGCTCCGGTTCGAGATCGAACTGCGCCAGCGCGATGCGCGCGCGGTAGCGTTCGGAATCCGCTTCCACGGCGCGTCGCAGGCAGGCATGGGCGTCCGCGGTCCGCTTCTCGAAAGACGCGATGCGGGCTTGCGCCAGAAATCCTTCGACAGCATCGATTTTCGCGATGCGCCTGGCAACTGCGTCGGCCTGTTGCCGGTCGCCGCCGGCGATGGCCGGAGCAAGCAGGTAGAATTCCAGCAGGTCTCGCAGGGCCTGAACGTCATTTGAATCCAGCGCCAGAGTGGTTTCGATCTCCTTCCGGAAACGGCGCGCCAGGAATAATTGTTTGATCGGGTTCGCGTACTGCGCCATGACCCCAAGCACCTCCGCCAGTTGCCGGTGGTACTTCGCCGTCCGCGGGGCCAGCGAAACCGCCTTCTCCGCCAGCGGCAGAGGCGTCGCGTGGTCACCGAAGGCATTACGGATCTGCGACAGATAGAAAAGGTTCAGCGGATCGTCGGGAGACTCGCGCAGCCGCTCTTCGACGATGGCGCGCGCCCGCTTCCAGTGCCCGTCTTCAATCAGGGTCGCGGTGGAAGGGCCTTCCGAAAAACAGGGGCCGGCCAGGCACAGTGCCATCGCACAAGCGATCAGCGATTCCGCGCGCCGGCGCCTCCGATGATCGGATTGGAGACCCACATCCCAGCTTGGACGCCAATCGATTTCAGTTCGATAACGAAACGGTAAAACTCCCGGCCGGCAACGCGCCGCGCGGATTCAGGGGATCACTTTCTCCGTATCCACCTCAACGACCTTGCGACGGAACTCCACCCGGTTGTCTCCGAACCCGTGGTAAATCCTCACCTGCCGCGACGAGGTCAGCGGTCTGCCATCCATGCTGCGGATCACGAACAACGCCGGATCTGCATACTTCACCCCGCCGTAACTCCGCGCATAGAAAGCCACGAGCGTCGGGCTCTCGATCACGAAGCCCCACGGTGGCAGGACGGCGTGCATCGTCCGGTAGTCGTTTTCGCCATAATTCACGGTGATGTTGGTACCGGTACCGAACCGCGTGCTCTCCACCTTGCGGTCGGCGGTAAGAAAGCGGTGGTCCGTCATCTGTAACAGGGCCGTCACGCGGCCGAGCGGGCTAAGCACTTCGTAAGTGTTCTTGATGAACTGGTCGGTCGGGTTGGAGAAACGGTTGCCCTGGGCGAACACCATGCGCGGATCCCGCCATGGCGGCGCCGCCGATGCCGGGGTGGCCGGTTTCGTCCAGTAGCGGTGGTCGCCGAACCCGTAAACCGGCATCTCCGCATAGAGAACGTGGGCGAGAATATAGCCGGGGTTGTCCGGTCGCGCGTGATCGTCCTGGTGCGTGTAGAGCGAGATGGAATCGGCATAGACCAGTTCGAACATGGGAATCACGATATCCTTGTTGGCAGCCCCGCCCTGGCCTGACTTCTGGGACATCAGGCCTTCCATGTAATCCGCATGCGGCACGCCCCACTCCCTGCCTTCCTCACTCCCGAACAGGCCGACTTGTTTCCGCAGGTAGTCGCACAGTTGTTGCTTGTAGCGAATGTCGTCGGCCAGCGTAAGCGGATGCCTGGGGTCGAAGCACTCGTAGAGAGGAGCCGCGAAAATGGTGTCGGAGAAGTACACGTCGGGATCGAACAGTTTCTTGACCATCGGTACGTTTTGCGGGCGGCTGGCTAACTCCACGCTCTTCCTCGAGCAGATCAGGTAAGCCTGCCCGCCGGCCCATTCCCCGCCGGCGTGGAGCGATCCGTCGGGGTTCTTCATGATGTAGTCTTCGTTCCACGACTTGGCGTCCCTGTAGAAATCCTGGTAGTTGTCGTGCAAGCCGAAAACCCAGCCCTTCCCCAACCGGTGGATGCGTTGCGACGCTTCGATCAAACCCCGGTTGCCGCCGATCTCGGACGCGGCGGGCAGGATGTCGGGGTGCCCGTTGTCGTAACTTCCGTGGATCCATCCGCTCAACACGAACAAGGCGCGGTCGATACCCAAATCCCTGGCAAAATGCTCGGCCAGGTCCGCCGATTCCTCAAACGTGAAACTGATATTGACTCGCTCTTTGTCGCTGCGGTTGTAGCGGGTGTTCGGTGCGAAGCGGATAAATACGCGCGGCTTGAAATCGGCTGCGCCGAAGAAGCGGGCGACCTCGGGCTTCTCCTTCATCTTTTCGGCCAGTGTCTCCAGGTATCCGTGTTGACGGGCGATAGGCCGGTAGGCCTTGCAGATCTCCACGTACCCTCCCGGTCCCAGCGGCTCGAGGTGCAAGGAGCGGGCGCTGCGCCGGAGCGAAACGGTCATCGACAACCGGCGCCGCGGCGTGACCGTGTAATCGACGGCGGGTACGGTGTAGGGGTCTTTCCATGCCGCCAGCAAGGCCGAGCCGTTCTTCACGACCCCGAACATCGCCATCGAGTACCCGTTGAAGGAATACGCCGTGAACTGCCGCGTGTACGGCTCGTCTCCCTCCACCGGCAATAGGATACCCATGCGGTTGGGAATCGCAAAGTAGCTGTCGGCGCCGGGCTCGATGGCCAGCGACCGATCGAGCAGCAGGACATCCGTCACGTCATTGGGCGGCTGGCTGAAGGAGTAGTCGATAGCAGCCGGATTGGCGGCCATCGTGAACTGGAAATCGATGCCTTGCCCGGTATGGTAACTGAGAACACCGCCGGTCACCGCCACACTGCCCGCAATGCGGATAGGCACCGTATGCTTGTCTTTCATGACCAGCCGCGGCGCGCCCAGGTTCCACTCAACGCCGGTGCGCTCGTCGAGCAGGCTGGCTGATCCGTCCGACGGATCGACTTCCAGGCGGATGCCCCGGCCTTCGAGCTTCGGTCGCTCCCCGGCCGTAAGACTTACGGAGAGCGGCACTAACAAAACCAGGCTCACGATCAATCGCATTCGGATTACCCTCGTCATAGACCGGTCCCTCCGTGCGAGCGCCGCACTGGAATGGCTGATGATAACGCTTTTCCCGGCTGGAGGCCCGGCGCGAGGGCCGCACCGGAACATCCGCGATACGATATACGAAGTGAATCTCATGACTGCACGAAATACCATTCTCATCCTGTTCGCATCGGCCGCGATGGCGCTGGCCCAAACGCATTGGGTCGGCACCTGGGGAACCAGCCCCGCGCCGCAGCTTGCCGATGCCGCGCAGATGTATTCTTCCAAGCTCATTTTCGAGAATCAGACCCTGCGCGAGATCGTACACACCAGCATCGGCGGCGATACGGTGCGGGTGCGCCTGTCCAACGCGTACGGCGACCAGATGGCGGAAATCGGCTCGGCCCATATCGCGGTGCGCGCGAACAATTCCAGCATCGTTCCCGGCTCGGATCGCGTGCTGACCTTCGGCGGCCGGCGCACGGTGGCGCTTTCGACGAATGCACCGGCGCTTAGCGATCCGGTGAAGCTGGATGTACCGGCGGGCGGCGACCTGGCCATCAGCATCTACCTGCCGAAGGCGGTCGAGGGCGCCGGGATCCATTACTCGGCGGAGCAGACCTCCTACATAGGGAAGGGCGACAGGACGGCCGCGGAATCGATCGCGGATCCGGAAGAGATTACGTCGTGGGTGTTTCTGACGGGCGTCGACGTGCTGGCGCCGGAGAGCGCGTCGGCGGTGGTGGCGTTCGGCGATTCCATCACGGACGGAGCCCGCTCGACGAATGACGCCAATCACCGCTGGCCGGACTTTCTGGCCGAACGACTGCGCCAACGGGGCGGCCACGAAGTCGGCGTGCTTAACGCCGGCATCGGCGGGAACCGGATTCTGCGCGATCCGGCGGAAAACATCCGCTTCGGCGTGAACGCCCTGGCGCGGTTCGACCGGGACGTGCTGTCGCAGCCGGGCGTGAAGTATGTGATCGTGCTCGAGGGAATCAACGATCTGGGCCACGCGGGGCAGTCGGCCTCGATTTCAGAAATGCCCACCGAGGAAGATCTGATCGTGGGCTTGCGGCAAATGGTCGAGCGCGCACACGAGCGGGGCCTGAAAATATATGGCGCGACTCTTACGCCGTTCGAGGGCACGGTGTTTCCCGGTTATTACACGCCAGAGAAAGACGCGATGCGCAAGAAGATCAACGAATGGATCCGAACTTCGAAGGCCTTCGATGGCGTGATCGACTTCGACAAAGCCGTGCGCGACCCGAGTCATCCGGACGCGATTCTGCCGGCCTATAACGGCGGCGATCACCTGCATCCGAGCGACGCCGGATACAAGGCGATGGGTGCCGCGATCGACCTTTCGCTGTTTCGGTGACCGCCGCCGGTTTTGAAGCCGGCGCGCTCTAGCGCGTCAGCTGATCACGGCGACTTCATGTTCCATGATCGGCCCGATCTCGAATTCCATCTCTGATCCATTCACGCGCAGCGGCGCGTGCTGGCCCGAGTTCAGGAACCGCACGTCTTTGAAGGTCGCGCCGCCGGGCCGCCGCAGGCTGACTCGATAGGGCCCCAACGGAATCAGATCGTCGATCGGCGCACGCCACGTGGCGCTGTTAGTCAGGTTCAGGACGTGCAGTACCAGGCGCCCCGGCTGCTCGTACAGGTGGCAATCGATCAGCCCGGGGCCCCGGACCGTAAGTGGCATCCGGTCACCGGCCAGCCATCGCAAGATGTTCGCCAGCAGATTGCCGTGATCGGGCAGGTTATCCTGAGCGAAGCGGCGATCGAGATCGGCCGGCAGATAGGCGACCCTTCCGCCCGCACCGAGGGTCCGAAGGATCAGGCCCGGGACACTCGTCTTCTCTTCTCGCATCCATGCCGTCTCCGGCGGATAAATCGGGAAAGGCGGGATGTAAGTCAGCGGAACGGTCGCGCCGGCATCCACCCGGAGCGGCAGCAGCGTTCCGCCGAACGGCAGTATGTCGGTCTCGTCGAAACCTTGCAGCACGGGATGGCGCGAGCCCTCCGCCACCGGCTCGCCGCCGATTTTCGGGCCGTACCCTTTGGCGCGCAACTCCGGCGACAGCCGCAGGTAGGTGTGGACCTCCCGCGAGGGATCACGCCCGGCCTTGCCGGCCGCCGGGTCCGCGACGTGAGCGCCGAACAACTGCGCCAGGCCGAAGTCCGGGAGCGTCTCGCCGGATTCGGTATACAGGCTGGTGCACCCGGTCGCCAGTAGCGACCCGCCCTGTTCCACAAAGCGGCGAACGCGTTCGCAATCCTCCACCGAGAGCGCCCCGACGTTCGGTAGTGCCAGCACCGGAATTCGGCCGGGCTCGCGCTCGATGTCCTCCACGTTGACGGGAACATAGGGGATCCGGGCGCGCACCAGGGCTTGCACGATTCCGCGGTAAGGCAGTTCGGTCAATTCGTTGGCCCGGTCCCGGCCGTAGAAATCCGTGCTGTCCTGCGACCACACGACTCCCACCGCCGCCACCGGCTTGCGGTCCACAAGAAACTCCTGATGATCTTTGTAGAACCGCATCATGGGCCCTGCAGTGCGGTACATCCGCCTGTCTTCGTGATACGCTCCCACCATGTGCCACCAGGGCTGAATGCCGCCCGCAAACCCGGCGGCCATCCACATGCGAGCCTCCGCGGGAGGCTTGCTGGCAACGCGAAACGTGGGGCGCCCCGCCTGGTACATGGCCATGCTTTCCGGAATCAGCTTGTCCCAGCCGAGAATGTTGTGGATCAGTTTGCCCATCTCGGCGTTCTGCTGAAACCCGCCCGCATCGCTCCTCGACTGGTGATCGAGCAGGATCATCTCGGCGCGCTTGCAGATGCCTTTGTAATCCCGGAACTGCATGCTCTGGTTGGCGATGGAACCGCTGTTCATGCCGATCCACAAACAGTGCGGCCCTCCGGCCAGCTGAACCACCCTGTTATTCAGGTCCCACACCTCCAGGCGCCGGTTGTAATTCCACCGGATCCACTCACGGTAGACCGGGCTATCCCAATCGGCCCCGGCCGGAAGTTCTTCGCCCGTTGCCGCACGGAACTTACTCGAACAGTTGCGGCAATAGCAGATGTGATCGCGGCTGAGGCCGCTCCAACTGTTATCGGCGAATCCCTCCGGATGCGAGCGCTCGATAATTTCGCGCAGAACGTCAGGAAGATACTCGTCGTAATAGGCGCTGTGGATGCAGCTGATGTACTTATCGGCCGCGCGGTAAGGCGCTCCCGATGCGTCCACCGCAAACCAGTCCGGATGCCGATGGTAGAAGTCTTCCGCGGCCCGGTTGGAATCCATGCGCGCCAGCACCACCAGGCCGTCCTCGTGCGCGGCTTTGGCCAATTCACCATAGAGGTCGCGGCCCTGCAGGAACTCCGCCTGGTGCTGCAGCGGATACCGGCTGGGGTAGTACGCCACGATTCCGCCGGCATTGATGATCACACCCTGGATCTCCGTGGCCTTCCAGTACTCCCGCCACCAGGCGATGTCGTAACGGACCGGGTCCTTTTCCGTGATGTTCGTCTGACCCCAGCGAAACGTACGGCGGAACCACGGAACCGCATCGGCCGGCGCGGAGCGGACGCCCTGGTCGCCGAGCGCACCGAGCGCCGCGGCGCCGGCAAGATTGGCCTGAAGGAATTGGCGCCGTGTACCGGCGCGGAGGTCGGAGCCTTGGTCGTTGATCATTGCGAGATCCTGTCAGAACCATAATGCATCCGGGAGCAGGGATCAGGCCACCCTTCGACCAAGGCTCGTGATTGGTCCGGCAGCCTACTGCGATTCCAGGCGCGCCAGGGTGACCCCGCCGTTGGTGGTGGCGACGTGGATCAGCCCACCTCCCGAGCCTAGGTTGAAGTCCAACCGCCGCGCCCTCGGGTTCCCGTTCAGCGCGGCCGGAAAATCCGAGTGGACGCCGCCGTTCACGGTCTCCGCCTGCAGGTGCGCCGAGTAAGAGGAAGGCACTGCGATCCGGACGCCGCCGTTGCGGGTCGTGACGTCCAGTTGCCGCCCGTCCCACATGGTCCCTGCCAGTTCCACCTGGATTCCCCCGTTCACGGTGGCGCCGGTCACATCGCCGGCCAGCCGTTTCAGGTGCACGCCGCCGTTTTGGACATCGAAGTGGATCTGGCCGCGCACGTCGGAAACGGCCATTCCGCCGTTGTAGGTCTTGAGATTCAAATCCGTAGTCTGTGGAACGAAGATTTCGTAACTGACGCTCCACGAAGAATTGCCGGCGGTTTCCGGCCCGCTGGCCCGCACCTGCCCGGCGGATCCGTCGACCACCACCTGCTTCGCCAAAAGAGCCGCCGCGGCTTCGGTTTCGCCCGAAGCCTCGACGCGTGCGCGAACCAGCACATCGCTCCGCAGCCAGCCTTTGACGCTCACGCCGCCGTTCCGTCCCGCATCCACACCAAGCTGGCCTGTCGCGGGTAAGGTCTGCTCGCGGATCTCGCAATGCCGCACGCGGTCCCCGTCATAACCGCGGTTCTCGCAAGTCATCTGTTTTTCGCTGTTGTCCTGCAACTGAGCGAGTAAGGGAACGCCTCCCAGGCAAACGGCCACACCAATCCATGCCGCGTTTGAAAGTACCGATCTCATCGAATCCTCCTTGCCGGACGGGAACCCGGCCGTGGTTCGCCCGTCAGATGGGATACCGGCGGATCCGGCAAAGGTTACACAAAAAATGCGGTGGCCGGGCCAAACCCCGTCTGCTCGCGCGCTAAACTACCTGGTGCGGCATGCAAAATGCGCATTATATGAAGCCGCTCGGCCTGCTCCCTCCCGGTCGCGGCTCTGTTCGATGCATTGCGCAAAGCGACCCACAGAGCCGCGACCGTGAGGGAGCGGGCCGGCAGGGCTAAATGTCAGCGGCAGTCGCCTGCTCGACACAATGGTGCTCAATGGAAGCCGATCATCGCAACACCCCGGCGGATCTGGGCGTGAGAATTCGTCGCATGTACCTGGACGACGTCCCAGCCGGCCTGCACCTTTGCCGTTTGAGCCGCTGGAACCAGACAGATGAGGACTGGCGAGCGTTCCTCGATTCTCCGGACGGGGGTGGCTGGCTCGCTGAAGGCAACGGAACTGCCCTCGGCACGGTTACGTTCCTGCGCTACGGCGAGTGCTTCAGTTGGCTCTCGATGATGCTGGTGCATCCCCAGTTTCGGCGATTGGGTATCGGCGCACGACTGATGGGGGCCGCGACCCAGGCTCTGGGAAGTGAAACCTGCATTCGTTTGGACGCCACTCCGCTCGGCGAGCCCCTCTACCGGAGATTCGGATTCAAGGCCGAGTGCGGGCTGGTGCGGTTGAAGGTCAGGGCGGCATCCGGTGGTCTCGGCCCTGCCCCGGAAACCGTTCGTCCGATGGAGGCTGGCGATCTGGCCGATGTCTTCCGGCTCGATCGCCAGGCGTTCGACGCCGATCGGAGCGCGCTGCTCTCGTCCTTCTATCGTCGAGCGCCCGATCTGGCGTTTGCTGCGTACCGTGGCGGTGCCCTGCTGGGATTCTGTTTCGGGAGAAACGGTCATTTCTGCCGGCAGCTTGGCCCGGTTGTCGCGCAACATGCCGAGATCGCGAGGGATCTGGTGGTCCGCTGCATCGGCGACAACAGGGACGAGGAGTTTACCCTGGACGCGCCGCAAACCGCGCCGGAGTGGACCGCCTGGCTGGAGTCCGTTGGCTTCCTCGTGGAGCGGCCCTTTCTTCGAATGTGCCGCGGGCAGGCGCCGAGTCCCGGCCTGACGATTCGGCAGTTTGCGGTTGCCGGTCCGGAATTCGGCTGAAGGATCTACCGGCAGTCCACTTTTTCAATCACGGGAAGACCGGAAATGCTTTGGTGCGCGGTGTATGTAATCGAGCAGGCTTTGATTGCTTTCGGCAATTCCTTCGTCAGCGTCACATTCGTCGATGCATAACGGCAGGCCACCCAGATGCCGCGGCCGCTGCCATCGAAGTTCCAGGTGGCGACGGTCTTTCCGTTGTCTTTCGATTCCCGGTCCGGCGCGAGGGACGCCTGGTCTTTGGGGCCGCCGTCGAAAAACGTGATACCGGCGAGACGAAGCGGGGTGGGATCCGCCGCCGGAGTCCAGCCGCGAACTGGAGTGGCGATTTGCTGGTGCACTTCCACCGCTCCCGGGCAGCGGATCGGGTCCGCCGCAAAGGCGATGGTCGAAACAAGAGCAATCCCGAGCAGCGGGAGCTTCAGTGCGCCGGTCATAGTATTTCAAGTCTTACCACACCCGGCGCGTTGACCGTCGAACGAACCTAAACGGACGCTGCCCGCAATATCGCCTCCACGCTTCGCTGGGCATCCTCATCGCGGGTCGCCCACGACGATACGCTGATGCGCATGGCCGTTCGGCCCTGCCATTCCGTCGGGCCGCACCAGCAGGTGCCGTCGCGCTGCACCCGTTCGATCACCTGTCGGGTCCGGGCAGCGTCGCCGAACGACACCAAAACCTGATTGAGCACCACTTCATTCAGAATCTCGCAGCCGCCTTGCCGCAGCGCTTCGGCGAAACGCCGGGCAAGCCGGCAGTTCCGCTCGATCAGGTCCGCGAGGCCCAAGCGTCCCAACGACTTCAGCGCCGCCCAGATTTCTACGCCGCGCGCCCGCCGGGAAAGCTCCGGCGTGTATTGCGAAGGCTCGCGATGTCCTCCCTGCGGCAGGTATGCCGCCGTCAGCGACATCGCGCTCTTCAATGCCGCCGGGTCTCTGACGAATGCCAAACCGCTGTCGTAAGGCACGTTCAGCCACTTGTGCGCGTCGGTCGCCCAGGAATCAGCCTCCGCCACGCCTTCCACCAGTTGCGCATGCCTGGGGCTCGCCGCGGCCCAAAGTCCGAACGCTCCGTCGACATGCACCCACGCTCCCGATAAGCGAGCCCTTGCGCAGATCTCCGCCGCCGGATCGAAAGCGCCCGTGTTCACGTTTCCCGCCTGCATGCAGACGATCGTCCGCCCACTCAAACGCGGCATCTCGGTAGCCAGCATCCGTCCCTGACCATCCACCGGAACCCTTACCACGCGCGAACGCCCCAAACCGAGCATCCCCAGCGCCTTGATCATCGACGGATGCGCTTCGTCTCCCACCACGACCGTGATTGGCGGAGCCCCGAACAACCCGTCGGCCTCGACGTCCCATCCGTCGCGCGCCAGCACGGCATGCCGCGCCGCCGCCAATGCCGTGAAGTTGGCCATAGTGGCGCCGGTCACGAATGCTCCTCCGGAACCGGGCGGAAGTTTCAGCGCATCCAGCAGCCAGCCCAGGGATACCTCTTCCAACACGGTCCCGATCGGCGATGCCGCGAACAGCCCCGCGCACTGATCCCAGGCGCCGGCCAGCCAGTTCGCCGCCAGAGCGGCCGGAAGCGAGCCGCCGATCACGAATCCGAAGTAGCGCCGGCCGGCCATGCCCACAGTTGCCGGCGAACCGACGCGATCCAGCGTCTGCAGCACGCACCCGGCCTCCATAGGCAGTTCGGGCAAAGGCTCGTCCAACTCCGTCAGTCGCGCCAGCGCGTTCGGCGAAGGCGCCACGCTGCGATCCTCCAGGTTCTCCAGGTAGCGCGCCGCGGTCTCCGCCGTCAGGTTCAATAAGGCTCTCATCGTTTCGATGGTAGCGTGTGGCAAAGCCATGGCGTTCTGCCAATCACCTGGCCGGGTATGTTGCTTCAAATTCTGAACCGCAATCACGCTTCTAGTGGCGGAGCGGTACACTTCTCGCGAAAATTCGGACAGAAGTGTCTGGCTTGACAGTAAAGTAAAGGGGAAGGAGAGACACGTTGCCTTCTACACGAAGATTGTTCCTGCAATCGATGTCGGGAGTTGGCGGGGCGGCTGCTTTAACAGCTCAACAACGCGGCGGTTCGTCGCTGCCAGAGGTCCGGCTTTCCCCCTTGGATGGCGTCACGCGCCAAAACATCAAGATCAAGGACCTGAGCGTAATCAGCCTGGCATACCGCCTGAAACCGGAAGAAGAGTGGCCGGATGGGGCCAATAACGGCATCATTTGGAAAACCGAATCGGTAATCGTGGAGGTGTCTACCGATGCCGGTCTCAAAGGCATCGGCGCGTGCAGCCGGTACAACGGGCCGACGGCAATGAAAGAGTACCTCGAAAAAGTGGTCAAGCCGGCGCTCCTCGGCCGGAACCCGTTCGACGTCGAGTTCCTGGCGGGCGGCATCTCCGCGCGAGGCGCCCGAGGGGTTTGGGCGGGCGTGGATACGGCGCTCTGGGACATCATCGGAAAAGCCACGGGGTTGCCGCTATACAAGCTGCTGGCGACCGATACCCAGCCGCAGACCCGCATTCGGGCTTACGCCAGCGGGGGCGAATTCACGTGGCACAAGGGGTCCAGATTTCCCGGACCGGAGGATTTGATCAGGCAGGCGTTATCTCACAAGGCCGCCGGCTATACCGCGTTCAAGTATCGCCCGGGCGGCGCGTTCGAGCGCTTCGCCACCATCAAGGACTACATTCCCTACGTGCGCGAACTGAGGAAGGCCGTGGGACCTGGCTTCGACTTGATGCAGGAATCCAACCAGCGGTGGTCGGTGGAACAATGCCTGGAGATCGCGCCGGTTCTCGAGGAGGCCGGGATCCTGTGGTGGGAGGAGCCCACCCGGAAGAACATCGACAACTATCTCGCGATCAGGAAAGCTCTGACGACGGTAAAGATCTCGGGTGGAGAAACCGTGCCCAACCGGGCCGAACTGGTGGAATGGATGGACAGCGGGGCGTACGACATCGTACAGCCCGGATGCGATGATGCCGGCGTGACGGAGTGCTGGTACCAGGCGCGCATGGCCCAGACCAGGGGTAAGTTGATCTGCCCGCACAACTGGCAGGACGGGCTGGTGTGTGTGGCCAACGCCCATCTCATGGCGGCCTTGCCGAATCGCCTCATGCTGGAATCGAACATGACCCCCAATCCTCTTAAGGAGGGCCTCTTCAAAGAATGGTTCGGGGCGAAGAACGGTTACTTCGAGGTCCCCCGGAAGCCCGGGCTGGGTGTGGAACTGAAAGAAGGGCTGGCGGAACTGTATCCGCCCATTCCGGAAGGCGATTGGAACAGGCCCGACCCCGACATGCCTCCCGCACCGGCCGCAGGCTCCGGCGCCGGGCGAGGCAGACAAATTCCTGCGGATATCTGGCCATCGAGACCGGGCGGACGCTCCTAGCGCGTCCCCTGTCGTAGACGCCGCCACATAGTAAAGTGAACTCTTACCGCTCCGTTTCCATGTTCCGTATCTTGCGATCGCTCTGGATCTGGACGGCGAGCATAGTGCTCGTTGTCCTTTGGATCCCCCTGCTGGCCGGCGTTTGGTTATTCGATGGCGATCCGCGCCGCCTTCGGACCGCGCGGTGGTTTCGCCGCCTCGGCCGCGGGCTCGCCAGGGTGAATCCGTGGCGCATCCGTATTTCCGGCCTTGACGGCTTCGACCCGCGCCGCGTCTACGTTATCGTCAGCAACCATCAGTCGCTGGCGGACATCCCCGTGATCTCGCATCTGCCGATCGATACGAAGTGGCTTGCGAAGGCTGAACTCTTCCGCGTCCCCGGCCTCGGCTGGATGCTGCGCATGGCCGGCGATGTTCCGGTGGATCGATCCGACCGGCGCCGCAGCGCAAGGGCCCTGCTTCAGTGCGCCCGATATCTGCGCGAGGGCTGTTCGGTAGTCTTCTTCCCCGAGGGCACTCGCTCGCCGGACGGTCGTGTCTTACCCTTCAACGACGGTCCGTTTCAACTCGCGATCCGCGAGAGAATTCCCGTCCTGCCTCTTGTGGTGCGAGGCTCCGGCGCCGCCCTCCCCCGCAACTCCTGGCTTTTCGGGCCGGCCCTGGACATCCACCTGCATGTCCTGAAACCCATTTCCACCGAAGGCCTTACCATCCATGACAGCGGAGTCCTTCGGACCAGGGTCCGCGACCTCATCATCAGCAAACTCAACCCGGTCGATAACGGGCAGGGATTGGCCGAATAAATCCGCCGGGCGGATTCCGGGCTACACCACGCACGACAACTGGCGCCGAATGCCGCGGCTGTGCTTGCCGAACGATCGTACGCGTGTCTGGCGGGCGGCCGGCATCGCGATCACCGTTGCCCCCTTGCCGTCGCGCTCCAATTCCGCGGCAACGCCCTGCCGGATGAGCCGCGTACTCAGCGTGCGCTCGATGCGCGCAACCTCGCCCCGCTCCGAGCGCATCGCGAACGTCGAGGCCGTGCCGGCGGCACCGGCGCGTCCGGTCCTTCCGACGCGATGGATGAAATCCTCCGGCGCCTGCGGAAGGTCGTAATTCACCACGTGCGCGATCCCTTCCACGTGGATCCCGCGGGCGGCCACGTCGGTCGCCACCAGCACCCGGTAGGTTCCCTCCTGGAATCCGCGCAGCGCCTGGTTGCGTTGGTTTTGCGAGCGGTCGCCGTGGATGGCCGCCGCCTTAGCGCCATCCAGCGCCAGCCTCTTCGCCAGCCGCTCGGCACCCCGCTTGGTTCGCGCGAACACCAGGAACGAGCCCTCTTCTTCGCGCAGCATCTTCTGCAGCAGCGCAAGTTTGCCGTCCTGCTCCACTTCGTAAAGGTGCAGGTCCACCGTCTCGACGGGGCGCGTGGTAGACCCGATTTCGATGCGCACGGCGTTCCGCACGTGGGTTTCGACCAGGCGCTTGACCGAGCTTTCGATGGTCGCCGAGAACAGCAGCGTCTGGCGGCCCGCTCCCGTGGCTGAAAGGATGCGGTCCACCGTCGGCAGGAAGCCCATATCGAGCATGCGGTCGGCTTCGTCCAGCACCAGCATGCGCACTCCGGACAGGTTCACCAGGTTCCGGCTGAGAAAATCGTATAGCCGCCCGGGCGTCGCGATCAACACTCGCGCGCCTTTGCGAATTGCGTTGAGCTGGGTGCGTTCGCTGACGCCGCCCACTACTACCGCGGCGCGGATGGACGAGCCGGCCGCCATTTTGGCGAAGGTCTCTTCGATCTGGATGGCGAGTTCGCGAGTAGGCGTAAGGATCAGTCCGCGGATGCCGGCCCCGGCATCGGTTTCGAGCCCGTGAATCATCGGCAGGACGAACGCGAGCGTTTTGCCGCTGCCGGTTTGCGCGGTGGCGACGAGATCCTTGCCTTCGAGCGCCGCCGGAATAGCCTGCGCCTGGACCGGGGTAGGTACGGCATAACCGCATTTTTGGACGTTGCCCTTGAGCCGGGCGGAGAGAGACAATTCTGAGAAAGTTTTCATTGAGCTTTGAGGAGGAGAATCGGCGAGCCGACTACCAACGAGGGGAGCAGGGGTTGCGGATCAACTTCCAGTAGTCTTCATTGTAGCAGCCGCGGGCGCATCCTGCTTGCGAAGCCACAGATAGCAGTGATTGCCGAGCCGCCGTGCCCCCGGCGACCCGAGCAGCAGCAGGTCGAGATACCGCAGAGGAAACAGCGTCCAGCCGAGCAGTCCATGCACCAGCCCGCGCCACCAGCGCCAGGGCAGAACCGCCTTCCAGAACTCGATCGTGAAGATCAGCAGCGTGGCGGCCGGACCCGTACGCCACCCCTCCGCCACCACCTCCATCCCGCGGGCGAGTTCCTTCAATCCGTCCACAGTGAAGCGGCGATAATCCATGGGGTATTCGTGGAACGGGTGGCAGAACGGCGTCACCAGGTGCAGGTAGCCGCCGGGCGCGAGCACGCGCTCGATCTCGCGGACCACCTGCTCGGGGCATCGCACGTGTTCGAGCACCGCGTCGCACTCCACCCGCTGGAACAGGCCATCCTTAAACGGCAACTGGTGCGCATCGGCCGCCACATCCACGCCCGGAAAGGCAAACAGGTCCAGGTTGACGTAGCCCGCCACGGCGCGCCCCGCCCCTCCCACGTACAGGTTCCAACGTCCCAGCGGAAAATCCTTGGGCTCCCGCGGATTCATGACGAAAGGCGCCGGGGGCTCGAGCGCGCGGCGCACACGGTCCTGCCACCGCCGCGAGGAGCGCCTTCGGTAGAGCCCTTCCGGCGACTTCACGGCTAGTTCTGCTTCGGCAGCACTTTGAGGTTGCCCGGAAGCGCAAACAGGTCGTCTGTCAGATTCTGGTTGATTTCGGCCGAGTCGGAGTACATCTCGAAGATCTTCTCGCCGTTGCGCTCGCGGCGGATATCCATCGGCCACTCGACGCCGCCCCCCACGTCGTGATATTTGGCCCAGATCGTGACCTCGGTGTCGAAATCCTTAAACTGCTGGTTGCGGCGCCGGAAGACCTGGCGCACCGGCAGTTTCGTAAGCTGATCGAAATACACCGTGACGGTGTTGTTCGCGGCATCCGTGATGTCCACGATTTCGACCGGGCGGTTCTCCCAGAAATCCGAGCCCTGGGAATACAGGCTGAGGCCCGGCTCGTTCAGACGCTGCCGCAGAATGTAGAAGATGTTGCGCAGCGTGGCATCCTTGTAATTGTTGTACCGCTCGTCGTCCAGCGGCCGGGCTCCGCGGTAGGTGACCTCCCAGCCTCCCTCTTCGGTGAACAACATCGCGCCGTCCGCGCCCTCTTTGCCGAAAGCCTCGCGCTCGCGCACCGCAAGCTGGCCCGGCTTGCCGGAAGCCGCCAGGTACCGCGTGTAAATCTTGGCTACCGAGAGCCCGCTTAACTGCTTCCGGTAGAAGGAATAGGCTCGGCCGCTCTCCACGCGGTCCTGCATGTGCAGAAACGCATCTCCGCCCAATGCCTTGAGCGCCTCCTGAACCACCCGCTGGCCGCGCTGCGCGGCAGTTTCCGCCGCATACGATGCCGGCGCCAGACACGCCAGCAGAACCCAAACTACAAACTTCATCTGCGCCTCTGCAACTCCTCTAGCTTCAATCCCTGATTCACTTTCACATCGTTCACCACGACGTCCGCGAATTTCCGGCCCCCCTGCGCAATCGTGATCGCGAAGGGGACCTTCACACCGGCTACGTCGCGATAGTCGGACCAGGTTTCCTGAACCGGAACCGCCGGACCGGCGATCGGCGCGTTCTCGTAGAGCACCTCGCTCGGCAAACCGGTCGCCGGATTCACCACCACCCGCACGACCTCGCCCGACTTGCCGCTGATTTCGAGAGTGTCGGCGTCAACCGCGTTCACCGTGCGACTCGGGTCGCGGTCGCTCAACAGTAGCCGCCAATAGATGCGGAACAGGTCGGATTGCACCTGTTTCAACTGCGCGCCCCCCAGCGGACCGTCGCCCTGAGGCGTCGAAATCCAGGCCAGCCCCGAATCGTAGAATGCCGTGATGCGCCCCTGCGGCAGTTGGCTTTCCTGCCGGAAGTGGTCGGGACCGAGCCAACTGTCGGTTTCGGAAACCTTCATTCCACCGGCGGCCGAGGAGAGCGTGAACTGCGAGACCTCCGTCGAATCCTTGATGGCTGCCAGCCGGTCGGCGCCGCCCACCGCTTGCTGGACGCGAGCCAGCAACTGCCGGCCCCTGGACAGGGAGTCGGCATCGCCCTTCGCGGCTTCCTGCTTCGGCTGCGGAATCGTAAGGTCGAGCGCGGCGACTGGACCGCCCAGGCTCTCGAGCGGCTTGCCGAAATCCGCCGGGTTCCCCACCGTTACGACCGCCAGCTTCGACGGGTCCACGTGTTCTTTCGCCACTCGCAGCACGTCGGCCCGGGTCACCGCCGCCAGGGCTTTCTGGTATTGCTGAATGAAATCGGCGGGGTAGCCGTAGTATTCGTAGGTGAGCATGCGTCCCAGGGTCTTGGCCTTCGTGTCATATGCGAATACCAGGCTGTTCAGGGCAGTCTGCTTGGCGGTGTCCAACTCGTCTTCGCCGACCTCCGTGGTGCGGATGCGGTCCAGTTCCTCGCGAATCGCCCGAATCGTATCCACCGTGGAAAACGACTTGGTGCTGCCCGAAATCGTGAACAGCCCGGGGTGGTCGTAGTCCGCGCCCCAATCGGCGCTGATATCGTACGCTGCGCCCATTTGGGTGCGGACCCGGCGCACCAGCCGGCTCTGAAAACCGCCGCCGAGAATGTCGGCCATGATCTCGAGCGCCGGAAAATCCTTGTCGCGCAGTTCGCCGCCCAGTTCCCCGATGGAAAAGAACGTCTGGGTCACGTCCTTCTTCACTCCGAGAAAAATTCCGGCCGACGTCTTCCCGGCCACTTTCGGAAAAGCGGGCACCGGCGGCTGCTCCACCGTCCAATCCGCGAACAGCGCTTCGAGCCGCGTCTTCATCCGGGCCGAATCGAAATCGCCCCGGATCGCCAGCATCACGTTCTTCGGGAAGAAGTAGCGGCGGTAGAACTGTTCCAAATCGCCGCGCGAAATGCGGTTCAGCGTGGCGTATTCGATCTGCCAGCCGTAGGGAGTGTCTTTCCCGTAAAGGAGGTTTTCGAATTCCCGCCCGGCCACTCCCCCCGCGCTATCGTTGCGGCGCGCAATGCTGCTGCGGAGCTGCGTGATGGCGAGGTCGAACTTCTCCTGCCGGAAGGCCGGCGCCGTCAGCACGTCTTTGAACGCCGCCAGCACTTCCGGAGCGTTGTCCTTCAGGCTCGAAAACGATACCGAACCGGAAGTCTCGCCAATCCCGCTTTCCACGCTGGCGGCGATGTCTTCGAGCTGCCGGTCCAACTCGTCCCCGGTCTTGCTCCGGGTGCCGCCGGTTCGCATCACCATGCCGGTGAGCGTGGCCAGGCCGACTTTGTCCGCGGGGTCGAACAGGTTGCCGGTCCGCACCAGCGCGGTGCCGTTCACGATCGGCAGCTCATGGTCTTCGAGCAGGTATACCCGCATGCCGTCGGACAGCGTGAAAGTCTCGACCTTGGGAATCTGGACGGGACGCAGGGGAGGAAATTTCAGGTCCTTGTAGGAAGGCTCCGCGCTAAGTACCGCCGCCGGCTTGCGGGCGGCAGCGGGGCGTTTCGCCGGCGCGGCGGTCTGGGCAATCAGGGGCGCGGCCGCCAGCGCCAGGATGACTGCGAAGCGTCTCACTGGCTCCTCCTTGAGGACGCCGCACCGCCCGGAACCAAGTACGTCAAAGTCCGGTTGGGCGCCGTGAAATATCTCGCGGCGACTCTCTGGACATCCGAAGCCGTGACCTTATTCAAATCGTCGATTTGGGTAAAGAGTTTGCGCCAGTCGCCGTAGTTCATGTACGAAGAGGCCAGCAGTTCCGCCAGACCCGCATTGTTCGCCAGCCGTCGGATCAGCGCGGCGCGCTCCCGGGTCTTGGCGCGGCTCAGTTCTTCCGCGCTCGGCGGCTCGGACTCGAAGCGCGCCAGCAGGTCGTCCAGCGCTTTTACGTTCTCGGCTGTGGTGTGGCCGAGCGAAGGCACCAGGAAGAAGACGAACAGGTTGGCATACTTCCCGCCGGGATAGGTCGAGGCCGCCTCCGCATCGAGCGCCAGCCTCTTGTCCTGAACCAGTTCCTTGTACATCAGGCCCGTCCGCCCGCTCGAGAGAATCAACTGGATCACGTCGAAGACCGGATCGTCCCGGTCGTATTGGTCGGGCCGCTTGTAGCCGATCACGGCCAGCGGCTGCGACGGAGAGATGACCTCGGCTTGCTTCTGCCCGGCCTGCGGAGGTTCTTTGGTGGTCACCAGCGGTGGCCGCGGGCGCGCCGGCATTGGGCCGAAATATTTCTCCGCCAGCCGCCTGGCTTCCACAGGGTCTACATCTCCCACGATGGTCATCACCATGTTCGAGGGCACGTAGTACTTCGCGAAAAACGCCTCCGCCTCGGCGCGCCGCAGGTTGGAAATGTCGCTCGGCCACCCGCCGGCTGGGTTGCGATACGGGTGCGCGAGGAAGGCGGTTCCCGCGAACGTCTGCAAGAGCTTGCCCTCCGGGCTGGATTCCACCCGCATCCGGTTCTCTTCCATCACTACGTCGCGCTCTTTGTAAAATTCGCGGTAAACCGGGTGCAGAAATCGCTGCGACTCCATCAGAAACCACAGCTCCAGCCGGTTCGAAGGCAGGCTGTAGAAGTACTGCGTCGCGTCCGGGCCGGTGCCGGCATTCAGACCCACGGCCCCGTTCTGCTCGAGTACCCTCGTGTATTCGTTCGGCTTCACGAACGCCTGGGCGCGGTCGATCATGATCTTGACTTGCGACTCCAGGTAGGTCAACTGGACCTCGTCGGCCTTGGGGCCTTTGTCGCGCTCCGCCTGCAGCTTGTCGTAGGCCGTCTCGATGGCGTCCAGGGCCTGCTTCTCGGCCGGCCAGTCGCGCGTGCCGATCGTGTCCGTCCCCTTGAAGGCCATGTGCTCGAACATGTGGGCCAGCCCGGTCTCTCCGGAAGGGTCGTCCACGGATCCGGCATTCACATAGGTGTGGAACGAAACCACCGGCGCCTCATGTCTTTCGGCAACGATGAAATGCAAACCATTGGCTAAGGTGAACTCGGTGACCTTCTTTTCGAACTGCTTGAGATCCTGTGCCGGCAGGAGGAAGGAAACCAGCACCAGGCCACTGAAAACTCTTATACTTCTCACGATCCGCTTGGCTCTCCTACTTCTCTGAGGATAGCAGGCAGGCAGGCCGCGGCCGGGGGCAGGGCGGCGGCGGTTGTAGAACCGGCGGTACCCCCCAGGTACCCCATGAGTACCCTAACGTCTTTCCACCCGGCAAGAACCCTAGCATACTAGACACTTGGCAAGAATTCTCACGATGAATGCTCTCGAGCAAACCAACGAAGCGGGCATTGCAGGGGAACGCCGGTCAGACCGCAGGTACTCGCTTCTCCTGGATTTGCGCTGGAAGCTGATACGCCGGCGGAAAATGCTGGACAGCGGCACCGGCCGCACCATAGATCTTTCGAGCGGGGGCATTCTCTTCGACGCCGGCCGGCATCTGCCGGCGGGCCTGAACGTGGAACTCTCGATCTCGTGGCCCGCCCTGCTGCATAGCGTGGCGCCCATGCAGTTGGCCGTCAGCGCGAGAATCGTCCGCGCCGAGGGCACGCGCGTTTCGGTGCGGATCACGCATCACGAGTTTCGAACCAGCGGCAACCCCATCGACCGGAATGCGCTGGCCTCCGCCCAGGTGCCGCGAATGTTAGTAGCGGCCAGCGCGGCATCGGCCTTTCAAAAGACCAGCTAACCGCCGTTGACGCGAGCGTTGCGCGTTGCTCCCAGACGAATCACCGGGCGCGCCGCGCGACGCCCACCTCCACCGCCGGAGGTTCGGGTATGGGCTCCGGCTTTTTCGGCCGGCGATCGAGCACCGCGGTGATCAACTGGTCTCGGGCCTTGCCGTGCCGGTGCCCCGGCCGGGCATCCGCCGCGGCCCACTCCTCCGGCGTGATCTCCTGGATCGCGGGCAGATATTTCTGGAAATAATTCCGCAGCCGCTCCTGCACGGGTTTGAGCGGCGAGTGGTACATCAGGAAGAGGATCTCGTCGGCTTCGGCCCCGGCAACCAGATGGTAGACCTGCGACGCCTTCCGAATGCGCGGAGCGCGCAGCCCGGCTTCGAGTTTCCTGGTGCGGGCCTCCAGTTTCTGCCAGAGATCGACATCCGCCTTGCTCAACTCCACGGTCTTGATCAGGGTTTGCTTCTCTTTTGCGGCGAGTTTCTCGGTGAGCGCGTAAAGGAAAGGTCCGAAACGCGCCGCGCGCGAGCGGGCGTCGTCGGGCATCAGGCGCGCGAGTTTCTCCAACTTGGCTAAGCCCGCCAGATTCAGCTTGGCCCCGGAAAGCGCCGGAGAGAACAGCGTGAGCAGCCCCGACGCATCCAGCTCTTTGAGGATTTCCGACGGGCTGTCCTCCGTACCCATCCGTTTCAGCTCTTCGCCCAGCACACGGGCCGGTATGGCCGTTTCCACCCCGGCTTCGCGGGCGTTGGAAACCTGCGATTGGGTCCGCTCCTCGACCACAAATCCCAGCCGGATCCGGAACCGGACCAACCGCAGGAGCCGCGACGGGTCGTCGTAGAACCCGTAGGGATGGACGGAACGAAGCTCGCGGCGCTCGATGTCGGCCAGGCCGTTCATGGGGTCCAGCAGCAGCCCCCTGGATGCCTTGTTGAGCGAAAGGGCAATGGCGTTGCAGGTAAAATCGCGACCCCTCAGGTCTTCCTGGATCGTAGCCGGCGATACCTGCGGCTTACCGCCGGTGCGCCCGTGCTTCTCCTGCCTGGACATGGCAACCTGGGCCGTGACGCCGCTGGGGAACACCAGTTCCACCGCTTTGCGGTTCTCGTCCGTGGAGGCGGCGGTGGCTCCGGCCTGATCGCAGATCGCCTTTGCCAGCTTGAGCGCCGCCCCTTCGACCACAAAATCCAGGTCGCGGATGTGGAAACCCGCCAGCATGTCGCGCATGGCTCCCCCGGTGAGAAACAGGTTGATATTGGCGGCCGCCGCGGCCTGCTGGACCTCTTCCACCACCCGGTTCTGGTCGGGGCTCAGGTGGCTCTCCAGCATGTAGATGTAATCGCTCATCGCATGCGCCTTCCATCTTCAAAATTGGCCCCGGCCCGAGAGCCGGAACGAGTACCCATACCGCCCGGAAGCTCAGGCCCTGGGATGATGCTTTTCTACCGTGCTCCGAAGTCTCGACCGAAGGACGTGAGTATAGATTTGGGTGGTCGAAATATCGGCATGACCTAACATGATCTGGACGCTCCGCAAATCGGCGCCGCCTTCCAGCAGGTGGGTGGCGAAGCTGTGGCGAAGCACATGGGGGGTCAGACCCTGGAAAATCCCTGCTTTCCGGCCGTGGCCGGCGAGCAGTTTCCAAAACGCCTGGCGAGTCAGGCAGCCGCCCCGAGCCGTAACGAACAGGTAGCGGCTCGCCCTGGACTTCAGCAGCTTCGGCCGGGCGCGCTCCAGGTACTCCCTTACGGCCTGCAACGCCGGAATCCCCACGGGCACGATGCGCTGCTTGTTGCCCTTTCCGGTGGTCCGAAGGACTCCCATTTCGAGGTTGAGGTCTCCCACCCCGAGTCCGCACAGCTCGGAAACCCGCAACCCGGTCGCATACAGGATTTCGAGCATGGCACGATCCCTCAGGCCGTTCGGCCGGGAAACGTCCGGAGCTTGGGTTACTTTTTCAATATCCTGCGAATTCAGGAACTTAGGGATCGTCTGCCACTGCCGGGGGCTACGGAGGTGCTCGCTCGGATCCTCGACGATTCTGCCCGCTCTCAGCAGAAAGGTGCAGAAATTCCGCAGGGTGGTCAGGTGCCGGGCCACCGACCGGTTACTCAGCCCGCTTTCGTACAAATGGTCGAGATATCGCCGCAGATCGTCTGCGGCAGGGAAGCCGGCACGCTTCCCCCAAAAGGCACTAAACTTCGATAAATCAGAGGCATACGCTTCAAGAGATCGGTTCGCCAAGCCCTTCTCGATACGACAGAAGTCGAGGAAGCCGGTGATGGCACCGGGAATCTCCGCCAAATCTGCCGCAAACGCGTCGGACATCGAGCCAATGATACAATAAGCGCCTAAATGTTTGAAACATAGCAACAGCGAAGAGGTAACATTTGGCCGCCTCCACTACGAAAAAGGCGATTATCAGGCGGTACGACAAAGAGTCCCTGGCAGGGTACCTGAATCCGGCATCCTTCCTGCAGCCTACCGGTGTAGAATTACTCTCTGCCGACGGAAATATCGCGACCGTTCCGTACCCGGATATCAAAGCCATCGCTTTCGTCCGGGATTTTTCGGGTGCCGGGGAACCGGATCGCCGGCTTTTCAACACCCGGCCCAAAATGGAGGGCCTGTGGGTGAGCCTTGAGTTCCGCGATGGCGACGTGATGGAAGGGGTCATGCCCAACAATCTGCTCCAACTCGAGCATGACGGCTTTACCGTGATCCCTCCGGATTCCTTTAGCAATAACCAGCGGTTTTTCGTGCCCCGGGCTTCCCTGCGTTCCGTGGAGGTGCTCGGAGTGGTGGGAAGCCCGCTCAAACGTCGCAAAGTCAAAGTCGCGCCAAAAGACCAGATCGGTCTTTTCGACGATTGAGCCAAAAGAGCGTTGGAGTATACTGGGGTTTAATACAAACGAGTCTCGTTGGAGGTTTTAATGAAGCTGCACAACCTGGCCCTCGCCGCCGCTGGGATGGTGTTCCTGGCCCTCACTTCGTTCGCCCAGATCACGACGATCGAAGGGGACGTGAAGGGGGTTGATGGAAAGTCCGTAGAGAAAGCGGAAATCCACATCATCCGGACAGATATCAAAGGCCATTACAATACTAAGACCAACAAGAAGGGCCACTACCTTTATATGGGCCTTCCCATGGGCAGGTACACCGTTGAGTGTTACATAGATGGCAAGAAAGTCGACTCGGTGGACAACGTCTCCACGCATCCGGGCGACTCGACTCCGGTGGACTTCGACCTGAAGAACGCCGCAGCCGCCCAGGCCGCGCACAACGCGGAGATGGAGAAGGCTGTCGAATCCGGCCAACTGACCAAGGAACTCGCGCGCAGCCTGACGCCGGAGCAGAAGGAGGCGATGGAAAAGCAGATCAAAGAGCAGTCCGAGAAGATGAAGAAGAACCACGAGTTGAACGACGCGTTCAACGCCGGGATGGACGCTCTCAAGGCCAAGCAGTTCGATGTGGCCGTGGCTTCTTTCATGAAGGCTTCGGATATCGACCCGACCCAGCAGGCAGTGTGGGCGAACCTCGGCGAGGCTTACGTGCAGCTTGCCGATACCAAGACCGGTCCGGAGCATGACGACAACGTAACGAAATCGCTGGCGGCCTATCAAAAGGCCATCGAACTGAAGCCCGACGATCCGGCCAGCCACAATAACTACGCGCTGGCGTTGGCCAAGGCCCACAAGTTCCCCGAGATGCAGGAGGAACTGAAGAAAGCGGCCGATCTCGACCCTGCTAACGGCGGAAAATACTACTACAATCTCGGAGCACTGCTGGTGAATTCCGGACAGAACGTAGCCGCTGGTGACGCGTTCAAGAAGGCCATCGAGCTGACCCCGACTTACGCCGATGCCTATTATCAGTACGGCGTAACCCTGGTGGGCAAGGCCGCGATTGGCTCCGACGGCAAAGTGACGCCGGTCCCGGGCACGGTGGAAGCGTTCCAGAAGTACCTGGAACTGCAACCCCAAGGCGCGTTCGCCCAATCGGCCAAGGACATGCTTGCGACCCTCGGTTCGGCGGTCGAGGTCAATTTCCAGGATCCGAACGCCAAAAACAAGAAGTCCAAGAAGAAGTAAGCTGGTAGTAGAGGGCGGGAGCCGAAAGTTCCCGCCCCCCACCCCATGATTCGGTTTTTTATCCTGCGGATCGTCCTTCCTCTACTGCTGTTCTACCTCGTGCGGTCCGTCCTTAAGGGCATTTTCGCCCCCGCCCCTTCCCGGAAGGTACAGCCACAGGTTCCCGCCGGCGGCGAGTTGAAGAGAGACCCGATATGCGGGACGTACGTCTCCACCAATACCGGCATCACCGCCAAAGCCCACGGTGAAGTGGTGTACTTCTGTTCTGAAGAGTGCCGGAAGAAGTTCGGGTAACTAAAGCAGAATCAATCCCTTGCGGATTCCGATGGTGACCGCCTCGGTGCGCGTGGAGGCTCCCAGTTTTCCGAGAATCGACGCCACGTGAAACTTCACGGTGTGCTCGGAAAGATCGAGTTTCCAGGCGATGGCCTTGTTAGCGGCGCCTTCGGCCAGCATTCTCAAGACTTCCAGTTCCCGCGCGGTCAGGGACGGAGAGTCGCTGCCGACCGGTGTCGAATGCCCGGCGCGGAGGAGCGATTCCAGTTCCACCGGATCCACCACGGCCAGACCCGCGGCGGCGGCTTCCACCGCCGCCAGAATCTCGCCGGCAGTGGCGTGAGCGGGAAGAATGGCCCGGACACCGGCGCGAATGGCCTCCGGTGTCCAGGTTCCCCCCGTCAGCAGGACTACCGCGCTATCGCCGGCCGGCAGGTCCGAAAGGGGTAGTGAAGCGAGCACCACGTCCGGGCGGAGCGTTTCGATCTGCGAATAGTCGGAAAACGAACCCAGAATCTGAACGCCGGGGCTGGAAGCGGCCAACGCCTCCAACCCGGCGCGCACGACCGCGGACTCGGCCGCGATCAGGAGCCGGGTCACGCCGCCTCCGCGCGCCCCGCCAGACGGACATGGGTCTCCCGCACGCGGCGATAATCGCCGCCCCGGAAGAATTGAAGACGAAGGACTTCCTGCCTGGAATCCAACGCGTCGCTCAAGTCGTTAAACGTTCCCAATAAGACATCGCCCGGGCCGAGCGAGGCCGACGCGGCGGCGCCGCCCGGTTGTACTTCGAGGAGCATCAGGCCGTGCCGTACCGGGCGCAGGACCACCCCGAGCGATGGCCGGGGCCCGCGTTCGAGTAATCCGGCAGCCGCCTTGGACGGAACCGCTACGCCCAACCCGTTCACGATGGCCGTGTTGATTCCCACAACCCGGCCCTCGGCGTCGGCCAGCGGGCCGCCCGAATTGCCCGGTGCCAACCGCACGGCGGCGCGGATCCAGCTTTGGCGTCCCATGCCGGGCAACGCGCCGATGGAATGTACGACCCCTGTAGAAAGGGCTCCTGAGAACCCCAGCGGGCTACCGACCGCAATCACCAGTTCGCCGGGCCGCAGGGCATCCGAGTCGCCATGCGGGACGGGCTCCAGCCCCCCTGCGGGAATCCGCAAGACCGCCAGGTCGCGGCGCGGGTCGCGCGAGGTCACCCGGCCATCGACCTGCCGGCCATCCCACAACTCGACGCGCGCCTGATCCGAGCGGGCCACATGGGCGTTGGTGACAACGACCCCTTCGGCGTCCCAGACGACGCCCGAACCGCCGCCTCGATGTCCATTCGAGAACACCTGAACGGCAGAGCGCCTGAGGCGCTCCGCAACCTCTCCGAACCCCCGCATTTCAGCTCCTTCGGGGCCGTTCCCCGACCGTGATCGCGGCCTTCCGCGACGCTCCTCCACGCAGGAAAACGGCCTCGACCGGCTGACCGATCGCGCAGTTTTCGAGCGCGCCCTGAATATCCGTCGTGTCGCTCACGGCGGTACCGCCGAGTTCGACCAGAATGTCCCCGATCAGCACCCCGGCCCGTGCGGCCGGCCCTTCGGGTTCGAGCGACAGCACGATCAGGCCTTTCTGATGATCGGGCAACTCGACCGGTTGCAGGCCCACCCCCAGGTAGCCGCGGGCGACGCGGCCGCGGGTCAGAATCTCGTCCACCACGCGATCGACCGTCGCCGCCGGAATCGCCAGTCCGGCGATACGGGAGAGGGCGGAAGTGGCGATCCCGATCATTTCGCCGGCGGTGTTCACTACGGGTCCGCCGGATGACCCCGGGTAGAGCGTGAGATCCAGCCGGATGTAGCGGTCGAGCCGCCCGCCCCGCCAGGTGCGCCACTCGCCGCTGACGGCGCTGACGATCCCCAGGGTGGCGTTGACTCCGGAGTTTTCGGAGCGGCCCAGGGCCAGCGCCAGATGGCCGGCCACCGGGTCGCCGGATGCTCGCGGAATAGGCGGCGCGGCGGAATCCGCCTTGAGGACCGCCACATCCGTTCCCGGGTCGCTGCCGGCCAACGCGGCGACCGCGCTCGACCCGTCCGGCAGGGTGACGGTGATCTCCTCCTCGCACCGTATGGTGTGCTCGGCGGTGACGATGACGCCGGGCCGCCAGAAAACGCCGCTCGACGAGAAGCGCGGCCGCGCGTGGACCGCAACCACCGACGGGCCGGTGCGTTCGACAAGTGCCGCAAGTTCTGTGGAAAGCGCGGCCAATTCGTTTGCCATGAAAGCCTCCTGATGACTTCAGCATGGCGCGCCGGCAGGCCACGCCACATCGGATGTTCGGGCAGGTGGGGCCTGGTAAAACGGCTAGCCGGGCTAAAAGCTGTACCGGAAACGCAGGATCGCGAAGGAATTGCGGTGATATTGGCCCAGAAAATCGCTGTCCGAGCCGCGGATCAGGGCGAACCCGGCGGTCACCCGCCAATGCTGCCCGATGGCCTGGGTGTATTCCGGCTTGAAATACATCCCCCGCCCGTTCTGCCGGACCACGGTCTCGAAATCGAGCGCCCGGTTGGTGTCGATGGTGTAACCGGCGTGCATGACGACCGCTCGCGTGGCGCCGCGGATCGGCGAGAACGACTCGGCCGTTCCGTGCCGCGTGATCACCTGGCCCGCGTACCCGGCGGCGAACGACCACTCACCCACCTGCCGCTCCAACTGGAGCACCCACAGCCCGTAGTGGTCGGCCTCGGGTGTGGAGGACGTGAAGTAGCCGGCTTCGGCTTTCAGCGTGACCAGCGACAGGGGCAGCGCGAGATCGCCGCCGTACATGCGCATCCGCGGATAGAACCGGTCGAGATCGACGCGCAGGGGCGCCAGTTCGAGCTGGCCGCGGTAGAGCGGCAGGTTGTCGTAACCGTTGTAGAACGAGAGCGAGTATTCGGCCACCGACCCGATGTGGTTCCAGCGCGCGCCGACCTGCGGTCCGCCGGGGAGACCGGGTTCCTGCTCGACAAAGGGAATCTCCGCCGGCAGCACGGCCCAGCGCTGATTCAGAAGGGGCACGCGGCTGGGCGTGAGGCGCGGCTCGAAAACCACGTCGATGCTGTCGGACTGGGTGGCGTAGGTGATGCGCGCGGCGGTGATGCCGAGGAAGTCGCTATCCACCACGTTGAGGAAATCGCGGGGTGCGAAGCGGTCGGTGGGGTTCAGGACGTCGGTCTTGCCCCAGCGCACGAACTGCTTGCCGAGCTCGACCGTGAGCCTGCCCCGCGAGTAGATGGCGCTCAGGCGGCGAATGTTGAACAGCGGGCGCCGCGCGCCGCGGTCCCACCAGGAGAAACCGCCGCCGCGGTCGGTTTCGAGGTGCGTATCGATGGCAGCGTCAAACGACCCTGCGAAACGCAGGTTGGGCGTCGCCTTATAGAATGCCTCGTAGCGAAAGAGAGCTTCGCCGATGGCATGGCTGGAATCGTTGGCTGCGTCCTGCGGAAAGAAGTAGCCGGAGGTCTCCAGGTACCCGCGCTGGGTAAAGCTCTGCGCGGCGGCCGACACCGCCAGCAGGATAAGCGCGAACCTCATTCCTCCCGCCGCAATGCCTCGACCGTAAAGTCGTCGTCCTTCATGTGCACGTTGTATTGCAGCTTTTCGATCCGCAGCAGGGTACGGCTGTTGCGGCGCAGGTCGGTCATTTCGAGAAGGCGCGCGGTCCAGATGGTCTGCACGTTCTGGATGTCGGACTGGTGGAGGCGCCGTACCAACCGCTCTTTGACGTAGTTCTCATACTGCGCCGGGACGTAGTTGTCCTTGCGAATCCACATGCGGGTGAGGGTGTATTGGGAAACCTTACCCTCACGCGGGCGGGCTTCGATTCGCCAGCAGGCGGCGCCGTCGACGGGCTCTTCGCCGGTGAGCTTGAAATCGTACTGGTCGACGTCGCGCTCTTCCAGGTCTTCGAAACTGAAGTCGGTGCCGAAGAAGCGGGTGGAGCGGTCTTGCAGGGCGATGCGGCGGTCGCGGCCGATGGCCGGGGTCCACATCCACTGGTCGGAGGAGCGTTCGGGATGATTGACCACTAACAGCGCGACGCCTTTCACTTCGGCCGGAGCGGTGAAGCGGATGATAGCTTTGCTGTTGCCGTAGGAACCGATGCGGTCGTACGTCCAGGACTTCTTCGAGACCTTGTTGTTGGCGGCGACGACTTCGAGTACGCCTTCATAGCGCTCGGAGTTGGCCCGGCCGCGGCGCTGGGATTCCTGGACGATCTGGCGGGCGTCCTGCGCGGCGAGGGGCAGTGAGGCTAGTAGCAGCAGGCAGATCACCGCCGAGACGCCGAGACGCGGAGAAGACGAAATCTTTTCTGTTTGCTCTGGGACTCTGCGTCTCGGCGGTATATTTGTCTTACTCATATTCCAGGGCCTCCACTAATGACGTTCTGACGGCGGCTTCGGCGGGGAGGACGGCGCTGGCGAAAGCCGCGGCCAGGATCACCGGAACCAGGATGGCCACGATGCCGAGCGGGAACTGATAGGACATGGCCATGCCCGTGAGATCCACCTCGATGGCTTGAATTTCGTAATACAGGTTCAAAGCGCCGGTCAGGGCTCCCAGAATCAGGCCGATCAGGCCGATCGCGATGGCTTCCATCCAAACGGTTCCGCGGATCTGCGCGCGCAAGCCGCCGACGGCGCGCAAAACTCCGAGTTCGCGGCGGCGGTCCGAAATCGAGACGGTCAGGGTATTGACGATACCCAGCACGGCCACCAGTACCGCCACCAGAACCTGAAGGTAAGTCAGGCCGAACCACTGGTTGGTGACGCGCTCGACGTAAGCGCGCACGTCGCGGTTGAGCAGCACGAACATGCGCCGCCGGCCACCGAAGCGGTCGACAATCTCGCGGCGGGCATCCTCGGGCCTGACGCCGCGCTTGAGATACACGCGGAAGACATCGACGGAATCGTCGTGGAACCAGCGGATGAAAACACGGCGGTCGAGGAAAACCGCGCCGAGTTGGTTGGACATGTCGCGAATAATGCCGACGACGGGCAGATGGAGTATGCCGGAGGGGGTCGGGAAATCGAGCGCCTGGCCGAGGTGCAGCCCGGCGAGGTTCGCGAGGTTCTCAGCGATGATCACGCCTTTGCCCTCGGACGAAAGGCGGTTCATGGTGGCCCGATCGCCCGCGATAATATGGCGATCGACGCGGGAGGCGATCTTATCCATTTCGACGGCGACGATCATGACCGGCAGGTTTCGGTATTCGACCCTCACCGTGCGGACACATTGCACCTGGTCGATGCCGGGCAATTTTTCCAGTTCCGGAAGCATGCTCGCCGGAAAGTGAAAATCGCGGGCGGCGAGCGTATCGGAAGTGGAGACGAACAGGTCGGGGTTCAGGGTGTTGGCAATCCACTCTTCGATGGTCTGGATGCTGGCGCGAGCGACTCCGCCCTGCCCGATTACCAGGGCCAGCGAGAGCATCAGCGCCGCTACCGTGGCCGAAGTGCGGCGCGGCGCCTGGATCAGGCTGTCGGCGGCGAGCGAACCTTCCACAGGCCGCAGCCATTTCATGGGGCGGCGCAGCAGGCGGGATAGTTCGAGCGAAAGAAAGGGCGTGAGGAGCAGCGCGGCCAGAACCATCAGGAGGTAGCCCAGGTAAAAGGCCGGCCGGTAAGCGGCCACTCCCAGGCAGACCAGCGAGCCGGCTACCGCGACCATCGCCAGACGGCGGCGCACGCGGCTCTCACCCGCGCCCAGGATCTGATATTTTCCCTTTTGCAGGGCCTGGACGGGTTCCACGCGCGCGGCGTTGCGGGCCGGAATGAAGGCGGCGATCATGCTCATGGCGGTTCCCAACGCGAGCGCGAGCAGCAGAAAATGCCAGTCGACAATCACTTCCCCGATGTTCTGCGGCACGCCGAAGATGCCCGCCACCATACTTCCGGTGAGGCCGGTAAGGCTGCGGGCGAAAGCCAGCCCGAGAGCCACACCCGCGGCCGAACCGGCCAGGCCCGCCACGGCGCTCTCCCAGAGGAACAGCGTGCGGATCTGCCCGCGCGTGGCGCCCAGCGCGCGCAGGATGCCGATTTCCGTCCTGCGCTGCGTTACCGCAATCGCGAAAGAGTTGTAGATGATGAACATGCCGATGAAGAGAGCGAACGCGCTCGAGATGCTCATCGCCAGGGTGTAGACGCCCAGCAGCGATTCGAACTGCCGGCCGCGCCCGGAAGGCGGCTCAACGGTGAAGGTCGGGCCGAGAACCCGGCTCAGGGCGGCCTCGCCCTGGTCGATCGAGACGCCGTCTTTCAGGCCGATGTCGATTCGGTCGAACAGGCGGCCGCGCCCGAAGATCTTCTGGGCGGCATAGATATCCATGATCCCCAGGTTGCCGCCGAACGCCTGCGCCATTCCGCCGGCCTTCAGGATGCCGCGGACGGTGAACTGCTTCGGGCCGTCCATGGTTTCGAAGGTGATCCTGCTGCCGGTGCGCAGGCCGTTGCGATCCGCGAATTCGCGGGTGAGGATGAGGGAATCGGGCTGGGCCAGGAAGATCAGCGGGTCGTCGATCACGTCCTGATCGCCGCTGTCGAAATCGTAATCGCGCAGGCTGCGGTCGCCGGTCATGTCGACCGCCAGAATCAAGATGCGGCCCTGGCCGGGGAGGCCGGTATCGACGGAAGCTTCGATCACCGGGGCGGCGGCGCGCACTTCGGGCACGCTCTCGACACGTTCGAGCACGTTTTCGCCGAAGCCGGAATCTCCGGCGCTGACCTGAAGCTGCGTCTTGCCGGCAATGCGATCGACCGTCTGGTTAAAGGCGCTCAGCACCGACTGGTCGGCGGTCCGCATTCCCACCAGCAGAGCCACGCCGAGGACGATTCCCGCGGTGGTCAGAACCGACCGCAGAAGGTGCTTGCGGACATAAGGCCACGTGATCAGCCGCAGCAGGTTCATCTGCGGTGGTCTCCGGCGATGCGGGCGTCGCGGAGCGTGACCGTGCGGGGGCAACTCGCGGCGACAGCGGGGTCATGGGTCACGATCAGGATGGTGGCGGAGAGGCGTTTGTGCAGATCGTGGACGAGATCGAGAATCTCGGCTCCGGTCTTGCTGTCGAGGTTGCCGGTCGGTTCGTCGGCGAGCAGCACGGGCGGATAGAAGGCCAGGGCGCGGGCGATGGCCACCCGCTGGCGCTCTCCGCCGGAGAGTTCGTCGGGCAGATGGTCGAGGCGGCCGCCGAGCTGCACCAATTCCAGCAGGTCGCGGGCGCGCTTTTCGATATCCTTGCGCGGAAGCCCTTTCAGGTGCAGCGGCAGCGCCACATTTTCGACGCAGGTCAGGCTGGGGAGCAGGTTGAAAAACTGGAAGATGAAGCCGACCTTGTCGCGGCGGAGCCGGGTGAGGTCGTCGTCCGAAAGGGCGGCCAGCGGGTCTCCATCGATGCGAATCTCGCCGGAGGAGGGGCGGTCGAGGCCGCCGATCAGGTTCAGGAGCGTGGATTTTCCGGAACCGGAGGGTCCGACGATGGCGACCATCTCGCCACGTTCGATCTCCAGGTCGATGGTGTCGAGCGCGACCACCTGCCGCTTCCCGTTGTAGTGCTTGGAAACACTCCTAAGGGAGATCATCTGGATGTTAACTCGATGATATCCGGTTCCAGTACGTATCCGAATGGATCAGGGGTTTCATGGATAATCGCCTATTGTTATCCGGTCTGGTACTAGGCCCAACAGAACTTGAGGTCCCCATTCCGATTCACTAGGCTTAAATTGAACCGATCACCATGAAGTTTTGGATCCTGGGTCTCTGCAGCGCGCTGTCGCTATTGTCCGTTGGGCGGGCCAACACTTTGCTTTTCACCAACAGCGGTACCGAGAACCTCTCCTTTAATGCGACGGCGACGTACCAGGTTGTCTCCAACGGCAGCAGAATCACATCACAGGGCTTTACCACCTCGGCAACTTCCTTAGACCCGAATCCCCCGACACTGACATTGGATTACAGCGCGCTGGCCGGAACTACCGTTTTGGACGCAATTCTGGACCTGTCCCGCGTCCTGAGCGTCGGCACCTTGAGCCAATCGTCAACCATCACCCATGGCAATGGCACCCATAGCATCGGCCGGCAACCGACCTTCGCCGCCACCGACGTGGGAGGCTTCGTCACCATCAGCGGATTGAAGGGCGGAACACAGACGGTCGCGCTCAGCGGAGTCACGAACTACAACCTGAGCACCCACTTTCTGGCGGACCTGGAAGCCGGCGACTCATTGCGGATCACGCTGGAGCTTGGTGATACCTTCAGCACCACCTCGCTCGCAAGCGACGGCGGAGGCCTGAACTGGAAAAATGAGACTGCAACGTACACTCTCAACCAGACGGTGTACGGTACCTACTCAGCCTTCACGCAAGTGGACTACGTCCCGCCCAATCCCCTTCCCACCCCGGAACCGCTGACGGCGGCCTTAACGGGGGCGGGCTTGATCGGGTTGGGAGTGCTCGGGCGGCGGCGGCAGAGGAATCGGCCGCACGATTAAGGCCGGCTGCGCGTATGCGGCGACCTAGCTTCCAGCCGCAGGCGAAGGCCCACCGGCAGACGGCTGAACCACGAGACGAAGAGGCGGTACTTCCATCCTGGGATCACAAAGAGTGTTCCCGAATCGAGACCCGCGAGGGATCGATCCACGACGTCATCCGCATTCATCCAGAGCCACGGGGGAATCACGCCGCGGTCCATGCCGAGCACGTCGTGGAACTCGGTATAGGTGAAGCCCGGACATAGCGCCTGCACCTTGACCTTGGAGCCGGCGCCGCGCAGTTCCAGGTACACGCCTTCGGTGAAGGCGTTGATCCAGGTTTTGGTAGCGCAGTAGCTGACGTTGGCGGGGCTGCGCACGAACGCGGCCACCGAAGATACATTGATGACGCCGCCCTGGTTGCGCCGCACCATGCCGCCTAGCGCAGCGTGGGTGAGCCGCAGGATGGCATCGACGTGGACGCGGTGCATGCGAACCGGGTCCTCCAGGGGCGATTCGAAAAATCTGCCGCGGATGCCGAAACCAGCGTTGTTCACCAGAAGGGCCAGGCGCGGTTCGGCGGCCAGGCGCGCGGCAACCCGTTCGAGATCATCGGGCGCGGCGAGATCGGCCGGAAAGGGTTCCGCCTCGACCGGCAGTTCCGTGGCCAGTTTTTCCAATCGGTCGCGGCGGCGCGCGATCAGCAGCAAGTCGTAGCCGCGGGCGGCCAGCTTGCGCGCGAAGACCGCGCCAATGCCGGCGGAAGCGCCCGTAATCGCGGCCAGGGGTCGGGGCATGGCGCGATTGTAGCGCTCCGGGGGCCGGCCGTACACTGGTATCCTCTAATTTATGTTTAGTGAGGAATTGCGCGAATTGGGAGTTGTGGGCGCTGGCGGGGCCGGATTTCCCACCTACGTGAAGGCGCAATCTCAAGTCGAGTGCCTGATCGCCAACGGCGCGGAGTGCGAGCCGCTGATCCACAAGGATGCGGAACTGATGAAGCATTTCCCCGCCGAAATCCTGGCCGGGATGACGAGCATGATGGAGGCCACCGGGGCCAGCCAGGGAAAGTTCGGCGTCAAGACCAAGAACGCGGAATCGATCGAGGCTTTGCGGCACAACCTGCGGAACGGGCTGATTGAGTTCGTGCTGCTGGGCGATTTTTACCCTTCGGGCGACGAGTACGAGCTGGTCTACACGGCCACCGGGCGGCTCATTCCGCCGGGCGGCATTCCGCTCAACGTCGGGTGCGTGGTAAACAACGTCGAAACCCTGTATAACGTGAACCTGGCCCGGCAGGGCAAGCCTGTGACGGAGAAATTTCTCTCGGTCTGCGGAGCGGTGAGCGACCCGAAATCGTTCTGGGCGCCGGTGGGCACGCCCTTCCGGGACCTGATCGCGATGGCGGGCGGCGCAACCGCGGCGGATTTCGGAGTGTTCATCAGCGGCATCATGATGGGGACCCTCACGTTCGACCTGGACGACGTAGTCACCAAAACCACCGGCGGGCTGATCGTGCTGCCGCGCGACCATTACCTGATGACGCGCCGGACGCGTTCGCAGCCGGAGATGAACCGGATCGGGAAATCGGCCTGCGATCAGTGCAGCTATTGCACCGAATTCTGCCCGCGCTACCTGCTGGGCTACGAGGTGATGCCGCACAAGGTGATGCGCAGCCTGGGGTTCACCATGACCGGCGGCGATGTCTGGAACCAGTGGGCGGAGTTGTGCTGCGCCTGCGGAATCTGCACGCTGTACGCCTGCCCGGAAGACCTCTACCCGAAGGAGGCTTGCGACCAGGGCAAGGCAGACCGCCGCGCGGCGGGGCTGAAGTTCGTGCAGCAGAAGCCGGTCGAGGTGCACCCCATGAAGGAGTACCGGCGGGTGCCTCTCTCGCAATTACGCAAGCGGCTGCAAATCGAAGAGTACGAGCGGGAAACGCCTTTCCACCAGCCGCAGTTGAAGCCAGCCCGGGTGCGGATCAAAATGAAGCAGCATGCGGGGCAGGCCGCCGTTCCCACCGTCGAGGAAGGCAGGCGCGTGAAGAAAGGGCAGGTGGTGGGGCGGGTGGAGGAGGGAAAGCTGGGGGCGAATGTGCATTCGAGTATCGACGGGAAGGTGGCGGCGGTCAGCGCGGAGGCCGTCGAGATCGTGGCGTAGAAGATGGCAAAAGACTCAATCGGATTGATCGAACTGACGAGCATCGCGGCGGGCTTTCAATGCTGCGACGCGATGTTGAAGACCTCGGACGTGGAACTGCTGCTGTCGCGCTCCATCTGCTCGGGCAAATACATGGTGATGGTGAGGGGCGATGTGGCCGCGGTGCAGGCGGCGGTCGGGGCGGGAGTGAGCGCCGGGCACTTTTCGGTGATCGACTCGTTCGTGATCCCGAACCTGCATGAGGCGGTATTTCCAGCCATCGCCGGGAGCTCGAAAGTAGAGACGCTGGAGGCTCTGGGCATCGTGGAATCGTTTTCCGTGGCTTCGCTGATCGAGGGCGCGGATGCGGCGGTAAAGGCCGCCAACGTGGAGCTGATCGAAATCCGGCTGGCGATGGCGCTCGGAGGCAAGGCCTTCGTGACGCTGACCGGGAACGTAGCCGCGGTCCAGAGCGCAGTGGATGCGGGCGCACAGGTGGTGGGCCAAAAGGGTATGCTGGTGAACAAGGTAGTGATTCCGCACCCGAGGCCCGAACTGCTGACCGAGATGATCTGAGGGCCTTTCGCCGGGCGGGAACGCGGTAAAATAGGGAGCAATAATACCGTGATGGACTCGTATCGCTCATTCCCAGCCGTTTGCGCATGCGCCTTGCTGTTGTGCGGAACGGCAACCCCCCAGACCAAACAACCGGCGCCGCAGGAAACGAAGCAACCGGCGCCTCAGGAAACCAAACCGGCGGTCCAGGAAGAACCCTCCACCAGGATCCGGGTCTCCGTGAACGAAGTGGTTGTGCCGGTGACGGTTACGGACGACAAGGGCAAGTTCGTATCGAACCTGGTGGCCCGCGATTTCCGGGTTCTGGATGAAGGCAAGCCTCAGCACATCGAATTCTTCAGCCACGCCGAAAAGCAGCCGGTAGTTGTGGGATTCCTGGTCGATCTCAGCAATTCAACCCGCATCCATTGGTCGAAGTATGAGGAGGCGATCGAGGAACTGGTACTGGACCTGCTGCCGGGCGACCCCCGTTACGCGGGCTATTTGATCGGCTACTCGAGCGAATCGGAGCTGGCAGTGAATACGACGTCGGATCCCGAAAAGATCGTGGACCGGGTGCGCAAGATGAAGCCGGGCGGGGGTGCCGCGCTGTTCGACGCCATTTACCAGGCGTGCACGACGCGGTCGCTGATTCAGGGCGAGCCTTACGAGCCGCGGCGCGTGATTATCATCATCGGCGACGGGCACGATAGCGCCAGCAAGCATACCCAGGAAGAGGTTCTGGAACTGGCGCAGCGCAACATGGTGACGATCTACGGCATGAGCACGACGGCCTTCGGGTTTGCGAACGAAGATCGCGACGTGCTGGAAGCGTTGACGACCCGCACGGGCGGTCACGTGGAGTATCCCCTGGACAATCCCTACAAGGACGTGACCGGCTACCTTTCGAACCCGCAGGATGCCGGGAATTACGCCCTGACGGTGGGCACCGGCGCCTATGCGGCGCAACTCTCGGCGGGCATTCTCAAGTCGGTATCGGAACTGCTGGGCGAAATCACCACGCAGTACGTGCTACGGTTCGTGCCGGACATCGACCAGGAAGCCAAGCCGAAGGTCTTTCGCACCATTAAGGTGGAAGTTCCGTCGCTTCCGACGGTTAGGATTCACGCCCGCGACGGGTACTATCCGAACCCGGTATCCAGCACCCCGCCGGCAGCCGGCGGCCAATAGAGACGGCAGCGATTTGTCTCCCCAATTTTGCCGATAAGCACGGTAGGATAAGTGTTGGTTTAGACATGCTGGCTCGCGTGGTCTCCATTTCCGGCCGCCGCCAGGGTACGTACGTACTCCTCGAGGCGGCATTGCCGGGCCGCCATCCGCAGACGATCGGCGTGCTGCTGATCGATACGGAAGGCAGGCGCGGATGGGTGCGGATGCGCCACGAATACGGGGACCTGGCGGATCCCGAAGACGCCGAAGTGCTCGAGGCGCTCGAAGACGAGATCCGCGGGCGGATGGAGGAATCGGGAGCGGAGGCCTACCTGGCGTCGCTCGAAGATTCGCTCTCGAACGTGGTGCGGGTGACCGAACGCCACTCCGTGGAGGTGGACGCGTTCACCCGCGTGCTGGACCAACTCTACCGGGAACATGTGGAGAAGATCGAGGTGCAGCCGTTCCGCACGCACGTTCCGCTCTACAGCCTGCGCGCGGCGGCGGGCAGCCTCGGGGAAGAGATGCAGGCGGAAGAAGAAGACTGGGTGCGCGCACCGGAGGGCATGCGGCTCGAGCCGGGAATGTTCGTGGCGCACGTGGTGGGGCGGTCGATGGAGCCGAGGATTCCAGACGGCAGCCTGAACCTGTTCCGGCTGCACCCGGTGGGCTCGCGGCAGAACAAGATTCTGCTGATCGAGCGTTTCGGCGGGCTGGAGGATTCCGCCCGCTACACGATCAAGCGCTATACCAGCGTGAAGCGGCGCACGGGCGAAGACGAATGGGAGCATGAGCGGATCCGCCTGGAGCCTCTCAATCCGGAATTCGAAGCCTGGGACGTGGAGCCGCAGGATTTCGCGGTCGTGGCCGAGTGGTTGCGCGTAATCGAGTGAAGCGGCCGCCAATTGCGAAACTGCTGATCGACTGGTACGGCGCGGGGCATCGCGACCTGCCGTGGCGCCGCACCTCCGACCCCTACCGCATCTGGGTTTCCGAAATCATGCTGCAGCAGACGCGGGCTCAGGCGGTAGTCCCCTATTACGAGCGGTTTCTGACGCGCTTCCCCACCCTGGTCTCACTGGCGGCGGCCGACGAAGACGAGGTGCTGGCGCTATGGAGCGGCCTGGGTTACTACTCGCGGGCGCGCAATCTGCGGCGCGCGGCGATGCAAATCGTGGCGGCGGGCGGATTTCCGCGAAGCTACGAGGCGATCCGGGCGCTGGCGGGCGTCGGCGATTACACCGCCGCGGCGATCGCCAGCATGGCATTCGGACTGCCGCACGCGGTGCTCGACGGAAACGTGCTGCGGGTGGTGGCGCGGGTGGAAAACGATGCCGCGGATATCAATTCGGCGCGCACGCGCGAGCGCTTTCGGGCGGTGGCGCAAGGGTGGCTCGACGAGCGCCGGCCGGGCCTGTTCAACCAGGCGCTGATGGAACTGGGGGCCACCGTGTGCCTGCCCCGGAAGCCGCTCTGCCTGGTGTGTCCGCTGCGCGACGGCTGCGGCGCGCGCGCGGAGGGAACCCAGGCGCAACTGCCGGTGAAGCTGGGAAAGAGGGAGCCGGTGCGGCTTACGGGCGTCTTATTGATCGTCCGCAAAGGCGCCTGCGTTCTGTTGCGCCGGAGGGATGCCGCGGCGCGGCGGATGGCGGGGTTCTGGGACCTGCCGGACGCGCAGGAGTTGCCGGATGCCAGGCAGGGGCCCAGCCTCGGCGAAATCCGGCATACCATCACGCACCACCGCTATACGCTCGAGGTGCGGCCGGCCCGCGCCACGCCCGCGGGACCGATGTTCCGGTGGTTTGGGCCGGAGGAACTCGACCGGATCCCGCTCAGCACGACGGCGCGCAAAGGGCTGCGCCTGGCGGGCTTCTGCTAGCTGCGTAATGTCACCAGGTTGACTGAAGCGAGCCAGGATCAGGGCTTGATTCCCGAATCGGATTTGGGCGCGGCCGATTGAGCCGCGGGAGGATTGCCGCGGTGGCCGAAGATCCTGCCAAACGCCCGGCGGACAAGGTTGCGGCGCTTCGGTTGGACCGGTTCCGGATCGCCCGCCGGCGGTGGGGGCTCGCTCGCCGGCGGCAGTTGGACAGCCAACGGGCGGGGCGGCAGCGAAGGCGCGGGAGCGTTCCCGAAAGCTGTCGCGGGTTGGCGGGCCGGGATGGGGTCGGGCTGAACGGTGTGAACTTCGGGAGGCGCCGCCGGAAGAGCCGCCTTCCTCAATGGCGATCTGGATCGCAGCACGCGGCGCGCGGGGCGCGAACGCGCGGGGGCGGGCGGCGCAACCACCTCCGGCCGGGGATCGGCCGCGGCAGCCGCCTCCGGCGCAGGTTGCGGAGGCGGTGCAGGAGGCGGCTGAGGCACCGGAAGCTGTGGTTTTGCGATCGGGGGTAGCGGCTCAAAATCGACCCGATGTGCCGTGAAATGCCCGGCCCATGCCCCGAATCCGCAGATGGCCAGGGTCACGGCGGCCGCCGCGGCAGCCAACCGGGCTCTCGGAATGCGCGGCGGCGCCGTTGCGGGCGCAGCGATGGCAGCCGGCGTGACCGCTTGTTCGAGAGCAGCGTGGAATTCAGCGGCATTCTGAAACCGGCGGTCCGGAAGCTTCTCGAGCGCCTTCAAAATCACTCGATTCAATTCCACGCCCACGGATGCCTGCAATTCGATCGGGGGCACGGGTGCGGTGCTCTGGTGAGCCATCATGACGGCGAACCCGTTAGTCCCGATGAACGGCGGCCTGCCCGTAACCGCTTCGTAGAGCACCACGCCGGTCGAATAGACGTCGGAGCGGGCATCGGCAGGCGCCGAACCGATGACCTGTTCGGGAGACATGTAGCACGGCGTTCCCAGGTTCTCGCCGGAGGTGGTGATGCGAGCGCTGTTGGCGACCTGCGCGAGCCCGAAATCGGTGAGCTTCACGGTGCCATCGGCAGTAATAAGGATGTTATCGGGTTTGATGTCTCGATGAATGATGCCCAGGCATTCGGCGCAACCGAGGCCGTCGAGAACCGGCAGGATATAAGCCGCCGCGGCCGAGGGCGAGAGCGGCGCTTCCTGAAGGACGCTGCGGAGCGATTTGCCGCGCACCAGTTCCATCGCCAGGGCCAGGCCCCAAGGGGTTCGGAACGCGCCGTACACGGTGGCGATGTTGGGGTGCTGCACGCTGGCCTGGGCCTGGATCTCACGAAGGAAGCGCTGTTCTTCGTCCGTCGAGCAAGTTCCGGCGTCGAGCATGAGCTTGACCGCATCGATGCGGCGGGTGATGGAATGCTCGGCTTCGAAAACCACGCCATAGGCGCCTTTGCCGATGCGCGAGAGAATGCGGTACTCGCCGAGTTGTGTCCCGACTTCCAGATTCATACGCACGCTTCGCACACGGTCCGGCGGCGGGCCTCAATAGATTGTAGCGAGCGGAAAAAAGTGGAGCAATTGTACAGTTGTTAACCGAAGCAATGTCAACCAAAGTTAACCGTGAAGACGGCGGGCCGCCTAGCGGGAAGTAAGGGGGTGCGTGCTGATGATTTCCGGCAGCATCGACCTGCGCGGCGAGTCGGAGGCGAAATAGCGCTCCTCGGAAAGCTTGCGGTAGAAGGCGCCGGCCACGCCAGCCGCGAAGGGGCCGCTAAATGCCCGGCTGCCGGCCAGCATCACCACCACCACGAGTTGATGGTAGGGCGACTCATTGAACGACCCGAACCAGCCCATATGGTTGGAACTGGGGAAATCCGTACAGGTGCCCGTCTTGCCCAGGATCGGCTCGTTCTGATCGTAGTTGGCGCGCCGCGCCGTGCCGTAATCGACCGCTCCCCGCATTCCATCTTTAAGATCCGCAATGCCTTTCGGATCCAGATCGAGCGTGCGCTTGAGTTTGGGCGTCAACTGGTCGGCCTCGTCCTGGGAACGGGGGTATTGCAGATAATAAAGCGTGCCGTCATTGACGATGGCGGTAAGCAGCGCAGTCAACTCGAGCGGAGTCAGCAGGAAGCCTTCGCCGAAACTGGTCATCATTCCGACGCCGCCGTTCTTTGGAGGCACTACGGGAACCGTGCCGGGTTGCTCGCCGGGAATATTCAAGCCCGCTTTCTCGCCCAGACCCAACATCTGTGCGTAGTGCGTAACACGGTCGAAGCCCAGACGGTTGCCCAGAATTGCGAAATACTGATTGTTCGAATGTGCGATGGCGGTGGTCAGGTTGTAGCTCACGCGGCGGCTGGTGTGAATAAAGGTGTCGCGATCCACCACGTGCTCGGTCAATGCTGCGAGGGAAGTTACCAGTTTGATCGTCGAGCAGGGAATAAAACCGCTCTTCAGTGCCAATTTCTGGTTGACGATGGTGAGAATGCGGCCGGTGGACGGTTCCGCCACCACGATGCTGCCATTCATCGAGCCGAGTGCGGCGACAGCGGCGCGGCGAATCGTCAGATCGTCACCGTCCGTGATATCGCCTTCGGTCGGATCCACGCGCGGGATGGCCGCCAGTCTCCGCGAACCTCTTCGCGAAATTTTCCTGGAAGTCTTCCGTGCCAGCTTGCGAGAGCGCGCACTGCTGGTTTTCGTGGCTGGCGCCGCGAAAGCGCCGGGACTCGGGAGGAGACCCAGAGTCAGAGCAAAAAAAATAAGCCCTTTGAAACCCTTCATTCGCCCTCAACAACTGTACGAATTCAAACAACCGGCTACAATATTATCCGCAAAAAGAAAAGACCGAGTCAATCGGAAAACCCTACATTCGGCACGCTTCGTGGTGACTATCGGCGGAAATTGTCCGGGAGTGTACAGCAACACCCGTTCTTTTAAGGCTGCGGTGCCGGGCGGTGCCGGGGAATGCTCAGCGATTGCCAATGGGCGGAGGCGAAATGCTTTGCCAGCAGCACGATCTGCCCGGTGTGGTCGGCGTAATGCGCGATCTGCCGGTTGATGGCCTGCGTGACCGAATGGGGTTCGCCCCGAATGGTGACGATTCGTCCAAGGTCATTGTCGGATAGCGGCTCGATGGCGTCGAAAACGCACTTCCAGCCGGCATCCCACAGGGCCATTAACTCCCGGCGGCTGGCGGGCGCCTGTTCGAATTCGCCGTCGCGGTTGCGGTCCGGCTTCTCGCCGTCGGTCGTCAGAAAATCGGTCCATCGCGACCGCATATTGCCGGCCATGTGCTTGGCAATCACAGCGATGGAGTTCATTTCGCCGTCCAGCGTGGCGAACAACTGGTCATCGGAGACCTGTTCCATGGCGCGCTCGGCGAGTTTCCGGTAGGTTTGGAAGACCTGGAGCGCGTCCTTCAGATACGAAGTTGTGAACTCGTGCGGCATGCCTCCTATTGTGGCGCACGCTACAATGAAATTTCCAAACATGCTCGATGACTCGATAAAGGAACTGGAGTCCCGTTCCCTGGAGCGCATTCGATCCGCAGGCACGGCCGAGGAACTGGAAACCGCCCGGGTGGAGGCGCTGGGGCGCAAGGGCGGGCTCACGCAATTCAGCAAAGAGATGGGCAGGCTTGCGCCGGAAGAGCGGGCGCGTTTCGGCAAACTGCTCAACGCGGCCAAGCAGAAGCTCGAAGAGGCGCTCGAAGCGAAGAAGCGCTGGTTCGAGGAAGCGGCATTGCGGGCGCGGCTCGATGCCGAATGGGTGGACCTGACCCTGCCCGCTCCCGGCCCGCGCCGCGGCCATCTCCACCCCATCACGCGGATCCAACGGGAACTCGAAGATCTGTTCCGTTCGCTGGGGTTCGCCGTGCTGGACGGGCCCGAGGTGGAAACCGAGTATCACAATTTCGACGCCCTCAACATTCCGCGCGATCACCCGGCGCGCGACATGCAGGATACGTTCTGGCTGGAAGGCGGCAACCTGCTGCGCACCCACACCTCGCCCGTGCAGGTGCGCGGGATGGAGCGGCTGGGGCCGCCGCTGCGCATGATCGCGCCGGGCCGGGCGTTCCGCAACGAGAGCGTGGACGCCTCCCACGAGCACACTTTCTATCAGCTCGAAGGCATGATGGTGGACCGCGACGTTTCGGTGGCGCACCTGATCTACTTCATGAAGACGCTGCTGGCGGCGATCTTCAAGCGTGAGGTGACGGTGCGGCTGCGTCCGGGGTATTTTCCCTTCGTCGAGCCCGGGTTCGAGTTGGATATCCAATGTCTGATCTGCGGCGGCGAGGGGTGCCCGGTGTGCAAACAGAGCGGCTGGTTGGAACTGCTGCCCTGCGGCCTGGTGAACCCCAACGTGCTGCGGATGAGCGGCATCGACCCCGAGGAATGGAACGGTTTTGCGTTCGGCCTGGGGCTGACGCGCCTGGCGATGATGCGGTACGCAATCGACGATATCCGCCAGTTGCAGGGCGGCGACCTTAGATTCCTGGAGCAGTTCTAGCCTTGAAATTCTCGTACAACTGGATTCGCGAACTCGTCAAAGACCTGGACTACGCGCCCGGGCCGCTCGAGAAGCTCATCACCATGAAGACCGCCGAGTGCGAAGGCATAGAGGTGGCGGGCGCTCTGTTAGAGCGAGCCTGTGCGGCGCGCGTGGAGTCTGTGGAGCCCATCGAAGGCAGCCACAACGTGAAGGCGGTGGTGGACGCCGGCCGCTACGGGCGGAAGACCGTGGTCTGCGGCGCGCCCAACTGCCGGGTGGGCGTGGTGACCGCGTACGTCCCGATCGGCAGCAAGGTGATCCACGGGGTGGAGAGCGACGGCATGCTGGCGAGCGCCGCCGAACTCGGGATCAGCCGGGACCACACGGGCATCGTGGAGCTGGAATCGCAGGTGGGCGCGCCGGTGGCGGGCTGCGTGCCGGACTCGGTGATCGAAATCGACAACAAGTCGATCACCCACCGTCCCGACCTGTGGGGCCATCACGGCATGGCTCGCGAGGTAGCCGCGATCCTGGGCAAGAAACTGAAGGATCCGGCGCGCCTGGAATTGCTGCCCAAAGGACCGGCGGCGGTGAAGGTGCAGGTCGAGGACTTCGCGCTCTGCCCGCGGTACAGCGCGCTGGTATTGGAAAACGTGAAGGTGCAGCCCTCGCCGCTCTGGCTGCAATACCGGCTGACGGCAATCGGGCTGAACCCCATCAACAACATCGTCGATATGACGAATTTCGTGATGGCCGAACTGGCGCAGCCGATGCACGCGTTCGACGCGGACCTGCTGAAAGGCGGCACGATTTTCGTCCGGCCGGCGAAAGCCGGCGAACGGTTCCGCGCGCTCAACGACGAGGAGTACACGCTCGAGCCGTCGAACCTGGTGATCGCCGATGCCGGGGGCGCCATCGCGCTTGCCGGCGTGATCGGCGGCGGCGAGAGCGCCATCGGCGAGCGGACCACGCGGGTGGTGCTCGAGAGCGCGAATTTTCAGGCGTCGTCGGTCCGCAAGACCTCGGCGGCCATCAAGCTGCGCACCGACGCCTCCATGCGGTTCGAGAAGGCGCAGGACCCGGTCAACACGCTGCGCGGGCTGGCGCGGGCGGTGGAACTGCTGGCGGAACTCTCGCCGGGCATCCGCCTCGCGGGCGGGGTCGCCGACGAGAAGACCGATTTGACGCTGCCGCCGCCCATCGAACTGCCGCTCGATTGGCTGGAACGCAAACTGGGCCGTTCGATCGCGCCGGCCCAGGTGCGCGACATCCTGGAGCGGCTGGAGTTCGGCGTGACGGAGCCGAAGCCGCGCGTGCTCTCGGTGGCGGTGCCCTCGTGGCGCGCCACCAAGGACGTTTCGATCAAGGATGACCTGGTGGAAGAGGTCGGCCGGATGGTGGGCTACGATTCCATTACGCCGCAACCACCGCTGCTGCCGGCCACCGTACCTCCGGCCAACCCCGAGCGCAGGTTCCAGCACGAGGTGCGGAACCTGTTCGTGGACCTGGGGTTCACGGAGGTCTACAACTACTCCTTCATCAGCGAAGAAGCAGCCCTGGCGTTCGGTTTCGATCCTTCGGGGCTGGTGCGCGTCTTGAACCCCATCGCGTCGGACCAGGCCCTGCTGCGCAGTTCCCTGCTGCCGGGAATCTGGAAGAACATCGTAGAAAACGCCAAGCACCACGAATCGTTCCGCCTATTCGAGGTAGGGCTCGAGATCAACAAGCGCTACGAGGGACTGCCCGACGAATCGCCGCACCTGGCAGCCGCGATCTATGAACGGCAGGGCGGCGGCGAGGCGGGGCTGTTCGAAATCAAGCGGGCGGCCGAGTGCCTGCTGCCGGGAGCACAAGCGCTCGCGGCCGAAGCGGCTCCTTACGAGCACCCGGCGCGGACGGCGGAAATCGACTGGCGCGGCGAGCGCGTGGGCCGGCTGTTCGAGTTGCATCCGTCGCTGGTGGAGAATGGCCGGGCGGCGGTACTGGATCTCGATCTGCGGCTCATCGAAAAACTCGATGCAACGGACCTGAAGTACACTTCCGTGCGCCGCTATCCGTCAAGCGCGTTCGATTTGTCGGTGATCGCGGGGATGCGCGAGCCGGCGGGCAAACTGCAAGCCGGACTGGCGCAGCTTGCCGGCCCGCTGCTGGAATCGATCGTGTTCCTGCGGCAGTACTCGGGTCCGCCGCTCGAGGCCGGACAGAAGAGCGTTTCGTTCCGCCTGACGGTGGGGTCGCCGGAGCACACGCTCTCCTCCGATGAGGTGGGCAGGGTCCGCGACCGCATCATCGAAGGCATGCGAACGCTCGGCTACGACCTGCGGGTGTGAGCACGCTCCGCACAAAACCCGGTGGATGGGCCGGGCGCAAGCCCGGCCCTTGCCGCTGGTGCGGCGCTGAAGTTCCGGCGGGGCGCTATACCTTCTGCGGCGCCGCCTGCGTCCACGAGTGGAAGCTGCGGACCGATGCCGGCTACCTGCGCTCGCAGGTTTTCGAACGCGACCGCGGCGTCTGCGCCCTGTGCGGCCTGGATACCGAGGCACTGCGCCGGAGCAAGCGAAAGCTCGACTTCGCCGCGCGGCGGCGTTTCGAAAAAGAATGGGGCGGGCGCCGCCACCTTTGGGATGCCGACCACATCCTTCCGGTGGCCGAAGGCGGCGGCGAGTGCGACCTCTCCAACATGCGGACCCTCTGCCTGAGCTGCCACCGCGCCGCCACGGCCGAACTGCGCAAACGCCTGGCGCGCGCCTGCCGCGGAAGCGAGCCGAGCGCCGTCTAACCAGGAAGGTGCGAATGCGCACGCGGCGGCGCGACGTCTTGTGCAGCCGGTCCGATACCCGCCATTGCGGAGTCGCTCGCACTGGAACCCGGGGTGCAGGAATTGCGGTGGAGGTGTAGTTATGGCGGATGAAGTCGATGTTACGCGGGACGTTCCGCCTCGATATCCGGCGCGAACCGCTACGCGAATTGGCGATTTGGTCAACCGGGTGTCATGGGGTGCGATCTGGGCCGGCGTGGTGATTGCGCTCGGGATGGAAGCTCTCTTTACTTTGTTCGGCTTCTTTATCGGTTTCGATATGTTCAAAGCAGGCACGGCAGACCCGTGGGCGGGTATTCCCACCTGGTCCATGGCCTGGTACCTGGTGACCGCGGGCTGGTCCATGTTCTTCGGCGCCTTTTGCGCGGCGCGGCTTTCCGGCATCCCGATCCGCCGGATTTCGATCCTGCACGGACTGTCGACGTGGGGTCTGGCTACCTTCGCGACCCTTCTCGTCGTGGGTTCGACCGTTTGGGCGGTTCTGAGGGCGAGCATCACTCTCCTCGTAACCGGTGTCGCGGCGCCTGCTGCCGGTGTGGCCGCAGCGCCAACGCCGGCAGCCACGGCCGGCACTCTCACGGAGATTGCCGGAGTCGTCTGGGCCGGCATCATGTTCGGCCTGATCACGGCGATCGTAGGCGGTTTAGTCGGCAAGCCGCGGTTGGCAGCCGTCGAACTGCCAGAGGCGCCGGGCGGACCTTCGCGGCTGGCAGCTTAGAATGCGGTGAGCGCCTTAACGTGCGCCGCAGCGGCGGAGGCAAGGCCGCTCAAGTTGTAACCGCCCTCAATGGCGGAAACGATGCGGCCGCCGGCATCGCGGTCAGCTATCTCTACGACGGCTGCCGTGAGGTCGGCGAAATCTTCATCGGTCAAGGTGAAGCGGCCGAGCAGATCGCCGGCTCGGGAGTCGAAGCCCGACGAGATCAGGACAAAATCGGGCCGAAATTGCTTCATTGCGGGGGCCAGGGAACTCTGCACGGCCCCCAGAATTTCTGTGCGGCCCGAGCCGGCGGGGAATGGGAAGTTGCTGGTCGTGCCGGCACCCGGGCCGTCTCCGGTTTCGTCGGTGCGACCAGTGCCCGGATAGAGCGGCCACTGGTGCGTACTGAAGAAGTAAACATCCGGGTCGCGGTAGAAAATATCCTGCGTGCCGTTTCCGTGGTGCACGTCCCAGTCCACGATGAGAACCCGCTCTACGCCGTGCCGCCTCTGGGCGTAGCGCGCGGCAATGGCGACGTTGTTGAAGATGCAGAAGCCCATGCCGCGGCCGGAAGTGGCGTGGTGTCCGGGCGGGCGGATGGCGCAGAACGCGTTGCGCGCCTGGCCCGAGAAAACGGCGTCCACGGCGTTCAGCACGCCGCCGGCGGCATGCAGGGCGGCGTCCCACGAGCCCGGCGAAATATCCGTATCTCCAGTTGAGAGGTAAGAACGGCCGGCTTCGATTTCCTGCCTGACGAGCCGGATGTACGCGCCCGTATGGCAGAGCGCGAGTTCGTCTTCGGTGGCGGCGCGCGGTGCCAGGAGCGGCAGGCCGAAGGCGCTTAGCCCCTCGAGAATCGCGTCGAAGCGCTCGGGGCGCTCGGGGTGGCTCGAAACACCGGCGAGGTGCTCGCGGCAAATGGGATCGGCGGAAAGAGCGGTGACCGGCATAATTTACACCCCCCGGCGGTTGCCGTACAGGTCGACGTGCAGGCGTGGGCTGAAGCGGTAACCCTCCTGCTTGCAGATTTCGGCCAGCCAGCGGCCCCGTTCGCGCAGGCAATCGGGGTCAACGCCTTCCGGCATAAGGATGACGCGGCCGGAGCCGGCTGCCAGCGTGCGGCACAAAAGCCGCACCTCTTCCAGGTCCTCGGGACGCGCAATCACGAATTTGAGCTGATAGTCATAGCGCGCCATCAACTCCTCGAGGATCTGCGGCTGGATCCGCGTTTGCTCGTGGCGTGCGGCGAAAGGGCCCTCGGGCGTGGAGTTTGCCAGCTTCGGGCTGATGCTCATCAGGTCGCAGGCCACCGGGCGGAAGATGGTGCCCGCGGTTTCGATGGTAATGTGGAAGCCGGCGTCGCGCAGTTGTTGGGTGAGAGGCAGAATCTCGGGTGCGATCATCGGCTCGCCCCCGGTGACCACGACGTGGCGGGTGGGATGCGCGCGAGCTTCGTCGAGAATTCCCTGGAGCGGCAGATCGACCCCCTCAGGCTGCCAGGAGGTGTAGGGCGTATCGCACCACGAGCAGCGCAGGTTGCAGCCGCTGGTGCGAATGAAAAACGACGGCACGCCCATCAGCGAGCCTTCGCCCTGGATCGAGTAAAAAAGTTCAGCGATCTTCAAGTCCCGCCTCTTCAAACCCCTTGCGCCGCAGCAGGCAGGCATCGCACTGCCCGCAGGGGCGGCCGTCCGGACCGGGGTCGTAGCAGCTGAAGGTGAGGCCGAAATCGAGGCCCAGCTCGTGCGCTTTGCGAACGATTTGCGCCTTCGTGAGGCGCAGCAGCGGGGTGTGAATTTCGAGACGCGTGCGGCCTTCGACCGCCGCCTTGGTGGCCAGGTTGGCCATGTGCTCGTAGGCTTCGATGTATTCCGGGCGGCAATCGGGATAGCCCGAGTAATCGAGCGCGTTCACCCCGATGAAGATGTGGGAGCTTTCGAGCACCTCCGCCCAGGCCAGCGCGAACGACAGGAAAATGGTATTCCGCGCGGGCACGTAGGTGACCGGGATTCCGCTGCCCATCTCCGCGGCGGAACGGGATTTCGGCACGTCGATATCGCTGGTAAGGGCCGAGCCGCCGAACGTATCCAGGCCGATTTTGGCGACCACGTGCCGCTCGGCCCCGAGCGCGGCGGCCACGCGCGCGGCGGCTTCGAGCTCGATCTTGTGCCGCTGCCCGTAATCGAACGAGAGGGCATAGCAGGCGTATCCTTCGCGGCGGGCGAGCGCCAGGCAGGTGGAGGAATCGAGGCCCCCGCTCAGGAGGCAGACGGCTTTGTTCGGGGAAGCGGGCACAGTAGGTCCTCTATAATTGTAGCGGCCCGTGCGCATTCGATTCCTCACCTCCACCCCGCTCGATATCCGGCGCGGCAGCGGCACGTTTGTCGGGATCCACGTGCTGGCGCGCGCGCTCGGGAAACTCGGACATCAGGTCGAATACGAGACGCCCGGGATCCAACTGCCGGTCTACACGGCCAATCGGCTGCTCTTCAATCGCAGGCTGCGGGCTTCGGAGGAGTTCGATCTGACGGTGGGGTTCGACATGGATGGCTACCGCATCGCGGCGGGCCGGACGAAGCATGTGGCTTCGCTCAAGGGGGTGATCGCCGACGAGGTGCGGTTCGAGACCGGGTTGACACGGCTCACGATGGGGATCCAGGCCCGCTGCGAACGCGAGCACGTGCGGCGGGCGGCGCGAGTGTTGGCGACCAGCCGGTACTCGGCGGAGCGGGCGCGGGAGTTTTACGGGTTGAAGGAAGCGCCGGTGGTGGTGCCGGAATTGCTCGAGCTGGCAGAATGGCGGAGGGTGGTCAGAGAAACTGGGCAGGCCGGGAGGCCTACCCTACCTGGTGTCTTGTATGTGGGGCGGCTGTACCGGCGGAAGCGGGTGGATGTGCTGCTGCGGGCGGCGGCCATGCTGCGGGGGCGCGTTCAGGTACGGATCGTCGGGGATGGGCCCTGCGCGGCGGCATGGCGGCGGCTTTCGGAGGATTTGAAGCTCGGAGACACGGTGACGTGGCTGGGCGACGTCCCGCGCGCGGAACTGGTAGCGGAATACCGGCGGGCCGACGTTTTCTGCCTGCCCAGCGTGCAGGAAGGCTTCGGAATCGTGCTGCTGGAGGCTATGGCGGCCGGCACGCCGATCGTCGCGGCGCGCGCGGCGGCCATCCCCGAAGTGGTTCCCCACGGACTGCTGGTGGAACCGGATAGCGCCGAGGCGTTGGCGGCGGGAATCGACGAACTGGCACGCGACGCCGGCCGCCGCGCCGAACTCGCACGGCTCGGAGCCGAGTGGGTCGAACAGTTCGACGCGCCGCGCGTTGCACGGCAATTTTTAGAGGCGGTGCGCCCAGCGGCTATCGGTACGTCAGCGTGATCGGCAACGTGAACTGAGCAACGGGGGGGAGTTGGCTCCCGCGTCGCGGCGCGTGAAGGTGATTCGCAGGTTCGTGACGCCCGCCGGCAGTACCGGCGTGGTGAACGCGGCCGCTTGCGAGACACTACCGGACGCCACTTCGTGCGATTGGCCGGCATCGTCGACAGCGGTGACCGCCAGATCGCCGCTCTGGTCGGATTCGACGCGGAGTTCCAGCAAATCGCCCTTCTCAAGACCCCGGGGACCGGCGGCGGCGAATTCCCCGTCCGGCTGCTTGCGCAAGATCGTATAGCGCACGGGAACCGCGGCACCCAACATCATGGAATCAGCAGAGAGCCGGGCCATGGAGCGCGCCTCCGCGGGGTTCGGCGCAAAAGCACCCTTCGGCGCGGCGGAGGCTGTTTCGGCCGCCGGCGGAGGAGGCAGGGGAGCGGGGAATGGCAGGGACGGCTTCTCCAGCCTGGGCACAATCACAGCCGGAGGCGGCGCGATGACTGCTGCCTTTGGCTGCGGAGCGGCGGGCGGCGGCGGGTGAAATACTCTCAGGTTCGCCTGTGCGGGTTTCACCTCCGCCACCTCCACGGAATGTGGAGCCGGCGGGGTCTCGCGGACCGCCACCACGGCCAGAATAGCGACCGCCGCCATCGCCCCGACCGCCAGCGCGGGACGCCACCAGACGCGGTACCACGGGGCGGGCCGATCCTCGAGGGCCGCGATCAGTTGGGCGCGCGCGGCCGGCTCACTCAGCAGCCCTGCGAGCGGCTGTTCGCGCATCAGCGCGTCGAAGAGTTCCTGGTCTTCGAGAGCCGCGGCGAACAACTCCTCCCGCTCCTCCGCAGTGAGGGTGCCGGTGGCGTATCCGCCGAGCAGCTTGTGGATGTCTTCCCGGCTCATCCCTTTCCCTTCGTCCAATCGCCGCCCATCAGGTCCAACAGGTTCTTGCGGCAGCGAAAATCCCAGGTGTAGACGGTGTTGATGGCGCTGGCGCCCATGATTTTCTGAATCTCCAGGAAGGTTTTGCCCGCGAGCTTGAGGCGCATCAACTGCCGGCACCGTTCGCCCAACCGGCCCATGGCGCGGGTGAGGCGCTCCAGCATCTCCTTTCGTTCCAGGGCGTCGGCGGGGCTGGAATCGAGGTCGGGCAGAGGGATATCGGTGATGGAGACTTGGGTGTACTCGCCGCGCCTCACCGCTTTCCGCCGCAGGCTCATGAGTTTGAAACGCGCGATTTTGAGCGAAAGCGGCAGCAGGTCTTCCAGGCGCTCCAGGTGCGCGTATTTTTCATGCAGCAGCATGAGCACCTCCTGGGCCAGGTCTTCGGCGAAATCCCTGGATAGATGAGATGCCGCGAAAGAGACAATCCTTTCACGAAGCCTGGCAAGAATCTCTTCGCGCTCCACGAACTCCCCGCTCACCGGCATCATACCATCCGGTAGGGTAGACCTCCGGCCTGCCCGTTTTTGGATTGCCGAGATCTGCTGAGGCCGTGGCGAATATCGACTTGCTATTCGGGGACTACTGATTCGAGTGGGTTCGGCCGACTCGGACCCTCTGAAAACCGATTGAGTCCCCTTCAGGCGAACTGCGTTCGCCCGGGCAGGCCGGGAGGCCTACCCTACAGCGGGATGTTGCCGTGCTTCTTGCGCGGCATGGTGTCCACCTTGTTTTCGAGCATGCGCAGCGCGCGGATGACGCGGGGGCGGGTCTCGTGCGGCTCGATGACGTCGTCGACGTACCCGCGCTCGGCGGCCACGAAGGGGTTCGCGAAGCGGTCGCGAAACTCTCCGATCTTCTCCTTTCGGACCCCGTCCTGATCCGCCGCGGCTGCCAGTTCCCGCCGATACACGATATTCACCGCGCCCTCCGGCCCCATCACGGCAATCTCGGCGGTGGGCCACGCCAGGTTGATATCCGTCCGAATGTGCTTCGACCCCATCACGCAGTACGCGCCGCCGTATGCTTTGCGTGTGATCACGGTGATCTTGGGGACGGTGGCCTCGGCGAAAGCGTAGAGCAGCTTGGCGCCGTGCCGGATGATGCCGCCGAACTCCTGGCCGGTGCCGGGCAGAAAGCCGGGAACATCTTCGAAGGTCAGCAGCGGAATATTGAACGCATCGCAGAAGCGCACAAAGCGCGCGCCCTTCACAGACGAGTTGATGTCCAGGCATCCCGCCAGAAACGCGGGCTGGTTTGCGACGATGCCGAGGGAGCGTCCATCCATGTGGGCGAAACCGACCACGATGTTCTTCGCCCAGTGCTCGTGCACCTCGAAAAACTCGCCCTCATCGACCACGCGGCGGATGACGTCCTTCATGTCGTAGGGCAGGTTGGATTCCGCCGGCACGATACCATCGAGCGCTTCGTCCATGCGGTCGATGGGATCTTCGGAGGCACGCCGCGGCGGATCTTCGCGGTTGTTCTGCGGCAGGTAGCCGAGCAGCTCGCGGATCATCCGCAGGCACTCGGCATCGTCGGACGCGACGAAGTGGCCCACGCCGCTCACCGAGTTGTGGGTCATCGAGCCGCCCAGCGTCTCCTTGGTGACGTCTTCGTGGGTGACGGTCCTGATGACTTCCGGACCGGTCACGAACATGTAGCTGGTGTGGTCCACCATGAAAACGAAATCGGTGATGGCGGGCGAGTAGACGGCGCCGCCGGCGCAAGGCCCCATGATGGCCGAGATCTGCGGAACAACGCCGCTCGCCAGCGTGTTGCGCAGGAATATGTCGGCGTATCCGGCAAGCGAGAGGACACCCTCCTGAATGCGCGCGCCGCCGGAATCGTTCAGGCCGATCACGGGCGAGCCGGTCTTCAGCGCGAGGTCCATAATCTTGCAGATCTTCAGGGCGTTGCTCTCGGAAAGCGAACCGCCGAAGACCGTGAAATCCTGCGCGAAGACGTAAACCAGGCGTCCCTCGATGCGGCCATAGCCAGTGATGAAGCCGTCGCCGGGAACCACCTGGGTTTCCATTCCGAAATCGCGGCAACGGTGCGTAACGAGTTTGTCGAGTTCCTCGAAAGAGCCCTCGTCGAGCAGCAGTTCGATGCGCTCGCGGGCGGAGAGCTTGCCCTCCTGGTGCTGGCGCGCGCGGCGCTCCGGCCCGCCGCCCTGCTCGGCGGCCGCATGGCGCCGCCGCAATTCCTCGAGGCGATTCATCGGCACTATTGTACGAGTTCGAAGCGCCCGTCCGGCAACAAATAATACTTCCGGCCCCGCCAGATAATCGTATTGCCGAAGAATCCGCCAATCCAGGCCAGCAGGCTGGCGATGTCCTGAACCGGAACGAGCCACCACAGGCGCGGCACCAGGGGATCCCTCAGCGCGTACCCGGCCGTGGCCCACCCGGCGGCGATGCGCAGCGCGACGGCCGCGGCGGCCGCCGGCCACCATGCCGGACGGGCCGCCCACAGCAGGAGCGCCAGGGGGAGCGGATTGGTGAAGACCTGGCCCACATAACCCCAGGGGCGCGAGCGCCGCGTGCTGCGGTTCCATCGCAGCCGGTGCTTCAAGTTCGGGAGCAACGGCTGCGAGCCGATGCGGTGCTCGATCACATAGGACGAGAGAATCACGCCAAAGCCCCGCTCGGCGGCCAGTTTACCCATGACGAAATCCTCGGCCAGATAGTCCTTCACAGCGTCGAAACCGCCGATGCGGGCCAGCGCTTCCCGGCGCGCGGCGATGGTCGGACCGAGCGCGAACTTCATGCCGTCGAGCATGCGCGCCACCAGCACACCCCCGATGAATTCGGTGTTGAGACCGACGGCTTCGAGGGTGGACCACGGGCTGCTGCCCGGCAAGGCGCGGTACGGGCAGGTGGCGAGCCCGAGAGCCGGGTCCTGAAACTCCGCCGCGATGGCGGAAAGCATGCCCGGCGTGACGCGAATGTCGCTGTCGGACATCACGATCAGGTCGTGTCGCGCGGCGGCCAGCATGCGGTCCAGGCTGAAAACCTTGGCGTTGGGGTAGGGCGGCTCGCCGGTCACGATGAGGCGCGACGAGATTTGCGGATAGCGCGCGCGAAGGCGTTCGACCACCGCGATTGCCGGGTCTTCCGGGCTCCGCACCGCAAAGAGAATTTCAAAATCCGGGTATTCCTGCTCGAAGAAGCTGCGAAGGTTCTCTTCCAGCCCTTCATCCACTCCGTCGAGCGGCTTCAGCACGCTGATGGGGGCTGCGGCCTTGAGCGGAGATGGCGTGACCGCGCGATAGCGGACGGCGGCGACGATCGTCAGGACGCAATAAACCAGCGAGCCGGCGACCAGGGCCAGCAGGGGCAGCGCGAGCACTTCTACACTGTAACAAGCGGCATGAAGCACATCATCGTCGGAACCGCGGGGCACATCGATCACGGCAAGACCGCGCTGGTCAAAGCGCTGACCGGGATCGACGCCGACCGCCTGGAAGAAGAGAAGCGGCGCGGCATTACGATCGACCTGGGGTTCGCGCACCTCCAGTTGACCCCCACGCTGCGGCTGGGGTTCGTAGACGTGCCAGGCCACGAGCGTTTCGTCAAGAACATGCTGGCCGGCGTGGGCGGCATCGACCTGGTGCTGTTCGTGGTGGCGGCCGACGAATCGATCAAGCCGCAGACGCGCGAGCACTTCGACATCTGCCGTCTGCTGGGGATCCCGCGCGGAATCGTCGCGCTCACCAAGTCTGACCTGGTAGATGCCGACCTGCTGGGCCTGGTGCGGCTGGAGGTCGAGGAACTGGTGGCCGGGTCGTTCCTGGCCGGCGCTCCCATCGTTCCGGTGAGTTCCACCACCGGCGGGGGTCTCGACGAACTCCGCCGGGAACTGGCGCGCGCGGCCGGCGAGGTGCCGGAGAAAAACGCGGCGGGGCATTTCCGGCTGCCTATCGACCGCGTCTTCACGGTTAAAGGTTTCGGCACGGTGGTGACCGGCACGTTGATTTCCGGAGCGGTCCAGAAAGAGCAGGAAGTGGAGCTTTATCCGAAAGGCCGGCGGCTGCGCGTGCGCGGCGTCCAGGTTCACGGGTCGAAGGCGGAATCGGCCGTGGCCGGGCAGCGCACGGCGGTGAACCTGGCGGATATCGAACCTTCCGGGTTCGAGCGCGGCGACGTGCTTTCCGAACCGGGCACCTTCTCATCCGTCCGCCACCTGGATTGCCGGCTCGACCTGCTGCCTTCGGCGAAGCCTCTGAAACACCGCGCGCCCGTGCATTTTCACTCGGGCACGGCGGAGATCGAGGCCGAAGTGCGCCTGCTCTCGGGCGAAACGGCTCTGCTGCCGGGGGGCACGGCGTGGGCCCGCATCGTGCTGCGCGACCCGGCGCTGCTGCTGCCGGGCGACCGCTTCATCATTCGGATGTTCTCCCCGGTGGTAACGATCGGCGGGGGTGTGGTGGTGGACATCGGCGAGCGGCGCTACCGCAAGGGCGACCGCTTCGAGGAGCGTCTGAAGGTGCTGGCCTCACCCGACATCGCGGCGCGCTTCGCCCTGCTGGTTCGCGAGTCCGGATTCGGAGTAGGGCTCCCGGAACTGGTGGCAAGAACGGGCCTGCGCAAAGAGGAGATCGCCGGCACCGGCCAGTTTTCGATCGGCGGGAACTGGTATGTGGACCGGGCGTGGTTTCAATCGACGCGCGACCGGCTGGTCAAAGCGGTCCGGGAGTTCCACGCGAAACAGCCGCTGCTGCCGGGCATCGCCAGGCAGGACCTGCGCAGCCGGGAACTGCCGGAGTGCCCGCCGCAGGTGCTCGACGCGCTGATCGCCGATGCGAAAGACCTGGTAGCCGAGGGCGAGACGGTTCGCGCGCGCGGCCACAAAGTGGTCCTGAAAGAGGACGAAGAACAGGCGCGCGCGGCCATCGAGCGGGCTTTCGAATCGGCGGGACTGGCGGTGCCGGCGATGGCCGACGTGTTGGCGAAATCGGGCGTTGAAGCCGCGCGGGCGCGGTCGCTGCTGCAGATTCTGCTGCGCGAGAAACGCCTGGTCCGCATCAGCGACGAACTGGTGTTTCACCGCTCGGCCATAGAGAGCCTGCGCGCCCTGCTGGCGCCGCGGCGGGGGCAGCGGTTCCACGTCGGCGCATTTAAGGAATGGACCGGCATCTCGCGCAAGTACGCGATTCCGCTGCTGGAGTTTCTGGACCGCGAGAAGGCAACGCGCAGAGAGGGCGACGAGCGCGTGGTCCTGTAAGCTACACACGGTGCTGTTTACCCGGCGAGATGAGAAGCAGGTGACTTACTGCCTGCTTACCTCAGGAGCGGATGCGTCACACGGTGGTCTCCCACGAGCGGAGTTCCGGCCCACGTGGACTGAAAGCACAAGCACGGGTCGCGCGTGATACGGCAAATTGGTGGCGCTGTCGCCGGATGCTGGGACGACTTGCGGGTATATCGGACCCGGTCGCGCGGCTCCAGCGGAAACGTTCCGTCCGTCCCCATGTTTCCCCGGTGTTCCACCGCTCGGCCATAGAGAGCCTGCGCGCCCTGCTGGCGCCACGGCGGGGGCAGCGGTTCCACGTCGGCGCATTTAAGGAATGGACCGGCATCTCGCGCAAGTACGCGATTCCGCTGCTGGAGTTTCTGGACCGCGAGAAGGCAACGCGCAGAGAGGGCGACGAGCGCGTGGTCCTGTAAGCTACACACGGTGCTGTTTACCCGGCGAGATGAGAAGCAGGTGACTTACTGCCTGCTTACCTCAGGAGCGGATGCGTCACACGGTGGTCTCCCACGAGCGGAGTTCCGGCCCACGTGGACTGAAAGCACAAGCACGGGTCGCGCGTGATACGGCAAATTGGTGGCGCTGTCACCGGATGCTGGGACGACTTGCGGGTATATCGGACCCGGTCGCGCGGCTCCAGCGGAAACGTTCCGTCCGTCCCCATGTTTCCCTGAAAAACATAGCAAGTCAACGTTAGCGCAGGCTTGTCGCCCTGATCACTACGCCGCCAGCGTCACCCACGTCTTGATCGGCCATACCCTCACCCAATCCGTGTTTCACTAGGATCCGCGCTACTTCTATAAAGGGGACGGAACACGGGGAACACGGCGGGGAACACGGGGGGAACACGGGGGGAACACGGGGGAACACGGGGGGAACACGGGGACGGACGGAACGTTTGCTGCCGCGATAGCATCAGTTGTCGTCTCGCGTTTGCCGCGGCCGATTTGGAACGAGATGCCCTTCGCTCCTCCGCACGCCTGACCGGCGGCTTTGGAACGCTGCACAAGCCGTCTACAATAGAGACGAGGACACAACGAGTGCCACGTCAGTTCGATGTCGTGATTGAGCGCGATTCAGAGGGCTATTACGTAGCCTCGGTTCCCCAACTCCCCGCCTGCCACACGCAGGCGCGCTCGCTGGACGAGGTCACCGAACGCATCCGCGAAGCCATCGCCCTCTGTCTTGAAGTGGAAGGCGCGCCGGAGCAGGAATTGGAGTTCGTCGGCATCCAGCGTGTGACGATCGCGGCGTGAGCCGGATCCCGCGCATCACCGGCTCCGGCCTGATCGTAGCGCTCGCAAAGGCCGGGTTCAGCGTTCTGCGGGTCAAGGGCAGCCATCATTTCCTCCGCCACCCGGATGGACGGAGCACGGTTGTGCCCGCGCACTCCGGCGAGACCATCGGCCCTGGTCTCCTTCATAAGATCCTCCGGGATTGCCGAATGACGGCTGATCAATTATCGGAGCTCCTGTAGAATCGATTCCCCCAGAGAGGCGACGAGCGCGTGGTCCTGTAAGCTCTTCAGACAGTGCTGTTTGCTTAACGAGATGCGAAGCAGGAGTTCCGGCCCGCGTGGACTGAATACACAAGCACGGGTCGCGCGTTAGACGGCAACTCGACTCAACTTCGCCGGGCTGAACTCGGGCAAACGTCTCGCTGTCGAGGCTGGATAGCACTGTGCGAACAGGACTTCGCGCACTTGCGGCAGCCCTTGCATTGGGAGGCATAATCAACATGCACATGGCGGTGGCTGAGGACGCTGACAATTCCGAGGACTCCATGAGGGCACGTCGAGACACACTCGCCACACGCTGCGCAGCGGCGCGTATCGATCTGTATAAATGCAGTCCGGTTATGTCGTGGAAACGGCAGATGCAACGACCCGGTTGCTCTGTCGGAGGATACCACTCTCATGAAAGCACGCCCTCCTGTTGAGCCTTCTCCAGCGATGTCCGCACCACGCCCAGCACTTTGACCGCGACTGCCACGTCCTCGGCGCTAATAGCGGCAGCCAGTGATTGCTCTAGTTCGTGCCCGCGAGCGTGAAGTTGCTCAAACGTCCTGGTGCCCTTAGCTGAGAGGGTGATGTAGCTTCTGCGGGCATCCCTGCCGTCGGCGCGGCGCTTGATCAGTCCTTGACCATCCATTTCTTTCACCAATCGTGTGATCGCAGCTGCGTTGATCCCGAGTTGGCGGGCGATCTCCAGGACACCAATTCCGTCCGGCGAGGCGTTGGCAAGTTCACGCATGAGCACGAGGCGGGAGGCCGGCATACCCACGATTCGGCTGAATCCGTTGATGAGTGCCTGATTGGTCCTAACGATCTCGCGCAAGAGATGCTCCTGGCCACCGCCGTCGTGGAGATGAGCTGCAAGCGAATCTTTCGAGAACATTATAAAGACGATTGTACCATACTAATTGACTTGGTCAATGACTAACGCTACTGCCTTGGTAGCGGCTACGGCCGCGCACACTGCTAGAATCAGACTGCGCGAGACGCCCCGGGGCGCAAGGCGGCGTGAGCGGAGGATGTCTATGAGACGTTTGTGCTTCGTGTTTCTGGTCATGGCAGGAACGGTCCCGGGCCTGTGGGGCGGGTCGCCGGCGGGCGATGACGCAGGCCAGCGCCGCGACGTTTATGTCGCCGGCGATAGCGCCAAAGTGAAGCCCGCTCTGATTCCCCTGCCGCCCGGTGCCGTCAGGCCCGAAGGCTGGCTGCGGGATTGGGCTACGGCTGCGAGCCATGGCATCACCGGCCACCTGGACGAATACAACGCTACGTTCGGCGAGGCGTGGAAAGGCTATGCCTTCTCGGCCCGCGGCGCGCGTCCGGACGGCACGGGATGGCCACTCGAACAGTCCAGTTACTGGCTGGATGGAGCCGTCCGGCTGGCCTACATCCTCGACGACAAGGACCTGATAGCGAAGGTGAGCAAGCGGCTGGATCTGGTAGTGGCCGGCGTACTGCACGGCGGCGATTCCTTCATCTATTGGCGCCCGAAATCCGTGTTGGGCGATGAGTTCGACAGTTGGGCCCACTCCCACATGGGACGCGCCCTGGTTGCCTATTACCAGGCCACGGGCAAACCCGAGATTCTGGAAGCATTGGTCAAGACCTACCGCGATTACCCGCTTCCGGAATTACCACCGCGATTCGATGCCGTGACCGGCGCCGTGAATATCGACCCGATGATCGACACGTACCTGATGAGCGGCGACCGCAAGGTACTGGAGAATATCGAGGCCTACGCGCGCAGGGCGAGTTTCCGCTCGACCGTCGCGCAGTGGCGAAAGGGCGAGATTTCGCCGGGACACAACGTGATCTTCTATGAAGACATCCGGGTGCCGGCGCTCCTGTATCCGTGGACGGCCGACCCACAAGACCTCGGGGCCACGGTCCAGGCCATAGCGTGGAACGATCGCAACAATCTCCTCCCCATGGGCTTGAGTTCGGGGGAGGAATGGCAAGCAGGCATCGGCGCCACCCGCAACGTGGAGACGTGCAACGTGGCGGCTTCCATGTGGACCTTTCTCTGGATGCTGCGGATCACCGGCGAGCGTGGCTATGCGGACCGCATCGAGGAGATTTTCTTCAATGCCGGGTCGGCGCCCGTGGACCGCGACTTCAAGACCATGTGCTACTACCAGAGTCCAAACCGCTATAGCCTGGCGCTGCCGGAAGAGGAGCCGGCCAATCCCGGGAAAGGCGCGTATCAATTCACGAACATAGGCCACCCGGTGCTGTGCTGCGTCGGCAACCTGAACCGCGTCATCCCGAATTACGTGCAGCACATGTGGATGGCTACGCCCGACCGGGGCCTGGCGGCGGCGCTGTACGGGCCCGCCGAGGTGCACTCTACGGTGGCCGGCGGAGTCGGCGTGGAAATCCGCGCGCAGACGTCCTATCCGTTCGAAGAGAACATAAGGCTGACTGTGAATCCCTCGCGCAGCGCGGCATTCCCGCTTTACCTGCGGATTCCGGAGTGGTGCCGCGCGCCCGAGATCCGGGTCAACGGCGAGCGCATTTCCGTACCCTCCGGCGCATCGTTCGCCAAGGTGGCCCGCGTATGGCGGGCGAATGACCGCGTGACGCTGCGGTTCCCCATGGCCGCGGTGGTAAAGCTGGGAAACGAGACGCCCTATCCGCAGGTCCCGTATTTCCGGAACGGACGCCGCATTGCCAGGGAAACCGGGATTTCGAATCCCTACGCCTCGGTGTATTTCGGACCTTTACTTTTCGCGCTGGCCATCCCGGATGAGGGACCTAACCATCCGGCAGGCAATCCGGAGTTCCGCTATGCGCTGGACGTCGCTCCGGACAACGTCCGGGGCCAAGTGAAAATCGTGCGGCGCCCCATGCCTGCGAGGTGGACGTGGAGCCTGGATGCGCCGGTGCGGCTGGTAACCGATGCCAGAGAATTCGACTGGCGGCCGACGGAATTGCAACCGCTCCCGGAACGCCCGATCGAGAGCGGCCGAAGGACCAGGATCACGCTGGTGCCCTACGGTTGCACGAAATTCAGGGTCAGCATGTTTCCGGTCACGAAAGCCGCGGCGGCGAGCGAACGTTAGGGGGCGGAAATCCCGCCGAAATGCGCAAATCGTCTTCGCGGTATGGTCGATCTTAAGGATCGAGCATCAATTGCAGAGCGGAGTGGCACACACGGCCAAGTGGGAGCGACTCAGTTTCCGGCAGAGCGATTCATCCCAATCGGCTTCGGTAGCCGTTCACTTTCGTTATCATTACCCGCCCAGCTATCATTCATTAGAATTAGGAATGCATCGACCGCCGAAGGCTATCCTCTTCGTCATCGGACTGATGACGCTGTTGTCCTCTGGGTCCAGGGAGCAGGAGCACGCGGGTTGGCGCATCTCGCCGGAGAGAATCAATATCCAGGCCGGGACCACGCGTACTCTGCAGATCCTCGACGATCGCGCGCGGGAACTGCACGGTGCGCTCTGGTCCGTCGACCGCGCCGATCTCGCAGAGATTCGCGAAGAGAATGGTCGCGCGGCCGTGGACGCCAAGGCTGCCGGAACGATCCGCGTCACCGCCTCTCTGGGGAGTGAGGCCAGAACCGCCGAAATCCGGATCTGGCCTGCGGACCAGCCGATTCCTCAGGGAACCACGACCTGGGGGATGCATCCCATCGGCCGGGATGTTGGAGATCTGCCCGCAGTCCCGGGTGCCGGGCCCGTAAGTACGTTTTCGTTGGAGCAGACGGTCGAGGGTGGCACGTACCTGCGCGGTGTCACCGACGAAGGCATTCAGGAATGGGCATGGCTCATGCCGGAGAATAGCCGTAACGTGGAGTTGATCTGCGGCGATTGGCTGAGCGGTGCGCTGGTGAGCGCGAACCGCGGCGGTTCGTTCACGCTCTACGTCGTGGGGAACGACGGGAAACTGCGCTGGCATCGCTCCTTTCCCGGCAAACGTACAGCTCACGCTTACAATCTCGAGCACCTGCTGCACATTGTGACTGAAGCTCCGGACGGTACCGCCGCAGTCACGGTCTTGGACGGAGTGACCGGAGAACAGCGGTTCGAACTGCCAATCCCCGCCTCCCGCGGATACCTGAGCGGCTTACGCCGGCGGGAACCCGGCTACGTCTGTGCGCCCGGCAACCGCAGTGTGCCCGCGCGGAGCGCGGTGAGCGGGCTGTTCGTGAACATCGACGGGTTCGCCTATGTGGCGTTCGCGCTCAGCCATTGGACCTTCTCCAGTGCGTGTGCCTCTGGCGCAACGGTCGACCCAGAAGATATCACGCTCTCGGGTGACCAGCGGTTGATCTTGTGGCAGATTCATCCGGATGGCACCCGCCGGGAAACCCTTGTCGAGCAGGTCAACGCTCGCGGTCCGTCCTCCGAGCCAGTGGCGCTCCTGGCGCCCACGCACGCCATCATCCCCGACGGACTCGGGGGCGTTCTGCTATCTGTACAGCGGTTGGCGGACGCTCGCGAGTCCGCGCCGTCGCACTCGACGGAGTTCATCTACCGCCTGGATGGCGATGGCAAGCTCGTCTTTAGATTGCCGCTGCCCGCCTATGAGGGTCCGCTGAAGGATGAGATAGTGCTCGGAGAGAACGACCGCGGCTTCACAACCCGTGGCTCGCTGCTCATCGCCTTTGATGTCCGTGAGGGAAAAGAGTCCTGGCGTTACGACGCGCACGTCCGAGGAATCGAAGTCTTCGCGGCCCTTGCCGACGGCGGCTGCCTGGTGCAGACGCCCAACGCGCTGTTGAACGTGCACGACGCGGAGCGCGCGGCCGAGGTCATGAAAGGAAAGGCGATGATGGGCTGGGACGGACAGATCTACGCCAAGCAGCAGTAGACACGTGTCGAACCGGCAGCCCGAGCCTGATTTGTCCAGTATAAGAGACACTGTAGTATAAAATTCTATGATCCGCTCTCTTTTGAGACTGGTGCCGGTGTGTCGTTGGTGGCCTTGGGCTGTTGTCTCGGCCAGGCGCAGCCCCGGCCGGGCAGGTTCGTAATTGTCGGAATGGGAACTGCCGCCGACCTGATCACGGTTCAGCGTTGGCGTTAGCGGCGGCGGCTACTTGAATGGCCGATTCATGATAGCTTGGCTTCGGGCGAACGGGGCGAAAAAACCAGTTGGAGTGCTCATGCGAATTCTTATCGGCAAGACCGTAGTGATCCCGGCGGTGGCCGCCGGATTTTGCGCGCTCTTGGCTATCTCCTCTCCGGCCGCTGCGGCGGACAGACCCCTCCGGTCACCAGAAGTCACGCACACCGGAAAGGGTCCCACCGGCTACACAGTGACCTTCCGCTACGCGAACCCGACGGCGAAGAAGGTGCAAATCAAAGGCGAATGGTACTTCGCCCGGCCGAGCGAGCTGCCACAGATCGCCGCGACGCCGGACCACCCCGTCGTCGAAGGCCAGGGCCTGCTGCCCCGGGATTGGCGGCCGGGCGACTTCCCCCTGCAACGCCCCAATTCGACCAGTCCGAACTTTCCCGTCGCCGACATGACAAAGGGCAGGAACGGTGTGTGGACCTACACGACGCCGCTGCCGTCAGGCACCTTCACCTATGCCTTCTTCATCGACTGCCCGGCGTCCACCCCCACACCCGGTCAAGCGCGGTGCAAGCCGATTTCCGATCCGGGCAATCGGCCGTGGAACGAGAAGAATGGCATCACCATGGGGTCGGTTGCGCCAAACAGCCAGGTCTTCGTACCTTCCGACCCGGCGTTCCACACGATCGATTACTCGTGGCAGGGCCCGGCGAAGGTACAAGGGAAGCTGACCCATGAGACATATCCGTCCTCCGGACATGTTACGCCGGCGAATGAAAACTATCTCGTCGTCTACACGCCGCCGAACTACGATCCGGCGCGCGCCAAGCCGTATCCGACACTGTACCTGAGCCATGGAGGCGGCGAGAACGAGATGGGCTGGAGCACACAGGGCTCGCTCGGCAACATCCTGGATAATCTCATCAACAGCGGTGAGATACAACCTGTCGTAGTCGTGATGCCGAGCGCGGTCGGGTTCCCCCAATCCACGTTCAACGAGGCCTACGACCAGGACCTGATCAACAACATGATTCCGTACGTAGAGCAACGCTACCACGTGTCGAAATCTGCGATGGACCGGGCCTTCTCGGGGCTCTCGATGGGCGGAATGCTGACCAACTCATTCATCATCAAGCACCCCGAAGTGTTCCAGTATTACGGCATGATGAGCGCCGGCCTGCCTCCGGCGTACGGAACGCTTACGGCCGAGCAGATCGCGGCGCTCAAGGGCAAGTCCATTTGGGTCGGCGGCGGCTGGCAGGATGTGATCCATGCAAAAGGCTTCACCGTGCACACCGGCCCGGCCCGGGAAGTCAGCACATTCGCGGAAGCCGGCGTCCCCGTGGCGACGGACTTCGTCTATGGCGGCCACGAATGGTACGTGTGGCGCATCCTGTTAAGAGACTTCCTGACACGCGTGGCCTTCCTGCCGCAGCCGTACGCCGCCTGGTGACCTCACACTGAAGTGAGCCGCATTGGGGCTACAGCACGTGGTAATAGCCGCCGCGCTCCAGCACTTCCACCGGAATCCGGAACAGTCCGCTGAGCGTTTCCGCCCGCAGCACCTGCTCTTTGGGGCCGTCGCAAAACACGCGGCCGTCGCGAAACAGCACCACGCGCTGCATTTCCGGAATGATGTCCGGCAAGTGATGCGTCACCATGATGATGCCGATGCCGCCCGCCGCCAGCTTGCGCAGGATTTCGCGCAGTTCGTGCGTGGCGTGCAGGTCCAGGCTGGAGGTCGGCTCATCGAGCACAAGGGCTTGCGGGCCGTGCACCAGCGCCCGGGCAATCAGAATGCGCCGCGCCTCGCCGGAAGACATCTGGTTGGTGTTTCGTTCGGCCAGGTGCCCGATCTCAAGCAGTTCCATCACTTCGCGCGCCTTGCTCTCCATCGCGGGTCGGACTTCGTGGTTCGGCCAGATTCCCACGCTGCCAAAGAAGCCGGACAGCACAATCTCATACCCGGAGTAATCGCGCGTGCACATCTGCATCCAGTCGTTCGACACGATTCCCAGGTGATTGCGGAGGTCGAACAGCCGCCAACGGTCGCGGCCCAGGATGCGCAGCAACCACGGTTCAGGCTTCATTCGCGGGTACAGTTCGCGCGAAATCAGTTTGATGAGAGTCGACTTACCCGACCCGTTGGGGCCGAGCACGGCGGCGTGTTCCCCCTGCGCGATGGAAAGCGTAACCCGGTCGAGGACCACCCGGTCGCCGCGCTGCACGGTCACGTTCTGAAACTCGATCAAGGGGACGTCAGGCATCAAGCCTTCAGTGTAAACCTGGCAGGGCAGGCCTCCCCAAGCGAGCAAAGCCCGCCTGAGGTCAGCGCTGCTCCAGAAACTGCTTGATGCCGGGACCACCCTGTCCCATGGCGCGCGCCAGCGTGGCTTTGGCCAGGTTGTGCGAATACACGCTCGAGATGTAATCCTGCTCGGCGGCGGCCACAGACTCTTCGGCCTGGACCACTTCGAGCGTGTCGGTCACGCCCGACGCGAACCGGTCTTGCGCATACTTCAAGGTCTCCGCGGCCAGTTTCCGGTTGCTTTCGGACACCGCAACCTGATTCGCGGCGGTGGTCAGGTCGAGAAAGGCCGTGCGCACCTCGGCGTCGATTCTGCCTCGAAGGTCCTGGTATTCGGCGCGCCGCTGCGCCAGCGCCGCATCCGCCTGCTCGATGTCACCGCGAATCCGGCCGCTTTCGAAGATCGGAACGCGGACCGCGCCGGTGATGGCGAAGGTTCCGTGCGAATTGCCGGGAGACGAGCCGATCACTCCATAATCCGCATCGAATTCGACCCGCGGGTAGTGCTCCGCCACCGCCGCCTGGCGCGCGAACTCCGCGGCCCGAGCCTGCGCCGCGGCGGCCTTCAGGTCGGAACGGTAGGCGTAGGCGCGCAACAGCGCCTGCTCGAGCGTCAGCGATTTAAGGGGCGCATAGGGAAGCGTGTCCGAAATGGAATAATCCCGCGCCGGCGGCAGCCCGATCAGGCGGGCGAAGTAGATTCGCAGCTTGGCAAGATTGTTCTGGAGCGAAGTGAGCCGCTGCTGCTGCGTCTGCAGTTCCACCTGGCTGCGGGTGAGGTCGATGCGGGGCACCACTCCGGCGGCGAGCCGGTCCCGCGCCTGCCGGAAGGCCGCCTCCGCCGTGGCGACCTCGGCGCGGGCGGTATCCACGCGCGCAGCCGCGGCAATCAGGTCCAGATACCCGCCGGTCACCGCCAGGGTTACCAGGTCGCGGGCGTCCAGCGCCGAAAGCCGCGCGGACTCCAACTCCTGCGAAGACGCGTGATAGTTCCGCAGTTCGGTGAGGCTCAACACGGTCTGACTCACGCCCGCCCGCAGGTCGAAGTAGTGGAACGGTCCCACCACCATCGGAACTCCCGGAATGTTTCCCGCGAAGCCCAAGGCCGCCAGGTTCAACTGTTCCTCGGATACCAGCAAATCGGCCGAAACCTGCGGAAGCAGGGCCGCGCGTTCCACCCTTTGGTAACCGCGCTCCTGGCGAACGTTGTTCCGGTTGCTCACGGCCCCCAGATTGTATTCGAGACCGCGTTTCACGGCCGCGTCGAGCGATAGGGACAGCGGGAGGCCGGGGGCCGGCGCCGAAGGGATGCTGCCCTGGTAAGCACCCTGGACCTGCACGGTGCTGGTAATGGTGTTAACGCTTTGCAGGCCGCTCGGCAGGGGATTCTGCACGGTCTCTACCGAGCCGGTCTGCCCTGTCCGGCCGGAAAGGGGTAGTTGTACCGGGCGGGCGCCCGGCGGTCCTGATTCCGGCGGCACCGCCTGGCCGTAGATCCCCGCCACGCCCCACATCCAAAGCACGGCAGCCGCGCATCCCTGTTTCCGCATGTGTCTCCTCCGCATGAACTCGTTGGCCCGACCAGGCCTAATTCCAAGTTACGAGAAGGGGGCGGAAGCTCGCACCGCCTGATGTACGTGCGGGCACGCAACGGTCCGGACGGGAATCGTGAAGAGACAGCCGAACCGGGATTCGCCGGCGCGGAATCAAAACTCCGGAAGGGGTCGCGCGGGAGCGTGCGAGCCGGCGAAAGAGTACGTCTGCCCACGCTCCAGATACCGTACCTTCTGCTGCAAACCCGCGCGTTCCACCGCTCGCAGGAATTCCGCCAGCGGCTCGCGAAAGACGTCGTAGTCGTCGTAATGTACCGGAATCGCGATCTCGGGACGGATGAGGCGCAAGGCTTCGATCCCCTGCTCCGCGTTCATCGTCACCAGGATGCCCATGACCCTGGCGCCGCCCAGGTGCAGCAGTGCGAGGTCAATGCCCGGGTACCGGCCGGGTATCTGTTTGAGATCGTCGTAGACCAGGGTATCGCCGCTGATGTAGATCCGATAGGCCGGCAGATTCGGACGGCCGCGGAACTCCAGCATGCTGCCCATGACCGCCGGCATCATGGCCGAAATGAGCAGCGGCCCGTGCCGGCCGGGCAGCGAAGTAATGCGCGCGTGGACGGCGCCTTTGGAGACTTCCACCGCGTCCCACGTGCGCAGGGCAAAACTTCGCCGGAAGCCTCTCCGGCGCAGCGTCCGGGCGGCGTCGGCCGTGGTGAGGATGGGGATATCCCGCCGCAGCCGGGCTTCCACCAGCCGGTCGAAGTGATCTTCGTGGAGATGCGAGAGGAGGACGAAGTCAATTCGGGGAAGCTCGTCGAAATCGATCGCCGGATCGGTCAGGCGCGTCGCATGCAAGCCGTAGCCGATGTCAATTCTCTCACCCATGTGAAGAAAATTCGGATCGGTGAGGATGGTGAGCCCGCCATAGCGGATTAGCGTGGTCGCGGTGCCGATGAACTGCACGGAGCCGGCGCCGGCGAATTCCGTTTCCGGGCCGCCGGGCGGCAGGTCGAGGTGGAAAGTCCGCGGGATCCGCCGCGGCGTTCGGCGGCTGAGCCTCCAGTAGGCGCCCGCCAATGCCGCGCCCGCCAGCCAGTATCGAAGCTTCATACAGCAGCGAGTCTAGCCCGGAAGACCCTGTGGCATGGGTCCGTTTCCGCGCACAGCCGGCGCCGCGTGGCGCCCCTTGGTGCGGAAAGTGCCGCCGTCAGAATCGCGAAAGCGAATCGAAATCCCAGGCAGGCTCTTCGCGGTAGTTTGCGTACGGCGCCTGGGTCCGCGGCACGGGGTCTCCGGATGCGTTCACGGCGCCGGCCACCACCACGGCGCGCGGCGCGAGCGACCGCGCAATCTGCGGCAGGTCGGTGGCGCTCAGCACGTTCGGAACGAAATCCGCGAACGGGTGCGAATACATTTCGGAATCGAGCAGCGAGCGCCACGAAACCAGGTGGCCGGCCAGGTACAGCCGGGCGATCCTCGGTTCGAGCGCGGCCGCGCAAAGAGCGGGCACGGTGGTTCTGCCCCGCGCCGCCAGCGTGACGAGCGCCCGGGGCCACGCGTCCGCCAGCGCACGGGACAACCGGAGGATGTCGTTCGTACGCTGCCCCAGCAGGCTCCTTCCCAGAATCAGCGACGCCCACGCGTAGCTCTCTTCCTTGTGATGCGACTGCGCATATCCGGCCGCGCCCGGCCCGTACTGCGGGTCGAGATCGCCGATGCCGCGAACGTCCGCCGCGCACACCGCAACCCCGGCGCCGGCAAGTTGGGCGTACAAATCGTCTTCGTGCCACCGGGCGTTGCGGCCGCTCGGCTCCACGGCCAGCAGCAGGCGGCTCCACGGCTGCTTCGGCAGAAACAGCCAGGCGGGCGCCCAGACATTGGCTTCGGTGTTCACCTCGACAGCTTGTACATCGCAATTCGCGTAGCGCGTGCGGCCCCGCACTTCGATCCGCGCGGGTGCGGAAGGCCCCATCCCGACGAGCGCCCGCAGATCCGGCAACGGCTCCGGCGTGCGGATCAAAGCCGCGGCTTCCCGCGCCATCCGGTAAGGCGTCCGCGCGCCGAAATCGCGCACAGTGTTGCCGGTGGGCCCGCACCACAGGGTCTGGTCGCGTTCGGGCGAGGTGGGCGGCTCTTCGGAAACCGCCTGCCCGCTTTGCTTGAGGTGGCGCTCGAACCAGTCGTACACCGCGACCCGCAGCGAATACGAGAGTCCGTGGGGCAGCGGCGTTTCGAGATATCGCAGCCGGTCCACCGCGCCCATAATTTCGTACGCCTGCGCGAGTTTGTGAAACTCCTCCCGACCGCTGCTCTCGTAAGAAGGCGAATACGTGCCGAAAAAATCGCGCGCGCTGGCGGCGACCAGCAGCGGCTTCGGAGCGATCGGCCAGAGCAGGTCCCAGCGGTCGAAGCCGAGCGGGCCGGAGCCGATGAAGTTCTGTTCGGCATCGTCGGTCGAGCCGGGCGGCAGAAACGGATGCGTCGCGAAATTCTCGGTGTTGCCGGAACAGACCGCGGCCGCGGCAAGCCGGTCGTCGGCGTTGGCCAGCATCATCGTCAGGGTGCCTCCGCCGGATTGCCCGGTAGCACCCAACTTGCGCGCGTCCACCTGCGGATGCGAGGCCAGTACGTCCAGGCTGCGGATGGCGTCCCAAAGCTGCATCCCCGTGGCGGTCTGGCCGACCAGCAGCATCTGGCGCCCGGGCAGGGTGTGCTCGTCGTCCGCCGAAGGCAGCCGCGTCAGCCACCCGCCGCTCGCCGGATACGCCGTGCGCTCGCCCTGTCCCATGGGGTCGAAGGCCAGCACGATATAGCCCAACTGCACCAGCCCCTGGCAGCACCGCTGGTAATACGAGTAGCTCTTTCCGTCATTGCTGTGGCCCATCTGAAACAGGACGCCCGGATATGGCGCGCTGCCCTGTTTCGGCAGGTAGAGGTTCGCCGGAACAAACAGCCCGGGGCGCGACTCGTAGACCAGTTTTTCGACGCGATAACTCGCGCGTTCGAACCCGCCTACCGTGCGCGGATTCAGCGGCGTGCGCGGCGGCAATCCGCCGGCAAGTTTCTGGAAGGTCGCGCGGGCCCAGGCTTGGTAGGCGCGGATCTCTTCCGCGGTGCGCAGTGCGGCGATGCGCGCGTTGCGCCGCGCGTACGCGTCATAGGCCAGTGCGGTGAGGTAATCGGGCAGGCAGCGTGCGTATTCGCGATAATGAATCTCCTGCCCGCCGAGCGCGGTGGCTCCCAGAAGACCGAACAGAGTCCGGCGCGTCATGCCTTGATCTTACTTTAACGGCAGTTCCGCGGGTGATACGGCCAGGTAAGGACTGGGCTGTTTTCCGACAAGCCGCGGATTCGGCTGGCGCTGAAGACGGAGGAGATGCCGGCCCTCGCCAGCCAATCGTAACTGGGGCGGGCTGGCGAACCTCGGCCATTTCGGAGTTGCAGAGATGTATCGAGGTTCGATACGATTTCACAACTGATTGTGAGCTGGTGCTATCGATTTTCGATTATTCTTCAGAGGACGATCTCCCGTGCATAGCCTATGCCAACAGTCCGACTGCGGCGCTCCGCTTTTTTTGATCGCGGTACCGATGAAGCTTGCCTGCAGGTGCGCCGGCCTTTTCTGGTTCCTGGCCCTCACCCTGACTGTTCCCCGGTTGTGCGCGCAGGGACCGCCGTTTCAGACCGACGATCCGGTGCCGGTTGACCTGCACCACTACGAGTTCTACACCTTCGGTGGGATGGACGGGACCACCGCGGAAATCGATGCGACCGGCCCGGCGTTCGAGTTCAACTGGGGCGCGATCCCCAGAGTGCAGCTCCACGCGATTCTGCCGTGGGGTGTGATTGCACCTTCGAACAATCCGATTTACCTCCCCGGCGGAACCGGACCGGATGCGTTTGGCCTGACGGATATGGAACTGGGGGCGAAGATCGCCTTTATCAAGGAATCCAGGCACATCCCCCAGATCGGCACTTTCACCATGTTCGAGATACCGACCGGAAACTATGACCGGGGCCTCAGCGTGGGCAAGGTGTGGTACAAGATTCCGCTTTGGCTGCAAAAGAATTTCGGACACTGGCTGGTGGACGGCGGGGGCGGCTACGTGGTGGTTCCGCAGACCGGATACCGCAATTATCCCTATTCCGGCTTGCTGGTCAAGTACGCCTTCGGCGAGCGACTGGAACTCGGCGTCGAATCGTTTTCGCACGGGCGCGAAGGCTTTGCCGCCGCGCAGACCGAGGCCTCCACCATGGTCGACCTGGGTGGCTACTACCATTTCAAGCACCATCCCGGCCGGCAATTTCTATTTTGTTACGGCCACTCGGTCGCCGGGCAGACCGAAAACTACGCTTACGTGGGGTTGTACTGGACCTGGGGCAAAGACGCGAAGCCGCCCGATGCCAGCCCCATGTTCCCACCGCCAGGCGTTCCGCGGTACGGATTCCAATAGCGCGGCCGTGCACCACGGGAGCCGCGAGGGAAGGGAGAGCCTTATGGAAATCACGGCACATGGACTATGGACACTGATCCACGGCATGGGCTTCGGCGGCCTCTATCTGTTGGCCTGCTCGGGCGCCATGGTCGAGTTGTGGCGCCGCTACGCGCCCGGTGCGCCGGGGCCGGTCACGCCGCGGGACGAGCGGTTCCTGCGCGTGTATTTCACCGCGATGGCCGCGCTGGCGTGGATGGCCGTGCTGACCGGCGCCTACATCATCTACCCCTGGTACCGCGCCACGCCGCCGGCGGGAGCCGACCTGATGGCCTATCCGCAGCGGCTGTTAATGTCACGGCCAGATACGCTGGCATGGCACTCCATCGGAATGGAGTGGAAAGAGCACGTTGCCTGGCTGGCGCCGATCTCCATTACAATGGCGGCCGCCGTGTTTGCGCGGTACGGCCGCGCGCTCCGTGATTTGCCGCAACTGCGTAACGCCGTTCTGGGATTTACCATGGTCTCGTTTATAGCTGCGGGCATCGCCGGATTCTTCGGCGCCATGCTCACCCGGCACGCGCCGGTCGAGGGTGGCACAACCATCCATCTCGTTCAGGGAGCATCGCGATGAGCGCACCGAAGACGGCCCCAGTGACCGTGCCGAACGGACCCGGCGCGGCCGCCGTTCTTGCTGCCGGCATTGGTGCGTTCCTGCTGGCGGTGTTCGCCGCGGCGGCGGACCATATTGCCCGGCTCAGGAGCTACATGACGTTCTATCGGCCAACCGGCCCGCTTTCCGGCGTGACCACCTCCGCCATCGTGGCTTGGCTGCTGGTGTGGCTGATTCTACACTGGCGCTGGCAGCGGAGGGATCTGCCTCTGGGGCGCATCCAGGCGACGGCTCTAGTGCTTCTCTCCCTGAGCCTGCTGCTGACCTTCCCCCCGATTTCCGATCTCTTCTAAAGCACGCCTGCATACCGGTGCCGGTTTCCGCCCGACACCTGCGGCCACGATCCGGCGTAGGCCGACTCCCGATACACCGTCTATGATGGCCTATTAGGCCGGGCCTGAGCATCACTATGGCAGAAAAAGTACCCCGCACGAAGGGGAATCAGGAGCTCTACATCGGACTGGTCCGTTTGCACGTGCTGCACCATGCGGCGGAAGCGCCGATTTTCGGCCTTGGCATTATTCGCGAACTGGGCCGGCACGGCTACCGCCTCGGGCCGGGGACGATGTATCCACTCCTTCACGGCATGGAGCGGCGCGGATGGCTGAGATCCGAGGAGCTGCTGGTCAACAACCACAAACGAAAGGTCTATGTAGCAACGGCCCGGGGCCGTAAGGCACTGGCGCAGGCACGGGAACAGGTGCGGGAGCTGTTCGAAGAGATGTGTGAATGATCGCGAGGTGTGCGATTCCGCAGCGCCGGAAAGATTCGCGTTAGGCAAACGCGCTTTCCGTAGTTCGGCAATTCGGCGTCCTCGCCCCGGCGGTTTGTCCCCGTTGCTGATCTCGGCGGGCCAGCGAAGACGGATATTCTTCAGCTGGCGAGACGCGCGTTCCTCGTCAACTTGATCTCTATTCACCCTCCGGATGGCGCGTCGTCCAGGACTTCGCTGCGTCCGCATCCTCGGTCCCATCCCAACCCGAATATGTCCTACTCGTGCCGCAGAGCCGCCAATGGATCAATTCGGGACGCTCGCCTTGCCGGCGCATAGCCAGCGAGAATCGCGGCGCTCAGAAGGACGACACCCGCCAGCGCCAGGGTTCCCGGATCATTGGGCTGGGTATCGAACAGAAGCGATTTGACAAGCCGGGACGCGCTTAACGCGGCAGGCACGCTGATCGCGAGCCCCACCGCCGCCAGTAGGAGGACGCGGCGCAGAACCAGCCAAACCACGGCGCCGCGTTGTGCGCCCAGAGCCATACGGATTCCAATCTCGCCGGTCTGCCGCGCGACGCTGTAGGACATCGTTCCGTAGAGCCCCACGCACGCCATCAGGAGAGCGAGAACCGCGAAACCCGTACACAATTTCGCGAACGTGAGTTCCCGGCTGATCGTCCGATCGATTTCCGCAGCCTGTGTGACCACGTTGGTGACGGGTATCCGGGAATCGGCCTCCCGCACGATCTCATGCGCACTCTGGACATACCCCAGCGGATCACCCGCAGTGCGCAGCGCGTAAGTCACTCGGTCCTGGTGAAACTGGCTGGCCGCTACGAACACGGTCATTGGACTCCCCTGTTTCAAGCTGCCGTACCGCACGTTACCCGACACGCCGACGATTTCGAGGTCGCGCCCCTCGTCCACGAACGTGATGCGCCGGCCCACCGGATTCTCGTTCCCGAAGTAAGTCCGAGCCAGCCGCTCGCTGATTACTGCAACCGGCGTGGAGCCAGGTTGGTCGCGGTCGTCAATCTCACGCCCGGCCAGGATCGGAATCTGCATCGTCGTGAGGAAACGCGGTCCGGCGACCATGGTGCCCGCGCCTTCGATGGTAACGGCGCCGATCTTCATTGCTCCCCTGTATGTCCCCCCGGCCTCGCCGGCGCTGATGATCGAGGATTGCGAAAGCGTCGCGCTGCTCACTCCCGGGATCGATTCGAAGCGCTTGCGCAGGTTCTCGTAAAAGGCGGCGATCTCCGATTCGCGGTGCCCTGCCTGGCGCGCATTCAACGTGAACAGAAGGATGTTCTCCCGGGCGTATCCCAGTGGGATTGCGTGCAGCTTGTCGAGTGTCCGGGCAAACAGACCCGCGGCGACCAGGATGCCAAAAGACATCGCGATCTGGGCGACCACCAGAACGTTCTGTGCGCGGCGGCGCGGTCCGCCCCCGCGGCCATCCTTTAGCGTGGGCATGACGTCGGGACGCGTCGACTGAATCGCCGGAGCGAGGCCAAATAGCAGGCCGCAAACCACGGAGAGCGCGGCCGTCACGGCCAGCACGTGCCAGTTCAATTCCGCGTGCAGCGTAAAATTCCCCCGTCTGTTGGAGAACAGAAACGTCAGCGATCGCACGCCCCAGCTCGCAATCAGCACCCCGAATGCTCCGCCGAGCGACGCGAGCATCACGCTCTCGGTCAGCAACTGCCGCACGACGCGGAACCGCCCTGCTCCCAGGCTGAGCCTGACAGCCATCTCGCGGCGCCGCGCGGCGGCCCTTGCCAGCAGCAGATTGGCGATGTTCGCGCACGTGATCGCCAGGATCAGTCCCACCATCGCCAGGAGCACGTACAGAGGCTTGGAATACTCGCGGCGCAAGCTACCCAGACCGGCGGCGCCGGGATCGAGCGTCAGCGCGGGCAGTTTGGCGCGCTCCCCGTTGGTCGTCGCGGTGGTGGCAACCCATTGATGGAAACGAGGAGCCAGCGCCGCCTGCGCCTGGGCCATGCTAACGCCGGGACGCAGGCGGCCCATCATTTCGATCCAGTAGAAGTTTTCGCCGGGATACATACGAGCCGCCCGGGCGCCGTCTACGAGCAGATTCGTGTGCAAAGGAAGGTAGAGGTCCGGCGATGCGGCCGGGTCGACTCCGAAGAATTCCGGCGGCGCCACGCCGACCACGGTGAAGGGCACGTTATCGACGAGAATTGGTTGTCCAATCGCATTCGGCGGTCCTCCAAAGCGATTTTGGCTGGTAACAAAACTGATTACGGCGACCGGCGCTGCGCCTGGACGGTCGTCTTCGGAGTCGATCAGACGTCCCGCGGCCGGCGACACTCCCAGGCCGCGGAAATACTCGCCGGTGACGAACTCCGTGCCGGCGCTCATGGCCTGCCCGCGGACGGCCAGGGTACGGTCGCGTCCGTTGAAGTATCCGAAGAGCGTGGAGAAGACGGGATTCTCCGCGTGCAGCGTCTCGAACGCGCCGTACGGGAAGATCCCGGTGACCAGAAAGCCTTTGTCGCCCGGCCAGAAAAGGCCTTGTAACCCGTGCACCACGTGATCCCACTCCCCGCTGGCGTTCTGGGGAGGCCGGCTGTGCCAATTCAAGACTACCAGCGAGTCGGGATCGGCCACCGGCAGCGAGCGCATCAGAATCGACTCCATCAAGCTGTAGATCGCGGTATTCGCCCCGATGCCGAGCGCCAGCGACAAGACCGCCAGGGCGCTGAATGCCTTGTTGGCCGCCATGGTGCGAAAGCCGTAGCGGACATCCTGTCCGAGTTCCGACCAAAACCGTGTCATCCAAATCTCCCGGGACTCTTCGTGCTTCAGTCCGACGTTGCCAAATCGCCGGCACGCTTCAGCCCGGGCGCGCTCCGGCGTCATACCGTCTGCTTGCAGTTCCGCAGCCTTCTCGGCAAGGTGGAGTTCCATTTCCTCGCGCAGCGCCTCGCTGCGCCTGGCGCCCTCCATCCAATATTTCAGCCGTCGTATCAGCATGTCTGTCACTCCGCTCCCATCACACGGGCGATCGCCAGCGTGAGTTTCGCGTACTTCCGGGTTTCAACCGCCAGTTGTTTGCGGCCAGCCGCCGTGATCTTGTAGATCCTCGCCCGCCGATTGTTCGACGTCACACCCCAGACACCCTCGATCCAGCCGTTTAGCTCGAGGCGCTGGAGAGCGGGATATAGCGAGCCCTCCTCGACTAGAAGCTCGTTATCTGACGATTGCTCAATGAACCGGACTATGCCGTATCCGTGGAGATTGCGTCGCAACAGCGTTCGCAGAATCAACATGTCCAGTGAGCCGGGCAACGAATCGTTCTTTTGCGCCTTGCGTCCCATACCAAGAATTCTTAGCTTAGAGCGACGGGATCACGCGGGTCAAGTTAAGAACTGTTAAGCCTCGGGCAACCGCCGATTGTGACTTACACGGTATTACCATCAGTTCTTTGATGCCCCTTCATGGAACAGCGCTCATCGTACACAGCGGGGGCCCCACCCCCGTCCTGAACGCCAGCCTCGCCGGACTGGTTACGGAATGCCGCAAGCACCCGGAGATCGCCGCGGTCTACGGTGCGCGGCACGGCAATGCCGGCCTGATTGAAGGCGATTTGGTGGATCTCTCGGCCCGGGAGGTGGCCGCCCTCGCGCTCGCGCCGGGTTCGGCCCTCGGCTCCTCGCGGCGCAAGATCGAGGTGGACGAGTACCCGCGCATTTTGGACGCGCTCCGCCGGCTCGACGTCCGCTACCTGTTCTACACGGGCGGCAACGGGTCCATGGGAACAGCGCTCGCGCTTGAGCGCTTCGCCCGCGAAACCCGGTACGAATTACGCGTGATCGGCATTCCGAAAACCATCGACAACGATATCGCCGGCACCGACCATACCCCGGGATACGCCTCCTGCGCGCGCTTCTTCGCACACGCGACGCGCGATGTGGGCGAAGACAACCGCGCGCTGCCGCCGCCGGTCGAAGTGCTCGAGGCACTGGGCCGCAACGTGGGCTGGGTGGTGGCCGCCACGGCGCTCGCTCGCCACTATCCGGACGACCCGCCCCACCTGATTTACTTCCCCGAATGCGGCATCGCGCCCGAGCAGTTATGCGCCGACGTCGAGCGCGTCTACCGCCGCATCGGCCGCTGCCTGGTTGCGGTTTGCGAAGGGCAGAAGGATGCTACGGGCGGATGGTTCGGCGCCGAAATCGATTCGCGCCAGGACGCGCGCAATCGCCTGCCCTCCAACATGGGCAGCGTCTTCGCGCGAATCATCTCCGAACGTACGGGGCTGCGGGCGCGCGCCGAGCGCCCGGGGCTGGTCGGGCGTTCGTCGGCGCCGCTGGCTTCCGAAGTAGACCGCGAGGAATCGTGGCGCTGCGGCGAAGCGGGCGTGCGCGCGGCGGTCGACGGCCGCTCGGGCGAAATGGTGGCGATCGAACGCTGCGCCGGCCCTGCATACGCCTCCCGGACGATCACGGTGCCGCTCGAGCGCGTGGCCGGCGTGGAGCGGCGGTTCCCCACGGAGTGGATTGCCGCGGCGCACAACGACGTCACCGCGGAGTTCCTCGCATGGCTCCGGCCCATCGCCGGTCCGGTCCTGCCCCACGCGCGCCTCTAGGATGGCGCCGGTTCTGCCCGCTCCCTCACGGTCGCGGCTCTGTGTGCGACGACATGCCCGCACAGAGCCGCGACCGTGAGGGAGCGGGTATATAGTAAATTCCATGTTTCCGACCCGGAGGGACCTTCTCGAAATCGCCGCGCGAGCGGCGGCGCTTCCCGGTGCGGCCGAGTTCTTTTCGGCCTGGCTGCGCGCCTCAGACGACCACCAACACTCCACCGCTCCGCCCGAACCGCCTCTGCTGCGCGATTATCGGTCGAAGTTTTTCGACGCGGAAGAGTTCGCGGCCTTGCAGGCGTTCACCGAAATCCTGATCCCCACCGACGACACCCCGGGAGCCCGCGAAGCCCACTGCGCGCACTTCATCGACTTCGTGCTCCAGGCGTCGCCGCTCGAAACCCAGGCTCGATGGCGCGATGCCATGGCGGCGCTCCGCGCGGCGGGCTTCCACGGCGCCGATGGCCGGGAGCGGGCGGCGCTGATGGCGGCGATCTCGGCCCCCGAGCGCGACCGCGCGGCATCGCACCCCGCGTTCGCCGCGTACCGGCTCATCAAGCAGCAGAATACCTTCGCTTTCTACACCTCGCGAGCCGGCATGATCGAAGCACTCGACTACCGCGGCAATTCGTACAACACCAGCTTCCCGGCGTGCACCCACCCGGAGCATCACAGGGTCTGACATGGCGCAAACCTACGACGCGATTGTGGCCGGCTCCGGCGCCTGCGGCGGATGGGCGGCGACGGAATTGACACGGGCTGGTATGAAGGTGCTGATGCTCGAAGCCGGCAGCCGTATCGAGCCCGCCAGGGATTTCCACCACACGTTTCTCTATCAGATGGATTACCGCGGGCGCGGCAAGCCGGGCCTGTTGCGCCGCTACAGCGGCAGCGAGCGCAACTATCGCATCATGATCGATAACCAGGAGAACCCGTACACCACGTCCCCCGAAACCGTGTACAACTGGGGCCGCTCGCGCTGCCTGGGCGGGCGCACGCTGCACTGGGCGCGCGCCAGCGACCGCATGGCGGATTACGAATTCAAGGCTGCCTCGCGCGACGGCTACGGCATGGATTGGGCGGTCTCGTATGCCGACATGAAGCCCTACTACGATCGCGTGGAGAGCTTCATCGGGGTGAGCGCCGCCGCGGAAGGATTGCCGCAGTTCCCCGATGGCGTGTTTCTGCCCGCCATGGCTCTGAATTGCGCGGAGACGATCTTCACCGCCGCGGCGAGAAGCCTCGGATTGCCTGTGACCCCCCGCCGCCTGGCGCAGTTGACCCGCATGCACAACAACCGCCCGCCGTGCCACTACTGCGGCAACTGCGTGAACGGCTGCGACGTGGGCGCGATGTTCAACACCATCGCGGTGACGCTGCCTCCGGCGCTGAGGACGGGCAACCTGGAGGTCCGCACGGATACGGTGGTGGCGCGCGTCCGCATGAATGGCGAGAACCGCGCGCGGGGCGTCACCTACATCGAGCGCTACACCGGCAAGCCGGTGGATGTAGACGCGAAGTACGTGATCCTGGCGGCGTCCACACTCGAAAACACGCGGCTGCTGCTGCTTTCGGCCAAGGGCGGGCTCGCCAACTCCAGCGGTACCTTGGGGCACTACATGATGGACCAGGTGGGCGGCGGCGGCGTGAGCGGCTTCCTGCCGGTGCTCAAGGGCGGCCCGAGCCGCCTCGACGACGGCAAATCCTCGGGCATCACTGTCCCCAATTTTCAGAACATCGACGAGAAGACCCGGCGCAAGGATTTCATTCGCGGCTACGTCATGAACGCCACCGGCGGCCAGACCGAGTACCCGCAGTTCGCCTCCGCTCTGCCGGGGTATGGCTCCGCATGGAAGAAAGAAGTCAGGAGCCGCTACGTGGCCCAGGCGCGCGTGTGGATCGCGGGCGGAGAGATGCTGGCGCGCAAGGAGAATTTCGTCGAACTCGACCCGGAAGTGAAAGACCACTGGGCGATCCCCGTGCTGAAGATCCACTTCACGCACTCCGACAACGACTACAAGATCATGGCCGATTTCGAGGAGAAGGCCGAAGAGCTCTTCCGCAAAGCCGGCGGCGAAGTCATCGAGGGGATGGGACGCGGCGGCCCGGCCGGCTTCCCCGGCGGTCCCGGTTCGCCCGATTCGCGCCCGGCGCGCGGAGGCACCCGACTCGCGGGAGGGCGGCGGCCGCTCGGCGGGTCGATCCACGAGGTCGGCACCGCGCGCATGAGCGCCAGCCCGAAAGACGGCGTGCTCGATTCCTTCTGCCGCACGCACGACGTTCCGAACCTGTACGTCTTCGGCGGCAACGCGTTCCCCTCGACGGGCGACAAGCACCCGACCCTCACCATGATGGCGTTGACCGCGCGCGGGTGCGATCGCCTGATCGAGCAGGCGAAAGGAAAGAAGGTGTGACTCCCGGGCCGCGCGCGCTTATCCGCGAGACCGCGCCTGCTTCACGCGCTCCGGGGTGATCGGCAACTCAAGCACGCGCGCGCCCGCGGCATCGGCAATGGCATTGGCGATCACCGCGCCCATGGTGATGATGGGCGGCTCGCCGCTTCCCAGCGCCGGGGTGCCGGGGTTGTCGATCAGCACCGTCTCGATCTTCGGCAGCCAGGAAAAACGCGGGATTTCGTAGGAATCGAAATTGCGGGCGAGCACTTCTCCCTTGCGGAACCGCACTCCCTCGGCCAGCGCATAGCCCAGCCCCATGGTGACGCAGCCCTCGATCTGCTGCCGCAGGCCTTCGGGGTTCACGCTGACGCCGTTATCCTGCGCGGCGACGACGCGCTTCACGCGCGTTCGGCCGCTGGCCCGGTCCACCGCGACCTCCGCGCACATCGCCACGCAGGTATCCGCGTACATGCCACAGGCGGCTCCCACGCCGCGGCCGCTGGGCGTGCGTCCGGGCTTCCAGCCGAACTGCCTGGCGGCGGCTTCGAGCACCCGCCGCATGCGGGGGTGGGAGAGATTGTTGAGGCGGAACTCCACCGGATCCATCCCGGCCTGCTGCGCCAACAGATCCATGTGACTCTCCCGCGCGAACGTGTTGGTATTGACGGAGGGCGCGCGCCAGGGCCCTATGGCGAACGGGTGCATGCCCGGAGGGTTGCCGCCGCCCCATCCGCCCGCCGACGTGGTGCGCTGGTGCGGCACATCGTAGAACGTGCGGGCCTCGCGGTCGCCGGCGCCGGTCACCGCGAAGTTCCAGAACGCGAGCTTTCCGTCCTTCGTCACGCCGGCGCGAATTTTGACCACCGCGGCCGGCCGGAAGGTATCGTAGAAGAACTCCTCCGCCCGGTCCCAAACCACCTGCACCGGCCTGCCCGTAATCTGCGCCAGCCGCGCGGCTTCCACCGATTGCGGCGAGGCGCTCTTTCCGCCGAAACCGCCGCCTACGTACGGCGCGATGATCCGCACATCTTCGGGAGGCACGCCTAACGCCTGCGCCACCTGGTTCTTCACCGAAAACGGCGCCTGCGTGCTCGCCCACACCGTAACCTTGCCGCCCTCTATGGATGCGGTGGCCGTGTGGGTCTCGATGGGCGCGTGCGCCACGTATGCGTTCCGGTACTCCCGCTCCACCACGGCGTAGGCCAGTTTCTCGCCTTCCGCCAGGTCCCCACCCGCGAAAACCACCTGCGCCGGGGGCGCGGTTTTGAGCAGGTGTTCGAAGATGGTCTGGTCGTCCGGCCCCGAACCCGGGCGGTCGAATTCCGCCTTCACCAGACCGTGCGCCTGCTCGGCCACGTCCCAGTGCTCGTGGAGGACCGCGATCATCCCCGCCTCTTTCACGACCCGCACTCCCGGAATTTTTTCAGCGGCGGAGGTGTCCACCGATTTCAGCGTGGCCCCGTGCGCCGGCGGCCGCACCAGGCGCGCGCGCAGGGTCCCGGGCAGTTTCAGATCGCCTGCATATTCTCCCTTGCCCGTGATTTTGGCGATGCCGTCCTTGCGCACCGGCGAATGGCCGACCACGGTGAAGGCCGAAACCGGCTTCACCGGAACGTGCTCGATGTGGCGCTCGATGCGCTTGCCGTCCACCAACTGGGCGTAGCTCACATGCCGGCCGGACGCGGGGTCGGTCACCACTCCGGCTTTCACTTGCAGGCGCGCCGCGGGAACCTCGAGATGCTCGCCGGCCATCTGGAGCAGGATTGCGCGGGCCTCGGCGCCCGCCGCCCGCAGCACCGGCCCGAACTGGCGGACCGTGAGCGAGCCGAAGGTCCCCATGTCCCAGGGGCAGCGGCCGGTATCGCCCAGTACGACATCCACCGAATCGAACTGCACGTCCAATTCTTCGGCCAGCAACTGCGCCAGCGTGGTGGTTACACCCTGGCCGAGTTCGACCTTGCCCGAGAAGCAGGTCACCCGGCCGTCTCCGCCGATCTTCAGGTAGGCGTTGAAGTCGGTGGGATAGCCCTGGCGCACCGGCAGGCGGGTGGGTTCCTGCGCGGAGACCATCAGGAACAGCCCGGTTCCGGGCAGGGCGAAGAAGGCACGCCTGGTCAACTGATCCGTCACAGCGAGCCCCCTTTCCCCAAGGCTGCCGCGGCTTCGTCGATCGCGTCCAGCACGCGCACGTGAGATCCGCAGCGGCAGAGGTTTCCGTCCATGTGCTCGACCACCTGCTCGCGCGTGGGCCGCGGCGTCTTCGCCAACAGTGCGTAGGCGCTCAGAATCATGCCCGGCGTGCAGTAGCCGCACTGGAAGGCATCGTGCTTCTGGAAGGCCTGCTGGATCGGATGGAGGCGCCCGTTGTGCTCCAGCCCTTCGATGGTCAACACCTGTTTGCCTTCCACGTCCTTGACCGGAACCGAGCAGGAACGAACCGCTTCCCGGTTGACGATCACGGTGCAGGCGCCGCACAGCGCCTCGCCGCAGCCGAACTTCGTACCCGTGAGGCCGAGATCGCCGCGCAGCACCCACAGCAACATGCGCTCATCGTCCACGGAAATGCGCACCGGCTTGCCGTTGAGCGTGAAAGAAATATTTCGCTCCATAGGATTATCAGATCCGATATGCGGCGAAAAGTAAAGGTGCGTCAGAACGTGACGCGGCTGGTGCCGGCGGTGCCGGCGGAATTGACGATCTGCGCCTCGAAGGCGGCGATCTTCGACGAGTCTCCCGTGACCGGGAAGACGGCGCGGAGTTGGAAATTCCCGCCCGCGTCCGAACTCTGGAAGAACCGCGCGAAATCGGCCGAGCTATCCACCGGAAGAGCGCCCGGAGCGATGGCGTTGCCCGAAGTGTCGAAGAACGTGTACGTGAGGCGGCTCACGCTCCGGGTATTGTCGAAGCCCGTCAGCCGGACTTCCACGGTGCCGGCCGACCGCACGCCCTGGGATGCCGTGAGATTCACCGCGTCAGGGGCAATCGCGATGGTCTTCCGGTCGGAGTTGGCACCCAGGGTAACGGTGAAGGAAAGGGTTCCGGCGGTCGTGCCGGTTTGGAAGGGGAAACTGGCCTGGGTGTCCCCGGGCGAGACCGGAAACGACACGTTTTGGCCGCCTGCGGCGAACTGGATGGCCGGGTCCGTGGCGCCTGCGGGCTGCGGCTGAAATTCGAGCGCGACATTGCCGGTTCCACTGGTCCGGGCGGGTGCGTCGAACGTCACTGTCAGGGTGCCCTGCTGGCCGCTGCGGGGTTGCGCCGGCACCACCTGAAGCGACGGTGTGGGCAGCGCGATCGCCGCCCCGGTTCCGGTGAGCGTGTACGCGCGGCCGCCGATCAGCAGGGATCCGGTGGAGGCTCCGGCCACCGTGGGCTGGTACTGGACGTCGAAACCGGAGGTCTGCTGGGGCTGCAGCACTCCGCCGCTGGGCGCGATTCCCGCCAGGGAAAAGCCCGCACCGGCCACCGAAATGGCCGGAATTCCCAGTGCCACTCCCGTCTGGTTCGCGATCACGAAGTGCCTGGAGACAGCCGCCCCGAGTTCGACGCTGCCGAAATCCACCGGCGAGGCGCCCAGAACCTGCGAATCCACGTCGTACGTGAGGCTCTCGACCACGGTCGCCGCGAGCAGGACCGAGATTCCTTCCGAATCGAGCGCCGCACTGTAGGTGCCGGGCGCGCTCGATTGGAAGATCACCTGGAAATCGATGGCCTGCTGGGATGCGAGACCCGCCGGAATGGCCGCCGCCCCGGAAAGCGAAAAGCCGGAGCCGCTGACAGTCAGCAGATTCAGGGTTGCGGGCTGGTCGGAAGTGTTGCGGATGCGGAACCGGGCCGTTCCGGTTTCCCCGGGTTGGAACGAGCCGAACTGGTAGAGCGCCGGTACGGCTCGCTCGACATTGCCGTCCACCAGGTAAATCTCGAATTGGGCGAATGCCGCCGGCGCGGCCAGGGCCGCCGCCAGAACCAGTCTGAAAAGTCTCGCGCTCATGGCTTCGACACCGAAATCGTCGGTGCGCCGACGGTTACGGTCACCGGCGCGGGCGAAGAGGCGGCCGCGGTGGTTCCCGAACGGCCGGCCAGGATGCCTCCCGCTATGCCGGCCGTCACCACCCCGGCAATCGCCCCGATCCACTTCTTCCGGCTGCGCGGACCGGCGTGTGCCGCCGCCGACGCCGCTTCGGCCACGTACTGGAACGAGACCATTCCGGCGCGCGCCTGCTCTTTGGAAGCGAAGATGCGGACCTCGAAGCGGCCCCCGGTGCGGTTGAACTGAATCCCCCGCGCCGAGGCGCGCCCGCGGGCGTCCGTATCGGCCACATCCGTCCGCAGGCCATTGGTGAAGGCGCCTCCGGGGCCGTCTTCGGGCAAGTGGAAGCTTACGGCCGCGCCCTCCACCGGCTTGCCGGTTTCGTCGGTCACCTGAACGGTGAGGGGCCGCGAACTGCGCGAGCCCGGCAGATGCACGGCGCCCTCGCCTTCCACAACCTGAATCTGGAGAATGGCCACTTGTCCGGCCACGGGAACGGCCAGGGCCGCCATCAGGGTAAAGAACAGAGGGACCCTTCCGAACCGGGATCGCTTTGCGTCAGCCGGACCGGCGCACCAGGATGGTCGTAACATTATCGGGACCGCCCGCTTCCTTGGCCGCCTCAACTAATTGGCGGCAGCTTTCTTCGAGCGAATCGCCGTTGCGCCCTCCCCGCAGGATCTCTTCCATCCGCGAAGCATCCACCACCCCGTGGAGCCCGTCGCTGCACAGCAGCACGAGGTTTCCGAGGTTCAGTTCGATCGAGTAATAGTTGACGGTGAGCGGCGAACTGGCTCCGATCGCCATCGTGAGCACATGCCGCATGGGGTGGTTGCGCAGGCTTTCCTCATCGAGGCCCAGCGGCCGGCCCACTTCGTTCACCCAGGTCTGGTCATCGGTGATGACGTGGAGGCCGCGGTCGTCGAAAAGGTAGGCGCGGCTGTCGCCCACACTGGCGATCGAAAGCGACTGGTCGATAGTGAGCGCGGCCACGAGCGTGGTGCCCATGCCTTCCAGGCCGGGGTCCTTTTGGGCGGCGTCGAGCACCCGCCGGTTGGCTTCCTCGACCGCCCGCAACAGCGCCTGCGAATCGCGCGCCGGGGCATCGTGGACGATCTCGGCCACCGTATCCACGGCCATCCGGGACGCGCATTCTCCAGCCTTAGCGCCCCCCATTCCGTCGGCCAGCACATACAGGCCGATTTCCGGCTCGATCAGGCAGTAATCCTCATTATTTGCTCTCACGCAGCCTTTATCCGACAAGGCGCAGGCTTCCAGCATCGCGAGACTCCTTAATTGCCCGACCACGGCGGCAACTCCAGTATGCGAACAGCAACGTAACCGACATTCTATCAACGGCTGGCAGGGTAAAATAGAGGTGCTTAGAGAATGATGCTGAAACGCCTCCTGTTGACGCTCGATATGATTAAGTTCGAGCACTCGGTGTTCGCCCTTCCTTTCGCCCTGACCGGAGCCTTGCTCGCGATTCGGCCGGAAATGCCCGGCTCTTCTGTTGCGTGGCCTTCCTGGGGGAAAATTCTCTGGATTATTTTGGCGATGGTGGCGGCGCGCTCGGCGGCCATGGCGTTCAACCGCCTGATCGATTCCGATATCGACGCCCGCAACCCGCGGACGCGCATGCGGCACCTTCCCGCGGGCCTGCTGGGGCGCGGGTTCGCCTGGGGGTTCGTGACGGTCTCTTCCGGCATATTCGTGCTGGCCGCGGGCGAGTTGAACCGGCTGTGCCTGCACCTGGCCCCGCTGGCCCTGGCGATCGTCTTCGTTTATTCGTTCACCAAACGGTTCACGGCCCTCTCGCACCTGGTGCTGGGGTTCAGCCTGGGGATCGCTCCGGCGGCCGCGTGGATCGCGATGCGCGGCTCGCTCGACCCCCGGATCCTGTGGCTGACCGCTGCCGTGACCTTCTGGACCGCGGGTTTCGACATCATCTACTCCTGCCAGGATTATGACTTCGACACGGCCGAGGAACTCTTCAGCGTGCCGCGCCTGGTAGGCATCGCGCGCGCTCTGTGGATCGCGCGGATTTTCCATGTGGTGATGGTGGTCTGCCTGCTCGCCCTGGTACAGGCGCTGCACCTGGGTGGGCTCGCGCTGGCCGGCGTGGGGGCCGTGGTCGCGCTGCTGGTCTACGAGCACAGCCTGGTGAAACCAAACGACTTGTCGCGCGTCAACGCGGCCTTCTTCACCATGAACGGCTACGTCAGCGTGTTATTCTTTGTATTCTGGGCCGCTGATATCTTCCTCCTCAAACCGGGTGCCTGAACATGCCAGTTGTGATTGACGACCGCCGCCTCATTCCCATCCGTGAAAAAGTGGAGGCGGGCCAGCGGCTGTCGCTCGAAGACGGCGTCACGCTGTTCCGCACCAGCGACATCCTGGCGCTCGGCTACCTGGCGAACCTGGTGCGCGAGCGGCTGCACGGCGATACCACTTATTTCAACGTGAACCGCCACATCAATCCCACGGATGTGTGCGTGGCGAGCTGCCGGCTGTGCGCCTTCGGCAAGCGGGTCCGCGACCCTAAAGCCTACACGATGTCGCTCGAAGAGGTCTGGCGCCGAGCCGGCGAAGGCTGGAGCGAAGCGGTCACGGAGTTCCATATCGTCGGCGGGCTGCACCCGGAACTAACGCTCGATTGGTTCTGCGAGATGCTCCGCGGGCTGAAGCAGCGCTTCCCCCGGGTCCACCTGAAGGCGTTCACCATGGTCGAGATCGCCTACCTGGCGCGGCGTACGAAGATTTCGGTGCGGGAAACGCTCGAACGGCTGCGTGATGCGGGCATGGACTCGCTGCCCGGCGGGGGCGCCGAGATCTTCAACGAGCGCGTGCGCCGCATCATCTGCGACCACAAAATCGACGGCAACGAGTGGATCGAGACCGCGCGCATCGCGCACCAGTTGGGGCTGCGCTCCAACTGCACGATGCTCTACGGGCACATCGAGAACGACGAGGACCGCGCCGACCACCTGGTTCGCCTGCGCGCTTTGCAGGATGAAACCCACGGCTTCGTCACTTACATTCCGCTGGCGTTCCACCCCGACAACACGCCGCTCCAGCACATCCCCAAGACCACCGGGTTCTCGGATATCAAGAACATCGCGGCGGCCCGCCTGATGCTGGATAACATCCCGCATATTAAGGCGTACTGGGTGATGATGACGCCGCGGATCGCGCAGATCGCGCTGCGCTTCGGCGCCGACGATCTCGACGGCACGATTGTCGAAGAGCGGATTTACCACGATGCCGGCGCAACCACCAGCCAGGGGCTGCGCCGCGCCGAATTGCTGCAATTGATCCGCAAGGCCGGCCGCACTCCGGTGGAGCGGGATACGCTCTACCGCCCGGTGGAGCGCGGCGAAGCTACGTTCACGGTGCTGGTTTAGCGCTGCCCGCTCTGTCGAAAGTCATGCCGTAGCCCCCGTGGCGGCCGGGGGTTTGATCTCGACGGTATAACCGGCCTGTCGCAGCTCCCTGGTGAGTCTTTGGATGCGGCGTTTGATCGCCTGCGGCGTGCTGGCGGAGCCGCGCTCCTCGTATCGGACTCCGGCGTGGAGAATCTTCCAGATCACCTCCGCCATGTGTCGCTGCGGTTCACTTCAGCGCTTTCCTCGCGTCCCGGGCAAGCGCCCATCCAGGAAACGAATTGCGCCGCGCTGGGAAAGGCCGCCGCGTGAGGGCCGACTTCGGCCAGGATCTGTTGTGCCGCCAAGGTCCGAATCCCAGGGATCTCCGCCAGTCGCGCTATGGCAGCTTGCCAGTCCCGCATCGTTTCCGCCATCAATTTGGCCAATTCTTCGATCTGCCCATCCAGGAATTCCACTTGCTTCAGTGACAGTCGCAGGAGTGCGCGGAGTACCGCCGGTGGTGGGTCTGCCAGCGCGTCTTGCAGCTGTTGGCGAGTGCATTTCAGCCGAGCATCCCCCAAGGCCGCCAACTTCTCCGGATCATCCTCTCCGGCAGCCCCTGCCTGGAGTATCCTCCGGCCGCTGGCGCCCAGCAGATCCGTCACCATGCTGGACAGCTTGATCCGCATCTCCTCCAGCAGGGCTTCCAACTGGTTCTGGAGCCGCACCCGGTCCCGGCTGAGTGGTACACGCCGCCGCGTCAGCGAGCGCACGTGCCGCTGCTCCGCCTCCGGCACGAAACTGAGGGTTAGTTCCCCTGCCATCTGCCGCCGCGCCAAACGTTGCGCGTCCTTGAAATCTGTTTTCCGGCCCTTGGGCGCACGGTTGGACCAGGCTTGAGCCAGGCGCTGCTGAAAATGCCCTTCCAGCGCCAGCCATACCGGCTTCCAGTACTGCGCCGTGGATTCCATGACCACTTCGCGTACCCCGCGCTCCTCCATCCACGCCGTCAGATGCTTCAACTCCCCGGCGGTAGTCCCGAACTTGCGGCACTCAAACTCCACTTCGCCCTCGCCCAAGGAGGCATCTCCCACCGCTACCATCAACACCCGCTTGTGTACGTCTATTCCGGCTATTATGAAAGACATCGCGATTCCTTTCGGCGTGGAAGCGGGAGAACGCGCGAAGAATAAACGCACTGTCTCGTGCTACCGCTTCCCGCCGGGGGAATTCGGCGCACACTCATTGGCTCTGCAGCGCGTTCCAGACCAAACTCCCTAACGGCTTCACCTAATCCAGAGCGTTTCCGGACTCGACCGCTCCACGACCGCCGAATACGGTACCCGACTTTCATCTCCATTGGCGGGCCGCCACGGCCCGCCAAAGAGGATGAAGACGCGTTTTGGCCGGACCAGCAGAATCAATAACTTGGGGCGCGTCTTCGACAGAGCGGGCCAGGCAGGTCAGGCCATCGGCTTGTCGCGGTGCAGCAGGTGCAGAATGTTGCCGTCGCAATCGGCGAAGAACAGCAGGGAATTGCCGCCGCTGATCTGTGGCTCTCCGAGGAGCGCAACGCCCTGGCTCTTCAGGCTCTCGCAGGCCGCCGGGAAATCCGCCACGGTGAGCGCCAGGTGGCGGATTCCGGGGTCGCGCAGTGCGGGCGCGGCTTCCACCGGACCGCTCGATTCGATGATCTCGATCATTGACCCGTCGGGCGTTTTGACGAACACCGTGCGGCTCTTTTTGGACTGGTAATTGATGACGAATCCCAGGTGGTCCACGTACCACTGCGCAAGCCGCTGCGGGTCTGGAGAGGCGATGGCTGTATGTTCGATTCCGGATACCATACCCGGATTTTAGCAACCGGCGGGAGGGATCAATCCAGCCACGCTTCGCGCAGCGGCGCGGTCTGCGCGGGCAGTGCGCCGAAGCGGCGTTCGCGGGCCTGAAATTCGCGGACCGCGGCGCGCAGGTCGGCGGCGCCGAAATCGGGCCACATGGTGCGGGTGAAAACCAGTTCGGCGTAGGCGCTTTCCCACAACAGGAAGTCGCTGAGCCGGCGCTCCCCGCCGGTGCGGATCAGCAGGTCCACGGGCGGCCCGAGCGCCTCACCCAAGGCTTCGAGCGATGGCGGGCGCAGCCGGCTCACGGCCTCGACGATTGAGTCTCGCGCCGAGTAATCGACGGCGATCCGAAGTCGAAGACGGGCGCCTGCCGCCGTGGCGGCTTCGGCTTCTGCGATGGCCTCGCACAGGGCAGCGTCCAGCCGGTCGCGGCGGCCGATTACTTCGAGCCGCACCGCCTGTTCCAGGCACCGCGGCGTCTCCTGTTCGAGATAGGCGCGCAGCAGATGCATCAGCGCGTCCACTTCTTCGGCGGGCCGGCGCCAGTTGTCGGAAGAGAAAGCGAACAGCGTCAGGACCCCGACGCCGCAGGCGGGCGCGGCTTCCACCACCCGGCCCACCGCCTCCACGCCTTCGCGGTGCCCGGCGATCCGCGGCAGGCCTCGGGCGACGGCCCACCGCCCATTGCCGTCCATGATGATCCCAATATGCAGAGTACTTTGCAGTTTAAAGCAACAAGCCATAAAAAAAAGACCTCACCTTTCGCGCATGGCTTGGATGAGGGCCTCCATGTGATCGAGATACCGTTCGAGCGCGCGCCGCCCGGCGGCCGTCAGGCGGTAATCCGTCCGCGGCATCCGGCCCGCGAAGGATTTGGAGCACGCGATATAGCCGGCTTCCTCCAACTTACGGGCGTGCACGCTCAGGTTGCCGTCGGTGGTGTCGAGCAACTTCTTCAGCTCGTTGAAGGTGAGCGAATCGTTCACTGAGAGCGCGCTCAGGATGCCCAGGCGGAGGCGTTCGTGGATCAAGCGGTCGAGTTTCGGAGCGGCCGCCACGGCGGGCGCCGCCGAAAGCCCCAGCAGAGGCTTTCTTTCCTTTCGCGCCGTGTTTCCCTTACCCGCCATATTTCACCGCGATCAAAGCCCCAAACAGAATGTGCAAGCCGCCGAAGCCGGCCGCCAGAAGGATATCCCCCGGTATTCCCGTGGCCGCCAGCGCCAGCGCGCCAGCCGCCATGAAACAGGCGCCCATCAGCGGCACGGCACGGACGGAAGACCAGCCGCCCGAAACCACCGCTGCGCCGTACAACAACAGCCACAATCCCGGCAGGTCCCGAATCATCCCCGCGCGAAACAGAACGGCGGTCAGGAGCGCGCCGGCCACCATGGAGGGCGCAAACCCGGCGACGAACTTGATACCCGGCCCGGAAACCAGCGGCAACCGGGCCCGCCGCGATTTCAGCGCCGCCCCGGTTACCCCGATCAGCGCCGCCACCACCGCCGCCGCCATCCAGGCCGCCAGCCAGCGCACGGCCGTGGGCTGCCGGGAAGCCGTCCAGCCGGCCGCCAGCGCAACAGAACCCATGCACATCCCGCCGATTCCGGATACCGCGGTGAACGACCCGGCCCGTTCCATGGTCCGGCGGATGTACCGCAGGTTATCCATCGCATGGGCATGTAGTTCGACGGGCTGCGGGCGCGAGGACGCCATACACAAACATAATACCGCAATCCGGGGTGTTTTCAAGTACTTTTAAATGCAAAGTCGATCCGCTCCGGACGGTTCGGATCAGTGGGAATCGCGGCCCATCTCGCGCATGTCTCGGTTTTGTAAGATCGCCGTCATTTGCCTGAAACAGGCCGGAGTTACCTTCAGGGTGCTACCGGGGCCGACTTCCAATTTTAGAGGTGTACCTGATGACTCGTCTATTTGCAGTGATCTGTCTCGTTTCCGCCGTTGCGTTGGCACAAGACCGTGCTTCGATCAACGGCGCCGTCACGGACGCTTCCGGCGCGCGAATCGCCGGCGCGGGCGTGGAACTCAAGTCCGCTGCGACCGGGCTTCATCGTTCCACTGTCACCGACGAGCGGGGCGTTTACGAAATCACGCCGCTCTCCGTGGGCAACTACACGCTCACGATCGCCGCGAAAGGCTTCCGTCCCACGACGGTGGACGGCATCGACCTGAAGTACGGTGAGACGCGGACGATCGACGCTACCCTGGCGGTGGGCACCGCGAGCGAAAGCGTGGTCGTGACCGCCACGGCCGAAGCGGTGAACCGCACCAACGCCGAAGTGGGAGGCGTCATCGAGTCGCAGGAAATCAAAGAGATCCCGGTGAGCGGCCGCGATTGGGCCAGCCTGATGCTGCTGGCACCGGGGGCCGTCAATTACGGGGATGGAGCGCAGCGCTCGATCCAGTTCTCCGGCCACTCGCTCGACGACAGCAACTTCACGTTCGACGGCGTCGACACCAGCGGCGTCCAGGAGCAGACGCAGAAAGCGGATACACGCCTGAATATCGCGCTCGATTCGATCGCGGAGTTTCGCGTCAGCACCTCGAATTACACGGCCGAGACGGGGGCTGCCGGCGGCGCCCAGATCAACGTGGTCTCGAAGACCGGCACCGACGAATTTCACGGCAGCGCCTTCTACGCCGTGCGGAACGACGCGCTCGATGCCCGCTCGCCGTTCGACGGCTCCACCCTGCCGCCCTTCACGCTGAATCAGTTCGGAGCCAGCGTTGGCGGACCGATCGTGAAAGACAAGGCCTTCTTCTATGCCAACTACGAGGGCCTGCGGCAGAGCCTGGGCCAGACGTTCATCAATTTCGTTCCCAACGCGGCCTTCCGCGCCCAGGTGCTGGCCGTATCGCCGGCGCTCAAGCCCATTCTGGACGCCTATCCGATGGGGCAGACGCCGGTGGACAGCGTCACCGACCAACTCACCAAGGTGGCCAGCGACACCATCCGCGAGGACGCCGGCATGTTCCGCTTCGACTACCGCTTCAACGATACCAATACGTTCTTCGCCCGCTATAACATCGACAACGCCTACATCGACAACCCGACCGACGCCTTGGGCGACCATAACGTGATTCCGCACGTGCCCTCGAACTTCGTGCTGCAATACCAGCGCACCCTCTCGGCCGAGACCGTGAACGAAGTGAAATTCGGGCTGAACCGCGCCAACTATCACAACTGGAGCTACGGCACGGCTCCGGTGGCGGTAACCCCCGGCACGTTCGACGGCCTGAGCGATACTTCGCTCGATACGGAAGTCGGCACCTCGTTTTCGTACATTGACAATCTGAGCCTGGTGCGGGGCCGGCATACCTTGAAGTTCGGGGTCGATATCCGCCGCATCCGGCTGAACAACTCGGGCAACACGCTGACCACCTCTTCGGTCGACTACGCCACCAATCAGGACTTCATCAACAACGCCGCGGATTCCGCAACCTATCTCCAGGGAGAGGGCGTCGTGGGCAATCGGCGCACGTTCTATCAGGCCTATGCCCAGGACGATTTCAAAGTGAGCCCGACGTTGAGCCTCAGCCTGGGCCTGCGCTATGAGTACTACTCGGTGGCGCACGAAATCCTGAACCGCTCGGCGGTGGTGGACATCGCGGGCTGCGGCGGTTTCTGTCCGAAAGGCACGCCCTATTACGACCCCAATACCAAGGACTTCGGACCGCGGGTCGGGCTGGCCTGGGCGCCGGCCGCGCTGCATGGAAAGACGACCGTCCGTTCGGGCTTCGGTATCTACTACGGCGGCAACCAGAACGACGATTTCAGCGACCCGGCCGAGAGCGCGGTCCCGCGATATTCGCTTTCCTCCACCGATTTGCCGGCGCTCTCCTACCCGCTGGTGGCGTTCCTCGACCCTGCCAACCAACTCTACAGCCCCAAGGCCATCGACCGTCACCGCAAGGACCTCTACTACGAGGACTGGGACTTCATGGTGCAACAGCAGTTGCCGCACGGCTGGCTGCTGCAGGCCGGCTACACCGGTGGCCAAGGGCATCACCTCTTCGACAAGTACACGGTGAACCTGATCAATCCGCTCACCGGCACGCGGCCGCTAGCCGGCTTCGGCTCTTTCGGGCTCAAGGCCAACGACGGCAACAACAATTTCAACGCCCTGCAGGTTTCCGTGCACCACCGCTTTGCACAGGGCTTGCTGCTGCAGTCGAACTACATGTGGTCTCACGGGATCACCGACGCTTCCACCGGATCGGGCTCGTCCGTGTCGTTCGAAGACATGGCTTGCCGCGCGTGTGACCGCAGCAGTTCCAACATCGATGTGCGGCACAACCTGACGGTAGATGCCATTTATGAGCTGCCGTTCGGTTCTGGCAAGCATTTTCTGACGAGCGGCCTGGCATCGCGCATGTTCGGAGGCTGGGAAGTCGCCGGAATTGGCGGCGCCCGCACGGGTCTGCCGGTGAATATCACGATGTCACGCAAGGCAGGCGCCATGCTGGACGGCAATACTTCGAGCCAGCGCCCCAACCTGGTTCCCGGCGTGCCGATCTACGCCGCCAACCAGAGCATCGACAACTGGTTCAACCCGGCGGCCTTCTCGATGCCAGCCAATGGGACCTGGGGCAACCTGGGCCGCTACATAGCCAATGGGCCGGGCATGTATGAAATCGATACTTCGCTGCAAAAGCGGTTCCGACTGGGGGAACGGCTGGCATTGAACTTCCGCGCGGCGGCGTACAACCTGTTCAATCACCCCATTTTCGGCAATCCGTCGGGCAGCATCGGCGCATTGACCGGCAACCCGCCGGCGGTCAGCGGGAGTTTCGGGCGGATCACCAGCATCATCAACACCGGAGCGGTGGGAACAGGCGCGCCCCGCCGCGTCGAGTTCATGTTCCGGGCTGAGTTCTGACCTGCGCCTGCTAGAATAGGCGCGATGGCTCCGACAGAGGAATACTCGCGCGCGGATGTCCGCCGTAAGTTCGACCTCTCCGAGCGCCAGCTTCGCAGTTGGGAACGGCAGGGGTTGCTGGCCGCGGCGGAAACGTATTCCTTTTCCGACCTCATCGCGCTCAAAACGCTCATCAAGCTTAGGGAAAAGAACATCCAGGGCCGCCAGATCCGGCGGGCCCTGGAATCGCTGCGCCGGAAGCTGACCTGGGTCAAACAGCCGCTTTCCGAGCTGCGTATCGTTTCCGACGGGCGGAAGATCGCGGTGCAACTGGCAGGACAGCGGATGGAGGCCCTTACCGGCCAGATTCTATTGGATTTCGATGCCGCGGAGATCGGCGGCCTGACGGCCTTCCCGGAACGCAAGCGCGCCGCCAACCGGGCACGGGAATCCGAGGCATGGTTCCAGAAGGGACTGGAACTGGAAGAGACCGGCGCACCCGTGGAAGAGGCCGTCGCGGCCTACAAAAAGGTGCTGGAACTGAACCCGGGCGCCGCGGGCGCCCTGGTAAACCTGGGGACCATCTACTACCGGCAGCGAAAGTACGGCGAAGCCGAGCGCTGCTACCGGGAGGCGACGGAAGCCGACCCGAGCTATCCGCTGGCCCAGTTCAACCTCGGCAATCTGTACGACGAACAGGGCCGGCTGCCGGAAGCGCGGGAGCACTACAGCCGGGCGCTCCAGCTCAATCCGCAGTACGCCGACGCGCACTTCAACCTGGCGCTGCTTTCCGAGCGGATGTACGACAATCTAAAGGCCGTTCACCATTGGAAATGCTACCTGAAACTGGATAACACCGGCCAGTGGGCGGAGATCGCACGGCGGCAACTGGATCGCCTGCGCCAGGCGACGGTAATCCAGTCCCGCTAGAGTAGCGCGGGCCCGCTCCCTCACGGTCGCGGCTCTGCGATCGGCCATCGCACAGAGCCGCGGGCAAAGCGAATTTCGCCGCTTTGCAGCCCTACCCTGGCGTGGGTTTCCGCTATCCTAAAGAGTTGGAGCTACTTCTGTGAATCGGATTGTGCTCGCGTTTCGCTGCTTCTTCAACATCTTGTTTCACGGCGCGCTCTCGGCGGTAACGCTCGAAAAGCTGCACCTGACCGGGAGACCGGCGACCGCCAGGACCGCCGCCGCGGCGGCTCCGCCCGCTCCGGCCGCGCCCGCTATCCGCACCTCCGACGGCGCATTGCAGCTCCTCGGCATCCTGCAGCGCGATTCGCGCCTGGTGGACTTCCTGATGGAGGACATCGGCGCCTATTCCGACGACCAGGTGGGCGCTGCGGTCCGCGAGCTGCACGACCAGTGCCGCGATTCCGTGGCGCGCTACGTCTCGCTCGCGCCGGTGATCGACGGCGTGGAAGGCACCTTCGTCCAGGCGCCTTCGAAAGACCCGAATGTGGTGAAGTTCGTGGGCAACGTGCCCGCCAAACCGCCCTCCGGCGGCACCCTGCGGCACAAAGGCTGGCGCGCTTCGAAAGTGGACCTCCCGGCCGTCGCCGGTAAGCAGGACCCCACGGTGATCGCGCCGGCGGAAATCGAAATCGAGTAACACCGTTGCAGACCAGATACGTCATCGGAATCGACCTGGGAACCACCAACTCCGCGCTGGCTTATGCGGAGGCGGTGGAGGGCGGCGACCCGTTCGCTCCGGCGAACGTGCGGCTGCTCGAGATCCCGCAACTCGAAAACCCCGGTGAAGTGCGCGGCGAGGGACTCCTGCCGTCATTCCTCTACCTTCCCGGCACAACCGATTTTCCGGCGGGCACCACTGCCCTGCCCTGGGATCCCGGACGCGATTTCGTGGTCGGGCGGCTGGCGCAAAAGCGCGGCGTCGAGAACGCGGGGCGCCTGGTATCGTCGGCCAAATCGTGGCTCTCCCATTCCGGCGTGGACCGTACCGCGCCGCTGCTGCCTTTCCGCGCGCCTGACGGAGTGCCGAAGATTTCGCCGGTGGAAGCCAGCCGCCGCTACCTGGAGCACCTGCGCGAGGCCTGGGATTCCCAGATGCCCGAGGCGCCCTTCACGGAACAGCAGGTGCTGGTGACGGTGCCGGCTTCATTCGACGCCGTGGCGAGGGAACTCACGCTCGAAGCCGCGCGCCTGGCGGGATACGAAAACATCACCCTGCTCGAAGAACCGCAGGCCGCGTTCTACGCCTGGATCGAGCGGCACGGAGACTGGCGCGCGCGAGTCGAAGTGGGCAACCTCATCCTGGTGGTGGATATCGGCGGCGGCACGACGGACTTTACGCTGATCGCGGTCACCGAATCGTCGGGCGAACTCTCTCTGAACCGCGTGGCGGTGGGCGAGCACATCCTGCTGGGCGGCGACAATATCGACCTCGCGCTGGCCGGCGTGGTGGCGCACCGACTGGCGGAGAAAGGCACCCGCATCGACAGCCGCCAGCACCTGGCGCTGTGGGCCAATTGCCGGGTGGCCAAGGAGAAGCTGCTCAATCCGGAATCGAAAGCCGGCGAGCAGCCGGTCACGATTCTGGGCAAGGGCACCGGCTTGGTGGGCGGCACCATTAAGGCGGCGCTGCTGCGGAGCGACATTGACCAAGTGCTGGGCGAAGGGTTTCTGCCGGCGGTCGCCAGTTCGGAGACGCCCGTGCACCAGCGGCGCGTGGGACTGCAGGAGTTGGGCTTGCCGTACGCGGCCGATCCGGCCATTACGCGGCACCTCGCGAAGTTCCTGCGGCAGCAGGCGGCGGGCGCCGAACACGGCACGGTGCGGCGCGGCCCGAGCGGCCTGGCTTGCCCCACCCACGTGCTGTTCAACGGCGGCGTGCTCAACGCCGGGTTGGTGCGGGAGCGCATCCTCGCCACGCTGAACGTCTGGCTGGCCGAGGAGGGCATGGCTCCGGTCGAAGCACTCACGGGCGAGGATTTGATGCACGCGGTCTCGCGGGGAGCCGCCTATTACGGGCTGGCGCGGCGCGGGCGCGGCGTGCGCATCCGGGGCGGCGTTCCGCGCACTTACTACGTGGGGGTGGAAAGCGCCCTGCCCTCGATTCCGGGCTTTCCGGCGCCGCTCAAGGCGCTCACGGTGGTCCCGTTCGGAATGGAAGAAGGCACCGAGGCACGGATCCCCGGCCGCGAGTTCGGCCTGATCGTGGGACAGCCCGCGGAGTTCCGGTTCTTCACTTCGGCGGCTCGCAAGAACGACGAGCCCGGCGACCTGATCGAAGACATCGGCGAAGAACTGGAAGAGCTCTCTCCGATGGAGGTCAGCTTCGGCTCGGGCGAGCAGTCTTCGGAGGTGGTGCCGGTCTCGTTTGAGACGGTGGTCACCGAAACCGGCGTGTTGCAGTTGTGGTGCGTGGCGCGCGACGGGCGCCGCTGGAAGCTCGAGTTCAACGTTCGGGAACGCGTACAGGCATGAAAATCGGCATCGACCTGGGCACTACGAATTCCGCCCTGGCCTATATTGACGAACGCGAGGCGGAAGATCGCGACTTTCCGCCCGTCCACATCTTCGAAACGCCGCAGTTGGTGGCGCCGGCGCGCGCCGAGCCGCGGCGGACGCTTCCCTCGTTCCTCTACCTGGAGGAGGGTGAGCCGGTGGGCCTTTACGCGCGCGAGCAGGGCGCCCTGGTGCCGACGCGGCTGGTGCATTCGGCGAAATCCTGGCTCTCGAACCCGGATGTGGACCGCACCGCCAAGATCCTGCCCTGGGATTCGCCCGAAACCGGCCGCGTGCTCTCGCCGGTGGAAGTCTCGTCGCGGTTCATCGCCAAGTTCCGCCAGGAGTGGGACCGGGTCAAGGGCCTGCCGCTGGCCGAGCAGGATATCGTGCTGACGGTGCCCGCCTCGTTCGACGAGGAGGCGCGCGAGCTCACGGTGATGGCGGCGCGGGATGCCGGAATCGAGCGCATGACGCTGCTCGAGGAGCCCGCCGCGGCCTTCTACTCCTGGATTGCCAACAACCTGGCGCAGTCGCGCAAGAAGCTGTTCGACGGCCAGATCGTGCTGGTCTGCGACGTGGGCGGCGGCACCAGCGACTTCAGCCTGATCCGCGTCTCGCGCGACGGCGACCTGGTCAACTTCACGCGCACGGCGGTCGGCAAGCACCTGCTGCTGGGCGGCGACAATCTCGACCTGACGCTGGCCTGGCTGGTCGAAACCAAGCTCGGAACTTCGCTTTCCATCCGCCAGCGCAGCGGCCTGCGGCGGCAGTGTTCCGCCGCCAAGGAGAGGCTGCTGAACGATCCGAACCTGAAATCCGTGGAAATCACCGTGCTCGGTTCCGGGTCGGCGCTGATCGGCAGGTCGCTCAAGACGGAGATTCTGCGGGAAGAGGCGCTGGAGTTAGCGCTCGAAGGTTTCCTGCCGGTCTCGGCGCGCGGCGAGGCGCCCAAAGAGGAAAAGCGCAGCCTGTTTCGCGAGCTCGGCCTGCCGTATGTTGCCGACCCGGCGGTCACACGGCACCTGAATGCGTTTCTCGAGCCCACCGGGCAGGTGCCCGACGCGATTCTGTTCAATGGCGGCTTCTTCATCCCGGAAATCCTGCGCGACCGCGTAGCCGACGTGGTGGGGCACTGGTACGGCCGGCGTCCGGAGATTTTCGAGAACTCGGAGCTCGACCTGGCGGTTGCGCGCGGCGCGGCTTACTACTCTTATGTGCGCTCCACCGGCAGCGGGGTGCTGGTGCGCGGCGGGCTGCCGCGCACGTACTACATCGGGCTCGGCGAAGCGCGCGAGGGCAAATTTCCAGCGGTGTGCCTGGTGCCGCGCGGCGCCGAGGAAGGCGCGGCGATCGAGATCGACAACGACGCGCTGCAACTGGTGGCCAACCGGCCGGTGACCTTCCGCCTCTACAGTTCCCTCACCCGCAGCGAAGACAAGCTCGGCGAGGTGCTGGAATTCGCCTCCGGTGATCCGGACCTCCACATGCACGCGCCCCTCAACGCGGTGATCCGCTTCGGCAAGAAGGCCGAGGAGCGGCTGATCCCGGTCCGCCTGGGCGCGCGGCTGACGGAGCTCGGCACGCTCGAATCGTGGTGCGAATCGAAAATCAGCGAGAACCGCTGGCGGCTGCAGTTCGAACTGCGCAAGAAGGCCGCGGAGCAGCCAGCGGAGCGCAAAGCCGCGGCGGTGGTGAGCGAGCAGGCGTTGAAGACCTCGCTGGAGTTGATCGGGGCGGTGTTTTCGCCTACCGCGAAATCGCCCATCGAGCCGCCGGAACTGCCCGCCAGGCTCGAGCAGACCATGGGGCTCGGCAAGAACAGTTGGCCGCTTTCGGCCATCCGGCAGATGGCGGACGCGTTCCTGGCCGGGGCCGACGGGCGGAAAAAGAGTCCCGCTTACGAAATGCGCTGGCTGAACCTGGCGGGCTTCTGCCTGCGGCCCGGGTTCGGCTACCCCGGAGACGATTTCCGCATCGAGCAGGCGCGCAAGATCTACTCGGGCGGCCTGACTTACGCCAACCAGGTGCAGTGCGAGGTGGACTGGTGGATCTTCTGGGGCCGCGTTTCGGGCGGCCTCAACCGCAACCAGCAGACCGACATCTACCAGCGGCTCTCGGGCAACCTGCTGCCGCGCGGCAATAAGAAGCCGCAGCGGCTCAACCCTTCGCTGCTGCGCGAAATGTGGCGCGCGGCGTCGAGTCTCGAACTGCTGCCCGTGGGCACCAAGACCGAGCTCGGCGAAGCCCTCGTCAAGCGCGTGAAAACCGGCGATTACAAAGAAAGCGAGCTGTGGTGTCTCTCGCGGCTGGGTGCGCGCAAGCTGTTCTACGGCCCCATCAACCTGGTGGTGCCGCCGGCGACGGTGACCCGCTGGGTGGAGACCCTGGTGAAGCTGCCCTCGGCCGGCGAGGCCCTCGCCAATATGGCCCGGAGCACGGAAGACCCCACACGGGATTTGCCCGCGGCCACGCGCCAGGCGGTCCGCGCCAAGCTCAAGGCGATGGCGCATGCCGACCGCCTGCTGGCGGTGCTCGATGGCGAGGAAGAGGACGACCAGACACTGGGCCGTATCTTCGGTGAAGAGCTGCCCTCGGGCCTGGTGCTGGTGGAACAGGCGGGGTGACCGCGCGGGGGCTGCCCGCGCCTGCATCAGCAGCTCCCGCGCGCACGCGATCGTCTGATATCCTGAGAACTAGCTTCCCCAAGGGGCCATCCGAAATGCGCGAATACCGCTATACGACTCCCCACGGGATCCAGGTCACCCGTACCATCTCTCAGGTTATCTATCGCAGAGGCTTGCAGCACCTGTTAAGGGAACTGGACCAGCACCGTGGGATTTATCTTTCCTCGGGATATGAATATCCCGGGAGATACTCGCGCTGGGATATCGCATCCACCTGCCCGCCGCTAGAGATCGTCGCCTGGGACCGACGCGTCGAGTTTCACCCCCTCAACCGGCGCGGCGAAGCACTGCTGAAGATGCTTGGCCCGGTGCTCGAAGGTCATCCGCACTGGGAGGAGTTCGGCTTCGAGGGCAGCGGCCTGCGCGGCCGCCTCAAGCCGTTTCCCAGCGGGTTCCCGGAAGAGGAGCGCAGCAAACAGCCGTCGGTATTTTCCGTGCTGCGCGCCCTGATTCAGGAGTTCGGCGGGGAGAAAGATTCGCACCTGTCGCTGGTCGGGGCATTCGGCTACGACCTGCTGTTCCAGTTCGAGCCGATCTCCAAGACGCTGCCCCGCAGCGGCCATAAGGATCTCCACCTGTTCCTCTGCGACGACATCTGGTTTTCCGACCGCAAGCGCGAGCAGATCGACCATTATCAGTACGAGTTCGACTGCAACGGCGATACCACCCGGGGAGTGGCGCGCGAAGCGGCCGAGGTTCCGCCGCCGCCCCAGCCGCTGCCGGGCCCGATTGTCTCGGACCATCTGCCCGAAGCGTACATGGCCAAGGTCGAGACGGTGCGGCAAGGTATGGGCCGCGGCGACTACTACGAAGTGGTGCTGCGCCAGACCTTCAGCGCGCCATACTCCGGCAAGGCCTCGGATCTGTTCGAGCGGGTCCAGGACGCAAGCCCCAGCCCCTACGAGTTCTACCTGCAGTTCGGCGAGGAGCAACTGGTGGGAGCGTCGCCCGAAATGTTCGTGCGGGTGGAGGGGTCGCGGGTGGAGACCTGCCCCATCTCGGGCACCGCGCAGCGAACCGGCGACGCCCTGCGCGACGCCGAGAACATTGCCGCGCTGATCAGCTCGCTCAAGGAAGAATCCGAGCTCACCATGTGCACGGACGTAGACCGCAACGACAAATCGCGGGTCTGCGAGCCCGGTACCGTAAAAGTGATGGAGCGGCGACTGATCGAAAAGTATGCCGGTGTGTTCCACACGGTAGACCATGTGGAAGGCACGATCAAGGAGGGCTTCGATTCGCTGGATGCTTTTCTGAGCCACATGTGGGCCGTAACGGTGATCGGCGCGCCCAAGAAGGCGGCGGCCCGGACGATCGAATCGCTCGAGGAAGACGCCCGCGGCTGGTACGGCGGCGCGGTCGGAATGATCTCGCTCAATGGCGACATCAATACCGGCATCCTGATCCGCACCACGTATTTGAAAGACGGCATCGCGAAGTATCCGGTGGGCGCCACCCTGCTCTATGATTCCGTGCCGGAGCTCGAGGAGCGCGAGACGCGGCTGAAAGCCACCGGATTTTTCCGCATTCTGGGGCATTCGGACCCCGTGCCGGTCCTGGTGGAAGAAGTTCACGAACCGGCGGGCGCCGGAGCGAAGCTGCTTCTGGTGGATAACGACGACTGCTTCATCCAGACCATCGCCAACTACGCGCGCCAGACCGGCGCCGAGGTGGTGACGTATCGCTCGGGGCTGGCGGAGGACGTCATCGCGAAGCTGGCGCCAAACCTGATTTTGATTTCGCCGGGTCCCGGGAGACCGGCGGATTTTGGCGTCCCCGATCTGGTGAAAACGGCCGTGCGCCTGGGGATCCCGGTGTTCGGCGTGTGCCTGGGGCTGCAGGGAATCGTGGAAGCGTTCGGCGGGCAACTGGGCGTGCTGGATTACCCGGTGCACGGGAAGCGGTCGGCCGTGCGGCATCGCAATCTCGGGGTCTTCGCGGGATTGCCGCCGGAGTTCCAGGTGGGCCGCTACCATTCGCTCTACGCGCGCCGCGAGACGTTTCCGGCGTGCCTGGAAGTGACCGCCGAAACCAGCGAAGGCGGCGTGATCATGGGGGTGAGGCACCGGGACCTGCCCATCGAAGCCGTGCAGTTCCACCCCGAATCGATTCTGACGCTGACGCCGGGGGCGAACCACGGGCTCAAGCTCATCGAAAACGCCGTGCGTTTAGGCAGAAAAGGCCGCGAGCCCTGTCCGATGGCCGAAGGCGCGCGCTGAAGCCGGGCAGGCCGCGGCTCGCCGGGCTTACGCCAGCCGGATCGCCGGGTTGCTTAGTTCGCCGATCTCCGGCACCCGGATGGTCACGATATCGCCGGGCGCGAGCGCCGCTTCTTTGGGCACGATGATCCCCGTCCCGGTGAGCAGCACGGTCCCGCGCGGCACGTGGTTGGCGCGCGTCAGGTACTCGACGAGGGTTTCGATCCTGCGGTGCAGCCTGGCAATCGGCACGCTGCCGGAGTAAAGCTCCCGGCCCTCGCGCACGATGCTGCAAGTCATTTCCATCCGGCTCGGGTCGGCGATCTCGTCGGCCGTCACCATCACCGGACCCAGCGCGCAGCAGCGGTCGTAGAACTTCGATTGCGGCAGGTACAGAGCGTTCTCGCGCTCGATGTCCCAGGCCGAAACGTCGTTTGCCAGGGTGTACCCGGCGATGCGATTCTGGCTTCCCAGAATCACCGCCAGTTCCGGCTCGGCAGCAGTAAACTCCGAATCGGGGCGGATGCCGATCGGCTGGCCGGCGGCCACGCAAACCCGCGCGGTGCCTTTGAAAAAAATCTCGGGACGGGCCTCGCGGTAAACGTGCGCGTACATGCCTTCGCGGGTGCCGTGCTCGGCATCGCGAAACGAGGCGCTGGTTTCATAGGTGCATCCGCAGCCCCACACTTCGGGCGGCGTCACCGGCAGTTGCGGCGCCAACTCTTCTGCGTGGCGCGAGGCGAGATGCGCCGCCAGGGTCGCGAGCGGTTCGTCCTCGGCGTCGGCGCGGCGGATCAGGTCCACCATGCTGTGCTCGGGGATCGGCCGCGCCATTCCCCCTTCGAAAACGGCGGCAATGACCGCCCCGTTGGATTTTACTTGTCCGAGATGCATTTAGTACTTGAGGTAAATGGTTTTGTAGTCGCTATAGAATTCCAGCGCCGCGGGACCCTGCTCCTTCGGTCCGAAGCTCGAGTCCTTGGTGCCGCCGAAGGGGAGCTGGTATTCCACGCCGGCGCTCGGAAGGTTGACGGTCAGCAGGCCCGCCTCTGCCCGATAGATGAAGTCGAAAGCCCGCGAAAGATTGGTGGTCTGGATGGACGAGGAAAGCCCGAACGGAATGCAGTTGGCGATGCGCAGGGCATCCTCGAAGTCCTTCGCCCGCAGGATGGCCAGTACCGGCCCGAAGATCTCGTCCTGCGCGATCGTATGGGTCTCGGCGACATCCGCGAAGACCGTGGGCTCGACGAAGAATCCTTTGTCGAAGGAACCCCCAGTCAGGCGGCGGCCGCCGCACAGCGGTTCGCCGGTCTCCTTGCGCCCGATCTCGACATAGCGCAGCACGGTCTCCATCTGGGCCTGATCGACGCACGGACCGATTTCGATTCCCGGCTGCATGCCGTCGCCCACTTTGAGCTTCTTCGTGCGCTCCACCACGGCGGCCACAAACCGGTCGTAGATCGATTCTTCCACAATCGCGCGGCTGGTGGCGGTGCATTTCTGTCCGGTCGAGAAAAACGCCGCGTTCACCACGTTCTCGACGGCCGCGCCGAAATCGGCGTCGCCCAGCACGATGGTCGGATTCTTACCACCCATTTCGAGCTGAATCCGCAGCCGCCTGCGCGACGCCTGCTCGTGCAGCCGGGCTCCCACCGTGCAGGAACCGGTGAACGAAACAGCTTTGACCGGCGCGGCGTCCACCAGCGCGTCGCCCACCTCGCCGCCCGGACCCGCCACGAAGTTCATCACACCTTTCGGAATGCCGGCTTCGGCGAGCGCCTCCACGATGCGCCACGCGCTGAGGGGCGCCGCCGAGGCCGGCTTCAGCACTACCGTGTTCCCGCAGATCAGCGCCGGGGCCAGCTTCCAGGCCGGGATGGCGCTCGGAAAATTCCAGGGCGTGATCAGGCCGGTCACTCCGATCGGTTTGCGCAGGGCGAACATGTGGACGCGGTCGCGCTCGGAGGGCACCAGCATTCCGGGCATGCGCGCTCCCTCGCCCGCAAAGTAGCGCAGGATGTTGATCGAGCGCCGCACCTCACCCTTGGCCTCGGGCAGCGTCTTGCCCTCTTCCCGCGTCATCTCGGCCGACACCTGCTCGAACCTGCGGTCCAGAAGATCCGCGGCTTTGTGGAGAATGTTCCCGCGCGCCGGCGCGCTCATGCCCGACCATCCGGGCAGGGCCGCCGCGGCTGCGGCAGCCGCCTCGCGCACGTCCCCGGCCGTGCCTTTCACGAAGTTTCCGACGTTCTCATCGGTGTTGGCGGGGTTGCGGTCCGCAAACAGCTCGTCTCGCGTCACCCATTCGCCGTTGATGTAATTCCGAAAGAGCTCAGCCATAATTCGTCGCCCTCACCCTTTGGGTTTGGTCCGCCCCGCGATTTCGGTTTGGAAGTAGGCGTCGTTGCGGGTAAAACCAGATAGGGAAGCCACTATATTATCCGGGAACCGCTGCAATTGCGCGTTGTAGTGTTCCAGGGTCTCATTATATTTCTGGCGCTCTACCGCGATGCTGTTCTCGATGGCGGCCAGTTCATCCTGAAGCCTCAGGAAATTGCCGTCGGAGCGAAGCCGCGGATAATTCTCGCTCAGGGCCAGCAGGCTCGAAAGCGCGTAGGAGAGCCGGGCATTGGCGTCCAGCGCTTGCTCCGGCCGGCCGGCGTCGCCCAGGGCTGTGCGCGAGTCCGCGATCTCGCGGAAGACGGCGGCCTCTTTCTGCGCATACCCTTTGACCGCGTCCGCCAGTTCTGGCGCCAGTTGGGCCCTCTGGTCGAGCAGCGAACGCACCGCGATCCACTGGGCAGCCATCGCTTTCCGCTGCGAGATCAGGTCCTGGTGGACGCCGGCGAACTTGCTGCCGGCAGCGGCGGCCAGCACCAGCAGGATCGGAGCCAGGATGAGCAGTTTCTTCACGAGGCCCGAGGCTCCTCCCGGAGGGCTTCGCTCGTTCGGCCCGCCGGGGAACGCACCATCAGCACCGCCCCCCGGCCGCGGAAGCCAAGCATCTTCATGTTGATTTTTCAGTGTACTACGCGGCCGGATCTGGATTCCCGCTTCGCTGGTCTGCTAAAATGAGGTTCGTACTGGGACGTCGTCTAACGGTAAGACTGCAGACTCTGGATCTGCGTATCGGGGTTCGAATCCCTGCGTCCCAGCCAAAACCCCTGGCTCGGCTTCGGCTCTGCCGCCCTACCTGCCGGCGTGGGCCGCTTTCGCCTTCTGTTCCTGGGCCATGATCTCCCGAATGAACGCCACCTCGGCCTCGCTGTAGGGCTTCCCGTTGGTCTGGAAGATCTCGTGGAACCAGACGCCCGGCTGGCGGTCCACGTAGGGGTGCTGCCAGGAGTCCCAAGGGAACCAGGTTTGGGTTCGTCCCGCCACCAGGCCCCAGTTATAAGCCGCTACGTTGTACTTTTTGGCGACCGGCAGGATGCCCTGGAACGTGCTGCCCTGGGGTCGGGCCATGTACTCGGTGCACAAAATCGGGCGGTGATACTGCTGGAGCCACTCGATCCGCTTTTCGAAATCCGCGGGCTTCCCGTAGTTGTGAAACGAGAGGACGTCCGACTGTTCGATCTGGATTTTTTCGATGGCCGAGAGCTTGTCCGGCGAGGACCAGTCGCCCTTCCAAAGCCCGCTGGTCAACGGTTGGGTGGGCCGCCCCGCCCGCACGTAGGCGAAAACCCGCGGCAACAGCGCCTGCACTAGTTCGACCTTATTGGGCGGTTCGGTCTTTCCGTAACTCGAAGCGTTGGTGTTGTCGGGTTCGTTCCAAACATCCCAGGCCAGGATGCGGTCGTCATCCGCAAAAGCCAGCACCACGTTGGTGGCGTATTCGAGAACGCGGTCGTACTGCTTGGGATCCTTGAGAACCGCCGCCCCGGGACTCTGCACCCACCGCGAATTGTGGACGCCCGGCCGAGGACGGGGCTGAATTCCCACCGCCGGGTACGGGTCCCAGCAGGAATCGAAAATCACGAAGATCGGCTTGATCCGGTGGCGCTTTGCGACCGCGAGAAACTTGTCGATGCGCTTGCGGAACCCGCTCGGATCCTGCCTCCAGAGAAGGTCGTGGAGAAACACCCTCATGGTGTTCATCCCCAGGCTTTCGGCCCACCCCAACTCCAGGTTGATGCGGTCCGCATCGAACGTATCGCTCTGCCACATTTCCAGCTGGTTGTCCGCATATGCCGGAATATAGTTGCTGCCTACCAGCCAGGGTTGGTGCGCATACCAGTCGTTGGCTTTCTCCTCCGGCCACTTCTGTGCCTGGGCGAAGGCCGTCCAGTTTAGGACAAGGAGGATGAATCCGATCAGTAGGCGTTTCATGGTTCCGTGGAAGCGAGTTTGGTACCGAAGATAACCTGTTGCACCCGTTGGCGTCAAGGAGCGGGCATACTGAAAGTCCACCCGTCGTCGCTTAAAGATTGGTAGACGGCGGCGGATCGGGCCGTGGATACATCGATATTCGGATTCTTTCGAGTTACCCGCGGGTTTGGCCCCTGGAACGGGTCTGGTATCCTGTTAGAAGCGCCGTCCGGCACGTCTGGTGGAAACATTTGAAAGTCGGTTTTGTCAGTCTGGGTTGTCCCAAAAACCTTGTGGACAGTGAAGTGATGATGGGGCAACTGGTGGCCCGGGGCCACGAGTTGACGCCCCATCCGGACCAGGCGGAGGTCCTGGTCGTCAACACCTGCAGCTTCATCGATCCGGCCAAGAAGGAATCGGTCGATGCCATTCTCGAAATGGCTGAATACAAAAGGGTTGGCCGTGCTCGAAAGCTGATTGTGGCGGGCTGCCTGGTGGAGCGGTACCGCGGCGATATCCGCCGGGAACTGCCGGAAGTCGACGCCCTGGTGGGGACCGACGAACTCGACCATATCGTGGACCTCTGCGAGGGCGTCGAGCCTTCAGACGACCCGCTCCAGCCATATCTCTATCACGACCTGACCCCCCGCGTGCTGGCCACCCCCCGGCACTTCGCCTATATCAAAATCGCCGAGGGCTGTGACCACCCCTGCACCTTCTGCGTGATCCCGCAGTACCGCGGCGCGTTCCGCAGCCGCCGTTTCGAGTCGGTGATCTCGGAGGCGACCCGCCTGTTTCGCCAGGGCGTGCGGGAACTCGACCTGATCGGCCAGGATACTACGTGCTACGGCGAAGATCTCGGCCTCAAACACGGCCTGGCGCAACTTCTCGAGCGGCTCGCTCAGATCGAAACGCCCCACGAAAAATGGGTCCGCTTCTTATATGCGTATCCCAACAAGGTCACGCAGAAACTGCTGGACACCATGGCCGCCCAACCCACCCTGGTCAAGTACCTCGACATACCGCTGCAACACGCCAGCGCGCGAGTCCTGAAGCGCATGAAGCGCGGGGCTTCCGGCGATATCTTCTTGAAATTGCTGGAGCGAATTCGACGAACCATCCCCGGTGTCGCGATTCGCACCAGCTTCATTGTCGGGTTTCCGGGAGAGACCGCCGAAGACTTCGAAGAGATGTGCCGGTTCGTGGAGGCTGCCCGCTTCGACAACATGGGGGTATTCACCTACTCCGACGAGGATACCAGTGCGAGCTATGCGCTCGATGGCAAGGTGGACGGCCGTACCATCCAGAACCGGAAGCGCCGCCTGATGGCGATCCAGCGCAAAATCTCCCGCGCCCGCAACCGGGCTCTGGTCGGGAAAGAAGTGTCCGTGATGGTGGAAGGTCGATCCCAGGAAACGGACCTCCTGTGGGAGGCCCGCATGCAGAGCCAGGCTCCGGAAATCGACGGCGTCTCCCTGATCAACGATTTCGAAGGTGCCGAGCCCCGCCAGGGAGAAATCCGGCGGCTACGGATCACCGAGTCGCACGACTATGACGTGGTGGGAACGCTCCTGCCCCCAACCGAAGCGACGCCGGCTTATTCCGCCGCGCCGCTGATCCAGATCGGCATATGAAGTGCCCCATCTGCAAAAAGGAAATCAACCGCGAAAACCCCGAGTATCCCTTCTGCAGCGAGCGCTGCCGGCTGATCGACCTGGGAAACTGGGCTTCGGAAAAGTACGTGATCTCGACGCCGGTAGAGCCGGAACGCCCCGATGAAGAAGACGACTGATTCCCGCCCGCTCCCTCACGGTCGCGGCCCTGTCTTCGCCCGGGTGCTGGCGACTTGGTTTGGATGCGGGCTCTCGCCGTTTGCGCCGGGTACGGCCGGTTCGGCGGCGGCCGTGGGCATAGCCTTTGTTCTCGAGAAGTACGCCGGATTCGAGGCGTGGCAGTTTCCGGTGCTGGCGGCAATCCTGTTCCTGCCGGCGGTCTGGGCGGCCGGAACCGCCGCCAGAGCCGCCAAGATCGAAGACCCCGGGTTCGTGGTGATCGACGAGGTGATCGGGCAGTGGATCACGCTGGCGGGCGCCCGCGCCTGGAACTGGAAAAGCTGGGTGCTGGCGTTCCTGCTGTTCCGGCTGTTCGATATCTGGAAGCCGGCGCCGGTCCGGCAACTGGAGAATCTGCCCGGCGGATGGGGCATCAATGCCGACGACGCGATGGCGGGGGTCTACGCCGCACTTGTGTTATGGCTGGCAGGATGGTTCAATCTTTATTAAATATGCCTCTCCGGAAATCCGCCGACTCCAAGCCGCAAATCGAGCAGGTCACACCGGCCGCCGCCATCGCGGGCGGGGAATTGCAGATTCGCGGTAAGGGATTCGCGAAGTCGGACCGGCCGCGCGTCATCATCGGGGAAGTCGGCGCGCCCGTAATCATCGGCTCGGATTCGTTCGTGATCGCGCGGGTTCCCGAAAATGCTTCTGCCGGGGAACTGGTGGTTGCGAGCGGCAGCCAGTCGAGCGACTCCTGGGCCTGCGACATCGGGGTTCAGATCGCCGACGGCCTGCATCCGGTCGCCAATCCGGCGGTGGATTCCTTCGGCAATATCTACAGCACCTTCAGCGGCTCGCGCGGGCAGAAAGTGCCGGTCGCGGTCTTCAAGATCGACCTGAACTTCAACTCGAAGCCGTTTATCAACGACCTGATGAACGCCACCGCGCTGGCCTTCGACGCCGATGGACAGCTCTACATCTCGAGCCGCTACGACGGGTTCGTCTACCAGGTCACGCCCAACGGCAACATGTCGGTATACGTGGAAGGGATGGGGGTGGCCACCGGCCTGGCTTTCGATCCGGAAGGCAACCTCTACGTCGGGGACCGCAGCGGCACGATTTTCAAAATCAGCCCCACGCGCCAGATCTTCGTGTTCGCGACGCTCGAAGCTTCCATCTCCGCCTATCATCTGTGCTTCGGTCCGGACCAATACCTCTACGTGACCGGCCCTACAACCTCCAGCTTCGATTCGGTCTACCGCATTTCGCACGAGGGAGAGGTGGAAATCTTCTACCGCGGGCTGGGGCGTCCCCAGGGCATGGCGTTCGATGAACAGGACCGGCTGTACGTGGCCGCTTCGATCAGCGGGCGCAAGGGTGTGGTGCGGATCGATAGCGAGCGCCGCGCCGAATTGTTCCTTTCCGGTCCGGGGATCGTCGGGCTGGCCTTCACTCCGTCGCGCGCCATCGTGGTGGCCACTACCAATGCGCTTCACCGCGTGGATGCCGGGATCAAGGGCAGGCCGCTGGTCTGATGGACGCGGAAATCATCGCAGTCGGCTCGGAGATGCTGACGCCCCAGCGCGTCGATACGAACTCGCTCTACCTCACCGGCGAATTGAATAACCTGGGCGTGGAAGTCATCTCGAAGTGCGTGATCGGTGACGACCGCGAACGGCTGGCCGGGGCCATACGGCAATCCATGTCGCGCTCGGGCATCGTGATTCTTTCGGGCGGCCTGGGGCCCACCGAAGACGATGTCACGCGCGAAGCCGCGGCGCTGGCTCTCGATCGCAAACTGGTCTTTCACCAGGAGATCGCCGATGCGCTGGAACAGCGGTTTCGCCGTGCCGGCCGCAAGATGGCCGAGGTCAACAAGCGGCAGGCGTTCGTGATGGAAGGCGCCGCCATTCTGCCGAACGATCGCGGCACCGCTCCCGGCCAGTGGGCGGAGGAATCGGGCGCCTTTCTGATGCTCCTGCCCGGACCGCCGCACGAACTCAAAGCCATGTTCGAGCGGCAATGCCTGCCGCGCCTCGCGCGCGTGGTTCCGCCACAGGTGATTCGCACCGTGTACCTGCGGGTGACGGGGATGTCGGAATCGGATCTCGATACGCTGATCGCGCCAGTCTATACCCGGTACACCAACCCGGCAACCACCATCCTGGCAGCCAACGGAGACCTGCAAATTCACCTGCGCGCGCGCTGCGCCACGTCCCCGGAAGCGGACGCGCTGCTGGCCGAAGTGGCCGGGCCAATCGAGCTGCTCCTGGGCGATCGCGTCTATTCGCGAAACGGCGACCCGCTCGAAGCGGTGGCCGGCGACCTCCTTCGCAAGAATCGCGCCACCGTCTCGGTGGCGGAAAGCTGCACGGGCGGGATGCTCGGGGAACGGTTCACCTCCGTGCCGGGCAGCTCCGATTACTTCGCCGGCGGCTTCATCACGTACACCAATGCGATGAAGATCGAGCTGTTGGGCGTGCCGCGCGAGATCCTCGAGCAGTTCGGAGCGGTCAGCCGGGAGACCGCCGAGGCCATGGCGGCCGGAGCACGCCTGCGGACCAATTCCACCTACGCCATTTCCATTACGGGGGTGGCCGGACCGGATCCGGGCAGCGATGCGGCGCCCGCCGGCACCGTGTACGTGGGCCTAGCCGACGCAGCCGGGACGCGGGTCGCGCACCGTCAGTTTCTGGGCGACCGCCAGCGCGTCCGCGTGTTCACCTGCCAGATGGCGCTCGATATGCTCCGCCGCCGGATCTGCGGAAAAGAATAGCCGGCTAAAACCCGTTGCCCTTGTAGTTCACGAGCGACAGAAATTCGTCGCGGGTCTTCTTGCGGGTGCGGAAGGCGCCCAGCATGGAACTGGTCATGGCCCCGGAATGCTGCTTCTCCACTCCCCGCATCATCATGCAGAAGTGGCGCGCTTCGCAGATCACACCCACGCCGATGGGGTCTACCATCTCCTGGATCGTGCGGGCGATTTCCTGGGTCAGCCGCTCCTGAATCTGCAGGCGGCGGGCATACACGTCCACGATGCGCGGTATCTTACTCAGCCCGATCACCCGGGTTTTGGGGATATACGCCACGTGGACCTTGCCGAAGAAAGGCAGCATGTGGTGCTCGCACATGCTGAAGAATTCGATGTCCTTCACCACCACCATCTCGTCGTATTTGACTTCGAAAAGCGCTCCGTTGACGAGTTTATGGACATCCGTGCGGTATCCGCTGGTCAGGAACTTCAACGCTTTGTCGACGCGCTCTGGGGTGCGCAGGAGGCCATCCCGGTTCGGGTCCTCCCCCAGTTTTGCCAGCATCTCGCGCACCAGAGGAGCCAGGTCGGGCTCCTCGGGCTTTGGCCGCATGACTTTTACGACAGCTTTATTCGATTTCATCCGCTCTAATCTCAAAGATGTTCCGTTCCGTTTCCGCGATTCGCACCTTGTCCAAACGAGGCCATTCACCCGGGAATGCGGCGCTCCACTCGCGCTTCAGCCGCCGGCAGATCGCGACGGCCAGATTTTCCGAAGTCGGGACCGCGCTCTCGAACTCCGCCACCTCGGTATTCAGGTTGCGGTAGTCGAAAGGCTCCAGGACCTCACGAGCCACCAGGCGGTCGAGCGCGGTCGTATCCACCGCGCGGCCGGTAAGCGGGTCGGCGGGTCCCACGGCGCTGACCTGCACCTCGTAGTTGTGGCCATGGCCATACGGGTGGTTGCATTTGCCGTACAACCGCCGGTTCTGCTCGTCATCCAGTTGCGGCGCGTGCAGGCGATGAGAAGCCGCGAACCGGTAACGGCGCGTTACCCGGAACACGGCGGCTCTCCGGAATACTCCACGAACAGGTCGGGCGTCTCGTACAATCGCACCGAATGCAGCCGGCGGCCTTCCGCGTTCAGATGAGGCTCCAGACGCCGCCAGATATCGCGGGCGATGTTCTCCGCGGTCGGAATCACGGAATCGAACGGCGGCACTTCGTAATTCAGGAAGCGATGATCGTACGGCCCCAGAATTTCGCGGTTCAGGATCTCTTTTAACTCCTTCAGGTCCAGGACCATGCCGGTAACCGGATCGGGTTCTCCCTGAAGGCTCACTTCGACCACATAGTTATGGCCATGCCCCTGGGGGTTGGAGGCCGGGCCGAAGCGCCGCCGGTTCTCTTCGTCCGACAGGGCGGCATTCCGGCAGACATGCGATGCTGAGAATTCCACTTTCCGGGTAATGAGCATCGGTGCTTGTTCGACGCCGGGAGCGGTGTTGGAGATACAATTTAATTATAGATTTTCCACATGCACAGCGTCAAAACTGACCGGCTCCTGCGAGTTGCCATTGGGGTGCTCCTGGTCGCCTTTGTTTACGTGATCTACGCCGCCATCCACGAACGGGTCGTCGTCGCGGGCGATACGGCGCCAGAGTTCACCCTTGCCGCCGATAATGGCCGCACCGTATCCATGCCCGCGTTCGGAGGGAAACTCCTGGTCCTCAACTTCTGGGCGACCTGGTGTCCACCCTGCGTCCAGGAAACTCCCTCGCTCAGCCAACTGGCGAAGGACGACGCCACTAAGGGCCTGGTGGTTCTGGCGATCAGCGTGGATAAGGACGTGAGGGCCTACCAAGCCTTTCTACAGAAATACCATCCGGCGTTTCTGACCGCTCGAGATTCCGTCATTCACGAAGAATACGGCACCTACATGTACCCGGAGACCTACATCATCGACGCCAGGGGGAAAGTGGTCAAGAAGATCGCCGAAGGCGCCGACTGGAACGATCCGCAGATGCGGCAGTATATCGATTCCCTGCTGTAGCGCCGATAATCAGTTCTTGGGGTGCCGGTGGAGGAATTTCTTCTGCAGGTCGGGCCAGAACTCCGAGACCAGGTTGCCGGTAAGGCTGCCAAGCGCGCTGGTATCCAGGCGGCACAGCATGACCGAGGCGTTAATGCTGTCCGCGGGATAGTAGAGGTTGGAGGCTGCAATGCCGGTCACCATGCCGAAGATCCCGGCGAAATTGAAAGTGCTCGAACCGTTGTCCTTCCTGGCGATTACGACCCGGCTGACGGAGTAGAGAATGCGGGACGGGAGCGGTGACCCGGGGCCTTTGCGAAAGTAGCGGGGATCCTCGTGGAGCAGGTTGGCGTAAATGCCGGCGCTGAAGAAATTCTGTGAGGCGAGATCCGCCCACGCGGCGCCTACTCTCTCGACATAAGCCTCCCCACCCTCGCCGTATTTCGGCGTTTGGTTGCCGTCCTGGGAAAACGCGGCGCCCATCGCGGCATCCACCAGATTGAAAGGATCGATGGTTTCCTTGAGGGCCGGGATCCACTTCTGGCGGTGAGTCAGGGGCGGGGCGGTCCCAAGCGGGTCCGTGATGGTCTGGTAATCCGGCATGACGCCGAGGATCCGGTTTTCGTTGAACGGCCCGGGCGAAGCGGGCAGGGCGGGAAGCGGCGCCGGAGCGATGGGCGTGGGAGCAGCGGCGGCGGAATCGGCGGCTTCCTGGCCAAACGCCGTACCGGCCCCCAGAAGGCAGAGAGCGGCGACCCCGCCAAGCAGCCGCAACTTCGAGGCGAAATCCACCTTGTTGGGTAGGCGCGGTCGGCGGCAAGCGCGTTACCGGAAAACGCGGTATGGCCCTAAATGGCCATGCCGAGGGAGGAACGGCCTTACATTTCGCAGCAATCAGGTAATCTTTCACCCGTTTTCGCCGATGCGAATAGAGATGACCGTGGAAGATCTGATCGAACTGGAACGGATGCTAAACCGGTTCAACCGCCTGATCGGCGAGTTGATCCGCGGATCGATGGTGCGGAACAGCTTCCATCCGTGGGAGATCGAACTTCTGCTGGACATCGACGGCTGCGCGCTGGAGCCGAAGCGCAAGATGGAGACTCTGCGGCGCTATCAGAAGGCGGTGGAAAGACAACTGGAATACGGCCCCGGGCCGCCCATGAAACTTTCGGAATTTCTTCAGACGCGCAACAACACGCGGCGGTCTTCGATCGCGTAGGCGCCGCGCAGGACAATGCCGATGGCCTCGGAGTAGATCCGGTGCTCCTGCTCGAGGATGCGGGCGGAGAGCGTCTCGACAGTGTCGTCGTCTTTCACGTCGACGGCGGCTTGCAGGATAATCGGACCCGAATCCAGGTACTCATCCACGAAATGCACCGTGCAGCCGGTGATCTTTACACCGTGTTCGAGGGCCTGATGCTGCGCGTCGAGCCCCGGGAAGGCCGGCAGCAGCGAGGGGTGAATGTTCAGAATCCGGTTCGGGAAGCGGCGGATGAACGACGCGCTCAGCAACCGCATGAATCCGGCCAGGCAGACAAGCTCCACCTGATTTATCGTGAGTTCTTCGACCAGCAGACGGTCGTAGACTTCGCGGTCGTGGCCTTTGGACGGGATCGAAACGGCGTGGATGCCGCGGCGGCGGGCAGCTTCCAATCCGGGCGCTTCCGGACGATTGGAGATCACCACCGCGATTTCGGCCGGAAGGCTGCCGGCGGCGACGCGGTCCGCGATGGCTTCGAAGTTCGAGCCCCGGCCCGAGATCAGAATTCCGAGGCGCTTCATCGATACTCCACACGGGGGCGCCCGCGCTTCTGCGCGACGACCGACCCGATGCGGAATGGCGATTCGCCCTGCCGGCGCAGCAGGGCTTCGGCTTTCGCGGCGCCACGCGCAGGAACCGCGAAGATCATGCCGGCTCCGAGGTTGAACGTACGGCGGTAATCGTCGAGCGGAATGTTGCCGATGCGCCGCAGAACTTCGAACAGAGGAGGGATGGTCCAGGCTTTCGTATCGATCGCGGCGGCCAGCCCTTTGGGCAGCATGCGGGGCGTGTTGTCCGTGATTCCTCCTCCGGTGATGTGCGCGGCACCCCTCAGAAGCCGGGCGTTGGCCAGGGCGCGCAGTGGCTTCAGGTAGCTGCGATGGACGGCCATGAGGGCGTCGGCCACGGTGGCTCCCACCTCGGGGAGCAGAGTCCGGGGCCCGTAGCCCGCCACATCGAAGAACAGCTTGCGGGCCAGCGAATAACCATTGGTATGAAGCCCCGTAGAAGGGAGCGCCAGCAGCACGTCGCCCTCGCGGACCTGCTTGCCGGTGAGGACGCTGGAGCGTTCGGCTGCGCCCACGATGAAGCCCGCCAGGTCGTACTCCGCATCCGCGTACAGCCCCGGCATCTCGGCGGTCTCGCCGCCGATCAGCGCGCAGCCGTTGGCGCGGCATCCGCGCGCGATGCCCGCGACGACGGAAGCGGCGACGTCCGCGTTGAGCTTGCCCACCGCGAAATAATCCAGAAAGAAAAGCGGCACCGCTCCCTGGACCGCGATGTCATTGACGCAATGATTGACCAGGTCTTCTCCGACCGTACCGTGACGCCCGGTGAGGAAGGCGATCTTCAGCTTGGTCCCCACGCCGTCGGCCGAGCTGACCAGGACCGGCTGACGCAAGCCGGACAGCCGGTAGGCCGCGCCGAACGAGCCGATGTCGGTCAGAACGCCGCGCGTGAAGGTAGTGCGGGCGGACTTCTTAATGAAAGATACGGCGCGATCGGCCTCATCGATATCGACACCCGCGTCGCGGTATCGAACTGGTTCTTCAGTGGGCAAATTTCAGTATAAGTCCCTGCCCGGGCCGCGGTGGGGCCGGCCTGTCGGAGCCGCGGCGGCATGGCAGATACTATTGTGGCGCGGCATGCAAAATGCATATTATTCAAAGCCCGCCTGTTTGCCCGCTCCCTGACGGTCGCGGCTCTGTTAGCATTTTGTTCACAGAGCCGCGACCGTGAGGGAGCGGGCAGGCAGGGGTAGATGTCGGCATGTCAGCCGCAGACCAATAGAACCGGGCGCGAGCGGGCTAGGTGACGATCCTCGGCTTGATCACGGCGACACCCAAAGGCTTCATCATTTCCACCAGTCTTTGGAAGGTTGTCTCGTTTGCATAAGTTCCCACGATGGCGCCGCCCGAGCCGGCGAAGTTGGAGGTTGCTCCGGCACGGCGCGCGGTTTGCACCATTTCGAGGTTGCCGCGATCGATCTGGTAAATGCGGGCGCGAAGATCGAAGTTCGCATTAATCAACTCGTCAAGGCGCTGGTAGTTGCCTTCGAGCAGGCAGCAGCGGCCCTCCTCGGCATAGGCTGCCCAGGTTTTCATGGCATCCACTACTTCAGGGTCTCCCCGCCGCCAGCGCTCGCGGAGGTTACTGTGGAACACTTCAGTCCCTTCGCTCAGCGAAGTCCGGCAAGCTACGTAGACGTTCGGCAGCAGCGAGGGGTCCATGCGCTCATACTCTCCGTAACCGCGCTGGTCCATAAGATGGCGGGCGAAATCCATATAAACCAGGCCGTGATACGCCTGGACCACGCGGTCCTGTAAGCCCGCGGGAACGTTAAGTTCGCGGGTCTCGGTTTCCAGCACGAGGTTAGCCTGGATCGGGAGGGGTATATCCATTCCGTAGTATTGGCACAGCGCCCGCAGGGAAGCCGTAATGATCGCGCTTGACCCGCCCAATCCGAGCCGTTGCGGAATACTGGATTCGTACTCGAGCGTGAAATTACGATTCTCGAGCTCCACGCCCTGCTCAGCGCAGTAATCAACGAACCGTACGATCAGCGCCTGGATGATACGGATTCCCCCGTAATACCCGCGCCATCGGGTAGTCCGATAGAGGTCTTCGACGCTTTCGAAGACGGGCATATCGGCCTTCGACGGTTTGATTTCGAGGCGACCGCTCGGATAGAGCAGCACGCGCGCCCGGAAGTTCGACATCGCGAACGAAAGTGTCTTGCCGTAATATCCATCACTTGGATTCCCAAGGAATCCGGCCCGGGCATAGCCATAGGTTTCGATCATGCTGAATTCCGCTCCGCGGAGTCGATCAGAATGGTTACCGGGCCGTCGTTCAGCAGGCGCACCTGCATATGCGCCTGAAACACTCCGGTTTGGACAGGTACGGGACCGCTTCTTACGAGATCCACGAAGTAATTATAGAGGGCCTCGGCTTGCTGCGGCGGAGCGGCGCGATCGAAGCTGGGCCGGCGACCCCGCCGGCAGTCGCCGTAAAGAGTAAACTGAGACACAATCAATAGTCCGCCGCCGGCCTGCTCAATATTTCGGTTCATTCGTCCCTGCTCATCCGGAAAGATTCTCAAGCCCAGAATCTTGTCCCTCAGATACTCGGCGTCCGCCGCGGTATCCTCTCTTGATATTCCCAGGAGTACGAGCAATCCCATACCGATTGTGCCAGAGGTAATGTCATTCACCTCGACCCGGGCTTCCTTTACGCGCTGAAGCACTACTTTCATGACCATCCACTTAATGAACTCATTTATCTTGACACAGCATATGTTATATTGTGCGAAGGACGAACTTTATGGCACGAGTCAAAAGCACCGAAGACATGACGACGTTACAGATGGCTCTTGTGGGCTATCAATTTGAAAAGCAGAAAATCGAGGAGAAGATTCGTGAGATCCAGGCTCAGCTGAAGGGACAGCCGACCACGCTACCCGCCGTGGCAGCGGAAAAGAAGGCACCCGGAACCAGGCGCGTTCTCAGCCCGGCGGCACGGAGACGGATCGCAGCCGCGCAGAAGAAGCGCTGGGCGGAACATCGCAAACGCGCCGCTCAAGCCGCCAAGGGGGAATGACCGGAACGCGCGGTCGTTCGAGCAGCCTGCCTCCGGCCGTTAAGCGACCCGTACTTTCGGATACGGTCATCGTGCCGTCATGATAGTCGGAACCGGAATCGATATGGCGGAGGTACCGAGGATCCGTGCCGCCATCGAACGCTTCGGCTTCAAGTTTATCCAACGAATTTATACTCCCCTGGAAATTGCGTACGTAGAACGTAAGGCCAACCGATTCGAGCGGTATGCAGCCCGCTTTGCGGCGAAAGAGGCGGGCATGAAAGCGATCGGGACAGGTTGGCGCCGAGGGGTAAGATGGCAGGATTTTGAAGTGGCAAATCTGTCGTCGGGGAAGCCCACGCTCCGGTTTTCCGGTGTAGCGGCAGAGGTAGCGCACAAGCTGGGTGTGCGAAACGTATCGCTTTCTTTGACCCACACGGCGGAGACCGGTATGGCGCACGTGATTCTGGAAGATTAGCGCGCGCTTCGGGCGGGGGCAGGCCAGGCAGGCCTACCCTTCCGGTTAGGTAAGGTCCAGGCCTTCCAGACGGCCGGTCGCATCTCCGAAGTGATCCATTCGCACGCCCATCCGGTCCATCATGCTTAGGAACAGGTTGCACATCGGAGTCTCCCGGCGGTAGACCACACGCCGGCCCGTTTTGATGGTGCCGTTGGCGCGCCCGGCGATCAGCGTAGGCAGGTCGTCGTGCAGGTGGCGGTTGCCGTCGGAAAGACCGGCGCCGTAGACCACCATCATGTGATCGAGCAGCGATCCGTCGCCTTCCCTGGTGGCCTTGAGTTTTTCCACCCATGCGGCAAACTGCTTCAGGTGATAAGAGTTGATCTCCGACACCTTCTCCATCAGCGGTTCCTGGTTGCGATGGTGAGTTAGCGGATGGTGGCCATCCGAGATGCCGATCTCGCGGTACGCGCGTGAGGTGCCTTCGTGCGTCACCAGGAAAGTCAGGACGCGCGTCAAGTCCGCCTGGAACGCGATGGTCACCATGTCGGTCATCAATTTGAAATGCTCGGCAAAATCGGCCGGAATCCCATAGGGCTTGTCCATGTGCGGATCGATCCGGGCGTTGTCCTTTTCGGTGCGTTCCAACTGCAATTCCACTTCGCGAATGGAAGAGAGATACTCATCCAGCTTCCGCCGGTCCGTAGGACCGAGGCCGGCTTCGAGTTTCTTCGTATCTTCCGTGACAAAGTCGAGAATGCTGCGGCGGAATATCGCCTGGCGCGCCCGCGCCTCGGGACTCAGAGCCACGCCGTCGCCGAATAAGCGCTCGAACAGCGCGCGGGGGTCGAGAATCGGCGGCAGGGGTTGGGTGGGCGTCCGCCATGCCAGGTTATTCGTATAGGCGCAGGAGTAGCCCGAGTCGCAATCGCCCGACTGGCGGGCGTCCTCCAAACCGATCTCGAGTGAGGGAAAGCGCGTCCCGCCGCCCACTTCGCGCGCCACCAACTGGTCCATCGAGACACCGGCGTGTATGTTGGTGGTGCTCTTCCTGACGTGGACGCCGGTCAGGTACGAGCCGCAGCAGCGCCCGTGATCGCCCGCGCCGTCGAGCAGCGCCCGGCCGTTGTTGTGCGTGAGATTGCCGAGCAGCAGGATATCGTCCTTATGCGGCTCGAGCGGCTTGAGCACGCGGGGTAACTCGGCCAGCTTGCCTTCGTAAGCCGGGTTCCAGTCGCGCATCATAATGCCGTTCGGCACATACACGAAGGCCATGCGCAACGGAGGCTTGGCGGCTGCGGCCCGCGCGAATGCGGGAACCATGGCATCGAGGAACGGCAGCGAAATCGCTGTCCCCATTCCCCGGAGGAACGAGCGACGTGGCAGTGCCTTCGGAATCATCATCTCTTTGCGATCTCTTTTGGTTTACCCTGGTTCTGGCTGGATAGCGCCTCGCCTCTCCTGGATTGGAAAGGAAGGCTCTCGACCACTTCGTAAATCAGCGACTGGAAGGGATAGCCGGACCGCGCCCAATCCCTGGTGATGGCGTTGACTGTGCGGCGATCGTAACTGCCGAGCCCCCTGCCGAGAGAATAGATCAGCATCTTTTCCACCAGGCAGTGCGCGAACTCGGGGAGTTGGCTTTCGAGCAGCGCGCGCATCTGGCCGGGGGTGGAAAAGGTCTTGCCGTTGGGCAGCGTTCCGCTCGCGTCCACCGGGAATTTGCCGTCCATGGTCCGCCACTTGCCGATGCCGTCGTAGTTTTCGAGGCCGAACCCCAGGGGGTCCATTTTGCTGTGGCAAACCGCGCAGGCGGGGTCGGCGCGGTGTATCTCCATCTGCTGCCGCAGCGACATCGACGTGCCCACGGCCGCTTCATCGAGCGGCGGCACGTCCGGAGGCGGGGGAGGCGGAGGGGTACCGAAAATGTTCCCGAGGATGTACTTGCCGCGAAGCACGACTGACGTCCGGGTGGGGTAGCTCGATACGGTCAGGATGCTGGCTTGGCCGAGCAGTCCGCCGCGCTGATCGGTAGCCAGATCCACCTTGCGGAATTCCGGACCCGTAACGCCGGTGATGCCATAGAACTTCGCCAGCCGCTCGTTCAGGAACGTGTAGCGGGCGTCGAGAAAATCGGCCAGCGGGCGATTCTGGCGCAACACGTAATCGAAGAACAGGCGAGTTTCCGAGTACATGTCGTCGCGCAGTTCCGGGTTCCACTCCGGAAACTTCTGCGGGTCGGGCTTGACCACGTTCAGGTTCCGCAGCTCCAGCCACTGTCCGGCGAAGTTATCGGCGATGGCGGCGGACCGGTCGTCGGCGAGCATGCGCTTTACCTGGGCATTCAGCACGTCCGGCTCGTGCAGCTTGCCGGATTCGCCCAGCGCCAGCAGTTCATCGTCCGGCATCGAGCTCCACAGGAAGTAACTCAGGCGCGAAGCGAGTTCCACGTCGCTGACGCGGTGGATCCTGGCGGGGTCGGTGGGGAAGGCATCGTGTTCGATCCGGAAAAGAAAATTCGGCGACACGAGCATGGCCTCAACCGCCAGTTGGATTCCCTGCTCCGTGGTCTCCCCATTGGCCATGGCCAGCCCAACGAACCTCGAGAGCTCGGCCACTTCGGAGCGGGTGACAGGCCGGCGGTAGGCCCGGCGCGCCAGGGTCGCGATAATCCGGTCGACGCACGCCGCGCCGCTTTCCGGGTCGCAGATCAGAATCTTCTTGCGGCTGGCGCGCTCCACCTTGGAAGGGTATGGCCCGACGAAGGTGATCGAATTGAGATACTTGTTCTTCTTGTTGTCGTAGAGCTCTTTCCCGGTCAGAGTTTTGACGAAATCGTCGCCGATAAAACCGGCGCGGAACGTGTGGTCGCCTTCGCTCAGGAACAGCCGCATATGCTCTTCCGAGTATGGGTTGAAGTAGACCAACTGCGAGGGTTTGGTTTCGGCGCTCTGGGTGTGCAGCAACCTGCCGTCCACCCAGAAGCCGAGCGTCACCGGCTTGGCGTCGGGCGCGCGCTCCCCGGGCAGCCCGAAAGTAATGTCCCACTCCCCGTCGAAGGGAATGCTGCCCACCGCTTCGATAGTGCTGGGGTCCACGCGGCGGATCGTCTTATCCTTGGCGGCGAATTGGACCTGGATGGGCTTCTTCGGAAGCGGGTCGGCGCCCATGGCCTTCGAAGCGATCTTCTGCGCCGCCGAAAGATATTTCTCCATCAGGACCGGAGATACGGTCAGGACCTCTCCGATGTTATCGAAGCCGTCGCCCAGGTCATCGGTTGGAAAACTTTTCTCGGCGTGAAATTCGACGGCCAGCAGATCGCGGATGGTGTTCGAATACTCGGCGCGATTGAGACGGCGGGCAGTGACGCGGCCCGGATCGGCCGGGACCGTTTTTTCGGCCAGGTCGAGGCAGTGCTGGACATAGGCGATGGCGGCATCCAGTTGCGGCGGCCGCGTAATTCCGCGCGGCGGCATCTCGCCGGCTCGCAGTTTGTCCAGAATGCGCTCCCAATCCGCCTGGTTGGTTGCAATCGACGCAGCTTTGGTGAAGGGCGCGATCACCAGGCCGCCCGAGGCTAGCTGTTGGTTGTGGCAGGGTGTGCAGGTCTTGGTGAGGACCGGCTGAACGGTGTTTTCAAAAGTCGGGGCGCCCGCCGCAAACAGGAGCAGACCGGCGCAGCAAGCGCTTACGAAAATTCGACTGAGCAGCATCCCTTGTAAGGGATGTTACTGCAAACGGGTGCCGATCACAACCGGAGTCTGTGCGCTCGAAACCTTTCCGCCTAGTTCTTTTGCTTTTTCTGACCGGGCCGAAAGCGCTGACGCGGCACCGGGTGCGTGGAGGCCAGTTCGACGTAGGCCTGTAGGATGCGCTCTTTCTGGGCGGGGTCGACGATCAGGTAGCGATGGCTTCCGGCTCCCGGGGCGAAATGCGTGCGGCCGTCGTCGAGCACCGTGATGGTCCCCGCGCCGGACGCTCGGAAGTAGGTTTCGCCAGGCCGCACGGCGTACAGCGCGGCCGCCATCGCGCACGAGGGCGCGTCGTAGGGCGCCGGCTTGGCAGCCCGGTAAGCATCCACCAACGGATGCGCCGGCGCCCACGCAAAGTCCTTATCGAGGCTGGAAGCGGGAAACGGCAGGGCGGCGCCCACCTCTGCACCGCAGGCCACGATCGGGCCCGGCCACTCGGCCAGCACGCGGCGCGCGGCGCGGATATCGGCGCGGATGCCGCTCTCTTGAGGGCCGTCGGGATAAGCGCCCGCGCCGAGCACCAGGTAGCGAACCTTTGCCGTTACCAGGTCTTTGGCTTCGGGAAGATCGAGGAAACCCGCCAGATCGGTCGCCGGACCGGTGCAGACCACCATCGCGTTACCGTCGAATTGGGCAGATAGATTGTTGCGAATCAGGACCACGGGGTCGGCTGTATCGTCGACTTTGGCGATCGAGCGCGGATAGAGCGGCTTGCCATCCGGCGTCTGGCGGGCGAGGGGCACATCCACCAGGGGAGTATCCGGAACGGGTTTGGAGCCGAGGGCCAGGCCGATCGGCGGAATGACCGAGAAGGGGCCCGGCTCGCCTGTATAAAAACGTACAAGTACGTCAGCGAATGCCGCCGCATTCAAGTTCGGGCGGCTGACGATGACCCCGACCACGCGGGTTTCACCCTTGCCCTGTAACCCGTAGAGCAGGGCGAGTGCCAGCGCATCATCAATGGTATTCCCGATATCGGCATCGAAAACTATCCCAACCGGCGGTTTGCCTCCTCCGAATTGCATAGTTGCTTGTACCCCCTCTGTGCCAGTATAGGCCGCGTAACGGAATCTGTCGGATGCGCATCTAAATGATAGAGAAACAAACCTGTGGCATTTCCTGTCCGTTCCAAGAAACCGGCTGAGATAGCGGTGTGCGCAAACTGCGGTCACGCTGAATCCGAGCATGGGACCACCGGCACCCGGCCCTGTCTGGCTGTCGTTGGCGAACTAGCCAACCGCGACTTTTGTGGATGTGACGAGTACCGGCCGAAAGTAGCTCAAGCCGCCTAAACCGTTGATGAGCGTCGAGGAGCCGCGCAGTCCGGCGGGCTGCCCCGAGCGCCGGTTATCTCCGCCCTGATTCGGATAATTAGGACCTGATTCCGGTTATTGGGTCTACAATACGGCCAGGAGGCTAGTGATGACTCTGTTGGTTGTCCTGGTTTACCTTCTCGCCATCGGCATCCCTGTTTTTCTGCTCTATCGCTTCCGCTCGCAGTCCTGGTACTGGCATGCCCTCGCCATTGCGGTTGCGCTCTGCCTCGGTTTCGTGCCGACGCCGCCCTCGCTGAAGAGCGCGGTATTCGACCTGCTTATCGGCTCGGTGTTTCTGCTCCTGATGGTGTGGGGAGTCGGCGGGCTGATCGTTTTCCGCCCCCATCGGGAGAGGCACGCGTAGCGGTTTCACCGCGCTACAGTTGGGAGAGTGGAGCTTTCCGGGTTCGACTACCAACTGCCGGAGGAATTGATCGCCCAGGAGCCGCTGCCGGACCGCGCAGCCTCCCGCATGTTGGTGGTGTATCGCGACGCCGGCAGATGGGAAGACCGTGCGTTTCGTGAATTCCCGGGGTTTCTCGGCCCCGGCGACTGCCTTGCGCTGAACGACTCCCGCGTGATTCCGGCGCGCCTCTACGGCCGCCGCGCCGGCGTGCGCGCTCTCCCGATCGGCAAGAAAAACCCCAAACGGCGCGAGTACTTGAGTGGGGAAGTGGAAGTTTTCCTGGTGCGCGCGGTCTCCGCCGATGGCCGCGATTGGGAGGCGCTGGTGCGGCCCGGGCGCAAGATGCGGGTGGGCGAGCGCATCCGGTTCGGAGACGGACTGGAGGCCGAGATCGTCGCGCGCGGTGAATTCGGCGAGCGCACCGTCCGGTTTCGCGGAGCGGACGATCTCTACGCCGAGTTCGAAAAGATCGGGCATGTTCCGCTGCCGCCCTACATCAAGCGCGGCGACCAACCGGCCGACCGCGAGCGCTACCAGACCGTTTTTGCCCGCGAGAAGGGCTCGGTGGCGGCACCCACCGCCGGGCTGCATTTCACCGGTGAAGTCCTGGAGGCCTGCCGCGCGCGCGGCGCGGAGATCGCACGGGTCACCCTGCATGTCGGCCTGGGCACCTTCCAGCCCCTGCATGCGGAACGCGTGGAAGACGGGCGGCTGCACGCCGAAAGCTACCGCATTCCCGAGGAGAGTGCCGGGGCGCTGCGAGTGGCCCGCCGCGTTGTGGCGGTCGGCACCACCAGCGTGCGCACGATCGAATCTGCCTGGAGAAGCGGGGAACTAAGCGGCGAGACCGATATCTTCATCTATCCCGGCTTCGAGTTCCGCCGGGTGGGCGCCCTGCTCACCAACTTTCACCTGCCGCGCACGAGCCTGCTGCTGCTGGTTTGCGCGTTGGCCGGCACGGAACTGACGCTGGCCGCCTACCGCCACGCCGTGGAGCAGAGATATCGCTTCTACTCCTACGGCGATTGCATGTTGATTGTGTAAGCGGGCAGGCCAGGAGGCCTTCCCTACCTGCTGGTGACCGCGCCTTCCGACGCGCTCGCCACCAGCTTGCAATATTTAGCGAACACCCCGTTTGGATAGCGCGGCTCCCGCGGTTTCCATGCGGCCAAGCGACGCTTCAGTTCTTCCTCGGAAATATCGACGTCGAGCACGCCGCGGTCGGCGTCCACGGTAATCGGGTCGCCTTCCCGGACGGCGGCAATCGGACCCCCGTTGAATGCCTCCGGCGCCACGTGGGCGATCATGAAACCGTGAGTCGCGCCGCTGAAGCGGCCATCGGTGACCAGCGCCACGCTGTCGGACAGGCCGGCGCCCACAATCGCACCGGTGACGCCCAGCATCTCGCGCATGCCGGGTCCGCCGCGCGGGCCTTCGTAGCGGATGATTACCACGTCGTTGGCCTTGATCCTGCCTTCGGTAACGGCGTGCATGGCATCCTCTTCCCGGTCGAAGACGCGCGCCGGCCCGTGGTGCACCTTCTTTTCGTGGCCGGCCAGCTTGATGACGCAGCCTTCGGGCGCCAGGTTGCCGCGCAGGATGGCGATGCCGCCGCGCTGTTTGAGCGCCTTGTCGAGCGGACGAACCACCTCCTGCCCGGGCGTCTCTTTGGCCTCGGCAGCTTCCTCTGCGAACGTGCGGCCGGTAACGGTGAGGGTTGAGCCGTCAACGAAGTTCCCCTCCAGCAGGCGCTTGGCGATCACCGGGATGCCGCCCGCCTTATCCACATCGGCCGCCATGAAACGGCCTGCGGGCTTAATATCCACCAGCACGGGGGTGCGCGCCGAGATGGGCTCGAAATCGTCGATCGAGAGCGGCACCTCGGCTTCCCGGGCCATGGCCAGCAGGTGCAGCACGGCATTGGTCGATCCGGCGGTGGCGGCCACGCCGGCGATGGCGTTCTCAAACGCCTTGCGGGTGCAGATGTCGCGCGGGCGCAGGTTGTTGCGGACGGCATCCATGATGACCTTCCCGCAGCCATAGGCGACGTTATCCTTGCGCGGGTCCACCTGCGGCACGGCTGCCGTGCCCATGGGGGCAAGGCCGATCAGTTCCATCACGGTGGCCATGGTGTTGGCCGTGAACTGGCCGCCGCAGGCACCCGCTCCGGGGCAGGCGTGGTCTTCGATATCGCTCAACTCGGCATCGCTGATGCGGCCGCTGGCGTTCGCGCCGACGGCTTCGAAAACATCCTGAATGGTGATGTCGTGGCCGTGGTAGCGGCCGGGCATGATAGTGCCTCCATACAGAATGACGCCGGGAACATTCAGCCGCAGCAGCGCCATGGCCGCGCCGGGGATCGTCTTGTCGCAGGCAACCAGCGCCACCACTCCGTCGAACATGTGCCCCCGCACCAGCAGCTCGATCGAGTCGGCGATCACCTCGCGACTGACCAGCGAAGCCTTCATGCCTTCGGTGCCCATGGTGACACCGTCGGAAATGGCGATGGTGTTAAACTCCATGGGGGTGCCGCCCGCGGCCCGGATCCCCTCTTTCACCTTCACCGCCAACTCCCGCAGGTTGTAATTGCAGGGCATGGTTTCGATCCAGGTGTTGGCAACCCCGATGATCGGCTTGGCCAGATCCTCGTCGGTGAAGCCGATGCCCTTCAGCATGGCGCGAGCGGGAGCGCGGTCCCGCCCTTGGGTGATCGTGTGGCTCTGGAGTTTCATGAAACTACCAGTTTAGCCGAGCTACCTGGAGTTTCGGCAAACGGGCTCTCAAAAAAGCCGGCCAGGGCCGCGGGCGTCAGTGCGCGGACGTTTGGCGCGCGGATGACGGGGCGCGGTCCAGCGCCTCCCGGGCGGCGGACATGGTCCGGGCGGCATATTGCAGGTGCGGCAGCGCCTCTCTCCAGCGGTTGAGATCGGCAAGTATGGCTCCGGCCACGTACTGCGCCCGATCAGATGCCGGGTCGAGCTCCGCGCCGCGCAAAGCGGATTCGAGCGCCAGGGGATAGCGGCGCGCGGACCACTGGGCCAGCGCCAGATTGCACAGGTCGACCGAATTCGGCCCGGCGATCTCCAAAGCGCGCGCGGCGTCGAACGTGGCCTCGTCGAATCGCCGCAACCTGAGGTTTTGGGCCGCCAGGTTGGTCCAGGCTTCGGAAAAGTCCGGCGAAATCCGCACAGCCTCTTCCAGTTTCGACGCGGCCTGCCCGTACTTGCCCGATCCCGAAAGCTTCTGCGCGGCCGCAAACGCCTTGAGTGCTTTGGGAGCCGGACGATGCTCCAGGCGGCCCACGGCGACCGAACCGGCCGGCGGCCGCGCCGCATCCGCTTCTGCCAATTCCACCGTTACCGAATCCGTCTGCGGTGAGATATTCACGAACTGCTGCTGGATCGTATCGCCCCGATAATTGGTGACCCGAAGCGTGTATCCGCCGGAGGGCACGTTGCGGATCTCGAATGACCCGTCCGTCTGCACGTCCGCCCGCAGGCTTTCACCCTGTGGGGTCACACTATCCAGTTGCACGACGAAGCCGCGAAAGAAGGTTGCGGATTGCTTTCGGAGTTCACCTCGAAATTCCTGCGCGGCATTCTGCTGTGCGCCTCCCGGCTTGGTCGCCGCGATCGCAAGGACAAAGCACGCGTATAACCGCCAATCGTTATTTTTCACAACTTTCCTCCTGATTTGTTGTTTGGATTTCGGCGGGGATAATCGACGGGGAAGGAGGCAGCCGCGCAAACCCGGCGGCCGCTGACTACAAATTCAGCCTACGAAACGCGGGAGCCTCCCGGCAATCGAAACTTTTTATTCGGGCCATACCCACGGCCCGGCTTTTGGGCTGCCATAAAAACTTTTGATTGGTAACACGCCGCGCCTCGGGCGTACGCTGAAAGTGTCATAGTCCACAGCGCCCGTGGACATCCCTCCTTCTCTTCGGCGAGAAGACCCACCTACGAGCGGAAGGAAAACACCGATGGCCTCGATTCTACTATTTGGCCTGGACAGCGATCTGGCGGATGCCTTGGCGCAAATTCTCAGGCAGATGCACCACATGGTGCGAATCACCGACTCCCTGGCGGTAACCCTCCGCCAGTCTGGCACACAGGTCCTTTTCGCCGGCGGCGACCGGGACGATTACCGCGAAACCATCCGGTTATTGGTGGCCAGGCGGCCAGCCACGGCTGTGGTCGTAGTGAACCGCCTGCCCGAAAGCGCGCGCTGGCTGGACGCGCTGGATTTAGGCGCGGCGGATTATTGCGGCGCGCCCTTCGAGCCGGTCCAGATCCGCTGGCTGCTGGACGGCGTGCTGCGCGGCCTGGAAATCAGGAAGCAGGCGGCATGATCGGCGGACCGCGGCTTCAGCGGGCGCTGCCGTTCTTCATTTTGCGCGATATCAGGAACGCCAACTCGAGAGCCTGTTCGTAATTCAACCGCGGGTCGACCTCCGATTCGTATGCCTTCGCCAGGTCCGCTTCATTCGGACCGCGCGCGCCGCCGACGCATTCGGTGACATTCTCGCCGGTCAGTTCCACGTGCACGCCTCCGAGCTTGCCGCCCATGGCCGCGTGGATGTCGAAAGCCTGCTCGACCTCCGAACGTATGTCGTCGAGCGAGCGCGTTTTCACGCCGGTGGACGTCGTCCTCGTATTCCCGTGCATGGGATCGCAGACCCACAGCACGGTGGCTCCTTCGGCGCACGCCGCGGAGATCAGCGGAGGGAGGCACTCGGCGATGCGGGTCGCGCCGAAGCGGTGAATCAGGGTCAGCCGGCCCGGTTCGCGCCGCGGATCGAGGCGGTCGATCCACCCGGCCACGTCGTCGCGCGTGGTGCCGCAGCCCACCTTGACGCCGACCGGATTTTCGATGCCGCGCAGGTATTCGATGTGCGCGTTTTCCGGGTGGTTGGTGCGGAGGCCCGCCCAGGGAAAATGCGTCGAGAGGTTGAAGTACCCGGGCCGGCGCGGAACCGGGCGGGTTTGGGCGGATTCGTACCCGAGATGCAGCGCTTCGTGGGCCGTGAAGAAATCGATCCGGTCGCTTTCGCCGGCCCGGACACCGAGCACGTTTTCCATGAATCGTAGGGCGTCGGAGATGGTCTGCGCCATGCGGTGGTACTCGTCGGCGAGGGGCGAGTGCTCGACCCAGTCCAGGTCGAAGTATTCCGGATGATGAAGGTCGGCGAAGCCGCCTTTGACCAGCGCGCGGATGAAGTTCAGGGTGAGGGCGGCGCGTTCGTACCCGCGGAGCAGAAGCTGGGGATCGGGCGTGCGGGCTTCGGCCGAGAACTCCGGGCGGTTAATGATGTCGCCCCTGTAGGAGGGCAGGCTGACGCCGCCGCGGGTCTCGTGACTGGCGGAGCGGGGCTTGGCGTATTGACCGGCGAAGCGGCCGATGCGGGTCACGGGCCGCTTGGCGCCCACTACCAGCACCAGGCTCATTTGCAGCAGCACCTTCAGGGTGTTGGTGACGCGGTTGGGACGGCAATCCACCAGGCGCTCGGCGCAATCGCCGCCTTGCAGCACGAAGCGCTCGCCGAGCGCCGCCTCCGCCAGTTGCTGCCGCAGGCTCAGGATCTCCCAACTGGTGACCAGCGGCGGCAGTTGCCTCAATTCCGCGAGCACGGCGTCGAGAGCCGCCGGATCCGGGTACTCCGGCTGCTGCATTACCGTGCGGTTACGCCACGAGTCGGGGGTCCATTGCATCTTAGACTGCATGAAATCTCAGCTTACCAGTGGGGCAGGGCTCCCGGGCTTTGCCGGGGGGTTTCGCTTCTTTTTCGGAGACCGCTCCTTTCTGGTTCGGCGCCGCTGCGGTGTATGCTGAACAGGTAGCGCCAGGCGCCCCCAAAATGGGATCTCAGGTTTCACGGTACGCATACGGTTTCCTGTTGTTCTGCGGTATGGTTTGGGGCCAGTCCTCCATCTCCGGCCGCGTGATTGACGAGACTGGGGCTGGCATCCCGAGCGCCCGCGTGGAACTGCGGTCCGGAAGCGGCGTCTCGGCCGTATCCTCATCCGATCGCGCCGGAAATTTCAAAATTGCGCTGCCGGAAGCGGGCCAGTACAGCATTCACGCCGAGCGCCTGGGCTTCTACGTCTACCAGGGCGCGCCGCGAAGCTTCGAGGCGGGCGAAAGCGATCTCACCATTATTCTCAACCATCAGCAGGAGTTCACGGACCGCATCGACGTGACCGCATCGCCAGCCGCCATAGACCCCCAACAGCCCCAGCAACGGCGGGAACTCGATAACACCGAAATGCAATCCGTCCCCTACCCGGCGCCGCAGGATTACCGCAACGCCCTCCCGCTCATGGACGGCGTGGTCCAGGATAACTCCGGCCTAGCCCATTTCAACGGCGGCCGCACCAGCCAGACTAACTACACCATGGACGGCTTCAATATCTCGGACCCCGTAACCGGGCAGCTCGATACGCGGGTCAATATCGATACCATCCAATCGATGGACGTCGTGACCAGTCGGTTTTCCGCCGAAAACGGGCGCGGTTCGACCGGGGTTCTCGATCTCAAAACCAAAATGGGCGACGACCGCTGGCGATTCGCCGGCACCAATTTCATCCCGGGCATCTCCACCGAAAGCGGCTGGCATATCAATAAGTGGACGCCCCGCCTGGAATTTTCCGGCCCGATCAAAAAAGGCCGCGCCTGGTTTCACAATGGGTTCGACGCTTTCTATAGCGACGATATCGTGCCCGGACTTCCCAACGGCCAGAACCGCACCAACTCCATCTCGGGCAGCGACCTGACCCGCTTTCAAGTAGACCTCACTCCGGGCAACATCCTCACCGGCAGTTTTCTTTACAACCTCGACAACTCCCGCCGCGACGGCCTCAGCATCCTGAACCCCGTCGAATCCACCCTAAACCACCGCAACACGCTGTACATGAGCACCATCCGGGACCAGGCGTACTTCACCGGCGGGTCGCTGCTGGATGTCGGGTTCGCCGATTCGCGCGGCCAGGTATACAACCTCCCGCAGGGCGACCAGTTGTTCCAGATCACGCCGGACGGCAATCGCGGAAACTATTTCTCCGGCCTGGACCGCCACTTCTACCGCCAGCAATGGATTGCCGATCTCTTCCTGCCGGTCTTGCATGCCGCAGGAACGCACCAGCTCAAGTTCGGCATCGACTTCGAACGCGAGGCCTTCCACCAGACGGTCCAACGCCACCCTTACGAAGTGTTGCAGGCCGACGGATCGGTGGCTCGCTATGTGACGTTCACCGGCAGCCCGTTTCAAGCCCGCAAGAACGTCGAAGCCGCCCAATACATTCAGGACGCATGGAACCTCCGCGAAGGGCTCGTGTTCGAATCCGGAGTGCGGCTCGAGTGGAACGAAATCGTGCGCGAGCTCGAGATCGCTCCCCGCTTCGCGGTTGCCTGGGCGCCCGGATGGCTGCGCTCCACCAAGTTCTCGGCCGGCTGGGGCGTCTACCACGATGCCATCAGCCTGTCGACCGTGACCCAGCAGCAGGACCAGATCAGTCTCTCGACCTTCTATCTGCCCGGCGGAGTGGTCCAGGGTCCCGTGCCGACCTCCTTCGTCGCCGATGACCAGATGCTCAAGACTCCCCGTTTCCGCATCGCCAGTCTGGGCATCGAGCGCAAACTGCCCCGTGAGTTCTATCTCAGGGCCGGTTACACGCACCGGACCGGCGACCGTGGTTTCACCTTTCAACCCGCTGTGGCCCTGACCGGAGCTGCGTTTTATAATGGCGCTGTTTTCAACCTGACCAATAACCGCCGCGACCGCTACGATGCCGTCGACGTTTCGCTGCGCCATACCTTCGCGGGGAAATTCGAATGGTTCGCCGGGTATACGCGCTCGAGCGCGCGCTCCAATGCGGCCGTGGATTATAGTCTCGAAAACCCGGTGTTCGCTCTACAAAGTCCCGGCCCGTATCCCTGGGACACGCCCAACCGGTTTCACACCTGGGGCTGGGCGCCGCTGCCCAACCGGACCCTGCCGCCCGCGCTTCGGTTCCTAACTAGGAACACGACGGCCCAGTATCTGGTGGAGTACCGCACCGGCTTTCCGTTCAGCACCGTGGATCAGGAAGGCTTCATGGTAGGTCTTCCTAACTCGGTAAGATTTCCCGACTACTTCAACATCAACCTGCATCTGGAACGGCAGTTTCGTGCCCTTCATTACTTGTGGGCGTGGCGATTCGGCTTCAACAATCTCACGAATAGTCTCAATGCGAATGTCGTGAATAATGTCGAAGGCACGCCACAGTTCATGACTTACGGACGGGGACAGGTGCGCGCGTTCAGCGTGCGGCTTCGCCTTCTCGGGCGTCGTTAGTACCAAATATCACGCCCTACGTGCCGGTTTCATTCGTTTCGGTACGGTCCTTGCAACTCCTATGCTCAGGAGGTGCTGGATGCGAGCACTGGTAATAGCGACGTCATTTGTACTAACGGCGGGTATCCTGGCGGCGGATACGCCGCAGGAGAGGCTGAAAGAGTCGGCCGACGTACTCTCAGAGGTAATGCAGACGCCGGATAAGGGGATTCCTCAGGATCTGCTGGCCAAAGCGCAATGCGTGATTATTGTCCCGAATATGCTGAAGGCCGCGTTTGTTGTAGGAGGTGAATACGGGCGCGGCTTCGCGGTCTGCCGCCAGCCGAACGGCAGGGGATGGACGGCTCCCGCCCCGGTTCGCATGGAAGGTGGCAGCGTTGGCTTCCAACTCGGGGGCTCGTCGACGGACCTGATCATGCTTGTGATGAGTCAGGACGGCATGAACAAACTGCTGCAGGACAAGTTCACGCTGGGAGCTGACGCCAGCGTAGCCGCTGGGCCTGTGGGCCGAACGGCCAACGCCAAGACGGACCTTCAAATGCACGCGGAGATTCTCGCCTACTCGCGGTCGAGGGGCCTGTTTGCCGGCGTCGCGCTGAACGGGGCTACCCTGCGCCCGGATGTAGACGAAGACGCGAGGCTGTATAGAAAAGGCGTGACGAATGCGGAAATCCTTCACGGCAAGATAGCCGCGCCTCCGTCCGCTCATGCGCTCATCGCGGAGCTGGACCGCTACTCATCCCGCTCCGGAAGCGCGGCCCGCACTCAGTAGTGGTCTGCGGGCTGAAAGTCGCAGCTCTGTTAGCATTGCGTTCACAGAGCCGCGACCGTCAGGGAGCGGGCCTGGCTTCGCTCTACACTAGGCCTTGAAACGGGTGGCCATCCTCCTGCCGGCGGTTGCGATACCATGAAGGGCAGTGAGTGCATGGCGTCGCCGCCCATACCGCCTTCCCTGGAGCATTTGGCCACCCGTCCCTTTTCCTTTTATCCGGCGATCCTGAATATCGAACACAATGAGTGGCTGTTTCGCAAAGCCACGTGGTCGGAAATTCAGGTGGTGAACTGCCGCAGCCAGATGGAGTTGTGGATTCCGCGCCGCTTTATCGGAGAGGTGTCCCGCGTGGACGACCCGGTGCTGATCGTCGGCCTCAACCCCGAGCTCGAGTTCAAAGGCGGATCGGTCTGGCCCCACCAGAAGCGCGTGATCCAGATGCCGCTGACGGTGGGGGCTACGGCCCGGGCCCCGGAAGAGGCGCTCGAACGCCCGGAGCCCGCGCCCGTCGTCGGTATCCGGCTCGAGCCCAGCGATAAACGGATCTTCAAGTTGATCGGCGGCGCGGTGGCAGGTGCGGTGCTGCTCTATATCTTCGCCGTCAATCTCAACCGGGTCGGCGATTTCCGCCAGCGGGACGTGGTCTTCACCGCCAGGGATCAGCAGTTCCTCGACCTTTCCGGGCGCGACGATTACGTCAGCATCGTGCAGAAGCTGGGGCCACCCGCCACGAACCGCCAGCGCGAGGTCGGCACCATTCAATACCGTGCGCTGGGGTATCCCGGCCGGAAGTACACCGTGATTCTGATGGGCGATGGCACGAGCTCCGAGCGCTATATCGGCGTCGTGGACGAGAACTGGAATCCGATCCACTCGGTGGAGCTTCACAGCGGCGGAACTACCTTATCCCTGCTGCGGTCCCTGAAACGCTTCTAGTAGACTCTGGAAGTGAGGGTTTTCCGCTTTCTCTTCTGGACCGCCGTGTCCGCCGTGGCGGGGGTGTGCCTGGGCGGCATCGCCCTTTACCGCGGCGAGCACATTAACAGCATCTGGCTGGTGCTGGCGGCGGCCTGTACGTACGCGGTCGGGTACCGCTTCTACGGTAAATGGATCGCCACTCGCGTCATGGCGCTCAACGATAAGCGGGCGACGCCTGCGGAGCGGCTGCGCAACGGCCACGATTTCGAGCCCACCAATCGTTGGATCCTCTTCGGCCATCACTTCGCCGCCATCGCCGGCCCGGGTCCGCTCGTGGGACCAGTGCTGGCCGCCCAGTTCGGCTACCTTCCCGGCACCCTCTGGATCGTCATCGGTGCGGTGCTGGGCGGCGCCGTGCAGGATTTCGTGATCCTGTTCGCTTCGATGCGCCGCGACGGCAAGTCGCTCGGTCAGATGGCGCGCGAGGAGACCGGCGGGGTCGGCGGCTTCGTGGCGCTCATCACGGTCCTGGTCATCATGGTGATCATGCTGGCGGTGGTCGCGCTGGTGGTGGTCAATGCGCTGAAGGGGAGTGCCTGGGGGACATTCACCATCGCCGCCACCATGCCGATCGCCGTTTTCATGGGCCTGTACCTCCGCTATTGGCGGCCCGGCAAGGTGCTCGAGTGCTCCGCAATCGGGTTCGTTCTGGTCATGGCGGGCATCTTCGCCGGACGCGGAGTGGCGGAATCGCCGACCCTCGGCCCGCTGTTCACCCTGAGCGCCATGACGCTCGCGCTCGCCATCATCGCTTATGGTTTTCTGGCCAGCGCCCTGCCCGTGTGGCTGCTGCTCGCCCCGCGCGACTATCTCAGCACATTCGTGAAGCTGGGCGTCATCCTGATGCTGGGAGTCGGCATTTTGTTCGTACGGCCGGAACTCCAGCTACCCGCGTTCACCCGCTTCGTAGACGGCACCGGCCCGATCTTCGGCGGCAAGATTTTTCCGTTCTGCTTCATCACCATCGCCTGCGGCGCGGTTTCGGGATTCCACTCGCTGATCTCCTCCGGTACCACGCCGAAAATGATCGCCAAAGAGACACACGCCTGGCCTGTGGGCTACGGTTCCATGCTGCTCGAAAGTTTCGTGGCCATCATGGCGATGATCGCCGCCTGCGTGCTCCAGCCCGGGGTGTATTTTGCGGTGAATTCGCCGGCGGGCGTGGTAGGGGCCAGCCCCGCGGCTGCCGTGGCGACCATCTCCGGCTGGGGTTTTCCGGTCTCGGTGGGCGACATGGCCGGACTGGCCCGCGAGGTCGGCGAGCAGACCCTGTTTTTCCGGACCGGCGGGGCGCCCTCGCTGGCCCTCGGCATGGCCCATATTTTCGCCCGCAGCGGAGGCGGCCGGGCGCTTATCGGCTTTTGGTACCACTTCGCCATCATGTTCGAGGCGCTCTTCATCCTCACCCTCATCGACGCCGGCACCCGCGTCGGCCGCTTCATGCTTCAGGATCTGCTCGGACAGGTCTGGAAGCCGCTCGGCCGGATCAGTTGGGTACCGGGCGTGGCCGGGGCGAGCGCCCTCATGGTGGCGGCCTGGGGCTATTTCCTGGTGCAGGGTGTGCGCGACCCCCTGGGCGGCATCAACTCGCTCTGGCCGCTGTTCGGCATCGCCAATCAGTTGCTCGCCACCATCGCCCTGTCGATCGCCACCACCATCCTGTTGAAGATGCACGGCCCGAAGTACATGTGGATCACCTGCGTGCCGCTGGTGTGGCTGGTCACCGTGACGTTTGCCGCAGGCTGGCAGAAAATCTTCTCGCCGGTTCCCGCCATCGGGTTCCTCGCGCAGGCCCAAAAGCTCGAAACGGGCGTCCGCACCGCCGCCACCGAGGCCCTGATTTCCAATGCCCGCCTGGATGCCGCGGTCTGCGGGATGCTGCTGGTGCTGGTGGCGGTGATCCTCGCCGATTCGCTGCGAATCTGGGCCGGAATTCTCCTGGGTACCCACGAAACTGTGGTGCACGAGGCGCCATTCGTGTCCTCCCGGCTGCGAGCGGAGGAGCTATGAAGCGCCTCGGCAGGCTGATCTGGGCGTTGCTCCGCGAACTGGCCGACGAGAACGCCTACGCCCGCCACCTGGCGGCCTGCGGCCGGAGCCACTCGGCCGCGGAATGGCGGCGTTTTTCCGAAGAGCACCTCCGCGCCAAATACGCCCGCGCCAGGTGCTGTTGAAATTCTTGAGAATCGGCGGCCACGCGACCTACTAGCAGTGATACAAGCTATGTTTCGCGCTTTGATTCTGCTCGTGGGCGGCCTGGCTCTTACGCTCAGCGCCGCGACGGCCGTGCCCGGGGTTCGCGCCCAACTGATGGGTGGCACGATTCGCGGGGTGAAAGCCAAATCGACAACCCGGCTGGATCTGACCGGGGCGGATTTCCTCGTGGTGCACTGCGGAAAGACCGAATTGCGCATCAACTACAGCAGCGTCAACACGCTGGAGTATGGGCAAAGTGTCAGCCGGCGCTACGCGGCGGCGATCCTGATTTCGCCTCTCCTGCTGCTCAGCAAGACCCGCAAGCATTTTCTGACCGTGGGTTACGTGGATGCCGAGGGCAAGCAGCAGGCACTCGTCTTCCGCGTCAACAAGGGCGACATCCGCGTGGTGCTGGGCAGCCTCGAGGCGCGCACCGGCCGCCGCGTCGAGTACCAGGATGAGGAAGCCCGCAAGTCCGGAAAGGGATAAACCATGCGCTGGATCGCACTCCTCGTTCTGGCCGCGCCCGTTTGGGCCATCGAACCCGTGGAACAGGCCGGCTTGCGCCAGTTGCTCACCATCCGCCGGGTTTACGTCGATCACCTCACCGGTGGAGAGACCGCCGCGCAGATGCGCGACATTTTGATCAGCAGCCTGGACAGTTCCAAGCTCTTCATCCTGACCGAGAACCCCGATCGCGCCGACGTGGTGCTGCGCGGCGCGTCCGAGGACCTGGTTTTCACCGAGACCCACAGCACGTCGGGCGGCTTGAACGTCCGCGCAGACGTCGGCAGCGGGCGCGCCAGCAGCAGTTCGCGCGGGGCTTACGCGGGAGGTGGGGTAGGGGAAAACGAATCCGAGCACTCCGCCGAGCGGCGCCACGAAGCGATTGCGGCCGTCCGCCTGGTAAACAAAGCAGGCGACGTGATCTGGTCCACCACCCAGGAAAGCCAGGGCGCCAGGTTCCACGGCGCCAGCGCCGACGTCGCCGACAAGATCACCGCCCGTTTGAAAGAAGATTTCGAGCGGGCGCGCAAATTAGTGGAGCAGGCTCCCCCGCCTGCCCAGGGCCAGGCCGGAGGACTGCACGACTAGCGCAGCAGATCTTCCAGTTGGATCTTGGTATCGGTCTTCGCGTCCCGGTACTTCACAATCACCGGCGTGTACACCGAAATCCCCCAGTCCCTTCCCGGGCCGTTGGTGATCGCTCGCGATCCTGCGATAATTACGGCCTCCTCGGGAATCACTAGAGGCTCGGAATCAGTCGCACGGTAGATATTCCCCCGCACCAGGTCGTAAACCGGCGTCGAGCGGTTGAGAATCGTTCCGGTCCCCAGCACCGCGCGGCGCTTGACCACCGTGCCTTCGTAGATCCCGCAGTTGCCGCCCACCAGAACGTCGTCTTCAATAATCACCGGCGAAGCGTTCACGGGCTCCAGCACGCCGCCGATCTGGCTGGCGGCCGAGATGTGGCAGTTGCGCCCCACCTGCGCGCAGCTCCCCACCAGCGCGTGCGAATCCACCATCGTGCCGTCGCCCACGTAGGCGCCCACGTTAATGTACATGGGCGGCATGCAGGTGACGCCTTTGCCGAGGTACGACCCCTGCCGCACACTCGACCCGCCCGGCACCAGGCGCACGCCATCCTCCGGGCCGAAGCGGCGCAGCGGGTAAGTCTCCTTATCGCGGAACGAAAGTCCGCCCACCGACATATCGACGATCGCTCCCATACGGAAGCCCAGCAGGATGCCCTTCTTCACCCAGGCGTTCACCTGCCAGCCCGTGGGCGAATCCGGGCAAGGTTCGGCCGCGCGCAGCCTCCCTTCATTCAGGGCATTGCGGAATCGGGCGAATAGCTCACGGTCGGCCGCGGTATACTCCGCCGGCGGCTGGTCGAATAGTCGTTCGATCTCAGCCCGCAACCGGCACGCTCCCCAGCAACCCGACGCTCTCCAGCACTTTCTCGATCTTCGCCTGATTGGCCTCGCCCGGCGGGCACATAGGCAGGCGCCACACTGGCAGCATCAATCCCATCCGCGCCATCGCGGCCTTCACCGGAATCGGGTTCGATTCCACGAAATTCACGTTCATCAGCGGCAGAAACCTGGCCTGGATCCTGCGCGCGGTTTCGAAATCGCCCCGCAGCGCGGCCTGCGCCAGTTGCGTCATCTCCTCGGGTATCTCGTTGGATGCCACCGAAATGATGCCCCGGCCGCCCAGCGCGATCAGCGGGATCGTAATGGCGTCGTCGCCCGAAAGCACCGCGAAACCCTCAGGCACTTCGTGGATCACGTTGGCCATCTGCGAGATGTTGCCGGAAGCTTCCTTCACCCCGACGATGTTCCCGATCTTCGCGAGCCGCGCCAGCGTGCCCGGCTCCACGTTTACACCCGTGCGACCCTGCACGCTGTAAACCACGACCGGCAGCCGGATGGCCGCGGCGATCGCCTGATAGTGCCGGCACAGGCCCTCCTGCGTGGGCTTGTTGTAATAGGGCGTCACCGAGAGGATTCCGCTTACGCCCAGGCGCTCCAGTTCCTGCGCGAGTTCGATCACCTCGTGGGTGTTGTACCCGCCCGCTCCGGCCAGCACAGGAACCTTGCCGCGGGCCTCTTCGAGCGTGATCTCCACTACCCTCAGGTGCTCGGCGCGGGTGAGCGTCGGGCTTTCCCCGGTGGTTCCACAGGGAACCAGAAAGTTGATCCCGGCCGCGATCTGCCGCCGCACCAGGCGGCGCAGCGTCGGCTCATCCAGGGAATAATCTTGTCGGAACGGCGTGACCAGCGCGGTGCCGCATCCAGTGAACATGTCCCACCTCCTGAAGCCCGCGCCTTTACGGTCGCGGCTCTGTGAATAAAACCTCTCTGAATTCGTGAAAACCCTTCCGGCCGATTACCCACTGCGCGGCTCTCAGCGCGCCGCGGGCTAAACCCTCGCGGCTGCGGGCCGAATGCCGCAGCGTAATCGTGTCGGCCGCGGAATCGAACCCCACCTCGTGAGTCCCGGGATGCGCTCCGGCGCGATTGGAGCCCGTGTCGATGGCGCGGTCGTAGCCGGCCATCTTCATCTCCTCCACCAGCTTCAGCAGCGTGCCCGAAGGCGCGTCCTTCTTGGTCGAATGATGGATCTCCCAGGCCCACGCGCCATACTCCGGCTGGTTCGCTAGCATCCGCGCCGCCTCCGCAACCAGGCGGAAGAACACGTTGACCCCGACCGAGTAGTTGGGGCTCCACACCAGTCCGATGCGGTTCCGCTCCACCGCTTCCCGCACCGCCGCTTCGTGCTCCAGCCAGCCGGTCGTGCCCAAAACGATGTTCACGCCCAGCGCGGCGATCCCCTCTACGTTACGGCGCACGGCCGCGGGAATCGAGAAGTCGATTGCCACGTCGATGCCGCGAAAATTCGCCGCGGTCAGCCCTTCGAAGCCCGCGTTGTTGAACTCGTCCAGTTTCAGGGCGGTCGCGAAACCGTACTCCGGCGCGAGTTGCTCGACCAGCCGGCCCATCTTGCCGTACCCGACAATCGCCAGCCGCCGCGACTCAGGCATGCACCGCCTCGTTGCGCTCGAAAACCGCGGGGTCGAGTTGCGCGAAGAACTCGCCGTGTAACGCGTCCACCGTGCGCGCCAGGTCGGCTTCCGCCACCACGAAGCTGATATTCAGCAGCGATGCGCCCTGCGAGATCATCCGGATATTGACGCCGTCGAGCGAGTTGAACACCCGCCGCGCCACCCCCGGCGTGAACCGGATGTTCTCCCCCACCAGGCAGACGATCACCTGCCCGTGTTCCTCATCCACTTCAGAGAACTCGCGCAGGTCTTTAAGGATCGCTCCCAGGTTTTCCGTGTTGTCGATGGTCAGCGACACGCTCACCTCGGAGGTCGAGACCATGTCCACCGGCGTTTCGTAGCGGTCGAACACCTCGAAAATACGGCGCAGGAAGCCGTGCGCCATCAGCATGCGGGTGGAGTGAATGTTCACCAGCGTGATCTTGCGCTTGCAGGCGATCGACTTCACCACGTTCTCGCACGGCACGGTTTCGGAGGTGATGCGTGTCCCCGCGATTTCGGGTCTGCGGGAATTGAGAATCAGCACCGGAATATTGTGCTCGATCGCCGGCACGACGGTGGCCGGATGCAGCACCTTGGCGCCGAAGTAAGCCAGTTCCGCGGCTTCGGCGAAAGAAATCGTCTTCACGCGGTGACCGCCCGCCAGAATCGTCGGGTCGGCGGTCAGCATCCCGTCCACATCGGTCCAGATCTCGATGGCCTGGGCGTCGATTCCGGCGCCGACAATCGAGGCGGTGAAGTCCGATCCTCCGCGGCCCAGCGTGGTGGTGACGCCGTCTTCGGTAGATCCGATGAAGCCGCCCATCACCACCACGCTCCGCGCGGCCAGCGGCGGGATGGTGGCCTTGAGACGCGCGTAAGTTTCGGGAAAGTTCGGCGCAGCCTGGGTGTGGCGCCGGTCGGTGATCACCAGTTGCCGCGAATCCAGCTGCTCGGCCTGCATTCCGAAATGCCGGAATGCCAGGGTCACGATGTAACTCGAAAGCCGCTCGCCATAACTCGAAATCGCATCGATCGAGCGCGGCGTCAGTTCGCCCAGCACGGCCAGGCCTTTCACCAACTCGGTGAGCTCCTGAAAGTGGTCGTCGAGCGCCCGGTCGAGTTCGGCGCGGTGATCGAGCGGCACCACCAGGCGGGCCTCCCGCGAGTGGAAATCGCGCAGGTCGTGCAGTTGCTGAATGTATTCCTCGCGGCGGCCCTTGATGGCTGCCGCCGCGATCGCCAGCAGCTTATTGGTGGTCTTCCCCATCGCCGAGACCACCACCACGGGGCGGCGCGATTCGCGGCCCTTCACGATCCCCGCGACCCGTTCGATGGCGGCGGCCGACTCGACCGACGTCCCGCCGAACTTCATGACGATCATTAGTCGAGCATCCCTTCCGAATGCATCAATTCGGCATTCAAGACCGCCGCGCCGGCGGCCCCGCGGATGGTGTTATGGCTCAGCACCACGAACTTGTACCCGAGCACCGGGCAGGGGCGCAACCGTCCCACGAAAGCCGCCATTCCGCGCTCGCGCTCGGCGTCTTTGCGCGGCTGCGGCCGGTTCGCCTCGTCCATGTAAATCACCGGAGCGTCCGGCGCGCTGGGAAGCTTGCGCTCCTGCGGCACGGCGCGAAAATGGTCGAACGCGTGGCGGATCTCCGCCTCCGAAGGCTGCGAGGAAAGCTCCACCGACACCGTTTCGGTATGGCCGTCGACCACCGCCACCCGGTTGCAGTGGGCGCTGATCGCGGCCGCCAGCGGTTCGATGTGATCGCCGCGAAATTCTCCCAGGATCTTCTGCGTCTCCTGCTCCATCTTCGGCTCTTCGCCGCCGATGAACGGAATCACGTTGCCCATAATATCCATGGATGCCACGCCCGGGTATCCGGCCCCCGAGATTGCCTGCATGGTGGTGACGATCACCCTGGTGATGCCGAACGCCTTGAGCGGTCCGAGCCCCATCGTCAGCCCCACCGTGGAGCAGTTCGGATTGGTGACGATCTGCCCCTTCCAGCCGCGCGCGCGCTGCTGCCCGGGCACCAGCTTCAGGTGATCGGGATTGATTTCGGGAACCAGCAGCGGCACGTCGCGCTCCATGCGGTGGTTCTTGGAGTTGGAGACCACCACGTGGCCCGCCTCGGCAAATGCGCGTTCGATTTCCGTCGCGACCGAAGCATCCATGGCGGAAAACAGCAGCCGGGGCGCGTTGCCGGGCTTGCAATCTTCCACCGTCATCCCGGCAACCGTGGCCGGGGTTCCGCCCGCCAGGTGCCAGGTCATGGCGTCGCTGTATCTCTTGCCGGCCGAGCGATCGCTCGCGCCCAGCCACTTGAGGTCGAACCACGGGTGGCCCTGGAGAAACTTGATGAAATGCTGGCCCACCATGCCGGTGGCGCCGAGAATGCCTACTTCGATTCGCGTTTGCATAAATACCTGACCATTCGCTGGTAGATTTCGACGGCCTCCGTCAACTGCGCCTTCGGCACGCGCTCTTCAAACGTGTGCGCCACGTGAATGGAGCCGGGCCCCAGCAGGAGCGGCTCGCCCCAGCGCCCGCCGAAAGCCGGAATATCGGTGGTGTACGCCACGACGGTGGTTTCGACGCCGTCCACGGCGCTCAGCCGTACCGCCGGGATCTCGATCACTTCGCGCAGTTCGGCCAAACCCGCAACGGCGCCCGCCAGCGCGGTTTTCGTTTGGGAGGAGTCGCCCACCAGCCGGATCATGATATCGGCGTGGGCTTCGTCCGCGATCACGTTCGGGGCGTGCCCGCCTGACAGCGTTCCGATGTTGAGCGTGCTCGGCCCCAGAAGTTCGTCCACCGGCAGCGGAACGCGCCGGATTGCCGAGAGGGCGTCGACTAATTTGTGGATGGCCGAATCGCCCAGCTCCGGGTAGGCGGAGTGCGCCATCTTTCCGGAGGCCACCACCTCGTATCGCAGCGCACCCTTCGACCCCAGCGCCAACCTGTTCTCTGTGGGCTCTCCGTTGATGATGTAGCGCGAGCCGCGCGGTTCCTGCGCCGCCCTGTAGGCCCCGGCGCTGTTGCGCTCCTCGCCCACGACGAAGAGCACTCCGAAATTCCGCGTTCCGGCTTCGAGCAGCGCCTCCGCGGCCACGAGCATCGACGCGATGATGCCCTTCGCATCGCACGCGCCCCGCCCCCACACGGCGCCGTCATCTTCGTGCGAGGCGAAGAACGGAGGCACCGTATCCATGTGGGTCGAGAGCGTCACCGCCAGCTCGCCGCCCCACTGGGCGAAAACATTGAACCGCCTAGGCTCCACTTCCATCCGCTCCACCCGGCCATCGAACCGGGCAGCCAGCGGCTTCAGGTATTGATAGAGGAATTGGCCGACCCGCTCTTCATTATTGGTGATCGATTCGATATCGACCATCGCGCGTGTGAGCTCGAATACGTTCATAACCAAATTGTCGATGGGGGAGGCGCGGAAAGGGAAGTACGCGTGGACTGCCGGCGTGCCTTCGATCCCGATAGCGCTCCACCCGCCGGAGTAGCGGGTGACAGTGAGCAGGTATTAGCCTGGCTCCCCAACCGGAAGGAATTGTGCTTTCCACTCCAGCTTCGGCGGAACAACGACTCGGCCCCTTTCGGCCCGGGCTTTTCGAAGCGCAATCGAAACGAACAACCCGGCTACTGATGGCCGCCGCACCTCTACCGCGAAGTTTCAGGATATCACAGTAGGGTAGGCCTCCCGGCCTGCCCACCGCAAAGCCGGCCCGCTCCCTCACGGTCGCGGCTCTGTGTTGCAGGCCCTAGTACCTCGGGACGCTGGGGTCGACCTTGTCGCTCCAGGCCAGAATCCCGCCTGCCATGTTGCGGACCCTCCGGAAGCCGGCCTGGCGCAGGATGCCGCAGGCCCTGGCGCTGCGCATCCCGCTCTTGCAGTGAATCACGATATCGGCTTCCGGGTCGAACTCGCCGACTCGCTTCGGAAATTCTCCGAGCGGGATGAGCTTCGCGCCCGGAATGCTGCAAATCCGGTACTCGTGCGGCTCGCGCACGTCGATCAGCACAAAATCCTCGCCGCGGTCCAACTTGGCCTTTACTTCGATGACGTCGATTTCGCCTTCTTTCACTTTGGTCTCCTCGGCGGGCGCCGCCTGGCCGTTCGGCTGGGGCACGCCGCAAAATTGATGGTAGTCGATCAACCTGGTGATCGTCCGGTGGTCTCCGCACACCGGGCACTCCGGACTCTTCCGCAGCCTCAGCTCGCGGAACCGCATTCCCAGCGCATCGTAGAGCAGCAGACGCCCCACCAGCGGCTCGCCGATCCCCAGGATCAGCTTCACCGTTTCGGTCGCCTGGATTAACCCTATGGTGCCCGGCAGAATGCCCAGCACGCCTCCCTCGGCGCAACTCGGAACCAGCCCCGGGGGCGGCGGTTCCGGATACAGGCAGCGGTAGCACGGGCCGCCCTCGTAAGCAAAGACCGTGGACTGCCCTTCGAAGCGGAAGATCGACCCGTAAACGTTCGGCTTGCCCAGCAGCACGCAGGCGTCGTTCACCAGGTAACGGGTCGGGAAATTATCGGTGCCGTCCACCACCAGGTCGTAGTCCTTCAGAATTTCGAGCGCATTTTCGCTGGTGAGCGCCACTTCGTGCTTCGCGATCCGAACGTGCGGGTTGATGGCCTGCATCTTTTCCGCTGCCGAGTCGAGCTTCTTTCGGCCCACGTCCCTGGTGGTATGGATCACCTGCCGCTGCAGGTTGGTGAAATCCACCGTGTCGAAGTCCACCAGCCCGATCGTGCCGATTCCCGCGGCCGACAGATACAGCCCGAGCGGTGCGCCCAAGCCGCCGGTGCCCACCAGCAGTACTCTGGCGGCCTTCAGCTTCTGCTGCCCTTCGATGCCGACCTCGGGGATGATCAGGTGCCGGCTGTAGCGCAGGATCTCGTCGTTCGAGAGCGTCGCTTCCCCGGCCGGCGCCGCCAGCGACGACCCGCCCGCGATGGAGGGCACCAGCGATACCGTGTCGCCGTCTCCGGCGGGCGTCGAGTCCTTGCTCAGGTAGCGTATGTCTTCGTCGTTCAGGTAAACATTGACGAAGCTGCGCACTTTGCCATCGTCGGTGAAGATCTGTTTGCGCAGGTCGGGGTATTGGGTGGTGAGCGCCTGCAACACTTCCCCCACGGTGCCGCCGGAAACCGTGACGGTGTCCTGTTTTCCGGTGAACTGCCGCAGGGGCGTCGGGATCAGAATCTTGGCCATATCAGTAGATCAACTCCTCTTTCGCCGCTTCGGTCTGCTCGGCATTCGGCAGCCAGCTGTTGGCGTGATTGAATTCGCCCTTCTGGATCGAAAGCACCACGAAAGAATACCAGGGGCAGGAATTCTGCAAATCGGTTTTGGAAAAGTAGGCGTCGCAGTCGGGATGCGAGTGATAGATCCCGATCAGGTCCATGCTGCGCGCGCGCGCCGCCCGGTCGGCGGCCAGCAAGTCCTCCGGCCGCAGTTCGTAGCGCGCCGCCTGGGCGCCTTCGAACGCATTTTCGAGCGGCAGCGCCTCGCGCACGACCTTTTCGCCGTCGGCAACCAGGCCGAGCATCGCTCCGCAGCACTCGTTCGGATAGGTCTGGCGTGCATGGGTCACCATGGAGGCCCATGGCACGGATTCGATTCGGATCATTAGTCGTCCCAGAAATGTTCGCTGAGGTACTTCTCCGCGCTGTCGCAAAGCACGGTCACGATCAGCCCCGATTCCCCGCGTTTCACCAGTTCGCGCGCCAGCAGGGTGGCGGCGTGAATGTTGCAGCCCGACGAGATTCCCACCAGCAGCCCTTCCTCACGGGCCAGCCGCCGCACCATGGCATAGGCATCCTCGGTTTCGATCCACAGGTTTCCATCTGCCAGGCCTTCGTCGTAAAAGCCCGGACGGATCGCCGTGGGCATGTGCTTCAGGCCTTCCAGCCCGTGGAAACCGCTGGAGGGCTGCGCCGACCAGCACTCCACTTCCGGCAGGTCGCGCCGCAGCCTGCGCGTCACGCCGGTGAACGTGCCGCTGGTTCCCATGGCCGAGACGAAGTGCGTCAGCCGCCCTCCGGTCTGCTTGATGATCTCCGCGCCGGTGCCGTCGAAATGCGCCTTCCAGTTGGCCGCGTTGTTGTATTGATCCGGATAAAAGTAGCGGTCCGGGTCTGCTTCGTAAATTTTCCGGCACATACGGATGGCGCCGTCGGAGCCTTCGGCCGCGTCGCTGAAGACGGTTTCCGCGCCGTACGCTTTCAGTATGCGCTTGCGCTCATCGGAGGCGTTGGACGGCAGCACGAGCTTCACTAGATATCCGCGGTTCGCGCCGATCATGGCGTAGGCAATGCCGGTATTGCCGCTGGTGGCGTCGAGGATCGTCCGGCTCGGATTCAATCGTCCGGAGCGCTCGCCATCCAGCACCATGTTCACCGCCGCGCGATCCTTGACGGACCCGCCCGGGTTGAAGTACTCCGCTTTCGCGCAGATTTCCACGCCGGGGAATTCCACCGGAATCCGTTCCAGGCGCACCAGCGGAGTGTTGCCTATGGTGGCCAGCAGCGGTTCCGCCTCGGTCCGGGCGAGATACGGGACGGGCACGACGTACGCCATGTTCACCTTCTTGGATTCACTCACTCCCAATTCGGATGCGAAGATCGCATCTTACGGGAAGTAAAGGAATTCACCACTCTCTGAGCCTGCCCCATTGTATCATCCCCCTAATCCCTGTCAACAAACTAGAGTAGGATAGGCCTCCGGCCTGTCCACGCGCCAAAGGCGCGCAGCGTTCTACAATACGTCGCATGTCTCCGCGCAAGCTCTCGCTCCGGCTTTCCATTGCCCTTTTCGTGGCTGTCATTTCGCCCGCCCAGACCAAGCGTCCGCTCAACCACAACGATTACGACGGCTGGAAATCCATCACCAGCCAGAAGCTCTCGAACAACGGCAAGTTCCTCGCCTATGGCCTCTTCCCTCAGGATGGCGACGGCCAGGTGGTGATCCGCAACCTGGTAACCGGCAAGGAGCACCGGGAGCAGGCCGGAGCGCGCCCCGCGCCGCCTCTCAAGGCCAGCCCCGAAGAAGGTGCCACCCTGGAGGCGCGCAGCGTCACCATCGCGTTCTCTTCCGACAGTAAGTCGGTGGTCTTCTCGACTTTCCCCGGCAAGGAGGAAATCGAAAAGGCCCGAAAAGAGAAGAAGACCGGCGACCAGGCGCCCAAAGACGGCATGGTGATCTTCGACCTCGACACCGGGAAAGCCACCCGCATCGAGCGCGTGAAGCGCTTTCAGATGCCCGGGAAAGCCGCGGGCGTCCTGGCTTACCTCAAGGAAGCGGCCGAAACCAAGGCGGCCCCGGCGGCCCGCGATGCGGCTGGAGATGCCGATCAGCAGGGCAGGCGCGGGCGCGGCGCGCGTCCCGAATTCGGCTCGGACCTGGTGCTGCGGAAGCTCGCCGATTCGAGCGAGCGAACGTTTGCCGACGTCGTGGAATTCGCGCTGGCGGATGACGGCGCCGAGTTGGTCTACTCAGTCTCGGCGCACGATACCGCCCGCAACGGAGTCTTCGCCGTGCGCGTCAATTCCCCCGGCGCCCCGGCCGCGCTGCTGGCCGGGAAGGGCAAGTATGCCAGGCTGACCTGGAACGAGGAGCAGACCCGGCTCGCTTTTGTGAGCGACCGGGACGATTCCGCCTCCAAACAGCCCAGGTGGAAACTGTACGGCTGGGACCGGCAGCCTTCTGCAGCCTCGGAACTGGCCTCCGCCGGCACTCCCGGGTTCCGGTCCGGCTTCGCCATCAGCGATAAAGGCAACCTGAGCTTTTCGAAGGACGGCACGCGCGTCTACTTCGGCTGCGCACCCTCGGCCCCCGAGAAGCCGGCGGACACCGATACGAACCCGGACGACAAGGCTTCGGTGGACCTCTGGTCTTATAAGGACGATTACATCAACCCGATCCAAAAAGTGCACGCCGACGCGACCGGAATCGCACCTACCTGGCCGCCTACCTGGTGCCCGACCACAAGGTCGTTCAACTCGCCGATGCCACGCTGGCGGACGTCACCCCTTCGGAAAACTCGCAATGGGCGCTGGGCAGCGACGACCGCCGGTACCGCCCCACAGCCGATTGGGACGAGCATTACTCGGACGCCTACGTGATTGACGAAACCACCGGAGCCCGAAAACTGGTGGCGCCCAGGCACCATGGCGCAATGACCTGGTCGCCCGGCGGACGATACCTCCTGGGCTTCAACGGCAAGGATTGGGAGACGATTTCGGTTCCCAACGGCAAGGTGGTCAACCTGACCGCCGGCCTACCCGTAAAATTCTGGAATGAAGAGGCCGACACGCCGGGCACGCCCGCGGCCTACGGCTTCGCCGGCTGGACCCGCGACGGCAAATTCGTGCTGCTCTACGATGAGTACGACGTGTGGCGGATTGCCCCGGATGGTACCGCGGCGAAGAATGTCACCGGCGGGTACGGCCGCAGGCACGATCTCCGGCTGCGCTACGTACGGCTCGAAACCGATCCGCGTGAACGCTGGATCGATCCAGCCAAACCCCTGCTGCTGCACGCCGAGAGCCTGAAGACCTGGAACACCGGGTTTTTCCGTGTCTCGGTCGAAGGCGGCGAGCCGAAGCAGCTCCTGTTGGCGAACAAGTATTTCACGCTGCCGGTCAAGGCCAGGGATGCCGATGTCTATATGCTCACCGGGCAATCGTTTACCGAATTCCCCGACCTGGTGACGACGGACGGCGCCTTCCGCGAACTGCGCAAGGCAAGCGACGCCAACCCGCAGCAGGCCGGCATCAACTGGGGAACTTCCGAGATCGTAGCCTTCCAGAATGCCGACGGCGTACCCCTCACGGCCGCTCTCTACAAGCCGGAGAATTTCGACCCGCACAAGAAGTACCCTCTGATGGTCTATATTTACGAGAAGCTCACCGACCGCGTGAATCGCTATGTGGAACCGCGGCCCGGTCATTCCATCAACATCACTTACTACGTCTCGAACGGCTACCTGGTGCTTACGCCAGATATCGTCTACACGGTCGGTTACCCCGGACAGAGCGCGCTCAAATGCGTGCTGCCGGCCATTCAAGCGGTGGTGGACAAGGGCATCGTGGATGAGAACGCCATCGGAATCCAGGGCCATAGCTGGGGCGGTTACCAGATCGCCTACATGGTGACCCAGACGAAGCGCTTCCGCGCGGTGGCCGCCGGCGCGCCGGTTGCCGACATGATCAGCGCGTACGATGGAATCCGCTGGGGGACCGGCTTGCCGCGACAGTTTCAGTACGAGCGCACCCAGAGCCGCATCGGCGGGTCCATCTGGCAATATCCCACGCGCTTCATCGAGAACTCCCCGATCTTCTGGGCCGACCGCGTGCAGACCCCGGTCATGCTTCTGCACAACGACGCCGACGATGCCGTGCCCTGGTACCAGGGAATCGAATTCTACCTGGCTTTGCGCCGCCTGGGCAAGGAAGTCTATCTTTTCGTTTACAACGGCGAGCCCCACGGATTGCGCCGGCGCGCCGACCAGAAGGATTACACCATCCGGCTCCAGCAGTACTTTGACCATTACCTGAAGGGCGCGCCCGCCCCTCCCTGGATGGTCAAAGGGGTTCCCTATATCGAGAAGGACAAGACAGCGCTTTCGGCCTTCGAATCCGAAAAACCGTAGAGTAAACCAGGCCGCCCCGGAGCCTCCGGTATTTCTGGCGCCCTACTACCGGCTCCAATTTCGTGTACGCCTGCCCGTTCCGAGCCGGGCTCGGACAAAATAGAGACAGATATGCCATTCAACGGCCTGCGGGTTCTGGCCTTCGAAAGCCGGCGCGCGGCGGAAATCGGAGAACTCATCCGGAAGCAGGGCGGCCAGCCCTTTGTCGCGCCATCCATGCGCGAGGTTCCGCTGGAGGAAAGCGAGGCCGCCTACGAATTCGCGGCGCGCCTGTTCCGGGGCGAGTTCGATATGGTCGTCCTGATGACCGGCGTGGGCACCCGCCAGTTGAACCGGGTGCTTGCCTCCCGCTACCCGGAGCATGCCCTGGCTGAAGCGCTCCGCAAACTCACGGTGGTGGCGCGCGGCCCCAAGCCGGTCGCCGCGCTGCGCGAAATGGGCGTCACCCCATCCATTACCGCGCCCGAGCCCAACACCTGGCGCGAGGTGCTGGCCGCGACCGAGGGCCGGCCGGAACGGCGAATCGCGGTCCAGGAATATGGCCGCAGCAATCCGGAACTGGCGGCGGGGCTGCGAGCCCGCGGCGCCGAAGTCACCGCGGTTCGTGTCTACCGCTACGGGCTCCCCGAAGACACCGCCCCGCTGCGCGAGGCCGCGCGCCGACTGGCCGGGGGCGAAGTGGATGTCGCGCTGTTCACCACCGCCGTGCAGATCGAGCACCTTGCGCTCGTCGCCCGAAGCGCCGGGCTTGAAGAGGCGGCCCTCGCCGGCTTGCGGCGCTGCCGCATCGGTTCCATCGGCCCGACCACCACCGAGGCACTCGAACAATTCGGCATCCATCCGGACCTGGAGCCCTCGCGTCCCAAAATGGGTCTTCTGGTGCGGGAAGCGGCGGACTACGCGCCCGGCTAAACTAAGGGTGTGGCATCGGGCAAAAAGTCGATCTCGGTCCTGGTCGGCGAATATACGGCTCTGGCGTTTATGCTGCCGGCCGCTACCTTCATCGGGTACCTTGCCGGCTACCTTCTGGACAAGGCGTTCGGCACCCACTTCCTGTATATTCCGTTCCTGGTGCTGGGCATTGCCGCCGGGTTCGTGCAGTTGATCCGGCAGTTGTTACGGGATACGCGCGATGACCACAACGACGAGTGAAGACCGGTTCTACGACCGCGCCCTGGACCGCATCGCCAAGCTCATGATCGTCCTGGGCGGGGGCGGCGCCGTAGCGGCCTGGGCGTGGCGCGGTTGGACGTGGGGCGGCGGTTTCGCGGTGGGAGCGGCGGCCTCCTGGCTGAATTACCGCTGGCTGAAAAATATCGTCAACACCCTGGCCGGACGCCGTGCCAAAAGCAAAAGCATGGCCGTCCTCGCGGGCCTCCGCTACCTACTTCTGGGTGGTGGGGCCTATGTTATATTGAAATATTCTAAAATCAGCGTTGCGGCCGCGCTGGCAGGGTTGTTCGTCTCGGCCGCTGCCGTCATTATAGAAATCCTGATCGAACTGTTGTATGCACGAGAATGAGCTGAACCTCACGCGACTCTTCAACGACCATCTGGCTGGGGTGGGGAATTGGGCGCTGGGCCTGGTTGGCATGCACCGGGAACCACGCCCGTGGGCCAACTTCGTGGTGATGGAGTTGCTGGTTGCATTGCTGATCGTGATCCTGTTTGCGATCCTGCGGCCAAGGCTTTCGGCGACCGCTCCCGGGAAGTTCCAGCATACCTGCGAGGTGGTTTACGACTTTGTGCATGGGGAAGCCGAAGAGCAGGTGGGGCATGGCGGAACCCGCTACATGGCCTTCTTCGGCACGATCTTCATCTTTGTCTTGTTTGCAAACCTGATCGGGATCGTTCCCGGCATGGAAGCTCCTACTATGGCGCCGGCCGTGCCGCTGGGCTGCGCCGTGGCGACATTTTTGTACTACCACTACGTGGGCATGGAAGAGCAGGGGGTGGGCAGGTACCTGCTGCATTTCGCCGGCCCCATGCCGCTCCTGGCCCCGCTGATGGTGCCTATCGAAGTCATCAGCCACTTCGCTCGCCCCCTCTCTCTCACCATCCGTCTTTATGCCAATATGTACGCCGGCGAGCAGGTCACCCTGGTCTTCCTGAGCCTCACTTATTTCCTGGTGCCGGCCGTATTCATGGGTCTGCACGTTTTTGTCTCGCTGTTGCAGGCCTACATTTTTATGCTCCTGACCATGATGTACGTGGCCGGAGCCGTCGCGCACGAACACTAATACCGGCTTAATGCCGCTCCTCCAGCGTGAGCCCGGCTGCACGAGGATGACGGGAACCACCTCCTGGGAGCGATTCTTATACGGAGAGTACGATGACGAAGAAGTTCCTGATGTTGCTGTCGTTTCTGATGCTGGGCGCGACCGCGCTGTTCGCGCAGGCGCCCGGGACGGCCGCTCCGGCCGCCAACGGCTGGTGGGTATCGGTCAGCGCCGGGTTCGGTATGGCGATTGCATCCGGCCTGTGCGGTCTGGCCCAGGGTAAGGCGGTCGCCGGATCAGCCGAGGCGATGGCCCGGAATCCTGGTGCCGCCGGAGCCATCCGGTTTGCGTTGCTGCTCGGCCTGGTCCTGATCGAGTCGCTGGCGCTTTACACCCTTGTTATCATCATCCTGAAGGTCAGCTAACCCTTCCTGAGGAATCCGGGACGGCGACCGCCCGTCCCGGCTCTGCAACTTTAGTCCTACCTTACCTTTAGGCCTAATTGATAGTACCCGCAGGGTTATTACGCCCGCTCAGCCTATTGACCAATTATCCGGGTCCTTTTAGCATGAAAACGACTGATGGAACAACGCAGAACCCGCCGCTTCCAGCTCGAGTTGCCACTGTCGATCACGCGTTCCGGCAGCGCACGGGTCACTTTCTCCGGTCTCACCCGGAATATCAGCTCGTCGGGCGTGTTGTTTACCGCTGGCGGTGGACCCGATTTGGGGGTGCCCATCGAATATGTGATCGTCCTGCATGGCGGGGGTCCCCAACCCGTTCGACTGCGGTGCGTGGGCAAGGTGGTGCGCGCGGAACCAACCCTCGGCGGACCGAATGAGCCCGACGGTTCCTTCCGGATCGCCGCCACGCTCGAACGTTGGGAATTCGTGCGGGACCGTCTCTCGGAAGCCGTCCCCCAGTAGCTTTTCCGGTTTGCTTGTTTCTTTTGCCGCTTTGTTATAACGTAGCAAAGAAAAGGCGAAGCAAGAGATGGATCAGCCGCTCGGATTTCCGGAATTCTCACACGAACTGGCAATTTCGACGAAGACCTCGCTCGAAAGCGTGGTTTCTTCCCTACGCACCTCTCACCAGCAGCCGGATTCTCCGGTCCGGGCGATCCACCATCAACCAGCCCTGGAGCCCGTCTTCGCGGATATGCCGGCTCAGGTGGATGCCCGTCTTCGCGGCGCGCTCGACCGGCGCGGCATCACACGGCTCTACTCCCACCAGGCGGAGGCGTTCGACCACCTGGAGGCCGGCCGTAACGTGGTGATCGTCACTCCCACGGCCAGCGGCAAGACACTGTGCTACAACCTGCCGGTGCTGAATGCGCTGCTGGCGGACGCGGGCGCCCGCGCCATGTACCTGTTCCCCACCAAGGCGCTGGCGGAAGACCAGTTGCATGAATTCCAGGCCGCCGTCGATGAGATGGGCTCCGAAATCCGCGCCTTCACTTACGACGGCGATACCCCGCAGGACGCCCGCAAAGCCATCCGGCAGCGTGCCAACGTCGTGCTGACGAACCCGGACATGCTGCATTCGGGCATCCTGCCGCATCATACGCGGTGGGCGCGCTACTTCGAAAACCTGCGCTACCTGGTAATCGACGAGCTGCACTACTACCGCGGCGTTTACGGCAGCCACCTGGCGAACCTGCTGCGGCGGCTGCGGCGCATCGCCGGGTTCTACGGATCTCATCCGCGGCTGATCTGCTGCTCGGCGACCATCGCCAACCCGCGCGAGCTGGCCGAATCCCTGAGCGGGGAGCAGTTCGAGCTGGTGGAGCGGAACGGCGCTCCGCGCGGGGAAAAGTATTTCGTCTTCTACAATCCGCCGGTGGTGAACCGGCAGCTGGGCATCCGCCGGAGCTACATCGGCGAAACGCGGCGGATGGCGCTGAAGTTCATCGAGAGCGGCCTGCAGACGCTGGTGTTCGCCAACAACCGGCTGGCCACCGAAATCCTCGTCACCTATCTCAAGGACGCCTGCGATCGGGGCCCCATACCCAGCCAATCGGTGCGCGGCTACCGGGGCGGCTACCTGCCGCGCGAGCGGCGCGAAATCGAGCGCCAACTGCGCGACGGCGAGATCCGCGCGGTGGTCGCCACCAACGCGCTCGAATTGGGAATCGATATCGGCTCGCTCGACGCGGTGGTGATGGCCGGGTACCCCGGCACGATCGCTTCGAGCTGGCAGCGCGCCGGCCGCGCCGGCCGCCGGCAGGGCACCTCGGCGGCGGTGCTGGTGGCCTCGAGCGCGCCGCTCGATCAGTACGTGGTGGAACACCCGGATTACTTCTTCGGCCGCTCCCCCGAACACGCCTACATCAACCCCGACAACCTCGAGATTCTGCTCGGCCACCTGAAATGCGCGGCCTTCGAGCTGCCCATCCGCGAAGGGGAAACTTTCGGGAAGCATGCGACCGGCGAGTTGTGCCGCTTTCTCGAAGAGGGCGGCTTCCTGCACCACTCCGCGGGTGCCTGGCACTGGACCTCGGACAGCTATCCGGCGGATGCCACCAGCCTGCGCTCGGTCTCCAGCGATAATTTCGTGGTGGTCGATACCACCGGGGAATCCAAAGTGATCGCCGACGTTTCGTTCACCGCCGCCCTCACCAGCCTCCACGAGAAGGCGATCTACCTGCACGAACGCACCCAATACCACGTGGACCGCTTCGACTACGACCAGCGCAAGGCGTACGTTTCGCGCGTTGAATGCGACTACTACACCGACGCCATCGACTACACCCAGGTGAAGACGCTCGAGGAGTTCGAAGGTGACGGCATGGGCGGCGCCCGCCGCGCCCATGGCGACGTGCGCGTGAACCGGCAAATCGTCGGGTTCAAGAAGATCAAGTTCTACACCAACGAAAACGTGGGCGCCGGCAAGCTCTCCATGCCCGAACAGGAAATGCACACCACCGCCTTCTGGCTGCATTTCCCAGCCGAATTCCTGGCGCGGCTCGGCGATTTCACACCCACTGAGCGGCAGAGCGGTATCGGCGGCCTGGGGAATGCGCTGCGGACGGTGGCCTCGCTGCTGCTGATGTGCGACCCGCACGATCTCGGCGTGGCCCTGAGCGAAGAGATCGCGGGCGGCCTGGTGGCGTTCGAGCCGAATCTCTACCTCTACGATGCCTACCCGGGCGGAATCGGCCAGAGCGCTCCGCTTTACCGCCTTGCCGGTGGGCTGGTGCGCCAGACCGCGGAACTGATCGGCGCATGCGGCTGCGAAGCCGGCTGCCCTTCCTGCGTGGGGCCGGTGGGAGAGGTGGGGGAGCGGGGGAAGGAAGTGGCCGCGCGCATCCTGGCGCTGCTAAGCGAGGGTCAATAGCGGCGGCCCGCTCCCTGACGGCCGCGGCTCTGTTCCAATGAATGGCGCAACGCACTTCTCACGGAGCCGCGACCGTGACAGAGCGGGCCCGGTCTTACCTCGACTTCAACTGCTCCGGCAGCACCGCGTATCCCGATGGCGGAGGGAACAGCGCTACCAGCAGTTCCAGCCTGCGCCGCAGGTAGCGGCTCGGCATCTGGCGCGGGCCGGTCTCCACGTCGATGTCGCAGCAGGTTCCGTGAAGATACAGGGTCAGGGTGTCCTCGAACGCCTGCTTCGCGTATTCGCGAAACAGCTTGGTTTCCTTGCGCACGTTGGTCTGCCGGCGCAGCAGCGCCTGCTTCAGGTGCCAGCTCTTTTCGTCCACTTCGCCGTGAATCTCCGCGCTCAGCTCCTCGCGGATGGTGCGATAGAACCGATCCTGCATGTCCTCCGGCCAGTGCTCGGTGACTACGCTCGCCAGGGCGTTGTAGAACCGGTAGTGGTAATCGGCGACCTCGATCTCCTTGATGCCCAGAGCCACGATCGTCAGCCCCTCCACTTCGCGCCTGGAGCTGGGTACGTAGCGCTGCTCGGAGGGGCGCTCGAAGGTCACGCAGTCGCCCTTGCCGTTGCTCTTTTCGAGGTAGGGCGCCAGCAGGAAACCCACCTCCGGCAGCAAGGCTGCGATCCCGGGCGAGATCGCGGCGATCGGGTCCCGGAGATATTGCCGTATGTCGTCCTCCGCCAGGGGGACGGTGGAGAAGTACGAGAACTTGTTCGTCAGGGGAACCAGTTCGCGGCGAAACTTCGCGGCGAGCTCGTCAACGGTTAATTTCGAGCGTTCGGAGTCGGTAGACATCCCGTGGATCGATTGTAACAAGGCGCCACGCTAAACTCAGTGTGAGATGCGTCGAAATATCCTGGTATCGGCGGGTGAGGCCTCAGGCGACCTGTACGCCTCGCTGGTGGTGGACGAAGTGCGCCGACTTTATCCGGATGTGGAATTTTTCGGCTGCACCGGTCCCCACCTTCGCCAGTCGGGCGTGGAAACCGTAGTGGATGCCGCCAGCCTGGCAGTGGTCGGACTGGTTGAGGTGATTTCGCACATTCCCCGGATTTACGGGGAATATCGGAAACTCCTGCGGGCGGCGGACGAACGCAAACCCGATCTGGCAATTCTCACCGATTCTCCGGATTTCCACCTCCGGGCGGCACGCCGGCTGCACCGGGCCGGAGTCCCCGTAGTGTATTTGGTAGCCCCCCAGGCCTGGGCCTGGCGGAAGGGGCGGATTCCCGAAATGCGGCGCACCCTGCGGCGGCTGCTGTGCATCTTTCCCTTTGAGGAGGAGTTTTTTAGGCGTGAAGGCGTGCCCGCCTCCTACATCGGCCACCCGCTGGCTGGACTGGTTCGCCCCACTCTTTCCCGCGAGGAGTTTTTTCGGAAACACAGGCTGCCCCCGGCTCGTCCATTAGTAGCAGTGCTGCCCGGAAGCCGCCGCGGCGAGGCTGCGCGCCATCTGCCCGCGCTGCTGGACGCCGTCGACCGGCTTTATCGGGAGCAGGCGGTGAGTTTTGTTTTGCCGGCCTCGTCCACGACCGGAGTGCGATTTTTTCAGGAGCGAATCGGTTCTTCTCCCATCCTGGTGATCGAAGGAGAAAGTTGGAATGCAATGGGCCATGCCGATCTCGCCCTCGCCGCCAGCGGGACCGTGACGGTGGAGGCCGCGCTGCTGGGGACCCCGATGGTCACCTTTTACCGGGTGACCGGGCTCAGTTGGGCGGCGGGGAAGTTTTTGGTGAAAGTGCCCTTTTATTCGATGGTCAACCTGATTGCCGGCCAGCCCCTGATTCCGGAGCTGATGCAGAATGAAATGACCGGAGTGGCGATCGCGCGTGAGGCCCGCCGCCTGTTAGGCGATCGGGATGCGCGCGCCGGCATGAAGGCCGGGCTGGCCGAGGTGGCTCTCCGGCTGGGAAACCGGGAGGCCGCCCGTCCGGCCGTCCGGGCCGCAGGCATCATTCAAGAAATTCTGGAAGGACAAGTTGCTCATGTTTCGTGAACGCTCGATTCGCGCGGCCGCTCCGCTGGCGGCCGGCCTGATTCTGCTTGCCGCCGGCGTTTCCGCTCCGGCGCAGGAGCGCCGCTCCGCGTCCCGCATCGACGTGCAGCAGTACACCATCGATGCCGAGATTTCACCCAACACTCAGTCCATCGACGCCAAGGCCGCCGTGCAGTTCGTGCCCGTCGATGAAGGCATCTCCTCGGCCGTGTTCGAGCTCAACAATGCACTGAATGTCTCGAAGGTGGTGGACAGCGCCGGCAAGCAGATTCAGGCGTCGCGCGACCAGCAGGATTTCACGGTGCGCCTGAACTTCGACCAGCCGCTGCCGAAGGGGCAGCCGGTCACCCTCACCTTCTACTATGACGGCAAGCTGACCGGCCAGGAGGATTCGCCGGTCTACGGCATCAAGTTTGCCGCCATCCATCCCGATTATGCCTACCTAATGTATCCGGCGCGGTGGTTCCCGGTGAGCGGCTACACCACCGACCGGTTCGCGGCCGAGATGCGCATCACGGTTCCCGCCGGTTTCACCGTGTTGGGAAGCGGGTTCGACAGCCACCAGCCATCCGGCGACAAGACGCTGTACGACATCAAGTTCGACAAGCCGTCGTTCCCCGGCAGCATCGCCATCGTTAAACAAGAGCCGGCCCGGGTGCAGTCCGAGGGAGTGACGACCAGCCTCTACTTCCGGGCCGACGAAGCCGCGGTGGCGGATTCCTACGGGCAGGAGATCGGCAAGACGATGTCGTACTTCACCGGCATTTTCGGAATCCCGCCCTACGCCAACCTGACGGTCGTCGAAACCGACGCCGGGGCGCCCAACGGCTATTCGGCGCCGGGAATGATCTTCCTCTCGCCCACCGCCATGGGGCACCAGGCCAGCCCGAAACTGGTGGCCGACCAGGTGTCGCGCCAGTGGTGGGAAGAGATGCTTTCGCCCGTGACGCGCAACCACCTCTGGCTGACCAACGGGCTCGCCACGTATTGCGAGCTCTTGTGGACCGAGCACACGGCCGGCGTGGGAGCCATGGAATCGGCCCTGCGGGATGTGATGGTGGAGGCGCTGACGGTCGACAATGTTCCCATCATTCAATCGTCCCGGCTGGAGGATTACTCGCCCGAAATGTGGGCCCTCACCGGCAGCAAGGGCGCGGCCGTCATGAACATGCTGCGCTACGTAATCGGCGATCAGAAGTTTTTCGAGACGCTCAAGACGTTCGCCCAGCAGAACGTATGGAAATCGGTGAACACCGAAACATTCGAAAAGACGGCCGAGACGATTTCGGGGCAGGATCTGGGCTACTTCTTCATCCAGTGGATCGAATCGAGCGGCGCTCCGGAATTCAAGCTGGATTACACGATTTTCCGCACGCAAAAGGGCTTCCGCGTGATGGGCAAAATCTCGCAGGATCTCGACACCTTCCGCATGCCGGTGGATCTCAAAATCGAGACCGAAGGCAACCCCGAACAGAAGCGTGTGGAAGTGGTCGGAACGTCCTCGGAGTTCTCTGTCGATACCTTCGGCAAGCCGAAGAACGTGGTGATCGACGCGGATAACCGCGTCCTGCGCTACAGCCCGCAGGTGCGGGTGGCCGTGGCCATCAAGCGCGGCGAGCAGTTCGCCGAGCTGAGCGAGTTCGCCGATGCCCTCAAGCAGTATCAGAAGGCGCTCGAAACCACGCGCAACAGTTCGCTCGCGCACTACCGCATCGCCGAGGTGTATTTCCTGCAGCAGAACTGGCAGCCCGCCGCCAACGAATTCCGCGAAGTGCTGAATGGCGACGAGGAGCCGAAGTGGACCGTGGTTTGGGCCCACATCAACCTGGGCAAGATCTTCGATGTCACCGGCCAGCGCGAGCGTGCGGTCAATGAGTACAACCTGGCGATGCGAACCAAGGACGACACACAGGGCGCCCAGGAAGAAGCCAGCAAGTACCTCAAAGCCGCCTACGAACGCACCCGCCGGCCCGAGAACGAACAGTAGCGGCGGCTCAAAAATACTCGCACAACTGGCAGAAGCGGTCCAGCCGCAGCAACCGGCCTGCTCCCGGGCGGATCTCCTGCCGCTCCAGCACCCAGGTGTGGGCGTGCGGCACGAACACGGCGTTCAGGCCGGCCTCCATCGCCGGATTGACGTCCGATTTCGGGCTGTTGCCGATCATCCAGGTGCGCGAACAGTCCATACCGCGTTCCTCCACCAGGCGGCGGTACGCGGCGGCATCCTTCTCTTTCACGATCGCCGTGTGGCCGAAGTAAACGCCCAGCCCGGACCGGTCGATCTTCAGCTTCTGCTCCTCGGGGTGCCCCTTGGTGAACAGAGTCAGATCGTGCCGGCCGGCCAGATACCCGAGCGTTTCGGCCACACCGTCGATGACCTCGACGGGACACTCGAGGATGCGCTCGGCGAAGCCCATCACGGTGTCGAGATCCTCCTCGTTCACCGCCCGCTCCGCCAGGTGCTGGTAGGTTTGCCGCAGGTTGCGCCCGAAATTCAGCGAGCCGTAGCCGTGGATCTTGTTATTGGCCGCTTCGATCTCATCGAGCGCGTCGCGGATCTGCTGCGCCGAGAGGCTGGAGTGGTCCAGGAAATCCACGAAATCGTCGAAGGCCTGCTCGAAGTAGATGTTGTTCTCCCAGAGCGTGTCGTCGGCGTCGATAATCAGGAACTGTCGGGTCATCTGGCCGGTCTGGGTGCGAGGCGGAATGGGATTTCGAACACGGCGTCCACGTCCACCGCGACGCCGCCGCGCCGGGCGGGCTCGAACAGCCATTTGCCGAGCGCCTCCTGCGAACTTTGATCGAGCCGGGCATCCAGGCCCTTCAGGAGCACGATGTGGTCCACGTGCCCGTCTTTGCGGATCACCCCGAAGAGCCTGACCGCGCCCTCCACCCGTTCGGCTGCGGCGGAAGCAATGTACTTCGGATCCACCTTCCGCAAAGGCACCGGCGCTCGCAGGATCTCCTGGCGCGCATTGGCTTCGTGTTCGGCGAACCACACAATCCAACTGCCGGAATAGCTCGTCACGTTCGGCATCTGGATGCCCATGGTGTACACGTATCGCCCGCCGAGCACGCTTTCGGGCGGCTCTCCTGAACCGGGGGCTGGGGGAGCGGGAACGACGGCAGGAAGGCGCGGCGCCGCGGCCAGGCTCTCGCGCGTGAACGGCAGCACCCGGCCCACCAGCGTAGGCTTGCCCTGCGTGTCGCCGCCCCGTGCCAGCAGCCCCGGGACCTCGAGCATCGAGGTGGTGGAGGTTCCCGTTCCACCGTCGGTGCGGAGTACCGGCCCGGCGGAGAACCCCGCCTCCCGGGAGCCGGGCGGCCTGGGAAGGTCCGGGGTCACTGCCGGATTCAATCCGGCGATTGCCAGGGACGCCTCGGCGGACGCGGGCGCGGCGGATATGCCCGGCGCCGCGGGCAAACTCGCGGGCAGGCTTGCACCCGGTTGGCTCTCCACGGGCCGGGTGAAGGCCCGCACGGGCGCGCTCAGCGAGGGCTGGTCGATGGGCGGAGCCGCGCCGGGAAGAGCCACCGCAACCCGCGGAGCGTCCGGCAGCGCCGGCGCTACCGGCACCGTGCGCGCCGCCGCCGGTGCCGTGAACCCGCGGACCGGGGCGGCCGGTGCCGCCGCGAGCACGTAGGCACCCCGGCCGGGAACCACGCGCGCGACTTCCGGCGCCTCCGGTAAAGCCGGAACCGCCGTGCCCGCCGGCAGCTTCACCGGTGGTGGAATGAACGTCCGCACCGGCTTCGCGGGCGTCACCGCCACCAGGTTCGGCAGCGGCAGCGGCTTGGGCGTGTTTACCGCGGGCGCGGGCATCCAGATCATCTGCGGCGGCCGGTTGTCTTCCTTCCGGCCAGCCACCAGCGTCTGGCTGAACTTGAAACGGGCGCGCGCCGGCCGTGGGTCGCGCGGTCCGGCGGCCGTCACATCCGGCAGGCGGTTGCGCAGGCTGTACCACACGATGCGGTGCTCGCTCGGCCGGATCTCCATGTCATAGAGGGAACGCCGCGGCTCGGGCGGCGCCGCGGCCGTCCCGAAAGCCACCCATCCCAGGATCGCGCCGTGGATCAGGCCGGAAATCGAAAACGAACCCCAACATCGCAGCCGTGCGCCCGTGCCGCGAATCACGACTTTCATCCCGCCTCACAGGCCCGCGGGCTTGCGCCCGAAGCCGTTGGTGGGAGCCAGATCCTTCATGCGCTCGATGGTGCGCTGGCGCGGGACGTACTCCTCCAAAAATCGGCTAAGTTGCTGAAGCCGCCGGGTTTCGGACCGCTGCCGCAGCAGGCCGCTTTGAAAGTCCAGGTCCGGAACCGCTTGGGCCAACTGGAAGCTGAGCTGGGGGTCTTCCATGTTCGGCTTCGCTTCTTCTTTGGCCGCCGCCAACGCGCAGAATTGCTGGTATTGGCCCACGGCCTGATCGCGCAGCTCGGCGGAAGGCGTCGAGAAATCGTCGTCGTCGAAAAACGACACCTCTCCCTGCAGGTATTCCTTCTCCTCGTTGAGCGAGAGGATTTCGAACCGGCGTTTGCCCCGCGTCAGAATATCCATTCGCCCGTCCGGATACATTTCGAGGACCTTCTCCACCACGACCGTGCAACCTGCGTTGACGATGCCCTCGTCCTTGGCCAGAACCACGCCGAATTCGGAAGTGTCGCGAATCGCATCGCCCACCATTTCCCTATAGCGCTCTTCGAAAATGTGTAGCGGAAGCGGGGTCCTGGGGAAGACCACAACCTGCAAAGGAAACAGCGGGAGCATCCGCGAAGGCATGATACCATTATTGCGTTTCCAGGAGATTTCGAGCAATCTTGACCCCCGGCGGCGTCACGGCCGGGCCCTTGCCGCATGCACATTGATGGCAAAGTCGTACTGATCACCGGGGCTTCGGAAGGTATCGGCGCCGCCTGCGCCGCTGAATTTGCGGGCGCCGGGGGGAAGCTTTCGCTGACCGCCCGCTCCGAAGAGGGGCTTCGCCGCGCGGGCGGGACCGGCGCGCTCATTACCGCCGGAGACCTGACCGTCGAAGAGACGCGCCGCCGCGTGGTCGAACGGACCATCGAACGCTTCGGTAGGATCGACATCCTGATCAACAACGCCGGCGTCGGGTTCTATCTGCCCTCCTGGAGCGCCCCCATGGAGCACGTCCGCCGGACCATGGAACTGAATTTCTTCGCGCTGCTCGGCATGGTCCAGCTTACGGTGCCGCACATGCGCGCCGGCGGCGGCGGAATGATCGTCAATGTCGGCTCGATCGCGGGCAAGATGACGCTGCCGTGGATGACCGTCTACAGCGCCTCGAAGTATGCCGTCGGGTCGCTCACCGATGGTCTCCGCATGGAACTGAAGCGCGACGGAATCCGCGCCATGGTGGTGTGCCCCGGGTACGTGAAGACCGGGTTCCAGCAGCACGTCAGCGCCGGCGAGGCGCCGGATAAGGTGAAGCGCTCGCGCCGCTTCGCCGTCACGGCCGAAGAGTGCGCCCGGGCCATCCGCCGCGGTGTGGAGCGGGATGCGCGCACGGTGTTGAGCCCCGCCGCCGGATGGGTGCTGGTCGCCCTGATGCGGCTCATGCCCTCGGTGATCGAGGGTCGCATGGCGGAGATGAACGAAACGGCATGAACCTGAGATTGAAGCGCACGCCCGGCATCTACCTGGTGGGCTTCATGGCGTCGGGGAAGTCGACTATCGGCCGGCGCCTCGCGCACCGGCTCGGCTGGAATTTTTTCGATATCGACACCGAAATCGAATCCGCCGAACGCTCCACCATCGCCGACATCTTCGGGGCGCGCGGCGAGCCGGAGTTCCGGCGCATCGAAACGGAAATTCTGCGGCAGCACGTGCGCTCGATCGAGCGCGGGCGCCCGGCCGTGCTGGCGCTCGGCGGAGGCGCCTTCACTTTGGAATCGAACCGTGAGTTGATGGCGGAAAACGGCATCAGCGTCTGGCTCGACTGCCCCTTCGAGCGCGTCCGCCGGCGCCTCGATTTCGCGCCGCATCGCGCGATCAGGCCCCTGGCCGCCGACCCGGTTCAACTGGCGGCGCTGTTCGAGTCTCGCCGCGCGCAGTACGCCCTGGCGGACCTGCGGATCGCGGCCGATACCGACGATGCCGACCGTACCGTGGATGCGATCCTCGCCCAACCGGCCTTCCAATGACCACCCGAATGATGCGCGGCCATGCCCGCGCCATTTTCCAGGCTGCGCTGAAGGCCGCCGATCCGGCCGAAGCCGTGGCGCGCCACCTGGGGCGCCGCGATCTCTCGCGCTTTCACCATATCTACGTGATCGGCGCGGGCAAGGCCGGCACCTCCATGGCGAAGGCCGCCGAACGAATCATCGGCAAACGCATCACCGCCGGACTGATCAACGTCAAGTACGGGCACCTCGCGAAACTGCACCGCATAGAGCTGAACGAAAGCGGCCACCCCGTGCCGGATGCCCGCGGCGTAGAGGGGGCCGCGCGCATCGCGGGCCTGGCGATGGGTGCGCAGAAAGACGACCTGGTGGTCTGTCTCATCTCGGGCGGCGCCTCCGCCCTCCTGCCGCTGCCCGCCTCCGGCATCACCCTCGACGAGAAGCAGGCCGTGACTCGGCTGCTGCTCGCCTGCGGCGCCAACATCCATGAGATCAACGCGGTGCGCAAGCACATCTCGCGCATCAAGGGCGGCCAACTGGCGCGCCTTGCCTGGCCCGCGATGGTGGAATCGCTGCTGCTTTCCGACGTGATCGGCGACGATCTCGACGTGATCGGCTCCGGACCCACGGCCCCCGATTCCTCGACCTTCGCGCGCGCCGCCGCCATCTTCGAAAAGTACGGCATCTCCGGGCGCATCCCCGCGGCCGTGCGCGACCGCATTGCCGGGGGCGCGCGCGGCGAGATTCCCGAGACTCCCAAGCCGGACGACCGGATCTTCTCGCGCGTGCGCAACGTGGTGGTCGGCAGCAACCGCCTGGCACTCGATGCGGCGGCCCGCCGCGCGAAGGAACTCGGGTACCGCCCGCTGGTGCTCGCCAGCGGTATCGAAGGCGAGACGCGCGAGATCGCGCGCATGCATGCCGCGATCGCGCGGGAACGGCCCCTGCGGCCGCCTGCGTGCATCATAACCGGCGGCGAAACCACCGTCTCGCTGAAAGGCGGCGGCCTCGGCGGACGCAACCAGGAATTCGTGCTGGCCGCCGCCATCGACATCGCCGGCCTGCCCGGCACGGTGGTCTTCAGCGCCGGCACCGATGGCACGGACGGCCCCACCGACGCGGCCGGCGCCATCGCCGACGGCGACACGCTGCGCCGCAATCCCGACGCGCGCGCGTTCCTCGAGCGCAACGACTCGTACCGCTATTTCCAGTCGCTCGACGACCTGGTCATCACCGGGCCCACCCACACCAACGTCATGGATGTCCGGCTGATTCTGAGCGGAGCGTCAAAGTGAGTTTCTGGCGCCGCGAGGTCGTCGATTTTGCGCTCGACCACGAAACGCGCCGCCAGATGGAAGAGCAGCGGCAGTGGATCGAGCGCGAGCCGGCGAACCCGCGGCCCTATTATCACCTGGCGCAGTTCTACCGTATGAATGGAAAGCCGGAAGCCGCTCTGGGCCTGCTGCTCGAGGCCGTGCGGCTGGATGCCTCGTTTGCCGATGCCCACGTCTCCCTGGCCGAGATGTACGCCCTGCGCGGCGACTACCCTGCCGCCTGGCGCCACGCCCGCGCAGCCGAACGGCTCGGCGATGCAAGGGCGGTCAGTCTCCTGACCCGCCACGGAGTGCCGGACGGCCCTCCAGGCTGAACCGCGGGGTGGCGGGTCGTCCGGAAACCCGACTTTTCGCCCTCCGCCTGCGTCTTACAATGGAGAAAATGTTACGTCTGACCCTGGCAATCCTGGTTTGCTCAACGGCCGCTCTGGCCCAGAATGCGAGCGCCGTCTTCAACAAGCCTCCCGAGGAAGTCGACCGGGCGTTGCGGGCTCGGATCAACGAGTTCTACGAGGACCATGTCAAAGGCCAGTTCCGCGAGGCGGAGAGCCTCGTGGCCGAAGATACGAAAGACTTTTTCTATAACGGCAACAAGCCGCGCTACCTGAGCTTTTCCATCCAGCGGATCGACTATTCGGACAACTTCACCAAGGCCAAAGCCACGCTGCTCTGCGAGCAGTATGTGATGTTCCCCGGATTCACGAATAAACCGATCAAGATTCCCACCCCCAGCACCTGGAAGCTGGTGAACGGGCAGTGGTATTGGTACGTGGACCCGGAATCCCTGCGGCAGAGCCCCTTTGGAACCATGACGGCCGGCAAGGCTCCCGCCTCTGGTCCGATGCCTTCGGCGGCGGCCATTCCGACCACCACCGGCTTTGTCATGCACCAGGTGAAAGCCGATACGCAGTCGGTCGAACTCGCGCCGGGAGGGTCGGCCGAGGTGACCTTTGCCAACGCCGCGCCCGGCCCAATGTCGCTGTCGGTCGGCAGCCTGCCGCAGGGAATTGAGGCGAAACTCGCCCACCCCGACATCGGCTCGAAGGGCAAAACCACCCTGACGCTGAAGGCCGGAGATCACGCAAAATCCGGAACCCTCAGCCTCACGGTGATCCAGACCAGGGAAGTGATCCCGATTCGGGTCACCATCCATTAGGCGAGCCGCACTCAGGCGACCTTGGCATAGTAGTAGGCCACGCCGAACGGCGTCGGGCTGGCCTGTTTCTGCCAGCGGATTCCAGCGGCGTCCACGATCACGTAACCCACCGGCAGTGTGTCGCCCACCGGCACGTTCCGGACGTTATCCGGCTCCGGCAGAACGGGGGGCACGTACGGCGCGGGTGCCGCGGGGATGGGGGGCATATCGCAGACCGGGGCCGTCCCCAACTCCGGGTAGGCAAACCCGTCAGGCTCGGTGCCGATCACGTAGGCGTTCGGAGGCGTGGGCGGGTCGCCCGCCGGCCGGCCCGCCAGCAGGTTGAGAGTCCAGTCGTTAAACGCCGAAAGATAAATGGTCTTCAGGTTGTTGTTGAGAAGCGCGACCTCGGCGGTGGTGCTCGCCAGGACATTGGCCTGGGCCGTCGCCAGGCTGGTGGAAATGGATTGAACCGGGGAATAGTTGGTGCTCATCGGATCTCCTCACTTACAGCGTAGGCGTCGGGTTCTGAACAGCCGCCCGCGCGGAGCGCCATCCGATTGATTTCAAAACGAAGATTTTGTGCGTTCCGCGGTGAACGCATTCCGAGCGGAGCGCGGCGTCGCGCTCAGGCGACGCGGTTGGCGACTGATTTTGCCTGGAGGAACAGCAGCAGGTAGTCCGGCCCGCCGGCTTTTGAATCCGTACCGGACATGTTGAACCCACCAAATGGGTGCGCCCCGACCATGGCCCCGGTGCACTTGCGATTGAAGTACAGATTCCCTACGTGAAACTGCTCGCGGGCTTCGCGCAGGTGTTCGGGGTTATTCGAAAACACCGCGCCGGTCAGCCCGTATTGCGAGTCGTTGGCGAGGTCCAGCGCATGTTCAAAGTCCCTGGCCCGGGTGACGGCCAGGACGGGCCCGAAGATCTCCTCCTGGAAAATTCGGGCGTCGGATTCGACATCCGCGATAATCGTCGGGGGAACGAAGTAGCCGCCGCCCGCGGGCGCTTCTCCGCCCACCACCACGCGGCCTTCCCGCTTTCCGGTCTCGATGTAATCGAGGATCGTTCGCTTCGCGCCGGCGCTGATCACCGGGCCCATATAGTTGTCCGGATTGTCGGATGGCCCCATCCGTATGCCGCGAGCTTTCGCCACGAGCTTATCCAGAAACGCGTCGTAGACCCTCTCGTCCACGATGGCCCTCGAACAGGCCGAGCATTTCTGCCCCTGGTAGCCGAAGGCGGAAGCGAATACGCCGTCCACGGCGCTATCGAGATCGCAATCGCCATCCACGATAATTGCGTCCTTGCCACCCATCTCGGCCACCACCCGCTTGATCCACACCTGTCCGGGCTGGTGTTTGGCCGCCAGTTCATTGATCCGCAGGCCCACGTCGCGGGACCCCGTGAACGATACGAAGCGGGTCTTAGGATGCTGGACGAGAACGTCGCCGACCGCCGCGCCGCTGCCCGTCAGCAGGGTAAAGCTGGATTCGGGAAAGCCTGCTTCGAGCAGCACTTCGGCAAATTTCGCGGCGATTGTGGGGGTCTCGCTCGAAGGCTTCAACACGACGGTATTACCGGTGACCAGGGCCGCCACCGTCATGCCCACCAGGATGGCGAGAGGGAAATTCCATGGCGGAATCACGACTCCCACGCCCAGTGGAACGTAGATCATCTCGTCCTGCTCCCCTGGCAACTGCACCACGGTTTGCGGTCCCGCCAGCCGCTGCATTTCGCGCGCGTAGTACTCGCAGAAATCGATGGCTTCGGAAACGTCGGCCTCGGCTTCCGGCCAGGTCTTGCCGGCTTCGAGCACCAGCCAGGCGTCGAACTCTAACTTGCGGAGGCGCAGCAGGCGGGAGGCCTCGAGCAGTAGCGCGACGCGGTCCGCCGCTGGCGTGCGGCTCCACTGGCGAAACGCCCTGAATGCGTTTTCTACGGCGCGCCCGGCCAGTTCTGCCGTGGCTTTGTGGTGCACTCCGACGATTTCCGAAGGGTTGGACGGATTCACCGAGACCAGTTTATCTCCGGTGGGCGTCCATTCGCCGTCGATCCGAAGCTGGTATTCGCGGCCCAGTTCGGAGCGCACCTTGGCGAGCGCCGCTTCCATGGCCTGGCGATTGGCCGGCTGGGTGAAATCGGCGTAAGGTTCATTGCGGAATTCGGTGATCGTAGCGGTAGCCATTTGAAACTATTGTCCCACGCGAGGCGGCAGGGTTACGGCTGCGGCACGGCGCGGAAGCCCGTTTTGGGGTCCGGTTGGATGCGGGCGAACGGCTGCCCCGGGTCGTGACCGAAACCGCAAAGCCAGTCCTCCCGGGCGGCGGTGGCAAGCCACCGGGCCTTGTTGTCGATGGTCTCGAGGGGGAACAGGTCGAACGCTGCAACCCAGGTCGGCTGGACGTGGGCCGCGGTCGGAACCAGGTCCGAGAAGAAACAGAAAGTTCGCCCCTCGGAAGCCGCGGTGACGACGCACATATCCCGGTTGTGCCCTGGAACCGGCCGCATCCGCACTCCGGGAACCACTTCCCGGCCTTCGTCCACCAGAATCATGCGCCCGGATTCCACCAGCGGATCGTAATTGGCGTCGTTGTAGCTCACGCTGTCGCGGGGGTGGCGCTCGTGCGCGTGCTCCCACTCGGGGCGGGAGGCGAAATAGCTGGCCCGTGGAAAGGCCGGCGCCGCGCCGCGGGCCGTCAGCACGGTATTGCCGCCGCAGTGGTCGAAGTGCAGATGGCTGTTGATGACGATGTCGATGGCCTCGGGGTCGAACCCCTGGCGCGCGAGGATTTCGGGCAGCGGGTCGTGCTCCGGCGGCAGGTCCATTCGCTCGCGGGCGCGCGGATCGAGCTTGTCGCCGGCTCCGGTCTCAATCAGCACGTTATGGCCGCCGGTGCGAATCAGGTAGCAGTTGAAGGAAACCGGGATGCGGTTGAGCGCATCGGGTTCGGCCCGGCGGCTCCACATGGTTCTGGGGACCACGCCGAAGAAAACCCCGCCATCCCAACGGTAAAGGCCGGCCGAGATGTGATGGATTTCGAACTCGCCCAGCCCAACCCGCGGCAACCGTCAGCCCTTGACCAGTTTGCGGCCGCTTTCAAACAGCGCGGCCGCGTCTTCCACCAGCTTGCGGCCCCGGTCGAACATGTCACGGCTGGCATCGGCGATATCCCTGCCGGTTTCGTTGAGGGCTCCGCGGCCCTCCTGCGTCTTGTCGGTGAGGAATTGACGGGTTTCCTTACCGCTCTGGGGCGCGTAAAGGATCGCCGCGGTGGCGCCGATGATGGCGCCGGTCAAAAACCAGGCGAGCCGCCCGGAACCCTCTTCCGTCTCGTCCTGAACGTTTGCGGACATTTGGGATGCTCCCTCCACATTCTGCGATATCCTTGAGGCATGGCGCAAGATCCCGAAAGGGAATACGAGAATTCCGACGATATGGGCTCGGTAGACCCTTCGCACGACCTGGACATGGTTCCAATATTCAGTTCCGCCACCATCGATGCGGAAGTGGAGGCGGATATGATCGAGGGCATTCTGGAATCGAACGGGATACCGGCTGTAATCTGGCGCGGAACGGGAATCCCGCCTCTCGGCGTGGAAGTGCAGGTGCCTCGAAACCGGCTTGAGGAAGCGCGTCTGGCGATTGCGGAGCAGGAGGCAGCCGGTCCCGAAGCTGCCGCCGAAGGCGAAGCGGCTTCGGAAGAGGGCCATTAGCCGAAGCTGGGAATTACAGCGGATCCGCGGGCGCGGAATTTTCGACGGGCCCGGGCTCCGGCTCGGGAAACGGGTCCGGATCGGGCGGAGGATGCGGCGGCTCCGGTTCAGGGTCGGGGTCCGGAACCGGCTCATGCCTGGGAAACGCGGATCGCGCCGAAATCGCCGGAGGATGCTCCGAAAGGGCTAACTCACACTCGCAGCAGTCGCTGCAGCGCAAACACTTTTCGCAGAGATGATTGCTGCAGGTGTCTTTTGTGCAGCGGGCGCAGATTTGCGTGGACTCTTCTCCACAAATACTGCATAGAAATGGCATGCTAAACCGCTATTTCTTCCTTCCTGAAGTTGGGGACGTCACGGTCACCAGCCCGCGGCAGCGCTGCGCTTCGCGGTCCATTACGGCTAGATCCTGCTCTCGTTCGGCGGCGAGGTTGACGATATACCGCTGGAAACGGGCGCGATTGGCGCCATTTTCGGCGGACAGGCTGGCCAGAGATTGAGCGGCCGCCGGGCCCTGGTATTTCCGGATCCCCTGCTCGAGCGAATCCAACATGGACTCCAGGCCCTGCATGCGAAAGTACACTTCGAGAGCGGTGGACAGGTGCTCCGGATCCGCCGCCAGCGCCTTCGCTCCGGCCTCGAGTGCGCGCGCCTGGGCCTTGCTCGATTCCAGTTGGGCTACGTAGGTATCGGAGGCGCCGTTAGCCACCCAGGACTCGGCGTGGACCTTGTCGAGTTCCGGCAGCAGCCGGCCCGCGTGGGCGCTGATTTCCGTCAGCACCGGGCGAATATCCCAGTCGGTTTCGAGCCCTGCCGTTTGCGACGCGGAAGGGGCCTGGGCAAATAGTGCCGCGGTGCAGGCAACGAGAAGAGAACTTGAGAGGGCCCAGCTCATATCGCTTCTCCCAATCTATCACGCGGGCGGAGGAGCCGACTGTGTTGGAAATGCTCGACGACCGTCCGAGTGTAGCCCTCAAGGGCCAGGATGCCGCCGTAACCGCCCCTCCGGACCTGCCGCCTTTAATGATGTACGACCGAGATGCTTGCGCAAGCTTCCGCCGTCGCTATCGAGGAGGAAATACATGTTCGATACGGTGACGCTGCCGGTAGAAAGCCGGCAAATGCCGGGCGCTCAATTGATTCAGTGGGAAGAACTCAGGTCCTCCGGGGGGTTGCTGTCGATGTATCGCGCCAGAGTACCCGGAGGATGGTTCGTCTACGCTTGCAACGGCTACTCTCATCATGGCGGCCTGGCTTTCTATCCCGACCCGACGCACTCGTGGGAATAGGCCGGCCGGTCCGGGCGGGGTAGGCCGGGAGGCAGCCGGGAGGCCTGCCCTACTCGACTGCGTATTCGGGCGCGGCGGGATGGGAAGCCTCCAACGCGCCCAGGGTCACGTGAATCTGCGGCATGGCTCCGGATTCGAATGCGCCGGCCAGTCCGTCCAGTTTCTCCCGCAGCATCTGGCGGCGGAGCCGGGCTTCGAACTCGCGCAACTGCTGCTCGATAGTCTGCGCCTTGTTCTTATTGCGGACCATGTCTTCGCGGTAGCGCTTCAGGAAGTAGCCGATGGTCTCGACGCGGATTTTGATCGAGCCGGTAGGCTTGTTCTCGTCGATATCCTTGAAGCAGAAGTAGGGCGTGCCGGAGTGTTCGACGATCTCTTCCACCACCGTGTAGATGGGGGCATCGTGGCCGCACTTGAAGCTCGACAGCTCGAGCGCCACCAGGTTCGGATGGCGCGCCACATACTTGGCGGCCCACACCTTGCGGCTGGTGTTCTCGCTGTAGGAGTTCTTCCAGACGTCGGTGATGGCGAGCGGGTGCGGAATCTCACCGGCTTCGACGTCGTCGCCGAAGAGCCGCCAGATGATGTCGTCGTCGATCGGCAGGCAATCCTGCGCGAATACCGGGTAGCCGAGCTTCTGGAACTCTTCGAGGATTTCGTGGTTCACGCCCGGATCGTTGTGATACGGGCGGCCCAGCAGGACCACGCCGAGGCGGTCCTCGCGCTCGAGCTCTTCGAGCACTTCACGCGCGGCCCCGCGCATCGTCACGTTATTGAACAGGTCGAGCGCGCGGAAGCCCTGTTCGACGGCCCGCTTATTCTCTTCGGGCGACAGCCCCAGAATATCTTTGAACTGCTCGAAGAGCTGCCGCTCGAAGAGGTCAGGCTTAGAGAGGTTGACGAAGGTATCGAGAAAGAGAACGCCTTTCTCGGCAAACAGATCGCCTTCCTTGAGGAATGCCGCCTTGACGGCCTCCGGAGTCGTAGCCACGGTGGGGCAGGAGCGGCTGGCCTGAGTGCCATGTAACTCGCTCGTCAGGCAGTCGATCATGGGGAAGAAAATGATGTCGATCGGTTTCTTCGCGTGCACCTTGTAGAGCAGGTTATGCACGTGCGGAATACCGAGTTTGGAGGGGAAGCAGGGGTCGATCGCACCGCGCTTGGCCCCCTCTTTGTATAACTCCTCGGACGTGTAATCCGAGTAGACGATGTTTTCCGCTTTCACGCCCAGGGCCGTGAAATATCCCGCAAACACCGGCGTCTGCGAGTACATGTTAAGCACCCGCGGCATGCCGATGCGCAGCGAGCCGCGTTTCCGGATGAGCTCGGCGCGCCTCTTTTGCGCGGCGGTGATCTGGAATTTCGGCGGCGCGTCGGCCACCAGCGGCAAATCCGGCACGCGGAAAACGCCCTTGGCCGCGATCTCGACGAAATTCGGATTGGCCTTCTTGACCTTGTCGAGATTGCCCTTGATGTGGCGCATCTCCTCGATATTTTCGACCGTGCCCTTCTCGCAGGTGGCGATAATCAGCCGCTGCGCGCCCGCTTCGAGCGGCACTTTGGTCTTCACCGGCGGCTTGTACTCCAGGTTGACGATGCTGGTCTTGACATCGATAAAAGTGCGCAGGCACTTATTCTTGCAGAAGTAACAGCGGGTGGATTCGTTGCGCGTGGTCTTGTACTGGATATTCTGGCAGGCTTCAAGGCTGATGAACGTGCTGGTGCGGCCGTTGTCCCACAGGCGCCCGGCTTCGAGCGCCGCGCCGATCGCTCCGGCTTCGCCGCAATGCTCGTGAACGATCACCTCCGCCGGGACGTCCTTGCCCTTGAAGCGCGACTCGATGAAGTCCACCTGCGCCTTGACTGCGGCCAGGTTATACTGCGTGCCGCCCTGCAACAGGAATCGCGTTCCGATGGCCGAGAGGTTGGGGATCTGCGACACATACAGCCAGATGTTCTTCGGAAGCACGTTGCAGAGCCCTGCCATGATCTCTTCGGGCTTCCATCCCTGGCGCTGAAAGTCCACAATATCGGACTGCATGAAGACCGCGCAGCCATAGCCGAACGACGGGAATCCCTTGGCGCCGAAAGCCGTATCGGCGTACTGCTCCACCGGCACGTTGAACCCCTGTGCCGTGGATTGCAGAAAGTAGCCGTTGCCCGCCGAGCACTGGGTGTTCAGCTTGAAATCCTTCACCCGTCCGTTCTTCAGGATGATGATCTTGATATCCTGGCCGCCTACGTCGCAGATCACGTCGACGTTGTCGTAGAAATGCATTCCGGCTTCGGTGTGGGCAACGGTTTCGACCAGCGCGGCATCCGCGCCGATCACGTCCTTCAGAATGTCCTTGGCGTAGCCGGTGGTCCCGACGCCCAGAATTTTCAGCTCGGCGCCCTGTCCCTTGATCTGGGCTTCGAGCTTCTCGAGCACCTCGACGGTATCCTCGATCGGGTTGCCCTTGGAGAGCTGGTAGGTCTTGGCGAGAATGCGCCGTTTGTGTTCCTTCGAGAGAAGGACAGCCTTGGTGGAGGTGGAGCCGCCGTCAATGCCCACAAAGCCTTCCACCACATCGCCCGGCTGGAAAGCGGCGGCGACAAACTTCTTAGTGCGGTACTTCTGTTTGAATGTCGAAAGATCTTCCTCGTCTTTGGCCAGCCCGCCGCCTCCGCCTCGCTTCGCTTTCTCCTCTTCGCGGCCTACGTTGACGTACCACTCCAGTTTGTCGAACCCGATGTACCGGCCGACTTCGTCGTCTTCGGTCTTGCCGTATTCGACCGAGCCGATGGCGGCGAAATACTGCGCGTTATCCGGCGTCTTGATGAGGTCTTCCGGCGGAACGCCCTCGGGCAGCGGCGTGTTACGCTCTTGCCAGATCTTGGGGATGTTGTGCTTCCAGCAATCGCGCATGCCGGCGATGTAACAGTTAGGGCCGCCGAGCAGTAGCACAACCGGCTGGAGCGTATTGCCGCGAGTCAGCACCGAGAGGTTCTGCATCACGATGGCTTCGAACAGCGATGCCATCAACTCATCCGGCGGAACCCCCATCTTCTGCAGACCGTTGATGTCGGTTTCCGCGAAGACGCCGCACTTACCGGCCACCGGATGCAGTTTCACGCCCTGGTAGCCCATCCGGCAGAGTTGGTCGGCGGGGATCCGCAGCTTCGCGTTGATCTTATCGATGACCGCGCCGGTGCCGCCCGCGCACTTATCGTTCATCGAGGGGATCTTCTTCTTGCGCCCGGTCTCCGGGTCCGTTTTGAAGATGATGATCTTGGCGTCCTGTCCGCCTAACTCGATCACCGAGCCGCATTCCGGATAGAGCCGCTCCACCGCGAGCGAAACCGCGTTGACCTCCTGGACGAATTTCGCGCCCAGGTACTTCGCCATGCCGTTGCCGCCGGAACCGGTCACAAACATCCGCGAGCGCGAGGCCGCGAAACCCTCGATCTCCGCCTCGAAGCGCCTGAGAAACTCCAGGACCTTCTCCGGCTGCCTGGTATCGTGGCGTTGATAATCCTGCCACAGGATCTGGTCGGAAGCGGCATCGATCACTACCGATTTGACGGTGGTGGAGCCGACATCCATACCGATGAGAAAGTTCGTATTCATGGGGTCAAGTCTCTTTATGGCGGGCCGGAGGCCTACCCTGCCTGCGCAATGTGATACACGAAGTTAGCCGCCGAGCCGATCACGCCTTTGGTGTGCGGCACGTGGTACATGGGCCGCCTGGATTCGGGGTGCGCCTCCACCCAGTTGCGGCACTGCTCGAGCGTCAGGCCGGTCTTTTCCAGCGCTTCCGCGAACTCCTTCTTGGCTTTGTTCTTGGCCTCGCCGAGAGCCATCTGCACGCGGCTGTGGGCGTTGATCTCGCCCTCGCCGGACGTCTCGATGGGCAGGTAGATCATATCCTTATACTGCGAAACCACCGCCGACTGGGCGCCGTCGGATTGCGTCGAAGGCATGCAGCCGAACGGCTTCACCGACAGCACCATGTGGGCCAGATCTTTATTCGAGTAGTAAATGTTCTTGGCGACTTCCAGGTGGCCTTCTCCGCCGCCCGCCCGCGAGTTATAGAACGGATGACCGAGACGCTGTAACTCGTACTGGTCCGCTAAGTGGTGCGCCAGCCCGCCGAGTGCGTTGACTATCTTGTGGTACTCGCTCTTGAAGATGGCCTCGGCCAGTTTCAGCTTGGCCACTTTCTGGCGGAAGCCGAATTCGATCTTCGCGCGGGTGCCGAGCCTCCAGAGCGGCGGCAGCACGGCGCCTTCTTCGAGGCCCTTGAAGTCGCGGTACTTCTGCACCACCTGGTGGATCATATACATGATCCACGTTCCGATCGGCTCCACCAGCACCTGCGCGCCCTCGCGCTCGAGGAACTGAAACATGTTGAAGTTGCCGTCGCCTTCGGTGGTCTGGGCCCAGAACTCGCCGGTGATCTTGACGATCGGCTTCACGCGCAGCCGGTCGATCCCGATCGAGTTGAAGCGCTCCCGGCAGAGTTCGAGCGAAGGCACATACTCGTCGCCCTTCACTTGGTTGACGAACTTTCCGATATACTCGGCGGTGTCGGAGAAGCCGCCCAGATACTTCGCCATGCCGTTGTCGAGCTTCCACGGGCGCTTCTTGCGGAAGACCTCGTGGAGATAGTCCATGCTCTCGTCGAGGATGCGGTCGGTCTCGCCGGCGACGGCCTCGTATGGCCGTATTGCATAAGCTACTTCGTTCATCACGTCGCCGCAGTTGAGCGCGTTGAGGATGCCCAGGAAAAAGTCCAGGTTCATCTCCAGCCCTGCCTCTGCATCGGACTGGCTCAAGCCGCCGGACTGCTGGAACAGCAGGACGCGAAAGCCCTCGAAGCCCGAATTCCGCAGCGCCAGCCGGTATTCGGCCTCATACATGCCGAAGCGGCAGGGGCCGCAGGCGCCGGCCGTGAAGAACACATAACGGTCGATGATTTCCTGTTTGGTCAGGCCCTGCTCTTCGAGGGACTTCAGATACTGCACCAGGTTTCCGACGGTAAAATAGGTCGGGTTGCACTGGCCGTTATTGCCGTACTCCTTGCCCGTCTGAAATGCGCGGACGTTGGGCGTAGGGACGGCTTCGGCGCGGTAGCCCAGGCCTTCCAGAGCACCATGGACCAGTTTTTCGTGTTTCCACGTCAGGCCGCCGAACAGAAGCGTGGTATTGGCCCGCTGCTCCCTGGTGAACGGCTTCTCCACCGGCCGCTTGAAATGATGGGTTTCCTGCTTATGCAGCCCCGCTTCGCCCTCGAGGCGCGCGCGCTCCTCGGCGAGACGTTGTTGGATGACGTCCTCAATGGAAGAACCGATCTGGACAAGAGAGGCCGGCTTTGGATCGACAGTCTGAGTGCTCATAGAAGTGCTTCCTTCCCAGTTTGAGGGTATCTTGCCGCTTTAAACGATTGAAAGAAATAGGATTTCATTGAATGGCGACTATCCTGATGGAATGGGGGAATTAGACGGGTGAGTGGCAGGCGAATACCCTGGGCCGGGTTATGGAAATCCGAGTTACCGGCGCCGGAAACGGCCCCTGCCGTGATGGTCCGCACGTTCCTGATGTTTCTCGGATTCGTCTTCTTTATCGCATTTACATCATTCGGGTTACAGGCCCGCGGTCTAATTGGAGCGCGAGGCATCCTGCCCTTCGCCGAGTACCTTCGGTTGATCCACGAATCCGCCGGTGGCGCGGCATATTGGGACGTCCCGAGCCTGTTATGGCTGAGCCCGGGTGATGCCGCGTTAGGTGCCGTCTGGCTGGCGGGCGCGCTGTTTGCGCTGGCGGCCATCTTCTCTCCCTGGAGGCGGGCGGCCCTGGCCGCGTGCGTCGTGCTGTGGCTCTCGCTGTGCTCCGTGGGGCAGGATTTTCTTGCGTTCCAGTGGGATGCTCTGCTGGTGGAAGCGGGGTTCCTGGCGATTTTTGCCGACGCCTCGGCGGTCCGCATTTGGCTCTTTCGCTGGCTGCTGTTCCGCCTGATGTTCTTTAGCGGGGTGGTTAAGCTCGCAAGCCATGACGTGGCATGGCGCAACCTGACGGCCCTGCACTTCCACTACGAAACACAACCGCTGCCGACGCCGCTCGCGTGGTACGCCTTTCAGTTGCCGATGTGGTTCCAGCAAATCTCGACGGCCCTCGTGTTGATCGGGGAGTTAGCCGTGCCGCTGCTGTTCTTTGCGCCGCGCAGGATCCGCCGCACAGCCGGATGGATCACGGTGGCTCTCCAGCTTCTGATTCTCGCCACCGGCAATTACACGTTCTTCAACTTCCTGGCGATCGCGCTGGCCGCCTGGTTGTTTATCGACGCCGAACCGCGCGTCCGGAGCCGGAAGCATCGCGCCGTTTCGATCGCCCTGGCCGCGCTGATCGGCACCGCCAGCCTCATGATCTGCCTGGAGCAGCTTTCGATTCCGCTGCCTCCGGGAGGCGCCGCCGTGGTGCATGCCGTGGCTCCGTTCGACATCGTGAACTCGTACGGCCTGTTCGCCGTGATGACCACCACGCGCCCCGAGATCGTGGTCGAAGGGTCCAACGACGGCACGGACTGGCGCGCTTACGAGTTCCGATATAAACCCGGCGACCCGCGGCGGGCGCCGCCGGTGGTCGAACCCGGCCAGCCGCGCCTCGACTGGCAGATGTGGTTTGCCGCGCTCGGCAGTTATCAGCAGAACCGCTGGTTCGTGAATTTCATGCTGCGGCTGCTTCAGGGCGAACCCGGCGTGCTCCGACTGCTGGCGTACAACCCCTTCCCGAACGCCCCGCCGAAGTACGTGAGGGCGCGCCTCTATCTCTACCATTTCACGCACCCCGGCTCGCCCGACTGGTGGACGCGCGAACCACGCGGCCTGTATTTTCCACCCGTAAGCCTGAAGTGAGTAAGTAGGGTAGGCCTCCCGGCCTGCCCATCGCATCTTACCCTACGCCGCGCGGTCCAGCCCCGGTTTCAGCACAACCTTGGTGACGCCCTCACCCGGCCCGACGCCGCGGTGCACGAAACGCGAGTAAGCGTCCGGAGCCTGGCTCAAGGGCAGCCGGTGGCTTACGATGAAACTCGGCTTGGCGCGCCCGTTGATGATCATGTCGCGCAGGAACTCGTTGTAGCGCTTGACCGGCGCCTGTCCCATGCCGATTTCGATGGCCTTGTCCCAGAACTCGCCCAGCGGAAACATGTACTCTCCGTGCCTGGCCTGCTCGTTCACCCCGCCCGGGTCTTGTGAAAAGTAGACGCCGATCAACCCCACGTGGCCCGTGGGGTTCACGATTTTCGCCAGTTGCCGTATGGTCTGCATGGGGTCTTCGCGATCCGGGTTGGCATCGCTCTGGGCCTGGTACCCCACCGCGTCGATGCCGCACATCACGCCCTCCATCTTCTGCTCTTCGGGCCGCAGCGCGCTCATCTGGCGCTTATTCTCCTTGCGCAGTTTCCGGATCTGATCGGCGGCGTCGTCCTTGGTGAAATCCACGGGAATCGCACCGATCTCTTCGGCCTTGCGCAGACGGTCGGGCGCGCGGTCCACGACAAACACCTGCGCCGCGCCGCGCAACAGCGAACTGTATGCCGAGAGCAGGCCGACCGGTCCGGCGCCGTAGACCGCCACGCTATCGCCCTCGTGGACGTGCGCCAGTTCCGCGGCGTGCCATGCGGTGGGGAAGATATCCGCCAGCAGCACGAAATCGTCTTCCAGGTCGTCGCCTTCCCGGCCGGGCAGCTTGAGGCAATTGAAATCGGCGAATGGAACCCGCAGGCGTTCGGCCTGCCCCCCGCGGTAAGGGCCCATGCCCGCATAGCCGTAGCCGGCGGTGGTGCCCTTGGGGTTGGCGGTCAGGCACGAATTCGTGTAGCCCCGGACGCAGTTGAAACAGAAACCGCAGGCCACGTTGAACGGCAGCACCACGCGGTCGCCCTTGCGGATGGAGCGCACGGCCGGGCCGGTCTCTTCCACGATCCCCATATTCTCGTGGCCGAAGACGGTGCCGGGCTCTGCCGAACTGCGCGCCTGGTACATGTGAAGATCGCTGCCGCAGATCGCGGCGCTGGTAATCCGTACAATCGCATCGTCGGGCGATTCCACCTTGGGATCCGGAACCTCCTCCACCTCGACGTGTTCCTTTCCTTTGTAGACGACGGCCTTCATGAGTGCTCCCTTCGTGGCCAGCGTAGCGCCGGCTCCGCGCGGGAGTACGTTCATTTGCGTGCGATCGAAAAAACGCCAGTGCTTCAGCGCACCGGCCGCAGGTCCATCGCCGGATTCTCGTTGAAGAAGCCCCAGGGCACCAGTTTGAAGCCAATCGGATACGTCGGCATCACCGGCCAGTCTTCGGGACGCGGGTTGTGCGTGAGACCCAAGGTGTACCACAGCACGATATCGCGGTTCGCGATGGGGCGATCGGCCGCGGTCCACTTCGCCAGGCCGTCGTTGCCGCGGCTTTGATACGGAAACTCGCCCGCGGCGAAGCGCTCCGATTCGCGGTACGGCGTCACCCAGACGTGCGCGTTCAGGAAGCCGGCCCGCTTGCGCACCCAGGAATCCGGCAGCGCCATCGGCACGGCATTCTCTCCGGGCAGCAGGGCGTAGCCGGTCGGCTGGCCCAGCGAGTTCCTGACCGATGGGTTCACCACGATCCAGCGGCGGCTGGTCTCCAGCTTGATGCGGCGCTCCGCCTGGCGCTCGGTCTTGAGCGGCGTCTCTTTCATCACGAAGGCGCCTCCATAGGGATTCTCTTTCCCGGCAGGAACCGGAACGCTGTTCATTTCGAGCGCCTGGTTGGCCTGGCCATCCACGTCCAGATCCAGGCGGAAACAGAAGAAGTGCTGGTGATGGACCGCCGCCAGATTCTTCGCCACCAGGTGGGCGTGCGGGCCGGCGGCGTGATCCGGCACGCCCTTCACCGACATGATCCCGGTCAGCAGGACCCGGGATTCGAGCGTGCCGTCCTGATGGAAAATCCACTCGAACCCGTACTCGTAATTGCCCGCTTCGGTGATGTAGGAAATTACCAGGTCGCGAGCGCGGCGCGTGTTTTCGGCGTGTTTCCAGGCAATCCCGCCGTCCAGTTCGTAGATCGCCACGGCGCCGGGGATGGTGCGGGGCTCGCCGGTTTCGGTGGCAACCACGGCATCGTAGACCTGGCAGTTGGTGGGGCAGTCGGCGCCCGGCTTGAGCGGGCTTGCCAGGGTCCCCAGCCCCAGTTCTCCCTCATCGAAGGTGTTGCGGAAGAACCAGGCGCCGCCGGGGTCGCCGTAAGGCACCGCCATTTCGGAGAGGGACGCGCGATAGAGCACGGAGCGAAGTCGCCCGCGATCCTCGTAGCCCACGGTGTACAGCACCAAGCCCTCGCGCGGCGTCAGGGCGTAACGAAACCGCCACTTTTCCCAGCGCACTTCTCCTTTGTCTATGTGGTAGCCGGGACCGTCGCTCTGCACGATCTGGAGCGGCGCCGGCGGCGGGCGAAGCGGCCGGTTCGAGCCCGGGTCCAGATCGTAGTTCTCGCGCGCCACCGGCGCATCGCGATCGGTGTCGAGGAAGTCGAGCACCTGCCCGGTGGTGAGGTTGACGTGCACCGCGATTCCCTCTACCGGATGCGCGTAATAGTTCTCGCCCGCGCCTCCATAATAGGGCGTCACACGTACGATTCGCCCGTGGTCTTCGCCCGGCAGCCCGAAATATCCGGCGGGCCACGCCACCGTGTAGACCGAATTCGGATCGCCGATGCCGCGCTCCCGGATTGCCCGGCTCCATCGCGGGTCCGAGCGCACGATGCGATCCGCCAGCGCGGAATCCGCCTCGCCCACCGGGGGCTGCGCGCCCGGCACTTCCTTCCACGAAGCAAGCCGGTTGGCGGAAAGGTCCGCCACCGCTTCGTAGGTGCGGTTGGTTCCCTGGTCGTAGACCACCGCGAAAGCCCGGCGGGGCGCTGCCAGACCTTTGAGGACGGCTTCCTTGGGAGGCTCGTCAAGCGCCAGAAAGTTGAAGCGGGGCGCGCTCGGGAGGCGGCCCGAAGCTTTGAAGATACGGACGGCCGTGCGAATCTCCTGGGCGGTCAGTGGCGCCAGGGGGTTGGGCGCCGCATGGGATACCGCACTCATCACAGCCACCCAAAAAAGCCCTCGCAGCGCTCGGGCGAAGGCGCTTGTCTCCTTGTCCCGACAGGCGCACCCGCCTCGCGTTTCGATCGTCATGCGCAACCTTCGCGCACCATCGTAGCGCAACCCGCCGCCGTGACCGCAAGGTGAAAGAGTAGTGCCGGATGGGGATTCGAAATCCCCTGGCCGGGGTATTCCGGGTTGCGCCCGATTTGCTCTATTCTCTGGGTAGGCCGTGACTGCCACTTCCGTCAGTACCGAACCGTCCGTTCGCGAAGCCGGTGCTCCGGTTGGCAAATCTCCGAAAGCCCCGGCAGGTGCCAGTGTAGGGCAGGCGGACGAATCAGGTCCGCCGTATCCCGAAAAGCCGGCCTGGCTGCGCTACGGTTACGCGTGCCTCAGCGTAATCGCGGCGGGCGCCGCCCGCATCATCCTGGACCGGTATTTCGGCTACCACCACCCGTACGCGACTTTCTACGTCGCGGCCCTGCTGTCGGCCTGGTACGGAGGCCTGGGACCGGCGCTGCTGTCCGCCATGGGAGGTGCGGGAGTGATTACCCTGCTGGCCTTCGCGCCGCCATTCCTCGACGGCGGCGGCGCCAACACCCTGGTCGGTTTCGAGTTTTATTTCATCGTGTCGTTCACCGGCATCATTCTTCTCGAGGCCCAGCGGCGGGCCGAGCGAAGGTCCTCCCGCAACGCCGAGCTGGCCAGGCGAAGAATGCTGGACTTGGAAGAGGCCACCGGACGGCGTCTAATTGCGGAGGCCGAAACGCGCGAGGCCCGGGAGCGCCTGCACGAGGCGCAGAAACTGGAGAGCATCGGGCTGCTGGCGGGCGGCATCGCGCACGATTTTAATAATCTGCTGACCGGCGTTCTGGGCAGCGCCAGCCTGGCAATCGACATGGTGCCGCCGGAGAGCACGGCGCACCGGATGCTGGAAGTGGTCCTGTCGAGCGCCAGTCGAGCGGCGCAATTGACCAGCCAGTTACTTGCCTACGCCGGCAAAGGCTCATACGTGACCGATTTCGTCGACCTTTCGGATCTCACCCGGCAGGCGAGCGAAGCCCTGCGGCCGTCGCTCCCTCCCGCCGTGGAACTGCATTGTGAATTGCGGGACGAACTCCCCAAGCTCAGGGCCGACCCCTCGCAGATCCGGCAACTGGCTAGTAACCTCATCGAGAACGCGGCGGAGGCGATCGGAGACCGGCCCCACGGGACGCTGATTCTGCGAACCGACGTCCTGGTGGTGGAAGATCCAAGGCTGTACGCCACAGCCGCCGCGGGCCAGATCTTCCCCGGAACTTACGTCGTCTTGCAGGTGGAGGACAACGGAGAGGGAATCGAGCCGGCGGTGCTGCCGCGGATCTTCGAGCCGTTCGTTACAACGCGCTTCACGGGGCGCGGCCTGGGCCTGGCGGCGGTCTCGGGAATTGCCCGTTCGCTGAAGGGAGCGGTGCTGGTCTCCTCCAAGCGAGGCGAGGGCGCGCTGTTTTCGGTTCTCTTTCCCGTGATCGAGAACGGCCGGAGATAGCGGCCCTGTGCGGCCGCAGCCAGAGAGCCGCGACCGTCAGAGAGCGGGCAGCACCTTACACAACTTCTTCCGACCAGCTTTCGAGCACCTGCTTGACCTTCGTCATGAACTGATCGGCCAAAGCGCCGTCCACCAGGCGGTGGTCGAAAGTGAGCGAGAGGTGGGAAATCGAGCGGATGGCAATCGCATCGTCGATCACGACCGGCGTCTTATCGACAGTCCCGACCCCCAGAATCGCCACCTGCGGCTGATTGATGATGGGCGTGCCGAACAGGCTGCCGAAGCTGCCGAAATTCGTGATCGAGAAGGTACCCCCGGCCACCTCGTCCGGCTTTAGCTGCCGCGACCGGGCGCGCGCGGCCAGGTCCGCAATCGAGCGCTGCAACCCCAGGACGTTCTTTTCGTCCGCGGCGCGGATCACCGGAACGATCAGGCCGTTTTCGAGAGCCACCGCGATCCCGATATTGATCTCGTTGTGGTAGATGATGCTGGTTCCGTCGAGCGAGGCATTGAGCAGCGGAAACTGCCGCAGCGCCACGACCGCCGCGCGCGTGATGAAGGGCAGGTAGGTCAGCGAGAAGCCGTAGCTCGCCTGGAAGTCGGCCTTGTGGCGTTCCCGCATCTTCGCCACCCTGGTCATATCCACGCGGTGTACGGTGGTAACGTGCGGCGACGTGCGCTTGGAGAGCACCATGTGCTCGGCGATCTTCTGCCGCATGGTGCTGAGAGCTTCCACCCGGGTCCTGGCCGGTCCTGCCGCGGGCAGCGGCGCGAACGGCTGGGCGGCTGCGGCCGGCGGCGCGGGAGGCGGAGCCGCGGCGGGGTGCGCCGGGGCGGCGGGTCGCACCGGGGCGGCGGGCGGCGCGGGAGCCGCCTGCTGCGCCAGATGGGCTTCCACATCCTGCTTCGTGATGCGGCCGCCCGCACCCGTGCCCCGCACGCGCGAAAGGTCGAGGTTGTTCTCGCGCGCCATCCTCCGGACCAGCGGCGAAAGGGGGCCGGACGGCTCCGCCGGTGCTGCATCCTCAACTGCCTGCGGCGCGGGCGTGGGCTCGATCGTCTCCTGCGCGGGCGGCGCGGGCGGCGGTGCCGCCGGCTGCGGTGGAGGAGGCGGAACCGCGGCGGCCGCCTGGGGCTTCGCCGCCCCGCCGGCTTCGTCGATCCGGGCCACCACCGTGTTGATGCCGACGGTCTTGCCTTCCTCCACCAGAACCTCCGACAGCGTTCCCGCAGCAGGAGAAGGAATCTCGGTATCCACCTTGTCCGTCGAGATCTCGAAGAGCGGCTCGTCGCGTTCCACCCGCTCGCCGGGCTTCTTGAGCCACTTGGTCAGGGTCCCTTCCACGATGCTTTCGCCCATCTGGGGCATCACTACGTCGGTCATGTCAATTCTCGCTTTCGTGTTCAGCAGCTGTGAGGACCGGAGCCTCGATCAGCATCTCGCATTCAAAAACGCGGCCGAAATGCCCGGCCAGGGTCCGCCCGACTTCCTTGGCGGTGGTGCGGACTCCAAGCTGCGACAGGGAGGTCACCGGCCTGGTCAGCCCGCAGGGAACGATGTACTGGAAGTAGCTGAGGTCCGTGTTCACGTTCAACGCGAATCCGTGGGAAGTGACCCATCGGCTGAGGTGCACCCCGATGGCGGCGATCTTGCGCCCGTCCACCCACACTCCGGTAAGCTTCGGAATGCGGCCGGCCGCTATGCCGTAGTCGGCCAGCGTATCGATGATCACCTGCTCGATCGACCGCACATAGGCTCCCACATCGCGCTTCCATTCGCGCAGATCGAGGATGGGATAGCCGACCAACTGGCCGGGACCGTGGTACGTCACATCGCCGCCGCGGTCGGTGGGGTAGAAGGAAATGCCCGCGCGGGCCAGGATCTCGCCGCTCGCCAGCAGGTTTTCCGGGTGCCCGTTGCGCCCCAGCGTGATGACGTGCGGATGCTCGAGCAGCAGCAGGTGATCCGGTGTCTGTCCCAGCTTTCGGGCAGCCACGATCTGCTGCTGCATGGCCAGCGCATCGCCGTAAGCGATGCGTCCGAGCTCGCGCACCGAGCACTTACGCATTGATCGAAAGACCGTATACGGCGTTGAAGGCCTCACCCACCGCCTCGGACAGCGTGGGGTGGGGATGGATGGTCTGCATCATCACGTCCACCGTGGCCTCGGCTTCCATGGCGGCGACAGCTTCGGTGATCAGCTCGAACGCTTCCGGCCCGATGATGTGGACGCCCAGAATCTCTCCATAGCGCTCGTCGCTGACGATCTTGACGAAACCGTCGTGGCGCCCGAGAATCGTGGCCTTGCTGTCACCGGCGAACGGGAATCGCCCGACCTTGACCTGGTAGCCTTGCGCTCTGGCCTGGGCCTCGGTAAGCCCCACGCTGCCGATGCCCGGCTCGGTGTATGTGCAGCCGGGAATGCGCCTCTTGTTGATCGGCACGGCCGATTTCCCGGCCATGTGCGCCACCGCGATCATCCCCTCGCGCGTCGCGACGTGCGCCAGTTGCGGCGTCCCGGCCACCACATCGCCGATGGCATAGATACCCGGCTCGGCCGTCCGCTGGTATTCGTCGACTTTGATGTAGCCGCGGTCGAGTTCCACGCGGGTGTTTTCCAGGCCTATGTTTTCGGTATTCGGCTTGCGCCCCACCGCCACCAGCAACTTCTCGGCTTCGAGCAGTTCCTGCTTGCCTTCCTTGGTGGTGAGGGTCAGCCGGATACCCTTTTCCGTCTTCTCGATGTTCTCGGCGCGCGCGCCGGTCTCCACGCGGATCTTCTGTTTGCGGAACGACCGCTCGAGTTCCTTCGAGATGTCTTCGTCTTCCACGGGAACGACCCGCGGCAGCATCTCGATCACCGTGACATCCGTGCCGAAGCGCTTGAAGATGGACGCGAACTCCACGCCCACGGCGCCGGCGCCGATGACCGCCAGGCTTTTCGGCACGGAAGTCAGGTCGAGGATCTCGATGTTGGTGAGGATCCGTTCGGAATCCGGTTCGAGACCGGGCAACATGCGGGCCTCCGAGCCGGTGGCGATGATGATATTCTTCGCCTCCAGCGTCTGCACGCCGGAATCTGACCGGACTTCCACCTTCCCGCCTCCTTTGAGGGTGGCGTAACCCGAAATCCGCTCCACCTTGGCGCGCTTCAGGAGCATCGCCACGCCGTTGGCGTGCTTGTTGACGATGCCATCCTTCCGCTCTTTCACTTTCGGATAATCCAGGCGCGGATTTTCGACGGAAATCCCTTCTTTGTCGGCATGTTCGAAGCGCTCCCAGATATCCGCCGTGTGGAGCAGGCTCTTGGTCGGAATGCACCCCACCAGGAGGCAGGTGCCGCCGAGTTTGGGCCGCTTTTCGATCACCGCCGTCTTTAACCCGTACTGGCCGGCGCGAATGGCTGCTGAGTAGCCGCCGGGACCACTCCCGATCACAATTAGGTCGTATGGCACTTTTTTCATTCTACATACGTCACCGCCTGAAACGACGGTGCGTCATACATTTGAAGATATGCGAAGGCTTCTGCTAATTCTGATGCTGGTTTGGGGAACCGGATTCGGGCAAACCGGCGGCAGAGCCCGGCACGCTCCGAAGGCCCCCAAGTGGCCCATCGCCAGCCTTCGGGTGGAAGGCAACCAGCGCTATACGCGGGAGCAGATTTTTGCCGTTATCCACTTGAAAACAGGGCAGATGGCCGGCAAGGCAGAATTCGATGCCGCGCGCGACCGCCTGGTCGCAAGCGGCGCCTTCGAAAACGTGGAGTATGAGTTCACCCCGGCCGCGGGCAGCCCGGGCTACGCCGGCGTTTTCAAGGTTTCCGAGATCCAGCAGGTTTACCCGGTCTCATTCGAGGGGCTCGGCGTTTCCTCGAAAGACCTGGCCGCGTGGCTGGCAGAGCGGGATCCGCTCTTCTCCAGGGACGGCATGGCGGCCACCCAACCGGTGATCGAGCGCTACACCCGGTGGATCGAGGAATATCTGGCCGCTCACGGCGTCAAAGAGCCGGTTGCCGGGTCGGTCGAGCCGGCCGATCCGGGCGACTTTGCCATCGTGTTCCAGCCCGAGGTGACCTTGCCCGCGGTGGCCCAGGTGACGTTCGAAGGCAACCATGTGATCGAAGAGAAGGTGCTGCGGGAGGCGGTCGCGACGGCGGCCATAGGCTCGCCCTACACCGAGGATAATTTCCGGCGGGTGCTGAGAATGGCCATCCGGCCGCTTTACGAAGCTCGCGGCCGCGTGCGCGTTTCGTTCCCCGCGCTCCGCACCGAAAAGGTCAAAGACGTCCAGGGCGTTCACGTCTTCGTCACGGTGAACGAAGGCGAGAGCTACGAACTCGGCAAGGTCTCGATCGACGGCCAGCCGCCGCTCCCGGCGGCGAGCCTCCTGAAAGCGGGCGATTTCAAATCCGGCGACGTGGCCAACCTGGAGCGCGTCAACCAGGGGCTGGAGCGGATCCGCAAGGCCGTCGCGCGGGCCGGCTATATCAATGCGAAGGTAACGAGCGACCGCCAGATCAACGACGACAAGAAGGCCGTGGACGTGACGGTGCTGATCGATGCGGGGGCGCAGTTCACAATGGGCAAGCTGGACGTCGTGGGCCTCGACCTCGAAGGCGAAGCCGAAATGCGGCGAATCTGGGGCTTGCAATTCGGCAAGCCGTTCAACCCCGAGTATCCCGACCAGTTCCTGAAGCGGGTGCGGGACGAAGCCATGTTCGACAACCTGGGCCAGACGAAATCCGCCGTGAAGATGAATAACGACCGCAGCGTGGACGTGACCTTGACATTCGCCGGTCCCGGCCCGCAAGCCCGGCCGGGGCGCCGGCGGAGCGGCTTGGAAGATTAAGGCCGGCCGCCGCCGGTTCGGGCGCCCCGTCCGGGGTGGGGGAGCGGGTCTACGTGCCGCGAAAGAGCGGCCCACCCGTCGTCCGTGACGATCGCCACCAGGTGGTCGCCCTCTTCCAGCCGCAGGCCGGAGTGCGGCCAGATCGACCGGTCGTTGCGCAGCACCAGGATTAATTCGATCTGATCGCTGGGCCCCAGCGCCACGGTTTCCAGGAATTTGCCCACGTAGGGGCTATCCCCTCGCAGCACGCCCACCCGGACTTCTCTCCCATCCGGAAACCGTACGGGCACGCCGGACTCGACCAGGGACACCATCTCCAACCCGTGAACATCCTGGCCTTTCCAGATGTCGCGGGTGCGCAACAATTCCATGGCCGTCCGCAACTGCTCCCGGTAGTGCGCAGGCGAGTGAGAGCGGGTGGGTACCTGCGCCTCGTACAGGCTCGCATAGCGGAGCGAGAGAAGCTCCACGAGCACGGTCTGGATTATATTGCTGAGCACCACCGCCAGCGCGGCGGCCACCAGCAGGCGGTAACCGCCCGTCATCTCCGTCACCATCAGCAGGGTAGCGATCGGAACCCGCGCGGCCGCTCCGAATACTGCCGCCATTCCCACAACCACAAAAGCGTCCGGCGGCTGATGAAAGAGCCGTCCCAGGAAAGCGCCGAACATCGCTCCCACGTACAGGCTGGGAGCGAAGACTCCTCCCGAGCCGCCCGAGCCGATGGTGAGCGCGAAAGTCAGCATTTTGCCCAGCCCGAGCAGCAGCAGGAGCTGCAAGGCCAGACGCCCATCGATGGCTTCCTGAATCCATTCGTAACCGCCTCCCAATACCTGCGGCAGCGCAAGCGCCACCAGGCCTACGAGCAGGCCGCCGATGGCCGGCTTGACGTGAGGAGGGCAGCGCAGGCGATGGAACGCGTCCCGCACTCCGTAAAGAGCCGTCGGCAACACGGCGGCAATCAGCCCGCTCGCTACTCCCAGCGCGACGTACCACCCATAGTCCACCGAGAGCGGCGCCGGTAAATTGGGGGGAATCGCGAACAGCGGTCCGAATCCGACGAAAAACCCGTTCAGCGCATACGCCACAATCGAAGCCAGCAGGGCGTACGCCAGCGCGCTGGTTTCAAATTCCATCTCGCTGTACAGAACTTCCACGGCGAAGAAAGCGGTTCCGACCGGGGAGCGGAAAACTGCCGAGAGGCCGGCGGCCATTCCCACGATAGCCAGCAGGCGCCGGTCCTCCTCCGACCGGTGCCCCCACTGGGCGTAAATCGACCCGACTCCGGCGGCGATGAGCGCGGTGGGCCCTTCCCTTCCCGCGGAGCCTCCCGACCCGATGGTGATCGCGGATGCCACGGTCTTGATGACCGGCACCCGGGCGCGGATTATGCCTCCCAGATTGTGAAAGGCGTTCACCACGGCATCGGTTCCGTGCCCTTCCGCTTCCGGCGCGAAGCTGTATACCAGCACTCCGGAGATGAGCCCGCCCAGGGTAGTCGAAACCGGGATCAGCCACACTCCGCGAGTACCCAGAATGTGATATCCCGCGAGCCTTTCGAGAAACAGGCCGCGGAAGAATTCCAGCAGGAGCACGAATACTCGGGCACTGAGGGCGCCCACGACACCCAGCAGGACCGTATCCAGCAGCAATAATTGCTGCCGCCGCAACTTCATGTCGGGTTCCCCAGTTTCCAAAGCACCTGGCGCAGCATGCCGAGCAGCACCGGGGCGTCGCGGTCGGCGACATCCAGGCGGCGCACCAGGCGGCGGACCTTTTCGGCGGTTGAGCCGGCCGTCAGCGGGTTGACGTATCCGCTCTGTTCCAGCACTTCGAGCAGCAGGCGGGTGATCTGTTCGGATTCCGCGGCCGGGGCGCGCCGGATCTTTTCGGGCGTCGCGAGGGCCGCCTCCGGGTCGCGCGCGAGTTCGTAAAGGCACAGCGACACCGCCTGCCCGAGGTTCATCGAAAGCCCTGGATCCAGCGTGGGGATGCGCATGAGCCAGTGGCAGTGGCTGAGATCTTCGTTCGAAAGTCCGAATTTTTCCGAGCCGAACAGCAGCGCCGCCGGAGCATGCGGCAGCACCGGGGAAATCAGCCGCGCTCCGTACTCCAGGCGCCGTATGGGATGCTGCAATTCGCGATGTCCGACGGAAGTGGTGCCGACCACCAGGCGGCAATCGGCCACGGCTTCGGCGACGGTCGCATATTCCTCCGCCGATTGCAGCAGCGGTGCCGCCCCGACCGCCGAGCGGGCTTCGCGAAAGGCAACGTCATAGGGCTGGACCACGCGCAGGATGGAGAACCCGAAATTGGCCATGGCGCGCGCCGAGGCGCCGATGTTGAGCGGGTTCCGCGTAGCCACCAGGACCACGCGCAGGTTGTCTTTCGAATTGCGATCTATCCCTTGATCGTAGCGCTTACGACTGAAACAGCGAAATGCCGGCGATGCCCGCCGCCCCCGCCGCCACACATTCGCGGGCATTGCCCGGGGTGATGCCGCCCAACGCAAGCACCGGAATTCTTACCGAGGCCGCGGCGCGGCGAAGGTTATCCAGACCTTGTGCGGGGCCGTACAGCGGTTTGGAGATGGTGGGGAAGATCGGGCTGAAACAGGCGAAATCGGCGCCTTCGTCTTCGGCCGCGCAAAGTTCCTCGATGGAATGGGTGGAAACTCCAATCCGAAAAGCCGGCGGCACGATGGCGCGCAGCAACCGCGGAGCGATCGAACCGGCGGGCAGATGCACCCCGTGGGCGCCGCAGGCCAGCGCCACATCCGTACGCGTGTTCACCAGGATGCGGGTGCCGTGCGGGTTCGGAAGCGCCAGCGCGCGGCGGACGAGATCGCACAATTCGCGAGCGGGCAGGTTCTTTTCGCGGATCTGAATCATCTCGATTCCGTCGTTCAGAGCTCGAGCGATGTAGCCGATCAGGCCCAGAGGGCACGGAGCCGCGACCGTGAGGGAGGGGGCCAGCGCGCGGCTATCTGTGATGTAATAGCGGATCATGCCAGCGGCTGGTAGTAGCGCTCACCGGCGCAGGCGCGGCAGAGCGTGCGGCCGTCGCGAATCACTTCGCGGCGAAAACTGACGCCTTCACCGCACTCCTCGCAAATCACGCGCGGCGCTTTGTAGCCCGGCAGGTCCTCGGGACCCATGGCCACCCGCACCTGCTGGGTTTCGAATAATTCTTCGTCGGGCATCTCGCGATAGGCGAGCATCTGCTGCCGGTTGGGGCTCTCGATCTCGGGGTGCAGTTCCCGGGCGCGCTGCTTCGAACTCTCGCGCGCCACAACCCGGAAGGCGCGATCTTCGAGCAGGTCGCAGAACGTCGCGGCAACCTTGCCGAAATCGCGGAATTTGAGGGCCCGCTTGCCCAACCGGCAGCCGGTGACGATGGGGATAGCATCGGTCGCGCAGCGATCAATTTCGACGAAGACCACCAGCCGCTTGCGGTCGGCGCCGGTGGGGTCCCGGAGGCCCAGAAGCCGCACGCCGCACAGAGCCATGCGCAGGCCCAGAATCTGGCCCGCGCACAAATGCCCGTGGGCCCGTTCGGCGAGGATTTCGTACTCCGCGAGAGACTTCACAGAATCTTCAGCGCTTCCGGCGGGAATTCCACTTGCCAGCTTTTATTATCCTTCCCGCGGGCGTACTCGGCCAGCGAGAGGTCGGCGATGATGCCTTTTTCGAACTCCAGGCGGACGGTCCGCGCGCGCGTCGAGACCCGCGCCAGGCGGCTTCGAACGGAGTTGGGCGGCGGCGGCGCATCGCCTGGATGGAGCCGCAGATCGCCCGGATAGACGGCCACCCAGACGCGGTCGCCGCGAAAATGTCCGCGAATGTACGGGCCGGTCAGGCCGAAGCCGTCGAATTCCAGGCGGCTGGTGTTGCGGCCAGGGTCGAGCGCGCCGATCCCGGCTTCGAAGAGATTGGGAATGCGGAGCAGGCGCGCGGCTTCGAGGGAATCCGGAGCGTCCAGGACGTCCCGGGGGCTGCCCTGCTGCACGATGCGGCCCCGGTCGAGCAGCACCAGCCTGCCGGCCTCCGAGCAGCACAGGTCGAGATCGCCGGTCGCCATCACGATCGGAACGGATGCCGCGGCGCGGATGCCGTCGAGCATCGCCTGGCTCCAGGGGCGCTCGTCGAGCAGGATCAGCCGGGGCTCGGCCAGCAGCATCCGCGCCGCCTCGCCGCGCAACCGGCTGTGGGGCGCGAGGTGGCGGGGAAGCGAGGCGGCGTCGGCGGTTAATTCGAAGCGTTCCAGCATCTCGGCCACGCGGCGGTGGCGCTCGAGGCGCGCAAAGTGTTCGGCCGCAAATGCCAGGTTCTGCCGAAGCGTGAGGTGGGGAAAGAGCGAGTCTTTTTGAGGTATGTAGCCGCATCGCCGATGATGGGGCGCCTCGCTGACGCGCGCCGCCGCATCGAACAGGATCCGGTCGTCCAGCAGAATGCGCCCCGAATCCGGAGCGGCGAATCCGGCCAGCAGTTCGAGCAGCAGAGTCTTCCCCGCCCCCGCCGGGCCGAAGATGGCGGTGATCCCGGCCCCGATCGACAACTTCAGGTCCATCGAGAACGAAGGCGGGATTTTCTTGCCGATGCGCGCGTGGGTCATAGCCGCGTATACCACGCAATGGCGCCGACCAGGGCGAATTCGAACGCCACCCGCGCAAAGGAAATTCCGGCGGCGGCCAGAATCGGCTTTCCCGCGAGCGGCAGGGAAACGCGCCAGAAGACACGCCATTCGGAAGCGCCCAGGCTGCGCGCGGCATTGGTGTATTCCGTCCCCACGGCGCGGAAAGCGGCCCGCGCGCTACGACCCAGAAACGGCACGCTGTACAGCGCGCCGGCCGCCGCAGCCAGTTGCCACGTGAACCGCGGGGCCAGAAAGTAGGCCGCCACGATGGTGGGTGGAAAGACCAGCGGAACGGATGCCAGCGCCGCTGCCCGCGGCCGCGAGCGGAGCGCGTAGCCCAGCCACACCCCGAGCGTCAGCGCCGCCGCCGTGGCGGCCGAGGCGACACGCAGGCTGAGCCAGACGAGGTCGGGGGCCATTTGGGATCTCTATTATAGCGGCCGGAACCGCGCGCTGAAGTGGCGCAGGAAGGGCGGCTCCTCAACGATCTCCATACCGCGGATCTGCTCCTTCCGGGCGTTCACTTCGAGGATCGCCTCCACTACATAATCGATGTGGCTCTGGGTGTAGACGCGTCGCGGAATCGCCAGGCGCAGCAGTTCGTGTTGCGCTGCCCCGCCGAACATCACCGAGCCGATCTCCACCGAGCGGATGCCGGCGTGGCGATACAGTTCCACCGCCAGGGCCTGGCCCGGAAACTGCGCGGGCGGGATGTGGGGGAGCATGCGCGCGGCGTCGATGTAGATGGCGTGGCCGCCGGGCGGCTCGACGATGGGAACGCCCCGGTCCGCGATGTGGCGCCCCAGGTAGCCGGTCGAGACGATGCGGTAGCGCAGGTAGTCGGGGTCGAGCACTTCCTCGAGCCCGGTGGCGATGGCGTCCAGGTCGCGGCCGGCCAGGCCGCCGTACGTGGGAAAGCCTTCGGTGAGGATCAGCAGGTTGGTTTCCTGCTGCGCCACGCGGTCGTCGTTGGAGCAGAGGAAGCCTCCGATGTTGGCGAAGGCGTCCTTCTTGGCGGAGAAGGTGCAGCCGTCGGCCAGGGAAAACATCTTCTGCGCGATCTGTTTGGGCGTCCAGGAAGCGTAGCCCGGCTCGCGCTCGCGGATGAACCAGGCGTTCTCGGCGAAGCGGCAGGCATCCAGATACAGCGGAATGCCGTTCGGCCGGCAAACCGCCCGGACGGCTTCGATATTGGCCATGGACACCGGCTGGCCGCCGCCCGAGTTGTTGGTGATGGTCAGCATCACCAGCGGAATCCGCGCCGCGCCTTCTGCGGCGATCAGGCGTTCGAGCGCGGCCACGTCCATGTTGCCCTTGAAATCCAGGCGGAGTTGCGTATCGGCGGCTTCCGGAATGGGCAGGTCCACCGCGCGCGCCCCGGTGAATTCGATGTTCGCGCGGGTGGTATCGAAGTGCGTGTTCGAGGGCACCACGTGGCCCGGCTTGCACATCACGGTGAACAGAATGCGCTCTGCCGCCCGGCCCTGGTGGGTGGGTATCATGTGGCGAAAGCCGGTGAGCGAGTCGGCCGCCCGCTTGAGCCGGAAGAAGCTTTCGCTGCCGGCATAGGACTCGTCGCCGCGCATCACCGCCGCCCACTGCTCGGTGGACATGGCGCTGGTGCCGGAATCGGTGAGGAGGTCGATCAGGATGTGGCGGGCTTCGACGCGAAAGAGGTTGTAGCCGGCCTGCTCCAGGTAGCCCTGGCGCTCTTCGGGCGTCGTCTGGCGCAACGGCTCCACGCTCTTGATCCGGAACGGCTCGATGATAGTGCGCACGTCGAGATTATCGCATTCGCGATCAATGCCGTGTCTGGTGGCCCGAGGATTCCCAGCGCGCCACCAGCAGGTCGACGAGATTGAGCCAGGCGCTGTCGGAGCGTTCCAGCTTCCGGAACAGGGCCACGTATTCGGGTTTGTTCATGCCCATCCCGGCGAAGGCCAGAAAGTAGAGACTATCATTGGGAACGTCGGAAACCAGTTCCCTGCCGCCCTTGCGCGGGTCGGCGAGAAAGGGCGCCAGTTTGTCGGCCACCGTGGCGAGGGAGGCGCCGTTCTTCGTGCGCAGGTTCCAGAGATTCACGCCGTGCACCTGGGCGATGCGGCAAACCATGGCGTCGGCCTCTAAACTGAATACCGGATAGGCAACCGAGCGCGTGCGCGCGTCTTCCCTGGGGGAATTGGTGTCGAGTTTGACCTGCCGCGGAAAGACGTGGTCGCGGTAGAAGGCGAAGGCCATCTGCGACTCCTGCCCGTTCTGAACGAAGGTAGCCACAGCCGCCACCTGGGCGCTCCACCAGGCGGCGTGGTCGTTCCCGCTGGCCTTCTCTTCCTCGCCCGCCGGGCTCTTTGTGAGCCAGTGCAGATAGTCTTCGAACCACTTGCGGACAGCCGCCCGGTCCCTGGCGTCCCAAACCTCGGCTTCCGACAAAAACTCCATGCCCTGGATGGCGCGGATGAAGGCGCGCCCGTCCAGAACGCCGGTGCTCTGGCCGGTATTGATGCCGGGAACGGCCTGGGCGTGTTCCAGGTTCGGGTTCATGCGCGTTTTTGGATTGACAAACCAGGTTCGGATAATGCGAACGGCGCGCTTGGCATAGTGGGAATCGTTCAGCAGGAAGGCCGCCGAGCCGAGGGTGAACACGGCATCGGCCATCTGGTTGAGAGAAGTCCTGTTGGCAACAAAGCGGTTCTGGTTTACCTGCCCTTCTTTGTGCATGTAGGGTCCGTTCGGATTGTCGGGATTCGGCCACCAGTAGGGCGATTCGCTGTAGTAGTCGTGAGGGTCGACAGCCGGGTTGGCCGGCCGTTCGGAGGTGACCGTAAAGGTCCCCTCTTTCATGCGGCGATCCGCCTCGACGCGCAGGTGCCGGAGCGCGTCGGTCGTCCAGGCCTCTTTGCGGACGATCGCGCTGCGAATGGGTTCCGCCTCGTCCTCGGAGACGAACGTCATCGGGACTCCGGCGGCTTCTGCCAGCGATGCCAGCAGAATCAGGCAAACAACACTCCTCACTATTTGGATTGTAGCGAATGGCATCCTGCCGGCGCGCGCCGGCCGGTTAATCGCCGAGGAACTTGCCGATGGGCCGCAAACCTTTGACGTTGTCGCACACGGCCTTCAACCCGGCGGTCATCGGAATCGCCAGCAGCAGCCCCGGAGCGTCCCAGAGAAAGCCCCACAACATCAACGAAAACGTCACGACCAGGGGGTTCAGGTGGACCCGCGAACCGACGATTTTCGGATACAGCAGGTTGAGTGCGATCAGGTGCAGAAACGCGACCACCACGATCACGAGCACGTACGTCGTGACCTGGTTCAGCCCCAGCGCGGCGAATAGCGGGGGGAGCATCGCCAGCGGAAGCCCGACGTACGGAACCAGGCTGAGAAATCCGCTCAACGGTCCCACAAACAGCGGGAACGGAAGGTGGAGCAACCAGAACAGCAGAGAACTTAGAAACGCCAGCAGCAGCCCCAGAAGAAAATTGCCGACGACGAACGCCCGTACCATCTCGGCGACCCCCTGCAGGCTCCGCGCGGCCACCAGGCGGTCCTCACCCTGAAAAAACTGGAGAAAGCTGCGGTTGATATGGTCCCGCCAGCTCAGCATGAAATACACCAGAAACGGGATGAAGGAAGCCATCAGCAGGATCTGGTAAAACGTGGCCAGCCTCGCGGAAATGTAGTCGCCGATGGGCGTGCGCTCCTCGTGAATGCGCACCTCCGGAATGGCACCCGGAGTCCCCGGTGCCGGCTGGGGCGGCGAAACCGGTTCGGATCTGCGGCTCCTCCGGCGGGATTGCTGCTCCGCCTGTTGTTGGGCCGCGCGCAGCCGTTCCTGTTCCTGCTCCTGCTGCCGCTGCCGCGCGGGAACCACCATCTGGTAGGTCCGCTGCTCCATGCTCTGAATCTTCTGCTGGGCGCCGTCCACCAGGTCGCCGATGCGCTGGCCGTACTTCGGCAGGTCGTCGTAAATGGCGGCAAATTGCGAATAGGCGCCCATGCCGATCACATACAGCAATAAGAGAGCGATGCTGCAGACGACGAAACTGGCCATGCTCCGCGGCAGCCTCAGCCTCATCAGCAACGCAACGAACGGCTCGAGAATGAACGCGATGGTTACCGCGATGATCGAAGTGATGAAGAAGACGCGCCCGAAATAGAGAATGGCGATCACCACTCCCGCGGCAATCACGGGCAAGGCCAGATGCCGTGCTTCCTGCACGGGCTTGGTGGTCCTGCTTACAGGATTGGTGACGAGCGCCACGGCGCGTAAAGACCCTTAATCCGACTGTATCATGCCGCAATCTATAATGAAATTGAGTTTGACCCCCGTCCCATCCCGCATTTTGGCCCTCGACCTGGGCAAAAGACGCATCGGGCTCGCCGTGAGCGATCCGCTCCGCATCACCGCCCAGGGTCTGCCCAACCTGGTTCGCACGAACAAGCGGACGGACCTGGCGGCGCTGGCGGAGATCGTCCGGAGCCGCGAGGTCGGCCTGATTCTGATGGGGAATCCCATCAATATGGGGGGCTCCGAGGGCCGCCAATCCGGCTGGGTGCGAGAATTCGGACAAGCGATCGAAACGCGCCTGGGGGTGCCGGTGAAGTTCTGGGACGAGCGGTTGACTTCGGTCCAGGCCGGCCGCGTGCTCCGGGAGAGCGGAATCAGCATCGAAAAACGCGCCGCCGCGGTCGACCGGCTTTCCGCCGTGATTCTGCTTCAGAGCTACCTGGACTCGCTATGACATGGATCCGCCGGGCCGCGGCCCTGTTTCTGATCGCGGGAGGGGTCCTGCTGTTCCGCATGGAAACCGGCTACCAGGGGTTCCAGGGCGAGACGTTCGTCGAAATCCCCCACGGCATGTCCAGCCATGGAATCGCCGAACTGCTGGCGCAGGCGGGCGTGGTTCGCAGCCACTGGGATTTTCTGGCCGCCCGTTTTCTGTCCGGGGCGCGCGTGCTGCAGGCCGGAGAATACCGCTTCAACCACGCCGCCACGCCGATCGAGGTGGCTAAGCGGATCGCGCGCGGCGATGTCTTCTATTACGAACTGGTGGTGCCGGAGGGCCGGAACATGTTCGACATTGGCGCCGCCGCCGGGCAACTGGGGCTCTTTTCCGCGGACCGGTTCGTGGCTGCGGCCCGCAATCCGTCGTTAATTCGCGATCTGGATCCGCGCGCGCCCTCGCTTGAAGGCTACCTGTTTCCGAACACCTACCGCCTGGGCCGGAATGCCACACCCGAAAGCCTGTGCCGTCTCATGACCGCGAAGTTCCGCGAAGTCTGGCACGGCCTGCACACCACGGCCGACATACACGACACCGTGACCCTGGCGTCGATGGTCGAACGCGAAGGCAAACTGGCCGCCGAACGGCCCGAAATCGCGGCGGTTTTCGAGAATCGCCTGCGAATCGGAATGAAGCTCGATTGCGACCCGACCACAATTTACGCGGCGCTGCTGAGGAATGCGTACCACGGCGTCATTTACCGGTCGGACCTGGAGAGCGACGATCCTTACAACACGTACCGGCATGGCGGGCTGCCGCCGGGGCCCATCGCCAACCCGGGACTGGCCTCGCTCCGCGCCGCGCTCGACCCCGCGGATTCCGCCGCGCTCTATTTCGTGCTTCGCCCGGATGGCTCGGGCGGACACCAGTTCTCGAACACCATCGCGGAGCACGACATCGCGGTGGCGAAGTATCACCGTGCCCTCCACAAGTAAGTCGGTCAAACAGCGACTGCGGGAGTATCTGGCCGCGGAGCGGCCGGAGGCGATCACCGAAGCGATCTGGCGCGAATTGCTGATGCGCGTGGCGCCGGCTTCGGAAAGCTACGTGCGCGACCTGCTGCGGGAAACGGGGCTGCCCTTCGACCAGCCGTTCGCCGGTATTCACCAGCACACCTTCGAGGAGTTGGAGCAATCGCTCCTCGAGATGCAGCGGGTGTACGGGGAAGCGCTGGCGGCCGGCCTCCGGGACCGCGCCCGCTACTGCCGCAGGCAGGTGATCGCCGCCAAGGACCGGGCCAAATTCCTGGCGGCGAATCCGCGCACCTCGCCCGAAAAGAAGCTCGAAAAGGAAGAGATGGCCGAGTGGATGCTGGTGTGGCTGGAGAACCCCGAGGTGTTTCCGGCCTGGGTGGAAGCGCGAAAACGGCAGCGCGAGCGCGGCTGAGTATTCCCGGGTCCGGCGCGCGGGAACCCATCCGGCGGGACTGGTCTCTAACCAACACGGAGTCTCGAAATGCTGGAAGCGCGGTCCCTCACCAAATACTACGATCATAAGCCGGCCGTCCGCCAAGTCAGTTTTGCGATTCATCCGGGCGAAATTCTCGGATACTTAGGCCCGAACGGAGCCGGGAAGAGCACTACGGTCAAGATGTTGGTGGGTCTGATCGAGCCTTCCGAGGGTCAAATCTTCTATCAAGGCCGGAGTGTGTATGAGGATTTCGCCGCCTATCAGCGGCGCATCGGATACGTGCCGGAAGAGCCGCATCTCTACTCACACCTCTCCGGCCGCGAGTATCTGCAATTGGTCGGGCGATTGCGGGGGATGCCCCGGCGGGTCCTCGAACCGAAAATGGACGAATTCCTGAGCATTTTCGGGCTTTCGAGCGACAGCCAGGCGCCCGTGTCCACATACTCCAAGGGCATGCGCCAAAAAGTGCTCCTGTCGGCGGCTTTGCTCCATGATCCGGACGTCCTCATTCTCGACGAGCCGTTCTCCGGCCTGGATGTGACCTCCGCCCTGATGTTGCGAAGTCTGCTGCGCGCCCTGGCCGGCCGCGGCAAGATCATTTTGTACAGTTCCCACGTTCTCGAGGTGGTCGAGAAAATCTGTTCCACTGTCGTGATTCTGCGGAAAGGCGAGGTGGTGGCGTATGACTCGATCGAGCGGCTGCGCGAACTGATGCGCCAGCCTTCCCTGGAAGGTGTGTTCGCTCAACTGGCTGACGTGGACGATGGCGAGGAAGTGGCCAACCGGGTTCTGGAGGCGATGAACTATAGGGGACATGCGATTTCCCTGGGGGCGGCAGAATCGGGCGCCGAAGCCGAAACTCTTGCCCGGCAACCGGAGCGGCCGCTGGCGCCCGGTCTGCGAACGTACCCCACAGCCGTCCGGTTTCCGTTCGCGTACCTGGCTGAACTGGGGCAGAATGTGCGTTATGCGCTGCGGATGCTGCTCGGCTCTCCGGGGTTCACCCTGGTCGCCCTGCTCTCGCTCACGCTGGGCATTTGTATCGCGACCTGCGCCTACAGCGAGATGAACGGTTTGCTGCGCGTCCTGCCCGGCGTGCGCCACCCGGACGAGTTGGTGGCGCTACACTCGCCCGTGTCCTACCCCACGTACAGACAGTTCCGCGAGTCGCACAATGTGTTCTCCGATTCTTTCGCCTACGTGGCGCCGGTCCCGTTCGGCGTCTCGCTGGGCGGGCGCACAGAACGGATCTGGGGACATCTGGTGACGTCTTCCTACTTTTCCACGCTGGGTGTGCGCCCTCTGGTTGGACGCTTCTTCGAAGAGGCAGACGAGCAACCTGGCCGGACGCCCACCGTGGTTGTCAGCCATAGGTTGTGGGAAGACCAGTTGGGCTCCGACCCTTCCATCGTCGGAAAGGCACTACGCATTAACGGATATACCTCTACGGTGATCGGGGTCGGCCCGAAGGAGTTTCGAGGGGCATCTCCCGTGCTGTTTCCGGCAGACCTGTGGCTGCCTGTCTCGGTGGATGGACGTTTGGCGCCGGAACTGGCGGGCAACGCCCTGGAGCGGCGCGATCTGACTATGTTTCAAGTGGTCGGCCGGCTGCGGTCGGGCGTGACCGAAGACAGTGCGAAGCTGGAGCTGGATGCCGCTGCGCAGAGACTGGCAGCGTCATACGGCGAGCTGGACCGATATCAAAAAGCGAGCAGGGTGGATTTGCTGCAAGGCGGCAAGATCATTCCCGTGCAGAAGCGGGATCTGCCGTTTTTCCGGGATTTCTTTGTGCTTCTGGGCGGCCTGGTGCTGCTGATCGCGTGCGCCAACGTGGCCAACATGATGCTGTCGCGCGCGGCCGGACGGCGCAGGGAAATCTCCGTGCGGCTGGCATTGGGAGCCGGCCGCGGCCGCCTGGTCCGCCAACTGCTTACCGAGAGCATGCTGTTAGCCGCCGGCGCGGCGCTGCCGGCGTTTCTGATGTCCTGGTGGCTGATGCGCCTGGCTTCGAGCATGAAAATGCCGCTTCCCATCCCCATGACGTTGGATCTGACTCCCGACTGGCGGGCTCTGCTGTTCACGTTTGTCGTGACCGGTTTGACCGGGCTGGCGTTTGGACTTGCGCCAGCCCTGCAGGCAACGCGCGCCGACCTGGTCTCCGCGTTGAAGGAAGGCAGCCATGTCCACTTGCGCAAGTACCGTGCCCTGAGCTTGCGCAACATCCTGGTGCTCTGCCAGATGGCCGCGTCCCTCACGCTCCTGCTGTTGACCGGATACCTGGGGCTGGGGATCCAGAGCACGCTGGGCGTTCAGGAAGGCTTCAATCCGAAAAATCTTTATCTCATTTCCCTGGACCCGGTCCGCGACGGCTATTCCGGCGCCCGCGCGGCCGCATTCTTCGATAAGCTGCTGCAGCGCGTGAAGACCCAGCCGGGCGTGACCTCTGCATGCCTCACGGATACTCTCCCCGTGTCCACCGACGGCAACCCCGGCGTGCGCTTCTCCAGCGCCGGCCCGAAAGCCGAGGGTGAACCCGAGCACTATTGGGCACGCAAGCATATCGTGGGCCGGAACTACTTCGAGACGGCGGGCATCAGAATTCTCGCCGGACGCAGTTTTCAGAGGCCGGATGAGCAAGCCGGCAGGGACGTGGTGATCGTCAGCCGCGAGGCGGTCCGCGAGTTTTGGAAGGGTCAGGATCCGGTGGGCCGAAGCATCGAAATCGCCAACGACGCGGCGTCCGGCGGCATTGGGCTCTGGCCCGGGACGGTCGATTACCGCTCCAATGTGCTGGCCCCGGAAAGCCGCGTCTACAACGTGATCGGCGTAGCCGGGGATGTATCGGAAGATCTGGTGGCGAGCAAGAAGCATCCGGCCATCTATTTCCCGCTTCGAGCGGCGGATTATGCCCAGCCTTCGCTGCGTGGAATGACCCTCATGCTGCGGGCGGCTCCCGGCGTGGATGCGATCAGCGCCGTACGGCGCGAGATCTCCGCCATCGATCCGCGGATTACGCCATTCAACGCCCGCAGCATGACCGAACATATCAGACAGTACATGTCCACACTGAAGGGGGCCTCCTGGACGTACGGGCTGATCGGCCTCTTCGGTCTCATCCTGGCGGCGGTGGGAGTGGCCGGGGTGACGGCTTATTCGGTGGCGAAACGCGCCCACGAAATCGGTATCCGCATGGCCTTAGGCGCCGGACGGAGCAATGTGCTGCGGCTGGTGATGAAGGAAGGCGCGGTGCTCGTAATCGTCGGAACCATGGGCGGGCTGGCGCTCGCCTGGGCCGGAATGCGCGCCCTCTCGGGCATGTTCTTCAGCGTCGCCAGCGTGCGCAGCTCCGACCCGGTTCTCCTGGTGGGTGCTCCGTTGCTGCTCGCCGGTTTGGCGCTGCTCGCCTGCTATCTGCCGGCGCGGCGGTCGATGCAGATCGATCCCGTGGTGGCGTTGCGCGAGGAGTGAAGGAGCGAATCATGACACAATGGCTCCGCGAGACGCACGGAACGCGGTTCGAGCTCTTTCGCCATTTTCTGTGGAGCTTCTTCGACAGCGACCTGATCACGGCGACGGGGCAGACTACCACCGCGCTGATCGGTGCGATTTCGATTCTCCTGCCGGCCGCCGATTTGTTTGTGCAGCCGCTGAAGTTCAAGTACGCCTATTTGTCGAGCCTCCCGGTTCCGGGTCCGTACCGCGAAGCCCTGCGAGCCGATGAACTCTGGATGATCACTCTGCTGATGTCCGTAGTCGGAGCGCTGACCGCTATCAAGTGGCAGTCCCTGTTTCCGGGGCTGCGGGATTATCGCGCCCTGGCATCGCTGCCCCTCCGCCCCGGACAGGTTTTCCTGGCGAAATGGATGGCCCTGTTTTCCGTGGCCACGATCGTGATGGCGGCCCTGATCTCAGTGCCAGGTCTCGTGCTTCCCATGGTTTCCGCCAGCCGCTGGGCCATCGATCCGTCGATGGGGTCCAGAATCGTTGCGCACGCCACAGCGTGTGCCGCCGGCAGCTATTTCTTTTTCTTTGGACTGATCGCGCTCCAAGGGGTGCTCCTCAACCTGCTGCGGCCGCGCCTGTTCACCAGGGTGACCGCTTATCTGCAAGGCCTTCTGCTCGCACTGATGCTTGTTCTGGTGGTTTTGAGCTTCTCCATTCAGCCGCAAATCGCAAATGCGGCCGTCCGGCCGGAATTCGCGCGCTGGCTTCCACCGGTGTGGTTTCTGGGCTTGCACCAGGCGATTCTGGGCGACCCGGATGCCGCCGCGCTCGCGCTGGCACACACCGCCCGCACAGCGCTGTCCGTCGCCTTTGGGCTGGCTCTCTCCGTCTACCTGGTCAGCTATCGCCGGCATCGAGCCTTGCTGGTGGAGGGAGCGGCCCGGCAGGTTCGCAGGCGCCAATGGCTGGTGGCCTTGCTGGAGTGGCTGGTTCCCAATCCTCGCCACCAGGCGGTGCTCGTCTTCATCGTGAAAACGCTGGCGGGCAGCAGCCAGCATCGCATGATCCTGATGGGTTACGGTGGTTTCGGCGTAGCGATCCTGTTGAGCGGAATGATCGGCATGCGGCAACTGGTGGAGCCCGACAGGGTGGTCCCGGCCTGTTTCGTTTACGCCCACGTCATTATGTTGATTTTTCTGCTCATTGGTTTGCGCCACTTGTTCGCCATGCCAACGGAACTCGGGGCCAACTGGACGTTCCGCATAACGGAACTCGAAGGTCGCCGCCAATGGATGCAGGCAGTGGATCGTCTGGTGCTCGTTTTGGGCGCCGCGGCGATGCTGGCGATCCCGTTTCCGGTCGAGGTCAAATTGCTCGGCTGGCGCGCGTTGGCGGAGTTGGTTCTGTTCGTTATGTTCGGCCTGCTCTGTTATGAATGGGCATTCTCTTCGTGGGAGAAGCTCCCGTTCACCTGCTCGTACCTCCCCGGAAAGACGCCGGCCTGGCAATTGGCAGCGGAATTCCTGGGACTTCTCACTCTACTGCCCGTTGTGTGCGCCATCATGCTCGCTTGTTTGTACAATCGCACTGGTTACCTGGTGGTTCTGGCTGTGCTGTTTGCCGCCTGGGTTCCCATCCGCGCCTTGAGGAGAGAGACCTGGGGAGAGGTGAATTTGAGATATGAAGAGTTCCCCGATCCGGCGATTCAGGGGCTGGACCTCTTCAAGTGAGCGGGGCACACATTAGGGAGAGACCGACCCGCCGTTCACAGCCCTGGTGCGCTCGTCAGAGCTTCACGGCGTTCTTCGAGACGTAGTCTTCGACCTTGGACGGCTCCGGTCCGATGTAGTGATACGCCTCCCCATAGGTCAGGCCGAACTTCTTGCCGGTTTCCGCGTCCCGGTCCAGGACGAATTGGCGCGTGTATTCCCGGTTCGCCGTTTCGTCGTCCTCGCCGAGCAAAGCCAGGCGCAACCCCTGCTCCGCCAGGCGGCGTTTCAGTTGCGCCCCTTGCTGGCCGGCCGGCCCCTGCGCCACGTTGAGCATGTTGATGGCAATTTTTCGCTCGATGAACGGGCCTATGTCCACCACCCGGTTGACATACTGCGGCCCGCGCGCAAAGTAATATTTCTCCGTCACGGAGTGCGGCGCCAGGCCCGCGTCGAAGTGTTCCGGGTAATCCTTACCCATGCCGGCCATCCAGCAAGCCGCTTCCACGGCGCTGGCGGTGACGTAGTGATCGGGATTCTCCTCGTAATGCGACCACGGGTCGTAGCAAACGACAGTATCCACCTCAAGCAGCCGAAACAGGAAGATGAGCCGCAGCCGGAGTTCGAGCGGAGACACGCCGTCCAGCATGTGGTTGCGGTAGTACAGGTCGTACACCTTCTTCATCCCCAACGCTTTGGCGACCGTCAGGTTGTCGCGTTCGTTGGCGAGCACGCCTTCGCCGACGGTTCCGGGGCCGGTATGGTCATCGTTCGTGGTGCGGATCAGGTAGCCGGTGCACCCTTCTTCGATCAGTTTCAGAACCACGCCGCCGGCGAAGAGAGGGATATCGTCGGCATGCGGTTGAATCGCGGCCATCACCTTCCCGGCGCGCGGCTTCCCCGGCCGGGCGCGTTCGATCTGAGTTTGCGTGGCAGCAAACGGTCCGTCGTCCGGGGTGGCGCCGGCGGCGGAAACGGCGAACGCACCTCCGGCGACCCGCGCAAGGAACTCGCTTCGTTTCATGGCATCGCCCCCTCAGGTATTGTGAACCGATTCACAGCCGGGGTATAGCCGTCACCGCCGAAGCCTACCAGACAATGCCGCGGAATCCGCCGGCTGGTTGCCCACGATGGCAGCCTGCGTGCTATACCTAACGAAGATGAGTTCGCTGGGTAAATTCTCCAGACGGCACTTCGCCGGGATGGCGCTGGGCGGTCTGGCACTTCCGGCCACGCTCCTGCGCTCCGAATCGAAGCCACCGGTCGAAATCCAACGCGTTTGCGAGCGCATGGCGGCAATGGATCAATGGCGTACGAAGACCCTTTTGGGCTACTCTGTGACCCGCCGGTACACCCTGAAACTGGGAAGTTCCGCCACTTGCGCGGAAATGCTGGTGAAGGTGGAATACACTCATCCGGGGCACAAGAGCTTCCAGGTGATTTCGCAGAAGAACTGCGGTATGCTGGACGACCGCATTTTTCATCGGGTAATGAATGTGGAGATCCAGGCGGCGCGCGACGATATACGCGACAGCACCCGTATCATCCCCCTCAACTATGACTTCGAGGCCCTCGGCACCGCGGAACTGGAAGGACGGGCCTCATACGTGATCCGGATGAGGCCCAAGCGCAGAGAGCGGTACCTGGTAGACGGCAGAATCTGGGTCGACATGAAAGATGCCGCGGTGGCCCGGCTGGACGGCGAGGTCGCCACCAGTTCCTTCTGGGTGCGCAGTTCCCACATGATCCAGAGCTACGAGAGGGTCGGCCCGTACTGGCTCGTCATGTTCAACCAGAACGACGCGACCGTGCGCATTTTGGGCGACGCGCAACTCCGCATCGAATATTTCGACTACCGGCTGCGCTCCGCCTGAACCTCACGCCGATTCGGCGAGCCGCGCCAGCGACTCCTCGTACGGCGCTCGCGCGACGCCCTTCTCAGTGATGATGGCCGAAACATACCGCGCCGGAGTCACATCGAACGCCGGGTTCTCGACCGCGGTTCCGGCGGGCGCGACGGCGTGGCCGAAGACATGGGTCACCTCGGCGGCGGCGCGCTGCTCGATGGGGATCAGGTCGCCCGATGCAAGCTTCCGGTCGAGCGTTGAAACCGGCGCGGCCACGTAGAACGGCACCCCGTTTTCCTTCGCCAGCACGGCCACCGAGTAGGTGCCGATCTTGTTGGCCACATCGCCGTTGGCGGCGATGCGGTCCGCTCCCACCACAACGCAGCCGATACGTCCGGACTTCAGGAAGTGGCCGGCCATGTTATCGGTAATCAGCGTGGCCGGAATGCCGTCCTGCTGCAATTCCCAGACCGTGAGCCGCGCGCCTTGCAGGAACGGCCGCGTCTCGTCGGCGAAAACGTCGATGCGCTTGCCGCACTCGACCGCGGCCCGGATCACCCCCAGCGCCGTGCCGTAGCCCGCCGTGGCGAGCGCGCCCGCGTTGCAGTGCGTGAGGACGGTCTTCGCTTCGGGCACCAGCGGCGCGCCGTGGCGGCCGATCGCGCGGTTGATGGCGATGTCCTCTTCCTTCACCAGCGCCGCTTCCTCCACCATGCGGCGGCGGATCTCGCTGACCGGCCTGCCCCGCAGCGAGCCGTAGAGCCGCTTCATGCGATCGATGGCCCAGAACAGGTTGACGGCCGTGGGGCGGGTGCGGGCCAGCGTGTCGCAGATCGTTTCCACCTGCGCGTCCAGGTCGCCGCCGGAAGCCTGGAGCACGCCCAGCGCCACACCCATCGCGGCGGCCACGCCGATAGCCGGCGCGCCCCGGATAATCATGTCCCTGATAGCCGCCGCCACATCTTCATAGGTGCGGCAGGTGACGAAGCTCTCTTCGAGCGGCAGGCGGGTCTGGTCGATCATGACCACCCCGGCATCGGTCCATTGGATTGTTTCCACCATGAAGTACCAGCATAATCGGTACGCATGTAAATCCTTGCATGGGCGGCGATTTTTGCCGCGCCCCAAACTGCCCGAACCGCGGTAACGTAAGATGACGCGATAGACGCCATATCGACACCGGGCTCCGCATGACCACGCCAGTTCCGACCCTCCAACCCTCCGGCGCGCGCCGCTATCTGCCGGTGCTGCTCCTGCTTTTCGCGGGAAGCGGCTGCTCGGCGCTGATCTACGAAATCGTCTGGTACCAACTGCTGCAACTGGTGATTGGGTCGAGCGCGATTTCGCTCGGTGTGCTGCTGGCTACGTTCATGGGTGGGTTGTGCCTGGGGAGCCTGACGCTGCCGCGCCTCGCCGCCGCGCGGAGCCCGCATCCGCTCGAGGTCTACGCCGGGCTGGAGTTCGCGATCGCCCTCTGCGGCGTGCTGGTGCTGTTCGGCATGCCGCTAATCGATGGCATCTACGCGGCTGCCGTAGGGCACGGCTTGCCCGCCGTTCTGCTGCGCGCGCTGGTGTGCGGGCTGTGCCTGATCCCGCCCACGTTCCTGATGGGCGCCTCTCTGCCGGCGGCCGCGCGCTGGATCGAAAGCAGCCCCGAAGGCGTCTCGTGGATGGGCTTCCTCTATGGCGGCAACACCGCCGGCGCCGTATTCGGATGCCTGCTGGCGGGCTTCTACCTGCTTCGCGAGTTCGACATGACCGCCGCAACCTTCGTAGCCGCGGCCCTCAACCTGGTGGTGGGGTTTGCCGGGCTGGCGGTCGCCCGGCGCACGCCCGCGAGGGCTTCCAATGAGGCGTCCGCGCCGCCCGAGCCGGGTGTGAAGGCCTACTGGCCGGTCTATTCAGCCATCGCCATCTCGGGCGCCTGCGCGCTCGGCGCGGAGGTGATCTGGACGCGGCTGCTCGGCCTCATGCTGGCCGCCACGGTCTACACGTTTTCGATCATCCTGGCGGTGTTCCTGGTGGGGATCGGGTTGGGCAGCGGCTTCGGATCGCTGCTGGCCCGCGCCTCCAGGCCCCGCCTGGTTTTCGGCTGCTGCCAACTGGCGCTGGTGGGAGCCATCGGCTGGACCGCCTTCATGCTCTCCGATTCGCTGCCCTACTGGCCGGTCAACCCGCTGCTATCGAGCAGCCCGTGGTTTACCTTCCAGATCGACCTGGTGCGCTGCATGTGGGCGATTCTGCCGCCGGCGCTGCTGTGGGGCGCGAGTTTCCCCCTGGCACTGGCAGCTGCGGCGCCCGACGAGAACGACTCCGCGCGGCTGGTCGGTGGCATCTATGCCGCCAACACCGCCGGAGCCATCGCGGGCGCGCTCGGCTTCAGCCTGATCCTGGTGCCGTGGATCGGCACGCAAGGCTGCGAGCGCGTGCTGATCGTGCTGGCGGCGCTGGCCGCGCTGCTGATCCTGGCCCCGGCCGTGAGCGCGTCGCGCAATGTCTACGGCGCGGGCGGCCTGGCCGCGGCCCTGGTGATCGCGGCGGTCCTGGTGACGCACGTATCGGGCGTGCCGCCGGTGCTGATCGCCTATGGCCGCCGCATCATGACCTCGATGGAGCACACCAAAATCCTCTACTCCGGAGAGGGCATGAACTCCTCCATCGCCATTTCCACCTGGGACGACGGCGCCGTTCAGTTCCACGTCAGCGGCAAAGTGGAAGCCTCTACCGAGCCTTACGATATGCGCCTGCAGCGCATGCTGGGCCACATGCCGGCGCTGTTTCACCGCGATCCGAAATCGGTGCTGGTGGTGGGCTTCGGCGCCGGAGTGACCGCCGGCACTTTCGTCACATACCCGGAAATCCGGCGCATCGTGATCTGCGAGATGGAGCCGCTGATCCCCCCGGCCGCCACCCGGTACTTCGGCAAAGAGAACTACCACGTGATGCGCGACCCGCGAGTCCAGATCGTCTACGACGACGCGCGCCACTTCATCCTGACCACCAACGAAAAGTTCGACATCATCACGTCCGACCCGATTCATCCCTGGGTGAAGGGCAGCGCCACGCTCTACTCGAAGGAGTATTTCGACCTGGTGAAACGGCACCTGAACCCCGGCGGACTCGTGACGCAGTGGGTGCCGCTCTACGAAACCGATACGCCCACCGTGAAGAGCGAAATCGCGACCTTCTTCGACGTCTTCCCGGATGGAACCGTCTGGGGCAACGAAAATAACGGCGGCTACGATTCGGTGGTGATGGGCGGAGCCGAGCCGATGAAGATCGACCTGGACGCCATTCGGGCGCGGCTCGCGCGGCCCGACCACCGGGAGGTGGGGCGATCCCTGTACGAGGTCGGGTTCCATTCGCTGCCCTCCCTGCTCTCCACCTATGCCGGGCAGGCCCGGGGACTTCAGCCGTGGCTCGAAGACGCCGTCATTAATCGCGACGGCAACCTGCGCCTGCAGTACATGGCCGGTCTGGCGCTCAACACCAGCATGGAATCCACCATCTACAACCAGATCCTCAGCTACCGGAAGTTCCCGGTGAACCTGTTCCATGGTTCTCAGGAAAGCCTGCAAGCGCTGCGGTACGCGCTCGAAGCGACCGGAACCCAGTAGCCGGGAAACCGTGCAGACCCTGGCCAACCTAGTCGCAGTCCTGCATCTGCTGTACTTCGCGTTCGTCGTGCTCGGGTCGGCGGCGATTGTCGCCGGCGCCTTCCGGCACTGGAACTGGGTGCGCAACTCCTGGTTCCGGGTCGGTCACCTGCTCGCGATCTGGATCGTTCTGGCAGAGGATGTGATCGGGCTGGTCTGCCCGCTCAATGTGGCGGAAAGCGGCTTGCGGCACTCGGCCGCGAGCCCCGAATCCGGCGCGGGCCGCGAAATCGACCGCCTGCTTCACCACACCATCTACGGGCGCCCGCTCGACGCCATCTATTGGTCGCTCGGGATTCTCGCGCTGCTGCTGCTGTTTCTGGTTCCACCCAACTTCCTGCGGCGGCGCGGCCGGTAGGGCAGATTCCGCGCCGGCGCGAGGAACAAAATCGGCCCTCGTGCGTCATAACCACCTTGGGGGGGTGATGTATGCCGCTCGGGCCCTCGTTCTCCCGCTTTCGCCGGGATCTTGTCTACGGGCTGCGAATGCTCCGGAAAAACCCGGCGTTCACGGCCATCACCGTGCTGACGCTGGCGCTCGGAATCGGCGCCAACACCGCCATGTTCAGCGTGGTGGATTCCATCCTGCTCCGCCCGCTGCCTTACCCGCGGGCAGACCGCCTGGTCCTGGTTTGGGAAAAACCGCCCAAGGGCCGCCAGAACAGCGTATCGGCCGCCAATTTCCTCGACTGGCGCGAGCAGAGCCACGTATTCCAAAACCTGGTGGGCGCGAGTTTCGGCAGCTTCAACCTCTCCGGCAAAGTCCAGCCGGAACGCGTGGATGGCATGCGGACGTCCTGGGACATTTTCAACATGCTCGGCGTCCAGCCGGCGCTCGGCCGCGGCTTCTCGGCGGACGAGGACCGCGCCGGCGCGCCCCACGTCGCCGTCATCAGCCACGCTCTTTGGGAGCGGCGGTACGGCGGCGACCCGCAAGTCGTCGGCCGGTCGATCATCGTCGATGGAGAACCCTGCACGGTCATCGGCGTCATGCCTGCCGATTTCCGATTCTTCTTCACACCCGAGATGTGGATGCCGCTGGCGCTCGACCGCGCCAAGGCCACTCGCGATTTTCATTACATGGTTCCGATCGCCCGCCTCAAAAACGGCGTCTCCCTGGCGCAGGCCCAATCGGAAATGAACGCCATCGCCAGAAACATCGAGCGGACCTATCCGAAATCCAACAAGGGCTGGGGCGTCTTCGTGCAATCCATGCAGGAGTCGGCCGTCGAGGACGAACGCCAGGCGGTGCTGGTGCTGTTCGGAGCGGTCGGGTTCGTGCTGCTGATCGCGTGCGTCAATGTGGCCAATCTCCTGCTGGCCAAGGCCGCCGTACGGCAGAGCGAACTGGCGGTGCGCGCGTCGCTCGGCGCGGCCCGGGGACGGCTGGTCGCGCAACTGCTCACGGAAAGCGTTCTGCTCGCGGTAGCCGGCGGCTCGCTCGGCCTGCTGCTGGCTTTCTGGCTGGTGAAGACGCTGCACGCCCTCATCCCGGCGCAGATGCTGGCTGGTTTCTCGGAAATCACACTCGATTTCCGGGTCCTGGCCTTCGCGCTGGGGCTCTCGGTCGTCACGGGTGTGCTCTTCGGACTGTTCCCCGCCTGGCGCGTCACGAGTTTCAACCTGCACGACATCCTGAAGGAGGGCGGACGCGGTTCGCGCGGCACTTCCGGGCAGGCCCGCTTCCGGAACGTGCTGGTGGCCACCGAAATCGCGCTCTCGCTGGTCCTGTTGGTGTGCGCCGGCCTGATGATCCGCAGCCTGCTCGCCATGCGGAACGTCAACCCCGGATTCCGCCCGGACCACGTTTTGACGATGCGGCTGGCCATGGCGGAGGGCCGCTATCCGGGCGCCGCCCGGGTCCGGCAATTCTATCGCGAGGTCCTCGACCGCGTCCGCGCCATTCCCGGCGTGCGCAGCGCCAGCATCTCGATGAGCCTGCCGCTTCAGGGCACCTCGTTCGGCATGCCGTTCGAGATCGCCAGCCATCCGCAGGTCCCCATCTCCGAAGCCCCCGGGGCGCCCTATGAGCTGGTCAGCAGCGACTACTTCGCGACCATGGGAATCAGCCTGGCAAAGGGACGCCTTTTTACGGATCGCGACGGCCAAGGCGCTCCGCCGGTGGCGATCGTCAACCAGACCTTCGTAACGCGGTACCTGCCGAAGGAAGAGCCGCTCGGGCAACGCCTCATGGTGGAAGAGCTCGTGACCGGAAAGACCCAGCTCGGGCCGCCCATCGCCTGGCAGATCGTGGGCGTGATTCACGACGTCAAGTTCGGGGGGCTGAACAGCGGGGGCGTCCCGGTGATCTACGTGCCCATCGAGCAGAGCCCCTGGCCGAGCGGCACCCTGGCCCTGCGGACGGCTACCGACCCTTCGGGCATGACACAGGCCGCCCGGGTGGCGCTGGCCCAGGTCGATCATGACATGCCGGTGACGTCGGTCAAAACCATGGAGCAGGTAATGCACGATTCGATGTCGCAATCCCGCATGCAGACCTGGCTGATCGGCCTGTTCGCGCTGGTGGCCCTGGTGCTCGCGGCGCTGGGTATTTACGGCGTTATGTCCTATGCCGTGGCGCAGGGCACCCACGACATGGGCTTGCGGATCGCCCTGGGCGCGAGTCCCGGCAACGTCATGCGGCTGGTGCTTGCGAGGAGCATGCTGCTAACCGGCATCGGGCTGGCCGCGGGTGTGGCCGGGGCGTTCGCACTCACGCGGCTGCTTTCGAGCCTGCTGTTCCACGTGAAAGCCACCGACCCGTGGACCTTCGTGGCCGTATCGGCGCTGCTGGCGTCGGTCGCCCTGATCGCCGGGTTCATCCCCGCCCGCCGGGCAACCCGCATCGATCCGGTCATCGCTTTGCGCGTGGAGTGATGCCGGCCCCGCACGACTCGCGAACGATCAGATAACACTCGACCAGGATATCCCGCACGAAGCCGCCGGGCCGCTCGATGCGGTCGAGCATGGCGGCCATCGCGGCTTCTCCGATCTCGCGGCAAGGCTGGTGAACGGTGGTCAGCGGCACCGGGAGCAGGCTGGCATATTCCACATCGTCGATGCCGGCGATCCGGATATCCGCCGGGATGCGGTACCCCATCGCCAGCAGTACCTGCATCAACTGTCCGGCCGTACGGTCGTTGGCGCAGACAAACCCGCAGCCTTCCAAGCTATGGCGGAGCATGGGGCGGACCGTCTCCGGCGTGAGGTCTTCCAGTTGCCAGACCGGCCCGCGGTCGAGCGGGACGCCGTTCGCCAGAAGCGCCTCCCGGAAACCCGCGATGCGGGCCTGAACCGTGGGCGCGCTCCGCGCGTATGCCACCAGGGCCACGTGCCGCACGCCCAGCGAGAGCAGGTGCTCGGTCGCCATGTAGCCCGCGCGGCGATTGTCGATTCCTACCAGGTCGTGCGCCACGCGGTCCGGATAGCGGGCCACGCAGCGATCCAGCAGGACGATCGGGATGCGCGCCGCTTCGAGCCGCGCAACGATCGCGAGATTCGTCTCCTGCACCCGGTCGCCGGTTTCGAGCGGCGCGAAGAAAACTCCGGCAACGCGCTTCCGGATATACTGCCCCGCGAGCTCGAGCGCCTGATCTTCGGGCGAGGTGCGATCCACGGCGGCGTGGCCCCAGAGCAGCGCGTGCCGGCTGGCTTCGGGCGCGGCGGCGATGCCCCGGCAGATGGGCTCGAACACCTCGGTCCGCCCCAGGTCGGGAATCAGCAACCCGAACACCAGCCCGTCTTCCGCCGGATGCGCTTCCCGCACGTAGGTTCCGGAACCGGCGATCCGTTCCACGAGTCCGCGCGCGGCGAGTTCCCGCATGGCGCGCCCGACCGTGATCCGCGAAGTGCCGAACTGCTGGACGAGCGCGGCTTCGCTGGGGAATTTCTGTCCGGAGCGGTAGTTCCCCGAGAGGATATCCCTCGAAAGGGTCTCGAATACCTGGCGATATTTAGGTGCATGCGGCTCGGCACTGAAGCGGCGTTTCGCCATCGCAATTGATATTACAGCTTTCTGATGGAATAGAGCAACTTTACGGCTCCGGCTTCATCCAAACCACAAGGATGCCGGATACCATTGGATGGAACGCCACAGCCGTTTTTTCGACTTCCTATTTCTTCCGCCGGCCGGACGCCCTGCGTCGGATTCAGGCCGCCGCGGCCTGCTTGTGGATTATCTACGGCGCCATCCTGCATGCCTTTCCGGTGGTTGCCGCCAACCTCATCGTGGCCGCCGCGGCGCTCGTCACTTCCTCCCGCCGCCAGCCATCCTGATATCTCAGCTTTCTGCGGGCGGCCGTAACCGGACGGCGCCCGATACATCCAATTGTCTGTACCCTTGTGTCCGCTCCCTGACGGTCGCGGCTCTGTGAGCGTCTGGGAGCGGGCCATATTCTGCCTCGCCGCAGCGGATTGCATTCGCAAGCAAACGGAAAGGAGACAGATTGATGCAGGATTTCGAGAGTAAACCGAAGGAATACCTCCTGGTCAGCGACTTCGACCAGACCCTGAGTTTTCACGACTCCGGGATCGTCCTGAGTGAACTCCTGGGAGTGGGCGGCTTCGCCGAGCGCATCGGCGGCCTTTCGAAGATTCACCTGGTCCAGCAGGGAGGCGAGTTGGCCTACCTGCTGCTGCACGACCCCGAATTCCGAAAAGTGCGCCGCGAGCACCTGGTGGAAGTGGGCAAACACATCCGCCTGAAGCAGAACATCCGCATGCTCTCGCAGTTGCTCGGGAACATCGACGGCCACCACTTTTCGTTCTACGTGGTCTCCGCCGCGCCGCAGGAGGTGATCCAGTCGGCGCTCGAAGGCATCGTACCGGAAGACCACATCTTCGGCACCCAATTCCGTTACGACCCGGCCACCGGCGAGATCCAGTCGATCGTGCGGGTACCCGCCGGATACGGCAAGGTGGCGGTGCTCGACGAACTGCGAACCAGCCTGCTACTCAGCCCGGACCGTGTGGTCTACGTGGGCGACGGCAGTTCGGACGTCCACGTCATGCTGCACGTCAATCGCCTGGCGGGCTTGACCATCGCGGTTTCGGAAAACCGCTTCATCACCCAGATCGCCGCGCGCACCGTGTTGAGCGACGATGCCCTGAGCGTTCTGGTGCCGATCCTCGAAGACATCGTGGGCTGGGCTCCGGCGCGGATCCGCGCATTCTTCAATGCGCACGGTTTCGTGCTTCGCGATTGGGACAAGGCCCGCACGGACTCGCTGACCATCGCTTCCGCGGCCGGCTCAGAGCATATTCTCATCGAAGAATGAGCCTGAACGGCGGTTTTAATTCTCACGCAAGATGAGCCTGAAGGCGGGAGCGAAGCGATCCGCCGCCAGGCCTCCTTTCTTTGATTTCGATGTAGATACTCGGGCCGGTGGGAAAGTGGGAATCCTGCTTTTGGATTTCCACTTTTCCAGCCGGCCTCGTCGTCGGGGCGGTGGGAATGTGGAAATCGCGGTTTCGGCGATTTCCAAGGGCTCGTGGGCGCGGCGGGAAACCTGTCTTTGGTTTTCCGCCGCGTCCACAGCCCGGCATTTCCAGCGCCTCCTTTTCATGCGCTTCGCTTCTCCATGAAGCTGGCGAACAGCTTGCGTTTCGCGGCCTGCATTTCCAGCGCCGCCGCTGTGTCGCTCTTGCGTCGAGCCCGCTGCTCCAGCTCGGCGGTAGTGAGATCGGGCCGCAGCCACCGCGCCAACCCGGGGAGTTGGCGCAGGATTTCCCAGGGGGTCGCATACCAGGGATAGGACCTGGTGACCTTTCCTTTGCCGTCCACTTTTAGCTGCGGCACTCCACAGGGCCGGTGGAAATTTAGATAAGGATTGAAATACTCTTCATAGAACCGCTCGATCGCCGCCGCATGCGGCGCGGCGATGTAGTTGTACCCCATGTGCTTGCGCACCACCGCTCCGTTTTTGGACTCCGCCAGACCATTGTCGTTGGAATGCCGCGGCCGCGATTTCGTCTGCTCAACCAAGAGTTTATTCAACAGATTGGACACCCGATGATTGATGAACTCGCTGCCGTTATCGGAGTGGAAACCTTGAATGCGGAATGGAAACTGTGCCAGCATCGCTTCCAGCACGGGAATCAGCCAAGCTTCGCTGATCTGCGCCGTCGCGCCCACCACCTGCCACTGCGTCACCTCGTCCACCGCGTTGATGTGATAAACGCCCTTGGCTCCGTCCCGGTCTCCCTGGTGCACCGTGTCGACCCGCAGATAGCCTGGCCGCCCTTCCGGTCGTGGGGCGCGCCGCTCCCCAATGCTTACTGCCGTAGGCCGTGTCGGCTGATAATCCATCCGTTGCCGTCGATACGTCCGGCTCTGGCGCAAGCGGTACAGGTGGGCGACCGAAAGCTCTGCCAGTCGGCGGTAGCACGGGTCGCCATAATCGTAAAACTCTCGTTGCAGAATCTTCTGCGTGGCCGGCCCGCTCAAGGTCTCATGCGCGGCGTCCACCGCCGCCAACAATTCGATATCGGCTCGCTCATATCGCGTCGTGAAGCGGTGCCGCCGATAGGCCATCGGTCGTACCGTCTCCCCACGCCGATACTGGCCGATCAGCCGCGTGGCCTGGGCTCGGCTCAACCCGGTCATCTTCTCCACATACCGCCGCAGCCATCCGCGTTCGGCTCGTCCCAATTTCTCGTACTTGTGCTCCTCCAAAACCCGGTTTACCCAACCGTAAACCTCTTCCCGATTCCGCCCCTCGAAGGCGACCTCATCGCTGGCTTCCAGAAATGCCCGGATCTGCTCCAGGCTCAACCCTTGGCCCGTTTCCACCCTGACGATCAATTCCCAGCATGCCGGATTGCCGCTTCAGGCTCATCTTGCGTGAGAAACCGATTCAGGCTTCAGGCTCATCTTGCATGAGACAAGACTCTCAGGTGACTCGCTGGCCGTGTGATGCGATGATGATCGGTTGAGTTCCGCACGTTCCCATACCGCAGCACCGGCAAAACCTCGCAGTCGCGGGAAAACCCGGCGGGCCAGGAAAGCTCCCGCGCGGATGTCGCTGGTCTCCGAGTTCCTGGTGGTCCTGACCCTGGCGGGGGTGGTGTTGTATGCGGCCGGCCTGTGGTTTCACGAGCATTACACGGTGAGCTTCCAATCGCCGGTTCGCCTGCATTTCGAGTGGCCCGTGGTCGTAGCCGAACGCGTCATCTCGGGGGATGCCGCCGAGGCGCAGTCGGATCAGAACGGCCGCCGGCTTTCGGCGTGGCAGCAATACGCCTGCCGCAAATTCGGTTCCAACTGCCGGGTGGCACTGGCCATCCAGCGCGCCGAAAATCCGCAGGGCAAGTGCGAGATCTACCACTACAATACCGATGGAACGCTCGACTGGGGCTACTTTCAAATCAATACCGTGCACCTCGAGCGCCCCGGCCTGAACCTGCGCGACCTGCTCGACTGCAAAGCCAACATCGATTTCGCTTACCAGTTGTACCGCGAGCGGGGGTTCCAACCCTGGAGCACGTACAATAGCGGAGCCTACCTGAAGTTCATGCGGCGGTAGCGCGCTTCATTCGTAGCGGAGCGCCACCACCGGGTCGAGCCGCGCGGCTTTGTTGGCCGGCCAGATGCCGAAGAACAGGCCGACGCTCACCGACACCACGATCCCCATCACCGCCGACCAGAGCGGCACGCTCGCGGGTATCGACGTGAACACGAGGCGACTGACCAGCGAAATCAGCCAGCCGAAGGCGATTCCCGCCAGCCCGCCCATAAACGTCAGCGAGGCGGCCTCCAGCAGAAACTGGATCAGGATGTCCGCGCGGCGCGCGCCGATCGCCTTGCGGATGCCGATTTCGTACGTCCTCTCGGTCACCGAAACCAGCATGATGTTCATGACCCCGATGCCGCCCACGAGCAGGCCGATCGAACTCAGCACCACCATCACCAGGAAGGTCACGGCGGTGATCTGGCGGAAGTCCGAGACCATCTGCTCGGCGGTGGAGAGCGCGAAGTTGTCGGGCTTGTCGTAAGGCACGCGCCGGTCGATGCGCAGCACCGTGCGGATCTCGTCCTGCGCCTGGGGAAGCATACCGGGTTTGGCGGTCACCACGATGGCGTTCTCGCGCGCGTTCGGATACATCTTCTGCATGGTCCCGTAGGGCAGCAGCACGCGCGTGTCCGTGTCGCCGAAAAACGACGCCGCCGGCCGGATCATCGTGCCGATCACCATGAACTCGTGGCCGTCCACCAGAATCTGCTTGCCGATGGGGTCGACGTTCGCGAACAGCCCTTTCTCCAGGTCCTGTCCGATCACCGCCACCGGCATGCGGCGGCGGCTCTCTTCGTCGGTGAAGAAGCGGCCCAGGTGAATATCCACCTGGCCGTCGTGGGCGTAAGCCTCTTCCACGCCGAACAGGTTGACGTCGTACATGTCGTTGCCCTTGTAGTGCACGTTGATGGTGTTCTGGTTCGGAAACAGCATCGTGGAAACGTTCTCGACCGACTTGCAGCGCTCGCGGATATCCACCGCGTTCTGGTAGGTCAGGTTCTTGCGGGTGCGCTCCTCGGCGCTGAGGTGCCCGGTGCGCGGCCCGACCCGGAACTTGAACACGATGATCGAGTTGGGGCCGAAGCTGCGCAAAACCCCGGCGACCGAAGCGTCGAACCCGGTGAGGATGGCGCTCACCCCAATGATGGTCCCGGTGCCGATGATCACCCCCAGCACCGTCAGGAAAGCCCGCAGCTTATGAGTCCGTATGGTCTGCAGCGCCAGCGCGATGCCGTTGACGAATGCCAGCCTGGTCATGGCTATCTCTCCACCCTCAGGGCTTCGATCGGGTCCAACCTGGACGCCCGCTGTGCCGGATAGATCCCGAAGAACAGTCCGACGGTGGCGGAGAGCCCCACACCGATCGCTACAGAACTCCACGGCAGCGCCATCGGCACGGAGGTCAGGTTGCGGACCACCACCGCCACGAACCACGCCGCGCCGACCCCAATCAGGCCGCCCGCGCCTGCCAGCACCGCCGATTCCACCAGGTATTGGCTGAGGATATCGACGCGCCGCGCGCCCAGCGATTTGCGGATGCCGATCTCGTGCGTGCGCTCCGTGACCACCGCCAGCATGATGTTCATGATGACGATGCCGCCTACCACCATGAACACCGAAACGATCCCCACCGCCATGCCGGCAATCGCCGAGGTGAGCCGCTCCCACAGGCTGACAATGGTCTCCGAAGCGAAGATCGAAAAATTGTCGTCCACCGCCGGACCCAGGTGGCGGTACGCCCGAAGCAGCACCCGGCACTCGTCCTGCGCCTCCTGCAAATGCTGCTGATCGATCGCCTTGGCGACGAGCCCGATTCCCGAGCGGCTGCCGTAGCTCTTGAAGTAGCTCTCGACCGGGATCATGACGAAGTTGTCCATCGAGTTGCCGAAAACGCTTCCCAGCGACTTGGCAACCCCCACGATTTCATAGGGATCGCCCTGGATCGAAATGGATTTTCCGAGCGGGTCCACCCCCGCGAAAAACTTGTCGCGAACGTCGCCGCCGATGAAAACCACCGGCGCATGGCGGCGAACCTCCTCATAGGTGATGGTCCGGCCGGTCTCCACCTGCACGTTGTTGATGGCCGGGATATTATCGGTAATCCCCTGCAGGTTCACGTCTTCCATCGACGCACCTTTGTAGACGATATTGGCGCGCCGGCTGGTCATCATGCCGACGTCCCGCACCAGTTTCGCCCGGTCCTTCAGGAATTCGAACTCGTCCGGCTTGATCTCCGGATTGCGTTTCTGCATCTCGAAGAACTTCTTGGGGTCCCACGGTCCGAACCAGGCCATGCGCACGATGCGGAAACCGTCCGCCCCCATGTTGGAGACCTTGTCGGCAATATAGAGGTTCATCCCGTGGATCAGGGCGGTCACCGCGATGAGCGTGGTGGTGGCCAGGATGATCCCCAGCAAAGTCAGGAAACTGCGCAACTTATTGGTCCGCAGCGAATCCAGCGCAATCCGGGTAGCCTCCCAGAAGGAGGCGCTTAGGCGAATCTTTCGTCGAGCCACGGTGTTCTAGGAAAGAGACGCAAATCCATCTCATTTGTTTCAGGAATGGACGCGAAAATGCATCGGGAACAACAGTGGAGAAGAAAACCATGAAAACTCCCGTCACCAGAATCCTGACGGCTGGAATCCTCTTATGCATCCCCCTTTGGGCGCAGGGCCCCCCGCTGGCACCGGCTCAACTGGACCCGCTGGTCGAGCCCGTCGCCCTGTATCCGGACCCTTTGCTGGTCCAGGTGCTGACCGCGTCGACCTATTGGGATCAGATTCCGCAAGCCGCCCAGTGGGCGGACGCGCACAGCTATTTGAACGGACCCGCCCTGGCTGATGCGATCCAGGAAGACCAGCTACCTTGGGATCCCTCGGTCCTGGCACTGTTGCCGTTCCCCAGCGCCCTGGACCAGATGGCCCGGGATCCGGGATGGACCCAGGCCCTGGGAAATGCGGTCCTGGACGACCGTCCCGGCGTGATGGATGCGGTCCAGCGCATGCGCAGGGAAGCTATGGACTACGGCTACCTGCGAGACAATCAGTACTACCGGGTGACCAATGGACCGTACATCGAGATCCTGCCGGTGACCCCGGGCTACTATTATGTCCCGATGTACAACCCGGCGGTAATATTTACACGTCCTCGCAGGCCCATCGGTCCTTCGGCCGTGATCCGGTTCGGCTCCGGCGTGCAGGTGGGAGCCTACTTTGCGCCCTTCGGGTGGCGGCAGCCGGCCTTCGCCTGGGGCCAGCACAATATCATTGTCAATAACCATCCCTGGGTGCACGCGGGGCCGAACCGCGAGCATCTCGAGCACGGCTATGCGCCGCCGGTGCGTAGGGTCGAGCCTTCCGGCCACGCCGTGGCCGGCCGCGGCGGCCCCGCCTACGTGGAGCACCACGAACGCGCGCGCCAGAACGAACACGGCAAAGCGGAGAACCACGGTCACGGGCACGACCATGACCGCAACCACCAGTAGTTTCAGGCCGGATCCGTCTACTCCATGGCCGCGCCGGCTGCTTTCGGCGCCTCGACGGCCGGGATGTTCGAATCGTGGACCAGCTTGTTGAACGCCGCCAGGTCTGAGGTCATCAGCGAGTCGAGCGTCTTCAACTGCGCGTTCACGCGCGTAGCCAGCTCTTCATAGACCATGTACGACTGGTCGGTGGGCCGGTTGTCGGACTCCTGCACCAGGCTCAGGACCGCCGCCAGCTTATTATTCAGCTTGATCGGGAAATTGAGCGGATCTTCGCTGGCGCGATTCCGGGTCTGGTACAACTCCTGCTCGACGGCCGTGAGTCGCTTGATCAGGGCCGCGGCCGCGTCAGCCACCTGTTTGTTGTCGCGCTTGGTGTAGTCTTCGAGCTGCTTGCGGAGCTCGCGGATGCGGATGACGCCCTGGTTGGTTTCCGACAGCTTGTCGCGGATTTGCAGGGAAAGGGAAAGTTGCCGGGCGTAATCGTCCGGGGTGGTCTCGAGCCGCGGGTCCTTCTTCACTTCGAAGCTCTGCGTCCCGGTTTTGCCGTCCACCGTAAGCCGGACCTGGTATTTCCCGGGTGAGACGCGCGGACCGGTTACGCTGCCGGCCCACATAATCAGGCCCGGGAATGAGGTTGCGTCCGGGTAGCGCAGGTTCCAAACGAACTGGTTCATCCCCGCCTGCGCCGGCAGTTTCACCGGACCCGCGCCACGGAACGGGTTCTCCTCAGCGTCTTCGGGCTCGGCTGGCGGGCGAGGAATATCCTTGCTCGAAAATTTCTTCACCAGTTTGCCGGAAGCGTCGAGAAATTCGAGAGTCACTTCGCCCTGTGGCCGGTCCTTCAGCCAGTAATTCACCACCGCGCCGGCGGGGGGGTTCTGGCCGATTCCCGGCGCCGCGCCGCGTCCGCCTCCGCCGAATCGCCCGCCCGCCCCAAAGCGGTAGGCATCCTTGGGCTGGAACAGGTGGACCTCGGTGTTTTTGATGTCGTCGTTCAACTGGTAGAGCAGCGGCACGTCGTCCAACACATAAAACGAACGGCCTTGCGTCGCCACCACCAGTTCCTTCTCGCGCTTCTGAAACGCGAGGTCGGTGATCGGGGTGACCGGCAGATTGAGTTGGAACGGCTTCCAGTTTTGGCCGTCGTCGAACGAAATATACAAACCGAACTCCGTACCGGCGACCAGGAGGCCTTTATGGTTGGGATCCTCCCGCACCACCCGGGTGAACGAGTGATCGGGGATCCCGTTCACGATCTTCTGCCAGGTCTTGCCGTAGTCGGTGGTCTTATACAGGTACGGCCGGAAGTCGTCGGACTTGTACATGGTCGCCGCCACGTAGGCCGTGCCGGGGTCGTGCGCCGAGGCGTCTATGGAGTTGATCTGGATCCACTCCGGCATGTCTTTCGGGGTGACGTCCGCCCAATGCTTGCCTGCGTCGCGCGTGACGTGTACCAGGCCGTCGTCGGAACCCGCCCAGATCACGCCCGCGGTCACCGGCGATTCCATGAAGGTGAAGATGGTGCAGTAGTATTCGATGCTGGTGTTGTCCTGTGTGATGGGGCCGCCGGAGCTCCCCATTTTCGATTTGTCGTTACGCGTCAGGTCGGGGCTGATCGGTTCCCAGCTCTGGCCTTCGTTGGTGCTCTTGAGCAGCACGTTGGCGCCGATGTAGAGAGTCTTCGGGTCGTGCGGCGAGAACGCGATCGGGTAGCTCCACTGGAAGCGGTATTTCATGGCCTCAACGCCGTAGCCCATGGTGTTGTCCGGCCAGGCGTTGATGTCGCGGCTCTGGCCCGTGCGGTGGTCCTGGCGCGTGATCAGGCCGTCGTAGGAGCCGGCGTAGACGATTTGGGAATCCCGCGGGTCGGGCGCAATCCAGCCGCTCTCGCCGCCGCCCACGTCGTACCAGTCGCTTTCGGTGATGCCGAACCCGGCGGTGCGGCTGGCGATCCGCACCGTGGTGTTGTCCTGCTGCGCGCCGTAAATGTGATACGGGAAGTCATTGTCGAGCGCCACGCGGTAGAACTGGGCGGTGGGCTGGTTCATGATGCTCGACCAGGTATGGCCACCGTCGCTCGAGACATTCGCGCCGCCGTCGTTCGCTTCGATCATGCGCTGGGGATTGTCGGGCGCGATCCACAGGTCGTGGTTGTCGCCATGCGGCGTGCGGACTGCGGCGAACGTGCGGCCGCCGTCGATCGAGCGATACATCCCCGTATTCAGCGCGTACACCGTATCGGCGTTCCGCGGATCGGCATAGATGTGGGAGTAATACCAGGCGCGCTGGCGGAGGATGTTTTGGTCGTTGGTTTTGGTCCAGGTGCGCCCGCCGTTGTCGGAGCGGTATACTCCTCCGTCGGCTGCTTCCACCAGGGCCCAGACGCGATCCGGATCGGCCGGCGAGACGGTGACGCCGATGCGGCCGAGCACGCCCCGCGGCAACCCCTGGGCGCGCGAGATGTCCGTCCAGTGATCGCCGCCGTCCGTGGACTTCCACAACCCGCTGCCCGGCCCGCCGCTATCGAAGTGATAGGGGTTGCGGCGCACCTGCCAGAAGCTGGCAAACAGCACGCGCGGGTTGCCCGGGTCCATCGCCAGGTCTACCGCGCCGGCGTCCGGCCCGCGCGTCAGCACCTGCTTCCAGGTGGTGCCGCCATCGGTGGAACGGTAAACTCCGCGCTCCTCGTTCGGTCCCCATAAGTGCCCCAGCGCGGCCACGTAGACGATATCGGGGTTTTTCGGGTTCACTCGTACGGCCCCAATGTGGTAGGTCTGGTCGAGACCCATGTGCCGCCAGGTTTTGCCGCCGTCGAGCGACTTGTAGACTCCGTCGCCGTTCGAGGCATTTCCGCGCACGCACGCCTCTCCCATCCCCGCATAAATGATATTGGGGTCGGAATCGGCCACCGCCAGCGCACCCACCGAAGAAGTCTTGAAAAAGCCGTCGGAAATCGGGGTCCAGGTCACGCCCGAATCCGTGGTCTTCCAAACCCCACCGCCGACTGCGCCGAAGTAGTAGGTATCCGGCTGCGAGGGTACGCCGGCCACCGCCACCGAACGGCCCCCGCGGAACGGGCCGGCCAGGCGGAAACGCAGGCCATGATAGAGATCGCCCTGCTGCGCCGGCAGGAGCAAAGGCAAGGCCGCGAGGATAAAGAATCGGAGTGACTTCATAAAGGGGAATGGTATCAGAAGTCGTCCGCGGGTCAGGCTTCCCGGCCTGCCTTTACTTGAGAAAACCCGTGCGCCGCGACAGCCGGTTCCTTGCCAGCTCGCTGAACCGCGCTTTGGCCCGCGACTTGGTGAGGCGGAACTGGGTTTCCGTCAGCTCCATCTCGCGGCAGATCTGCTCCGCCTTCTGCTCTTTCAGGTAGAAGCGGACCAGAACCTCGCGCTCCCGTTCGTGCAGGCTCTTCAGAACCCGCAACGCCACCTCCTGCTCCTGCTCTTGAATGAGACGGTGCTCCGAGCTGGGTCTGTGATCGGACAAAGCCATTCCGTAGTCCAGTTCCGTCTGGTTGCGGCGGGCCTGCACCGTAAGGTCGATCTGGGCGGCTACCTGGCGGCGCACGACCGTCCGGATATACCCCATGAGACGCTCCGGATCGCGCAGGTCGCCGCGCTGGATCGACTGCATGATGATCAGGAAGACATCGTGCACGCGGTCATCCAGGTCTTGCGGCCCTAGCTGGCGATAGAGTTGGAAGCGGATGCCTTTGCAGAAGACGTCGTAGAGTTCCTGAATGCGCGCGGCATCCCCGGCCTGAACGCCGCGAACCAGTTCCGTCCAGCATGGTTCGGCGGCCGCCTGGCGGGGTTCCACATCGGGTTCGGTTTCGAAGCTCATCAATTTCCCACCACGAACCAGGCGCCCCAATACGCCGGCCGGGCCCGCCATCCGCCCTCGCGAATCATGCGGGCCTGCGCACGGCTGAGGGCCGCCGCCGCATCCATCCCGCTGCCGCTGCCATATTCCCGGTAGAACGCAGCGAACAGAGCGCCGTCCTCATCCGGAGTGGCCCAGCGGCTGGCCAGAACCGATTGCGCCCCCGCCGTCAGCCAGGCACGGGTCAACCCCATCAGGCCGGTGCCGGGAAGCGCCTCGCCGACCGCGGAATCGCAGCCGCTCAGGACCACCAGGCGTGTCCGGATCCGCCAGTGCGAGACTTCCACCGGCGCGATCAGTTCCAGCTCATCGCCGGTCCCCATCCCGAGCGCCATCAGACCGTGCGGGCCAGGCTGCGGAGATTCGAGGAAATGGATGGCGAAGTGCACCACCGCCGGGTTGCGGCGCAGCGCTTCCCGCACTCTTTCCGCCGACGCATCGCGGCCCCGCAATACGAGGCTCTCGCCCTTCCAGATCCGGGCGCAACGCTCGACTTCCGCGCCGCTGCCCACCAGCCTCGGCAGCGCCAGGGCGCCATCGCGCGGGCGGGTATCGGCGAAGAGCGACCATCGAGACGCCTTGGGGCCGAGGGCAGCCACCCTTTGCGGCAGCCTTGGATCGGCCATGTTGTAGATCGGGTCGCCTACCCCCAAGAACAGGCCGGCGCTCTCCACGCGGCCGCTCCGCGAAGCATTCTCCAGCCAGAATCCGGCGCCGGGTATGATCTGAACCACGTGCCGCTCCGCGACGTAGACCGGATGGGTTCCCGCCGTCATTTCGAGCGCGGCCACCGGTATCTCGAGCAGGCCGGGATCCAGGGCCAGAAGCCATCGCGTTTTGTTGCGGAAGCGCGGCGCGAGGGGCGCGAACAAGGTCCGGTACAGCCGCAACGGAGCGTCGGAATCCTGCTGGTTTCTGCAAATGGCCTGCCCGGCGAGGGCCGCCAGCGATTCGATTTCGGCTTGCGGCGGAAGCTGGTAAAGCCCCACGCCGTCCCGGTCCACGGCCCAGATCCAGGAAACCGAGGGTCCCAGACGCACGCTTAGCAGAGCCGTGCCGGAATCGAGCGAGGCGCGCAGCCTGTCCAGGGACTCGGCGCGCAACGGCGCCAGGTCGGGCGCCACCGAGGCCTCCACGCGGATCCATTCGGCGCGTGCCGCGTCCACGGCGTCCTGGCCGCCGCCGCGCAGGGCGCTGGCTTCGGCGCGCTGCAGTCGTGCAATCGCCTCCCAATAGGCCGGGGGAAACTCCGCCGCGGCGTCCTGGCGATCCTGAACCAGCATCCGCAAGCTGAGCGCCCGGTTTTCCTCGGATGCTTCGAAGGTTTCCCGGATCAGCGAAGCATCACCGCTTTGGAAGTACAGCCGGTTGCCCGCGTCCACCAGGCCGGAGTAGATGCGATCCAGGATTCCCTCGGCGCCCACGTGGCTGGCGTCGTCTGCCGGCAGGGACCATCGCCAGGCCCGCGCCAGCCGCACCGCAATCCGCAAGTCCGCGAGCGCGTCGCCATAACGGGCCTGCGCCAGGCGCACCTCGCCGCGAGCCAGGTACGCATCCCATGCGGGCATCGCGGCCCGCGATCGCTCCGACGCCGCCACCCCGCGGTCCAACAGCGCCGACGCGGAAACCAGGTCGCCCTGCGCCAGTCGCAGCTTGCCCAGATTCGTGTAGGAGCCTTCGAGAGGCAGGCCTCTCAGTTTTCTCAGGTAATAGGCCTCAAGAAGGGGCGCTTCGGCGGCTTCGGTCTGACCGGCCCTCAGCAGTTCCTCACCGAGTTTGTTGCACCCGACCGCGACGAGCGCCTGGTCGCCCGCCTGCCCGGCCGCCTCTATGCCCTTCCGGAACAGTTCCCGGGCCTCGCCCATGCGGTTCTGGCGCGCCCGCAACGAAGCCATCTCAAACTCCAGCTGAGGCAGGTGCACGGCCCGCTCTTTGCCGGTCCACGCGGCCATGCTCTTTCCCAGCCAGGCAACCGCGGCGTCGCGCTCGCCCATCTCCGAGTACAGCGAGGCCACGTTGGCCTCCAGGGCCGCCGCCGCGCTCGAGTCCCGGTTCCGCTGCGCCATCTCCTGGGCGGCGAGAAACGACTTCAGCGCCAGCTTGTACCGGTGTAGAGCAAACCAACACCCACCGACGTTCGCGGCGGCGCGAATTTCCATGTAAGGATCTTTGGGGGGGACTTCCGCAAGCCGGCGGACAAGCTCAAATCGCTCTTTAGCTTGTTCATATTGGGATGCCTGGAAGAGTTGGGCACCGGCCACAAGCTGCTCACGCAGCCCCCTCCGCCTCGCGGACGGTTCCGTGGTTTCCGGCAGGGACTTCGCCCCAGCCTTCGGATTCGGCTTATGTCCGCTTCCGATCAGAAGGATTGAGAGTAGGCAACAAGCCAAAACTCCGGCCGTTCCCAAAATATCCTGCTTCAAGGGCACTACGTAAGAATTCCGATTATTTTTTCTGGTATTCTTTGGGGATATTCCCCGCAAGAAATATCCCCAAAGAATAGTACCAGCTTTCACCGTGTGATTGGCAACCCCGCAAAGGGGGTATTTTGTAGACGCGCCTGTGGGAGCGCGATGGAAGGTGAGTTACTTCAAATCAGCTTAAAACATCCACAGTCCGGTAAGGATGATAATAATCGGGTCCGTCGACATTGTTCGCTGAAAGAAATCGCCGGATTTCCCTGCGACCTCTCTTGATTCCACCCTAGGCTGCCGGCTATCGAACTCCGAAATCCAATTCTCCAAATTATTAAATTCAAAGGGAATAGAAATTGTGGAAAGCGGTCACCGGGGGACGGCGCCCGCGGCAGAATTTCGTCGCGGCGGCAGAAACCGGTCACCGTCTCTGGGGCCATCTTACTGATTCTTAGCGGCTTTCAGACTGGAGACGCGTTTGCAACCGGGACATCGCATGTTGGACCGGCTTGGTGGACAACTCGAGCGGTATATGGACCTGCTCAGCGCTCGTCAGCGACTGGTGGCGTCGAATATCGCAAATGTCGACACTCCGGGGTACCACGCCAAGGATATCGATTTTGAGGCGGAGTTCGCGAGTGCCATTGACGGGCCGCCGCAGGTAATCGATCAGGCGGGCCTGACGGTCAAAAACGACGGCAATAACGTCAGCCTGGATCACGAATCCCGCCTGCTTTCGGAGAATGCGATGCGATTTCAGATCGCGACCACGATTTTGCGGTCGCAAATTGCCATCGTCCGCTCGGCCATCGATGGGGGCAATTCGTCATGAGTTTGTTTTCGGCGCTCTCGGTCGGCGCCTCCGGGATGGCTGCGCAGCGTGCGCGGGCCGAATTGCTCGTGGAGAACATGGCTAATGCCGAGACCACGCGCACTCCGGAAGGCGGCCCCTATCGCCGCAAGGACGCTGTTTTCGAGAGCTCCCCGGTCTCCTCGCCATTTTCTTCGATGCTGGATGACGAGTTGGGGTCGGCGGGAGGCGTACGGGTGGCCGAAGTGATCACCGACACACGAGACCCGGAGCGCCGCTACCTTCCGGGGCACCCGGACGCCGATGCGCAGGGCTATGTGTCGTTTCCGCGGGTGAACCCGGCCGAAGACATGGTGGACCTGATGGAGGCGTCGCGCGATTACGAAGCCAACGTCGCCGCCATCAACGCGGTGAAAGACATGATCACGCACTCGTTAGACCTGATGCGGTGAGGAACTGACCTATGGCTGCTCCCATCACTCCGATTTCCGGCGCCGCGCTGCCGTCCGCCATCCGGGCGCCCGGCGAATCGGGCGGCGGTACGGGCTTCGGAGACGTGCTCTCCGAGGCCATCCGCAGCGTGGAAACGGTCGGCCAGAACGCCTCGAATTCCGTCGGGCGCTTCCTCTCCGGGGATAGCAGCGAAGAATTGCACACCACGATTCTGGCGACCCAGCAGGCCCAACTCTCGTTCGACCTTTTCCTCCAGGTGCGCAACAAGGTGGTAAGCGCCTACCAGGAAATCATGCGAATGCAGATGTAGCCTCTCAGGTTTCCCCAGGCCTCCGCCGATGTAAACAGAGGACGACGCATTTCGGCTGACGCATGAAAAAGATCCTGGCAAATCTCTCCGTCCGGCAGCAAATCAGCATCGCGCTGGTGGCCGCGCTGGTGATCATCGGAATGTGGGCTCTCGTACGCTGGCACCGCGAATCGGATTTCAAGCCGCTGTTCACGGGCGTTTCGGCCGAAGATGCCGCCGGCATCGTGCAGAAGCTCAAAGAATCCGGCACGGACTACCGGCTTCCGGAAGGCGGGGGGGCCGTGTTGGTTCCGTCGGCGCGGGTGGCGGAAATGCGACTCGAGATGGCGGCCGCGGGGCTGCCGAAAGTTGGCCGCATCGGTTTCGAACTGTTCGACAAGACGAACCTCGGAGCCACCGAATTCAGCGAGCAGGTAAACTTCCGCCGGGCTATCGAAGGCGAACTCGAACGTTCGGTCATGTCGCTGGCGGAAGTGGAGACGGCGCGGGTTCACGTCACGTTTTCCAAGGATTCCGTATTCCTCGAATCGCAGCAACCGGCCAAGGCCAGCGTGCTGGTGAAACTGCGGCCGGGCGCGCACCTGGCGCCGGCCAATGTGCAAGCGATCGACAACCTGGTGGCCAGCGCGGTGGAAGGGCTCTCTCCCGACGCGGTCACGGTCATCGATCAGAACGGGAACCTGCTCGGGCGCCCCAAAACCGCCGGCACGCTGGACGGGCCGGAGGCTTCAGAGGCATCGCTCGAGTTCCGGCACAAGATCGAAGCCGACCTGATCTCGAAGATCGACTCCACGCTCGAGCCGCTGCTGGGGGCCGACAAGTTTCGGGCCGGAGCGTCGGTGGAGTGCGACTTTTCCGGCGGAGAGCAGAGCGAGGAAATTTTCGATCCCTCGCATTCAGTGATGGCCAGTTCACAGCGCAGCGAGGACACTTCGGGCATTTCGGGAGGAAGCGGCGTTCCGGGAACCGCTTCCACCCTGCCTCGCCCCACTTCGCGGCCCGGTTCGAGCGGGAGCCGCGTTTCGCGCGTCACCGAGAACATTACGTATCAGACCAGCCGGACCGTAAAGAAGACCCGTCTTCCGGCCGGCACCGTGCGCAAGATGTCGGTGACCGTGCTGGTGGATCAGGACGTAAGCTGGCAGAAGGCCAAGGGCGGCTTCGAGCGCATGCTGGTGCCGCCGTCCCCCGAAAAGCTCAAGATCATCCGCGACCTGGTCGCGGGGATCACCGGATTCAGCGCCGAGCGGGGGGATCTACTGGTCATCGAAACGCTGCCGTTCGAATCCACGCTGCAACTCGAGCCGCCCTCCCCCACGGCTCCGCCCGCCGCTTCACCGACATACGGCCCGCTGGGAATCCCGCTCCGCTGGAACCCGAAGACCCTGACGATCGCGGGTGCCGCGGGCGCTGGCCTGCTGCTGCTGGTGGTAGCGGCCCTGTTCCTCCGTTCCAGAAACCGCAAGGGCCAACACGCGGAAGCAACCAGCCTGCCCACGCTGCCCGCCGGAGACGGCGAAGGAAAGCCCCGGGCCATCGAAGGTGCGGCCGGCGACGACGACATCGAAGCCAGGCTTGCCCAACGCGACGCCCTGGAAAAGAAGCTCGAGACGCAGGCGCTGAACTCGCTCAAACTGGCGCCCGTGATCACCAAGACGGCGGAAGTGCTGGCCAAACACCTGCGTGAGAAGATCTCCAAAGATCCGGAGTTGTCGGCCCAGGTCTTGCGTACCTGGATCCGGGAGGAGGAGAACGCATGATCCTCAACAGCAGCGCACCCGCAAGAACGGAGTCCGAATCGATGCCCGGCCTGCGCAGGGCCGCCATGTTACTGATCGTGCTGGGGGAGCAGACCAGCGCGGAACTGCTGCAGCACCTTTCCGAAGAAGATGTTCAGAAAGTCAGCCGCGAAGTTGCGCGCATCACGGCGATCTCCTCCGAGCAGGCCGAAAGCCTGCTCAACGAATTTCATCACCTTTCGACGGCGGGCGATTATGTCGCGCGCGGCGGCATCGAGTATGCGCGCAAGTTGCTGATGCGGGCTTTCAATCCCGATACCGCCAAGCGCCTGCTCGACCGGCTCGCCAAGGCTTTGGGGGCGGATGCCGCGTCTTTCGATGCGATCCAGAAAGCCGACCCGCAGCAGCTTGCCAAATTCATTCACAACGAGCATCCGCAGACCATCGCTCTGGTGCTTTCGCACCTGAGCTCTCCGCAGGCGGCGGCGCTGCTGACGTCCTTGCCCGCCGGGCTGCGCTCGGATGTTTCGCAACGCATGGCCAGCCTGGACCAGATCTCGCCCGACATCATTTATAAGATCGCCAACGTGATCGGCCAGAAGCTGAAGGCCTTGGGGGAGTTCAGCCGCGAATCCTACGGCGGCGTCCGCGCCGTGGCGGAGATGCTCAACCGCCTGGATTCCACGTCCAGCCGCGAGATTCTCGACAACATCGAGCACCAGGATACGAATCTGGCGCAGACCATCCGGCACTTGATGTTCGTGTTCGAAGACCTGCTGCTGATCGATCCGCTGGGTTTGAAAGAGGTGCTGGCGAAGGTCGACCGCAAGCTGCTGACAGTGGCGCTCAAAGGCACCAGCGAACAATTGCGGAACCAGATTCTGGGCTGCATGTCGCAGCGCGGCGCCGACATGCTCAAGGAAGATATGGATGCGATGGGCCCGATCAAGATCAAAGAAGTGGAATCCGCCCAGCAGCAGATCATCGCGGTGGTTCGCCAGCTCGAATCCGAGGGCGTGGTCAGCCTGAAGGGCGCGGTCGGGGAGCAGTATGTCGTGTAAGGTGTTCGATGCGGACGCACCCCAGGGAAGTGCGCCGGTCCCCTGGAAGCAGATCCGCCAGGGCGGAGGCCCAGGCGGGGGCAAGGCAGCCCCCGAGCCACCCCAGGCGGAATCCGCGAATCGAATCGAACAGCTTCGCCAGGAGTGGGAACAAAAGGCGCGGGAGGCGCATGCGGCCGGAATCCGCCAGGGGGAAGCCGCCGGCCGCAAGAGCGCAGCGGCCGAATACCAGGCGGTCGTCGAGAAGTTCGCGCAAACCGCCGGCGAAATCGGGCAATTACGCGCCCGCCTGCGCCGCGAGGCGGAAGCCGACACGCTCAAACTGGCGCTGGCCATTGCGCGAAGGGTCCTGCGCCGCGAACTGGCGGTGGATCCGGACGCCCTCGATGCCCTGTTGCTCGGAGCGCTCGAAAAGCTGAAAGGCCAGGAGATCACGCGGGTGCGCGTCCATCCATCGCACGCCGATCTGGTAGCAGCCTGCCTGCGAAAAGGGTTCGCCGGCACGGTGGTGGAGGTCATTCCGGACCCCGGGCGGGCGGCCGGCACCGCCATTTTCGAAACCTCCCGGGGGAACCTGGATGCCTCGGTGGAATCTCAGCTTCAGGAGATCGAGCGCGGTCTGGCCGACCGCCTCCGCAACCACTCATGAACGAAGCCATTTCGCTGGAGCCCTATTTCGCAGAACTGGAACGGATTTCGCCGGTCTGCTGGACCGGCGAGGTGACGGAACTCACCGGCCTGCTGATCGAATCGCGCGGCCCGAACGTGGCGATCGGCGATTTCTGCGAAATCTCAACGGCTTCCGGACGGCGCATCCGCACCCAGGTGATCGGCTTCCGCAACGGACGCGTGCTGGCGATGCCGCTCGAAGAGGTGGACGGACTGCAAATGGGCAACACCGTGGCGGCACGCAGCGAAGATGCCCTCGTGGAGGTCGGCCCGGAGCTGCTTGGGCGCGTCATCGACGGGTTCGGAAAGCCCATGGACGGCGGCCCGGCGATCCACGCTCAGGACGGCTACCGCCTTTACGGAACGCCTGCCAGCCCGATGGAGCGGGAGCACATCACCAAACCGTTGGTCACAGGAATCCGCGCGATCGACGGCCTGCTGCCCTGCGGCCGGGGCCAGCGCATCGGCATCTTCGGAGGCAGCGGCGTCGGGAAGAGCACCCTGCTCGGCTCCATGTCCCGGCACAACTCGGCCGATGTAACAGTGATCGGAATGATCGGGGAGCGCAACCGCGAGGTGCGCGGGTTCCTCGAGAACGAGTTGGGCCCGGAAGGACGGAAGCGCTCGGTGGTGGTCTGCGCGACTTCCGAGCGGCCCGCGCCGCTCCGCGTGCGCGCCTGCTTCGTGGCTCTAGCGGTGGCCGAGTATTTTCGCGATCAGGGGGCCAACGTGCTGCTGGTGATGGATTCCGTCACGCGCCTGGCCATGGCGCAGCGCGAGATCGGCCTGGCGGCCGGCGAGCCGCCCAGCCAGAAGGGTTACACCCCCTCGGTCTTCAACCTGCTGCCGAAAATACTGGAGCGCGCCGGCAATTTCCGCCGCGGCTCGATCACCGGTTTCTTTACCGTTCTGGTCGAGGGAGACGATTTCAACGAACCGATTTGCGATGCGGTCCGCGGCATCCTGGACGGCCATTACATTCTCTCGCGGCAATTGGCCGGCCAGGGGCACTATCCGGCCATCGATATCCTTCATTCGGTCAGCCGGCTGGCATCGGCCATTTCGACTCCGCCCCAGAAAGATGCCGCGCGCAAGATCCGGCAGGCGCTGGCGGCCTATCAGGATTCGGAAGACCTGGTGCAACTGGGAGCTTACGTCGCCGGGTCGAACCCGGTGCTCGATTCGAGCATCCGGCTGCGGCCCGAACTGCTGGAGTTCCTCCGGCAGGATCACCTGGCCACCAGCCCGCTGGCGGAGACGCTGGCACGCATGCAGGATCTCTCGGTGAGGCTCGATCCGGCACCCCCGCGCCTTCCCGCGGCCTCGAAGCCATGAACGCATTCCGCTTTCGCATGGAAAAAGTGCTCGAATGGCGGCGGCTCCAACTGGAGCAGGAGGAAGCCCGGTTCCGGCAGCAGGCGGCGGCACTCTCGGCGCTCGACCGCAGCCGCGCCGAACTGGAGGCCGCCGGCATCCGCGCCGAAGTCGAGGTTCGCGAATTTCGTCCGCTGGCCGGCGCCGACCTGAGAGCGTTGGGCGCCTACCGGGTGGACGTGCGCCGGCGCGAAACAAGATTGGCGGACCAGCGCCTGGAATGCACCCGCGAACTGGCCGTCAGGCAGCAGGCGCTGCTCGAGGCGCAGCGGCGCTGCCGTCTTCTGGAGCGGCTGAAAGAGCGCCGCCTGGCGGAGTGGCGCAAGGGTCTCGACCGTGAGTTACAGGAGGTGGCCTCGGAATCCTTCCTGGCCCGATGGAACCGCGAACGATCCTGAGACGGCCGGCCTTTTACCAGCCCTCCCACACGTATGCGGAGAATTTGCGCACCGTGCGAAAACCCACTCGCTCATACAGGCTCACGGCGTTTTCGTTGGCCGCGGTTACGGTCAGGCTGGCGGTCCGGCAGCCCATCTCCTCGAGGGCCGCCAGCGACTGGCGCAATAATGCGTAACCGATGCCTGTGCCGCGGACCGAGGGGCTCACGCAGATCTGGGTAATATGTCCGGCGGCCGGCGCGACAATGCTCGCCAGCGAAACGCCGCACAACCGGCCGCTGGCGGCTTCGAAGGCCGCGTAGGAGGCCGGGCGGTAGAACGTGCCGCAGCCGGGATACTGCACGATGTTGTACAGGAACCGGCGCGCACCCGCCACGCTGCGGTACTGGTCGTTGATGCGGCTGTCGACGTGGCCCGCATAAGCGGCCGAGATCAGCGACGCCGCGGCATCCTGATAGTGGTCGGACCAGTGCTCGAGGTACATCGGACGGCCCACCCGGCCCTCGGGAAACCTGGCGCCCGGCAGCTCGATGCGCATGAAATTGCGCTCGTAGGAGCTCAGATATTCGGAGAACGGAACCGGCCGGCCCGGCGAGTAATGCAGCATCATCAACTGCGACTCGATGCGGGCGGCCAACGGGTTTCTGGTGATCGCCTGGAGCGCCCACTCCAGCAACTGATCTTCCCGGCCGGTGGTGTGATACTCGCGGCGGAGATAGAGGTCGCCGATCAGGCCTTTGTTCTCCTCGAGAACGTAGTAGAGATACCCCGAGACTCCGTCCTGTTCGAGAAGCGCGCAGCCATTGAGCGCGCGGAGATCCACGAACCGCCGCACCAGCTCGGCCGACTTCTCGAAGTCCCACTCCAGTTCGCTCTGCCAGGCGGCGGATTCTTCCTCGAGCAGCGGCTCCAGATCGCGCGCGGAGAGCCGCCGCAAATCGACGATCTCCGGTGCGCGGAGCGGGGGCGGCGGATTCAGCCGTGCAGCCATTGTCGTGCTATTGTACTCCGTACATCGCCGCGTAACCCAACTGCTGCTTCACGAAATCGCGCGGATAAGATAAGGCCACGGTTTCCACTTTTCCCTCCGGATCCGTTTTCGCCGCCAGGTCCGCATTGATCCCGCACCAGTAGGTGGGCACATTCAGACGGCGGTAACGGGCCACGACCTGGTCGCGCAGCGCCGGATCGAAATGCACCGCGTAGCGGTCCACCAGAGCCTTGATGGCGTCATAGTCCCCCTCGGCTTTGATGCGCATCAGCTCCGCCAGCAGCATCCCGACCCCCTTGTGCATCTGGTCGAAATCCTTCAGCAGCAGGTAAGTCTTGCCGTTTCGCTCGATCTTCTGGATGGCGCCGGTCTTATCCATGATGTAGTTGACGATCAACTGGCGGTTGCGCTGGTGGTCTTCTTCGATGGTGTCGCCCTTGGGAATGCGATAGAGTTGCGTCAGCGCCACTCGGACGGCGTTGTAGTACATGGCCTTGCCGACGTCCGGGCTGGAGACCAAGCCAAGTTGCCGGAGCCTCGGGTCGAAGATGTTCCACAGCGCCATCAGGTCGGCGCGGGCCTCTTCGAGAGTTGAAAAATACTCCTTCAGGTAAGCTTCCGAGCCGCCCTGGAGCTTCGGATTGAGCTTGCCCGAGCCGTGCCCGATCACTTCGTGCAGAGCGGTCATCATGTCGGAGGCCTCTTCGCCGTACTTCCTGCAGATCGCGATCTCCTCGGGCGTGGCGGCGAACTCCTCGAGCGGGCCGTCGCCGGTGGCCTGGCGCAGGGTGCGCGAACTGCCCGTAAACAGGAAGCTCTTGCTGCCGTACTTTTCGCGGATTTCGTTCTCGTTGGGGAGGTTGTCGCCTACCGTGCTGACGTGGAAATCGCCGGTCTCGATGACGGTTTCGACGGCCTTCGCCAGAGGCGGCTTGACGCCCTGCTTCTTATATTGCGGCAGCCACGGGGCACGGTCCTCGAAATACTGCGCGTTGGAGGCAAGCTTCACCATCAACTGATTGAGCTTCCGGTCGGTGATGGTGACGAAGCTCTGGGAAGTCCCCTTAGCGGCGCGCGCATCGCGGTAGACCTCGATGAAGCCGTTGGCAAAATCCACGGAAGGGTTGTTCTGCGCCCAGTCCATGCCAAATCGGAGCCAATCGGAAGGATCGCCGGTTTCGTAGTAGCGGATGAGGGCAGCCAGCGCGGGGGCCTGGCCCGGTTCCGCGTAAGGCCGCGCCTTCTCCAGGTAGCCAATCGCTTTCTTCAGAAACGGCGCGTACATTCCAGCGGGAATTTTGCCATCGGGCGTTCCTGCGCGCCAGATTTCCTCCACCAGCTTTCCGGGACCGGTCTTGGCAAGGCGCGAATTCAGCGGGTGGGTGTCGTGGAAGCCGGCCAGGTCCGCCATGCTCACGTTGTGATAGAAGTTGTTGGCGCTGGCCTCGAGGATGTCCAGCTTTCCCTGCGGGCTCTTGGCGGTGATCATCGGCTGAAAGTTGGGGTCGAACAGGGATGGCCGAAGGGCGTCCAGTTCGCGGTCGAGATCCGCCCGGCTGCTGATCCGTGCGCCGTAGGCGGCCGGCCGGAACCCACCGGCGGCCAGCGTTGCCCTGGCCGCAGCTTGCAGTTGTTCGAAGGTGAAGGCCGGAAGGAACTTTTGCGCCGTCATCTCGTTATGGTTGCCGCGGTTCGCCCAGAACAGCTTGGCAAAATCGGTGAGCTTCTGCCGTGCATCCGCCGGGAGCACGTCCGAATGCCGCACCATCTCTTCCAGCAGGTATTTCTGGCGCAGGCCGTAGATCGAATTCTGGTCGTAGTTAATCGGGTCGATGGCAATCGAGGCTTGAGTGAGCCAGTAGGCCAGAGCCTGCTGCCGCGGTGTCAGCTGTTTGAAGCTCTCCGCTTCGAGTTGGACAAACCCGGTGGTGCCAACACGATCCACCAGCGCGTGGTTCTGTGCCATGGCGGCGCAAGCGGCCGCGAGAAGGATAATGAAGGAGCGCAAGCAAATACCTCTATCTCTTATGTTATAGCTGGTCGGAGGTTCCACCGGGCGACCCTCACGTTGGGTCCACGGGGCGCCCAAACGGCGGGATCGGTGGGGCCGAACAGCACCAGGACCGGCGCGCCCACGGCCGCCGCTAGGTGGCTGATTCCGGAATCGTTGCCGATGTAGAGGCGGGCGCGGGCCAGCCAGCAGCCCAACTCGTAGAGGTCGTCGATACGCACCGCATTTTCGAGCGGCGGATCGTCCGGACCGGAACACCAGCGCACCGGCATCACCCTTTCCAGCCTTCGGGCGACCGACCGAAAGCGGGCGAGCGGCCAGTTCTTTCCGGCGCTGCCCGAAAACGGGTGGATCACGGCAAAATCCTCCCGCGTGGCCGCGCACGCGATTCGCGGAATGCCATCGCTCGAACAGGAAGTCAGGGTTTGCACCTGTTCCAGGTAGAAATCGACGGCGTGGACGGCCGGACGGTCGGGCAGGGCCGGGAAGAACGTGAACGGCAGGCCGAGTTCGGCAACCGCTTCGCGGAAGGCCGGGCGGTTGGTGCCATACCACGAGACCACGGAGTCGAAACTGCGTAATCGATCAATGAGTTGGCGCGGTGGATCGGTGATGCCGAGAAGGTCCAGCCCGGTCGAGGCGATGGAGCGGGCGCCGCCGGCGAACCGCGCCAGCGGAACATTCGCGGAAGCCGCCCAAACCTCCAGATAGCCCTCCTTCAGGCACTCCATGGCCGGCAGCGACACGATGAAATCTCCGATTGCTCCGGGCCGGATAATCAGCCTGCGCATAGGACCCTCATTTTCGCAGAACAGGATGCGGGAGGCCTGTTTTATGCACAGGCGATTCACCGCGCATGCACCGGACTTCGGCTGTAACCAATTGGAAACAATGGAAATAAATATTGTTGAAAATGGGACCTTTACGCACGAAAAAACATTGACCAAACGGCTCATCCGGGGGCATAGTGAAGGTGGTTCCAAGAGGTTTGTGGAACAGCAAGCCTCCGGAAGCAAAGCGGACCGGGAACGGTGATCCGCAACTGAACACTAGTAATAGGAACAGTTGCGGGGAGCGAACGGGATCGGGCGTTTCCGGAAGGCGGACTAGCTTAGAACCAGCCGCTGGAATATTGAACCGGAAGGAGGTAAAAGTCCTGAAGGGGAGTTTCAGCAGGCTTGGCGACAGGCTGGATCGGTGGCGGAAGCCGTAACGGGCCTAAGCGAAGAAGCGGCCACTGTCGGGGCAAACCGATAATGGTCGTGGAGCCGAAAGCCGAACGGGCGGTGAAAGCAGCCGGTCCGAGTGCGAAGCAGCAGGCCGGAAGCATTGACCTTGTGACGGTGTCCGCGAAAGCGGGAGTCTTCATAAGCGAGTGAAAGGCCGCTACGAGCAAACGGTCCCGACCGGAGAAAGTTTGCGGCGTGCTTCGAGGCATTGAGCCAGTAACCGGCGAAAACGGTTACCGGGGAGCCGAGAGGCGAGGCGTCCGGAATTTCCGGTTGCGACGTTCGATGCCGTGCATGCCGGTAGCGAACAGGCTGTGAAGCAGGTCACTTGGAACCATTTTCTTTTTGCGTCCACATAAAATCGCCGATCAGGGGCAAATGGTCGGATGCCACCAGCGCCTTGCGCGTCCGGTGCAATGTGAGCCGCTCCAATCGCAGTGCCGGGTCGTAGTAGATGTGATCGAGGTGCAGGAAGGGCAGCACCCCGGGGTAGGTGCGCGACCGGTGCAGGAGTCCGCGAAGGTCGGCGCTTTCGAGGTGGGACCGCAGCAGCCGGGTTGCCAAGCCGCGGGTCCACTCGTTGAAATCGCCCAGCACGATGCGCGGCGATTCAATTGCCTCGTCACTCAGCAACTCGGGCGCGATCAGTTTGCGACCCTGAACCCGGCGCTCGATCAGCGCGGTCCCCAGGTGGACGTTGAAGATGTGCAGGACGGTGCCGTCCAGGGCCAGGTCGGCGCGCAGGCAACCGCGTTCCTCGCGGCCGCGAACGCTCAGGTCGTAGTTGCGAACCGTGCGGATGGCGAACCGGCTGAGTACCACGTTTCCATAGGCATAACCCCGATGTTTGCGGTTTTCACCCAAGGCATAGGGCATCCGAAGCTCCGCCGAGATGACCTCCGCCTGATGTTCCATCACTTCCTGCAGGGCGACGATATCGGGGGCGATTTCGCGTAAGATTTCGGCAATCCGGATGGCGCTGGTGCGGCCGTCCATCCCCCGGCACTTGTGGACGTTATAGGTGACAACCCGCATGGTCCCTACACTTCCAGTGTAACGTCCGGTATCCGGAGAGTGAGAGAAGAAGGGTTCAAACCGGCCCTGCGCTGCCCTGCCGGTAGTGCTAAGCAGCCCGGAGGATCCCGCCCTGGAGCGAGCGGCCGCTGCTACCATGTCTCGGTGGAGCAATTCGCGCTCGAATTCAATCTCGCACCGGAGCGGCGCATCTACACGGTTCCGGAACTGAACGCGGAAATCCGGGCGACGCTCGAGGCGGACTTTTCCGACATTTGGGTATCGGGCGAAATCTCCGGGCTGAAACTGGCCGGCAGCGGCCATTATTATTTCACCCTCAAAGAGCGGGAATCGCAGTTGAAGTGCGTGGCCTTCCGCTCGGCCCACCGTTATTGGAAATTCAAGCCACAGGACGGCCTGGCGGTGCTGGCGCGAGGCCGGATCGACGTCTACGAAGTTCGCGGCGAATACCAGTTGCTGGTGGAACTGCTCGAGCCGCAGGGCGCCGGGGCGCTGCAGCTGGCATTCGAGCAGCTGAAGAAGAAACTGGCCGCGGAGGGCCTGTTCGCGGCCGACCGGAAACGCGTCCTGCCGCGCTTTCCCCGGCGGGTCGGGGTGGTGACTTCACCACAGGGCGCCGCCATTCGGGACATTGTGGAAATTCTGGCGCGCCGCTTCCCCGGGATCCACATCCGGCTGTTCCCGGCGCGAGTGCAGGGGGATGGCTCGCTCGAAGACGTCTGCCGGGGCATCGAATACTTTTCACGAACCGGGTGGCCGGACGTCTTGATTGTAGGACGGGGCGGCGGATCGCTCGAGGATCTGTGGACCTTCAACGAGGAAGCGGTGGCGCGCGCCATCGCGGCTTCGAGGGTGCCGGTGGTATCGGCGGTCGGGCACGAAACCGATTTGACGATCGCCGACCTGGTTGCGGACCTGCGCGCCCCCACTCCTTCCGCCGCCGCCGAGATGGTCGCCCCGAAACTCGAAGATGTGCTTCACCGTCTTGAGGCCACGCGCGGGCGCGCCGTCCAATTCCTGCGCTACCGGCTGGCGATGCTCGAACGGCACTTCCGGCAGCAGGGGATCGAACGGGCGCGGGGCGTGCTCGACCGGCGCATCGGGCGGGGGCTCCAGCGGACCGATGAGCTGGAGTACCGGATGCGGGAACGGATCCGCGTCTCGATCGACGCGCGGGAGCGTGCGCGGCGGGCTTTGGAGTTGCGGCTCCGCCGATTCGACGTGCGGCCGCGGCTGGCGTCGGACCGGCGCCGCATGGAGGCGGCCGAACGCGCCAACCTCGAAGGCATCCGCCAGCGTCTCGACCGGCGGCGGGTTGCGCTCGACCAGCTTCACGTCAAGCTGGAGCAGTTGAGCCCGCTGCGCATTCTGGAGCGGGGCTACGCCATCGTGTCGAACGAGCGCGGAATTCTGAAGGACGCGGCGGAGGCGGAGGCGGAGTCGCGGATTCACATTCGCCTGGCCAAGGGTGAACTGGACGCGCGGGTTACCCGGCCGTCAGGCGATTCCGCCGCGCAGAATTGAGGCGGCGGTCGGGGCCGAAGCACCCGCGATCCGCGGCTTTCCATCCACTTCCGGCACGGTGTCGCCTTCTCCGGGAGCGAGGAACAGGTTGGCGTCTATGCCGTGCTGGCGGGTGTACAGGTCGTAATAGCGCCCACGCTGGTCGTAGAGCGATTCGTGGGTACCGCGCTCTACGACACGGCCTTCCTCCACCACCAGGATCTGGTCGGCGCGCCGGATGGTGGACAGGCGATGCGCGATCACGAATGTGGTACGGCCTTTCATCAGGTAAGCGAGGCCCTCCTGGATGGCCGCTTCGGATTCCGAATCGAGGCTGGAAGTCGCCTCATCCAGGATCAGGATGCGCGGGTCGGCCAGGATCGCGCGGGCAATCGAAACGCGCTGCCGCTGGCCTCCCGAAAGCTTCACCCCGCGCTCGCCCACGATCGTCTCGTACTTCTTTTCGAATTTCTCGGCGAACTCGTCGACGCGGGCGATGCGGCAGGCGGCCAGGATCTGCTCCGTGGTGGCCTGGGGACGCGCGAACGCCACGTTGTCGCGGATAGTGCCGTCGAACAGGAAGGTATCCTGCAGGACGACTCCCAGTTGCGTGCGATAGGCGTCGAGCCGGAGGTTCGAAAGATCGGCGCCATCTACATGGATCCTTCCTTCAGTGGGCTCGTGAAACGCGGCGATCAGGCTGATAATGGTCGATTTGCCCGACCCGGAGGGTCCTACCAGCGCGGTAACGGTACCGGGCAGCGACTCGAAGCTCACGTCGTGCAGCACGGGCTTGCCGGGCTCGTACGAAAAGTTCACGCGGTCGAAGACCACAGCACCCTCGACGGGACCGATGGCGCCGGTGCGCCGCGGGTCTTCATCCTCGGGTTTTTCGCCGAGCACCTCCTGCGTGCGGTCCAGACCGGCCAGCGCCTCGGTAATCTGGGTCCCGATGGCCACCACCTGAAACATCGGCGCCACCAGGAAGGCCAAGAACGCGGTGAAGGTCATCAGGTCGCCGATGGTCATGGTATGGGCGAAAATCTGCCGCGCTCCAAGATACATGACGGTCGCTCCGACGATCCCCATCAGGGTGGTGGCGGAAAGGCTCATCAGCGAAATGGCGGTGAGCGACTTGATCACGTTGTTGAGCAAGCGCTCGACGCCGCCGGCAAAGACCCCAGCCTCTTCGGCTTCGGCATGGTAGCCCTTGACCACGCGAACTCCGGCCAACGATTCGGTCAGGCGGCCGGTCACCTCGGCGTTGATCTTGCCGCGCTCGCGGAAGATCGGACGGATGCCGCCGAAGGCTTTGCGCAGAACCAGGGCGAAGATCCCAATGAACAGCAGCGCGACGCTAGTCATCAACGCGCTGATGCGCAGCAGGAAAATCAATGAGAACACCGCGGTGAGGATGCCGCCGACGAACTCCACCAGGCCGGTTCCCACCAGGTTGCGGACTCCCTCCACATCGCTCATGATCCGCGAGACCAGAACCCCCGATTTGTTGGCGTCGTAGTAGGAGACCGGCAGCCGGCCGACGTGCTCCTGCACCTTGCGGCGCAATTCGGCGATCAGCCGCTGCGCTTCCTTCGAGAGCAACTGGGTCAGCGTGAACGAGGTGGCGCCCTGCACAAGGGTGGCGGCGAAAACCGCGAGCACCAGCGGCTTCAGCAACCAAACCTGATGTTTGCCGATCACGTTGTCGACAAGGTACTTGGTGGATCCGGGAAGCACCAGGCCCGCGCCGCGGTTGATCAACATCAGGACGAAGCCGACCGACAGCAGCTTCCTTCGAGGCCGCACCAGTTCCTTCAGGAGCGGAAGCGCGCTGCGGAGATGCTGGGTGGCTTTCCCCTTCGGCTTTATGGGAGACACTTCCTACAGGGTACAACGGTGACTGGTGCTACCGGCTCAGCCGCGCCCGCAACAGGCCGGGGACTTCGGTGGGATGCTTCACGGAGATGACCTCGCAGCCGGCCGCCCGGGCGCTGGCCATGCCCGGCTCGGAATCCTCCAGAACCAGCGCGCGCCGCGAGCCGAGGCGTTGCGCGGCGAGGAGATAGGGCTCGGGGTCCGGCTTGTGTTTCTTCACATCTCCGCCGCCGACGATGGTGTGGAAGAAGCGCCGCAGCCCGCCCGCCTCAAGCAGCGGCTCGATCTCCAACAGGGAACTGGAACTCACCACCGCGAGCCCGTAGCGGCCGTCGAGCCATTCGAGCAGGCCCGGCAGCGCTTCGGGGAATGGCGGCGCGGAGGCCATCCGCGACCGGAACAGCTCCTTCTTGTTCGGGTACTCCGCCCAAAGCTCCCGCCAGTCGCGCGGCGGGTCGGCGGCGGAGGCCAACATGCGCAGCATCTCCCGGTCGTCGATCCCGATGCAGCATTCCCGGTAGAAATCCCATTCGAGCGTAACGCCCAGCGGTTTCAGCACTTCCGCCCAGCAGGCAAAGTGGACCGGCTCGCTATCCACCAGCACGCCATCGAAGTCGAAGAAAATAGAGTCGAACCCGGCCATGGGGAAGAATTCAGCGTAGCATGGCCTTCCGGTATGGTATGAGTAGACTGGAATATGTCATCGCCCGAAGAACTCCAAGCTGAAATCGAGCGGCTTCGTGCCGAAAACGAAGCGCTGAAGCGGCCCTCGCGCGGACAGATGTCACTTCGCGTCAGCGAGAAAGGCGCGCTTTCCGTGTACGGCCTGGGGCGGTTTCCCGTTACTCTTTATCGGGAGCAATGGGAAAAACTCCTCGGAATGTCGGAGGAGATCCGCCGCTTCATCGAAGAAAACGATCATTTGTTGAAGAAGAAAGAATAGCGGATGGCCGCGGGCACGGCCCTGATTACCGGCGCGTCGAGCGGCATCGGCCGGCAGTTGGCGAGGCTGTGCGCAAGCGGCGGCTTCCACCTGGTTCTGACGGCGCGGCGCGTGGACCGGCTCGAAGCGCTGGCCGCCGAACTGAGCCGCGCGTATGGTGTGGAGGCGCGGGCCGTGGAGGCGGACCTCTCCGACCGCGCGGCGCCGGACCGCATCTACGAGCAGATCCGCGGCGCCCCGGTCGATATCCTGATCAATAATGCCGGCTTCGGCCTGCGCGGCCCGTTCGCCGAAACCGACTGGAGGGCCGAAGAGCGCCTGATCGAGGTCAATCTGGCAGCCCCCGCGCACCTCACCAAGCGGTTTCTGCCGGAGATGCTCGGCCGCCGGTCGGGGCGCATCCTGAACGTAGCTTCGACGGCCGCATTTGTGCCTGGACCGTTCATGGCGATGTACTACGCGAGCAAAGCCTTTCTGGTATCGTTCTCGCACGCCGTGGCGGAAGAAGTGAAGGGCACCGGAGTCACGGTGACGGTTCTGTGCCCGGGGCCGACCCGCACCGAATTCGAGCAGGCCGCCGGGGTCGAAGGCAGCAAGCTGTTTCAGGGAGAGGTGATGTCGGCCGAGGCGGTGGCGCGCGAAGGCTACAGGGCCATGATGGCGGGGAAAGCAGAGGTGATTGCGGGCGCCCGCAACCGCTGGATGATTCGCGGCACGCGCCTGGCCCCGCGAACCACGCTGGCCGGCATCGCCGGACGCCTGAACGTGGAGTAGGCATGGAGACGCCTTTCGAATGCCCGGGAGTCCACGGCACCCTGCACGAGCCGGACAGAGCCTCCGGCGCCGGCGTGATCCTGACTCACGGCGCGGGGTCGAACTCGAACTCGCCGATGCTGGCGCGACTGGCCCGCGCGTTCGCCGATGCCGGCTGCTTCGTCTTGCGCTACGACCTGCCGTTCCGGCAGCAGCGCCCCAAAGGCCCGCCATTTCCGGCCATGGCGCCGCGCGACCGGGAAGGGGTGGAGCAGGCGGCGGCGGCCATGCGGAAACTGGCACCCGGCCGGTTGATCGCGGGAGGCCACTCCTATGGAGGGCGCCAGACTGCCATGGCCGCCGCCGCGCGGCACGGGCTTGCCGACGCCCTGCTGCTGCTCTCCTACCCGCTGCACCCGCCCGGCAAGCCGGAGCGGAAGCGCACGGATTACTTCCCGCAACTGCGCACGCCGGTGCTGTTCATCCACGGCACCAGGGACGCGTTCGGCACTCTCGAAGAGCTTCGGGAAGCCATCGCGCTGATTCCCGCCCGCACCGGTCTGGTCGCCGTGGAAGGAGCCGGCCACGAACTCGCGCGGGCCGGCGCGGAGCTGCCGCGAGCCATGAGGGACGTCCCGGCGCTTCTCCTGGAAATGTGATTTTCGGGGAAGGTTGTGCGCTTTCGTGACCCGCGGGACCCTCAAATGCGATAAACATCACAGTCGCCGTCCACTTTGATGTTGCGGGGACCCGGCGGCGGATAGAGACTTGACCCTGGAGGGCTCATCCGATGCGCCGCGCGCTGGTCCTGTTGCTCGTGCTGACTTCAGCCGTGATCAGTAGTTCCATCAATCCCCGCCGATTCAAGGACAAGGCATACTTCGCGGATCCCGACGTCGTGGCGTTTGTGCGCCCGGGGCTGGTCGTGAAGATCACCGGCGCGTCCATCGCATCCGACGGAACCATTACTGCGAACTTCACGGTCACCGATCCGCAGGGGCTTCCGCTCGACCTGAGCGGATTGACTACGCCGGGTGCGGTCACCCTGAGTTTCGTCGCGTCGTACATTCCTAACGGGACCAGCGACTGGGATGCGATCACCACCTCGGTGCAGAAGAGCCCCATCACCGGGAACAGCGCGAACCAGCCGTCGGCGGACCGCGGCGGCACCATCACGCCGATGGGCAATGGATACACCTACACATTCCACACCAAGGTGCCATCGGGGTTCGACATGTCGCAAACGGTGCGCATCGGTGTGTATGCGTCGCGCAACCTGACGGCTTTCGATCTTGGAACGAACTACGCCGACGACGTATTCACCTTCGTGCCGAACGGCTCGGCGGTGACGAACACGCACGACATCCTCGCCACCAAGAGTTGCAACCGCTGCCACGATCCGCTGGCCGCACACGGTGGGTCGCGCCGGCTGGTGCCCCTGTGCATCATGTGCCACAACCCTGGCGGCAACGGCGTGCAGACGGTCGACCCCGACACGGGCAACAGCATCGACTTCAAAGTGATGATCCACAAGATCCACATGGGTGCGATGCTGCCCAGCGTGCAGGCCGGCACGCCGTACCAGATTATCGGCTTCAACCAATCGGTGAACGACTTTTCGACGGTGGTGTTTCCGGCGAATATCGAAAACTGCCAGATGTGCCACCAGACCGGGGCGTACCCACGGAAGAGCACGGTGGGGATCGCCGGCATCGAAGGCGGATTGCCGCCGGCGCCGCTCAACGTGGACAGCAACGGAAACATCACGGGCGGATCTCTGGACAGCGACACTACGGCGGCCCCTCCCTTACCGGGAACGGGCGACCCGACCGCGGGCCCGGCGGGCGCCACAGTGATTCCGGTGAGCGCAGCAGAGGACCCCGGCGAGAACACCGAACCCCTTCCGGTAGACGAGAACTGGTGGCTGACACGGCCTAGTGCCGAAGCCTGCGGAGCCTGCCACGACAACGTGAATTTCCAGACCGGCCTGAACCACGCCGGAGGTCTGCCAGCCAGCGACTCGCAGTGCGCCCAGTGCCACATTCCGCTGGGAGAACTACCGTTCGACGCCTCCATCCTGGGGGCGCACAACATCCCGCAATGGACGCCGGGCGAACTGCCGGGCGTGAATTTTAAGCTGATCAGCGTGACCGGCGCGGCCGGATCGTCGCCCACCGTGACTTTCAGCATCACCGACAACGCGGGTAACGCCGTCGCCCCGAGTGCGATGAATAGCCTAAGCTTGGTCATGGCGGGCCCGACCGGCGATTACGCCAGCGTGGTCAGCGAGAGCGCCACCGGCGCCGCCGCGGGGGCAACCAGCGGGACGTACACTTATACGTTCAAGGCAGCCATACCGGCGAATGCGACCGGAACCTACATGATGGGGATTGAGGGCTATCGCAATGAGACGGTGCTGCCCGGAACCGTGACGGCGCAAACGGTGCGGGACGTGGGGTTCAACCAGTTGTTTCCATTTTCGGTGGATGGATCGCCCGTGACGCCGCACACCTTGGATAACGCGCAGCAGGACTGCAATGCCTGCCATTACCGGATCTCGGCGCACGGGGGCATTCGGGAAAACGTGCAGTACTGCCTGTTGTGCCACAATCCCAACGCGACCGATGCCGCGGTTCGTCCGGCCTCCGCGGCCCCGCCCCAGTCCATCGATTTTCCGGTGCTGATTCACCGGCTGCACACCGGCGCGACGGCCGAGGCGGGCGGGCAGATGACGCCGTTCATCGTATACGGCTTCAACGGAAGCGTGAACGATTTCAGCGGCGTGCTCTTTCCGGGAGACTTGCGCGACTGCGGCAAATGCCACGTGAATCTCACCGATTTTCCGCCGGTGCCATCGACGCGAATTCCCGTGAACAACCCGCGGGACTTTATCAATCCGACACCGCCCACCACGGCGGCTTGTACGGCGTGCCACACCCCGCAGGACGCTTCGGCCCACGCCGCCGTGAACACCAGCCCGACGCTCGGTGAATCATGCGGTGTGTGCCACGGACAGGGCGCGGCTTTTGCCGTGGACGTGGTGCACGCCCGCACGTTGTGAGCGCGCCGGCCGCGAGGTGGGCCGCCGGGGGCCGTAGCCCTCAGGCGGCGCCGCCCCCGAGCCACCGTGCAATCTGTCGATAGACGGCCGCGGAACTGAGCAGGTCGAAGTGGTTCATCTCATGCATGACCCGCTGCCGGGATTCGGCGAATGACAGATTCCTGCCCGGGTCTTCATGAAGGCCGAGAGCGCTCGCGACGGGTACGACGCCGTCTCCGAGCAGGGCGCCGGAGAGTCCGCCCTTCTTTTCCCTTGTCGCGGCGATCGCGTAACACGCCGTTTTTGCGGGCAGGGGCACGGGGCGGCGCAGATCTCCGGAACAGGCGAAGCGGTCGCGGCCGATCCAATCTTCGTCCAACAGGTTGCCGTAGCGCAGGTCCGTAATGCCGGCGCTGCGGATCTCGCCCAGCCGGGCAAATGCGTCGGTATAGGGGCTGAGACGCAAACCCGCGGTCACAACGTTCCCGATGCGTTCGAGCGGCGTGCCATGGTGCGGCGTGCCCAGGAAAACGATGCCGCGCAGGCGCTGCGGCCACTTGTGCCCCGCGGCGGCGGCATAATGACAGGCGCTGCGCGACACCAGCCCGCCCATGCTGTGGGCCAGGATCACGAACGATTCCAACGGCACGGGCCATTGCCCGGCGAGGGCCTCGAGCAACCCGGCGAAGGTGCGCCCGTTGGTCGAGACATGCAGGCCGCTGTTGTAGTTCAGATGGAGCGGCGTATATCCGAAGTCGCGGGCCAGCGCGGCCCCGTGGTCCTGCCCCTTGCGCCTCCAGCCAAGATCGTTCATGCACAGCCCATGCACCAGCACGACCAGCTTGCCGCCCGGCCGCGGAATCGCCGCAGCCAAAGCCCGCCGTTCGAGCGTCAGGGGCTTGCCGCGGCGGCGCAGGCGCATGCAAATGGCGAGCGGGTTGCCGGTGGCGGACAGATAGTCGCCCAGGATGCCGTTCAACGCGGCCAGCAGGGCTTCGCGTTCGGGCGGCGAGCCGCTGTCCGCCGGCAATGGTACGATCGGGGCAGCCAGGGCATCGATGGTGCCTCCCACGAGCCCGGTCACCGAGCGGATGCATTCGTACACCTGACCCGTAATGCCGCTCGCAGGCCCCTCCGAGGGCGTATCGAAAATCCCGGAGCCGCGCGCAATGTTGTGGTGCAGCGCCTCGACCAGCGCGCTCAGCCCCGAGGTGGCGTCAACCGCCAGCCGGCTGAACCCGAGAAGGTCGGAGGGATGGACAGCACTGATCTTAGCCACCGCTGCCAGGAGTTTATATCAATGCGGCATGGATGTCGAGTTCGTCCGGTGGCCCGGAGTACGGGGGCGGGGATCATGGCGCGCCCAGGCTTCGAGCCGCAGCAATAAGCAGGCCAGCAACGCAGGAAGCTGCGACAGGGTTGGCAGATCGGCGCCACTCGGGACCTTCCGGAATTGGGCGCCGCTCTCCCGCATCCGGAAGAGCAACTCCTCCGCCGCCGGATCGAGCGACCCGATCCGCGAGACGTCCACAATAAACCGCCGGCCGTCGATGGTGGAGGCCGCGGTCCTCCAGCACGACTCCGCTTCGCGCGCTTCCGTGGCCCCGAAAGGTCCCTCCAATTGCAGCCGAAACTCACTGGAAGTGTCGTGAATCGCGACACGAGACTCATCCGGAATTCGATGCCGCGGGCATGTCCACATCATCTGCTCCCGGCCGGCTCGAGGGCCGCCTGCTCGGGGTGGCGCCGGTGAGCCACCTTCGCGACGCGCGGGGCCTTGCCCTTTCCATCGGGATTGGAGCTCCGGATTCCCAGCGAAGAGAACCGAATCACCAGGTTCACTTCCATCTCACCCAGACGCCGCAGGCAGTGCCATGGCGATTTGCCGCCCAGCCGGGAAGCCTCCTGGCGAGGCTCCGGCGGCTTCGGCAAAGACTGCCCGGCTGCCACGGTCAGCGCCGCGAGCGTCAACAACATTGCTCTCATTCCTATGCCTTCCCAATGCGAGGATGCAGTTTTCGCGCGCGCGGTGACAGAAATTTCAGGCGCGTGTCACTCCGCTAAGAACTCTGCATCATTGGGGATGGAGGCCGCCATGCGAGCACACACGTTCGAGACAATCCTCGTCCCGGTTGATTTCAGCGAAATCTCGGTCCATGCACTCCGTAGCGCATCGCTCATGGCGGCGCGCTGTGGGAATGCCCGGGTGATCGCGATGTACGCCAACTGGTTCGAGGCGCCGCCTTACTTTACAGTAGGCCGGCTGGCCGAGCTACAGGTGGAATTTCGGGAGTCGCTCCAGGCAGCGGAAGCGTCGCTCGGGACCTTCGTGCAATCCGCTTTGGGCGGCGCCGCTCCGGTCGAAGTTCGGGCGATCGAAGCGCTTCCCGCCGATGGCATCCGCCAGGTGGCCGGGGAAACGGACGCAGATCTGATTGTGATGGGCACGCATGGCCGCGGCGGCCTGAACCGCTGGATGTTGGGATCGGTAGCCGAGCGCGTTCTGCGAGAAAGTACCGTGCCGGTTCTGACCGTTCGATCCGCCCCGCACGAACCCGTCCGCCACGTGCTTTGTGCGGTTCACGACACGGAACTGTCGCGGCGCGCGCTGAGTTTCGCGGCCGGAGTCGGCGCGTGCTTCGACGCCACCGTGACCGTGCTGCACGTGCGCGAAGCGTCCGGCACCAGGTCCGTCTCCGACCTGTGCGGTTGGATTTCCGCGGAAGAGAGATCCCGCTGCGTCATCCGGGAACTGATCCGGCATGGAGATCCGGCCGAAGAGATCGTGAAACTCGCCGCGGAAGAGCCGTACGATCTGGTGGTGCTGGGAGCGGAACGGCGGCGATTCTTCGAGGGCATGCTCCTGGGAACGACCACGCTGCGGACCGTGCGCCACGCGCCCTGTCCGGTGCTGACGGTGGGATCCGGCCCGGCAGTGTGGGATCACGCACAGGACCGGCAATGATGCCGAAGTTATTCTCAGAACGGAGGTCATTTCGTGGAAGCTTCCAAGACTCGGGAATACGGATACGTTGCGAGCGTGGGTCTCGCCTTTGAGGACGCGGTGGAACGGCTGGAAGCCGGCCTCAAGGCCGAGGGTTTCGGCGTTCTCTCGAAGATCGACATACAGGCGAAGCTCAAGGAAAAGTTGGGCGTCGATTTCCCGCGCTACGTGATTCTGGGCGCGTGCCATGCTCCGCTGGCGTACCGTGCTCTCCAGGAAGAGATCAACCTGGGACTGCTGCTTCCCTGCAACGCCGTTGTTTATGAGCGGGACGGGCAGGTTTGGATCGGGGCGGTGGACGCCGCCAGGATGCTCTCGGTCGTCGGCAACCCGGCCATGGAGCCGATGGCGGAAGAGGTAAACCAGAAACTGCGTCGCGTGGTGGATCGCGTCGTGGGCTCTGCCCCGGCGTGACCGGGGCCTGAGGGGCAATCCCGGCGGTCATTATGAACGGATATCAGGGCACTTGCGAACGGGTGATGGCGCGGCTTTCCGACTATCTGGATGAAGAACTGGACGCCGGAACGGCCGCCGAAGTGGAGCGGCACCTGCGCCAGTGCGGCGCCTGCCTGGTATATGCCGAGAGCTTGCGGCGAACCATAGAATTGTGCCGCGGGTACCAACCCGGGGTGAAACCCCGGCCGCTCACCCGCTCGGCCCATGCCGAACTCGAAAACGCCTGGGAAAAGGCGCTGGCCGGGCGGCGACAGAATTCGAACCGGGGGAACGCATGACGGCCGGGCGGCGCATGCCGGTTATGCCGGCCGGGGCTTAAAGGGAGCCGTACTTCGCGTAGGCGTCGGCTACCGACACACCCTGCTGCAGTTCCGCGCGCATGCCGCGCTCGCGCTCGAATATGTCCTCGGCGGACACCAGCACATCCATGGTTCCTTCCTGCGGGATCACGACCACCCCATCGGTATCGCCGAAGATGAAATCGCCCGGATGGATCACGGTGTTGCCGATCCTGATCGAGACCTGGTAGTCGACGATGTCCCACCGCCCGAGCGAACTGGCCGAAGATTTGAACCTGGCGAACACCGGGTAGTTTATGGCATTGACGAAGTCCACATCACGCACCCCGCCATCCACCACCGCGCCCGTCGAGCCGCGCTGTTTGACCGCCGTGGACATGATCTCTCCCCAGTGGGCGCAATCCATGCTGCCGCCCGTAGCCCACACCGAGACCGTACCGGGTTCGATGCTGTCCAGCATTTTCAGCCGGGTCCTGGTGTCGTCATGCGCGACATCCGCGCACGGGTATCCCTGCCCGGTGAACGCAAGGCCGGCCACGCGGTTGGCGGTCGTGAACGGCGTGATGTAGTAGGGCAGAACCTGATTGCGATAACCGGCCTTGTCCAGGATGTCGGAGATCGCGCCGGTGTACAGCCGCAGGAAGCGACATGCTACTTCAGCGACATTGCCGGATGTGACGGACATCTTCCCCATATCATTTTCCTTCCGCGAGATTTCGCCGCATTTCTGAGAGTAGCAGGCCCGGCTCGGAAAAAGTACGACTTACATCTAAGGGCAAAGACCTCCTAGTAGTCTGCGGTTGAAACGAGCTGGGGCGGGCAAACCTGCGGGCCGCGGCCGCGAGGGCATGCCGCACTACACCTTGCCTCATTACTCCGCCGAGGCGACCAGGAGGTAGCTGTACGGCCCCAGGTCGCGGAGCGAGACATTCCGCCAGCCGCCGCCATTCAGCAGCGCTACCGTTTCGCTCGAGCGAACGCGGTGGTCCGAAGGCGGCCCGGGCGGAGGGGGCACATCGCTGCGCCAATCCAGAATGCCGATGCGCCCTCCGGGCCGCAAGATGCGCCGCATCTCCGACAGGACCTTGCCGGGTTCGTCCAACTCATGCCAGAGGTTGCCCAGGAACGCCACGTCGCAACCGCCATCCGGGAGACCGGTATCCGCGGCCCGGCCCTGGCGCAGCGCGATATTGCCGGGAGCATCCTCCCGCTGCATCCGTTCTTCCAGGAGCTTGAGCATTTCGGGCTGCAGATCGACGGTCCACACCATCCCTGCCGGGGCGACCGCGCGGGCAAAGGGCAGCGCGAAAAACCCGGTACCAGCGCCGATATCGGCAATCACCATTCCGGGCTTCAAATCCAATCGTTCGATCACTTCGTTCGGAGGCATCCAGACAAGCCGCTGCGGGTCATCCAAACGGCCAGCGTTGCTGGGTTGAAACGTCTTATGGTTCATCACAATTCAGATGGTTGTAACGGCCGACCGGCCGCCGTTAACGGGCTCAAGTGAACTTACCGGACCCGGACGGTTTGCATCCGCTGCCGGCGGCGAACGTCGAAAGCAGCCGCTCGACTTCTTCAGACCGGCATTCCGGGCACTTCAGATCCTTGTCGGCATCCTGCATCCGGCGCAGCATTTCGAAGCTCCTGCCGCACCGCTGGCATCGATATTCGTACATGGGCATAGCGGTTCTCTTACCAGGATGCAAAATCCACCCCGCGCGTGACAAGTGGGCGGTCCGGCACCCTTCCAAAATTTGGCTGCCGAGCCGCCAGATGGTATAGTCTACCCGGTAATCGGGTTCCGATGGCCATAATCACGATCTCTCGAGGTACTCTCAGTGGAGGCTCCATGCTGGCGGAATGCCTCAGTCGCAGACTGCGCTACCGCTCGCTCGACCTCACTTCCCTGCTGCGCAAGGCTGCCACCCCGCGGGTTTCCGAATACGACCTCCAGGCGGCGCTCGAGCAGCCGCCGGATTTTCCGGGTACTTCCAATCACAGGCGCTACATTTATGGGGTCCTGCTGCAGGCCGCGCTGTTCGAAGAGGTGCGCGGCGGCCGCGTCGTTTACCATGGGCTGGCCGGCCACCTGCTGCTCAGGGGCGCCCCCGGCTTGATTCGGCTGCGCGTCATCGCTCCGCTGGATTTCCGGATCCGTCTGGCCGCCGAACGGCTGCACCTGGGTCCTGCGGAAGCCGCCGCCCATATTGCCGACATGGATCGCGACCGACGCCAGTGGGCGCAGTTTCTCTACGGTATGGATTGGAGCGATCCCTCACACTACGACCTCATCATCAACCTGGAACGGCTGAACCTCAAGCAATCCTGCGAGCTGGCCGCGACGCTCGTCGAACAGGGGGCTTTCGAACTCGGACCTGGGGATCAGGCGGTTCTGAACGATTTGGCGACCGCCAGCCAGGTGCGCAAGGCGCTCACGCTGAACCCGTTCACGCTGCACCTGGAAGTCGAAGTAGAGGCCCGGGGAGGGCGCGTCGCCGTCCGCGGGGACTCGCTCGAAGAGGATGCGGAGGCGATCCACCGGGTCGCCGGGATGGTTCCGGGCGTGACCGGTGTTACGATCGATTCCCGCCGCAACCCGTAGCGCCGGGGCCGTCTACCAGAGAGGCTGGCCTGAGGCGTCCCGCAGTTGGATGTTCCGCCCGCTTCCGTCGACTTCGGTCGCAACCAGGAGGTCGCCCTTCATTCCCGAGACCGGGAATGCCTTGAGCGTCACGGAATCGCCCTCCTCGAGGCGCAACCCGCTCTGCTTCAAGAAGCCGGCCGGCGCCAGGCGGACGAGATTGGCGCCGACGGCCGTCCGGACCCGAAGCTCGACCATTCCGGTTTCCGGCGTCGCGCCCGGGAGGTAAATGATCTCGACGATTTTACCTTCGAGCGACTTCAGATTGACGGACCAGTCCGCCGGACCTCCCCTCGATGGGGGAGCCGCATTGACCTGCCCCCGGGAATGGTCACAGCTATGGTCACGGCCATAGTCACAGTCGTGATGGCCGCAATGATGTGCGAGGGCCGGTCCTGAACCGAGGCCGGACAAGAGCGCACCGGCGCTGAAGAGCACTGCCAGTTTCATGTGAAGACTCCTCGCCGGCGGTGCCGACGTTCAAACAGATAAGTGCAACTTGCATCTATCATGTCACCGATGACCGCTGGTGGCAAGGGGAATCGTTCAACCCCCGATTGCAAAACGGCAGCCGCGCGAGCGATGTTAGAGGGAATGGCTGAGTTCATGAAACCGTTCGAAACGATGGGGCGCGAAGAGCTTCTGCGCGCCCTCGAGATGTTCGCCAAGAACTGGCTGGCCCACGACGGCTGCTGGTTCCTGGCGGCCGAGGAGCGCTTCGGAATGGAGACGGCCATCGAGCTTGACGCCCGCTCGTGGGCGCGATTCGCAGCGGTCGAAGCGCGGCGGATCATGGACGTTTTCGGGATACCACCTGCGGGCGGACTGCCGGCGCTTGAAAAGGCCCTGGGTTTGCGCCTCTATAGCGTGGTCAACGCGCAACGCGTGGAGTGGTCCGAAGACCGGCAGCGCCTGCGTTTCTTCATGGACCAGTGCCGCGTACAGCAGGCGCGCCAGCGCAAAGGCTTGCCCGCGTTCCCGTGCAAGCAGGTGGGCATGGTGGAGTTCGAGACATTCGCGAAGACCGTCGATCCCCGCATTTCGACCTCCTGCCTGCGTTGCCCCCCGGATGCGCCCGAAGGCATGTACTGCGGCTGGGAATTCACGCTGCGGCCGTAGAACCTACGAGCCCGTGGGCTCCGTGACCCCGAACCGGCCATCCGCCAGCCGGGAGTCCGAGCCGGCTTCGTCGAACCAACCCGCCCGGCTGCCCGGGTAGGAATCGAACTCCGGCACGTAGGGCTTGATGTCCAGCAGCGGCGTGCCGTCGATCATGTCCACGTCCGCTACTTCGAGAACTCCCTCCTCGATCGCGATCAGACGGACCGCCGAGATTCCGATCGGAGCGGGACGGACCGGCGCGCGCGTCGCGAAAACACCGCGCTGCTGCCGGTCGAGGAAAGGGGTTACCAACAGGGAAGAGCCCTGGCGCTTGTGGAGCCAGTAGATAAGCCAGATTCGCTCAAACCCCGCGAGATCCCGCAAGCCGGCCCAAAACCGCGGTTCCACCCGGACCCTGCCTCGCGCTCCCTTCGCGCGGGACGGTTGGATGGGCGTTCCCGCCGGCTCTCCAAACGGCGTCTCGATCACGCCGATCGGCTCGATTCTCAATACATTGGGCATAGGTCGACCCTGTTTGGCTTGTGTCGATGATGACGTTCTGGAACGCATCTGCAAGGCGCCGAAGAGCCTGTGCTTCTGCCAGAGGTGTGCGGCACGCCTCATGATTCATTCTCCGCCGACACGGTGATCGCGGTATGCTGCGCCGCGAACCACCACTTACTTGACACTTCACTAGAATGGACTTTAGTATAAGTGTTAGTTGCATCTATTAATATCGCACAGGGGGGCCGTAAATCAAAGCCCTTCGGTGCAGCTCGATGTTCTTCAATCGAAAGGAAAGCAGTTCCATGCGTATTGCCATACCTATCGCCGACGGAAGCCTGGCCCAGCACTTCGGCCACTGCGAGAAGTTCGCCCTTGTGGACGTCGATCCAGTTACGAAGGCAATGACCGGATCGACCGAAGTGGCCGCTCCGGAGCACCAGCCAGGGCTTTTGCCGCCATGGCTGAAGGAGCGGGGCGTCCACCTCGTCATTGCCGGGGGCATGGGAGCCCGCGCGCGCGAGTTGTTCCAAAACGCGGCGATTGAAGTTCTCACGGGCGCGCCCTCCGAGACCGTGGCGACCCTGGTCCGGCAGTATCTGGACGGCACCCTGGCGACCGGCCAGAACAGTTGCGACCATAGAGGCTGCGCCCACTAGGCACGAGCGTGCCGAACGGTCCTTGGCATAAGATCATGGCCAGAAAGCGCGTGGTAATTGTCGGGGGTGTCGCCGGCGGCGCATCGTGCGCGGCGCGCCTGCGGAGGTTGGACGAGAACGCGGAAGTCCTCATGCTCGACCGCGGGTACTACGTCTCCTTCGCCAACTGCGGCCTGCCCTACTTCGTGGGCGGCCTCATCGAGCAGGAGTCGAAGCTCCTGCTGGCGAGTCCGGAGCTGTTTCGGGAGCGGTTCAATATCGAGGTTCGGATTCGGAACGAAGTCATCGCGATCGACCGGCTGTCGCAGCACGTAGTCGTGCGGGACGTCGATAGCGAGCGCGAATATCGCGAACCCTATGATGCCCTGGTGCTGTCGCCCGGCGCATCCCCCATTCGTCCGCCATTGCCGGGAATCGATCTGCCGGGCATTTTTACCCTGCGCACGCTTCCCGACAGTGAAGATATCCGGGAATGGATCGCGGCGGAAAAGCCGCGCCGGGCGGTGGTGGTCGGCGGCGGATTCATCGGGCTCGAGATGGCGGAGAATCTCGTCCGCCGGGGAATGGAGGTCGCGATCGTCGAGATGGCGGATCAGTTGATGCCTCCGCTCGATCCCGAGATGGCGGAGTACGTGCGCCATCGCGTCGCGGCCCACGCGGCTCACGTTCAGCTGGGCGATGGAGTCGCCGGATTCGAGCAGTTGGCCGACGGCAGCCTGGCGGTGCGCACGCAATCGGGCGCGACGTTCGAAGCCGGGCTGGTGGTCCTCGCCATCGGGGTGCGGCCGGAATCCAACCTGGCGCGGGCGGCGGGGCTCGAAATCGGCGAGCGGGGCGGCATTCGCGTGGACTCCGGGATGCGCACCAGCGATCCGAACATCTGGGCGGTCGGCGACGCAGTGGAGGTCGAGAACCGCGTGACGGGTCGATGGGAATTGATACCCCTGGCGGGACCGGCCAACCGGCAAGGGCGCGTTGCGGCCGATGCGATCTCGGGGCGCGATTCCCGCTTTCGAGGTGTTCAGGCGACCGCGGTGTGCGGCTTCTTCGGCTTGACAGCGGCCCTGACGGGCGCCACGGAGAAGGCTCTGCGCCTCGCGGGAATCGAGGATTTCCAGGCCGTCTACCTGCATCCGGCCCAGCATGCCGGCTATTATCCTGGCGCCCGGCCTATTCATCTGAAATTGCTTTTCCGCGCTTCGGATGGTCTTCTGCTGGGCGCCCAGGCCGTGGGCGAAGAGGGTGTGGAACGGCGCATCGACGTGATTGCGATGGCGATTCAGATGGGGGCGACGGTTTTCGACCTGGAGGAAACCGAACTCTGCTACGCGCCGCAGTACGGCTCCGCCAAGGATCCCGTCAACATGGCGGGCATGGTCGCATCGAACGTGATCCGCGGGGACGTCGAGCTCGCCTTCTGGCCCGAACTGGAGCGTTCCGGCGCGTTCCTGCTGGATGTCCGTGAGGTCAAGGAGTTCTGCAAGGGCTGCGTCGAGGGGGCGGTCAACATCCCGCTCGGGCAGTTGCGAAAGCGGATGGGCGAACTGCCCCGCGATCGGGAGATATGGGTCAACTGCGGGGTCGGACAGCGGGCCTATTACGCATGCCGGATCCTCAGCCAACATGGCTTCCGCGTGCGCAACCTTTCGGGCGGTTATCAGTCCTATCGAGCCATGTGCCCGAAAGAACGCACACAGCTCTGCACGAGTTGAAGACCATGCCACAGCTAATTGCCGGCGACGATTCGGAGACCCCATTACATGCCCGCCCGCAATCGGGCTGCTTTGTTTGCGGGCAGAACAACCCGTGTGGCCTGCAATTACGATACGAGCGGCAAGCTGACGGCGGCGTCGCAGCTACCTGGGTTCCGACATCTGCCTGGGAGGGGTTCCGCGGAATCGTCCATGGAGGCGTCGTCAGCACGGTGCTCGACGAAGCCATGTCCAAGGCCGTCGCCGGAACGGGCACCGAAGCGCTAACGGCCGAACTTCGGGTTCGATTTCGCCGGCATGTAACGTCGGGCGAACGGTTTCAGATCCGGGGTTGGATCGACAGCCGGAACAAGCGGCTCATCAGGACGGAGGCGGTATTGACAGCCGCCGACGGCACCGAACACGCCCATGCCTGGGCGACGTTCCTGCCGTTGCCGCATGGGAACGGGGCGAACGCGGCGCCGGGGACGCAGTAGTTCCGGACCGCCGCGCGGAGCGCTCAGCTTCGGCGAGTCTCGCGGCTCATCGGCCCGAGATTGAGAACCCGCTTGCCCGTGGCAACGGATTTCACCGCTCCGCCCAGGTCGAGATCCACCGCGTTCTTTACCAGATAGCCCTGGACTCCGGCGTCGAATGCCTGCCGGACGCACTTCTCCTCCGCGCTCATGCTGAGCATGAGAATCGCGGTCGCGGGCGCCTGCCGCAGGATGTGCCGGGCTGCCTGAATGCCATCCATCACGGGCATGGCGAGATCCATGACCACTACCTGGGGCGCCAGTTCCCGCGCGAGCTCCACCGCTTCGGCGCCGTTGCCTGCCTCGCCGACGACCGCGAGCTCGGGGTCGTCTTCGAGCATCCGGTGTAAGGACTTTCGAAGCAGCGCGTGGTCGTCGACGAGCAGGACTGAGATGGCGCAGGCCATAGTTGAATCAAACCGTATGTAGATGTAACATGCATCGACCGGGCCATCCTTGTCAAGCGAAAATCGCCGCCGGCAGGCAGGATAGATGTTATTTACACCTAAATGCCTTTGCAAAGTGAAACTTTTCTAGTGGTTTTGTATTATTCAAAATTTTCGGGTCTGATGGTATTATTTCCTTCCGGCGGAATGTCATTGACGGAGCGGTGTGAGCCGATGCTCGGACCGGACCAGGGAGGTTTTTCAAGATGACCACAGCAGAGATGCTGGACGCGGTTGGCCGGGGAGCCACCATCGAGAAAAGAGCGGTGACCTCGCTCGACGTTTTGAACGAGGCCTATCACTACGCCAGGCCCAGTTCGTTTTCACGCGGGCTGCGCATCGAACTCGGAGGTATCGTCATCCTGTTGATCTCCGGAACGGCGAGTATCGACGAAAACGGGGTAACGGTGCACGTTGGCGACTTCCGCGCACAGTGCCGGCGAACCTTCCGGAACATTGCCGGGCTGCTCGCGTCGGAGGGCGCGACGTGGAAAGACATCGTGCGGACCACCTGCTACCTGCGCGATATCGAGCGGGATTACGCGGCGTTCAATGAAGAGCGGACGTCGTTCTACAGGCAGCAGGGGCTCGACCCCCTGCCCGCTTCCACGGGAATCCAGGCCATCCTCTGCCGGCCGGAACTGCTGATCGAAATCGAAGCGATCGCCATGTTCCGCAGCTCACGGCCCTAGACCGCAGCCGGCACCGGGGCCACGACGTAGAGTCATGCGAATGGGCAGTCAGAACGAGAGGCGTCCCGCAACCGGCGGTGTCCTGCTGTTGCTGGCGGCGTCGCTAGCCGCCGGGCACACCGGGTCCGCGAGACCCGATATCTCGCCTTACGCTCCCGGCTATGGCGGAATCGTGTTTACCCGGATTCCCGTCGCACGGGTAGCCAACGCCCGGCCGTCGGGCGGCGGGATGATCTCCGCCTCCTACGGAGACGGCGGCCAACTGGTGCTCCTGCGCAAGGACGGTTCGACGCGCGTGCTTACGGCAGGCTTCGAAAGCGCCGCCGATCCGGCGGTTTCTTTGGACGGCAAGAGCATCCTCTTCGCGGCCAGGAAAACCGCGGCCGATCACTGGAACATCTTCGAAATGAAGGCCGACGGAACCGGCGTCCACCAGGTCACGCACGCCGCGGGCAACTGCCGGAGCCCCATGTACCAGTCGGCTCTGTTTTACCTCAACGACGCCCGCCCTTCGTATCAAATCACGTTCGTCAGCGATCTGGCCGGCGAACTCAACGAGTACGGCTCTCAAGCGGCGACCAATCTGTATTCGGTGCGATTTGACGGATCGGAGCTGCGGCGCCTGACCTACGGAGTGTCGGCCAGCTACGACCCATTCCAGATGCAGGACGGCCGCATTCTGTTCTCGCATTGGGAGCGCAGCCATCCGGGTAACGGACCCCTGGGCCGCATCGATCTGTTCGCCGTGCATCTGGACGGGACCGACTACGCCGCCTTTTCCGGAACCCAGGGGCGCCCGATCAAGCACATGGCGTGTACCACCTCGAAAGGCGCGGTGGTGTTCGTGGAATCCGCCCATCTGCCGTGGGATGGCGCGGGCAGCCTAGGCGTTCTCAGCTTGAGCCGCAATCTCCATTCTTACCGGGCGATCACGGCTCCCGGAGACGGCTTTTTCCACTCGCCGTCACCCCTGCCGGACGGCTCCATCCTGGTTTCGAGGCGCTCGGCGGAGGGCGCGCATGCCATCTACCGCCTGGATGTGGAATCGGGCGCGCGTACCCTGGTCTTCTCCCAGCCGGGCTATCACGGCATACAGGCGGTAGCGCTGGCGCCGCGTCCCGAACCGGACGGGCATTCGTCGGTGGTCCAGGACGATCAGAACTGGTCGAAGCTCTATTGCCTGAACGTATACGAAAACGACCTGAAGCGGGAATGGATGCCCCCGGGCACCGCCCGCCGCCTTCGTGTCATCGAGGGGATGCCGCGGGCAGCGGGCGCCTTGAAGGAGGCCTCCAGGGCGAATCGCGACAGCCTGTCGGGAATGATCCAGAAGCGACTGCTGGGCGACCTGGAACTCGACGACGATGGCTCTTTTCATTTGCTGGTACCGCCGAACACCCCGATTCAATTGCAGATCCTGGACCGCGACGGCATGGCGCTCCGCACCAGCGCGTGGCTCTGGGCCAAGAACAAGGAGAACCGCGGCTGCATCGGCTGCCACGAGGACGGCGAGCGAACGCCCGACAACGTATTCGTCAAAGCGCTGGGCCACGATGCCGCGGACCTCATGCTGCCTCCCGAGCGGCGCCGGACGGTGGACTTTCGACGGGACATTCAACCGATACTGACGGCCAAATGCGCCAACCGCGCGTGCCACGGAGGGACCGTTCGGCCGAGGCTGGGTGGAGCGGATGCCCGCCGCGGCGCAGGGAGCGCGGAGTTCTCCCCCGCTTACCTGAACCTGCTGGCAAGACCCGAGGGGGCGGCCGAGAACGGCCGCGGCCTCTACGTGGACCCGGGCCGCGCGCGCACCAGCCGGCTGATCTGGGCGATATTCGGCAGAAACACGGCGCGCCCCTGGGACAGAGTCGATAGGGTTCCGGCCGCCAGGCCGATGCCGCCGGCCGGGTCCGCTCCGCTGACGGGGGAAGAGCGGCGGGCGATCGTCGAATGGATCGACCTCGGAGCGCAGTTTAACGGGCAGCCCTCCGATCGATCCAACCTCAGGGCAGCTACACCGGGAGGACGACCATGAGACTGTGGATAGCAATTCTGGCAGCCGGGGCCGCTGCAATTCTGGCGATCGGCATGGGCGCCCAGACTGCCCCCGATCTTCCGTCATTCACCGATATCACGAAGCAGGCGGGGATCACCTTCAGGCACAGCTACGGCGACCACGAGCTGGACAACATCGTGGAGGGCACCGGCGGCGGTGTGTGCGTCTTCGACTACAACGGCGACGGCCTGATGGACCTCTACTTCGTGACTGGCACCTGGACCGACAGCGTGTCGAGCAACGAAGGCCGCGACCTCCGCGGAAAGCTGTCGAACAAGCTGTACCGCAACAACGGCAACGGCACCTTCACCGACGTGACCGAACAGGCGGGCGTCGGCGGCAACGGCGTGTTCAGCTCCGGCTGTTCGGCCGCCGATTACGATAACGACGGCCACGTGGATCTGTACGTCCTCAACTATGGCCGCAACATCCTGTATCACAACAACGGCGACGGCACCTTCACGGACGTCTCCAAACGCTCGGGTCTCGACGACCCGCGCTGGGGCCTGTCGGCCGTCTGGTTCGACTACAACAACGACGGCCTGCTGGATGTCTTCGTCGCCAACTACATTCTCTACGATGGCGGCAAGTTCCGCGATTACTACGCGGCCGCCGGGTATCCCGGCCCGCTGAGCTACAGCCCGCAGCCGAGCGCGCTCTACCGGAACAATGGCGACGGTACCTTTACGGATGTCACGAAGGAGGCGGGCGTGTCCAAGCTAGGCCGCGCCATGAGCGTCACCGCCTCGGATTTCCGGAACGCCGGCCGGCTCGACATTTTCGTGACGAACGACGCGATGGAGAACCACTACTTCGAGAACACCGGGAAGGGGACCTTCACGGATAAGGCTCTCGAGTACGGCGTCGCCTACGGTGAAAACGGACAGGGCGTTTCGTCGATGGGGCCGGTGGTCGGCGATTTCAACCACGATGGGTTGCTCGACATCTTCATTCCCAACCTGAACTACTGCATTCTCTACATGCAGACTCTCGAGAAAGGGCTGCGCAACTTCGTCGATCAGACGGCCATCAGCGGGCTTTCCCTGGCCATGGCTCAGTACGCGGGCTGGGGCGCGGTGGCCTTCGACTATGACAACGACGGATGGCTCGACCTGTTCACCACGCACGGCGACGCGCACCACGAGTATGTGGAAGAGAACACCCTGATGCGGAACCAGGGGAATGGAAGATTCGAGGACGTTTCCGAGCGTTCGGGCCAGCACTTCAAGGAGAAGCATGTGGGACGCGGAGCGGCTTGGGCGGATTTCGACAATGACGGCGATATCGACCTCGTCATCTCCAACCTGAATGACAGCCCGATTCTGCTTCGCAATGACGGAGGCAACCGGGTGAATAACTGGCTGACCGTGGATGCCCGTCTGAAATTCCCCACCGGACAGCGCGAGGCCATCGGAGCCCGGGTTACGGTCACAACCGGCGCGATCAAACAGATTCAAGACCTGGTTCCAATGCGCGGCTACATGTCACAGGGCGATCCGCGCGTGCACTTCGGGCTCGGAAAGGCTCAGTATGCCGATTCCGTCGAGATCCGGTGGCCGGACGGAGTCGTGGAAAAGATGGATCACGTCAAAGCGAATCAGTTTCTGCAACTGACGCACGACGCCAAAGTCAACGGAGTCAAGCGATGAACCGGATTCCCTCATACGCCGCGGCATGCTTGCTGGCGGTGAGTTGGGCGGCATTGCAGGCGGCCCCCAAAACGCCTGTGTATGTGGGGGTGCGCGTCTGCGCCGGGTGCCACACGGCCGCCAGCATGGGCGGCCAGTACGGCAAGTGGCTGCATTCCGGGCACAGTGCGGCCTACGCCGTGCTCGCCAAACCGGAAGGAGTTGAAATGGCCAGGCTGAGCGGCCTGCGGACCCTGCCGCAGGATTCGGCCATCTGCCTGGGGTGCCATGCGACGGCCTGGAACTCGGAGGATTGGGAGAAAGACGCGACCTTCCACATCGAGGACGGCGTGCAGTGCGAGGGCTGCCACGGGCCGGGCAGCGAGTACGCTTCGCTCGAGGTTATGAAGGACCGGCAGGCGGCAATGAAGGCCGGACTTCGGATGCCGGACCGGGATTTCTGCATCAACTGCCACGTCGAGAAGGGATCGCATGTGGCCGTCTTGAAACAGCCTCCCCTGGACATGAAGAAGAGCTGGGACCGGCTGTTCCACCCGCTGACGGCGAACCCGGTGCCCGGGGGCCTGACCGGCCAGGCTCCAATTGACCCGAAGGCGCGGGGACCGAAGTATGCCGGGGTCATGGTGTGCGGCAAGTGCCACCGCGGGCCGGCCCTGGGCAACCAGTGGAGCGTCTGGCGGATGAGCGCGCACGCGGGCGCATGGGCCGTTCTCAGCACGGCGAAGGCCAAGGAAATCGCCGCCGGCAAGGGCATCGCCGACCCGCAGAACAGCGCGGAGTGCCTGAAGTGCCACACCACCACGCAGAGCGGCGCCCGTCTCGACAGCTATTCTCCCGAAGAAGGCGTGGGCTGCGAGGCTTGCCATGGGGCGGGCAGCGACTACATGGCCGATGCCATCATGCGAGACGACCGCTCAGCACGGGCCGCGGGCATGCTCAAGCCGACCCGGGAGACCTGCATGCGCTGCCACCAGGGGCACAGCGCGAATTTCGATTTCGCCGCCGCGATGAAGAAGATCGCGCACCCTACGAAGCCCGCGCCGATCGCGCGCGACCCACGATATAAGAATCCGGTTCGGATGGCTTTACGGCCGGACGGACGGGAGATCTACGTTACCTGCGAAGCGGACGATAGCGTGATTGTGGTCGACCCCCGGACGCAGAGCAAGGTTGCGGAAATCGCGGTGGGCGGCGAGCCGACCGGCGTGGCGTTTACTCCCGACGGCCGGCGCGCGTTCGTCTCCAGCCGCCTGGACGGCACGGTTTCGGTGATCGATACCGAGTCACGGAAGGTCGTCGGCCGGCTCAAGGCCGGGGACGAGCCGCACGGCGTGCTGGTCGACCGCGCGGGAAAACTTCTCTATGTCCTGAACACGTCCTCGAACGACATCACTATATTCGACGTTCAGACGTTGAAGCGGATCAAGAACCTGAGTGCGGGCAATGGTCCCTGGTCGCTCGCCCTGTCGCCGGATGCGCAGGAGATTGTGGTGACGAACATGAAGTCGGGGTTCGCGCCCGTGCGCCAGCGCTTCTCTTCCGAGATCACCGAAATCGCAACCGACCGGGGCACCGTCGAAGAGCGCATCAAGGTGCCGGATGCCAACCTGATGATGGGCGTAGCCTGGCATCCGAGCGGCAAGTTCGCGCTCGCCACGCTGAACCGCACAAAGAGCATGGTCCCCATGACGCGCCTGTCGCAGGGCTGGACGATTACTAACGGTATGGCGGTGATCTGGCCGGATGGCAACGTCGACGAAGTGCTGCTCGACGAACCCGATAAGGGCTTTGCCGATGTCACGGACATCGCCTGCACTCCGGACGGGCGCTACGCCCTGGTCACCAGTTCCGGTACGGACCGCATTGCCGTGGTGGATATCGAAAAGCTGCTTTCGCTGGTCCGTAGGCTGCCGCCGTACGAGCGGCAGCACGTGCTTCCGAACCACCTGGGATACCCGACCGAGTTCATCGTCAAACACATCCCCACCGGCAGGAACCCACACGCCATCCTGATCATGCCCGATAACCGGCGCGCCTTCGTGGCAAATACTCTCGACGACACGCTAAGCGTCCTCGACCTCGGGAAGATGCAGATGACGGGCGTCGTGGACCTCGGCGGCCCGAAAAACATCACCAGGCAGCGCTGGGGCGAGCAGTTGTTCCATAACGCCTTCGTGACCTTCCACCGGCAGTTTTCCTGCAACTCCTGTCACCCCGACGGCCATGTGGACGGGATGACCTACGATATCGAAGCCGATGGCATCGGAATTCAGCCGGTGGATAACCGGACCCTGCGCGGCATTCTCGACACGGCGCCCTTCAAGTGGGAGGGCACCAACCCCAGCCTGTCGCGCCAGTGCGGGGCCCGCCTGGCCGTGTACTTCACCCGGCTCGCCCCCTTCACGCCGGAACAACTGGATGCCCTGGATTATTACGTCACCACCATTCCAAGGCCGCCCAACCGGTTCCGCCCGCTGGGGGCGCCGCTGACACCGGCGCAGCGCCGCGGCAAGGAGATCTTCAACCGCACCGCCACCAACGACGGCCGGACCATACCCGTGCTGGACCGCTGCGTGACATGCCACTTTCCGCCTTATTACACGGACCGCAAGCGCCACGACGTGGGCACCCAGATGCCGTACGACCGCACCGGCAATTTCGATGTCCCGCACTTGAACAACATCTACGACTCGGCTCCCTACCTGCACAACGGCATGGCGGCGACGCTCGAACAAATCTGGACGGTTTACAACCCCAACGATACGCACGGGGCGACCAACGACATGACCAAAGACCAACTCAACGATCTGGTTGAGTTCCTGAAAACGCTCTGAGGGCGAGGAGGAGAGATGAGGATTGGCGCGATGATCGGCCTCATGGGGGCTCTGTCCGGCCTCCTGGCGGCCGCCGAGCCCGTGAAGCTTCCCTACATTTACACGAAATGGAAACAGTTCACGGTTGCCGACGGTCTGCCGAACGACCACATCTTTGCGGTGAAAGCCGATGGCCCGCGCGTCTGGATCGGTACCGAAGACGGCCTGGCGATGCTCGACAAGCGAACCGGAAAAATCAAGAGCTGGGGCGAAAAGGATGGGCTGCCGTGGAAGGTCATCACCGCCATAGACGTCGATAAGAAGACCGGCGACGTCTGGCTGGGCCTGTTTGGCGGCGGTCTCGCGCGGTTCAGCGGCGGCCGTTTCGACCATTGGGATCAATTGAACAGCGGGCTCGTCAACGACGTGGTCTACGGCGTCGCGGTCCAGGGCGACAACATTTGGGCGGCCACCACGGCCGGCACAAGCCGCCTCAATACCGTGACCGGAGAGTGGACTATCTTCAACGAAAAGAACTCCCCCATGGAGGAGATCTGGAACTACAACGTGGCCGTGGGCAATGGCAAGGTCTACCTGGCCGTATGGGGAGGCGGCATGCTCGAATACGACCTGGCGACGGGCCGCTGGAAGGATTATCTCGACCCCGATGGCGAGATGGAAATCGACCTGTATCGCGACGATGGGATTATTCACGTCATCGTGACAGGTGCCAGCCCGGCCGATAACGCGGTGTGGATCTCCACCTATTTCGGCGCCTGCCGGTATGACGGCCGGCATTGGCGGGGCTACTACAACCAGGATTCGGGCCTGGCCAGCGATTTCGTCAACAACGTGAAAGGCCGCAGTGCCGACGAGGCCTGGTTCGCCACCGACAAGGGGGCCAGCGCGGTCACCGATTTCAAGACCAATACCTGGGTGACCTACACCCGCGATACCAAAGGGAAGGGCGGCAAAGCGGTGGTGATGCGCGACCGCGACGTGCTCGAGACGGTTGAACTGCCGGTCAGCATTCCGCACAACTACGTAATCAACTGCGACGTCGACGGCAACGATATCTGGCTGGCCACGGCCAAGGGCCTCGGCTGGGGAATCGGCGAAGGCTACTACGCGGGCTTGAAGGATCGTCCGAAGACCCTGGCGAAGGCCGCGGTGCAGGGGGAGGTGCGATGAGATACCAGGTTTGCGCCCTCGCGATGGTTCTATCGCTCGGCGGCGGAATAGCCGGTGCGCAGCCGCCCAAAGCCGCGGCCCAGGCCGTTGCGGCCAAGCCGGAAACGATGCCCAAGGAACTGAAGGCGCTGATCGACCCGGATACCGCCGAGGTTCTGCGGCGGATCAACGGGCTCTCGCCCTATGAGACGCCCGACCTGAGGCTCAGGCAGGACACCGTATACGCCCACACCCCGGTGGATTACGAGCCCTTCGGCGCGATCAAACCCTACAAGGAGTTCTTCCTCAAACAAATCGAGTACACCGGTCCGGGACGCGCGATTCCCGAGCCCGGACCCGGTCTCAAGTCCGTGAAGATCGGGTTTATCGGCCCGATCATGTCGACGGTTTCGGCGGCAACCGGCGGCAAAAGCCATGAAGAGGTACTCGGAATCAAAATGCTCGAGGGCGCGAAACTCGCGATCGAGGAGTGGAACGCTCGCGGCGGATACTTCCGGCGCCACATCCCGTTCGAACTCGATATCCGCAACGACAACGGCCTCTGGGGAGCGTCGGGCAACGAGATCGTCACCATGGCTTACAAGGATCACGATTGGGCCATTCTGGGCACCATCGACGGCGCCAATAGCCACATCGCCATCCGGGTGGCGCTCAAGGCCGAGATCGTGGTGATGAACAGCGGAGATACCGACCCGACTTTCATCGAGACCAACATCCCCTGGGTGATGCGGTGCATCGGCGATGACCGGCAGATGGGCTATCTGCTGATGGATTATGCGCTCCGCAAGATGAAGTACAAGCGCATCGGGATTATCCGCTCCAGCAACCGCTACGGCCGTTTCGGCGTGCGCGAAATCAACGACACGGCGCGGCGATTGGAGCATCCCGTGATTATCGAAATGGCGTACAGCCCGAGCGCCACGGATTTTTCGCTGCAGCTCGAACGGATGAAGGAGGCCAACCTGGATGCGGTCGTCCACTGGGGCGATTCCGGCCAGAGCGCGCTGATCCTCAACCAGATGCGGAAAATGGGAATGAACCAGCCGTTCCTGGCCAGCGACCGCTCGGTATCGCCGGAGTTCGTGAAAATCGCGGGCCCCAACGCCGAAGGGGTGATCTGCGGGTACCCGTGGAACCCCGACCACAAAGATCCGAAACTCGACGCGTTTCGTGCGGCCTTCCGGAAACGCTTCAACACGGAGCCCGACACCTACGCGGCGCACGCCTATGACGGCATGAACATGCTGATCTGGGCCACCCAAGTGGCGGGATTGAATCGGGCCAAGATCCGCGACGTGCTGGCTTATCGCACGAAGCCGTGGCCCGGGGTGACACACGACATTCCGTTCGGAGCGGCATTGGACGACCTGGGCGAGGTGTTCCTGGCAAGGTTCGAGAACGGCGCATGGCACTACCACTCGCGCGCGGACATGAACATCCCGCGCGGTTATATTCCGGCCCGCGACCGTGTGAACCGGACGACCGGCGAAATCGACCCGATGAATCCGACTCCACAGAAGTGAGCCCGATGAGCGAAAGGCGGCTTTTGTACCTCGCACCGGTCCTTTTGGCGCTGGCCGCGGCCGGCTTGGCGCAGGACACCCCGAAGCCGTACCACGATGCGCGGGAAACGCCGCTCTCCTACAACGGTCCGGGCCGCGACGACCCCGAGCCCAAGGACCTGCAGGATGTGCGGCTGGCCTATTTCGGTCCGCCGGATGCCTCCGATCCGGCCGGCGGGCAGATGTGGCAGGGCGCGAGCCTGGCGATTGAAGAGGCCAACCGGCAGGGCGGCTATCGCGGCCTGCCCTTCCGGCTGGTCCCCGCCTGGGACCGCAATCCCTGGGCCGGCGGAGTGGCCAAACTCGCCCGTGTCGTGTACGGCGACAAGGTGTGGGCGATCATCGGCGGAATCGACGGCGCGACGACGCACCTGGCTGAGCAGGTGGTGGCCAAGGCCCAACTGACGCTGGTCAATCCGGCGGCCACGGATCGGAGCATTCACACGGCGAGCATACCCTGGATGTTCTCCTGCGCCCCGGGGGATCATCTGCTGGCCGCGGTGGTCAGCCGGGAATTGCGGGAGCGCGGAAAGAGCTTCGCGCTGCTGTCGGCGGTGGATCACGATTCGCGGGCGTTTGTCTCTCAACTGGAGCTTGCCTTTATCCATGACCGGCTGGCGCCCGTGCTGCACCTGGAGTGGCCGGGCGGCACGGAGGATCCTGCCCGGTTCGCCCGGGAACTCCAGGCGGCCGCGCCCGGCGCCGTCTTGGTGGTTGCCGCCGCGCCGGAGGACGCGGCCCTGATCGGGGCCATTCGCGATGCCGGATTTGGCGGCGAACTCCTGAGCGGCCCGTGGATCGCCCGGGCCGGTTTCGACCCGCGGCTGAACGGGGTCCTCTATCCGGCGATCGGCGATATCCCCGCGGCATTTCAAACGAAATTCCTGGCCCGCTACGGAAGAGCGCCGGACTACACCGCCGCCCACGCCTACGATGCAGCCAATATCCTGATCGCCGCCATTCGGACCGCCGGCCTGAACCGCCCGCGCATCCGCGATGCGGTGCGGGCCCTCTCGCCGGTTCGCGGCGTTACAGGAGTCATCGAATGGGACGACCAGGGGCAGAACGGCAGGCCCGTGTCGCTGCGGGTTTTCGCCTCCGTTCCCGCAAAGTAGCCCGCTTCTTCACGGTCGCGGTTCTGTACCGCGCCTTGTAGATGCAGCTTTCATCTATTTCAATATGGCTGTTACCATCAATAGAGGAGGCTCGAATGCCGCGAACGAAGGACTGTGGCCATGGCCACGACTATCCATGCACCTGCGCGATGGGCAATCTCTACCGCTTCGTCGAACCGGTCGTGCTGCTCCTGCTGAAGAAGAAGGGGCGATCCTATGGTTACGACCTGGCGCACGAGCTCCGCGCGCATGCGCTCACCGACGCGGCGATCGAGCGCGCCGCTCTGTACCGCACACTCCGGAACCTGGAACTCAACGGCAACGTGGTGTCGGAGTGGGAAACCGATAACAGCGGACCGGCGCGGCGTGTTTACAAACTGACGCGCCAGGGGGAGAACCACCTCAAGGAATGGGCGGCGGTCCTCGATCACGTGGCGAAATCCATGAGGCGCTTCGTCAGCGCGGCCGAAAGTCTGGCAAGCGAAGGTCCCCGGGCGAGGAAAAGGCCCCGGACCGCCCGCGCCGGGCAAATGCCATTATTAAAATAATTGATGAATCATCCTACTTGCATTTGGAAAACTTGTTAGGATACACTCGAACTGGTTCCTCGATGTCCAATCGTCTCACAAGCCGGTACGGTTCCCCGAGTCTCTCCGGCGCTGTCACCATTCCTGTAGGCATTATTCTTATTGAGGTCATCGTAGCCGGCCCCGCTTAAGGCCAGGCGGAACGAAGGTTCCAAAGGCCATCAGCGGGGATCGAAACCCGGCTGATGGCCTTTTTTGTTAGTAGCTACTTTTTTTTGAGGATTAGACTATGTCGACGTTGATGAGCGGCGCAAGGATGTTGCTGGAATGCCTGGTCCGGGAAGGCGTGGATTGTATCTTCGGATACCCTGGCGGCGTGACGCTGCCGCTATATGACGCTCTCTATGATCACCCCATCCGCCATGTGCTGGTGAGGCACGAAGAAAACGCGGCTTTTGCGGCGGAGGGTTACGCCCGGGCCACCGGCAAAGTCGGCGTCTGCTGCGCGACTTCGGGACCGGGGGCCACCAACCTGACCACCGGTCTGGTGGACGCCATGATGGATTCGATTCCGGTCGTAGCCATCACCGGGCAGGTGTCCACGAAGCTCATCGGAAGCGACGCCTTCCAGGAGGCGGACACCTTCGGGATCACCCGTTCCTGCACCAAGCACAACTACCTGGTGAAGCGCCTGGAAGACCTGGCGCAGACGATTCACGAGGCCTTCTACATCGCGGCGAGCGGCCGTCCGGGCCCCGTGCTGGTGGATGTGACCAAAGATGTGCTGCAGGGGCAGGGCCGATATCAGCCGGTGACCTCGATTCACCTGCCCGGCTACAAGGTGTTCACCGAAGGCCATACCGGCCAGATCCGCCGCGCCGTGCAGTTGATCCAGGAGGCCGAGCGTCCGCTGGTGTATGCCGGCGGGGGCATCATCGCGGCGGGGGCGGCCCGGGAACTGCGGGAGTTCGTCGAACTGACCGACTCGCCCACGGTCAACACGCTGATGGGTCTCGGCGGCTTGCCTTCCACCCACCCCAATTTCATCAGCATGCCCGGCATGCACGGCAGCTACGCAGCCAACATGGCGATGACCTCGAGCGACCTGCTGATCGCCCTGGGCGTTCGCTTCGATGACCGGGTCACCGGCAGGCTGGCGGCTTTCGCGCCGCACGCCAAGGTGATCCACGTGGATATCGATCCGGCCGAGATCGGGAAGAACCGCGCGCCCGACGTGCCCATCGTGGGAGACGTGAAACGCGTTCTGGCCCGCATGAACAAGCTGCTGGCGGACGAAAAGAAGACCGCGGACGAAAAGCTGGGCGCCGCGCGCCGCGCCTGGTGGCACCAGATCCGCGAGTGGAAGGAGGAACATCCGCTGGAAGTGGTCAAGTCGGATTCCGAAATCAAGCCGCAGCACCTGATGGGTGAAATCGACCGTCTTTCGAAGGGACAGGCCATCGTCACCTCCGACGTGGGACAGCACCAGATGTGGGCGGCTCAGCTCATCCGCTTTGACGAGCCGCGGCTGTGGCTCAACTCCGGCGGTCTCGGTTCGATGGGGTTCGGGTTGCCGGCGGCCATCGGCGCGCAGTTCGCGTGCCCAGGCAAGCTGGTGTTCGCCATCGTAGGCGACGGCGGCTTCCAGATGTCCATTCCGGAGCTGGCCACGGTGGCGGGTTCCGGTCTGCCCATCAAAATCGTGGTGATGAACAACGGCCACCTCGGAATGGTGCGGCAGTGGCAGACGCTGTTCTACAACAATCGCCTCAGCGCGGTGGAACTGGACGCATTTCCCGACGCCGAAAAATTGGCGGCGGCCTACGGCTTCAAGGGGCGGACCATCGACAAGCCCTCGGAACTCGCGGGGGCGCTCGAAGAAGCCGTGAACGAGCCGGGGCCATACCTGCTGAACGTGAAGGTCACGCCGTTCGAGTGCGTGTACCCGATGGTGCCCGCCGGCGGCGCGATCAACGAAATGGTGCTGGGGCCGCCGCAGCCGGTGGCGGTGCCGGCGAAATAAGGAATCGAAGCCATGCTGCAAGTCATCTCATTACTCCTCGAAAACAAACCCGGCGCCCTGATGCGCGTCACCGGGCTGCTCAGCCAGCGCGGGTACAACATCGAGAGCCTGACGGTCGCGCGCACGCTCGACCCCGAACTCTCGCGCATGACCATAGTGGTGGACGTCGAATCCGCCCAGCGCCAGCAGGTGATCAAGCAGATGAACAAGCTGATCAACGTGCTGCAGGCCAATGACCTGAGCGACTCTCCGGCGGTGGTCCGCGAACTCGTGCTGGTGCGCATTCGCACGGCGCAGGAATCGCGCACGGCGGTGCTGAAAGAGGCGGAGATCTTCGGCGCCCGCGTGGTGGATTCGTCCACCGAAGGCTTCGCCATCGAGGCCACCGGCGACCCGGAAAAGCTGGGCGAGTTTGTGGATGTGATGGGAAGCTACGGCGAAATCGAGGTAACGCGTTCGGGCGCGCTGGCGATTGCGCTCGAGGCCAAGAAACTGAAGTTGCAGCCGCCGGTCCCGACCAAGCCGGGCAAGGTGGAAGAAACGGTCTACTGAGAAATTCTGGAGCAGAAATGGCAAAACGCTATTACGAGAAAGACGGAAATCTGGATTACTTGAGCGGCCGGACCGTGGCCATTATCGGCTATGGCAGCCAGGGCCACGCGCACGCGCTCAACTTGCGCGATTCGGGCGTGGACGTGATCGTGGGACTCTATCCGGGCAGTAAGTCCTGGGAAAAAGCGGAAGCCGCCGGCCTGAAGGTGGCGACCACCGCAGACGCGGCCAAGGCGGCCAACGTCGTCATGATCCTGGTCTCCGACCATATCCAGGGGGATCTCTACAACAACGAGATCAAGCCCTACATGCTGCCGGGCAAGACCCTGATGTTCGCGCACGGCTTCAACATCCATTTCGGGCAGATTGCGCCGCCCGAAGGGGTGGATGTTTCGATGGTCGCGCCGAAAGCGCCCGGCCACCGCGTGCGGGAACTGTACACCGAGGGGGTAGGGGTTCCGGCCCTGGTGGCGGTGCACCAGAACGCCACGGGAGAGGCGCTGGAACGCGCCCTGGCGTATGCCCTGGCGCTCGGCTGCCTGAAGGCAGGGGTGATCGAGACGAACTTCCGCGAAGAGACCGAAAGCGACTTGTTCGGTGAGCAGGCCGTGCTGTGCGGCGGAGCGAGCGAGTTGATCCGCGCCGGCTTCGAAACCCTGGTGGCGGCCGGGTACGCTCCCGAGATCGCCTATTTCGAGTGTCTGCACGAACTCAAGCTGATTGTGGATTTGATTCAGGAGGGCGGCCTCAGCTACATGCGCTACTCGGTGTCGGATACGGCCGAGTACGGCGATTATACGCGCGGCCCCCGCGTGGTCAACGATCAGACGCGCGCCGAAATGAAGAAGATCCTGGCCGAGATCCAGTCGGGTGAGTTCGCCCGCCAGTGGATCGGCGAGAACAAATCGGGACGGAAGAATTTCCTCGCCATGCGCGAGGCCGCGCGCAACCAGCCGATCGAGCAAGTGGGCCGTGAACTGCGCGAGATGATGACATTCCTGAAGAAGAAGAAAGAGGCCGGTGTTCCGGTAGGGTAGGCCCCCCGGCCTGCCCACCCGGCGGAGCCGGCCGTGGAACCGGCCCGCCCTGTTATCGACCGTGTGGTGCTCTCATGAAAATCTTTACTTTCGATACGACGCTTCGCGACGGAACGCAGGGCGAGTCCGTCTCCTTTTCCGTGGATGACAAGCTCATTATTGCGCGGAAGCTGGATGAGCTCGGTATCGACTATATTGAGGGCGGCTGGCCCGGATCGAATCCGAAAGACAGGGATTTCTTCGCCCGCGCCGGCGAACTGAACCTGCAGCACGCCAAACTCACCGCGTTCGGCTCCACGCGTTTCGCGAAGAACCCGGTGGAGGAAGACCGCAATGTACGGGCGCTGGTGGAGGCCGGGACGCCGGTGGTTTCGATTTTCGGAAAGACCTGGGATCTTCACGTGAAGCGCGCCCTGGGCATCACGGAGGCGGAAAACCTCAAGCTGATCTCCGAAACCGTGGCCTACCTCAAGCAGCACGGCAAGGAAGTGGTCTACGACGCCGAACACTTTTTCGACGGCTACGTTGCCAACCCCGCCTACGCCTTTCAGACCCTCGAAGCCGCGCAGCGGGCCGGAGCCGACGTGCTGTGCCTGTGCGACACCAACGGCGGCACGCTCACGGGCCGGCTGGTGGAGATCGTGGGCGAAGTGCGCCGCCGGTTCGAAGGCGTGATCGGTATTCACACCCATAACGACTCGGATTCGGCGGTGGCCAACACGGTGGCCGCGGTGGAAGCCGGCGCCACCCACGTGCAGGGCTGCATGAACGGGTACGGCGAACGCTGCGGCAACGCCAACCTGGCTTCGGTGATCGCCAACCTGGAGCTTAAGCTCGGACACACCACGATCGGTCCGGAGCGGCTGGCGAATCTCGCGCCCACCTGCCGCTTCATCGCCGAACTGGCGAACCTACCGCTGCGCAACGATCAGGCGTTTGTGGGCCGCAGCGCATTCGCGCATAAGGGCGGGGTGCACGTTAGCGCCGTGCTGAAGGATTCGGCCACCTACGAGCACATCACCCCCGAAGCAGTCGGCAACCGGCAACGGGTGCTGGTGAGCGATCTTTCGGGGCGCGGCAATATCCTCTACAAGCTGAAGCAGCACGGCCTGGCCGAGCGCCTCTCCGAGGATGCCCGCCGCGAACTGCTGGAGCGCATCAAGCAGATGGAGTACGAAGGCTACGAATTGGAAGCGGCCGAGGGGACTTTCGAACTGCTGGTGCGCGAATCGCTCAACCCCGGCACTCACTTCTTCGACGTCGACAGCTACGAAGTGGCCACGCGTTCTCCGGGGGCCGGACCTTCGCATACGACCGCGACCGTCACGCTGCGGACCCAGGACGGCGTCCACTCCGCAACTGCCGCCGGCCACGGGCCGTTCAACGCCTTGCACCTGTGCCTGCGGAAATGCCTTTCGAAGATCTACCCGCAGATCACGGAAGTGCGCCTGATGGATTACAAAGTGCGAGTGCTCGATTCACACAAGGGCACCGCCGCCAACGTGCGCGTGCTCATCGAGTGGAGCGACCACCGCAAGAGCTGGTCGACCGTAGGGGTCTCCGAAAACGTGATCGAAGCCAGTTGGCGCGCGCTGGTGGATGCCATCCGCCTGGAGCTGATGCGGCTGACCGAGAAGGACAGCTCCATCGAAAAAGCGGTGGAAGATTATTGCTGGGGCGTGTAGCTCATAGGCGGAATCGCACGGAGCCGCAACCGTGAGGGAGCGGGCAACGCTAAACCAGCGCGGCCGTCCGGATCACCGCCTCGATGGCCGGGGCATTCAATAGGGTGTTGTGGACAAGACAAGCCCTGACGGCACGCGCCAGGCCCGTTTCGTGTTCCGCGCCCGCGCCCGGCGCAATCACTTCGATTCGGAACGAGCCCAGGCGAGCGGGGTGAACGGCTTTTTCGGCCGACACTTTCACCTCCAGCCCTTCCTGCGGCAGGCTCCTTGTCTTTAGATATTGCGCCGCGTAGAAGCCGGCGCAGGTGCCGAGCGAAACCAGGAGAAACTCCGGCGGCGTCATGCCGGCATCGCCCCCGCCGTTCTCGGGCGGTTGATCGCAAATCACATGATGGCCACGCACGGCAGCGTCAAATTTTACATCGCCAAGATGTTGTATAAGGACTTCCATATCTACCTCTGAAGATGCATTTGACGGGCAAGTGTGACATTGTCACGTTTCCCGCAGTTCTGCATCTTTTGAAGTGAATGAGGAAAGCGGTACTTTTCACTTTAGCTGCAAGCGCTTGGGCGCAAGCCCCGCTGTCGGTGCACGAGGCGGTCCGGATGGCGCTGGCCAGGAATCCCTCGATGGCAGCGGCGGCCGAGAATAGCCGGGCGGCCGACGCCCGCCTGGAGGAAGCCCGCGGCGGCAGACTTCCCAAAGTGAACTACAGCGAATCATGGGTCCGGAGCGACAACCCGGTCTTCGTGTTCAGCTCCCTGCTGACGCAGCACCAGTTCGGGCCGGATAATTTCGCCATCGGACCCCTGAACCGCCCCGGGTTCCTGAACAATTTCCAATCGCTGGTGACGGTCGAACAGCCGATCTATGACGGCGGCCAGACCCGGCACGCGGTGAAAGCGGCGGAACTGGGGCGGCAGTTGACGGATCAGGAGAAACGCCGCGTCCAGATGGACCTGATCGCCGGCGTGGCGCGGGCGTACTACGGCGCGATTCTGGCGAGCGAGAACCTGAAAGCCGCCGAACAGGCCGAGCGCTCGGCCGAAGCCGACCTGACGCGCGCACAGTCCGTGCGGGCCGCGGGGATGTCCACCGATGTCGACGTTCTGTCGATCCGGGTGCACCTGGCGGCCGTCAACGAGCAGAGAATCCAGCGCGCGGCGGATCTGGATGTGGCCCGGGCCGCCCTGAACGACGCACTGGGACTGCCGCTCGATACGCCCCACCGGCTGACCAGTCCGCTGACGCCCGCGGCGCTGCCCGACTCGACGCTCGCCCAAATCGAAGGCGGGGCGTCCGAGGAGCGGCCCGAAATGCAGCAGTCGCGGCTGAATTCCCTGCTGGCGAAAACTCAGGTCGACTCCGCCCGCGGTAGCCTGCTCCCGCAAGTGGGCTTCCAGGGGGCGTTCGAGGCGGACCGCCAGCGGTTCGTGACCGTCGGCGGCGCTAACTGGACTGCGGGAATCTCGCTCAAATGGAACCTCTTCAATGGCCTGAGCGATAGGGCCCGGATTGAAGAAGCCGCCGCCGGCCTGCGGCAGTCCGAGGCGCAGACCCGCCGGGCCGATTCCGCGGTTCGCCTCGAAGTCCGGCGCGACTACGCCGATCTGCGCGCCGCCGAGCAGCGGATCGAAGTGGCCCGGGCGTCGGTGGCCGAAGCCCGGGAAAGCCTGCGGATTACCCAGAACCGCTACGAAGCGGGAATGAGCAATGTTACGGACCTGCTGCGGACGGAAACCGCCGTGCTGGAGAGCCAGACACGGTTTCTGGCGGCGGTTCACGATCAGCGGGTGGCGGCTACCATGCTGGAACTGGCTGCCGGCAGACTAAATGCGGATTCGGAGGTATTGAATTGAAGCGAGCGGGATGGGTGTTACTCAGCCTGGCGATGTTGACATCGTGCGGCACGGAGCAGGCAAAAGGCCCGGAGCCGGGCGCGAGCAAACCGGTTTCGGTCCGGACCGTGGCGGCCGCCGCGCAGTCCTGGCCCGACGTCTACGAAGCTACCGGCACGGTGCGGGCGCGGACCGTGGTGGCGATCGCAAGCAAGGTGATGGGGTACGTGACGGAGGTCCGGACGCAGGTGGGTGACCGGGTCCACGCGGGACAGGTTCTGGTGATGCTGGATACGCGGGACCTCGATGCGGCGGTGCGGCGCGCCGATGCCGGAGTGGCGGGAGCGCGCAGCGCGATGCCGGAAGTAGAGAGCGCCATCGCCGCCGCGAAATCGAACCTGGACCTGGCGCAGACCACCTTCAACCGGATTCAGGACCTGGCCGAGAAGAAGTCGATTTCCCGCCAGGAGTTCGACGAAAGTTCCGCGCGGCTCAAGGGGGCGCAGGCGGCATACAAGATGGCGGAATCGCGGCGGGCGCAGGTGCAATCGAGAATTGAGCAGGCCGACGCTGAGCAGCGGTCGGCCCACATCATGCGAGACTACGCGCAGATTACCGCGCCCTTCGCCGGGGTGGTGACGGCCCGCTCAGTGGAACCGGGAGCGCTCGCGTCCCCCGGGGTGCCCCTGTTGACGGTGGAAAAGGAGGGCTCTTACCGGCTTGAAGCTTCGGTGGAGGAATCCCGGCTCGGCACGGTGCACGCTGGGCAAAGCGTCAGCGTGGCCGTCGAAGGGTGCCGCGCGCCGCAGCGCGTTTCGGAAATCGTGCCGGCGGTGGACGCCGCTTCGCGTTCGTACATCGTCAAGGTGGAGCTGAATTGCCCCTCGGTCCGCTCCGGAATGTTCGGACGGGTGGAATTCCCTGCGGGCTCGCGGCAGGTGATCGCGATTCCGGCCGCCGCGGTCACCGAGCGCGGGCAACTGCGCTCGGTCTTAGTAGTGGAGAATGGCTTCGCGCACACCCGGTTGATCACCATGGGCCGGAAATCCGGCGCTGACGTCGAGGTGCTGTCGGGCCTGAGCGCGGGCGAGCAGGTGGTTTCCCCGGTACCGTTGGGCCTGGAAGATGGCGCCCGGGTGGAGGTGGGGCGTTGAAAAAACTGGGGCCGGCCGGCCGCTTCGCACAAGCATGGGTCGAATCGAAGCTGACCCCCGTAATCATTATCGGGGCGATCCTGGCGGGAGCTTTCGCGGTCTGGAAGCTGCCGCGCGAGGAAGAGCCGCAGATCATCGTGCCGATGGTCGACGTGTTCGTGCAGATGCCCGGAGCTTCGGCCCACGAGGTGGAGGAACGAATCACCAGGCCGATGGAGAAACTCCTCTGGGAGATCCCCGGCGTGGAGTACATTTATTCAACATCGAGCACCGGGACGTCGATGGTGATCGTGCGCTTCCTGGTGGGGCAGGACGAAGAGAAGAGCATCGTGCGGCTGAATCAGAAGCTCTCCGCCAATCTCGACCTCATGCCCCCGGGTGCGAGCATGCCGCTGGTCAAGCCGCGGTCGATCGACGATGTGCCGATCCTAGCGCTGACGCTGTCGAGCAAGCGCTACGGCGATTTCGAACTGCGCAGCATCGCGGCGCAGGTGGACGACGTCATCAAGCAGGTGCCGGACGTCTCGGCGGTAACGCTGATCGGCGGCCAGCGGCGCGAAGTGCGGGTGGTGCTCGACCAGTCGAAGCTGGCGGGATACAGTCTGACCCCCATGCAGGTGGCGAGCGCCCTGGGGCTTTCCAATCGCAGGCTGGAATCCGGCAAGTTCGATTCCGCCAACCGGGAATATCTGCTCGAGACGGGCGAGTTCCTGCGAACCGCCGACGATGTGCGCAACGTTGTGGTGGGGGTGGCCAACGGCAGCCCGGTCTTCGTGCGCAACATCGCCGAAGTCACCGACGGCGGCCAGGAGCCGACCGAATACGTGCGGATGGCCAAAGCCTCCGACCACCAGTTCCTGCCCGCGGTGACCATCGCGATCGCCAAGCGCAAAGGCACCAACGCGGTCATCGTGGCGCAGAACGTGCTGCAACGCATCGAGCCGCTCAAGGGCAAAATGATTCCGGCCGACGTGCACGTGGACGTCACGCGGGACTACGGCGAGACCGCGGCCGAGAAGTCGAACGAGTTGCTATTCCACATGCTCATCGCGGTGGTTTCGGTGAGCCTGCTGATTGCCATCACCCTGGGGCTGCGGGAGTCGCTGATCGTGTTTATCGCGATCCCCGTGACGCTCGCCCTGACCCTGGCGGTGTTCTATCTTGTATGGATACACGCTGAACCGCATCACGCTGTTCGCGCTGATCTTCTCCATCGGCATCCTGGTGGATGACGCCATCGTGGTGGTGGAGAATATCGTGCGTCACTGGCGAATGCCGGCCAATCACGGCCGGCCTCCGCACGAGGTAGCGATCGAGGCGGTCGACGAGGTCGGCAATCCGACGATTCTGGCGACCCTGACGGTGGTGGCCGCCATCCTGCCGATGGCGTTCGTGGGCGGGCTGATGGGTCCATACATGCGGCCCATCCCCATCGGCGCCAGCGCGGCTATGGTGTTTTCGCTGATGGTGGCGTTCCTGGTGACGCCGTGGGCGGCGGTGCGGATCCTGAAAGCGGAGCACGCCGGCGCTCACGGCGAACAGGAAGACCGGCTGACGCGGCTGTACCGCCGGGTGATGGGAACGATTCTGCACCGTCCGCTGGTGCGCTGGGGCTTTCTGGGCGGCGTGGTGCTGCTGCTGCTCGGCTCGCTTTCGCTCTTCTACATCCAGTTCGTGAAAGTGAAGATGCTGCCGTTCGACAACAAGAGCGAGTTCCAGGTGATCGTGGATATGCCGGAGGGAACCACGCTCGAAGAGACCGCCCGCGCCACCGATGCGCTGGGCCGCGCCGCGCTCGCACAGCCCGAGGCAGTCAACATCGAGACCTACGTGGGAACCGCCTCGCCTTACAACTTCAATGGGCTGGTGCGGCACTACTACATGCGGAGCGGATCGAACATGGCGGATATCCAGGTCAACCTGCTGCCCAAGGGCGACCGCAAGCTTCAGAGCCATGAGATCGCCAAACAGATGCGGCAGAAGCTGCTGCCCGTGGCGGAGTGCTTCGGGGCCCGCATCAAGGTGGCGGAGGTGCCCCCCGGGCCGCCGGTGCTCGAGACGCTGGTGGCCGAAGTGTACGGGCCGTCGCTCGATGAGCGGATCGGAATCGCCCGGCGCATCCGCGATCTGTGGAAGCGCACCGACGGGGTGGTGGACGTGGACTGGTACGTGAACGACAACCAGCCCAAGCATCGCCTGGTGGTAGACGAGGAGAAAGCCGCGCTCAACGGCATCTCCGAAGACGATATCGCGCGAACCGTGCAGGCGGCGTCGGCCGGCTACACCGCGGGCCTGCTGCACGTGGACGACGCCAAGGAGGACGTGCCGCTGGTAGTGCGGCTCGACCGCGCCACGCGCTCCGACCTGGCATCCATGCTGCGGCTCAAGGTGATGGGCCGGAGCGGGCAGGCGGTGGCCCTGGGCGAGCTCGTGCGGGACGAGCCGGCCGTGGCCGACCAGAGCATCTATCACAAGAACCTCATGCCCGTGACCTACGTGACCGGGGACGTGGCCGGGGCCATGGAAAGTCCCGTCTACGCCATCCTCAAGGTGGGTCCCGAAATGGCGAAGTACCGCGCGCCGGCAGGTTACGCCATCGAGCAGCACATGGCGGCGCTGCCCACCAACTCAGACGTCTACTCGATCAAGTGGGATGGCGAATGGCACATCACCTACGAGGTATTCCGGGACTTGGGCATCGCCTTCGCGGCGGTTCTGATTCTGATCTACGCGCTGGTGGTGGGATGGTTCCAGTCCTTTGTCACCCCGCTGGTGATCATGGCTGCGATTCCCTTCTCGCTGGTGGGAATTCTGCCCGCGCACGGGCTGCTGCACGCGTTCTTCACCGCCACGTCGATGATCGGTTTCATCGCGGGCGCCGGAATCGTGGTGCGGAACTCGATCATTCTGGTGGATTTCATCGAACTCCGGCTGCGTGAGGGCGAGCCGCTCGACCGGGCGGTGATCGATGCCGGCGCGGTGCGCTTCCGGCCAATGCTGCTGACCGCCGCGGCCGTGGTGGTGGGAGCTGCGGTCATCCTGTTCGACCCGATTTTCCAGGGCCTGGCCATCGCGCTGATGGCTGGAGAAGTGGCCTCTTTGGCGCTGTCGAGAATGACCGTGCCGGTCGTTTATTTCGTCGTAAACCGAAGGAGAAAAACCGCATGAACGTCGAACGTTATCTCCGCCTTTTAGCGGGATTGTTTGTGATGCTGAGCGTGGCGCTGGGCTACTGGGTGAGCCCCTACTGGTTCCTGTTCACCGCGTTTGTAGGTCTGAATCTGTTCCAGTCCGCGTTCTCGAACTGGTGCCCGATGATGACATTCCTCAAAAAGCTGGGCGTGCGCGGATAGAGCCGGGGGGCGTGTTTTCCGCTTGCCCCGGCTGGTCTCCTTGACTTTCCCGACCTCGGTAATTTATTCTGACGATTCGACTTGACAACGATTCCGTCCGTTCTGCGTATGCGGGAAAACAAGCATCGCCTACCGGAAACCGTGGAGCGGTTTCTGGACTCGACCTTGGAGAGCGTGGATAGCGCCGAGGAACTGGCTATTGGAATGGCGAAACGCGCGGGCTTCGGCGAAGAGGAACTGATGCGGATCGGAATGGCCGTACGGGAGTCGATGGTCAATGCCGTGGTGCATGGGAACCGCTACAACGCCAATAAGAAAGTCCGGCTCTCCGTCATGCACAACGGCGAGAGATTTACCATAAGGATCGCGGACCAGGGCGAGGGTTTCGACTTCGAAAACCTCCCAGACCCGCTGTCCCCGGAAAATCTGATGCGGACGTCGGGGCGGGGCATTTTCCTTATCCGGTCGTTCATGGACGAGTTCCAGATGCGGCACCTGGAACCCGGCGGTACCGAAGTAACTTTGGTCAAGTACGCGGTGTCAAAGTAGATTCACGGATTTTCAGCCTGGAGGCATACTCAGTGAGCGTAAGTTTGAAAACTCGACAAGTGGGCGATGTGAGTGTAATGGATGTAGCTGGGCGGATCACCCTGGGTGAGGGTTCGAGCGCCCTCCGCGATGCCATGCGCGACATGGTGAGCAAGAACCAGAAGAAGATCTTGCTCAACCTGGGCGAGGTATCCTATATCGACAGCTCGGGGATTGGCGAGCTGGTTTCGGGCTTCACCACCGTAACCAACAGCGGCGGCCAGTTGAAGCTCCTCAACCTGAACAAGCGCGTGAAGGACCTGCTTCAGATCACCAAACTGTACACGGTGTTCGACGTTCACGAGGACGAAGCGGGCGCCATCCGCAGCTTTTCTTAAGTCTTTCGGCCCGCGCCGTCACGGTCGCGGCTCTGCAAGGAAGCGATTTCATGGAGCCGCGACCGTGCCGGCGCGGGCGGCTTCCGTTTATCCCCCGCCCACGAACTGCACGATCTCGACCCGGGCTCCGGGGTTGAGAACTGTTTCGGCCCAGCGTGCCTGTTTCACGATCCGCAGGTCCAGTTCCACGGCTACGCGCGCCGGGTCCAAGTTCAATTGGCGCAGCAGGTCCAGGATCGTCCCCCCCTCCGGCAGAGCCTGCCGTTCACCATTCAGGACAATCTCGATCTCCATGGTTGGTTGACACCCTTGTTTCCTAACAATTATAGTCAAATTTAGGTCTCCTTCTTCCTGAACGGCATGCCTCATTCATATACGGAGCTGTATTTTCCTGTTTTGGTCCAAGCGATCATCGCCATGGGCCTCGCGGCTGGGCTGCTGAGCGTTTCGTACCTGCTCGGAAAGCGGGTGCGCAACCGGGTGAAGGATATGCCGTACGAATCCGGCATCGTCCCCACCGGCGATGCGCGGCAACGGTTCAGCGTCAAGTTCTACCTGGTGGCCATGTTGTTCATCCTGTTCGATATCGAGGCGATTTTTCTGTATCCCTGGGTGGTCGTCTACCGCGAACTGAGGATGGTGGCCTTCGCGGAGATGCTGGTGTTTGTGGTGTTGATTCTTTCCGGCTTCTTCTACATTTGGAAAAAGGGCGCGCTGGACTGGTCCGGGTCAGACCTCACCAGCCGGAAGCAGTAGCAACTCAGAATGTTACCCGACAACTTAACAGATCAGCCCGTGGCTCAGGCGGTGGAGGCGTTTGCCGCCGACGCCCTCACCGGCGGCAAATTCGAATTCGGCGAGCTGACGCTGGAGGTCGCGCCCGCCAAGATCGCGAGCGTCTGCGGATTCCTCAAGTACGACCAGAAGTTCATCCGCTTGAGCACCGTGACGGCGGTCGATCGCTACCCCGCCGAACCGCGCTTCGAGGTGGTCTATCATCTTCATTCGATTGAGCGCAGCCTGCGGATACGGATCAAGAGCCGGCTGGATGGCGCGGACCCGCGGATCGAGTCGGTGACCTCGGTGTGGCGGTCGGCCGACTGGTATGAGAGGGAAGTCTTCGACCTGTTCGGCATACGCTTCCTGAATCACCCCGATCTTCGCCGGATCATGTTGCCCGACGATTGGGAAGGCCACCCGCTGCGCAAAGATTACCCGGTGACCGGGTCGAGGGTTTAGCCATGAGTGAAACAGGAGTTCCCGGCGCGATCACGACCGAAGTCGAGGGCGAACAGCCGGCCGGCCCGCGCCAGATGGTCCTCAACATGGGGCCGCAGCACCCGTCCACGCACGGAGTGCTGCGCCTGCGGCTGGAACTGGACGGCGAAATCATCCGGAAGTGCCAGCCCGATATCGGCTACCTGCACACGGGCATCGAAAAGGAATTCGAAGTCAAAACCTATCAGCAGGCCGTGACCCTCACGGACCGCGTCGATTACCTGGCGCCGCTTTCCAACAATCTCGGCTGGGTGCTGGCGGTCGAAAAGCTGCTCCAACTGGAAATTCCGCCGCAGGCGCAGTGGATGCGCGTGATGCTGACGGAGTTGACGCGGCTCAACAGCCACCTGGTCTGGCTGGGAACCCACGCGCTCGATATCGGCGCCATGAGCGTCTTCCTCTACTGCTTCCGGGAGCGCGAAGACATTCTGCGGATCTTCGAGATGTTCTCCGGCCAGCGCATGATGACCAGCTATTTCCGCATCGGCGGGCTGGCGCTCGAACCGCCGCGCGGGTGGCAGCAGCGTGTCGGTAAGTTCATGGGCGGGTTCCCGGATAAGATTGACGAGTACGAAAACCTGCTCACCAACAACCCCATCTGGATCGGCCGCACGAAAGGGGTTGGAAAGATTTCGCTCGAAGACATGCTGGACCTGGGCGTCACCGGACCCATGCTGCGTGCCGCCGGGCTCAAGGTAGACACGCGCAAGGACGCGCCGTACTCGAGCTACGAAAAGTTCGATTTTGAAGTGCCCACCCGGACCGAGAACGACGTCTACGCGCGATACCAGGTACGCATCGAGGAGATGCGCCAGAGCGCGCGCATTGTCAACCAGGCGCTCGAAGGGATGCCCTCGGGCCCATGGAAAGCCGATGCGCCCCACGTCGTGCTGCCCGACCGGGAAAAGATGAAGACCCAGATGGAGGCGCTGATCTATCACTTCAAGATCGTGACCGAAGGTTTCCGCGTGCCCGAAGGGGAAGTGTTCCAGGTGATTGAATCCCCGCGCGGCGAGCTGGGCTATTACGTGGTGAGCGATGGGACCACCAAGCCCTTCCGGGTGCACATGCGGACCCCCAGCTTCGGCAATCTGCAGGCGACTTCCACCATGGTGACCGGCACGCTGATCGCCGACGTGATCGCGGCGATCGGCAGTATGGATTTTGTTTTGGGAGACACGGACCGCTAATGACGTTTTCTCCAGAGCTCGAAGCCAGGTTTGACAAACTCCTGAAGAGCTATCCCCCGGGACGGCAGCGTTCGGCGATGATCCCGATGCTGATGTATGCGCAGGATGAAGTAGGGTCGGTGACGGATGAGTTGATCGAGGAGGTGGCCAGGCGCGTCGGCGTGACGCCGCTTCAGGTCAACGAGGTGCTCTCCTACTACTCGATGCTGCACCGCAAGCCCCTCGGCAAGTACCACGTGCAGGTGTGCACCAACATCAGCTGCCTGCTCCGCGACGGCGATAAACTGTTCGAGCACACCTGCAAGAAACTCGGCATCGGCAACAAGCAGATCACCGAAGACGGCGAGTTTTCGGTCGAGGAAGTGGAGTGCATGGGGGCGTGCTCGTGGGCCCCGGCCATTCAGGTGAACTACGACTTCCACCATTCCGTGACGCCCGAGAAACTCGACGAGATTCTGGACGGCCTGAGGAAGAAGCAATAGCATGTTGTACAACGAACCCAGCCCGCTCGAAACCAGGGTACTTTCGCGCCGCTTCGGCTTGCCGAACTCGGCCTCCCTCGATACGTATCTCGGGACCGAAGGATATCAGGCCTTCCGCAAGGCCGCGGCCATGAAGCCCGACGAGATCATCGCGGAAGTGAAAGCTTCAAACCTCCGCGGGCGCGGCGGCGCGGGGTTCCCCACCGGCATGAAGTGGAGCTTCGTCCCGCGCACTTCGCCCAAGCCCAAGTACATCGTGGTGAACGGGGACGAGAGCGAACCGGGCACCTGCAAAGACCGCGTGCTGATCGAAAACGATCCGCACCAGTTGATCGAGGGCGTGCTGATCGCGGCGCTGGCGGTGGATGCGCACGCCGGCTACATTTACATCCGCGGAGAGTACCGCTACCTGATTGACATCATGGATAAGGCTATCGCCGAGGCCTACGCCGGCGGGTGGCTGGGGAAGAACATTCAGGGCACGGGCTTCGATTTCGAACTCTACACCCATACCGGCGCCGGCGCCTACGAATGCGGCGAGGAATCGGCGCTGCTCGAATCGCTCGAAGGCAAGCGCGGGGTGCCGCGCATTCGCCCGCCCTTTCCGGCGGTTTCGGGCGCGTTCCAGTGCCCCACCGTGCTGAACAATGTCGAGACGTTCTGCGCGGTCCCCGCGATCATTCGCGACGGCGGCGCGGCGTTCGCGGCCCTCGGCGTTCCCAAGGCGGGCGGCACGAAAATGACCTGCCTCACGGGCCATGTCCACAAGCCGGGAGTTTACGAACTTCGGCTGGGCTTCCCGGTGCGGCAGATGATCGAGGAAGTGGGCGGCGGCATCCGGCTGGGAAGAAAGATCAAGGCATTCGTTCCGGGCGGTTCTTCCTGCCCGGTGCTCACGGCCGAGGAACTGGAAGGCGCGACAATGGATTACGATTCCATGGCGCAGCGCAAGACCATGCTCGGCTCGGGCGGGGTCATCATCATGGACGAGGAGACCTGCATGGTGAAGGCGGCGCTGCGCATCATGCGGTTCTACGCGCACGAAAGCTGCGGCTGGTGCATCCCCTGCCGCGAGGGCACCACCTGGCTGCGCAAGATCCTGACGCGGTTCCACGAGGGCGGCGGCGTCAGGAGCGATATCGACCTGATCGGCGACGTGGCGAAGAATATGCTCGGCCGCACCTTCTGCCCGCTGGGCGATGCCGCCGCCATGCCGACCATTTCGATTGTCGAGAAGTTCCGGCAGGAGTTCGAGGACCACCTCAACGGAAAGCCGTGCCCTTACGAGCACAGAAGCCAAATGGTGACGGTGTAAATGGCTGATCTGGTAAAACTGACGATTGACGGGCGCGCCGTCGAGGCCAAGCCCGGAACGCTGGTGATCGATGCTGCGAAAGCCGTGGGCATAGAGATTCCGGCGTTCTGTTATTACGAGGGTCTCAGCCTGCAGGCGGCCTGCCGCATGTGCCTGGTCGAAGTGGAGAAGATGCCCAAGCTGATGACGGCTTGCACTCTTCCGGTGGCCGAAGGCATGATCGTCCGGACCGAAACGGCGCAGGTAGCCTCGGCCCGCAAGTACATGCTGGAGTTCCTGCTGACCAACCATCCGCTCGATTGCCCGGTGTGCGACAAGGGTGGCGAGTGCGAATTGCAGGATATGGTGTTCCGCTACGGGTCAGGCGAAAGCCGGTACACCGAAGAGAAGGTCCATACACCCGAAAAGCAGTACTCGCCGGTAGTCTTCTTCGACGCTCCGCGCTGCATTCTGTGCTACCGCTGCGTGAGGGTCTGCAACGAGGGAATGGGAGTGGGCGCCCTCGGCGTGGTCAATCGCGGGGTGGTTTCGGAGATCGCCCCCAACCAGGGCGACCACCTGGAGTGCGACGAGTGCGGAGCCTGCATCGACATCTGCCCGGTGGGCGCGCTCACCAGCGGCATCTACCGGTACCAGACGCGCCCCTGGGAGATGACCCACGTCGGGACCATCTGCACCCACTGCGCCGATGGCTGCAAGACCACGCTCGGGACGCGCAACGATAAAATCATTCGCGGAAACAATCGCGACCGCTCGGGCGTCAACGGCGAGTTTCTTTGCATCAAAGGCCGCTACGGGTTCGATTTCTACGACCATGCCGACCGCCTGCAGGCGCCGCTCGTGCGCCGGAACGGCAAGCTCGAAGAAGTGGCGTGGTCGGAAGCCCTGGCGGCGGTCGCCGGGAGGTTTCAGGAGACCCTGGCGGCGGGCGGCAGTTTCGGGGTGGTCGGGTCGAACCATACCACCAATGAAGAGAATTTTTATCTGCGCAAATTTGCCCGTGAGGTGCTGAAGACCCCGCACGTCGACCACCACCGGACCGGAGACGTGGCCGCGCTGGTGGACGCGCTGAGCGGCAAGACCGGCCAACTGGCAAAGGTAGCCGACCTCTACGAGAGCAAGGCGGTGCTGGTGCTGGGCAGCGACCTGGCGCTCGAACATCCGTTGCTCTCCTATCAGGTGCGCGCGAATTACCGGCACCACCAGGCGCACGTTTACGCTGTCACGCCCGGGCCGGTGCGCGAAGACAAGTACTCGGTGGCCGGCATGCGGGCCGGCACCGCGGCGGAATCCTTCGTCGCGCTCGAAGCCCTGCGCGAGAAGCTCAAAGCCGAGCCTGAACTGGCGATCGTTTTCGACGATTCGTTCAAGGGCGGCGACATCCGCAAGCTGGTGGATTTTGGCGAGTCGCTGGGCATTCCGGCGAAGTACATCTGCCTGCTCGACTATTCGAATTCGCGCGGCGCGCTCGATATGGGGCTGATTCCCGGCGAATCCGGCATGCGCCTCGATGAGATGATCGGGGCCAACCTGGACGTGCTCTGGGTGGTGGGCGCCAACCCGCTCCGCGGCGGCGCTCCCCGCAAGGCCGGCTTCCTGGTTGTGCAGGATCTGTTCCTGACCGAGACCGCGCTGCAGGCGGACGTGGTCCTGCCGGCCGCCAGCGCTTACGAAAAGAACGGCACCGTCACCAATGTCACGGGCGAGTTGCAGCGCCTGAAGCGCGCCGTCCAGACCATGGGGACCAAGCCCGATCTCGAAATCATGGGCTTGATCGCGCGTGAGATGGGGGCGGCCGCCGCGCTCGGCCCCTGGCTGCCGGACCCGGTGTTCGAAGAAATTCGCCGGAGCGTTCACGGGTACGATGTCCCGCTGCCGGTGATCGTGACCGGTGGGGCCGCGCAGACGACGCCCGTGAACGGCCGCGTTTCGGTGGAAGACCGGCCCGACCTGGTGCATTCCGATCACAACGGGCTGTTCTCGTCGGGGACGCTCGGGCGTTATTCTAAGGTTCTGAACTCAGTAGTGGAAAGCCGTTTGAGCCGCTAATGGATTCGTTTATCGTCATCACTCTCGTCAAGGTGGCGGTGGTCTTCGCGGTCCTGATGACCACGCTGGCCTACCTGCAATGGGTGGAGCGGAAGGTAATCGCCCACATCCAGGTGCGTCCCGGCCCATACCGGGTGGGACCGCACGGCCTGCTGCAGCCGCTCGCCGATGTCATCAAACTGATCACTAAGGAAGACCTGGTGCCGCCCTACGTGAACAAGCCGCTGTACCTGGCGGCGCCTTTCCTGGCGATCACCATGGCGCTTCTCTCGATTTCGGTGATTCCCTTCGGCCCGGCCATCCGCGTGGCGGGTTACGAGACCTACATGCAGCTCACCGATCTCAACATCGGGGTGCTGTTCATCCTGGCGGTCTCCTCCATGGGCGTCTACGGAATCGCGCTGGCCGGCTGGGCGTCCAACAACAAATACTCGCTGCTCGGCGGCCTGCGAAGCTCGGCCCAGATGATCAGCTACGAGCTGCCGCTGGCTCTGGCCATCGCCGCGCCGCTGCTGATCTCCAACACTCTGGACCTGCGCGTACTGGTGGAGCGCCAATCCGGCAGTATCCTGCACTGGAACGTCCTGCACGGGCCGTTTCCGCAAGTCATCAGCTTCGTCATTTTCCTGATCGCCGCCTTCGCCGAGACCAACCGGGTGCCCTTCGACCTGCCTGAAGCGGAGAACGAACTGGTCGCCGGCTTCCACACCGAATACAGCAGCATGAAATTCGCCTCCTTCTTCATGGCGGAGTACGCCAACATGATCACGGTGAGCTCGATGGCGACGCTGCTGTTTCTGGGCGGCTGGGTCGCTCCCTGGCCCGCCCAATATGGTTCGAGCCTGGTGCCGAGCATCCTGTTTGCGGTGGCCGGGCTGGTCGCGCTCTATCACGGCATGAACCCGGCGCGAAAGCGCGACAGGTACACGCTGCCGGTTTTCGGGCTGGTTTTCCTCGGCATCGCCGGCATCTTCCTGCTGCCGATGGTCCAGGGCTGGCTGATTCCGCTTTTCTGGTTCTGCGCCAAGACAGGCGCAATTCTGTTTGCTTTTATGTGGATCCGCGGCACGCTGCCGCGTTTCCGCTATGACCAATTGATGGGCTTCGCGTGGAAGTTCCTCTTCCCGGTCGCCATGCTCAACCTGCTGGTGACCGGTTTGCTGGTAGCCTTGGTTTCGTAAATGGACGTCATACTTTTTCTGATCTTCGCGATCATCGCGGTGGTATGCGCCATCAACGTGGTGGTGCAGACGCATCCGATTTCGAGCGCGATTTCGCTGATCGGCGTGATGGGCTCGCTGGCGGTCCTCTATCTGCTGTTGGGCGCCGAATTCATCGCCGCGGCGCAGGTGATCGTCTATGCCGGCGCGATCATGGTGCTCTTCGTCTTCGTGATCATGCTGCTCAATGCCGGCGCTGAAACGCGCAGAGGGCGCTCCTTTATGGTGCAGTTGCTGGGCGTCCCGCTGCTGGTCGTATTCCTGGGCCTGCTCACCTGGTTCGTCGAGCGCCTCTATCCTGCCGGCACCATGGTCCATTTCGGCGGGTTCACGGGCGGCACCGCCCACGACGTCGGCATGGCGCTGTTCACCACTTACCTGCTGCCCTTCGAAGTCACCTCGATCCTGATCCTGATTGCAATTCTGGGCGCCATCGTTCTGGCGCGAAAGGAAATGGACTGAGTGTCCCAAGTTCCCATTTCATGGTTCCTCACCCTCAGCGCGGTGTTGTTCGCGCTGGGCGTGGCCGGATTTCTTTACCGGCGCAACATCATCACCGTGTTCATGTCGATCGAGCTGATGCTGAACGCCGTCAATCTCACCTTCATTACGTTCTCCTATCAGCTGAAGCAGGTGGACGGCCACCTGTTCGCGTTTTTCGTAATGGTGGTGGCGGCAGCCGAAGCCGCCGTGGGGCTGGCCATTATCCTGACGGTATTCAAGAACCGGGCGACGTTGAACATCGACGACGTCGATTCGATGAAAAACTGATGCTCACCGAAGAGACGCAGCGACGCAGAGACGAATCGGAATATCTCGACCCATCTCTCTTTTGTTTTTCTCCGCGCCTCGGCGTCTCTGCGGTGAATAGGAAATTCAACTCCTGATGCAACTCTGGCTCATACCAATCCTGCCGCTGGCCGGCTTCCTGATCAACGGCCTGTTCGGCCGCCGGTTCTCCAAGCGCGTGGTGAACGCGGTCGCCGTCGGCAGCGTGCTGTTTTCGTTCCTATGGGTCTTGAAGACGCTGGCCGGGCTGGGCACCCTCCATGTCGGGTACACCGAGCACTACTTCACCTGGATCCAGAGCGGCGCACTGAAGATTGCGTGCGATATGTCGGTCGACCGGCTCACCGCCGTGATGCTGATGGTGGTGGCGGGCGTCGGTTTATTGATTCACATCTACTCGATCGGCTACATGGCGCACGATGGCGGGTACCCGCGCTTCTTTGCGTACATGAACCTATTCATGTTTTTCATGCTGGTGCTGGTGCTGGCCGCCAACTACCTGCTGCTGTTCGTCGGGTGGGAAGGCGTGGGCCTGTGCAGTTACCTGCTGATCGGGTTCTACTTCGATAAGAAGTTCGCCACCAACGCCGGGAACAAGGCCTTCATCGTCAACCGCATCGGCGATTTCGGATTCTCGCTGGCCATGTTCTACATGTTCCGGCAGTTCGGATCGCTCGATTTCGCCACCGTGTTCCACCAGGCGCCGGCGGCTCCCGAAGCGGTTCTCACCACCATAGGCATCCTGCTGATGGTCGGGGCATGCGGCAAATCGGCGCAGCTTCCCCTGTACGTGTGGTTGCCGGACGCCATGGCCGGCCCGACCCCCGTCTCCGCTCTGATCCACGCCGCCACCATGGTTACGGCGGGCGTCTACATGACGGCGCGCTCGTGGGTCATTTACACGCACGCACCGGCCGCCATGGAGGTGATCGCAGTCATCGGGATCGCGACCGCTTTCTTCGCCGCGACCATCGCCGTGGCGCAAAACGATATCAAAAAGGTCTTCGCGTACTCCACGGTTTCACAACTCGGCTACATGTTCGTGGGGGTCGGCGTCGGCGCGTTTTCGGCCGGCATCTACCACCTGATGACCCACGCCTTCTTCAAGGCCCTCCTGTTCCTCGGTTCGGGCAGCGTGATCCACGCCCTTTCGGGCGAGCAGGACATGCGCAACATGGGCGGCCTGCGAAAGAGGATCAAGTGGACCTACCTGACGATGATGTGCGCGGCCGTGGCCATCGCCGGCATTCCTCCCTTCGCGGGTTTCTTCAGTAAGGACGCGATTCTGCTGGCGGCCTACCATCACGCCCCGTGGATCTACTGGGTGGGCACCTTCACCGCCGGGCTGACCGCCTTCTACGTGTTCCGCGCGATGTTCCTGACGTTCTTCGGAGAATATCGGGGCCACGAGCATCCGCACGAATCGCCGGCCGTGATGACCGTGCCCCTGGCTGTCCTGGCGCTCCTTTCGATCGGCGGCGGATTTCTCTTCAAGATCCCCGATTTCCTGGGCACGATCTTCCCCACCCTGGAGGTGCCGGAAGATGTCGCCCTGATGCTGGTCTCGACCACCGCGGGGCTCATCGGAATCGGGGTGGCCTGGTATATGTATGTGGCCCGGCCGGGCACGGCCGACGCGCTGGCCAAAAACGCCAGGGGCCTCTACACCCTGGTCTACAACAAGTATTTCGTGGATGAACTGTACGATGCAGCCGTGGTGAAGCCGGTCGTGAACGGCTCGCGGGTGGTGCTCTGGAAGGGAATGGACGAGGGTTTGATTGACGGAATCGTGAACGGGGTGGGCGATACGGCTCGCGGCTTCGGCGGCGTGCTGCGGCTCATCCAATCCGGAAACATCAGGAGCTACGCCACCTGGGTGCTGCTGGGCTCGGTAGTGGTGATCGTGACGCTCGGAATCGCGGGAGGCTTGCGATGAACCTCCTGCTGGCCGTTCTTTTTCTGCCGCTTGCCGGATTCCTGGCGGCCCTGGCGATTCCCCGCTCTTCTCCCCAGGGCAGCCGCCTGTGGGCGCTTGTGGTTTCTCTCGCCACGTTCGTTTCGTCGCTGGGCCTGCTGGCCTGGTTCGACCGCGGCCTGTCCGGCGAGCAGTTTGCCATCGACCTGCCCTGGATCGCTTCGCCCGACATCCATTTCGCGATTTCGGTCAACGGCATCAGCCTGTGGCTCATCCTCCTTTCCACGCTGCTGACCCCCATCTGCATTCTGATTTCGTGGCGCCACGTGCAGGACCGCATGAAGGAGTTTTACGCCTTCATGCTGCTCCTCGAATTCGGTTTGATCGGCGTTTTTCTGGCCCAGGACCTGTTCCTGTTTTACGTGTTCTGGGAGATCTGCCTGGTGCCCATGTACTTCCTGATCGGCATCTGGGGCCACGAGCGGCGCATCTACGCGGCGGTCAAGTTCTTCCTGTATACGATGGCCGGATCGGTGCTGATGCTGGCGGCCATCATCTACCTGTACAACCGAACCCAGACGTTCAGCTATCCGGCGATCGTCGAGATGCTGGCGAGCGGCCGCCTGACCTTCACCCCGGGCGAGCAGATGCTGCTGTTCCTGGCCTTCTTCGTCGCCTTCGCCATCAAGGTCCCCCTGTTCCCGCTGCACACCTGGCTGCCCGACGCCCACGTCGAGGCCCCGGTGGCGGGATCCGTGATGCTGGCCGCGGTCATGCTGAAGATGGGCACGTACGGTATTCTGCACTTCTGCCTGCCGCTCTTCCCCAGCGCGGCGCGGCGCGCGGCGCCGTGGATCGTCGTGCTGGCGATCATCGGAATCATCTACGGCGCGCTGGTCGCCATGGTCCAGCCGAATTTAAAGAAACTGGTGGCGTACTCTTCCGTGAGCCACCTGGGCTTCGTGGTCCTGGGGATCTTCTCGTTCACACAGTTGGGCCTGGATGGCGCGGTGTACCAGATGCTGGCGCACGGAATTTCGACGGGCGCCCTGTTCGTGCTGGTGGGCATCCTGTATGAACGCAGGCACTCCCTCGAGATCAAGGATTACGGGGGCGTGGCCACGGCGGCGCCCTGGCTTTCCGCCGCGTTTCTGATTACCACTCTGGCCAGCATCGGCTTGCCTTTGCTGAGCAACTTCGTGGGCGAGTTCCTGGTGCTCCAGGGCACTGCCCTGGCTAATTTCAAGTGGACGATCTTCGCTTCGATCGGCGTCATCCTCTCCGCCTGCTACATGCTCTGGATGTACCAGCGGGTGTTCTACGGCGAGGCCGGCGAAGAGGTGAAGCACCACCTCTTCGATCTGAATCTCAGGGAGTGGGCGGCGGTGGTTCCGCTGGTCGTCATGATGGTATGGATGGGTGTCTATTCGCAGAGTTTTCTGCCCCCGGTGGGCAAAGTGACGGCGCACATGCTCGAACAGACGCAGGTGAACGTTCCGTTCCAGGTGAAGGCCCCGGTTCGCGTGGAGGCCGCCAATGCCCGTTAGCTTTCCCAGCTCGGCGGACATGATCCGCTTTCTCCCCGAAACGATTCTCACCGTGGCGGGCACGCTTCTGATGGTGCTCGACCCGATTCTCCGCCGCCGCCCGTCGCACGCGTTCGGCCACCTCAGCATCCTGGCGCTCGTGGCCGCCCTGGGCGGCACGATCTACGCGTACTTCAACGCCGGCGCCGCTTTCGGCGGCATGCTCGTCGTGGATGGCTACGCCACGTTCTTCCGGGTTTTGGTGATTGCGGTCGGGATCCTGACGGTTCTCGCGTCATACCGCTTCCTTACCCGCCAGGACGCCGAAACCAGCGAATATCACGCCCTGCTGCTCTTCTCGATCGCCGGGCAGTGCCTCATGGTGGCGGCCAACGAACTCATCATCGTGTTCATCGGCCTGGAGATCTCCTCGATCGCGAGCTACATCCTGGTCGGCTACCTTCGCGACGATAAGCAGGCCAACGAATCGTCGCTCAAGTATTTCCTGCTCGGCTCATTTGCCACGGCCTTCTTCCTTTACGGCGTGGCCCTGACTTATGGATCCACCGGCACGATCCAGTTGACCGCCGTGCGCTACGTGGTTACCGGCCCGAATGCGCCCTCCGCCGTGTTCATCGGTTTGGCCGCGGCCCTGATGTTTGTGGGGCTGGCCTTCAAAGTTTCCGCCGCTCCGTTTCAAATGTGGGCCCCGGATGTTTACCAGGGCGCCCCCACGCCGATAGCGGCTTTTCTTTCGGCCGGTCCGAAAGCCGCCGCCTTCGCGGTCTTCCTCCGTGTTTTCATGACGGCCTTCGAGCCGATCGGCACCGGCTGGGAACCCCTGGTGTGGATCTCGGCGCTGCTCTCGATGACCATCGGCAATTTCGCCGCCCTGCGCCAGACCAACGTCAAACGCATGCTGGCGTACAGCTCCATCGCGCACGCCGGTTACGTGATGGTGGCTCTGGCGGCGCGTTCCACCATCGGGACCGCGGCCGCCATGTTTTACCTCGCGGCTTATGCCTTCATGAACGTCGGCGCGTTCGCCGTGGTGACGCACCTTTCCGGCAAAGGCGAGCGGTTTCAGGACATCAAGGACTTTTCCGGCCTCGGCCGGAAACAGCCGGCTACCGCCGCGATGTTCACGATCTTTCTGCTGTCCCTGATCGGCGTGCCGCTGACCGGCGGTTTCTTCGGCAAGTTCTACATTTTCCGGGCGGCGCTCGAATCGCACCTGATCTGGCTCACCGTGCTGGGTCTTCTCAATAGCGCCGTGGCCGCGTACTATTACCTGCGAATCCTGGTGATGATGTACATGCAGGAGCCGAGCGAGGCAGCCACCGAGATCGAACCCCTCTCCCTGGGAATGCGCGCCGCCCTGGGGCTGCCGGTGCTATTCACGCTGTTCCTGGGAATCTTTCCGACCTGGGTGCTGGACTTCGCCGGCCGCTCCTCCACACTGCTGAAGTAGCGGCCCGCTTTTCTTCCGCGGTATCCGGCCATTCGGATAGAGTAGATAGGGGGCGCCATGAACCGGAAGAATCTGACGATCAGCGCTGTGGTCCTGCTGGGCGTGTTCCTGGTGGGATTCCTGCCCGAGTACATCCGGGCCAATCATCTGGCCGGACAGGTGAATGAGGCCCGGTCGGCACAGCAACTGTGCCGCGCCAAAGACCTGCTGGGAATGGTCTTCCTCGAGACCAGCCTCAAAAATTACGGCAAGGCCCAGCAGTACGCCAGTAGCTTCTTCGACCAGGCCCGCACCCTAGCCGGCCAGGAGCATTCCCCCGAAGTCAGCCAGGCGCTTCAGAAGATACTCTCCGCCCGTGACGAAGTAATCGCGCAACTGGCCCGCGCCGACCCGGCCAGCTACGGAATCGTCCAGGGCCTCTATCAGCTTCTGCTCCAGGCGTCGACGCCGCAGATGAGCGCTGGCGCATAAGCCGCAATGTCCGCGAGAGCCGCCAGGAAGCGTTTGCAAGCGAGCAAGGCAGCCGCCCGCGTCGACGCGCCCCCCCAAACGTCCGCGTTCCTCGGGACATGGCCCGCCTACGCTCTCATTTCCGCGGCGATTCTCATTCCCTGCTTCTGGCAAGCCCGCCTGCAGGCGGGCGATCTCTCCAGCCATCTTTACAACGCTTGGCTCACCGGCCTGATCCACCAGGGCAAAGCCCCGGGGCTGGCCGTAATTCCCCAAACCACCAATTTCCTGTTCGACCTCTTTCTGCGAGTGCTGCTTCCCTTCGGATGGCAGGCCGCGCAGCGGATTCCGGTGGCACTGGCCGTGCTGCTGCTGGTCTGGGGCGCATTCGCTTTCCTCGGCGCGGTTTCCGGCCGCGCTCCGTTCCAAATGCTTCCGGCCATCGCCATGCTGGCTTATGGCTGGACGTTTCACATGGGCCTGTTCAATTTCTACCTCGGCCTGGGGCTCTGCTTCTGGGCGCTGGCGCTGGCCTGGGAGTGGCATCCGCCCCGTTCGCTCATCGCTCTACCCCTGCTCGGCATCGCGTATGCGGCGCACGGACTTCCGGTTGCCTGGGCAGTCGCGGTGCTCGCCTACCGGCATGTCTCTCTCCGCCTCTCACCGCGTAAACGCGCCCGGCTCCTGCGCATGTCCTTTGCGGCTCTGATCGTCGGAGCCTTCGCGCTGCGCGTGATCCTCCCGACGCACTGGTTCGGCGACCAGTTGGAGTCGGCCATGGCGATCGACCAGTTGGCGGTTTACGGTTCGAAGTACTGGTTCGCGGGTTTCGGCCTGCTGCTCTGCTGGGCCTCGCTGGCCGTTTCTCTGGCGCGGCGCGACGGCCTCACCCAAGTGGTCTCCGGCGTTCCTTTCCAAATCTGCCTGCTCACGGCGGCCAGCGTGGTGATGATTCCCAATTGGATCCTGATCCCCGGCTACCACCACGCCCTGGTCTTCCTGGCGCAGCGCATGTCCCTTCCGCTCGGCATCTGCATCTGCGCGTGGACCGCGTCCGCCGCGGCTTCTCGCCTTCCCAAGTGCGCCCTCGCGGCCGTAGCCGTGCTGTTTTTCGGCTTCCTGTACGTGGACGAATCCGCGCTGAACGGTTTCGAAGACCAGATGCGGAATGCGGTCGCGCAACTGCCCCCATGGCAGCGCGTGGTCAACGGCATCGACGTCCCGAACGTCCGGACCAACCCCGTCACTCACATGCTCGACCGCGCCTGTCTCGGCCGCTGCTACAGTTACGGCAACTACGAACCATCGAGCGGGCAGTTCCGCGTGCGTGCCGTGGCTCCCAACCCTATAGTGGTCGCGGCGGATGCCGATGCCAACGACATTCAGAACGGCAGCTACGTCGTCAAGCCGCGCGACCTGCCGCTCTACCAGGTCACCCTCGATGCCGCCGGCGATATCGCCGTCCGTCCCCTCCAAGCCGGGCAGCGTACCGGAATTTCATTCTGGAATGGTCTCTGAGGCGCCCGCACGCAGTTACCATGGTAGGGATGTTCGACTGGAAGCAGGACCCTCATCGCCGCTTCAACCCGCTCACTCGTGAATGGGTGCTGGTCTCTCCGCATCGAACCCAGAGACCCTGGCAGGGCCAGGTCGAGAAGACGGCCCCGGTGCTTCAACCGGAATACGATCCGGAGTGTTATCTCTGCCCCGGAAATTCCCGGGCCGGCGGTGCCCGCAACCCCGATTACACTTCGACATTCGTCTTCGAGAATGATTTCGCCGCGCTCAAACCCGACACCCCGCTGGACCGCTTCGAGCAGGACGGACTGCTGATCGCCGAATCGGAACCGGGCATCTGCCGGGTGGTCTGCTTCTCGCCCAGGCACAACCTCACCATGGCGAATATGGAGACGGCGGACCTGCGCAAGGTGGTGGATACCTGGGTCGAACAGTTCCGCGATCTGGCGGGCCGCCCCATCATCAACTACGTGCAGATCTTCGAGAACCGCGGTGCCATGATGGGCGCCAGCAACCCGCACCCGCACTGCCAGATCTGGTCGAACCACGCCATCCCCAACGAAGTCGCCAAGGAGCAGGCCTCCCAGCTTGCATGGCGCGAGCGCCGGGGCGCCTGCCTGCTGTGCGAGTACCTCGGGCTCGAAGCGGCGGCACGCGACCGCATCGTGGACGAAAACGAAAGCTGGGTGACCCTGGTCCCCTTCTGGGCCGTCTGGCCCTTCGAAACCATGGTGCTTGCCAAACGGCACATGCCCTCGATCGACGCCCTCAACGATGCCGAGCGCAACGGCCTGGCGGATATCCTGAAGCGGACCACCGCCCGCTACGACCGCCTCTTCGACGTTTCCTTTCCCTACTCCATGGGGTTTCACCAGCGGCCCACCGACGGCGCGGCGCACGACGAGTGGCACCTTCACCTGCATTTCGAGCCGCCCCTGCTGCGCTCGGCCACCGTGCGGAAATTCCTGGTCGGCTACGAAATGCTGGCCTCGCCGCAACGCGACATCACGGCCGAATCCGCCGCTGAGCGCCTCCGTTCGGTGTAAGTAGGGTAGGCCTCCTGGCCTGCCCAGGCGCGGGCCGGGAGGTGGGCCTCCTGGCCTGCCCAGGCGCGGGCCGGGAGGTCGGCCTCCTGGCCTGCACGGGCCGGGTCAATCCTCTTCCGGCCGCGGCGGGTTGGCCCAGTGGCCTGTCTCATCCCGCCCGCTCACCACCACGCCCTTGGCATTCCAGCCGAGTTCCGCCCGCACATCCGCCGGGCAGTAACGCAGGGTCAACCCGCAGCGGCGGCGGTTCGAGTTGTTGGCTTCCGATCCATGCAGCAGAAGGTCGCTGTGAATCGAAATCTCTCCCGCTTTGAGCTCGACGTCGATGGGCTTGCCGAGCGCCTCGGCCTCGGGCACCGTCTGGTCGAGGACATTGGCTTCGTCGTTTTCGCTAAGCGTGTACGTCAGGTGGCCCAGGTGGTGCGAGCCGGGAATAAAGCGCACGCAGGCATTTTCGATGTCCGCGTCGTCGATCGCCAGCCAGACGGTCACGGCTTTCGAAGGGGTGAGCGGCCAGTAGCTCGCGTCCTGGTGCCAGGAGACGCGCCTGCCGTCGCCCGGCAGCTTGCAGAAAAAATGCGACCCCCAGGCGATGACGTTCCCGCCCAACAGGTCCTTGACGCAAGCGACGATCCTCGCATGGGTCAGCAGGTCATAAACCCGGCCGTAACGGAGATGAGCGGTGCTGATTGAGTAGCTGTCGCCGCCGGCGGCCAGCGTGCGTGCGAGCAGACGGTTGAAGTAATCGCAGATTTCCGCCATCTCGCCGGCGTCGAAGATGCGGATCGGCGCAAGGTACCCGTCTCGATTGAAAGCGGCAACCTGCTCGGGTGCGAGACAGGCCGGATTGCTGACGGGTGACGGATGGAAGCGCAGGTCGCGGCGGACGCGGCTCAACTCTTCGGCCGCGGGGATAAACCGGGGTGCGGGCGAATTGCTCATCGGCAACTACTTTACTGCATCCGGCCGGGGCCGGTTAATGGACCGTCAGACGGGCGCAACCCTGGCGCGCACCGCCGCGGCAACTTGCGACACCGGAAGATCGACGCTCTGCCTGGTCTTGCGGTCCGCCAGTTCCACCATGCCGCCGGCCAGCTTTTTGCCGACGGTGATGCGGAAGGGCACTCCGATCAAATCGGCGTCCTTGAACTTCACGCCGGGACGCTCGTCGCGGTCGTCGAGCAGCGCATCCATTCCAAGCGCGATACATTCGCCGTAAATCTGTTCCGCCGTCTGGGCCTGGGCGGGGTCGGCCATGTTCGCCGGAGTCACCACCACTTCGAAAGGAGCGATGGAGACCGGCAGAATCATACCGTCCTTATCGTGGTACAGCTCGATGGCAGCCGCCAGAATGCGCTCGATCCCGATTCCGTACGAACCCATGATCGGCGTAATCTCTTTCCCGTCGGCGTTCAGGACCCGCAGGCCCATGGATTCCGAATATTTGTAGCCGAGCTTGAAAATGTGGCCGATCTCCAGGGCCTTGCGCACGTCGAGCGTACCGCCGCACTGGGTGCAGCGGTCGCCGGCGGCCACCTGGCGGAGGTCGTGGACCTCGGCTTCGAAATCTTCCCCGATCGTCACGTGGCGCAGGTGGTAATCGTTGCGGTTGGCGCCCGCAATCATGTTGCGCCGCCCTAGCAGGGCCCGGTCGGCCAGAATCTGCATGTTTTTCACGCCCACGGGCCCGAGCGAGCCCGCTTCCGCGCCGAACCATTCGCGGATTTCCGCCGGCTGGGCGGGGCGAAACTCGGGGTCTCCGGAAATCGCGGCAAACTTGGTTTCGCTCAACTGGTGGTCGCCCCGCAGCATCACCAGTACGGGCTTGCCGTCGGCCACCAGCACCAGGCTCTTCATCTGCGACGTTTCGGGCAGCCCGGTGAGGGCGGCCACGTCCGCAATCGTCTTTCGGCCGGGCGTATGGAACGGCTCCGGACTGAGATCGCCCTCCGGATCAACCGCGCCCGGTTCGGCCGGCACGGACGCGGCCTTCTCCAGGTTTGCCGAGTAGCCGCAGCCCTTGCAGATCGTCACCAGGTCCTCACCCGCTTCGGAAGCCACTACGAATTCGTGCGACTGGCTGCCGCCCATCGCGCCCGAATGCGCCTCTACCACCGTATATTCCAGGCCGCAGCGGTCGAAGATGCGCAGGTAGGCACGGTAATGGTGGTCGTAGGCGATGTCCAGCCCCGCCTGGTCCAGGTCGAAGCTGTAGGAATCCTTCATCAGAAACTGGCGCACCCGCAAAAGCCCGGATTTGGGCCGCGGCTCGTCCCGGAACTTGGTCTGGATCTGGTACCAGATCTGCGGAAGCTGCTTGTAGCTGCGCAGCTCGCCGCGGGCGATTACGGTCACCACTTCCTCGTGCGTCATGCCCAGGCAGAGATCGCGCTGGAACCGGTCGCGCAAGCGGAACATGTTGTCGCCCATGATGTCCCAGCGGCCCGACTCCTGCCAGATCTCGGCCGGGTTGAGCGCCGGCAGCAGCATCTCCTGCGCGCCGATGGCGTTCATCTCCTGGCGCACGATTCCCTGGATCTTCAACAACGACCGCTGCGCCAGGAAGAGGCAGCTATAAATACCCGCCGATAACTGGCGGATGTAGCCGGCGCGGAGCAGCAACTGGTGGCTTACGACCTCCGCCTCGGCTGGTGTCTCCCGCAGCGTCGGAATAAACAACTTGCTCCAGAGCATAGGGTTGGAAGGAAGTCTTCAATTTTAGCATGGTAAAATCAAGCTTCTCCCCATTTATGAAAATCGCCATCGCCGCGGATCATGCCGGGTTTCCTCTCAAAGAGAAGATCAGGCTGCGGCTTGCGGCGGAGGGCCACGAACTGGTCGATTTCGGCACCTCCTCCCCGGACTCCTGCGATTACCCCGATTTCGCGCAGCCGGTGGCCTGGGAAGTGGCGCACCACCACGCCGACCGCGGCATCCTGGTCTGTTCGACCGGCATCGGGATGGCGATCGCCGCCAACAAAGTGAACGGCATCCGCGCCGCGCCCGCGCAGTCGGAGGACGAAGTGCGGCTCACCCGCGAGCACAACGACGCCAACGTGCTGGCGTTGGGCGCCCGGTATCTCGATGAGCAGGAGGCGGCCCATTTGGTGGAGATTTTCTTGAGTACCGAGTTTCAGGGCGGCAGGCACGCCCGGCGGCTCGCTAAAATCGCGCAACTTGAGCAGCACCAGACCGGAGGAATGGAATGAAAGCACCCGAACGAATGTCGCGGCCGCTGGCCGAAGTCGATCCGCAGGTTTACGAAGCGATCCAGAATGAGACGGAGCGGCAACACGCCCAGATCGAACTGATCGCCAGCGAGAATTTCACCTCCGATGCGGTCCTCGAAGCCACCGGCAGCGTCTTCACGAATAAGTACGCCGAAGGCTATCCCGGCCGCCGCTATTACGGCGGCTGCGAATTCACGGATATCGTGGAGAACCTGGCCCGGGAACGGGCGAAGAAACTGTTCGGGGCCGAATACGCAAACGTGCAGCCGCATTCCGGCTCGCAGGCCAACCAGGCGGCCTATGCCGCGGTGCTTAGCCCGGGCGACACGATCATGGGTTTGAACCTGGCGCATGGCGGACACCTCACCCACGGCCACCAGCTCAACTTCTCCGGCAAGACCTACAAGGTGATTCCGTACAGCGTGAGCCGGCAGGACGAGCGCATCGATTATGACGAAGTCGAGCGCCTGGCCCGCGAGCACAAGCCCAAAATGATCATCACCGGCGCCAGCGCGTACCCGCGCACACTGGATTTCGCGCGCTTCCGCCAGATCGCCGACGCGGTGGGGGCCGTCTTCCTAGTGGATATGGCCCACATCTCAGGCCTGGTGGCGGCCGGACTGCACCCCAACCCCTGCCAGCACGCGGACATCGTCACCTCGACCACCCACAAGACGCTGCGCGGCCCCCGCGCCGGCCTCATTCTGGCCAGGGAGAAGTACGCCAAAGACATCGATCGAACGGTGTTCCCGGGCATCCAGGGAGGGCCGCTGGTGCACGTGATCGCGGCCAAAGCAGTCTGCTTCCTGGAGGCGATGCAGCCGGAATTCGTGAATTACCAGAGGCAGGTGATCGCCAACGCGCAGGCCCTGGCCGCCAGTCTCATGGACGAGGGATTCCGCGTGGTTTCGGGCGGCACCGATACGCACCTGCTGCTTCTGGACGTGTTCTCGAAGGGCATCCGCGGCAAAGAGGCCGAACAGGCGCTCGACCGCGCCCGCATCACGGTCAACAAGAACGCCATCCCGTTCGATACCAACCCGCCGCTGAATCCGAGCGGCATCCGCCTGGGCTCGCCCGCCGTGACGACCCGCGGCTTCGGCGAAGCCGAAATGCGCGAAGTCGGCAGCCTGATCGCGGAGGTCCTGCACAATATCGCGAACGAGAACGTCATCGGCGAAGTCCGCCAGAAAGTGGGCGCGCTGGTCGCCCGTTTCCCCCTCTACCGCTGGAAGCTCGATCCGGTTCGAGCTTAGAATGCCCCTGCACATCGTCATCGATGCCCGGCGCATCCGGGATTTCGGCATCGGAACGTACATCCGCAGCCTGGTGCACGCGCTGTCCGCGATCGATTCCGAAAATCATTACACGCTGGTCAGCGGGCCGGGCGAGGTCCGCACGCTGGCCGGCCTTCCCGAGAATTTCCGGGCTGCCGTGTACAGGCGCAACGACCATGCGGCCCTCGACCACCTGACGTTCCCCCTGTTTCTGCGGGGCCTCTCGCCCGATCTCGTCCACATCCCGCTCAATCGCGTCCCGCTGCTGATGATCCGGCCCTACGTGGTCACCATTCACGATATGGCGAACCTGTTCTACGAAGACGTTCCCAGCAAATTCCGGATGCAGATGCGGCGCTTTCGTTTTCGCCGCGGCTTGACCCGCGCCAATCGCGTGATTGCGGTCTCCGAAGCCACCCGGCGCGACGTGGAGAACCTGATGGGAGTCCCGCCCGAGCGTGTGTGCCGGGTCTATAACGCGCCCGACCCAGGGTTTTTCCTGCACGGCCCCGGAGACCCCGAGGAACAGCAGCGGATTATGGAACGGTACCAGATCAACCACCCGTTCCTGCTCTACGCCGGCAACATCCGTCGCCACAAGAACGTTCCCCGCCTGGTGGAAGCATTCGCCGTGGTTCGCGAACAGCTTGCCTCGCACGAGGTTTATCGCGACCTGCGGCTGGTCATCATCGGCGACACCATTTCGCAATACCCCGCGGTCCGCCAGGCCGTAATCAAGAGCCGCGTGGAACAGGTCGTGCGGTTCCTGGGCTTCGTTCCCTTCGAGACCCTGCGGTGCTTTTATGAGAACGCCGCGGCTTTCGTGTTCCCGTCGCGCTACGAAGGCTTCGGCCTTCCGCCGCTCGAAGCCATGGCCTGCGGAAGTCCGGTAATCACTTCCAATGTGAGCTCGCTGCCCGAAGTGGTCGGCGACGCCGCCGTTCTGGTGAACCCGGAAAACGTTTTCGATATCGCGCGCGGCATCCGCGACGTGCTGCTGAACGATCACCTTCGCAGCGAGATGGTCCGGCGCGGGCGCGAGCAGGCCGGGCGCTTCAGTTGGGAGCGCACCGCGCGCCAGGTGCTCGAAATCTACCTCGAAGCCGCTGCCGAGGGGTAACGTCTTTCCCATCCGGCGCGCCTGTGTTTTACAGTTAAGAGGCGTCCAATCAATTGCAGGGGGAATCCCGTTTTGCGGCGAGTCATGGTTGGTGCTCTGGTTCTGGGTTGCTGCGTAGCGGTTCTGCGCGGCCAGGGAAACTACGAAGTGCAAGTCTACGGGTCCGACCTGGTGCCGAAGGGCGTCACCATGGTGGAACTGCACAGCAATTTCACGGTAAGCGGCACGAAGCAGACGATCGACGGCGTGCTCCCCACCAATCATGCGGAGCACGAGACCCTGGAGATCACGCACGGCTTCAATAAGTGGTTCGAAACCGGCTTCTACCAGTTCACCAGCATCCAGCCGGATGGCGGCTGGATGTGGGTCGGCACCCACATCCGTCCGAGATTCGCGGTTCCGGACGATTACCATCTGCCGGTTGGGCTGAGCATCTCCAACGAAATCGGCTATCAGCGCCCGAACTTTTCGGGGGATACCTGGACCTGGGAGATCCGGCCCATCATCGATAAGAAGATCCAGAAGCTGTACCTGGCGTTCAACCCCACCATCGATAAGTCATTCCACGGTCCGGAGCAGCCTCGCGGCTACGAGTTCTCTCCGAATTTCAAGTTCAGCTACGACGTCATGAAACGAGTGGCGATGGGCATGGAGTATTACGGCGCCTACGGACCTGTAACCAGTTGGGACCCCCTGCGGGACCAGGAGCAGCAGTTCATCCCTGCAATCGACGTGGACTTCGGCCCCAAATGGGAATTCAATTTCGGAGTCGGGATGGGCGTCACCCAGGCCACCGATCACCTGCTGGTCAAGGCCATTCTGGGATATCGATTCAACTATAAGGACAAGTGAGAGAGGGAAGCAGCCGGCTTGTTCAGACCTCCAGGGTGAGTATTTCGGCGCGAACCGAGCCGTCTTCCACGATCATCCGCGCCACGGTAACCGGGAGGCGGAATCGGCGAGGTCCGGCACTTCCCGGGTTTAGATACAACGTGCGGTTTCGCATTTCCCGGGTAGCTTTGTGAGAATGACCGAAGACGATCGCCGCGAAGCCTCGAGCGCTGGGGTCGAAGTCGAGGTCGGCAATGTTGTGAAGCACGAAGATGCGGACATTCTGAACGCCAGCCACGGTGAACAACGGCAGCCTCTCAGCCCAGGCTCCAGTATCGACGTTCCCGCGGACGGCTTGCACCGGCGCAATCCGGCTCAGCGCGTTGAGCACCGCGGGCTTGCCGACGTCGCCGGCATGGATGATCAGGTCCACGCCGGCGAGCCGCTGCAGGGCTTCGTCGCGGGCCAGGCCGTGCGTATCCGAGATGACGCCAACCGATGATCGCATGCTTCTATTCTGCCTGCTGGAAATCTCCCCCTCGCAAACCGCGACACTTTTTGAAATCATCCGGGTTAGAAACTAGGAACCGAGAAAAGGGGGATGGGAATGCGGCTTTTCCTCGTAGCTGAGGCTTTTGTCCTCGCTTCTCAGCTTTCGTTCTGCCAGGTGTATGCGAGCGGCCTGAGCGCAACGGCGGCGGCGCGGCTGCTCGATCAGGCCACCTGGGGGCCAACTCCGGATTCGATCGTCGAGCTGCAACAGGAAGGCATGACGGACTGGCTGAACGGCCAGTTCTCGCTCAAGGTTTCCGACCTTCCCGACCAGCCGGTTTTGAATTCCGACGGTACCGCCAACCGCGACCTGCGGCCGGTGCAGGCGGCCTTCTTCCGGAACGCCCTCTCCAATCCCGATCAGTTGCGCCAGCGGGTAGCTTTCGCACTCAGCCAGATTTGGGTGGTTTCCGCGGTCGCGGGCGTGCCCAATGCGTATGCCTACCCGCCCTATTGGCGCATCTTCCGCGACAACGCTTTCACGAACTACCGCGACATCATCCAGGCCGTTACGCTCAATCCCGCGATGGGCCGCTATCTCAACATGGCCAACAACAACAAGGCCAACCCGGTGAAGGGAACCGCCGCCAACGAGAATTACGCCCGCGAGTTGCTGCAACTTTTCACTTTGGGACTTACGGAGTTGAACCCCGACGGCAGCCCCGTCCCGAACGCCCCGCCGATGTTCGATCAGGACGTGGTGACCCAATTGGCGAAAGCTTTCACGGGGTGGACCTATCCAACCGCTCCGGGCGCCGCGCCCAAGGTCAACAATCCGCCCTACTACATAGGGTCGATGTTCGCGGTCGAATCGCAGCACGATGCCAGCGCAAAAAAGATTTTCGGAAATGTCACGATTCCCGCGGGGCAGACTGCCCGGCAGGATCTCAACAGCGTCATCGACGCCCTGATGCGGCAACCCACCATGGCGCCCTTCGTGAGCCGGCAACTCATCCAGCATCTGGTCACCAGCAACCCCAGCCCGCAATACGTGGCGCGGGTCGCGCAGGTTTTCGAGAACGATGGTTTGGGCGTAGCGGGCGATATGAAGGCCGTGATCACGGCCATCCTCATGGACCCGGAGGCGCGCTCCGGCGATGCACAGGTCGTCGCCGTGAATCCCACCTACGGCCATCTGCGTGAGCCGGTTCTTTTCGTGGCGAATCTTCTGCGCGGGCTCAACGCAACGCTTTCCGCCGGGAGCGCGGCCTATAACCTGACATCCTCGCTGGGCGAGGACCTGTTCAACGAGCCGAGCGTGTTCAGCTACTTCTCGCCGTCCTATCGCACCGAGGGCGGGCTGCTGGGACCCGAGTTCCAGATTTATTCCACCCAGACGGCCGCCCAGCGCGCCAACATCGTGAACAGCGCGGTCTATGGCGCGCTGGATAAGGGCACGACGCTCGACCTTTCTCCGTTTGTCAGCCGCGCGGCTGACCTGAACTCGCTACTCGACTACATATCTTCTATCTTTCTGCACGGGTCGATGCCGTCCCCTTTGAGGAACGCCGCCATCGCCGCGGCGGCTTCGGCCGGCACCGCACGGGCAAAAACCCAAGCCGTGCTCTACATCGTGCTCACTTCGGGCGACTATCAGATCGTGCAATAGAGGATGACCACATGATTTCACGCAGAGACTGGATTCGAATCGGCGCGGCTTCGGCAGGCTCGCTCGCGCTGAAATCTTTCGGCCTGCTTCCTGCCCTGGCGCAATCCGGCACCGATTACCGCGCGCTGGTGGTGATCTTCCTGTTCGGCGGCAATGATTCCAATAACACGGTGCTTCCCTTCGACGACGCAAACTACAAAGACTACATGGCCGCCCGCGGGAATCTCGCGCTGACCGGAAGCGCCTTGACCGCCCCCGTTACCGACACGGCGGGAGCGCCGTACGCGTTTCACGCCAAGCTCACCGAGCTTGCCGGCCTGTTCACCAGCCGCAACCTGGCGGTGGTGGCGAACGTAGGCTCGCTCATACAGCCACTCACCCGGGCACAGTATCAGGCGCAGAATACGCCCATTCCCCTGAACCTGTTCTCACACTCCGATCAACAACTTCAGTGGCAGACCTCCGTGGCCCAGGGCAACAGCGCGACCGGTTGGGCCGGCCGCGCGGCAGACTACATCGCCGCTCAGAGGATCAATCTATCGGACTTCCCCACGTTTATTTCCCTGGCGGGCAACAGCCTGGAGGGCACGGGGGCGCAGACGCAACCCGTGGCGGTGGCGCCCGGGCAATCCCTGCAACTCGCCGGCTTCAACAACTCCGCGGCCTCCCAGGCCCGCTGGCAGGCGCTCAACACGCTGCTGAGCACACCCAGCGGCGTCAAGCTTTCCCAGGCGGCTAACGATACGCTGGCCCACAGCATCGCCGATGCGACGGCGCTCTCGGCAGCCCTGGCCAAAGCCACGGCGACGAAGACCACCTTTCCAGCCACCAGCATCGGCTCCCAACTGAAACAAGTGGCGCAGATCATCCAGGTCCACGCGGATCTCGGCATGAGCCGGCAGATCTTCTTCTGCTCGCTCGGCGGCTTCGACACCCACACCAACGAGATCGCCACTCATGACAACCTGTACCCTCAACTGAGTCCGGCCGTGGCGGCATTCTATGAGGAGACTCAGCAGATGGGAGTGGCAGAGAACGTGACCACCTTCACCGAATCCGATTTCAGCCGCACGTTCCAGCCAACCACGGGCGGAGGCAGCGACCACGCCTGGGGCGGCAACCACCTCGTAATCGGAGGAGCCGTCCAAGGCGGCCGCATCTACGGAAAGTTTCCCGCGTTTCAGTTGGCCGGGCCGGACGATGCGGATGTACGCGGCCGCTGGGTTCCCACCACTTCCATCGATCAGCTCGGTGCGACCCTGTGCTCCTGGTTCGGCATACCGGATACTGCGTTGGCCGCGGTCTTTCCGAACCTGTCGCACTTCGCCACCAAAAATCTGGGTTTTCTGGGCTGAGAGCCCCAGCGGCTATCCCAATCTTTGTACGCAACGCGGGAAGCGTTCCGAAAGCGGCGCCCTGTACAGAAACGCGGCATTATGTTTTTGGCTGCGTTCCGATACATAATGGTGACCTCGGAAGAAACGATGCGCTGCTTACGATCCGGCCTTCCCGGAGCCCTTGGAATCGGGCTCCTTTTGCTGGCGGCACCTGCTTTTGCCCAGTCGACGATTTCGAAGTTGGATGCCTTCTTTCCCGGCACCACAGCGCCGGGCGGCGCAGCCATCACGGCCGGAACGGCCCTGCCGGAAGGCTTCACGCTTCAGATCACCGGCACCGGCTTCACTACCCCCTTTGTCGTGAACTGGATCGACAGCAGTAATCCCGCCAACGACACCAGTTTCTCCAGCAACCAGGAGAACGCGTTTCTGGCGGACTCCACTACCATTCAGATACCCGCCGTGCCGGCGAACCTGATCGCCGCCGCCACCAGCGTCACGGTGCAGTTGGTGGTTGGAGCCGATACGCCGGTTTCGCTTCCGTTTGCGGTCAACACCGCGCTGCCTGCCACCATCCCCATCACCGGCTCTCCGGTAGTGCTCCCGGACGGCACCGTGGGGGGCAACTATGCGCAACCGTTGTTCACGACGGGCGACGGCACTGCCCCCTTCACCATCAGTCTGCTATCCGGCAGCCTGCCGCCGGGCCTGCCGGTCTTCGATCCGGAAGGGACGGTCAGCCCGAACGACAACTTCTACGTCGGTTCGCCGACCGCTGCCGGTGCGTACACGTTCCAGTTAGGCATCGCGGACGCCTGGGGCAATTCGACCTCCCTGCCCTACAGCCTGACGGTCGATCCCGCGCCGGTGATCGATTCTCTCAATCCGCCCATCATACCGGCGGGGAGCCTCGGATACACCCTGACCGTCACTGGTGCGAATTTCACGCCGGGATCGGTGGTGGAGTGGCGGAGTTCGCTCACCGGCAACACGAATCTCAACACCACCTACGTCAGTGCGACCAAACTGACGGCGGTAGTTCCCGCGAACCTCATCCAGGCGCACGATCTTCCGGTGATTCGGGTCTCGCTCCCAGGCGGCGCCTTCGTGGAAGCGGATTACATCGTCCAGTACCCCATTATCAGCGACGTCACTCCGCCATTCGTCACAGCGGGGCACCCTGCCTTCACCCTCACGGTGACCGGACAGTATTTTCTGACGGTTCCTTCGGTGACCCGGATCTACTTCGGAGGCGTCGGGCTTCCCACCGTTTCGCCGAGCCCCGGAGTCTTGCAGGCTACTGTGCCGGCATCCCTGGTGGCTGCCGCGGGCACCCCGACCCTTTGGGTGCAGAACCCCGGCGGGCAGATCTCGTTTGCTTATTCCGATTACATCGTGCTGACTCCGGACGTGGTCACCGGTCTCAGTCCGGCCAACCGCACGGCGGGAACCGGATCCTTCAGCCTCACGATTAACGGCACCAACCTGGTGAACGTCGCCAGCGTGTTGTGGGACCAATCCGCGGTTCCGTCGTTCACGGTGAGTGGGACCACGCGGATCACGGTGACGATCCCGGCGGCATTCCTGACGGCCGGGATCCACAGCGTCGGCGTCCTGACCACCGATGGCGCTCCATCCAACACGCTTCCATTCACGGTGAATCCCCCGCTCAGCATCAGCAGCCCGGCGCTGCCCGCCGGCACCGCGGAAAAGGATTATTCATTCACGCTGGCCGCCAGCGGAGGAAGCCCTCCCTACCACTGGTCCGCCACGGGACTGCCCGCGGGGCTGTCTTTGAACCAAACCACCGGCGCAATCTTCGGTGCGCCTTCCGCCGCCGGGAGTTCCGCGGTGACCGTGACCGTGACCGATTCGAGCCAGTTGAGCGCGTCGGCCGAGTACACTCTGACGGTCAATCCCAACATTCCCCCGCTCGAGATCATCACGTCGCCGCCGCTCCCCAGTGGGGTTTCGGGCGTCAGTTACAGCACGCAGTTCGGGGCAACCGGCGGGGTCCCGGGGTATTTCTACGCGGTTACGGCGGGCAGCCTCCCGGCCGGACTCTCCCTTTCTTCGAACGGCATCCTCACCGGCATCCCGGCCAAAACCGGAGACTATCGCTTCACCGTTCAGGTGACCGACTCCACGGGTGCCACATCGAGCGCCGCGTTCCTCCTCACGGTCAAGGCGCCTCCATTGGTCATCACCACGCCGGCATTCGCCGATACGCCTTTAGGGACTTCCTTCAATACCCAGTTCACGGCCACAGGCGGCGTGCCGCCGTATGTGTGGGGCGCCAGCGGAGCGGTTCCTTCGGGCACCACCTTCAGCGGCAGCGGAGCCTTAAGCGGGACCGCCAATTCGATGGGCACCTTCGCGTTCACGATTCAGGTGACCGACAGCGTGGGGACGGTGGCCTTCCGGGCTTACAGCATCAACCTCACAAAGCAGTCGCTGGCCATCAGCGGGTCGGCGGGGAACGGGCAGGTGGGAGTTCCATATTCGGCAACCTTCAGCGCCACCGGGGGACAGCCGCCGTACTCCTTCTCGGCAAGCGGGCTGCCCCTGGGATTGACTTTCTCCGGAACCTCCATCAGCGGGACGCCGGCGGCGGGATCGGAAGGCTCCTACACCGTGACCGTGACGGTGACGGATGCGGCCGGCGCCAAGGCGGGCGCCAGCAGCAGCGTCACCATTACCGCGGCCGGGTTGCAAATTACCACGGCTTCGCTGCCCGACGGGACGGTGGGCAGCGCGTATTCGGCAAGCCTGAGCGCGAGCGGAGGCGTGCCGCCGTACGCCTTCACGGCCGGCGGGCTGCCCGATGGAGTGAGCCTGTCGCCGGGCGGGGCGATCAGCGGCACCATCCCCTCCATCACGGTTCCGGGCAGTTTCCCGGTGACGGCCACAGTGACGGATTCCAAGGGCAATAGCGCCAGTCGGTCATACACCCTGGCAGTGGTGCTGCCGGCGCTGGCGATCACGGGAATTTCGAGCACGACCGCGACGGTGGGGGCTCCGTTCTCGGCGACGGCGGCGGCGACCGGAGGCAAGGCGCCTTACACATGGTCGGGGTCGGGACCGGGTGTAAGTGTTTCGGCATCAGGAGCGGTCACGGGAACATTCACGGCACCCGGTTCCGTGGGCGTGAACCTGAGCGTGAGAGATAGCGCCGGCGCCACCGCGAGCCAGACGTTCCAGATCAGCGTGGGGCTGCCTGCGCCGCCTGCCTCGACTCTCTCAGGGCTTCCGGGAACCGCCGACCCGGCCAGTCAAACCCCCGTGCAACTGACGTTGGGCGCGGCCTATCCGGTGGATGTGATCTCGACCCTCACCATGACCTTCACACCGGACTCGGGGCCCGACGATCCGGCCGTGCAGTTTTCCACGGGAGGGCGTACGGCACAGATGACCGTGCCGGCGGGCGGAACTGCGGGCACGCCGAGCATCGGGGTGCAGACCGGTACCGTGGCGGGGACCATCACGATCACAACTCATCTGGAGGCATCCGGCCAGGACATCACGCCGAACCCGGCGCCCCGGCAGACGCTGCGGATCAACGCCGGCGCGCCCGTCATCCGGAGCGTAACGGCCACGCGGTCGGGCGGCACATTTACGGTGACGGTGGCCGGGTTTGCCAGCGACCGGGAATTGACGCAGGCGGTGTTCCAGTTCACCGGGGCGAGCGGGGCAAACCTCCAGACCAGCAGCGTGACCATACCGGTGGATCAGTTGTTCGCGGCGTGGTATGGGAGCGCGGCGTCGGCGCCCTACGGCAGTCAGTTTACGCTGACGCAGCCCTTCACGGTGCAGGGCGACCCATCGGCGGTGGTATCGGTGAGCGTGACCCTCGTCAACAGGATCGGCAGTTCCACCGCGGTCAGTGCGACGTTGCAGTAGCGGGCGGCAAGACCGCGCCTCACGATGACGGTGCGCGATCCGTCGCGCAAAGTGTGCGACGAGGTTCGTCTATCGCGGTTTCCAGATCCGGTACGCCACCGCTCCAGCGGCCACGATGACAAACGCCATCAGCGAAGGCCGTGTTTCGGTCACCAGGGCGTCCGCCATGAACCAGACCGAAGCCGCAATGAACAGCCACAGCGTGTAAGGGTACCCCCACATTCGGTACGGCCGGGGAGCATCCGGCAGCTTGCGCCTGAGGACAAACACGGCCCCGATACTCATGGTGTAGAAGATCCACGCCGCCAGGATTGAGTAGGAGTAAAGAGTTTCGTAGGACCCCGTGAGAACCAGGATCGCCGTCCAGATTCCGCTGCAGACGATGGCAAAGCCGGGGGTCTGAAACCTCGGATGCACCTCGCCGAAGCGGCTGAAGAACAACCGGTCGCGGGCCTGCGCAAACGGGATGCGGGCGCCCGTCAGGATGCAGCCGTTCACCGCGCCGACGATCGAAAGCAGCACCGTCAGCGAAACCAGCGTCCCACCGATCGGGCCCATGGTGCGCGTGGCCAGATCGGCGCCCACGCGGTCGGTGGCGGCGATCTGGGCCACCGTCATGACTTTGAGATAGGCGATGTTGGCGGATACGTACAGCACCCCCACCGCGGCCATGCCCACGACCAGGGAGGGCAGCAGGTTCTTCTCCGGGTTGCGCATCTCGCCGGACACGAAACTCACATAACTCCAGCCGTTATACGCCATCAGGCAGGCGGCCATGGCGACGCCAAAGTGCATCGCCGAGAGCGGGGGGGCGGATGCCGGCGCCACCGTGTGCGAACTGAGGAGCCCGGCCCCAATCAGCACCAGCAGCCCCGTTATTTTCAAACCGGTAAAGGTACGCTGCACCCACGCGCCTTCCTGCACGCCCACATAGTTGACCGCGGAGAGCACCGCGATCAGCGCCACCGCCAGCGCCTTGGCCGCGGCGGCGCTCAGCGGAACGAAGTAGCCGGCATAGATCGAGAACGTGACCGCCAGCCACGCGCTGCCGCCCGCCAGCACCGCCAGCATGAAGGTCCAGCCGCACACGAACGCGCACAGCGGCCCGTATGCTTCGCGGAGAAAAACGTATTGACCACCGGTGGCCGGGAGCATCGCACCCAATTCGGCATAGGCCAATGCGCCGAGGAAAGAGAGCAGGCCCGCCGCCACCCACACACCCACGATGGCGGACGGTGAGGGCAGGCTCCGCGCGATCAGGTTCGGCAGCACGAAAATGCCCGAGCCGATCACGATTCCAATGACAATCGCGGTCGCGTCGAGCATCCCGAGCCTGCGGGGCAGATCCGGCAGGCCCTTCATCGGAAACACTCGCCGGTATGTTTCTCCACCGCGGCCATGTTGAGCGCGATGCCAAGCCCCGGTCCGTCGCCGACCGGGAGCATTCCATCGGCATCCAGCTTCCAGCCGGTCTGAACCAGGTCGTCGATGAACGGAGATCCGGTGAGGTACTCGACCATGCCGGTGTTCTTCATCGCCGACGCAAGCTGGAGATCCGCGGCCAGACCGAGCGCGGTGTTCCACCCGTGCGGAATGTAGCGGACGCCGTTCTCCTCGGCCATCCACGCGATGCGGCGCGCTTCGCTGATGCCGCCGACCTTCGTCACATCGGGCTGCACGATGTCGAGCGCCCGTTGTTGAAGCCAGGGAGTGAACGACTGCCGGCGGGTGAGAACCTCGCCGCCGGCGATCGGCACCGGCGAGTGCTTTCGAAGCAGCGCGTAATCTTCCAGGTTGTCGGGCGCAAGCGGCTCCTCGAACCAATACACGCCGTAATCGGCGAGCATGCGGGCGGTCCGGGCGGCCCACTTGTAGTCCTGCTGCCAGAAGGCGTCGCTGGCGCCCGCGTCTACCATCAGCAGGGAATCGGCCGGGACGGCATCGCGCGCCGCGCGGACGATGACTTCGTCCGTGGCGGGGGCGCTCCGGCCGAACGGCCCCCAGCCGATCTTGAACGCGCGAAAGCCCTGCTCCCGCACCGCGGCAAGTTGGTCCGCCAGGGCGCGCGGCTCACGCATGAGCAGCGACGCGTAGGGCAGCACGCGATCACGGTATCGCCCGCCCAGCAGCCGCCCTACCGGTTGTCCGGTGACCTTGCCAAGGATGTCCCACATCGCGATATCGACGCCGCTGATTGCGTGGGTGACGGATCCGCCGCGGCCCATCCAAAATGTGTGCGCATGGAGTTTTTCGCTGACACGCTCCGGTTCCAGCGGATTCTCCCCCAGGTACAGCGGCGCCAGCAGGTGGAGCGCGGCCCGCGTCAACTCGCCGGTGGTGAATGCCGAACCCCAGCCGGTGACCCCTTCGTCGGTGAAAACGCCGATCAGGGTGTGAATGCAGTCATCCGGCCGGATCTCGTTGGCCCACCCGCCTTCCGGCGTGCCGTGGCGCAGACCCGCCGAGCGGATTTCCGTAATTCGCAAAAGACGACCCCCACGAGAGTATAATCGGACCCATGTTACGGCGCAATTTCTGCACTACTCTGATAGCCGGGGGTGCCATCGGAAGGTTGGCACGCGCTCAACAGCAATCTCCGGCGCCGTCCGCGGGGCGGATCGTTCTGGAGCGTTCGATGGCGGGCCAACCGCACAAGGGCAAGGTGCTGCTGGCCGTCCAGGCGCACTCCGATGACATTCCACTCTCCGCATCCGGTACGGTTGCCAAGCTGATCGAAGAAGGGTACACGGGATATCTCGTGCGCGCGACCGATGACGATATGGGGGATGCAGTCGGGCTCGGCACGCCGGGCACCATCGGCGAGAACGTGCTCGGCAACGAGCACGACAATGCCGAAATCGCGCGGGTCCTCGGCTGTAAAGGCCATTTCGACCTGAACTATAACAACCATCGGATGGGCGACGTCTCGCTGAACGAGGTGATCGGCCGCCTCATCCTGATCATTCGCCTGCTTCAGGTCGATACGGTGGTCGGATGGGACCCGTGGGCGCACGACGAAGAGAATCCCGATCATTACACCATCGCCAAGGCGCTCGAAGCGGCATGCTGGATGGCGGGCCGCGCTCACGATTTCCCGGAGCAGTTCGCGGCCGGTCTGCGCCCCAAGACGGTACAAGACAAATACTATTTCGCGCGCCGCCCCGAGATCACCCGGGTGGTGGACATCAGCAAGCAGATCGATAAAAAAATTGATGCGATCCGCGCCAACGTAGCCAAGGGTCCGGGCGGTCACTCGGGATCTCGCCTGCGGGCGGAACTGGCGGCTCACAATGAGCATCTTCCGCTGTTGGCCGGCGACGACGTCACCGCCGATCGTAACTACATCCGACAGTTCGGCCTCACGCACAACCGCGCATTGGGCAAGCAATACGGTATGGAATACGCCGAGGTCTTCCACTACATCCCCGCCGGCGCTTCCGGTGCGGACCGGGACCCGCGCGTGGATGAGTACGTGAAACAGCACGCCCTCCCGGGCAAGTAGATTCCTATTCGCTGCGCAGGACGCGCATGGGGTCGAGCGTGGCGGCGCGGCGGGCGGGCAACAGGGCGGCTGCCAGCGCGACTGCTGCCAGCGTCGCGGCGGTCGCCGCAAGCGTCGAAACACCCGCCTTGGGGACTACCGACAGCAGCGCCGAGACACGGCTCCCGGCAACCAGGGCCAACGGCAGGCCGATCGACAGGCCGCCTGCAACCAGCAGCAGGGCGTCTCGCAGCACGATCCAGACCACCGACGTGCGCCGGGCGCCGAGGGCGATGCGGATGCCGATCTCGGCTGAGCGCCGCGCGGTCCCGTAAGCCACTACGCCGTAGAGGCCGACCGCCGCCAGCGTCAGGGCCAGAAGGCCGAAGAAGCCGCCCAGCGAGGCCAGCAGGCGCTCGCGGTAAATGGATTCGTCGATTCTCCGGCGGATGGTCTTCGGGTCGGAGATCGCAATCTGGGGGGTGAATCTTTCCAGTTCCCGGCGCAGCACATGCGCCAGCGTGGCGGGTGGAAGCGCGGAACGGACGAGAATCGACGGGGCCATGCCGGCGGAATCGGGCGGGAGCGGCAGGTAGACCGTGGGTTCGACCTTCTCGCGCAGACCCTGGTGCCGGATGTTCCGCACCAGTCCGACGATTGGAATACTGCTTTCGCCGAAATTCAACAGGCTTCCCAGAACGTGCTTGTTCCCCGGAAGATAGCGGCGGACGAACTCTTCGTTGACAACGGCGGCGCGGGGCGAAGCCGTGAGGTCGGCACGGTCGAATTCACGGCCGGCCAGCGGCGGGCTGCCGAGAATCTCGAAATAGCGCGGGCCGATGTTGTGGCGATCCACCCAAACCGGCTCCCGCACGGTGGGCGAATCGGGAATCCCAACGCTGCCGCTGGAAGTGCCGTCCTGATAGGGTCCGGGAGCGGCATAACTGACCAGCGAAATGCCGGGGAGGGTTTCGATTTGTCCGATCACCCGGGCACGTGCGGCGCGAATCTCCGCGGGGTTCCACTGCTCCGGAAACTGTAGGTCCAGTGTGGTGACCGACTGATTGGAAAATCCGAGATCGATGGCGCGGGCCCGGGCGAGGGTGTCGCCGAACAGAGCCGCGAAGACTACCAGCACGACGGAGAATGCCACCTGGACGATCACCACGGCGCGGCGGGCGCCGGCTGCTTTGCGGTCGCGCCTCTGCGGGAGGCTGTCGCCGGCGGATCGCAACCCGGGGATCAGCCCGAAGAGGAGCGCGGAGGCGACGGAGATCGCGATGGTGAAGGCCAGCACGGCGGAATCCGGATCCGCCAGCGACGGGTCGCTCGCTCCCGTGGGCAGGAAGGCGAGAATGGCATGGGCCCCCCAGACGGCGAATGCCATTCCGGCAAGCGCTCCGGCGGCTACCAGCAGCAGGCTTTCGGTGAGCGCCTGCCGCACCAGGCGGCCCCGCGTTGCTCCCAGCGAGATGCGCATGGCGATTTCTTTCTGGCGCGCCGCGGCCCGGGCCAGCAGCAGGTTGGCGACATTGGCGCAGGATGCCAGCAATACCAGCAGAACCGCCGCCATCAGCACGATCAGCGGCTTGCCGAACTGGTCGCGCAGGATCGAAAAGCCCACCGCGCCGTCGCGAACCTCGATCTGCTGGTCGAGCGCGGTGCGGCGGAAGGCGGCATTGCCGATCGCGCCGTAGACGGATTCCAGATACTGGTGGAAGAAGACGCCGATGGCCGATTGGATGCGGCGCGACGAGACCTCGGCCCGGCGGCGGCCGAAAACCCAGACCCAGTTCATGCCGGGCTCCATCACGTTATCGGGGTACATCATGGCGGGCGCCCACAGGTCGGCTCGGTGATCCACGTCGACGCCGGTGAAGCCGTGCGGGGCCACCCCTATGACAGTCAGCGGTTGGTTTTCCACGGTGACCGCGCGGCCGAGCACCGCGGGATCGCCGCCGAAGCGGGTCTGCCAGAACTCGTAACTGAGGACGGCCAGGGGATGGGCGTGCGGAATACGGTTGTCGTTGTCGGTGAAGAGGCGGCCGAGGGCGGGACCGATGCCGAGCAGGCGGAAATAATTGCCGGAGACGTATTCGGTGCCGGCCGTCTCCTGCCGGTCGCTCGAACCGGCGGCGAAGCGCAATCTGGCCACACCGCTGCGCGCGGCGACGTCCTGGAACAGGTCCGTGCGTTTGCGGATCTCGAGGAACAGCGGGTACGACGCGAAGCCGCGGCCCCATCCACCGGTGCGGTAGAGCGAAACCAGTTCCTGCGGCCGCTCCACCGGCAGCAGCCGAAGCATCAGCGCGTGGTACAGCGAAAAGATGGCCGTGTTGGCGCCGATGCCCAGGGCCAGCGAGAGAATGGCCACGGCGGCGAAACCGGGATTGCGGCCGAGGCCGCGCAGGGCATAGCGGAGATCGCCGGCGAATGCTTCGATCCAGCCGATGCCGCGCCGCTCGCGATAGGCCTCCATGGTCTGCGCCACTCCGCCGAACTCGCGGCGGGCGGCGGCATGCGCGGCTTCGGGCGTCATGCCCTGGCGGCGAAAGACGTCCTCCTGCATGGCAAGATGCGCCTCGATCTCCTCGGCGAGTTCGCGGTCGAGGCGCGCGCGGCGAAATAGCGAGAAGAGGCGTTTCCCCATGGCTTACTCCTGGCCGGCGAGGTCGACGAACTTCTGCATGATGGCCACGGTGCGAGCCCAATCTTCCGCCTCGCGCGAAACCCGGCGGCGGCCGGCGCGGGTGATCTCGTAGAACTTCGCGCGTCGGTTGGCATCGGAAGCGCCCCATCGCGATTGGATCCAGCCCTTCTGTTCCAGGCGCAGCAGCGCCGGATAGAGGGTGCCCTGGTTCAGCGAAAGGGCGCCGGCGGAGATCTGCTGGATGCGCTGCGCCAGACCGAAGCCGTGCTGCGGGCCCATGGTCTCGAGCGTGCGCAGCACCATGAGATCCAGGGTTCCTTGGAGGATGCCGGCTTTGTCCTCTCCTTTTGGCATTCAAGAGAAGTATCCGGCAAGTCCTTTTGGATGTCAAGAGGAGCGGCGCGCGGCCTGGATTCGCGGGCCGGTCAGGAGGCCTGACCGATTGAATCGCGGACCCGGCGGACCAATTCGCCGGTGCGGGCGGCATCGGCGGCTTCCAGGTGAATGGCATCCAGGCCATCCAGTTCGGCGGGCTCCGCGATCGCAACATAATCCACCACTCGCAGGCCCGCCAGCAATTCGGCCCGGGCGCGAAGCGGCAGCAATTCGGGTTCGGCCGGCAACACCACCGCCAGCAGGGCTCGGCCCGGTACGCGCAGCGCTTCCAACTCCTTCACGAAGCCGGCGCGCAGCACCGTGCTTCCGGTGGCTACCACGGTGAGCGGGCAGCCGAGCCGCCGGGCAGCGTCCAAAGTCAGGATTTTGTTTCGTGTGTCCATTGCGGGGCGCCGGTCAGAAGAAGGGAAGCGGCGGAATAGGCCGCCTCCGAAGAGACCCGGGTCATGCAGCGATGGTCGATGGGGCACTCGCGCAGCAGGCACGGGCTGCACTCGGCGTGCTCGCGGACCACGCGCGCCAGGGGACCCGTGGGTCCGGTGGTGGTATCGTCGGTGGCGCCGAACACGGCCACTGTCGGAACGGCCAGGGCGGAGGCCACATGCATCGCGCCCGAATCGTTGGTGAGGAACAAGCGGCAGGCAGCCGCCATCTCGATGAATTCACGCAGCGTGGTATCGCCCGCCAGGTTGCGCACCTGGAAGCCCGCGCGCCCCAGCGGGGCGGCCACTGATTCGCACAGGGGGCGTTCGGCCGGCGAACCGAAAATCAGCACCGGCAGGCCGGCGAATCGGGACGCGGTTTCGGCGAAACGCTCGGGGAGCCAGCGCTTGGCATTTCCATAGGCGGCGCCGGGGCTGATGCCCACGGGCGCGGTGTCGATGCCGAGTGCCGCCAGGTGCGTCATTCCGGCATCGCGCGCGGCGGCGATGCCGTCCAGGCGGATCGCGTCTGCCGCCGGGAAGCGCTCGATGAGCCCGGCGCGCCGCAGCAATTCCAGATAATAGAAGCGCTCGTGGCGCGGAATCTCGCCCGGCTCGGGCACGGGTATGGGGCGGCTAAGCAGCCAGCCGCGTGCGTCGCGGTTGTAGCCGATACGCTCCGGAATTCGCGCCATCCAGGCGATCAGGGCGGCGTCAAAGGCATTCTGCAGGAGAATGGCCGCGCCGAAACCCTCGGCCCGCAGCCGAAGGGTGAAATCGCGTTTCGCTGCCGCACCCATTCGCGCCGGATAAGGGATCACGCGGTCTATGGCGGTTTCGCGCGCGTAAAGGTCCATCACCGAGGGGCGAGCCACGACCGCCAGGTTGGCGCGCGGAAAGACCTGGCGAACGGTCCGGATAGCGGGCAGCGACATGACGGCATCGCCCAGCCAGTTGGTGGCGCGCACCATGATCCGCGAGACGGAGGATGGGTTGAAATCCACTGTTCATAGAATAACAGTGGGGATCGACGTGCCGCGTTTAGAGTGATGAAGTACAAAGTGACATTCCGGAAGCGTTTTACACCGGAAGGCGAGCCCGCTGACGATCCCAAGTCGCTGGTTTCCACAGAAGACGGAGTGGTGGAGGACTCCGAATTCGTCGAAATTCTTGAGCCGGCCGGCCTGGGTGTGGCCGAAGACCTCAACGAGGGCACCGGCTCCCAGGAGAGCAACGACAATGGATTCCTCGGGTTGGGCACGGAAACCTGGGTCTTCGATGTGGCCGAAGGCCGCGAAGAGGAGTTCGTCGCCGCACTGGCCGAGAGCCGGGTGGTGCTCGATTTCGAAGAGATACCGGACGAATCGCTAACTACCTGAAGCCCTCCTGGTACCCTGAAAGCATGGGGTTTCGGTTGGCGGTCAACTATCGGCCGCGGGGCGACCAGGAGAACGCGATCGCCGAGCTGACGCGGGGAGTCCGCGAGGGTGAGCAGCACCAGGTTCTACTCGGAGTGACCGGTTCCGGCAAGACCTTCACGATGGCGAAGGTGATTGAAGCGATAGGTCGCCCGTCGCTCATCCTGGCGCACAATAAGACGCTGGCCGCGCAACTATACCACGAGTTCAAATCCTTCTTCCCCGACAACGCGGTGGAATATTTCGTCAGTTACTACGATTACTATCAGCCGGAAGCTTACATCCCTTCGAGCGACGTCTACATCGAGAAGGAAGCCACCATTAACGATGAGCTCGACAAGCTGCGGCTTTCGGCCACCAAGTCGCTGTTTGAAAGGCGCGACTGCGTGATCGTGGCGAGTGTGAGCTGCATTTACGGCTTGGGATCTCCCGAAGCCTACTACGGCATGCTGCTGATGCTCGAAAAAGGGCAGAAGATTTCGCGCAACCAGATTCTGGCGAAGCTGGTGGACATTCTTTACGAGCGCAACGATGCGGATTTCCGGCGCGGTACCTTCCGCGTGCGCGGCGACGTGATCGAGATCTATCCGACCTACGACGATAATGCCTACCGGGTCGAGCTGTGGGGCGACGAAGTGGAGAGCCTTTCGCAGATCGACCCGCTGCTCGGCCAGGTAAAGCAGACCTATACCCGCCTGCCGATCTATCCCAAGACCCACTACGTGATGAGCGAGGAGACCCGGTCGAGCGCCATGGAGAGCATCCGGGTGGAATTGGACTGGTGGCACAAGGAACTGGAAAAGCAGGGGAAGCAGATCGAGGCCCAGCGGCTGTTCCAGCGCACCATGTTCGATCTCGAGATGATCAAGGAGATCGGCTACTGCCATGGCATCGAAAATTATTCGCGGCACTTTTCGGGACGGCTCCCGGGCGAGGCGCCTCCGACCCTGCTCGATTACCTGCCGCACGATTCGATGATTTTCCTGGATGAAAGCCACCAGACGGTCCCACAACTCCATGGCATGTATCACGGGGACCGGTCGCGCAAGGAAGTGCTGGTGGGCCACGGGTTCCGGCTGCCGAGCGCGCTCGACAACCGGCCGCTCACGTTCGAAGAATTCGAGCACCGGGTCAACCAACTCGTCTACGTTTCGGCGACGCCAGGGCCGTACGAGCTGACGAAGTCGGCGGGCGTGGTGGTGGAACAGATCATCCGGCCGACCGGCCTGCTCGACCCGAGCGTGGAGATACGGCCGGTGAAGGGGCAGGTGGACGACTTGCTGGGCGAGATCCGAAAACGCGTCGACGTCAACCAGCGGGTGCTGGTCACCACGCTCACCAAGCGAATGGCCGAAGACCTGGCGGAATACTACTCCGAAGTGGGGGTGCGCTGTAACTACCTGCACTCGGAGGTGAGCACGCTCGACCGCATCAAGATTCTGCGCGACCTGCGGCGCGGCGAGTTCGACGTGCTGATCGGGATCAACCTGCTGCGCGAGGGGCTGGACCTGCCGGAGGTTTCACTGGTGGCGATTCTCGATGCCGATAAGGAGGGCTTCCTGCGGTCATCGGGGTCTCTGATTCAGACGATCGGCCGGGCGGCGCGGCATGTGGAGGGCCACGCGCTGCTGTACGCCGACGTGATGACCGACAGCATGCGCCGGGCGCTCGACGAGACTGCGCGGCGCCGCGTGACCCAGGTGGCTTACAACGAGCGGAACCACATCGTTCCGCAATCGATCGTGAAGCCCATCGATATGAGCCTGGTGGCCGTGGCCGAAGGCGACTATGTGACGGTTCCGCTCGAAGCCGACGAGGAAGTGGAAAATCTGACCCCCGAACAGCGCCAGCGGTTCATCGGCGAACTGGAAGAGCGGATGCGCGAAGCCGCAAGGAAATTCGAGTTCGAAAAAGCCGCACAGCTTCGCGACCGGGTAAAATCGCTGCGGCTGCCCTCCGCCGTGTGATTCGGCGGATTGAGCTCGGATATCGCCGCGGCGCCACCATTCGCGCGAAGTTAGTAACTCAGGATAACCGCCGGCGGGTCATGCCGGTGCGCGCTATCAATAAATGTGGCGCTTCCGGCTATTTAGTGGCCTCAGGGGCCAGGTCGAGACCGCCACAGTGGAAGTAGATGGCATGGACAAAGTTCTGCCGGTTGCGGAACCCCCGCGCCGTGTACTTCACCCATTGAATTTTGGCATTGATCGATTCGCTACTCGCGTTCGTGATGCGGTGCCGGAGATACGTAATGATGTTCTCGAAGCGTCGCTTGAGCATTCGTGCCACTTCGATCATCGGTTTCAGTCGACTCCGTACCGCCCACCCGTGCCACCAGCGGAAATGCTTCCTCGCCGGCCGTTCGTAGATGTAATCGTATAGCGCCATGGCGGTCTCCTTCAGCGCCCAGGCACGTGCCGTTTTCAATTCGCTGTTTCGCAGTCCGGCGAATTCCTTGCGGTCCTCCGGTTCCATCTTTGCTGGGTTCCGCAGCCAGTCATAGCGTGTCCCGGCCAAGCGGTCATCTCCGGCAGCCTTCAAGCTTTTGTGTTCTTTCCGTCGCACCTTGTCCACGGCATCGCCCAGATGTTTGGCGACATGGAACTTGTCGAACACGATCTTGCCGTCCGCTTCAGGCATGTGCTCCCGCACCGAGGCGATGTATGGGTCCCACATGTCCATCGCCACGGCTCGAATACCGCTGATTTGCTCAGCCGTCAGCGTTTCCCAAAACCCGTCCAAGCTGCTCTGCTTCCGATCTTCGGCCACGTACAGCACGCGCCCTCGGATCAGATCATTCACCAGAGTCAGGTAGCTGTGTCCTTTCCGAAACGCCTTCTCATCCACGCCGATTTCGCTCACCAGTTCCGCTTGGCGCCGCCCCAAACCACGTTGCACCGCACGTTCCATGATGCCGTGGATCTCATCCCAACTCAGTTGCAATAATCCGGCGACGGCCTTCTGGCTCGCCGCCTTCAACCACTCGATCGCCAGCGCCTCGAACAGCGCCGTAAAGCGACTCGACGGTTCCGCCCAGGGAAGCTTGACTACCTTGACACCGTGCTCACGACATTCGGCGCGCGGCGGCTCGGCGTGCAGGATCGTCTGGTATTGGCAAGTGTCCAGATGCCGCCAGCGCCTCTCCGGCTGGTGATCGTAGAGCTTGCAACTCGCGCCACATTCCGGACAGGGCCAGTCGATCATCTCGTGGTGCCGCAGATAAACATGGATCTCGCCAGCCTCCAACTTCAGGTCCACCGAGTCCACAAACCAGGGAGCCTCGATCCCGAGAATGCGCCGATAGAGTTCGTGATCCTGCATCGACGGCATTGTCGCATGGAGCCGACCGGCGGCATCAACCCACTACGATCCCGGAATTCCCATAAATGTTTGCAAGCGCGCTTGGCGCGGTATATGATACCCCAGGATCGTAACGCTCTCGGGTGTGGGGAGTAAGCTCGGAGGGGTCGTGCAGCCTTGCCGGCGCCTCATGGCGTGGGGAGTGATAGGTCCACGCGGCTAACCACCCTGAATGCTGGAGGTATGTATGTCCAGGGGATTTCTGGCAGAGGGAATTCTGGCGGCGCTCACCTTCACTATGTGCGCTTTCGCCCAGAACGCAACCGGTACGCTGGACGGCAGGGTTCTCGACGCTTCGGGCGCCGCAATACCCGGCGCCGGCGTAACCGTGGAAAGCCAGGCAACCAATGTGCGCTGGAACATTCCCACTAATGCGGAAGGCCGCTTCTACCAGCGCTATCTTGCGCCCGGCGCCTACAACATTACCGTCGAAAAGGCCGGATTTCAAAAGTTCATTCAAACCGGGGTGATCGTTTCCGTCGAGCAGACCGTGGCGCTCGAGATCTCGCTCAAGGTGGGGGATGTCGCGACATCGGTCGAAGTGGAAGCGGCTGCCGCGCAACTGGCAACCGAATCCTCCACGGTCGCCACCAGCGTTACCAGTAAGTCCGCCCTGGACCTGCCCCTGAGTAACCGCAGCCCCTTGGGTATGGTGACACTGGTGCCTGGCGTGATGCCTGCCGGAGGCGGCAGCACGCCGTGGATTAGTGGCGGCCGCAACGACTACAACGACGTAACCATCGACGGCACTTCGGTGATAGTGCCCGAAAACAACGTCAGCCATTTGCAGGTCGGATATACGCCCATCGAGGACAGCGTGGCCGAAGTCTCGGTAGTCACCAACGCTCTGGCGCCCGAATATGGCCGGACCGGAGGCGGCACCATCAACATCGCCACCCGCGGTGGTACGAATCAATACCATTTCGGACTCTTCGAGTATTTCCAGAATGATAAGCTGAATGCCAACACCTGGAGCAACAACCGGAACAATCTGCCAAAAGGCATCGTGCGCTTCAACCAGTTCGGCGGCACGTTTGGAGGTCCGGTCTACATCCCCCACGTGTACAACGGAAAGAACAAGACGTTCTTTTTCGTGGCGGAGCAAAGCCAGCGGTACCCGAGCGCGCAGGCTCCCACCCTGAGCGTGCCGACCGACGCGATGCGGCAGGGCATTTTCACGGGTCTGACCAACGGCTCGGGAGGAGCCGTAGGCTCCCCAATCACGATCTACGACCCGGCGACGTCCGGCCCGAATACAGCCTGCCCCGCTGCCCAGCCCAACTGTTTGCGGCAGCCGTTCCCCAACAATGTAATTCCCCAGAGCCGCTTCGACCCCGTCGCCAAAAAGCTGCTGACCTGCTGGCCCGAACCGAACTGCCCGAGTTGCGTCAACAATCCGGCGCTCCAAACCAATAATTGGAGGACGCAGGGTGTCGCCAACAATCCCTATGACCAGATCGATACGCGGCTGGACTATAACTTCTCCGAGAAGTTTCGCATTTTCATGCGCGGGTCTAACCAGACTGGCTTCAGTTCGGATTTCAATGCCTTCGGCAACGCCGGCACTCCGAGCGGCTCCGGCCCGGTGGATTACTACAACCGCAATGTCACCTTCAATGCGGTCTACACGTTAAATCCCACCACCATCCTGAACGTCAACTACGGGTTCGCGCGCGATTACTCGACCCACACGCCTTTCTCGCGCGGAACCAAGCCTTCGGACCTCGGTTTCCCGTCGTCCATCAATGCCGTAGTGGATGCTTTCGAATTCCCACAGATCAGCGTGAGCGGCAACAGCTCCACCTACAACCTCGGCCAAGCGTCATACACCTCTCTCAAAGACTTCCCGTCAAGCCATATCGTTCGCGGCGACGTGACCAAGGTCCTGTCAAAGCACACGCTGAAGGCAGGGGGCACGTTCGAGAAGATGTTCGTCAATTTCACCCAACTCGGCAGTCCCGACGGGCAATACAGCTTTGGCAGCAGTTACACCCAGCAGAACACATCCCAGGGCACTTCCACCACTCAAGGCAACGGCTTTGCCACATTCCTGCTCGGCCTGCCTAACAACAACGGCAACGATCTGCAGTACACTTTTTCGGCGGCCACCGCCAGCGCGTACATGGGCGCCTACTTCCAGGACGATTACAAGGTCAGCTCCAAGCTCACTCTGAATCTTGGCATTCGGTATGACGTGGATATACCGCGCACGGAGCGATACAACCGTCTGAGCTATTTCGACATCAACGCTGTTTCGCCGCTTCAGGGCAAAGTGCAGTCCAGCGCGCTCTGCCCCAACTGCGGAAATCTCAAGGGCGCCATGATGTTTGTAGGCACTCCCGGCGCGGCATACGGCCGCCACCAGACGCCCACCGATAAGAACAACTGGGGGCCCCGCGTGGGTTTCGCATACCGTTTTCTCTCCAAGACGGTCATCCGAGGCGCTTACGGCATCTTGTACGCGCCGTCCATGATGCAGGCCGCGGGCACCTCGGGAACCTCCGGCACGCAGGGATTCACGGGCGGTACCGCTCTGAACACCTCGCTCGATAGCGGCCAGACATTCGTCGCGAGCCTGAGCAACCCGTTCCCATCCGGTATGATTCGCCCGCTGGGCCCCCAGCAAGGGCCTATCAGCGGCGCTCTGACCTCGATCGGCGGCGGTATTCAGGACAGCTACTTCGTCGACTATGTCAACCCCATGATCCAGCAGTGGAACTTCAATATCCAGCAGGAGATCAAGGGTGACTGGCTCGTCCAGGCCGGATATCTCGGCAGTAAGGGGCAACACCTGCCGGACGGCGAAAGCAGCGTCACCTTCAATCAACTTCCGGCGTCCTACATGTCGATGGGCTCCGCCCTTACCGCGCAGGTGCCCAATCCTTTCTACGGGATCATTCAAGACCCGACGCAGACCTTAGGCAAACCGACCGTCGCGGCGAACCTTCTGCTGGATGCTTATCCGCAGTACAGCAGCCTGAACGCGTTTCGCAAGCCGATTGCCAACTCCAACTTCCAGTCGTTCATCCTCTCCGTGGAACACCGCTACCACAATGGCCTGACAATGTTGGCCTCCTACACCATTGCCAAGCTTCTCGACGACGCATCCCAGGTAGTGAACTACATCGGACAAGCCGGCACCAAGCAGGACGCTTACTGCCGGAAGTGCGAGAAGTCGGTCTCTTCGCAGGATGTTCCGCAGCGACTGGTGGTCAGCGCCACTTACGAACTGCCGTTCGGCAGGGGGCACCGGTATATGGGCGCCGCGCCCAAAGCCGCTCAGTTCGTTCTTGGAGGCTGGCAGATGAACGGCATCACCACATTCCAGAAAGGCATCCCGATTGCCCTCAGCAACGGCGGCAATTCCACCGGCATCAACAGCCCCGGGATCCGCCCCACCGACAACGGGCAGAATCCCGCCCGCTCCGGCAGCATAGGCAGCCGGCTGAACGAGTATTTTGTCCAGTCGGTCTTCTCGCAGACGCCGAATTACACTTTCGGCAACGTCGGCCGCTTCCTGCCGAACGTCCGGCAACCCGGCACGCACAACCTGGATTTCTCGCTCTTCAAGAGCTTCAAACCGGTCGAGAGGGTCACCATTCAGTTTCGCGCGGAGGCTTACAACCTCACCAACTCCCCGGTGTGGAGTGCGCCCGGCACCAACGTGGCCTCACCCGCCACGTTCGGCATCGTAACCAGCGCCAGCGGTAATCGGACCATGCAGTTGGCCCTGCGGCTCAATTATTGATAGCTACCCCGTCAAGCCCCAGCAGATTTGACGGTGTTTTGAATCAGGCCGGCTTTCCTCCGCGGGGAGGGGAGCCGGCCTTTTTTCCTGGCAGGAGTTCGCCGGAGCGCGGTTCGTCCTACGCCTTCACCGGCTTGTCTACGGCCTTCCAGTGCTGCGCATCCCAGTACATGGTTTTCCCTTCGCGGTATGACTCCGCGGCCAGGTTGATCACCACCACCGCCTTGGCGCCGGTCTCGACGTCCAGGTGCGGTTTCTCGCGCGTCCGCATGCAGCTCAGGAAGTTGTCGATGTGGGCATCCATCATGTCGCGCTGATCCACCGGAATCTGGATGGGCTTCGTGCCGAACTTGTACGAGCTTCCCAGAATCGGCTCCAACTCAAACGTGCCGTCGCTTTTGCGAACCCGCTTGGTTTCCGGAGTCACGGTAATGAACGGGACCATGCGCTCGAACATCCCGTGGCTCACCAGTTCCACGGTTCCTTCGTGGCCGCGGATCAGGCCGGGAATGTGCCGCGAGTTCGCCATCGACGAACTAAGCACCAGCGAGTGGCCTTTGGGGTACTCGGCCAACAGGTGGAAAGTGTCCGGCACCTCGCGTTTCGGCCCTTCTTTGAACACGTAGATCCCGCCGGTCGCCATCACCTTGGAGGGGAACTGCGGCTCGTCCCAGCAGATGTTGAGCGGCGCGATCACGTGGTAGAACAGGTCGCTCGCGATACCCAGCGAATAATCCCAATACTTGCGGAAGCGGAAGAAGCGGTCGGCGTCCCATGCCCGCTTGGGCGCCAGCTTGAACTGGTGGCCCAGCCACATGTTCCAGTCAATGTATTCGTCGCCCTTCGCGTCCGGGCCGGCGCCGGCGTCGATGGGATAATTCCACTCGCCCTCCGCGCTGTTGCGGTGGTACGACCCCTGCGACATCAGCATCTGCCCGATCATCCCGTCGGCGATGGCCTTCTTCGCCTTCCACCACATATCGGCCGAAGTCGTCTGCGAACCGACCTGCAGAATGCGCTTGGTCTCCTTCACGGTGGCCACCAGGTCGCGGGCTTCCTCATTGGTATGCACCATCGGCTTTTCGAGGTACACATCCTTGCCCTGGGCCATCGCATCCATGGCGATGCGGCCATGCCAGTGATCCGGCGTGGCGATCACCACGGCGTCGATGTCTTTCTGGTTCAGCAGTTCGCGGTAATCGGAGTACGGCTTCGCTTTGTGGCGCTCGGCGGCGGCGCGCTTGCGCTTTTCGTACACATCACACACGGCCACGACCTGGCAGGCGTTGTGTTGTTCGCCGAAGCGGGCGAAGTCGTTGGCGTCTGACGAGCCGCGGCCGCCGCACCCGATCACTCCGATGTTGATCCGGTCATTGGCTCCAATCACGCGGCCGCCGGTTGCTTTGCTGCTCGTTCTCCCCGCGAATGCGGATTGGACTGCCCCCAGCGTGAGTCCCGTGGCGCCCACGGACTTCAGAAAATTCCTGCGGTTCGATTCATTCTCGGCTGACACAAATACCTCCCTGCTATCGTTGTTCCGGTTTCTATTATGACTCTTGTTGGCCCGGTGTTAAGATGCGTTTTCCGAAGATGCCCGAACAACTGATCATTGGCGTAGATATCGGCGGCACCAAAGTCGCCGCCGGCCTGGTGAACGACCGGGGAGAGATCTCCTCGAAAACACGCGTACCCATGGTGGCCACCGCGGACGCGGCCACCGGCTTTGGGGCGGTCAAGGCCGCCGTTGACGCGGTGTTCGCACTGGCGCCGGACGCGCGCCGTTCCGTGAAAGGCATTGGCATCTGCTCGCCCGGGCCGCTCGACCCCAACACCGGCGTGGTGCTGAACCCGCCCAATGTGCCCTGCTGGCGGGGTTATCCGCTGGCCGACGAAACCACGCGCGCCTTCGGCATTCCCGCGCACCTGGATAACGACGCCAATGCCGGCGGACTTGCCGAAGCCATCTGGGGCGCCGGCGCGGGCTACCGCAACGTCTTCTACGCCACGCTCGGCACCGGGATCGGCACAGGAATCGTGTTCGATGGCAAAATCTACCACGGCCGCACCGGCAGCGCCGGCGAGGGCGGGCACAATACCATCGACTACCGCGGCCCACGCTGCGGCTGCGGCAAGCGCGGCTGCGTCGAAGCGCTGTGCTCCGGCCCGGCCATCGCGCTCCGCGCCCGAGCCCGCATCGGCGATTCGCACGTTCCTTCCCGCATGCTCGAACTGGCGAACGGTTTCGCGGAGCAGGTGAAGGCGGAGCACGTCGGCAAAGCTTACGCCGAGGGCGATGCGCTGGCAATCGAGGTGCTTGAGGAAACTGCCGACCTGCTGGCCATCTGGTTCGGGAATACCGTGGATCTGCTCGAGCCCGATGTAATAGTAGTAGGAGGCGGCGTGGCGGATTTGATGAGTCCGTTCTTCGACCGCATCCGCAAAGTCACCACCGAATGGTCCATCAACCCCCGGTCCAGCGAAATTCCGCTGGTTATGGCTCGCTACGGGGCCGACGCGGGCATCGCAGGTGCTGCTTCGCTTTGCCGCTGACACGATCGTGAGTTTTCGCACTCTTAATCATGCCTTGGCATGAGGCGGACCGGTACGCCGGTTCGATACGCTGAGAGTAGCAACAGAAAGCAGCTTCGCACACCTTGGGCCGCGGGCGATCGTCTCGCGGCCCTTTGCATTCCGGCGTTCACCCTAGCCGGCCCGGACCTTGTCCGTTTGCGGAAGCCGTAAAGGGACTGCCGGCGACCATCACCCCCTCCAGGTCGTGCCTTTAGGTACAACCGGATTTCCACAGGCGAATTCTCAGTGCACACGTGGCAGTAAAATGCTAGCAACACTGAGGATGCCACTCCAATGGACTCTGCGACTTCCCACGCTTACAAATGGCAGGTTCCCGCGAAACCGGTCTCCGTCAGCCTGAGCCTGGACGTTGTGGACCGCTTGGGCATCTCGGTCAAGGAAGGGTTCAAATCGCTTCCCAGGCGAGGGCTCGAAACCGGCGGCCTTCTCCTCGGCAGGGAGAAGCGCGCGGGTGGCGGGATCGTCGTGGAAATCGAAGATTTCGAGCCGCTCGAATGCGAGCACGCCTTCGGGCCTTCTTATCTGCTTTCCGCCTCCGACCGCAAGCTGCTGGAAGAGCGGGTGGCATGGCACAAGTCCAGCCGGGGGCCCTCGGTCGTCGGATTCTATCGCAGCCATACCCGGAAGGAGTTTGCGCTCACTGTGGAAGATGTCGATCTCATGAGCGAATGGTTTTCCCGTGAGTCGAATGTCTTCCTGCTGCTCCAATCGAATGGGGAACTGCCGCCGATCGCCGGCTTCGTGATCTGGGAGGGCAGGAAAATCCGCTCGAATGTGCCCTACGGCAAGTTCGAGTTCGCCCGGGATGCCTTGGCGCCAGGCAGCGTTGTCAGTCCCGCTGCGCCCGCGCGGCCCGCTCCGCGAATCCAGCCGCCCCCGCAACCCGGCCCGGTGCGCCCCGCGGCCGCTCCGGCGCGGTGGCTGGCGAGAATTCCGGCACACGTGGATTGGGGCTGGCTCGCTGCGGCGGCAATCGTCACCCTGACGCTTTTGCTGGCTGCCGTCGGTCGCCGCGACGGCGGGCGGGCGGTACCGCCGGTATCGCAGGTAGCGCTCGGCCTGGACGTGCGGCATGACGCCGGCGCCCTACGGCTCGTCTGGAACCGAGACGCTTCCGTAGTGCGGGCCGCCACACGCGCCATCTTGTGGATTGGCGACGGCGGGGGCCAGGAGAGACTCGAACTGGATCCCGCGCAACTCGCGGGGGGAAGCATTCTATATTGGCCCCGCACCAGCGACGTCAACTTCCGGCTGGAGGTATTCTCGCCGGCTTCACACGGCAGCGAATCGGTAAGAGCTATCGGCAATCCCCTCCCGCCTCCCCAGCAGGCGGCCGTTCCGGCACTGCCACCGGCAGCCGTTCCGGCACCGCCACCGGCGGCCGTTCCGGCACCGCCGCCGGCGGCCGCTCCTACCACCGAGCCGTTCACGAGCCTCGACGCCTCGCGGCCTGCGCCGCCGGCGGTCAACGCAGCCGTGCACGAACCCGTGGAGACCGCTCCGCTCGAAAAGCCGCCGGCACCCGCTGCGACCGCGCCTTCCGCCGCCCTGGCGGTGGCAATTCCGAAGGCCCTGCCGCTGCCCACGCCCCCGGCCCTGCAACCGATGGTTCCCACGAAGCCTCTCGATGAGCCGCCGCCTCCCCCGGTGGTTGCGGCCGAACGTGCGCCGGCATTCGTAGATTCGGCGGTCCGGGTGGAAACCGACCTGCTGCCCGACACTCCGAAGCCCGGGCTGTGGAGCCGGCTGCATCTGGGCGGAAGGCACGGCGATCGTCCGGGGTTCGTTCCGCCGCAGCCCGTGCATCGCCCGGCGCTCGCCATCCCGCCAAACCTGCGGGAGCGCGCCCGCCTGGAGGGCCCGATTGAGGTGCGAGTCTACGTGGACCCCTCGGGGAGAGTGGAATATGCCGAGTTGGAAACCGAAGCCGCGCAGACCGACCGCGATTTGGCCGCGCTGGCCGTGTTCTCCTCGCGCCGCTGGCAGTTCACTCCCGCGCACATCGGCGATCGCAAGGTGCCAGGCGAAGTCCTGCTTCGTTATCGGTTCGGCTCCCAGTAGCGGCCGCGCTGCGCCCGGCTGGACAGGCCGGGAGGCCTATCCTACCGGGGTAGCGTGAAGTTCAACGAGATTTGCGTTGCTACCTCGACCGGCTGCCCGTTCAGCAGCATCGGCCGGTACACCCACTGCTGCACCGCTTCCATCGCCGCCGGCACGAGCAGCGGATGTCCGCTGATTACCCGCAGGTTCGTCACGCGCCCCTGCTTGTCGAGGACCGCTTCGAACCTCACCGTGCCCTGGATTCGGGCCTGTAGCGCCAGCGGCGGATAGACGGGCTCGACCCTGGTGACCGGATCGGGAGCGATCCCCATCCGGATCCGGCTCGGCGTGACGGACCCGCCCTGCATCATGCGGCCGGCCTTCTCCTTCTTCGTGTCGATCGCCTTCTGCACCCACCGGTCGGCCTCCGCAGTATCCTGCCGATATTGCTGCTCCGTGTCCTCGAGGTCGGCCCGCTCCCGCAGAAAGAGGTTCATGTACGCCATGGCGTCGTCGTAATCCGGGTTGATCTCGAGCGCCCGGTTCAGGTTCCAGATGCCGTCTTCGAGCGTCGGCCACCACTGGCTCCTGAGAGCGGTTCGCACCGCCGGTTCCGGGATCGGGCCGGGCTGCGCCGGGGCCATCCCGAGCTTCGTCCTCGCCGCGTCGTAGGCCGGATACCACTGAGCCCAGTCGATAAATGCGACGGAGTAGTACGCTCCGGCGTTGTTGGGATCCACATTGAGTAGTTGTTTGTAATAGGCACGCGCCTCGTCCCAATTCTTCCGGTTAAGGCTCAGGGAGGCCAGGGACGAGAGCGCGGCGCGGTTATTGGGGTCGATTTCGAGCATCCGCCGGAATGCGGCACGGGCGCTGTTCGCAACATCGAGGTTAGACTGAATTTCGGCGCCGGGGATATACTGCCGCAGATACACAGTGCCCAGATAGAACAACGCCGCTTCGGAGTTGGGGTCGAGTTGGATGGCTTTCTGAAGGGCCCTCACCGCGTCGTAGTACCGGGCACCCTGAAGCGCCTGAACGCCCCGGTCTATCCACTCCTGGCTGGTTTGAGCCGCGCACGCGGCCGCGGCGAGCAAGAGAACGGCAAGGGGACGCATATCAGCTCCTTGCCGTTTAGACACCGCCGGGAGTCCGCGGTTCCACTCAGGCCGTCTTCACGATCGGAATGCGCGCTTCGACCGGCGGCATTGCCGGAAAATCGGTGAATGGTGTTGCCTGATACCAGTAGGCCACGGAGAAAAAGTTGTCTCCCCGGTCGTCGGCGTGGCCGTGTTCGATCGTGTACTTCACGTATTTTTCGAAAGTCACCGGGTTATCGCCGTGCCAGCGATAGCAGCAGTACCGGCCTCCGGTGCGCTCGGCATTGACGATCAGCGGCGCCCCGTACATCTGGTGGCCGAAAGGAACCGCGCCGTCGCGTCCGCCGAAATCCCAGCTCCCCAGGAAGTAGTCTTCCGACCCGGTCCCGTTGATCAGAGGCTTCGACTCGTCGTCGACGAAGATCATTTCGTCGCCTTCGCCCCACCAGCCGTTGGCGTTTTCGAGCACCCCGAGAGTCACTCCCATCAGGTGGCCGCGCCCGCGCGATTCCATGAACACGTAGTTCCGGAGCCCGTCCGGATTGAGCTTCGGACCAGAACTCTCGACCGGCACGCAGGGCGCGGCCTGGCGGTATTGAGCGTGGAAGTAGACCATGTCGTCGGGCAGCGCCGGAACCGTCATGTAATCGATATTGGAATAGAACGACGGAACTTCCTGCTTACCCTCGTTGGTCACGGTGAAGCGCGCCGACCGGCGGTACGGCATGGCGAAATAGCAGTTCAGCGACTTGCCGGGCGAGCAGGCCAGGTATTCCGACTGGTAATGGAAATAGGAGTTCAGGTTCAGGCCGAAGAAATCGCCCACGGGCGCTTCCACGCTGGGCTTCTCGTTGCCGTCCCAGTATCCCCGCAGCACGATCTCCTTCAGATGATCGCCCCCGCGCGCTGCGATGGTGAACCAGATATGCGAAATAATACCCGGGCCTTCGGCGTTGAACACCTCGTGGGTGCCCCCGGCGGGAATGGCCCAGGCGTCCCGGTTCCCACCCGTTCGGTCGTAGCTCGATTGCTTCAGCGACTTATAATTCTGCGCCCGCGCGTACTGCGGAAGAAAGGGGAATTCGGCGCGCGAGCTTTGACCGGCTTGCGCCTGTGCCATAGGCGCCGCCGCGGCGGCAACACCGCCCGCGGCCAGCATTTGATTCAGGAATGTTCGGCGGTCTTTCATCGATTTTGCTCCTCGGCTATTTGCCCAGTGCCTCGGCGATCGCTTTCTCGGCCAGCGGCCCCATAATTTTATATCCGGCAGCGTTGGGGTGCAGGCCGTCGTTGGTAATCTCCGCCTTGAAGAAACCCTTATCGTCCACCGTCGCGGAGAAATAATCCAGGTAGGTGAAATGGTTCTGTTCCGTATAGTCCTTGATCCAGCGGTTGAGGGCGTTGATGGTGGCGGGCGGCCGCGCCTCGGTCTGCGGCCGGTGGTAGTCGCACACCGGCGTCAGCGACGCCAGAATCACCTTGATGCCGTTGGCCCGAGCCATGTCGCTCATGGCCGTCAGGTTGTTTTCAATGGTCCCGAGCGAGACCGGCCCGATGTTGCCGCCGATGTCGTTCGTGCCCGCCAGAATCAGCACGGCTTTCGGTTTGAGCGCGATCACGTCCGGATAAAAGCGCAGCAGCATCTGGGCCGTAACCTGCCCGCTGATTCCTCGATTGACGTAGGGCTTTCCCGGGAAAAAGGTGCTGCCGTTATTACCTCGGCCCCAACCGTCGGTGATCGAGTCGCCCATGAACACCACGCGTTCCTCGCCGGCAGCGGGCGGTTCCAGTTTTTGATTCTCGGCCGCGTACCGGACGGTGTTGCCGTAGTCGTTCACCAATTGATAAATGCTTCGAAGATTCCAGGGAACCTGGGGAGGAGGTGGCTGCTGCGCGAACGCAACAGCCGCGAAAAGAAGCGCAAGCGTGATCCGCATGCAGCTTATTGTATGGCAGAACAGGAGGGCAGAACGCGAGTCCTGCCCCTTCACAAGGAGGAATTAGAAGCCGAGTTTAGTCGTAGAACCGCCGAGATCGATTTCGGTGATGCGATCGCTGTCGCCATCCTTTGAGGACTCAACGCGCGTATCGTCGAATTTCTTACTGCCATTCTCGATCTTTACCGGCGTCGTGTAGGTTTTCGATTTGTGGTCGGTGAAGATGACATTCGAGCCGGCCACTTTAACGTGGTATTCGCCGGCTTGTAGTTGCAACGTCCCCACCTTGGCCGGGCTGGACAAAAGGATGGAGTAGCTCTTGGCGCTGAGAACTCCCAAACTGCAGAGAGCGAGTACTGCGATGGAAAACCACTTCTTCATGATGTTCTTTGACTTCTCCTGAAAGATTGCGAGCAAACCGGGTCGCAATTAAAATGGCGGAATTGCGCCTCCCCTGGTTACCGGGATAGCTCAAAAGAGCTAATCGGACGTGCTTATCTTTTATTTGATCCATGCCATGCCGTCCGGACCGGTCCCGGTTGGAATCCGGTCGGCCAGTTCCAGGGTCTTCAAGTCGATCACCGCGACGTTATCGTCGCCGGTCACCGCCACGTACGCGCGCGAGCTATCCGGGGTAATCAGGATCCCGGCGGTCTGCTTACCCAGCTTCATTCGCTTCAATTCTTTACGCGTTTCGCGCTCGAAAATCAACAACTCGCCCGCGTCGAGGTCGGTGATCAACACCAGGCGGCCATCGGGTGTAAATTTCAGCCGGCTGGGGCGCTTCGTCTGCACGTTGAAGGTATGGACCACGCGTTTGTTTGCAACATCGATCACCGAGATGTTGCCGCTCGCCGAGTTGGCCACCCAAAGCTGCTTCCCATCGGGCGTGATATCGAAACCTTCCGGCCCTTTCCCCACCGGAATGATGGTTTCGTTCCAGTTCATAACCCCCGCCGGCTCGATCATCGAAATGCTGTCGGAACCGATGTTGGCGGTGAAGATCACGCTGCCGTCGCTCGACAACTCTACGATGTGGGTGGTGTTCTGGCCGGTGCCGAGGAGCCAGTCGATGTGGTTCGTGGCGGGGTCGTAGCGGCCGAGGATCTTGTTGGTCTCGGCGGTGAAGTAGAGCTTTCCACCGGAGAGCGCCAGGCCGTGCGGGCGGCGCAGGGCGCCCAGGTCCACCCGGCGGATTTCCTTCTGCGCGGCCAGGTCGATCACCGAAATCGTGCTGCCCGACTGCGAGGGCGTGCCGTAATTCGAGACGAAAGCCAGCTTGCCGTCGCTCGAAACCGCCACCTCGCGCGGGGACTCTCCGACGCGCACCACCCCCACCACCTTTTTCGTAGCCGGGTCCACCGTCGCCAGCGTACCTTCTTGATTCACAACCAGCAGCGCGGGGGAGGGGATTTGGGCGGCAGCGGCGGAGGCGGCCAGGAAAAAGGCGGCAAACAAGCGCTTCATCGCCTGCTATTTTCCCTCCGGAGCGTCCTGGAATGCTATTGTGACGGAAGTGACGGAGACTCCTGGGATTGGCGAGCCTGCCGAATTGCTGCGCCGCACCTTCGGCGGCTCGGGTGAAATCGGAACCGTATTCGCGCCCGGCCGCGTCAATTTAATCGGCGAACATATCGATTATCACGGTCTGCCGGTCCTTCCCATGGCCCTGGGGCGCCGCATCCACCTGGCTTGGCAGGCGCGGACCGATCGACGCATCCGCGCCGTGAGCAACGGGCAATACGGAATCCGCCAATTCGAGTGGACCGCGAAACTCCAGCCCGTCGCGGCCGGCGATTGGGAGAATTACCTGCGAGCCGCGGCCCAGGCGGTTGTTGGAAAATGGGAAGTACGCTGCGGGATGGACGCAGCCATCGTCTCCGACCTGCCCCCGGCCGCTGGACTCTCTTCTTCTTCCGCGTTAATCGTGGCGTTCACCCTGGGATTGCTGCGCGCCAATGGCTACGATCCGGGTTTCGAGGAATTAATGGAAGTTCTGCCCGAGGGCGAGCACTTTGTCGGCACCCGCGGCGGTGGCATGGATCACGCCGCTTCGCTGGCCTCGCGGCCCGGGTACGCGTCTCTGATCGGATTCGACCCGGTGACGGTTCGCCATATCCCCATTCCGCCCGGTTGGGGTTTCCTGGTGGCCCATAGCGGGGTGACGGCCGAAAAATCCGGCGCCGCGCGGGAAGAGTACAACGCCCGGCGCATGGCCGGTTCCACGGCTCTTCGCAGGCTCGGGCTCTCTTCCTACCGGGACGCCAAGCCCGAAATGGCCGCCCGGCTGGAGTGTGAGCGAGAGCGCGATGCCTTTCTTCACGTCACTACGGAAGCCGCGCGCGTCAAAGCGGCGGCCGACGCCATGAGCACCGCCGACGCCTCCGGTTTCGGGCGCCTGCTGGTCGAATCGCACGAGAGCCTGCGCGATCGCCTGCGCATCAGTTGCGCCGCGCTCGACCGCCTGGTGGAGAGTTCGATGAAAGCGGGCGCGGAAGGCGCCCGCCTGACCGGGGGCGGCTTCGGCGGCTGCGCCGTGATCTTCGCCCTGCGCCCCCAGTTGGAGGCCATCCGCCGCAGCCTGTCATCGCACCTGCTCATTGAAGCCGAGCCTTCGGCCGGCGCCCTTTACGAACCGAGGATGTAAACCGATCCTATGCATCTCCATACCTTAGACTGGGTAATCGCATTCTTTGCGGTAGCCATCTGCTTCATTCCGGCGCTGTTCTTCGGAAAGCGGTCGGGAAGGAACACGACGGAATTCTTCGCCTCGGGCCGCTCGGTGCCGTGGTGGCTGGCCGGGCTTTCGATGGTGGCTACTACCTTTTCAAGCGACACGCCGAACCTGGTGGCCAATTTCGTCCGCACCCAGGGCGTCGCGGGCAACTGGCAGTGGTGGGCCTTTACCCTTACGGGCGTGGCGACGGTCTTTTTCTACGCGCGGCTATGGCGGCGGAGCGGCGTTCTCACGGACCTGGAGTTTTACGAACTGCGCTACTCGGGCAAAGCGGCCGGCGCCGTGCGCGGGTTCCGCGCGGTCTATCTGGGGCTGCTGTTCAACTGCATGATCATGGCCACGGTCAACCTGGCCGCGGTGAAAATTGCAGCCGTGGTTTTCGGCTTTGAGCGCTGGGAAACGCTGCTTTTCGTGGGTCTTCTGAACGTCGTTTTCGCCACGCATTCCGGCCTCTGGGGCGTGCTGGTCATCGACATGTTCCAGTTCTTCATCAAGATGGCGGCGGTGATCGCGGCGGCTTACTTCGCCGTGACCTTGCCGCAGGTCGGCGGTCTGCACGGGCTGGTGACCAAGCTTTCGCACGTGCATGGCCCCGGAGGCATCAATTACCTGGCCATGCTGCCCGATTTCAAGAACAACTGGGACCTGGCTGTGGCCGTGTTCGTGATGCCGATTGCCGTGCAATGGTGGGCCGTCTGGTATCCCGGAGCGGAACCGGGCGGCGGCAGCTACATCGCGCAGCGCATGCTGGCCTCCAAATCCGAAAAGGACGCCCTGGGCAGCACCCTGTTCTTCAACGTCGCGCATTACGTGCTGCGGCCCTGGCCGTGGATCCTGGTGGGCCTGGCCTCGCTGATCATCTATCCGCAGCTCTCCGATATCCAGAAGGCATTCCCGAATCTCGACCCCAGGCTGATCGGCCACGATATCGCGTTCCCCGCCATGCTCCGCTTCCTGCCCGTGGGGTGGATGGGGCTGATGCTGGGGGGATTGGTGGCCGCCAATTCCTCGACCATCCTGACGCACCTCAACTGGGGCGCTTCCTATCTGGTCCACGACTTCTACCGGCGATTCATCAATACGGGCGCACCGGAGCACCACTACGTGGTGGCGGGCCGCTACGCCACCGTGCTGCTGTTTGTGGCTTCTTCCGCCATGGTCTTCGCGCTCGATACCGCGCAGGGCGCTTTCAATCTCATTCTGCAGGTAGGCGCCGGAACGGGGCTGATCTACCTGGTGCGCTGGTTCTGGTGGCGCGTCACGGCGTGGTGCGAAATTGTGGCGATGGTCGTGTCGTTTCTGGTCTCGGCGATCTTCCTCTACATGACACAGCACGGTACAACCCTCGGGAGCGCCCAGCAGTTGATGATCGGCATTGCCATCACCACCGTTTGCTGGCTGCTGACCGCCTACATGGGCCCTCAAAACGACGAGGCCGTGCTCATTGAGTTCTATCGCAAAGTCCACCCCATGGGTCCCGGGTGGGGGCCGATTCGCGCCAAAGCGGGGGTTTCCGAAGCGGAGTTGGCGTCCGATACCGAAAACTTCCCGCTCTCTCTGCTCGGCTGGTTCACGGGCTGTATCATGATCTGGTCGGCGCTCTTCGCCGTCGGAAATTTCCTCTATGGGCGCATCGGCTATGCGTCCACGCTGCTGGCCGTGTTTTCGGTCAGCGCCGTAATCCTCCTTTCCGTAGTCAGGCGTCTCTGGAGATAAGTATGGAATTCACAAAAACCTCGCGGCGGGATCTGCTGCGCATGGCGACGCTGGCGGCTGCCGGCGCCGGTCTGACGGAGGCCGCTCCGCCTCAGTCCAACCCCGTTTGGGGCCTCAAGTTCGAGCCGAAGCCCACCGTGCGGATCGGCTTCATCGGCACCGGAGGCCGGGGGACCTCGTTGATTGAGAACTTCTCCGCCATGCCCGAGGTGCGGGTCGCGGCCCTGTGCGATGTCGTGCCGGAAAAGGTCCGGCGGACCGTAGCCATGCTCGACAGCGCCGGGAAGCTTCCTCAAGCCCCTGGAATCTATACCGATGGCGACCATGCCTTCGAAAAGCTGGTAGCCCGGGACGATCTGGACCTGGTGGTGGTCGCGACCCCCTGGGTCTGGCACGTCCCCATGGCTCTCGCCGCCATGAAGGCCGGAAAGCACGTGGCCGTGGAAGTACCCGCCGCCCGCACCCTCGAGGAATGCTGGGACATGGTCAATACCTCCGAGGCCACCCAGCGCCACTGCATGCAGCTCGAGAACTGCTGCTACGGCTATAACGAGCTGATGGTGCTCAACATGTGCAAGGACGGCCTTTTCGGCGACCTGACTCACGGCGGATGCGCCTATAACCACGACCTCCGCAGCGAACTGTTCTCAAACCAGGGCGAAGGCCTCTGGCGGCGCTTCGAGCACCTGAACCGCAACGGCAATCTCTATCCCACCCACGGTCTGGGCCCCGTGGCGCATTACATGGACATCAACCGCGGCGACCGCTTCGAACGCATCGTCTCCATGAGCTCGCTTTCCGTGTCGCTCCAGGCCTACCGCAAGGACCATCTGCCGGCCGCCGACCCCCGTCAGAAAGAGGTCTATAAAGAGGGCGATTTCAACGTCAGCATGATCCGCACCGCCAAGGGCCGCGTGATCGAACTGGAGCACAACGTATCGAGCCCCCAGCCCTATGACCGCATCAACCTGATTGCCGGAACCAAGGGGATTTTCCGCGACTACCCGCCTCGAATCTACGTGGACGGCTCCCCGCAGGAGGAGTTCGGCTCCATCGATCCCTATAAACCCAGGTACGAGCACCGGTTCTGGAAGGAAACCGGGGATCTGGCGCGCAAGCTCGGCGGCCACGGCGGCATGGATTTCGTGATGGCCTGGCGGCTCGTCGAGTGCATCAGGAACGGTACCGTGCCGGACATCAACGTGTACGATGCCGCAGCCTGGAGCGCCACCGGTCCGCTCAGCGAACAATCCGTGGCGGGCGGCAGCACCCCCGTGGAATACCCCGATTTCACCCGCGGAAGGTGGCGGTCGGAAAAACCCTGGTAGATTACCTGTTTGCCCGCTCTGTCGAAGACGCGCCCAAGTTATTGATTCTGCTGGTCCGGCCAAAACGCGTCTTCATCTCCATTGGCGGGCCGCCGCGGCCCATGGAGACTCCCTTACGGTTGCGGCTCTGTGCGACAATTCACAGAGCCGCGACCGTGAGGGAGCGGGCCGTCCGAAATCCTATCCATCAAAAGATTTGATTGGACGCTCTCTTTAGCCGTTCGATAGGATTTAGTTCAGGCTGTTCCTTCGATTATGGCTACCATGAGACCCGTACCTGAATCCCCGGTTACCCTGCTGCACCGGATCAGTAGCATTGTCAGTTCCGATCTTTCGCTGGAGGAGATGTTGGGCGAAATCGTCGGTCTGACGGCGCAGGTGACCGAATGTGATGCTTGCCTGGTTTACCTGATGGATCGTGAAGCCGACGAGATCGTGCTGCGAGCCTCGCAGGTGCCGCACGCCGCGGCATTGGGAGAGCTACGCATGAAAATCGGTGAGGGCGTTACCGGCTGGGTTGCGGAACACAGATCCGTGGTGGCGCTTGCGGAGAATTCCTCGGCAGATCCGCGCTTCAAGAGATTCTCGACCCTGATCGAAGACACCTACGAGGCGTTTCTTTCGGTTCCGATCGTGAGCGGGGGTGAGACCATCGGGGTCATCAACGTTCACCATCGCGAACCGCACGCGCACAGCGCCGATGAGATCGCGCTGCTGGTGTTCGTCGGCGAGCAGATGGGTGGGGTGGTTTCGAAGTCCCTGCTGAAAGAAGAGAAGGACCGGCTGGTAGAGGAAAAACTGGCCATCCAGCGCCAACTCGAAGAGCGCAAGCTGGTGGAGCGCGCCAAGGGCATCATCCAGCAGAAGTACAACACCACGGAAGAAGACGCTTATTTCCGCCTGCGCAACCAGAGCCGGCGTCTGCGCCGCCCGATGCGCGATCTGGCCGAAGCCATCATTCTGGCTGAAGATCTGAGCAAAGATTCGCCCCTCGGAGGATGAGCCCCGTTTCTCGATTGCTCCGGCGGCGGCCATGTTAGCCTAGTCTACTTATGAAGATCGCTGCCGCTCTCCTGCTGCCGCTGGTTGCAGCCTGGGCCCAGGTACCCACCCCTGAATCGGTGCTCGGCCATAAGCCCGGTGACGATTTCTTCCTGGCGAGCTACACCGAATCCCTGGGCTATTTCCAGAAACTGGCGCAATCCACCGATAAGCTCAAGCTGGTGCGCGTCGGGAAAACCACGCGCGGTCTCGACTGGTACGTCGCCATCATCTCCTCGGCACGAAACCTGGCCGATCTCGATAAGTATAAGGACACCGCGCGGCGTCTGGCGCTGGTCAAGGGGCTGAACGACGCCGAAGCCCATGAGCTCGCACTCAACGGCAAGGTCGTCGTGCACATCGATGGCGGCTTGCACGCCACCGAGGTGGCCGGAGCGCAGCACACCATTCAACTGGCCTACAACCTGGTCACCGCGACCGATCCCGAAACCACCGCGATCCTCGATAACGTAATTTTGATCCTCTGGTTCTCCATCAATCCCGACGGCCAGGACCAGGTCGTCAAATGGTACCGTGCCAATCTCGGCTCGCCCTACGAAGTCTCCAACCTGCCCGGTCTTTACCAGGAGTACATCGGGCACGACAACAACCGCGACGGCTACATGAACAACATGATCGAGTCGCGGGTCATTACCAGGACCGAGCTCGAGTATTATCCGAACGTCTTCTACAATCACCACCAGACGGCGCCGTTTCCGGCCCGCATCTGGATCCCGCCGTTCGGCGACCCGGTGTCGCTCAACCCGCACCCGCTCATGTACCGCTGGGTGAACGTATTCGGGACCGCCATGGCAGCGTACCTCGACGAGCACGGCATGCCCGGCGCCATGCACCGCGGCCGCTTCGACGACTGGTACCCGGGCTTCGTTGACCACGTCAACAATTTCCGCAACACCGTTTCCTTCCTCACTGAAACCGCGCTCTACCGCTACGCTACGCCGCACTTCTACACCGTCGAGGATTTCCCGCGCGACAAGCAGGACCTGCGCACCGAGGTCTTCTACTCGAGCCCCTGGCGCGGAGGCTGGTGGCGGCTGGGCGATGCCGTCCGCTACATGCTGGGCGCATCGATGGCGGTGCTCGACACGGCCGCCAAAAACCGCGAACAACTGCTCTACGACCGGTATCGCGCCGGACACGATGTGATCGAGCGCTTCACCAAAAACCCGCCCTACGCTTACGTCATTCCGCGCCGCCAGCGGGACCCGAACACGGCGGCGGTGCTGGTGGAGAAACTGCTCATCGACGGCATCGAAGTGCATCGCGCCACCCATCCGTTCAAGGCCAATGATTCCACCTATGGCGAAGGCGACTGGGTCATTCTGATGGATCAGCCGTTCGCGGCATTGGTGAAGGAACTGTTCGATATTCAGAAGTATCCGCAACTGCCGCATCCACCGCCCGTGACCAATACGTCCGGACCAGGTGGCGGAGGCGGACGCGGCGCGTCCCTGACCGGCGCTCCGACAACTCCCGGCGGAGGGCGCGGGGCGGGACGCGGTGCGGGGGGCGCCGGCCAGCCAGCCGCGCCATCGGCCCCGCCGACCGGCCAGATGCCCTATGACGTCACCGGCTGGACGCTGCCCATGCAGATGGGCGTCGAAGTGATCAGCGTGGCGGAACCCGTGAGCGCCGAAACGCGGCAAGCCCTGGAGAAGATCGACCACGTGGACCCGATCGCCGGCAGCGTGGAAGGCTCCGGACCGGTGTTTGCGTTCTCGCACAACACCAATGCCGCGCTGCTCGCCGTCAACGACCTGCTGGCCGGCGGAGACAAAGTGAGCTTCTCGAAAGACGGCGGCACGATCTTCGCCTCGGGTAAGGCCGCGGCCATTCTCCAGAAGGATGGCGTCGACGCTACCTCGCTCAAAGAAGCGCCCGCGGCGTTCGACGTGGCCAGGCCGCGCATCGCCCTCTACGAACCGTGGGCCGGGAATATCGACGAAGGCTGGACCCGCTGGATTCTCGAGCAGTTCCGCTTTCCCTTCACCATACTGCACAACGCCGACATCCAGGACGGCCATCTTCGGGAACACTACGATGTCATCGTGTTCGCCGAAATGCCCAGCCGCCAGATCATGGACGGCATGGCGCCCGGTTCGGTCCCCGGCCAGTACGCGGGCGGCATCGGGGAGCCGGGAGCACAGGCGCTGCGCGATTTCGCGGAGGCCGGCGGCACGGTCGTCACCCTCGGGAATGCCACCCTGTTCGCCATCGAGCAGTTCCACCTGCCGGTCACCAACGTGGTCGGTAGCCTGCCCCCAAACCAGTTCTTCTGCTCCGGCGCGCTGCTGCGCGCTGAAATCAAAGAGCCGGGCCATCCGGTGGTGGCTGGCCTGCCCGCGGAACCGGCCCTGATGTTCGAACGCAACCCGGTGTTCGATACCAAGCCCGGGTTTCGCGGCAAGGTGCTGGCCGCCTACATCAAGGATCGGAACCCGCTGCTCAGCGGCTTCCTGCTGGGTGCGGACCGCATCGAAGGCAAGGCCGCGGCCATCGACGCCGATTACGGAAAGGGCCACATCATCCTGCTCGGCTTCCGGCCGCAATGGCGCGGCCAGTCGCACGGCACCTACAAATTCCTGTTCAATGCGCTTTACTACAACCCGTCGATGGCGCCGGTAGTTGCGGCCTCGCCCGGCGGCGGAAGCGGCGGCAGGGGCGGCGGAGGCGGTTCGCCGCAAGCCGCCTGGCGCAAGGCTGCCGAAGCCGCTAAGACTGAGCTGACCAAACTGCTCGATCAGAATAAGGTGTACTTTTCCGCGCGCGGCCCCGCCGCCGCCGAGGAGGGCCGCAAGCTCGAAACCGCGCTCGACGCTTTCCTCCGCGACGGCCTCCCGCAGCTCGACGACTTGCGCGTCCAGGTAGAAGATGCCGCTACCGCGCGCAGCGACGCTGCTTTCGCGGCGCAGCTCCGCAAGCTGGCCGCCGACATGCGCGCCAAGGACCTGAGCTCCACCAAGCTCGACGATCTGCTGGAACAATACAAACTGGCGGTGCTGCCGTGACGCGTACCCATCTACTTGCTCTTCTTCTGTTCGCCGCGGGAGCGGCCGCCCAGGTTCCGACGCCGGAATCGGTTCTGGGCTACAAGCCGGGCGCCGATTTCAAACTGGCGACTTACGATGACGCTCTCGCCTATTTCCAGAAGCTCGCAGCTTCCTCCGACCGCATCAAACTGGTGGACGTGGGGAAAACCAGCGAGGGGCGCGACTGGTACATCGCCTTCATTTCCGACCCCGCCAACCTGGCGCAGCTCGATCACTACAAGGACCTCTCGCGACGCCTCGCCCTGGCCCGCGGCATCAGCGACGAACAGGCCCACGCGCTCGCGCGCGAGATGAAGCCGATCGTCCACATCGATGGCGGCCTCCACGCCTCCGAAGTCGCCAACCATCAGCACACCATCCAGCTCGGCTACGACCTGGTGGCCCGCGAAGAGCCCGAATACCAGGCCATCCGCCGCGACCTCATCGTCGAGCTGTGGTTTTCGATCAACCCCGACGGCCAGAACATCGTGGCCAACTGGTATCGCCAGAACGTCGGCACGCCCTACGAGGTGAGTCCGCTGCCGGTGCTCTACCAGAAATACGTGGGGCACGACAACAACCGCGACGGCTACATGCTCAACATGCTCGAATCGCGCGTGGTCACCAGGGCCACGCTCGATACCGAGCCGATCATTTTCTACACCCAGCACCAGACCGCCCCTTTTCCCGGCCGCATCTACCTGCCGCCCTATGCCGACCCGATCTCGAGCAACATGCACCCGCTGATGCTGCGCTGGCTAAGCCTGATCGGAACCACCATCGCCGAGTACCTGGACGATCACGGCCTCACCGGCTCCATGCACCAGGAAACGTTCGACGTGTGGTATCCCGGGTATCTCGATAACATCGGCAATTTCCGCCACACCATTTCGTTTTTTACCGAGACCGCCCTCTATCGCTACGCTACGCCGCATTTCTACACCGTGGACGAGTACCCCGCCGCGCGCCAGACCCTGGGCGCCGAGATGCTCTATTCGAGCCCCTGGAAGGGCGGCTGGTGGCGGCTTTCCGACGCCTGCAAGTACATGTACGACGCCGATATGGCGGTGCTCGGCCTGGCCTCGAAATACCACGAGCAGATGCAGTACAACAAGTACCGCGCCGCGCGCGACACCATCGAGCATTTCGAGAAAGAGCCGCCCTTCGCCTACGAGATTCCGCGCCGCCAGCATGACGCGCCGACTGCCGCCGTTCTGCTGGAGAAGCTCATGCTGCAGGGTATCGAGGTTCACCAGTCTTCGGAGCCGGATGCCTGGGTCATCCTGATGGACCAGCCGTTCGCGGGCTTGGTGAAGGAACTGTTCGAACCGCAGGTCTACCCCGCGCTCACCCAGCGTCCGTACGACGTCACCGGGTGGACGCTCCCCTACCAGATGGGAGTGGAGGTCCACGCCGTCACTTCGCCGCTGTCCAACGCGTTCCGCGATTCACTGCGGCCGGTCCACGAGATCACCGGTCTCGCCGCCCCCTTCACGCTCGACGCCGATGCCAGCTACCGTGCCGTGAACGAAATCCTCGAGGCCAACGGTACGGTGTCGTTCAACGGCAGCCAGATCAGCGCCGCGGGGATCGACAAGGCCAGCCTCGATCGCATTCTCGCCGAAAACCGCCTGCACGCGACTGCCGCCAAAGCCGGGGAGAAGACCGTCAAGCCCGCGCGCATCGGCCTGTACCGCCCATGGGTAGCGAGCATCGACGAGGGCTGGACCCGCTGGATTCTCGAGCAGTACAAGTTTCCGTTCCGAAGCTTGTATAATGCCGACATTCTGGGCGGCCGGCTGCGCGAGCATTTCGACGTGATCGTGCTGCCGGATGTGGCGGAGCGGCAGATCCTCGAAGGCCATCGTCCAGGCACCATTCCCGATCGCTACGTGGGCGGCCTCGGCGAGGAAGGCACCCAGGCGCTGCGCGACTTCGTCGAGCAGGGCGGAACGCTGGTCGCTTTCAACAACGCTTCCCAGTACGCCCTCGACCAGTTCAAACTGCCGGTAGAGAACGCCGTTGGCGAGTTGCCGCCGGCGCAGTTCTTCTGCTCGGGCTGCCTGCTCACGGTGCACATCGAAGACCCGAAAAACCCGCTGACCGCCGGCCTCTCGGAGAACACGGTGGTGATGTTCGAGCGCGGCCCCGCCTTCACTACGAAATCCGGCTTCAAAGGGACGGTGCTGGCGCAATATCCGCGTGAACGAACCCCGCTGATGAGCGGCTATCTGGCGGGCCCGGACAAGCTCGAAGGCAAAGACGCCGCGCTCTCCGTCGAATACGGCAAAGGACGCGTGATCCTGCTGGGCTTCAAGCCCCAGTGGCGGGGCCAGTCTCACGCCGCCTACAAGTTCTTCTTCAACGCGTTCTACCGGTAGGGCGGGACGGCTCAAGTTCCTTTCTCCGCGCCGACTGCGATATACTGCGATCCGTCATGGATCGCCGTCAATTTTTGTACACGGGCGCCGCGGGGCTCGGATTTTCCGCGTTGGATTTCGCGCAGCAAAAACACCTGCGCGTGGGGTTGATCGGCACCGGCTGGTACGGCAAGACCGACCTGCTGCGTCTCATCCAGGTCTCCCCCGTCGAAGTGGTCTCCCTTTGCGACACCGACCGCAACATGCTGGCCGACGCCGCGGAACTGGTCTCGACGCGCCAGGCATCGAAGAAGAAGCCCCGTACGTATTCCGATTACCGCAAGATGCTCGCCGAGAAAGATCTCGATATCGTGCTGGTGGGCACACCCGATCACTGGCACGCGCTGGCGATGATCGAAGCCGTAAAATCGGGCGCCGACGTGTATTGTCAAAAACCCATCAGCGTGGACGTGCTGGAGGGCCAGGCGATGCTCGCCGCGGCCCGCAAGTACAAGCGCGTGGTCCAGATCGGCACACAGCGGCGCAGCACGCCGCACCTGGTGGATGCGCGCGATAAAGTCATCCGTGAAGGCAAGCTGGGCAAAATCGGCCTGGTGGAAATCTACTGCTATTACCACATGCGCGCCGACGGCAATCCGCCGGATACGGCCCCGCCCGCCAACCTCGATTATGAGATGTGGACCGGCCCCGCTCCCATGCGGCCCTACAACCGCTGGGACCATCCGCGCGGCTGGCGCGCCTTCATGGAGTACGGCAACGGAATCATGGGAGACATGGGCGTCCACATGTTCGATATGACGCGCTGGATGCTCGGCCTCGGCTGGCCCAGGCGGATCTCTTCGAGCGGCGGCATCCTGGTACAGAAATCGAGCAAGGCGAACATCACCGACACCCAGACCGCGACCTTCGACTACGACGATTTGAAAATCATCTGGCAGCATCGCACCTGGGGCGATCCGCCCGATCCGAAGTACACCTGGGGCGCCACCATCTACGGCGACAAGGGGACGCTCAAGGCCAGCGTCTACAGCTACGATTTCATTCCGGCGGTCCGGGGCGTCCAGCCGATCCACCAGGACGTGACCTACGAACTGGAGCAGTATCCCGAAGATAAGACCGAAAAGGACCTGGAGAAACACTGCGCGCCCGCCATTCGCCACCACATGCAGAACTTCCTGGCCGCGATCGCAACCCGTGGCCGCCCCGTGGCGGACATCGAGGAAGGCTACATCTCGACGGCCAGTTGCATCATGGCCAACCTGGCGCTGAAGGCCGGCCGCACCCTGGCGTGGGATCCGAATACCCAACGGGTGATCGGCGATGAGGAAGCCAACCGCCTGCTGCACCGCCCCTATCGGGCTCCCTGGACGCATCCGGCGCCCGCAACCGTGTAGCATCGCCGCAGCCGGTTTGCAGGTCTGTTTGCGGTTTCGGTCCGGCTGGTACACTGAACTTGTGGCCCGCCTCTACCTTCGAGAGGAGCTTCTCGAACAGCGTAAACAGTGGAAGCAAGAAGGAAACACCGTGGTTTTCACCAACGGCTGCTACGATTTGCTCCATCCCGGCCACATCCGGCTGTTGGAACAGGCGCATGCGCTTGGGGATGTCCTGGTCCTGGGCCTGAACTCCGACTCAAGCGTCCGGCGGGCCAAGGGCCCTAATCGTCCGCTGCTTTCGGAAACCGAGCGCGCGGAGGTAGCGCTGGCGCTTCAATCGGTGGATGCCGTCACCCTTTTCGACGAAGATACTCCTCGCGAATTGATCGCGGACCTGCTTCCCGATGTCCTGGTGAAGGGGGCTGATTGGTCGCACTTCGTCGCGGGACGTGAAGAGGTGGAAGCTGCCGGCGGGCGGGTGCTTACCATCGCGCTGGAGCCCGGGTATTCCACTACAAATATAGTGGAGTCGATTCTCAACACACCTTGATCCACCCTGCCGTACGAGACCTCTTTCTGGATCTGTCGAGGCATCCGAGCTTTCAGGATGTCCTGCGGCGGGTGTCCTCGGGTGGCCAGGCATCGCTGTCGGGCCTGACGACCACGGCCAAAGCGGTCTACGTGGTCCTGCTGGCCCAATCCTCCGGCCGTTCTCTTATGGTTGTAGTGGATGGCAACAGGCAGGCCGAGGCTCTTTCCGAAGCCATCGATACGTTTTGGGACCTGCTGGCGACCGATGATCGCGGCGGCCCGCAGTTACTCCCCGCCCTGGATGTGCTGCCGATGCAGAACCTCTCGCCGCACGCGGAGATTTGCGAGCAGCGCGCCAGCGGGCTTTGGCGTCTGGCCACCCAGCGGGTGCCGGTGACAATTCTGCCGGTGGCCTCGGCCCTGCTCCGCATTCACCCCGGAGATTTCTACCGGCAGCTTGCGCTGCGCCTGCGGGTAGGCGAGGAACTACCGCTGGATGAAGTACTTGCACACCTGGAGAGCATCGGATACGAGCGCCGGGAGCCGGTCGAGATGGTGGGCGAGTACTCGGTGCGAGGCGGGATTCTCGATGTCTTCTCACCGGATGCTCAGAAGCCGGTCCGCATCGACCTGTTCGGCGACCAGGTGGAGTCGATCCGCCGCTTCGACGTGGAATCGCAGCGATCCGTGCTGAAAGTCGAAGACTGCCTGCTACTACCATTGACGGAGTACCAGAAATCGCGTGCCCTTCTGACGCAACTGGGCGAGCTCATGCAGGAGGCTGACATCCCTGGCCGCGATTTGCCCCCGCCCGGCGAGCCGTTTCCCGGCTGGGAAATGGTGGCTCCCATGGTGCGGCCCCGGCAGTCGTCGGTCTTCGCCCTGATGGATCGGCCAGTGGTCATCTGGGACGAACCGGACCAGGTGCGCGGCGCGGCCGAGCGCTTCTGGAAGCGACTGGATCAAATCGAACCCTCGCCGGCCTGCGACCCGGACCGCATCTACTTCCGGTGGGAGGAGTTGGAACGCCAGGCATCCGGGGCGCCGCGAGTCGACCTCAAGGAACTCGAATTGGGCGCCGACCCTGGCCTGCACATCTCGACCAGGCCGTCGCTAGCCTTCCACGGCAACATGCAGATGGCTATCGCTGAGGCCCGCAACCTGGTAGAAGCCGGCAATCGGGTGGCGTTCTTCGCTTCTTCTACAGGTGAAGTAGAACGACTGGCAGACATCCTCAACGAGTATTCGATTCCCTACCAGCTTGGACTCGAACAGTTCGAGTCGACCCCGGCGTATCTGGCCGAGCGTGCCTATATGTCGGGCGCGGTAGCCAGTATCTACCTGGTGAAGGGACTGGTGCGGCGCGGGACCGCCCTACCTGATTCTAAACTTGTAGTATTTGGTTCCGAAGACCTCTTCGAGACTTCCGAACTGGTGGCCCGGGCTCCCAGCGGGAAGACTTCGCTGGCTACCTTTTCCGCGGACCTGATCGACCTGAAGCCGGGCGATTACGTGGTTCATGCCGAACACGGAGTGGCGCAATACCTGGGGCTCCGGGAGATCGCTCAGGGCGAGTCCAAGGGCGACTACATGCTCCTGGAGTATGCCGGTGGCTCTAAACTGTACGTCCCGTTGACCCGAATTGATCTGGTGCAGCGGTTCCGGGGGGCCGGCGAGGCCAAACCGGCGCTGGACCGCATGGGCGGCGCCACATGGACGCGCACCAAGACGCGCATCAAGGCCAAAATGCGCGACATGGCGGACGAGTTGCTGAAACTCTATGCCCAGCGCAAGATGGCCGAAGGCTTCCCGTATTCCTCCGACAGCAACTGGCAGCGCGAATTCGAGGACGCTTTCGAATTCACCGAGACCCGCGACCAGTTGAACGCCATCAAAGAAATCAAGCGGGACATGGAAAGCCCGCAGCCCATGGACAGGCTGCTGTGCGGGGACGTCGGTTACGGCAAGACCGAAGTCGCCATGCGGGCCGCTTTCAAAGCCTTGGGTGACGGCAAACAGATCGCCCTACTGGCTCCTACTACAGTATTAGCATTTCAGCACTTCGAGACTTTTAAGCGGCGCTTCCAGCCGTTTCCCGTAAGAATTGAGATGTTCAGCCGGTTCCGATCGCCCAAGGAGATCAAGGCAGGGCTGGCGGATATGGCCGAAGGGAAAGTCGATATCGCCATAGGCACCCACCGCCTGCTCTCGCCGGACGTTCAGTTCAAGGACTTGGGGCTGGTGCTGGTCGACGAGGAGCAGCGCTTCGGCGTCAAGCACAAGGAACGGCTGAAGCAACTCAAGAAGACCGTAGACCACATCAGCATGAGCGCCACACCGATTCCCCGCACACTACATATGTCGTTATTGGGTCTCCGGGATATGTCGGTAATCGAGACGCCGCCTAAAGACCGGTTGGCGATCCACACCGTGGTGGCTCCGTTCCATGGGGATCTCATCCGCTCGGCGATCGAACTGGAGTTGGGACGGGGCGGGCAGGTCTACTTTCTCCACAACCGCGTGGATTCCATCTGGCAAAGGGCCGCCATGATCCAGGACTTAGCGCCCAGCGCACGCATCGGGGTGGGTCACGGGCAGATGGCCGAGGCTGAGCTCGAAAAGACCATGCTGCAATTCATGCGGCACGAGTTTGATATTTTGGTTTGTACTACAATCATAGAAAATGGCCTGGATATTCCGCTGGCCAACACCATGCTGGTGGAAAACGCGGAGCGCTATGGCCTCTCCGAGCTGTACCAGTTGCGAGGCCGGGTAGGCCGGTCGAACCGGCGCGCATACGCCTACCTTCTGGTGCCCCAGGATACCGAATTGACCGAAATTGCGCGCAAGCGACTGGCGGCCCTGAAGGAGTTCAGCGACCTCGGCGCCGGCTTCAAGATCGCCGCCCTCGACCTGGAGTTGCGCGGCGCGGGGAACCTGCTGGGGGGCGAACAGCACGGTCACATCAATTCCGTCGGGTTCGATACGTACGTGCGGCTGCTCGAAGAAACCGTCCGGGAACTCAAGGGCGAGGAAGTGGTGCCCGAAGTCCACTCGGCGCTCAACCTGGGGCTCGACATCCGGATTCCGGCGGACTATATCGCCGACGAGAACCAGCGCCTGCGAGCCTACCGGCAAATCGCAAATGCGGCGGACGCCGAGGCCCGGGACCGTGCCGAAAAGGAACTAGAGGATCGATATGGCCCAGTGCCGGAGGCGGTCCGGAACCTTCTGCACTATTCGGCGCTCAAGACCCTGGCCCAGGAGATCGGCGTCGAGGCCGTGGATCGCCGCCATAACCTATTGAATATAAAGTTCCACCAGCAGACGCCGGTGGATCCGGCGCGGCTCATGGCGATGGTCGGCCGGACGCGCGGGGCTCAATTCACTCCGGCAGGCGTATTGCTACTACCTCTCGAAGGTCAAACGGCCGCCGGTGAAGTTCTTGGGTTTCTTTCCGCAAAATTGGAGCAGTTGGGCAAGCCTGCCCAATCTCCTTCTGGACGACCCGGCTCACTGGTAAAATAGGGAGATCAACATGTATCGCAGGTTTTTGTTACTCATAGCAGCGACTCTTCCGATCGCCATCGCGGCCGATGTCCGTGTCGTCGAAGAGATCGCCGCCAAGGTGAACGGCGACATCATCACGCGCGGGGAACTGGAGCAGCAGCACCGGGAGCTCGAACAGCAACTGCGTGCCGAAGGCGTGACCGGAGCCAAGCTGACCGACACCGTGAAGCAGGCCGAGGCCAACGCCCTGCGCGACCAGATCGACCAGTTATTGCTGGTGCAGCGCGGCAAGGATCTGAACATCAGCGTCGATGCCGACGTGACGCGCGAGCTTGCGGACATGCAGGTGCGCAGCAAAATCAGCGATCCCGATAAATTCCACCAGTTGATCCAGGAGCAGTACGGATTATCGTTCGAAGACTTTCGCGACCGCATGAAGCGGCAATACATGGCACAGCGCGTGATCGGCCAGGAGGTTGGCTCGCGGGTCAACATTCCGGAAGCGGACCTGCACAAGTACTACGACGAGCATAAGAGCGAGTTCGTACGGAAGGAGCAGGTCTTCCTGAGCCAGATCCTGATCTCGACCGAGGGGAAGACGCCCGAACAGGCGGCCGCCGCCGAGAAGAAAGCCAAGGATCTGGTGGCGCGGGCGCGCAAGGGCGAGAAATTTTCGGACCTGGTGCGCGACAACTCCGACGATCCGGAGACGGCCCGCTCCGGAGGCGCGCTGCCGCCCATGCAGCCGGACCAGTTGCAGGCGCAGATCGCCGCGATCGTGTTCAAGCAGCCCAAGGGATACGTCACCGACCCGATCAAAGTCAGCCAGGGATTCGTGATTCTGCGGATCGACGACCGGTACGAAGCCGGGCAGGCTTCTTTCGACGAAGTGAAGAACGACATCCAGGACCGGCTGGCGCGCCCCCTGATGGAACCCAAAATCCGCGAGTACCTGACGCGCCTGCGCCTGCAGGCATTTCTCGAAATCAAGGAAGGCTACGTGGATAGCGGCGCCGCTCCCGGCAAAGACACGCGCTGGGAGGACGTGGCCCAGTTGAAGCCGCAGACTACGACAAAGGAAGAAGTCGCTTCGCGCGGCGGCAGGCACAAGCGGCTGTTCATTATCCCGGTTCCGTTTACGTCCAGCAAGCTGCCAGCAGCGCCCGTGGATACGCCCGCCGCGGCCCCGGCCAAGCCGGACGCATCACCCGTCAAACAATGAAATCACCCTATGTGAACGAGCTCGAACCGAACCAGGTGATCACCACGAGCTTTCTGGTGCACTCCAAGGAGGTTCGGCAGAAAAAGACCGGAGAGTTGTACCTCTCTCTGCTGCTCGGCGACCGTACCGGGGAGCTCGACGCCAAGATGTGGGATAACGTCTCGGAGGTGATCGAGAGTTTCGAGCGGGACGACTTCGTGAAGGTCAAGGGCATGGTGCAGGTGTTTCACAACCGCCCGCAGCTGACCATTCACAAGATACGCCGGATGGACGACAGCGAGATCGGGTACGGCGACTATTTTCCGTCTTCGAAACGGGATCCCGACGAGATGTGGCAGGAGCTGCGCGGGATCGTCGCACAACTGGCGAACGCGCAACTGAAGGCCCTTCTCGAGGCGCTGCTCGACGACGAGGACGTGTCGCGCCGGTACCGGCTGGCTCCGGCGGCCAAGCAGATTCACCACGCGTACCTGGGAGGTCTCATCGAGCACGTGCTTTCGCTGGCGAAGCTCGCGCGTCTTACGGCGGATCACTACCCCTGGGTGGATTACGACCTGCTGCTCACCGGGGTTGTGCTGCACGACATCGGTAAGATTTACGAGTTGAATTACGAGCGCGGATTCTCGTACTCGAACGAGGGGCAGTTGCTTGGCCACATCCATATCGGCATCCGGATGGTGGGCGACAAGATGCGCGGCATTCCGGACTTTCCCCCCGCGCTGCGGACGCTCGTGGAGCACATGATTTTGAGCCATCACGGGGAGCTCGAATTCGGCTCGCCCAAGGTGCCGCTATTTCCCGAAGCGCTCCTGCTGCACTATCTCGACGATATGGATTCGAAAATGGAGTGCATGCGGGCGCTGATCGAAAACGACCGGCAGGTCGAGGGCTGTTTCACCACCTACCACACCGCCCTGGCCCGGCCGGCGCTGAAGAAGGACCGGTACCTGAAGGGCGAAGAGCCGGGGCGGGCACGCGCCGCCGCGCTGCCAGTCGAACCGGCCGAAGCTCCCGAACCCGCGGGTTCGCCGGCGCCGGTGGCGGCGCCCCAGAAAGCGGCGCATCCGCTGTTTGCCGGCCGGCCGGATTCGGCTTTCGCGGATAAACTCAAACAGGCGCTCAGGCCCGTATCATCCGAACAGGAGAGGTGATGCAGAGAGCCGTTCGCGAGATTCCTCCACCGCTCGAGCTGTTATGCCTGCGAGCCCTCTGGTCGCTTCAGGAGGGCAGCGTGAAGCAGGTGCAGAAGGTGGTGGCGGAATCGCGCCCCCTGGCCTACACCACCATCATGACGGTGCTCGACCGCCTGGTGCGTAAGGGCAAGGTGGCGCGGCGCAAAGCCGGGCGGGCTTTTGTGTATACGCCTCAGGAATCACGCCAAGAGATGCGCCGCGTGGCGGTGCGCGAACTGCTGGAACGTTTTTTCGACGGCTCCGAGGAAGAGTTGCTGCGCTTTCTCGGACGCGCCGAAGAGCCGCGCGCGGCGGTAGCGGCAGTGGCGGCCGACGACGCGCGCATCGACACCATCCTGCTTTAGCTCAAAACAATCCACAGGGCCGCTGAGGAACAAAGAGAAACTTGGATTAGGCGTTTTGTCCTGACCCCGCGGCCAGGCTTCCTTCAGCATCCTGCCAGACTAGCCTGTCTTTCGCAGTTGACGGGCTTGGCGGCAGATAAGTCGTTCTGAATCAGTGAAGGGGTCTAAAAGGTCTCCACCACAGAAGGCGGGTATCCGGAGGGGCTTCGGGGCAGAAAATCAGGCGGCGTGCAGTTTGGCCATACGCTCGCAACGGAAGTGATCGCGGATCTGTGAACGGAAAAATCGGCCCTTCGATTCTGCACTGAGGAAGGCCTGGTTATCGGCAGCCGTGAAATCGAAGTAGCGATAGACTTGGCCGGTGTTGCGGAATCGAAGGTAAAGCACCTGCTTCGAATCGTCATAAGCAGCTGCTGACAGCATCTTCGATTCCAGCGCCGCCCATTTCATACCGCAGTTCCCTCCAGCAGAGCGGACTGATTCGGTGCTGTACTCGGCAGTGGCATGGATTTGATTCGCGGCGGCGGTTGAGGCGGCAGCGTGATGCGGACCTGCTCCATTAAGGCCGCCACTTCGGGCTCAGGCTGTGTGTGGCGCGGCAGCACCAGGTTGCGTCCGTCGAGCATGGGGATCCACACCTCCACCATCTGAATCGTGGAGAGCTTTTCGAACACCGATAACGGCGTCAGCCCGGGCGCATGAATCATCAGCCGATTCTTCAGCGTCACCTGCAGACAATAAGCCAGAAATGCGATGAACACATGCGCATCGGCGCGGTGTTCGAGCTGATGATAAATGGGCCGGATGCCGAGTTCGCTTTTCAGCGATCGGAACACGCTTTCGATCTGCGTCAATTGCACGTAGCGTGTCCACAGCACCGCCGGGTCTTCGCCCGTGAGATTGCTGCGCAGCAGATAGTGTCCGTCGCGCTGCTCGGCAGCCTTGAGCTTGGCCTTGTCGGTGTGAAACGTGAAGGTATGGCGCCTGACCTCTTCATTCTTCTCCGGAAGCTGAATCCTCACGAAGCCGAAAGCGCGGCCCGCTTCCTTCTTCGCCGCTCCGATACGCATCAGCAGTTGGTCGCGCTGGGGCAGACTCCTGCGCATGGCGCGCAGTTTGCGCAGCAGACGGGCCAGCCGTTTGCGCCGCATCGCATTTTCTTTGGCCTGCCGTCCCCCGCTCTTGGCCAGCACATAGAGTTCGCCTTCGTGCTCATACAGCTTCACCTCTACCGAGTCGCGCACCTTCTGCCAGGGAAGGTCGAGCCATTTCTTCTCGTGCTGATTGATCCTGCCTTTGGGCGTGCCCACCAGGTAAAATGTCTGCCGTTCCGGTGCGCGCATCTCCTGGAGAACCGCTTCGCTCGGTATGCCGCGATCCATCACCCACACGCGCCGCGCTTTGCCGTACGCCGTTTCGATCTTGGTCAGAAACTCGCGCAAGGTTGAGCTGTCCGCGGTGTTGCCGTTCATCACTTCATAGGCCAGCGGAAAACCGTCCGGCGTCACCACCAGCGCGATCACCAACTGCACGCAATCGGGCCGCCCGTCCCGGCTGTAGCCGCGCTTTGCTTTGGGATTCTGTTCGATCTCTCCTTCGAAATACGTGCTGGTCAGATCGTAGAGCAGTACTTCGAAATCGGCACCGAACAGATCGGCCCACTTCTGCTTCAGGTATACGAATAGCTCCTGCTTGTGGGGCAGCACGCGATCCAGGCAGCGATACAAGCGGTCCTTCTCCGCCACTTCAAAGCCTGTACCCATCAACTCGTCCATCGCGGAATTCAAATACCATTGGCGATGCACACGGAATTCGCTGCCCGGATCGAGCAGACGATTGACCACCAGCAGGCGCAGCACCTTCTCCCAACTCACCGCTTCACGGCCTTCGGGCAGACGTTGTCGCCAGAACTCGTCGAGGTCCAACTGCTGCCAGAGTTCGCATGCCAGCCAGCAACTGCCGAAGATGCGCGGGCGCTTCAGTGCCAGTCCGCTCAGCCGCACCTGCACGCTGTCGATGGCATCGGCGGGAACTTCCCGATCGTCGGGAAACAGACTCATGGAGGTGAAACGCTGTTCGGCTTCGTCGAATACATCCAGTGTCTTGCGCCACGCCGCCTGCTGTTGATCGTTGATCTCGCCGAGATAGAGAACGGTGCGCTGCGCGGTCTTGCCGCCGGGCAGGCGCCGGTTCTCGACCACGCTGAAATAGCGATGATCCTTGCCGTCCTTGCGCCGGTTTGTGCTGCGGAGAAACATCTCTCAGCAGCATGTCAGAGATCGATTTCTCAGAAAAGAGGCAAGGTCTTCACCTGGCCTGTTTCCGCCGATTTTCGCGGACTCGGCGTTGAAAGCAAAAGGAATTTTCTGACGCGAAGGCCGAAAACACCCTCCAAGTGCGAAAGTCGGGCTAGCACCGCGGCTGTCTCTACCCCGGCGGCTTCGGCGCACCGATCAGCGCAATGAAGAAGAATGCATTATACGAAGCGTGCATCAACGCCGCGGCCTTCACCGAGCGTGTCGAATAGCGGATCCATCCGAACGCCGCGCCCGCCAGCGCCACCAGCACTCCGTGCCGCCAGGAGTAACCGTATTCCGGCAGATGCAGCAACCCGAACGGTATGGCGGCGGCCAGGATGCCGGGGACCGCTCCGAGCGACCGCACCAGCAGCGGTTGCAGCAAACCGCGGAACGCCAGTTCCTCGCACACGGGCGCGATCGTCACACCGAAAATACCCACCAGGACGATAGCCGCCCGATCGTTCAGCAATTGCATCATCGGGTTGGTGGTGGTCGGGGTCCGGATCAGCAGCCCCAACAGGTTCACTCCCAATGCGGTGGCGAAGCCCAGAAGCACCAGCCCGCCAAAGGGCCGCCCGAGATCCGTCCAGCCGACCGAAGGCAGAAGCGGGCGGTCGTAATGCACCCGGAACATCACTACCAGAGACCCGAACAGAAACAGATACCCCGCCGACTGGCCCAACAGAAGTTCCGCCACCGGACTGATCGCCCGCATGTGGATCAGTTGCAGCGCGAAGACCAGCACCTTCGCCAGCGCGAAGCCGGCGAACATGCAGGGGAGCGTCAGCCCGGCGAAGAGCAGCACGTCGGAGTATCCCCAAAACGGGTAGCGCTCTTCCGGCGGCGCGGCGGGCGGCTCGGTGGGGGGTAACGGCGGTGGCTCCGCCGGGGGCGGGGCTGGCGGCTCCGGGTATGGACCGTCGCTCACGAGGCTCTCTCGATCAGGGCCGCCGCGAGCAGCGGCACCATCAGCTCATGGTGGCCGGTAAGCGCGTAACCGGCGCCGCCCGCGCGCACGTGCGGGCGTTCCAAAACATTTACCCGGGGGCGGTAGTGCTGCAGAAAATCGAGGTTGGCGGTGGTAAACCCGGCCAGCGGATGGCCCAGGTTGCGCACCGCGGAAACCGCCTTCAGAAACACCTCCGGCAAAACCACGGCCGACCCCACGTTCAGGTACACGCCGCCATCGTCGAGACCCCGGATGCAGGTGGAGAGCAGCCGGAAATCGCGGTGCGACGCCGCGCCGATGGCCGCGCCGTCCGCGGCCGGATGCGTATGCGGCGTATCGGTGCCCACCGCTACGTGCACCGTCACGGGAACGCCCTGCCGGTAGGCCTGGAGGAGCAGGCTGCACGCGGCATATTGGGGATTGGCGATCAACTCCAGGCGGCTGCCGAGAGCCTCGCCCATTCCCAGTTCTTCCAGGCATCCGGCGCTGATCGCGCGGTTCATCTCTCGTCCGGTCTCCTCGGCCGACCCGAAGCGGCCGTCGGGCAGTACGGCCTCCACGTCTTCGCTGGTATGGCCGGCCAGGGCGATTTCGAAATCGTGAATGGCCGCCGAGCCGTTCATGGCGAACGCGGTGGCGTAGCCGCGGCGCATCAGGTCGGCCAGCACGGGCGCCAGACCGCACTTGATGACGTGGCCTCCCAGGCCCCAGATGAGGGCGCGCCGGCGTTCGCGCGCCTCGGCCACCCGGTCCACCAAGGCGCGGAACGAATCGCCCGCCAGAATGCGGGGCAGCGAATCGAGCCAGCCGGAGATTCCGGAGCCCTTCGCATATGCCGCCGCGAAATCCGCCGTCTTCACCTTGCCGCCGCGCTCCGCGAGCCCGACCGTCTTGAGCCCCGCGAAATCGAGCGGCCGCTCGGCATATTTGCTCATGCTGCCCTCCCGTTGCCGAGCACCTTGCGGAGGGCTTCGGCGGTGTAGCTCTTCTTCGAGCGGGCCACCTGTTCGGGAGTCCCGCTGGCCACCACCCGGCCGCCGTATTCGCCGCCGTCCGGGCCCAGGTCGATCAGCCAGTCCGCGGTCTTGACCACGTCCATGTTGTGCTCGATCACCACCACCGTGTTGCCCAGTTCCACCAGCCGCTGCAACACATCGAGCAGCTTGCGCACGTCGTCGAAATGCAGGCCGGTGGTCGGTTCATCGAGCAGGTAGAAGGTGCGGCCCGTCTGGCGCTTGCTCAATTCCTTGGCCAGCTTGATGCGCTGCGCTTCGCCCCCCGATAGCGTAGTGGAGGATTGCCCCAGGTGGACGTATCCCAGGCCCACGTCGTACAGGGTCTGAAGCTTGGCGCGGATCTGCGGCAGGTTTTCCATCAGGGGCAGCGCCTCTTCCACGGTAGCATCCAGGAGGTCGGCAATCGAGTAGCCCTTGAACTTCACCTGCAACGTTTCGCGGTTGTAGCGCCTGCCGCGGCAAACGTCGCAGGTGACGTACACGTCCGGCAGAAAATTCATCTCGATGCGCTTGAGCCCGTCGCCCTGGCAGGCTTCGCACCTTCCGCCCTTCACGTTGAAGCTGAAACGCCCCGGCTTGTAGCCGCGCTCACGCGATTCGGGCAGCATGGCGTAGAGGTCGCGGATGGGGGTGAACAGCCCGGTGTAGGTGGCCGGATTGGAGCGCGGCGTGCGCCCGATGGGCGCCTGGTCGATGCGGATCACCTTGTCGAGCAGCGCGATGCCCTCGATCGCATCGTGCGCCCCCGGTTCTTCGTGTGAGCCGTAGATCTCACGGGCCAGCGACCGGTAGAGGATCTCGTTCACCAGGGTCGACTTGCCGCTGCCCGAGACACCCGTCACCACCGTCAGCAGCCCCAGCGGAATCTCCACGTCGATGTCTTTCAGGTTGTGTTCGCGCGCGCCGCGGATCACGAGCTTTTTGCCGCCCGGGGCGCGCCGCTCGGCGGGCACCGCGATCTTCATCGCCCCGGACAGGTATTGGCCCGTGAGCGAATCCGGATTGCGGGCGATCTCGCCGGGGTCGCCCGCCGCCACCAATTCGCCGCCCAGCCGGCCGGCGCCGGGGCCCAGGTCAATCACGTAATCGGCGCGCTCGATGGTTTCCGCGTCGTGCTCCACCACCAGCACGGTGTTGCCCATATCGCGCAACTGCGTCAACGTTTCGAGCAGCCGCCCGTTATCGCGCGGGTGCAGCCCGATCGACGGTTCATCGAGCACGTACAAAACCCCGCGCAGCTTGGAGCCGATCTGGGTAGCCAGGCGGATGCGTTGCGCCTCGCCGCCCGAAAGCGTCGCCGCCGAGCGTTCCAGGCTCAGGTAATCGAGCCCCACGTTCGAAAGGAACTCCAGCCGCCGCCGGATCTCATCCAACACGCGTCCGGCGATCTCGGTTTCGCGCTCGCCGAACTCCCAGTTCCGCGCCGTGGTCAGCGCCCGCGCTATCGGAAGCGCGGTGAACTCGGCGATGGAGAAGTTCTTCACCCGCACCGCCAGGCTGGCCGGTTTCAGCCGTTTGCCCCGGCACGCCGGGCACCCCACCGGCGACATGTATTCGGTGAGCCATTCGCGGTACGCATCGGTGCTCGATTCGTAGCTCTCCCCGAGAATTTCGAGGATCCCCGGCAGCCCGTTCGTGCCCTCGAGCAGCACCGCGCGCGCTTTGGCCGGAAGCTCTTCGTAGGGCTTCTTCAGGTTGATCCGGCCCTTTCGCGCCAGATCCTGCAACTGCTGCTGCATGTGCCAGGAACTGGCGCCCGGCCCGAGACCGCCGTCGAGCAGCGGCTTGGAAGGGTCTACGATCACCTTGCCCGGGTCGAACGACCAGATGCTGCCCAGCCCGTGGCATTCCTCGCAGGCGCCGTAGGGGCTGTTGAACGAAAACGAGCGCGGCTCGAGCTGCGGAATGCTGGTGCCGCACTCGGTGCAGGCCAGTTTCTGCGAGTACAGCCGTTCTTCGCCGTTCACCACCACGATCAGCACCAGGCCGTTGGCCAGCTTGGTGGCGGTGTCGATCGAAGCCTCCAGGCGCTTCTCGATGCCGGGCTTCACCAGCAGGCGGTCCACCACTACTTCTATGGTGTGATTGCGCCGCTTGTCGAGAACGATTTCCTCGTCGAGCGAGCGCAGCACGCCGTCGATCCGCGCGCGGACGAAGCCCTGCCGCGCCAGCTTTTCGATGTCCTTCTTATATTCGCCCTTGCGCCCGCGCACCACCGGCGCCATCACCATGATGCGGTCCTCCGGCTTGAGCGCCACCACGTGCTGCAGGATCTGCTCGGTGGTCTGGCGGGAAATCTGGTTGCCGCACACCGGGCAGTGCGGCACGCCGATCGAGGAGTAGAGCACCCGCAGGTAATCGTAGATCTCCGTAATCGTGCCGACGGTGGACCGCGGGCTGCGGCTGGTGGTCTTCTGCTCGATCGAAATCGCCGGGCTGAGGCCGTCTATCGAATCGACGTCCGGCCTTTCCATCTGGTCGAGGAACTGGCGCGCGTACGTCGAAAGTGTTTCCACATACCGGCGCTGTCCCTCCGCGTAGATCGTGTCGAAGGCCAGCGAAGATTTGCCGGATCCGCTGAGCCCCGTGATCACCGTGAAGGTGTTGCGCGGAATCTCGACGTCGATATTCTTCAGATTGTGCTGGCGGGCGCCATGCACTGTGATGCGATCCAGCATTGTAGGATACGGGAAAAAAGGTGAATTTACTATTCTGACGCGGCTTGTAGCTGAGTGCAAACTGGGTTATTAATACTATAGTACCAATGTCCCAATGTGAGCAGTGCGGCGCTCGTCTGAAACGCGTCCATCGCACCTTTTTGGAGCGATTTAGCTACATGGCGATCTTTGAATGCACAGATTGCCAACTGCAGGTTTGTGTCCCCCGCCGGTACCGGTACCATCTGAGTAAAGAGGCTCGCTGCCCCCATTGCGGAACCACGCGCCTGAGCAAGCTCAAAGAACGGGACGGTATCGATCCGATGGAATCGGGCGTGCTGAACCTGGTCGAGCACCTGGCAGGAGGGCGGCTGTATCACTGCTGCTTCTGCCGGATTCAGTTTTATGACCGGCGCCCGCTCGAGCCGCGCGAGGCCGAACCTGAAGTATTGAAAGCCGCCGCGGCGGCGGCTCACGCTACGACCCCACGGGATACGGCCAGATCGGATGGGTAAACAGGCCGCCGTCCACCCATAAAGTCTGCCCGGTAATGAAAGCGCCGCCCTCGCCCGCCAGAAATGCCACCGCCTGGGCGACGTCGAGCGGCTGCCCGACTCGGCCGAGCGGCGTCAGCGCCGCCCAGGTCCCCGCATAATCGGAGGCTTCCAGTTTCGTGCGTTCGATTTCGATGGCGCCCGGCGCCACGCAGTTGACCGTGATTCCGTATTTTCCCAACTCCACCGCCGCGACTTTCGTGAACATCTCGATACCGCCCTTGCTGGCCGTATAACTCACCAGGTTGGGGAACGGCACCTTGTTGCACCCGGAGCCGATATTCACAATGCGCCCGCCGGCAGCCGTCCGCATGTAGCGGGCCGCCTGCTGCGTGCAGAGGAAGCAACCCTTCAGGTTGGTGGCGATCACCCGGTCCCACTCTTCCTCCTGCAGTTCGAGCAGCGGTTTCCATACCTGTGTTCCGGCGTTGTTGACCAGGATGTCCAGGCGCGAATAGCGTTCCAGCACCTCGTCGAACATCCGCTTTACGTCGGCGGAGCAGCCTACATCCGCCCGCACCGGAAACGCCGCGCGGCCGAGCGCCGCGATCTGCGCCGCCGTGGCCTCGGCCCCGGCCTGGTCCGAATGGTAGTTGAGTGCCACGTCGCACCCCGAACGCGCCAGTTCGAGGGCGACCCCCTTGCCGACTCCCTTGCTGGCGCCGGTCACCAGGGCAACTTTCGATTCAAGCGGAAGAGCCATTCCCGTAGAATACTAATTTGGCCGCGGTTCTTGTGAGGTTTCAAGCGGAAATCGGCGATGCCGGCAGGCGGCTCGATCAGGTTCTCCAGGGGCGCTTCCCGGAGTTCAGCCGCTCGCGCATTCAGGAGTGGATCAAGGCCGGGCGGGTCCTCGTAAACGGCCGGCCGGAGCGGCCGTCGCACCCGGTCCGGACCGGGGAATCGATCGAGATGGAACCGGCCGAGCCGCCGCCCCTCCATGCTTCCCCTGAGGCCATTCCGCTCCACGTACTCTACGAGGATGACGATCTCGTGGCCGTCGATAAACCGGCCGGCATGGTGGTACACGCCGGGGCGGGCGTCCACTCCGGCACCCTCGTGAACGCCCTGCTGCACCGCTTCGGCGAGCTCTCCAGAGTCGGCGGGGCGCTGCGGCCGGGAATCGTCCACCGGCTGGACCGCTACACCAGCGGCGTGCTGCTGGTGGCCAAGAACGACCGCGCCCATCAGAACCTGGCCGAGCAATTCTCCGGCCGCCGCGTCGAGAAGACCTACCTGGCGCTGGTTCACGGCGTGGTGAAGGCGGAGACCGGACGCATCGAGCGGCCCATCGCCCGCGATCCGGTGCACCGCACGCGCATGACGGCGCGGCTCGCCCAGGGGCGCGCGGCGTGGTCGGAATACCGCGTGCTCCGCCGGTTCGCCGCGTTTACGCTGGTGGAGGTGCGGATCGGAACCGGCCGCACCCACCAGATCCGGGTCCACCTGTCGAGCATCGGACATCCCGTGGCCGGCGATACGCTCTACGGTGCCGCCCGCACGCCGGAGCCGCGCTTCTTCCTGCACGCGCATCGCATCCGGTTCCAGAGGCCCGCGGACGGCGCGCCGCTCGAAATCGTGTCGCCGCTGCCCGAAGATCTCGAAGCCTGGCTGAAACGGCTGTAAAGGCCGCCCGCGTACCTGCCGATCTCTTCCTCGTGGCAGCCGGCAGATTTCTGGTCTCTCTGGATTTCGAGCTCTTCTGGGGCATGCGCGACAAAAGCTCGATCGCCTCCTACGGGCCGAACATCCTGGGCGTGCGCGAAGCCATTCCGGCCATGCTGGTGCTGTTCCGGCGCTACCAGGTGCGGGTGACCTGGGCCGCCGTGGGAATGCTGCTGTTCGATTCCCGGCGCGATCTGCTTCGTCACCTGCCCGAGCGGCGTCCGAATTACGCGCGCCCGGAGCTCAGCCCTTATCTGGATATCGGCGAGATCGGAGACGACGAACGAAGCGACCCTTACCATTACGGGCTGTCGCTCGCCCGCCGGATTCTGGAATGCGAGGGGATGGAGTTGGGCAGCCACACCTTTTCCCACTACTACTGTCTGGAACCCGGCCAGACCGCAGAGGATTTCCGCGCCGATATGCAGGCCTCCGTGGCCGCGGCTGCCCGTATCGGCGCCCCTCCGGCCAGTCTGGTGTTTCCCCGCAACCAGTGCCGCCCGGATTATCTCGAGGGCTGCTCCGAGCTTGGGTTCACCTGTTTCCGCGGGAACCCCGCGGGCTGGATGTATCGCGAGGCCACCGACCGAAAGCAACAGTCGAAGCTTCGCCGCGCCGGCCAGCTCTTGGACACTTACCTTGCACTTTCGGGCGATTTGGCCTTTGTTCCATCGAAATCGTCCGGCCTGCGCAACCTGCCGGCCAGCCGTTTCCTCAGCCCGTTCCGGCCGCATAGAAAGCAACTGGAGCCATTGCGCCTGCGCCGCATCCGCAATGCCATGACCGGGGCGGCGCGCGCCGGCAGGTGCTTCCACCTGTGGTGGCACCCCCACAATTTCGGTCTCTGCCTCGACCAAAGCCTGGCCATTCTGGCTGACATTCTGAAGCACTACGTTTCCTTGCGGGACTGCTACGGCATGGAATCACAGACGATGCGGGAGGCCGCCCGATGAGTGTCGTGATGCTGGCCGGGCGCGGTTCGTCCACCTGGATGGTGGCCAATGCCCTGTTGTGTGAGGTTCCGCTGGAGGCGGTCATCCTGGAGTCGCCGCCTTCCCGTTGGCAGGCGCTCCGGCGGCGCGCGGCCAGGCTGGGCTGGTGGAAGGCGTGCGGCCAGTTGCTGTTCTCTCTTTATGCCGGTCGCCTGCGGGCCGGATCCGCCGCGCGGGCTGAGCAGATTATCCGGGAAAACGGCCTTCGGATAAACCGGCCGGCGGGGCTTCCTTTGATGGCCGTGGCCTCCGCCAACGACGAAGAAACAATGGCGCTGTTGCGGAGGCTCTCACCGAAAGTGGTGGTGGTGAACGGAACCCGCATCCTCTCCCGGCGGCTGCTGGAATCCGTGGATGCCGTCTTCCTGAACATGCACGTGGGGATCACGCCCAAGTATCGCGGAGTGCATGGCGGTTATTGGGCGCTGGCCAGCCGCGACGCCGCCAATGCCGGTGTCACGGTGCACCTGGTGAACGCCGGAATCGATACCGGCGGCATTCTCTACCAGGCCCGCATCGAGCCCACGGCGCGCGACAACTTCGCCACTTATCCCCTGCTGCAACTCGCCGCCGGCCTGCCGCTCCTGCGGAGGGCCGTCCGGGACGCACTGGCCGGTGAAGTCCACACCTGCCCCGCAGAATTGCCCTCGCGCCTGTACTACCTTCCGACGATCTGGCAATACTGGTCGGCGCGGCTGCGCCTGGGTGTGAGATAGGGGAGGACGGCGCGGCTATAATCGAAGCATGAAGATTTGGGCTGCCCCGATCGTAGCCGGTGTGCTCGGCTTTGCCGTTTGGGCTGCCGAACAGAATCCCCCCCAGGCACCGAAACCCGTACCCCAGGACCAGGAAAGCGAACCCACTCGCATTCAAGTCGATGTGACGCGCGTCAACATGCTGTTCACCGTCACCGATAAGAAAGGGCGCTTCGTCACCGACCTGACCAAGGGCGACTTCGAAATTCTCGAAGGGAAGAAGCCGCAGACCATCCAGGAATTCAACGCGGAAAGCAACCTCCCGCTCCGCCTGGGCATCCTGATCGACACCAGCAACAGCATCCGCGACCGTTTCCGGTTTGAGCAGGAAGCGGCCACCGATTTCGTCAATACCGTGGTCCACCAGGACCAGGACAAGGCCATGGTGATGAGCTTTGACACCTCGGCCCAACTGGTTTCCGACCTTGTGCCGGATACCGAGAAACTCGATGACGCCATCCGCAATCTTCGTCCGGGCGGAGGCACCTCGCTTTATGACGCCATCTACTATGCCTGCCGCGATAAGCTTACCCAGGACCAGCCCAGCTACCGGTACCGCCGGGCGATTGTCCTGGTGAGCGACGGCGATGATAACCAGAGCCGCTTCACGCGCGATCAGGCCCTCGAAATGGCGGAGAAGGCCGACGTGGTGATCTACGCCATCTCGACCAACATTTCCCGGATCGAATCGGAAGGCGACAAGGTGCTGCGGTATCTGACCTCGGAAACCGGCGGGCGGGCCTTCTTCCCCTTCAAGGTGGAAGACCTGGAAGTTTCGTTCGACAACATCGCCAACGAATTGCGCCACCAGTACAACATCTCCTACCGCCCCGAACCGCTCGTGGCCGACGGATTGTTCCACCATATCGATTTGCGGGTCCGCGGCCGCAAAGACCTGGTGATTCACGCCCGCAAGGGTTACTACGCCCCGGAGAAGATGTAGGCACCGAAAGGACGGCCGCGGGTTGCGCGAAACAACAAAGCCGGTGATCCGGTACGGCACGGCGGAGGACCTCGCCGCGGTCGCCGCCATTCAGAAGGCCAGCCCCGAAGCCGCGCAGTGGGATAGCGCGGACTACCTTCGGTACGGCTTTTTCGTGGCGGTCGAGCAAGGCGCCGTAGCCGGATTCCTGGTGACCCGCCCGGTGGCTACCGGCGAGCACGAAATTCTCAACCTGGCGGTAGCCCCCGAGAACCGGCGGCGGAGCCTTGCTGGGGAGCTGCTAAATGCTTGGCTGGCGAGCATTTCGGGCGATGTGTTTCTGGAAGTTCGCGAGTCCAACCGGAGTGCCCAAACGTTTTATAACCGCATGGGATTTCAGCAGGTTAGCGTAAGGTTAAACTACTACCCGGACCCGCCCGAAGCGGCTATTGTCATGAAGTTTCATTCATGTTAAGGTGGCGGGTAGACGGGTATACCGTTTGCGATCAGACACAAACACGAGATTACCCACCGAGCCTGATTCCGAACCTACCGACTCGGCGCGGCAACCTCACTGGGAGGAATTGCCCCATATGGAACGGAACGCACAGGAAGAATTGAAAGCGCATCTGATGGAAACGAATGAGCACTTTCAGCGGCTCGCGACCCAGCACTCAGAGTACGCCCAGAAATTGGACGTCCTGGAATCGCAGCCACATTTGACCGACGATGAAAAGTTGGAGGAGACGCGGTTGAAGAAGCTGAAACTTCGCCTGAAAGATCAGATGGAGGCAATCCTGAGCCAGTACCGGTCTCAGCAGGTTGCTTAACGTCAGGTGCGCGCAATTCCGGTAATCGTGACCCGGTCGGCTTCGGTCGACCGGGTTTTTCTTTTACGGCCATGAATGACGAACCCGGCGAAGAACCCTTCCGCATTCCGGTCACCGACGTTTTTGACCTGCATAGCGTTCCCCCTCGCGATGTTCCGGCCGTAGTGGAGGAGTATCTCCACGAGGCGCACCGCCTCGGCTTCAAAGCGCTGCGCATCATTCACGGCCGCGGCATCGGTGTTCAGCGCGAAATCGTGCGATCCGTCCTGGCGCGAACCGGGTTTGTCGCCGGCTTCGCGGATGCACCCGCCGAAGCCGGCGGATGGGGCGCCACAATCGTCACCTTGCGGTAAGCGGCGTACATCTGAAAAACCTGTTTGCATTTTCACAGGACTAGCCCGAATAATGATGAAGAACCATGGATTCACGGAGGGACCATGTTGGCTTTGGGGAAGTCCTTTAGGCTGTTGTTGCTTTGCGGATTGGCCGCCACGCCTTCGCTGCTGCTCGGCCAGGGTACCATTACCAGTGCCACCGGCGCATCTCCGGCCGGCCCCGTCAACGGCATTACCGCCGGGAGCGCCCTGGATACGTTCACCCTCACGCTTCAGGGGACCTTCAACACTGCGGCGGTTTCCGAGGTACGCTGGGTCAACACCACGAGCGGCGTCAACGCCTGCTTCAGTAACAAGTCCCCTTCCTGTTCGGGTTTCGATAGCCCGAACGGGCCGCTCGATGAAGTGACATCCTCGCAGATCACGCTGACGATCCCGTATTACCTCTTTTCCGGTTCGGTGACCTCCCGGCAGACCGTCCAGATTTACGAATCCGACACTTCCGGCCAGAATCTGGTCAATTCCAATACCGTCAATTTCTATGTCAATCCCCCGCCAACCCCGGGCGACTACGCGCTTCAGGACGGCACGGTAGGGGCCGTCTATACCTCGCAGACCATAGAAAACGGCGGCACCGGACCGTACACCACCTCCATTTCGTACGGATCCGTACCTCCCGGCACGGCGCTGCAGAATTCGGCGGGCAATACCAATCTGGTGCTGACCGGCACTCCTACGACACCGGGCGATTATTTCTTCCAGACACTCGTCACGGACGCCTGGGGCAACCAGGATTCTAATTCTTCCCATGCCCTGACGATCTTCCCGATGCCGGTCATCACTCCGCCGGTGATGCCCTCCGCGGTGGCGGCGGGTAGCCCGACGGTGACGATTGCGATCACCGGACAGGGGTTTGTGCTGCCGCAAATGGGTGAGGTGCAAAGGCCCGGTTCGGGGGTCACGTGGACGCAAGGCAGCAGCACGGTGGACCTTCCGGCCACGGTGATCAGCGACACGCAAATCGAGGCAACCGTCTCCTACCAGTTTCTCGCCGCGCCGGGTGTGGCTGCGATCCAGGTCATCCAGCCGAGCGGCACGCGGTCGAATGCCGCGCCGTTCACCGTCAGCGGGCCGGTGATCTCGTCGATCAGCCCATCGTCGGTGGCCGCCGGAATCGGATCGCTCACCTTGACGGTGAGCGGCGGCTATTTTCTCGGGCTCGGCCCGGGAAGCGGTTCCCCCGTCGTCCTGTTCGGCAGTACCCCGCTGAGCACGACGTTCGTGAACGCCAGCACGCTGACGGCAGTGGTTCCGGCGTCTCAGTTGGCGAACGTCGGGAACGTCCCGGTCTACGTGGTCAACCCGGGCGGCCTGTCGTCGGCTCCGGTCACTTTCTCGATCCTGACCCCGATACCGCCGCTCGAGATTTCCGGGACCGCGCCGAATGGCACTGTCGGCGTGGCTTACGCCGCCAGTTTTTCCGCCAGCGGAGGGACTCCCGGCTACCGGTTCTCGATTGCCGGTGGAAACCTGCCTTCCGGCTTGACCCTGTCCGCGAACGGCAATCTCACGGGCACGCCAACGCAGGCCGGACAGTTTAAGTTCACGGTACAAGTGACTGATTCCGCTGGTGCAACCACTTCAAGCGGGTTTGTGGTGACCATTCTGCCGCCGCCTCTGGTGCTTAGCGGAGCGGCTGGCGACGTCGCGGTTGGAACGCCGGTCAGCGTAAAGTTCACCGCAACCGGAGGAGTTCCCCCGTATGCCTTCTCCGCGGCCGGAGCCCTGCCCTCGGGCACAAGTTTCTCGAACGCGACCATCGCGGGAACCGCCAATACCCCGGGGACCTTCGTTTTCACCATCTCGGTCACGGACAGCGCCGGCACAATCGTATCCAAAACGTTCACCGTGAAAGTGACGGTGGGACCCCTGGCTCTTAGCGGGACTCTCGGTGACGGGCAGTTGACCGTCGCTTATTCCGGACAGGTCGGGGCTACCGGCGGCCTGCCGCCTTACTCATTTTCCGCGAGCGGCCTGCCGGCGGGCGTCTCTCTAGCGCCGGACGGCATGGCCGGCGGGACGCCCACGGCCACCGGCACCTTCTCCGTCACGGTGACCGTCACCGACTCCGCCGGCAGCCACGCCTCGCAGGGCTTCACCGTGAACATCACGGGCGCGCCGCTGACAATCACCACCGCCTCGCTCGGCGATGGTTCGCTAGGGACGCCATACTCCGAGAACCTCTCCGCGACCGGCGGCACGCCGCCGTATTCCTGGACGTTCAGCGGCCTGCCGGATGGCGTGACCGGTTCGGCGACCGGGTCTTTGAGCGGCACTCCAACCACGGTCGGCACCTTCCAGGTCGCAGCTTCCGTATCCGATTCGAAGGGCGCCAAGGCCACCCGCTCGTACACCGTAAACATAGCCATCGCACCGCTCTCGGTGACCAGCACATCGCTTCCGGGCGCGACCGTGGGGGCGGGCGTCTCCGGGTCCGTATCGGCCGCCGGAGGAGTGCCGCCGTACCAGTGGTCCGCCGCTGGATTGCCTACCGGAGTGAGCCTGAGCTCGGGCGGCGTGCTCTCGGGCGCCCCGACCACCCCGGGAACTTTCCCGGTTACTCTGACAGTGACCGACAGCAAGGGCACTTCCGCCGGCAAGACGCTCTCGATGACGGTGGCCCTGCCCGCCTCGCCGGGTGTGACTTTCAGCGGCCTTCCCGCCACTAGCAACCCGGCCATCCAGCCCACAGTGACGATCGGCTTGGGCACCACTTACCCGGTGGACGTGGTGGTGAGTCTCACCATGACATTCGCGCCGGATTCCGGCCCGGACGACCCCTCCGTGCAGTTCTCGACCGGCGGCCGGACGGCACAGGAAATCGTGCCCGCCGGATCCACCGCCAGCCTGACCGGGATCGGGGTGCAAACCGGCACGGTGGCCGGCCTGATCACGATTAGCGCTCACCTTACCGCCGCGGGGCAGGACATCACCGGCACGCCGGTGCCCACCACGACCATCCGGGTGAACGCCACCGCGCCGGTGATTTCGTCCGTTACCGCCACCCGCAACAGCACCGGATTTACGGTGACAGTGGTCGGCTTCGCCAGTTCGCGGGAAATGACCCAGGCGGTCTTCCAGTTCACCGCGGCTGCGGGCACCACTTTGACCGCCGGTTCGGTGACGGTTCCGGTCGACACGATCTTCGGCCAGTGGTATCAAAACCCGGCATCGGCAGCGTTCGGCAGCCAGTTCACCTATACGCAGCCGTTCACGGTGGCGGGCGGGGCCCAGGCGATCGTTTCCGTGAGCGTGACCCTGGTAAGCAAGGCCGGAAGTTCTACCGCCGTGTCCGCAACCTTACAGTAGCGGCGGCGGCTGCCGCCCATGTGCACAATCTCGCGGCAGGTTCGCCCGGATTGGCGCAAGATGCAAGCCATGCGGGCAAATATCGGCAAGGGGATCGCGGCGGGAGCGATCGGCGGCTTGATCGCCTCCTGGGCCATGGAGCGCTCCCAGGAGGTCATTCGGGGAGCTCGCCAGAAGGCGGAGAAATCCGTGCCGGCCCTCGGCCGCGCCTTGGAGTGGCGGAGCGAGCGCGAATCCCCGCCATCCGAAGAACTGGAGCCCTCGACCACCAGGGTGGCGGCGATGATTTCCTCCAAGGTTTTCGGCCACGAACTGCAACCGTCCGAGAAGGAGCCCGCCGGAGAAGCGGTGCATTACGCTTTCGGGACTCTCGCCGGGGCCGTCTACGGAGCCATCGCCGAATACGCGCCGGAGGCCAGGGCGGGTGCTGGCGCACTGTTCGGGACGGCGCTCTGGGCGATATCCGACGAACTCGGCGTGCCACTGGCCGGGCTGTCGGGCCCTCCGCAGAAGTACCCGATCGGTACCCACGCCTCGGCGCTCGCAGCCCACCTGGTTTACGGCATATCCACCGAACTGGTGCGTTCGGCGCTACGGAAAGGCACGCTGGCGCGGTAACCGGCGAGACCCTACGGATTCGTGTTGAAGCCCTCCACCACGATGCGGGGGCGCTCGCCGCGCGTATCGGCCTGCTCCAGCTCGGTGCGGATGGTCCGCCGCTCGCCGGGCATCAGGGCGACGTAGTTGTCGCTGAAGATGGCCGGGAGGATGCGGTCGCCGCTCTTTTCGCGCACGGCTTTCACCCGCACCATCAGGGCGGGGCGGTCCCCGAGGTTATGGAGTTCGGTGTTGAGTACCCACCGGCTCCCGGACCGCTCGACTTTGGTCGCCGCCTGGACCGTGACTTTCGGCAGCTCGCGAATGGCTCTGAAATCGCTGACCAGGACGGGGCCGCCGCCGCCCATAGGCCCGCGGGGCGCCGGGGTGGGGAGAGCCACCTCATTCAGAGCGCGCAAGTAGAAGTTATCGGAGACGGTCCTGCCGCCGCGTATCAGGCGGAGCCGGATGAAATGCACCGGCGTCAGCCCGGCGGGGTATGCGATTTTGATGGGCGACTGGACGGAATCTTCGGCGCTGTCGAGCGTGGCGCTCTTTTCCCATTTGCGCGTGCCATCCATATTCAGGATCTCGACCTGCGCGGTCAGGCCCGTGGCATTGCCGGCGCTGTAGTTCACCACTTCGACCGTATCCGGTAGAGGGTTCCACTGAATGTGCAGCGGCTCGGAACCTTTTTTGCTGCCGAAGTAACCGGCGGTGGGGTCGAAGTAATAGTCGTAAGTCTGCCAGACGAACGAGGGCCAGCACGGGTGGCTCATCCAGAGCAGAACGCCCATGCGATTCTTGCTCTGCGCCTCGAAGATGGCGCGGTAGCCGTCGTAGTTGATGAATTGCGAGAGCTCGACCCACTCGGCCGCATCCTTCGCGCCGCCGTAGCTCGCGTCGATGGTCTCGCGCCAGGCGCTGCCGCCTTGCGCGCCGGTGAGGGTGAAATCGTGCATGCCCCAATCGTTGCCCTGGGGCCACATATCCGCCTCGGGCATCATCTGCTTCAGGCTGTCGAGCGTGACGATGTTGGGCATGCCCAACTCGCTGTGCAGTTTGGTGGTGGCGCGAATCTGGAAGTACTGCTTCGGGGGCACGTTGCGATAGGGGCCGCCGCCGCTCACCGTGCCGAAGGCCGAATTGGGGATATAGCGCAGGCCGGGATGGAGTTCGGCGATCTGTTCTTTCAATCCATCGTCGATGGGCTGGGGCGGATTGCCTTCGTTTCGGCCGCAGTAGATGCCAATCGACGGATGGTTGCGAATCCGCAGGATGAAGTCGCGCGAGTTTTTGAGAAACATCCGGCTGTCGTCGGGGTTGGGGCCGTCGACGGGGTTGGCCAGCCAGAAGTCCTGCCAGACCACGATGCCGTATTTGTCGCACGCGTCGAAGAACTCGTCGTCTCCGGTCTGGCCTACCCAGTTGCGGATCATCGTGAAATTCATTTCCTTGTGGTACCGGACGGCTGCGTCGTATTCCCGCGCGCGGTAGCGCAGCAGGACTTCGGGGAAGCCCCAGTTACCGCCGCGCCCGATGAAGCGCCGGCCATTGATGTAGATCCGCAGCGGGTCGTTGCCTTCCCCGGTATAAGTGAACTGGCGCACGCCGGTCTGGAAGGTCTTGACGTCTGAGGTCTGGCCGCCGGCCGTTTGGAAGGCGATTTCGACCGGATACAGGTTCTGGTCGCCGTATCCGGCCGGCCACCACAGTCTGGGGTGCTCGACGTCGAACGGGTCGATCTTTACCAGCTTCTCCTCGCCCGGCGCAATCGTGACCGGTGTCGAGAACGGCGTGTCGCCGAAGCGGCCGCGCAGCGTGCCGGAAATTGCCGACGTCCCGTGGTTGCTGAGGGTGGCGCTCACGGCGATGTGGGCGCGGCTGGTATCGGGCAAAGGCAGGGTGGTCGTCACCAAGGGATTGTCGACCGTGACGGGGCCGCTTGCATCGAGATAGATGTCGCTCCAGATACCGATATCGCGGCCGCGGACTGTGGGAATCCAATCCCAGCCGGCCGTGGCGTGATAGGTCGGATTATCGGCGCCCAGCGCACCGCCGTTCGGGTCGGGGCTCTGCCAGGTCTTCTCCTTGACGCTGCCGGGCGTGGCGTTCTTGCGGATGCGCACGGCCAGGGCGTTTTCGGCGCCGGGTTTGAGAATACCGGTGACGTCAAACCGGCCGCGCAGGAAGCCGCCGTCGATCGAGCCCAGGCTTTGGCCATTGAGGTAGACATCCGCCTTCCAGTTGATGCCGCGGAAATTCAGCCAGGCGTGGTGTCCGGCGGCCAGGGGCGGCGCCACGAATTCGTCGCGATACCAGAAATCGGCGTAGAAGAACGAGTCGGAGATGGCAAGCTGGTTGCGGTCGTAGTTGGGGTCGGGAACCGCGCCGGCGTTCCAATAGCTGGAGAGCACGGTGGCGGGGACGGTGGCGACCAGCCAATCCTGGTCGGGGAGCCCTACCTTCGAGAGCGCGGCTCCATCGGCCGGGACCAGCGAATCGCGCTGGATGCGCCACGCGCCGCCGGAGAGTCGCAGGCGGCCGCCGGCATCGGCGGCCGGAGCCACATGGGGGCGCGGCACCGGGGCCCCCCGTCCATAGACTTCCAGCTCGCTCAGGATATAGCCTTCGGGAGAGGCCGGCCGAGTCATCAGGACGCGCACGTAGCGGCCCCGCGCCGGCTGCGCGAACTTCACGTCATCGACCAGGCCGGTGCTCGATGGAAGCGCCTGGATGGTCTGCCAGGTTTTGGCATCGGCGGAGGACTGCAGGGAGCCTGTCGCAGCCCGCTCGATCCAGTTCAGCGCGACGCGGTCGAACGTGCATTCGGCGCCCAGATCCACATAGACCCACTCTTCACCGCTGCCGGCGCTCTTCCAGGCGCTGGTGAAATGGTAGGGTCCGCCGATCTCCACGCGCCGGCTTCCATGGAAAAACGCCAACTCGGAGACCGCCCAGCGAGTTCCCGTAGCGCCGTCGAGCGTCACGCGATAGATGCGGTAGTGCGACGGACCCGGGAGTTTCACGACGATGGGAGGCGGGGGAATAACGCCGGACATAAAACCACGGCCCGGCGCCGCAGGGGCGGCAGGCAGGCTTTCCGGAAGACCGCGGCCCAGTTCCTTCCACGTCCGCCCGTCATCGGAGCCGGAAACCACGTACGTCCCGCCGGAGGCCGGTGTAGTCGCGGCGCGGCCGAATCCCATCCGGCCGGGAGTCACTTCGACGCGGTCGATTTCGAGCGGTGAGCCGCCGCCCCCTAACTCGACCTGAATCCACAGGGGCGAACCGTCGATGACGACCGTCGTGGTGGTGTTGTGATCGACCGGATGTTCGCGCTCCTGCTTCGTCAGCGCGCCGCGGTCGCTCGTAGAAATGGAGAACCAGCGGGGCAATTCAGTCGCTTTGATGCCGTCGGTTACCAGTTGCGCCGTCAGGTTGTAATCGTATGCGCTCGACTGGTAGGCGGGGCGGTGCAGCGCGAGATTTCGATACGTCTGGGAATCCCACACCATAGCGGGAGCGAAGTCCTGGTTCGGGTCTCCGGGGTAGACCCCGACCCCGCGCGTGTACTGCTGCGCATTCAGCGCGAAGATTGCCAACAAACAGAGGATAACCGGTCTCATTCTGGCGGTATTCTAACAACTGGCGCACGGCGGCACGGTTTCGCATATAATCCCAGCTATTGGATGCTGCTATGACACCTACACCGGTAACTGGGGCGGTGCCCTCTCCCGCGATTGTTTACGATATGCTGATGGCCCACCAGCGCTCTGCGGCGCTGTGCGCGGCGATCGAGCTTGACCTGTTTCGCGCCGTCGGCGAAGGTCCCGGCGACGCTCAATCGCTCGCGCGGCAATGTTCCGCGTCGGAGCGCGGGATCCGCATCCTGTGCGACTTTCTGACCATTCATGGGGTGCTGGCGAAGGAGGACGGCCGGTACCGGCACACTCCCACCAGCGCGGCATTTCTCGACCCGCGTTCGCCGGCGTGCGTGGCTTCCGTCTCGCGGTTCCTCGGTAACCCCGCCACGCAGGAGCCGTACCAACACCTGGGCGACATCGTGCGCACCGGGCGGACTTCGCTCGACGGAGACGGCACGGTGGAAGCGGAGAACCCGGTCTGGGTGGAATTCGCCCATAGCATGGCGCCGATGATGGCGCCCATGGCGGCGCCGCTCGGGACGATCGTGCTGGACGGCCTTTCGGGGCCGGTGGAGGTGCTGGATATTGCCGCCGGGCACGGCCTCTTCGGGATCGCGGTGGCCAGACAGCACCCGCAGGCGCGCGTCGTGGCGCTCGACTGGGCGCCGGTGCTCGAAGTGGCCAGGGCCAACGCGGCGAAGGCGGGCGTGTCGGAGCGGTTCGATACGCTGCCGGGAAGCGCCTTCGAAGTGGATTATGGCGGCCCCTACGACATTATTTTGCTGACGAACTTTCTGCACCACTTCGACCGGGCGACCTGCGTCGGGCTGCTCCGGAAAGTACACGCGGCATTGAAGCCGGGCGGACGGGCGGCAGCGCTGGAGTTCGTGCCCAACGAAGACCGCGTGAGCCCCCCGATGGCGGCGGGGTTCGCGCTGACGATGCTGGTCTCCACGGGTTCGGGAGACGCGTATACGTTTCCGGAATATCATGCAATGTATCGGGAAGCCGGCTTCGCGCGGGTGACGGCACAACCCGTGCCCAACGGGCCGCACACGGTGGTGATGGGCGAAGCGGGATAAGAAGGAGCGCTCCATGTTGCGTCTTCCAGGCACGCTGTTTCTGATTGGCTTGACGGCCGGGTTAAGTCCGGCGATGGCTCAAGCTCCGGCCGCACGCCCGGCGCGCCCGGCGCCGCCGACCCGCGACCCGCACACTCCCGGTTACGTTACGGCCAAAGAACTGCCGGACGGCGCCAACGCTCCGGCGAGTGCCGATGGAAACTTCATCCTCGGCTCCACGCACAACCCCGCGCCGGAGATGACGGTGCAGGAAGGCGTGCCGCAGGGAGACGTGTTCACCTTCACGATGGACTCGGCCGATAGCAAGATCTACCCGGGCATCGCGCGCGAGCCCCACACCTTCGGCACGGCGGACCCCGCGGATCCCGCCAGGCTGATCGTCACAACCAGCCACCCCGCTCCCTACACGCGACGGGTGACGGTCTACGTTCCCAAACAATACGTCTCCGGCACCGCCGCGCCGTTCATTGTGGGGGCGGATGGACCGGACCGGGCATTGTTCACGGCCCTCGACAATCTGATCGCGCAGCACCGCGTGCCCGCGATGATTGCCATCTCCATCAGCAATGGCGGGGGCGACGCCCAGGGAAGCGAACGCGGACTGGAATACGACACCATGTCGGGTCGGTACTCGGAGTTCGTCGAGACGGAGGTGCTGCCCAGGGTGGAGAAGCAATACCACGTGAACCTGACCAACGATCCCGATGGCCGGGCGACCATGGGCGGCAGCTCGGGCGGCTCATGCGCGTTGATCATGGCCTGGTATCACCCGGAGCTTTACCACCGCGTTCTCACTTACTCAGGCACTTACGTGAACCAGCAGTGGCCGCCGAATCCCGAGACGCCCCACGGCGCCTGGGAGTTCCACGAACACCTGATTCCCAACAGCCCGGCCAAGCCGCTGCGCATCTGGATGGAAGTGGGCGACCGGGACCTTTTCAACCCGAATGTCATGCGCGACAACATGCACGACTGGGTCGTGGCCAATGAAAATATGGCCAAAGTGCTGGCCGCCAAGGGTTATCATTACCAGTTCGTCTTTGCGCGCAACGCCGGGCACACCGACCGGGCCGTGAAACAGCAAACCCTGCCCGAGGCTCTGGAATACCTCTGGCAGGGGTACCGCCCCGGCCGGCCGAAGCATTGAGTTGAGAGTATGGAAGTCTATCAACTCCGCAACGACGCTTCCCGCCCGGCACCGCACTTTTGAATAGCCCGTTCGAAGCCCTCGAACGACCGCTCGATATCTTTGCGCGGTATGGTGAGCGAGAGCCGCATGTAGCCGGCGCGGCCGAATCCCTGGCCGGGAACTGCCAGGATGCCCTCCGCCTGAAGCATGCCGATAAATTCTATATCGTTGGGGATCGGGGTCCTCGGGAATACGTAATACGAACCCTGCGGGCGCGGCGCGTCGTAGCCCATTTCGCTCAACGCGTCGCACAGCAAATTGCGTTTGGCCTCGTACTGCGCAACGTCCACGGTGGCATCCGGCACTTCGCCCACCACCCACTGCCAGATCGCCGGGGCGTTGATATAACCGAGAATCCGGTTGGCGAAGGTACAGGCATTGCACAGCGGCGCGGCCTCGGCCAGGTGCGGCGGAATTGCCAGGTACCCGATCCGTTCCCCCGCAATCGCCATGGCTTTCGACCAGGACCACGTCACCACCACGCGTTCGACCAGGCTCGCGATTTCGGGCGGGCGCACGCCGTCGTATACCAGCGGGCGGTAAGGCTCGTCGCTGATCACCAGCATTGGCTCCCGCACGATGGCGTTCAGGTCGCGCAGGATGCTCGCGCCGTAGACCGCGCCAGTCGGGTTGTTGGGCGAATTCAGCAGCAGCGCCTTGGTGCGGGGTGTGATGGCGGCTGCGATTCGCGCGATATCCGGCTGGAAACGGGCATCCGTTTCCACCGTCACCACACGCCCTCCATGGTTTTCGATATAAAAGCGGTATTCGGGGAAATAGGGGTTCAGAACGAGGACTTCGTCGCCGGGGTCGAGCACCGCCTTGAGCACCGTGTTAATGGCTCCCGCGGCCCCGTTGGTCATGACGATATCCTCGCCGCGGAAGGGAATGCCGGTTCGCGCCTCCAGGCCCGCGGCGATGCGCGCCCGCACTTCGGGAAAGCCGGCGTTCGGCATGTAGCCGTGGCTGTGCGGACGGCCCTCCGCCACTACCCGCCGCAGCGCCTCGATCACCGCATCCGGGGGTTCCACATCGGGGTTCCCCAGGGTGTAGTCGAAGACGTTCCCTGCCCCGCGCTCCTTGCGGAGTTGGATTCCGATCTCGAACATGCGGCGAATCCACGAGGACCGCTCCATTTGCTCGGCAATAGCGCGCGAGATGCTCATTCGGACTCCCAGGTCCATTATAAAGCACAACTGCAAGGTGGTGCTATATTTAGTGCAATCGGATCTTCAGAGGCTCACCTGGAACGGCAGGGCCGGTCGGAGCCGTTGGAACCGGGAGAGGAGCTAGTCGCAACGCAACGCCGAAAGAGGATCGGTCTTCGCTGCGCGTCGAGCCGGCAGATAGCTCGCCGCCAAAGCGATGATCGCGAATGACACCGAAACACCGGTTAGGATAATCGGATCGTGCGGGCTCACCTGGAACAGCAATCCTCTCAGGAGGCGACCGAACGTCGTCGCCGCCAGAAGCCCCAGGGCCAGCCCGACCAGCGTCAGTTCGAGAGCCTGTGCGACCACCAGGCGGACCACACTCCCCTGCGGAGCGCCCAGCGCCATCCGCACGCCGATCTCGTGGGTCCGCTGCGAAACCGAATACGAGACCATACCGTAGAGTCCCGTGCCGGTCAGAACCAGTGCCAGCAGTCCGAACAGCACGCCAACCAGCGTCGTCAGGCGCTGCGGGGCCGCCGATTCGTCAACCAGGGTCTCGAGAGTGGTGATCTTTGCGATCGGCTGGTTGGGGTCGATTCCGTGAATCACCTGGCGTACGGCGCCCGGCAGCACGCGCGGGTCCTGCGCCGTCCGAAAGACGAACGTCATGCCGTTGGTTGCCCCATCCTGGTCCATCGAAAAGAACATCTCCGGCCATGCCTCGTCCGCCAGGCCCAGGTACTTGGCATCAGCCACCACTCCGATTACGGTAATCGGGTCGCCCGCGTACTTTGGGTAATCGCCAATGCGGAACCGCTTGCCAATCGGGTCCTCGCCCGGCCAGGCTTTTCGGGCGAAGGTTTCATTGACCACTGTCACGGGCGAAGCATCTCGCGTATCCGCGGATCGGAACGAGCGGCCTTTGAGCAGCCGCATGCCCATCGTCTGAAAATACATCAGGCTTGTTATGCGGTGGGTTGCCCATATGTAGTCCTGGTCCCCGCGGAAGGGGCGCCCTACCACCGTCAGGTTCTGCCCCCAGTCCTGGCCGGTCATCGGCAGATTACTCACCGCGCCCGCTGCAACGACTCCCGGTAGCGCGGCCGCACGTTCCAGCACCGCGGAACAGAACTCCTTCTGGTGTTGCTGCCGCTGGATTCTGACCGCCAACACACCCTCCGGACGGAACCCCGGATCGACAGCCGAGAGGCGGACGAAGCTCTTCAGCAGGATTCCGGCGCCGGATAACAGCACCACCGAGAGCGCCACTTCGAAAATCACCAGCCACCGGCGCACTCCGCCGCCCCTGGCTCCGGATTGCCGGCCCGCCCCCTCCTTGAGCGGCTTCACCAGGTCGGCGCCGAGCGCGGTCCACGCCGGTGCCAGCCCGAACAGCAAGGTCGTAAGCAGCGTCAGCAGTAACGTGAATCCCAAAACCGTCCAGTCCACACCGCCGAGGCGCAGCGGCCGGACGCCTTCCGGAATAGCGCGGTAAAGGATATGGACGCCCCACAGCGCCAGGAGTAGTCCCACCGTCGCTCCGGCGGCGGCTAGCAGCAGGCTCTCAGTCAGCAACTGCCGCAGAATTCGGCCGGCTTGCGCGCCCACCGCCCGGCGCACCGCGATCTCCTTTTCCCGCACGGCGGCCCGCGCGAGCAGCATATTCGCCACGTTGGCGCACGCGATCAGCAGGACCAGCGCGACGGCGCCGAGCAGCGCCAGCAGCGCAGGCTTGACGTTGCGGGCCATGTGGTCGCGCAGTCCTTCGACCGCGACGCCTTGCGCGGCAGTCGGGTCGATACGGCGGATTGCCGCGAGCATCGCATTCGTCTCCGCCCGCGCCTGCGCCGGCGAGACACCGCGTTTGAGCCGGGCGATCACTTTCAGGTAGTGTCCGCCGCGGTAGGTTTCCGCCGGATTGAGACCCAGCGGCACATAAAAATCCTCATGCGCGTTGGAGAACCAGAAACCGGGCGGCATCACTCCCGCCACATGGAACGCCTTGCCGTTCACCGTGACCGGCCGGCCCAGAATATCGCGGCGCCCGCTGAACCGCCGCTGCCAAAGCGAATAGCTCAGCACGACCACCGGGTTGCCCTTCGGGACATCTTCCTGCGGCAGGAAGCCGCGTCCCACCAGCGGCTGCACACCCAACACCGGAAAGAAGGACGCGGTCACCTGCATCCCCGGCACGCGCTCCGGATCGCCGTCCCCCGTGAGGTTCGCTCCCATCGAGCTCCACGCGGCCATATCCTCGAAGTCCCGGTTCTGCGTCTTCCAGTCGAGGTAGTCGCGCGGCGACGTCCATCCCGAAAGTTCCTTGGTTTTTCCGATCTCGGTGACCGCCACCAGACGCCCCGGGCTACCGAAAGGCAGCGGGCGGAAAAGGAAATCGTTCGCGGCGGTAAAGATGGCGCTGTTAGCCCCGAGCCCCAGGGCCAAGGCGAAGACAACCAGCAGCGAAAAGCCGGGGGTCTTCGCCATCACTCGCAGAGCGTAGCGGAGATCTTGAAGCATTTCTGCCCTCAGCGGCATGGGATCGGCCGCTACAGGTCCCTCACGCGTCAAGCTGGGCTGGCGTGCAGGCGATCGGTTTCAAGACCAGCATATCCTGAAACGGAAGGCCGGGCGACCAGGTGCTTCTGCAGGTGCTTCTGCGGAACCTACCCATTCCGACCCATCGGGTTGCCATGTAGACTCTTTATGGGGAACGCGATGGGCGAAAGCAACGAATGGTCCGACGACCCCTTGGCAGTGTATCTCAAGCTGGTAGGGCAGATTCCGTCTTTGGATAGCAACGAGGAAAGCGCGTGCATAGATCACGTGCGGGCCGGGGACGAGATGGCGGAGAGTGCGGGGAAGCGTTTGGTGGAGGCAAACCTGCAGCTTGTCGTCTCACTGGCCGAACGTTACCCGAGCCATGATATTCATATCCTGGACTTGATCGAGGGAGGTAACGCAGGCCTGATGCGTGCTGTTCGGGCGTTGACCGATTCCGTCCCCGAATCCTTTGCCGCATATGCGACCCCGTTTATCGAGCGGGCCCTCGCAGAAGCTGCGGCCTCGCCACGCGGGATCCCGACTCACAAGAAGTAGCTTTCGCAGGAAGCGGCTTCGTTAAGATGGCGGGTCGGCATCCAGGTTATCCATTTGAGTGTTCCGCGTTTTTGGGTTGTCAGGACCGCTGGAATATCCGAAGACGAGCGCCCAAAAGCATGTGGTAGGATTAGCGGCACGCCAATGCGCACCATCGGTCTGGACGAAATCCGCCGCGCCCTGATCTATCGGGAAGTCATCGGCCGGATGCGCGACGCTCTCATCGCCCAGTCGCGCGGCGAGTGCGACACGCCCATGCCCATGCACCTGGACATCCCGGCGGAGCGCGCCGAGGTCCACATGAAAGCCAGCTACCGGCAGGGCGGACTGCATTTCGCCCTGAAGATCGCCGGCACCTTCCCGGGCAACCTGGCGCGCGGCCTCTCGACCAGCAACGGCATGATGCTGCTCTCCTCGGCCGAAACCGGAGACCCGGTGGCGTTTCTGGCCGATGTCGGGCACCTGACCGACGTCCGCACGGCCGCCGTAGCCGCCATGGCCGCCCGCGAGCTCGGGCGGCGCGACACCGTGCTGGGCATCCTGGGGACCGGGGTACAGGCCCGCCTTCAGGCGTGGATGCATGCCGAGGTGCTGCCGCTCGAGCGAATCGTGATCTGGGGCCGCACGCCCGAGGGCGTCGAAGAGTGCCGACGCGATTTGAAACCGGTGGCGGAAGTCGCAGCCGCCGCGTCTCCGGGCGAGGTGGCGCGCCGGGCGCGGCTGATCGTCACCGCCACTCCCTCCCGCTGCCCCCTGCTGCGCGCCGGCGACGTGCAGCCCGGCACGCAGATTTCCGCGGTGGGCGCCGATTCGCCGGGCAAGCAGGAGCTCGACCCGGAAATCCTTCGCCGCGCCGCGCTGGTGCTGGCGGATTCGAGCAACCAGTGTCAGAAGCTCGGAGAATTGCAGCATGTGCCGGACGTCTGGGAGCGGGCTGTCGAGCTCGGCGCGTTTTGCCAAAAGCCCGCGGCCTTCGACCGCGAAGGGGTCACTGTCTGCGACTTCACCGGCCTCGGCGTGGAAGATCTCTATATTGCGGAATACTGTTACGAAAGGTGCGGCGAATGAAAATCGGCCAGTTCGAAATGGAGCGGATGCAGTCCACGTGGGAGAACGTCGTGGAAATGGATATGAGCGAGAGCGGCGTGCGCCCCGTGACTTTGCGCGAACTCGCCGAAATGGGGCTCGACCTCGACGCCATCCTCGACATGCCGCTCGGCTACAGCCAGTCGAACGGAACCATCCCGCTGCGCGAGACTCTAGCCGCCCACTACCCCGGCGCCACGCCGGAACATATCGAGGTCACCAACGGCACCTCGGAAGCCAATTACCTGCTGGCCCTGGCACTGTTGCGCGACGGCGACGAGGTGGCTTTCGAACTCCCCAATTACATGCAGTACTGGGGGCTGCCAAAGAGCCTGGGGGCGAAGGTCAATTGCTTCCACCTGAACCTCGATTGCGGCTGGGAGCCCGACTGGGACGAGTTCGAGCGCGCCGTAAACCCGCGAACCCGGCTGGTCTACGTTTCGAACCCCAACAACCCCTCGGGCGCGGTGCTTTCCGCGCCAGCCATGCGGCGCATCGTGGACCGCTGTGAGGCCGTGGGCGCATGGCTGGTGGCGGACGAAGTCTACCAGGGCGCCGAGATTTTTTGCGAGCGCACCCCGAGCTTCTGGGGAATGAGCAGCCGCGTGATCGTCACCAGCGGTCTTTCGAAGGCCTACGGCATTCCGGGCGTGCGGATCGGCTGGATCGCCGCGCCCCGGGAGATCGTGGCCGAATGCTGGACGCAGCACGATTATCTGACGATCGGCCCCAACAAGATTTCCGACGCCGTGGCCCGCGTGGCGGTCGAGCCTGCGAACCGCGAGAAGCTCTACCGGCGGACCCGCGCCATCCTGCAGCAGAACCTGCCGGTGATGCGCGAGTGGGCGGCGGGATTCGGCGGCTACCTGACGTTCCGCGAGCCGCAGGCCGGAGCCCTGTGCCTGATGCGCTATCGCTCAGCCACTCCGAGCCTGGAACTTGCCGGGAGCGTGCGCGTCAATCAAAGCGTGCTGATCGTGCCGGGCATCCACTTGGGTTTGGAGGGTTTCCTGCGAATCTGGCTGGGCGGCCGGCCGGAATTTCTGGCCGAAGGGCTGCGCCGCATCGGAATCGAGCTGGCCAAGGACGCCGCGCGTGGCTGAAGAAGACTCGTCGCTACGGCGGGAGCTGGGGCTTCGCGACGTAACGCTGTTCGCCATCGCCTGCATCGTGGGAACGCGGTGGATCGCGGCGGCTGCGCACGCGGGCCCGGGCTCGGTTACACTGTGGCTGCTGGCCGCGGTTTTCTTCGTGGTGCCGCTGGCCATCGCGGTGTCCCGACTGGTGGTCAAATACCCGGGCTCGGGCGGGCTGTACCTCTGGACCCGCGGCGATTTCGGCCCCTGGCACGGGTTCCTGGCATTCTGGCTTTACTGGATGGGGATGGCGGTATGGTTCCCCAGCGCAGCGATGTTTTACGGCGGCGCGGCTCTGCATGCCTTCGGCATTACGGAATCGCGCCTGCACGTGCTGGCGATTTCGCTCGCCTTCATCTGGATCGCACTCGGCACCAACATTGTCGGGATGAAGATCGGGAAGTGGACCGAGAACGTCGGCGGCGCTTCCGCCTGGCTGGTCACCGCGCTGTTCGTGGCCCTGGCTGCCGTGGCCTATTTCCAGCGCGGAACGGCCACCCCCCTACACATCCTGCCAAAGTGGAACTGGGATACGGTGAGCTTCTGGGCCACCATTGCCTATGCCATGTCCGGGCTGGAACTGGCGGGACTGATGGGCGGGGAGATTCGCGACCCCGAACGCACGTTTCCGCGCGCCGGGTGGATCGCATCGGGCTGCATCACGGTGTTTTACGCGAGCGCCACCATCGCGCTGCTGGTACTGCTTCCGCCTTCGCGCATCGGAGCTTTGAGCGGCTTGTCGGATGCGGGCGATGCAGCCGCCCGCGCCATGTCCGCCGCCTGGCTGGGACCGGTGATCGCGCTGCTGGTGGTGGCGAGCGGCATGGGGCAGCTGGGCGGCACCGGAACCGCCATCTCGCGACTGCCCTTCGCCGCCGGCGCAGACCGCCTGCTGCCCGCGGCGTTTTCGCGCGTCCACCCACGCTGGGGTACCCCCCACGTCGCCATCTTCACGCTGGGCCTGGTAGCCAGTTTCCTGCTGGTAGCGATCCAGCTTGGCGACACTATGTACGCGGCCTACCAGGCGTTGATCTCGCTCATGGTGATTACGGGCTTTTTGCCTTACGTCTACATCTTCGGCAGCTCCTGGAAGTGCGGCGAACGCCTCAGCGCCATCTCCGGCTGGGCCATCACGGCAGTGGCGATTCTCTGTTCCGTGATCCCCACCGGCGACATCACCAGCGTGTGGCTCTTCGAGGGCAAACTGGCCGCGGGTACGATTGCGGTGATCGGCTCGGCATGGCTGGTCTACCGGCGGCGTCCGGCGCCGCAGAATATAATCAAGAAGCTCTCATGACCACGGCTGCCATGCAAAGGCCGGCGATATCCCACGTTCGGTGGACGGTATGCGCGCTTCTCTTTTTCGCCACCACCATCAATTATGTGGACCGCCAGGTGCTCAGCCTGCTGGCGGACACGCTCCAAAGAAGCATCGGCTGGAACGACATCCAGTACAGCAACATTACCTCCGCCTTCACCGCCGCCTATGCTTTGGGCCTACTGGGCGCCGGGCGCCTGCTGGATAAATACGGCACGCGCATCGGGTTCGCCATGGCGGTCACCGTCTGGAGCTTCGCCGCGATGGCCCATGGTCTCGCGACCTCCGCGCTCACCTTCGGCATCGCTCGCGCGTTTCTGGGGTTCGGCGAGTCCGCCAACTTTCCGGCGTGCATCAAGACCGTGGCCGAATGGTTCCCCAAAAAGGAGCGTGCGGAAGCCACCGGCCTCTTTAATTCCGGGGCGAATGTCGGAGCCGTCGCGGCCATCGTCGCGGTCCCCGTGCTGACCCTGCACTGGGGCTGGCAGGCGTCCTTCATCGCTACCGGAGGCCTCGGCTTCCTCTGGCTGGCGGTCTGGCTGCTGATGTATTCGAAGCCGGAAAAGCACTCCCGGGTTTCGAAGTCCGAGCTCGAATTGATCCAGGCGGATCCGCCGGACCGGTCGCCTTCTTATCCGTGGATCCCGCTGTTTCCGCATCGCGAAACCTGGGCGTTTGCCGTGGGCAAGTTCCTGACCGACGGCGTCTGGTGGTTTTACCTCTTCTGGCTCCCCAAGTACCTGCAGGAGACTTTCGGGCTTTCGCTGGCGCAGATCATCATCCCCACACTGGTGGTTTATAACGGCTCGAGCATCGGCAGCGTGGCGGGCGGCTGGCTTTCGTCGAGCCTGCTCAAGCGCGGCTGGAGCATCAACTCCGCGCGCAAGACGGCCCTGCTGGTGTGCGCGTTAGCGGTGGTCCCCGTACTCTATGCGCCGTACACGAAGAGTATGTGGCTGACGGTCGCGCTAGTGACCCTGGCGACGGCCGCGCACCAGGGCTGGTCCGCCAACCTGTTCACCACGGCGTCGGATATGTTCCCGCGGGCGGCGGTGGGCAGCGTGGTCGGAATTGGCGGCACCGCCGGCGCCATCGGCGGCGTGTTGGTGCAGAAAGCCGCCGGTTATATTGTGGAGTGGACCCACAGCTACTTCCTGATGTTCATGATTTGCGGCACCATGTACCTGATCGCGCTGGGGATCATGCAACTGCTGACGCCCAGGCTGGATCCGGCCGAGTTGGACTGACCCCGTGAACCAGGGCCGGCTTGTTCCTCGCGCGGCATTCGCGGCCTTCGTCTGCCTGCTGGGAGTCGAGGCCTACGGCTTCTTCACGCATCCGTTGTTTGCGCAGCACGTGTGGGATCCGGCCGGGCTGAAGCACCTGGCACGTTATGCCGGCTGGTTCCTGGCGGCGGCCGTTCCCATCCTGGCGATCGTGCCGTGGCTCTTCGCGCCGCTGGCCTGCGGGCTGTTCCTTTACTTCACCGCCGCGGCCGTGGGACCGGCGGCGGCACTCGCGGCGGCATTTTTCCTGCTCTCCGGGCACGTGCTGGGGCGGCGGCTGCTCGGAAGATCCGGAGCGTGCGCCACACTGCTGGGGATTTCGGCCTACCTCTTTCTCATGAACCTGGCCGCGCGCGCCCCGGTCAACTACTGGTGGACGTGGGGCCTGCTGCTGGCCGTTCCGATTGCCGCGGATTGGCGCGGCGCGTGGCGCAGTCTGGTTTCCCTGGCGGATTGGGTTCGTTCCGCGGAGTTGCGCGAGGCCGCCTCCCGGCTGCCGTTCGCGGCCCTGGTGTTTGCGCTCGGCACTCACTGGCTGCTCGTGCTCAAGCCGGAAAAAAGCGCCGACGGCCTGGCCATGCACCTGGCCATCCCCGCCAATCTTGCCGCGCACCATGCCATGACTTTCGAACCGGCGCGCCTGGTGTGGGCCGTAATGCCCATGGGCGCGGACTGGGCCTACTCGATCGTCTATCTCCTGGGCGGCGAGTTCGGCGCGCGGCTGCTCAACTTCGCGTTCCTGCTGCTGGCCCTGGCGCTCGTCGACGGCATGCTGCGGCAGGCGCTCCGCCCCCCGGTCCGGCTGCTTTTTCTGGTGCTCTTCGCCACCACCCCGCTGGTCCAACTGGTGACCGGGTCGCTGTTCGTCGAGAATCTTCTGGCGGCGCTGATCCTCGGCACCATGGCGGCCACCTGGCAGTACGGAGAGACCGGTGAGCCGCGCTTTTTCTTCGCGGCCATGGCGCTCGGCGGGACGGCGCTTTCCACCAAGTTCGGCGCCCTCGGGTTTGTGGCGATCGCGGTGCCGTTGGCTCTGTTCGAAGTCTGGCGGCGCGGCGGAAGGCGCGTGCTCCAGGCCTCCGCCGGAGTCGCGCTCCTGGTGGTCTGCGCCCTGCCGCCGTACGCCATTGCCTGGCAAAAAACCGGCAACCCGCTGTTCCCGTTTCTCAACGAGAAAATTCACTCCCCGCTGATCGACCCGGCCGCGCAGTTCCGCGATAACGAATTCCGCATGCCGCTCACCTGGCGCACGCCTTACCAATTGACGTTCGACACGCACCGCTACTACGAAGCTCAGGACGGCGCCTTCGGATTTCAATACCTGTTGCTGGCGCCGCTGGCGCTGCTGGCCCTCGACCGCCGCTCGCGGAGCGCCGCCGCGGCGGGCCTGGGAATGGCCGTTCTCACTCTGTGGGCCGAGCCCAACGCGCGCTTCATGTACGCCGCGCTTCCGCTGGTCATGGTGGGCGCGTCCGCCGCCTTTTCGCGCCTGGGCGGCTGGCAGTACCGCGCCGCCGTGGCCTGCCTGGCAGCCTGTGCCGCACTCAACTTCTGGTTCCTGCCCGCTTCCGGGTGGTATCACAAGGGTTTCTACGCGCCGTCGCCACTCAGGCGCGACGCCCGGGCGCGCTACATCCGGCAAGAGGTGCCGGTGCGCGAAATCTCCGGGTATTTCGAGCGGATGCATCCCGGCGCGGCGGTCTTCGAGGCCGCCGATATCGACCTCGCCGATATCACGGGCGAGGTGTATGAAAATCTCTGGCATCAGTACACCGTGGTGATGGCTCTCCGCCGCGCCGCCGGGCCGGATGCCGTCCGGCGCCTTTTCGAAACCTGGGGTGTGCACTATTTCATCGCCCCAATGCCGTCGCCCACCGAACCGCTCGATCCTCCGGCCCTCGGGAAATTCCTCGCAGCCTGCACTGTTACCGAATATGCATTCGGAGGATTCGAACTGCAGCGGCTGGATGCCGATCGGTGCACTGGCACACACTGAAGCCCCCGGATGGAAGTTGGCCGCGATAGAATCAGGTTGCCATGACAAAACGCACCGTGCTTGTGGTCGATGATGAGCCGGAGATTCGAAAACTGGTCAGCGCAATGCTGGCCACGTTCGGCTGCAACATTCTTACTGCCGACAGTGGCGAACACGCCCTCACCCTCTACCGGAATCATAAAGAGCCGATCGCGCTGCTGATCACCGACGTGGTCGCGCCGGGAATGAGCGGGCCGATGCTGGCCGATAAGCTCACCGCCTTGCAGCCGGGTTTGAAGGTGCTCTACATCTCCGGGTACGACAATACCCACGTGGTGCAGAAGTACGTCGTCGAGAAGGGTCACGCCCTGCTGGCTAAACCGTTCACCCTGGAGGAGTTGCAGGCCAAGGCGGGGGAACTTCTTGCCGAGCTTCACTCGAAGGCCCGAGCCTGAGCGCCGGAGGGTGGTGGTAACATCGCCTTCACTGTGACGATTCGGCCGGCTAGCGACCGGGCACTCCTGATCTCTTTCGGCGTCGAGCCCGGCGACCCGCCGCAAACCCGTGTGGAGAGCCTGACCCGCGCCTTATTGAAGCGACCCGGCATCTTGAATCTGCATCCCGCCTTCGCCTCGATACTGATTGACTTCGACCCCCGTTTCCATACGCATGAGGGTATGAAAGCCCTGGTCCGCGAAAGCCTGGAAACCGCCGCCGGAGAGCCGGAGTTTCCGGCGCGCCGGATCGAGATTCCGGTTCGCTACGGCGGCGCCGATGGCCCGGACCTGGAAGAGGTCGCACGCCACGCGGGCCTGAGGCCGGTGGAAGTGGTGGAGCGGTTCAGCTCCGCCGAATATGTCGTGGCCTTCGTCGGCTTCGCCACCTGCTTCCCCTATCTCATCGGGCTGCCCGCAGGCTTGTCCACACCGCGCCTCCCGGCGCCCCGCAAGCAGGTTCCGGCGGGGAGCGTGGCCATCGGCGGATCCCAGGCGGGTGTCTATCCCCTTGCCTCCCCCGGTGGGTGGCGGCTGATCGGCCGCACCGAACTCCGGCTTTTCGATCCTGCCGGCGAGCCTCCCGCGCTGCTTCGCATGGGTGACCGCGTCCGCTTCGTCGCGCTATGAATCGAATCCACGTCCTCTCTCCGGGAATGCAAACCACCGTGCAGGATCTCGGCCGCTATGGCTGGGCGCACCATGGCGTATCGGCTTCGGGCGCGGCCGACCCGCTCTCCCTGCGCGCCGCCAACCTGCTGGCCGGCAATGCGGAGAACGCGCCGGCTCTCGAGATGACCCTTACCGGCGGCACGTTCGAATTCGAATCGCGCGCGGTGATCGCGCTGGCCGGCTCGGATTTCGGCACGGGCCTGCCGTTGTGGAGCGCGATGGAAGTGAAGGCCGGCGCGGTGGTCCGCGGCGGCGCCAGCCGTTCCGGAGCGCGCTGCTACCTGGCGGTCCGCGGCGGCCTTGCCGTCCCCAAGATCATGGGAAGCGTATCGGTGCACGTCACGACCGGCGTGGGCGGCCGCCCGCTCCGCGCGGGAGACGTTCTGCCGATTGGCGACGCCGCCGTGCACCGGCCGCGCGGATCGATCGGCCCGCCGCCCGCGGCTAAGGGGCCTTTGCGCGCCACAGCCGGGCCGCAGGAGGAGCTGTTTGCGGGGGAACTTTACGCCGCCGAATATTGCGTGGCCGAGGAATCGAACCGCATGGGGCTGCGGCTGCGCGGCCCGTCCATCCCCAGTCCTCCAGGTTTGATGCTGACCGAAGGGGTGGCGCTCGGCGCCATCCAGGTGCCGCCCGACGGGCAGCCCATCATCCTCTTCGTAGAGCACCAGACCACCGGCGGCTACCCCAAACCCGCCAACGTGATCTCGGCCGATTTCCCGCGGCTGGGCCAACTGCGCCCCAGGGATCGCGTGGCTTTCGAGCGGGTGGCCGTCGAACAGGCGCTCGGCCTGCTGCAGGAGCAGGAGAAATGGCTGTATGCTCTGTTGGGAGGCGCGAGGTGATCGATCTCAACTGCGACATGGGGGAACTCGAGGATGCGGAGCACGAGGCCGCCCTCATGGAATTCGTGACCTCCGCGAACATCGCCTGCGGAGCCCACGCCGGCGACGACGCCAGCATGGAGCGCACCGCGCGCCTGGCGCTCGCCCGAGGGGTCCGCATCGGCGCGCACCCGGGCTATCCCGACCGCGCCAACTTCGGGCGCCTCGAGCTTTCCATGACCGCGGCGGAGATCGAAGCCTCGGTGCTCGCGCAGATCCTGCGGCTGGAGGCCATCGTGCGGCCGCTCGGCGGAAGAATCGTCCACGTCAAGCCGCACGGAGCGCTCTACAACGCGGCGGTCCGCAATGCCGAAGTGGCCGGCGCGATCGGCAGGGCAGTGGCCGGATGGAACCGGCAGGCGCCGATCTTCGGGCTGGCCGGGTCTCCCATGCTGGAGGTCTGGCGCGGGATGGGGCTCGAAGCCGCGGGCGAGGGCTTTGCCGATCGCCGTTACGAGCCCGATGGCACGCTGCGGTCGCGCAAACTCCCCGGCGCGCTGATCACCGACCCGGCCGCCGCCGCCGCCCAGGCGCTGCGGCTCGCGCGCACCGGCGGTGTCGAGACCATCTGCGTGCACGGCGATACTCCGGGGGCTCCTGCCATTTTGAAAGCTTGCCGCGACGCATTACGGCCAGGCGAGTAGCGCTTCCGCCGGGCACGCCGATTGTTGTCAATTCGTACACAGCAAGCAAGCCCCTCCTTGACGTGGTGTCTGCCCGGGGCTAAGATGCGGCTGAAACAGACCACGTCGTCTGGAATTTAAAACTGAGGTTCGGCCATGTTAGCGACGACTGCAGCGGCTGAAAAGAATGCGTATGATGTCGCACTGGAAAACTTCGATCTGGCGGCAAACGCGCTAGAACTCGATGAGAGTGTGCGGGCGATGATCAAGTACCCGGAGCGGGTACTTTCCGTAAGCGTCCCGGTCCGTATGGACACGGGAAAAATCGTGCGGTTTGAGGGATTCCGGGTCCAGCACAGCACCATGCGCGGCCCGGCCAAGGGCGGAATCCGATTCCACCCGAATGTCACGGTGGACGAGGTCAAGGCCTTGGCCACCTGGATGACTTGGAAATGCGCCGTGGTGAATATTCCCTACGGCGGCGGCAAGGGCGGCGTCACCTGCAACCCTAAGGCGATGTCGATGGGCGAGTTGGAGCGGCTCACGCGCCGCTACGCGACCTCCATCCTGCCGCTGATCGGGCCGGAAAAGGACATCCCTGCGCCGGACGTTTACACCACGCCGCAGATCATGGCGTGGATCATGGATACCTACAGCATGAACAAGGGCTACCCGGTGCACGGCGTGGTCACAGGAAAACCCATCAGCCTGGGCGGATCCCTGGGACGCAACGAGGCCACCGGACGGGGCGTTTACTATACGACGCTCAGTTCCTGCGACCACCTCGGAATCCCGGTGAAGGATGCCAAAGTGGTGGTCCAGGGCTTCGGCAATGCCGGGTCGATCGCGGCCAGGCTGATGCACGAAGCCGGCACCCGGGTGATCGCCGCCAGCGACACAAAGGGCTGCATTTACAATCCGAAAGGCCTGGATATCCCGGCGGTGATCGCGTTCAAGGATCGCACCGGCTCGGTGGTGGGCTTCCCCGAATCCGAGAAGTTGACCGCCGCGGAGTTACTGGCCTTGGATTGCGAGGTAATGATCCCGGCAGCACTCGAAAATGCCATCACGGAAGCCAATGCCCACACCGTCCACGCGCGGATTATCTCCGAGGCCGCCAACGGACCGGTGACCCCGGAAGCGGACCGCATCCTCGACCAGAAGGGCGTGTTCCTGATCCCCGACATTCTGTGCAATGCCGGCGGTGTGACGGTCTCCTACTTCGAATGGGTGCAGGACGAAAACCACCTGTTCTGGGATGAGAACGACGTCAACGTGCGACTGGAGAAGGTGATGACCCGGGCGTTCCGCGACGTGCTGAAGATCCACGTGGACCGCAAGGTGAACATGCGGCTGGCCGCCAACATGGTGGGCGTGAACCGCGTGGCGGAAACCTGCAAAGTCCGCGGGCTGTATCCGTAAGAAGAATCCTGCCCGCTTCCTTACGGCTCCCACAGAGCCGCGACCGTAAGGAAGCGGGCTCTTCTTACCGGCGTCCCTTGGGATGCATGAACTTCGGATGTTTGAACTTCTTGCCCTTGGCCTTCCTGGCCTTCACCTTGGGAGTCGAAACCCGGTGATTGACCGGCTTGGCCTTCTTGGCCTGGGCCATTCCGGCCAGGCTCAAGCCGAGAGCCGCCGTGAGCGCCAGGGCGCGTAATCTCATAGCCGTATTCTATTGTGGCGCATAGGCAAACCACAAATACATCTTTAGGAAACTATAGGCAGTTATCAGGACGCAAACCCCCGCCGCTATCTTCCAGACGTTCTCCCGGGTGATGCTCGTATAGCGGGGCTCGCCCGCCACCCAGGCCAGGGAGAAACCGCCGATCAGCCCCCCGATGTGCGCCGCCATATCGATTCCCGGAAGCAGGCTGAACAGCAGCATGTAAATCACGTACCGCATGTAGACGCTGCGGATCTGGTTGCCGATCGCGCTGCGGTGGCGGATGCCCAGGGCGAGCATCGCGCCGACCAGCCCGAACAGCGCGGCCGAAGCGCCCACCGAAGGGACCCCGGGGTTCCACAGGGTGCTGAAGTAGAAGCCCAAAACCCCCGCGACGAAGTAGATCACGATCATCCGCGCCGCGCCGAACAGTTCCTCGACGGCCGCGCCTATGTCGAACAGCACCCACATGTTCATTCCGATGTGCAGCAGCCCCCCGTGCAGAAAGTTGGCCGTCACCAGCCGCCACCACTGGCCGGCGCGGATGGCCGGCCCGTACTTGGCGCCGAAATCGAACAGCGTCTGCACGTCGATGTTCATGGCCGAACCCCGGCCCGAATTCATGCTGACCAGCGACGTGGCCAGGTAAAGACCGATATTGATGACCAGGATGATGACGGTGCAGAACTGCGCGTGAGGGATAAAGCCGCCCAGAATCGGGCCGGAGCTTCTTTCGCGGGCGGCACGCGGCGCGACGGCCTCGTTGCAGTACGGGCAGATGCGGTCGCTGGTCGTGATGAATGCCCGGCAATTGGGGCACATGCGGCGCGTTTCCACGAAACCATCATAACAACCCCCTGATTTGGATCCATTCTAAAAGCCGCTCGCGCCCGGTGGCCGCGCGCGTCGTTCTGATACAATCGAAGATCCCGCAATGGTGAAAACGGAACGCGAGTATCGCGAGGACATCTGCCAGATCGGCCGGCTGGTGTTTCAGAAGGGATGGGTGGCCGCCAACGACGGCAACATCACCATCCGGATGGATGCGGAGCGCATTCTTGCCACGCCTACGGGCGTCTGCAAGGGGATGATGCACCCCGACGACCTGATCGTCGTAGACATGAAAGGGAACAAGATCTCGGGGCGGGCCGAACGCACCAGCGAAATCGCCATGCACCTGACGGTGTACGAGATGCGGCCGGATATCAAGGCCGTGGTGCACGCGCATCCGCCGGTGGCCACGGGCTTTGCCACCGCCGGCAAGTCGCTCAACCTGGCACTGCTGCCGGAAGTGGTGATCGGCCTCGGCTGCGTGCCTCTGGCGGCCTACGGCCTGCCGGGGACTCCCGCCCTGACCGAACCCATGCTGCCGCTGATCCCCAAGTACGACGCGCTCATGATGGCCAATCACGGCGCGGTGTGCTACGGCGAGGACGTCTACAAGGCGTATTTCCGGATGGAGACCATGGAGCACTTCGCGCGCATCCAGTTGGTGGCGGAACTGCTCGGCGGCCCCAAGGTGTTGCCCCGCGAAGAAGTGGACAAGCTGCTCGATTCCCGCACGCGGTACGGAGTCAAGGCCCGCAGCAGCGGCGAGCCTGGCTGCCCGGTGGCCTCCGAAGACACCGGTTCCGGCGGCGACGAACGATTCTATGTGACTCGCGCCGAACTGATCGGCCTGGTGGACGAGGCGCTCAAGGCGCGCGGCGTCCGATGACGGATTTGGAGAATATCGATGGGTGAAGCTCTAGGGATGATCGAAACGCGCGGACTGGTGGCGATGATCGAAGCCGCCGACGCGATGGTGAAGGCCGCCAAGGTGAATCTGGTCGGCTGGGAAAAAATCGGTTCCGGTTACGTCACCGCGATGGTTCGCGGGGATGTGGCGGCGGTCCGCGCCGCCACCGACGCCGGCGCGGCGGCCGCCCGCCGGGTGGGCGAACTGATCGCGGTCCACGTGATTCCGCGCCCGCACCAGAGCCTGGAAGACGTGCTGCCGATCGGCAAATCGGCGCAGGTCGCCGGCAAGTAGCCGGTCCCGAAGGCTCTCATGATCCTGGCCCGCGTGGTGGGCACCGTGGTTGCCACCCGGAAAGACCCACGCCTCGAAGGCAAGAAGCTGCTCATTCTGAAGCCGGTTTCCCCGGAAGGCAAGGATGAGGCCGGCTATGTGGTGGCGGTGGACACCGTCAGCGCCGGATATCGCGAGCGCGTAATTGCCGTCTCCGGCAGCTCCGCCCGCATGGCCGAGGGCTGCAAAGATGTACCCGTCGATACCGCGATCGTGGGCATCGTGGACGACGTCCAACTGGATTGAACCATGTACTTCGGGCGCGTCGTCGGTTGTGTCTGGGCCACCCAGAAGAATCCGGGGCTTCTCGGCATCCGTATGCTGATCGTACAGCCGCTCACCCCCGAACTTCAGCCTACCGGCAGGCGGCTGGTCTGCACCGATTCGATCGGTGCCGGAGCCGGGGAACTGGTCTACTGGGTGCGCGGCAAGGAGGCCAGTTTTCCGTTTCTTCCGGCCGAAGCGCCCTCCGATACCACCATCGTCGGAATCGTGGATTCCGTCCACCTCCAGACCGCGGCGGCGCCAGCCGGCCCGGCGCGCGCGAGCCGCGGCCGCAAATCCGCGCGGAAGGCCTGAGATGCTGATCGCACGCGTGGTGGGCGAACTCGTAGCAACCCAGAAACACCCCAGTCACGAAGGACGGAAACTCCTGCTGGTGCAGCCGCTCAACCTCGACGGCAGCCCCCGCGGCGACGCCGTCGTGGCGCTCGACGCGGTGGATGCGGGGGTGGGAGATCGGGTTCTGCTGGCCACCGAAGGGTTCAGCGCCATGACTGCGGTGGGCCGTCCTCAATCACCCATTGACATGGCCGTAATCGGGTTTATCGACCACATCGAAATCATCCCCGGCGTCGTCTGACCGGCCCTGGTGCCACCCGAAGATCGTTTTCCCGGCAAGCGCCAGCGCCAGTCCCCACTTCAGCGCTTCCATTCCGGAATAGATGCTGTGCAGGATCCAGAAGGTGTCGCGCTCGCCGCCTGAGGCTTCGGGAGGGAGCAGTTGGATGCTACGCTCCCCTGCCGCCAGTTCCGGCGTCAACAGAAAGTGCTGCGCCGCCACGATCGAAAGCATGGCCAGCACCACCGTCAGGCCGAACTTCTTTTCCCGAGTGCCAAACAGCAGGTACAGGAAAAACAGCGATCCGCCGGTCAACTGGACGATTTCCCAGGTCTCGAAGTACATGCGGTTCTGTTCGGCCACCTGGTAGCGCAGCAGGGCGCGTGCCTGCTCGTGGCCCAGGGTTCGGATCTGCGCGGCGGCTGCCGGAGTGGGGCGTGACATCAGCAGGTCCACAGTCCCAAAGCCGCTGGCGGCCAGCCAAACCATCAGAAGGCCACCCCCCAGCCACACCCCGAGTACGAAACTGACGAACCGGCGAAAGCGCATGGACACACGATTCTAACTCAGCCCGCCGGGCCCGGAGCGTCAGACCCCAGGGAACTGCTCCCTCTTCCTAAAGGCCCCGAGCCGGTCCGCCGATCACTTCTGCGAGTGAGGTGGCATGCCAGAGTTTGAAACGAAGCATTTCGGACCTGTTCCAGAGACTCCTGAGGTGGAATTCGTATTCCCTCGCGGCCTCCCGGGTTTCGACGAGCGCCGCCGGTTTGTACCGCTGCGGTTCGAACAGAGCGACCCCTTGATTTTCCTGCAGAGCCTGGAGGATTCCGGCCTTTGCTTTATCACCGTGCCGGTACTGGTGATTGACCCGGCCTACCGGCTGGCGATGGATGCGGAAGACATGAAAGCGATTGGGCTGAACGGCGCGCGGCAGCCGCGCATCGGGGAGGAAGTCATGTGCCTGGCGGTGGTGTCGGCGCGGCCTGAAGGAACGACGGCGAACCTGCTGGCGCCGGTGGTGGTCAATCTCCGCGATGGCCGGGCGGTGCAGGCTGTCATGGCAGAGTCGGAGTACTCCCACCAGCATACGCTGGCCCCCGAAGAGACGGCCGTATGCTCATGATGTCGCGGCGCGAGGGCGAGACGATTCTGATCGGCGACGAGATCGAAATTGTCATCGCGCATATCGGCCGCTCGCGCGTCCGCGTGGGAATCCGCGCGCCGCGCGAAACACCGGTAATCGCCCGAGAAGTGAAATTAGTCCGGGAAGAAAACCTGGCTGCCGCGGCGGGTCACTCGGCGGAAGCGATTTCGCGGCTGGTAGCAAAGATCCGGCCGCATTCAAGTTTTCCCGCCCCGCACCGATGAGGGAATCGTCCGGCAAGATGCCGGCACCGCAAACGAAAGGATTTCACGATGTTATCGATCCAAACGAACGTTAACTCTCTCGTCGCCCAGCAGAACCTGAGCGTCAACACAAAGTTCCAGAGCCAGACCATCCAACAGCTGACCTCCGGGTACCGCATCAACTCGTCGGCCGACGATGCCGCCGGTCTCGCGGTTGCCAACAAATTCCGCAGCAGCGTCGCGGAGTTGACACAGGGCGTTGCCAATGGCAATGACGCCGTGGCACAGCTCCAGATTATGGACGGCGGAATGAATAACATTTCGCAGATCCTGGACCGGCTGAAAACGCTGGCGACGCAGTCCGCCTCCGGCACGTTCACCGGCGACCGCACCATCCTGAACCAGGAGTTCCAGACCGACGTGGCGGAAATCGATCGCCAGGCGCAGTCCATCGGGCTGGACACCGGCGGGACCTTCGCCAAGAGCCTGAGCGTTTACCTGGGCCAGGGAAGCGGCAGCACGAGCCTCGCGAACGCAGAGGTGGGCGTGGATCTGTCCACTGCCACGGTGGATAGCCAGAGCCTGGGCCTCAAGGGTATGCAGGCAGTGGTGGGTTCCGCCGATCTGGGTTCGGCGTCGGCAACTTCAGTGGCCAGCATCCTGGCCAATACGACGAACTCCCAGGACGGGACGGTCACCAACACCCAGTTTATGTTCTCCGGCCCGGGGTTCTCCCAGAACGGCCTCCCGCTCGGCGTCTCGGTGAACATCAGTGGCGTGGCGACCATCGAAGACCTCGTGACGAATATCAACAGTGCCATCCAGGGCGTGGCTAACGGCAGCACGGCGGCGGACGCGGCGCTGAAGAATGCCGGGATCGTGGCTTCGGTCCATACCGACGCCAGCGGCGGCAAGCAACTGGCCTTTACCTCCAGCACCACGGCGTTCCAGGTGCAGTCGGGCGATCAGATGGCCAACGCCCTGATGGGCAACTTCTCGAGCGGCACGACCGGCGCGGAGCTGACGTCCACTGTTACGGGCTCGGCCTACGATAGCGCGGGGACTATGGCCGCCGGGCAGCTCAACGTCACGATCAGCGGCGCCGGCATGGCCAGCCCCGTGAACATCGATACGACCTACGGGTCTGCGACCAGCGTTGCGACCGTGATCAGCGACCTGAAGAGCGCGGTGGCCGGCAACACGGCTTTGAAGGACGCCGGCATTACCATGGATACGGTCGGAGGGAAGGTCGTCTTCACCGACTCGAAAGGTTCGCAGTTCCAGGTGGACGTAGCCGGCGATGTGAAAAACCAGTTGGGGCTGGGCGCGTTCGCGAGCAGCGGCACCACCGCCGCGGATTACAACTCCATCACGGCGGGGACTGCCTATAGCAGTGCCGGAAACACCGGGGTGAACCAGACCGCCACCCTGGAGATCTCCGTGGCCGGTCAGCCTTCCATCAGCCTGGGCTCGATCGCCCTCGATCAGGGCAACGCCAGCGCGGCCTCCGTCACCAGTGGGACGCTGAGTCCCACGACCGTGGCCACGGGCGTTCCCGCTACCGCTGCCAAATACACCGCGGGAGCCGCGATTGGGTCCTCGTTCACTCCGCAGGACTACAGCACCACCTTCGGCGACATCAACGTCACCGTCGGCAGCACCACGAAAGACATGCATCTGACTGGGAACGACCAAACCTTCGCCCAGTTGAAAGCCGACTTGCAGAGCGCTCTCGACGACGCCACCAACGGCTTCGGTGACGGCACCGCGCTTTCGAGCGGTATCCAGGTCGGGGACGATGGCAACGGTAAACTCACCCTGACGTCGCTGAACCCCGGAACTGCGAGCGATATGGTGGTCGCCGCCGGCACGACCCACGATGCCACGACCGCCCTCGGTTTCAACGGTTCGGACGCTGCGGTGAACGGAACAGCGGGCAGCGGGAACAGCATCGTGCAGTTCAGCGTGGACGGCCACCAGATCAGCTTCAATCTCGCGGCCGACACCGCGGCTACCTCCGCGATAGCCACCGGGACGACCGCGGTGGGAACTTCCTTTACGACCAAGAGCTTCCTGAGTGCCGCCACGGCATCCGTGTACACCGCTGCAAACATGGGCTCGTCCTCGGGGCACGATTTCTCCTCAACGAGCGGCGACATCAACGTCACGTTCGGCGGCGTCCAGAAAGATGTCACCCTGAATACGAGTGATGGTTCGCTCGCCGCCTTGGAAACCGACCTGCAGAGCGCCCTCGATAACGGCACGACCGGCTTCGGTGACGGCAGCGCACTTTCGAGCGGTATCCAGGTCGGGGACGATGGCAACGGTCACATCACCCTGACTTCGGTCGCCTCTGGAAGCAGCAATGATATCTCGGTTGCCGCCGGCACGAACGCCGATGCGTCGGCCATTCTCGGTTTTGATCCGGCCGGCGACGTAGCGGTGAATGGCACCGACCCTGCCGCCCAGGCTCATAACATCCAGGTCACCCTGGACGGCACCACGAAGACCGTCCAGTTGGTCGGAATCTCGGGCGGCCATCAGGACACCAGTTTCGCCGACCTGAAAACCGACTTGCAGAACGGTCTCGATGCCTCCAGCGCTTTCGGCGATGGCACCGCCGGTTCGAGCGGTATCACGGTCGGGGACGATGGCCACGGCAACATTACCCTGACCACCGTCGCGAAGGGCTCCAGCCAGACGATCTCGCTCGCCGCGGGCGGCACCAACAACGGCCTGGCCGACATCGGCTTTACCGCCGGCGCAGGAGTTTCGGGAACCGCCGCCACGACAACCTCGCTGGCTTCGATGGCGCAGCAGATCAACACCGCGATCGGCACCGCCAAAACAGATCCGAGCGGGTCGCTCTACGGCACCGGTTCGAGTGCCACCGCGACCGTCGTGGGAAGTACGATTCAGATCACCAACGACAGCAAGGGCGCGGACCATTCGATTGGCGGCCTGACCAGCGGAACCGGTTATTTCGGCGACTCCAGCACCTGGGGCTCGGCAACCCTGACCAACAGCACCTCGGGCGTGGCTTACGGATTCAACCGCGACTCCGCCAGCCTGGTGGATGCTATTAACCAGCAGATCGCCGGCAACTCCACCCTGGAGCAAAACGGCTTCCAGGCCAGCCTGAATGGAGGCAAACTGGAGATTACGGCCAACGCCGGCGTCAATTTCCGCGTCAATGGCGGCGCGGCATCAACCACCGCCACTGTGGTGGGCTCCAAGGACCTCACCGCGGGCGCGGACTTCAGCCTGGCCCCGATGACCCTCAACGTGAACATCGACGGCACTGCGCACTCGGTCACCCTGAATCAGAACTACACCGACCAGAGCCAGGTGCTGAACGCCATCAACACGCAACTCCCGGGCAACTATGCCAGCATGACTTCCCTCAACGGGAAGAACTACCTGACATTTACATCCCCCACTTCCGGCACGGGCGGGAGCGTGCAGGTCCTGAGCACCGGTACGGCGAATGCCGCGCTGGGGCTCACCGACACCACGGCCCACTCCGGCGCCAACGAGGTGGATACCGGGTTCGGTGTGTCGAACTCGTCCTCGGCGGGCAACCTGGCGGTTACCGCGGCGTCCTCCAGCCTGAACGTATCGGACGCGGCGGGCTCGGCGCAGACCGGCGGCCTATCGTTCGTCGATATGACCAGCGGCAGCCAGGCCCTGACCATCACCGCCAACAACACGAGCGGCGCCATGCAGGCCACCACCATCACTCTGTCGGCCAGCAACGGCACGGGGGCCGATATCGACGCGGCGGTGAACCATATCAACCAGCAACTGCAGCAGACCAACAACGCCACGTTGAAATCCATCGTGGCGGTAAAGCAGAACGTGGGCGGGGCCGAGGAGATCAATTTCCTCAGTCCGGGCACCGCCTTCCAGGTAAGCCTGGGGACAGCCACATCCGGCACGGGACTCAACGGCGGCGTGGCGGAGAACGTCGCGGGCGCGATCACCGGATCGAGCAGCACCATTTCCATTGCCACGCAGGATGGTGCAACGACGGCGGTCGCGGCCCTCTCGGCGGCGGTTGCGAAACTGGGCTCCGCCCAGGCAGTCGTCGGCAAAGGCGAGAACCAACTGGGCTACGCCATCAATCTGGCGCAATCGCAGATCACCAACTTCTCCGCCGCGGAGGCGCAGATTCGCGACGCCGACGTGGCCGCAGAGGCCGCCAATCTCACCAAGGCCCAGGTCCTGCAGCAGGCTTCGATCGCTGCCATGGCCCAGGCCAATTCCGCTCCTCAGGCGGTGTTAACACTCCTGAGAGGCTAACCGTCAACCTGAACCCGGGGGGCCGTCCGCAAATGGCGGTCCCCCGGCCCTAAAGTTTTCGGCCGGATCGGCCGATTTGACTGATTAGGGCCCGGGAATTTTTATGGGAACTACCAGCAGCACCAGCAGCACGTTCTTCACCGGCAGCAGCGCCTACTCGAGCGATTTCCAGAACGTCATCGACCGGGCGGTGGCCATCGCCTCCCTGCCGATGAACCAACTCACCTCCGATAAGACCACGCTGACAAACCAGGTCACCGAACTGCAGACCGTCGACAGCAAGTTTGCCGCCGTTCAGACGGCGGTCCAGGGTATTTCGGATGCGCTCGACGGATCGTCCTTCGACGCCACCTCTTCGGATGACAGCGTTGCGACCGCCAATGTCTCCACGGGGGCTATGGAGGGCAATTACTCCATCCAGGTGAACGACGTCGGCGCCTATCCCACCAGCTTGAGCACCTCCTCCTGGAGCACCGCCTCGGGCGCGCCCGCCAATTACCAGTTGTGCATCGGCACCAACCAGTACAGTTTCACTCCGGCCGACAACAGTGCGGCCAGCGTGGCCGCGGCGCTGAACTCGCAATTCGGAAGCCAGGTTCGCGCAACGGTGGTCAATGTGGGCTCCTCGAGCGCTCCCGACTATCGCATTTCCCTGCAGGGTACCAAACTGGCGGATACCCCGCTGGATATCAAGGCAGGCGGCGTCAGCCTGCAGACGGCTCAAACCGCGGGAAGGCCGGCACAGTACATCGTAAACGGATCGGGCAACGTCGTCACGAGCGATTCGCGCAATGTCAGCATCGCCACCGGGTTGACCGTCGGCCTGGTATCGAGCAGCAGCACCCCGGTGAATATCACGGTCACACGCCCCTCTTCGGCGCTTTCCGACGCGCTATCCGCTTTCGCGACGGCATTCAATAGCGCCGTGGATGAGGTCACCGCGCAACGGGGCCAGAACGCGGGGCCGCTCCAAGGGCAGTCGCTGGTCAATCAGCTCTCGCAGGTTTTGAGTGGACTCGGCACCTACAGCTCCTCGGGGACCGGGATCAGCGGCCTGACGGACCTGGGGCTCACCCTGGGCGCGGACGGCAAACTGACGTTTGACCAGTTCGCGATGCTGGCGACCGATTTTGAGAACTCGAGCGGCGTGACCTCGTTTCTCGGGACCGCCAGCGGCGGCGGATTTCTGAAGGCTGCCACCGACGCGCTGAATGGCCTGGAGGATCCGACCACGGGCGTTGTCAAGACCACGGAAACCGACCTTAATTCGCAGATCACCGACCTCACCAGCACCATCGCCGACAAGCAGACCCAAGTGGATAACCTGCAAACCCAGCTAACCAACCAGATGTCCGCGGCGGATGCGATGATCGCGTCCATGGAACAGCAATACAGCTATCTCACCGACATGTTCCAGGCGATGCAGACCGCCGACCAGCAGTACAAGTGATGCCGATGGAAACCTCGCTTCCGGATACCCTTCGCAATGCGGTTGCTTCGGGCGAGTTCCAGGGGGCGCTCCGGCTGTGGGAAGAGTATGCCGGGACTTTGGCGGAAATGGCCCGACGCGGTACCCTCACCGAAGCCGCGCTCCAGGAAGCAGCCCAACTGGTGGAGTGGGCCAGGACCGTGGCCCTCATGGCGCGCGCCCACGGCCTCGATCAACTGGCGCGTCAGCGCGACGCTTGCAGGGTCGCGCAGGTCTATTCCGCGAACGCGGCTGGCCGGTCCTGAGCGGACGGCCGCCGTTCTATCGCTGCTGCGGCACCCCCTGCGGTTCTCCCTTTTCGCCTTCGGCTGAAAGCACTACCAGGTCCACCCGGCGATTGTGCGCGCGGCCCTCCACGGTATCGTTGGTGTCTACCGGGGCGTTCTCGCCGTAGCCGGCGATCGCCAGCCGCCACACGGGAATCTGAAACCGGTCGCGCAGCACCTCCATCACGGCGATGGCGCGTGCCGCCGAGAGATCCCAGTTGCTGCGGAAACGCGAGTTGTGGATGGGGACGGAATCGGTATAGCCTTCGAGGCGCACCTGGTTCGGGAGGTTGCGCACCACCGCCGCCACTTTCGCCAGAATCGGCAGGCTGCCCGGAGCTACCGCGTCATTGCCGGAGGCAAAGAACGCCGACTCCCGCAAGCTCACGATCAAACCCCGCCCTTCCAGCCGCAGGCTGATCTTGGATGCCTTCAGCTCGGCGGCCAGGCCGGCCTGCAGAGTCTGAAGCGACTTGGTCAGGTCGGCGGGGCGGCTCGGGCCGGGCGGCGGCGACAGGTTCTCCGACCGCTCCACGCGCTTCGCATCAGGCAACTCCGAGGCGGCCTCGTGCCTGCCCCGCCCCAGGACGGTCGAGATGGCATCGCTGAACTTTCCGTGTTCGAGCGCCTCCCGCACAGATTCGGATACTTCCTTGGCCTTGTTTTTGTCGTTCTGCGTGGAAGCGAACATCACCACGAAGAACGCGAACAGAAGGGTGATGAAGTCCGCGTAGGAGACCAGCCAGCGCTCGTGATTTTCGTGCCCCCCGCAGTCTCTGCGGCGCATGTCCGCTCCTAACCTTGCGCCGGGCGGGCCGCGGCCGGCTGCGGTGCCGCGCCGCGTTTTGGCTTCGCCCCGGCCGCCGCCTGGACCGGCTTCTTCGGCTCGTCGTTGAAGGCCTCGATCTTGAGGCGGATCAGCGTCGGGTTCAGCCCTTCGACAATCCCCAGAACGCCTTCGAGCGTCAGGTCCATAATCCGGGACGCCCGATGCATCCGGGCGCGCAGCTTGTTGGCCGCGGGCAGGAAGAAAATATTCGCGCTCCCGACTCCGTAAACGGTGGCAACGAACGCCACCGCGATGCCGTGACCCACTTCTTTGATATCTTCCAGATGCTTCATCACCTGGATCAGTCCCATGACGGCGCCAATAATTCCGACCGTGGGCGCGTAGCCGCCGGCCGCTTCCCATACCTTGGCCTCTTCCTCAGCGGCCTGTTCGGAGAGGTGAATATCGAGCTCCATGATCTTCCGCAGCACGTTCAGGTCGGTCCCATCCACGGCCAGCCCGAGGGCCTTGCGCAGGAACGGATCCGGCATGGTCTGGGCTTCCTCCTCCAGGCTCACGATGCCGCTCTTCCGCGCCTTGGTGGCGAACCGGATCAGCGTCTCGATGGTGTCGCCGACAGAAATCGCGCGATCGAGGAACACGAAGCGCAGGCCGGCCAGCGCGCGCAATACGATGGGCATCGGCGTGGTCACCAGCACCGCTCCGAACGTGCCTCCCATGACGATCATTGCCGCGGTGGCTTGCGCCACATCCTGGATTTTGCCATTCTCGAGCAGCAGGCCGCCCAGAATTCCAGCCATCGCGATGGCAATGCCCCCCAGGGTGGCGAAGTCCGGCCTGGCACCCGGGCTCTTGGGCGTCGTCTTCTTTGCCGGTGCGGCTTTTTTCGGCTCTGCGGGTTCTGCCATGCTGGTCTAGTCCAGTTCCTCTGGGTCGCGCCGGGACGGACACGCGTCCGGACCGTGGATTCTGCGGCGGAACTCCACAATCCGGTCAATGATCGCATCGGCCGACTCGCGCACCCGGAGGATCTGTCCGGTGGTTAGGGTAATTACCGTATCCGGAGTGTCCTCGATATGCTCAATCAATTCGGAATTGAGTATCAGGGGCACACCATTCAGCCGAGTGAGGCGAACCATGGAGACTCCTAACCTCTTATCGGCGGACCCGCCTCTGGGCATTAAAATCCCGGCTGATTTGTCCGATGAGGCGACTTGGAGGTGATCGTGCCAGCTTTCAGCGGCATCCGGAACCAAGAGAACGCCCCGGCGGCGGCCTGGACTCCCGGATATTCGGCACTTTCGGAAGAGCTCGCGGAAGTTCTCGACAGCGTGGCGGAGGCGGTGGGCCGGCCGGAGCCCGATGCGGACCGCGCGGCAGCCTGCGCGTTTCTCCTGCGGCACCTGGCGCGGGCCCGGAAAGTGCGCGCTCCTTCGGATATTATGTAATCCGGGGGAAAAGAGGACATGCAATCCGCCACCGCTTCTTCCGCTTTCGGCCTTTCCGCCATCGGGCAGATCGGCATTACGGTAACGGACGTGGACCGCGCCATTCGCTTTTATCGCGACGGGCTGGGGCTGAAGTTTCTGTTTCAGGCCGGCAGCCTGGGCTTTTTCGACTGCGCCGGAGTACGGCTGATGCTGAGCGACGACGGGAAGCCCGGGCAGGCCCACAGCTCGATTCTGTATTTTCGCGTGCCGGAGATTCATGCGGCATCGCGGATTCTGGAAGAACGGGGCGTGACGTTCGAACAACCCGCGCACCTGGTGGCGCGCATGCCCGACCACGACCTGTGGATGGCTTTCCTTCGCGACCCAGACCGGAATCTGCTCGCCATCATGAGCGAGATCCCGCGCCCGGCGTAAGCCCCGGGTCGCCCTCCGACAGGCTTTGCCACGATCCCGCGGGGCTCTCCGAGTTGCCCCGAACGCCCCTGGTGCGGTTCAATGGGAGCCCGAGGCAAACTCATGAAAATCATCGCATCGATCGCACTCGCCGCCCTGGCCCTGCCGGCCTTTTCGCAGACTACGCTCAAAGACAGCCTGGTGAAGCACTGGAAAACCACCGAGGCATTCACCCTGGCGGTGGCCGACGCCATGCCCGCCGACAGCTACGGTTTCAAGCCGGTTCCGGCCGAACTGAGCTTCGGACAGTTGATGCTGCAGATCGCCGGGGCGAACCTGAACGCCTGTTCGCTGGCCAGCGGGATGAAGCGGCCGGAAATTCCGGCGGACGTCGCACAATCCGTCAAACAGGAACGGGCCGACGTCGATAAGGCGATGGCCATGGGTTTCCTGAAGCAGACGTTCGCATTCTGCAGCCAGGCGGTGGCGTCCATGACCCCCGAGAAATTCGACGCAGTGGTGGGCACCAGCCGCAAGATGACCGGTTTCGAGTGGCTGTGGGCGTACTTCACCCACACCGCGCACCACCGCGGACAAGCGGAAGTGTACCTTCGGGTGAAGGGTATCAAGCCGCCGGATTATCGTTTCTGAAAGGCGACCTCGCCATCCGGTCCGGTGTTATCCTGGTCATATATACTGAGAGTTTGAGAGATTCAGCCCCTCTTTGTGCTGCCTGTACAGGTTACGCACGGAACGACCGAGGCGAAGTTCGTTCGTCAACAGGAAATCCGCATGAGTGCTATCGCGATTAACCCGGTATACCGGGCTGTCCGTTTCTATGAAGCGCCGATCGGGAAAAAGGCGGTCATGGCCGTTACGGGCCTGATGCTGGTCGGCTATGTCATCGCCCACCTGCTCGGCAATCTGCAGATTTATTCCTCCGACCCGCAGCAGATCAACCGCTATGCGGCGTTCCTGCACAATCCGGCCAACGCCGGGCTGCTGTGGGGTGCGCGGACGGTGCTGCTGTTGGCCGTGCTTTTGCACATCACGGCGTCGGTGCAGCTATGGTTTCAGAATCGGCACGCCCGGCCGATCCGCTATTACAAGAAGGCCGACGTGCCGACTTCGTATGCCGCCCGCACCATGATCTGGAGCGGTCCGATCATCGCGGCATTCGTGATCTTCCACATCCTGCATCTGACGGTGGGAGCGGTGATGCCGCTGCGCGACATCGCTCCGAATATGCCGGACGTGCGGTACAACGTGATTCACGGCTTCCAGAACTACGGAATTTCCGGCTTCTACATTTTCGCCATGATTCTGCTGTGCCTGCACCTGTATCACGGGATGTGGAGCATGTTCCAGTCGATGGGCCTGAGCCACCCGCGCTACACGCCCCTGCTGAAGCGGGGCGCGGCGGTGGTGGCCATTCTGATCACCATCGGCAATTGTTCGATCCCGATCGCCGCCATGACCGGGCTCTTGAAGTATTGAGGATAGGCGCGCATGGAACTCGATTCGAAAGCACCGACCGGCCCGATCGAAACCCGATGGGAACGGCAGAAGTTTAATTTGAAGCTGGTGAATCCGGCCAACAAGCGGAAGCACACGATCCTGGTTGTGGGGTCGGGGCTCGCGGGCGGGTCGGCCGCGGCCACGCTGGCCGAACTCGGCTACAAGGTCAAGTGCTTCTGCTTCCAGGATTCGCCGCGCCGCGCGCACAGCATCGCGGCCCAGGGCGGCATTAACGCCGCCAAGAATTATCACAACGACGGCGACAGCGTCTACCGGCTGTTCTACGACACGGTGAAGGGCGGCGACTTCCGCGCGCGCGAATCAAATGTGTACCGGCTGGCGCAGGTCAGCCTGAACATCATCGACCAGTGCGTGGGGCAGGGCGTGCCGTTCGCGCGCGAATACTCGGGGTACCTCGACAACCGCTCCTTCGGCGGAGCGCAGGTTTCGCGAACGTTCTACGCGCGCGGCCAGACCGGCCAGCAGCTTCTGCTGGGCGCCTACCAGGCGCTCGAGCGGCAGATCGGCCGCGGGCAGGTGGAAATGTACCCGCGCACCGAAATGCTCGACCTGATCGTGATCGACGGGCGGGCCCGCGGCATCGTCACCCGCAACCTGCTCACCGGAAAGATCGAATCGTTCTTCGGCGACGCCGTGGTGCTGGGCACCGGCGGCTACGGAAACGTGTACTATCTTTCCACCAACGCCAAGGGCTCGAACGCCACCGCCATCTGGCGCGCGCACAAGCGCGGCGCGCTGTTCGCCAACCCGTGTTTCACCCAGATCCATCCGACCTGCATTCCGGTGTCGGGCGAGTACCAGTCGAAGCTCACGCTTATGAGCGAGTCGCTGCGCAATGACGGCCGCGTGTGGGTGCCGCTGAAGAAGCGCGACCCGCGGCCGCCGGACCAGATTCCGGAAGCCGAGCGCGATTACTACCTGGAGCGGCGCTACCCGAGCTTCGGCAACCTGGTGCCGCGCGACGTGGCTTCGCGCAATGCCAAGCAGGTTTGCGACGAGGGCCGCGGCGTGGGCGAAAGCGGCCTGGCGGTGTATCTCGATTTACGCGATTCCATCCAGCGGCTCGGCAAGCATGTCATCGCGGAGCGCTACGGGAACCTGATCGAGATGTACGAACGCATCACGGGCGAAGATCCGTACCAGGTGCCGATGCGCATATATCCGGCCATCCACTACACCATGGGCGGCTTGTGGGTGGATTACAACCTGATGTCCACCATCCCCGGGCTGTACGTGATCGGGGAAGCGAACTTCTCCGACCATGGCGCCAACCGCCTGGGAGCGAGCGCCCTGATGCAGGGTCTGGCTGACGGCTATTTCGTCCTGCCGAACACGATCGGCGATTACCTGGCCGGCAACAAGTTCGAGAAAGTGGACGCGGCCCACCCGGCGGTGCGGGAAGCCGAAAGCGAAGTCAACTGCATCACGCGGCGGCTGCTCGAGATCAAAGGCTCGCGCTCGGTTGATTCGTTCCACCGCGAGCTGGGCAAGCTGATGTGGGATTACTGCGGCATGTCGCGCACGGCCGAGGGGCTGAAGTTCGCGCTCGAACAGATCCCCAAAATGCGGGCAGCGTACTGGAACGACGTCAAGGTGCTGGGAACCGGCGAGGAGCTGAACCAATCGCTCGAGAAGGCCGGCCGGGTGGCCGATTTCTTCGAACTCGCCGAGCTGATCTGCATTGACGCGCTCGACCGCAACGAATCCTGCGGCGGCCATTTCCGCGAGGAGTACCAGACCGGCGAAGGCGAAGCGCAGCGCGACGACGAGCATTACATGTACACCGCCGCTTGGGAGTTCCGCGGCGTGGGCAACTCGCCGCAGTTGCACAAGGAACTCCTCGATTTCGAGTACGTGCACCCGTCGCAACGGAGCTACAAGTAATGCGAATCACTCTCCATATCTGGCGGCAGCGGAACGCCGCCGACAAGGGCCGCATGGTTCGGTACGAAGTACCCAACGTCAGCGAGCACATGTCCTTTCTGGAGATGCTCGACGTTCTGAACGAAGACCTCGTCGCCAAGGGCGAAGAGCCGGTGGCGTTCGACCACGATTGCCGCGAGGGCATCTGCGGTATGTGCGGCTGCATGGTCAACGGGGTGGCGCACGGCCCGCTTCCCGGGACCACGCTCTGCCAGCTTCACATGCGGCACTTCAAAGACGGGGACGAACTCTTCCTGGAGCCCTGGAGGGCAGTGGCTTTTCCGGTGGTCAAAGACCTGGTCGTGGACCGCAGCGCCTTCGACCGCCTGATCGCGGCCGGCGGGTTCATTTCGGTGGCCACGGGCAGCGCGCCCGACGGGAATGCGATCCTGGTTCCCAAGGAGAATGCCGACCTCGCCATGGATGCGGCCGCCTGTATCGGCTGCGGAGCCTGCGTGGCCATGTGTCCGAACGCTTCGGCGTCGCTGTTCATGGGCGCCAAGATCTCGCATCTCGGGCTGCTGCCGCAGGGTCAGCCGGAGCGGCAGCAGAGGGTCGAAGCCATGGTGGCGCAGGCCGCGCACGAGGGTTTCGGAGCCTGCACGAACATCGGCGAGTGCGAAGCGGTCTGCCCGAAGGGCATCAAGCTCGAAACCATCGCCCGCATGAACCGCGATTTTCTGAATGCCGCGTGGACCGCGCGCCCACCCGCCGAAGAGGCGACCGTTTAAACAGTAGGATAGGCCTCCTGGCCTGTCCAGCCGGGCGCAGTTCGGTCCTCACCCGCGGTGCTCGGTCAGCGTGACGGGGGCGCGCAGGCGGAAGGTGATGCGCGTTTCCGAAGGCATCGTAACCGGCTTGCCGCGCGTCAGCATCACGTCCCCGGCGCCGGCTCCGCCGCCGACGCCCGCGCCGATGGCGGCCCCTTTACCGCCGCCGGCAATAGCTCCGATGATGGCTCCGAGGGCCGCGCCGGCCCCGACCTTGGTCGCATCCTCACGGTGAGACTCGGCGGCGTGGCGCTCGAAACTGTCGGTTTGAATCGCAACGTTCTGGCCGTCGGAGGTGTGCAGCCGCGTCAACTCCACGGCCAGGGCGGCGACCCCCCGCACCTTGCCGCCGCGGTCGGAAGCCACGACCCGCCCTTCCACCCGCGCGCCGCGCTCGGCGATGACAAAACCGTCCACCACCAGCGGCCTCTCGAGGGTCGCGGTGAATGTATCGCCAGGCACGTTGCGCTCCGAAGACAGCCCATCCACCAGGCGCACCGGAATGGTCATTCCGGCGTTCAGCGTGACCTGGGGTGGCGGCGGAGGAGGCGCAGGAGCCGGAGCGACTGGTTCCGGCTCGGAACGCGCGGGTTGGGTAACCGGAGAAGGCTGCGCGGGGGGTGGAGCAGCGGGCACGGCCGCGACCTGGGGGGAAGGCTCGTTTTGCGCTACCATCGGCGGCGCCGGCTCGGGCCTGGAAACCCTATGGCGGTGTTTCGCCACGGGCTCCACCGGCTTGTTCGCCTCATGCTCGACCAGCTTGGGCGGCTCCACCGGCGAAGGCTTTGCGGTTTCCACGGTTGCGGGGACGGGCGCCGGTTCGGCGGGCGCGGCCGCGGCCGGCGCCGGCGTCTGCACCTGGGCTATGGAGGCCGCTTTCGGCGGCGCGGGCGCGTGCTGGGCCACCTTCATGACAATGGCTCCACCGATCGCTCCGGCGATCACCAAAAGGCCAATTTGCACCGGCTTCATTTCGTCTTTCTCCTCAAACCACAATGACGGGCCGCCGCCCGGTTCCGTTTCCGGCCGCCAACCGTTAAAATTGAGTAATCTGAGGCCCATGCAGGCGTTCCCCACAAACTTTTCGATCGGTCCGGTTACGATTGCCCCGGCTACCGTGCTCGCGCCCATGGCGGGGGTCACGGACACCGTGTTCCGGCGCTTCATCCGGGGCCTGAGCGGGTGCGGGCTGATCATGACCGAGTTCACCAGCTCGCACGGAGTGAGCGCCTCGCTGGGCGCCCGCAAGCCTACCAAGACCCTGAAATACCTGGCATTCGAACCCGGCGAACACCCCATTTCGGCGCAGCTTTTCGGCGCCGACCCGCAAGTCATGGCGGATGCCGCGCGCGTCTGCCAGGACCTCGGTTTCGACATTCTCGACATCAACTTCGGCTGCCCGGTCAACAAAGTGGTGAAGTGCAACGGAGGCTCGGGCCTGCTGCGCGATCTTCCGCTGGTGGAGCGGCTGCTGCGCGAAGTGCGCGCGGCCATCTCCATCCCCTTCACGATGAAGTACCGCGCCGGCTGGAACGACCAGGAACTGGTGGCGGTGCGGATGGCGCGACTGGCCGAGGACTGCGGCCTGGACGCGATTGCTCTCCATCCGCGCACGCGCGAACAGGGGTACAGCGGCAGCGCCGACTGGAGCCGCATCGCCGAAGTGAAGGCGGCGGTGAAGATTCCGGTGATCGGCAACGGCGATATCGTCACGCCCGAGGACGCGGTCCGGATGGCCGCCGAGACGCGCTGCGACGCCGTGATGATCGGCCGCGCGGCCAGCTCCAATCCGTGGATCTTCCGGCAGATCGGGCAATATCTCGCGACCGGGTCGTACGACGAGCCCGCCGAACAGGACCGCTACGAAATGATACGTCAATACTACGCCATGCTCATCGAGCGCCGCGAAAGGGATTGCGCGGGAAAAATGAAACAGTTCGCCACGTACTTCACGCACGGAGTGCGCAACGGCGCCGGGCTTCGGGCCGCCATCTACCACGCGCAGGAGCCGGCCGCGATTCTCGACCTGGTGGACCGGTTCTTCGAAACCCGGCCGGTACCGGCCCCGTGAAGCAGGTTCAACTGATCACCGACGGTGCCTGCCTGGGCAACCCCGGCCCCGGAGGATGGGCGGCGATTCTCCGCTACAACCAGCACAAGAAGGAGATCTGGGGCAGCGAGCCGCAGACCACCAACAACCGCATGGAACTGCGCGCGGCCATCGAAGGGTTGCGCGCGCTGCGCGAGAATTGCGCGGTCGAAGTCGTGACGGATTCCGAGTATCTCAAGAACGGTATCACCAATTGGATCCACGGCTGGAAAAGGAAAGGCTGGATGACGGCGGCTAAGAAGCCGGTGGTCAACCAGGATTTGTGGAAGCAGTTGGACGAGCAGGTGAACCGGCACCAGACCGCGTGGACCTGGACCAAGGGGCACGCCGATCACGCCGATAACAACCGGTGCGATGAACTGGCTTCCCGCGCGGCTCGCGAGCAATCGAACAGCGGCGGCAGCGGCCCGGTGGACGATATGAAATACCGCGTCCCGTAGGGTTGCCCGCACCCAGCACGGCCCGGTAAGCTGCGCTGTTATAGAATAGGATTTAACGTTCACGCCCATGTCTGCGCTCCCCGGTTCTGCCCTTCCTCAGTCTGCGCCGGCACCTGGAACGCCTGGTCCAGTGCCCGTACCCGAGCGACCAGCCGGTTACCGATGGATCATCGTTGTGCTGGTGGCCGTTGTCGTTTCCGCCGCGTTCTGGGCGATTCACAGCGCGCGGCGCGCAAAACCCGAAGCCTTCGCGAACATCCGCACGGTCAAGGTAGTGCGCGGCGTCCTGGAACGGACCCTGCGCTTAACCGGTTCCACCACCGCCAAGAACTTTGCGACGGTTGTGGCGCCGCGCGTGCGGGCGCCCGACTCCGGCACCTCGATGGTGCTGCTGTACCTGACGGATTCGGGGACCAGGGTCAGGAAGGGCGAGGTCATTGCGAAGATCGACGGGCGGGCGGTGCAAGACCACCTGGACGACGTCGAAGCCCAGGTCAACCAGAGCGCCATGGACCTGGTCAAACTCGCAGCCGATCACGAGGCCGAGACGGAGGCCGCCCGGCAGGCCGTGCGCGTGGCCAAGGCGGGGGTGGATACGGCCGAACAGGATATGCTCGCGCTCGACGTGAAGAGCCGCATCGACCAGGAAGAACTGAAGCTCAGCCTGGAGGAGGCGAAGGCCACTTACGCCGATGCTCTGCGGGAACTGCCGCTGGTCGCGGAGCGCGAGCACGCCGAAATGCGGGTCTCCGAAATCAATCAGGAGGAGCAGGTGAGCCACCGCAACCGGCATCGAGTCGATATCGAGCGCTTCACGATTCACTCGCCCATCGATGGCATCGCCGTCCTGAAAACCATCCAGCGGCAAGGCCTGACCGCGCAGGTGCGGCAGGGCGACCAGTTGTGGCCCGGCCAGCCGTTCATGCGGGTGGTGGATCTCTCCGGAATGTACGTGGACGCGAACGTCAACCAGACGGACATTCAGATGCTCCACCTGGGGCAGCCCGCCACGATTCAGTTCGATGCCTACCCGGGTATGGTGATGCACGGCAAGGTGGAATCGGTGGGGGCTCTGGCGGTGGCCGCCGGCCGCGACAATCAGTGGGTCCATTCCATCCCGGTGAGGATCTCGATCGACGGCAACGACCCACGTCTGTTTCCGGACCTCACGGCGAGTGCGGACGTGCTGGTTAGCGAGCACCCGGGGGGCCTGCTGGTTCCGCGGGAAGCGGTCCACGAAGACCGCGGCAAACCGCTGGTATACGTGAAGCAGGGAGACACCATCAGCCCACGAGAGGTAGAGATCGGCGCTTATGGCGCGACCGAAGTCTCGGTAATCTCGGGGCTCGCCGAAGGCGACCAGGTGGCACTCCAACCGCCGGTGGGCAATTAGCCGGCTTCTTCCCAGAGCCGCCGGAGCACGTCGCGGCTGTACTCCAGGTAGTGCCGGTCGGGGCTAAACACTTCGAGCGTGATGGTGCCGTTGTAGCCGCAGCCCTTCAAGGCCCGAACAGCCCGCCGGAAGTCCAGGGACCCCACCCCCAATGGCAGGTGCAGGTCGGCCTCGCCGCCGCGGTTGTCATGCATGTGTACGTGACGCAGGCGGGTGCCCCAGGCGGCCAGGATCTCATCGGTAGTGTTTTGCGGAACCCTCAGGTTGGCGTGGCCGATATCGAGGTGCAGCATGAGTTCCGGAATGGGGCCGAGCAGTTCGCCCAATTGCGGCGCCGTGTTGTAATCGCCGGGAAGGTTCTCCACCATCAGGCCCATACCCAGCCGGCGGGCGTCCGGCAGCAGTTCGCGCAGGGTGCGCAGGTTCTGCTCGATAAAAAAGCTTCGCGGGTGCATGGGGGTGTAGCGGTCGGCATGCAGGTTCATCCAGCGCGCGCCGATGGTGCTGAATGCCTCCAGGCAGCGCCGCAGCTCGCACAGGCAGGCCCGTCTCAAGTCTTCGAAGGCGCTGCCGATCGGCAGGTAATACGCGGTGTGTCCTACGGCCTGCATCCCGTGCTTTTCGAGCGCCTCGCGGATGGCTAGGGGGTCCACCAACCAGGAGGCCGCGGCGGGCGGCTCGAGCGTGAGGTCGATAAAATCCATCTTGAGGGCGGCCATCCACTCGATTTCATCGAGCACGTCGTGGGCGGGATGGTTCATGGCTCCGATCAGCATGGGTTCCCTCTTCCCTCAAGCGGCCGGCTTCTTCCGCTCCCGGTCCGGACCGAACCACGGCCTGCGGTCCAGCAGGTCGACGCGGGTTTGGACGATGTCGGCGGCCGGCCCGGAGGGAACCGGCCCGAGGCCGGCGCGCTTCCAGAGCCACGACGGCAACCCGCTTGCCTGGCCGGGAGCGATCCAGCGGAAGACGGATAGGGCGCCCGCCAGCAGGGGGACATCGTCCCGCAATTCGCCCAGCAGCCGCTCCCAATCCACCTCACCACCCCAGGCATAGAGCAGGTTGAGAACATCCGGCCAATCGCAGCGCTCCCGCTGCATGATGTACAGTTTGTCCTGAAGAATCACTTCCACCGGCAAAACGCGCAGCCGCCGCCCGCGCACGTCCACCTCCGGCCCGGAGAGCCACGCATCCCGGACTTGGGTGCGATGATTGGCCGCGGCCCAGATGATGTCGATGATCGTGCCCTCTTTGAAACCCCGATAGATCCACCAGCGGTCGTAGGGCCGGGTCTCGAAGTAGTCGGTGAAACCGTGCTCGGAGAGCGCTTCGATCATCCGGTCCCGCTGTGGCGGCAGGACGTACAGATCCAGGTCTTTGGTGTTCCGCCACGATCCGGTATAGGCGGCTACCGCGAAGGCTCCTCCCAGGGCGAAGGGAATGCGGCGCTGATGGGCCTCATCGATCACCTTCTGGTAGATTTCCCACTCGCCGTCCGGGATCATCCGCGACCATTCCGTAGAGAGCGCCGCCACGCCTTTTCCAGGTGCAAGCGGGCTGCCAACCGCGGGCAAACGTGTGGGAGCGGACTAATCGCGGGCTTTCGTAACCTCGACCTGCCGGTTATAAATCTGCTGGAAGGCTTCGCCGGCGCGCTGCGCGCCCCACTGTTCGAGATCCACGTCGCCTTCCGAATGCACCTGGAGCACGATATGGCCGTCTTCCAAGCGGCAATCGAGGCTGCGGATCTTCTGCTCGTGGCTGCGGTCGAGGTTGTCGGCCAGGCGGAGCAGCGGAACGGCCAGCATCAACTGGCGCTTTTCATCGGCCGAGAGCGTCTGGTAAGCGGGGTGCATGGGGCTGGGGAGCGTCTTGCGGTGGTAGCGGCAGAGGGCGGCAATCTGCAGCCGTTCCCGCTCGGTGAAACCGGGCATGTCGGAGTTCGCCACCACGTACCAGGAATGCTTGTGGTGCCCGGTGCTGCTTACCCAGTGGCCGACGTCGTGCAAGTAGGCGGCGGCCTCCAGGAGCCTGCCGGCGGAGGGCGGCAGTTCGTGAAGCGGGTGCATGGCGGTGAACAGCATAGACGCGATATTGGCGACCTTGCGCGCGTGTTCGAGCGAGACGCCGAACCGGCGGCACATATCCTCCACCTCGTGGCGCTGATCGCGGCTCAGGCGCGAAAGTTCGGCGCCGACGTTCCGGGACGCCAGGTCGGCGATGATGCCATCGCGCACTCCCGCCCGGGAATAGTACGCGGCGGGAAGATGAAACTCCTGCAAAAATTCGAGCAGCACGGCGATGCCGGGAACGATGATTTCGGCGCGGCGCGGCCCGATGCCGGTGATCTTGCGCCGCTCGGCCAGTGAGAGCGTCGAGACCTTCTGGAACAATTTGCGCACCTGGGCGGTCGAGATGCGCAGCCGGTCGATTTCCTCGCGCTTCGAACGGGGCACGCGGGCCACCGCGCTGGCCACGGCCGAAGCCGTGGCTGACGTGGCGATCGTGCGATCCCATCCCGTGTGGCCCAGGCGCCGGACAGCGCCCGCCAGTTTCTCCCGGACGTATTCGCGCAGCTGGTGGAGTTCGAGCGGCCCGGCGGGGTCCGACCTGGTAAAAATCTCGCGCAGCCGGACCGCTCCCAGGGGTTTCGAGAAGGCTTCACGCATGTGCCCGTCTTCGGCCGCGATGATCTCTGCGCTGCCGCCGCCGATGTCGATGATCAGAAGGCGCTTGCCGCGTTGCGGCCAGGTGCTCTCCACGCCCAGGTGAATGAGCCGGGCCTCTTCCCGGCCGGAGATGATTTCGACGGGGGTGCCCGCGGCTTCGGCGGCGCGGGCCAGAAACTCTTCCTGGTTGCGGGTGTCGCGAATCGCGCTGGTGGCTACCGCCCGCACCCCTACCACCTCCAGCTTGCGGTAGAGCGCCGCCATGCGCGCCAGCACGGCGCAGGTGGCCTTGAGGGCTTCTTCGCTCACGGTGCCTTCACGGAAGACGCTCTCGCCGAGACGGGTTACCTCGCGGTCGGAGGCCAGGACGCGCGGCGGCTGGCCGGGCAAAATTTCCGCGGCTTCCATGCGGACGGAGTTGCTGCCGATATCGATGGCGGCGTAGCGGGGCACATTCCCATGCTAATCGACGGCGTCAGAGGGCCGCCAGCAGTTTAGCGATCAGTGCGGTACGATCCGCAATCCGGTCCGTCAGAATGCTCTCGTTGGCGGCGTGCGCGCCTTCACCGACGGCCCCCAGGCCGTCGAGTGTCGGCACTCCCAGGGCCGCCGTGAAATTCCCGTCGGAGCCGCCGCCGCTGAGCGATTCCTGGAGTTCGACCCCCAACTCGCCGGCCAGTTTCTTCGCCGTGTGGAACAGCCGCGCGATGCCCCCGGAGCGCTCCATGGGAGGCCGGTTCAGCCCCCCGGTGACTTCGATCGCGCAGCGGCGGTCGAAGGGCCGGAGCGCGTGAAACTTCCGTTCGAGCACGGGGGCATCTCTGAGCCGCAGCACCCGGATATCGACCTGGGCCCGCGCTTCCGCGGCCACCACGTTGGTGCGGGTGCCGCCCGAGATCACGCCGGGGTTGGCTGTGATGCCGCGGTCGAGCCGGGTGAAGGAGGCCACCTGCCCGATCTGCCGCGAAAGTTCCACGATGGCGCTGGCGCCGGCCGCGAAATCGACGCCCGCGTGCGAGGCCTTGCCGCGCACCACAATGGTGAAATCGCCGACGCCCTTGCGGGCCGTCTTGAGGCGGCCGTCGAGACCGGTGCCCGGCTCGAGCACCAGCACCGCCCGGCTGCGCCGCGCGTTCTTCTCGGTGAGGGCGCGCGAGGACGGGCTGCCCACTTCCTCGTCCGAATTGAGCTGCAACAACACCTTCGAGGGCACCGCGATATCCAACTCGCGAAGCGCCCGCACCGCGTAGAGGAAAAAGACGACGCCCGATTTCATATCCAGGACGCCCGGCCCCCACAGCCGGCCCGCGGCCTGGCGGAATGGCATCGCCCGCAGCGTGCCCATGGGCCAGACCGTATCCGAGTGGCCCAGAACCAGCACCTGTCCGCTCTTCTTCCGGCCCGGCAGCGACATCTCGCAAGTCAGGTGCCGGCCGAAGCAACGCCCCGGCAGGGTCTTCACTTTTCCGAAAAGCGCGGCCGTATCGGAGACCAGTTCGACGAAGCGGTCTACCGCCGCCTGGTCGTCGCTCGGCGATTCGCACTCCACGAATTGCCGGATCAGATTGATCATTTCGGGCCGCCGCTTCTGAACTTGGGCAAGAATTGGATCCACGGCTGATATAATACGGCTTCCATGGCCATTTTGGATATCAACGAAATCAAAGCGATATCTGCCGCATCGCTACCCGTTTCTGCTGGTGGACCGCATCGTGGAAATGGAGCCCGAACGGATCGTCGGGATCAAGAACGTCACTCACAACGAGCCATTTTTTCAGGGCCATTTTCCGGATTTTCCGGTCATGCCGGGCGTGCTGATCATAGAGGCCATGGCGCAGGCCGCCGGCGTGCTGGTTCTGAAGAGCATTGCAGACCGCGAAAACAAACTGGTGCTGCTGGTGGCCGTGGAAAACGCCCGGTTCCGCCGGCCGGTGGTGCCGGGAGACACGCTGCGCATGGAAATGAAGGTCATCAAGCGCAAGGCCAGCGTGGCCAAGATGGCGGGCGTCGCCACCGTGGACGGGCAGGTGGTGGCGGAAGCCGAAGTGATGTGCAAACTCGCCGATAAGGAAGAGAAGTCCGCCGCCGAAGTCTGAGCGATGCCCATCCACCCGACCGCCATTGTGGACCCGGCGGCGCGCGTCCCGGAAAGCGCCGAAATCGGGCCGTACTCGATCATCGGCGCCGAAGTGGAAATCGGCGCCCGCACCCGCCTGATGGCCAACAATTACGTGGAGGGCCCCACCTGGATCGGCGAGGACAACGTCTTCTTTCCCTACAGCAGCGTGGGGGTGGCGCCGCAGGACCTGAAATACAAGGGGGAACGCGCGGAAACGCGCATCGGCCATCGCAACCGGATGCGCGAGTTCGTCACCATTCATCGCGGCACCGCAGGCGGCGGCCTGGTGACGGCGATCGGCAGCGACAACCTGCTGATGGTTTACTCCCACGTGGCGCACGACGTGAAGATCGGCGACCACGTGATTCTGGGCAACAGCGTGGGCCTGGCCGGGCACGTCGAGATCGACGACTGGGCCGATATCAGCCCGTTCAGCGGCGTGCACCAGTTCTGCCGCATCGGGCGGCACGCCTTCGTCGGGCCCTACAGCGTGATCAAGCAGGACGTGATGCCGTATTCGCTCACCAGCAACAAGCCGGAACTGGGCGTGTTCGGCGCCAACAGTATCGGGCTGGAGCGGCGCGGCTTCGAAAAGGGCGCCATCGAGGCGTTGCAGACCGCGTTCCGGCTGCTGACGCGGGCGGGGCTGAATACCACGCAGGCCATCGAGCGGATTCGCGCGGAGGTAGCGGCGCGCCCGGAAGTGGACGAAGTGATCGAATTCATCCGGTCTTCGTCGCGCGGCGTGATCCGGTAATGCGGTACGGGCTGATTGCCGGAAACGGGCGGTTTCCGGTGCTGGCGCTCGAGAGCGCGCAACGCCTGGGACACGACGTAACCGTTCTCGCCATCGAGGAGGAAGCGGCCGCCGAGGTTGCGTCGATGGCGCCGCGCTGCCACTGGATTTCGCTCGGCCAACTGTCGAAACTCATCGAAATCCTCAAACAGGAAGGAATCACCGAGGTGGTGATGTGCGGGCAGGTGAAGCACGCCCGAATCTTTTCCTCGATCCGCCCGGACTGGCGCCTGGCCAAGCTGCTGATGGCCCTGCCGTCGAAGAATACCGACGGGCTGATCGGCGGCGTGGTCCGCGTGCTCGAGGATGAAGGCATCCACCTGCGCGATTCCACCTTCCTGCTGAAGCCCCTGCTGGCCACCGCCGGGGCGATGACCAGCCGCAAGCCCGATAAGGACGAGATGACCGACATCGAGTACGGCCGCCGGGTGGCCGACGCGCTGGCGCGCTTCGACGTCGGGCAGAGCGTAGCGATTTGCGAGCGCGCCTGCGTGGCGCTGGAAGCGATGGAAGGCACCGATGCCATGCTGCGCCGCGCCGCTTCGCTGGTGAACGGGCGGCGCCTGACCCTGGTCAAAGTGGCGCGCCGCCGCGAGCACCTGCTGTTCGATGTCCCGGTGGTCGGGCTGAGCACGATTCCGGCAATGCGCGAAACCGGAACGACGGCGCTGGCGGTGGAGGCCGGCCGCACCCTGATGCTGGATAAAGACCGGATGCTAGAAGCCGCCGACCAGGCCGGTATCGCCATAATGGGGCACTCCTGATCATGTCTCTCCCTCGTCTTGCCGTGGTGGGCGCCGGACAGTTCGGCCGCAACCACTGCCGTGTGATCCACGAATCGGAGCGCGCCGCGCTCTCCTGCGTGGTGGATACCGACGCCACCCGCGCCGCGGAAGTCGCGGCGGCCTATGGAGCCGAGCCTCTAACGGACGCTCGCGAACTGGCTGGCCGGGTGGATGCGGCGGTGGTCGCCACCCCCACCGCGATGCACGAAGAGATCGGCTGCGCGCTGCTCGAGGCCGGCATCGACGTGCTGGTGGAAAAGCCTATCGCGCCCGACCTCGACTCCGCCGCCCGCCTGGTCGAGGCCGCCGCGCGCGCGGGCCGCGTCCTGCAGGTGGGGCACCTGGAACGTTTCAACCCGGCGGTGGTGGAGCTGGAACGCCGCGCCAACCTGCCTCTTTTCTTCGAGATCCACCGGCTGAACGTGTTCAGCCCGCGCAGCCTGGATGTGGACGTGGTGCTGGACCTGATGATCCACGACGTGGACATGGTGCTGGGCCTGACCCGCGCCCAGCCAATCGAAATCCGCGCCGCCGGCATCTCCATCCTCTCGCACAAAGTGGATATCGCCAACGTGCGCCTGCAATTCCCGAACGGCTGCGTGGCCAACCTCACGGCCAGCCGGGTCTCCACCGAGCGCGTCCGCAAGTTGAGGCTTTTTCAGCCCAAACAGTACCTTTCGCTGGACTACAGCCGGCAGGACCTGATGATCTTCTCGGTGGGAGAAAACCGCCAGATCGGGTTCGAAAAGGCCGAATTTGCCAAGTCGGAACCACTGAAATTGCAGTTTGATGCCTTCCTGGACGCGGTGAAATCGCGAAATGAACCGAAATGTTCCGGGGCCGCGGCACGTCAAAGTTTGGGGATCGCTTTGGCGATTCTTGATAAAATCGAGGAGCACTCCGAAATCGTCTCGCGGACCCTGGAAGCTGGATGGACACCGTAGCCCAACCTCCGGCCGATGCCGAATTGCACCTGCTTACCGACTGGAGCGACCCCTCCGGCCAGAAACGCACTCGAAAGGCCGCGGTTCTTTCGGTGCTGGTGCACGCAGTCGTCCTGACAGCGCTGGCTTTTCTGCCGGAAAGCGCCTTATTCTCTCCGCCCCCTCCCGTGGAGACGGCGAATGTCGAGAAGATCGTCACTCCATTGATCGAACCGCTCACCGAGTTGACCCAGAAGGCGCCGACCAGGGGCAAAATTAACAAAGAGTTCAACGCCACGGAGATGAAGCCGCGGCCGAACATACAGATTCCGTCGGGACCGCCCTCGACGACGCGGCCGAAAGCCGCGATTCCCGCTCCGCCCATTCCCGCGCCCAAGCCGGTTCAGCCGGCGGCGCTGCCCGAGCCGCCCAAAGTGGAAACCGCTGCCAAAGGAACGCCGAAGCCGCTCCTGCCGCCGGCTCCGGTTCCGGCTCCCCCGCGCATCCAGGCCGAGGAAAAGTCGCAGTCGCCGTTTGAGAACGTCGCCGGACCGCCGGACCCGAGCCACGCCACCAAGGCAGCCCCGTCGGTGGCCGACGTCATCCGCCGGGCCGAGAGCGGCCACCTGCAGGGCGGGCTGACGGTGGGCGAAGACGGCGCAACCGGCCCAGGAGGCTACGGCCCCGGCCTCAACCTCCCGCCCTCGCCGGGATCGAAGGAAAACCCAATTCAACTTCTGAGCGATCCGCAAGGTGTTGATTTCCGGCCATACCTGAGCCGAATCCTGGCAACGGTAAAGCGCAACTGGTTCGCAATCCTGCCGGAGAGCGTGAAACTGGGGCTCCGCGGGAAAGTGGCGATTCAGTTCTCGGTCACGCGGGACGGCAGAGTGCCGAAACTGGTGATTGCCACCGCCTCGGGGTCGGAGGCACTGGACCGCGCCGCGGTATCGGCCATCAGCGCTTCGAATCCGTTCCCGCCCCTTCCGAGCGAGTTCAAGGGTGACCGGGTTGTGCTACAGTTCAACTTCGCCTACAACATGCCGCGCGAGTAGCGGCTCGAATTCCATGCGTCCACGTCTCCTCACGGCCCTGTGCGCCTATGCCGCCCTCGCGGTGATGGCAGGCCTCACGCTCGATGGTCTGCTGCGCACCGCAGTGTTGGTTCTGCTCGCCGGTCTGGCCCTGAAGACCTGGATCGCCCACAAAGCCGGCTGGTGATTCCGTCTTGAAACGTCAGGCGTTTCAAAGTGGAACGCCGGTGCAAAGTGAAACACGTCCGCCCGCCGCAATTTTCAGAAAACAAGATACTTAAACCCTATTATGCGATGGAAGTAAGGTTGCACACTTAGTCCTCGTCCGGCGCCAAACGGGCACGGAAAAATCCAGAAAGAAAAAGGATCAAAACCATGCAGGCCCTAAGTGTGTCTTCGGAAAAGCAACCCCGGATTTCCCGGCAGGAACGCGATCAGACGGTGATCGATCACTTACCGCTGGTGAAGGCGATTGCCGTTCGGGTGCACGAAAACCTTCCGGTCCACGTGGATCTGGACGATCTGGTGCATGCCGGCGTGCTGGGCCTGTTCGACGCCGTGGAAAAGTACGATTCCGCCAAAAACGTGGCATTCCACGCCTATGCCAAGCACCGCATCAAGGGAGCGATTCTCGACAGCCTCCGCCAAATGGATTGGGCGTCGCGCGACCAGCGGAAGCGTCAGAAGCAGGTGGACGCGGTGACTCGCGAGCTTTCGGGCAGGCTCGGCCGCACACCGACCGAAACGGAAGTGGCAACCGAGATGGGGCTGAGCCTGGAGCGTTGGCGGCGGGTGCTGCTCGAACTGCGGACGGTGGGACTGGTCTCGGCCACCCCCGCGAATGAGGGCGAACGCGACCGAATTCAGGATTTTGCCGCCACTCCGGATTTTCAGCCGGATCGCATCTGTGCGAACAACCAGATGCGCAGCACCCTCGCGCGGGCCATCGGAAGCCTGCCCGAGCGGTATCAGAAGGTCGTGTTCCTGTACTACACCAACGACCTGACAATGAAGGAAATCGGGAGCCTGATGGGCGTCAACGAGAGCCGCATTTCGCAGATCCACAAGACGGCGCTGAAACGGATGGCCACGGCGCTCGAATCGGCGGGCATCCACTCGGCGCAGGCGTTTTAGACAAGTGCGGGCAAATTGCAGCCAGGATCAGTCCGCTCTGTCGAAGACGCGCCCCAAGTTATTGATTCTGCTGGTCCGGCCAAAACGCGTCTTCATCCTCTTTGGCGGGCCGCCGCGGCCCATGGAGACTCCCTCACGGTCGCGGCTCTGTGGCTGCGGCCGCACAGAGCCGCGACCGTGAGGGAGTGGGCCCGACCGGTGGCGAGTAGACTCTTCGGACAAAAAATAAGGGGGTTCCGACCCGGGAACCCCCACCCTTGTGTTACCAACCTCAGGACCGGGTCAAACCCGGACCACGTTTTCCGCCTGAAGACCCTTAGGACCTTGCTTAACCTCGAATTCTACTTCCGCGCCCTCGTCAAGCGAACGATAGCCGTTCGATTGAATCGCGGAAAAATGAACGAATACGTCGTCGCCGCTCGACCGCTGGATGAATCCATAGCCCTTTGCGGCATTAAACCATTTAACTGTGCCTTTTTCCTTCACTACACCTTCTCCTAAATCATTGTTCGTCGTGCTCTTGGGTCCCCCGGGCAAGGAAAGCGGAACTTTCGAGGCTTGCTAAGAACTTGCGAGGCGCGTCCAAACAACTCTTTCAAACTGCGTACGGTATTCTCTCAGATGGCGACTGTATGGTCAAGCACGGGCGAATTCAGAGCGAGGGGGATTTCCTGGAGCGGCTGCGGCGCCGCACGGGAGCGCGGCACAGCCGGGAGCTGTTGCTGGGGATCGGGGACGATTGCGCCATCTTTCGGCCGCGCGGCAACCAGGACCTGGTGTTCACCACGGATACGCTGGTCGAAGGCACGCACTTCCGGCGCGACAGCCACCGGCCCGAAGACGCCGGCTGGAAGACCCTGGCGCGCGGCTTGAGCGACATCGCCGCCATGGGGGCCGAGCCGCGGTTCTGCCTGCTTTCGGTGGTGATGGCGCCGTGGTCCGGCGACGCGTGGCTGGAGCGTTTCTTCCGCGGCTTCCTGAGACTCGCGGAGCGCGAGCGCGTTCCGCTGGCGGGCGGCGACCTCTCGCACGGAGACGAATGGGCGGCGGATGTAGTGGTGTGCGGCGCGGTACCCCGCGGCAAGGCGCTGCGGCGCGACGGCGCCCGCCCCGGCGACGCGATCTACGTTTCGGGCACGCTGGGGGCGTCCGCCCTGGGGCTGGAGACGCGCAGGGGAGCGGCTTGGAAGCGCCATCTGCGCCCGGAGCCGCGCCTGGCGCTGGGGCGCTTTCTGAGGGAGCGGGTGAAGGCCACCGCCGCCATGGATTTGAGCGACGGCCTGTCGCTCGACCTGCGGCGCCTGTGCATCGCTTCCGGCGTGGGCGCCGTAATCGGCGGCCTGCCGCGCTTCCGCGGCGCCACGATCGAACAGGCGCTCCACGGCGGCGAAGATTACGAACTGCTGTTCACAGCAACCTCATTGGCGCGGGTCCCGGCGCGCTTCGAAGGACTTCCGCTGACCCGAATTGGTACGATTCGCAAAGGGGCCGCTGGAGAAATCCGCCTGGACGGCGCCCCGCTCGCACCTTTGGGATACGACCACTTTCGCCAGCCATGAATCCACCCGACCCTTCCCCCGTGCTCGACCTGATCGAAGCCTTTCGCCGCTCGAAAACCATGTTCACGGCCGTTTCGCTGGGAATATTCGACCGCCTCCACGAAGCGCCTTCAGGCGCCGCGGAACTGGCGGAAGCGCTCGGCGCCCATGCCGGAGCGCTCGAGCGGCTGCTGGATGGCTGCGCGGCGCTCGGCCTGCTCGAGAAATGCGAGGGCGTCTACCGCAACTCCGCGACGGCCGGGGCCTATCTCCGCTCATCGAGCCCCCACACGCTTTCGGGTTACATCCGCTATTCGGACGAAGCGCTGTATCCGATGTGGGGCCAACTCGCAGATGCCGTGCGGGAGTGCTCCCCGCGTTGGAAGCAGACCTTCGGCCTCGACGGCCCCATTTTCAGCGCTTTCTTCCGCACGGAGGCGGCCATGCGCAATTTTGTCCGCGGCATGCACGGGCTAGGCATGTTGACCTCGCCCAAGGTGGTGGAGGCTTTCGATTTGAGCCGCTTTCGCCGCATCGCCGACCTGGGCGGCGCCACCGGGCACCTGGCCATGGCCGCCTGCACGCGGTACCCTGGCCTGAGCGGCGTGGTGTTCGAACTGCCGCGCGCCGCCGGGCTGGCCCGCGAATACGTGGCCGCCTCTGGCGCGGCCGGCCGGATTGAAATCGTGGAGGGAGATTTCTTCGAAGACGACTTACCGGAGGCCGACCTGTACGCGCTTGGCCGCATCCTGCACGATTGGGACGAGCCGACAATCGACCGCCTGCTCGACCGCATCGCCCGCCGCCTTCCCCCGGGCGGCGCGCTGCTGATCGCCGAGAAGCTGATGAATGAAGACGGCGTAGGGCCGTTGGGCGCCGCGATGCAGTCGCTCAACATGCTGATCGTGACCGAAGGCCGCGAGCGCAGCCTGAGCGAATACCGCGCGCTTTTGCGGCGCGCCGGCTTTACGGATATCGAGGGACGGCGGACGGGTGCGTACCTGGACGCCATACTGGCCGTAAAATAGAAGCTTGATTGTCACCATCACGATCAATCCGGCGATCGACCGGATCATCAGTGTAGACCGCCTTGCCTTCGAAGACCGCGCCTACATCAAATCCAGCCGGGAGTCGGCCGGCGGCCGGGGCATCAATGCGTCGAGCGTGATCAGCTCTTTCGGCGGACGGACCCTGGCGGTGCTCACCTCGGGCGGCGATTCCGGCAAACGCCTGGAGACGCATCTCAGCGGGTGCGGCTATTCGATCTCGGTGGTACCGATCCGCAATGAGATTCGCACCAACCTGACCGTCACCGACCGGCACGGTCTCACGGTGAACCTGAATGAAGCTGGGCCGGCGATTTCGAAGATCGAACTGGGCCGCATCGAGCGCGCGATTCGCACCGCGCTCGACGGGGCCGAATGGCTGATGGTGTGCGGCAGCCTGCCTCCGGGCGCGCCGCCTGCATTTTACGGCAAGCTGATCGCGCTGGCCCGCTCGAAAAAAGTGAAGACGCTGCTGCATGCGGGCGGCGAAGAACTGCGCGAGGGAATCGAAGCGCGCCCCACGGTGGTGACACCGAACCAGCCGGAGGCCGAGCGGCTGCTGGGCCGCACCCTGCTAACCCGAACCCATTACCTCGAAGCCGCCGAACGCATCCGCAGCATGGGACCGGAATCGGTGGTGCTCTCACTGGGAAGCCGGGGCGCGGTGGGGGCTTACGCCGACGGCCTGATCGAAGCCCTGCCGCCCCGCGTCGACGCGGTTTGCCCGATCGGCTCGGGAGATGCGCTGACGGCGGGCTACGTTTGGTCCATGGGCCACAAATCCAATCCCGCGGATGCCTTGCGGTGGGGGGTCTCCGCCGGAACCGCATCGGCCCGCCTGCCGGGTATGAACTTCGCCACTCTAGAACAGACGCAGGAAATCTACCGCCAGGTGGAAGTCCGGCGCGTCGACTAGCGTGGCCGAAACCAGGCGGCAGCGAGAGCACGGTTTCTTCCGCTCGGCTGCAACCGTATCGGGCGCGGTCGCTCTGAGCCGGATCACCGGCTTGGTTCGCGAGATGGTCATGGCGCGGCTCTTCGGCGCCGGCGCCGTTTACGACGCGTTCCTGCTGGGCATGCGGATCCCGAATCTTGCGCGCAACCTGTTCGCCGAAGGCGCGCTCTCTTCGGCTTTCATTCCGATCTTCAGCGAGTACCTGGCCGGCAGGGATAAACGCGAGGCCCGCGAACTGTCGAACGCGGTGGCCACGGCCCTGCTGCTGGCGGTGGGCGCGCTCTGCATTTTGGGGATCGTGTGGGCTCCTTACCTGGTGCGGCTGATGGCGCCGGGATACGAGAGAATTCCGGGCAAGTTCGAACTGGCGGTGCTGCTGACCCGAATCATGTTCCCTTTCCTGGTGCTGGTGAGCCTGGCGGCGCAGGCGATGGGGGTGCTGAACGCGTGCGACCGATACGGCGTGCCGGCGCTCGCGTCCATGTTCTTCAACATCGGGTCTGTGGCGGTCGGGCTCGCCGCGGGATTTACGGTAGGACGCTCGTTCCACCAGGGGCTGATCGTCTCGATGGCCTGCGGCGTTCTGGCAGGCGGCCTGTTTCAACTCTTGTGGCAGGTTCCCAGCCTGTACCGGGAGGGCTTCGCGTTCCGGCCGCGGCTCGATCTGCGGCACCCCGGACTGCGCCGCGTCTCGAACCTCATGCTGCCGGCCATCCTGGGGAATGCCGCGGTCCAGATCAACATCATCGTAAACACCAACCTGGCATCGCGCATCACGGATTCAGCGGGGCACGTAATCAACGGGCCGGTGAGCTGGCTGGGTTATGCGTTCCGTTTCATGCAGCTTCCGTTGGGGCTGTTCGGCGTGGCCATCGCCTCAGCGACGCTGCCGGCCATCTCGCGGAGCGCGGCGGCCGCGCAAATGGAGAAATACCGGGGCGAGCTGGCGCAATCCCTGGGGACTCTTCTGCTGCTGACGATTCCCTCTTCGGTGGGGCTGGCGGTGCTGGGCGAGAGCATGATCGGAATCGTCTACCAATGGGGGAAGTTCGATGCCTTCGACACGCACCAGACGGCGGTGGCGCTCTCCTGGTACAGCGCCGGCCTGGCCGGATACTCCGTCATCAAAGTGCTGGCCCCGGCCTTCTACGCGCTGGGCGACGGGCGAACCCCGGCGCTGGTGAGCGTGGCCTCCATCGGGCTCAACCTGGGCCTGGCCGTGGCCCTGGTAAAGTTCGCCGGCATGGGACACGCGGGCCTGGCTCTTTCCACTTCGGTGGTAGCCCTGGCGGGCGGCGCGGCGCTATTCTGGCTGCTGAAAGTCCGCGTCCGGGGGCTTCACGGACAAAGGCTGGCGGCCAGCGCCTGGAAGATCGCGGCCGCATCGGCGGTGATGGGCGCTGCCTGCTGGGCCGTCAGCCGGGGTGTCCACCAGGCATTGGGAGCGGGAAAGCTCTCTCAGTTTGCGGATGTATCCCTCGCGGTGCCCGCCGGAGTAGCGGTTTTCTACGCCGCGGCCTCGGCGCTCGGGGTTCCCGAACTGGAGGCGGTACGTACCGCATGCTACACTGCGATTAGGAATGCTTTCCGACCTGAAACTGGTGATCCGGTTACAAGAGATTGACCTGCGCCTTCGGGACCTCACCCGAGAAATCTCCTCCCTGCCGGTCCATATCCTGGAAATCGAGAAAAAGTTAGGGGCGCACGAGCGGAAACTCGACGCCGACCGTGCCGCGCTTGCGGCCAACTTGAAGGACCGCAAGAAGTGCGAAGGCGATATTCAACTTCAGGAGCAGAAGATCTCGAAGCTGAAGGGTCAGATGCTGGAGGCCAAAACCAACGACCAGTATCGCGCTTTTCAGAATGAGATTGATTTCTGTCAGAAGGAAATCCACACCGCGGAAGACCGCATCCTGGAACTGATGGCGGAATCCGAGCCGCTCGATAAAAATGTCAGAGCCGCGGAAGCCTCGCTCAAGTCCGAGAAGACGCAGGTTGAAGGCGAAAAGCAGCAGGCCCGTGAACGCACCGGCGTCGACCAGAAGTCCGCGGCAGAACTGAATGCCGAGAGGGCAGAACTTGTGAAAGGGATCACGCCCCACACTTACCAGCGCTACGAACGCGTGCGCAAAGGGCGGCGCGGGGTCGCGGTAGCCGAAGCCGTGGAAGGCCGCTGCAGCGCCTGCAATATGGCGATGCGGCTGCAATTCTTCCAGGATTTGAAGAAGGGCGAAGAGATCATGGCCTGCGAGAGCTGCCAGCGCATTCTCTATTACAACCCGCCCGCTTCCATCGAAGATCTGACGGGAGAACCGGCCCCCGCCGTCCAGGAATAAGCAGGGCAGGCCTGTAGGCCTACCCTAACTTTCGAAGCCCTCTTACGGGCGGTCCCCAAAGCTGTAGCCTACCCACACTGTCGCGCCCGGCACCAGGTTCGAGCCAAATTGATAGAAATTCCGCACGTAATGGATGTCAAACTGTGGCCGGATGAAGACATGATCCGTTACGTACAGTTGCACGCCCACTCCGCCGTGCACCTGGAAGTGGTTGGAACTTTCCAGATATTGATTCTGGTTCGAGCACCCCGCGAACTGGTCGCAATACTGGGAGTTGTAATAGAACTTCATGTTGGCCCCGCCGATGCCGCCCTGCAACTGCAGCGACGCACGTTTGGTCGTAACCGGCTGATAGATCGCGTTGGCGTCCCAGAAGGTCGTGCGCGCCTGCAAACCGGCGTAATCCGGCTTGTTGGGTTGCAGGTTGGCTTCGAAACCGACGCCTAACTTCTGCCAGAGCATCAGGTTTCCGCCGAATCCGAGAAAGAAGCCACCCAGCGACGGGGTCGGGTAGAGCGTACCGTCACCAAAGGTATCCACGGATGTTCCGGTCGATTTGGCGTGATAGGTTCCAAATCCCATGTTTACGTCGAACCCACTTTGTGCGTGGGCAAACTGGATGCAAAAAAGCGGCAGGGCAACCAGTGGAAGGTAGCGGCTGATGCGTTTCACGTCAGAAATCTCCTCGTTCTCGCAAAGTCATTACGAAAGCAATTTATTAATAATCTAATCGTTGAACATCTCTGCGCTTGTCCGTTCTGGCGCAACCAAAGGGGCCTTTGTACCTCTAACGACGTTACTTGATTCGGTTGGGTTTCAGCACTATCGAGTCTACCGTTTTTGGCAGGCCGGGCAGTAATGCGACGAACGTTGGGCAACCAGGATCCGCCGGATGGCCTTCCCGCAATTCAGGCAGGGTTGGCCTTCGCGCTGGTAGACCCGGTGCTGAACCTGAAAGAAGCCCTTGCGGCCCTGGGCATCGACGTAGTCCGAAATGGAGGAACCGCCGGCGGCGATGGCCTCACGGAGCACCGCCCCGATGGCATCGTAGAGCTTCCGCGGGCGGTCGCCTCGCAGGCGGTACGCCAACGCGGTGGGATGGATGCCGGCACGGAAGAGGGCCTCGTCGGCGTAGATATTCCCGATGCCGCGGAGGAAATCCTGGTTGAGCAGCAGGGCCTTGATCCTGGTCTTTCGGCGTTTCAGGGCAAGCGCGAAATCGGGGAAGCTGATTTCGAGCGGCTCCGGGCCCAGCCGGGCAATGCGCTCCGGAAAACCCTCGCTGAACTGGAACCGTCCGAACTGCCGGCTGTCGTCGTAGAGGAGCACGCCGCTGTCGAGCGTCAGGATGGCGTGGGTGTGTTTGCCGGGCTGGCCGCCGAGCAGGAGGCGCCCCGTCATTCCCAGGTGCACGATCAGGTAGCCGCCGCCTTCGATCGCGATCAGGATGAACTTGCCGTAGCGCTGGATGCGTTGGATGCGGCGACCCTCGAGGCGGGCCGCCATCGCGTCGGGATCGCCGCCACGCAGCACGCGCAGGCAGCGGAATTCGGCGCCGACGATCCGCCGCCCCACCAGCGGCGCGATCGACCGCGCTACGGTCTCGACTTCCGGCAGTTCGGGCATGTCAGGGAACCTGGAGCAGGATGTCGTCGCCTTCCACTTTCACCTCGAAAGTGGGCACGCGCTGCGCCGGGTCATAATCGTATTCGCCGGTGGCGCAATCGAACTCCCAGAGATGATACGGGCAAACCACGCGCCCCTCGTGGATCTGGCCCTGTCCCAGCGGTCCTCCGCGATGCAGGCACACACCGCTCAAGGCGCGCACCGTTCCGCCTACGTTGCAGATGGCGTACGGCTGCCCGTCGACGAGCACCTCGGTGACCGAATCCGGCGGCAAAGCGGAAAGCCGGGCGACCTTGAGTAGCGGCATACTCCCAGTTTCGCATCACAGGGCAGCGCGCATTAAACACCCTTAAGAACGAAACCGCGCAGCCACGGTGACGCGTCGGGAATTCAGAGGGATCGATGGATAATCGCAAAGCATACCTGGCGGCAGCCGCCGCGCTGCTGTTTTCGGCCTGCGGCCCGGTGAAGATCGGCCGCATCAACGCCGACCCGTCGCGGTACCGCAACCAGACGGTGCGGGTGAGCGGCACGGTGGTGAACTCGGTCGGGCTGATGGGAACGGGCGGATACCAGGTGGAGGATGGCACGGGAAGCATCTACGTCATCTCCCGCAAAGGCGTGCCGTCGCGCGGCTCGCGGGTTACGGTCACGGGCAAGGTGTTCCCGGGCGCGGAGGTGCTCGGGCAATCGGTCGGCACCGCCATCCGCGAGCAGAGCCACTCGGTGAAGTAAAGCAGCGCGCCCCGTAGGCGCCCCGCCTATTCCACCCGGTAGTTCGGCGCTTCCTTGGTGATGATGACGTCGTGCACGTGGCTTTCGCGCAGCCCGGCGGGGGAGATGCGGAGGAAGCGCGATTTCCGCTGCAGCTCGCCGATATTGTGAGCCCCGCAGTAGCCCATTCCCGAACGGAGGCCGCCGACCAGTTGGTACACCAGGTCGGATAGCGGCCCTTTCGCCGCGACGCGTCCTTCGATGCCTTCCGGGACGAGCTTGGAGTTGGGATCCTGCGCGTAGCGGTCCGAGCTGCCTTGCGCCATGGCGCCCATCGACCCCATGCCGCGGTACGTCTTGAACGTGCGGCCCTGGTACAGGATGGTTTCGCCGGGGCTCTCGTCGGTGCCGGCCAGCAGGCTCCCGATCATCACGGTATCCGCGCCCGCCGCGATCGCCTTGGTAATGTCGCCCGAGAACTTGATGCCGCCATCCGCGATGAGCGGCACGCCCGCCTCGCGCGTGGCCCGGGCGCATTCGGAAATGGCCGTGATCTGCGGGACGCCGGCGCCCGAAACCACGCGCGTGGTGCAGATCGAGCCGGGCCCGATCCCCACCTTGATGCCGTCCACGCCCAGCGAAATCAGCTCGCGAGCGCCCTCGTAGGTGGCCACGTTGCCGGTGATGAGCTGCACTTCCGGCATCTTGGCCTTGATGGCCTTCACCGCGTTCATTACGCGGCTGGTGTGGCCGTGGGCCGTGTCGATGGCCAGCACATCCACTTTCCGGGCCACCAGTTCCTGCGCGCGCTCCAGGTAGTCGCCGGTCGCGCCGATGGCCGCGCCCACCCGCAGCCGCCCCTGGCTATCCTTGGCGGAGTTCGGATACTTCAGCTTCTTCTGGATGTCCTTGACCGTGATCAGGCCCTTCAACGTGAAGTGCTCGTCCACCACCAGCAACTTTTCCACGCGGTGCTTGTGCAGAATGGCTTCGGCCTGTTCGAGCGTCGTGCCGACCGCAACGGTAACCAGGTTCTCCTTCGTCATCACCTCGGAAATCGGCAGGTCGAAGCGGTTTTCAAACCGCAGGTCTCGATTGGTGAGAATTCCGACCAGCCGGCCGTCTCCGGTGGTGACCGGAACGCCCGAGATGCGGTAGCGGCTCATCAGCGCCTGCGCGGCGGCGATGGTCTGGTCGGGACCGATGGTGATCGGATCCACGATCATGCCGCTTTCACTGCGCTTCACGCGGTCCACTTCTTCGGCCTGGCGTGCGATCGGCATGTTGCGATGAACGATCCCGATGCCGCCCTGTTGGGCCAGTGCGATCGCCAGGTGCGATTCCGTCACGGTGTCCATGGCCGACGAGACAATCGGAATATTCAAACCGATCTGGCGCGTCAGGCAGGTTCTGGTATCGACCCCGGCGGGAAGGACATCGCTGGAAGCCGGTTCGAGCAATACGTCGTCGAAGGTCAGGCCCTCGGTGAGTACGTCGTGAATCATGGTGATTCTCTTCATCATAGCGTAGGCTCCCCGCCGGGCGCCCGCGGTACAGTACAATCTGCCCCATGTGGAAGTTTTGGTGCGGCGTGCTGCTGGCGGCCACCGCGTGTTTCGGCGCCGATACGCGGTTTGAGATCTCTTACGCCGCTTCGGCCAATCCGGGCCCGGTCACCGGCCGCATTTTCGTGATGATCTCGCGCGACCGCGCGGAGGAGCCGCGCCTGGGCGTAGGCCGCACGGGCGTGCCTTTCTTCGGGCACGACGTCGAGAGGCTCCCCGCCGGAAAGTCCGCCGCGATCGACGCCGGAGATCCCGGTACGCCGGTCGAAAGCTTAGCCGGGCTTCCCGCGGGCGACTACACCGTGCAGGCCTTCGTGAGCGTGTATTCCGAATTCCGGCGCGCCGACGGCCACATCGTCTGGATGCACGACGACCACTGGGAGGGCCAGCGCTGGAACCGTTCGCCTGGCAACCTCTACAGCCGCCCGCAACGGGTCACTCTCGACGCCGCCAGGGGCTATCGCATCGCGCTGGTCTGCGACCAGGTGATCCCGCCCATCGAGGTGCCCTCGGACACGCAATACGTGAAGCGCTTCCGGATCGAGAGCCGGATCCTGACGAAGTTCTGGGGGCGCCCGATCTACCTGGGCGCTACCGTGCTGCTGCCGCGCGACTACGACAAGACCGGGATCTCTTACCCGGTGCTTTACGAGCAGGGGCACTTCTCGCTCAACCCGCCGCTGAGGTTCGCCCCCGGCAGCGAAATCTATACCGAGTGGGTGGCGGACGATTTCCCGCGGATGCTCGTCGTGACCCTGCAGCACCCCAACCCCTATTTCGACGACTCCTACGCCGTGAACTCGGTGAACGTCGGCCCCTATGGGGACGCGATCCACCAGGAACTGATTCCCGAAATCGAGAAGCGCTTCCGGGTGATCCGCGAGCCCTGGGCGCGCCTGCTCTCGGGCGGTTCGACGGGCGGCTGGGAAGCCCTGGCGCTCCAGATCTTCCACCCGGATTTCTATGGCGGCGCGTGGTCTTACTGCCCCGATCCGGTGGATTTCTCGGATGTCGAGGGCATCGACATCTATCACGACGCCAACGCCTTCTACAAACAGTACGCCTGGCGGCGCGAGCCCACCGTGAACAGCCGCGAAGTGAACGGCCAGATCCGCCAGACCTCGGAGCAGCGCAACCATTTCGAGCTGGCGAACGGAACGCACGGCCGCTCCGGAGAGCAGTTGGACATCTGGTCCGCCGTTTTTGGACCGCTCGGGGAAGACGGCTATTTCCAGCCGCTATTCGACAAGCGAACCGGCGCGATCGATCCAGCCGTGGCACGATACTGGAAAGAGCACTACGACCTGCGCTACTACCTGGAGAAGAACTGGGGCGACCTCGGCCCTAAGCTCTCCGGCCGCCTGCACGTATTCGTGGGCGACGCCGACAATTTCTTCCTGAATAATTCAGTGCACAAGCTCCAGGACTGGATGAAGACCACCCGGGATCCGCACGACGAAGGTTATTTCGTCTACGGCGCCATGCGCGGCCATTGTTACACCGGTCCCGAAAATGCGGCCGGGCGGCTCAAGCAGATGGCCGAGTATATCCTGAGCCGGATGCCGCCCGGCACGGCAGCGGCGTGGTGGAAGAACTGAACCCTCCGCCGTTCACCCCTCACCGATTGCAGTTGGAGGGACACACCCAAAACTCAAACGGCAGTTTGCCGTTGGAGTCGAGTTGCGGGGACCACGTTTCCCCGCAGTTCGTGCATTCGAGGACAAACGACTGTTTGTCTTGCAGCCGGATACCCAACTTTGCCAGCTCCGCCTCGGACATTTTGCGGACATCTTCTTTGTCGGTCGAAAAGCGGTCGAGTGTTCTCATCGTCAGCCAGCCTCCTCAAAGGGGCGAAACCCCAGGTCAACCCCAATCTTCCCCAACTTACTGCCTGAGTCAAGCGGGGTAGTGTGCGATAGCGCGCATAACGGAGTACCGTTACTCGCGCGCCCGACGCAGATGTTTGAAAGATCGCAAGCGTGGGCGAGGCTTCGCGCATCTTCCCCGTACGGACGTTCTCGTGGATATGCGAATTATACGGCTGCTGCTTTGCCTCTTCGTGCCCGCCGGTGTTCAGGCGCAAGTTAGCATTGTCACTTATCGGAACGACCTGGCACGTTCCGGAGGATACCTCACCGAAAAGATTCTCACTCCGGCGAATGTAAATCCGGCGCAGTTCGGCAAAGTCTTTACCGACGCGGTGGACGGACAAGTCTACGCGCAGCCGCTCTATCTTTCCTCCGTGCCCATTCCAGGGCAGGGCCTGCACAATGTCGTCTTCGTGGCGACGGAGCACAACAGCGTCTACGCCTTTGACGCCGATTCGAATGCCGGGGCGGACGCAAATCCGCTCTGGCAGGTCAACCTTACCGACCGGGCGGCGGGCGAGACTACGGTCAGCGCCGCGGATGCCATGAACTGTCCTACCATAACGCCCGAGATCGGCATCACCGGCACGCCCGTGATCGACCCGTCCACCGGCACCCTTTACGTCTTGGCGGCGTCGATGCGAGGCCAATCGTTTTTTCACCGCCTCCACGCGCTCGACTTGGCAACGGGAGCGGAGCGGCCCGGAAGTCCGGTGATCGTGGATGCATCGGTGCCCGGCGCCGGCGGCGATTTCTTCTCGCCGTCGCCGGTGGAGTTCCTTCCGTACTTTCAAATCAACCGCGCCGGACTTCTGCTGCTGAACGGCGTCGTGTACACCGGCTGGGCGTCGCACTGCGATGCGCGGTCGTATCACGGGTGGATCATCGCATTCGACGGCAAAGACCTTCACCAGGTCTCGGTTTTCAATTCTACCCCCAATGCCAACCAGGGGGCCTTTTGGATGGGGGGCGCCGCGCCTTCCGCCGATAGGGCGGGGAACATCTATGCGGTTTCGGGCAACGGCAAATTCGATGGCGACGTAAATGGCGCGGACCTGGGCGACAGCGTCATCAAGCTCTCTTCCCCGGGGCTCACGGTGGTCGATTCCTTTACGCCTTTCAACCAGGAGTACCTGGATCGGGCCGACATCGACCTGGGTTCGAGCGCCGCGGTGCTGCTGCCGGACGCCGCGGGCAGCGCCAGCCACCCTCATCTGCTGGTGAACGCCGGCAAGGAAGGCCGGATCTATCTCATCGACCGCGATCAAATGGGCCGCTTCCAGGCCGGCAGCGACCGCCAGATCGTGCAATCCATCGCCGGAGCGGTCGGCCCCGTTTTCGGCGGTCCGGCATACTACAACAACACGTTGTACTTCGCCCCCGCGAACGACCGGGTCAAAGCGTTTCCCATCTCGGAGGCGCATATCGAGGCGCCGCCATCCTCACAATCCGCGAGCGTCATTCCCTATCCGGGCGCAGTTCCGGCGGTCTCGGCGGACGGCTCTCTCAACGGCATCGTATGGCTCATCGAGGCCGGCGCCGCCGGCATCCTGCACGCTTACGACGCCTCGGACCTGGGGCGCGAGCTGTACAACAGCGGGATGAATGCTTCGCGCGATGCGCCGGGCCCGCTCACGAAGTTCTCCGCGCCCGTAATCGCGAACGGAAAAGTCTACATCGGCACGGGAAATTCGCTGGCTGTATTCGGCCTGCTCCACTGATCTCAGTGCCGGGTGAACCGGTCGAAGACCGTCATCACCGGGAGGGCATTCCCTTCCCGGTCGAAGAAACCGCGGCTGCCCAGGCCTCCGGCGACCGCGGGTTCCCACCAGAAAACTCCGGCGCCGCGGCCATCGGGCGCGGCCATCACCATCCGGTTGACCTCATCCCAAAACTCCCGCTGCCCTTCCGGGGTTTCCGGAAAAGGCGCCGGCTTGTCGCGATAATTACCCGGCGTCCAGTTATAGGCGGCCTCCACGACGATGATGTCCTTATGGTAGGTATTAGCCATGAAGGCCAGGTTTTCGCGTAAGTCGAGCAGGCTGCCGTGCCACCAGGGATAGTAAGATTGCCCGATTACGTCGTAATCGATGTGGTAAGTGTTCAGCTTGTCAAAGAACCTGGCGGTGGCGATTTTATCCCCGCCTTTATCGATGTGGATCATGATGCGCGGTTGCGGCTGATCGCCGCGCCCTGCTTCGACTCCGGAGGTCCCCGCCCGGATGAAATCCGCGAATTGATCCCAATGGTCGGGCAGTTTGGCATCGGGCCAGAGCATCCCGTTGGTGATTTCGTTGCCTATCTGCACCATGTCGGGAAAGGCGCCGGCCTCCCGAAAGGCCTGAATGGTATCGCGGGTATAGTCGTGGAGAGCCCGAACCATTTCGGCGTGCGTCATCTTCTCCCACGCCTTGGGGATAAACTGCTTGCCCGGGTCGGCCCAGGTATCGGAATAGTGGAAGTCCAGAAGGAACTTAAAGCCTGACTGTCTGGCCGCCTTGGCCAGCGTGATGGTGTACACGAGGTTATTGGGGAGCGCGGTTGGGGTATGAAAGAGGCGCAGCCGGATCCAGTTGTAGCCGTGGTCCCTGAAAATCTGAAGGCCGGGTTTGGCAACGCCGTTGTCTTTGAACACGGTGCCGCGGTCTTCCGCCTGCTTGAGGAACGAAAGGTCGGCGCCGACGGCATAATCGGCCGCGCGGACGGCGGGTGCGGCGCAGAGAAGAAATACGAGAAGCAGTCTCATCGAAAAGAACCGGCGCGCGGCAGGACTCGAACCCGCGGCCCCAGAGCCGTAAAGTCGGTAACGCTCCGATTCTATCCGCTCCCGGAGCTTTCAACAACCTGGGCCCTCGAAACCGATTTACGAAACCGATTTGCGAAGTTGACGCCAAATCCGAGTGAGTATATACTTCCCCAAAGCCTTGGCGGGGGATTATGACGCACTCGGACGTGGGTCTCGCATTCGAAAAGCGGGAGATGGAGAGGCGGGAATTGGAAACGATTCTCGGTTCCGGCATCTTTGACCGCGCGCCTAACCTGGAGCAGTTGCTCACTTACGTTTGTGGTAAGTACTTCGACGGTGCGGTGAACGAGATTAAGGAATACAGCATCGCGGTCGACGCGCTGGGACGCCCTGCGGATTTCGATCAGAAGCGGGATTCCATCGTTCGGGTGGAGGCCCACCGGCTGCGCAAGCGGCTGCGCGACTACTACGAAGCGGATGGCGCGCGGCACCAGATCCGCATCGAGATTCCGGCCGGCCAATACGCTCCCAGGTTCGTCCCCCAACACGCCGTTCTGTCGGAGAACGGAACGGTTCGCGCGGGTGGGGCGGCAGTTGCCGTGGTCGCGCCCGAAGCTATCCCGCTCGAAGCACAACCGGAATTTCCGCAGGCACGGCCGGGCGCGATTTCCGGAAAACGGAAGGGCCGCCGGAGGACCCTGCTCCTGGCCGGAATTGCGGCGGGGCTGTGTGCCGGCGCCGGGGCCATTTACTATGCGGGTCCGGGTCTGCCGCGGTGGCTGTCAGCTCCCCTGCCGCCGGGTGCGGCGGCGCCGCCGGGAACGCAGGAGGTCCGGATCCTGGCAGGCTTCGAAAGCGGCAAATACACGGACCGCTCCGGGCGCGCATGGGAGAGCGACCGGTACTTCCAGGGCGGCTCTGCGTTCGATCGCGGCGACCGGCCGATCTTCGGGACCCGCGAGCCTCGCCTGTATCAAAGGGGCCGTGAGGGAACCTTCAGCTACGACATCCCGCTGGCTCCTGGGGTGTACGAACTCCGGCTCCATTTCGCCGAGACTCTCTACGGAGAGAACAATGCGGCCGGCGGAGGGGAGACCAGCCGCTTATTCGATATTTTCATCAACGGAACGCGCGTGCTCGAGAACTTCGACGTGATCGAAGAGGTAGGGGCAACCACGGCTGACATACGCGCCTTCAAGGACATCATGCCCGCGGCCGACGGGAGGCTGCACTTGAGATTCGAGAAGGCCACCAATCCGGCCTTCGTGAATGCGATCGAAATCACCCCCGGCACGGCGGGGAGACTTCGGCCGATTCGCATCGTATCGCGGGACCACGAGTACATCGACAACCAGGGCCGGACCTGGGAGCCCGACCGGTACGCGCGCGGCGGCCAGTTGGTGGTCCGGACGCAGCCGGTGGAGGGTTCGGCCGATCCGGAACTGTTCCATGGCGAGCGGTTCGGCAATCTCCGATACGTGATTCCGGTAGCGCCGGGACGCTACGGCGTGACGCTGTATTTTGCCGAGACATGGTTCGGCCCCGGGACTCCGGCCGGAGGCGGAGTGGGCAGCCGGATCTTCGATATTCTGGCGAACGGCGTCGCGCTACGGCGCGGCTTCGACATTTTCAAAGAGGCGCGCGGCAATCTCCGGGCGGTTTCCTTCACCAGCCACGGGCTGGAACCCGACGCCCAGGGCAAACTCGAAATCGGGCTGCATCCCGTGCGCAACTACGCGTGCGTGAATGCCATCGAGGTGGTGGACGAATCGGCGCCCGCGGAGCCGCGGTCGTGATTCAGCGGCCGGCCGGGCAGCCGAGTTGCTCCGCGGCCACCCGCCGGATGGCGGCGGCTTCGTAGTCCTGGCCGCGGCGCACGTAATTCCGCTCCACGTTGCGGGAAGCGGCGCAGATGTCGCCGTGCACCAGCGGACAATCCAGGTTCAGGCCGAGCGACCCGCCTTCGCGGCTGACGGCGCAGCCTTGCGGATCGACCTGCTGGTACAGATCGACCAGCGGGCCGTTGAGCCGCGTACGGCTCGGGTCGACGGCCAGCGCTTCCACCATCGCGAGGGCTGCCTTGTGCGGCTGGCCGGCAGCCCGGTAGACGGATGCCAACTCCTCCAGCAGGTCGGGATCGGAGCCCAGTTGGCGGCCCTTTTCGAAAGCGTCCAGGGCGTGCGCCGTATCGCCGAGCCGCAGGTAGGTCCTGCCCAGATCCAGGTATAACTCGCCCGGGACCGAGGTAAGACCGCGCCCGCTCCACTTCGGGTTTTCCGCACGATAGCGCGCGCTCCAGGCGAGTTCGATCCGTTCGCTCCGCAAGAGAGCATCGAGCGATTTGCGGTACCACGATTCGGGGCTGGTGCCGGCGGCGGCTGCGCCGGCGGAGTTCCCGGCGGCCATCCTTTCGCCAACGAACCGGTAGAGCACACCGGCGTTGCGGTAGGCGTTCGGCGCATTCTCGCTGTCGGGGAGGCCGTTCAGAATCGCGAGTGCCCGGCGCATTTCGTTGAGCGAACGGTCCCAATCGGCAGCGGTCAGAAAAGGCGAGTTATTGCTGGCGTTCAACAAGGTCTTGTAGCTGTTCGGCGCGGCTGCCACGCCGCTTCGCCAGAAGCGCTGCGGGTCCGACCAGTCGTCGTTTCGGGCCCAGGTACGCGCGGACGCGGCGAGGAGCACGATGAGGGCTGCGGCACCGGCAGCCTGCCGCCGGTGCCGCCGGAGGATCAGAACCGCATAAACGGCCGCTATCGCAAGCCCTAAGGACGGCAGGTACAGAAAGCGCTCGGCCATGGTGCTGCCGATCAGGATGACGAGATTCGACATGGGGGAGAGCGCTAGGAAGAAGAACGCGGCGGCGAAGAAGAGCGGCTTATGCCGGCGGGTGCTCCGGAGCGCGGCGATGGCGGCGGCGATGCACGCTGCCAGCGCGAGGATCGCCCGCCAATCGTTCCATGGAGACAGCGGAATCTGGTTGTACGAGTAGTCGTAAGAGAGTTTCCCTGGCCACAACCACAGAAGAAAGTACTTGCCGACGACCTTGACGGCGGTCAGGCGCGCCGTCCAGAAGCCCGCTCCGAGGAGCGGGTTGTCGGGATATGCGGTCTCGAGGAGGGGCGAGTTCGCAAGCACCCGCGCGCGGCATAGCAGGAAGACCAGGCAGGGGATCACCGCGGCGAGGTAACCCGGAATGCGGGAACGCCAGGTTGCAACGCGCTCGAAGGTGAAGTCGTAGACCACAAGGACGGCAATGGTGACGGCGGTATTCTCCTTGGAAAACATGCCGGCCGCAACCGCCAGCGCCACCGCCGCGACCCATACAGCTTTGCGCCGGCCGCTGGCGCGCAGAGCCCGGCGGTGGCACAGCAGGGCCGCCAGCACTCCGAACGCGGCCAACAGATCGGCCCGGCCCACGATATTGGTTACCGATTCGGTCTGTATCGGATGCAATCCCCAGATTGCGGCGAGAAACAGCGCGGCCGGGATCTGCTCGAAAATCGTCAGGCCTACCAGGTAGACCAGCACCATGTTGAAGGCGTGCAGGATGAGGTTGACCCAGTGATATCCCTCGGGGTTCGCGCCGTTGCCCAGGATCGCGTAATTGAACAGGTAACTGAGTGTGGTCAGGGGACGGTAGAGGCCGGTTGGAGCTACCTCCCAGTATTGACCGGTGAGGATGCGATGGAGTTGCACCGCGGAGACGCTCTGAATGCGGGCGTCTTTGAGGATGACGCCCTCATTATCCAGGAGAAACGGGACGTGAAGCGAATTCGAATACACCAGGAACATGACGCCGATCAGGACGGCGAGCGCCAGCGCATGCCTGGCCACCCGCGAAGGCCCGGGCTGGGAGATTTTGGCGGGCTTCGCGGATTTTGCCTTGTCGCGCTTCACAATTCACTATTTCTAGCATGTTGATCGCGGTCACCGCCCGACGATGCCGCGAGCCTCATCCACCTTCAGGAACTGGTCGGCGGCCAGCTTGCCGAGTTGCTGTTTGATTCCGCTGGGCCAATCGATCTCGACGGTGGCGGAGATGTCCGGCCCCAGCCCGAAGGTCAGGGCGAGATCGCTTTGGGAGCAATAGCTCGAACCGCTGCGGACCGTGCTCCACTGCCTGCCGGAAGCGCTCGCCACCCGCACCACCGCCCCGATGCCATCGCGGTTCGACCTGGACCCCGACAGGCGCAGGCACAGCCAGTGGTTGCGATTGCCGCCGTCATTGCGAAACAGGTACGCCGGGCCGTTGTTGCTCGAGACGAGCAAGTCGAGGTCGCCATCGCGATCGAAATCGGCATAGGCGGCGCCGCGAGCCACGATCGGGCGGGTGAAGGCTGCGCCCATGGCGTTCGAGACATTCTCGAACTTGCGGCCGCCCAGGTTCCGGAACAACAGCGGAGCTTCCTTGTAACTCACCTTCGGCTGCACGCGGCCAATGCCGTCTTCGATGTGGCCGTTGGCGGCGAAAATATCGGGACGGCCATCGAGATCGTAATCGAAGAAGAAGACGCCGAAAGCCAGGGTCAGCAGGCTGGCCCGTCCCACCGTGGAGGTGGGCGCCTCATCTACGAACAGGCCGTTGCCTTCGTTGTGGTACAGGCCCAGCATCTGGTTGGAGAAATTGCCCACCAGCAGGGCCGGGCGGCCGCTGCCGTCGTAATCCCCGGCGTCCGCGCCCATGGCGCCGCGGGCTACGCCGTCCTCGCCGTACGCCACCCCGGCAGTCATGCCCACGTCGGTGAACGTGCCGTTGCGGTTGTTGCGGTAAAGCTTGTTGGGCTGGGTGTCGTTGGCAACGAACAGGTCGGGCCAGCCGTCGCCGTTGTAGTCGAGCACGGTCACACCGAGCGACTTGCTGGTGGGGTCTCCAACGCCGGCTTTGGCGGCGATTTCTTCAAAGCGGCCATTGCCCAGGTTGTGATAAAGGCGGGAAGCCGTGCCTTTGTACGATTCGGGCGTGCAATACGACTTGGTGGAACCGTCGAGCGAACACCACAGGTCGTGCGCCGGGGCCCACTGCACGTAGTTCGCGACGAACAAGTCGAGTTTGCCGTCGCGGTCGTAATCGAACCACGCGGCGCTGGTTCCGAAGCTGGCGTTATGGATGCCGGATTCCCTGGTGACGTCGCGGAACTTTCCGTTGCCTTCGTTGTGGAACAGGTGGTCGCCACCGAGCGCGGTGATGTAGACGTCGTCGCGGCCGTCGTTGTCGTAGTCGCCAATGGCGACGCCCAACCCGTACATTTCCACGTCGAGACCGCTGCCCGCGGTGATGTTGGTGAAGGTGCCGTTGTGATTATTGCGGTAGAGTGCGGCGATGGATTTGCGGCCGCGCGGCGTGAAGTCCTTGCTGTTGATGAGAAGGATGTCGGGCCAGCCGTCGCCATCGGCGTCGAAGAAGGCGCAGCCGGAGCCCAGGGTTTCGGGGAGGTACTTCTTGCCGGCGCGTCCGGCGTTGTGGGTGAAGTGGATGCCGGCGCGCGCGGTGACGTCGGTGAACTGGATGGGTGCGGAGGGCTGGGTGGCGGCGAATAGCGCGAAGACGAGAAGCGGGCATAAAAGCAGCGCGCCTCCGGCGCGTGGGCAGGCCGGGAGGCCTACCCTACGGAACCTCATCGGAAGTCTCCTTGGACGGCGCTTTCGTGATCGTGGATCGGCTGGCGCTCGTTATTATCTTCGGGGCTGAGGGCGCGGCGGCGGGCGGTGATGGCCTGCGAAGACTCTTCGGCTTTGAATCGACGGAAAAGCTTCTCTTCGCGCGCGGCGGCGGCGGTATCGCCCAGGCCGCGGGCGCACAGCATCCAGGTGTAGTGCATCTGCACGTCCTCGGGGTCCACACCCGCCACCTGCTTCAGCGCATCCACGGCCCCGGCGTACTGGCGTTTGAGGAAGAGGATGCGGGCAATCTGGTTAAGCACCACGCGGTCACGCGGGTATTGCCGGCGGACCCGCTCGAGCGACGCCAGGGCGCCATCGTAATCGCCATCCGCCTTTTGCGCGGCGGCTTCGAAGAACCAGGTGCGGCCGAACTGCGGGGCGATCGCGAGGGCTTTGGCGAGGTACGGTTTGGCTGCCTCGGTTTCGCCTTCCTGGATGAGCGCCCGGGCCACGTTCAGCCAGCCATCGGCGTAGCCGGGCTCGGCTTCGGTGACTTTCTGGAACGCATATTCCGCGCCCTTGAGATCGCCCTGCAGCAGCAGGCCGATGCCCCAGTCGTTCCAGCGCTCGCGGTCCTGCCGGCGCACCACGGGGGTCCAGGTGGGCTGGCCGAGCGGGATGGTGGCTTCCGATTTCGCCAGCGTGACGATGGGCAGGTCCGGGATGCAATCGCGAATCTTGCCGGAGACGTTGGCCGGAATCGAGCGCGCGTCGAAGTCATACTCCAGCCCGTTGTGATCGGTGCCCAGAAGCGCCGGGTTTTGCCCGGGCTTCGGCACGCCCGCGTAAGCGAATTGCGTGTAATACCAAGCGAACTTGCGGTAATTCAGCTTCGCCACGAAATGGATCGGGCCGCGCGCCTGCTTCGGCACTTTCACCAGGTAGTGGGCCACGTCGGCCGCTCCGGGCGGAATCAGGCGCACGTAGAGCAGGCTCCGCGTCTGCCAGGCGTTGCGCTTGTCGATGGGGTTGCCCTCGCCATCGAGCTGGTAAGACTTGTAGAAATGGGCGCCCGGCTCGACGGGGCCCTTTCCATTGCCGGTGACGTCTCCACTCCAGAAGATCAGGCGGCCATCGGCGTCTTTGGCCTGCAATTCGAGCCAGGTATCCGGGGCGTCCACGGTGCCGCCCGGGAAGAAGTGGCCGATCTTGCGCGTGCGCACCACGACATCCACACGCACGGTGCTGCCGGGCTCGAGGACCGCGGTTTCGATGGGCGCCGCAACTTTGCCCACGTCGCGAATCACGGCCGCGGCGGATTGCTCAGCCTCTTCCCCTACGGCGAACGTGGAGCTGGCCTGGACGGTATCGGTGCGGCGCACCATCTGGGTGCCTTTGCGGCCGCCGGCGGGCGAGACGGCGAAGATATCCACCGTGACGAAGCCCGACTTCAGAAAACTCTCGGTGGCTTTGAGCTGCGCCGCGTCCTGGTTTGCATACGGGACAGCCGTGTTGGCCGCGGCGAAGCGGTGAGAATGCACTTTGCCGCCGTGGTTGCCGGGGTCTTGAGAGGCGACCAGGGGCATGTGGCAATCCGTGCAAACCTCGCTCTTCGCTGGATAGTAGAACGACCGCGCGCCCTGCCCGGAGACGCCGCTGGCCTGCCAGTTGTCGTACTCGTTGAAGCCGCGCAGCCAGCGGTAGTGATTCACCGGAGCGTCCAGGTGCACCTTGTGGCACGCCGAGCAGAACTCGGACGATTGATCGGTCATGAACGGCTTGAGAAAGGTGGCCTTGTGCGGCTTGGGGTTCAGGTAAGTCAGGAAGTAATCCATCGCCCGGATGTAGCGGTTGTGGCTGGAGGCCAACCGGTGCAGAGGCGGATACTCCACGCGGAAATCGGCGTTCCCCATGGTGCTTCCCACGTGTACGATGGCGTGGCACGACATGCAGCCGAGGCCGGCGTGCGCCTCGGGCGTGTCGATCTGCTCTTTGATTGGGCGATCGAACCGGCCGTTGAAGAAAACGGCGTGGTCGTGGCATCCGGCGCACCACTTGCTGGGGCGCGTGCCGACCGTGTCCTGCATGTACTCGATGGCTTTCCGGTAGAACTGGTTGTTGAACGATGCAAAGTGATGCATCGAGCTCTTCCACTGCTCGTAGATATCCTTGTGGCACCGGCCGCAGGTTTCCGAATCCATGAAGAAGTTCGAAGGAATGATGTTGCCGGTGTTGGTCCGTGCGGAGGATGGCGCAAACGGCGAGTGCGCGCCGGCGCCTTCCTGATCCATCGAAAGCGGCGGGCTGGTGGGGTTCACGATGAAGTTGTCGGGGTCGGGCCGCAGGGTGCGCCAGAGCGCGGCTGGGGCAGGCAGCAGCACCAGCACGGAGACGCAGGCAACGAACGCGGCACGGTAGCGGCCCGCGCCGAAAACGCGCCACCCGATGAGCGCCACAGCGATAAGAGCCAGCGCACTGTGCAGTCCCAGGGCCCAGCGGTGCTGCAGAGTATTCCCGGCCACCGCGAGATACACGGCCGGAATGGCGGCCGCTACGAACGCTCCGCACTCGCGCGGGTAGCGCGGCGCCCACCGAATGGCGAGCGCCGCCAGCGCGAGGCCCAGCCCCAGGTGCAGCAGGACGTTGGCCTCGTAGAAGATGCTGGCTTGCGCGAAGGCGGCAAGATACGCGCTGTTGACGATCAAAAAACCGAGGGCATAAGGGACATATCGTTTCATTGCGACGTCTCGGGAACCGCCATCACCAGGGGACGGATCAGTCTCAGGGCAGGGCGCGTGTTGTATCGCCGCAGGTACTCTTCGTGGAGGGCATCCTGCGGATAGTGTTCTCCCGCGGGGTACGGATAGCTGCTCATGCCGTGGAACGGCAGCGGCAGAACGGTCTGCGAGAAAGCCGTGTTGGCATCCGCATCCTTGGCCCAGCCGTCCACCAGCAGCAGGAAATCGCGCTTCCAGCCGGCGGGCAGGGGCGGGAGGCCCTGTGCGCTGAAACGCAGGCGGATCTCGTCGCCGGAGCCCATCACCACCATGCAGTCGTCCGGTTTCGCGAGCAGCGTGTTCACATCGCCATAGCGGGTGTAGTCGCCCGAGGTCGGGTTCCAGGAGGATGTGTCGCTGACGGTCTGGTAGTCGAACCGTTCCGGCTGCTTGCGCTCGGGGTCGATGGTCGGGCGGGAGAAGCCGCGGAAATGCAGATCGGCGGAAAGCGAGGGCAGCGCGGTCAGGCGCGCGGGAGGCGGAGCGTCGCCGTCCACCAGGAAGGCCTCGTCCCAATAGACGCACAGGTTGGTGACGATGCGGACTTCGCGGGACGCCGAGAGAAACTTGCCGCTGAGGTCCACGGCCATGGGCTTGGGCTTGCCGGAGGGTATCCCCATGTCTTCGATCACGGTCTTCCAGTTTCCGGCGGCATCTTTCACCTGGAGATACGGGAAGGTCAGGTCTTTGTGCTCCTCGGTAGCGGAAAGGAAGGTGCTGCCGTCGGCCCAATCCACCCAGCCCTCGAGAATCAGCACGGCGTGGTTATCCGGCGCGGCCGTTCCGAAATCGAGATCGAGGGTGTGCATCTCGGCGACTCCGGCCGCATCCCGGCGGAACGAATTCGGATATTTCAGGTCGCGGTGCAACAGGGCCGGCAGGACGTCGGCGCCCTTCTGGTCGCGTGCGGACACGGGATAGAAGCGGTGGCCGACGCCGAAGAGACGGAACTCGGGGAAAGGCGGCGACTTGAATTTTTCGTTGGTGACGATGCCGATTTCGGCCGGATGGTCCACCGCCTGCAGGCGCACCTGGTCGATGTAGGACACCTCGTGCAATTCTTCGGTGATGCGCACGTCGTAAGCGCCGTTGCGCTCGCGGAGCGACCCGGCGGGAATCGAGACGTACTCCTGGTGATCGACTGGGAAGTAGCGGCCGTCGCCCGAGCTGGCGCCCAGCGGAGCCACTCCGAGCACGTCGGTGATGAACTCGAAGCGTTGGCCGTTCCAGGTGAAAATCATGGGGCAGGAGCCGGAAAGCCGCTGCGATTCTTCAATCGTCACCACCTTGTTGATCGGCTCCGTCATTTCGTTCTGGATGAGGCCGTTGGGCCAGGTGACGCGGACGGTGTCCACCTGGGTGCGGGTGCCCAGCCGGAAGACCAGCGGGAGCCCGGCCCAGGTCTGCTTTTCGTAGCTCGTGCCGGATTTCACCTCGACCTTTGCGCCGATTGGGGACTTCAGGTTCTTGATGCCTTTGAGCGAAGTCTCTATCCAGTTACCGTAGTTGGGGGTCACGTCGCGCTCGACGTTCAGCACGCCGCCCCGCGAGATCGAGACCAGGTCGAGGCGGCCATTGCCGTAGAAATCGGCCGAGATGGCGGCCGGAAGCTCCGCGACCGGGCCCTTCCGAAATCCGTTGGGAAGGTTGAGGAGCACGAGCGGCGGTTCGGCCGCGAGATCCGTGCGTCCGTCGTGATTCAGGTCTTTAGGGGGCAGAAGAATCGAGCCGGCAGGCAGTTCCTTGAGGTCCACGGCCTGGTAGTTGCCCGAGAGGTGGTCGCGGTAGAGGACGCCGGGACGGTCCTGGTAGGAGACCACCAGGTCGCGGCCGGGGGTGTCGGGTTCCAGGTCGAACGGCACGCCGCTCAAGGCGTGACCGGGAACGAGGGGGAATCGCGCGGTTTCGTCGCTGAAGCCGGCCTGGCCGTTGTTGCGGAGCAGCTTCGAATCGTTGCCCAGGAGGAAGAGGTCCAAGTCGTAATCGTGGTCGTAGTCGAGCCACACGGCCTGGCGGAACGAGCCGGGGGAAAGGTCCGCGAATTTCTGGAATTTGCCGCTGACGTTGCGGTAGAGCACTACGCCGTGGGTGGTCAGGACGGCCAGGTCGGGAAGACCGTCGTTATCGAAATCGCCGGGGGCGATGGAGACTACATCGCGCAGGTTTTCCAGGCCGGAATCGGTCACCGGCGTCTCGGCATAGCGGAAGACGGCGACGCGCGCGGGAGACCAGGCGATCAGGCTGGCGCGGGGGCCGCCATCGAGGCTGAACGCGGCAGCTCCTGTGAACCCTTTGCCCAGGCGCACGGTCTTGTAGACCGGGTGTGCCGGCGGAGCGGAGGGCAGGGCATTGACGGGGTCGTAGATTTCCGAGTACCAGCTCCACGCCATGTCTTCGGGGACGGCGGCGCCCTCCTGCGACTTCTTTAGCTGCTGGAAGATGCGGAGCTCTTTGGCGGCTTCCTTGGGCCGCTGCATCTGGCGGTACAGGCCGTAGAGCTGGAAGTGCGGCGCGGCCAGCAGCGGGTTGATGTCGCGGGCGATTTCAAACTGTTTCAGCGCGGCCTGCTGGTCGCCCTGCGCCTTGAGGATGGTACCCATCTGGTAGTGAGTAACAGGCTCGTCGGGCACCAGCCGGGCCATGCCTTCGAACTCGGTGAGGGCCAGGCTGAGGTCTCCCTGATTCTTGTAGGCGATGCCCAGGTTGAACCAGGTGTGGGGCAGCTTGGGGTCGAGCTTCTGCGCCTTCTGCAATTCGGCGATGCCGGCTTTGGTATCTCCGGCGTGCAACAACGCCAAGCCGTAATTCACGATCTCGCGGGTGGAACCGGGATTCATTTCCAGCGCCTTGCGGAACTCCGCCACGGCCTGAGCCTGGGTCGTGGGGTTCTCGTAATAGGCCTTGCCGAGGTTGCGGTGGTGCCAGAGTTCGGCGTTATCGGGCCGGGCGCCTTGCGCAAACAGCACCCAGGCGATCGAACCTGTCAGTGCCGCGGAAATCCAGAGGACACGTTGCAGACGACTTCCCATATCCCTTTAGTGTGCACCGGCGACAGCGTTGAGTGCTTGCAGCATATATCCCGGGGACGAAGTGGGGCAATAATGGGAATATATTAGGTTGCTCCGGTATGCGCCTGTCACAGGGAAGATCACCGACAATCCGGTTGCTCGCGGGTCTGGCGATTACCCTGTCGGCCGTGGCGTTCTATTCGGGATTCACGGTCAAGCAACTGCGCAATCTGGAGCACCTGCAGACCGATACGATCGATCGCAACCGCGCCGACTCCCTGCTGCTGCTGCGGATCCAGAACGATCTGAACTCGCTCGCGCTGGCCATGCGCGATATGACGGATGGGACCGAGCCGTACCCGCTCACGGCCTGGAGGGCTCAACTGCGCCGGATCCGCACGGACCTCGACGACGCCCTGGTGCGCGAAGCGATGTTCGCGCCCTCCGGCAACGCGGAGCAGAAGGGTTACCTCCAGGCCTCGGCCGAGCAGTTCTGGGACGCGGTGGACCGCATGTTCGCGATGGCGCAGAGCGGGCACGAGGTGGATGCGCGTTCGCTGATCCGGCTGTCGCTGCAGGCCCGCCAGGAGGCCCTCAGCACGGCGGTGGCGCGGCTGCTGGTGCAGAACAACGAAACCGAAGAAGACGCCGCCGCGAGGATTCGCGAGGTGTACGCCGGGGCCGAGCGCAACCTGTACCTGTTCGTCGGAGCCATGCTGGTGCTGATTCTGTTCACGAGCCTTTATCTGGTACAGTACAATCGTCGGCTGTTCCGGGAGGAGGCGGCGCTTTCCGAGCGGCGGAGCGAACTGGCGCGGCAACTGATTTCGATGCAGGAAAGCACCTTCCGCTCCATTTCGCGCGAACTGCACGACGATTTCGGCCAGATCCTGACCGCCATCGGCACCATGCTCCAGCGCATGGGAAGACGGCTGGCGCAGGATTCCGAATCGGTGCGGGCGGACCTGCGCGAGATCCAGGAGATCGTACAATCGACTCTCGAGAAGGTCCGCACGCTCTCGCATGCGCTGCACCCGGTCATCCTCGACGAGATCGGTTTGGAGAGCGCGCTCGACCAGTATTTGCCGGCTTTCGAGAAGCAGACCGGAATTGCCATACAATTTGAGAAGTCCGGTGCAGGGCATGAACTGGACCGGGGAGTAACGATCCACTTGTACCGGGTGATGCAGGAAGCGCTGAACAACGTGGCCAAGCACTCGAAATGCAAGCGGGCCGTGGTGCGGCTGCAATACCTGCCGGAATCCGTGGTGCTGGAGGTGGAAGATGAGGGAGTGGGGTTCGACGCCTCGGAGGGGAAAGGAATGGGTTTGATTTCGATGCGCGAGCGCGCCGAACTGGTGAACGGAAGTCTGGAGATCGACGGGCATGGAGGCCGGGGAGCGACCATCCGGATCTCCATTCCTACCGCTCAGCGGGAGAATCATGCCGGAGCCTAGCATCACCGTACTTCTGGTGGACGACCACAGCCTGGTGCGGCGCGGATTCCGCCGCCTGCTGGAAGACGATCCGGGGATCCGCGTGGTGGGGGAGGCCGAGGACGGGCACCAGGCGGTGGAACTCGCGGCGCAGTTGAAGCCGCGCGTCGTGGTGATGGATTTTGCGCTGCCGAGCATGAACGGAGCGGTGGCCACGCGGCAGATTCTGCGAACGGCGCCCGAGACCGCCGTCCTGATTCTCAGCATGCACGCGGAGACTTCCTACATCCGCACCTGCCTGGAAGCGGGAGCCATGGGCTACCTGCTCAAGAATGCCATGGACCTGGAGATGGTGAGCGCCGTGAAACAGGTGGCCGCGGGGCGGCGGGTGCTCGACCCGCGGCTCGATCCGGCGTCGGTGGCGACGGACGTTGCGCAGCCGCAGCTCACCACTAGGGAACTCGAAGTACTTCAGCTCATTGTTCACGGCAAGTCGAACAAGGAAATCGCCACGGTGCTCGGGCTCAGCGCGAACACGGTGGCCGTGCACCGTGCCAACATCATGCAGACGTTGGGAATTCACAATACGGCGGAACTGGTGGTTTATGCCATCCGCCAGGGGCTGGTAAGTATCGCGTGACCCGGAGAACGTTCCTTCTGGGCGCCGCTCCGCTGCTGGCAACCGCGGATGGGCCGGGCTTCCGGCTGACCGACGTGACCGGCGCGGCGGGCGTTCTCTTCCACCACAACAGCGGGGCCTTCGGCGCTAAATACCTGCCCGAGACCATGGGGCCGGGCTGCGCCTTCCTCGATTACGATGCCGATGGCTGGCTGGACATTCTGCTGGTGAACGGCACGAACTGGCCGGGCCGCGCGGGCGCTAAAAGCACCATGCGGCTCTACCGGAACAATCGCAACGGCACGTTCACCGACGTCACCGAGCGTGCCGGACTGGCGGTCGAAATGTACGGGATGGGGGTGGCGGTCGGCGATTACGACAACGACGGCTTTCCCGACCTGCTGATCACCGCGGTGGGCCAGAACCGGCTGTTCCACAACAATGGCAAGGGCCGTTTCATCGACGTGACCGAAAAGGCCGGGCTGGGCGGGCGCCGATCCTTCAGCACGTCGGCCCTGTGGTTCGACTACGACCGCGACGGCCTGCTCGACCTGCTGGTCTGCAACTACGTGAAGTGGTCTCCGGAGCACGACGTGTTTTGCAGCGTGGACGGCAGGCACAAGTCGTACTGCACGCCGGAAGCGTACCACGGCGAGACCTGCTGGCTTTTCCGCAATCGCGGCAACGGCACGTTCGAAGATGTAACCGCGCGCAGCGGCATTTTCGACAGCAGCTCGAAATCGCTGGGCGCGGCCATGCTGGATTACGACCGCGACGGTTGGCCCGACCTGTTCGTGGCCAACGACACCCAGCCCAACAAGCTCTACCACAACCTGCGCAACGGCACGTTCGAAGAAGTGGCGGTGCACGCGGGGGTGGCCTTCAGCGAAGACGGAAAAGCGCGCGCGGGGATGGGCGTGGATGCCGGCGACTTTGAGAATTCCGGCGTGGAGGGGATCGCCATCACTAATTTCGACAACGAAATGATGGCGCTCTACCGCTCCACGGCCGGCGGCGGCTTCACCGACGTGGCGGAGCGCACCGGAATCGGGCAGGCCTCGCGCTCCAGCCTCGGTTTCGGATGCGCGTTTCTCGATGTCGACCTGGACGGCTGGCTGGACCTGGTGGCGGTGAACGGGCATATCGACGAGACGGTGCGTCGGATTCGCGGCAATGTGGGCTACGCGCAGCCGCCGCACGTGTTCCTGAACGGAGGAAACCGCCATTTCCGCGACGTGGCCTCCCAGGTGGGAGCGAATTTCGACAAGCCGAAAGTCGCGCGCGGCCTGGCCTGCGGCGATTTCGACCGCGATGGCGACCTGGACCTGTTGGTCACCACCAACCAGGGCCCCGCCTACCTCTACCGCAACGATGTGACCTCGGGCAACCGCTCGCTGCGGGTGCGGCTCACCGGCACGAAATCGAATCGCGATGCCATCGGCGCGGTCGCCCGGTTCTACGGCCCGGAAGGAACCCAGGCGCGCATGGTGCGCAGCGGGTCGAGCTATCTTTCGCAATCGGAACTGACGCTCACGTTCGGCCTGGGGCGCCGCACCGTGGCCCCGCGGCTCGAAATCGAATGGCCGAGCGGCGCGAAACAGGAGTTCCGCAACCTGGCCGCCGGGTCGTACCATCTGATCGAGGGCAGCAAGCCCACGGCGGGGTAGGTCAGCACGCGGCCTGTTCCGGGCGGCGCGATAATAAAAATTATGTCAAACATTCTGCCGGTGTTGTGTTTTCTCGCCGGATTTGCCCTGGCCTGGCTGGTGATACGTTCCAAGCGGCATGAGGCCGAAGCGGCGTTCCGCGCACTCTCGGCCGAGGCTCTCGGCCGCAATAACCAGGCATTCCTCGACCTGGCCAAAGCTTCGCTCGGCGAGACCCGGCAGGCCGCCCGCGGAGATCTGGAACTCCGTGAGCGCGCGATCCAGGAGATGGTCACTCCGCTGCGCGAATCGCTCGACCGGGTGGACGCCAAAATCCAGGACCTGGAGAAAACCCGGGCGGGCGCCTACGCGGGGCTCCAGGAACAGGTGCGCAACCTGCTCGAAAGCCAGACCGAACTGCGTACGGAAACCGGCCGGCTGGTGACGGCCTTGAGAACGCCGCACGTGCGCGGCCGCTGGGGGGAGATCCAATTGCGCCGCGTGGTCGAAATGTCGGGAATGCTGGACCACTGCGACTTCGTGACCCAGGCCACCGTGGATGGGGCGGAGGGCCGCCTCAGGCCCGATCTCGTGGTGCGCCTGCCCGCGGGCAAGACGGTGGTGGTGGACGCCAAGACGCCGCTCGACGGCTACCTGAGCGCGATCGAGGCGGCCGACGAACCGGCGCGCCGCGCACGAATGGCGGATCACGCGCGCCAGGTCCGCACCCACATGTCGGCTCTGGGGCGGAAATCGTACTGGGAGCAGTTCGAACAGGCCCCGGAATTCGCCGTGTTGTTCCTGCCGGGAGAGTGCTTCTTCAGCGCCGCGCTCGAAAGCGATCCGGCCCTGATCGAGTTCGGGGTGGACCAGAACGTCATTCTGGCAACCCCGACCACGTTGATCGCGCTGCTGCGCGCCGTGGCCTATGGCTGGAGGCAAGAGAGGCTGGCGCAGAACGCCGCCGAGATCAGCGCGCTGGGAAAAGACCTGTTCAAGCGGCTCTCCGACATGGGCGACCACTGGAACAAAGTGGGCCGGAGCCTGGAGCGGGCCGTGGAGGCCTACAACGGCGCCGTGGGCTCGTTCGAGAGCCGGGTCATGGTGAGCGCCCGGAAATTCGCCGAGTTGAAAACCACGCCGCTCGGAGTGGAGATCGCGCCGCTCGAGCCGGTCGAAACCAGCGTGCGGACGCTCGAGGCCGGGTAGCGCCGAAAAACTCGGATAATGGCGGTATGCCCGAACCCGAGCAGGCCCCCGCCGAATTCTACTGCCCTACCTGTGCGAAGGCTGTGGACGATCCGCTGGTTTGCGGCGATTGCCATGCCCTGATCTGCCGCGTCTGCGGTACGCCGCTCGAACGCATCGACGATCTGGGCATCGGCTGACCCGCTCTGCGTGACCGGCCTACCAGGGCGAATTCATCCCCACCAGAAACCCGCCCACGACGACCATAAGCGCGCTCCACCAGAGGTCCGCATGCAGGTTCTCGAGCGCCACCGCGTGAGCCGGCGGGAAAAACAATGCCCACATCCCGGCGCCCATTACCATGAATCCGTAAACGATCACCAGCAGTCCGATAAAGAACCAAATCGGAATCCGCTGTTTGCCATCCGGGTGCATACCCAATTCGATTGTCACATAATGATCGGCGGAGGTATTTGATGAGCCTGAAGGTAAGCGTGCGCCAGTCCGGTGACGTTTCCATCGTCGATCTGGCCGGCCGCATCACCCTGGGCGACGGTTCCGGGCAGGTGCGGGCCACAATCAAGGAGTTGGTAAGCTCAGGACACAAGAACATCCTCGTCAATCTCAAGGAGGTCGGCTATATCGATAGCGCCGGGCTGGGGGAGTTGGTCGGCGCATACGCCACGGTCACCAACGTCCAGGGCAATATCAAGCTGCTGAATCCTCAGGCCAAGGTGCACGACCTGCTGCAGATCACCAAGCTCTACACGGTGTTTGTCGCATTCGACGACGAGCAGGAGGCCCTTCGCAGCTTCGCCTCGGCGGCCGGCGGCGGGCGGCTGTTTCTCTGAGCGCTTCCTGTCAGGCGCCCGGCTCCCGCCGCGCCACCCGGGACACTGCGTTGACCAATTTGCGATAGGGAATGTCTTCCCAGGTATCGAAGGCCAGCCATTCGCCGTCGCGCCAACTCGAGTAAAACCAGCGCGCCAGAAGCGCGAGGTACTCCTGTCGTTCCCGCATGGCCAGGCTGTGCGGTTCGACCGCCGCGAATGTTTCACGGAGTCTCCTGTCGAGCGAGACTGTTTTACCTTCGTGCACCTCGAAGCTGAAGCGTTCGGGCGCCTGCCAGTAGCCTCCGCGCACCGGCCAAAGTTCCACCGCGTCCGCCTGAAGCGACCGTGTGACCGCGACGCCGGCCAGATGGTCGATTTCGCGCGCCAGTTCGTCGCGAAGCCGAAGCACTTCCTGCACCTTTTCGAGGCGTTTGTGCTGGCGGGCGGCTTCTTCGAACCGCATTTCCTCGCTTAGCCGGTCGCGCGAATGCTCGATGGCGCCGGCCAGCGATTGTCCGTCGGTTCTCAGGAACTCCACCACCCGCGCCGCCTCGTGGCCGTATTCCTCCGGCCCGACCACCTGCTGGCATGGCCGCAGGCACATCCCCATCTCGCCGTAGATGCAGCCGGGATGCTCGGGCGAAGGCTCCAGGTCTTCCTGGCATCGGCGTAGTTGGAACAGGTCCAGGAACTGCGACTCGAAGCGTTCGGCCGACGCGCGGGAACGGAACGGGCCGTAGTACAAAGCCGGCGTGCGGGAGAGTTGCGTGGTGATATGGCTGCGCGGATATTCGTTGCCGAGCACGATCTTGACATACGGCGGCATGCGCAGATTCAGCAGTTCCAGGTACCTGTCGGGAAAGCGGCGGCGCGCCTCTTCGTAGAGGACCACGCTCGATTCGAAAGCCGAACCCGTCAGCCGGTACTCGATGCGCTTCACCGTGTGCCGCAGGTTCAGCAGGCGAGAGGGTCTCTCGCGCTCTTTGAGCAGGCGCAGAAGCCGCCGGCGGAGCAGATTGGTTTTCGAGAGGTACGGCTCGCCCTCCGCCGGCCACAGAAGGAACACCGCCGGGCGATTGGGCAACGCTTCGATGGCGGTGTCGAGCCCAGCCAGGTCGGCGGCAATTTCGATGACGCGGCTCACTGGTAAAGCCGCAAGTACTGGTCGGGCGGTACCGGCGGCGATTTCGCGATCTCCAGGTTCTCGAGCACGTGTTCCGGCCGGCTCATTCCCACGAGCGCGGCAGCGATTCCGGGAGTTGAGCGCGTGAACTGGATGGCGCGCTGCGCGTCCGTGTCGAGACCCGGCAGCAGTTTCTGAACCTCGTCCGGCATGTGGCCGAGCACCTGCGCCTGCATCAGGGTAGCCGAAGCCACCACCGCGATTCCCAGGCCGGCGGCCGCTGAAAGTACGCTGTCCGGGCGGTCCACATAGGCCTCGACCATCCCCAGGCTGAACGGCAACTGGAGGAACCGGAAGCGGTGGTCGGCGCCGCCCTCCTCTTTGGCAATCTGCGCCAGCCGCTGCAGGTTCAAGGCATCTTTCTTGCGGAATCCGTCCCAGGTGGCCGCGCCATAGCGCCGGATTTTCTGCCGGTCCGCCATCTTCTCCAAGTGCGCGAAGGCGCGGCGGATGCGGCTTTCGAAGTCTTCGCGCGCGTGGAACCCGAGTTGCGTCTCGGGATTGTGCAGGTAGAACACGTCGATCGTGTCCACCCCCAGGTTGGCCCGGCTGCGATCGATCTGATCTTCGAGGAAGCGCGGCGCCATCGAGTGCATTCCGCCGGCCACGTCATCCGGCCTGAGGAAGGAAGGCACGGCCCCCGGCGTCAGAAATCCGGCCTTGGTGCAGACCACGATTTCATCCCGCTGCAGGTGTTCGAGCGCCTTCCCGATGTCGCGCTCGGATTGCTGATTGCGGTAGTTAATGGCGGTATCGAAGAAATTGATGCCGCCCTGCCCGGCGACAATCAGAGCTTCTACGCTGGCATCCAGATAGGTTCCAATGCCAAGCGTAGAGACCTTGAGATCGAAGACGGTACGGTAGAACCCCGCGGCCATAAAGTCGTGGCGGCTATTGACGTATCGTCCGGTTCCTTCTGCCGTCGCGTACACGGCTACTCCGTGGTGGCTTTGCTCTCGATCAGCTCGCGAATCCCGGCCAGAAATTCCTCTACGCTCGTGACGCCCTGGTCTCCGTGCTTGCGATTGCGCACGGCAATCTGGCCGCCCTGCTGCTCGCGGTCACCTACCACCAGCATAAACGGTATCTTCTGCAGTTGAGCTTCGCGGATCTTCAAATTCACTTTCTCGGCCCGCTCATCCACCGAGGAACGGATTCCCGCCGCCTCCAGTTGCTTGTGGATAGTCCGCGCGTATTCGGTCTGGCGATCCGTGATCGGCAGCACAATGGCCTGGACCGGTGCCAGCCAGACGGGGAATGCGCCCGCGTAGTGCTCAATCAGGATTCCGAAAAAGCGTTCGATGGAGCCGTAAAGAGCGCGATGCACCATCAGCGGCTGGTGTTTCTGTCCGTCTTCCCCGACGTACTCGAGCTCAAACCGCCGCGGCAGTGTGAAATCGAACTGCACGGTGGAAAGCTGCCATGGCCGGCCGATCGCATCCACCAGTTTGACGTCGATCTTCGGCCCGTAGAAAGCGGCCTCGTCCGGCATCAGCTTCACCTTCATGTTGAGCCGCTCGGTGGCGCGGCGCAGGGCATTTTCGCCGATCTGCCACTGCTCGGCCGAGCCGTCGTATTTTCCGCTCTTGCCGCCGTCCCACGTGGAAAGCTCGGCCTCGTATTTGTCGAAGCCATAGGCCGCCAGGGTGTCGATGGCAAACTGCAGGCAGGCCACCACCTCGTCTTCAATCTGGTCGGACGTGCAGAAGATATGTGCGTCGTCCTGCGTGAATCCGCGCACCCGGAACAGGCCGTTGAGCACACCCGACCGCTCGTAGCGGTAAACCGTGCCGAGTTCGCCCAGCCGGACGGGTAGGTCGCGATAGCTGTGCTGCCGGTCCTTAAAGATCAGGATGTGAAACGGACAGTTCATCGGCTTGAGCTGGTACTCGGCGTCGTCCAACTCCATGCGGGAGAACATGTTCGAGACGTAGAAATTCGCGTGGCCGGAGGTTTTCCACAGGTCGAAGCGCGCTACGTGCGGGGTGTAGACCAGCGAGTAGCCGCGTTTCAGGTACTGGTCGCGCATCCAGTCTTCGAGCTGTTTACGGATAATGCCGCCCTTCGGGTGGAAGAAGATCAGCCCCGGACCGGCCAGTTCCTGAATGCTGAACAGGTCGAGTTCTCTGCCCAGCTTGCGGTGGTCGCGCTTCTTGGCTTCTTCGACCTGTTTGAGATATGCCTCCAGGTCTTTCTGGCTGAAAAATGCCGTGCCGTAGATTCGCTGGAGTTGCTTATTGTGTTCGTCGCCCTTCCAGTAGGCTCCGGCGATCGAGAGGAGCTTGAACGCTTTGATTTTAGAGGTGCTGGGGACGTGCGGGCCGCGGCAGAAATCGATGAAGTGAGGGCCCAGCGTGTATTCGGAAAACACCTCGCCGGCGCGCTCGCTGATCAGCTCGCATTTCATCCAGGCGTCCCCGTATTTCCGGAGGCCCTCTTCTTTTCGGGTGTAGACCCGTTCATAGGGCAGGTTCCGGGCCTGGATTTCCCACATTTTCTTCTCGATTTTCTCGAGATCTTCCGGAGTAAACGGCGTGGCACGGTCGAAATCGTAATAGAAGCCGTTTTCGATCGGCGGCCCGATTCCGAGCTTGGTTTCCGGGTACAACTCGAGAACGGCGGCGGCCAGCAGGTGGGCGGTCGAGTGGCGGTAGACTTCCAGCGATTCGGGGTCTTTGCCGGTCAGGATCTGTACGCTCGAATTTGCTTCGATCGGACGTTCCAGATCGTACAATTCTCCGTTGACCCTGGCGACAATCGCGGCTTCCGCCAGCCGGGGGCTGATCGATTTGGCAATATCGATGGGCGCCGTTCCTGCTGCCACCGACTGTTTACTGCCGTCGGGCAGGGTGATCTCGATGTTACTCATAGGGAAATTTCAGCGTAACACAGACAAACCAGGGGGCTCAGCGATGCGATGGGGAGGGGCATGGGCCCGGGCCATGGACCCGCCGCGCCGCCGCCTTTTTCCGGTATCATAAAAATGCACACATGCCTGTTTCCGATCAGGCCGGAACCGACGAAGCCGTTTTGGTGGCACACTCCCGGGAAGGCGATACACGGGCCTTCGGGGAGTTGGTGCGCCGCTACGAAGGCAAAGTCTTTCGCCTGGCGCAGCATATCACGCAAAACCGGGAAGACGCCGAAGATGTGCTGCAGGAGTCTTTTCTCAAGGCCTACGAACATCTCGATCAATTCAAAGGCGATTCCAAGTTTTATACCTGGATCGTCCGGATCGCGGTCAATCAGGCGCTGATGAAACTGCGGCGCCGGAAGACCAGCAAGGCGGTTTCGCTCGACGAGCAGATCGACACCGGTGAGGACACCGTGGTGCGCGAAGTCGCCGCCTGGGATGAGGACCCCGAACAGCGCTTCTCCCGCGAGGAACTTGGTTCGATTCTGGACGAAGCGATCCAGAGCCTGGATCCCCCTTATCGCTCCGTTTTCGTACTCCGCGACATCGAAGAACTGTCGACGGAAGAGACGGCCGAAGCCCTGAGCCTTTCGATACCTGCCGTGAAGAGCAGGCTCCTGAGGGCCAGGCTTCAGCTTCGGGAAAAGTTGACGCGCTATTTCAAACGCAAGGGAGATGATGCCTTTGCTTACTTGTAAAGACTTTTTGAACGAGTTGAGCGATTACCTGGACGAGACGATCGACACAGAGCTCAGGGCGAAGCTGGAAAAGCATATCACCGAGTGTCCCAACTGCTGGGTTATCGCCGATACTACCAGGAAGACCATCCAGATCTATAAGGGTATGGATCCATACCCGATCCCCGCCGACGTCGAAGACCGGCTGATGAAGGCCCTCGAGAAAAGAATGGCCGCCCGCCAGCGATAGAACCTATTTCACGGCCAGCGTAACGCCAGGCTGGCTCCGTCGCGCCAACGTCGTATCGCCGATCGACACCGTCATGGGGATTGCCGCGCCGGTCCGAACCGTCGGAGGTACGATGGCATTGATCTGCACCAGACCGGCTACCGCCCCCGGCGATGTTCCCGCGTAAGTGACCACGGCGGGTTGCCCATCGATGTCCACCCGATATGTGGTGTCTGCCACCCGGACGGCGCTGGTTGCCACCTCTCCGTCTGCCAGCGATGTGCTCAGGTCCCCCAGGCCGGTCGCATAGACCGAGATCGACGATCCGCGAGGAGCGGCACTCTTGGCCGAGTTAATCAGGTAGGATCCGGTGCTGCTGTCGAAATTCAACACAGCCGCTTGTCCCTGCCCCAAGCCGCCGAAGGTGAACAGGCCAGGATCCTCGGGAACTACGGTTGTCGTAAACAGGTTCGTGCTGGCCGTTCCATTGGTCGCCTGCACCGTGACCGTTGTGTTGGCCGTGCCAATCACCGCAGCGACCTCCACCGGCACGATGCAGTTGATCTGATTGTTGGAGATCATGATGATCGGCGCGAAGGCCGTATTCACGGGAGCGGAACCCCATTGAAAGGCCACCAGGACTCCGCTGAGGATCGTCGGATAAGCGACCGGGGTCCCTGTGGGTGTCGCCTGCAGGGCGCTTGCCGGCCCCAGGTTCTGGCCGAAGATGGAGACGATCTCCCGCGGGGATACCGAGGTCGCCCCCGACGGAACCGGATTGGTACCCGTGCCCGTGAACACCGAGGTGGGAGTGTAGCTCGCCGAGTTGACCACCGATGTGATGGCGGGCTGTGTGGGATCGGTGACCGAGAATAATGTGGTTGCCGGAGCTTGGGATGGGTTGTTGGGAGGCGCGGGGTTGGTCACGGAAAGCGTCCAGACGATCGGATAAGTGGTCGGAGTAGTGGGCGCGGCCAGGTATGCCGCCTTGATTGTCGCCTGTAAGACCTTACGGCTCAGGAGTTTGGAAGGCAGAGTGACGGATGGGTTGGTGCCCTGCTGAATCGAGACCACCGACGTGCTGAAAAAATTGTCCCCATAGATCGTGATCACGGGGTCGATCACAGGCCCGGCGATCACGCTCGAGGGAAAGATCGGCAGTGACGAATTGAGCGTCGGCGGTCCCGCGGAAATGATCAGGTTTACGGCCACCACGGCCGTGCCGTTCGCCGTACTGTTTGCCGCTATCGTGATCAGGCCGCCGTAGCTGCCGGGGTCCAGGCTGGAGAGCGTCGACAAATCGAGCGAAACGTTAATCGGGACGTACGAGCCGGAAAGCGCCACACCGCTGGTCTGTAGGTTTGCCAATTGTCCGGTCTGGTTCACCCGAAGCCATACGGCCGTCTTGCCCGTGCCCGAATTCGATGCCGCCACATTGAACGGAATGATGTCGCCGGTCGAAGCCACGTCCAGTTCGGCCGCCGCCGGCGAGGCTGCCAGGGCGCCGGTAGTGAAGCTGAAAGTTAAGGTCGGCAGGCTGGAACCCGTCGCCGGAGCGCTGTAGTTGCTCGACGGCGAGCTGACCACAAGGTTCGAAGGCGGATTCGAGATCAGCAGCGTTACCGGCACCACCGCCGGGTTGCTACCCGCCGGCACCGTGTTGATAGTAACCGTGCCCCCGTAGCTGCCGGGCGTCAGTCCGGTAGGGTTCACGGTCACCGTCATGGCCAGCGGTGAGTATCCGGTGTCGGGCGTCACCGTGAGCCAGCCCTGCGGCGTGGCGGACACCGTCACCGACATGGGCAGAACGCTGGAGGCCGCCGGAAGAGTGGCCGTCAGCTTTGCGGCCGCCGGGTAGGTCGAGCTGTTCACCTGATAGCTGAAGCTCAAGGTCGCCGGGCTGGTGGTCGGCCCCGAAGACTGCGCGCTCACAGCGTTCGTCCAAAACGCCAGGCTCGTGAGTCCGGCAATCCATGTCAGTCTGCGCCACATCATACCGGGATAATCGGTGAATTGAGGCGGAACTTTAGGCGCGATGGCGGTCCGCGCCTCATGTTATGCTTTGGTTCGCCGATTAAAGAAAAAAGGCGGAAGCTCCCATGCACCTGATTCCCACTCAAGATGAGGTCGTGGCGCTGCTCCGGGAGAGCGGAGCGTTGCGCGACGGCCATTTTGAATATTCCAACGGACTTCATTCCAACGAATATCTGCAGGTGCCGCTCGCGATGCGGCACTATCAGCACCAACGGCTGCTCTCGGTTGGGATTGGCAGGCTTTTGAGAGCCAACCCGGAGATCCGCGCCATCATCCCGGAACTCTCGATCGTCGCCCCGGCTACGGCTGGATTGCCGGTCGCGTACGGCGTCTGCGAATCCGTCCGCGCACGGCAGGTCTACTGGGCGGAGCAGGAGCAAGACGGCGGGCCGCTGCGGTTCCGCCAATACCTCAACCCCGAGCCCGGCGAGCAGGTCCTGCTGGTAGACGACATTCTGCGGACGGGAAGCAAGCTGGCCGAACTGAAGCACCTGCTCGAAGGCGCCGGCGCCCGGGTAGTCGGGCTGGCGGTGATTGTGTATCAGCCGACGCCCAATACAGTCAATTTCGGCTCTCTGCCGCTTTACTATCTGGCCAAACTCGAGGCGAGCTATTACTCCGACGCTGCACATTGTGAACTGTGCAGGCATGGCAACCGTGTCGAGAAGGTTTGCATTTAGCGGTGGCCCAACAGCAACGCTTTGATAAATATAAGCTTATTTTATTTTCAGACGATTGCTTAAAGGCAGTGCAAAGCGTGAGAAAACCAGGAACAAATGTCCGTCCGGAGGGTCTTCCGAGCAATTTTTCCACAGGTTTATCCACGGCTTTGTGGAAAACCGGGAAACACCACCGGCCAGCCGGATTCCATACTCAGCATGGTACATTAGCGGTCTGAAGTAGTTGGAGAATCATGGTGGGACTCCTTTGCAGCCTGCTTTTCGCTTGTGCCGCGCTGGGAGCGCAAAACACTGATGGGGCGAAACTCGCGCCCTACTACCCGACTCCCGAAACCATCGTCGAGAAAATGCTCCAATTGGGGGGACTGAAGGCTGGCGAGAAGATGTACGACCTGGGCTCCGGTGACGGCCGCATCGTGATCATGGCGGCGCGCAAATTCCACGCCGAAGCAGTGGGCATCGAACTCGACCGCGACCTGTGCCGCCAGAGCGTCGCCCGCATTCAAAAGCTCGGCCTGGAACAGAGCGCGCACATCGTAAACGGCGATTTACTCAAGCAGAATTACAGTTCCGCCGATCTGATTACCGTGTATCTGCTTCCCGAATCCATTGACGATAAGGTACAGCCCCTGCTCGACAGGCAGTTGAAAAAAGGGGCACGGGTGGTGGCCCACGATTTCGAGTTTAAGAACTGGATGCCCGACAAAGTCGAGAATATAGCGGACGACGGGGAAGGCCGCAGCCACACCCTTTATCTTTACCGGAAGTAATTGCTTGCTCACTCCCCCCAGCACGCCGCGGTTACGATCTGTCTCCTGGGCGCGCGTCGTCCTGGCTGTCGCCGCACTTTTCCTTAGCCTTTTCTATGCTCCGTCTTCTCCGGCGGTTTTCCGCCTCGTGGTCGGGATCTTTCTCGGTTACGGCTTGCTGGTGGCAGCCCGCATCCGTGGGCTGAGCGGGGTTCTCGGGTTGCTTGCGCTTTTCGGCGATCTGGTCTTTTTTCTGATTCTGGCCAGCCTGAGCGCTTCCCAAATGCTGTGGCTGACCTCGATTTTCTTTCTGTTCCTGCTGACGGAGGCGCTGCTGTTCTACACGCCGCTCGAACTGCTGGTGATCACGGGGGTGTGCGCTCTTTTCTGCGCCGTGCTTCCCGGCGGGCACATCCTCGTGCTCGAACCGACCATCCTGGTAGCCGGCACGCTTTCCTGCTTCCTTTCCGTGAGCCAGCAGCGTCTGAAGCGGGACGTGGAGAGCCTGACGTCCAAGCTGATGGCAGCCGAAAAGGCCGCGCAGAAAGCGCGTGACGACGAGCGCCAGCGGATCGCCTCGGATTTCCACGATGGCCCGCTGCAGAGCTTCATCAGCCTGCAGATGCGACTGGAGATCCTGCGCACCATCATTTCGCGCGATTTCGGGGCCGGGATGGAGGACCTGAAGCAGTTGCAGGTGCTGGCGCAGACCCAGGTGCGCGATCTGCGCGCCTTCCTGCACAGCATGCGCCCGGTGGATGTGGACGGGTCCAACCTGGTCGCCACCGTGCGGCGGACGGCCGAAAGCTTCCAGAAAGAGAGCGGGATCCCGGTGACGTTCGTGGGAACGACCACGCCGGTGGGGCTGCCGCAGGAGACGTCACTAGAGGTGCTGCAGATGCTGCGGGAATCGCTGCACAATGTTCAGAAGCATGCCGGCGCCACGCGCGTCGCGGTAGCCATGGAGAAGACCGACCGCGGCCTGGAGATTTCGGTCGACGATAACGGCCACGGCTTCCCGTTTACCGGCACGTACTCGCTCGAAGAGTTGGAGTTGCTGCGGCTCGGACCCGCCAGCCTGAAACGGCGGGCCCGGTCGTTGAATGCCGAACTGCTTTTGGAATCGCGCCCGGGCCGGGGAGTGGGCCTGAAGTTCCGGATTCCGCTCTGATGACTCGGCTGGTTCTGATTTCCGCGGCTCTATGGATGGCCGGCTGCGGCGGCTATGGCGACTACTCCCTTCCCCAGCTCTCCGGCGGGAATTCCCATGCGACGTTCCATTGGGAACCGCGCCCGGAGCCGGTGCTCGTGAGGGACGAAGCGAAGGACGTCCTGAACCCTTCGGTGGCCGGAGGCCTCATGTTCTACTCCGCCTGGGACGGCCGCACGTGGCGGACGGCCCTGGCGGCTTCCGAAGACGGCATCGAGTGGCGGAAGCGGGGTAGCGTGCTCGAGCCCGATCCGCGAACGTGGGAGGGCTCTTACATAGCCGCCAACGGCTCGGCGCTACGGGCCGGTTCCCAATTCTGGTACTGGTATGTGGCCGGACCCAGGCAACGGCCGCGGCTGGGCCTGGCTCGTTCGGACGACGCGCGGACCTGGCGCAAGGAGCCCGCTCCGGTGCTCGACCCCGGGCCGTATATGAGCTGGGACGAGCGGGGCGTGGCGGACCCCTGCGTGATCCGGATCGGTCCGTGGTTTTACCTCTATTATCTGGGGCAGGACCGCGCCCGCCGCCAGAGGTTGGGGCTGGCCCGCTCGGCCGACGGCATCCACTGGGAGAAATTGCGGGCGAACCCCATTCTGGAGCTCGGCGGCCCCGGCGCTTTCGACGAGAACGGGTTGGGCGAGCCGGCGGTCTGGAGTTCCAACGGCTTTTACTGGATGCTCTATACCGGCCGCGACATTGCCGAAAGCCGGCGCATGGGCCTGGCGCGATCGACCGACGGGGTCCACTGGCAAAAGCTGCCCGAGATCATCGCCGGCGACCAGCCCTGGGATGCGAAGGTGGTTTGCGACCCGAGCGTCGAGCCGGACCGTGACGCCGTTCGGGTCTGGTTCGGCGGCGGGGACCTGGCGCGACCCGACGAGAACCTGAACGGACAGATCGGCTATGGAATTCTGCGCCCCGCGACGAACTGACCGTACGGCCAATCTGGTAGGTTGGGAAGCGTGAAGATCGGGATCACCTGCTACCCTACCTACGGCGGAAGCGGCATCGTCGCTACCGAACTGGGCCTCGAACTCGCGAATCGCGGCCACGAAATCCACTTCATCACGTATGCCAACCCGATCCGCCTCGACCCGGGTATTCCGCGGATCCATTATCACGAGGTGGAAGTCTCGACCTACCCGCTGTTCCAGTACCCGCCCTATTGCCTGGCGCTGGCATCGCGCATGGCGGAGGTCGCGGAATCGTACGACCTGGACCTGCTGCACGTCCACTACGCGATTCCGCACTCGATTGCGGCGCTTCTGGCGCAACAGATGCTCGCGCCCACGCGCAAGCTGCCGTTCATCACCACGCTGCACGGAACGGACATCACGCTGGTGGGGATGGACCGCTCGTATTATCCGATCACGAAATTCTCGATCGAGAAATCGAACGGCATTACCTCGATCAGCGAGGACCTGAGGCGGCACACGGAAGAGGTTTTCCAGGTATCGAACGAGATTCGGGTGATCAATAATTTCGTCAATTGCGACCTGTACCACCCGGATAACGAAAAAACCGGCGCCCGCGATTACGCGCCCGAGGGCGAGAAACTGTTAATCCACCTGTCGAATTTTCGGCCCGTCAAGCGGGTGTTCGATTGCGTTCGGATTCTGGCGGAAGTGCGCAAGACCGCGCCGGCGCATCTGCTGATGGTCGGCGACGGTCCGGATCGCGGTCCCGCCGAGCACCTGGCGCGGGAATTGAAGGTGGAACACAACGTGACGTTTCTGGGGAAGCAGAATCACGTCGAACGCCTGATTCCGCTGGCGCACGTGCTGTTGATGCCGAGCGAAATGGAAAGCTTCGGGCTGGCGGCGCTGGAGGCGATGGCGTGCGGCGTGGTGCCGGTGGCGACACGCGTAGGGGGCGTCCCCGAATTGATTACCGACGGCGAGGACGGCTTTCTCGAAGCCGTAGGCGACATCGAAGCGCAGGCGGCGCGGGCGGCGGCGCTGCTGCTCGATGACGGACTGCAATACCGCATGGCCAAGGCCGGCCGCTGGACCGCCGGAGAGCGCTTTTGCTCCGAGAAGATTATTCCGCAGTATGAGCGATATTACGCCGAAGTGTTGAGATAGGTATCCCGGCACACGCGCCTCTCCCGCACGGTTGGGAATCTCACGCCGCGCTCCCGCGCGCCACCGCTACAATGGCGCCAACTGCACGGGAGATCGAACGTGGATCGCAGCACGCGGAACGGCAGCCGGATACTCCGTCTTGTGGTCTTCTGGTCTGCCGCGGCCGCTTGCGGGCAGGGCTTGGGGTCGCTGAAGACCGTCGGCATTCCGGCTCCGCCCGATCTCGATCATTATGTCCGCGACCCTCAACTCCTGGTGGTGCTGGGCAAAGCTCTTTTCTGGGACATGCAGGTGGCGAGCGACGGCCACACAGCCTGTGGAACGTGCCATTTTCATGCCGGCGCCGATCACCGCTCGTGCAACCAGCTATCGAATCCCGGCGGCGCGTTCGAACCAAATCACCAACTGGTTTCAGCGGATTTCCCGTTCCGCCTCTTCGCCGATGGCAATGACAACCGCTCGGCCGTGCTGCGCGATTCCAGCCAGCGCACCGGATCCGCGGGCATCTTCCGCAGGATCTTTTCCGCACTGACCGGCACCCGCAGCGAAGCAGTCGTGGATGCCTTCGACGCACCCGCGTTCCGGGCCGGCGGCCTGAACGTCAGGCAGGTGACCACGCGGAACGCGCCCTCCGTGATCAATGCGGTTTTCAACGTCCGCAGCTTCCGGGATGGCCGGGCGAGCGACACTTTCAACGGGCGCAACCCATTCGGAGACTCGGACCCGAACCCGAATGCCCTGGCGGTGTCGGATGGCGAGATCGTGCCGGAGATGGTCCGGATTCTCAACTCCAGCCTGGCGTCTCAGGCGGTCGGGCCTCCCATGGATACCGCCGAGATGTCCTACCAGGGCCGCACCTGGCCGGAACTTGGGAAGAAACTGCTGGCGGCGCGCCCCCTCGCCCTGCAGCAGGTAGCGCCGGACGACAGCGTTCTGGGGGCTTACGCGAACCCGGGCGGCCGGGGCCTCGACGCGTCCTACACCTATCTTTCCCTTATCGAGGCCGATTTCCAACCGGCCTGGTGGGATTCGGCCCGGCACGTGGACGAGTCGGGCCAGGTTCACTGCGACGGCTCCGCCGGCGAATTCAGCGTCGCGGAGTTCAATTTTCCGCTGTTCTTCGGGCTTGCCGTGCAGGCTTACGAATCGACCCTGATCGCGGACGACAGCCCTTTCGACCGGTTCATGGCGGGAGATCCCGACGCCTTGTCGCCCCAGGAACATGCGGGATCGCTGGATTTTCAGACACAGGCATTCTGCCAGTTTTGCCACACGGGACCGGAACTGACCCGCGCCAGTTTCACCTCCGTGACCACGCGGGGTCCGATCGACTCCGTACTGACCGGGCAGCCCGGATCGCTCGAATTTCTATTCAGCGACACCGGCTTTTTCCAAACAGGTGTGCGCCCCGCCTCCGAAGACCCCGGGCTCGACGGTGAGGACGATTTCGGCGCGCCATTCTCTTTAGCCGCGCGCGCTTCCCTGCAACCGCTGGCCATCACTGGCGCATTCAAGGTGCCCGGCCTCCGCAACGTGGAGTTCACCGGCCCCTACTTCCACAACGGCGGGCAGGCGACTCTCGAACAGGTGGTGGATTTCTACGCGCGCGGCGGCGACTTTCCCGATTCGCCAAACCTTCCCGTCGAGATCATTCCGGTCCCCCTGAACACCGCTCAGCGAGCCGAGATCGTGGCCTTCCTCAAATCCCTGAGCGACGACCGGGTCCGCTATGAGCGAGCGCCCTTCGACCACCCGGAGCTTTGCGTCCCGATAGGCTACCCGGCGGAACCGCAGGCCGACCCGGCGTTCCCGTCGAGCGCCGTCGATCTGTGGGCGGGAATCCCCGCCGTCGGCCGCAAGGGCAATGCCGCGCCGCTCCAGACGTTAGAAGAACTGTTGCTGGGTATCGGCACGGATGGAACCCGGGTCCACACGTTGACAGACCCCTGCACGATCCCCTAACGATTGGCCGCGAACTTCCAGGCATGGTCCACGACGGTTCGAAGGTCGGTGTAGCGCGGGTTCCAACCCAGGCGGGCGCGGAGCTTGTCCGGCGCGGCCACCAGCGCCGGCGGGTCGCCTTCGCGGCGCGGACCGACGACGTAGGGCACCTTGCGGCCGGTCACTTCCTCCACCGCGCGGATCACTTCCAGCACGCTGTGGCCGGTGCCGGTCCCGACGTTGAACTGATCGGACTCGCCTCCGTTCAACAGATGCTCGACCGCCAGGATATGGGCCTGCGCCAGGTCGTCCACATGAATGTAATCGCGGATGCAGGTGCCGTCCGGCGTAGGGTAATCGTCACCGAACACGGTAATCGGCTCGCCGGTTTTCACGGCGCGCAGGATCAGCGGGATGAGGTGGGTCTCGGGCTCGTGCTCTTCGCCGAGATGGCCTTCCGGGTCGGCGCCCGAAGCGTTGAAATAGCGCAGGCAGACACTGGTCAGATGGTGCACCTCGTCGAACCAGTGGAGCAGCCGCTCGACCATCACCTTCGATTCGCCGTACGGATTGACGGGCTGGATCGGGAACGTCTCCACAATCGGCGCGGTGTGCGGATTTCCATAGACCGCGGCGGTGGAAGAAAATACCATGTGCCGGACATTGTTCTGCATCATGGCTTCCAGCAGCGAGAGCGAGCCGCACACGTTATTCGAAAAGTAGCGGCCGGGCTCACGCATGGATTCGCCGACCGCGATGAAGGCGGCAAAGTGAATGACGGCGTCGGGGCGCCTCTGCCGCATGAGTTCCGCGAGAGCGCTGGTCTCGCGCAAGTTGAATTGGAACAGCCGGTTGGGCGGGACATTGTGCCGGTATCCTTTCGAGAGGTCGTCGACGATTACGACGTCATAACCCTGCTCGAGCAGAAGCCGGACGGTATGCGCGCCGATATAGCCCGCGCCGCCGGTGACCATGATTTTTGCTGGCATCCAGACTCGATTGTAGTAGCATGACGGTTCCACGCCAAACCGTGCGCGCCTTTACGGTTGCAATCCACCCCCTCGGGATCTCATGATGAAAGCGCGGCGGCAAAACAGTGAATCTAGCTCCCATTGCGCTGTTGGCGGTCGCGGGAACGATCCTTCCCGCGCAGGATCTCCCTCAGTGGGTCTTGAACCTGGCCCGGGTCAAGCGGCAGGCGCGCGCCAATTTCGTACAACTGCCCGACTATGCGTGTCACGAGACCGTCGAGCGCTACGCCAGAGAGGCTCGGTCCGACACATTCCGCCTGCTGGATACGCTGCACTTCGAAGTCGCCGTGATCGGTGGAAAGGAGATTTACGCCAAGGCGGCCGGCGGGCAGTTTGAAGAGACCGATCCCGGCCGGTTGGCGAAAGAGGGCGCCATCAACACCGGTTCCTTCGCCGCGACCGTGGACAACCTGTTTGTGAACGATAACAGCCGGACCACCGGCTGGGGAGAGGATGCGGTAGGCAGCCGGCGGGCGATTCGTTACGATTTCTCGATTTCCGAGATGATGAGCGGAAATCTCGTGAGCAACGGCGTCACGCAAGTGACCACGGAGGTCCGCGGCTCCTATTGGGCCGATGCGTCCACGTTCGACCTGGTCCGGGTGGAGGAACATGCCGTGGATATTCCACCGGCACTCGGAATGGCGGACGTCTCGACGATTCTCGATTTTCGGCCCGTGGAGATCGGCAAAACGGAGGTGCTGCTGCCGAGCCGGGCGGAACTGACCATCACTGAGACCTCGGGCCGGCTGTCGCGGAACGTCACCGGATTTTCGGGGTGCCGGAAATATGCCAGCGAGTCGGTGATCCATTACGACGGCCCGGAAACGGCCACGCCGCCTGCAGCGCCGCCGAAGAAGAAGTAGAATTAGATGACACCCGAGGAAAGTGTACGGATCAAGACTTGCCGCGTAAGCCGCCCAGCCTCATAGCTATCTATCCCGGATCGTTCGACCCGATTACCAACGGGCATCTCGATCTGATCCAGCGCGGTTCGCGCATGTTCGACAATCTGGTGGTTTCCATCCTGCGAAACGACGTAAAGAAACCGCTGTTTTCCGTGGAAGAGCGGACGGAGATGCTCCGCGAGGTGGTCCATGTCTACCCGAACGTGACGGTCGATTCCTTCGACGGCTTGCTGGTGGATCACGCGTCCGCGCACTCGGCGACGGTTCTGCTGCGCGGAATCCGGGCGATTTCCGACTACGAATACGAATTGCAGATGGCCCTGATGAACCGGCGCCTGCGGCCCGATATCGAGACTGTTTTCATGATGTCCAACGAGGCCTACTCGTTTATCAGTTCCCGCCTGGTGAAAGAAGTTTTCGGTTTGGGCGGGAGTATTACCGGCCTGGTGCCGCCCTCCGTGGAGGCGCGCCTGCACCGGCGGATGAATCATACGAATCTTACAAAGGGGGCATAGTTTTTACCGTCATGCAGGCAATCGCCAACCCAATTGCGGAACGCATCTCCCTGATCAGCGTTTCGTCCACCATGAAAGTCGCGGCGGACGCGGAAAAGCTTCGCAGCGAAGGCATCGACGTCGTCGATTTTGGGGCCGGGGAGCCCGACTTCCCCACGCCCGATAATATTAAACAGGCTGCCGTCCGCGCGCTGGAGCAGAACTTCACCAAGTACACCGCCACGGGTGGCACCGCCGAGCTGAAGAAGGCGGTGTGCGAGCGCCATGCGACCGATTTCGGCACGGACTACAAGCCTTCCGAGTGCCTCATCACGGTGGGCGGCAAGCACCTGATTTTCAATCTGATGCAGGCGCTGGTGAACCCGGGGGACGAAGTAGTGATCCCGGTGCCCTATTGGGTGACCTACAAAGACGTCGTGAACTACGCCGGCGGGAAATGCGTGTTCGTCGAAAGCGACGAGCAGCAGGGCTTCACGGTTACGGCTGCGATGATCGAAAAGCACCTGACGCCGCGCACCCGCATGGTGCTCATCAATTCGCCCTCCAACCCGAGCGGCGCCGTGATGGATCGCGGCGAATTCGAGAAGATCTTTCACGTTACCTCGAAGCGCGGCATCTACCTGATGACCGACGAGTGCTACTGCAAGTTCCTGTACGACAGCGAGCCGTTTTCGATCGCTTCGCTTCCGGGCGCGAAAGAGACGGTGCTGGTAGCCGGGTCGCTTTCGAAGACCTACGCGATGACCGGCTGGCGCGTGGGCTTCGGGCTGGTGCCGGCGCCCATCGTGAACGCCATGACCAAGCTACAGAGCCATTCGACCTCGAATCCGACTTCGATTTCGCAGAAGGCCGGGGTGGAGGCGCTGCGCGGTCCGCAGGATTCCGTGGGCGCCATGCTGGCGGAATACAAGGCGCGCCGCGATTTTGTGGTGCGCCGGCTGCGCGCGATTCCGGGCGTAACCTGCGCCGAACCGCGCGGAGCGTTCTACGCATATCCGAACCTTTCGGTGGTGCTGGGGAACAACGGCATCGGCAGCACGCTGCAACTGGCCGAGCGCCTGTTGAGCGACGCGCATGTGGCGGTGGTTCCGGGCGAGGCGTTCGGCACCGAGCAGCACGTCCGGATCTCGTATGCGACGTCGCTCCACGAACTGGAGCGCGGACTGGAGCGGATCCATCAGTTCGTGGTGAAGAACTCGTAAGCAATGTCTCAACCCCTTCGCCTCACACCTTCTTTGCGGGAGAAGGTGTGGGGCAAAACCTGTCTGGAGCCGTGGTTCCCGAATGCGCCGCGGCCTGTCGGCGAGGCCTGGTTTCTGGCCGATCGCGAACTGCCGCTGCTGATCAAGCTGATCTTCACTTCCGAGCGGCTCTCGGTGCAGGTGCATCCCGACGATGGCGAAGATGGGCCGCGAGGCAAGACCGAGATGTGGCACATCCTGGATGCCGAGCCGGGGGCGACCATCGCTGTAGGGTTCCGCGAGCCGCTCACGCGCGAGCGGCTGTGGGAAGCCACGCGCACGGGGGAAGTGGAGCGCCTGCTGAACTGGATCCCGGTCAAGCCCGGGGAAACTTATTTCACTCCGGCGCACACGGTCCACGCCATCGGCGCGGGCATTGTGCTGTGCGAGATCCAGCAGAATTCGGACGTGACTTACCGCCTGTGGGATTATGGGCGGCCGCGCGAGATCCACGTGGAAAAAGCCGTGCCCGTTTCGGACCTGACGGTGCACCCCGGCGCCTCGCATCCAGTGCCCAAAGGCGATGGGCGCGCGGAACTGGTGCGGTCCAGGCACTTCGTGACGGAACTGGTGGAAATGGGCGCCGGCCAAACGTGCACATTCCCGGCCGAGCAATGCCAGAACTGGATCTGTCTTGCGGGAAAGGGACAGATCGGCGCCGAAACCTGCGCCCCGGGCGAGGTTTGGCTGCTGCCGGATTCAGGCGAGCAGCCGGCCTTTCATTCCGAATCGGGCGCGCGCTTTCTGCGAACCTGGGTGCCTTCCTGATCGTCCTGCGGACGTGCCTTCGGCGCGTGGACAGGCCGGGAGGCCTATCCTACTCACTTACGCGTCTACGTGGTGCTGGAAGAAATGGTCGAGCGCCATTTTGTTCCTGGGAGCGAGTTCGTCGGAGAGGCGCTTCATCTCCTCGCGCGGCATCGGGCGAAAGGCTTTGGCAACCGCCACGTTGCGCTCCAGGTGCTCGGGCTTCGGCATCCCGATGACGGCAGCGGCTACCGGCAGCGACATCGTATACTGAATCAACTTTTCATACGGCGCCTGGCCCACCAGTGCGTCCTGCGCGAAGATCTTCATGGCGGTCACCCCCATCTTCTTGCCGAGCGCCACCGGCAGCGCCGTGGTTTCGAAGCTCGAAGCCGCGCCCTTGACCTGGCTGCGCATGGCCGCGTTGAGGGCCATCTGGGTGCAGTCGAACGTGTGGCGTTCGAGCGCGGTCTTCAGCACGTCCGGAAACGCGTGGCAGGTGACGCCGATGAAGCGCGTCATCTTCTGCTCCTTGGCTTTCACGACGGCGTTATAGACCCCGTTCTTCGCCTCGATGGCTGCGAGGTCGTCCGGACCCATCAGGGCATGAATGTGAAGCAGATCGAGGTGGTCCACCTGAAGGCGCTTCAGGCTGGTATCGAGCGTCCGCATAAACGCGTCGTAGTTGCGCACGCTGATTTTGGAGGCCAGCCAGATGCCTTTGCGTCCGCGCGCCTTCAGCACTTTGCCGATGCGCACCTGGCTCTCGCCGTTGGTTCCGTAGTCGTCGGCAGTGTCGATGTAGTTGATGCCGAGGTCGAGCGCGCGGTTCAGGATCTCGATGCCCTTCTCTTCGCCGTAGCCGACGAACCGGCTGCCGCCGCCGAACGCCAGAATGGAAACCTGGGCGCCCGTGCCGCCCAGCGTGCGCATCGGCATGCCGGTGGCCGAGATCAGTGGGGTGGCGACCGCGCCTAAAGCGGCGGTGCCGAGAAAATCGCGACGGGAGATGCTCATGGTGGCTCCTTATGGGAGCCTATCATGCTTCGGCCGGCCCGAGACAATCGCCGGCGGGCGGCGGCGGTTGGAGCCGATCCCGGAGAGAAATGCAGACTGCGTCTTGAAAGTATCCTGAAACGGATAGGCAAGCGGGAAATCGGGCGATACCGTCCAGCCGGCAACGTATACGCCGCCCCGACCGTTCGTCGCCAAACCAGTGCCGTAGTCGACATTGCTTCCGCCCAGGTAAGTGGCGTAACTCAAGCCGTTTGTGGCGCCGTCCCAGGCGGCGACAAAAGCATTGGAGATGCCGGCAAGCGACGTCTGGATCACGTTCACCGGCAGGTCGGGAGAATTCGTCGAACCCGCAACATACGTGTTTCCGGCCGCATCGCCGGCGACGGCAGTGGCATAGTCCGTTCCGCTCCCCCCGAAGTAGGTGGCGAACAGGAGAGCGGAGCCGTCGCGCTTCCAGGTTGCGGCCCATGCGTCCCCCGATCCCGCATTTCGGGTTTGAGTCGGATACATGAGGGGCAGGTCCGGCGAATCCGTCGTTCCGGCAAGGTGGATGCCGCCGGCGCCATCGAGCGCGATGGCCGTCGCGCTGTCTTCGCCGGTTCCGCCGAAGTATGTCGACCACGCCAGTTGCGAGCCCGAGGGGTCGAGTACGGCTAGGAAAGCATCCTTTCTGCCGCCGGAATGCGCCTGCACCGCTCCGGAGACCGGAAAATCGAACGAATCCGTGCTGCCCGCGATATACGCACGGCCCGCGGCATCCACCGCGATGCCCCAGCCCAAATCGGCTCCGATGCCCCCCAGGTAAGTAGCGTAAACGATCCTGGTCCCGGTGCGATCGAGTTTCAAGGCAAAGGCATCCGGCTGCTTGAAGGCGGTCTCGATGGCATACAGCTTTCCGCTGCTCCAAGCAAGACTGGGCACGTCCTGTTCCGGGATCGTGGTGGAAGGCCACCCCCATGTCGCGCCGCTGTCATGACTCACATACAGACCGCCGCTGGTCCCGGCCCAAATGGTGGACGACACGCTCGGATCGACCAACAGGGATCGGACATAGTTGAGTGGGGTCGGCCATGAGCCAAGGCTCCAATGCGCCCCGCCGTCGTCGCTTCGGTAGACACCTGGCACTACCGTTGTCGAGGCAAAGAGCGTCTGCGGCTGTTGAGGATCGATCGCCAGTGCCATGACGTCGGTGCTGCGGGTAAATCCGTCGGCCAGAATCGTCCAGGTCAGCCCGCCATCCAGGCTCTTGCGGACTCCTTCGGGTGTCCCGGCGTAGATCGTGGCCGGGTTGGATGGATCCAGTACCACATTATGGACGAAGAACTGTTCGTCCGGAGGAGCCACCAGGCCTGTGGACGACCAGGAATTGCCGGCATCCGGGCTCTTGTAGAGGCCATCGTCGGCGGCGGCATAAAGAGTCGACGGATTCTTCGGATCGATCGCAACCATGCGGACGAACCGGCCTGCCAGGACACTGTTCCAGGATTGCCCGCCATCCGTGCTCTTCATCAGGCCGGGGGGCGAAAGTGAGCTGACGTAGATGGTTTGCGGGTGAGACGGGTCCATCGCTACCGAGAAGGGCGTCACGGTGAGTGGCAGGGTATCCCAATGCGCCCCGCCATTGACGGACTTGTAAAGCCCGGATGAGAGCGCGAGATACAGCAACTGCGGATTAGATGGATCTGCGGCGATCGAATAGACCGTCGCGGCGGGAAGGCCTTCCATAAACCCCTGCCAGTGCGCACCGGAATCGCCGGTCCGGAACACCTGCGCCGTGGTGATGACGCTCTGAAATGCGTTCACCGTGGGAATGCCGCCGGTGCTCCAGCCGGTCAGGTAGACCGCGCCGGTCCGGTCGACGGCCAGTCCCGCGACGGTATTCTCCGATGGATCGAGGGGCAGCAGCGTAGCATACAGCAGTCTCGAGCCGTCGGCACTCAGCTTTGCCGCGTAGATGCCGTAATGCAGAGTGTCCCCTGGAAAAGGCGTCAGGTTCGGAAGATTGCCACTGGTGGCACCGGTCAGATAGATGTTGTCGGAAGCATCCAGTGCCACGGAGGTGACCGTATCGTCACCCATCCCGTCGATATAAGTCGAAAAAATCAGCCCGCTGCCGTCCGGAGTGAACTTGGAAACGAAGATGGCCGGGCAGGGCTGCGGCTCCGCGCCGCACCCTCCGCCGGAGTAGGTGCGCTGGAAGGCGCCCCCCGTGGTGGGAAAATCCGCCGCAGCGGTGTTTCCCGCGACCACAATGTTACCGGCCTGATCTACGGCGACGGCTTGCGCGCTGGTTGGGCCGCGACCGCCCAGAAGCGTGGAAAACTGAAGCTGCGGCGCAACCCCAGCGGCCAAGCCGGAAGCGGCCGTCAGGGCAAGAAACAATCCGCATTTCATGAGCCTTATGGCTCACCAAGCAAATGCAGGGCCACGCTCCGGCGATGATGTGCCGCCCGGTGCTCGAAGACGTAGATGCCTTGCCAGGTGCCCAGGGCAAGGCGCCCGTCTTCCACCGGAATCGAAAGCTGCGTGAGGGTAAGGGCGGCGCGGATATGGGCGGGCATATCGTCGGGCCCTTCGATGGTATGGCGGTAGAGGCGATTTTCGTCGGGAACCAGTCGCTCGAAAAAGCAGTTCAGATCGTACACCACGTCGGGATCGGCGTTTTCCTGGACCGTGAGCGACGCCGAAGTATGCTGAATGAACAGGGTCAGCAGGCCTGTTTGGACGGGCTGCGCGGCGACCCATCGCGCCACTTCGCGCGTGACGTCATAGAGGCCCTTGCCGCGCGTCGGGACCTGGATCCGGTGCGTGAATTGGCGCAAGCGAGCTACTCGACCGTCACGCTCTTGGCCAGGTTGCGCGGCTGATCCACGTCGCAGCCGCGGCGGACGGCGATGTGATAGGCCAGCAGTTGCAGCGGCACGATTTCGAGAATCGGCAGGAGCAGGTCGGAGGCGGCCGGGATCTCGATCACGTGATCGGCGGTCTTGCGCGCCTCGTGATCGCCCTCGGTCACCACCGCGACGACGATGCCCTCGCGTGCTTTGACTTCCTGGATATTGGAGAGGGTTTTCTCGTAAAGCACGCGGCTTTCCGCGCTCGCGGGGTCGCGGGTGGCCAGCACCACCACGGGCAGGTTTTCGTCGATCAGCGCGTTGGGGCCGTGTTTCATCTCGCCGGCGGGGTAGCCTTCGGCGTGGATATAGGAGATCTCCTTCAGCTTGAGCGCGCCTTCGAGCGCGATGGGGTAGTGAATGCCGCGGCCCAAAAACAGCGAGTCCCGCGAGTGGTGCAGGGTGCGGGCCAGCGCCTCGTAAACCGGGTCATGCGACAGCACGGTTTCGAGCTTGGCGGGAATGTGCAGGAGTTCCTGCACCAGGCAGCGGGAGGTGTCCTCGTCCAGATGATGATTGGCCTGGCCGAGGTGCATGGCGAGGATGAACAGCGCGGTCAACTGGCAGGTGAACGCCTTGGTGGAGGCCACGCCGATTTCCGGGCCGGCGTGCGTGTAAATTGTACCGGCGGCCTCGCGGGTGATCATGGAACCGACCACGTTACAGATGGCCAGCGTCTTCGAGTCCTTCTGCTTGGCTTCGCGCTGGGCGGCCAGCGTATCGGCCGTTTCGCCCGATTGCGAGATCACCACCGTGAGGGTATCGCTCGAAACCAGCGGATCGCGATAGCGGAACTCGCTGCCGTAATCGACTTCCACGGGGAGCCGCGCCAGCCGTTCGATCATGAACTTGCCGGCGAGGGCGGCGTGCCAACTGGTGCCGCAGGCGATGATCCGCACCTGGCGAAAGCGCGTGAACTCGGCTGCGGAGATGTCCATCTCGTCGAGGAAAATGCGGCCGGTCTCCTGACCGACGCGGCCCAGCGTGGTGTCGCGGACGGCGCGGGGCTGCTCGTAGATTTCCTTCAGCATGAAATGCTGATAGCCGCCCTTTTCCGCTTGAATGGGGTTCCAGAGAATGCGGGAAACCTGGCGCACCACGGGACGGCCGTCGAAATCGCTGAGCCGCACGCCTTCCGGGGTGAGCACCGCCATATCGCCGTCCCCCAGGAAGAACATGTCCTGGGTATGGCTGAGGATGGCCGGAACGTCAGAAGCCACGAAGTATTCGTTGTCGCCGATGCCGATGACGACAGGCGGGCCGGAGCGCGCGGCGACGATCTTATTCGGGTCGCTGCTCGAGATCACCGCCAGGGCAAAAACTCCCGTGAGCTCTTTGACGGCGGCGCGCACGGCCTCTTCCAGATTGTGACGGAAATGTTTTTCGACCAGGTGGGCGATGACCTCGGTGTCGGTTTCGGTCTTGAACTCGTGACCCTCGGCCTGGAGCTGCTGTTTGAGCGAAAGGTAATTTTCGACGATGCCGTTATGCACCACCACGACCTGACCCTTGCAGTCGCGGTGCGGATGCGCGTTCTCCTCGGTAGGGCGGCCGTGCGTGGCCCAGCGGGTATGGCCTATACCGAAAGAGCCGTCGACCGGGCTCATCCGGATGGCATCTTCCAGGTTGCGCAACTTGCCCTTGGCACGGCGGACTTCTAGCTGGTTTTCACCATCGCCGCAGTACACCGCAAGCCCGGCGGAGTCGTAACCGCGATACTCCAGCCGCTTCAGACCCTCCAGGATGATCGGAACGGCCTTGCCGGTCCCAATATAGCCGACGATTCCGCACATGCCACTATTATAGGGGCGGTGCCTTACCCGTCCGCCGGGAGACGAACCGGCCAATGTACGATTACGGGCCGCGGTCAGTCGATGATTTCGACTCGGTACTCTTCGATCACCGGATTGGCGAGCACTTCGTGCGCGGCGGTTTCGACTTCCTTTTGTGCCTGTTCGCGAGTGACACCCTCGGCAATCGAGATATCGAAGAACTTACCCTGGCGGACGTCGGCGATGCCATGATAGCCAAGGCCGTTGAGGGCCGAACGGACCGTCTGCCCCTGCGGATCGAGCACGGTGGTCTTCAGCAATACGAAAACGCGAGCTTTCATGGAAACCTCGATTATCGCACGATAAACGGCCCGGAACGTGCATCGGAATCTGGGAATGACTGTTAAGCCATTGCTTCGCCGGGGCATCGGAGTATTCGATTCGGGTGCCGGTGGACTTACTGTGTTGCAGGCGCTGCGGCGCCGCATGCCGCACCGCGATTTCGTGTACCTGGGCGATACGGCCAGGGTGCCGTACGGGCGTAAACCGCCCCAGATGGTGCGCGAATTCGCCGATGAAATTGCCGATTTCCTATGGGGCCTGGGCGTGGAAGCCCTGGTGGTGGCCTGCAACACGGCTTCGGCGGTGGCCCTGCCCGGGCTGGCCGACCGTGGCGACACTCCGGTGTGGGGCGTAATCGACCCGGGTGTGGAAGCCGCGACACGCGCCACCCGCTCGGGACGGGTCGGCGTGATCGGAACCAAGGGTACGATCGCGAGCGGCGCGTACCAGCGACGGCTGGAAGCCAAAGGGATGCAGGTTTGGGCGCAGGCCTGCCCCATGTTGGTGCACGCGGTGGAAGAAGGCCTGGCGGAATCGCCCGAATGCGAACTGCTGGTACGGCATTACCTGAGCGCGCGGCCAAAGATCGACACGCTGGTGCTGGGGTGCACGCACTACCCGCTGCTCCGCCGCGTGATCGAGCGCGTGGTGGGCGATGAAGTCGCGCTGGTGGATAGCGCGGAGGTCACGGCCGAACGCGTGAGCGAGGCCCTGGGAGCGGCGCCGGGGACCGGCCAGGAAGGGCGCGTGGTGCATTATGTGACCGGGGATCCGGCGGCATTTGCCCACACGGCCAAGACCATCGGCGGGATAGAGGGCGAGATTATTCCTCTGCCCGTGACGGAACTGGCCGCAGTGGTAGGATAGGCCTCCCGGCCTGGCCAGGCGAGCCCGGCTCGCCTTAATTCAACAAGCGGCCCTGGCGCAGATAAGCCGGCGTGTCCAGGTCGTCGAGGTCCAGCATGGGCTCGGTCTCCGCGACCATCTCGGGCTCCGTTTCCGCCGCAGGCTCGGCCTGGGCGGCGGCGGCTTCCCGCACCACCGGCTCGGGCTCGGCTTCGGGCTCCGCAATACGCGTCACCGGAACGACTCCACGGCGCTCCGCGGGAATCGAGCTCTCGGGGCGGAAACCCGTGGCGATCACGGTAACCTTCACCGAGTCTTCCATGGCTTCGTTCAGAATCACACCGAAGTTGATCTGCACATCGTCGCATTCGGCGGCCTGCCGGATAATCGAGCAGGCTTCGTTCACTTCGTGGAATCCCAGTTTGCTGGAACCGGTGATGTTGATCAGCATGCTGCGCGAGCCGGCGATCTTGGTGTCTTCGAGCAGCGGGCAACTGATGGCCTGACGGGCGGCCTCGATCACGGCGTTCTCGCCGCGGGTGATAGCCGTGCCCATCATCGCGTAGCCCATCCCCACCATGGCGGCCTTGATATCGGCGAAGTCGCGGTTAATGGCGCCGGTAGTGTTGATGATGTCGCTGATGCCCTGCACCGCCTGGCGCAACAGGTCGTCGGCGACTTTGAAAGCCTGGAAAAAACCGGTGCCGCGGGGTACCAGCGAGAGCAGCCGGTCATTCGGAATCGCAATCACGGTGTCGACCGTGGAAGCCAGCTTGTGCAGCCCCTCCTCGGCCATCCGCATGCGGCGCGGGCCTTCGAAGCCGAAAGGTTTGGTGACCACGGCGATGGTGAGCGCGTCGAGTTCCTTGGCGAGCGAGGCGATTACCGGCGCCGCGCCGGTCCCGGTGCCGCCGCCGAGCCCGGCGGTAACGAACACCAGGTCGGCTCCCTGAAGCACTTCGACGATCCGGTCGGTATTTTCGAGAGCGGCCTGGCGGCCGATTTCGGCGTTGGACCCGGCCCCCAGCCCGTTGGTCATTTTGGCGCCGAGTTGCAGCTTGTTCGGCACCTGGCATGCCGAGAGCGCCTGCGAATCGGTATTCATGGCGTAGAACTCCACGCCGTCGAGCCCTTCCGCCACCATGCGGGCCACGGCGTTCGATCCGCCGCCACCCACGCCAATCACTTTCATGCGCGTTCCCGAGCGCGCTTCTTCCTCGATTTCGTACTTGAGATCGTCGAATCCCATGAGAGCCTCCCCTTGAACTTTGTGCGCCTAGCGCAGAATCTTTCCCAGCCAGCCGGCGGCTTCGCGCTGGTTCTCCACCTGCGTCTTGAGCTGTCCCGAGTACATCGCCAGGCCGGCGGCAGTGCACCACTCCGGATCGTTCATGGAATCCGGCCAATCCTGAATTCCAACCGCCAGGCCGTAGCGCGCCTGGCATTGCAGCTCGCGCTCGGCAATATCGCAGAGGTCCGGCAGGCGCGCCGCGGCGCCGGTCAGGAACACGCCGCCGATCAGCGAGCGGTCCATCCCTACGCGCGCCAGCTCGCCGCGCACGAAGTGGAATAGCTCCGTAGCGCGGGCTTCCAGAATCTGGTTTACGAATTTGCGCTGCGCGTGGCGCCGCTCGCGGTTTTCCGGCGTGGGCATCTCGACCAGCACGTTCTCGAGGCAGCTACCCGAAACCGCGCAGCCGAATTCGAGCTTGATCAGTTCGGCGTCTTCGTAAGCCAGGGTCAATCCCTGGGCGAGATCCCGGGTGAAGTGATCGCCGCAGATCTTTACGGTGGAGGCGAGGTGCATGGCATCGCCGGAATAAACCACGAGCTCGGTGGAGTGCGAGCCGATGTCTACGACCGCGATGCCCTCGCGCCGCTCCTCGGGCAGCACCGCGGCGTAGCAGGCGGCCATGCCTTCAAACACGGACTCCTCCGCCAGGAGGTGCGCCTGGTTTACCGCGCCGATCAGGGAATTGTGCTCCTGCACCGAAGCGATCACGACATGGACGTTGATTTCGAGGCGCGAGGCGAGCATGCGGCGCGGGTCGCGATGGCCGGGGTGATCGTCCACCACAAAATCCTGCGGGAACAACTGCAGCACCATGTGGTCTTCCTGGAGCTGCACGTGCGAGGCGCGGTCCACCACGCGGTTCACGTCGCGCTGCTCGATTTCCCGGGCATGCCCCAGTTCGATCACGCCGCGGCCGTTGGCGCCGCGCACGGTCGGGCCGCCCATCCCGACCACCACCGATTCCACCGACACCTGCGAGTTGGCCTCGGCTTCGCGCAGCGCGGCGAGAATCGACGCGGCCACCGCGCCCTGGTCCGCGATCCGGCCTTTGACCCAACCATGGGACTCGGAAGCGCCGCAGCCGAGAAAGCGCAGGCAGCCCCCTTCCATAACGCAGACCACCAGCCTGGTGCGGCGGCTGCCTGCGTCGAGTCCGACTGCGTACAATGGTTTCACTGCCATGGGCCCTATTCCTTCGCGGTAATGCGGTCATCCAGCCGCAGGTCGAATGTTTTGACCTCCGGAGAGTGCTTGCGGATCTCCGGGTAATGATTGACGAAATTCTGGTAGCGCCGGGCGAAATTGCCGTCGCCCAGAATCAACTCGACGGCCTGGTTATCCACTTGCGCCACGATGCGGACGTTGTCGGGATCGCCGGCGTTGACCTCGGAAACATCCTTGGCCATGTACCCCAGCTCTTCCTGAACCCGCAGCAGGGTGCGGACATGCTCGCGCCGCTGGGCTTCGGTTTCGATCTCGCTGACGCCGCTGAGCACCGGAAACGTGAACTGCGCCTGCGGGGGCGGCTCGAGCAGCACGCCGTGGGAATCGATGAGCAGCACGCCGGCGCGGAACAGGACGAAGGCCACGGGCTTGCGCTCGGTAAGGCGCACCGCCAGGCGGTTCGGCCAGATGCGCGAGACGGAAGCCTCTTCCACCCAGTCGATGCCCATCAGGCGGCGTTGGCGCTCGCCCAGCGGAACCAGAAACACGCTGCGGTCGAAATCGTCGGCGAAAACGCGCCGCACCCGGGAGCGCGGGGTGTAGCGAAGGCCCTGAATCGTGAGCGCATCCTTGCGGTCGCGCGAAAGCGTGAACTGGGAGTCGGCCAGTGCGAATTGCCGGACCTTCAGCGCGGCCATGGCGGAGGAAACGCCGAGAATTCCCAGCATCGCTATGCCGAGCAACAGCCGCCGCCGGGAACCGTTCGATTTGGCGCTCGCGCGTGCCATCTCAGGCTTTCTCCCTCAATCGCTGCAGAATCTTTTCGCCGGCCTGGGAGACGCTTCCCGCTCCCAGGGTCATGACCAGGTCGCCCTCCTGCGCCACACTGACGAGCCCGTCGATGCCGTTTTCCATGCTGCCGGCGTACTCCACTCCGCGGTGGCCGAACTGGCGGATGCGCTCCACCAGCGCTTCGGCGGTGACGCCTTCGATCGGCTTTTCCGAGGCGGCGTAGATATCCATGACGAAAACGCTATCGGCCTGGTGGAACGATCGCGCGAACTCGTCCATCAGGTGGAACGTGCGCGTGTAGCGGTGCGGCTGAAACAGCACGTGGATGCGCCGGAAGCCGCACAGGCGGGCGCCGTCGAGCGTGGCGCGGATTTCGGTGGGATGGTGGCCGTAATCGTCCACCACCGTCACGCCGGCTTCCTTGCCGCGCACCTGAAACCGCCGGTCCACACCGCTGAAAGTGGCCAGGGCTTCGCGGATGATATCGGGCTTGACCTCGAGTTCCATCGCAACCGCCACCGCCGCCATGGAGTTGAGCACGTTGTGGCGGCCGGGGATCCGAAGATGGAAGCGGCCGAGATCCGCCGTGCGGTAGCGCAGGCGGTAATCGGTCGAAAACGGACCGCTGCCGATCTCGGAGGATTGCATATCCGCCTGTGCCGTGGTGCCGTACGTGATGGTGCGGCGGTTGATCGAGGGCAGGATGCCCTGCACGTTCGGGTCGTCCAGGCAGACGATGGCGGCGCCGTAGAACGGCACCTTGTTGACGAACTCGATGAATGCCGAGCGGATGGAGTCGAGCGAAGGGTAGTGATCCAGGTGCTCGCGGTCGATATTGGTGACCACCGCCAGGATCGGGGCCAGTTTGAGAAACGAGCCGTCGCTCTCATCCGCCTCCGCCACCAGGAAATCGCTGCGGCCCACACGGGCGTTCGAGCCGCCCATGGTGCCGACGCGGCCGCCGACCACCACCGTAGGGTCAAGCCCGGCGTAGTTCAGGATGGTGGCCGCCATCGACGTGGTCGTGGTCTTGCCGTGGCTGCCGGCCACCGCGATGCCGTACTTCAGCCGCATCAACTCGGCCAGCATCTCGCCGCGCGGAATGATCGGGATCTGCAGCCGGCGCGCCTCCTGCACTTCGGGGTTCGATTCGTCCACCGCCGAGCTGACCACCAGCGCGCGGGCGCCGGCGATATTGGCGGCGCTATGGCCTTCGAACACATGTGCGCCCAGGGCGGCAAGCCGCTCGGTAATGGGCGAAAGCTTCACATCAGAACCGCTGATCTGGTAGCCGAGATTGAGCAGCACTTCAGCGATACCGCTCATTCCGATCCCGCCTATGCCCGCAAAATGGAGATGCTGGGGGCGAAAAAACATTTCCTTAAAGTATTGTTCCGGCTCGCGAGCTAAGTGTCAATAGAATTCACTCACCTTCCGCGCGCCGCCTCCTCCATAATTTCCGCCGCGCGCCCGGCCGCACCGGGTTTCGCGAGTCCGCGGGCCGCGCGCGCCATGCTTTCGAGTGCGCCCGCATCGCGGGCAAGTTCCTGAATCAGGGAACACAACTTCCCGCCGTCCATCCCGGCCTCGGGCACCATGCGGGCCGCTCCGGCCCGCGCCATGGCTTCGGCGTTGCGCGTCTGGTGATCGTCGGCGGCAAAAGGGAACGGCACCAGGATGGAGCCGCGGCCCGCGGCCGCAAGTTCCGAGACCGTTCCGGCGCCCGAGCGGCAGACCATCAGGTCGGCCGCCGCAAACGCTTCGGGCATGGCTGCGATGAACGGCACGACTTCGCCTTCGAGACCCGTACCGGCGAATTCGGCGCGCAGCTTCTCGCATTCCGCGGGTCCGGTCTGCAGGACCAACCGTACCGCTACGCCGGATTGCCGCAGCAGGGGCCAACTTTCCCGTGCGATCCGGTTGAGCGCGCGCGAGCCCTGGCTGCCGCCGGTGATCAAGACCTGAAGCGGCCCGCTACGGCGCTTGGGCGGGATCCGGAAGAACTCCTCGCGGACCGGAAGACCGGTGGTCTGGGTGCGCCCGGCGCGAAAGTACGAGGCAGTCTCGGGAAACGAAACGAGAGCGCGGGAAACGAAGCGGCCGATCACGCGGTTGGTGAATCCCGGCACGGCGTTCGGCTCCATCACCACCACCGGCACGCGCGCGACCAGCGCCGCCATCACCGGCGGCCCGGCCACGTAGCCGCCCATGCTGAACACGGCGTCGGCCTCTTTGACGAACTTCCGGCAGGCGAGGGTCGTAGACGGCAACCTGAGAAGCGTGGACAGCCGCGTGGCCATGCCCACCCGGTTCAGCCCGCCGATCTCGATCTTCTTCAACTCAAACCCTTCCGCGGGAACCAGCTTCGATTCCAAGCCCCGTTCCGTCCCCACAAAAAAAACTCTGTGGCCGCGCTGCCGCAGTTCGCGCGCCACCGCCAGCGCCGGGATCACATGCCCGCCGGAGCCGCCGCCCGCCATGAGGAACGCACTCATGGCAGGCTAGGCCTCCCGGCCTGCCCAGCGCGCGGAGCGCGCCTTTCGGCGCGTGGGCAGACCAGGAGGTCTACCCTACCCCGCATGCTCGCTCACATTCATCAGCATTCCCAGCAACGCCAGGGTGCTGAGCAGCGAACTGCCGCCGTAGCTGATCATCGGCAAGGGAATTCCCTTGGTCGGCATCATGCCGAGAACCACGCTCATGTTGATGAAGCCCTGCACCACGATCACGACCGTCACCCCCAGCGCCAGGTACCGGCCGAAATCGTCGGTCATCCGGAACGAAGCGCGCAGGCCGCGCCAGAACATGATCCCGAAGCCGATCAGCAGCCCCACCGAGCCGACCAGCCCGAGTTCCTCGCCGACCACCGCGTAGATGAAATCCGTGTGCGCTTCGGGAAGGTAAAGCAGCTTCTGCTTGCCGTTCATGAGGCCGAGGCCTATCGGGCCGCCGGCGCCGACCGCGATCTTCGACTGCTGTAGCTGATAATTGGTGTCGCTGGTTCGCAGCGTGCGCTGCATCCGGGCTTTCAGGACGCCCTGCGGATCGAACCGCGAGATGATCTTGAATTCGGGGTCGAAAAACTTGACCACGCGGCCCAGCCGGTAAGGTTCCGCGAAAATCGAAACGATCAGGCCGAGCGTAGCGATTCCAGCCACGATGAAGCAGTAGCGCAATTGCAGCCCCGCGACGAAAAACACCACCATGGCGGCCGCGCCCAGCACCACCGCCGTACCCAGGTCCGGCACCACCACCGCGAAGATCACCAACCCCACCGCCAGCGCGGCCGGTATCAGCGTGTGCCGCGGATTGTTGATGGCGCGGGCGCGCCAGGTGACGAAGAACGCCAGGAAAATCACCAGCGCGGGCTTGGCCAGCTCCGAGGGCTGCACGCCAAGAGGTCCGCCGAGCCGCAGCCAGCGATGGTGCACGGGATCGAGGAAGTACACCGCGAACAGCAGCATCAGCGCGAGCCCTATGGCCGTGAACGCCACCGCTGGGTTGTTGAACTTGCGGTAGTTGGTCTTCTTCAGCATCATCATGGCGGCGATTGCCACCACCGCCCAGCCCCCCTGCCGGATGACGAAGTGCCAGCTCGATCCGAACCGCGGATCCAGCCGGGCCATAATCGACGACGCGCTGTAGAGAATCACCATCCCGAACGAAAGCATCACCAGCACGGTCGAGAATAGAATCCAATCGGTCTTGAGCCGTTGCGACATGAGCTATTCCTTGGGCCCGAGTCGGTTCACGAGCTGTTTGAAAACTTCTCCGCGATGCTCGAAGCTGCGGAACTGGTCGAAGCTGGCGCAGGCCGGGGCCAGCAGCACGGTATCGCCGGCACGCGCGTGGCGGTAGCCATGCTCGATAGCGGCGTCGATGGTTCCGGCCTGGACCAGCGGCACCGCGCCGTTCAACTGGCCGGCGATTTTGGCGGCCGCCGCGCCGATCAGCAGCGCCGCGCGCCCCTTGGCCGCCAGCGGCTCGCGCAGCACGGAATAATCCAGGCCCTTGTCCTTGCCTCCGACAATGATCCACACGCCGCCCTCGAAGGCGTCGAGCGCTTTGAGCGTCGCATCCACGCTGGTAGCTTTCGAATCGTTATAGAAATCGATGCCGCTCACGCGGCGTACGAATTCCAGCCGGTGCTCCACGGCGTGGAATGTGCGGACGGCGGCGGCGATGGCGTCGTGGCCGATGCCCGCCCGCGCCGCGGCAATCGCGGCGGCCAGCACGTTCTCGATATTGTGGCGTCCCCGGATGGGGATCTCCCCGGCATTCATCAGCGGTTTGCCGTCGAGCACCAGTTGGTCGGCGCACAGGTGGGCGCCGGGCGAGACCTTACGCCGCGAGCTGAACCACTGGGCCGCAGCAGCCGTGCGCCCGGCATATGCCGCGCAAACCGGGTCGTCGGCGTTGAGAACCGCGAAATCGCCGGCCTGCTGCGTCTCGAAGAGCCGCCCTTTGGCGGCCGCGTAGTTTTCGAACGTGTGGTGCCGGTCGAGGTGGTTCTGCGTGACATTGAGCGCCAGGCCGATGTGCGCGCGGAATTCCGAAATCGTTTCGAGCTGGAAGCTGGAGAGCTCGAGCACGTTCCAGCCCTCCTCGCGGGAGCTATCCACCATGGCCGTTACGGCGGTCCCTATGTTGCCGCCCACCTGCACCGCGGCCCCGGATTCCCGCAGGATATGGCCAATCAGGCTGGTGGTGGTGGTCTTGCCGTTCGACCCGGTGATCCCGATGGTCCGCCCTTTGAGATACGGGCCGGCCAATTCGACCTCGCCGATCACGCGCGCGCCGCGCCGCCGGGCTTCGATTAGCGGGGGAAGATCGACCGGCACGTCTGGAGAGAGCACGATCAAATCGCAGCCTTCGAACACCTCTGGAGCCTGCGGCGCAAACGGCGTCCGCAGCTTTTCGAGCAGCTCTCCCGCGCCCGGAAGTTGCGCCAGCGGCTTGATGTCGGTGGCGCGCACGACCGCGCCCTGCTTCGTGAGAAATTCTACCGAAGCCATGCCGGACTTCTTCAGCCCGACGACCAGCGCGTGTGTACCTTTGAGTTCCATCGATTATCTGAGCTTGAGAGTGGTCAGCGCGAACAGCGCCAGCACCAGGCCGGCGATCCAGAAACGCGCGATGATCTTCGATTCGGTCCAGCCCAGCGCCTCGAAGTGGTGGTGGAGCGGCGCCATCTTGAAAATGCGCTTGCCGCCCCGCAGCTTGTAGCTGCCCACCTGAAGGATCACCGAGACAGCTTCCAGAATGAAGATGCCGCCGATGAAGACCAGCAGCACTTCCTGTTTGATCAACACCGCCACCACCGCCATCGCGCCGCCCAGCCCGAGCGACCCCACGTCGCCCATGAAGATCTCGGCCGGATGCGCGTTATACCAAAGGAATCCCAGGCTGGCGCCCGTCATGGAGCCGCAGAAAATGGTCAGCTCCGAGGTGCGCGGATTGCGCGCCAGTTGCAGGTACTCGGCCAGTTGCGCATGGCCCCCCGCATAGGTCAGCACCGTAAGCGCGCCGGCCGCGATGACCATGAGCCCGATCGCGAGCCCGTCCAGGCCGTCGGTCAGGTTGACGGCATTCGAGGCGAACACCACCACCAGCGAAACCAGGATGCAGAACGGCGCGACGCCCAGAACGTAGGTCCAGGGACTGTGCGTCAGCCCCTCGAACAGCAGCGATGGCTTGAACTGCTTCAGAAATGGGATGTTCATGGCGGTGGAGAAGCCGCCGTAGGTGCGCATCACCAGGAGCACCGCGGAAAAGCCGAACCCCATGCCGAACTGGTAGACCAGTTTCCGCCGCCCGGTCAGCCCCAGGTTGCGCTGCCGCGTGATCTTCGCGTAATCGTCGAGAAACCCGATCCATCCAAAGCCGAGCAGGGACGCAATCGCGATCCACACGTAGGCGTAGCGCAGGTCCGCCCAGAGCAGCGTCGGCACGACGATGGAAATAATGATGAGAACCCCGCCCATGGTGGGGGTGCCGGCCTTCTTCTGATGGGATTTGGGACCTTCCTCGCGAATGTACTGCCCGATCTGGAACTGGCGCAGCTTATTGATCAGCCAGGGGCCCAGCGCAATGCACAGGAACAGCGCCGTGAGGCTGGCGAAGGCCGTGCGGAAGGTCGTATAGCGGAAGACCCGGAAGGGGCTGGCGTACCGGTACAGCTGCTCGTAAAGCAAATAGTAGAGCATTGTTGCTTAAGACAAAAACCTTTCCAGTGCCCGCTCGACGCGCACGCCTCGCGAGCCTTTGAACAAGACCGAGTCGCCCGAGCGGGCTTCCGCCCGCGCGAAGTCTCCGGCCTCTTCAGGATTCTCGAAAAACCAGGCCGCGCTCGCGGGAAGGCCGGCGCTGACGGCGCCCTCGACCATATCCCGGGCCGCGCCCCGCACGCCGATCAGCAGGTCGATTCCCCGCTCAGCGGCGTAGCGGCCCACCTGCCGGTGAAGTTCCCCGGCGGAATTGCCCAGTTCGAGCATCTCCCCCAATACCGCGATCCGCCGGCGGGCGGCCGTCTGCCAGAGCACGTCGAGCATCGACCGCGCCGCTTCCGGGTTCGAGTTATAGCAATCGTTCCAGACCGTGATGCCGTTGTGTTCCAGGCGCTCGCCGCGCATTTTTCCGGCGGTCAACGCGCGCACCGGTTCCCGCAGCCGCTCGGGCGCTATCTCGAAGACTTGCGACACGGCGACCGCAGCCAGCAGGTTGAGCACGGCATGCCGCCCGGTCATTCCCGTCTCGAAATCCACTCCCAGCGCGCGGAAGCGCGTGCCCCAGGCGCCGGTTTCCACCAGTTCGGCGCGCACTTGGGCTCCCTCCGAGAATCCGAAGGTGACCGAGCGGCCGGGATGCACCGCGGCGAAGCGCGCGACCCGCGCGTCGTCCGCATTGAGGACCGCCACGCCGTCGGCCGGCAGTTCCTCAATCAGTTCCCGTTTCGCGGCGGCGATGCCGTCGATCGAACCGAGAAACTCGACGTGCGCATAGCCGACGTTGGTCACGACCCCGATCTGGGGTTTGGCCATCCGTGCCAGGTGGCGGATTTCGCCCGCGTGATTCATCCCCATCTCGAGCACGGCCGCCTTGCAGCCGTCCGGCAGCCGCAGGATCGAGAGCGGCACACCCACGTGATTATTGAAATTGCCGATCGTTTTACCCACCGAAAATGCGGTGGCGAGAAGGTCTGCGATGGCATCCTTCGTCGTGGTTTTGCCGGCGCTCCCCGTAACCCCGATCAACGCTCCCTTCCAATTCTCACGCGCCCACGCGCCCAGGTGTTGAAGCGCTCCAAGGGTATCGTGCACCAGCAACTCATTCGGTGCCCCGACTGTTCTCTCGAGCACAAGCGCCGCCGCGCCTCGCCCGGCGGCAGCCCGCGCGAACTCATGTCCGTCGTGGTTGGGGCCGCGTAGCGCGAAGTAGACATCCCCGGGCTGCTGTGTCCGGCTGTCCACACTCCAACCGGACGCGCGAGTGGGAGGGGGATCTCCAGCGGCTCCAATCACCTCGGCAACCTGTTGTAAATCAAGGGTCATGGCTGATTTCGGCCTGTTTGATACCCATACCCTTTGAGCACTTCTCTCGCCACTGCCCGATCGTCGAATGCGATGGTGCGGTCTTTGAGAACCTGGTACGTCTCATGACCCTTGCCCGCGAGAATCACGATGTCACCCTCCCGGGCCTCCTTGAGAGCGCGGGCGATGGCAGCGGCTCGGTCGGGCTCCACGATGTGCGGAACATCCACCCGCCGGACCCCCACCAGCGCATCATTAATGATAGCCAGCGGATCTTCCGAACGCGGATTGTCGCTGGTGACCACCACGAAATCGCTGGCTTCGGCCGCCGCCTGCCCCATGAGGGGACGCTTGGCACGGTCGCGGTCGCCGCCGCAGCCGAATAGCGTAATGACCCGTTTCGGATTCAGCCCGCGGGCCACCGCGATCACATTTCGTAGGGCGTCATCCGTGTGGGCATAGTCCACCACCACCATGAACGGCTGTCCCATATCCACGCCCTCGAAGCGCCCCGGGACCGCCCGCAGACTGGCGATACCGCGGGAAACCGTCTCCGGCGCGAGGCCATAGGAAAGCCCCGCTCCGCAGGCCGCCAGAATGTTATAAACGTTGATCTTCCCTATGAGTGGAGATTCCACGGCAAAGCGTGTCTTGCCGAACTGCACGTCGAACCGAAGGCCCTGGAACCCGGACGAAATGTGGCGGGCGCGCAAGTCGGCATTGGGCCCCAACCCATACCAGAGAATGCGCGTTTTGGGGTGCAGCGCGAGCCGGTACGCGTACTCGTCGTCGCGATTCAGAACCGCCGATTGCGGAGGCGGACCTCCGGCGCCGGCGAATAACATTCCTTTAGCGGCGAAATACGCTTCCATAGTGCCGTGAAAATCCAGATGGTCGCGGGTGAGATTGGTGAAAACAGCGGTGTGGAACCGAAGACCATACACTCGCCCCAACGCGAGGGCGTGGGACGAAACTTCCATGGTCGCATACCTTCCCCCGGCTCGCTCGAGCTCCGCAAACAGGCGGACCAGTTCCAGCGATTCCGGAGTGGTGTTCACGGCCGGCAGGACCTTGCCCGCCAGGTGATACTCGATCGTGCCGATCATGGCGGTAATGCTGCCGGCCGACCGCAGCACCGAATCGACCAGGTAAGCCGTGGTGGTCTTGCCGTTGGTGCCGGTAATGCCGGTCAGCCCCAGGCGCTCATCGGGGCGGTTGTAGAAGTTGCGCGCCGCGAGGGCCAGAGCGTGCCGCCCGTGTTCCACCTGAATCCAGGGCACGCCTCCCGGCGACTCGCTCTCGCTCGCTACGGCCACCGCGCCGCGCGCCAGCGCGTCGGCTGCAAACTGGCGGCCATCCACCCGGGCGCCCGGGAAGGCGAAAAACAGGCACCCCTTGCCCACCCGCCGCGAATCATACTCCAGGCCTTCGACCGGCAAAGCGGCGAGTTCCGGCGGGAGGGACTGGCGCAGCCGGACGCCCGAGAGTATTTCGCCAAGGTTCATCTTGAGAACTGGACGCGGATGCGTTCCCCTTCACGCAGAACGGCCCCCGGCGCCGGCCTTTGCAGGCGCGCGATGCCGCTGCCGGCGGGCACAACGATTAAACCTCTGGCGGCAGCTTCCGCCAACACAGCCCTCATGCTCATACCGCGAAAATTCGGAACCTTCGGCCCGCCCGGCGCGGCTGGCGGGTCCCCGGCGGCGGGCACGCCGTCGCCACCATCTTCCAGTATATTCGGCTCGCCCGATGAGTCGTCGGCGTCGGCCAAATCGTTGAGGTCCGGAGCCTTAGCCACCAGCGTTTGCACCGGAGACTCGTCCGGCAGATCCTTCGGGGTATCCAGCACCCGCAGCGCCTCGGCCACCACCGCCTGAAACACCGGCGCGGCCACCACGCCGCCGAAGCCACCCTCGCCGTGCGTGCCGTTGAGGCTGACCACCGCGACGATGGCGGGATTGGTCACCGGGGCCATGCCCATGAACGATCCGTTGTAGCTGTGCGTGTAGTGGCGCGTGGCGCGGTCGAAAATCTGCGCGGACCCCGTCTTCCCGCCCACCGTGTAGCCTTCCACCTTGGCCCGCCGGCCGGTGCCGTACAGCACCACGCCTTCCATCATCTGCCGCATGGTGATGGCGGTTTCGGGGCGCACCACGCGCACCGGCTTCGGCGGCGGAATCACCCGGTCGCCCTCCTTCAGCACCAGGCGCGGTCGCACCAGCAGCCCTCCGTTGGCGATGACGGCGGCAGCTTGCGCCAGTTGCAGCGTGGTGACGCTGACTTCCTGGCCCATCGAAATCGAAGCCAGCGACGTCTTGCCCCACCGGGCGACTTTGCGGAACTGTCCGGGGGACTCGGCCGGAAGGTCGATGCCGGTCCGCTGCCCGAACCCGAAGCGGCGGACGTAGTTATACATGTTGTCCTGCCCCACCCGCAGGCCGATTTCAATGGCGCCGATGTTGCTGGATTTCGCCAGCACGGTGGCCATGGGCAGCATGCCCAGCCCGGCATGGGAGTCGTGGATCACGCGCCCCGGCAGCCGCAGCACGCCGCCATGGCAGTTGATGAGGCTTTCCGGCCTGAGTGGCGTGGTTTCGAGCGCGGCGGAAAGCGTAATCACCTTGAATACCGAACCTGGCTCGAAGGGCACCGAAAGCGCGTGATCCATGCGGTTCAGCGCTTCGCCGGGCTTGGGCGGCTGGTTCGGGTCATAGCTCGGGTAGCTGGCGAGGGCCAGCACATCGCCGGTATACGGGTTCATCACCACCACGCTGCCGGTAGTGGCGTGATGCGCTTCCACCGCGACGGCCAGCTCGCGCTCGGCGATAAACTGGATCCGCTCGTCGATGCTCAGCGTGACCGGCTGGCCCGGGCGCGCTTCGGTGGCCAGGGTGGAATCGATTCCGCGCCGCTTGACGTCGGTCAACAGCCGCATCTCGCCGGGTTGGCCGCGCAGCGCCTCGTCGAGCGATTTTTCCACACCGGCGTTACCCTTCTCTTCGAAATCCACCGAGCCGAGCACGTGCGCGGCGAGGCTGCCCTTGGGATAATGGCGCTGGCTCTCGCGCTCGAAGCCGATCCACTCCAAGCCAAGGCGGTGCAACCGGTCCGATTCTTCGTCGGAGATGCGCCGCTTGACGATCAGGTATCCTCGGTGGTTTTCGTAGGCCAGGCGGATCTGGCCGTAGAGCTCCACCCGATTCAGATGGAGCTCGGCGGCGAGAATCTCGGCGGCTACCTGAACATCTACTTTTTGCGGGTTGATGTAGACCGTTTCGACGGGCGTGCTCATGGCCAGCACGCTCCCCGAGCGGTCAAACAACGTGCCGCGGGGCGCAGGGATTTCGACCACGAGCTCCTGTCGCGCGCGTGCCATGTCCGCATACTGCCGGTGATGAATGACCTGCAGGGAAACGAGTTTGTAGAAAATGGCTCCGCCCCAAAGCAGGACAATCGAGGCGAGCCACGTCAGACGACGCTCCACCATTTCAGCACTGCGTGCGGGGCACGCCCTCCGGCTTTCGCTACTTCACCATCGCGACGGCGCCGTCTTCGCGGCTGTCCAGGTGCACCACCTGGGCCGAGGACGGCGTCACCAGATTCTGGCTTTTGGCGAGGCGCTCCAGCCGGTCGGGGCTCAGCAGTTCGGCTTCCTGGAGCTCGAGCAAACGGCGCTCGTCCGTCAGCTTTCGCGTTTCCAACCGCAGGGCTTCCAGTTTGTAGCCGGCGAACGTGTTGGCGACGGTCGGCGCCAGCACACCCGCGAACCCCGCAAGTATTACGCAGGCCACACCGATGGCCGACCAGCAGGCGCCGCGAGCCTTTGGATCGGGTTCGCGCACGAGGCGTGAATTATTGATCTTTTTGCAGTAAAAGAAAACATCGGCCTGCGGCAGGGCTCGCAGTGCGTACGGATTCCGTACGAGCGCCGGCCGGCGCGCGGCCTCCGGAGAGGTGCCCGTCGGTTCCGGCGTTGCGGCCCTGAATACTTTCGGTAGCGTCGCCATTTTATATTCGTTGCCTCTCTCTCAATTCATCTCCAGCGCGCGCAGCTTGGCGCTGCGCGAAGCCGGATTCCCGGTTGCTTCCCGGTCGCCCGGCACGAGCGGACGTCTGGTCAGGATCGTCGCAAGCCCTTCGCGCCCAAGTTCCCGGAATCGTTCCTTCACCTTGCGGTCGTCGAGCGACATGAAGCTGAGAACCACCATCCGGCCTCCGCGCTTCAGTAGCGCGGGCCCGATCCGGAGCAGCCGGTCCAGTTCCGCCGGTTCGTCGTTGACCGCCATTCGCAGGGCCATGAAAGTCTTCGTGGCCGGATGCAAACGACCCGTCCTGGGCACGGCCCGCGACACCACATCGGCCAGATGTTGTGTGCTCCGTATGGGCCGCGCCCGGACGATTGCTCTGGCTACTTTCCGCGCCCTCCTCTCTTCGCCGAGCTGATAAATCAGGTCGGCGATCGTTTTTTCGTCGGTGAAGTTGACGAGATCGGCTGCCGTCCGGCCCATGGACGTATCCATGCGCATGTCGAGCGGCCCATCCGCCATGAACGAAAACCCTCTCTCCGGCGCCGTGAGCTGGTACCGGCTCACTCCCAAATCGGCCAGGAGACCATCCACTTTCTCGAACCCCGCTTCCGAGACGGCTTCCGGCAGGGAGCCGAACGAACCGTGGTGAAACCGGATCCGGTCCGCCCACGCCTCCGTGTTGCGCCGCGCCATCTCGAGCGACTGCGCATCGCGGTCGTTGGCGATCACCAACCCGGTGGTCAGTTGCGCCGCAATCAGGCCCGTATGCCCGCCCAAACCCGCAGTCGCGTCCAGGTAGATGCCGTCCGGACGAACTGCCAGAAGCTCCAGGGACTCTTCGGGCATGACCGAAACGTGCATATGGCATCAGTTCAGCCCCGCCGCCTCCAGCTTGGTCACATCTTCCGCGGCCGTCTGGGCCGCCTCGCGCCTGCGCTCTTCGTAAATCGGCTCGCTCAAAACTTCAATCCGCCCTCTATAGGCAAACAGCCGCACCGCCGCATTCTCGATGCCCAGCTCCCGGCGTAGCTCGGGCGGAAACGTGATGCGGCCCTGAGAATCCATCTCCGCCTCGGCCCCCAGGTCGGCGGCATTAAATGCCACGTTCCGTGCTATTCTCGGGTCGTCGCGGTAGTTATCGAAGAATTTCTCGTTCTGCCGCCATACTTCCATCGGATAAATCTGAGCGATGCGCCGATCGAGCGACGTCACGAACAGTTTCTTTTCCCGGAGGGCGGCAAAATACTGCTGGAAAGTGGTGGGCAGTTTACAGCGGCCTTTGTCGTCGAGACGGCCGGGGTACATCCCCCGAGGGGCTTCGACCATCGCCAGTTGTTGCAACCCTTCCACTTTTTATCCCCAGAAGGCCTAATTATAGCCGATTCTGGCCACAACCAATAGTGGCACGCAAACTTCGGTTATTGCAAGAATTTTTTTCAGGAACTAGCTGATTAGGACGGAGTTATACGCACACAAGCAGATCTACACTAATTGCGCAACATACAACCGATTGCGATGGGGGCGAAAGTAAGGAGAAGAAGAGGGGCCGGGTAACACCCGGCCCCTGGTGGAAGGCAAGTAACAACGAACTACTGGACTGGAATCTTCACTGCATTACTGTTGATTGCAGCGCTGCCGCCCGGCGGCACAACCCCGACCGAGAACGTAACATCATTCCCGGTAGTCATGTCGGCCGGAATCTGGAACGCCACGACATACACGCCCGGCAGGTCTTCGGATAGCCGTGCGGAGACCACCGGCACGCCGCCGCCGTTCATGCCGGCGATGACCGTGCCCTGTACCGTGGCGCTCGAACCAGGAGGCGGAACCGAAGAGGTGCCGACCGTTGGAGAGGTCGGTCCCAGACCAGTCACATAGGCGACCTCGGTCTCACCGCGGCGCGCCGGGTTCGCCAGGCTGACGAAAGATCCGTCGGGCCGGACCAGAACCGCCCGCAGAACGCCGTCCGACATGGGGGTCAGGTAGACGCCCGGGCTGGCGGCCAGGATGTTGAGTGTCAGGTTGGTGGTGCCTCCGCCCAGGTTGACCGTGACCGGAACGCTGCCCGGAGTTACTTCGCAGGGCACCTGGAAGAGGATCTGCTGTTGCCCGTTAGCCAACATGCCGACGCTCAGAATGGGCGCCGAAATATTGTTCAGCGTAATCCGGATGTTCGTGCTGACCGGTACGCCGGGGAAAGTCGGAACCGGGCCGGTCACGCCCAGCGCAGCCTGCGAACCTACCAGGGCGCCAATGCTGCAGGGCGAAAGCGTGGCCTGGGAGGGATCCGCGCCGTTGACGAAGTTCGACGCGCTGATGGCGGGTGCCGGCGGAAGCACGGTAAGCGAGAACGTCTGCGTGCCGATACCCCCGGTGGCCGCCACCGTGGCGGTCACACTGGCCGCGCCGCTAACCGAACCGGCCGTCGCGGTGACCTGCGCTTTGCCAGTGGAATCGGTCTGAATGTTGGTCGCGTTCAGCGAAACCGAGCCGCTGGCCACCCTGAACTGCACGGGAACATTGGCGGCGCCGGTCCCGGCACTGGTCGTCACCTGAACCACCAGCGGCGATCCGAATGCCGTATTGACCGGAGCGCTCTGGTTATTGCCGGAGACGATCGTAAAGCCGGTAATCGTGATCGGCTGCACGACGTTAATCGTGAACGCCGCGGACTTGGTGGAATCGGTGGTAGAAGTAGCCGTGACCGTAATCACTCCCGCGGCGGCGCTGCCGGAGACGGATACTCCGGTCGTGGCGCGCCCGTTCGAGTCGGTCGTAGTTGCGGTGTTATAGAGCGAAGCCGATCCGGCGGGCGACACGGTCCACTTGATACCCTGGCCCGCCAGGGCATTGCCGGACGCGTCGTTCACTTGTACGCCCAGAACCGTCGGCAGGCTCTGCCCCGGGTTCACTGTCTGGCCGTTGCCCTGCGTGATCACGACCGAGCCAGGGACGCCCGCGGTGGTCGTGAAGGATATGGGAATGGAACTGGTGTACGAGGTGGGCGTCTGCGTAAAATCGGCGTTCGGATAAGCACCGCCGACAATGACCTGATACTGGCCGCTACCGGGAATAGGCCCAAATACCGGCTGGCAAGTGGCCACTCCGGTGGAATCGGTAAGGGCAACGCCTACGCCTGCTCCGGGGCTCGACTTACACTGGAGAGTAGGACCTGTGGGACCAGCTAAGTTCGCCAGCAATACCCCCACATTCGGGATAGGCTGCCCGGTTCGGTCGGTCACCAGAACTTTAACCGGCGTACTCGCCGTGCTGCCGGCGGCGCCACTCAAGCCCGTAGGCAGTGAAGTGAAAGATGCGTTCGCCGGCTGCTGGATAAAAGACCCCGAAGTGAGGCCGAACCCTTGAGTAAGGGTGAAAGTCGCAGCCGAACTCCCAACGGATGCGGTCACCGTATACTGCACGTAACTGGTGGAACTGCCGTTGAAATTCGACAGGACAAATAGAGAGTTACTCGCGGTGCCGTCGGCGCCCGTAACAGTCGATGTCGCGGCGAGAATCGCCTGACCTGAGAACGCATTGGTCGCCCAGTTCACCGTCTGGTTGGGCAATGGGTTCCCATTCGCGTCCGTAACCAGCACCTTGAGCGCCTGGAAACTGCCTAACTGCAGACAATTCGTACAAACGAACTGTCCGTCGCCGGCGACCACGGAGACCGTCTGGGCGGGAGCCGCAGCTCCAATCAGAAGCCCGGCGAAGATCGCTGCCATAATAGTAGGAAACTTGAATCGGTACAAGATACCTCCTCGTTCAATGGATGAACACGGTTGGACTCGGATGGACGCGGGTGAATTCCAGTCTATCACTACTCGATAACACGAATAGCGGGAATTTGACAAAAAAAGAGGGGAGCCGAAGCTCCCCTCTCAGTAATTCAGTGAACTAACCTGCCGGTTTCCCTGGCAGATAAGGATTGACTAGTTTTCCAGTTGTTCCGTCGCGGCGCGGGAACCCGTGCCGTTGGGCAGAACTAACGCCAGGTAGCCCATCGCCAGGTTGCGCGCACCGAGATCGCTGATGAACGCAAAGCCGTGAGCCAACTGGAAGTTGCAAACCGCAATCATGTAGCCCTGGAAGCCAGCGGCCGAAGTCGAGGCCAGGGTCGTGAACACGGTTCCGGTAGGAATGCTGTCGGTGACGACCGCGGCTGCCGGAGCGGAAGCACCGTAGAAGTTCAGGGTGCAAGTGCCGGCCTGCGGCCCGGTCCCAAACGGATCGGTGGTGGTATTCGCGATTGCGATACCCGTATCGAAACCAGCCTGGTTGGTGACAAACGGATAGAGGAGAACCGTCTGGCAAATCGCAACCGAGAACAGGTTGGAGGCGGAAGAGGTATCGATGAACCGCGGAATGAACGCGCTCGCGGAGGCCGTCGTGACGGTGCTGGTCGGAGCAAAGCTCATGTTGACCGTAGCCGTGCCGACCGGCGGGGTGTTGGTGCCCGGGTTGGCGGTATAGCTGATATAGACGCCGAACTTGAAGGTCTCAGCCAGGGACGGGTTGCTGTTGACGACTTCCCAGACTGCCGTGGCCGAGCCACTGACAACCGGCAATTCCGCAAGCGGAATTCCGCCGACCGTGGTGGTCGCGGTTACCGTGGGGATTGAGCCGGAATCGGGAGTCGTTTCGCTGACGACCAACTGCGCAAAGCTGGTGGTTGCCTGACCGCCGGGCTGGCCAACCGCGGAACCGGTGGCGCTGGTCACATTGGTGGTCGAAACGAAAACGCGGACGCCTGCGGGCAGGTTGTTGAAGACCGCTTTGAGGCGAGTGCCGCTATCTGCCAGACCCGCCACCTGCATCGCGTTGGTGACAGAGTTGGTGGTGCTGATGTACGGGGCGATGAAGCCGGATTCCGAGTTGTAAATGGTTCCCGGAATGTTCTGATTAGCCACGGGGGGATACGCATAGCCATTGTCCGCCGGCGGAGCAGCAACCCTGGTCTTAAACGCGGTCGCGAAGTTCTCACTATATTCCAGCGTTGCGACAGCCGATTTGGTCTGCGTGCTGCACTGCTGGAAGGGGGTGGTGGAGACCACGTCAGAAGCGGCGGTGTTCCCAACCTTCGTGCTCAAACCGGACTGCACAAAGCCGGCAATCTGCACCGGGGAGTTCACCGGCAGAGCGGTATTGCCGCTAATCGAAACGGAAGCGAGCAACTGGGTGGTACCCGGCAGTCCGCCGCCGCCAAGACCGGAGACATTGGCGCGAACATTGGTGATGCGGAAAATCCGCTCGACTCCGGTTGTGGAGGGAGCGAGAATCGGCACGCCGTTGAAAGTCACCTGGTTGCCGTTGACCAAGCCCTGATAGACGTTGAGCGCAGGGGTGATCGACGTCGCGCTGGAACTCGCCACAGTGATGCCGGAGCTGGGATCAGTCTGCGCGTACTGCACGCAGCCGGACGCCGGGGTGCCGCACGCCATCTGGGCCGCGCCCGGGCCGAAACCCGGAGCAGCCGGAGTCTGAGCAGAGCCCGGCTCGTCAATCAGGAGCAGAGCTTCCGAGGCGTTGGAGACGCCATTCGTGCCCAGCAGACGGCTGGTCACGTTGGTGCCCAGACTGACGGTAAAGTTGGCAGTCGGAATCGGCTGACCGGGGGCAGGAACCTGACCGCCGGTGCAAGTCAGAACGATGTCGCCAATCAGATCGGTAATGCCTTCCGAGCGAAGCAGCGGGGGTGCCGCCACGCTGGCACTACAGGTCAGCGGACCGGCGGTGGTAGTGCCGATCGGGCCGACGGCTATCTGCGCGCTCGCCAACCCGACGCATAGGGCCAGCAAAGCCATCGCAGTAAATAATCTGCGAAAATTCATTTCCTTCTCCTTGTGAATTGCGAAATTTGAATCGGTCGAAGTTCTCTCAACCTGAGCCTCAAAGTACAGCTAAAACTGTTCAGTCAACCAGGGAACTTCTCCGTGTCGGGCGGAGAGTCGATTACCGGCAGCTACCAAGTTAGCCTGCCGGGCAATGCTGAAGCCTTTTTCTGCGGCGCATGTCTGTTTATTATGTCGGGTTCTGCGCTCACAGCATACAAATACAAAATGGCACACCGAAATCAGACGCGGTAAAGATCGTTGTAACTGATTGCCCGTTCACTGTCAAGAGAAATTCTTTCCCTTCAGCACGAAACGGGGACCCGGCCAGCCTGACTTCCACGCCAAACAAGCTGGCACGATTAAAGCATGTAACCGCATCCAGAGTCAATAGTTTCGCACCGATCGGTCTCATTTTTTCAGGTATTGCGCGTGCAGTTAACAACCATTGCTGTTCTTGTGCTGTTCTTGCCCCTGTTTGCGGGTAGGGTCTATTCCCCGTGTGGACGGCACCTCAGAGGGAATTACGGTATTAATCTGAAAAAAGCCGGTGAACACCCGAGTAAGAGCTTCAAGCCCACTGATATTAATGATCGGCATTGTGAGCGAGAGCAACATGGCGCGAGCTTGGTATTAGCACGCTGTTCGCCACGCCGGGCCAAGCGCCGCGGACCGGGCATCCACTCCGTCCGAAAAGCGGCCGGACCCTTTCCCGGAAAGGGTTCGCCGCAGTCGTGCCGCCCTCGCAGGACTTGCTTTGCGGCTGACGGCAGCGGCCCCGAGCGAGTCGTTTTGGGCAATTGGTGGGGCTTGCGGACACACTTCGGGTACTACACCGCGGGATTCAGATGGTCATGGCCATAAACCCGCCGTCCACCCGCAGGATCGATCCGGTGACGAAGGAGGAAGCTTTCCGCGAGGCCAGGTAGACCGCGGCGCCGACCAGTTCGCCGGCATCGCCGAAGCGCTGCATCGGAGTATGCGTCATGATGCCGGCAGTGCGCTCGGGCGTAAGCAGCCTGCGATTCTGTTCGGCGGGAAAAAATCCGGGGAGGATGGCGTTCACGCGGATGTTGTGGGGGGCCAGCTCGCGAGCCAGAAACAGAGTGATCTGATTGACCCCGGCCTTGGCCACACCGTACGTCAATACTTTGGAGAGGGGCGGGCCGGAAGAGACCGAGCTGATGTTGATGATGGAGCCACCGCGGCCGCTATCCACCATCGCCCTGCCGAAAACCTGGCAGGCCAGGAACACGCTCTTGAGGTCGACATCGAGGATGCGATGCCACTCCTCTTCTCCGATTTCGAAGAACGGGGTGGGCGAGTTGACGCCTGCGGCATTGATGAGGATATCGACGCGGCCGAAGCGCTCCCGCACGGCATCGAGCGCGCGCACGAGGTCGGATTTACTAGTGGCATCGCACTGAATGCCGAGAGCCTGATAGCCTTTCGAGGCAATCGCCTGCGCGCGCGCCTCGGCGTGTTCCCGGGTGCGTCCGGCGACCGCCACATGCGCGCCCGCCTCAGCGAGCCCTTCCGCCATGGCACCGGCCAGCACACCGCCGCCGCCGACCACGACCGCTACTTCACCTTCTAAAGAGAAAAGTCCGCTATCGGCCATTCCCTCGATGGTATCAGGGCTTGATTTGACGATGGCGGGAATCGTGGGGCTACAGGCGCTCAGCCCAGCACGGCGTCGGCCAGGTGCGGCTGGTACGTGCAGCGGGGATCTTCGGCCAGGTAGTCGCCGGTGAGGGCATAGGCGCGGGAGCGCGATCCGCCGCAGATTTTCTGGTACTCGCAGATGCCGCACTTGCCTTCACGCTTGCTGGTATCTCGCAGACTGAGGAAGAGTTCGGAGTTGCGGTAGACATCCGTGAGCGGGCTGTTCAGCACATTGCCGCCGCTCACCGGGAGGAAACCGCTGGGATAGATTTCGCCCTTGTGCGAGACGAAAACGAAGCCCTTGCCGTCGCTCACCCCCGCGGTGCGCCAGGCGACCCCCTTGGCATTCTCGTTCTCGGCCGCACCGTGCTCGGCGCGGATGCGCTGCGCGACGTAACGCCGGTAGTGCATGGCCTCGGTGGTCTTGATTCCGAAGGGAGCGGTCTTCGAGAGGTCGTACATGAACTCGAAGACTTTCTCGTACTCTTCGGCGCGCAGGTCGTCATTTTCCTCGGCGCGTCCGGTCACGATCAGGAAGAAGAGGCTCCACATCTTCGAGCGCACTTCCTTGACGACCTCGGCAATTTCGGGCAGGTGTGCCATGTTGCGGCGCGTGACGGTGGTCTGGAACTGGGTGTCGAGCCCGATGTCGCGCGCGTGGCGGAGGGCCAGCATGGCGCAATCGAAGGTCCCGGGAACACCACGGAAATCGTCGTGCGATTTGGCATCGTGGCCGTCCACGCTGATGGCCATACGGGTGACGCCGGCCGCTTTGAATTCTTCGATGGCCCGAGGCGTCAGCAGCGGCGTGGCGCTGGGGGTGACGTTGGTCCGCAAGCCGATCTTTACCGAGTGGCGAATCAGGTCGAACAGGTCCGGCCGCTTGAGGGGGTCGCCGCCGGTGAACACCATCAGCGGTTCGCCGAAACGGCGGATCTCATCCAACAGGCGGAACCCCTGCTCGGTGGTCAACTCGCCGGGATTTCGCTCCGACTGAGCGGAGGCGCGGCAGTGCACGCATGCCAGGTCGCAGGCCTGGGTTACTTCCCAGATCACGAGCATCGGGGATTGATCGAAGTTCATCTCTTCTCCAATTTGGACTATTTTTATCTGCATTTCGGTGACCACGATCACGGGCGCTGAAAACGCGGGAAAATACGACACTTCGACATGTGAAACTCTGGGGTTGGGGCATTTGCCCCAATACCAGGGTGGCCCGCTCCCTCACGGTCGCGGCTCTGTGTGAGAGTCGCGGTCTGTGCGAGAGTCGCGGCTGTGTGCGAGAGTCGCGGCTGCGCCAGAGCCGAGCGGTTACAATAGGGGCTTCACAGTGGACAAACGCGGCCTCTTCATCACTTTCGAAGGAATGGACGGTTCCGGCAAGACCACCCAAATGCACCGGTTGGCGGACCGGTTGCGGGCTATGGGACGGACGGTCCTGGAGACATCCGAACCCGGCGGTCCGCCGCTGGCGCAGAAGATCCGGCGCATTCTGCTCGATTCCGCCAACCAGGAGCTCAGTCCGACCACCGAACTGCTGCTCTATTTCGCGTCCCGGGCGCAGAACGTGGACGAGTGGATCCTGCCGGCGCTCGAGCGCGGCGAGATCGTGCTGTCGGACCGTTTCACGGATTCCTCGCTGGTCTACCAGGGCCGCGGGCGGGGGCTGGGGGCCGAAGCGGTGATGGCGCTCGACGCGATCGCCTGCCGGGGGGTGAAACCGGATCTGACGATCCTGGTGGATGTAGACCCGGAAGCCAGCCTGGCACGGGCGCGGGCCCGCAACGTGGCCGAACCGCATCCGGAGACCCGCATGGACGACCAGGCGATCGAGTTCCACCGCAAGGTCTACGTGGCGTACCACGACCTGGCGGCTTCCGAGCCGGAGCGCGTGAAGATGGTGAACGGGCGAACGGCGATCGAGGCCATCGAGCAGGAAGTCTGGAATGTCGTCAGGCCCTATGTTTGAAAAATTCTGGGGCAACCCGCACGTGATTGAGGCGCTCCAGCACATGCTGGCGCAGGACCGCCTGGCGCAGACGCTGCTGTTTTCCGGGCCGGAGGGCGTGGGCAAAGCCACGCTGGCGCGCCGCCTGGGCGCGCGACTGCTGCCGCACCCCGAACCGATCGAGAAGGACGACCTGAGCCTGCCCGGCAACCTGGAGACGGTGGCGGCCCGCGAAAAGTGGCCGGCCGATAAGCGCAACGAAGACCCGCTGCTGTTTGCGACGCACCCGGATTTCGTCACCTTCGCGCCTGACGGACCGCTGCGCCAGATCTCCATCCAGCAGACCCGCCTGCTGAAGGACCGGGCCCAATATCTGCCGCACCAGGGCAAACGCCGCATCTTCCTGATCGACCATGTGGATCGCGCCAACGATCAGGCGGCCAATTCCCTGCTGAAAACCCTCGAAGAGCCCCCCGACCACCTGGTGCTGATCATGACGGCCGAGAATGCCTACGACCTGCTGCCGACCATCCGCTCGCGGTCGGTGCTGTTCCAGTTCGCGCCGCTCCCGCGGGACGAAATGCGGGAGTTCGTGAAATCGCGCGGCCTGGATCACGCGGAACGGCGCGTGGCGCTGGCCGCCGGCAGTCCGGGCCTGGCGGTCTCGCTCGATCTCGACCTCTACGATAAGCGCCGCGCCGCCATGCTGGTGCTGCTGAAGACGGCGGCCGGGGCGGCGCCGTTCGCCTCGTGGGTGCCGGTGTCGGAAGCCATCGGCCGCAGCAGGAGCGAGAAGCTCGACGACTACCTGAAGGTGCTCTACGAACTGTTGCGCGACCTGCTGGTGCTGCGCGAGGGTTCGGGAGAGATCCGCAACGAGGATATCCGCCGCGAACTCGAAGCGCTGGCCGGCAAGGTCGAATTCGTCTGGATTCGCCGGGCGGTGGGGAGGGTTGACGAGATCGCCCGGCTAATCCGCCGCAATATTCAGAAGACCATCGCGCTCGACGCGCTGATCATGGATCTCGCCAGGTAAAGCAGGCGAGCTCCGCTCACCTCGGCAGGCCGGGAAGCCTACCCTACAATCTTCGCCAGTGTGTCCCAGAATTCGGGGAACGAAACCGACGCGGCTTCGGCATCGTGGATGACGGATTCGCCGTCCGCGGCGAGCGCGGCGACCGCGAACGCCATGGCCACACGGTGGTCGCCGAAGGAATCGAACGCGGCCGCGCGGAACTTCTGGCGGCCGGGGATCACCATTCCGTCGGGCCGCTCCTCGGCGGCAACACCCAGCCGGTGGAGGTTTTCAACCACGGTCCGGATGCGGTCGGTTTCCTTGACTCGCAGTTCGGAGGCGTCGCGCACGGTAAGGCCTTGTTCGGCGGCGGCTCCGAGAACGGCCAGCACCGGAATTTCGTCAATCAGCGCGGCGGTGAGCGGACCTTCGATCACACCGCCCCGCAGGGCGGAGTGCTCCACGACGATTTCGCCGGCCAGCTCTCCATTGCGGCTCTCCAACTCGGGGATGCGGATGCCGGCGCCCATTCCGATCAGAAAATCGAGCAGAGCCGAGCGCGTGGGGTTCAGGCCGACGCCGCGGATGGATAGCCGCGACCCGGGCACGAGCAGCGCCGCGGCGAGGAAGAACGCAGCCGAGGAAAGGTCGGAAGGCACCGCGAGATCGCGGCCCGCCAGCCGGGGACGACCGGCCAGGGTGATGATGCCGCGGCTCGATGTGAGATCGGCTCCGAACTCCCGCAGCGCAATTTCGGTGTGATCGCGCGAGCGCACCGGCTCCGCGATGGAGGTTTCGCCTTCGGCAAAGAGCCCGGCGAACAGCACGCAGGTCTTGACCTGGGCGCTGGGGACGGGCAACTGGTAATAAATGGGCTTGAGTTTCCCACCCTGAATTTCGAGCGGAGGGAACTTGTCTTCCCGCGCCCGGATGCGCGCGCCCATTTCCGCGAGCGGCCTCATGATCCGCTGCATGGGGCGGCGCGAGAGCGATTCGTCGCCTCCGATGCGGCTGCAAAACGGCTGCGCCGCCAGGATGCCGGAGAGCATGCGGATGGTGGAGCCGGAATTGCCGGCGTCGAGGCACGCGGCCGGGGCGCGCAGCCCATCGAGGCCGCGGCCGTGGATCGTGAACCCGGTTCCCTCCCCCGTAACTTCGATGCCCAGCGCGCGGATGCAGCCGAGCGTCGAATGGCAGTCGGCCCCGGTCGAATAGTTCCGGATGCGGGTGGGGCCTTCGGCGATGGAAGCGATCATCGCGTAACGGTGGGAGATCGATTTATCGCCGGGCAGGGTGAGGCTGCCGGAGAGAGCGGAAGCGGGAGCGATTCGTTTTTGCATGAAGTTTAGTGGGGTAGGCCTCCAGGCCTGCCCGGGTTCTTTCCCAGACTTACCAGGTTCGCCAGAATGCGGTATGCGCCGGGGACGCCGTTCGGCAACTGGCGGTACAGCGCGAACGCATCGTAAATATAAGCGCCCTTGCCGTAGCGCGCAAGCAGCAGGCCGCCACGCTGCGGATCCTGGCCGGGGTCGGCGGTTTCGAGCAGGGCCTGATAGCGGGGGTCCCAGGTCTGCATGAAGCCGTGGCCGCGCTCTTCGATCCAGCCGCCGAAATCGGCCTCGCCGATGCGGTTGGGCCAGGTAAAAACGGGGCTCTCGGGTGCCAGCAGCTTGACCTTGGAGTGCTCGTCCACCACTTTCTGCGGGTTGTTGCCGAGGCTGAAGGGATAGGGGCCATAGTTCTGGTCGAAATCCTGCAGGTTGTATTGCACGATCAGCACTCCGCCGTTCTTCACGTAATCGAGCAGGCGATCGTTGGCGGACTTCAGTTCGGTACGGACGGCATACGCGCGGGTGCCCAGAACGATGGCGTCGTAACCCGCGAGATTGCCCTGGGTCACGTCGGCGGCGGAGAGAGTGGTCACGTGCTGCCCCAGGTTCTCGAGCGCGGTCGGAACGTCGTCGCCGGTGCCCGGAAGGAATCCGATGTGCAAGCCGCGCGCGGTTTCGACATTCACTCCCACGGCGCGATAGACGGCGGGGCGGTAGAGCGGATAGGGGCGGATGCCGGGGTACCCGGCCAGCCGGTAGCCCTCGCGATAACGCTTGCCCTGGTATTCGGCAACCGCCGTGATGGTCTGTTCGCCGGGGGTCACCTGGCCGGGCAGGACCGAGAAGGTGACGGTGTGATCCTCGCCGTCGCGCGCCATGGCGAACGGCGCGGATTCGGGCGAGGACTTCCAACCCGCGGGCAGGCGCAGCCGCAGGCTCCCCTCGGCGGGACCTTTCACATTGCTGTGAACCGTGCAGGAGAAGGCGAACGACTTCGTTCCAACCGGCACGGCGCCCGCAGCGGGCGAGACCGTCACGGAGATTGCGGGAGCCACCAGCAGCGGCTCCGGGACGATTCCCAGCGCCGGAATCCGCTGCAGGGTCTCGACCACCCGCGAGAGATGCACGGTCGCGCCGCGATAGGAGACGGCGGCGGTAGCCGAAAGCGGATAGGGCGCGAGCGATAAGTTGCGATAGCGAGGGTCATCCAGATCGTAGTAGGGCTGCTCTTCGTCTTTGCGGCTGAAGTAGGGGCGGGTCAGAGCGGCATCCGGCGGCGCCGCGACCGAGAACGTCGCCTGCGCCTGCTGCCGGCCTGCGATGCTCTTCGGCGGCTCCGCCCGGGGTTCGATGCGCCACGCCTTGCCGTCCGAAGCGGCCACGGTTACCGACCCGAGTGCCACGCCTTCGGGCCCCTGGTCCGAGATATCCACCTGAACCCCGAACGCCTGTCCGGGAATCGCAATCGTGAAGGTGGGGGAGGCGCCGCCGAACGGGTAGCGGTTCTGCGGTTCCTTCTCCGGCAGGACGGTGGCTTGCATATCGAGCCCCAGAGCGCCGATGAGAGCGTGCTCGAACTGGTCTTGCTTGACGCGCAGTTCGAATTCGACGTCATCGAGCCGGTCCTGACGCGCCCGGCCAATCAGCGCGCGGGTCTTTTCGAGGCCGTCGGCCAGCAGCGGCGCGATGTCCCGCGGCCGGTCCGGCCGATACTGCCGGCCGGCATCCGCGGCGATCCGGGCGATTTCGGCAAGGCCGCTTTTCAGATATTCCGGCACGGGCGCGGCCAGAGACCCGATCCCGTTCACCGAGACATCGATGCCGTCGAAGAAGCTGCGCTCATGCTCCGCCGCGGGAACGCGCGAATCGTAGCGGTGATAGGCGCTCGAGAACGGCGCGGGCGCCGGAATCGCGACACCGTTATTCTGGCTCTTCTGTTCGCCCAAGCCCTGGCGGGCGATTTGCAGGTAGGTCAGGCCGTAGGCCGGCGCAAAGGCGCCTTCCTGAATCTCGAGGGTGGTCGAGGGCTTCTCGCTCGACCAGGTTCTGTGGATGTAGTCGAAAAAGCGCACCGGAACATACTTGTCGATGGCATAGTCGTACATGCCCTGAGGCGTCGGAGCGAAGAACGGAACGTGGGCGTAGACCTTGAGCGGGGTCCAGGGCCGCAGTCCTTCGCGGATCTGCTCGGGGAACTTGGCGGGGTCGCCGGCCGCCAGAAAGGCCTCCTGGGCTACCTGGCCGGCCACCTGGTGATTGCCGTGGCCGTCGGTTGCGGCGCCGACGAACACCGAGGTGATCACCAGCGGCCGGGTCATCCGGATCACGCGAACCACATCGGCCAGCACGCGGTCGTGGCCCCATTTATCGAGGGCCTCTTCGCGGGTTTTGGAGAAACCGTAGTCAATCGTGTTGGCCCAGTACTGATCGACGCCGTAGTAACGGTCCGCCTGAAGGAGTTCCTGCGTGCGGACCAGCCCGAGGGCGTCGTAGAGTTCCGGGGACATGGCGTTCTGGCCGCCCTCGCCGCGGTTCAGCGTGAGCAGCGCGGCGCGCGCGCCGAGACCGCGCGTCTCATAGGCGAGCATTCCGCCGTCTTCGTCGTCCGGATGCGCGGTGACCATCACGAGACTGGCGCGGGTTTGGAGGGCGTTCAGCCACCGGACGAGACCGGCGGCGCCGCGCTCCGGCGCGACCTTGATGGAATCCGCGGCGGGAGCCTGGGCTCGGCCCGCAAGTGCCGCAAGCCCGCCGGCAAACAGGACAGCGACCCCGAATCCCCACTTGAAACGCAACATATTCACATTGTTTGCCATGAGTGGGATTTGGTGCAAGCCAGGCTCCCCCCGCACCACGAAACGTCGACAGCACCACGAAATGCGGTTTCGAGGCCTGACGGAAGGGGCCCATCCGCGCTATCCTTTGACGGCGGGCGAAGTCGCGGACCGCGGCGGGCTTTTTGCGCCGGGCGCCCCACGGTGCCGGATAATGAAGGGTAGATCATGACCGTTGAAATCGAAGGCGTCGCCCTGCACCTCGCCCACCCGGACGAACTCACAATCCAATGGGTCGGGCAGGATGAACTCATGCGTCAACTGCTGGCGGCCTGGATGGTAATCAGCGATCAGGACCTGCCGATGAATCCCCGGCTGCTCGGCAAGCCGGGTGTCGGCAAAACAACCCTGGCCTATGCCGCCGCCAGGCGGATGGGCCGCGAAGCTTACATTTTGCAGGCGACTCTCGATACCCGTCCCGAGGACCTGCTGATCACACCGGTGATCGAGGGCGCCGGGAGTTTGCGGTATGTAGCCTCGCCGCTGGTCACGGCCATGCTCCGCGGCGGTATCGCGATTCTGGACGAGGGCAACCGCATGAGCGAAAAGAGCTGGGCGAGTCTCGCGCCGCTGCTCGACAACCGCCGCTATGTGGAGTCGATCGTCGCGGGGATCAAAATCCGGGCGCACCCGCAATTCCGGCTGGTGGCCACGATGAACGACGACGCCTCCACTTTCGAGCTCCCTGAGTATATCCACTCGCGGTTGCAGCCTCAGATTTTCATCGATTTTCCGGAGCGCGACGAGGAATACCACATCCTGAGGGAGAACCTGCCTTTCGCCGAGGACCGTATTCTGAATTACGTCACGGACTTCCTGCAACTCGCCCACGCCTCCGATGAGCGCTATACGGTGCGCGACGGGATCAATGTGGCGCGCTTCGCTCTCAAGCTGAAGAGCCTTGCCACCCAGCGCACTCACGAGGTCGAGGCGCTGGAGATCGCCATCGTGCAGGTTTTGGGAGAGGAAGCGCTGCGTTATGCCCGGAGAGACCGACCTTCCGATTCCTGATGCCGCCAGCCTGGCTCGCGGCCGGTTCACGTATTTTCCGGTAGTTCCGGGGCGGGTGGAGTTCGCCATCGAATTGCGGCGCGCCATTCTCGAGGCGCGTCCCCAGGTAGTGGCCGTGGAATTGCCGGTAACACTCCAGGCGGCCTGGATGAGGGCAGTAGGGCGGCTGCCGGAGATGTCGCTCATCTTCTATCCGGACGAGTCCGGCGGGGAAGACGAGGCGGTGTACGTACCGGTGGAGCCGGCCGATCCCTTTACCGAGGCGGTGCGGAGCGGCCAGGAGGTCGGCGCCGAGATTGTTTTCGCGGACCCGGAAGCGGGCCGCCGGCCGCACCTGAAAGACGCGTACCCGGATACGTACGCCATCCGCCACATTGGCCTGGAGCGCTACATCGAGGCGTATCGCGTGTACCCGCAGCCGCGGACGGAGCAGATTTCGAGGCACGCGGCCGGGCTGGCGTGGAAACTGCAAGGAGTGGATCCGCAAGCTTCCGTGCTAGTGGTAGTGTCTTTGAACCTGCTCGATCCGCTGCTCGATGCCATGGAAGAACCGCAGGCGCAGCCCCTGGTGCGCACCTCGCGGGAAGGGGTGGAGGTGTTCAATCCGCATCCCGAATCGCTGGGAGAGATCACTTCCGAATATCCGGCTTTGCAGTGGCGTTACGAGCGTTTCCGGCCACAGATGACCGACACCAGCCTGATCGACCGGCGGCACGCGCAACTGGCGGTTTTTCGCGAGGCCGAAAAAGAATACGAAGCGTCCACGGGGGAGCGCATCGCGCACTGGCAGCGGCGGCTGCTGGCGCGCTACACCCGCAACCTGGCGCTGGCGGTCCACGATCTTTCGGCCGGCATTTTCGATCTCACGGTTGCGGGGCGGGGGGTCGCCGACGACAACTACGCATGGGATGTGTGGGAAACGGCGAGCCGCTATCCGCCTCAAAGGACCGAGGCGGAGGTGCTCACGGTACGGATTGCCGGAGACGAGGTGTGGATGGACACGCGCCGCATCCGGCTGCGCCGCCGCCTGCCGAGCACCAAGCGCCGGTTGCGCCCTTACGGTCTGAAGCCACGCAAGAAGGAGAAGATTCCGGGCGAGTGGGCGAGCCAGCTAAACGGCGCAAGCATCTGCTCGTATCCTCCGGAAGACCTGGTGATCGAAGACTATGGCCGCTTCTTGAAACACAAGGGAAAAAGCATCCTTTCCGAGGAGCGGGTGCGGGTGGAGCCGTTCACCACCTCGATTCTGGATGGGGTAGACGTGCGCGAGACGATTCGGAAGTGGTATGAGCACCGGGTCTACGTGCGCCAGTTTCAGAAGATTAACGGAGAAGTCGGCTCGGTGGTGGTGATTTTCGACGAAGACCGCGATAATCGCTATCCGTACCTGACGACCTGGCTCGGCGAGAACCAGAACGAGTCGGACATGGCCTTTTACTCGACCCCGCCGTTCGAGAACCTGGTGGGGCCGGGGATCGGGCGCGCCGAATATGGCGGTTTTCTGATGAGCCTGCCGCCGCGGCGGATGTACGACGTCTGGCAGGATGCCGATTATGAATTCGCCGAATCGAAGTCGGAGCGGCTGCTGCTGGCGGCTCTGGATTACTCCATTCACCGGTACGTGGTGTACGTGGCGGCGCGGCCGCCGCGCAGCATTTTCAAGACGGTCGCCTCGCGCGTCGGCCGAACCATCATCTACATACCGATCGGGCAGTTGTCGCCGGTATCGTTGAAGAAGATACGGGTTGTCCACGTGCTCGACGGTTACGAGAAACGGGAGATTGCGCGGGATTACCTCTGGTGACCGTTCAGTTGCAGGCGGCCGACTCGAGGCTGCGGACCTTGGCGGAGAGCGTGGTTCGTTTCAGCCGCAGCATTTCGGCGGCGGCCTTCTTGTTGCCTCCGGTTTTTTGCAGGGCCTGCTCCAGGATGCTGCGTTCGATGAACGCCAGGGTCTGCTCGTAATCCAGGCCGCCGTCAGGCACGGAGATCACGGGCGCGATGCCGGCCGAGGCCTGCCGCGACGCGGAAGGCGGAAGCGGAAAGTCCTGGGAAGTGAGCAGCAGGCGCGGCCCGCTGAGGGCGACCGCCATTTCGACGGCGTTCTCCAACTGGCGGACGTTGCCGGGCCAGGCTTGGCTCGAGAGCAGGGTGCGCGCCTCCGGTGAGATTTGTTTCAGCGGGAGATCCTCCATACGGCATATTTTTTCGACGAAGTGATCGGCCAGGAGCGGGATATCCCCGAGCCGCTCGCGAAGCGGCGGCATCTGGATGGGCACGACATTGACGCGATAGAAGAGGTCTTCGCGGAATCTGCCCTGGGAAACCCGCTGCGGCAGGTCGCAATTGGTGGCGGCCACGACCCGGATATCGACCCGGATGGTCTCCGAACTGCCGAGGCGCTGGAACTCGCGCTCCTGGAGGACACGAAGCAGTTTGGCCTGGAGGTCGAACGGAAGATCGCCGATTTCGTCGAGGAAGAGCGTGCCGCCATGGGCCTCTTCGAAGCGGCCGATGCGGTTCTGAACGGCGCCGGTAAAAGCGCCGCGAACGTGGCCGAATAGCTCGGCCTCAAGCAGGTGGTCGGGAAGGGCGCTGCAGTTTACCGCAACCAGACGGTCCTTGCGGCGGCCGCTTGCCAGGTGCAGGGCGCGGGCGGCCATTTCCTTCCCCGTACCGGTTTCGCCGGTGATCAGGACGGTGGCGCGGCGGCAGGCCACCATGCGGATAATGTGGCTGACCTGCCGCATGGGGTGACTTTCGCCGATCAGCAGCCGTTCCCAGTCTTCGCGGCCGACATTTTCCGCCAGGTGGACAAGGCTCGTCAATTCGCTCGATTCCCGAAGTGGTCTGCTGGCTTCCATGGCGATATCAAACCAGCTATCGGCAGAAGGCCGGCAAACCTTAACAACAGGATTTATTTTTCGGAGGTCTTTCCTAAAGCGCAGCGGGGAAACAGACGATATGACTTTCAGGGAAAATGGCGTAGCGGTATGAAAATCTACGATCGAAGTCTCACAGGTGCCGGCCCGGCGGAAACCAATAAGGCGGGCGAGGCGCAGAGGACGGACCAGGCAAGCGGGAGCAAATCCGCCGGGGCCTCCGGCGCGGGCGGCGACCGGGTCGAATTGTCCGGCACGCTAAACCGTTTATCGCAGGCACTTTCTACCTCCGGCAGTGGCCGCGCGAGCAAAGTGCAGCAACTGGCGGCTCAATATCAAAGCGGAAACTACCACCCGGATTCTGCAGCAACGGGACGTGCCATGATATCCGAGGCACTGGCGGCGGGAGTGGAATAAATGTCGCCGGGCGGTGTGGAAGGGCTGGTGGCCGGGCGAGAAATAGCGGAGCGCGTCTGCCGGCTTCTGCTGAGGCCTTCCCCGGAAGCTCTGGACACCTGCACGACGCTGCTCGATGCCGCGGTCGAGCGATTGCGATCCGTCCGCGTGGAGCCAGGGGACATGCAGGCAAGGGCGGAAGCGAGGCGGCTGGGATCCGAGGTTGGCAGGGCCGCCCGACTGCTGCGGAGTGCGGCCGAGTACCACGCCGGTTGGAACCGCCGACTGGGGGCCAGAATCGGCGGCTACCAGGCAGGAGGAGAGCCGGCCTGGGTGGCTCGTCCGGCACTGGTCTCAGTGAAGGGATAGGCTCCGATGTCGAATATTCTCACGTCGCTGCTGTCGAGCGCCAACACCCTGGCGGCCTACGACCAGGTGCTGGCGGTGACTCAGAATAACGTTGCGAACGCCTCCACGCCGGGGTATGCCAAGCAGCGGCAGACGCTCGTGGCGATGCCCTTCGACCCGGCGGATGGATTGAACGGCGGCGTGGTCGCCGGAGAAGTCCAGAGCATGCGCGACGAGTATGCCGAAAGCTCGGTGCGAAGCCAGACACTCCTGTTGGGCGCGGCGCAACAGAACGTGACCAGCTTTTCGGCTCTCCAGGGAGTATTCGACATCTCGGGCGACTCGGGAATCCCGCAGGCCCTGAATAACCTCTGCGACGCGTTTTCGGCCTGGGCGCAGTCTCCGGCCGATACGGTAGCCCGCCAGACCGTCATCGATGGAGCCACTAACCTGGCAACCGCGTTCCAACAGACAGCTCAAGGGCTCAACGGGGTGGCGCAATCGACCGAGGAGCAGATCCAGCAGACCGTCGATACGGTGAACACCCTGACGGGACAACTGCGCGACCTGAACGCCCAGATCATGAACAACTCGGCGCCCAACGCGGGTCTGGACGCGCAGGTGAATTCCACGCTCGAGGACTTGTCCCAGTATGTGGACATCACGTCGCTGCACCAGGCGGATGGCACGGTTACGGTGCTGATGAACGGCCAGACCCCCCTGGTGATGGCCGACCGGCAATACAATCTGTCCTACGATCTGTACCAGCCGGACACGCCGCCTCCGACCTATCCGGACGCGCGCCCCCTGGCGCGCATTCAGTCTTCCGATGGGACCGATATTTCCGGCGAAACCACGGGTGGCGCGCTCGGTGCACTGCTCAATTTCCGGAACACCGTGCTGCCGACGTACCTGGGCAGTGCGTACCAGCAAGGCGATCTCAACACGATGGCTCAGCAGATTGCGGACCGGGTCAACCAGCTTCTGACGTCCGGCGAGGTGACCGGCGGCGACACGCCGGTGAATGGGTCCACACTGTTCACCTACGACACGACCAACGGTGCGAACGTAGCGGAATCGCTGGCGGTAGACCCGACGGTCACCACCGATCAACTGGCGGCCATCGATCCCGGCCCCCCGGAAACGGCGAACGGAATTCCGCTGGCGCTGGCGGGACTGGCGGACCCGCAGGACGCTGCCGATGAGGTGAACGGCGCCAGCTACAGCCAGTTTTTCGGCATGATGGCGGCGCGCGCGGGGACTGGCTTGAATAATGCCCAGAGCGCCGTCACGGTGCAGCAGTCGGCGGTGTCGCAGGCCCAGCAGTTGCGGGACCAGATGTCCGGAGTCTCGCTGGATGAAGAGGCCATGATTCTGCTGCAATTCCAGCGAGGATATGAAGCCAATTCCAAGCTGATCAGCGTTCTGAGCCAGTTGACGGAAGATTTGATTCAGATCATCCAGTAGCGGCCAAGAGGCGAGGAGCATTCGGAATGATAAGCAGTCTCGACCCCACATCGGAGTTGTTCCTGGCGAATATAGGGAGGGTGCAGGACAGGCTCGCCACCGCCAGTCGGCAGGTGTCCTCCGGAACGCGCGTCGCAACGCCGTCCGACGCGCCGGACCAGATCGGCACCCTGCTCCAACTGCGTGCCGCCCAGAGCCACAATACCCAGGTGCAGGCGAACCTCTCTCTGGCGCAAACCATGGCGCAAGCAGCGGACAACGCCCTCAGTTCCTCGACCCAGTTGATGGACCGGGCACTGGTGCTGGCTGACGAGGCGGCGAGTTCGACGGTAACCGCCGCCAGCAGGCAGAGTATCGCCCAGGAGGTCCAAGCGCTTCAGGAGGAGATGGTCGCCAACAGCCGGACGATGGTGCAGGGGCACTATATCTTCAGCGGCGACGCATACGATACACCGGCCTATTCGTCAGACCTCAATGCGCCGAACGGGGTGGATCAACTCAGTACGGCGGCCGCGACCGGCCAGATCGAGGATCCGGCGGGCGGGACTTTTCCGTCGAGCAAGACCGCGCAGGAGATTTTCGACACGCGGAACGCCGACGGGACGGCGGCCACCGACAATGTCTTCAACGCTCTCAACACGCTAAGGTTGGCACTCCTCAACAACGACACCGACGGGGTGACCAATTCAATCAATCTCATCCAAGCCTCGTCCGACCACCTGAACTCGGAGCAGGCGTTTTACGGCTCGGTAGAAAACCGGATTCAGAATGCCGTGAGCTTCGGCCAGGGCTACGACGTGCAGTTGCAGACGGAAGTGAGCCAGATCGCGGATGCCGATATCCCTTCGGCCGCGATGGAACTGACCCAGACCACCACCGAGTTGCAGGCCGCCTTTCAGATGGAGGCTAAAATGCCGCATTCGAGCCTGTTCGATTATTTGGGGTGAGGACGGGCAGGAGAGGAGGATGCCCTACCGCCAGTCATCGATCACGAAGACGTCCGGACGGTCGTAGGCCGGCGCATCGGGGCGATGCATGGCGACGCCCAACGAAGCCGAGCGGAATCCGTACTGGAGCATCAAGCGATAGGCTTGGCTTCGATTGAGATTCACGCCGCCTTGGAGGTGCTTCAAGCCGCACCCGGCGGCGAGGGCTTCGCAGGCGTTCAGCAGGTGGTGGAGGGAATCGGCTGAGGCGGCGGCGGCGAACTTAAGGTAGCAATTCTCCTGTCCGGCTTCGGTGCCTTCCCCACAGTGGCAGACGGCAAAGGCCGCGAGCCGGTCTCCGCCCCAGAGCAGCACGGTCTCTCCGAGATTCTGTTCGAAGACCGACCGGATTTCCGAAGTGACGTCCAGCCCCGGGTAGATGGAATCCGTCAACTCGCGCGTGGCGTTCAGCGCCTGGCATCGCCCGGCATCGTTCAGTTCCGAGTACTTCGTGTAAGGTGCCTGGCGCGGGCGGATTTCGCTCGACATAAAGGCGGTCAGGAATCGCGGCCAGAACCCGAACTTCTGGTAAAGAGCGATGTGCTTCGGGCTGTCGGCGAACGTGTGGAGGGCGGCTTCCCGCACACCCCACGCATCGAAGAGGGCGATAGTCGGCTCAAGCAGGCGCTGAGCCACGCCCTGGTTCCACAGGTCGGGCCGCACCGTCAGCGGGCCGAAAAAGCCGAAACTACCCCAGCCGGTCACGAAGTTCGATCCGGCGAGCGCGCCGTCCACCTCCGCCGAAAGCGCCGCGGCGGGGTTGGCGCGCCAGCGGGAGTGGATGTAGTTCCGATCGGCCGCGAACGTGCTTGGATCAGGCAGCCCGATGAACGTGCCAAAAGCTACACGAAAGATCCGGGCCGCCTCGGCGAGGTCGGATTCCAACATGGGACGAATGTGGACCGCGGACACGATGTTCAGGAACTCTATCGCGGAGCGCCGCCGGAATCAACCGCCCTGCCCTGCCCTGCCTTGCACAGACCGGGAGGCCTGGGCCACCCTCAGAACCGGGTCACTTCCGTGAAGTTCAGGTCGCGGACTTTCATGGCGGGAACGACCATATCCTGCGCCTCCTCGCCGGAAGCGCGCACAGCAGGCGAAAGGGCCACCACGTTCGAGAGCATCTCGATCAGGCCCTGATTGAAGCGGAAGTTGCGCAGGCCTCCGGCGAGCCGGCCGTTTTCGATGCGGAACGTGCCGTCGCGGGTCATCCCGGTGAAGATCTTCTCGTAGGGGTCTACTTCGCGGATGTACCAGAAACGCGTCACGAGAATGCCATGATCGGTGGAAGCGATCATCTCCTCCACGGAGGAATCGCCGCCTTCGATCACGATATTGGCGGGGGCTTCGCCGTATTCGTTGGGCAGGGGGAATCCGTGGCCGGTGGGGGCGGCGCCGGCGAGAGCCGCAGCGTGGCGGCTCCAGGCGATTTCCCGCACGGCGCCGCGCTCCACTAACGCCAGGCGGCGTCGCGGGACACCCTCGCCATCGAACGGGGGACCAGACTGGCGTCGATGCCGGACGTCGTCGTGGATCGTGATATTCTCACCGAACAGCTTCTTGCCGATGCGATCCACCAGAAAGCTGCGTCCGTCGCGGATGGCGGTGGCGCTGAAATCGCCGAACATCTGGCCGGTCAGATCGAGGACCGCCGCCGGTTCGAGCACGACGGTATAGCGGCCGGGCGGCAATTCGGCGGGGGAAGCGGAAGCGGCGGCCTTTTGCGAGGCGGCCACCGCCAGGGCGAGCGGGTCGAAATCCCCGTGGTAAGAGGAACTGGCCTTGGCCCATCCGGAACTGTCGGAGGCCATGGCGGTAATCGAGAACCGGGCCATGGTTTCCCGGTGGTCGAGGGCCACGCCGCGCGAATTGCGGATCGCGGTGTAGGACTCGCTGGTGGAGTAGATTCCGGCGGCGGTCTGGCGGTGGTCTTCGACCGCGCGGATCGCTTCGGCGACCGCGAGCGCACGCTCTTCCGGGGTGGCGCGCGCGGTGGCTTCGAAGTGGCGCTGTGGGGCGGGTTCGTCCGCCGGTTCGGGCCCGGCCATGGGCGGGAGGCTGGGGTCGCGTTCGGTGAGGCGGGTGATGGCGACGGCCTGCTCGACCGCCGCGCGGATCGAGTCCGGGTCGAGCCGATTGGTAGTGGCGCGCGCGGTGCGGCCATCGATGGCGGCGCGCACCGAGAGGTGCGTGCTGCGCTCGGCTACGTTCTGATGAATGGCGTTGTTGGCGAATCGGGTAAGAGCCTGATGCTCGGCATCGATGATGGCTTCGACGTCGTCCACCCCCAGCGCGCGGGCAGCCGCGGCCACCTGTGCGAAAATCTCATCGCACCGATCAGCCCGCATAGGCGCTCCCGATCTTAATGTTGCGGAACCGCGAGGGGCTGGCGCCGTGCCCGGTGCCCATCACCTGCTCGGGCTGGCCCTTGCCGCAGTTGGGAACTCCCCAGAGGGTCCAGTGCTCGGGCCCGGAGATAGCGGCGCAGGCGTTCCAGAACTCGGTGGAGATGCCGCTGTAGCTGGGGTTCTTGAGCATGCGAACGCGTTTGCCGTTGCGCATTTCCCAGGCGATTTCGCAGCCGAACTGGAAGTGATAGCGCTTGTCGTCGATGGACCAACTGCGGTTGGTTTCCATGTAGATCGCGTGGTCCGCGCCGAAGACTTCCTCAAGCGACTGGCGGCCGGGAAGCAGGCTCACGTTGGTCATGCGGATGAGGGGGATGCGGGCCCAGCCATCGGCGCGCATGCAACCGTTCGAGCGGGGCTCGCCGACCGCGGCGGCGGTTTCGCGCGAGGTCATGTAGCTGGTGAAGCGGCCATTGCGGATGATATCGATTGAGCGCGCGGGCACGCCCTCGTCATCGAAGGCGAAGGTTCCGAGACCAGGTCCGTGTTCGGCCCGGGCATCGCAGACCACGTTGACGATCTCCGAACCGTATTGCAGGCGGCCGAGCCGGTCAAGCGTCAGGAAGCTCATGCCGGCATAGTTGGCTTCGCTGCCGAGGACGCGGTCCAGCTCGATGGGGTGCCCGATCGATTCGTGAATCTGCAAGCCGAGCTGCGAGCTGTCGAGGATCAGGTCGAAAGTACCTTCGGGGCACTGGGCGGCGGAATGCAGCGCGACGGCCTCGGCCGCGATGCGGGGGGCGTTTTCCAGCAGGCGGAGTTCCTCCACCAGCTCGTAGCCTTTCAACTGGTGTTGGCCGCCGAAGGAGGTCGGGTAGGACCGCTTCTGGATTTCGCCGTCTTTGTAGCTGAGGGCGGAAAAGCCGGCTCCGGAGTGCGTGCGGGTCTGGTCGATGACGCTGCCGAGGGTCGACGCGAAGACCTGGCGGCGCCGCTCGAACTGCATGGATGTCTCGGCCAGGCTGACGCCGGGCTCGCGGCGCAGTTCCTCATCGACGGCGAGCAGGGCGGCGAGGTTGGTGTCTACCGGGATAGAAAAGGGGTCGATGGCGACGGGCGAGGACCACTCGGCGACATAGGCGGATTCAGGCGCGAGCACGACATCCCGCTTGCGCGCGGCGACGCCGGAGCGGGCAATCTCAAAAGCCAGGCCCGCGGCGGCCTCGATTCCGGCGGGCGTTAGGTCGTCGGTGGCGGCGAATCCCCAGCAGCCGAAGGCCAGGACGCGGATACCGATGCCCTGCGATTCGGAACTGGAGACGTGGCCGGCCCGGCCGTTCTTGGTAGTGATTTCGCGCTCGCGCGATTCGATGGCGCGAACGTCGGCATACGTCACACCGCGGCGGGCGGCGCGTTCGAGGGCCCGGAGCGCGAGGTCCTTCATCGGGGCGTGATCAAGCCTCCCAGCTTATCTTGCTCGCTCGAAGCGGCGCGAGGAAAGCGGGTGGCGTAAGCTTCCGGGTATTTCAGGCCGGAGCCTGTATTGTAGAGTACGATGCGATCAGAGGGGTTGAGGAATCCGCAGGCCAGCAGTTTCCGGGCGGCGGCGACGCAGGCCGCGCCTTCGGGCGCCGCGTAAATGCCTTCATCGGCAGCCATTTGGGTACCGGCGGTGAGCATTTCTTCGTCGCTCACAGCGACCGCGGTGCCGTGGCTCGCCCGGACCGCTTCGAGCACCAGAAAATCGCCCAGGGGCTTAGGGACGCGCAGGCCGGCGGCCACCGTATGGGCATTATCGAAGAAGCGGCTGCGCGTCTCATTCTCTTCGAACGCCCGAACCACGGGCTGGCATCCTTCAGCCTGCACCGCAATCATTTTTGGCCGGCGGCTGCCGATCCAGCCAAGGCGTTCCATTTCACTGAAGGCCTTCCACATTCCGATCATCCCGACGCCGCCGCCCGTGGGATAAAAAATCGCTTCGGGCAGTTCCCAGTCCATCTGTTCGGCGACCTCATAACCCATAGTTTTCTTGCCTTCGATGCGGTAGGGCTCTTTCAGCGTGCTGATATCGAACCAGCCTTCGGCGGGTCCGCGCTCGGCCACGATCCGACCGCAATCGCTGATGAGCCCGTCCACCAGGGTTACCTGGGCTCCATAGGCCTTGCACTCGAGGAAATTGGCCTCGGGAACATCCATCGGCATGAATATATAAGCTTCAATGCCGGCAGCGGCAGCATAGGCGGCCAGGGCGCTGGCGGCATTGCCGGCCGAGGGAATCGCGACTTTATCGATCCCGAGCTCCTTACACATTGAAATGGCGCAAGATAGCCCGCGCGCCTTGAAAGATCCGGTGGGGTTGAGGCCCTCATCTTTCACCCATAGAGCCTCCGAACCGATACGGGAACCGAGCTTTCGGGTGCGGAGCAGGGGGGTCCACCCCTCCCCGAGTGTTATAATTGACTCATCCGTAGTTGTTGGTAGAACCGGCGCATATCGCCAGATGGTGGAGGGACCATTCTGTACGTCTCGTCTCCTCCATCGGTGTCGAATTGTGTCCAGGTCATAGCGTACAAGCAGCGGTCCACCGCAATCACAGAGGTTCGCTCTCTCCCCCGCCTCATGCCTCTTGTTGCACAAGCTGCATTCCAAATGCGTTGATTTTGACATTAAACAAAAAGTCTAGCATCGGAACACCAAATGAAGTTTGTCTTACCTATTACCCTAGCTTTCACCGTAATCATTTGCCTTCTTGTTTTCCTGACCAAACCAGAAAACAACAGTCTCCTGAAACTTCCGGAGTCGGCACTATCCCTTCCGCTGCCGGTTCCGCCAATTGAAGGATTCGCAACCCATTCTTCGAAGCAATCGACCGCCAACTCCACGTCTCCCCCGCAGGCGAACCGGATGCAACCGGCCGAGACACATGACATCATCCGCGCCGCGGCCAAAAAGCATGGCGTGCCGGCGGCCTTCGTGAAGAGCATCGTCGCGGCGGAATCGAATTTCAATCCGGCCGCGGTTTCCCCCAAAGGCGCGGTGGGGCTGATGCAATTGATGCCGCAAACGGCGCATCAGTACGGGGCCAACCCCCGAGTTCCGGCGCAGAACGTAGATGCCGGAACCCGGTATTTGAAAGTCCTGATCGAGAAATACCACGGTTACAAGAACTCGTTGAGCCGCGTGATCGCGGCCTACAATGCCGGGCCAGGCATGGTCGACCGCTACCACGGCGTGCCGCCGTTCCCGGAAACCAGGACCTATGTGACCCGGGTGCTCTCGTATTTCCGCGAGTTCCAGAAGGACCCGACCCTGGCGGTCGGCGGCTTGCGAATCCGTTAGCCCGTGGGGCGCACTGGCTACACTGGCGCCGCATCACTCTTCTAGTAAGGCGGTTCAAGCAGGACAAACTCGAAGCGCGCGGGGTCGAGGCCGCGCGCTTTGAGCACGCGCACGCACTCCGTGGCGGAATCGCCGATGGCCTCTATCCGCCTTAGGGGTATGGCGGCAGGTGTGTAAATCTCGAGGGCGATATACTTGCCGGCGAGCAGGATCCGTTCTTCGAGGGTGAGTTGATCGGGTGAGCGGCCTATGGCGCGATCCGATCCTTTGGCTGCGTTGGCAGTCATGCGTCAGCAGGAATTCTATCACCGGCGGGGCGGCGAAGGCTACATGCGGTAGATGACTTTGCCGTCGAAAACGGTGATCGCGACTTGGACGTGCTCGATTTCGGCCGGGTCGATAGCCAGAATGTCGCGCGAGAGCACGACCAAATCGGCGAGTTTGCCGGGCTCGATCGTGCCTTTGACCCGCTCCTCGAAGGAGGCGTACGCAGACCCCCAGGTATAGGCGCGAAGAGCTTCGGCCACGGTGATTTTCTGCTCGGGTACCCAGCCGCCGGGGTGTTTGCCATCGAGCGTTCGGCGCGTGGCGGCGCCGTAGATGCCCATCAGCGGAACCATTGGGGCGACATCCCAGTCCGAGCCGAACGCGAGCACCGCGCCGGCATCGAGCAGCGAGCGGAATGCGTAGGTGGTCCGGGCACGCGCGGGACCGATGCGCTTCTCGGCCCATCGGCCGTCATCGATGGCATGGTAGGGCTGCATGGAGGCGATCACCCCGAGTTTGGCGAAGCGCGGGATATCGTCCGCGCGGAGGTGTTGCGCGTGCTCGATGCGGAAGCGCCGGTCGCGCGGGCCGTTGGCGGCGATGGCTTCTTCGAAGAAATTCAGCACGAGGTGATTCGCCTTGTCGCCGATGGCGTGCACCGCGATCTGCAAGCCGGCGCGGTCCGCATCCACGATGTTGCGGAGCATCTTGCTCTCAGGAATCATCTCTTCGCTGGCGAGACCGCTGGTGGAGGGGGCATCCAGGTAGGGCTCGAAGAACAGCGCGGTGGTGGAGCCGAGCGAGCCGTCGGCAAAGCCCTTGAGCGCGCCGATGTGCAGCATGGGGCCGCCGAAATTCGCGAGGATTCCGACCGAGGCCAGCCGCTGCCAGGAGGCAAGTGGCTGGTGTCCGGAGATGCGGACGGTGAGTTCGCCGCGCTGGAGCAGGCGCTGGTAGACGCGCAGATAGGCCGGAGAGGCGGAAACATCCTGAACGCTGGTGACGCCGTTCCCGGCGGCATAGCGCATGGCGGCCCGGATGGCAGCGGTGATCTCCTCTTCCGAAGGCGCCGGAATCACGCGTTCGACGGCGGCTTGGGCAGCATCTTTGAGCACGCCGGCGGGCTCGCCGGAGGCGTCGCGCACGATGGTGCCGCCCGGCGGATCGGGGGTGTCGCGGGTGATGCCGGCGAGTTTCAGTGCCAGAGTGTTGGCGAGCGCCATGTGGCCGTCGAGCCGGTTCACGAAGACCGGATGATCGCCGGCGGCTTCATCGATCAACTGGCGCGTGGGCAAGCGGGCGGGAGTCCAGTTCTCGTGGTCCCAATCGCCGCCGAGGATCCAGCGGCCGCTGGGCAGGGTCGCAGCGAAGCGGCGGATGCGCTCGCGGAACTCGTCTTGCGTCCTGGCATCGCGCAGTTGGACGCTCGAGAGATTCGCGCCGCCATCGTAGAAGTGGACGTGCGCGTCGTTGAAGCCGGGCACCACCAGTTTGCCGTCCAGATCGATGACTTCAGTCTTCGGTCCGGCGAATGGGCGCAAATCCGCGGAGCTGCCAACCGCCACGATGCGGCCCTCCCGGCAGGCCACGGCCTCGGCCAAGGGCTGCGCCGGGTTGCCGGTCCAGATCTTGCCGTTCGTCAGGAGCAAGGTCGCAGAGGATTGCGCGAGAAGGCCAGGTGTCATGAGCAGGCTCACCATGAGTAGCTTCATGGGACTCCATATTAGCGGAACCAGGGGCCTAGCCGGCGGTTTCGAGGAATGCCGCTTCCCGGGCGGCGGTCCGGCCGGATTGCAAGATGGCGAAATCGAAGATCGCCGTCCACACCTCGTGGAACAGGCGGTCTTCGAAGCGCGATGCGGATTTGAGCGGGTCGTAAGAGCGGTAGCGGCGGCCAACGCCGGGCGGCGCGTCGCGTAAGCGGTAGTGCCCGACGATATCCAGATGATCGCCGGCCACCAGCACGTTTTCGCCGTTTGGCCAGAGCATCGAGAGCGTGTTGACAATCCCGTCGTTGTCCCACAGTTCGAGGCGGCGGAGCGGAGGGTTGCCGATGCGGCGAGTCACGCTGCCGGCGGGGGCCGTGCGGCGGAACGGTCCGCCGGCGCACGCGCGGTAACAGGTGCGATAGGCGAGATCGGTGCCCAGGCTGAGTTCGGAATCCTTTGCGATCTCGGGATAAGTCGATGGACTGGCCAAGTCCCAGACAGGCGCGGGGGATCCCGGCTCAAACGGGAACGGGCGGGTTCCGATGGTAGCGTAAGACAGCACTTCGATGCCTTCCCAGAGCTTCAACTCTCTCCGCCGGTCCGCGACGTTGAAGTGCGCAGGGCTTAGCGGCCCTTGATCCGGCGGCTTGGATGTGAGGTCGTCGATCACGTGGAAATCGGAGGCAATCTCGCGCAGATACAAGCCGAGCTCCGCGGCCGCTTCGTGCGCCTCCGCGGTGCGCAGCGGCCCCGGATCGCCGAAACGCGGGTTGGCCTCGGTCAGGGCATCCTGCGCCGCCAGCAACACTTCGGCGCCGGTCAGCCATGCGGCGCCGCCGGCAATGAGTTCCTCGATGCGGTCGAGCAGGTAGACTTGGGAGCCCGCGAAGGCGGCCTGCAGTTCCGCGACAATCGCCTGGCGATACACCTGGTGAGACTTCACCCAGTCGGCGATGTTGGTCCCCCAATGGGGGACGGAGAGGAAGACGACGCGGCGCAGGAAGCCGAGGATCGTGCGGGCATCGACCGACAGGCAGCCATCGGCCCCGACCGAGTGGCTGGCGCGGTCGTTTAAGTCGAGTAGCAGTTGGCGGATATCCAGACCACCGGTGGAGTGGCCAACCAGGACGACGTCGTCACCGCTCTGGAACTCGCCGCGCAGGATTCGCTTCGCAAGGTACGAACGCAATCGGGATGCGCGAGTGACTACAGCCGCGGTGGGGTAGTTATCGAAGTAATGAAGTACGACCGGCTCTTCGGCTCTCCACGCCTGAAACAGGCGGGTCACGCCGCTGTAGTATTCCACTTTACCCAGCGCGTCGAAGCCGCCGAAACCCGGCACCAGCACGATATGGAAGCGTTTGTGGAACGCGGACCTGTTGCGATCGGCCACCCTTCAGGACCTCTGGCCTCACTCGCACGGTAGGACACCCGGATGCGGCTGTCAATGGGGGGGCCGGCTCAAAACACTTTTCGGAACGTGAGATTCAGCCGGGTGGCGCCGGTGAGGGGATGTTGGCCGTCTTTAAGCGGGGCAACGCCGTGGTAGACGAAGCGCGCCGGACCGCCCCACACAACGACGTCGCCATTTTCGACGCGGAGGCGGCGCAGGCGGTCGGAGCGGCGCCGGCCGCCCCACAGGAAAACGGCAGGAAGACCGAGCGAGACGGAGACGATGGGTGCCCAGCGGTCGTTCTCATCGCGATCCTGGTGAAGGCCGAGTTTGGCGCCGGGAACGTAGCGGTTGATGAGACAGGCGTCGGGATCGTAACCGGGGAAGCCGCCCTCGGCGGCAGCGCCCACGGCAAGATCGAGGAACGCGGCGGGCAGCGGAGGCCATGGCGCTCCGGTCTCGGGATCCACGGGGTCGTAGCGGTAGCCGGCGCGGGTCGAGACCCAGCCGACGCGGCCGCAGTTGGTCATGGCCACCGACATGGTGTAGCCGCCCGGGGTCACCAGATACCGAAACGGGGCGACCCGCGCGATGCGTTCGACCTCGTTTACCAAGGCGGCCGACCGGGCGGCCGCGAAGCCGCGCAACAGCACGGCGCCTTCTTCCAGTCGCTCGGGAGCGGCCGGGGTTGGGTCGTTTTCGAACAGTGGAGTCATGGCGTGGCCTGAGTCAGCAGCTTGGAAAAGACGGCTGAAGTTTTGGTTCTTTCGTAGCCCTCGCGGAGATAGAAGCGATGCGCGGCTTCCCGGGCGATCCGGGATCGCACGGTCACCCTCGAAAGGCCCTGCTGGCGGATCCACTGTTCGGCCCGCTCCACGAGGCGCGCGCCGATTCCCACACTCCGGCAGGCGGCCGAGACCACCAGGCCGCCGATCTCGCCGTAGGGCTCGGCCTGAAGGTGATTGGTGATGCCGACATCTACCCACCCGACCACGGCATCGTTCTGACATGCGACGTAGACCACGCGGTCGCGCAAGGCGGCACGCCTGCGAATGCGTTCCTCCATGGACGCGGCGGTTACGGGATAGCCAAGTTCGTTGCTGAGCCGCGCGGCGGCTTCGGCGTCGGTAATGCGAATCTCGCGGATCGATGGTCCGGATTCGTTCTGCGAAGCGGTCACAGGGTCCCCTCTTCCTTCAGCTTGACATAGCTCCGCCTTTTTAGTGGGGTCCGGGTTCCAGCCGCCAGAATGAAATCCAGAATGAAATCCCCTTAACGCGGCGATGGGTTAGGTATATAATTTCTGGGTCTTATTGTCTCGCAAGCTTGTCTGGAATGATGTTAAGGGGGTGTGGAGTGAATCATCTACGTACGATGTCCATTCTGCTGTGCCTTGCCATGATTGGCGCAGGGGCAGCCTGGGGTCAGACGGTGAGCGGTACCTTATTGGGGACGGTTACCGATGTGACGGGGGGTGTGGTGGCAAATGCGAAAGTTACCATCACGGAAACGCAAACAGCCGTGGCTCACACGGCGCAAACCAATGACAGCGGCAACTGGATCGTGCCCAACTTGCCGCCCGGCGTGTATTCGGTGGCAGTCGAGGTTGCCGGATTCAAGAAGGAAACGCGCAGGCAGATCACCCTGCTGGTGGACACGAGCACGCGCGTGGACGTGCAACTTACACCGGGCAGTGTCAACGAGACGGTGGAAGTAACGGCGTCGGCCGCGACCCTGCAGACCGACAGCGCTTCGACCACGCAGAAGATCGACCGGGAGGTGCTGGCGAACGTTCCGCTGGTCAGCTCGAACCGCAACTTTCAAAGCCTGCTGAACCTGGCGCCCGGGGTCGCGCCGGTAACCGAGCAGCACTCGCAGTTTTTCAACGCCTCCAGCTCTCTGCAGACCGAAGTCAACGGGCAGATGCGGATGGGCAACAACTTCATGATCGAGGGGTCTGACGACAACGAGCGAACGGGACTGCTCCAGATCTATATTCCGCCCATCGAAGCCATCCAGACGGTGGATGTGTCTTTGAGCAACCATGACCCCGAGATGGGACGGGCTTCCGGCGCGGTGGTGAACGTGATTCTGAGGTCGGGCACCAACAACTGGCACGGGGCTGCATACGAATTCCTGCAAAACAGCGATTTCAACGCACGCTCGTACTTCAACCCGTCGGTCGGGCACCTGGCGTACAACTACGTAGGCGGCAACCTGGGCGGGCCGATCAAGAAGAACAAGATGTTCATTTTCGGCGATTATCTGAGGGTGATGGACCATGAAGCCAATACCAACCAGATGACGATTCCGCCCAACCCGTGGCGGAGCGGCGACTTGAGTGCGGGGGCGACCACAATCTACGATCCGGCGACGGGCAACCCGCTCGACGGCACGGGGCGAACACCGTTCCCGGGCAACCAGATTCCGTCGGCCCGCATCAACCCGGTCTCGGCGAAAATTCTGGGAATGCTGCCGCCGACCAACGAATCCTATAACGTCGCCAGCCCAAGCAACAATTACTTCGCGCTGCTGCCGTTCACCAAGACAACCGATTCGTTCGACACCAAGCTGGACTACAACATCACGGATAAGGACCGGCTGACGGGGCGCTTCAGCTTCTCGCGTCCGGTAATCTTTCAGGCTCCGCTGTTCGGCAACGCCGGCGGCGACGCGCAGGGGGCGTTCGAGGGAACCGGCACGCAGAAGACTTACGTCAGCGGCATCAACTACGACCGGATCGTCTCGCCGACCCTGGTGGCCGAGGTCCGACTGGCGGTCTCGCACTATCACAACGAGGCGCAGCCAACCGATTACGGGTCGAAAGACACCGAAAATCTGGGCATTCCCGGCGTGAACATCAGCCAGTTCACCAGCGGCATGGTGGGGATTCAGATCAACGACGGCTTCTCCAACCCGGTGGTGGGCTACTCGGCGAGCCTGCCGTGGATCCGCGCGGAAGCCAACGTCGACCTGGTGAACACGTGGACGAAGATCAAGGGCAACCACACGATCAAGTGGGGATTCGACCTGAAGCGGCTGCGCGACGATCTTCTGCAGGACCAGACCTACAGCCCGCGCGGCATCTACTATTTCGGCAACCAGCAGACGGCGCTGTGCACACCGGTGGTGACCGGATCGACCGGGCTGGCCACCAGTTGCAACTCCTCGAAGCTGGGAATCGCCAATGACATGGCCAGCTTCCTGCTGGATGTGCCGTACCAGCTTGGGCGCGATGTCAACACCTATTTCCCCGCCTACCGGCAGTGGGAGTACTTCGGGTTCGCCGGAGACAAGTGGCAGGTTTCGCCGAAGCTGACGCTGGACCTGGGAGTGCGCTGGGAATACTATCCACCGGCCACGCCGCAGTTCCCCGGCGGGTTCTCGAACTACGATCCCACCACTAACTCGCTGGTGATCGCGGGCGTCGGCGGCAATCCCTCGAACCTGGGGATGAAGGCGCATCACAACGACTTCGCCCCACGTATCGGGCTGGCATACCGACTGACGGACAAAACCGTGATCCGCGCGGGCTTCGGAACGAGTTACACGCCGTTCCCGGACAACACCTACGCGTATAACTATCCGGTCCGTTCCAATAACTTCTACACCAACGTGGGCAATGGCTATGCTACGACGCTGCTGCCGAACGGTCAGGCGGCGACCTTCCAGGCCGGCTTTCCGCTGCCGGTTCCGGTGGCCGTCCCCGCGAACGGAATTATTCCGGCGACCGGCTCGCTGCTCAGCCAGAGCTTCGATGTCATCAACCTGAATTTCAAGAATCCGTACACAGAGACCTGGAACCTGGCTGTGCAGCGCTCGCTGCCCGGCCACTGGAGTCTGGACTTAGCCTACCTGGGTGTGCACGGTGTGGACACGGTGGCGAACTATAACATGAATTCCCCCATGAGCACGCTGGGGGGAGGCACCGCCAGCGAGCCGCTCGACATTCTTTACGGCAAAACCGCCGGCGCCACGCTGCGCTGGGCCGGGTACTCTTCGAGTTACCACGCGTTGCAGGCCAAGGTGGACCGCCGCTTCAGCGATCTGACGGTGACTACATCCTTTAGCTGGGGCAAGGCCATGAGTTACCAGACGGGCGACGATGGCAATCTGTTGTGGCTGATCAATCAGCGCCGCAACTACGCCCGCGCGGATTTCGACCGCACGCTGACTTTCAACCAGAGCTACGTCTACCAGTTGCCGTGGGGCAAAGGGCGCCGCTGGCTGACTGGCGGCCCGGCGGCCTACGTGCTGGGTAACTGGCAGCTTTCCGGCGTGCTTTCGTTGATGACCGGCACTCCGTTCTATATCACCGCCAGCGGCGCCAGCCTGAATACGCCGAACGAACAGCAGACCGCCAACCAGGTAGCTCCGGTCGAGATATTGCACGGGATCAATACCGGCAACCAGTGGTTCAGCACGGCCAGCTTTGCGCAGCCCACCGGGGTGACGTTCGGAAACACCGGGCGCAACATCCTGAGCGGGCCGGGGCTGTTCGGACTGAACCTCTCGCTGTTCAAGACCTTCTCGATCACCGAGCGGGCCAAGCTCGAACTGCGCTGCGAAACGTTCAACTTTACCAACACACCGCAGTTCAGCAACCCGAGCAACTCGACCACAAGCTCGACATTCGGCTATGTGACGGGGACTCTGGGTAGCGGTACGGGCGTCAACGGCACGGGCGGCGGGCGATCTGTCCAATTGGGAGTGAAGGTCACGTTCTGAAGTCTGAGCGACGGGCCTCCGCCGCTCCGCGCGCCGGCAATGGCGGCTGCAACTCAGTTCGACGCAGCCGCCGTGGCTCGGGTCTCGAGGAACGCCAGCTCACGGCGCAGGCGTTTCCATTTTTCGGGATTGCGCCTGGTGCTGATGGGCGCGTTCGGTTGGGCGTAATACGCCTGGATGTTGCTCACCAGTCCGGCAGGCAGCGGGCTGGGATGATTGCTGGTAAGCATGTCCACCAGCCGCGCATACGTCCGGTCCGTGAGCCAGTACCGCCCCGGCGCGACCGGCGCTCCGGTATCCAGGTCCAGATTTTCGAGACGGAAACGGCCGGGCGCGGAAACGTAGCGCTCCAGGTCGCCCGAAAGAACCGCCTGCGAGCGGACCAGGCTGCGGACAAACATGTCTTCGGTAGCCGCGGTCGGCGCCTTGATATCGACTACCCGGAGCGGTCCCACGGGAGGAACCGCGTAGAACAGGATGGCCAGGAAGTGGGCCTTCCAGCCGGGAGGACTATACAGGCGAGCCCACTGCTGCTCGCGGGCAATCTCGCCTGCCAACTGGAGATATTGCCGCAGGGCGTCGTCGTCTCGTTCGCGATTCAGGCGTCCGCCAAGCCGCACCACCTCGCTCCGGCTGAATAGAGGCATCAGCCTGTGCACCGAAAAGCGATAGCTTGCGGCGCCGGGCCGGACGTGTCCGAGCGTGCTGCCCAAACCGAACCCGTACGTCTCCAGCAAAGCGCGGTCCAACGCCTGATCGGCCACTCGAAACCCGACGTGCCGGCGGAATTGCTCGGGCGTGTACCGCCGCTTCGCAAGCTGGGCGATGTCGAATCCCAATTCCACGCGCGCGTGGTCGATGGGGGCCTCTTCGTAAGAGACCACCGGTCCGAACTTGTGGACGAGATTCGGGAAGGTCGCGCCCACCGCGGGATTCACTGCCTCCGCGTGGCCGATGCTGTCTCCGACATAGTGGGAGAGAGCGCCGATCGCAAACGCGAACTCGTCGGCATTGCGGGCTGTGCGAAACAGCGCGGCGACAAAATCCCCGGTCCGGACGTAGTGCGTCAGTTCACTGAAGTAAGGGTGGCCGACCGGATAGTAACCCATGTCCTGGATCACGGATCCGCCGTAAGCGTAGGCGCGCGCCTCGTTCAGTTGCCGCTCGCTCAAGCCGGGAAAACGTTCGAGCAGAACCGGCCTGATCGACCGGTCCCAAACTAAGTCGATCAGCTCCTGGTGGGTAAAAATGGCATACGCGCCACCCGAAATTGGATAGGCCAATAGGGCTACAAGGCAGATGGCGGGGAGTTTGAGACGCACAATAAGCTTCTCCAGGCCTGACAGAGTGCGGGCAAGCCGGGAGTAGCACCCTATCGGGCGGATAAGCGGGGCAACCCGACCGGGCCGCCATCCAGCTCCAGTTTCTTGGCCACGAAGCCAAGCAGGTCCTTTAGGGAAACCACGGCCACCAGACGGTCTCTGTCCGTGACCAACAGCCGGCTCACGCCGTTCTCACGCATTTTGGAGAGCACTTTAAGGGCATCGGTATCGGGACTAACCGTGTTGGCCTCCGAGCACGGCTCGGTAACTTCCTCCACGCGGTGGCCGGTCCATTCCGTTTTGGGGATCTGCTTTACGTCTTTCGCCGTCACGCAGCCGGCGAGCTGGTCGGATTCCTTCACGACCGGGAACATTTTGAAATCGTAGCGGAACAGGTAATCCTCAACCAGGCGCTCGATCGAAAGGTTGGCGGGCACCGTCACCGGCTGAGTGTGCATAAACCGCTGGACCGGCTCGCCGGCGAGGGCCTGCTGCACCACGACCTGTTCGTAAGATGCTTGTGAAGCGTTGCGCAAGAACATTCCGATCAGGAAGTACCAGATGGCGGAGATGAAATCACCCATAAAGAGCCGGTAGACCGCCAGGGCCATCAGAAGAATGCCGAAAGCCGATCCGAACCGGGAGGCGGTGCGGGTCGCGCGGGTGATGTTTTTTTGAAAGTGCCACAATGCCGCGCGCAGAACGCGGCCGCCATCGAGTGGGAACGCGGGGATGAGGTTGAAAGCCGCAAGCAGCCAATTGATCCACGCAAGGTACGCCAGGATCGCGATGGTCACGCCGCCCCAATCTCCGTTTCGTGCGGCCGTGGCGAATCCGTAGAACAACCCGCCAAGCACGATGCTTGCGAGCGGACCGGCGATGGCCATGAGGAATTCGACCTTGGGACTCTGCGGCTCGCCGCCCATTTCCGCCACTCCGCCGAAGATGAACAGGGTGATGCCGCGCATGGGCAGGTCGAAACGGCGGGCCACCAGGGAATGGAACAGCTCGTGAATCACGATGGAAAGGAAGAGCCCGGCGGCGCCGGCGGCCCCCATCCACCAATAAGTTCCGGCGGTCAGGCCGGGGATCAAAGCCGGAAACAGGCCGAGCGCCAGCGACCACGTGACCAACGCGGCGATGACCAGCCAACTGGCATCCACACGCACCTCGAATCCGAATAGCTTGAAAAGAGTAATTGCGCGCCCGAACATTCAGTTCCCCCTCCCCAATTTCATCGTATCGCCTTGGACAGGGTGAATACCGCATCCGAGCGTGGCTTATCCGACCGTGAAACGGTGCGGCCACCCACAGCGGATGGACAGCTCCGCACATCTCCTTACCGCCGGGACGCCGAGGCGCGGAGAACCGCAAAATCTCCTTCCCGGCGTCTCTGCGTCTGGAGGGTGAATGGAACCCGGTCGTTTTGTCACAATAGGACAGGCGCCATGTACCTGTTTCACGTTTTCCGTTCCTTCCTTCCGCTGCATAATCCAATCGGCTTCGGGGCCAGCGATTTCATAGAATTCAGCCTCATTTTTCTGCTCGTGCTGATGGTGATCGCGCGGCCGTGGGTGGCGCCGGCCCTTCAAAACCTGGCGCGGAGGACCGGTTGGTGCATGCTCTTTCTGTTCGGGCTGGTGGTGGCGCTTCGCCTGGCGCTTCTGCCGATGCACCCCTTGCCTACCCCATCGGGCGCGGACGATTTCAGCTATCTTCTCCTGGGCGATACGCTGGCCCATTTTCGCCTGGCGAACCCGATGCACCCGATGCACCGCTTTTTCGAGACCACCTTCGTTCTCCAACAGCCGACCTACAGCTCCATTTATGCGCTCGGCCAGGGCATCGCACTGGCCTTCGGACAGGTCGTGTTCGGCCAACCCTGGGCGGGGGTGCTGGTTTCGATGGCCCTGATTTCCGCGTTGTGCTATTGGATGCTGCGCGGCTGGACCTCGCCCGGTTGGGCGCTGGCCGGAGGGCTCCTGGCGGTCTGCCAGTTCGGCCCGCTCAACAGCTGGATGAATTGCTACTGGGGCGGCGCGGTTTCGGCGATTGCGGGCTGCCTGGTGTATGGCGCCTTGCCGCGCCTGCGGCAGCGGGGGTTGGCCCGCCACGCCGTGGTGCTGGGCCTCGGCATCGGCATACAGATGCTCACCCGCCCTTATGAATCGCTGTTCCTGGACGCGAGCGTCGTGCTGTTTTTCCTCCCGGAACTTCGCCGCAGGAAGGAGTGGCCAAGACTCGCGCGGATGGCGGTGCCCGCCTTCGTGGCGCTGCTGCCGCTGGCCGGCTTGCAACTTCTCCACGACCGCGCCGTCACGGGTAGCTGGACCACCCTTCCTTACTCGCTCAGCCGCTACCAGTACGGTGTGCCCACGACTTTCACGTTTCAGCCGAATGCCGTCCCGCACGCCGAACTGACCCAGGCCCAGCAACTCTACTACGAGGGACAAGCCGCGGTCCACGGCGGTACGGACACCGCCGCCGCCTATCTCGACCGCCTGGGCAGCCGTGCCGGCTTCTACCGGTTTTTCTTTCCGGTGCCGCTGTTTCCGGCCCTTCTCTTCTTCCTGCCGCTGCTGCGCGAATACCGCTACGGGTGGATCGCGGGGACCTGCCTGCTGTTCGCTCTCGGCACGAATTTCTATCCCTACTTCTTTCCGCAGTACATTGCGGCGGTCACCTGCCTGTTCGTACTGGCCGGAGTGCTGGGGCTCGAACGCCTGTCCCGGGTGAAACTCGGCGGCTGGCCGGGCGGACAGGTGGCGGCACGCTGGCTCGTGCTTCTGTGCGGCGCTCAGTTTCTGTTCTGGTACGCCGTCCACGCCCAGCACGACGACGGGATCCTGCGGGCGACGGTGCGCTACGAAACCGGAGACGGCATCAACTACGGCGACCTGGAGGGGCGGGCCGCGATCAACCGGCGGCTGGCGGAAGCGCCGGGACGCCAACTGGTTTTCGTCCGCTATCTGACCACCCACGGCTACCACGAGTGGATCCACAATGCGGCTGACATAGACCACGCGCGGGTGGTGTGGGCGCTCGATCTCAATTCCTGGGAAGACGATAAGCTGAAGGCCTACTATCCGGATCGCAAGGTGTGGCTGCTGGAACCGGACGCTCTCCCGCCGCGCCTGGTTCCATATCCGGCGACCCAAGGGATGTTCGAGGACGTGGAGTGAACCCCGGCTGCGCCAGGGCCGAACGGCGCGCGAACCGGTACCTGACAAGCGTCCACAGGGCTTCAAAGCCGTCTCCGGCGCGAATCTTCTTTCCTTCCGCGATTCCGCGCGCGTTGTAGCTGATGGGCACTTCGCGGATGCGATACCCGAGGCGCCGCACCTTGGCAGTCACTTCCGGGCAGAATTCGAAACGCCGGCACTCGAGCCGCAACCCCCGCAGCACCGTCATGCGGAAAGCCTTGTAAGCGGTGGCTTCATCCGTGATCCGGGCGCCGTAGAGGAGGTTCGCGGCCGCCGTGAGAATCCGGTTGGCCAGCCGGTTTTTCCATAGCATCCCGACGGGATTGCCGCGGAAGCGGGAACCGTAGACAATGTCGGCCTCTCCCCGCAGGATCGGATCGACCAGACGCGCGTAGTCGTTGGGGTCGTATTCGAGGTCTCCGTCCTGAATCAGGACGATTTCGCCGGAGGCCAGCGCGATGCCGGCGCGAATGGCGCCGCCCTTGCCGCGGTTCGAGCCGGTCTGGTGCGCGATGACGATCCCGGCGGCCGCCTGCTCCCGGAGGATCTGCCCGGTCCCATCCGTGGAACCGTCGTCGATCACGATGATTTCCCGGCAGCACCCGGCGGGAAGCGGCGCCTGCAGAATGCGCGCCAGCACCAGCGGAAACGTGCGGAATTCGTTATAGACCGGGACCACGATCGAGACCTTCATGGCTTCTCGAGCACCACGAACAGCGATTGGCCGAAGGGCGGCGGCAGGGCTCGCTCGACCGCGGCGATCACCGGCACCAGGTAGCGGTCGAACAGGTGGATCTGCCTCTCCGACTGCGCACGCCGCTTGAGGAGATGCGCGTTGATCCACCACCCGAAGAAGCCGAGGCAGTTGGAGTACCGCGCCTTCCGGACGCGCAGGCCGGCGCGCCCGGCCAGCCGGCGGATCGAGCCGCGGCTGTAGCGCCGGTAATGGCCGAGGTTCCGGTCTATCGGCCCATACAGCGCTGGAAAAGCGGGCACCAGCAGCACAATCACTCCGCCGGGCGGCAGGATGGCGGCCATGGTCTGGAGGGCGGCGGCATCGTCCTCGATGTGCTCCAGCACGTTCAGGCAGACGCACGAATCGGGTCGAAACCGCGCCAGATCGCGGAATTCCGGGCTGGAGACATCGCACACGAAGGGGTACAGATTCCGGTGGCCGGCGAAGCGCCGCTTGAGGCGGCCGATGCATTCGGGTTCGGCATCCACCGCGACCACCGCCTCGCGGTCCAGCAGGGTTCCGGTGAAATTTCCCAGGCCGCATCCGAGTTCCAGGACCCGGCGACCCAATTCCCCGCTGACCAGACGGCTCTGCCAGGCGAAGTAGTTCTCCGCCCGGCTCATCCGTTCCTGGTCTTCGACGGTGTAAGTCGCCCTGTCCACTCGGCCTAAACCCGCCGGCGCAGCCGCTGCCTGCACCCCGGCTCCCATTTTAGTGGACCCTTCCGGGCCCCACAATCGTCTGCGAGAATAGAGCTTTCATGGTGTGGTCGTACCTTCGGCGAGCGTTCTTTCCCAATCCCAACCCCATCGGCTTTGGATTCGCCGATTTTCTGGTCGTCGGCCTGGCAGCGGCGTTCCTCATCTTCGCGCTGGCATGGCGCCCCTGGATCCAACCGTATGCTCTCCGAATTGCCCGGCGCACCGGCCTCTGTCTGTTGATTCTGGCCGCCCTGCCGGTGGCTCTTCGATTGCTACTGCTGAGCCACCACCCGGTCCCGACTCCCGATATCTATGACGAGTTCTCGCACCTGCTCGTTGCCGATACGCTGCGTCATTTGCGATTCGCCAATCCGCCCCACGCCCTGCCCCAGTTTTTCGAGACCTTTTTCGTTCTCCAGGCGCCCACCTACAGTTCCATCTATTCGATGGGGCAGGGACTTGCGCTGGCCGCCGGGTGGTGTATTTTTGGCCTGCCCTGGGCCGGCGTGTTGCTGGCCGTCGCGGCCTTCTGCTCCCTTTCCTACTGGATGTTGCGCGGCTGGACGACGCCCGGGTGGGCACTGGTGGGCGGCCTGCTGGCAGTCATCGAGTTCGGCCCCTTGAGCCCGTGGACCAACAGCTATTGGGGAGGGTCCCTGGCCGCCGCAGCGGGATGCCTGGTGTTCGGCGCCCTGCCGAGGCTTCGGACGAGCGCCCGCACTCGCGACGCGGCTCTGTTGGGCGCAGGGCTTGGGCTTCACCTGCTGATCCGCCAGTACGAATCGATCTTTCTGCTCCTGGCCGTGGCCCTGTTTTTCCTGCCGGACATTCGTCGTGGCGTGCGCCTCCGCCCGCCGGTCCGCCTGGCCACCGTAGCGATGCTGGCCATGCTGCCCGCGATGGTTGTGACGCTCTTCCAAAACCACGCGGTAACGGGCAGTTGGACGACGGTCCCCGAAGCGCTCAGCCAGTATCAGTACGGTGTGCCGGCAGCGCTCACGTTTCAAGCCAACCCGTTGCCCCACCGGCCATTGACCCCGCAGCAAGCGGCCGATTACCGGATGCAGGTGTCCTTCCACCAGGGCGGTGAAACGGTGGAGAGCTACCTCGAGCGGCTGGAATACCGTGTGCGGTTCTACCGCTTCTTTTTCCTTCCCCCGCTCTACCTTGCCGCCGCGGCGTTCCTGGCGGGCTTCCGCCACTACCGGTACGTCTGGGTCGGGTTGACTTTGGCGATCTTCGCACTGGGGACCAACTTCTTCCCGGCTTTCCAGACCCACTACATCGCGGTGGTGAGTTGCCTGTTCCTGCTGGTGGCGGTCGCCGGTCTCGAGCAAATCGGGCGGCTGGTGGTCCGGGGCCAGCCGGCCGGCGAGGAGGCGGCCGTGCTCATCGTCCTGCTCTGCTCGGCCCACTTTCTCTTCTGGTATGGAATGCACGCGGTCGACGACAGCGAAGTTTCCGTGACCGCGAGGCAGTATGAGACCTGGGACGGGCTCAACCACCGGAACCCGGCCGGGCGCATCGCGGTGGCACGGGAGCTGGCCCGGGTTCCGGGCAAACTCCTGGTGTTCGTCCACTACCTGCCGCGCCACATGTTCCAACAGGAATGGGTTTACAACGCGGCAGACCTGGACGCCGCGCGCATCGTCTGGGCGCGTGACCTGGGTCCGGAGGAGAACCAAAAGCTGTTGCGCTATTATCCGGACCGGGTTCCGCTGATCTTCGAGCCGGACCTGATGCCGCCTCAGTTGGACGTGTACAAAGCCGGCGACGCTCGCGATGCAGGGAATCCTTGAAGGCATCGCGACGGGTTTGTTTCCTTGCAGGGCCGTTGACAAGCCGCATGGCATTGAGGAGAGTAGATGCCATGACCAAGATCCTGACTATGGCGGCGCTCCTGGTCGTGGCCGCATCGGCCGCGGATATCAGCGGCAACTGGAAGGGCACCGCCGAAGGGCCCAACGGTGCCATTGAACGTTCCTTCGTCTTCAAACAGGATGGAACCAAGCTGACCGGTGAAACCACCAGCGAGTACCTGGGGAAATCGGTCATCAACGACGGCAAGGTCGAAGGAGACGACATTTCCTTCACCATCACGGCGAACTTCAACGGCGAAGAAAGAAAGCTCGCCTACAAGGGCAAGATCAGCGGAGACGAGATCAAGTTGTCCTCGGACTTCGGCGGCCAGAGCATCAATTGGACGCTTAAGAAAGGGTCGTAGCCGGTCTACTCCAGGGCGTTGATGGAACCGACGCGCCGCGATTCGTAGGCGGCGATATCGGGCTCGTGCTGCAGGATGTATCCGAGCTCGTCGACGCCCTCCAGCAGGCAGTGCTTGGAGAACCCGTCTACGGGAAATTCGACCTTCCGGCCGGACGGCGTGGTCAGCGTTTGCGCGCCGAGATCGATCCCCACGACCGCCGAAGGATCGGCGTCGACCGCGGCGAAGAGCTCTTTTTCCACGTCGGGTGGGACGACGATCGGCAGCAGCGAGTTCTTGAGCGAGTTCTGCTTGAAAATATCCGCGAACGAGGTGCTGATGACCGCGCGGAAGCCGAACTGGGTGAGCGCCCACGGCGCATGCTCGCGGGAGCTGCCGCAGCCGAAATTGTCGCCTGCCAGGAGCACCTGAGCGCCCTCGGCCCGAGGCTGGTTCAGGATGAAATCCGGGTTGGGATTGCCCTGTGCGTCGTACCGCCAGTCGTTGAAGAGCTGCTTGTCGAGCCCCTGCTTGGAGGTGGTCTTCAGAAACCGCGCCGGAATGATCTGGTCGGTATCGACATTGGCGAGGGGCAGCGGTACCACGCGGCTCTCGAAACTGGTAAATGGCTTCATAGCAGTGTCCTTACGTCGGTGACTACGCCGGTGATGGCGCTGGCGGCGGCGGTCAGGGGGCTGGCCAGGAACGTGCGCCCGCCCTTGCCTTGACGGCCTTCGAAATTGCGATTGCTGGTGGATACGCTGTACTGCCCCGGCGAAAGCTGGTCGCCGTTCATAGCGATGCACATGGAGCAGCCCGGTTCGCGCCACTCGCATCCGGAGTCGCGGAAAATCTCGGGGAGCCCTTCGGCGATGGCCAGCCGCTTCACCTCCTGCGACCCCGGTACCACCATCACCCGGACTTTCGGGCTGACCTTGCGGCCCTTGAGCAGCGAAGCCGCCGCTCGCAGGTCGGAAATCCTTGAATTTGTGCAACTTCCGATGAACACCACATCCACGGGGTGGCCTACCAGTGGTCTGCCTCCTTCGAGCCCCATGTACTTCAGGGCTTTGGCCACGGCCGGGTCGGCGGACCCGTCGGGCAAAGGTGCGTTGATAGGCAGGCCCATGCCCGGGTTGGTGCCGTAGGTGATCATCGGTTCGAGAGCATCCGCGTCGATCGTGACGCTGCGGTCGTAGCCGGCGCCCTCGTCGGTCGGCAGTAGTTTCCAGCGCGCTACGGCTTCGTCCCAAGCCGCGCCTTTGGGCGCATTCGGCCGCCCGCACAGGTATTCGAACGTGGTGTCGTCGGGTGCGATCAGGCCGGCTCGCGCCCCGCCTTCGATCGACATATTGCAGACCGTCATGCGCTCTTCCATGGAGAGCGCGCGGATGGCGCTGCCGGTGTACTCGAAGACGCTGGCCGTGCCGCCGCCGATGCCGATCCGGGCAATCAGCGCCAGGATGATGTCTTTGGCCGTGACCCCGGGCCGCAGCGTGCCGTCGACGCGCACCTGGAAGGTCTTGGACTTGCGCTGCAACAGGCACTGGCTGGCCAGCACGTGCTCCACTTCGCTCGTGCCGATGCCGAATGCCAGCGCGCCGAATGCGCCGTGCGTGGCGGTGTGGCTGTCCCCGCAGACCACGGTCATGCCAGGCTGCGTGAGGCCCAATTCGGGGCCGATTACGTGTACGATCCCCTGGCGGTCGCTGTGAATGCCGAGGCAGCGGATCCCGAATTCGGCGCAGTTGGCTTCGAGTTGCGCCAATTGTTTGGCGGCAATCGGGTCGACGATCGGCAGGGACCGGTCGCTGGTGGGAATGCTGTGGTCGGCGGTGGCGATGGTGAGGTCCGGACGCCGGACCTTGAGGCCACGCGCGCGCAGGCCGTCAAAGGCTTGCGGCGACGTGACTTCGTGGACCAGGTGCAGATCGATATAAATGAGCGACGGTGCGCCGGGCCATTCCCGCACAATATGGGAATCCCAGAGTTTTTCGATGATGGTTTGGGGCATAGACGAGCAATTCCGGAGGGCCGGGAGTATCCGGCCCTGATCCTATTATGGCTGAGCGGAGGCCGGTAAGCCCCGCTCAGCCGATCGCGGCGCACACTGCTTCGCCCACCTGGTCGGTGGTGGCAGGCGCACCCGAAGGTCGCAAATCCGCGGTCACCTTTCCGCTGTTGAGCACGGTTTCAATCGCAAGGTCCACGGCGGAAGCTTCTTCCTTCAATCCAAAGCTGTATTCCAGCATGGCCGCCACCGAGCCGATGGCGCCCAGCGGGTTGGCCTTGTTCTGCCCGGCGATATCCGGCGCCGATCCGTGGACCGGTTCATAGAGCCCGACCCAGGCGCCCGACGGCCGGCGGTCGCCAATCGACGCCGAAGGCAGCATGCCGATCGACCCGGCCAACACCGCGCCCTCGTCGCTGAGAATGTCGCCGAACATGTTCTCGGTCAGCACGACATCGAAACGGCGTGGATTCAAAACCAGTTGCATCGCGCAGTTATCGACCAGCAGGTGATCGAGCGCGACGTCCGGAAACTCCTTTGCCACTTCCGTCACCACGCGCCGCCAGAGTTGCGAATTCTCGAGCACGTTGGACTTATCTACCGAGGTTACTTTCTTGCGGCGCCCCCGCGCCAGGTGGAAGGCCATGCGGGAAACGCGCTCGATTTCCGCGCGCGTATAAGTCATGGTATTGACCGCCCGCGTCTCCGCGCCGTTTTCCGTAATGCCACGCGGAGTCCCGTAATAAATCCCGCCCGTCAGTTCGCGGACGATGATCATATCGGTGCCTTCCACCAGGTGGTTCTTCAGGGGAGAAGAATCCAGTTGCGACGCGTAGGCCCGCACCGGGCGCAGGTTGGCGTAAACCCCCAGCGCCTTGCGAAGTCCCAATAATCCCTTTTCCGGCCGCTTCTCGGGCGGCGCATTGTCGAACTCCGGCAACCCCACCGCGCCCATCAAAGTGGCATCGGCGGCCGCGGCCAGGCGCGCGGTCTCTTCAGGCAATGGCGACCCGGTTTTGTGGATCGCGACGCCTCCCAAAAGGCCTTCCGTGAGGTTCAGCCCGTGCCGCCAGCGCGCCGCCACGTGGCGCAGAACGCGCACCGCTTCGCACGTCACCTCGGTGCCGATACCATCCCCGGGAAGGACCAGGACGTTGAAATTCATGTCTTAATCCGCCGCCGCCACCCGCAGGGTCTTCTGTCCTTCGTGGATCAGCGCCGCGATCTCCTCATCCATGAGGCCCTTCTTGCGATGGTCGGCCACCGCGGTGAACCGATGATACAAATCGTCCAGTTCCTCGCGCGACAGTCGATAGCCGAGGTCGATGGCCCGCTGGTTCAGCGCGTGCCGGCCGCTGTGTTTTCCCAACACAAGCTTGCCCTCGGGCACGCCCACCGTGTGGGGGGCGATGATCTCGTAAGTGCTCTTTTCCTTGAGGTAGCCGTCCTGGTGAATGCCGGCTTCGTGCGCAAACGCGTTGCGCCCCACAATCGCCTTGTTCGGCTGCGGGCCGAAGGTGATGATCGAGCTGAGCAGTTCGCTTGCGCCGTAAAGGTGCTCGGTGTTGATGCCGGTATGATACGGGTGGACGTCCGGCCGGGTCTTGAGAATCATCACGATCTCTTCGAGCGAGCAATTGCCGGCCCGCTCGCCGATTCCGTTGATGGTGCATTCCACCTGCCGCGCGCCGGCCTCGATGGCGGCCAGGGAATTGGCCACGGCCAAGCCCAGGTCGTCGTGGCAGTGCACCGAAACAACGGCGCAATCCCCCAGCGCGCGGGCAATCCGCCCGATCAGGACCCCATACTCTTTTGGTGACGAATAGCCCACGGTGTCGGGTATGTTTACCGTGCGGGCGCCCGCGGCGACCACTGCCTGCGAGATCTTTTCCAGAAATCCGGCTTCGGTGCGCGCGCCGTCTTCCGCCGAGAACTCCACATCGTCGACGTGCTGCCGCGCCAGTTCCACCGCGGCGACGGCTTCGTCCAGAACCTGCTGCTGGGTCTTCTTCAGCTTGTATTTCAGATGAATGTCGCTGGTGGCGATGAACGTGTGGATGCGCGGTCTGGTCGCATGCTCCAGCGACTTGGCGGCGCGCTCCACGTCGAGAGTGCAGCAGCGTGCAAGGGCCGCAATGTTGGCCCACGGAAACTCGCGGCTGACGGCTTCGACGGCTTCGAAATCGCCTTCCGAGGCGATCGGGAATCCGGCTTCCAGAATGTCCACGCCCAGCTCGACCAGTTTCCGGGCCATCCGCAGTTTCTCCGGGACGGTCATGCTGCAGCCGGGCGACTGCTCGCCGTCGCGGAGCGTCGTATCGAAAATGTATACGCGATCACTCATCGCTGTCTACCGTTAGGAGCCATTATGCCGGTCCGCGGTACGATTTGGCAAATTTATAATTTTACAGGTACACATTAGTAAATGTTATGATGAAAACGCCAGTATGGAACTGTATTCCCTGCAGGTATTTCTGACGGTGGCCACCGAGAGAAGCTTCTCGCGCGCGGCGGAACGGCTGCTGCGCACGCAGCCGGCGGTGTCCCTGGCCCTGCAACGGCTGGAGCAGGAACTCGGGGAAAAGCTGATCGACCGCTCCGGCAGGGAGCTGATCCTGACCGACGCCGGGCGCACGGTGCTCGACTATGCCCGGCGGTTCCACAGCCTGAAGCAGGAACTCGATAACTCGCTGGCCGAATTGCGCGACAACTCGGCCGGCCGTCTGACGATCGGGGCCAATGAATCGACCTCGCTCTACCTGCTCCGCCACATCGAACGGTACCGGCAGTTGTACCCCAAAATCAAAGTGCAGGTGCGGCGCAGCCTCTCGAGCAAACTGCCGAACGAACTGATCGACGGCAACCTCGAAATGGGCGTCATCAGCTACGATCCCGCCGACGAGCGCTTAAAATCAAAGGTCATCTATACCGACGCGCTGGCATTTGTGGTTTCGCCGAAGCACCGCCTGGCGAATCGAAAGACGATCTCCATCAAGGAACTGGCGTCGGAAAATTTCATCGCGCACAACGTGATCTCGCCGTACCGCGAAGTCGTGCTGCGGGAGTTCCAGGCGCATCGCGTGCCGCTGCGCATGGACGTCGAAATGCCGACCATCGAGACGATCCGGAAGCTGGTGCAGAACGACCAGGGCGTGGCCTTTCTGCCGCGGATGTGCGTGGAGCAGGAGATCGAGCAGAAGACTCTGTGCGAGGTGCGGGTGAAGGAGATGCACGTGGAACGCAAGATCCGCCTGATCTACCCCACGCGGCGCGCGCTCAGCCACGCGGCAAAGGCATTCCTCGAAGTATTGGGGTGAAACCAGGCCCGCTCCCTCGCGGTTGCGGCTCTGTGGCTGGAAACAGAGCCGTGGCCATGGGGAGCGGGTAAATCGCTATTTCACCGCCACCGTTACGTTGTTCTGCGAGGCGACGCCCCCCACGGCGATCTGGATCGGCACCGCCGGGCCCGAGGCCGCATTCGCGGGGATCACCACGTTCACTTGCATCACGCCATAGACGATGCCGGGCGCCGATCCGTAATAGAGCACCGAGGCCGGCATGCCGTCCACCGTCGCAGTGACCGCCTTGACGGGTGTATTGAGGCCGGTGCCGTTGAGCGGCGCGATGCCACCATCCGCCGAGGGCGGCTGCGTGGCGCCCTCTCCAGTCATGTAAACCTGCACGACCGAGCCCTTCGCGGCCGGATTCGCGGCGCCGTTCACGCTGTAATCCTGGTTCAGGATGGCACCCGGTCCGGTGCCCGCCAGGTTCAACGTATAAATGCCCGGCGAGACCTGCACGACGTTGTACGTGAGCGGATCCGACTGGACGCCGGCGTATTCCACTACCAGGTTGGTACTCGTCCTGCCGGAGACGCCATAAGGAACCATGACGCTCGATTGTCCGGCGGAGACGTAGATGATAGGAGCGGCTACGCCGTCAAACAGCACGCGGGTGTTGCCGACATTGGTCGCGAGCGCGCCGCCGGTGGTCAATTGGCCGCGCAGCAGGTCCGCCGGCCCGATTCCCGTGCCGTAGATCACGATGTTCTCGCCCGGCGAAAAGCCGCCCACGAGAAAACTGGCGGCATTTTGCACTCCGCCGATCACAGGTTTGGGGACCTGGGCGATGGTGAAATTAACCGTGACGAGCGGCTGCGCGATCGCACTGGTGGAGTTCACCGTGATGGTGCCGGTATAGCTGCCCGCCGCCAGGCCTTGCGGGTTGACGGCTACGGATAACGCGGCCGGCGTATTGCCCGAAGCCGGCGTGACGGTCAGCCACTTGCCGCCGTCCTTGGTGGCGACCGAGGTGGTGAACGGCGCAATTCCGCCGGAAGCCGAGAGCTGGACGGTCTGCGCAGCCGGTGTCACGAGGCCCATCGTATAGGCGAAATTCAGGCTGGCCGGAGATACGGTCAGCGTCTGGGGTGCGACCACATTCAGCGTGACCTTCACGGTTTGCGTGCTGCCGGTGGCGGCGACCGTAACCGTGCCGGTATACCGTCCGATGGCCAGCGACCCGGCGTCGGCTGTGACGTGCACCGTGGCGGGAGTATTCCCGGAAGTGGGAGACGCCGTGAGCCACGAGCCGCCATTATCCGCCGCCGCGGTCACGGTGAACGCTAGCGAACCGGGCGTTCCAGCGACGGCCAGATCCTGGCTCGCCGGCGCGGGCCCGCCCCGCACTTGGGTAAACGTGAGCGATGTCGGGGCCGCTGAAACCGTCCCCGGATTCACCACCAGTGTTACGGGAATCACGATGGGGCTGTTGCCCGAGTAAGGAGTGGTCGAAGTGACCGTGACACTGCCGGTGTAGGTCGCGGGTTGGAGACCTGACCCGTCGACGCTCACCTGAAAGCTCCCGGAGGTGGAGCCGCTTGCGGGTGAGACCGAAAGCCAGTCGCCGCTTCCGCCGGTCGACGCTGTAACCGCGTATGACAGGGGCTGGCCGCTGCTGGTGACGTTGACCGTCTGCGCCTTGGGCGCCGCCCCGCTGACGGTCTGGCTGAACGAAAGGGAGCTCTGGCTGACCGTCAGATTCCCGGCCGTGACGGTGAAGACGACCGGAATGGTGATCGGGCTGTCGGCAACCGTTCCGCCGCCGGTCTGTGTAGCCGTAATCGTGATCGTGCCGGAGTATGTGCCGGCCGAAAGCAGCAGGGGCAGAGCCGACACGGTCAGAACATTCGAGCCGCTCTGGGTTGTGCCGGATGCCGGTCCGACAAAGAGCCAGCTATTCGAAGGGGTGTACGTGACCGAATAATTCAGCGGCTGGGTAATGCTGGTGCTGTTCAGCGTAATATTCTGCGCCGTCGGCGCCTTCCCACTGACCTGTGCCGTGAAACTCACGGCCGAAGGGCTGACCGTCAGGAGCGGCGTGCTGCTGACGTACAGGTTCACGGGAATCGTCAACGGACTGTTGGGAGCGGCCGAACCGGTGGCCGGGTTGGTGGCATTGATTATGATGGAGCCTTCGCATTTCGTGCCGGCCGCGATCGTACCCGGATAGACGGAAATCGTGAGCGACGCGTCCGTGGTTCCGGTCGTTGTGCCGGCGAGCGCCAGCCACGAGCTTCCGCAACTTGTGGTGGCTGTGGTCGCGGTGTATGCGAGTGCCGCGCCGCTGCTGGTGAGTTGCAGAGTCTGGGGGAGCGGAGCGGTCTGGCCGGTCTGATCCGCGAAGAGTACCGGGCAGCCGGCCTGCTCGATGAGCGTATTGCAGCCGTTCACAACCGCCACTACCTGCGGGTCGTTGCTGACCTTCAGGGTGACGGGAATCGTCTGCGGTCCGTTGGCCGCGCCCGTACCGGTTACCTTGACCGTGCCGCTGTAAGTCCCGGGCGCCAGCCCAGCGGGGTTTACCGTAATCGTGAAGGGGGTTCCCGTAACCGGGTTCTGGGTTGGTACGGAGAGCCAGTCGCCCGTATTGTTCGTGCTGGTGGTGATTACCAACCGCATCTGGCCGGTGGTGGAAGTCGAAGCGACCGCGGTGGAAGTGGCGGTGACGGATTGTCCGGCCGGAAGCGGGCTGCCCACCTGGTAGTTGAAAGCCAGAGTGGCGCCCGGCACGTTCAGCAGCGGGGTAATCGATACCAGCAGCTTAACGGGAATGTCCTGACTTTGCGGGACGCCGCCAGGCGTAAACAGAGTTACTTTGCCATTGTAAGTGCCGGCCGGCAAATTAGCCGTGGAATCGTAGCCCACCGTTGCGGTTGTGCTGCCGTCGGCCGGAATCGACCCGCCGGAGGGATTCACGGCAACCCAGACGCGGCCCGACGGATTCGGATCCGCCGTGGCGGCAAAGCCGTAACTGACCGGCTGCGTACCGGGGGAAGAGAGAGTCAGCGTCTGCGGCGACGCATTGTTCGCGCCGCCGATCTGGTACACCAGGCTTACGCTGGCCGGGTTCACGGTCACGGGCGGAGCCGCGCTCACCGTGAGAGTAACGGGAACGACGATGGGAGTCGTGGTGGCTCCCGAGGTAGGCGTGATCGTCACCGACCCGTTGTAGGTTCCGGGCGACATCCCCGGTCCGACCACCGCCGAGTTGACGATGGCGCTGACAGTGGCGGGCGTGGTCCCCGCAACCGGAGATACCTGAAGCCAGTTGCCGCCGGAAGCGGTGGCCGCCGCGGCCGTGAAAGTGATCGACTGGCCGGTCAAGGAAATATTCGTTGCGGTGGGAATCGTGCCGCCGCTCTGATAGGCAAAAGTTACGGCCGCCGGGCTCGCGCCGATGGTGCTGACCGTGAGCGTAGCCTTCACCAAGACCGCGTGCCCCAGCGAGTCGAATATCGTAAGCGCTCCGGTGTAAGTGAAGGGGCTGAGACCTGTCGGATCGGCCGTTACCGTCAATGCCTGCGGAGTCGTGCCGCTCGTGGGGCTCACACTCAGCCATGAGGCGTTGACGAATGTGGAAAACGCCAGATCGCTCCCGGAACTCGAAACATTCAACGTCTGGCTGACCGGCGAGCCGCCCACCAGGGCGGCGAAGCTCAACGAGCTCTGATCGACGGTGGCGGTCTGCGCGTTCAGCGCTCCGGCTGCAAGTAGGACGGAAATCAGTGTGAGTATGGGATAGAGTCTCTTCAAGACAGACCTCCAGATTCTGGTCATCCGGACGGGAGGGGATGCCGATGTAACGCTGCCGGCAAGTGCACGACACGTGCCATAACTGACATATTGGAAGTTTCGCGTTTACTTACAATGGATTTAGCAAGTTAGCGGGGCTCAGACCGCAGGCAGCCCGCCCGCGCGCGGTACAGGCCGACACAGCCCGTGTATCGCGGCGCCACGCTTCGGCTCAGGCGTGGACCCGCGAACCGTAGAGCGCATGCTCCAGAATGTACGCCAGAACACGCGGCGGCACCGAGGAGGGACGCTCGCCGGATGCCAGCAAGCGCCGGATTTCCGAGGATGAGATCGGAAGGTGCACTGTGTCGAGCCGGTCGAATCGAACCCGCTGGGGCGCGTCGTACGAACTGCCCGGACGGCTCACCACCAGAAAGCGCACCGCATCCGCCACGTCTCTCCAGCGATACCAACTGCGCAATTCGGCGAACGCGTCGGCTCCGATGATGAAGGACAGCTCATCGGTGGGAGCTATGGCGGCCCTGATTTTCTCGATGGTCTGTATGGAATAACTGCGGGCAGTGCCTTCTTCGGCACGGGAGACCTCGAAGCGCGAGTCGGCCGCGCAGGCCAATTCCGCCATGCGTACCCGGTCTTCGTAGCGCGCGTACGTGGCGCCCGCCTTGTGCGGCGGATGCGCGGCCGGCACGAACAGCACGCGGTCAAGGCGGAACCTGTCTGCCGCTTCGCGCGCCACCGCGAGATGGGCGTCGTGGATAGGATCGAAGGTTCCGCCAAAGATCGCCAGTTTCATGGCCGTCCGCCGGCCTACACTCTCTCTATCTTTACGAAATTGACCCGCACTTCCTTGACCGGCCGGTCCCCGGAGCCCCGCGGCACTTCAGAGATTTTTTTCACCACGTCATAGCCCTCGGTGATTTCGCCGAAGATGCTGTGACGGTTGTCGAGCCACGGCGTGGGCGCAACGGTGATGAAAAACTGGCTGCCGTTGGTATTCGGGCCGGCATTGGCCATGGAGAGCAGACCCGGTTTCGAATGTTTCAGGCTGGGGTGGAACTCGTCGGCGAAGCGGTAACCCGGTCCGCCGCGGCCGGTTCCCTCGGGGTCGCCTCCCTGGATCATGAAATCCGGAATCACGCGGTGGAAGATGGTACCGTCGTAAAACGGCTTTCCGGTTTTGGTTCCATCCGCGAGGCTGACGAAGTTCTCGACGGTCTTGGGCGTTTTGTCGGCGAAGAGCCGCGCTTTGAACTTGCCTTCCGTGGTGTCGAATGAGGCGTAGATCTCTTCTGGCATCACTGCGATTGTAACAACTCGCCGACCCGGGGCCGTCGGCGAACCCTTTCTTTGTACTGCAAAGTACACTATGTCGCCGGGGGCGGTATGATACAGGTTATGATGTTCGGATTCGATGGCACCGATGAGGTCTGAAACCATCGTTCCTCTTACGCTGGAGGAACATCGCGAACTGGCAGTGGAACTGAGCAGCGCGAGGAACCGCATACGCGAACTCTGCAACGTGGTGGTGGGGATCTATGGTCCGAACAATCCAGCCGCGTTCACTTTTCTGAAAGTGGCCGAGTCGATGGACCGGCTGTGCAATGACATGCAGGCTCAGGCTTCGCGCGACTGCGGCACCGCGGTTCCGAACCTGTATCTGTGACTACTGAAGACCGATGAAGACCAGGGAGCCAGGCATATCGCGCCGACAGTTCGTCCAAACCTGCGCCGCCGGAAATCTAGCCTCGCTTGCGCTCGGTTCGCTGGTGCACCCGCGCGCGGCAACAGCCGATTCACACAACGGGCCGGCCCGTTACCGGGTCTCCCTGGACGAGGGCTGGCTGTTCGGGGGGAAGCTCGACGGCGACCTCCTCCAAAGCCGGTTTGACGACCGGGGGCTCGCCAAGGTCGGCTTGCCCCATTGTGTGGCCAAGTTATCCTGGCAGGATTGGGACCCCGCCGCCTGGCACGACGTCTGGGCGTACCGCCGCCACTTCGCGGCGCCCCGCGAATTCCGCGACCGCCGCGTGTTCGTGGAATTCGAAGGCGTGATGGTCGCCGCATCGCCCGCCATCAACGGCCACAGCCTGCCCGAACACAGCGGCGGTTACCTGCCGTTCCGCTACGAGATCACTAAGTGGCTCACGGGCGGTGACAATCTGCTCGCCGTGGCGGTGGATTCCCGCTGGAAGAACGTGCCGCCCGAAGGCTCGCCGGAGGGGCCGCATTCGGTCGACTACCTGGAACCCGGCGGCATGGTCCGCGGCGTGAGCCTCTCCGCCGTGCCCCGGGTTTTCATCAGCGACGTTTTCGCCAAGCCGGCGAACGTTCTGGACCGCGGGCGCCGCGTTGAGGTCACATGCGCGATCGACGCAGCCGAGGGAATCGGCCGGCCGGTCCAGGTCACAACGGAACTGGTGGACGGCTCGCGCGTGCTGCGAACCGCTCGACAAACCGTGACCCTGGAGGCTGCCGGCAGGACCGAAGTGCGGTTGATCTTATCGAATCTCGGCGACATTGCACTGTGGGAAACCGAGGCTCCGAAGCTCTACAGCGTGGTCACCACGCTTTCGATCGGCGGCAAGCCGGTACACGATCATCGTGCGCGAATCGGATTCCGCGAGGCGCGTTTCGCTGTCGACGGGTTCTTCCTGAACGGCCGGCGGACCCGCCTCTTCGGCCTGAACCGTCACGAACTTTACCCGTATGTAGGGGGCGCGATGCCGCGCCGCGTCATGCGCCGCGACGCGGAGATCCTCCGCCGGGAGTTCCACTGCAACGCCGTGCGCTGCTCTCACTATCCGCAATCGGAGGCATTCCTGGATGCCTGCGATGAGCTGGGGCTGATGGTCTGGGAAGAGATTCCCGGGTGGCAGTACCTGGGCGATGCGGAGTGGAAGGAACTGGCTGTCCGCGATGTGCGGGACATGATCGGCCGCGACCGGAACCATCCCGCGATCGTCATCTGGGGCGTGCGCGTGAATGAATCGGCAAACGATCCGGCGCTGTACCGGCGGACGAGGGAGGCCGCTCGCGCGCTCGACGATTCCCGGCCCACCTCCGGCTCCATGACGCCTTCTTCCACCAGGCGCTGGAAAGAGGAGTGGCACCAGGACGTGTTTGCGTTCGACGATTACCATTCCGTTCCCGACGGCAGCGTGGGGATTCGCGAGCCCCTGCCCGGTGTGCCGTATTTGCTGGCGGAGGCGGTGGGACAGTACAACTACGCTACGGCCAAGGGGTTTGGCGCCATCTACCGGAGGTCCGCGGACCTGCCGCTCCAGCAGGCGCAGGCTCTGCGGCACGCGCAAGCGCATGATCGTGCCGCGGCGTTTCCGCGCTGCTCCGGGGTCATCGCCTGGTGCGCGTTCGATTACGCCAGCCTGGTCAATTCCTACCGCGGAGTGAAGTACCCCGGGGTCGCGGATGTCTTTCGGATTCCAAAGCTGGGCGCGTCCTTCTACCAGGCGCAGGTCAGCCCAAAAGTGCAGCCCGTGATCGCCGCCGACTTCTATTGGGATTTCGGCCCGGAGACACCTCGAGGACCCGGGGCCAGGGCCGCGATCTTTTCCAATTGCGATCGGCTGGAGATCTTCATCGACGGAAAGCAGCGCGCGGAGGCGCACCCCGATCGCGCCAATTTCCCGCATCTGGAGTACCCACCGTTCTTTTGTGACCTGACGGGGGACGGCGGCGGCAATCCGGAGCTGCGCATCGACGGATACGTCGACGGCCGGCGGGTCATTTCGAAATCGTTCTCATCCGACAGGGCCGGGGACCAGTTCTTTCTGGCCGCGGACGATGACGAACTCGTGGGAGACGGTTCTGACGCGACCCGCCTGGTCTTCCAAACCGTGGACCGGTTCGGCGCCGCGCGCCCCCTAACCGGTGGAGAGGTCGCGTTCGAACTGACCGGTCCGGGAGCGATCGTCGGCGACAACCCGTTCCGCCTGGCGGAGAGCGGGGGCGCCGGTGCGATCTGGATTCGCACGCTCGCAAACAGCTCCGGCGCCGTCGTGGTCAACGCCGTCCACTCGACGCTGGGCAGAAAGTCCGTCACCCTCCAGGTAAAAGCCGCCGGGTAGCTACCACCCGACGGGATTGCCGCGGTTCTGCTCCTTCAGCCATTTTTCCAGCGGCGCGAAGTAGTCGCGAATCGCCGAGGCATCCATCTCGCGGGTGCCCGCGATTTTCTCCAGGGCTTCCTGCCACGGCCGGCTGGCGCCCATCTCCAGCATGGAGCCAAGGCGCGCCCCGGCGGCCTGGTTGCCGAAGATCGAGCAGCGGTTGAGAGGCCCGGTGCAGCCGGCGGTTTTAGAGAGCGCGCGGTGGAACTGGAACTGGAGAATGTCCGCCAGGAAATAGCGCATGTACGGCACGTTCGCGGCTACGTGATACTTGGCGCCGGGGTCGAAATCGGCTTCGGTGCGGCCGGGGGGAGGCGCGATCCCCTGGTATTTTTCACGCAACTGCCACCAGGTCTGGTTGTACTTCTCGGGCGGAATCTGGCCTGAAAAGACTTTCCAGCGCCACTGGTCGATCACCAGGCCGAAGGGGAGGAACGCGATCTTCTCGAGCGCGCGGTGCATCAGCAGCCCGATGTCCTTCGACGTGTCCGGTGCGTGGTCGAGCAGCCCCAGCTTTACCAGGTACTCGGGCGTGATCGAAAGCGCGATGGTGTCGCCGACGGCCTCGTGGAAACCGTCGTTGGCGCTGTCCCGGAAGAGCGGAGGCTGCCGGCTGTAGGCCCGCTGATAGAAGTTGTGGCCCAGTTCGTGGTGGATGGTGAGGAAATCCTCGCCCGTAATCTGGATGCACATCTTGAGGCGGACATCGTTTACGCTGTCGATGTCCCAGGCGCTGGCGTGGCACACCACGTCGCGATCGCGCGGCTTGGTGAACAGGGAGCGTTCCCAGAAAGTCTGCGGCAGCGGGTCGAAGCCCAGCGAGACAAAGAAATTCTCGCCGTATTTCACCATCTGCTTCCAATCGGTGTTGCGTTCTTTCAGGAGCTTGGTCAGGTCGTAACCGGGGTCGGCATTCGGCGGTTCGACCAGAGGGTAAATGTTATCCCAGTCCTGGGCCCACATGTTGCCCAGCAGGTAGGCCGGGATGGGGCCACTGGCCGGCACGATATCGCCGTACCTGGCTCTGAGCCTCGCCCGAACGTAGGCATGCAGCTCGAGGTACAGCGGCTTGACCTGTTCCCAAAGCCGGTCGAGTTCCTGCGCGAAGGCGTCGGGATCCATATCGTACTTGGCGCGCCACATCGCGCCGTTGTCCTGGAAGCCGAGCTGACGCGCGCCTTCGTTGGCCAGGGCGACGTAGCGGAGGAAGTCCTGGCGCATCGGCCGCGAGATGGCGTGCCAGCCGGTCCACGCCTTCAGCAGCTCATCGGGATTGCGGCTCTCGGCCATGATGTTGCTGAGTTGCTCGAGGTCCTGGCAGGATTCGGGGCCCGAGGGGCAATATTTGCCCTTGCCGTACGCGCCTTCCATTTCCGCAACGATGCGGGTCAGCTCTTCGCTCTTTTTCGGATCGGAGGGTGTCGCGATGGTGAGCGAAAGTTTCAGGAGCTTGAGCTTGCGGGCGGTAACCGGGTCCAGTTTGAGGCCGTCGAAGCGTGTGGCCTGCTTGGCGTAATCGACAGTAGCGGCTATGGCGCGCTCATCCAGCTTGGCCGAAAGGGCTTCGGTGTCGTCGGTGATATAAGTGGACTTGATCCAGTCGGCCCGGCCGGCATCCACGCCGAGGACCAAGAGCTTCTGCTCGACATCATCGATGAACTTGCGGGCCTGTTCGGGAGTTGCCTTCGGATCGGCCGCCGAGGCAAGGGCTGCGAGGGCGCCCAGGAGGCACGCCACGGAACGGAACTTCATGCCTTCCAAATTAGCAGTTTCCGCGGTTGTGGTTTTGCGGACCGGAGGGGGCCCGTGCTACCATTTCAATGTCCGGGTGACATTGCGGGGACGTAGTTCAGTTGGTTAGAACGCCGGCCTGTCACGTCGGAGGTCGCGGGTTCGAGCCCCGTCGTCCCCGC
>CAWCDJ010000006.1:0-82957 GCA_963794265.1 Bryobacterales bacterium
GTGCCCGCGCCGCTCCCTGCGGCCGCGACCATGGCGACGAACGCATGGATCGACCGGCTGATCGTCAACCGCGCGGCGGGCGCATGGGGCTGGGCCAACCTCTTCACCGACCTGCCGTTTGGCGATCCCAACTTCAAAGGGGCGCGGTGGACGGTCCAGAACGGCCACTACACCAACCCGGCTGATCCTTCCACGTTCGTCGGCGGCTCCTACCATCTCCACAACGACCCACTCCAGCCCATTACCGCGCAGCACGAGGGCGCAGCGGTCGTGTTCTGCGGCGATTACGACGATGATGCCCTCTATCGCAATCCTGGGACCGACACCGTCTCCTTCCAGAACAACAACCCGGCGACCCTGTGGACCATTCCGGACGCGGTGCTCGCCGACGGCACGGCGAACCCGGATAACGTCTTCCGCATCAGAAACCAGATCGCCACTCCGCTTGAAGTGTCGGTGGGCAACTGGGAGTGGGTCAACCAGGATGACTGGTCTTCCGCGGTTGGAGACGCTATCCAGGGCTTGCCGACCACCTGGATATCGTTTTCGACCTCAGCCAGGGCAAGGTCGTGGCGGCGAACGTCGACCCAGGAACCAAGCTGCCGGGCCAAACGGTCCCGCTGGGAAGCTGGCTGGGCCTCGACGGCAGCAACAACGTCACGCTCGCAACGCAGCTTTCGACCCTCGTGCAGGCCATCGCGAATGCCGGCTACACCATCCCCGACTCGCTGCTGAATGACCAGAAGATCCTGACGGTCAACGCAAGCACGCTCGCGCTGCAGTACGCGAGCGGCGCGCGGCGGCAAATGCCCTTGTGGACAGCAATATCGCGTCCGTCCAACTCGGCAGCTCCTCTCGGGAACCGTGGTGTTCTCGGGCGATATCTATATGGCCGGGGGCGGCAACGGACCCGTCGTGCGGCTCGGTTCGAGCGGCGTGTTCCTCTATTCCGGGAGTTCTGCCGGAGGCTACGGCGTCACGCAGGGCAGCCCCGAGGCCCGTACTACGCAAGCGGCTACACGAGCATGCCGTACATGGCGATCCAGAGCACCGGCCTGTTTGCTTACTCCGGGAGCAGCGGTCCGTCCACAGCGGTGACCGGCGCCGCGGTGACGCTGTATTCGCAGAGCGGCAACCTCTCTGCGCCCTACGTGACGCTCACCGGCTCGGCCGTCCTGCTCACCGACGGCGGGTACTTCAAGACCAACATCTCGTCGAGCGGCATCGCGCTGACGTATGCGGCGGGCGTGGCGGCAACGCTGAACACCCTCGGGCTCATCGTTCAGAACGGCGGCAACTTCACGTTCGTCGGCTCGACCGGCGTGCTGATGGGCTACACGGGGTCGTACTCGGTCCCGATGTCGGTCACGCAGATGCAGGGGGCCAGCTATTACGCGATGCTGACCAGCACCTATCTCGCCTTTGTCCAGGCGAACGGCCCGCTGGTGTACCTGAGCAGCGGGAACCTCTATCTGTACTCCGCGAGCACGGCAGGACCGACCGGCTCGACGTCCAGCCCGTACGTCCAGATCGGGGCATCGAGCGGCATCAAAATCGCGGCGGGCGGCAGCAGTTACTCGCTGGTCGCCACGTCCAGCGGGCTTACGCTCTATTCGGTCGACGGCAGCACGTCGAACGCATACCTGAAGCTGTCGACGACGACGGTGACCATCAAAAGCGCGAGCCTCGCGGCGATCACCCTCGATAACAGCGGCAATGCGGTCTTTACCGAACCTCTCGGGACCAGCACGACGATCAAGGGAAACTCCATCATTGCCGGCTCTGTCTCTGCGATGTACTACACGTTACAGGTAAACGGATTCATCAGCGACGGCGCGTACCAGATTCTCACGAAGCGGCAGACCGGCCTAGGGTCGCCGTCCGGCTGGGCTGACGGCACGGCCCTCGCATGGGCGCAGTCGCTCTACACCAAGCTGAGCGCGCACGGTCTTATCACTTAAGCTCTCCTATGAAATCGAAACCGAAGCAGCACAACGGGCCGCGCCTGCGGCTGGCGGCTGGCCAGGCGATTGTGGCCATCCAGTCCCTTCAGAAGCTCATGGCTGCGCCGTTCCCTGCCATGGAGGCGTTCCAGATCGCGAAGGCGCTGGCGGTCCTGAGCGCCAACCCGAATGTGGTCGCCACCGACCGGACCCGCCTGGCGATGGTCCGAAAGCACGGCGTGGAGAAACAGGGCGGGATCTCTGTTCCTCCGGAGAAGTTGCCGGCGTTCCTCGCAGAGTACGGCCCGATCGCGGAGAAGCCGATCGACTTCGAACTGACGCCGCTTCCCATGGCGATCCTGGGGCACGCGCCCGAGATGACGCCGGGCGACATGATCGCGCTCGAACCGCTGTTTGAAAGGAGCCACTGAAGATGGCCATCTCACTCGTGACCGTGTTGACCTTGAGCAACACGAAAGGCACAAACATCCTGGCTCAGGATGCCGGAGGCAAAACGGCGCTCGAGAACGCCATCGCCGCGGCGGGTCCCGACTTCCTGTCCGCATCTGAGGTGGGCGGCAAGCCGGTAGACCTCGTAATCCCGGCTGCTGCGGCTCCGGCCACGGACGGCACTCCGAAAGCCGTGTTCCGGGTAGACTTCCGCATTGGCGCGGGCCGAACGGGACCACGCCGGCTGCCGTGCTGGTGCTCGCGTGGCCGCAGACTGCCGGGGCGGTTACGACGCCAGCGGCGGTCCTGGCGTCCCAGGCCGCAGCAACGACCGCGAGCGCTGTGGTCGGAATGGTCTACCTGCTCGCGCAGGTGGACCAGGACGCGAGAGAGGTTGCATCGGTGATCGCGCCTTTGACGAAGTTCCAGTTCCGGTCGCTATTCACGCTGGAGGAGTTGGTCGCGGTGGACAACTATCAGACGAACGCCGCGCTCGCCGACTCCACGAAGGCGATGATCACCACGATCCTCCAGAACTTCGCGGCGGCCGAGGACATCGACCTTTCGGACCCCGCCACCCAGGCGGGCGTGCAGTACATTGCCTCTGCCGGGCTCATCCTGCCTGCACGGGCGGCGCAGATCCTCGCGAATACGCCTCCGGTGAGCGCGACGTGCCCGGACATCAGCGCAACGGTGGGGACTGCCATCACGCCGGTCAGCATTGCCATCAAAGGCGGCTCCGGAACGGGATACACGGTTATGTCCGGCCAGGGCCTTCCCACCGGCGTCACGATCTCTGGCGCCGGCCTGATCAGCGGAACACCGACCGAGCCCGGCACTTTCAACTACACCGTCCGCGTGACGGATTCGGTGGGCGGAACGATTCTGGGCGGCGGGACGATAACTGTCACCGCGAGCTAATAGGAGAACACAATGGCACTCAACCTTCAGATTTCGGATGCTGCCGCCAACGCGGCGGTCAATGCTCTGGCCGCGCTGGCCAATGGCGGCTCGATCAAACTCTATGGCGGCACGCAGCCGACGAACGCGAACACGGCGCTCAGCGGCCAAACGCTGATCGCGACCCTCGCTCTCTCTGCGACAGCCTTCGGGAGCGCGGCTGGCGGTGTGGCGACGGCCAACGCCATCACGAGCGCAACGGCGGTGGCGAGCGCCACCGCGACGTTTTTCCGCGTCCTCAAGTCGGACGGCACAACGGTGGTGTTTGATGGCACGGTCGGCACGTCCGGCTGCGATCTCAACATGAACTCCAACGTCATCTCGTCCGGAGCCACCGTGGCGATCTCGTCGCTCACGTTCACGCTCAACGAGGCGGGCCAGTAACTTCTGGGGGTGGAAACACCCCCACTTAGCGAGGTTTCTCAGATGGCGTGGTCGCTCGTACAGAAGAAACATATCAACTGGCAATATGTCAGCGGGGCGCAGACCGCCACCATGTCCGCGAGCTTCGGGTCGGGGAACGCTGTAGTGGTTTTTATAGCGGACATTGCGAATGCCAGCCCTGGAAGCTTCACGATTACAGATAACGGTGGCAACGCCTACACGAAGCTGGTCGCAAGTGTCTGGGGTGGGTTATTTCTCGCGCACAACGTCGCATCCGCCAATGTTGTTACGGTGACCCCGAGCAGCGGTTCCAACACGTTCATAGCCCAGATTGTAGAGTTCGCGGGGGCGCTCAAAACCTCCAGCCCGTTCGACGCTTGCAATCAATACACCACATACCCAGGTGGGCAGTACCTATCCGCCTCGGGTGCTGTGGTGGGGGCGACGACCCACGGGGACAATGAGTTAGTGTTTGGGGTGGTTCTGGGAATGGGTCCAGGTGCTCCCAACCCGGATTACAGCACGTGGACCTTGGATTCCGGGTACACCAAGGTATTAGATGATGGCATCACTAGCGTCATCGTCGTGTCCGATTGGGGAGTGCAGGCCACCGCGAATTCCTCATTCCTCCTGCACTTTACGGACTCTCCCGACTTTAGCGTGTACTGGAACAACTTCAGCGTCACGCTCAAACCGTTGCCTCCCCTGATGACCGGGACGGGGGCGGTCACATGCGTCCGCTGCGAGTTCTGGAAGTGGCAGCGAATCGTTCTCCGGAACGGCTGCGCCGCAGGCCATTGCTGCCCACGCCGCCAGCGCCACCCAGACCGTAACGGGGAGCGGCGGGGTCCAAACGTCGGCGGCGATCTCCGGCACGATCTTTGAGGCTGATAACGTCGGCAACGCTGCGTCGGTGATAGCCGCGCAAACGCTCGCAGCCGGAAGCCTGTCGTTCTCCGGCGCGGCGGCGTTCGAGGCCCCATGCTCTCTCGCCGCAGCCGGAACCGAACTGTTCACCAGTCCGGGGGCAGCGCTGGCCACCACGGCCCAGGCCGCCGCGGGCGGGGCCGAAACCTTCTCGGGCGTGGGTCATACCACGGCGCTTGCTGCTCTCGCGGCTCACGGTGTCATGATGCCGCCGCTTACGCTCTGGCCGCGCGCCAACTGGTAAGCGCGGCTTAATTCCAAACAAGCAGAAAGGCAACTATGGATGACCGCAACCGGCGGCTTCAGGAAGTCGCGCGCATCGCGGTGAGGCTGGAGGCATCGTGTGGCCTCCCACCAGAACTGCTGATCGCGCAATGGGCAGTCGAGTCGAGGTGGGGCGCTAAGCCCGTGGGCCAGGCGAACTACTTCGGGATGAAGGCGCACTGTGCCGGGAAGACGTGCACGGTGACCACGCACGAGGCGATCGGTGGCGATCTGACCCCGTGCCGGCAGGTCTTTGCCGATTACGACAGCCTCGAGGAATCCTGCCGCGAGTACGCGTGGCTGATCACGCGCGGGGCGCCGTACCGGGAAGCCTGGCAGAAGTTCCGGACGGACCACGATCTGGGGGCGCTGATCGCGGCGGTGGCGGCGAAGTACGCAACGGACCCGAACTATGCGGTCCTCGTCGCGGCTGTCGCGGGGCAGGGCAACCTGGCCCACGCGGTTGCCGCCGCGCGCCAGGAGGCGGCCAATGTGGCTGGATAGGCTGAAAGCGGCGTTGTGGTGCTCCCTGTTGGCTGCGCTAACCGGGATGGCAGTACAAGGCTTCCTGCTGCTCCACGCCGCAACACAGGCCAGCCGCGCGTTGCCGGGCGCGGTATCTGCCGAACTCCAGGCGACCCAGACCGCGCTCGTGGGCCAGGTGGCTGCTGTGCGCGGCGACCTGACCGGTCAGATCGAAGCGGCGCGCAAGGAACTGCTCCGGCGCACGGAACGGCAGGTGGCGGCCCTCCGGACCGACGTGATGGGCCAGGCCACGGAGATCCGGACCACCACAGACCGGCGCGTTGGCGACGCACTGGGGCGCGTGGACGCCACGCTCGTGAAGGTGGAGGAGCTACGTGGCGACCTCCAGCCGGCAATCGCCCACACCGCCAGCATTGCGCAACAGGTGGACGACGCCGCGCCGCTCTTTCTCGATTGCGAGTACAACCCGGACTGCCTCTTCAATCGGTACGTCGGTGCTTCGAAAGGCATCGAACGCGCCGCTCAGAGCTTCGGCCAGATGTCCACAGACGTGAAGCTCGCGCTCCCCGGCGCAATTACCACCTGGCAGGGGATCGGCATCAACGTCAACGGCATCACGGCCAACATCAACCGCCTGACGAAGCCGCGCTGGTACGACCGGCTTCTCGGCTACGGCCTGAACGGGGTCGTCATCTACCGCAGCCTGAATCCTGCGACCGGCCTTGTGGTCAAGGGCGCGCAGATCCTCTCGTCGCGGCCGTAAGGAGGAGCATGAAACCGACAATCTGGTCTGTGGCAGGCGGCGGCATCCGGGGCATCATCCCCTGTTGCGCCATGGTGGAAATCGAACGGCAAACCGGCAAGCAGATCCGGGACCTCGCGGCCATGCTCGCCGGCACGAGCACCGGCGCGTTGCTGGTGAGTGCTCTGGCGGCAGGACTCCCGGCGTGGCAGATCCTCACGATCTATACCAAGCGGGCGAAGGAGATCTTCACGCCTCCGGAGCCCCTGGCGACCGGCAAGATGCTGGCGACCGGCAGCCGCTACAAGGCCACGAATATCGAGAAGGTGTTGCGGAGCGAACTGGGGAAGGCGGCGTCGTGGACGCTCAACGACTGTCCAGTGCCGATCCTCCTGACCGCCATGGACATCCGGCGTCACCCCTGGTATTTCGTGCGCGACAACCCGCGCAACGCCCGGACCACCGGCAAGCTCTCCCTGGTGGACTGCGCCGTTGCCTCGGCCTGCGCGCCGACCTACTTTCCGTCCTGGAACGTGGCGCCGCTCGGCGGCACGCTGATTCCGCGGTGCTTCGATGGCGGCATCGGCGTGACCGGCAATCCCTGCCACCGCGCCTGCGTCGAGGCGTTCCACTACGACTCGCTCGATCCGGCCGGAACCCGGCTGTTCACGTTCGGCACCGGCTACTGCCCGGACGTGGACGTGAACCCGCCATCGGGCTTCGTTGCAACCGCGCTCTGGACGATCGACACGTTGACCGGGGCGCCCGAAGACGAGCAGACCGGGCTCGTGGATCTTTACTACCCGGGGATTCAAACCGTGTTCGACGTGGCCATGCCGACTGCGATCAGCATGGCCGATATCGGCTCGATCCCGAACTCGTCCAACTGGGCCAACAAGCCGCACGCAGCCGCGATTGGGCGGCGCTGCTGGAGTAACCATGTACATGATCTCGTTGCTGTGCTCCGACGCGACCGACTTTCGCCGCGAGTGGGATCGCGTCGTCTATTCGATGTTTCCGTTGACGCCCGAGGCCGCCATCATGGCTCTCGCCGGTGAGCCCGCGCCGTTGCCGCCCGGCTGGACGCAGGCATCCGACAGCGCCTTGCGCTACACGCGTCCAGAGGAGGACGTGAGTTGCGGCGCGGTGACAATCGCAAACGACGGCTGGGCCGCGTGCGTGGACCAGGCCGCGATCAACACGTACAAGTCGATGGACGTCGCCATGGCGGCCGTCGAGCGGCGGGCGGCTCTCGGCCGCTGTAAGCCGAGCCAGGCGCGCGAGGGGCTTGAGTTGGCTCGCGACCGGTTGTGCGGCTGCCCGAGCACCCCGTTTATCTGCGGCGGGCCGCGCGAGACGTGGTGCACGTACTGCCTCGTCCGCGACGCCATCGAGTTCCTGCGCGGGGCCGATGAGGCCGCGGCAGCGCCCAGCAAGTAATCCAACCAGGAGGTGTTAATCGTGCTTCGAACGGCTGTAAGTATCAGTGTGCTTATTCTCGTGCTGTCGCTCTGCGGGTTCGGACAAAGTGCGCCCACGCCGGTAGCTGCTCCGGTTGCGAATGTCGCGTTGCCGACATACATCATGGCGGGCGTGTCCTGGAATCAGTTCAACGGGGCGGCGGGCTTCGTCTCGGCGATCATGCCCGAGTCCAACTCCGTTGGCCTCTATGGCTCCGTGACGACCGACATTACGGCGGTCAAGATCGTCGATCCGGCAACCGGGAAGACCGGCTACGGCCTGAGCCCTTCCGTGCGCGCCGGCCAGCACAAGGTCGTCCTGAACGCCAACAAGAACATGGTGACCGTCGGCGGCGACTTCGGCGCGTCGTTCGCGCAGACGGGCGGCGCGGGCGCGGGCTTGACGATCGGCCTGGCGGGCTCGTTCACGGTTACGTACATCCGGCAGCTTGCCGATCACTGGGCGGTTGGCGTCCCGTTCCGGATGCTGTGGCTCTCGGGCGCGGGACCGAACGGAACCGGCGTGTGGAATCCCGTCGTCGAGGTCGGCGTGATATGGAAGCCGTAGCCGCAGCGGGGTCCGCGCTGGCCACTTTCCTCGAGCGGGAGGCCGGCCACGTCGTGGTCTGCTTCCTGCTCATTGGACTTGGCGCGGCGCTGTGGACGATCAAAGTGCCCAAGGGCGAGGACCTGATTCCATTCGCGCTGGGCGTGCTCGGCAGAAGCATGATTGGCAAACGACAAGGAGACCAACCATGACGGAAACCCACATCCCGGCAGACGAGCACTCCTACCGGATGAGCGTGCTCGAATCGCTCACCAGGCTGGAGACCCTGGCAAAGGCGACCGCCGATCATCTGGCTCGGCTCAACGGATCGGTGGCACGCCATGAGGAGAGGCTCCAGCATTTGCAGCAGGCCTGCTGCGAACATCAAACCCATTGCCCCATCGGCCAGGACGTCCAGACGCTCAAGGCGGCGGTGCTCGCCGACGAAACCGAGGCGCGCGCCGCCTCGGTCTGGTGGGGCCGGTTAGCGCCGGCACTCTGGCTCGGTATTGGCGGCGTGATCGTGCTGTTCCTGGTCCACGCCAACGAGTTGCTCCGCGCGTTCTCTAAGCCCTAGTCCATCCCTCCGAACGCGGTTCCGCGTTCCCTCCCTTCGCGGAGGTTTCAATCGGGCGCCGATCGAAGCCCCGCAACGCACCCCACCTCTTCGGTTAGCTATCTCCTTGTGCTGCTTTCAGTTGCGGCGGTCTTCGGAACGGCGCAACTAATTTCAGGGATTTCTGATAGCTATCCAAGAAAATTCTTTTCTCCGGTATGCTCCTGACTGCTCGGGATTTGCAGTGACGCCTGCGCGTTACCGCAACTCCGGCAGTTGACCGAGCGCGGCTCATCGGATTAGCTTTGTGACATGCGATGCGCCGAAGTTAGCAAACGCTCATCGGCATTCGCATGGAGTAAGCGGTCCCCGGAGTAAGCAGTCTCTCAAAACCAACCCGAACCTGACGCGCCCGAGGTGTGTCTGGACGGGCGAATTCTCAACGGAGAAGAAGTTCGGATGAAGAAGGACGCTACAGGTGCGCCCAAGCAGGGCGCACACCGGCGATACGGGCCACTGCTGAAACTGGCGGCCCAGATTGCAACCGAATCGGATGGCCGTCCCTGCTCGGTGAAGACGGTATACGCGGTGAAAAGGGGGCGCGTCGTTTCGGCGCGCGTCTCTGACGCTCTACTCCAAGCGGAGCTTCATCCCGAGTACCTTGACTGGAAAAGGCGCCACGAACGAGTCCTGGCGGCGGCTCGTAGGATTGCCAAACGCATCCTCGATGCGGGGGGGCGCGCGGCGTGATTCCCGGCATCACCAAGATCGACGCGCAGGGCGGGCAGTTCCTCGTGCGGCCGTCCCTGGCCGATCTCGCGAAGTGCAAACAGATCGGCGGCCGGTGGGACCGCCGCCTCCATGCGTGGTCCTTTCCCGCCACGCGCGAGAACGCGGCGATCCTCTCCACGTCGTTCAAGGTGACGCGCACCACGCCGGACTTCGATGCGATTCTCGCCGGTTCTGGCGAGGCCGCGGATGGCAACTCGGGGGAGGTGACCGCCGCGGCCGCGCCGGAAGTATTGCTGCCCGAGCCTCAGGCGCCGGCGCCGGCGCCGCCGCAGGAGCCCGAGTTCATGGTTCCGGCGGGCATCCGCACGCGCCAACCGTGGCGGCACCAGGTCGCGGCCATCAAGTTCTGCCTCCAGCTATTTGCCAAAGGCAGGCATGGCATCCTGCTGGCAATCGGTATGGGCGGGGGGAAAACCCTCGTCACCCTCATTCTGCTCTGGCTTCTCAACGCACGCCGCGTAATCATCCTCTGCCCGTTGCGCGTAATCCAGGTCTGGAGCGACGAGATCGCCAAGCACGTCAGCGCCGACGTGATCGTTGTCGCCCTGGACGAGAGCGCCGGCAGCGTCGCGGAAAAGGTCGAACTGGCCAAGCAGAAAATGAAGCTCGCCGAAACGCTCGGCGTGCCGTTCATCTGCGTGATCAATTACGACTCGGCGTGGCGCGACCCCATCGCCCAGTGGTTCGAAGGGCAGCGGTGGGACGTGGCGGTAGCAGATGAATGCGTCCCGGCAGGCACGCTCATCTCGACTCCCCATGGCGCGGCGCTTATCGAGGAATTGAGGGAAGGCGATCACGTCCTCGGCGTTGACGTCGGGGGGAACATCATCTCGACCGAAGTCGCTGCGGCATTCCGGCGATTTACCTCGGAGCCGCTGGTGCAGGTTGAAACAGTTCGCGCTACGCCCAACCACCCGATCTGGGTCAAGGGCAAGGGCTACATCGATGCCGTCAACGTGAAGCCGGGCGATTGGATTCGTTGCTATGAAAACCGTCACGATTACTTGCGAGTGGTGCGGAGCGCCTTCTACGAAGGTGCTGAACGGGGGGACCTGGAATCCCCGGTTCTGCGACAAAGCATGCTCGGCACGATGGAGGATGTCGCGCCCGGACTACGTGGCCATGCTCGCCGCGAAGCGGGATCCAGCTCCAGCGGCCGAGGCGATGAAACGGAACTGGGAGAATCCGGAGTTTGTGGAACGCCTTCGGACTTACCTGAAATCGGAGCGGAATCCGTTTCGCGACCCTGCGACCCGGGCGAAAAGCGAGGCGGTGCTGCGCGCTCAGGGGTACTCGATGCTAAATGGCGGGAACGGCACGGGCCTGACGGTGCCCCAACGTCTTCTGTCGGAGGAATTGGGGTGGCCGACGGAGTTCATCGTGCGCACCCGGATGCCGCGCGGTTCGGGATACCCGACGCACTACAAGCTCGACATTGCCAACCCGGCAGCGATGATCGCAGTGGAAGTGGACGGTCAGAGTCATCGCGCGAAGGATCGAGCTTTGCTGGACGTGAAGAAGGACGAGTTTCTGGAGAGCCTCGGCTGGATGGTGGTGCGCGTGACCAACGAAAATGTGCTGGAGAACTGCGCGGGAGTGGCGCGGGACATCTTGTCTTTAATCTGGAAACATCCACTGGCAACTACTTTGCAAATGGCATCTTAGTTCACAATTGCCATCGCGCGAAGTCAGTAAGCGGGCGCGCCTCCATGTTCCTCAAGCGGTTTCGCCGCTCGGCCGCCTACCGCCTCGGCCTTACCGGAACGCCGATGCCGCACGGCCCGATGGACATATTCGCGCAGTTCCGGTTCCTCGATATCTCGATCTTTGGCCCCTCGTTCACCGCCTTTCGCGCCAAATACGCGGTCATGGGCGGCTACCAGCGCAAGGAGATCGTGGGCTACCAGTTCCTGGCCGAACTGGAGGCGCTGATGGGCGAGATCACTTTCCGCGTGGGATCGGAGGTCCTGGACCTGCCGCCGGCCACGCACGTGACGTATTACTGCGATCTATGCCCGGAGGCCCGCCGCATTTACCGGGATCTCGAAAAGGATTTCGTCGCGGACGTCAAGGGCGGGCTGGTCGTCGCCAATAACGCGCTGACCCGGCTGAATACCCTCCGGCGGATCGCCAACGGCGTCGCCAAGACCGACAACGGTATCGAGCACCGGGTCGATGATTCCAAAACGAGGCTCCTGATCGATGTCCTGGTGGATATCGGCAAAGACGAGCCGGTCGCGGTGTTCTCCTACTACCACCTGGATCTCGATGCGGTCCACGAGGCCTGCCAGAAGGTTGGATTCACCAGCCTGGAGCTATCCGGCCGGCGCGACGAACTCAAGCAGTGGCAGGACGGCGGCGCGCAGGTACTCGCCGTCCAGCTTCAGGCCGGCGGCGTGGGCGTAAACCTCACGCGCGCCCGATATTGTCTTTACTACTCGCTCTCGTTCTCCCTCGGCGATTACGACCAGTCCCAGAAGCGCGTTCACCGGCCGGGCCAGACGCGGCCAGTCGAATACATCCACCTGGTGGCAAGGAACACGGTGGACGTGAAGATTATGCGCGCCTTGGCAAAGCGGGCACAGATTGTGGAATCCATACTCGCGGAGATCCGGCATGAAAGCGATTGAAGAAGCCCTCCAATACATCGACATCATCGGCGATGGCTGCTGGTTTTGGCGGCGTGGCAAGACCGCCGCTGGCTACGGAGAGGCCAATCTAGATGGACGGATCATACTCATTCACCGCGCGATCTTCGAACATTTTCGCGGGCCGATTCCGTCTGGCCTCGAATTGGACCATCTGTGCAGGAATCGCGCATGCTGCAATCCGACGCATCTGGAAGCAGTCCCGCACAGGGTCAACCTCCTGCGCGGCGAATCTCCGATGGCCAGACAAGCGCGCCAAACCCATTGCATAGCGGGCCACGAGTTTTCGCCATCCAACACTCTGATTGTGCAAGGGCAGCGGCGGTGCAGGGAGTGCGTGAACCGCCGTAACCGAGAAACATACGAGCGCAGGTTCGGGCATAGGGGAAATGCGCAATCCCGGAAGACTCACTGCCCGAGTGGCCATCCATACGACGCCGACAACACTTATCACTACCGTGGTCAGCGTCACTGCAAGGCATGCATGCGGGATCGCGCCATTCGGAGACGGAACGCGAGAGCAAGCAGGTAACAGAAGGAAAGGATTCGATAACTCACGTGTACGACGAAGACATAAAGGAATTCGTGCGCCTTGAGAAGGAAAAGCGCAAGTTGAAGTCCGAACTGGATCTCGTGGACCAGGAGATCGACAAGCTGAAGGGATCTCTCGTCCCCCAGTTTCTCGAAAAGAACCGCGAGCACGACCGCATCGACGAGCGCACGGTCTATATCCAACGCAGCATCTACCCCGCCATGGTGAACGGCGCCGCCGCCACGGTCGCCGCGCTCCACAAGGCGGGCGTGGACTCGCTGATCGGCGTGAACCACCAGCGCCTCGCCGGCTACGTGACGGAGATCTCCCGCGACGTGGCAGACCAACTGAAGCGCGACAACCAGGGAAGGCCGCAGGAGCAGCACCAAATGTTTACCGAGGAACTGGTGCGCGCGGCGCTGCCCGAACCGCTGCGCGAAGAAGTATCGATCACGTTTAAGTACGACTTACGAAGCAAAGCCTAAAAGGAGAAATAACTTGTCACAGGAACTTACAACGATTGCGCCCGCGCCCTCGGGACTCATGATCAGTGAGCAGGAGGCCGCGGAACTCCAGGAGGCGTTCGCATCGAACATCTCCGGCGGCCAGATATCGATCTTCCATCTGGACCGAATCAAAATCACCACCGGCCCCCCACCGATGTGGTCGGTGCCCACTCTCGGCCAGGAAATCCCGCAAGCCAAAATCGAGGGCATCATCCTCGGCAGCCGGGATATCCGCGCCTACTACAAGAGCAAGGAAGCCGGGAACGTCCCGCCGGATTGCTCGTCCAGCGACTGCGAGAACGGCCACGGGACTCCCGGCGGCAAATGCGCCTCCTGCCCCCTGGCCGAGTGGGACAGCGCCGACGGCGAGTCGAGCGCCCAGGCGTGCAAGCAGATGCGGTTGCTGCTGTTCCTCTACGGCACGGCGAAGGTGCCGGATGTGGTCAGCCTCCCGCCGACCAGCGTCAAGGCCTCGATCAACTACTTCTACAAACTCTTCAAGGAAGGCATTCCCAAGCACGGCGCCATTACCGCCATCGAACTGGAGAAGGCGCAGAGCAAGGCGGGCAAGGCTTACGGGAAGGCCAAGTTCAACTTCATCCGGCGCCTGTCTGCCGACGAGCATGCGCGCGCCGCGGATCGCGCGGCGATGTTCGAGGCCATGCTGCGCACGGAGAAATAGGAGCGGCTATGTTTCCCGAAACCATTCTTCAGATCAACAACGGCGCCACGGTGATGGAACTCTCCGAGGCGCTTGAAAAGGTCGTCGCCGCCGTGCGCGCGGCCGGAAAGAGCGGGTCGATCACGCTCACGCTCAAGGTGCAGCCCGCCTCCAAGGGCTCGACCGACGTGCTGATGGTCGAGTCCCAGGTCAGAACCAAACTGCCTGAGCCGGAGCGCGGCATGACCATCTTCTACGCGACTGAGGATAACCACCTCGTTCGCAACGATCCCAAGCAGCAGATGCTCCCGCTCCGCGTGGTCGATATCGGCCAGCAGCCCGACAAGTTGAGGGAGGTCGTCTGACCATGGACGCTCCTTCCTTTCTCACCAAGAGCATCACGGTCCTCGGCGTCGACGGCAACCACATCAGCGTAAGCGAGACCGCTGAACGGCGCGAGGTCGTGGTCGCGATTCAACAGAACGACGAGAAGGGTCGCATTGCGACCGTCCGTCTTACCCGCCCGCAGTTCGATGCGCTCTGCGGGTCTAAGTACTCACTCGAAGTGCAAACCGATTTAGAGGAGGCCCAAACGAATGTCGAAGTGTAACGAATCCGAAACGCCGAAGAGGAACGAAGTCCAGGCCGCCATCGCGGCCGGCGCGGCGATCAGCAATCCGCGCACGTGCTCAGTGCCGGACCCGTTCCAGTCCGCTCCTTTCGCGGTGGTCCCGAGGGATTACGATATCGAGTCCCTGGAGAGATACCTCCCGCAGCCGTTGCGCGTGATTCAGAACGTACAGTTGGACGACGCCCAGTCCTTCATCGATTACCTGAAACAGTTCGGAGCGCCTGAGACGCGCTGCTTCTTCAACGCCGAGCGCGAGACGTTCGTTGCCGTCATCGATTACCACGCCGATGCGCCGGGATGGTGCGACCACGTAGCGAGCTTCACCGCCAAACGGTCCGAGGAATTCAAGACGTGGATGAACCTCAACCGGAAGCAGATGACGCAGGTGGATTTCGCGCGGTTCCTCGAAGAGAACATGCCGGACGTGGTTGAGCCGAACAGTGCCGATCTGCTCGCGGTCGCGCTCACGTTCGAGGCCAAGAAGTCGGTCGAGTTCTCGAGCGGAGTGCGCCTCGCCAACGGCCAGATCCAATTCCAGTACGACGAGGTGGTGCGGGGAGCGGCGCAGAAGGGCACCATCGAGATCCCCGAGCTGTTCACCCTTGGAATCCCGATCCATGTAAACGGTCCCGCCTATCGCATCCCGGTGCGGCTGCGCTGGCGGCTCCAGGAGGGAAAGGTCGCGTTCTGGTACGAGATTGTCCGGCCGCACCGGTTCATCGAGGACGCATTGCGGGAAGTGCGCCAGCAGATCGCGGATTCAGTGAGCCTGCCAATCCTGGCGGGGGTCGCGGAACTGTAAACCCGGGCCCGGCGTGGCCGATGCAATGGCGGGCCACGCCGGGCTGGAGAGTCCTATGCCCAGATGTCCCACAACGCCCCGAGGCGCGCACATAAACCACGCGCCCAAGGAAAAGCAGGTCGTCAGCAAGATCATGGCGGCCGCCAAAAAGATCCCAGGCCTGGTTCTGCGGAAGCGCCACGGCACAGCCATGGGCTGCGGCGGCGACCCGGACCTCTACGGCAGTTTTCGCGGCCGGCACGTAGAGATCGAAGTCAAGGTTCCATACGTACCGAAATCGCAACTGACCAAGCTGCAGACGTACCGGCAGCACGAGTGGTCGGTCGATGGCCAGGCCGTCGTCGGCGTGGCGCGATCTATAGACGAGTTCTTGGCGATTCTGGCGCTCGTGGCGCCGGAACTTCGGCACGCCGAGTCCGTCTGGCTCTGCGCTGGCTGCCGCCAGTATCGCTGGCAAGGTGACGACGCGCCCGCCCGCTGCCCCGCTTGCGGGCACATCCATTTCGAGCGGGAGAGCGAGGCGAAAGTGGCGGCGGTGGCGGAATGAATTACCAACGCCAGTGTGTCGGGATATGCGGCCTATGATCCACTATCACGGCGGGCGGCATTCCACGTCGCGCGTTGCCGTGGAGATCTGGAGCCGCCGCCACGCCCTGGTCTCCTTCGCCGACCCGCAGCAGATCTCGATTGCCGCGGAAGTAGCGCAGTCCTTTGCCCTCGACAATGGCGCATTCTCCGTCTGGAAGCAGGGCATCGAAGTCAACTGGATCGCGTACTACGACTGGGTCCAGCAGTGGTGGCGGCATCCCGGCTTCGATTGGGCCATCATCCCCGACGTGATTGAGGGCAACGAGGCGGCGAACGACAGCCTTCTAAACGACTGGCCGTTCGGCAAGGTGGCTGGCGTTCCGGTTTGGCACTTCCACGAATCTCTCGAACGCCTGGCGCGCCTGGCCGGCGAGTGGCCGCGCGTTGCGCTCGGCTCTTCCGGGCAGTACCGGACGCCCGGCACGGCGTCGTGGTGGGGCCGGATGCAGCAGGTCATGGAAGCGGTGTGCGAGAACAGCAAGCCGCGCGTGAAACTGCACGGCCTCCGGATGCTGAGCCCGCACATCGTGGAGCACGTGCCGTTCGCGTCCGCAGATTCCGCTTACGTTAGCCGCAAGGTTCGGCTGGCCAACTGGGGCGGATGCTACCGGCAGGCGCCGGCCGAAGTGAAGGCGCACGTGCTGGTCAATAGCTACGAGGCGGCGCAGAGCGCGCCCGTCTGGGTGGGAGTCCCGAAGCAGGAGGAGTTGTTCGGATGAACGGCGGGTTGACCTACAAGGACATCGAGACGTTGAAGCGCAAGGCGAAAGCGCTGGACGAGATCCGGGAATGGCTGCACGGCCGGATTGATAGCGAGAGATTGCTCGTGGTGGAGGCGCTGGTCGAGCGCGCATATCGCGAAGAGCAGGAGTTGTCGTGACCTGGACGCCGAAAGAACTGGCTGAGAATTTTGCGGACGACCTCCTCGAGAGGGGTGTTATTAACCGTTTCGATTGGCTGGACGTCGCCGATGCGATGGCCACGGCGATCACCGAGGACCGGGTCGGAATGCCACGGGACGAGGAGGACACGCTGCCGTGAGCATGTACGGCCGCGAGGCGCTGCGCCAATTTCGGGAGCAACAGGCGCTGCCGCCCGAGCAACGGCAACTGTCGATCCTCGAACAGATCCCCGCGGACACGCCGATGGACGATGCCGCGATTACCGTCTGGAACGGCACGAGGTGGATCGCTTGGGATAAATGGCTGGCGACCGCGCCATTGGCGCGCGAGGAGGGCCCGTTGAAACCGGCGACGAAACAGGCGCGCCACGAGGCTCCGGGCCTGCCGGAAAAGGGTTCAGCAGGCCAGGAAGAGCTTTGGTGATCACGGTGAAACTCGCTTACGTGGCAGGGCCATATCGGGCAGCATCCGAGAGCGCCGTCGTCCGCAATATCCGCAACGCAGAGGCCGTGGCGGCCGAACTCTGGAAGGCGGGCTTTGCCGTGATCTGCCCGCACATGAACACCGCGCTCCTGGGCGGCATCTGTCCGGACGACGTCTGGCTAAAGGGTGATCTGGTCATGCTCGAACGGTGCGATCTCATCGTGTTGGCGCCGGGCTGGCGCACGTCGGCGGGAACGCTCGCGGAGATCAACAAGGCAAACGAACTTGGCATTCCAATCTATCAATGGCCTGAAGACCGCGAACCACTGATTTCGGAGGCAGCTACCCAATCGTGACGCCCCACGAATTTCTCGCGAAGCTCTGGCAGTACAAGCCCGAGCAGGACTTCATCCTGATCTGGACCGGCCAGGATAAACGGTCGCGCTGGTTTCGGTCGGTCGCCGATGCGGCCGCATATGTCGGCTCGGTTAACGGCGGCAAGGACCTTTATACCGGAGTCGGCCTAGCGGGCATGGATTACGGACCAACGCGCCGTTGCGTATCGGACCAGATCACCGGCATTGCTGGTATTGGGGGAGACGTGGACCTGCTTTCCGATGCGCACAAGGGGAAAGCGTTGCCACGAACGATTGACGAGGCCATATCGATTTTGCCGCCCGCCATCGATCCCACATTCATTGTCGGGACCGGAAACGGCATCCAGCCCTGGTGGCTGCTCAAGGAGCCGTACATTTTCGATGGCGAGCAGGAGCGCAAAGACACGGCGCGCTTGGTGGGACGGTGGCACAACTGGCTGCAGCTGGCCGCTGCGAACCGCGGGTGGGCCTACGACCGCCTGGCGGATCTAGCGCGCGTTCTGCGGGTTCCGGGCACGAAGAACCTGAAGGACCCAGCGCACCCAAAAGAGGTGAAGGTCCTGAGCGCGACTGATCGCCGCTACAACTTGAGCGATTTTAGGGAGTTCCTGGACGCCGCGGGCATCCCCGATCCAGAGGACCAGGAGAAGAAGGCGAGGGAATGGAAGGAGCGGTTCGCGGATAAGCCTCTGACGGTCGCTCTCGGCGCGCGGATGCCTCAGGAGTGGATCGACTGGTGGATGGACCCGGCCAATAACGACCAGCGCACCGCCATGCGCTTCCGGAACACCTGGCTGCGCCAGCGTCACGACCTCAAGGACCAGAGCAACTCGGGCTACGACATGGCGCTCGTGGATTTCGGCATCGATGCGGGCATGAACGAACAGGAGATTGTGAACCTGATCGTGCATCATCGCGCGCTGCACGGCATCCGGCAGAAGAACGACGCCGGCTATTTCCGGCGCACCATTGCTAAGGCCGTCGCCACCCGCGGGGACCGGCCCGGATCGACCGCGCCGGCCGCAGCGCCACCGACGGAGGCCTCGGACGCCCACGCTCCGGCTGCTGCAACCGCAATCGCCGCTCCCATTACGCCCGAAGTTCCCGGGCCCGAACCTCCGGCGCCCGAGAACGCTCCCCTTGCGGAAAAACCCGCGAACGAGGGCGCCGTACCCGAGGGCTCTGCAATCGACGGCATCGAGCCGGAGATTAAGGAGAAGTTGCTCTTATGCGACGAGATCTCGAACCAGTTGGGCATCCGGGTTATCCAGATCGTGCGGATCAAGGGCAAAGACCCCACCTTCCACATGCACCTGGCCGACGGGATCATCGAGTTCACCAGCGTCGACAAGCTGATCAACTACGGCCCCCTGCTCAACGCCATCGCCGCACAGACGAAGAAGATCATCCGGGATTTTAAGCCCAGGGAATGGAAGCTGTTTCGGCAGAAGCTCCTGGACGCGTGCATCGATGTGGAGTGCACCGAGGAGGAGGACTTCGAGGGCAACGCACACGCCTGCCTGCTCGATTACCTCCGGGAGGTCAATTTCATTCCGTCCATAGAAGGCCAGCGGATCCAGGATCAGAGACAACCGATGGTCGTGGGCGGCCGGATCACGGTGTGCAGTTCGGATTTCGCCGCCTACCTCAACAAGACAAAGGGTCTGGGTGTCACGACGAAGGCTGCGGCATCCATGTTGCGGGCCGTAGGCGCCAAGCGGACCGAGCAGTTCCGCAATAGCAGGTTGAACCGGCAGATGCGATGGGTCCTTGCCTTGCCGGACTTCGATCCGAAAGAAATCCGGCCGGAGACGGCCAGCACCGAGACCGCGTCAGAGGAGGCGATCCAGTGATTCTGAATCCCTTCCGTCTCGTGCTGGCGGTCGCGTGGACCCTGTCTTGGGGCGCGGTGCGCTGGCTGAAATACCTGCGCGCGTACCCCGGCTGGCCGCGCCGCCGGCAATTGGCGTTCATGTGGGGGCGGCGCGAGTCCCCCAAGCCAATGCGCTGCCAGGATTGCGGCTGGACCGGCCCGCTGCGCTGGGCGATTCACACCTACGAGGCCTGCGGCGACGACGACGTGGATCCTGTGGACCGCTGCCCGTCGTGTGATGCCGATGCGCTCTGGCCCGCGTTCGGGCGCGGAAAGGGAGGTTGGGCGTCGTAAATGATCCACCCGGATCAAATCCAGGAAGTCGCGGAGGCGGGGGCCGCAGAGACCCGGGAGTTCAGAATTTTTGGGCCACCCGGAACCGGCAAAACCACCAGCCTTACCCGCCAGATCCGCCGCGCCGTGGACCGCTATGGCCCGCAGTCGGTGCTGGTGACCTCGTTCTCGCGCGCGGCCGCCGCGGAGCTCGCCGGCCGCGATCTGCCGATCGCGCGTGACCGCGTGGGCACCCTGCACTCCCACTGCTGGCACGCCCTGGGCGGGCCGGAACTGGCGGAGGCGAACCTCGAGGAATGGAACCGCGACAACCCCGCGCTCCAGATCACGCCGGTCAAGAAGCAGGGAAAACTGGATGGCGAGGAAGGCGCCGCCGACGATTCCGAGACGGCGAAGGGCGGCGACGAGGAACTGCAACGGTTGAGCCGGTATCGCGGGCTGATGATGCCGCGCGAGGGCTGGCCCAAAACACTGCTGGAGTTCGAAGCCAAGTGGTCCGAATATAAGCGGGAGAACGGGCTGCTGGACTTCACCGACCTCATCGAGACCTGCCTCCGCGATGTGGCGCTGGCGCCCCACGCGCCATCGGTGATTTTCGCCGACGAAGCGCAGGACCTCAACCGGATGCAATTGTCGCTGGTCCGGAAATGGGGCGAGCGCGCCAATTACTTCATTGTCGCGGGAGATGATGATCAGTGCCAAGCGCCAGGGACTATGGTCCGAACGACTGATGGTGAGGTGCCGATTGAAGCGCTCGATGCAGAAAAACACCGCCTCGTTTCCTTCGCCCCGCGGGACGGCCGTGTCTACGGCAGAAAGGGGAGCGGATACCGTTTCCGCAAAGCGGTCCGCGATTACGACTGGCTCATGCACACGATCTGCGCTGGTGGCCACGCCACGCGCTGCACCCCGGAGCACAAGTTCTACGTGCGCTGGGTCAAAGGCGACCTGCTCGACCGCGCTCATGTGGTGTACCTTATGCGCCGGGAAAATCGGTATCGCGTCGGCTGGTGCAAGCTGATTCGGAGTGATGGCATTTTTCATCTTGGCGCCCGCGCCAGGAACGAGCGGGCGGACGCTGCTTGGGTTCTGAAGGTCTGCTATGACCGCACCGACGCGAGCATATATGAATCCTATGTCGCGACAAAATACGGTCTGCCCCTCGTGACCTTCGAGCCGGTCAACGGCGCCAGTCACTATACGGAGGAATCGCTCCATCGGTTCTTCGAAATGCTGAAGGCGGACCTTCCGTTGCGTGCGTTCGAATGCCTCCTCGACCACGGCCGTGATCCACGCTTACCGTTGTACACGGCTGAACGGGCTGCTGCCAAACGTGGCGGCAGCGTCACGTTCCTCACCGAAGCCGCCAACCTCTTATCAAACATCATGAGCGTTCCCGTGCCAAACGGCGACGGCAGCGCCACTTGGCTACCGATCAGCATCAACACCGAGCATTACACCGGCCCGGTGTTCTCCCTCGATGTGGAGAAGTATCACACGTACATTGCCGATGGCATTATCACCCATAACTGCATCTACGGCTTCACCGGGGCGACCCCCGACGGCCTGCTTGATCCCGAAATCCCGGCTGACCACAAGATCGTCCTGAAGCAGAGCTATCGGGTACCGCGCGCCGTGCACCGCTTCGCGGAAGACCTGATCCGCCAGGTCACGCGCCGGCAAGAAAAGGAATACCTGCCGCGGCCCGAGGACGGCGCCATCGACCGTTTCTCACGCGACGGTTTCAAATCCACCGAAACGGCTATCGTGCCCGATGCTCTGCGGCAAATCGAGCGGGGCAAGTCGGTGATGTTCCTGGCCTCCTGCTCTTACATGCTGCGCCCGTTGATTCAGGTGCTCCGCAAGCGCGGAATCCCGTTCCATAACCCGTACCGCCGCTCCAACGGGTTCTGGAATCCCTTGCGGACGAGCAAGCCCGGCTCGTCGGCCAACCGCATCCTGTCGTTGCTCGTGGGCCATCCGGATTTTGGTGTTGACCACCGGCCATGGACCTTGGGCGACGTGGCTCTGTGGGCCGAGTGGCTCCAGGCCAAAAGCGTCCTGCGCCATGGCATCAAGTCGAAGCTGAAAACGCTCAACGTGAATCAACCCGCGGGGATCGAGCACCTCAACGGGCTGTTCGATCCGGATGCGCTGGAGTCACTGATGGGCGCCTGGGACGCAGGCTCCGGCGAGTTGCTGGCCTGGTGGCGTGCCCACGTGACCGCCGACGTGGCGCAGCGCGTCCAGTTCCCGTGCGAGATCGCCGCCAAGCGCGGGCCGGCGGGCCTCATCGACGTCCCGCAGGTGGTGGCCGGAACAATCCACTCGGTTAAAGGAGGGCAGGCCGACGTCGTGTACCTGTTTCCGGATTTGAGCCAGGCCGGCGATGCGCAGTACCGGCGCGGCGGCGCGCAGCGGGATTCCGTGATCCGGGTGTTCTACGTGGGCGCCACGAGAGCACGGGAGCGGCTCTCGATCTGCCAGGCGGAAAGCTCCACCAGGATCGCGATTTGATTGATGACAGGACCTTGCTAATGAACGCGTCGGAAGGTACCCTCCTGAGGCTGTTGACAGGAGGACCAGTGTTGAAGCAGCGGGTGCAGCGTCCGGAAGTACATGAGCGGAAGGATCGCGGTGAGTGGTACTGGTTCTTCCGCTATTACGACGACGTGATCCAGCCGGATGGCTTGGTGAAGACCTTCCGGCGATTCCATAACATCGGGCCCAGCCGGGACAAAAAGAATCCGATGGGCCTGACGCAGGCGCGCGCGGCGCGCGACAGGTTCTTCGCCGACCGCCTCGCGAACCCGGGGGCGGCGCCGCCGCCGTCTGCACCGGAGCCTCCAGCCGGTCGGCCGGAGGCGGCGGTCCAGGCGCGGGAGGAACGCGAGAGGCCGCCCGATCCCGCCGACATCAAGATCGACCTGCTCGCGGAGTTGTGGCGCAAGGATTACGTCGATAATCCCAAGGTCAAGCTGGCCAAGCCGACGCGGGACAAGTACAAGGACCGGCTGGCGAACCATATCTTGCCCAGGTGGCGGGGGAAGCGTTTAGCGGATCTCAACGATACCAAAGCGGTGCTGGACTGGCTCCAGGATAGTTGCACCTCGTGGCACATGATGATCGACCTGCGCAACATCATGAGCGGCATGATCACGCGCGCCCAGGAGTGGGGCATCATTCCGCGGTCCTTCGCCAATCCCATGCAGTGGGTGAAGGTCGGCCGCAAGTGGAGCGTCCGGCCCGACCGGATCTATACGCCGGAGGAAACGGCGCGGATCTTCGAACGCCTGCCGGACCCGCACCTGCTGATCTGCGAGACGTGCCTCTACACCGGCACGCGCATCAGCGAAGCGGTCGGCCTGCAACTCAAGCACGTCGATCTGGAGGCGGGCACCATCCGGATCGCGCAGCGCCACTGCCGCGGGGACGTGGATTCGCCGAAAACGAAGAACAGCGTGCGCACGCTTGGCACTGGGCGACCTCGTGGCTCGGTACAAGGAGTGGCTCGCCACGAAGGAGATCGCCAAGCCGAACGCCTGGATCTTCGCGCAGGACGACAAACACGGCGGCCAGCACAACGGTGACCCCAACAAGCCCATGTGGGACTCGGGCGTCCGGAAGGCGCTGAAGCTGGCGGCGCGCGCCTGCAAGGCCGACCCCAAGGACGAGAAGGACCCCGGCCTCGACTTCCCCGGCATGGGGCTGCACTCCTTCCGGCGCGCGAATATCACGTGGCGGCAGGGCGTCGGCAAAGCCAGCGCCATCGAAGCCAGCAAAATCGCGGGCCACGCCACCGTGAGCATGACGGGCGACTATACATTCGTGGACGTGGAACGCCAGGACGAGACGACCCGCCGCATCCAGGAGCGGATGAAGAAGGCCAAGAACAGGGTGGTGCAGATTCGGAAGAAAGAGACGGCGGCGTAACCTAGGTAAATAGTGACGGCATGCTGATTTTCATCTTTTCTCGCCTGACATATTAATAGATTCAGGTACTATATTCCTAAATAGTAATAGGACTAGGCTCCGCAAGGCACGAAAGAGCCGGTCTGTAACGGGAAGAAGACGTGCCGGCTCCCTCGCCGTCGCAGCGAGCCGAGAGACCGGAAAGCTGGTTGATCGGTGCTACGAGGCGATGATGAGATTTTCTATAGGTGACGTTGGAGTACTATCTAAATTAACAGCAGCTTGCTGTCTGGCTTTCGGAAGCACCTTCCTGGTGCGTGCCCAGCCACAAACTTCCCAGGCCATCTACACAGGAAAAGGAGGAACTGACACGTTCCTCTCAGCAAATGCAGGGGCCAAGCTCCTGTCCGTAGATCAGACGGGCGCGACCTACAAGACCTCCAAGGGCTACACGCTCGTCACTGGCCCAGAGGTATCCACGTTCGCCGGCTCAAAGTGGCAGGTCGCAAAACCGCAGATTACGTCTGACGGCGCCGGAGGTTGGGTCCAGACTGGTGCACCCGCAAACGTTCAAATCACCGGAAGCAGCCCCACGAAGCATCTCAAGGTGGCTCAAGGCAATTCTGGGCTCGATCTGGCCCTGAGCAATGTTACCTATGTATCGGGGCAGGAATTTGCATTTGAAGCGAACGGAGCGACGTGGCGCCTACGCGTCTTGCCGCGCGGCCATCAGTTCGAGACGACCGTGAAGGCCAGACAGGGCGCGAAGGCATGGTCATTCCCGTACACGAAGTCCGGCAAGGCTCCCACGGTCGGGGCGAAAGGCGAACTTCTCGTCGGATCTGAAATTTCGACAAGTCGAGCCGTGATGGTCGGAGCGGATAAGAAGTCGTACCCGTGCGGGCCTTGGATCGTCGGCTCAGAGACTCTTTCGTTCACATGCGACGACCGGCAACTGCCCGATGCGGCGCTGCCGTACGTAATTGACCCTGTGACCTATTCAATTGGCTCTACAAGCATCAGCTGTAGCGGAATCGATAACGGGACAAGTTGCTTTATGGACTATGGGCAACGGGGCTTGACATTTTCAGCTAGGTTCAACGTCACGCTTCCGTCGGGAGCCACGATCCTATCTGTTGCCGTCTCGGCGGACAGCCAAACGTCTTGCCCAGATGACGCCCAGGTTAGTTTGACGACTCCGTCGGGGACGGTTTCGGGACTCTATCCTTCGCAGTCACAGTTGGCATGGTTCAATTTAACGCACGGTGAAATAGTCTCGTATAACTACACTGTCGAATGTCCCTACGCCATGGTCAGTGATTCTGTGACTCTCACGATCACCTACACGCGACCGCCATCGCTGGCGTTTTCAACGGACCTTTCATCGTCAAATCCCGGAACATGGGGAAGCATTTCTATCAGCACTTCCGACGGCGTCGGCTTCTACCACGGCGGAACGAAACAACTCATACTGAACACCAGCCCGACTTTTAACGGCGGCTGCAATTTGAAGTTTTCGGGCAATTCGGTCGTTCTTCTGGGCGATTCGGGCCAAGAACTAGGATCGATATGGATCGGTTATGGTGGCCCCGAGTCCACGGTTTCATCGTCGGCGTGCATGATTAGGGGTCCGGGAGGAACCTACTTTTTCAACGGCGACGTCTCTTATCAAGTCGTGATTCAGATGTTGCAGGGCGGCCCCCGCACTGCCTACGGCTACTTCACGAATGACGATGGAATCTCGACCGGGTGGGTCAATCTTGGAAGCTTCTCGATAAACCGACCACCAGTTGTCGTCAGTGCGAACGTTCCGGCGGTCACGCCGGGTACGTGGACGACGGTCACGTTTACAGGACGAGACCTCGACGGCTGGAATAATCTCTCCTCCATTCGCTTTCTGATGAACTATGGCGTCGATGATAATTACGCCTGCAACGTGATTTACTATCCTTCGACCAATCAAATCGGAAACCTCAACGACGCGAAGAACAACTGGCAGACTCAAGTTGTAGGGCCGGGTGGCGGGATGGCATCAAACTCCTCCTGCACCGTGGATGCAGCGAATAGCAGCGCAACCCGTTCAGGGAATGACGTCACGGTCAACGCGCGGGTGAAGTTCAACGTGATCATGGCCGACCATCCGCCGCTTAACGGCTATATGTACGTGGTAGATGGAGGAAATCTGACCGCTGGATGGACCCAATTGACCTCGGGCAACCTCGTTCCTATTCCCCCTGCCACACCCACCCTGATCGGGCCGGCCAACGGAGCCAGCAACCGGCCGCTGACGCCCACATTGTCTTGGACAGCCACATCTGGTGCGATCTCTTACGATGTCTACCTCGGCGCCACATCGCCGCCCCAGTTGATGGCAAATGTGACTACGACCAGCTATACTCCTTCGGCCCTGAACGCGGGGGTGACGTATTATTGGTGCGTCATCGCGAAGAATAGTGCTGGTGCGTCTAGTCCGACCTCAACCTGGTTCTTCCAGACAGCAGCGGCAGGCGGGTCCCTGCTGAACGATGGCTGGCGGGTTGGGGTGCGGCCAACCGGATCGTACTGGGGCGCCGCCGGCGAGCAGATCGACCTCCTGTCCGGCAACTTGAACTTCTCGATTCCGTTGTTGAAGGCCCAGGCCCGCGGCGGGTGGAGCGTCCCATTGGGCCTCAGCTACAACTCCCAATTGTGGAGACAGGGAACGGCCGGGACCTCCCTGCTTGGCCGCGACATCGGTTATGGCCTGGGGTGGGTCCTGCAAGCAGGTTCGGTAACACCCAACTCCGACGGCCATACGTACATTTTCTCCGACTCCAGTGGCGCACAATATCGTCTCGACCAGTTTGCCGGGGGGATCTACACATCCCTCGAAGGACCACGGGTGGCGTTCGACACAAACGTCTCTCCGCCGCGACTCCACTTCCCTGACGGAAGCTTTTGGGTGCTCGGATCGGCTTCTTCGGTAGGCGAGCAGGATGCCGGGACGCTCTATCCGACCCTGCTTGAGGACTCGAACGGCAACCAGGTCCAAATCGACTACGCCATCGGAATCGGAGCCAGCGCGATCAACAGCAGCGGGCGGGTACAGGCCGTAATGGATTCCCGCTCAACCCGCTTCTATCCTAGCTTTGCCTTCGGATACAACGCCGACCCGATCCCGCATCTCGTAAGCATAACGAACAACATCTGGACTTCAGAAAACTACAACCTTGCGTACATCGCAAGCCAGCCCCTCACATCTCCCTTCAGCGGCAGCCTGAACTTCGGGACGACCACGCTGTTACAGATCCTGACAACACGCGGTCTAAATATTTCTCACTCGTTTGCGTATGTGCCGGGTTCCGCAGAACTGTCACAGGTGACTACGCCATTGGCCGGTGTGCTCGGCTGGCAGTATCGGAACTATGCTTACGGTGACGGCCACATGTATCGCGAGGTGCAGACGCGGACCATGCAGCCTTCGAGCGGGGCGGCCACGTTCTCCTGGAATCTCACCCTTGACAGCAACCCGGCATTGCACGGGTCGGCCACCATGACCGATGTCGGAGCCGGGACCACGAAGGTCTGGAACTTTCAGACATCCGGGACTTTCGCTGGCCTGGCAACTGCCTGTGAGGAACGGGACACAGGCAATTCCGCGCTGTTGCATATCGACTACACCTGGGCGCAAGATCCGGCCGGCGTTCCGTACGTCGGAACCAGCCTGACCACGCTCAGCCCTGGATCGATGTACGCGGCGCAGACGAAGTCTACCCAAACGCTGGATGCCTATGGGAATATTCTGCAATCCAGCATCTACGATTACGGAAATCTCAGCACCCCCGCGCGCACGTACAACTACACCTATTTGACGGACAGCAACTACACCTCGCGGTACATCCGCAATCGAGTGCGGCAAGTGTCGGTAACGAGCGGAGGGCTGACCCCCACCCTGCTTTCGATCGCGTATGATACCGATTCCGGCTGCGGCGCGCTGCAGGACCACACCGGCCTTGCTTTGCACGATGACGCGGCATACGGAGTGAACTTCACGTATCGCGGCAATCCTACATCGGTGACGAAGCTCGGAGCGACGCACTGTTACGCTTATGAGATTACCGGCGTGCCGTACACGACAAAAGACGGCACCGGGAACAAAGTGGATATCACGCTCAGCGCAAACGCCAGTCTGCCGGGCATATTGACCCCCAACGGGAATAACAACCTGTCCACGAACATTTCGTATGCAGCTTCCTTCGCGGTCACCGCCGTTTCGGGACCAAACGGCGCCGGAACGACAACCGACTACGATGGCTATGGCCGGCCGGTGACCTCGAAGATGGCCGATGGAGCGGTGACCAACTACACCTACACGTACAACCCCGCCGTGCAGACTGCGACGCTCGGGAACCGGTGGAAGAAGACGACGATGGATGGATTCGGGCGGGTCGCGAAGGCCGAAACCGGCCACGACGGCGTGACGGTCTCAGTCGTAGACACGCAGTATGCGCCCTGTGCCTGTTCACCACTGGGGAAGCTCTGGCGCGTTTCGCAGCCGCACGATCCGGCGGCGCCGGTCTACTGGACCACGTATACCTACGATGGATCAGGCCGTACTTTGACAGCCGCAGCGCCCGACGGCAGCATCACGCGGTACAGTTACCAGGGCAACCAGACAACCGTAACCGACCCGGCTGGGAAATGGAAGACCTTCAGCAACGACGCCATGGGCAACCTGGTGACCGTGACCGAACCCAACCCGGCAGGCGGTGCCAATCTCACTACTTCCTACACCTATAGCGCAATGAACCAGCTCACGCAGGTGACGATGCCCAGGGCCGGAGGCACGCAGACGCGAACCTTCCAATGGTCCGGATCCGACTTGGTCAGCGCGACGAATCCGGAGAACGGAACGGTTACGTATCAATATGACAGTGAGCACCACGTCACGAAGCGCACGGATGCCAAGGGGCAGCAGACCCTATACAGCTACGATATCTACGGGCGTTTGACGCAGAAGCGATATTTTGCCTGGGTGAGCCAGTGGAACGGCAGCCAATTGCTCCAGGAGCAGCCAGCACAGGAAGTGGATTTCTATTACGATGTGAATCCGATCAACCCGGGATATTCCACGTACTCCTGGGGCCGGTTGGCGGCGGCGGGGTTTGCCGGGGGCTACGCCTACCAGTACAGTTACAATCAGGCGGGCAGGGTGATCGGGCAGAAGCTGATGCTCCCGGACCAGGTGAACCAGCAACCCGTCGAACTCGAGGCGCGCTACGGGTGGGACAATGAGGGAAGGATGACGTCGCTATCCTACCCGGATGGGCCTCAATACAATTATCAGTTCGACGCCATGGGGCGGGCGAATGCGGTGACGACGGGGCAGTACAACCAGACGGTCGCAACCGCAGCCTTTGGCCCGGCGGGGGAACTGACGAGCCTGAACGGGGACACCCGGACGTACAACGTGCTCGGGCAGTTGACGCGGATTACGGGTGGCGGGATCGATCTGGAGTACGTCTACACTCCGGGACAGAACAACGGGCGGATCACGCAGCAGATCGATCACATCAGCGGCGAGCAAGTGACGTATCAGTATGATCAGTTGAACCGGCTGTCGCACGCGGAAACGCTGGACAACAATTGGGGATTCTCGTATTCATACGACGGGTTTGGCAACCTGACTGCAAAGACTGTGACGAAAGGGACGGGGCTGACGGGCTTCTCGGCAACATACGACCCGGCGACCAATCACAGGACAGGGTACGACGCGAACGGGAATATGGGGCTCAACAGCGATTGCGGAGTCGGGTGCTGGTTTCCCTATGACGTGGAAAACAGGCTGACGAGTGGCTTTCAGACGCCGGCTCCTGGGTTTCACAATTCAGTCTATACACTGACTTACACTTATGATCCCTGGGGCAAGCGTATCGCTTGGAAGCTGTCGAGGATGTATAACTTTAAGTACAATGACCCGCCCGAGACGAAATGCGGCATCTATTTCTACGGTCTGACGGGCCAGAAGCTCGCGGAGTACACTTGCGGCTACCACGATGGGACCGACGGGGACGGCTCGTTCTATTGGGGCGTGAAGGGGGACAACGTGTACTTTGCGGGTCACCTGATCCAAGCCAACGGCGTGAGCGTGAAGACGGACCGGCTGGGGTCGGTGCGCGTGAACGGGAATGGCGAGCGATTCAACTACCTGCCGTACGGGGCGGAGCGGACGCCGACGGCGGACGACCGCGAGAAGTTCGGGACGTATGTCAGGGACAGCCTCGGCGTGGATTACGCCGACCAGAGGTATTACGATTGGGGGATCGGAAGGTTTATGACGCCGGATCCGGGAGGGCTTGCGACGGCGGATATGGGGAATCCGGGGAGTTGGAATCGGTATGCGTATGTGCAGGGGGATCCGGTGAACTTCTACGATCCGGGCGGCCTCTTCGGGTGTAATGCAAATACCCTGTGCTCATCCAGTTCTTCCGGACCTACTGGAAATGGGGCGCAAGCCTACGGCGGAGAAGGTGGAAGATCGGATGCCGCCGTCGATCTTGGAACGGGAGATAACACTGCCCCAAATCCCGGGACAGGTGGGGTTTCATTCGATAGTATCTACAAGGAGAGAGGATATATGGCGGTTACATCTCTCCATGCGCCATGCCAAGGTGCGTTAGCCTTACTTGGCGTTTCATTAAGCCAACTCGCAGAACAGTCTCTAAAGACGGCCTACATAGATGCCTCACACTACAACAGCAACGATCCGACTCTCACTCAGCACCGTTTCTTCGGCAATGGCAATTTCACCAATATAAACGCCGACGGGACGGGTACTGCTTATGTTCCAACAGACCGAGATGGTGTTCAATTGCCGGATGTCGTCCTACGAGCACAGTACTTCTTGGATCTTCAGAATGACCCGTACAAAGCCCAAGTCATTCTTGTTCACGAATTACTGCATATTTCTCAGAGAAAGGACGACGTCCAACTTGCTGCTTTCCTCGGTATCCGCGATAGCCAGCCGAGTCCGGCTATAACTGAATGGCTACAACACGACTGCCCGCAAGGCAAATAGGAGTGAAATCATGAGGTTTCTGATAATAGCGCTATTCGGATGGTGTGGGTCCGCTGTGGCCGGATGTTCGTGTGATCGCCTCTCCGTGGCGGCGGCGTATAATAGCGCTGAAATCATCTTTGAAGGAAAGATCTTGAATGTAACGGGCCCGATCTCGCCGGGCTCCTGGCCGGCGGGTAACGTCATTTTCGCCGTTTCACGAGTCTGGAAGGGCAACGTGTCGGCTACATTTGAAATGCCGGCAGTTGTGGTCGGTAGTAGTTGCTTGGGTTTTTACTCATTTCTATTGAAGCCCGGCAACCTGCTGCTTGTTTATGCGAGGCGTGTTGCATGGACGCCGAAGGGCGAAAAAGGATATTTCACTGATGCTTGTGCCAGAACCCAGAATCTCAAGGACGCTCGGGTAGACCTGGAAGGCCTAAAGGCACTCTCGCGGATGCCACAGGAGGGCATTCGTGAAAGGAAGTAGCGGCAAACCGAGAGAGTCTCTAGGACAGACGGACAGACGGGACGTTTCCCTTGGGGCTGTATCGGTGCCAGGCGACTGAACCCCTCTGCCGCTACCCGCTCGCCAGGCCCTCATCTGGCAGGCGCGGCAGCAGAAGCGACGGCTTTCGGGTTCATACAGTAGGGCTTGCTCCCGCCCTCATCTGGCAGGCATGGCAGCAGAAGCGGCGGCGTGGCACAATCTCCGGCAATCACAACTTCAAGAGGTGGCGGAGGGCGCCGGGAGATGGTGTTCTACTGCTCGCTCGGCAGTTCCTCCCCAGCCCGCCGCTTCCTCACGTGCAGCCTCGGCACGAGTTTCCGGCCGCGCATTTCGTACACGATGTCCGCGATCAATGGCCCCTGCTCCCCCTCCGCGCCAGCCTGCTTCATCATCATAAAGGAATACGCATTTCGATCCGGGCGTGCTCGCCTTTCAGGACCCTTGCTTCCTTCGGCCGTTGCCCTTTTTCGGCGGCCGCGAGCCGGGCTCGCTCGTCGGCGGCATGCGAGCCAACTCTATGCTCTTACGAAGCGCCTCCGCGATATCCAGGACCGGCGCGGGCTGCGGCATTTTGTCGCTGCCCGTCGCCGCAAGTGTTGACTGGCACCTGTTCAGAATGAACTCGATCACCCGCTCCTGATATTTGTCCTTCAACTTCGACGGCTCGAATTTCGCTTCTTGCGCCGCCATCAGCGTTTTCGTGAGTTCCCGTTCCTGCTCGGAGACCAGGTCGAACCGCGGATGATATTCGTCTTCGAAATTCACCTCGTTCGCATAGAACAGTGTGTGCAATACGAGGCCGTGCTGGCCAGGCCGGATCAACACATGGCGCTCGCGGCCGAACAGGGCCAGTTCGCCGATCGCGGCCGCCCGCCTTTCCGAGAGCCCGAGGTAGAACAGCGCATACCCTTTCTCGCCACCGTGGTCCGGCCAGATGTCGTAGGAGGCGTCGAAGTATTTCGGGTCGATTTCATCCGGGTCCACGAATTCGGTAACCGGCAGATGAGTTGCCTTCGGCGCACGCAGCGCGGCGAGCTCGGCCGGCCGGAAAACGGCGAAATTGTCCGCTCCGACCTCATAAGCCTTGAGTATCGCGTCTTTCGCGAGCAGCGTATTCGGCTCCTGGCCTATGTAAGCCTGGTGGACTCTTGCAACATGATCCGGAATCGGCGGCTCCGCTGAGGGGCCGTTGCTCGGAAACTGAACTACGTTAGACGGCGCCGCGCCAGGGGCTGTGTCGGCCTGTGCTGCGGTCGGCGAACCGATCCCGTAGACGTTGTGAAACGACACGCGAGCTCGGCGCGCTGCGGGATGGAGTTTGATCGGGATCGAGAGCAGACGGAAAACGAGTCTGCCCTTCCAAATTGTCTGCGGCATAAGAATTCCTGAAGCGAATAAACCTATCTATGGACGAACCAGAAAGGACACCTGAGGGAACAACAATCTGCTGGCGATACCGATCATGCAATCTTCCGCGGCCTCCCCCGGCGCGCCGGCGGTTCCTCGGCGGGCGGCGGCGGCGCGGGTTCTGCTTCGCCGTACGCGACCGCCTTTAGGTGTGCCAGTTCTTCCGGGCTGAGGGAGTTCTGCATTACCGAAAAAGAAATGCTGATCGCCTTCTCGATTAGCGTGAGCAGCCCCTTATCTCCGCGAGCCTGAATCATCGCCAACTTCTCCAGCAAGGGCTCGGCGGGCTTGCGCAGCGAGGAATGCAGCGGGGCTGCGCCATCGCTGTTCAGCCAGTTGTCAAACAGCCGGGCGCCAATCTCCTGGAAGCTCAGGCGGGCTCGAAACCGCTTCTCGTCGATCTTGTCGAAGTACTCGGAAGTGAAGCGCAGGTTCACCCGCCGAACGTTATCCATCATGATTTTGGCCCTCCGGTGTTGACGAAATCGGGCCGCTGGCACCATAATTGAATTTCATTGTGGTTCCATGCCATAAACCAATTATACTGCATAGGCCCCCAATGGAGAAGCGCAGCTCAGAAAAAGGGAACCGAGGTTCCTTTCGTTATCCTTCTTCAGGCGCTCCCACCGATTCGAACGTGATCTGAGCTGCAAAGGCTGTGAAGCATGAACCCATCGCATGAGATCAGGCGGTTGCTGGAGGAATCCCTCAGGCAGCGCATCGTCCAATCCTCCACGCCGGCAGATGGCGGCTACCAGGTCACGCTCGAGGGGTGCGGCCACCTGGCGTGGTTCGCTGTGGATCCGGGCCGGACGGCGTACTGCGCCGCTTGCGTCGATGAGATCACGAATGCGATCAGGCTGGGCGCCGAGGTCGACCCGATCACCCCCCGCGAGTTCCTGATCGACCACGCTCGCAAACTGGCCGAAACGCAGAAAGATGCCCAGCGCCTGTCAGCCATCGTCTTCCGCCGCAAGTATGGGATAGAGCCCAAGGAATACCGCCAGCGCGTCCGCGCGCTGCGGGAGTTGGCAGCGCGCGGAGACTCGGGCGCCGGGGAGGAAGCCCGCGGCACCATGCGTATCCTGCTGGTGATGTGGGCCAGGGTACAGCAATCAACGGCCGTGATGCCGAAGAAGTGACACGAGAGAAAAGGACACAACCATGATCGAGAGAGACGAGTTACTAACATACGCGCTCCGGGGCTACCAGCACCGGAGAGGCCAGATCGATGAGGCGATCGCCCGGTTGCGGGAACGCATCCGGTCGGCGCAGAACAATGGGAATCCGGCTGTCGCCATCGCCGCGGCAGCCGAGACGCCAGCCGTGGTCGGCGGCGGTAACACGAGGTCCGAAGATCGCGCACCCCGGAAGCGCCGCAAGTTGAGCGCCGCCGGACGCGCTGCGATCATCGCGGCCACGCGTAGGCGTTGGGCGGCTTTCCACAGGGCGCAACGGGCGGCGAAGCCTCGGCCACGAAAGGCAGCGTGACCCACACCGAAAACGGCGACCGGCTCGAAGGCGAGCCGGCCTTGCCGGATTTTGGACGTGGGCTTGGGTGATTCATAGAAATGGGATCCATTCTCAACGGCCAGGCGGTCGATCATCGCATGGCCGAACTGAACGCCATATTGAGACACAAGGACCGCACCGCGCCGGCACGGGTAGTGAGACTGTGCGCGCGATGCGGGCGGGACCGCGGACGCGGGCACAAATGGTGCGCGGCCTGCCGCGACGAGGGCAAGTGTGAGTACAACGCGGATTATCACCGGCGCAATTACCAGCGGTTGTCGCCCGCGGCACTCAGCGCCGTGCGCCGGGAGGTGGCGAGGAAACGATGGAGCCGATAAACTCCCCATACAAAGATCCAGCACGCGTTCCCGCCATGCTGGCTGAAGGATTTTGTCCCGCCTGTTCGGGCCCTGGCGCGGTCCCCCGCGATAACGAGTGGGACCGGCCGGGCAGTACGATCTGTGCGGCTTGCGGCGGCAACGGCTAGGCGGCGCCGGGGATGGACGTCGATGAATGGCTGCGTTACGTGCGCTGCTGCGAGGCCGCCGAGAGCATGAACCGGATCGAGTAGGAGCGCGTGCTATCGGCTAAGACCGTGCCGCTAGAACCACATCCGCGAGTCGGACTTTCCATCCAAGTGGCCTCGCAACGGGCCGTAAATGGATCATGTCCGCGCACCGCCTCCCCGCGGTTCCAGCCTCGCGCCTCCAGCGTGCCCCATGGTTCATGTGGTTGGCGTTAAAACAACCGGCTACCGTCGCAGGATGATTGCCTGGCACTGTGACTAACCCCCACAACCGCAAAGGCCCTCCCCAGGATGCATTGAAGAGTATGCATACTGGGGAGGGCCTTTAGCGCTACGCCAAGAAATCGTGGCGGAGGGAGTGGGATTCGAACCCACGGATGACTTGCGCCATCAACGGCTTTTGAGGCCGCCGCCTTAAACCACTCGAGCCATCCCTGGATAGGTCTCCGTTCCGGAGGCTGTCAAAGGAAGGTGAAATTAGGATAGCAGAGTTTTGACGGAAGAAAGTTCCCGTTCAAGTGGGACGCGGGCTGCGCCGCGGTAAAATTAGCCTTCGATCTGCATCAAGGTAGCCTGCCCGACGCTGACGACAGGCACCGGCTGGTAACAAGGGTAGGTTATACGATGGAAAAACTCTTCGAACAGCAGGCTACTCTCGCGCTTTTCTTGTTCTTCTTTGTGCCCGGATTCCTGATGATCCAGGTTTATGATCTGCGGGTCCCTTCCCCGCGCCGTGATTTCTCCAAGAATCTCTTCGAGGCCGTTGCCTACAGTGCTGTCAATCTGGGTGCCTTCTCTCCCCTGATTTATTTAATGCGGTCAGGCGTTTTTTCGCCCTTCTGGTATTGGGTTTGCGTCACGGTGATTTTGGTTGTGGCACCGGTTGCATGGTCGTTGAGTTTTGTTTGTGCCAGGAAATCGGAGTGGTTCGGCAAGTATTTCCATCATCCAGTTCTTTGCCCCTGGGATTACGTTTTCGGGAAGAAGGAATGGTGCTGGATTATTGTCCACTTGAGTGACCGCAAAATAGGTGGCGTTTTCGGATCTAATTCGTTTGCGTCTTCCGACCCTGCCGAGCCGCAGATCTATCTCGAAGAGGTCTGGCAATTAGATGAACATGAGCGGTTCATCAAGAAGATCGACCAATCAAAGGGCATGCTCTTTTTTGCTAAAGACATAGTTGCCGTCGAATTGTTCCACTATCATAAGGAAGGAGACACCCTATGCCAGACGACCGAGAACTCCCCCAGCGTGACGGCTGGCAACCAGAGAACTTGAGGGAGGGGTGGCAGCCGCTACAAAAGGGCTACCAGCCGGGTGAGATCCATGGCCATCAGCCCGGCGCTGCGAGTGGGCCTCCATCACCACCACAAGGCGGCTCCGGTTTCCCCTCAAATCCTCCAGGCGGATCGCCGCCGCCGCCCCCAATCGACGAGAAGAGTTGACCGCTAAGGGCAAGCATTCTTTAATTTAGGGGCTGACAGCTCCACCACCCCGAATCCTGGCTTGCGGGGAGGCAAGTACCCCACAAATTGGCGTCGCGCACGTGGGCCGAAAGGCCACATTGCCGCAAACGCCCAAACCGTCGATTGGCCATGGCCTGGCATTGAGGCGGCATCAGACCGGTGGTGGGCTCCCCGCTGACGAGCAGGGCAGCGTGCTGGCAATACCCAACTGGTTTCTTCTCGTCGGCGACCAATTGCCGGGCTCGCTATCGATTATCGACTTCCCATCTCCGAATCGCGGCACTTGTCCACTCTATGGTGTTGCCCAACGGGTTGCGTTCCTGCTCATACTCAATCAGCCTGTCGACAGTTGCTTCGTTGCCAAGAGATTTGAGGAGAAGATTGCGGCGCAACGCAAGATAGTCGGAAGATGCCGATTGCCGACTGCGTTCGGCAGAAGTACTTGTAGGATCCGAGTGCCCACACGGATCTTCTGGACGCGACTCCGACGGTCTCGGAGGGCAATCTCGTAGGGGCCGATCCTCAGTCGGCCAGCCCAGAGCCCAAACCAAGCCGAGGCCAGATGCCAGCACCAAACCCAAATCGGAGAGGAGTCTGTGCCAGTCCAACTCGGTAGCAGACTTGTAGTGTATAGTTCTGCGCTCTACCGCCTCGTGGTTCCTCCACTGGACTGCAAACATCTGCGCGATCTTTTTGGCTCGCAGAGCAGCTTTTATCTGCTCCGGCAGCTGAATGCGGCTCAAGCCACGGTCCAGAGAAGCCGGATCCGTACTTCCATAGAAGGCGTCCCATGCGTCAGCTTTTACGTGTCTCGAGACGTTCAGCGGGTCGAGGACCACTTTGATATCTGGTTCACTGATGGTCAGATCCCGGGATGCAGGGCCGATTTCGGTTGCTCCGGGGCCGGGATCTTCGGCCCATGCCTTCGCAGATCCCTGAAACGCTTCGAACATCGAGGCCCTCCACCTTATCAGCGTGGTGGGCCGCCACTGGTTACCCGGAACGTCTGAACCCACCATCCTCCAACTCTGCTTCATACAGGGCGGATACAGACAAATCAGCGCGACCACTGAGGCTGTCAGCCAGAGTGCGATCCGCTGTGAAGGCCGGAGTGCAGCGAGAAGATCTGCCAATCTGCCGTGTGGCATGCCATGCCGCGGAGGCATGGCAGAATGGTAGCGCCGCTCGCTTACAGAGGCAACGCCCTGCTGCGCGCAACTGCACGGCTCTCTCACCCACCCACCAGATCGCCGAGCAGTGTAGGATCCATGTTTTCACCGGACGCAAGCTCAGACAGTGGTGCGTCAGTTGGCCGTATCACGCCTATGCGCTGATGTGGTCGAGGGCCGGCGACCGCGAGCCGGTAGCGGCGCGCGTGATGCTCACGCCGACGGCCCGCATACTGGTGATCGATCGGGCGACGGCCACGGGGTACGCGCGTGGACTCCACGACCGCTTCTTGAATAACCGGAGTGCGTGCGACGCGGATACCGCCGGCGCCATGGCCGCGATGCTGGCCGGTGGGCGGTATCCGAGTCGAGACCGTGCTCAGCAGGACCACATCCACGAGTCGCGACCAAAGCTCAGGTCGACGGTTTTCTTCGTCGCTGATTAAATTAGCTGCCCTCGATCTCCCTTGGCCTTTCTTTCGGCCTCTGCGCGGACGGCCTCCCAGATTCCGAGTTCCTTTGCGCGCCTCACCAGTGCATTGTACTCTGACTGCTTCTTTTGTTGATGGCGGGTGTTCTGGGATTGCAGCCCATGTGCCACGCAATATCCAACAACGGCGTTATCGAGGATTTTCGTTGGGCTTGACATCCAGCCTTCGCATACAAAGCGACTTGGCGTGACCGTCCTGGCGGTTTCGGCAAGAGCGGAGAAGATGACCTCGAAGCAGTCCCGCGGGTTGTACTGGAACTCCGGATTGTGCCAACCGAAGAACGTCTGCGTGTACTCCCGGTCGATCGGAAAGACCAGAGCTGGGAGTACGTGGTGCAAGGCCTTACTGCCACTCACCAGCCGGTTTTTGACGGGCTGCCCATGTTTGGTGACTAGGCAAATTGAGTCGAGCAGCCGCCACAATATAGACGCTACTCTACGTACATCGAGTGCGCGATCCTCGATCTGAGCTTGCCCCAGTTCGGCGAGGCTCGGTGCGAGCTTTCGGAGTTCTGCGCGAAAAACTTCGGTTGGCACCAGGTCGGCACCGCGAGTTCCAACTCCCCACTCCCTCAGCACATCTCGGACAGCATCAGCGAATTCCGAGTCACTAACGGCCTCTGCAGCCGATGCGAAGGCCGCACGCCGCTTTAGCGCTCTCAAATGAGCCCTAAGCTGTGACGATGAGAAGGGGCCTCGAACTATGAAGACGTCGACGTACTCGGCGAAGGAAGCAGCCAGATCCTGGACGCGTGCCTCCAGGACAGGCTTCGCTAGCGGCAACTCACTCCAACTAGGCATATCGCCATGCTACGCCAGAGATCTATGCCGTGCACGCCACGCTCGTCTGTGCCAGATGAAGGCATTTAACTGCGTCGCGCCCGCTGCTCTGATTTCGCCCCGGATTTCCGCAAGGCCGTTCAGCTGCGATGTCCTCATCAAGCCGGCGCCAGGAGGCTCTGGCGGCGGGGGCGATGCTCCCACGGCCGCGCGCTAGCGCGTGGGCTCCACGACCGCTTCTCCAAGCACCGGACTGGTCCAGGCCGCCCGATCGGCCATAACAGGGCAAATTTCCACGCCGCCACTGTCGCCACGATTCCACGCGCATATATAGGGAGATCGTGATTTTTGTTGTCAACGAAAATCGCAAAAATGCCGGGCGACCGTGCGCGTGCGCGAAGCACGTGGGATACCAGATTGATTGGATAGCTATCCACGTGGACTCCGCCGAATCAAGGCTGCGCTCCTGGAGTCCAAATGGAGTCCAAGTTTTGGTGCGTTGCCGACACCAGCCTTGATTTCTTGGACTCCACGTTCATGCGTGAAAGTCTTGTGTTATGTAGAGGATATGTGGTGGCCAGGGACGGAATCGAACCGCCGACGCCAGCCTTTTCAGGGCTGCGCTCTACCAGCTGAGCTACCTGGCCGGGGAAACTTTAGTGTACCAGCGGGGTTACGCTTTCTGCAACGCCGCCAAGGCTTCGCCGGTCGACTTCTCGACCTCGGCGTGAAGACTGTTGCCGTGCGCGTCCATCGTCACGATCGCGGCGAAGTTGTTCACCTTCAGGTGCCACATCGCTTCGGGTATTCCGAATTCCAGCAGGTGCACACCCAAAACCTGCTCGACCGTGCGCGCGTAATATTGCGCGGCGCCTCCGATGCCGTTCAGGTACACCGCGCCGCACTCCTTCAGCGCGGCCAGGGTCTTCGGACCCATCCCGCCTTTGCCAATCACGGCGCGCACACCGTAGCGCTTGATCACGTCGGCCTGGTAGGGTTCCTCGCGGATGCTCGTCGTCGGACCGGCGGCCTTCACACTCCAGCGCTCTCCTTCTTTCAGCATCACGGGGCCGCAGTGATACAGCGCGGCTCCGTTCAGATCCACCGGAGGCGGGTTCTTCATGAGGTGCGAATGGACGTTGTCGCGGCCGGTGAACATTTCGCCGCTGATCAGCACTACGTCGCCCACCTTGAGCGCGCGCATCTGCGCTTCGGTCAACGGCGGCGTCAGCACGACTTCGCGGCCGGTCAGCGGGAAGCCCTCGCCGCGCGCCATGCGCTCGACGGGACGCGCCGGGTCGCGATAGATCCAATTCGTAATCGCGCCGGTCGCTGCGTCCAGACGCACGCCGAGGCGGCGGAACGCCCAGCATTCATAAGCCACGGAGACGAAGAAACATGCGGGCAGACGGTTGGCGGCGCCGATTTTGCAGCCGATCAACGAGGTCTTACCGCCGAAACCCATCGCGCCCACACCCAGGCGGTTTGCCTCTTCCATGATCTCGGTTTCGAGGTCTGCGAGTACCGGGTCGGGGTTCACGTCGTCGAGCGTCCGAAGGAACTGGCTCTTGGCGAGGTCGTAACCGTGCGCGCGGTCGCTGCCGATGCACACGCCCAGGGCGCCCGGCGCGCATCCCTGTCCCTGGGCCTGCCACACCGCGTGCAGGATGCACTTACGCACCCCTTCCAGGTTGCGATCGGCGCGGCCCAGGTGGTCGAGATTGCAGGGCACCGAGTACTGAATGTTCTTGTTTTCGCAGCCGCCGCCCTTCAGGATCAGGCAAATTTCCACTTCGTTCTCTTCCCACTGCTCGAAGTGGATCACCGGGGTCTCTTCGCCCAGGTTGTTGCCGCTATTCTTGCCGGTGATCGAGTCCACCGAGTTCGGGCGCAGCTTACCCCGGCGCGTGGCCTCCGCGACCGCCGCGAGGATGGCCTTGCGGATGCGGATCTGGTTGACGCCTACCGGGGTGTGGACGAAGAAGGTCGGCATGCCGGTGTCCTGGCAGATGGGGCCTTCATCGTCGTTCGCCATATCGACGTTAGAGAGAATGATGTCGAGCGCCTGCGAGGACTGCGTCCCCGGCGTTTCGGATGCGGCGGCGAGCGACATCGCGGCGCGCACATCGGGCGGGAGATTGGTGGAGGTCTGAGTGATCAGTTCCAGAAGGCTGCCGGCGAGAAATTCCATAAATGTGTCCGAAATGTTATTTTAACAGCCCATGGCCCGCTTCCTCACGGTCGCGGCTCTGTGTCCAGTCTCAGCCGAACATCCGCGCGCATGCCGGGGCGGATGGCTTGCGTGGTGCTCGTGAACTCCACGATCACCCGGTTGCCCTGGATCTCCTTGACCTGGCCGGGAATCCCGGCGCTCTGGAGATCGAGTACGAATACCGCCGCCTGGCCGCCGGGGTGAAGCCGCTTCAGCACCGCCGGGTCGGGGTCGAGCGGGACTTCGAGCGCGTACAGGTCGGTCGCGATCTGAAACATCTCGCCGCCCGCTTCCTGGGCCGGCTTGCCGACTTCGCCTTTCCGTCCCACCACCGTCCCGTCCACCGGGGAGCGCACTTCGGCGTTGGCGAAATCGCCTTCGGCGTCCTGCAGTTCCAGGTTACGTTTCGCCAGCGCCGTCTTCGCACCAGCCAACTGGTCGAGCGCGGCTTGAACGGTCTCGCGCGCGCTCCGGGCCGCCTTGTCCATCACCTCCAACTCGGTGACGGCCGCCTGGTAGTCCTTCCGGGCTTTATCGAAGACGATCAGGGGGGTGGCGCCGGCATTGTGCAGCGTCGTCTGGCGATCGAAGACGGACTTGGCCCGCTCCATCTGCAGGCGCGCGTGCTGCGCTTCGGCATCGGCGCGCGAAGCTTCGAGCCGCGCGGAGTTGACCTGAGTCTCGTAGTTGCTGACCTGCTCCTGGGCGTGTTCGGCGGCCGCAGTCGCGGCTTCACGATTGCTTTCGAGGCCGGCAGACCCGACCCGTGCCAGCACCTGGCCCTGAAAAACATCCTCGCCGGAATCCGCCAGAAAGGCTTCGATGTTGCCTTCGACGCCCGCGCCGACGGTCACGATGTGCTGCGGCCGGATGGCGCCGTTGAGGGTGACATCGGAAGCGGCGGCCACCGCCGCGGCCGGGTTTCGATTGGGAGCGGGCGGCGCGGGACGGCGCCGCGTCGAAAGAACCCCTCCGGTAATTCCGGCCGCGACCGCCAGAACCGAGATCAGGACCCAACGGCCGCGCATCGGAACCTACCGGTTGTATTTCGGCGTGACGCCGCGCAGGTTCTGCCAGACGCGGTCGCAGGCGGCGACGGTTTCGGCGTCGAGCGGAGCCTTCTCAAAGACATCCAGGTTCTGTTCCAGTTGCGCAATCTTCGAGGCGCCGAGGATCACGCAATCGGCCGCGGTGTGGAACAGCAGCCAGTTGAGAGCCATGTCGATCACCGACCGGCCGGCCTTCTGCGCGATGCCCTGCAACTCGTCCACCGCATCGAAATACGCCGGATGCCAGTAGCGGTCGAGGTACATCTGGTTGGCGTCGAAGCGCGTGCCGGGGAGCGGCCGCTCGCGGTTCTGCTTCCCGGTGAGCAAGCCGCCGGCAAGCGGGTTGTAGACGATCATGGAGACGCCCAGCTGTTGGCAGCACGGGATGTATTCCTGCTCGATGCCGCGCGCCAGCAGGTTGTACATGGGCTGCGAGACGTAGGGGGCGGGGAAGCCCTTGGTTTCCGAAATCCAGAGCGCCCGTGTGACCTGCCACGCAGCGAAATTCGATGTCCCGGCGTAGCGCACCTTGCCGGCTTTGACGGCCTGGTGCATGGCTTCGAGGCTCTCTTCGAGCGGAGCCTCGTAATCCGGCAGGTGGAAATAGTAAACGTCCAGGTACTCGGTCTGCAACCGGCCCAGCGTGGCGTCGAGGTTCGCCAGAATCGACTTGCGGGAAAGCGGCGATGCATCGGGCTGCTCGCCGGTCTTCATGCCGACCTTGCTCGCCAGAATCAGGCCGTTGCGGCGGCCCTTCAGTATGTTGCCGAGGATCACCTCGGACTGACCTTTGTTATAGGCGTTCGCCGTGTCGAAGAAGTTGATGCCGCGGTCGATGCAGATGTCGATCATGCGCGCGGCGGTCGGTTCGTCGGTCTGGCCTCCGAAGGTCATGGCGCCGAAGCATGCCCGGGAGACCGTGAGATCGGTGTGGGGAAGTGTGCGGCTTTGCATGGAAACCGCTATCTTATCGCACCGCTCACAGCGCGACGACGTGGGCCGGTGGAATGAGCCGGGCCTGGCGCGCCGCGGCTTCGAGTTCGTCGCGGAAGCGGGGGTCGGCAATGCGGATCAGGGCCTCGGCGCGCTGGCGCAGATTCTTGCCGTGCAGGTAGGCAACCCCGTGTTCGGTAATGACGTAATGGACGTCGCCGCGCGAGGTGACGACGCCGGCGCCCTGCCTCAGGTGCGGGACGATGCGCGAAAGGGTTCCGCTCTTCGCGGTGGAGGGCAGGGTAATGATGGGCAGGCCGCCTTTGGCGCGCGCGGCGCCGCGGAGGAAATCCACTTGGCCGCCGATGCCGCTGTAGGGAGTGTGGCCCATGGAATCGGCGCAGACCTGCCCGGTGAGATCCACCTCGATGGCCGAATTCAACGCCACCATGCGATCGTTCTGGGCGATGACGAACGGGTCGTTGGCGTACGCCGTGCGGTGGAATTCGAACATGGGGTTGTTGTCGATGAAGTCGAACAGAATTTTCGTGCCGAGCACGAAGCCGGCGATTACCTTGCGCGGGTGAATGGTCTTCCGCTCGTTATTGATCACGCCGGCCTTGATGAGTTCGACCACGCAATCGGGAACCATTTCGGAGTGGATGCCCAGGTCCTTGTGATTCTTCAAAAAGCCGAGCACGGCCTCGGGGATTCCGCCGATGCCGGTCTGGATGGTGGCGCCATCGGGGATGAGCGGTGCGACGTGTCGCGCGATGGCGCGATGCAGGTCCGTGACCGCCTGCTTGGGGTATTCGGAGAGCGGATGGGAGGTCTCGATGAAGGCATCGACCCGGTTCACGTGGAGGAAGGCGTCGCCCAGTGTGCGGGGCATGCGGTCGTTGATCTCGACGATCACGTGCTTCGCGCACTGCGCGGCGGTGAGGGAGGCGTCGATGCTGGGGCCGAGGCTCATGTAGCCGTAGGCATCGGGAGGCGTGCACTGGAGCAGGCAGACGTCGATGGGGAGGTCGCCGGAAATGAAGAGGCTTTCGATCTCGCTGAGGAAGATGGGGGTGTAATCGGCGCGGCCTTCCTGCACCGCAGTCCGGACATTGCCGCCGATAAAGAGCGCGTTGTGGCGGAAGTGCCCCTCATACTCGGGCAGGCTGTAATCGGCAATCCCCATGGTGGCCATGTGGAGCACCGTCACGTCGCGAAATTCGGGGCCGCGGCGGGTCAGGGCCTGGACCAGTTCCACCGGCTCCGCGCAGCCGTTGTGGATGTAGACGGTCATGCCGGAGCGGACTACCGAAAGCGCCTCATCGGCGGTGGTGATGTGGGCGCGATAGTTGCCGTTCACACGCGCCTCCCGCCCAGCGTGTACACGCCGCGTTTCAGATCCGGGCATTTCTCGATGGCTCCTTCCACTCCGTACCTGGCGATCGAAAGAACGTAGGGCAGCATGGCCTGGGCGATCGCGATGCTCGAAGAGCGGCCAAGGTCGGCGGTGAAGTTGGGGACACAGAAATGCGTGACGCCTTTGTAGATAAAAGTGGGATCGGCAAGGTTGGTGGGCCGGCTGGTCTCGATACAGCCGCCCTGGTCGATTGCGACATCGATGACGGCGGAGCCGGGCTTCATGCGCTCCACCATGGCGCGGGTGACGACATGGGCGGTGCGGGCGCCGGCCACCAGAATGGCTCCGATCAGGACGTCGGCGGTGGCCAGGGCTTCGGCGATGCCGTCGGGATCCGCGAGGCAGGTCTCCACGCCGTTGACGTGTTCCATGACGTGGCGGAGCTTATCGGGGTCGCGGTCGAATGCGATCACGCGCGCGCCGGCGGCCGCGGCCCTGCGAATGGCGGCGAAACCTACCGCCCCGGCACCCAAAACCACGACGCGCGCCGGCGGCACACCCGGGGTTCCGCCGAGCAGAATTCCCCGTCCGCCGGAACTGGAGCGCAGCAGATGGGCGGCGATGGTGGCGGTCATCTGGCCGGCGACTTCGCTGACCGCGGCGAGCACGGGCAGGCGGCCGCCCTCATCCTGGATCACTTCGCAGCCGATGGCGGTGATGCATCGTTCGGCGATTTGATCGATCAGGGCGCGGTCGGCCACGGCCATGTGGTAAAAGGCCATGACGGCGGTGTAGGGCCGCGCGAAGCCGAGTTCCTCATGGGTGGGGCGGCTGATTTTGGGGAGGAGGTCGGCGCGCTGGATCACTTCGGCGGGCGAGTAAGCGATCTGGGCGCCCGCGCGAATGTATTCGTCATCCGAGTACATGGCGCCCTCGCCCGCGCCGGATTCCACCCAAAGCGTGTGCCCCGCACCGGCGAGCCGGCGGACCACCGGCGGCGTGAGCCCCACCCGGCGGTCGTGAGCCCCGCGCTCGCGGATTACCCCGATGTTCATAGGACACCGGCGGGCGTGTAGGCGTCGAGCAACTGTGCGCGAATGGCATGCAGCCGCGCGGAGGTAACCGTCAGGATCGCGCGCATGAACATGAACCCGAAAGCGTAATCCTCTTCGCACGCGTGGCGCAGGCGGGCGCCATCGAATGCCAGGGCGTGGACCTCTTCCAGAGCGCGAGCCTGGAACTGCTTGCCATTGTCGCCGGTGACCGACGACCAGCCCAGGATCTCTCCGGCGTAGAGGGTGGAAACCCGAAGCGGCCGTCCGGGAAGTTCCACCTCCAGCGCCACATTGCCCGAGATGAGCAGGTAGAGCAGGCTGGAGTGGTCGCCTTCGTGGAAGATCGCGTCCCCGGGGGCGAAGCGGACTTCGGCGGCCATGGCGGCCAGGCGGTCCACGTGTTCAGGCCAGAAACGGGACACAAACGGATGCTCCCGAAGCAGATCGGTAACGGTCGGGTTTTCCATGCACACCTCCCAGGTGGTGCTTTATACAATATTCGGACCTTTTACGCCGGAATGCAAGGTGATATAGAATCTCCCTGATGGAACCTTCTCGCCGTCGATTTCTATTTGCCGCAGCCGCCGGGTCTCTGGCCGCTGCTGCGGCGCCCGCTTCCGAGCGGCTGCCGATCCGCAAAGCCGTGGAGTTCAGCATGCTGCCGAACTCGATGGGAGTGCTGGAGCGATTTCAGCTCGCGCGGGAAGCGGGCTTCGAGGCGATCGAATGCCCGACCACGCCGGAACAGGCGAAAGCCGAGGAGATGCTGGAAGCATCCCGCAAGGTCAGCCTGCCGATCCACTCGGTGATGAATCAGGAGCACTGGCGCAGTCCGCTCTCCTCGCCCGACCCGGCGGTGGTGGAGAAGAGCATGGAGGGCATGCGCACCAGCCTGCACAATGCCAAGCTGTGGGGCGCGGATACCGTGCTGCTGGTACCGGCCGTCGTGACCCCGGAGGTGACGTATGCGGAGGCATGGGAGCGGAGCCAGAAGCAGATCCGGAAACTGATCCCCCTGGCACAGGAACTGAAGATTGTCATCGGCCTCGAAGAAGTCTGGAACAAGTTCCTGCTCAGCCCGCTCGAGTTCGCGAAATACGTGGACGAATTCCAGAGCCCGTGGATCCGCGCGTATTTCGACGTGGGCAACGTGGCGATCAACGGCTACCCGCAGGATTGGATCCGCACCCTCAACAAGCGGATCTGCAAGGTCCACATCAAGGACTTCTCTTTCCGCAAGAGCGTAGCCGCATTCACGCCGCTGCTCGAAGGCGATATCGACTGGAAAGCGGTGCATGCCGCACTGACGGAGATCGGGTACAAGGGTACGGCGACCGTGGAGCTGCGGGGCGGCGACGGCGACTACTTAAAGGAAGTGAACCGCCGGTTCGAGAAGATCCTGCAAGGATAAGGCTTCCGCGCCGGTTTAATTCCCGCCGAAGAGCCACAACTTGAGCGGCTGGTACAGCAGGTAGAGAACGCCGAGGGCCAGCCACACCATGGAACTGGCCGAGAGCAGGCGGGCGGTGACGCGCAATTCCGGCGTGCGGTCCAGTTGGAGCAGCGGACCTTCTTTTTGCGCCGCGGTGCGGTCATAGAGGAACAGCGGGGCGGCGGCAAACACGGCGAAGATCGGGAACCATACCGCAGTCACCGTTTCCCCGTGTCGAGCCTGCCCGGGCCAGAGGAAGCCCGTGGATTTCACCACGTCCGCGATAGCGAGCGCGGCCAGCGCCAGGTGGCGGATCGCGAGGGCGCGCCCGGCGGATTTCAAGCCGGTCATGAGGCTGCGCGAACGCAGGACGGCCGCCTTCCCGGACAGGCGCTCGACCACGCAAACGACCGGCCAGAGGCAATCGCCGATCACCCAGCGGGAGCTGAACATGGTAAGCGATCTGGCCTGCGTGGCTACCAGCGCGGGGGTCGCCTTCACCAGTTTCCAGAAGACGCGGAAGGAGCCGAATCTACGCATCCGGGCTTTTTCGTCCAGCGCGATCAGCGCCGCGACCGCCCGTACCAGGTTGTCCGAGAATACCAGCAGGATCGCCGCGACCACGGGAACGAGCGCATCGCGCAGCAGTGCCGCCGGGAGCAGCTTTCGGCCCAACGATGACATTATGGCGATGAGCGCCAGGAGCACGCCCCAGATGGGCAGCAGCAGGCAGGCAAACGCTCCCAGGTGCCGCAGCAGGAATGCCTTCGACCGTCGCAGCGCGAAGAATTCGGCGTCTATCGCGTTGTGGAAGCGGCGCGCGAACTCGATTGCCGATGCGGGGCGGGCAGCGGGGTCGCGCGCGAGCCCGGCCAGGACGGCGTCCGACACGTCGCCCGGCACTTTCGCGACGCGGGCCGGCGGCTTGGGACTGCCGCTGCGGTGGAATTCGACCAGCTGGCTGGTTTTGCCGGTAAAGGGCAGCTCGCCGCAGACCAGGGAGTAAGCGACGACGGCCAGGCCATAAATATCGGAACGAAAATCGACTTCCTCTCCCAGCGCCTGCTCCGGCGACATGTATGCGGGAGTCCCGACCAGGCTTCCCGGCATGGTCTGGCCGCCATCGCTACCGAAGGATCCGGAGGAGGGATTCGATGCAAAGTGGGGCATGGCAACGGTCTCCGCCATCTCGGCCCGGACCGGTTCCAGCACCATCGCCACGGTCTCGCCTTCGCCGGCAGCAACGGACATGATCGGGGCGACCGCCTCCAGCGCCGGGCCGGGTTGCGGCTCTCCCGCCAGCTTCATCTTGGCCACCCCGAAATCGAGCACCTTGACGGTGTATCCGCCGCGGCCGTTCGGTTCCAGCCAGATGTTATCGGGCTTCAGGTCGCGGTGTACGATGCCATGCCGGTGCGCGTCGTCCAGCGCGAGGCCGATCTGGTCCAGGAGGTCGGCAACCAAGGGAAGGGCGGGCCGCGGCTGCGCCTGCTGGAATGCCGAGAGCGTCTGGCCGTCGAGGAGTTCCATCACGAGATACGGAACGTGGCCCCTGGCGGTCACGGCGATTCCGAAATCTGTGACATTCACGATATTCGGATGGCGCAGCCGGCCGCAGGCCTGCGCTTCGCGCTGGAAACGCGCCAGAAAATGGGGGTCCGCCGCCCACTTGGGAGCGATCACCTTTACGGCCACCACGCGCGTAGTTCCAATGTGAGTGGCCAGGTAGACGTTTCCCATGCCGCCCGCGCCGAGTTGGCGGTCGATGCGGTATTTGCCGTCTAGAATTTCACCGATCATGGAAGATCCGGAACGTCAGCCGACATCATAGCAATGGCCGGGTACGCAGGGTAACCGGCGCGCCGTACGGGAATGGCCGGCGAAGGATAGCAGGAAACATTGTGTCGGGGCGTGCTGAAATTGGCGGCCAGGTGGTTGGTTAAACCCCAGCAGTGCCGGTACTGTTCATTCGCGCACCCATCTGCCACCCGGCGACCGTGCGGGCACTGGTTCTTTTGGCGTACCCTATAGTTAAGACATTGATTTGTACCGATCCGACGACTTGTCCTCAGTTCCCAGCCGGGAACCACCGATTACTGGGTAATGTGGTTCCAAACCAGCGCCGTACGCTCCGCAACCGTCGAGGCAGGTTTCGGCCGCAAAGAACCTTTTAACTTGGGAGTACCACTTATGCCGAATGGCGCAAAACTGAGTGCTACGCGGGAGATGGAAGATGCCCTCATGTACCTTCCGCGCAAGGGCGTAACCGATTTCCGCAAAGGCCAAATCATCTTTGATGAGCACCAACCCTCGAAGGGCCTCCACCTGGTGGTCCAGGGTCGCGTGAAAGTCACGGTGGCGCTCGACGACGGAACGCAAACCGTGGTCGATATTTTTACCACGGATGACTTCTTTGGAGAAAGTTCCCTCCTCGGGTCCAACCAGCACACGGAACGGGCGATGGCCCTGGACAACGTGACTCTGATGTCCTGGACCAGCTCGGAAATCGAGGAGCAGGTAGAGCGACAGCCCCGCCTGGGAATCGCACTCGTACAGATGCTTGTCAAACGAGGGCTCGACTACGAAGAGCGCTTGCAGAGTTTCGCTTTGGATAAGACGCCCGAGCGCGTCGTCCGCGCGTTGCTCCGCTTCGCCGAGCGGTTGGGGACCCGCATGGAAGACGGTTCCGTCAAGATTCCGCCGTTGACCCACCAGGTGATTTCGGAATACGTGGGGACGTCGCGCGAGATCGTCACCTTCCAGATGAACCACCTCCGGCAGAAGGGCCTGATGCGGTATTCCAGGAAGGGAATTCAGGTATATGTCGATGCTTTGAGGGAGCATCTGCAGGCGCAAACGCGACAGAATGTGAACTGGCCGCGGCCGGAAGAAAAGACTTTCGGCGCCGGTCCGTTTTAACTTCGGTCAGCATTCGCGTGTTGTCTAAATTCAGGAAATAAAAAGCGTTTACACGCCGGTCGCCGCTCGGGTACATTGAGACGGACACGACTCTGGGTCCCCGAGGGTAGCGATGAATTTACGTTTCTCGTTGGTGTCGGCGATACTAGCCGGAGCACTGGCATTAAGCGCGGCCGGCCGGGAATCCGAGCCCGCGGGAAACCCGGCGAACGCACCCGCGGCATCTTCCCAGGCGCCGGTGCTGAAGAGCTTCGAGCCTGAGGACAGCGTATTGGTGACGCTTCCAGGTCCGCGGGTGAAGCCTGCCGTCCCGGCACCACCGCCCGCGGAATCCCCGGCCCTGGCACCCGCGCCGGAGCCCGGGACTGTGGCGAAACCTGCGAGTCCCGATCCGGCGGCAACCCTCAGGCCGCCTGCGCTCCCGGTTTTCCCTCCGGAGTTTCAGCGGGATAGCGCCGTTTTCTGCCAGCACCGTATCGCTCAGTGGACCGTGGCCGATGCGTACAACCTGTTCGGGGAACCCGTTCGCGAACGTCCGGCATACTCGGACAACAAGGCGGAGAACGGACGGATTTATGCGTTCAACGATCCCACCGGGCACTACCGCTCCCTGGAACTCGATTTCGCCGCGGGCAGCAACCTCCTTCGTACTGTTTTCGTTTACCCCCGCAGCATGACCTGGGAAGAGTGCCGCAAGCTCTGGGGTGCCAAGGTCGCCGCGACCGGGGCGAACAACGGGAGAACCTTCTATTCGTATTTGAACCGCCACCTGGACGTGCTGGTCGATCCTGCCGGCAAGGTCGTCAGTCTGGGGCTCTACTAGGCGACAATTCTCGCGCTCCGGGTAACCCCAATTAAGGCGCCCGCGTTTAACTCTTAAGGGTACAGAGCGGTACAGTGGCGTATAGTGTACGAATAGAGGAGTTATCGACAATGGTACGTCGATCGGCTTTACGGGCGGCAGTCGCGGTTGTGCTGAGCGTACTGGTCTCAGGCGCATTCGCAGCGGACAACAAGAAGAAAGATCCCGACGCCATCGGAGATCGTGATGTCGGCAAGGGCGTAAATTTCTATTCGCTCGAGAAGGAAATCGCCCTCGGCAAGCAATTGGCGCAGGAAGTGGAACGACAGGGCAAGATCATCGACGACCCGATCATCGCGGAGTACGTCAACCGGCTCGGCCAAAACCTGGTGCGGAACTCCGATGCCAAGGTGCCTTTCACGATCAAAGTGTTGGATTCGGAAGAGGTTAACGCATTTGCGCTGCCCGGCGGCTTCTTCTTCGTCAACTCCGGGCTCGTTCTGAAAGCCGATAACGAGGCGGAACTGGCCGGAGTCATGGCGCACGAGATTGCCCACGTAGCCGCCCGGCACGGCACCCGAAATGCTACGCGGGGGCAGATTGCGCAGATCGGCATGATCGCCGCGTCGATCATTATCCCTTACGGCTGGACCGGTTATGCGATCCAGCAGGGCGCAAGTATGGCGATTCCCCTGGGTTTCCTGACCTTCTCCCGCAGCATGGAGCGGGAAGCGGATTACCTGGGGCTCCAGTACATGTACAAGGCGGGCTACGATCCTACGGCGTTCGTCGATTTCTTCGAGAAGCTGGAATCGCTGGAAAAGCGTAAGCCCGGTTCCGTCTCCAAAGTCTTCGCGACGCATCCCATGACCGACGATCGAATTAAGGCCGCCCAGAACGAGATTCAGTCGATCCTGGCGCCGAAGCCCGAATACGTGGTCAACACCTCCGAGTTCAATGACGTGAAGGGCCGCCTGGCGATGCTGCACAACCGCCGCAAGGTGGATACGCAGGATCCGAGCCGTCCGAGGCTGAGGCGTGCGCCCGGAAACGGCACCGGTCCGGCGGACGCGAATGACGATGGCACCAAGCCGAAGACCGATTCGGATGAGCGACCGACGCTGAAACGCCGCGACAACTGACCGAATCCGAACAGCACAAACATAAAAGGGACGGGTTGCCTGGCAGCCCGTCCCTTTCCCTTTTTATGAGGAGCGAAGCGCCCGCAGGGGGTCCAGCGCCGCAGCCCGGCGCGCGGGCAGGTAGCAGGCTGCAAGGCTGACGAGCAACAACACCGCCGCGATCGCAATGGATGTCAGCGGGCTGGCCTTTCCCACCGTACCCATTCCCGCAGCCAGCGCCGGAGCGGCCCAGATGGAAATCCCAGCGCCCGCTGTGATTCCCGCCGCCGCCAGCACGAGGCCTTGCCTCAAGACCAGCCCGATTACGCTTGCCCGGGTGGCGCCGACGGCCATCCGGACGCCGATTTCCGGGATCCTGCGGCTGACCGAGTAAGTAATGAGGCCGTAGAGCCCCACCACCGCCAGAACCAAGGCCAGCAGCCCCATGGCCGCCACCATTTGCAAAAATTGTAGCCAGGTCTCGCCCGCCCGCTGCCCGACCAGGTAGGCGACGGTCCTGAGGTTGTAAACGGGCAGGTTGGCGTCGAGCCCGCGGACCAAGCCGCGGAGCGGCGCGGCCAAAGCCGAAGGGTTGCCGGCCGATTCCACGATCAGGGTCATGCGGGAGCGCCGGTTCTGCTCGAACGGGACATACACGTACGGCGCGGGCGCTTCGTTGGCGACCAGGTAGCGGCCGGTTCGCGCCACGCCTACGACCTCCGCCCGAGGCCCGTCCGGGCCGCCGATCCGCAGCCGTTTTCCGATCGGGTCCTGTTTCGGCCAGTAGGTACCGGCAAACTGCTGGTTGACGATCGCGACGAGGCGGGATCCTGCGCGGTCCGCCGCATCGAACGCGCGCCCGCGGAGGATCGCCACGCCCATGGTGCGGAAATAATCCGTTCCGAAAGCCCCTCCGAACACAGTGGCCGCCTGCTGCCCTTTTAAGAAACGATACCCTTCCGGAACCACGGTGAGGGTGGATTGCTCGGGCGAAAGCGGCAGCGATTCGGCCAGCGTTACTTCGGCCACTCCGGGCAAAGCGCGCGCGCCGTCGACGAGTTTCCGGTAGAATTCGTAGGCCTGCTCCGGCGTGTACCGAAGCGACGGCGGATTGGTATCGAAGCTGATCCGGTGATCGGTGCGAAATCCCGGGTCGATGACGCGCATCTGCCGGAAGGCGTCCACGAACATGCCGCAGGCGACCAGCACCACCATGGCCAGCGCGAGCTGAGCCACGACGAGCAGATTGCGGCCGGCCATTCGCGTGCGTCCCGCCGGAACTCCTCCCGATGTTCTCAACGCCAGGGCGAGCGAGCGGCGGGCAATCTGAACGGCCGGGGCGAGGCCGAAAAGCACCGCGCTCCCCAGCGCTGCCGCCATGCTGAAGAGCACGACCCGGAAATCCATCTCGGCGCCGAGAATAGAAGGGATGTCGCTCGGGACCGACATCGTATTCAGGAACTGAACTCCACCGTATGCAATCTCCAGGCCTGCCGCCCCGCCCAGCAGCGCCAGGAGCAGGCTCTCGGTCATCAGCTGCCGTACAAGGCGCGCGTGCCCCGCTCCGATCGCCAGCCGGATCGCCATTTCGCGCCCGCGTGCGCCGGCCCTCGCCAGCAGCAGGTTGGCGACATTGGTGCAGGCGATGAGCAGGACGAGCGCCACCAGCCCCATCAGCATGGTCGCCAGGGAGAGCAGTTGCGGCGATTGTTGAATGCGCGTCTCGAGTTCGGTGCGAACCGTCATCCGCCGGTTGGCGTCGGCCTTCGGATACTGGAGAGCGAGATCGCGGCCGATGGTTTCGAGTTCAGCCTGGGCCGATGCACGGGTCGCCTTATGGTTCAGCCGTCCTCGAACGATCAGTTGCCTGCGTTCGCGCTCTTCCAGCGGGTCGGCGGCCGCGCCTGCCAGCCTCTGCGCCATGGCGAGGGGCACGTAGATGGTGGGCCGGATGAAACGGTCAAGTCCGGTGAAGTAGCGGGGGGTCACGCCGACGATGGTGAACGCGATGCCGTTGATCCGTAGTTCCCGTCCGATCGCGGCGGGGTCCGCGGCATATTCGGTCTGCCAGAAGTCGTAGCTCAGCATGGCCACGGGCCGCCCGGGCTGTGCGGATTCATCGGGACGAAAAGTGCGGCCGAGGGTTGGTGCGATCTCCAGCACGTCGAAGAAGTTGTCGCTCACCAGTGCGGCAAGGCGCATGCGCGGCGGGGCGGAAGCATCCCGCGAGGCTCCCACCGGTGTGTTGCGGTACGCGGCCGTCCCGGAGAAAGACCGGCTGCGGGCGCGCAGGTCGCGGTAGTCCGGATAGGACATCCCTTCGAACGGATTTCCGGGCGTGCTGTTGGTGAGGTTCAGGATTTCGGACGGCCGGTGTACGGGCAACGGGCGGAAGATCAGGGCGTCGGCGAAACTGAAGATCGCGCCGTTGGCCCCGATGCCGCCGGCCAGCGACAGCACCGCTACCGCTACGAACCCGGGACTCCGGCGAAAGGTCCGAATGGCATACCGGACATCCGCGAAAACGCCCTCCAGCCTGGTGAAGATCATGCTAGTCTCTGACGTACTGGCGGGTGAACCGTTTGGCGAATGCGGCCGGCGGATTGTGCACGGTGACCGTCGAGGCCTTCCGGTATTGTTCCATCGCCTGGTCTCTTTGCCCAAGTTTTTCGTATGTCATGCCCAGCAGACATTGGATAAAAGCGTCGTTCGTGTTGGCTTTCCGGAGGTCGGCCAGCGCCGCCTGGTATTCGCCGGTGTAATAGGCAATGTATCCGGTCAGGTAGGGCAGGAATGCGGACTGCTGGCGGTAGAGTTGGGCGTCGGCGGCTTCGATCTGCGCCAGCGCCGATTTGGCGGCCGCCACGTGCTGCTCCGCTTCCGCTTTGTTCCCGCGCCGGGCGGCCAGCCGCGCGAGCGCGTGCCCGGTGCGGAATTCCCACAGGGCTTTGCGGCCGGGCGCGATCCCCGGCTCCTTTAGCCCGGCCTCGCGGCCTGCGCGATACCACTTTTCCGCGGTTGCGAAATCCCCGGAATCGATGCAGACCCGGGCCGCTTCGTTCGCCATCTCGCCTTCCTGGTAAAAGGCGTTGCCCGGCTCGGCGGTCTCGCGAGTCTTCCAGTAATCGAACACCCTCTGTTCGTAGCTGACGGTATTCCCGCAATCGCCTTCGAAGGCATAAGACATGGCCATGGCCCGTTCGGCGTTGGCCTTCGCCTGGGGATTGGGAGCAGTGTCGATCGCCTTCTGGAAGTATCGCCTCGCCTCGGCGCCTTTGCCCATTAAATCGAGCACGGTTCCGGCGGCGTTGTTGGCGGACGGGGAGTCCGGCGAGTTTTTCAGCTCCTGCCGGTAGATGGCGAGAGCATCCTGAAGTTTCCCCTCGCGCAGCAGCGGCTGGGCTTTCCGCTGCCACTCTGCCGGCGGTCCGAATCCGCGGCCGGGCTGGGCAAGGGCGGCGCCCAGTAAGATCCAACCGATCAAAATCGAACCAAAACCCGCTCGGAACATGCGAGAAATTATCTCATAAAAGAAAAACGGGGCAGGTCGAAAAACCTGCCCCGGCAAAGCTCTTACGATGGACTCGCTTAGAAATGGAGCCGGAGACCGAACTCCATCTGTCGCGGCGTATTGGCCTGGCCCGAGACCACGCCGAAGGTGGCGGGGCTATCCAGGCTGAGGCTGGGATTCGAGGGCTGGAAATGATTCAGCACATTCGTGATCTGGAAGCTGAAAGTCGCTCCGACGCGCTCCTTCCAGCTGAAGTCCTTGGTGATCTGTGCATCCACGTTCCAGGTTGGGAATCCGCGGAGGTTGCCGTTTCCGCCGCCGTTCGTGTCGTAGCCGAGTACCAGGCGGCGAAATTCGCCGTAAACTCCGTTCGGGTCGGAAAACATGTTGATCCCCGAACCGCCCTTTGCCGCGTTTCCGTTCACGCCGGCGCCGCTTGCCACGCTCACGTTGTAGTTGGCGGAATTGCCGCCCGTGAACGGAACCAGCAGCGGAGCGTTTTCATGCCCGTTGGTGTTGCCCGAGCTGCAGTTGATCTCGCCGAACGACTGGCAGTTCGAATTGGCGCCGCCGTTGATGCTGACCGCCAGCGGCACGCCGCTCTGAGCCGTAAACAGCGGCGCGAAATTCCAGCCGCCGAATGCCTGCTTGATCAGTCCGTGGCCGTGAATAATGCTGCTCGTGCTCCAATACATCGTCAGGTTGTACACGAAGCGGATGTCGAACGGCTGCGGACCGTACATGGATTGAAGATCCCAGGGGTTCAGCGCCGTGTATGAGCTGGTGGACTGGGTATAAGCGCCGGTGCCGAGCGAGCGGTTCCAGGTGAAGTTGGAGACCGCCGTGAGCCCGTGCCAGTCGCGGAACTTCAAAGAGAAGAAGGCTCCGTTGTAATTGGACCAGCCATCGCTGTTGATCAGCTCGAACGAGGACATCTGCGCCTGCCCTCCGGCCAGCGCGGCGCTGGGCATCGTACGGCCCAGAGTCCAGCTCGAAAGCTTGCTCATCGCGGACCACATGTCGTAAACGCGGGTGGTGGTAATGTTGCTCTTCTGGCTGGTCGCAATCATGGACGTGCAATTCGCGTATCCGGTGCAGTTGCCGCCGAACGCCGATTCAAAGAAAGGCTGCGATGCGACGGCGGACGGGCTGACGCCGGACCAGAGCTGCCAGTAAACGTTCGCGAACGCCTGGGAAAAGCTCTGTCCGTTGAGTGTGGTCATGAACGGAACCGCATCGACGTTGGTCTGCTGGAACTCATTCCGCAGGATGCGGCCGATGTAGCCGACCTCGAAACTGAGATGGCTCGAAATCTCGCGCTGGATGGTCAGGTCGAACTGGTCGGAGCGGTTCGGCTTCAGGTTCGGATCGAGTCCGGAGCCGTCGCCGGCGGCCGCGTTGACGCCGCCCGGATAGTACGGCTGGACCAGGTTCTGCGAGAGCGCGGGCAGAGGAGCTACGTTGCCGTCCGCGCCGATGCGGAAAGCCGTGGAGGGATTCGCGCCGCCCGGCCCGAGGCAGGAGTTGCCATTGACCGGAGTGTTCACCGCGCCGATGCACGATACTGCCTGGCCGAGACCCGTACCAAGGAGTGGCACCAGCACCAGGTTGACGCCGTTCAGACGGCCGTAAATACGGCTGTAGCCGCCGCGGATCACCGTCTTTCCATGTCCAATCAGCTTGCCGAGAAGGCCGTTGTCCGCGCTGGGGTTCCACGCGATTGCGGCGCGCGGGCTGAACCCGCCATAGAACGGATTGAAGGGGTACTTGTTGCCGCTTCCCACGTTCTTAACCGTCGCGAAGCCGATGACGGGGTTATACGTCGGGCTGGACGTCTGTCCGGACAACGCCGCGCGCTCGCGGGCCTGCAGGTAGGAATCCAGGCTGATCGCGTTGCCCGACTGGTCCACCAGTTGGACCTGCTTGCCGTTGATTTCGTACGGCGGCATCTCGATCTGGTAGCTCATCCCATAAGTCAGCGTGAACGTCGGCTTCATGTGCCAGGTATCGCTGTAGTAGACGCTGTAATACGGAATGATGCTCTGGTCGTACATGTACGACCCCGGCGGCTGTAGCGTGAGGTTCTGGCCGGCGCGCGTATACAGATTCTGCGGCTGGGATACGATGCCGAGCACATCGTTGTAGAGCGTGTTGTAGGTCGAGATCTGGCTCGCGGCGACACCCGCGGGGATGTACTGCGTGGGCAGCGTCACGCCCGAACCCGAGTTGACCTGGTAGACCGGCGAGTTCATGATGCCGACGCCGTTATCGTTGCGCAGATGGTAGTCGAAGTCGCGCTGGTACGTGCCGCCGAATTGGAACAGGTGGTTGCCCCGGATCATCGTCAGGTCGTCGCGAAGCACCTTGTCCTGGCCGTCCCAGAAGCGCTGGCGGGCGTCCTGCGCGTCTACGTTGTACGGGATCAGGGCGTTCGAGTTGTCGGAGTTGATCTCGAGCGCGCCGCCGAGGCCCGGCAGCTGCGGCGGAGCCGCGGAGGTGCTCCACTGCCAGAAGTTTCGCAGGTAATTGAAGCGGAAATCGTTGGTGATGGTCGGGGTGATGCTTGAAGTCAAGCCGGCGACCCAGTACGAGGGTTGCTGGGGCCGGACGGATTTGGCCGAGTAGGTGCCCAGCGTATCGCCCGGCAGCACGCCTCCGAAATCGGTCTGTGTGCTGGCGAGCTGCGTCAGCTTGTAATCGCGATAGCTGACGAAGAACCGGTTCTTGTCGCCGAAATCGTGATCGATCCGGCCGACGAAGATGTTCGAGCTCAGCGGGAGCGCGGCCGTGCCAAGGTACCCCTGGGTGTTGACGGTATCGCCGGCCTGCGGATCGTTCGGAAGCGGCATCTGCTTGTTCCAGATCTGAGAGACGATCGGGTTTAAACCGAGACCGCGCGGATCGCAGGTACCGCCCGGGCAGACCGCCGGATTGTACGTCACGCCGTTGTAGGTCACCGGGGTCGGGTTCAGATTGTAGGCCTGATACTTGCCGGTGGAATCCTGAACCTGGATGACGCCGAGGCGCATCAGCGGGGTCGGCACCAACCGGTCGAGAGTGGTGACCTGCGGATAGCGGCGCCCTTCATAGTTGAAGAAGAAGAAGGTTTTTCCTCCGAGAACGGGCTTCGGGATGAGTTGGCCGCCCAGGGACCCGCCGAAGCGGTTCTGGTGGCTGATCGGAATCGGCGTGGAGGCGCCGTTCTTCAGCGTGTGATTGTTCTTCCACGTGTTCGCGCCGCCCACGTTCGAGGAGAAGTAATACTCATAGAGCGAACCGTGCCACTGGTTGGTGCCGCGCTTGGTCACCATGGCGACCTGTCCGCCGGCGGCGCCGTTGAAGTCGGCCGTCTGGTTATTGGTGCCGACCTTGAATTCTTCGATGGACTCGATCGGCGTCGGGATCACGCCCGAAGGCGTGCCGCCCGCGCCACCCGCGGTGTTGCCGCTGGCGTTGGTGTAGACGGCGTTATTGCCGTCCATGTCGGACGAGTTGTTGCCGCCGTCCAACTGGTACATGTTCTGGTCGGCAACCGCGCCTGCCACCTGGCCGGTCGGCAGCACGCCCGGCTGCAGCGTGTAGAACGAATTCGCGTCGCGGCCGAGAGTCGGGAGGGAGGCGAGTTGCTGTCCCGTGATGGTCTGCCCCACGGTGGCGTTCATGGTCTGCAACTCGGATCCCGCGGCGGCCGTGACCTCTACGGTGGTTGTCGTGGCTCCGATGGAGAGTGCCGCGTTGATCGTGACGGCTATACCTACCGAAACCTGCTGCCGGCTCACTTTGAAGGCGGTGAAGCCGTCCTTGGTCACGGTGATGTCGTAAATTCCCGATGGCACGCTGACGAAGATGTAACGTCCCGCTTCGTTCGTGACTGTGGACTGCGTTGAGTTGGTCGAGGCTTCAAACAGCTTGACCTCGGCCCCTGGAATGGCTGCATTTTGCTGGTCGGTGACCTGTCCGGAGACCGACCCGGTTGTGGTCACCTGCGACCACGCCGGAACCGCCGGGGAAAGCAACAGCCCGGCCAACATCGTCGTGAACCCCAGTAAACTCCCGAAACGTAGACTCCGAAACGTAAACGCCTGAAACTATCCCTGAAGCGCATCTCCCCTCCTTGTGGGTTTTGCATGCACGAATCCGGCAGCGAGCAAACACGGCTGCTTTGTTCGACAGACAGAAAGTTGTATCCCTGATCTATGCCCGTGAATCGTCGCCCCGTTGGAAAATTCTCCAATGGCAGGGTTACAGATTTTAGATAATGGGGCAATTTTACGGCTGCCGAAATAGGGAAGTCAAGCGGAATGAGATCAAAATATTGAATCTCGGGTATCAGCCCCACTTCCGCCCGGAGGCGCCGTTTACAGGCCTTTACGTTCGTCCGGCGTACCGGGGCATCACAAGTGTAGAGGCAAAAGATGCTGAGAAATATTGGCATTCCAGCTTTAGCTCTCGGTGCTTTGCTGGTGTTTGCGGCACCAAAGCCGGCCGATGCCAAGGCCCGGGTTGGCGTATACGTCGGCGTGCCTGGCTATGCCTATTCCGCCCCATATGGCTACGCGTACCCCTACGGGTACAGTTATCCCGATGGCTCTCCGTATAGCTACACATATCCCTACTCATATGCTTACCCCTATGGGTATCCGTATGCATATTCGTACGCATACCCGTATGGTTATTACGGACCCACATTCGGGTTCGGTTTCGGCGGGCACGACTGGGACGATCATTACCGCGGCGGCTTTTATGGAGGCCGGGGGTTTCACGGCGGCGGAGGGTTTCACGGTGGCGGTCACTTCGGTGGGGGGCACGGCGGCGGACACGGTGGCGGGCACCGGTAATGAGGAGTTTGGCGGTTTGATTGCGTAAAACAAAAATAGGAGGGAAGAATGTTCAAGAAACTGGGTATCCCGGTATTTGCGTTGGCTGCGCTTTTGGCGTTTGCCGTTCCGCATCCCGCTAAGGCGGGGGGCGGTGTGCATTTCGGGATCACGCTCGGCAACCCCGCTTACGGTTACGATTATCCAGTCCCTTACGATGCTTATCCGGCTCCGTACTCCTATTCCTACTCTTATCCCTACTACGAGTATCCATATACGTATGCCACGCCCTATTTTGGTGGTCACGAGCATTACGAGCATCACGGCCACTATGAGCGTGGGGGCGAGGCTCATCGCTCTGCGGGCGAGCATCACGGCGGCCACGAGCATGGCGGCGGCCACGGCCACGGCAAGCACTAACGCGGCCTGCGCCGCGGAAGGTCCGGCAGCTTCATTTACGAATACGCGCGTGGGCTCTTCGGCGATGCCTTGCTGGAATCGGCGGGCGAGGCTCACCGCTCTGCGGGCGGGCATCACGGCGGCGGCCATGAGCATGGCGGCCGCGGCCATGGCAAGCACTAACGCGAGTTGACCTAAACGATTCCGAGCTGCCGGACTGCCTCGCCCGCGCCGCGAAGGTTCGGCAGCTTCATCTCCGAGTATTTCCGCGAGAGGATGACGCCGTCGGAGCCGGCGCGAAATGCCGCGAGCACCGCGTCGCGTGTGCTCTCCGGCGATGACTTGCTGGAATCGGCGGATGTCGGGATGTCGATGTCGATTCCAGGCCAGAGCTTAGTGGCGGTGCCGGTCAGCGCCTCGCGCGCCCGCTTCGCTTCACGGTAGACGTAATCCGAAGAGAGGCCGGTCCGGGCAATTTCGGAGAGCGGCTTTTCGTTGCGATAGTCGAGCACGCGATAGTGGAAATCGAGCAACTCCTGCCCGGGAACATCCGCGTAGATTGTGTGTCCGACGCTGCGGATGTAGCTGGCGAGCCGCTCGCCCCCGCAGTTGTGGTACATCACCATTTTCAGGAAATCCGAATGGGGGCTCAATGCGGAAAGGTCCTGTTCGGAGCGGTAGATCGGATTGAAAGAGTTGTTGTGCCAGATGTGCCAGCCGATACCGATCGAGGGCTTCACTTCCTTCACGCGGCGGTGCATGGCGGCGTAGGTTTCGCGCAGGCTATCCGTCCACAGCGTCTCCCAGGCGAGCAATTCCGGGTAGCGCAGCAGCAGACGCCAAAGGGTGACGTAATAGCCATCCACGGGGCGGCGCGATTGGCGGGCGTTCCCAACAAACTCCAGCAGGGCGGTGAACCCGCGGCGCGCCTTTTCGGGATCGACGCCGCGTTCGCGCGCCTTTTTCTCACAGAACGGGCAGAAGCAGGTGACGCTTCCGGGGTCCCCGGGACCGCCGCCGTGGGATGCCCCCAAGGCATTCGAAAATGCGCCCTGCCGCTCCGATCCCCACATGATGCCGTCAATCTCGTAAGAGCGCGCGTAGTCCTCGACCATGCCGAGGAGCCAGTTGCGATAGTTGGGATTGTTGAAGCAGAGCGTTCCGGCGTTGCGGCCGTTGAAGGATCTTTCCTGCGCCTCCGCGATGCCCGGGACGTCGCCGCGCCAGACATCCTCAAACCAGCAGATCGTCTTCATCCCGCGCTTGCGGGCGGAGGGCAGCACCGCTTCGAGCACGTCATAGTCGCCGAATTCGGGCGCGCGGAAATCGCGGATCGACGTATCGCGGAAATACTGCGGATGTACCCGGGTGTAGGCGCCGCCGTGGAAGGTCGTGGAGTCGTACTCCTGCTTGCCATGGTCGGGGAGCGGCTGTCCCGGCACCTGCCGGCCGGCAATGCCGCGTCCGTATGTAAATGTGGCGAGGAAGAGCGTGTTGATGCGGGCCGCTTCCTGGAAGGTATCGAGCACCTTTTCCACGCCTTCGTCTGCGAACGAGACCGCGCCCACCTGAATGCCGATCATGCGCGGATCGGGTGCGGCGTTTGCCGGTAATGCCGTGGCGGCCAGCGCCCCCGCGGCGGTCTGCTGAAGAAAGTCTCTGCGGTTCATAGCGGAATCTTGATGCTAGCGGATTCCGCGCTCCGGGAGAAGGCGGCTACCGGGAACAGGGCGGGGCGGGCAGCGAACCGGGAATGCCGCCTTCCGCCGGTTTGCCCGTGCCCGGCAAAATCATGCGCTCGTCCACGTGCGCAGGGAGCTGTGCTTCGAGCAGTCCGATCGAACAGACTGCGGCTTTCATTACCACACGCACGGGTGCTACGGGGCGGGGAGCGGGAAGCTGCAGGAACGGCCGCTCCGGCGGCTTTACGCCTCCGGTCAGCGTGCCTCCAATGCCGTTCCGGATTGCATTCCGCAGGTTCTGTTCACCGACGAACCCGCGGCTGTTCGGCGCGGCCCCACCCACCTGCGCCGCAATCATCGGAGCGGTGGAGAGGAACGCAACTGCCAGGCACCAGCGGATCATTTCAGCCTGAATGATACGCCTTTTATACACGCCCGTGAAGGGTCTATCCCCACGTCCAGTAGAGGCCTGTGTACGCAACGGTTTCGCGCTGGCCCGCGAAGCTGTGCCCGATCATGAAGAGCCACTGAAACCCGGGCTTGCGGAAATAGTAATAGCCGCCGAAATCGACGAGCGTGGAGGATTCGGTGCTGAGTGCGGCCGGGCCCTCCGCTCCGTGCTCGAAAATCTCGCCGCCCAGTGTCCATTTCTTTCCGATATCCCTCTGCAGCAGCCAGCCGGCGAACTGGTAGTTGCGCATGCCCGGAGCGTGGTTTACCACCATGCCGCCGCCCCCGTAGGTGGTCCACGGCCCGACACTCTTCTGGATCCAGAGCGGCAGGCGGTACCAGGTACGGCCGTTCCCCAGGCCGGTCTGCGCGCTTCCGGTCGCCAGTTCGACCATCGGGAAGGTGCCGACTTCGGGCCGGTGTTTGGTTTCGTGAATGAACCGGTACTTCACTCCGAGTTCCGTGTCACCGATGCCGAACGCCGCCGGGCCTCCGGGGCTCCAGGCCTCGGCCGCGGGCACGATAACGTGCAGTTGGACGTCCGGCACGACGCCGTAATTGACTTCGAGGGCGGGTCCAAAGGCCGCGCCGCCCACGTGCGTTGCGTCGCACGCCGCGAAAGAATAGACCTCCCAGTGGTGGAACTCGACCGGTTCCGGATCGTCGGTTTGAAATGGAGGTCCCGCGAGGGCTCCGCTCGCGAGGGCAAGCAAAAGCGATGCGGCTCGCAGCCGCGAGATCACTTCAGCACCAGCACGGCGACGCGCCCATCGGTTTCGAGGTTGTCGCCGGTCGCGTTATGGCCGTGCTGAGGTACTTTAGGCCGCTCCACGAGTTCGACGGACTGCACCTTCCCGGTGAACAGCAGGTCGTTGACCACCTTGGCGCGTTCGCGGTCGATCTGCGGGTCGATTTTGTGAATGAAGGTGCGGTTCTCCTCGGAAAAGCTGATGCCGGTGTCATGCGTGGCGGCAACCGCCCAGACAGGCTGTCCCTGAAACGTGGACGGCCGGCGCCATACGCGCAGGTGGTGCCGTGAGGAGAAGGTGTTGTTCAGCTTTTCGAAGACGATGTCCGGCGGTTTCCCGTCGAGCATCAGAATCGATACCGGGGCCTCTTTGTAGCCGCGGTTTTCGGCCAGCGCTTTGAAGGTTTCGAACTTCGCTTCGGTGGTGAGGCCCGACGCCACGCTCCAACCCGCGGCCGTGAACGTCTGGCGGACCTGGTCTTCCGAGCCGATGAGCAGCAGGTTAGTAATGTCGGAAGGCTTCGGCGGGTCCTGGGCTATGGTCTGGAACGGCTCGCCGTCCACGAGCCGGGCGAGCGCCGCCTCGTCGGAGACGGGTTGCAGTTGGGCTGCAGGTCCCGGGGAACTGGGGCCTGCCACGCTCAGGGGGGCGGTGAGCTTCGCGGTCAGATCGACGCCGGCATCATAGGCTATCCCGCTTTCCGCGGGCTTCAAGATGGCCTTTTTCGCGGTGTTCAGGATATCGGCAAATTCGGCGTACTTATCGGCCACCTTGGCGATGCCCGCGTCGAGCCTGCCGGTGATCGTTTCCGAGGCCAGGATGCCGTTGATCTGCCCCTGGTCGTCCACGGTTTCGCGCGCATTGTCGATCGCCGAGACACGCGCGACGCAGGTGAGCTTCCTGCCGTCGAATTCGATGCCGGTGAAGGAGAGCAGAAGAATCGAGCGTTCATCCCCTTTCGAGGATTGCGTGACCTTCTCGACCTTGCCGTGCATCAGCGCGCCGGCGGGAATCACGAACTGGCCGTCCACCATGACGGGGGAGACCACCACTGTCTCGACAGCGTCGTTGACCTTCGCGGTGGCACTCGAAAGCTTGTCTTTGAGGCGGATCTGAATTTCGGTTCCGGCGGGAATCTGTAGCGCCGCCAGCGCGAGGGCCGGCAGCAGCAGCGCCGCGAAACTACTTCTTTTCGGAAATCTCCGTAATAGGGCCATCGACGTCCTCAATTCGCAAAAACAGGCGTTTGCGCGATTCGAGTCGCGAGTCCGGTACTTCGAACCGCGCCGCAACCATGCGGTCCTCCGAGCTGTGGGCCGGTATGTTCTCCTCAGTCACCAGGGTCCGGTTGAACTTCTGGCCGAGCAGCGGCACGCCTTCGAAAAGCCGCTGGGCATCCATTTCGGACACCGTGGTGCCTGCGATCTGGTTGCCGTCCGGCTCTTCCATCATGACGGTGACGGTGCGAACCACGAACCTCACGTAAGAGGGGTTCGCGAAACGGAAATCGACCACGGCCACCGAACTGCGGTCGTCCAGGGGAGCGGTGCGGACCTTCAGGACTTCGCCCGCGAGGCCCACGCGCGCCCCGCGCTGCATGTAAAGAACCACGCCGATAATCACCGCAATGACGGCAATTCCGATTGCGAATGAAGCGGCAAAACGATTACGCATTTCTTACCTCTGATTTCAGGACAATTCGCCGACGATCCGAAGAATCTCTTCCATGGACGTGTGAGCCGCCTGGATGAGGGTGCCGTCGAAGATGTGGGTCTCGAGCCCGACCTTGTGCTTGTAGCCGTCTCGCTCGAGAGCTTCGAAAATGGCCTTCCAGTCTTCCTTTTCGGGGCTCGACGGCATCACTCCCTTGCCCTTGATCTGGAGGTTCAGCATCCGCTTCTTCGGCAACAGCGAATAACCGTCCGGATAGGAAGTCTCTTTTCCATAGGCGTTGTGCGGGTCCCAGTTGAAGCCTACCCACTTCGAGGGAATCAGCTTCATGATTGCGGGAAGTTCGGCGGAGAGCGCGACATTCTGCGACCCCTCGTTTTCGATCAGCAGGAACACCTTTTCCTTTTCCGCGACCGCCGCCATTTCGCTGCCGATCGTTTCCGCAATGCGGGGGTAGACCGACTCGGGCTCGGCGATGCGGCTGCCCGTGAAGACTCTCAACTTGTCGCAGCCCATGATCTGGGCGCAGCGGATGGCCTTGTGCAGGTCGTCCATCCGGCGGTCCCATCGCGCCTTTTCGGACGCCACGCGGCGCTCGTGCCCTTCGGGTGTTTCGGGGCGGCGGCGGACCGGTTCCATGCCGGGCCACGCGAACTTCAGCAGGCTGGTGTTGACGAACGAAACTTTCAAGCCCTCCTTTTGGAAGCGCAAGGCGTCGGCCCGGATCTCCGCCTCGGTCAGCTGGAAGTATTCCTTGCGGGTTTCGGCGCGCCGGTCGCGGATCTCGACGAAGCTCAAGCCGTACTGGTGGGCGAAGGCAATGGAGTCGTCGGTGGTGTTGCCGATCTCGTCCGTAATCGCGCTGATCCGGGATTTATCGAAACGGCTGCGCGCCCAAAGGGGACCCGCGGCACATGCCGCGCCGGCGGCGAGCATCTCTCTCCTGGTCATAAATTGATTGTAATAGAGCTATGGAGTGGACGAGTAAAAGCGGCCGGAAGATCCTGCTGAGAGAGGGCGACATCACGAGGGTGACGGCGGACGCGATCGTCAACGCGGCCAATTCGGCGCTGGCGGGCGGCGGCGGAGTGGATGGCGCGATCCACCGCGCCGGAGGTCCGGAGATTATGCGGGAGTTGGACGGCATCCGGCGGGAAATCGGCCGGTGTGCGACCGGCGGCGCCGTTGCCACCGGCGCGGGCAAGCTACCCGCCAGGCACGTATTCCACACGGTCGGGCCGGTGTACCGGGATGGGCTTCATGGCGAGCCGGAACTGCTGGGCGGATGCTACCGGACCTGTCTCGGGCTGGCGGAAGAGCGCGGCGTCAGGGTCATCAGCTTCCCGGCGATTAGCACGGGCGTCTACGGCTATCCCGCGAAACCGGCGGCGGAGATTGCGCTGCGCGAGGTGAAAGCGCACCTCGACGATCCGCGGGCCACGGTGGAGGCCGTCATCTTCGTACTTTTCGGACAGCCCGCCTACACGGTTTACGCGGATCTTCTGAACGACTCGACTAAGCTAAAAGAATGACGAACTTCGACGTCCTTACCGAGCGAGAGGTTCTGGCCCTCGCCATCTCACTCGAAGAGGAAGACGAGCGTGTCTACGCCGATTATGCCGAAGGCCTGCGCGAGAACTATCCCGGCTCGGCTGCGGTATTCGAAGGGATGCGGGACGAAGAGGCGAGTCACCGGCGCCGCCTGATCGAGCTCTACCGTAAGCGCTTCGGCGACCACATCCCGCTGATACGGCGGCAGGATGTGAAAGGCTTCGTGCAGCGGCGCCCGGTCTGGCTGACGCGTCCGCTGGGGCTCGAAGAATGTTCGCAAACAGGTGGGGGCGATGGAGATGGAAATCCGCCGCTTCTACGAATGTGCGGCGCAGCGTTCCCAGGATGCGCGCACTCGCCAACTTCTGGACGACCTGGCAGCGGAGGAGCGCTCCCACGAATATCGAGCCGAGCGCCTGCAGCATGAGGCGTTGCCGCCGCAGGTGCAGGAACAGGAAGAACAGGCCAAGCGGCGGCTTTTTCTGCTCCAGGTGGTGCAGCCGGGGCTGGTAGGGCTGATGGACGGTTCGGTCTCCACGCTGGCGCCGGTATTCGCCGCGGCACTGGCGACGCGGAGCAGCTGGGATGCATTCCTCGTAGGGCTTGCCGCATCCCTCGGCGCGGGCATCAGCATGGGGTTTGCGGAAGCCCTCTCGGACGACGGCACGCTGACCGGCCGCGGCCATCCATGGATGCGGGGCCTGATCACCGGCCTTATGACCACGCTCGGAGGCATCGGGCATACCGTCCCGTTCCTCGTGCCGGACTTCCAGATCGCTTTGTATGCGGCCGTGGGCGTGGTCGTCATCGAACTCGGGGCGATCACCTGGATCCGCCAGCATTACATGGAGACGCCGCCGCTTACCGCGGCGGTCCAGGTCGGCGTGGGCGGGGCGCTGGTGTTCCTGACAGGTCTCCTCATCGGCAGTTCCTGACCCGGGAACGTGAGCAAGCGTACATAGTGCTATTCCCAACGATATAGCGATAAACGTGCGATCTGCAACGTTTCAAAACGGAAACGATTTTAATGGAGAAAATTTGTAGTCTCGCCGAACAAAGCAAGTCTGGCGGTGCTATATTTGCTCTTTTACGGCACGCCCCCGGAAGTATCGATGCACTACAACTGTCAGGAATGTACGCGCTTGTGGAACGAATATGCCCTGGCCACCCGGCACTACCTGAAGGTGGAGGGAAAGCTTCGGATGGCGACGGACGCCCGGGATGAGCCGGCAATTCGACAACTCTCCCTTCTCGTCAACCGGGCCGCGGATGAGCGGTCCAAGCTGAAAACGGAAATCGACTTCCACGAGAAGAACAGGCTCGCGATGTACGCACACGCCGGTCCGGCCTGACGCCTAACCGCAGAGCCCGCGGACCTGCTCCGTCCATGCCTCCAGCGAGGAATGAATGGCGCGCCGCAAAAAGGATGCGCGGAGTTCCCGCAGGTCCGGCAGTTTTCGCGCTCCAATGGCGTAGCGGCGAGACTTAGGCTGCAGTTCCAGCGAGTCGTCCGGGAGGTAAACCGGCTCGCGCCGGAAATTCACCAGGGCCAGTCCGCGCGTGAGGCGCTCGGCCGTGCCCTCCGCCGTCTCGCCGGATCTGAAGAAATAGGTTGCCCGCCCGGATCCGGTAGTCGCTTCCCAAGCCAGCACCGTTTTCCCCGCAATCGGGAAGAAGAACCAAAAGAAAAGCGGCGGCTGGCTGTCTCCCGGCTGCCCGGCAGGCTCGCCGCTCTCGTCTTCGGCCGGTTCTTCGTCCTCGCGGATAAACTTGAAACCGGTCATCAAGGCGTTTGGCACGGACTTGGCCCGCAGCGCCTCGAAATAAGGCTTCAACGGTTCATCGACGGCGCGCGCGACGAGAGCTTCGGGGAGTTTGGGGTGGATCGCGGCCATCGCGGCGAGGCTCACGGTCCGGCCTTCGGGCATCAGCTTTGTCAGCCTTTGAAGCTGGTCGGGATTCAGGAACGGGAACGTCCGGTGCAGCGCCTCGGCGGTGTGGGTGCGGATCCCGTCGAGCATCTCTCCCAGCCGGCCGCGAAATTCATCTGTCTTTTTCGCCAGTTTCGAGATGACGAGTTGGCGGGTGCCGGAAGCCAGGTTCAGGGCGTAGGTGGAATCGTCGAACCTGGCCGAGTCGATTTCGGCGAGGCGCCACTGTACCGGAAGGCCGGACAAAGGGAGTATGGCGAGATTGCTCCGGTAAAGCCGGATCTGCGAGTTCGTGCCATTCACGGCGCCTTCGTAGCGCCCCACCTCTTCCAGGTCTTCGAGCAGCAGGCAGCGCACGGTGCGGTCGCGCCACGCGGCGAGGAGTTCCCCGGCCATGCGGGCGAAGGCTGCGCCGAACTGGCGCAATTCGATCCGGTTCCCCGTGAACAGCGTCAGCACGATGCTCCACTCGGCGGGCGCTACGCAATCCACGTCTCCCAGGTCGAACGCCAGAGCATCGCCGCCGGACGGGGTGACGATGCACGTTTCCTCGTCGAAGCTTACCTGGCAGGAACCCTGGTTCAGCGATGCGCCGCCGGAGTCCAGGTATTGAAATTTCCCCGAATACGCGGGCACGGCGTCAGGCCATCTTGTTGCCGCATTCCGGGCAGAACTTGGCGCCGCCTTCGACGGTGGTGCCGCAACGCGGGCATTCGTTCTTGGGCCGGAGGGGCTTGCCGCACTCGGGACAGAACTTCGACCCCTGGGTGCGTGCCCCGCAACCGGGGCAAAGGGCGGTCGCTTCGGCGGTGAGGTTGATTCCCTTGGTAAGATCCTGCTCGGTCAACTTCTGGCGGATCTGGTCCACCGTGGTATGCACTTGCGCGGAGGCAAGTTCGGTATCGATGTCCGGGGCGCATTCGTAGCAGAGCATGCGCTGGGCGTTCCAGCAGGTTGCCTGGCAGACCCATTTACTGCACCGCGGGCACTGCCGGAAATGGGGCCTGGCCTCCTCCACCGCCCCGCGGAACGCATGATCATGCCCGGGACCCTGCACCGCCCGCTCGATCTCGTAAGTCGACGAGCCCACGGACCCGAGCACGCCCCCGAAGAGGTTGCTCACCGTGCGGAGCGCGCTTCCGGCCATCCCCACCGCGGAGGCCTGGAACATCGTCATAAAACCGTTCCCGCAGCGATCGCAGAAAAACTCGAATTGATATCCCTTGTCCGTCGAGTGATCGTTGTGGTTGCGCGTGAACTGGATAAGACCCATCGAAATCTCCTGGCGCCGTACGCTTGTACGGAGGCGTCCGAAGCCAAGAGAATAGCACGCGCCCGAAAGCGGGTCAGTACTACGCAATTCAGGCCGAAGCAGGAGCCGCCGGAGCTTGCTCGCGACCTCTTCGAAAGCGATAGAATTGATGGTTCGATTCGAAGAGGGAGAATCCGATCCAATGAAAAATCCATCTCGCCGCGGCTTTCTCGGTGCCGCCGCCGGCGCCGCCGGGCTGTGCGCCTTCAATGTCCAGCCCGCGTCCGCCGTCATCGAGCCGTCCCCCTGGGGGATCAAGTTAGGGGTTGCCACTTACTCCTTCCGGAATTTCGATCGCGCAAAAACGATCGAGATGATCCAGAGCCTGAAGACGCCCTGGGTCAGCATCAAGGACGTGCACCTGAAACAAAACCTCACTCCCGAGGAATGGCAGGCGGCGCGTAAGGAATTCGAAGCAGCCGGGCTCCACATCATGAGCGGCGGCAACGTCGATATGACGAAGGACACGACCGTCGGGCAGCTGCGCCATCACTTCGAATATGCGAAGTACACGGGCATGCCGATGATGGTCTGCGCTCCCACCCACGAGAACATGAAAATGGTGGAGTCGCTGGTGAAGGAGTACAACATCAGGATCGCGATTCACAATCACGGGCCCGAGGACAAGAATTTCCCGACGCCGCAATCGGTGCTCGAGGTGGTGCGCAAACTCGACCCGCGCTGCGGATTGTGCATGGACGTGGGGCACTCCGCCCGCACCGGCGTGGATGTGGTGAAGAGCATCGCCGAAGCCGGCGACCGGCTGCTCGACATGCACGTCAAGGATTTGGCGGACCTTCGCGTGAAAGAGAGCCAGTGCGACTGCGGCGATGGCAAGATGCCGTTCCCGCAGATTTTCAAGCAGCTGAAAAAGATGAACTACCAGGGCTGCGTGAATCTCGAATACGAGATCAACGGCAACGATCCGCTGCCCGGGATGCAGCGCTCGTTCAGCTACATGCGGGGCGTGCTGGCGGGGCTGGCCGCGGCCTGATATGGCGCAGATCCCCATCGGCACGAAAGGCGAAAAGACGCTCCTGGTTACCACCGAGAACGCCATCAGCTTCCTTGGGATGGAGGGCGCCCGAGTGCTCTCCACTCCCCACATGATCGGCTACATGGAGCGCACCTGCCGCGATACCGTGCTGCCGCTGCTCGAGACGGGGCACGACACGGTGGGAACGCACGTCAATGTGGCGCATCTGGGGGCGGCCCCCATGGGAATGGCCGTGCGGTTCACGGCGGAGGTGACCGGTGTGGACGGGCGGCGGATTCAGTTTCGGGTGGAAGCGTTCGACGAAAAAGAGAAGATCGGGGAGGGCACGCACGAGCGCACCGTAATCAACGTCGCGAAGTTCGCTTCGCGGCTGGCGGCGAAGAAGGTCTGACGAGAGTGCTGCCTATATCGTCGTAGACGCCGGCCGGAACGGTCTGAAAATATTCTTGTCTTCGGAGTTGCGGACAACCGGAGTGTCCTTGCCGTTCATATGCCGTTGATAGACTTCGAGAATCGTATGCTCGTCGTAGTCGATCGCGCGCGCATACTGACGGATGTAGCTTGTGTTGTAGATACCGCCAGGGAGCTTTCGGAAGTCTCCTTGTTCGATAGCCCGTAATGAGCGAACGCTGATTTTCGTGGATTCCGCGATTTGCTCGAGGGAGATGCCGCGATTACGCCGAATCGTGGCTAACCCTAGTACGCCGTTTTCCTCTTGCATTCGACAGGTAAGCTTTCCAGACGGGCCCGGAGGGATGAAGGCCCCGCATCTAGTCGGTATTTAAATTCACACTATAACATTACTTACGCCTCTGATAAACTCTTTTTTTATGGGCATTTGCCGCCGGGAATTCGGTGCGTGCCTGGCTGGTGCCCTAGCCGCCAGGCTCCTTCCTGCCGCCGTTTCGCGGCCTAAACTATTGGTTCTAGTAGTACTAGAGGAATTCCGTTCCGACTACTTGGAGCAAGCCCGCAGTCAGCTGACTCCGGGCGGGTTTCGTTTCTTCCTCGAGAAGGGCGCGGTTTTTCCGGATTGCCGGAATCTCGCCAGCACATTCCCGGCGAGCAGCATCGCCACCCTGGCCACCGGTTCCTGGCCGGCGCAGCACGGCATCGTGGCCGACTACTGGTATGACCGGGCTCTCCGCAAAGAGGTGCGCGGCACCGAGGAAGACTACCTGGCGACGACGCTTTCCGCCCAGATCCTCAAGGAACCCGATACCAGCGTGACGGTGGTTGGACTGGATGAGATCCACGCCGCCCTGTTCGCCGGCTCGCCCGACGCCCGCATTTACTGGATGGACGTGGAAGGCCAGATTGCGACGCGCGGCGAAGTCCCGGCGTGGCTTGCGGGGTACAACAGCCAGAATCTGGTGGAACGCTTTCACGGGGCGAAGTGGCTGGCGCTTGGGGCGCGTCCCGATGCGGCGGCGCTCCGCATTCTCGAATGGTCCGGCGAGCGCCCGCAGGAGTTCATGTCGCTGTACCGCTCGTCTCCGTTCGCCCTCAACTCGCAATTCGAATTCATCACTGAGTTGATCCAACGCGAACGGCTGGGGCAGGGAAGCGGCCTGGATTTCCTCTGCATTCTGGAGGGATCTTCCGAACTCCTCGGCTATGAAACCGGCGCGCGCGGCCCGTTGATGCAGCAGATGGTTCTTCAGATCGACCGGCGGCTGGAAATCCTGATTGCCCAGTTGACGAAGACGATGGGGGAGAACGGTTTTCACCTCGCGGTGGTAGGAGGGCACGGAGCGCCTTCGGAGCCCGCCCCTGACCTTCGGGAGTCCATGGTGGTGGACGGCGAAAAACTGGCCCAGGCGGTGGATGCGGTCCTCCTCTCGCGGGGAGCCGGCCGCGTGGAGCGGTACATTTACCCGTTCTTCTATCTCGACACGACCAAGGTGACGGACCCGGACCGCGCCCGTCTGATGGCGGCCAGGGCCGCGCTGGAGCATCCTTCCGTTACGGGTTTCTACACGCTGGGCGGCGAGGCCTCGGTGGGCGACGACTGGGCGAAGCGCTTCCGCAACAGCTTCCATCCGGAACGCTCCGGGGACTTCATGGTCTGCTACCGTCCCGACCAGATCGAGAAATTCGGCGAGGACCGGGGCGTTTCCTACGGGTCCCTCTATAACTACGACGTTCGCGTACCGCTGATGCTCTATGGACCGCAGGTCCGCCCGGGAATCTATCACGCTCCGGTGGAGTCGGTTGACCTCGCGCCCACCCTGGCGCAGGCGATCGGGTCGTCTTATCCATCGTCGTCCACCGGACGGGCGCTTTCCGAGGCCTTCGCCGGATGAGCCTGGAGATTTCGCTCTGCGGGGTTACGCTGCGCAACCCCGTTCTGGCGGCCTCCGGCACGTTCGCGTACGGCCTGGAGTTCGCCTCGCAAGTCGATTTGAACCGGCTGGGCGGGTTCGTGGTGAAAGGACTCTCCCGCGAGCCCATCGAGGGTAATCCGGCGCCGCGTTTGTACGAAACCGCGGCCGGGATGATGAATTCGGTAGGGCTGCAGAATATCGGGGTGCGGGCGTTCGTCCGGGACAAACTGCCGGAACTGGCGAAGCTGCACACGGCCGTCTTCGCGAATGTGTTCGGATACCGGACGGAGGATTACGTGGAGGTCGTCCGGGTGCTCGAAGATCATCCGGGACTCGCCGGGTACGAATTGAACGTCTCCTGTCCGAACACGCGCCACGGAGGGATCTTTTTTTCGAGCGACCCGGCGTTGCTGGCGGAGGTGGTTGCCGCGGTGCGGGGGGTGGCCAGCCGGCCGGTGGTGGTCAAGCTTTCCCCGAATGTGAGCGATATCGAGCCCGTGGCACGAGCCGCCGAGGCCGCGGGTGCCGATGCTCTTTCGCTGGTCAACACATTCGTGGCGCTGGCGGTGGATGCGCGTACGCGCAGCCCGCGGATCGGCGCCGGTTTCGGAGGGCTCTCGGGACCGGCGATCAAGCCGATCGCCCTCCGGCTGGTCTACCAGGCGGCGCGCGCTGTGAAGATACCGGTGGTGGGCTTGGGTGGAATTGCTACGGGCGAGGACGCGGCGGAGTTCCTGGTGGCCGGCGCGAGCGCGGTGGAGGTCGGGACCGCCACTTTCTGGGATCCCCGTTCGCCTATACGGATCGCGGAAGAACTGGCGGTGTTCATGAAGCGCGAAAAGATTGCGAACGTGTCCGACCTGGTCGGAACGCTCAAAATGTAGTGTGGCGCTTCTCTTCGAGCATGGCCCGCAAGCCGGCGATTTCGCGCCTCAGCTTTTTCTGGCGGGACAGCATCATCAGGACATAGACCACCAGGATGATCCAGGCCGCCGTCAGGCCGTAGCTCAGGAACTCGTAATTCCTCTGCAGGCGCGCCGCTTCGCGCGCGATGTCATCGGCTGTCAATTGAGCGAGTAAATAAAGCATCAAAAATCTCCCTTAGAATGCATGCGCCGTCCGGCGCAGGGAATCGATCTCGCGCTGGGCCTCTTCCTGCCGCAGGCGGACGACCGTCAGAATTGTGCCGAGCAGCACCATGGCGAGCATATTCCGCAAGAAGACGACATACCAGTCGTGCGGAAAGCTGCCGCCGCCCCAGAAGACCGGCTGCGGGTGTTGCGTGCGCCACCATTTGATGGAAAAGATCACGATCGGCACGTCGATGAAGGCGAAGATGGAGAAGACCGCGGCGAACGTAGCGCGCTGGGTCGGCTCCTCGATGGCGCGCCGCAGCATGAGGTAGCCGGCATACAGCAGCCAGCACACCAGCGCCGAGGTGAGGCGCGCGTCCCAGGTCCACCAGATCCCCCAGATGATGCGCCCCCAGATCGAGCCGGTCACGAGGTTCGCCGCCAGAAACGCGAGCCCCACTTCCGTGACGGAGACCGCTATGGCGTCGTACTTGAAGTTCCTGGTGATGAGGAACATTACGCTGCCGACCAGCGAGACGAACGCGCACATCATCGCCGTCATGGCCACGGGGACGTGGAAGAAGATGATCTTGAAGATCGCCCCCTGGTTCATCTCCTGCGGAAGCCGGGCGATCACATAGATATCCCAGGTGAGCAGCAGGACGACCGCCGCGCCCAGGGCATAAAGAATTTTTTCAGTCAGACTCGTTTTATTCTCCGCTAGCATTGTGACTCCAAAGTGGGGCAGGCCTCCTGGCCTGCCCATGCGCTAGAAAAGCGCCAATCGTCGGGCTTAGTCGTGAATCCCGCAGCGACCGGATTGCCTTCGATATAGCGAACGACCTTCTCCAACTGCTCCCGATCCCGCACCCAGTGGTCGTAGGATTCATCCTGCCAGAACGGCTGGCCGGTACGGCCGAGGACTTCATTGGCTTTTCGGGCGGAGTAGTTCTTGATCGATTTGGTGATCCGGGAAAGATCCGCTGTGGGGTGGATGAGTATGTGAACGTGATTGGGCATGATGACCCAGGCGCGAAGCGAATAGAGTATCAGTTCATTCTCCCCGTGCTTCAGAGACTCGGCTGGAACGTGTGCGATCCGCGGATCTGCCAACCACCGTGGTCCTTCCGGGGCCTTCGCCAGTTCGCGATCCATCGCGACAAATGCTTTGCCGAAATCCAGAATGAACGGCGGGTGCTTCGGAAGGGAACCATGCAGCCGCCACGTTACGAATAACGCAGCGTCTTTCGGTTGCCAGTGCGGTAGGCGTCGTTCGTAATATCCGGAAGTCATACTTCAAAACCGGGCAGGCCAGGAGGCCTGCCCCACGTTGATCCAGGGCTATCCTACTAATACCGTTTCTACTAGAACTACCGAGGCGGCCGTGTATACTACGTCGAAGCCGATCAGCATCTTCAGCCATGCATCGTTTGCCGGGCCGATGCCCTGGCCCATTACCAGTGCGGCCGTCAGTTGCATCGCACCCATCAGGGCCGGCACCAGGATCGGGTACGTCAGCATCGGCAGCATCACTTCCCGCAAGCGGATATTCACCGTTAATGCGCTGAAGATGGTGCCGATAATCGTCATCCCCCACGTGCCGAGCGCCATCACCATCAGCAGTTGGCCGAGATGCGCGGTGATCGAACTCGTCACGTTGTTGAAGATCGCGAACACCGGCAGTGCGATCACCTCCACCGCGAAGACCAGCACATAGTTCGCCAGCGCCTTGCCGACGAAGAAGGCGCTGCCGGGCACGGGCGCCGCGATCAGCGCGTCCAGGCAGTCGTTCGGGATCTCGCGGGCGAAACTGCGGTTCAGGATCAGGGTGCCGGCGAACGCGAACACGATCCACAGCAGGCCGCCCGAGATTTCGCGCGTGGTCTCGCTCTCCGGGTCGAACGCGAAGCTGAACATCAGCAGGATCACCAGCGCGAATGCCAGCGACGCGTTGATCGCTTCCTTGGTTCGAAATTCGGCGCGCAGGTCTTTGGCTGCAACCACCAGGGCCAAACGGAAGAACGACATCAAACCTCGCCGTACCGCGCATAGACGTACCCGGGGTCCGCCGTCATCTCCGGGGTGCAAGGGCCGTCAAATGCTACATGGCCGCGGTTCAGCAGCGCAACGTGCGTGGCAAGCTCGAGGGCTTCCCGCAACTGATGGGTGGACATAATGATCGTTTTTCCCGCGGCCAGACCTTCCCGCAGCAAACCCTGGAGAACCGCAATCGCCCGGTCGTCGAGCGCCGTGAACGGCTCGTCGAGCAACAGGACGGAAGGCTCGTGCAGGAACGCCCGGGCTACCGCCAATCGCTGGCGCATGCCGCGCGAGAACTCCCGGACCAGGCCGTCGCGCACGCGCGCCAACCCCGTACGCTCCAGCCATTCCATTGCCGAACGCTTCGGGTCCGGCAGGCTGTACAGGCGGCCGTAAAGCAGCAGGTTCTCGAACGCCGAAAGCTCGTCGTACACGGAGATGCCGTGGCCGATGAAGCCCATTTGGCGGCGCGCTTCCGTATCCCGTGGTTCCTTTCCGAAAATCGTGATTTTGCCGCGCCCGGGCCGGGAAAATCCGGCGACGGCGCGGAGCAGCGTAGTCTTACCGGCGCCGTTGCGGCCGATCAGCGCCAGGCAGGCGCCGCGCTCCGCGGTCAGCTTGACGTCGCGCAGGGCGGGGTAGTCCCCGTAGAATTTCCAGACCCCGTCAATGGCGACCGCGTTCATTGGACTCCTTCGGAACGGCGCCTTGGGGGTTGGCCCGATACAGCAGGGCGAAGCCAAGGGCCAGAATCCCCAGAGCCAGTGCCAGGATCAGCTTCGCCTTCCCGTAGATCCGGGGCATGATCTGTTCGATCCCGGGGCCGCTGTTATCCGCCTGATCGCTGCCGGAATCGGTTGGGGGCGCGGAGGCGATTTCGCTCCCCGTGAACTCGACCTTGTAGCTGTCGGCCAGCAATCCAAAAATGTGCGCCTGGGTGCGTGGTTCCGTGCCGAGATCCTTCAGATGATCGCCCGTCATGGTCACGCCGTTGGGCGAGATCAGGTAGGTGTTGTCGTCCTTGCTCGGAATCTTCCCCGCGTAGGGCTGGCCTTCGGTGTAGGGGAGAGTATAGCTCAAGTCGAAGCGGGTCTCGCCCGGCTTGACCTCGAATTTGGCGGCGTAGATCTCGGGACGGGCGGTCTTGTCCGTGGGCACGGGGACAGCCATTCCGCTCCCATCCGGCGCCGTGCCTTTCACGTCCACGTTGCCCTTCGCGCCTTTGGGCAGGTAGAACTGGACGGTGCCTTCGGCGGGGTTGACCCACGTTGTCTTGCCGCTGTTTTCCACGATGAAGGTCTCGTTGACCGTCATCTGCCCGTTACCGGGCTGGAACAGCAGCATGTGCTTGGAGACTTTCGCGGCGCCGGGCTGCTTCGAGCCGTCGTAGACCGTGACGGTGAAGCCGCTAGTCGGCGTGCCAGGCGGCATCAGGTGGTTGTAAGTGACGCCGTCGCGCTCCACGCGGACGATGGAAGGCCCCTGGCCTCCGGCATCCTGGTTGAAGCTGAAATTGCCCTGCGCATCGGTTTTGACGTGGGCCACCGGTTCCATGCCGCCCTGGCCGAATTTATAGAGCGTGACTTCGGCTCCCGCCTGCGGCTGCCCGTTCGTTCCGTTGACCACCGATCCGCTGACCGCGGCCGAAGCAATGGCGGCGAAAAGAAGCGAAACGAACCCAATTCGGCGGATCATTGCGCCACCTTCATTGGCTTGCCGCACTCGCCGCAGAACTTCAAGTCCTGAGCGAATTTCGCGCCGCAACTGTCACAGGCAAAGACTCGCTCCATGGCCGGCGCCGGCTTCGGCGCGGCTTTGGGCACGGACTTTGGCGCTGCTACCACCTTCGCCGCGACGCCCAACACGCCCTGGAGGCGATCCACTTCGGCCAGCACCTGCGCCAGCTCCTTTTGGAGATCGCGCTTGGTGCTCTGGTAGTCGGCGTCGGAGAGCTTGCCCAGACGGTATTCGAACTGCAGGTCGCGGAGATTCTCGTAGATGGCGGCTTTGCGATCGTCGAGATGTTGAAAGGGCGATTCCGGCTCCGGAACCGGCAAATCCTTGGGACGCACCCCCAGGATAAACGCGATAACTGCGATCGCGACGAGGCAAGTAATGGCGATGATCACCTGTTCACTCTAGGTTGGCCAGGTCTTTCTCGATCTGGTCTTTGTATTTCTTGAGGGCCGGGTCGTCAATTTCCACGGGGCCGATCTCTGAAACCGGCTTCGGCTTCCGGTACTTCCTGATAAACAGCCAGATCATGAGCAGGCCGAATCCCACGGAAGCATAAGGGATGATCCATCCGAACGCATTGGGCGGGGCGAGATAAATCCCCGGTCCGTAATCGCGGACGAACGCCTGAATGATCTGTTCGTCGGACATGCCGACGGCCTGCATCTTCGCGATGCGCTCCTTCGCCGGCTTGGAGAAGGAGCACTCGAGCATGCTGCAGGTTGACACGGAATCTTTGCAGCCGCACTGGCATTGCAGCCGCGCACCGACCCGCCGCACATCGCTACTGGGCTTCTCCGCCGCGGTTTGCGCGATGGCGGCCATAGCGAGTATGGCGATGGCGGCGATACTAATTCTTAACCGGTACATGTTTACTGGTGTAGCCCACCACCGAGGTGCGGGCGTATTGCATTTTGACCTTGCTCGGGATCAGGCAGATGAAAGTGCCGCCGATCAGCACCAATCCGCCCACCCATATCCAGGATACCAGCGGAAAGACATAGGCCTGAATGACCGCCCGCTGATTATCGTCCGACATGCCGCCGAAATTCAGGTAGAGGTCTTCGTTCGGCCGCTGGCGGATCCCAACCTCCGATGTGCCCTGGCGGCTGGCGATGTAAAAGCGTTTCTCGGGTTCGAGCGTACCCAGCGTCTCGCCATTCTTCGAAACCTGAATGGTGGCGCGATGCCACTGGTAGTTGGTGTTCTCGCCCTGCTGGAGGTCCACCATCTTCAGCGAGTATGCGCCGACCGACATGGTGTCGCCCTTGTTCAGCTCCTTGATTTCGCTCTTGTTGAACGCGTGGCCCGTGAAACCGACGAACATCAGGACGATCCCCATGTGGACCAGGTAGCCGCCGTAGCGCCGCGTATTGCGATGGGTCAGTTCCACCAGGGCGCGCAGCAGGTTCGTGTTGTTCTTGGCCGCGATCGACCGGCCGCCCTTATAGAACTCGATCATGACCGTGAGCGCCACGAAGAGGCAGAAGCCGAAGGAAATCAGGGCGTAGGCGTTGCGCATCCCGGCGGCGAACAGCGCCCCGGCCAGCACCAGTGAGGCAATTCCGGGCCACTGGAAATTGCGGCGCAAACTGTCGGCCGAGGTGCGGCGCCAGGCGAATAGCGGGCCGACACCTGTCAGGAACAGGAGGAACAGGCCGATCGGCACCATCAGGGTGTTGTACCAGTCGGCGTCGAGAGAAATCTTGTCGCCGGTCACGGCTTCGGAGATCACCGGGAACAGCGTGCCCCAGAGAACTGCGAAACAGCTGGCCAGCAGAATGAGGTTATTGAACAGGAAGCTCGATTCCCGCGAGATCACGGATTCGAGCTCCGACTCGCTCTTCAGGTAATCCAGGCGGTCCAAAATCAGCCAGACGGTCCCCGCGATACCCACGGCCAGGAAGGTCACGAAATACTTGCCGATTTCCGAGCGGGCGAACGCGTGCACCGATTGCACCACGCCCGAGCGCGTCAGGAACGTGCCCAGGATGCACAGGAAGAACGTGGCGGAGACAAGGACGATGTTCCAGACCTTCATCATGCCCTTCTTCTCCTGCATCATCACGGAGTGAAGGAAGGCGGTACCGCTGAGCCAGGGGAGCAGAGAGGCGTTTTCGACCGGGTCCCATCCCCAGTAGCCGCCCCAGCCGAGCACGTGATAGGCCCAGGCCGCGCCGAGCATGATCCCGCAGCTTTGGAACAGCCAGGTGACCAGCGTCCAGCGGCGGGTGGTGTGGATCCAGCCCTCGCCCGGCTGCCGCGTGATCAACGAGCCGATGGCGAAGGCGAACGGCACCGCGAAGCCCACGTATCCGAGATACAGCATCGGGGGGTGGATCGCCATGGCCGGGTATTGCAGGAGCGGGCTCAGGCCGTTTCCGTCCGGCACTGCGACGATCAGCTTGTCGGTGGCCAGCATTTGGAACGGGTTGGCGACGAAGTTGTTCAGGACGAGGAAGAAGGCTTGAATCGTGGTGAGGATGGCGATGACCCACGGCATGAAGTCGCGGTGGCGGCGCCGGTTGGTAAAGACGACGACCGAGGCGTACGTGGAGAGCAGCCAGCTCCAGAAGAGCAGCGAGCCTTCCTGGCCGCCCCACAGCGCGGCGACCTTGTACAGGACCGGCATCGTCCGGTTGCTGTGTTCCGCCACATAGGAGAACCGGAAATCGCCGGTGGTCAGGCTGTAGACCAGGATGCCCACGGCGAGAGTGATCAGCGCCCAGACCGAATAGACCGCGCGTTCACCGCTAACCGTAAGAAAAGGCTTGTGTTTTACCCGGCCGACTACACAGGCCAGCGTGGCGTAGAGGGCTACGCAGAAGGCCAGCAGGATGGCCAGCGAGCCGAGATTTTCCATAACTCCCCTCTAGATGCTGCTCTTGCCGCTATTGATGTTTTGTGGCGTCTGAGCACCCGGCAACTGCCCGGGCTTGGCTTCATACTTCGAAGCGCATTTCGCCTGAATCTTGGACGCACGGAAGACGCCGTCTCTTCCCAGTTTTCCGTCGGCCAGCGCCTGAGCGCCATCTTTGAAGGTATCGGGCAGGGGATCGGTGCCGGTGTAGGCCACTTTTAGTTGCTTGTGGTCCTGCTCCAGCACGAACTGCACCTGGTTGCCTACTCGCTGAATGGAGCCCGAGGCAACATCGCCGGCGACGCGAAGTCGAGCGCTGTAGGCATGGTCCCCCATCTGGTGCACTTCGGTGATGGTCTTGTAGTAGGTTTGCGTCTCTTTCATGCCGGCCGTGGCCAGCCACACAACGGTCCCGATCACTACAACGATGAGAGCGGCGAACTTTCCGTACTTTCGCATACTGGCATCCCTCTGAATACACCAGTATAGCTCGAAAGATTTGATGGATAATCAGACACTTTTAGCTCTTTTGTGGGAATCCTCTACATACCCGCATGTGGGGGGCTTTGTTTTTGTGGCTTTACGCCCGAACGGGATCAGCACTCGGCAGTCAGGCGGACTCCAGGTACTCATGTGCGGGGCTCCGACCCGATCTGTCTTACGCCCGAACCGCCATCGCCTCCGGGTCCCAGCGGCACAGGCGCTTTTCGAAGTAGCTCGTATTGGCCAGCAGCGCCGGACCGGCGGCGCGGAACCCGAATACGGCGTCTTCGACCGGTTTTTTCCGGCTGCGGACGGCTTCGTAGAAGACGCGATGGTGTTCGCGGTGCGCGTCGTAGCCCTGCGGCGGCGCGAACTTCTCCGGCTCGATCTTCGCTTCGGGCCGTGCTTGCGGCGGGTACTTCTTGCGATACTCGCGCAGGAACTCGTCCTGGACCGCCTTCGAGAAGGTCGCGATGGTGTACCCTGGCTCGCGCTCGGGCGGCGCCTTCTCCAGAAGCAGCGAACTCATACTGGTGGTGATCACGCCGTCGGTTCCGAGGAAACGAAAGCCGAACCGCTCGTCGGGGACGCCGCTCTTCAGGTTCACCCGTAAAGAGAGGGTGAAATCCGGGTGAGTGGCCTGCTTGCCGTAGTCGAGCATCGCCAGCATGACGTCCGGGACGTCGCGGCCATCGTTCCAATAGCGCAGCCCGCCGGTGGCGAGGATGCGCTCGGGGCCGATGGATCCGGTGACCAGGTGCAGGCCGCTCAGCAGGTGAACGAACAGGTCGCCGGCCACGCCGGTTCCGTAATCCTGGTAATTGCGCCAGCGGAACAGGCGGATAGGTTCGAACGGGCGTTTGGGCGCTCTCCCCAGAAAACGATCCCAGTCCACTGTCGTGGGCGAGGCGTCGGGCGGGATCGAGTACTGCCAGGCGCCCAGTGCCGTATTGCGGTCGAGCCACGCTTCGACCATCGTCAGACGGCCGATGGCGCCGGCTTGCACCAGGTCACGGGCCTTCTGATAGACCGCCGAGGTGACATACTGGCTTCCCACCTGGAAAATACGGCCGGTGCGCTGCTGCGCTTCGACGACCGCCTTGCCGTCCTCCACCCGCTGAACCATGGGCTTCTCGCAGTAGACGTCTTTGCCCGCTTCCATCGCAGCGATGGAAATGGCGGCGTGCCAGTGGTCGGGCGTCGCGATGATCACCGAATCGATATCTTCACGGGCGAGCACCTCGCGGTAATCCCGCGTGGTGAAAACCTGGTCGCCGTACACCTCGCGGGCGCGCGTGCGCCGGCCGTCGTAGATATCGCATACGGCCGCCAGTTCCACGCCGGGAACCGAGAGGGCGTACTTGGTATCTCCCATCCCCATGCCGCCGAATCCAATGGTGGCGATGCGGATCCGGTTGTTCGGCGAAACCGTCTGCTCGGCGCCGGCCAACCCCGCCGCGGCGAGCACGGCCGGTCCGGTCCGGAGGAAGTGCCTTCTGGTGGACATAGCAGCATTTTAGCCCCGGGCGTAGCGGCAGTCGATGCCGTAGACGGCTAAGCCGGATTTCTCGAGGTCAGATAACGCGCCAACCGCAAGCTGGCCGGAAGGCGGCCGTGCGTTACTCGACCAGTACCGCGAATTGATCTCGAGATTCAACTCCTCCGGTTGGTTCAACTCGCTCTTGCTGAGGCTGAGATCGTGACTCAGCGATCAGAAGAGGTAAGGCACCAGAGCAGCAGTATGTTGGGCATAGGTGGCATACGTCTCGCCGAACTGGGAACGCATCCACTGTTCCTCCATGCGGAGCTTGATCCAGAACGCGAGGAAGACGAGGACGAAAACGATAAATCCGCGCACTTGGGAGATGGCAATCGCCATGCCGAGGAAACCGCTCAGAATGCCAGTGTAGATGGGGTGACGGACCACGGCATA
>CAWCDJ010000007.1:0-931169 GCA_963794265.1 Bryobacterales bacterium
AGCGAGAAGGAGCCCGATGTTGCAAAGGGACATGCTGTATATTCTAATCGCTCTTGAGGCCTCCGTATAACCGCCTGATTCAAAGCAGGATATTGATCGAGCACAGTCCGGACGGGGTGCCCGGCATTATTCTCAACAAAAGTCTTGCATCGCAGGTAGGGCCAATGCTACTCTGAGGGAGTCGCCGAATTGAGGGTCTGAGGGAATCGCGTGTCTCTGCGGCATTTGCCAAAAAGAAGCGCTGATGATATAAAGTAGGAGATCCTCTGTAAGGAATGGTAACAAAACTCTCGCGGGCCACCGGGGGGGCGGAATACGGCCTTCCTGTTTGGTTCTTTTTAAAGTTCTAAAGGTTTTTCGGTCGCGGGTCGCTGATGCGCTGCGGCTGGCACAAGTTTCGAGGCCTGCCAGTTAGCTCCGGGTATTACGATGCTGCGGGGATGGCTTGCGCAGATCATTGACAATCTGGTTGGATGCAGTAAAGAAAGAACTCGTCAGTAACTCTGAGTAAACCGGAGCGATTATCAACTCATTAAGTTCAAATGAGAGTTTGATCCCGGCTCAGAATCAACGCTGGCGGCGCGCCTAACACATGCAAGTCGAACGAGAAAGTGGAGCAATCCCTGAGTAAAGTGGCGTACGGGTGAGTAACACGTGGATAATCTACCTCTTAGTGGGGAATAACCCTGGGAAACCGGGGCTAATACCGCATAAGCTCGAGAGAGGAAAGCAGCAATGCGCTGAGAGAGGAGTCCGCGGCCGATTAGCTAGTTGGTAGGGTAAGAGCCTACCAAGGCAAAGATCGGTAGCCGGCCTGAGAGGGCACACGGCCACACTGGCACTGAAACACGGGCCAGACTCCTACGGGAGGCAGCAGTGGGGAATCTTGCACAATGGGGGAAACCCTGATGCAGCGACGCCGCGTGAGCGATGAAGCCCTTCGGGGTGTAAAGCTCTTTCGGCAGGGAAGATAATGACGGTACCTGCAGAAGCAGCTGCGGCTAACTACGTGCCAGCAGCCGCGGTAATACGTAGGCAGCAAGCGTTGTTCGGAGTTACTGGGCGTAAAGGGTGTGTAGGCGGTTGTTTAAGTTTGGTGTGAAATCTCCCGGCTCAACTGGGAGGGTGCGCCGAATACTGAAAGACTAGAGTGCGGGAGAGGAAAGTGGAATTCCTGGTGTAGCGGTGAAATGCGTAGATATCAGGAGGAACACCGGTGGTGTAGACGGCTTTCTGGACCGTAACTGACGCTGAGACACGAAAGCGTGGGTAGCAAACAGGATTAGATACCCTGGTAGTCCACGCCCTAAACGATGCATATTTGGTGTGGGCAGTTCATTCTGTCCGTGCCGGAGCTAACGCGTTAAATATGCCGCCTGGGGAGTACAGTCGCAAGGCTGAAACTCAAAGGAATTGACGGGGGCCCGCACAAGCGGTGGAGCATGTGGTTCAATTCGACGCAACGCGAAGAACCTTACCTGGGCTCGAACGGCTGGTCAACGGAGGTGGAAACATCTTTACCCCGCAAGGGGGTCCAGTCGAGGTGCTGCATGGCTGTCGTCAGCTCGTGTCGTGAGATGTTGGGTTAAGTCCCGCAACGAGCGCAACCCTTGTCCTGTGTTGCCATACCGAAAGGTGGAACTCGCAGGAGACCGCCAGGGATAACCTGGAGGAAGGTGGGGATGACGTCAAGTCCTCATGGCCTTTATGTCCAGGGCTACACACGTGCTACAATGGACGGTACAAAGCGTCGCTAACCCGCGAGGGGGAGCCAATCGCAAAAAACCGTTCTCAGTTCGGATTGCAGGCTGCAACTCGCCTGCATGAAGCTGGAATCGCTAGTAATGGCAGATCAGCACGCTGCCGTGAATACGTTCCCGGGCCTTGTACACACCGCCCGTCACATCACGAAAGTGGATTGTACTAGAAGTCTGCAGGCTGACCCGCAAGGGGGGCAGCGGCCCAAGGTATGATTCATGATTGGGGTGAAGTCGTAACAAGGTAGCCGTAGGAGAACCTGCGGCTGGATCACCTCCTTTCTAAGAGAGAACGTGGGTGGAGTTTCCGAAAGCCAGATGCGCTTGAGTGTACAGCGTGGGCGAGTAAGAAACAGCCGTTCCACTCCACAACCGCCAGTCGAGACTTCGGCGAGGCTGGTGAGCCCGCTTCCGGATCTCCACTTGGAGATCTGCGAGTTTTTCTGAAGTGGCCAGGGACTGGATTTCCTGGTCCACTGCATCCAACTGGCCTCGATTAAGAACCTGGGGCTCAACCCCCGGAAGTTTCTGGGGCTGTAGCTCAGCTGGGAGAGCGCCTGATTTGCATTCAGGAGGTCGCCGGTTCGATCCCGACCAGCTCCACCAGGCGTGGCGAGCCCGGCCTGGGCCTGTAGCTCAGATGGCTAGAGCGCACCCCTGATAAGGGTGAGGTCGGTGGTTCAATTCCACCCAGGCCCACCAAAGAAAGCAAGCGAATCAAGCAGTCAGCGATCAGGTTTCAGCGATCGGCTGAGAATCGAGTTTTCGACGAAGCTCTGCTGATTGCTGAGGCAATCGAGATCTTTGACAACTGAATATTGACGGGCATTACAAACACAAGTATGTAAGCGAACGTTAGAATAGTAGCGTTCGAATGTTGTGTGCGAAGTAGATTTTATGGTCAAGCTACTAAGGGCGTGTGTGTGGATGCCTTGGCGCAAGTAGGCGAAGAAGGACGTGGTCAGCTGCGAAAAGCTTCGGGAAGTCGCTAATAGGCTGTGATCCGGAGATATCCGAATGGGGAAACCCAATGGGTGCGAACACCCGTTACCGTCATCTGAATACATAGGGTGGCGGGGCGAACTCGGGGAAGTGAACCATCTCAGTACCCGAAGGAAGAGAAAACAACAGTGATTCCGCAAGTAGTGGCGAGCGAACGCGGAAGAGCCTAAACCAGGCGATTCGAAAGGAGAGCCTGGGGTTGCAGGACCACAATAATCAAGCTGGGCAATTCCGCGACGAAGGGAGCGGATGCTAGCTTGGTTAAAACGAGGGATAGGAAAGTGTTAATCGAACGGTCTGGAAAGGCCGGCCATAGAGCGTGACAGCCGCGTAGGTGAAAATGCAATTCTCCTTTCAGTGGCTCCTAAGTAGGGCGGGGCACGAGAAACCCTGCTTGAATCCACCGGGACCATCCGGTAAGGCTAAATACTCACTTGCGACCGATAGTGAACCAGTACCGTGAGGGAAAGGTGAAAAGAACCCCTGCGAGGGGAGTGAAATAGTACCTGAAACCACACGCTTACAAGCAGTGGGAGGGCTATGCGCCGCAAGGCAGAATGCCTGACCTCGTGCCTATTGCATAATGAGCTGGCTAGTTATTCTCAGTGGCAAGGTTAAGCGCAAGCGAGCCGAAGCGAAAGCGAGTCTGAACAGGGCGATGGAGTCGCTGGGAATAGACGCGAAGCGGGATGATCTACCCTTGGCCAGGATGAAGGCCGTGTAACAGCGGCTGGAGGTCCGAACCAGTGTTGGTTGAAAACAGCTTGGATGAGCTGAGGGTAGGGGTGAAAGGCTAATCAAATTCCGTGATAGCTCGTTCTCTCCGAAATAGCTTTAGGGCTAGCCTCTCGTGGTCCGTCGCGGTGGTAGAGAACTGATTGGACTAGGGGCCTTCCCAGGTTACCGAATCCAACCAAACTGCGAATGCCGTGAATGTGTAGCGAGGGAGTCAGACAGTGGGGGCTAAGCTTCATTGTCGAAAGGGAAACAGCCCAGACCGTCAACTAAGGTCCCCAAATTCATGCTCAGTGGGAAAGGAAGTCGGGACGCTCAGACAGCCAGGAGGTTGGCTTAGAAGCAGCCATCCTTTAAAGAAAGCGTAACAGCTCACTGGTCGAGCGGCTCGGTGCCGACAATATAACGGGGCTTAAGCATGATACCGAAGTTACGGATTCGTAGCAATACGAATGGTAGGAGAGCGTTCTCAACAGCGGTGAAGGTCGTATCGAAAGAAGCGCTGGAGCGTTGGGAAGTGACTCTGCCAGCATAAGTAGCGAGAAACCAGGTGCGAACCCTGGTCGCCGTAAGTCTAAGGATTCCTGAGAAAGGTTAATCCGCTCAGGGTTAGTCGGAGCCTAACGCGAGGCCGAAAGGCGTAGCGGATGGACAGCAGGTTAATATTCCTGCACTACCTTGTTTCGATCAAGACCGAAGGGGGGACGCAGACCGTAAGCTCTGGTGCGCAATGGTTTCAATCCAGAGTGAAGGGAGATCCGGAGAGGAAAATCCGCCGGGTCGTCTGCCAGGAAAAGCCTCTAAGGAGAGGTAAGGTATCCGTACCACAAACCGACACAGGTGGACGAGAAGAATATTCTAAGGCGCTCGGGTGATGGTATGTTCAGGAACTAGGCACATTAGCTCCGTAACTTCGGGAGAAGGAGTGCCCATCGCAAGGTGGGCCGCAGTGAATAGTCTCAGGCGACTGTTTAACAAAAACACAGGTCTCTGCAAAGTCGAAAACGACGTATAGGGGCTGACGCCTGCCCGGTGCCGGAAGGTTAAAGGGAGAGGTCAGCGCAAGCGAAGCTTTGAACTGAAGCCCCGGTGAACGGCGGCCGTAACTATAACGGTCCTAAGGTAGCGAAATTCCTTGTCGGGTAAGTTCCGACCTGCACGAATGGCGTAACGATCTGAGAACTGTCTTAACATGCCGCCCGGCGAACTTGTGGTCCCGGTGAAGACGCCGGGTGCCCGCCACTAGACGGAAAGACCCCGTGCACCTTTACTATACCCTTTCATGGAACTATGGGGCGATCTGCGCAGGATAGGTGGGAGGCTTTGAATCCGGGTTCTCGGACTCGGAGGAGCCAACGGTGAGATACCACCCTGATCGTTCTGTGGTTCTAACCTCCATCCGTAATCCGGGATGAGGGACAGTGGAAGGCGGGTAGTTTGACTGGGGCGGTCGCCTCCTAAACGGTAACGGAGGCGCGCGAAGCTTGGTTCAGGCGGCTTGGAAATCCGCCGACGAGTGCAAAAGCATAAACCAGGTTAACTGCGAGACCAACAAGTCGAGCAGATACGAAAGTAGGCTTTAGTGATCCGGTGGTTCTGCATGGAAGGGCCATCGCTCAACGGATAAAAGGTACGCCGGGGATAACAGGCTGATCGGAGTCAAGAGTTCACATCGACGCTCCGGTTTGGCACCTCGATGTCGGCTCATCGCATCCTGGGGGTGTAGAAGCTCCCAAGGGTTAGGCTGTTCGCCTATTAAAGCGGTACGTGAGCTGGGTTCAGAACGTCGCGAGACAGTTCGGTCCCTATCTGTGGTGGGCGTAGGAGATTTGAAGGGGCCTGCCCTTAGTACGAGAGGACCGGGGTGGACGAACCTCTTGTGATCCAGTTGTCCCGCCAGGGGCATCGCTGGGTAGCGAAGTTCGGTCAGGATAAACGCTGAATGCATATAAGCGTGAAACCTTCCCTAAGATGAGATCTCCCAAGCGAAAGCTAAGAAGGGCACAGGAAGACTACCAGTTTGATAGGACGGATGTGTAAGCGTAGTAATACGTTGAGCTTACCGTTACTAATTGCCCGTTCGGCTTGACCATAAAATTTACTGCACACACGAACACGTGACTGCGCTTTCTTTCCGCAAGTGTTCAAGCCCCGTCAATATTCAGACCGCTCAATCACCAGTTTCTGGGTGACCTTAGCGAGGAGGACCCACCCGTTCCCATCCCGAACACGGCAGTTAAGCTCCTCAGCCCCGATGGTACTGCATAGGCAACTGTGTGGGAGAGTAGGAAGTCGCCCGGTTTATCTTCCCCCCAAAGCCCCGGTTCATTCCCGGGGCTTTTTGCGTTATGGCTCTGTCATTTCCGGGCACACCTGTGGTCTCCATTCACGGATTGACCGTGCGAAACCCTGGATCTACAATAGAGATCAGCCGATTTAGCCCTGTCCTGAAGCGATGTGCCTATGATTGCGACACGCCTTTCGATTTCTTGCGTTTTTTCAGCCTTGGCCATCTGCCTCTTCGCCGCGGACCAGACGGGGGACCAGTCGAAAAAGGCTTCACAGCAGCGCGAGACCGTCGCCAAGCCGTTGACGGAGAAGCAGAAGCGCAAGCGCGATGAAAAGCTCCGCAAAGAGCTCGAGACGCCCTATCGGAAGTGGCTGAACGAAGACGTCGCTTACATCATCACCGATGAAGAACGCGCGGCGTTCAAGAAATTGCAGACCGACGAGGAGCGCGAGCAGTTCATCGAGCAATTCTGGCTGCGGCGCGACCCGACTCCCGATACGGTGGAAAACGAGTTTAAGGAAGAGCACTACCGGCGCATTGCGTATGCCAACGAACACTTCGCCTCGGGCATACCCGGGTGGAAGACGGACCGTGGCCGCATTTACATCACCTTCGGGCCGCCGGATGAAATCGAATCGCACCCCTCGGGCGGCACCTATGAGCGGCCTCCGGAAGAGGGCGGCGGTGAAACGTCCACGTTTCCGTTCGAGCAGTGGCGCTATCGCTATATTGAGGACATCGGGACCAACATCGTCATCGAGTTTGTCGATCCGACCATGTCGGGCGAGTATCGGATGACGAGCGACCCTTCGGAAAAGGACGCGCTCTTGTATGTTCCCGGCGCCGGCCTCACCTTAATGGAAGAGATGGGCCTGTCGAGCAAGACCGACCGCTTCAACAATACCGACGGCACTCATCTGGGCGTACCTTTCGGCGGTCAGACCGAGAGCATGAACGAGTTCAACCGGATCGAGCAGTTCGCGAAGTTGCAGAAACCGCCGGCGATCAAGTTCAAGGATCTGGAGGCGGCCGTCGACTCGCACATCAGCTACAACATTCTGCCCATGCAGGTCCGCGTGGACTATGTCCCTGTGACCGACGCCTCCGTGATGACATACGTCACCGTTCAGTTCGAGAACAAAGACCTGGAGTTCCAATCGAAGGAAGGCGTGCAGAAGGCGGTGGTGAATATTTTCGGCCGCATTACGACCATGACGCGGCGGCGCGCGGTGAGTCCGTTTGAAGATACGGTGACGGTGGATGCGCCCACCGCAATGCTTCAGGATTATGCGAAGCGGAAATCGATTTACCAAAAGGCCATCCCGCTTCCGCCGGGAACCTACCGGTTGAACGTCGTCGCCAAGGACGTGGTGGCCGGCAACATGAACAATTACGAAGTGGCCATCCACGTACCCCGGCTCGATCCCGACAAGATCGGGCAGAGCACGCTGATTCTGGCGGATGAGCTGGAAAAAGTTCCGGCGCGGAGCATCGGCACCGGCCAGTTCGTAATCGGCGGCTCCAAGGTCCGGCCGCGCGTGGGCGAGGTTTTTAAGCGCGATGAAAAGATGGGCATCTATCTGAAGCTCTTCAACCTGAGCGCTGATGAAATTACGCACAAGCCGGTGGGCGATGTGGAATTTGAAGTGTTCAAGAAGGGCAGCAACGAGAAGATCGCCGATTTAACAGAAGATCTTTCCCGGCTGCAGGATGCCTCGGGAAGCCAAGCCACGATCGAGAAGTTTTTTAATTTGAATAGCTTATCTCCAGGGCAGTATACAATTAGGCTGAAAGTGACGGATAAAGTACGTAATCAGGTGCTCACACCGTCGGCGGACTTTACGGTAACCTAACGGGTAGCGGGCTGCGTCCCGAGACTCAGAACGAGCGTCGGATGTTGAAGCCGAAGACGCACAAGACGATTGCCTTCCTGATTCTGGGAGTGGCCTGTCTCGCAACGCCGCCGGTCACCCGTGCAGCGACTCCCGTCAAACTTCTGGGCGCGATCGTAGGGGTCGTCAGCGACGGCGGCGGCATTCCGCAGATGGGTGCAACGGTAACGCTGCTGACTCGCCAGGATCGCGCGTTTGCGAAAGTCTTCACCGACGAGCACGGCGAGTTTCGATTCCCCGGCCTCTTTCCCGACCTGTATTCCATCCGCGTCAGCCTGGCGACATTCGTGCCGGCTTTCAAAAAAGATATTCTGGTCGAGCCGGGAATGCGCAGCATGCTGAACGTAAATCTGAGCGGCCTCTTCAGTTCCATTCAGCTTACCTATCCGGCGATTGAGAACGGCAACCTGATGACTGACGACTGGAAATGGGTGCTGCGGAGCGCGGCCTCAACCAGGCCCGTCACGCGGTTCGCCGAAGCGCTCCCCGCGGCGGTCGGTAGTGGGACCGAACATGCGGCTGCGTTCTCCCAGACGCGCGGGATGCTCAAAGTCTCTGCCGGAGATGGCTCCCTGGTTTCGAGCGTCGGGGACGAAGCCGACCTGGGGACCGCCTTCGCGCTGGCCACCTCTCTCTACGGCAGCAACACGCTGCAGGTAAGCGGCAATTTGGGCTACGGTTCGCCGACCGGCGCGCCGAGCGCGGCGTTCCGAACCACATACAGTCGCAATATTGCGGGCGAGTCTCCGGAAGTCTCGCTGACGATGCGGCAACTTTACCTGCCGGGACGTCTCGGGAATGCGATGGGCGGAAACGAGTCCGCACTGCCGATGTTGCGCACGATGTCCGCGTCGTTCGACGACCGCACGCAGATCGGCGATAACGTATCGTTCCAGTACGGCTTCACGATGGACAGTGTGACCTTCCTGGAACACCTGAACTACTTCAGTCCTTATGCGCGGTTGACGTACGACGTGGGAAAGACGGGGCAACTCGAGTTTACGTACACCTCCGGGAATGCCCGGCCGGATCTGGCGGGTGACGGCCAGGATTCGGACCTGCAGCGCGACCTCAATACTCTGGCGTTATTCCCCCGGATGTCTCTGCGCGACAGCCGCGCCAAGATCCAGCGCGGCGATGAGTACGAAGTGGCCTATTCCCAGAAGGTGGGTTCCCGGACCTACGGCGTCTCGGCGTATCACGAAGCTGTGACCAATGCGGCGCTATCCATGGTGGCGCCTCCCGGGCTCTATAGCGAGGGCGATTTGCTGCCGGATCTTTTCTCCGGGAGTTCGACCTTCGACGCCGGGAACTATCAGAGCAGCGGATATTCCGCGTCCGTCACGCAGGAACTGGGGGACCACTTCAGCGCCAGCCTGAACTACGGCTCCATGGGCGCCCTGACGGTCGATCAGCGGGAACTGGTAAGTAACAGCCCGGACGAGTTGCGGTCGATGATCCGCGCCGGCCGGAAGCATGCAGCCACGGTGCGGATCGCGGCGACCTCGCCCTGGACCGGCACCAGACTGATTGCCAGCTATCAGTTCGTTCCGGAGCGCGGCTGGGCCATGCCCGGAAACATGTACAGCACGCAAAGCATTCGCCCCCTTCCGGGTTTGAACATCTTCCTGCGCCAGCCGATTCCCAGAATTGCGATGCTACCCTGGCGGATGGAAGCGACCGCGGACCTGCGCAATCTTCTGGCACAGGGTTATCTGCCCCTCCTCACGAGCAACGGCCAGCTGGCTACGCTGGTGCAGACGCCGCGGAGCTTCCGCGGCGGGCTCAGCTTCATCTTCTGATTGCGTCTCGACTCTCACCACTCTTTTTCCGAGCGCTATCCGCTTACCCAGCTGGCGACCATCCTGAAACGCAATCGCTTTGACGGAAGCGTCCTGGTCGGACCGGCCTGTTGGCCCGCCGAGGGGTTTGTGAAGGGTGTGGTGGTCCGCGGCGAACGCTTCAATCCATGGCTGCTCGATGAATATCAGGGGCAGCCGAAATTTCGCGGCATTTGCTGCTCTCTGGAAGGGAACGAGATTCCCTTGTTTTTTGGGGAACTGGAGCGGCGCGCAATCCCGCTAGACCTGGTCGGAGGCCTCCGGCTGGTGCCGCGGATCGCCGAGCGCTTTCCCGCCTTGAGGATCGTCATCGATCACCTGGGCGCTCCCTTCGCGGACGACTGGGCCCGGCTCCTCGAAGATGCGGCTGCGTGTCCAAACGTATTCTGCAAGCTCAGCGGGCTCACACGGATTACGCCATCGCCGGGTCCCCCTGTGCGCCACGCGCTCACGCTGTTCGGACCCGGCCGGCTGATGTTCGGTAGCGACTGGCCCGACTCGCTGCCGGAGCATTCCTGGAAAGCCGGCCTGGCTGCATTTACCCAGGCCATCGGAGCGCAGAGTATCGAGATCCGGGAGGAATTGCTGGGTGGAACTGCTGCCCGATTCTACGCGCTCTGAGCGGCTGAAAACGGCAGGCGCCGCGGCAGCGCTGATTGCCTGGAACGCGGCTGTCACGCCGCGCCTCTTCTCCCTCGAGTATTCGAGCGAGATGGGCTCGATCGAGGCGGCGTTCATCGGTCTGGCGCGATATATCCGCGACCACTTTCCGCACCTTGGATGGTTCCCCCTGTGGTACGGAGGCATTCCCTATCCGGATACCTACCCGCCCCTCCTGCACTGGATCGTGGCGCTGGCGGCCGCGGCCGGCCGCGTGTCGCCGGCGCTGGCCTACCATGCGGTGACGGCGGCAGTCTACGTTCTCGCTCCTGCCGCCTTGTTCTGGGCGGCGTGGCGGCTGGGAGCCGGCCGCGAGGCGGCTTTCGTGGCGGCTTTGGGCTATTCGCTCATTTCGCCGGCCTGTTTTCTCTCGCGGGAACTCCGAGCCGACGCGGGAGGATGGTTCGGTCCGCGCCGCCTGGTGGCCCTGGTGCGTTATGGCGAAGGGCCGCATCTGCTCTCCCTGTTGCTCCTGCCACTTGCGGTAGGGATGCTGCACATCGCCTTGGAGAAGCGCAAGCCGCTCCATTGCTTCGGAGCGGCGTTGGCACTGGCCGCGGTCGCGTTGAGCAACTGGCTCGGCTCGTTTGCGCTGGCCCTGATGGTATGCGCGTATCTGCTGGCGCGTTGGGACCGCCGGTGGGTCGCGGCTGCCGCGTTGGGCTGCTGGGCTTACGCTATCGCTATGCCTTGGCTCACGCCATCGACCATTGCTACGATTCGAGCCAACGCTCCGCTGGTCGGCGGAAAATTCGAATCGGGGACGATACACAAGATCTGGGCCGCGGCGCTTATTGGCGGCCTGATTCTGCTGGCATGGTCGATGCGTCGGGCAAAATGGCCGGTGCGTATCCGCTTCGCCGCGTTGTTCCTGCTCGCGACCGCGGCAATCGTCCTGCCCGCCTATTGGTTTCGCCTGGCTCTTGTGCCCCAGCCAACCCGGTACCACCTCGAGATGGATCTGGCGTTCTGGCTGGCAGTGGCGCTCGCGATCCCGCTTCGCCCGCGCGCCGCAATTCCGGCTGCGTGTATCGCTATGCTGCTCGGGGTGCCGGTGCTCCTGCATCAGCGGAAGATGGCCCGCAGGATGGAGAGGCCCATCCGGATCGAATCCACCGTCGAATACCAGATCTCCCGCTGGCTGGGCGCCCATATGCCTGGCCGCCGCGTTTTCGCCCCCGGCACCATAGGGTTCTGGATGAACGCATTCAGCGACACCCCGATGCTGACCGGCGGGTTCGATAACGGGATGCGCAACCTGCTCCTTCAGGACGTGATCTTCCAGATTTACTACGGCGACCGGCAGAAGACCGCGCTCGACTGGCTCGAGGCCTACGGCTGCGACGCAGTAATCGGCGGCGGGCCCAAGAGCAGGGAGGTGTACCATCCCTACAACCATCCGGCCAAGCTCGGAGGTTTGCCGGAATTGTGGCGCGAAGGAGGCGACGTGATCTACGCTGTTCCGCGCTCCAGCCATTCGCTGGCTCACGAGGTACGCGCGGCCGATCTCCCCTCGGTGGTTCCCCGGGGTTATGACACGCGGCCCCTGGAGCGATACCTGGCGGCGCTCGAAGATCCCGCGCGGCCCGCCGCCCGATTCCGTTGGACCGGTTCAGGCAGTGCGTCGATCGAAGCCAACTTGTCCCCGGAGTCTCTGCTTTCCGTGCAGGTGACCTGGGATCATGGCTGGCATGCGCGCGTCAATGGACAGCCGCGTCGCGTGTGGGGAGATAAACTGGGGCAGATGGTCGTGGAGCCGCGATGCGGCGGCGCCTGTACCGTGGAGCTGAATTGGGATGGCGGAGCGGAGATGAGGGCCGCGCAGATCCTCTCCGGGGGAGCCCTGGCGAGCGGGGTGTTCTGGATTTTGTTATGGCGAAAACGTTTGGGTTCACGGAAGACGAATTGAAGCTGCTGCTGGTGGCGGTCCGCCAGATGCGCCGCACGTTTGCCGCGGCGCGTAAGAACGATCCTTCAATTGCGGCCTATGCGGCGCTCTATGACGACCTCTTCGAGAAACTGCGGGACATGGCCGGGCCGCTTCCCGAGCAGGTGGAAGACGTCTTATAGGCGGGTCGCGAACGGGAAGCGGACCCTTCGGGGCACTTCTAGCGACCTGTTAGAATGGAAAAGCCGCACTTCGTGGGCGGTTAGCTCAGCCGGTTAGAGCGCCTGCCTTACAAGCAGGAGGTCCGCAGTTCGAGCCTGCGACCGCCCACCACCGCCTCGGTTTCTCCTGACGAAAATTCCGCCGCCTGGTTCGGGTACGGTACCTCATTTTCCTCCGACTAGTACTGTTTTAGAATCCAACAGGCTACCGTTCTAACGGAGCTTTCACCGGCCGGAAATATCTTCGGATTGATATAAAACAAAGAACTATCAGCTAGATGCGTTTTCTTGTACACTTGGCTTCAGCCGCTGTCAGGCGAATTGTGCATACGCCCGCAAACAGCCGGAGAGAGTAGTAAACTTGACGAGAGTCCTCGGCCGGAATATAGTTTCGGGAGAACTCTCAGGGAGGCAACGGAATGGCAAGAGAGAGCACACAGCACAAACTGGACCGGGTTCGGTCACCGCGCGTTCAGATCACCTATGACGTGGAGGTCGGAGGCGCGATTGAACTGAAGGAGCTCCCGTTCGTGGTCGGCGTTTTGGGCGATTTTACCGGACAGCCCGAACAGCCGCTCCCCAAGCTCAAGGAGCGGAAGTTCGTGGAGGTGAACCCCGATAATTTCGATACGGTCCTGGAAGGCATGAAGCCGCACCTTTCCTTTACCGTCGAAAACAAGCTGAGCGAGGAGTCCGACGCGCCGAACCTCAAGGTGGATCTGAAGTTCACCAAGATGGAAGATTTCGAACCGCAGAACGTCGCGCGCCAGGTGAAGCCGCTCAAAGAGTTACTGGACCTTCGTACCCGGCTCTCGGACCTGCGGGGCAGCCTGCAGGGCAACGACAAGCTGGAGGAGGCGCTTCTCGAATCGGTCGGGAATGCCGAGAAGCTCCAGAAATTGAAGGGCGAGATCAAGGGAAAGGGAGACCAGTCCAATGGCTGATCCACAACAGGCACAACCGTCGGCTGCGGCCAGTGAAGTTCAGGAAAAAGGTCTGCTTGACACGCTCGTGGACGAGGGCCGCTTCGGCGCGGAGCCGGCCGCCCGCGAACGCGGCAAGAACCTGGTGAAGGAGTTCGTTGCGCAGGTGCTCGAAGGCTCCATGACCATCGCGCGCGACGCGGAAATGATGATCAACGCGCGTATCGCGCAGATCGATCATCTCATCTCCATCCAGCTCAACGAAGTCATGCATCATCCATCGTTCCAGAAGCTGGAAGGCACCTGGCGCGGTGTGAAGTATCTGATGGACCAGAGCGAAACCGGCACGCAGCTCAAGATCCGCATCATGAACTGCAACAAGAAGGAGCTGCTGAAGGATATGCAGCGCGCGCCGGAATTCGACCAGAGCGCGTTGTTCAAGAAGATCTACGAAGAGGAGTACGGAGTCTTCGGCGGCTCGCCGTTCGGCGCTCTCGTCGGCGACTACGAATTCGGCAAGCATCCCGAGGATCTGGAACTGTTGGAGCAGGTTTCCCATGTGGCCGCCGCGGCGCACGCTCCGTTCCTTTCGGCTGCCAGTTCCGAACTGCTCAACCTGCCGAGTTGGACCACTCTGGACGCCCCGCGCGATCTGGCCAAGGTCTTTGACACCACCGAGTACGCCAAGTGGAAGAGCTTCCGTCAATCGGAAGATTCCCGATACACCGCGCTCACGCTGCCGCGAGTTCTCGGCCGGTTGCCTTACGGTAAAGACACCAAGCCGGTGGAGGATTTCAGCTACGAAGAGCACGTGGACGGAAGCGATCATTCCAAGTATCTGTGGATGAACGCGGCCTTCACGTTAGCTACCCGTATGACGAATTCCTTCTCCCAGTACGGCATGTGCGTCGCCATGCGCGGCGTGGAAGGCGGCGGCCTTGTGACGGGGCTGCCGGTTCATAACTTCTACACCGACGAAGGCGACGTGACCATGAAGTGCCCCACCGAGGTGCCGGTCACGGACCGTCGCGAGAAGGAGTTGGCCGATCTCGGCTTTGTTCCGATAGTGCACTGTAAGGATACCGATTATGCGGCGTTCTTCAGTGTGCAGTCCTGCCAAAAGCCCAAGCTGTACGACACTGACGCGGCCAACGCGAACGCGCGCCTTTCGGCCCAAATCCCTTACATCATGGCTGTCTCGCGGTTTGCGCATTATCTGAAAGCGATGATGCGCGACAAGATCGGCAGCTTTATGTCGCGGACGGAAGCGGAAATTTTCCTCAACCGTTGGATCACGCGATATGTGATTCCGGACGACACCGCGTCGCCTCAAATGAAGGCCCGCTGCCCCTTGCGTGAAGCGCGCGTGGATGTCATGGAAGTCCCTGGTAAGCCCGGAGTATATCGGGCAGTTGCGTTTCTCAGGCCGCACTTCCAGTTGGAAGAACTGACTGTGTCGCTGCGGCTGGTCGCGGATTTGCCGGCCCCGGCGAAATAGCGTCGCTCGTGGCCTTGAAGTTAAAACCAAGCACAAGAGAAGAGAGGAGAACGACGTGGCGGTAAATGCATACTTGTACGTTGATGGAGTCGCCGGACCCAGCACCAGTAAGCCTGGGACTATCGACGTCTTATCTTTCAGTTGGGGCGTGAGCCAAACTGCGGTCTATGGAGCGGGAGCGTCCGGCAAGGAGGCCAAGGCGGGCCGGGCTGACTTTTCGAACCTGACCATCATGAAGGTTCTGGACAAGACCACCCCCCTGCTGTGCGATCACTGCGCGACTGGGGATATCCTGAAGAAGGTTTACATACTCTACGACAAACCGGTCGGAGACAAGCAGCAGGACTACTTCCGCATCTGGCTCAAGGATGCGCTGATCACCTCCGTGCAATTGTCCGGCAGCAACGAGAATCCTACCGAGTCCGTTTCTTTTGCTTTCCAGGGCGTGGAAGTTGCGTATCGGCCGGAAAAGGACGACGGGACGCTCGATGCGGCCATTCGCAAGGGCTATGATCTGGAGTTGTTGAACGCCAACTTCGCGGCCGAAGATAACCTCACGTAAAGGATACCCATGACAGCTAAGGAACTTCTCGACGCCGGGAAGGTCCGGGAAGCGGAGGGCGCGCTGACTGCCGCTCTCCGCGACAACCCCGCCGACGTGGCTAAGCGCACCTTTCTGTTCGAGTTACTCTGTTTTTCCGGGCAGTACGGCCGGGCCGAAAAGCACTTGGGCGTGCTGGCGCAGGCCAGCCGCGAAGCGGAAATGGGCGCCGTACTTTATTACTCCGCGCTGCACGCCGAAAAGCTGCGGCACGAGATGTTTCAGAAGCAGGAGTTTCCCGGTTCCGCCGCGGTAAAATCCCCGCCGGGCAAGCTGAACGGAAAGCCGTTCGAATCCATTGCCGACGCGGATCCCGAGATTGGGCCGCGCCTGGAGGTGTACGCGGCCGGAGCCTACCTGTGGATACCCTTCGAGCACATCGCCTCGGTGAATATCGATCCGCCCCGCATGCTGCGCGATACGCTATGGACGCCTGCCTATGTCCTGACCGGGCCCTCCTTCAAAGGGACCGATATCGGCCAGGTAATCATCCCGGCTATCTATCCGTTCTCCTGGAAATCCGACGACCCGCTGCTCTGGCTTGGCCGGGGCACCGAATGGGTGGCGGATGATTCGGGAAACCATTTCCCCGTAGGGCAGAAGACGTTCATCGTGGATGGCGAGGAAGTGCCGCTGCTGGATATCCGGTCGCTGGAGTTCGCTTCCGATGCCGCTGCGTAAAGACATACTGAACCCGATTCCCGGCGAGAACCCCTCCGGGCAGAACCTGCGCTCCTCTCCCGTCTACGACAAGATCAAAGAGGCTCGGCGGCAGGATGACGAACTGCCGCAGGGGGCTTGGCAGCATGAGCGGAAAGTCGCCGACTATCCGCTGGTCATCAAGCTCGCGCAGGACACCATCGCCACTCAAAGCAAAGATCTCCAGTTGTCGGTCTGGTTGTGTGAGGCTCTGGTCAAGAGAGAGGGGATCGGCGGCTTCCGCGAGGGCATCGAACTCTGTACGGGCCTGATTGGCGGCTTTTGGGAAACCCTTTATCCCGAGGCCGAGGACGGCGACCTCGAAGACCGCCTGGTCGTGCTGGAATTCCTTCCCAAGAAATTGCCCGCCGCCATGAAGAACCTGCCTCTGTGCGATGCCGGGATCGATTTCTTCGAATACAAGAAATCCCGCACCGTGCAATACGAGGACCAGGCCAAGAGCAAAGAGGAAAAGGCCGCGCGCGAGAAAGCCCTCAAGGAAGGAAAACTCCCTCCGGAGGTATTCGACAAATCGTTCGCGGAAACGCCCAAGGCGTTTTACGCCGGCCTCGAACAGCAACTCGACGCTTCGCTCGAATCGGTCCAGGGGCTCGACGGCGTCTGTCAGGAAAAGTTCCAGGACGAGGCGCCCACATTCGGCCCCCTGAAGGATGCGATTGCCGAGGTCCGCCAGGTGGTCCACTCCCTGCTTCAGAAGAAGCGCGAGATCGAACCCGATCCGGTGGAGGAAGCGCCGCCGGTGGTTGAAGAAGCTGCCGCCGCTGCGGCGGCGGGCGGCGAAGGCGGGTCCGGCGCGGGTGCGGGCGAACCGGCGCAGGGTTTCGGTTTCGTCTCGGGCTCCAGCATGGATGCGCTCCTCGCGCTGCGGTCCGCCGCCGAACCGGCCGGCCGCCGGGAAGCGATCGCGGGGGTTGCCGCCGCGGCCGCCTTTCTGCGCAAGCAGGAGCCCTTCAGCCCGGCGCCTTACCTGATGCTTCGCGGCCTGCGCTGGGGCGAGTTGCGCGCTTCGAATGATCCCGCCGTTCTGGAGGCCCCGCCCAGCGATCTCCGCCAGCAGATCAAGGCACTGGCGCTCAACAGCAAGTGGCACGAACTTCTGCAGTTGGCGGAATCGATGATGGCCCTGCCGTGCGGCCGGGCCTGGCTCGACCTGCAGCGCTTCGTCGTCGAGGCCTGCGTGGCCCTGGGCGACGACTACCGCTCGATTGCGATCGCCATCCGCTCCGAACTCCGTACGCTTCTGCGCGATCTTCCGAATCTGCTGGATGCCGCGCTCAGCGACGATACCCCCGCGGCCAATCCGCAAACGCAGGAGTGGCTGCGCGAGATTCTCGCCGAGCCTTCCGGTTCGGCTCCCCAGGCGGATCCGCCGCGTGTGCCGGTGATGGAACACGGCCGCACTCCCGGCTGGCAAAAGAAATTTGTCGACGCTCACGCCCTGGCGCTCGAGGCCATGCGCTCCGGCCAGGCGCAGAAGGCAGTCGCCATCCTGCAGCGCGAAGTGGAACGGCAGTTGAGCGGCCGGGGCCGCTTCCAGCGCAAGCTGCAACTGGCGCAGATCTGTATCGCGGCCGGAAAGGACGCGATCGCCCAACCGCTGCTCGACGACGTGGCCGCCGCCATCGAGACGCACAAACTGGAGGATTGGGAAGACCGCGAAACGGTGGCCGGCGCACTCCTGTTCCTGGTGCAGAACAGCAAGAAGATCCAGGGCGACGCCAAGGCTAAGCAGGCCATGTTCGAACGCATCTGCCGCCTCGACCCGGTCCAGGCGCTGACCATCTGAACCCATGGCGCACTCCGCTACAGAAACTGCCGTCACCCTCTCGGTTCTGGACCGGCTGATCGATCTCGATCCACGCAATTCCAAGGAAGTTCCGCCCACCCGCGTGCAATCGGAGCGCATGCTGCGCGACGCCGTTCGCCGCGATCTCGAATGGCTGCTCAACACGCGGCGCATCGCCGTGCTGCCGGACGAGGGCCTGAAGGAGCTGAACCGTTCCGTCTACCTTTTCGGCCTTCCCGATTTCACCGGCTTCAGCATCGCCACGCCCAACGATAAGACCAAGCTGATCCGGCAGCTTCAGAACGCCATCAGGATCTTCGAGCCGCGCATTGCCAAGCCGCGCATCGTTCCGCTCGAAACCGAAACGGCCGGTACGCGCACCCTGCGCTTCCGGATCGAAGGGCTGCTGCTGATGGATCCGGAACCCGAGCACGTCTCCTTCGATACCGTCCTGCAACTGACCAGCGGGCAGTACGAGGTTCAGAATGCGGGATGAACTGCTGCTCTACTACGAACGCGAGCTCAGCTTTCTCCGCGAGATGGGCGGAGAGTTCGCCGAAAAATACCCCAAGATCGCCGCGCGCCTTCAGTTCGACCCGTCTAACGAAGCGGGCGACCCCCACGTGGAGCGCCTCCTGCAGGCCTTCGCGCTGCTGGCCGGCAGGGTTCATCTCAAGCTCGACGACGATTTTCCCGAGATCACCGAAGCGATCCTCGGGATTGTCTACCCGCACCTGATCCGGCCTATCCCTTCGATGGCGATCGCCGAGTTCGGCATCGATCTGGAGCGCGGCAAACTCACCACCGGCATGCCCATCCCGCGCGAGACCGTGCTCTATTCGCGGCCCGTCGCGGGGGTCCCGTGCAAATTCCGCACCTGCTCCGACCTCACGCTGTGGCCGCTCGCGGTCACGGCGGCGGAATGGAGAACTCCCGACCGGCTGCGGCCATCGCTCAAGGCTTCCGAGCCGTTCGTCATCCGGCTGGCCGTTTCGAGCAGCCCGGACGCTCCTTTGCCCAAGCTGGAAATCGGCAGCCTGCGCTTTCACCTGGCGGGCGAGAACAGCCTGGTGCACGCGCTCTACGAGCAACTCTGCTCGAAGCTCACCCGCATCGTGGTGCGCGATCCGGGAAACCCGAGAGTGCCGGCTGTTACGCTTCCGGCCTCCTGCCTGCGGCCCGCCGGATTCGCGGAGAGCGATGCGATGCTCCCATACCCGCGCCGTTCCTTCCCCGGGTACCGCACGTTGCAGGAATTCTTCACCCTTCCGGCCAAGTTCCTCTTCGTGGATATCGTTGGGCCTCCGGGCGAAGATGGCAAGCCGCGGCCGCTCGGGGAGGTCTTCGAATCCGGATTTACCAACCAGGCGGAATTCGTGTTTCTCTTTGCGAACGCGGTGGACGAAGACCGCCGCGAGCGCCTGGAGATCGGCGTCACACCCAAAGTCTTCCGGCTGGGGTGCGTCCCCATCGTCAACCTCTTTCCGCAGACGGCCGAACCGATTCTGTTCGACCAGCATAAGTACGAATACCCGCTGCGGCCCGACATCCGGCGCCCGATGGCCGTCGAGATCTTCTCGGTGGACCAGGTCAGCACCATCGACCCTGCTTCGCGGCAGATCGTCACCTACCGTCCCTTCTATTCCTACCGCCACGAAACCGAGGTCAGCCAGGACTGCTTCTGGATCGCCAACCGCCGCATGTCCAGCCGGCTGAACGACGAAGGCTCGGATATCTACCTGGCGCTGGTGGACCGGTCCATGCGCGCCGCGCTGCCCAAGACGGATACGCTCACCATCCACACTACCTGCACCAACCGCAACCTGCCCTCGCGGCTGCCCTGGGGCAACGAAGACGGCGATTTCGAACTCGAAGGCAACGCGCCGGTCAAGCGCATCCTGGCGCTGACCAAACCCACCCAGCCGCTGCGGCCACCCACCACCCGGATGGCGCTCTGGCAGTTGATTTCGCATCTTTCGCTCAACTATCTGTCGCTGGTCGAGGGCGGCCGGAGCGCGCTGCAACAGATTCTGCGGCTCTACGATTTCACCGAGTCGCCGTTTTCCCAGCGGATGATCGAAGGAATCGCGAGCCTGAACAGCAAGCCGCATTTCGCGCGGGTCGTCTCGGAGCACGGCATCGCGTTCGCGCGCGGGATGCGCGTCGAAATGGAATTGGACGAAGAGCAGTTCGTCGGCGGCGGCGTCTATCTGTTCGCCAGCGTGATCGAACATTTCCTGGCACTCTACGCGTCCCTCAACAGCTTCACCCAACTGGTGGCCAGGACACGCCAGAGAAGGGAACCGCTCAAGGAATGGCCGCCCCGGGCGGGCTTGAGGATTCTCACATGACGCCGGCGATTCCCGAAGCCCATCCACTCACGGAAGTCGGTGTGGAACTGCGGGAACGCCCCGGCCTGTTCGATTTCTTCCAGGCCGTGCGCATCCTGCTCCGCATGGCGGAGGGACGCGAGACGGTCGGCGGCTTCGCCAAGCCGCAGAACGAAGCCGTCCGTTTCCAGGCCCATAATTCGCTGGCATTCCCGCCCTCCGAGATCGATTCCATCGACTGGGAGGGGCCGGTCCCCCGCATGGTAGTGAATTTCATGGGGCTCACCGGACCGCAGGGTGTCCTGCCTTACTGCTATTCCGAAATGGTGGTTGACCGCCTGCGCAACCGCGACCGCACCATGGCCGCGTTCTTCGACATTTTCAATCACCGGATGATCTCGCTGTTCTACCAGGCCTGGGAAAAGCACCGGTCGGCGGTGGCTTACGAGCGGGATGGCGAAGACCGGCTGTCGCGATACCTGATGTGCCTGATCGGCATGGGCACCGGAGGGCTGGAACACCGCCTGGTGATCCGCGACGAGTCGCTGCTCTACTATACCGGCCTGCTTTCGCTTCAGCCCAAGTCGGCCGCGGGCCTGCAGCGGATTGTGGAGGATTACTTCGGCGTGCCCGCCGAAGTCGAACAGTTCGTGGGCACCTGGCAGTCGCTCGATCCCTCGAACCAGTGCGTGTTCGAGGATGGGGACTCCTTTTCCGAGCAGTTGGGGGTGGGTGTGGTGGTGGGCGATGAGATCTGGGACCAGCAGTCCCGCGTCCGCGTCAAGCTTGGCCCGCTCACGGCGGCACAGTACCTGGGCTTCCTGCCGGGTGGCCCCGCGCTCGACCCGCTGCGCGACCTGGTGCGTTTCTTCTGCGGCATCGAGCTGGAAATCGAAGTCCAGCTTATCCTCAGCCGGGATGAAGTGCCGCGCTGTAACCTGGGCGACGGCGATGTCGCCGGACCGCGGCTCGGCTGGTTCACCTGGATGAAATCGGGCGCGGAGTTCGACCGCGCTCCATCCGATACGGTTTTCCTTTTGGGGTAGACTTCTTGAATTGAGTATTCACTGGGGGCTTGATGAGACTGAACGATCGATCGCTGATTGGCAAGTTGAACGATTCCGCGAGGGCCGCGCTCGAAGGCGCATTAGGCCTGGCTCTTTCGCGCACGCACTATGATGTCGAAATCGAGCACTACCTGATGAAGCTGCTCGATTCGAGTGAAGGCGACTTCGCGTGCATCGCGAAGCACTTCGGCCTGGACAAATCCCGGCTGGCGGCCGAGCTCACCCGCAGCCTGGACCGGCTGAAGACGGGCAACGCCCGCACGCCTTCCGTCAGTCCTACGGTGCGGGACATGCTGGTGAAGGGCTGGACCATCGGCTCCATCGACTTCGCCGCCGCCAAGGTTAGGACCGGCTTCACCGTACTCGCCCTGGTTCACGACGAGGAGTTGGCGCGCCTGGCGCGGGAGTTTAGCAAAGAACTGCAGAAGGTTCAGGCCGACAGTCTGCGCAACGATTTCATGAACATCGTGGCGGCTTCGGCAGAGAACGTCGAGGCGGCCGCGGCCGTCGCGGCGGGAACCCAGGAAGGGCCGCGCCCGGGCGGCGGCAAGACTCCCAACCTCGACCAGTACACAGTCAATGTCACGGAGAACGCCAGACAGGGCAAGATCGACCCGGTTTTGGCGCGCGATTTCGAAATTCGCCAGGTGGTCGATATCCTGACGCGGCGCAGGCAGAACAACCCCATCCTGGTTGGTGAAGCCGGAGTCGGCAAAACCGCGGTGGTTGAGGGATTTGCCGTCCGCATCGCGCAGGGCGATGTTCCCCCGGTCCTGAAAAACGTCACGCTCCGCTCGCTCGACCTGGCTCTGCTGCAGGCGGGCGCCGGGATGAAAGGCGAATTCGAGAACCGTCTCAAGGGTTTGATCAACGAGGTAAAGTCCTCCCCCACCCCAATCATCCTCTTCATTGACGAGGCCCACACCATGATCGGGGCCGGCGGACAGGCCGGGCAGGGTGACGCGGCGAACCTGCTCAAACCGGCCCTGGCGCGCGGCGAACTACGCACCGTCGCCGCCACCACCTGGTCCGAATACAAGAAGTATTTCGAGAAAGACCCGGCCCTGGCGCGGCGCTTCCAACTCGTAAAGGTGGAGGAGCCCACGGAGACGCAGTGCGCGCTGATGCTCCGCGGCGTCTGCCAGACGCTAGAGAAACACCACAACGTGCGGATTCTCGATGAGGGCCTGCTGGCCGCCGTCAAGCTGTCGCACCGCTATCTGGCGGACCGGCAGCTTCCCGATAAGGCCGTGAGCGTGCTGGATACTGCGTGCGCGCGCCTGGCCCTGGGGCAGAACTCGGTCCCGCCGCCGATTGAGGACGCGCAGCGGACCATCGACGACCTCGACCTGCAAACGCGGGTGCTTCAGCGGGAAGCCGCGGTCGGCACCGATCATAGCGACCGGCTCCAGACGATCGCCGAGACGCGCGCCAAGACGGAAGCCCGCCTGAAGGAATTGACGGGAAGATGGGATAAGGAACGCGACCTGGTCAATCGCATTCGGGAACTTCGCCTGAACCTGGAAAACGGCACCGCGCCGCAGCCCGCGGGTGACGGCGCCGCCGCCGCTCAGCCCGCCCCCGACCCCGAGGCCATGCGCGCGCAACTCGCGGAGCTCAATGCGGAGCTCGAAACCATGCAGGGAGAAACGCCGCTGCTGCGGGTCTGCGTGGACGCGCAAATCGTAGGCGAAGTGGTCTCCGGCTGGACCGGCATTCCGGTCGGCAAAATGCTCAAGGACGAAATCTCCACGGTGCTCTCGCTGGAGTCTCACCTGGGCAGCCGCGTCATCGGCCAGGATCACGCTCTCGAAATGATCAGCCAGCGCATCCGCACGGCCCGCGCCGGGTTGGACGATCCGGGCAAGCCGGTCGGCGTCTTTCTGCTGGTGGGTCCGAGCGGCGTCGGCAAGACCGAGACGGCCCTGGCGCTTTCAGACCTGCTCTACGGCGGCGAGCGCAACCTGATCAGCATCAATATGTCGGAGTTCCAGGAAGCGCACACGGTTTCCACCCTGAAGGGGTCGCCTCCCGGATACGTGGGCTACGGCGAAGGCGGCGTGCTGACCGAAGCCGTGCGCCGGCGTCCCTATTCGGTGGTGCTGCTCGATGAAGTGGAGAAGGCGCACCCGGACGTGCTCGAGCTCTTCTTCCAGGTCTTCGACAAGGGCCAGATGGAGGACGGCGAAGGCCGCCAGATCGATTTCAAGAACACCATCATCATCCTGACTTCCAACGCCGCCACCGACAGCATGATGAAGCTCAATGCCGATCCGGAAACGGCGCCGACGCCCGCCGGTCTCGTCAAAGCCATCAAGCCGGAGCTCGACAAAGTATTCAAACCGGCTTTCCTCGGCCGCCTCGTGATCATTCCGTACTACCCGATCCGCGACGAGGCCATGCGCGTGATCATCAAGCTCAAAATCGGCAAGATTCAGCGCCGCCTGGCGGAGACGCATCGCATTGCGCTCTCCCATGACGCGGCGGTAATCGACGAAGTCGCCAGGCGCTGCACCGAAGTCGAGAGCGGCGCTCGCAACGTGGATAACATCCTGACCAACACCATGCTTCCCGAGATCTCGAAACAGATTCTCGGCAAAATCGCCGAAGGAGAAAAACCCGAATCGATCCGGGTGGGAATCGCCGAAGACGGCTCATTCACTTACTCGTAACGCAATGAGTTGAAAATACCGTGCCTGCGACACAAGCCGACCGCCCATTTCGCCTGAAGACGAACCTTGGCGACGACGCCCTCCTGGTCGAAAGCTTCACCGGCCATGAGGGCGTCTCGGAGCCTTACCGGTTCATCGTAAAGGCGCTCTCAGACGACCCGAACGTCGATATGAAGAGCCTGCTGGTGACACCGGCGGTGTTGACGTTCCACATTGGAGACGAAAACGAACGCCAGGTCCATGCGCTCATCAATGCCATCAAGCTGCTCGAATGCGTGGAGGACGGCAAGGCGGTTTTAGAACTGGAGCTGCTGCCCTGGTTTTCGTTTCTGACTTACTTCACCAACTGCCGGATCTTCCAAAACAAGTCTGTCACCGATATCTTCACGAAAATCTTCAGCGATCGCGGGTATACCGACTATCGAATCGACACTCAGGGCACTTATCACCCGCGTGAGTATTGCGTGCAATACCGCGAGACCGATTTCAATTTCATCTCGCGGTTAATGGAAGACGAAGGTATCTATTATTATTTCGAGCAATCCCAGGACAAACATACACTGGTACTGGCTGATACCTCCGCTGCGGCTGTACCCTGCCCCCTGCTGGTTGACCAGGAACAACTGATCAAATACATGCCGGCCGAAGGTTCTTCGCGCGTCGCAGGTGTCGTCACCACCCTCGAGCACGAGTACCGTGTCTCGACCGGGACCGCCTCATTGACCGATTACGATTTCACGAAACCTAAAACCGACCTGTTCGCGACGCTCTCCGGCGACCAGGATGGCAACAAGATGCAGGCGGCACAGGTAGGCGAATTCTACGATTACCCCGGAGGCTACGCCACTAAGGACGACGGCGACCGCTACGCCCGGATCCGGCTCGAAGAGCGCGAGACCGAAATCGCCACGGTGCGTGGCCGCGGCACCTCCATGGGGTTCGAGTGCGGATACAAATTTACCCTCCAGGAGCATTACCGCGACGAGGCGAACCAGGAGTACGTGATCACCAGACTCGATCACTCCGGCTTCAATACCAGCTACCGCTCCGGTTCCAGGCAGAGGTTCGAATATTCCAATTCGTTCGAGCTGATTCCCGGTTCCGTCGTCTACCGGCCCCGCCGGCGCGCGCTCAAGCCCGTGGTGAGAGGAACGCAGACCGCCCTGGTCGTAGGCAAGGCCGGCGAGGAGATCTGGGTCGATCAGTACGGCCGCGTCAAGGTTCAGTTCTATTGGGACCGGGAAGGCGCGAAGGACGAGAACAGCTCCTGCTGGATCCGTGTTGCGCAGGGTTGGGCGGGGAAGCAATGGGGCGCGATCCAGATTCCGCGCATCGGGCAGGAGGTCCTGATCACTTTTCTCGAAGGCGATCCGGACCGGCCCCTGATTGCCGGATCTGTTTACAACGCGGATCAGACTGTGCCGTACACGCTTCCGGATGAGCAGACCAAGAGCACGGTGAAATCGTATAGTTCCAAAGGTGGCGGCGGTTTTAACGAGATCCGTTTCGAAGACAAGAAAGGCAGCGAGCAGGTCTTCGTCCATGCCGAAAAGGACTTGGACATTCGCGTCAAGAATGACCGGTTCGAGAACGTGGACCGGAATGTTCACCTTGTAATCAAGCAGGACCATTACGAGCACATCAAGAACGATCATCACGTGACGATCGATAACGACCAGGTGATCAAGGTCGGCCGCGATCACAACCTGAACATCCTCGGCAAACAGGCGCTGAAGGTCACGGGCTCGCACTCCTTGCAGGTCACCGGCGACGTGATCGAGGTCTTTAGCCAGAATCACTCCGAGAAGACTTCGATGAACCTGTATATTGACGCCGGCATGGGGATCGTCATCGAGGGAACCAGCGGCATCACGCTGAAGTGCGGCGGCAACTGTGTGGTCATAGACCCCAGCGGCGTGACGGTTAAGGGCAGTATGATCGTGCTCGACGGCCAGATGACCCGCATCAACTCCGGGCCCGGTTCCCCAGCCATGAGCGGTAACGCGGGAAGCGCGGTATCGCCGGCCGATCCGAAGGAAGCCCAGGATGCCGATGTCGCCGACCCCGGACAGTCGTCGCAGATACAGGCGGCCCAGAAGCAGCAGAAGACCGGACGCTACGGGACGATTGTGCCCGCGCCATTTCATCCGCCCACGCCGGCCCCGGCTGGAGGCGATTCCGGAAGCTCGGCCGGAAGCGCTGGAAGCCCGCCGCCACCGCCGAAAACATATATCGAAATCAAGCTTGAAGACACGGAAGGCCGGCCCGTAGCCGGCGAGCCCTATAAAGTGACCCTTCCAGACGGACAGACCGTCGCCGGGGGAACTCTGGACGACAAGGGCTTCGCCCGCATCGACGGAGTCGACCCGGGCAGTTGCAAAGTCACTTTTCCGAACATGGACAAGACCGTTTGGGACCCGAAATGATCGGCTGTAATATCGCTCAAGCTCGAATTCGCGCCAGGAGGAAGCTGCTCAAGTGCCGAAAGTAGTGGTCGCTAGCGACGGCGATACACTGTGTGGAATCGCAATCGCTAACGGGTTTCACGATTGTCAGCCCGTGCGGAACGCCAATTCCGGGGCGGATTTCCTCACGCGTCCGTTGCGGGCGGGCGACCAGGTGACCGTTCCCGATATCCAGACGCGCGACGAAAGCAAATCCACCACCACTACCAACGTCTTCGTGAAGAAGAACGCGCCTCCGGTGAGTATCTGCTTTGTCCACGGCTCGCCCGACAAGCACTACCTGGATGACGATCACCTCACGTTCCTGCTCGTCAGCAAATTTCAGGTGGATAAGGGCGGGCCCACCGGAACCGCGGCTTTTCCCGACGCCTTCGAGTTTCACGCCGAAGCCGACGCGGATATCGCCACCTTCAAGGTACAGGTGGTGGACCCCGCGGCTGGCGGCACCATACAGGTGACGCTCGAAGCCCTCAAGCCGGTCTACAAGGCAGACGGAACAGTCGATCACAACGAACTGTTCACCGGCGCCGAGTACGCCAGGCGCAAGCTCGATGTGCAGTGCGCCAAGGTGCGCTCCGGAGTGGCGTACCGCTCCAAGTACCTTCGCCTGGTAGTGGACGAAGGCGACAAGGACGGCACCGTGGGCCCCGTGCCGGCGGGCACCTTCCCGCCCAACCCCGGGTCGCCCAAGCCGGCTCAGACGCTGCTGGTTACCGATATGGTGGATCAAGGCGAGCCGGACGTCGAGATCCTCGATCAGACGGTCCGTGCCAGCTACGAAATTCCGCGTTGCCCGGGCAGCCCCAAATGCAAAGTGACGGCCGAACTGCCGATCGGCGACGACCGCCGGCGGCTGCGCATGTTCGTCCACGTGATGCGGCGGACGCCCGGAGGCGCCCCGGTGGTGACCGTGGCCAATGCCCGCCGGCGCGTGCTCAAGTGGTTTCGCCGCGTTCTGGCCCAGAGCTCCATCGCGCCGAAGCTGCTCGACGTCCAGGAGCGCGACCCCGTGGAGAACATGATTGCGGTGTCCGACCCCGGCTCCCCGTCTACTCCCGGAGGCGCCGCTCCGGGCGCCAACGCGGGCGGGTCGAGCGCTTCGGGCATCGACGCACTGGGCAATCCAAGCCGGCTCGGTTTCCGCATGAACTCGGCGGGCGAGCCCTCCATGACCATCGTTCCGATCACGCCCGCGGACACCTCCACCGGCATCGGCTTCACACCGCTAGAGACGGCCAATGCCCTGGCAGCCGCGGTGTCGCCGCCGTACATCGCGGTTGCCGACGGCAACCCGCGCCGCTTCAACGACACGCAGGGGTCGGCGGATATCGTCGTCACGCGCGATGACGGAAAATTCGTCACCATCGACCAGGTTGTCAGCACCGATACGGCCCAGACCCTGACGGTGGCGAGCGTGAACCCCCTCCCGGCGCCGCAGCAATCCTGGGATGGCCAGAATTTTCTGGCCGGCACGATGCACCAGCGGATCATGTGCCGCAATTACGACACGGGCACCGACCGCGTGGATGTGTTCGTCGTGGACAGCACTTCCGACGGCAACCGCGGCGAGGCCATGATGGATGGCCACAGCGTGAACGCCGACGCGACCACGAATGCCGTGGACGCCATCAAGTACTCGCTCTTCGCCATTCAGACCTGCATGGACGGAACCGATAACGATCCGCTGGTGCTGGCTCATGAGACCGGACACGTGACCGCCGACTTGGGCCACGTGTTGAACGTGAAGAACGAGTTGATGTTCTCCGACGTCACTGGCAACAACGCCGCCGGCGCGTCCAAGCGCATGACCGATCGAAGCGTGCAATACTTCATAACGAATGGCTCATTTCAAATCAACCAGCGCCTGAGGACGGAGGGCGGCGATGCGGGGATTCTCGAATCATGGTAGAGCCCAAGCGTCCTGGCTGTGCCTTCTGGTTGCTTTCGCCGGGTTGGGAGATCGTCTGATGTCCGCCATGTCTTCGCAAGTTCCGCCGCCGAGCCTGCCCGAACTGGAGGAGTTCGTCTTCCATCCCGATCAGTTCGGGAAGGAAGCGATTCCCCGGCGCCTGCAGCCCGGCGATGTCGCCAGTTTTCTGATGTCGCGGCTGGATGCCGGCACACCGCTCGGGGCGCTGCAGCAGGCCGGAAAACTCGTCGATTTTTACGATCTGAACGAGGTCGCCGCCTGGCTGCGCCGCTTCCTGGACGGCCGGGAAGCCGGGCCGGAGCAGCGAAAGCGCTCGATTGTCATCACCCTGATCGTGGCCCGTTCGGGCGCGCCTGACGACCGCCGCTTCGCTGCGGGCTATCTGAATTTCCTGGTGCAGCGCGCCACCGCGGCGGAACTGCCGGGCCTGGTCTCGATTTACGAGGCTCTCGGTCCGGAGGGAGATTCCCAGCCGATTCGCGCGGCCGCCACCGGGCTGCTCTCGGCGGGTCAGCCACCGGCCGACGCCCGCAACCTCCAGACGCTGCTCAACATGACCATTCCGCGGGCGGAACAGGCCAACACCATGAAGGCGCGGATTCTCGCGATGCCGGGGAGGCAGCAGCGCATTGATGGAGAAGTGAAGGTGTATCTGGCGCTGCTGGTCGGATATCCGGAATATCTTCCGGGATGGGCGGCGCGGCGCCTGCGCCGGGAGACCTGGGGCGAAAACCCGGCCGACCAGGCCGTGCGCAGCTCCGACCGCCGGCTCTCCACCGAAGTGGCGGAGGCGTTCCGCCGGGTGATTCCCCTGGTTGCGGCGAATCGCGCGTTTGACGACCACGTCAAGTCGCTGAAGCGCGTCACCTGCCTGCGCGCCATCGACTTTTTCGGCGGCACGCTCAGCACCGCCGAGTATAAGGAGATGCACGCCGACCCGTCGCGTCAGTTCGATGTGCTTTCGAACTATTAGGGAATCGTGACCGTAAACTCGCCCGGCGTCACGAATTGAATCACGCCTCCCCAAACGCACATGAGCTTCGACACGTTGTCGAGCGCGGGCATATTGGCGATCAGGTCCGTCACGGCGCCGGGAATCCAGGGCGCCGGCGTATTCGGAATGCAGGGCATGGGCGTCAACACGCCCAAAGCGGCTGCGGTTGCGGCCGCCACCGTGGGGTTCGACGGCGTGGTGCACATTCCGAACGGCATGATGTTGGTCATCGGAATGTGATCCATAATGTTGGCATCCGGCATCATGTTTGTGACAACCTTGTTGGTGGGGAGGACCACCAGGGAACTGGGCGCCATCCCGAAACTGCACTGCATCATGGCTCCCATACAGACCTGCATCGGCATCGACGCGCCCCTCCGCGGGCGTTGCAATTTATTCTACTCGACTGTTTCGATCTGCGATAATACTCTAGCCCGGAAAGCGAGGACTGAACATGCGAATTCCGATCTCCCTGGTGCTGGTGGCCGTGGCCGGATCCCTTGCGGGACAGCCGCAGCAACAGCCGAACGAGGCGGGCGCCCGGCAGTTGTACTATTTCGCCGTCGCCAAGAAGGATCCCCTGCCGCCGATCCGCAGGGAGGTGCCGGCCGCGCCTGCCAACGGCGTCGTCCACCTGGGCTTCCGCTACAGCATCGCCCTGGTCAACCCCGATACGAACAGTGCGCAGACGGTGGATCCCGACCGCATCTTCCACAAGGGCGAATGCTTCGCGCTTCAGGTGGAAGCCAACCGCTCGGGGTATCTCTACGTGCTGGCACGGCAGTCGAGCGGCAGTTGGAAGGCCATGCTGCCCACGCCCGAGATGAGCGAGGAAAGCAACATCCTGGACCCCGACACGAAGATGCGGATTCCGGCCGGCTATTGCTTCGAGGTCAGTGATCCTCCCGGGTCCGAGGTTCTGACCGTGATCCTCTCGCGGGACCCGCGCGACGTGTACCAGTTGAACCGGGGCATTCGCAGCGAAGAGCCGCCGCCCTCCGAACCGCGGCGTCAGGCGGCCACCATGGAACTGGCCAGCGCCCGCCTGGTCAATAGCGAGGTGGAACGCATGGCGCGCCAGTACGGTACCCGGGACCTCCTGTTCCACAAGATCGAAAAGCCGCAGGACCCGAAGGAGCCGCCGTTCTCGGTTTACGTGGTGAATTCCTCGGACAAGCCCGCGTCCATGGTCATGACCAAGGTCACGATCCGCCACCAGTAGGGAGGACTCCTCTTAAACGGGGACAGGCGGAACGTTTTCCGATTACAGCCGGCCTAATGCGATCACCTCCTCGCGCAAAGCGGGGGCACACCGATTCCGGAATATGCATGCCGGCCGCCCAGCCTCAAACGATTCCATCAAACGTACCTCTTCCTATCCATTATCGTCGCGCAGATCGTGACCTCAACCGAAGCCTGCAAAGGGTATAAGACCCTCATAGAACCCAGGGACAGACGTAGAACCCAGGGGACAGACGTAGAACCCAGGAGAACCCAGGGAGAACCCAGGGGAGAACCCAGGGACAGACGGGCCGTTCCCGTTCACACCCGGCCGAACGCGATCACCTCCTGGCGCATATCTGCATCTTTCTTTCGTGGCCGTCCACCTCGCTGCGGCAGAAGGCTGCGCTTCAAGTTACGTTCCAACGTTTTGACAAACTCTGGCGTCCCCAACGGCCGGCCACTATGAGTGCTTTGCCGGATCGCTCCTGTCTCCGCCTCTTCGACCGCCGCGGCGAGATACTCGGTCCAGCCTTCCGGCTTCCAACTCTGCTGCCAATCCGATATCTCTACGAGACTGTCCTGGTTAAATCCGCAGTGACTCGCCGCACTGGACCATGCGTATTCCCAGGGCCGGTCTGCCAACCCGGCCCGAACTGGGTTCATTTCCGTATAGCGCAGCGCCGCCCAAAGGTGCGGTGTATCGAGCGGGCAGGAAAAGTACCGCCCCTGCCACACATGACCCGATGACAGGTGACGGGTATTGAAGTAGGCGGCGTATCGTCCGTGTACATGCTTCATCGCGAGAGCCAGGGAATCGGCGCGCCGCGGAATCGCGATCAGGTGCACGTGGTTCGACATCAGGCAGTAGCCGGCCACGGAGAGGCGATATAGCCGGCAACAATACCGGAGCAGTTGCAGATATACCTCACGGTCAGCCTCCGATTCCAGGATGAAGCCGCGAGCGTTGCCGCGTTGCGTGATGTGATGCGGAACATCGACAGCGATGACTCGAGCCAGACGTGCCATAGAACAAAGAGTGTGTCCGGCGCGCCCAGTTTCTCGGAAAACGTTCCGTCTGTCCCCGATTTGAAGCTCGGATTTGAAGCTCGAGCCAGGCTCCGATTTGAAGGCTAATTACCGTCCACGGCGCGCAGGCCAGCCCTCGACCTTGTCCCGCTCCACCGTGATCAACATCGTGAACGGACTTTTCGTGAATGCCTCCGGCACCCCTTCGAATTCCAGGGCGGTCCCCGGATCCGCCTCGTTCGGAAAGGGCGCGCTCAGCTTCAGCGTGATCTCTTCGGTGTTCGGCGCGCCGATCCACACCACCAGTTCTTGCGGGCGCCTCGCCGGGGTGGCGCGGATGAGCGTGCCTTTGGGAGAACCCAGGGACAGACGGGCCGTTCCCGTTCACACCCGGCCGAACGCGATCACCTCCTGGCGCATATCTGCATCTTTCTTTCGTGGCCGTCCACCTCGCTGCGGCAGAAGGCTGCGCTTCAAGTTACGTTCCAACGTTTTGACAAACTCTGGCGTCCCCAACGGCCGGCCACTATGAGTGCTTTGCCGGATCGCTCCTGTCTCCGCCTCTTCGACCGCCGCGGCGAGATACTCGGTCCAGCCTTCCGGCTTCCAACTCTGCTGCCAATCCGATATCTCTACGAGACTGTCCTGGTTAAATCCGCAGTGACTCGCCGCACTGGACCATGCGTATTCCCAGGGCCGGTCTGCCAACCCGGCCCGAACTGGGTTCATTTCCGTATAGCGCAGCGCCGCCCAAAGGTGCGGTGTATCGAGCGGGCAGGAAAAGTACCGCCCCTGCCACACATGACCCGATGACAGGTGACGGGTATTGAAGTAGGCGGCGTATCGTCCGTGTACATGCTTCATCGCGAGAGCCAGGGAATCGGCGCGCCGCGGAATCGCGATCAGGTGCACGTGGTTCGACATCAGGCAGTAGCCGGCCACGGAGAGGCGATATAGCCGGCAACAATACCGGAGCAGTTGCAGATATACCTCACGGTCAGCCTCCGATTCCAGGATGAAGCCGCGAGCGTTGCCGCGTTGCGTGATGTGATGCGGAACATCGACAGCGATGACTCGAGCCAGACGTGCCATAGAACAAAGAGTGTGTCCGGCGCGCCCAGTTTCTCGGAAAACGTTCCGTCTGTCCCCGATTTGACCCCCGATTTGAAGCTCGGATTTGAAGCTCGAGCCAGGCTCCGATTTGAAGGCTAATTACCGTCCACGGCGCGCAGGCCAGCCCTCGACCTTGTCCCGCTCCACCGTGATCAACATCGTGAACGGACTTTTCGTGAATGCCTCCGGCACCCCTTCGAATTCCAGGGCGGTCCCCGGATCCGCCTCGTTCGGAAAGGGCGCGCTCAGCTTCAGCGTGATCTCTTCGGTGTTCGGCGCGCCGATCCACACCACCAGTTCTTGCGGGCGCCTCGCCGGGGTGGCGCGGATGAGCGTGCCTTTGAGCCTGGGCAGCGGTATGTTGCGCACCGAATCGGCAAAGTAGGCATCGCCGTCCACCGCGTCCAGACGCTTGCGCAGTTTCTTCCACGCCGCCAGTTCGGGATTCGTCCGCTCCAGTTCCTCCTCGGCCCTGCGGTCGGCAATCACCTGGGCGGATTCCACCGTGAACCCGGCCGGAGGGTCGGGAGCCGCGGCGGCGTCCACCTCGAGCTTCTCCAGACCTCCCGGCTCCCCGTGATAGGAGACGTAGAGTTTCTCGAGCAGCATATCGACCTGCCGGCGCTGCCCCTCCGGCAGCGCGCCGTCGTCATGCATGGATGCCGCACGCGCCAGGTACCAGAACGAGGGCACCAGCTTCTCGGGTTCTTTCTCGAGAGCCATCACCATACCCAGCCAGGCGCAGATCTCGCCGTCTTTCGGGCTCTGGTGCAGAATCTCTGTGAACTCCTTTTCGGCTGCCGCGTAATTGCCGCGCTGCCAGGCTACCCATCCCAGGGCGCGGTGCGCCAGCAGGCCGGCGCGGGTCTTCTCCGCCTCCGCGCCCGCCGGAAAATAACCGTCCAGGCCGCTCAGCAACTGGCGTGCCGCGGTTTCGCCGATCTTGAGGCGATCGGGCGCGGCGTCCTTGCCGGCGGGGATCAGCACCGTGCACCAGTAGAGGCCCACGAAGTTATCCGGCTGTTCGCCGATCATCTCTTCCGCCGTAGCCAGCATCCTGGCGCTGTCGCCCTGCGACTGGTAGGCCTGCAAATACAGCTCGCGCCGTTCCTGGCGAAGTTCCGACTGCGGGTATTTCGCTTTCCACTGGTCGAGCAGCGCCACGCGTTTCTGCGGCGCGGCTTCCGCGCGGATGGTCAGCACCAGGTCGTACTCGCCGCGGTCGGTCCAGTTGGCCGCGGGAAGGGCCGCCAGCAGCGTCAGCCCGCAAAGCGCAATGCGAATGATCCTCATTGGACCTGCTTGCTCACTTTCATCCCCACCGTGCTCAAGGGTTTCACTTCCACATCCTGTTGAGCGAGGATCTTGCCGTCCTCCACGGTGCGGATTTCGTATTTGCCCACCGGGACCTCCAACTTCACCGGCACCTGCTTCGCCATCACCTTGCCATCCACCACCACCGCGGTCTCGCCCGTGCCCCCCTCGAACTCGAGGAACCCGGTTTCCTGTTCCAGGCGAAGCTGCAATTCGTCGCCGCTCGGTTTGACCACCAGCGTCCCCATGGCCGGGCGGAAGCCTTCGAGATCCGCGTGGATCGTCTGCTTTGTCGCGCTCAGGGTGAGGATGCAGGGCGATTGGCAGCGCTGCTCCGGGTCGCCATCCACCGAGAGGTTCGCGCCCGGCGGGTCGGTCGTGACCTTCACCGGCACGCCCGTGGGCCTGCGCACGTTGCTGGTATTGACCTTCGCGCCGCCCGCCTTGCGGATCAGCAGGTCGCGGGAATTGGACGAGCTGATCACTTCCACATGAAAGAAATTCGGAACCGCCGTGCCCGGCGGCGGCGCCGCAGTAGAGACTGCCGGGACCGGCGCCGTGACCGCCGATACGGGCACCGTGGGCGGAGGAGTTGCCGCGGCGCTGAGTTCCTTGACCCAGCGCGACAGATCCACCGGAGTCGCCGCCTGGAAGCGCTGCCCGGCCTGGAAATCGGGCGCGCCAAAGTGCACGCCGCTGAAGATTTCCGAGATCGGCGGCGGCTGCGGCGGCGCGCTTTCGAGTAGCTTGCCGGCCTCGGGGTAGACCGGGGCCAACTCCTTCAGCATCGCATCGGCCTTGCGAATCTGCGCGGTCGTGCCACGGATGCGGATGGCTTTCAGTAAACGAACGGCTTCATCCAGCCGGTCGTCGAGCAGGTTGCTGTCGACTCCCCGAAAGGCTGCCTCGATGGCGAACAGGTCCATCCGGTACGCCTGGTCGAAGAGCCCCGCTGCCGCCTTGTAATTCGCGGCCTCGAAGCGCGCCTGCGCGTCCCTACGGGCTTCGAGGTAGGGCAGTTTGGCCTTGGCCGTCTCTTCGAGGCTGCCGCCGGGCTTCTTCTTGAGCACCTGGTTTACCAGGTCGATGGCCTGTTGCCAGTCTTCGTGCTGCTCGCGGAGTTTGGCGTCCTCCATCCATTTCTCCACCAGGGTCGGATCGCTTTCGGTGTCTAGGTTCGAGGGCGGGTGGAAATAGAACCGGCTGGTCGGGCTGCCGAAAATGGTGGGGTTCTGATGATTGTCGGTCTCCTCGAGCACGCGTTTGGTCACGCGCGCCACAATATCGCTGATGGGCAGGCCGGGTTGCGCGATCAAGTCGGCCAGCGCCTCGGTGAAATAGCTGTCGCGGCCGCCCGGATTATCGGCGGCCACGTTGTTGGCGTTGGTGGAGTAGATCACCAGGGAATCGGGCCCCGCATCCGGTGGAATGGCCAACCCGGCTTGCAGCGTTTGCGCTTCGGTCAGCGGGTTGCTGCGGCAGGCATCCAGAATGTAGATGCTGCGCTTGTGCCGCACGCGCTTCAGCGATTCGATCACCAGGTTGAACGGGAAGCAGCGGAATTTGGATAGCGTGATGGTCGAGCCCGGCTCGAAATCCACCGGCACCAGAAGGTTCTCGTTTTCGATCTGGACGCCGTGCCCCGCATAGTAGAACAGCGCCGTATCGTCGGGGCCGAGTTGTCCCAGGAATTCGGCCAGCGCCTCTTCCATTTCGGCCTTCTTGGCGTTCTCTTTGAGAATTGTCTGGAAGCCAGAGGCTTTCAGCACCTTGTCCATCAGTCGCGCGTCGTTGATAGCGTTCTGGAGCGGGCGTGTGAGATACGCGTCGTTGCCGATGATGAGCGCGACGCGCTTGCCTTCTTGCTGCGGAGCGGCCATCGCATTCGTGGCCAGCCCCGAGAGCAGCGCGGCCAGGAGCAGCAGCAGGGGAATTCGCATCGTCTCTCCTTACCGGAACGTCACCTGGCGGGACCGTCCGTCGAGCGTCAGGTCCTTTTCGCAGTTGGCCGAAACCAGCTTGCCGCCGTTGTACGTGTACTTGATCTTGGAAGATTTGCCGGCGCTCTCGACGGTTTCGCCCACCAGTTGGCCGTCCTGGTATTCCATCGTCCGCTGGTAGAATTTGGGGCCGCGGCGTTCGCCCGAAAGCTGGTAGCCCTCGATCGATTGAAGCTGCAATCCTTCCCAGTGGAACTCCAGCAGGGTATCGCCCGGAGCGCCGCGGGGGCCGGCGATTTCCCGGGCCGTGCTCACGCGCCCCGCCCCGTCGTAGGCGATCTGAAAGTAGTGGATCTTGTCCCACACGAACGGCAGGAAAAATTTGTTGCCGGCAATCGCCAGCGCAATGTTCTTCCCGGTCAGCCTGGCTACCGCCACCGGGTCGGCATACGGGCTGTTGAGAAGCACCAGCGATGCCCGCTTCAGGGCTTCATCGGCATCCGTTCCCGTCGAAGGCTTGGCTTCGCCGTCATCCGACGCCACCGTCACCTGCGGCACCTTGTTCTCGTAGGCGAACGAGATTTTTCGTTCGTCGGTGGCGTGCTCGCTCTTGTCGAATGCCGGGGTGATCGAGCGCAGTTTGTCGCCCTCCCATTCGAAGGTGACCTTCAGTTTGTTGGAAGCCTCGATGTGGTCGATTTTCGGCTGGAACGCCAGGCTGATCGGGCAGTAGTAGACGGTTTCGGGCAACTTCGCGCCCGACATCCAGTTGGGCGTCCCCTGCGTGGGCTTCACCGGTGCTTCGGCCCAGGCCAGCACGCGCCGCACCGCCGCCCGCTGGCCGGTGTTGGCATCGAGCGTGTTCGAAACGTCCAGATACTGCCCCAGGTACTTCCGGCCGTCATCAGGATCGCGGGTGACCAGCGAGGACATGCCGGCGTAGTACAGCAGATCCGGATCGTCGTTCTTGGACCGCAGTCCTTCGAGCGCCAGGCTGTGCACGCGATTGAAGCTCGAATCGGCCCACGACTTCTGCATCTCGCCTTTCAGGTCCTTCAGGCTGCTGGTGCGTTGAAAAAGCAGTTCGTTGCGAAGGCGGTTGGCCGGGTCGCGCTCTTCGGCGACCGCGCGCAGATCGTACTGATCGAGCACCGCGATGGCGCTCGAAATCGCATGCATGGCGCCCAGAATCTCGGCCTTTTTCAGCAGGACCTTGAGGTTCTCCGGGTCCACCAGTTCCGCCTGGGACACGCTCTTGAGGGCATCGTCGAGCTTGTTCTGTTCCTTGTAGCGCGTCGCAAACAGTAAGTCTCTCTCGATCTCGTTGACCTGGCCGGCACTCAGTTGCTTGCGCTGCGATTGCCGGTCTACCGCGACGCGGCGCGAATACTCCACCCAGGCGAGCGAGACCTTGCTCCCCAGTTCGGCATTGCCGGGCTGACGGAGGCTGGCCAGACGGTACTCCCGGAATGCCGCCCCGAATTCGTTCTCCGCGAAGCGTTCGTTGCCGGCCTGCGTGTGCAGTTGCAGGCTCTCTTTCAGGGCCTGGCGCTGCTCCGCCGCCATCCCTGGAAATGCCTGCTGGTACTTTTCGAAATCGCGGTCCGCCAGCAGAAACGAGTCCCATTCTTCAGCTGCTCCGAAAGCCCGCAGAATGGCCATCTTGCGATCCACCCACTCGCGCTGGTGCTTCAGGGCTTCGCGCAGTTTCTGCTGTTCGGGCTCCTGCGGATAGACCTCTGCCGAAAGGGCCGCGTATTTGAGTCCGCGATCAAGCACGTCTACCCCAACCGTGCCGCTTTGGAATTCTTCATACGGCTCCCTCATGGCCTCTTCGAGATATTTCTCGAGAGGCGCGGCCGCCGGGTTGCCGCGATAGTTCTTCACCGTGGCGGCGAACAGTTCCAATTGCGCCGCGAAAGCCTTGCCCTTGCCGCCCAGGATCTCGAGCGCGGCCGTAGTCGTGCAAATCCGTGCCAGTTCTTCCGCGCCGCCGGGCAGGAATGCTACGAAGGAAGCCGTGGGCACGTCCACCGGCACTTTGTCTTTTTCGGTTTTCTTATAGGAAATTCTCGCGGCCTGCCACAGCGGCCCCGCCGCGCCGGACGCGCTTTTCAGACCGTCGGGGATGAGGAAGGTCATGGTACCGTCTTCCCAGGACCCGACGGCACCGGAATCGGCGTCTTTCAGTAGGGTGCCGCCAAGGTGTAGCGAAGGCAACTTCCCCGGAACCACTCGCGGTTGGGCGCCGATGCTCAACGCCTTGTCCTTGCCATTCACGGAGACAGTGGCGGCGTCCGCGAACTGAAGTCCCTGACCCGAGCGCGAAACCAGAATGCCCGCGTGAACACTGGCTGCGGCGAGCAGCAAAGTCAAAAAGCGGCGCATAGCGGTGATCAAAATACCCCTTATCGACCAGGGTCCAAGTCTATACCGGATCGCGACCGGATTTCAATCACGGGTAGTCCCGATCCCTGGAGTGCCAGTACCCCGTACCTTTCTTGAAAGAAAAGAGATTCGCCTCCGGCTCCCGACTTCTGGTACTGTGTTTCCAGATGAAGCGACTGCAACAGGTGATCTGGACCAAGGGGACGTTTCTGACCCCCCAACACCTCCAGATCCAGGACCGGTTCCTGGAGAACCTTCTGCAATTCCAGATCGAGAGCCTGTCCTTTCGGCCCTGGGGGTTCCGCACGCTCCAGATCAGCCAGGAAGGGCTGGCAGCGGGGACTTTCGGCGTCTCGGCTGCTTCCGGCATCATGCCGGACGGCCTGCTTTTTGATATTCCGTCGTCCGACGACACGCCCCCGCCCAAGCCCCTGCCCGAATGCTTCGAGCCCGACCAGAAGACGCTGGACCTCTACCTGGCCATTCCGCAGTATCGCGAGCGGGGGTTGAACGTGGCCACCTCGGTGCGCGACGCCGGCTCGCGATTCCGCGCCGAAATCGAGATGTTCCGCGACGAAAACAGCGGCATGGCCGAGAAGCCGGTGCAGGTGGCCCACAAGAACCTCCGGTTCCTGAGCGAAGGCGAAAGCCGCGAAGGGTACTCCACCCTGCGGGTGGCGCGCATTCTGCGCAGCGAAGCCCAGACCTTCCAGTTGGACCCGCTGTTTGTCCCGCCGCTGCTCGATTTCAATTCCAGCGAGCACCTCGCCACCATCGCGCGGCGCCTGGTGGAAATTCTTAGCGCCCGCTCCGGCACGATCGCCGGAATGCGCCGGCAGAAAAACCAGAGCCTGGCGGATTTTACCGCGGCCGATATCGCCAATTTTTGGCTGCTCTACACCATCAACACGTCGTTTCCGGTTTTCCGGCACCTGTTCGAGACGCGCGGCGGACATCCCGAAACCCTGTATTCGGCGATGCTGGCCCTGGCCGGCGCGCTGACCACGTTCTCCGCCACCATCCGCCCGCGCGACCTGCCCGTCTACGATCACGACGACTTGGGCACCTGCTTCACCGACCTCGACGAGAAACTGCGGATGCTGCTCGAAACCGTCGTACCGGCGAACTTCGTTTCCCTGCCGCTCAAGCTGGTGCAGCCCTCCATTTACGCCACTTCCATCGATAACGACAAGTACCTGGTGAACACCAAGATGTACCTGGCGGTGAGCGCCGAAACCAGCCAGGCCGATATCGTCGGCAAGACGCCCCAACTGGTGAAGCTGAGCTCCGTCGGACAAGTGGATACCCTGGTGCGGCAGGCTCTGGCCGGTGTGCCCCTGACGTACGTGCCGGCGCCGCCGGGAGCGATTCCGGTGAAGATGAACCACCAGTATTTCAGCCTGAGCCAGGCGGGTGCATCCTGGGAAGCCATTCAGCGCGGCCGCAACCTCGCGGCTTACGTTCCGTCGGACCTGCCGAACCCGCAGTTGGAGCTGATCATTCTGCTGCCGCAAGCCTAGTGGCGCAGCACCAGGAACAGCACCAGCCCCAACGCCCCAACGGCTAGAACCAGGATCAGCACAATCAGCATCGTGTTGCTGATCGGGCCTTTGGGCAGCTGCGCCTGGGGCACTTGCGGTACTTGCGGAGCCGCCGGCATCTGCGGCCGGGCGGGCATGGAGGGCATCCCGGCAACTTGCGGTATCGCCGGAGGAGCGGGCATTCCGGGCATCGCCATGCCGCGAGGCGCCCCGCCTGCCGATGGCGCTCCGGCACCGGGGAGCCCTTGTGCCGCCGACATCATCCGGGTGTACTCGCTCGGTCCCTGCATGTTTTCCGGGCCGGAAGGCGCCGGCGTCGCGAAAGCACTCGTCGCGCCCGGCGCCCGTCCACTGACCGGTGGCGCCGGCGCTGGAGGCGATGAAAAAAGCTGGGTATAGCCGCCGGGCTCGTGCAGCTGCGCCGCCGGGGGTGTTTGCACCTTTCCGTAGAAGTTCGTGAACTCGCTTCCGGCCTGCGGCGCCTGGGCCGCGGAATGCGCCGGAGGGTTCTGGAACATCTGGGTGAACGCGCCCTGCTGCGGCGTGCTCGGCGGCGCGGGAGGCCAGTCGGCCTGGCCCGGCTCCGGCGGACTCGGCGAGGCGAACATGCGTGTGAACTCGCCCGGCCCGGAGGGTCGCGAGGGCGCAGGCATTTCCACAGTCGGAGCCTCTGTAGGTTTCGGCGGTGCCGGTGCCTGGAACATCCGGGTGAACTCTCCCGGAGCCGAGTCCGGTAGGGTAGGCCTCCCGGCCTGCCCGGTTGGAGCCGAAACTGGAGCCTGAGGCGTAGCCGGTTCGGGCGCCTGGAACATCCGGGTAAATTCCCCCGGGCCGGAAGGCGCAGCCTGCGGTGGTGGCGCGGGAGCAATTTGCGGTGGTGGCGCGGAAGCAATTTGCGGTGGTGGCGCCGGAGCCGCCTTTGCCGGTTCGGGCGCCTGGAACATGCGAGTAAATTCCCCCGGGCCGGAAGGCGCAGCTTGCGGCGGTGGCACCGGAGCAATTTGCGGCGCTGGCGCCGGAGCCGCCTTTGCCGGTTCCGCCGCCTGGAACATGCGAGTAAATTCCCCCGGGCCGGAAGGCGCAGCTTGCGGCGGCGGCACCGGAGCAATTTGCGGCGGCGGCACCGGGATCGCCTCCGGAACCGGCGGCTTGGAGGGCGCCGGCGTTTCGTGCGGGGCAGGAGCGGAAGACGCCACCGGAGCCGCTACCACAGGTTCGAACATTCGGGTGATATCGCCGCCCGCGGCAGGCTGGGCCGGCTGAGCGGGAGCGTGCGGGGGCGAAGTAAAATCCGGCACCTTCCACATGCCCACGCGCGTGAATTTTTGCGGTCCCGCCGTTTCGTGGGGTTCCTGGTCCTTGATCCACGCCGCCAGGTGCTGGTAGGGCGGAGCCAAAGTCACGACGAACGGGGTGCCTTCGTATTCTCCGACCTCCACCAGGTTGGCCTGCGCCGCCGGAGGAATCGCCCGCAGTCGAGCCAGCAGCGTCTGGTTCTCCGGCGTCCGCCCGCCCTGAAGAAAGTGGACCGTCACTTCGCGGCCGGCCGCCGTCCGCGCACGAAAGCTCTGCGTCACGCCACCCGGGATTTCATCGAATAGCTCGTACCGCTGAGAACCCGCCATAGATAGCCCGCCTGTCTGTCACATAGTACCGCGCCCGGCAAGGCGACAGCCTGTTCCTCCAGCCTATGCTACAGTATGCCCACGGGACTATGAAGCTGCTTTCTCGCGTCGTCTGGTCGGAAGGCATGCACCTGGGGCCCCACCACTTCCAGGTGCAGAACCGCTATTTCGAAGATTCCATCCAGTTTGCGACGTCTTCTCTCTGGTTTGCCTCGTATGGCTTGACAGGCCTCGAAATGGACGCCGAAGCCCTTCAGAACGGCACCGTCGCGCTGCTTCACGCGCGCGGCGTGTTCCGCGACGGGCTGGCTTTCAACATGCCCGAAAGCGATGCGCTGCCGGCGCCGCGGGCGGTCGCCGACCTGTTTCCTCCCACCCACGATGGCGTGACCGTATCGCTCGGAATTCCGCCGCGCAAGCCGAACGGATTCAACTGCGCCCTCGAGAACGGCGTGGACGCCCGCTATATCGCCGAACCGCGCACTCTGCACGACGAAAACACCGGCAGCGACGAGCGGCAGATCCGCCTCGGCCGGAAGAATCTGCGGCTGGTTTTCGACACCGAACCGGTGGGCGATCTGCTCACGCTGCCGCTCGCGCGGGTGGTGCGCGACGGCGCCGGGCACTTCGAGTACGATCCGACCTTCGTGCCGCCCGTATTGCGCATCTCGGCCAGCCGCCGGCTGATGGCTCTAGTCGGGCGGCTGATCGAAATTCTCGACGAGAAAAGCGCCACCATCAACCGCGGCGCGGGCAGCGGAAGGGCCGAATTCGCAACCCGCGAAATCGCCAATTTCTGGCTGCTGCACGCGGTCAATTCGGCGCTTCCCATGCTGCGCCACCAGTTGGTGGCCAAACGCGGGCACCCGGAAGAACTGTTCGTCGAGCTTTCACGTTTAGCCGGCGCGCTGTGCACGTTCGCGCTCGATTCGCACCCGCGCGACCTGCCGCTCTACGATCACGAAAACCTCGGCGACGGGTTTGAAAAGCTCGACCGCCATATCCGCGCGCACCTGGAAACGATCGTCCCCACCAACTGTTTGAGCATTCCGCTCCAGCCCGCGGGCGATTACTTCTACGAGGGCGAGATTACCGACGCGCGGGTGTTCGGGCGCTCGCGCTGGGTGTTTGCCATCCGCGCCGAAATGGGCGATGCCGACCTCATGGTTCGTACCCCGCAGCTCATCAAGGTCTGTACCCCGCCTTTCGTGCGCGAACTCGTGAAGCGTGCGCTGCCCGGCATGGGGCTGACCCACCTTCCCGTTCCGCCGCAGGCCATTGCCACCCGCCCCGAAGTGCAGTATTTCGGAATCAGCCGCAGCGGGCCATGCTGGGACCACATGTTGAAAACGCGCCGTGTGGGAGTGTATGTTCCGGGTGAGTTTCCGAACCCGGAAGTGGAAATTCTGGTTGTGCTGGAAAGCTGATCATGTCTCCTCAAAGTAATCTGAGAAGGGCCGACAACCTGGCCCTCATCTATCAGGAAGTGCTCACCGCCATTGAACGGCTGCGCGGCAGCCGGCAGGGCGTGACCGACGCGCAGGCCTTTCGCCATCACACGCGCGAGGCTCTGAAGACCGCGGCCAACCAGGCGCTGGCGGCCGGCTACCCTGCCGATTACGTGAAATTCGCCACCTTCGTGGCTGTGGCCTTCCTTGACGAGTCGGTGCTGAATTCCCAGAACCCGATCTTCGGCGACTGGCTGCGAAAGCCGCTCCAGGAGGAGCTTTTCGGAACGCATATCGCGGGCGAGGTGGTCTTTCAGAATCTCGACCAGTTGCTGACCGCGAGCGACTCGCAGGATTTGGCGGACCTCCTTGAGGTTCACCATCTTTGCCTGCTGTTGGGTTTTTGCGGCCGTTACAGCCTGGGGAACCGCGGCGAGTTGGCGCATCGCATCAACCAGGTGGCGGAAAAGATCCGCCGCATCCGGGGCCGCGTCGGGCCGCTCTCGCCGGCCTGGCAGCTTCCCCAGGAAACCGCGCGGACCATGAAAGACCCTTGGGTGCGCCGGCTGGGCATCGCCGCGATCCTGGCGGCCGTCCTGATGATCGTGCTGTTTGTGGGTTACAAGGTTAGCCTCAATTCCGGCGTGTCGGACGTGCGGGCCGTCGGCGGGGTATTGAAGGGTTAGGTGCGCCGATGACGACCACGATTTACATTCTCCTTGCAGTTGTCCTGCTGCTGCTGATCGGTCTCGTGGTGCTGCTGGTAATCCGGAAGAAGAAGGCCAAGGGCGCCGCGGCCGATTCGGCCGAACCGGCCGGAGGCGATGAGATTTCGCTGCTGATCCGCGCGGCCGAAGCCAAGCTCTCGGCCGCCAAGGTGGAGAGCGGGGCGCGCGTCGGAAACCTCCCTGTGCTGCTGCTGGTCGGCGAGCCTGGCAGCACCAAGACCAGCGTGATGTTGAATTCCGGAGTCGAATCCGAACTGCTGGCGGGCCAGGTGTATCAGAACAACGACGTGGCTCCCACCCGCACCGCCAACCTGTGGTTCGCGCGGCGCACGCTGTTCGTGGAGGCGGGCGGCGGATTGCTGGCGGACGCCGGCCAGTGGCGCACGCTGGTCAAGAAGCTTCAGCCGCGCGGATCGGCTGTGTCGCGCGGAGGTCGCGCGCCGCGGGCCGCCGTGGTGTTTTACGATTGCGAAAATTTCACGCGCCAGGGTGCGCCGGAGGCCGCAACGGCGGCGGCCCGCAACCTCCGCGCCCGTCTGGGCGAGATTTCGCAGGCGCTCGGCATCAACCTGCCCGTATACGTGCTGTTCACCCGGATGGACCGGCTGCCGTTTTGCCTGGAATACATCCGCAACCTCAATCACGAGGAAGCGAGCCAGGTGCTTGGAGTCACGCTGCCGATGGTGGCGCAGCGCGGCGCGGGGGTCTATGGCGAGCAGGAAACCGCCCGCCTTTCGGACAATTTCGAGCAGCTCTTCCGCTCCCTGGCGGATTCCCGGCCCGAGTTCCTCGCGCGCGAAACGGACGCTTCCAAGCTTCCGGCCGAATATGAGTTCCCGCGCGAATTCCGCAAGCTGCGGCCGGTGGTCACGCAGTTCCTGGTAGACCTGTGCCGGCCCAGTCAGCTCACCACCGGGCCGTTTCTGCGGGGGTTCTACTTCACGGGCGTGCGCCCGGTAATCGTCAATGAGAGTGCCCCGTTGGCGGCCGCCGCCCAGGCCGAAGCCCAAGCCTCTTACGGAGCGCCCGCCGGAGCTACCGGCATTTTTACGGCAGGAGCGCGCGCCCAGGCGCAACGGCAGGCGCCCATGCCGCAGGCCACCGGCAGCCGGAAAGTGCCACAGTGGGTCTTCCTGCCCCACCTGTTCAACGACATTCTGCTGGCCGACAAATCGGCCATGGGCGCCAGCGGCGCGAGTGTCAAGACCAGTTCCGCCCGCCGCGTGCTCTTCCTGGGCCTGGCGTCGCTATGCCTGCTGGCGTCGATTCTCTTCACGGTCTCTTTCTTCAAGAACCGCGGGCTCGAAGCCCAGGTCCGCGATGCCGCGCAGGGCATTTCCATGACTGCCCCGCCGGGCGGCGACGTGGCTCCGGTCGGCGACCTTCGCAAGCTCGACACCCTGCGGCAGGCGCTCGTCCGGCTCACCGCGTATCACCGCGGCGGCGCGCCGTTAGGCTATCGCTGGGGCCTGTTCACTGGCGAGGACCTCTATCCCGAAGCGCGCCGCATTTATTTCGCGCGCTTCCAGCAGTTGCTGCTCCTTCCCTCGCAGCGCACCATCGCGCCGTTCCTGAATGGGCTGCCGCCCAAGCCCGGTCCCGAATACAGCCCGACTTACGACGCATTGAAGGCGTACCTGATCACCACGTCGAACCACGACAAGAGCACGCTCGAATTTCTTCCGCCGGTCCTCATGAAGTGGTGGAAGAACGACCGCACCGTGGATGACGAGCGCACACAACTGGCCCAGAAGCAGTTCGATTTCTATGCCGGCGAACTGAAAGACGAGAACCCGTTTACGAGCGAGAACGACCGCGCCGCCGTGGCCCACGCGCGCATCTACCTGGCGCAGTTCGCGGGCGCCGACCGCGTGTACGCATTTATGCTCTCGGAAGCTTCGAAGAACAACCCGCCCATCGATTTCAATCGCCAGTTTGTGGACTCCGCCAAAATCGTGGTGGAGCCGCACGTCGTGCCGGGCGCCTTTTCGAAAGGCGGCTGGGCTTTCATGAAGGACGCGATCCCGCACGCCGACCGCTATTTCAGCGGCGAGGAGTGGGTGCTCGGCAAGCAGCAGGGAGGCAGCCTAGATCGCGCCGCCCTGGAACAGGAGGTCCGCGCCCGCTACAACAAGGATTTCACGGACCACTGGCGCGCCTACATCAAGTCGGCCGCCGTGCAGCGCTACACCGGGATTCCGGACGCCGCCCAGAAACTCGGCTTGACCTCGAGCGCGCAGTCTCCGCTGCTGGCGCTGCTGTGCGTCGGTTCGGAGAACACCACCGTGGACGATCCCGCCGTGGCGGCGGTGTTCCAGCCGGTGCAGACGGTGGTTCCGGCCGGGTGCACGGCCAAGTACAACGCGCCTTCGAACCAGGCTTACATGGCATCGCTGCTGACGCTCGACGCATCGCTCGAAGCCATTTCCTCGCAGCAGGGCCCCAGCGAAGCCGTAGCGGCACCCACGCTGACGAACGCCATGCAGGCGCACCTGGCGGCGCGTCAGATGGCGCAGGCGTTCCGCGCGGATTCGGACCTCGGCGCCCCGGTGCAGAAACTTCTCGAAGATCCCATCACGAACGCCGAAGGCGTGCTGCGCGGGCTCGGGCCGGGCGAGTTGAACAAGAAGGGCAAGGATGCCTGTGCCCAGATGCGGCCCATCCTGAGCAAGTTCCCGTTCAATCCAAAGTCCCAGGCGGATGCGACCCTTCAGGACGTCAACGCCATTTTCGCTCCCAAGCAGGGCGCGCTCTGGCAGTTCTACGAGGCCAACCTGCAAAAGCTGGTTTCCCGGCAGGGAGTCCCGGTGCCCGGCGCGCCCATTCAGATCACGCCGGCGTTTCAGAACTACCTGGCGAAGGCGGCGGCGTTCACCGACGCGGCCTATCCGAACGGCGCGGCCAATCCGCAATTGAAATATTCGGTGCGCGGCGTGATCGGGCCGGATACCGAGCGGATCAGCGGCAATATCGACGGCCAGAGCGTGGAGTTTGTAGGGCCCGGTGCGGCCGCCAAGGCGCTGACCTGGCCCGGTCCGGTTCCCGGCATGCAACTTTCCATCCGCCTCAAAGGCGGAAATGAATCCCTGTATCCCGCCTATCCCGGATTGTGGTCCGTTTTCCGGTTTGTGGCGGATGCGGACCGCCACGCCGGACCCGTCGTCGAGATGGACGCCCGCGCCGGCAAGGGCAATCAACTCGTGCGGAATCCAGCCAACAACCAGCCCGTGACCATCAAGCTGGAAATTACCGCCAACCCGATGGTGTTCGAAAAGAGTTACTTTGGCGGCATGGGTTGTGTCTCCGAGGTGGCCAAACAGTGATCCAGCTTCCGTCGAGCATCGGCAAGTATGAACTGGAGCAGTTCCTCGGCGGTGGAATGGCCGAGGTATATCGCGCCCGCGACCAGGTGATCGGCCGCACGGTGGCGGTAAAGATCCTGACTGCCGCCGGCTGCGAGGACCCGGACGTCCGCGACCGCTTCCTGGCCGAAGCGCGTATGGCCGGCAATATCAGCCACGAGAACATCATCTCGATTTACGACTTCGGCGAGGATGAACAGAAACACCCGTTCATGGTGATGGAGTTCCTGCGCGGGGAAGACCTGCGCCACGCCATCGACAACCGGCGCACGGGCGACCTCAATTCCAAGCTCAAGATCGCGGTGCAGGTGGCGCGCGCTCTCGAATACATCCACACGCAGAAGATCGTCCACCGCGACATCAAGCCCGAGAACGTCCACATCAACGCGGCCGGCGTGGTGAAGCTGATGGATTTCGGCATCGCCAAGACCGAAGGGCTCTCCATGACGCGAGCGGGCTACGTGCTCGGAACCCCTTTCTACATGGCCCCGGAACAGGTCACCGGCCGCGGCATCACTCCCCAGGTGGACGTCTACGCTTTCGGCATCATGCTGTTCGAGATGCTCTCGGGCGCGAAGCCGATTACGGGCGACACCGTCGAACGGATTTTCTATTCCATTCTGAACGAGCCGCTGAACCTTGAGCCGCTCTATCAGGCGGGCGTGCCGCAGGCACTGTGCGACCTCGTGGCTCACTGCACCGCCAAGGAGCCCGAGCAGCGGCCGCAGGGTTTCGGACCGGTCTGCGCCGAGTTGGACCGGCTGATTGCCGCGCAGACCGCGCCTACCGTGGCCGTTCCCGCGCCGGTTCCCGCTGCCGCGGAGCCGACTGCCAGGGGGTTGCCCAAGTGGATGCTGGCGGGCGGCGCCGCCCTGCTCGTCGTGCTGGTTGCGGCGGGCGCCTGGCTTGCGCTGCGGCCCGGCGCCGGCCACGCGGCGGGATCCAAGGGCCCCGAACTGGCACGGACCATCCACACTCCCACCGGCGAAATGGTGCTGGTGCCGGCAGGCACCTTCCTGTTCGGCGAAAAGAAGGTACGGGCCGCGCTGCCGGCTTTCTACATCGACCGCACCGAGGTCACCAACGCCGAGTACGCCGCTTTCTGCAAAGCCACCGGCTACAAACTGCCCGCGGCGTTCCCTGTTGATAAGCCTGACTACCCGGTCGTGAACGTCACGATTGTGGATGCGCACGCTTTCGCGGGTTGGGCCGGCAAGCGCCTTCCCACCGCCAAGGAGTGGGAGAAGGCCGCGCGGGGCGAGGATGGCCGTCTGTATCCCTGGGGCAACACACCCGATGCCGCCAGAGCGAACATCAACTCCGCCGGTCCGCGCCCGGTAGCCGATTTAAGCGACGGCGCCAGCCCGTATGGCGCGCTGCAAATGGTGGGGAACGTCTGGGAGTTTCTGGAGCAGTTGAGCCCGCCTCCCAGCGAAAACGCGCTGGCCTACTTCCGGTTGAAGCTGAAGCCGCCGCCGGGTCCGGGCGAGCCGTGGTACCTGATCCGCGGTGAATCCTTCAACGAGAAGGTGCTGCAACCGGCCGTCATCTGGGATTCGGGCGTTGTCCCCGGCAGATGGAAAGACCTCAACCTCGGCTTCCGCTGCGTGGAGGACGCGCAGCACTAGAGCCCGGCCCAAACTGCTTCGAAACGATCCGGCGTCACAAACGACGATTGCGTTCCAATCGAGAGCGTGGAAAGCGCGGCGTAGACGTTGGCGCGCTCAATGGCTTCGGCCTCTTCGCATCCGGACGCCAGGAAACACGCAAAGCTGCCGATGAAGGCGTCGCCCGCGCCGGTCGTATCCACGGGCTGCACCGGATGCGCTGGAATGTGCCTCGTACCTTCGGGACCCGCCAGCAGCGCGCCGTTCCCGCCGAGCGTCACGATCACGCGCCGCAACCCATGTTCCAGCAGCCAGGCGGCGCAGGCGCGGGCCTGCTCGAGATCGGTTACCGGCAGGCCGCTGAGCGCTTCGGCTTCGGTCTCATTGGGGATTACGTAATCGGCATCGCCGGCGGCTTGGAGATCGAGCGGCTGGCCGGGCGCCGGGTTCAGAATGGTCCGCACCCCCAATGTCCTCGCCAGCCGCAGCGTGTGATACACCGTCTCGAGCGGAATTTCGAGCTGCAAAACGATGCAGCCGGCCGTGCGCAGCAGGTCCGCGGCGGCGTCTATATCGGCGGGCGAGAGGCGGTCGTTGGCGCCCTTCACCACCAGGATGCGGTTCTGGCCGGAGCTGTCCACAAAGATCGGGGCGACCCCGCTCGATACCCCGGGCGTAATGGCCACGCGGGAGGCATCGATGCCGCGCGCGGCGAAGTTCTGGATGGTGGCCGGACCGAACAGGTCGTCGCCCACGCGGGCGACCATTGAGACGTCCGCGCCGCACAGCCGCGCTGCCACCGCCTGGTTTGCGCCCTTGCCGCCGAAGCCCAGGTGAAACTCGCGGCCGAAAATGGTCTCCCCGGGGCGGGGAAACTGGTCGGTGAACGTGGTCAGGTCCACGTTCGCGCTGCCGATCACGACGATGTGAGGTAGAGGCATGGTGGTGTGTTGACTACCCGCTCGGCGCTCACAGAGCCGCGACCATCAGGGAGCGGGCAACTTTATGTTAGCGCTGGTGGTTCGGGTAGGGCGGCCGGTGCGGCTCGGGCACGGGATCGGTCTTCATCTCCTCCAGCGCGATCGCCACCGCGCGCTCCAGTTGCGGGTCGTGGCCTTCCGCCACGAGCTTCGGATCCAGCTCGATTTCGACATCCGGCTTCACGCCCTTGTTTTCTACATCCCACTGGCCGTCGGGGTTGAAGAAGCCGAAGTTCGGCGAGGTCACGTTGCCGCCATCCATCAGCGTGGGATATTGCGAGATGCCGACCAGCCCGCCCCAGGTTCGCTTGCCCACCAGGGTGCCGGTTTTGGTGTGGTGGAACATCCACGGCATCATGTCGCCGCCCGAGCCGGCGAATTCGTTGATGATCATCACCTTCGGTCCGAATACGGCGGCCGCTGGCGTGCGGTAGATGGCGCCGTAGCGCGGGCTCCACCAGCCCTGGAGCGGACGGTTCATGACGTCGATGATGTAGTCGGCCACCTGCCCGCCGCTGTTGAACCGCTCGTCGATCACGGCGCCCTGCTTATCGGTCTGGGCGAAATAGTAGCGCGTGAAATTGGTCAGGCCGCCCTGGGCGGTGTCGGGCAGGTAAACATAGGCCAGCTTTCCGCCGCTCAGCTCGTCCACCTTGCGGCGGTTGTCTTCGACCCACGCCTGGTGGCGCAGTTGGGTTTCGCTGGCTATCGGCACGACCGTGATTTCGCGCGAATTCGCGCCTGACGCGTCCGGTCCTATGCGGAGCACGACGCTCTTGCCGGCGGTGTTTTCGAGCAGGCGCGAGACGTCGTCCTTGCCTTCCAGTTCGCGGCCGTTCACCGCCAGCAGGTAGTCGCCCGGATTTACGTTCAGGCCGGGAGCCGCGAGCGGCCCCTGCAATTGCGGGTTCCAGCTCTCGCCGGTGTAGATGCGCCGAATGCGGTAGCGCCCGTTGGCGATCTCGTAGTCGGCTCCGAGCAGTCCGCCGGGAATCGCGCGGGCTTCCGGAATGTGGCCGCCGCCGCCGCGCAGGTGCCCTACGGTCATCTCACTGAGCATGCTCTGGAAAATGTAGTTCAGGTCGGCGCGGGAGCCGAGCGAATCGACGTACTCTTGGTATTCCTTTTCCTCGTCCGCCGCGTTCACGCCGTGCAGGTTCGGGTCGTAGAAATAGCTGCGCTCGATCCGCCACACCTCGTGGTACATCTGCTTCCATTCGGCCAGCGGGTCCACCTGGACTTCGACGTCGGCCAGCTTCAGCGCGCCCACGCCGGGTTTCACCGGCGCAGACGCCGCAGCGATCACGTATTGCGGAGCGGCCGGTGCGCCGGCCCCGCGTCCGCCACGCCCCGCGCCGCCGCCCATGCGCAGCAGCATCTTTTCGCCGTTGGCCGAAAGGTCGAACGATGCCACGTTCTCGGCCAGCTTCTCGGTCTTGCGCGTCTTGAGGTCGAATTTCGAGAGCGTTCCGCCGCCGCCGAACCCGCGCCCGCCGTCCGACGATTCGATCAGGTAAATCACGCCCGCCTTCCCGGCCCGCAGGTCGGTGTAAGCGCGCGCGGGAACCGGCACCGAAATGATGCGCTGCTGGATTTTCTCGAAATCGATGCGCACCGGCTTGGGAGGCGCTTCGGGAGCCGCCGCGGCACCCTGGCCGTGACCGCCGCGGCCACCCGCGTTTTCGTCCGCCGCACGAGGCTGGCCGGGCTTCTCTTCGTCGCTCTCGGGCGCCAGAGGAGAGGGGATGTTACTCGGCAGCACGGCCAGGTAGACGTTGCTGGTGACTTCGTGCTCGTCGCTGGTCATATCGAGCCCGCTCGTGGTAGGCCCGTAGTTCGTGCTGGCGGTGAAGTAAAGATATTGGCCGTCGCGGTCAAACGCCGGGTTTCCCGCGTCGCTCATGCCATCCGTAATCGGCGCGCTCTTGCCGGTATCGAGCGAATAGATCGAGATCGCGTGGAAGCGGTTCGGCAGGTACTTGGCGAACGCGATCCATTTCGAATCGCCGGACCACGCGAAGTCGCGATTCAGTTCGTAGAGGTAATCCGTATCGACCTTGGTCAGCTTGCCCGAAGCGATCTCCACGTCCCACAGGTTCAACTGGTTATCCGTGAACGCAAGGTGCTTGCTGTCGGGCGACCATTTCGGTCCGAAATAGTAAGCCGAGTGGCCCGCCAGCGGGATTTTGCGTTCGTCGCCTTCGCCGTTCTGCGGCTTGATCGAGAGCGCGTACTCGCCCGAAGCGTCGGAGAACCAGGCGATCGAGCGGCCGTCCGGCGACCAGGAGGGTGTCCGGTCCATCACGCCCGGAGAGTTTGTCAGGTTGCGGATGTCGCCCTTTTCCGCCGGCACGGTCAGGATCTCGCCGTGCGCCTCGAACAGCGCGCGCACTCCGGTGGGAGAAATGCGCGGTTCCTTGAGCTCGCGCGACACGTTCTGAAAATGTGGCCGCACCTCGCTGAGGTCGGCGTCGATTTCGATGGGAACCTGGTGCTCTTTCCGGCTCGCCAGGTCGTACAGGTGGATCTGCCCGAACTGCTCGTAAACGATGCCGCCGGGCCCCGCGCTGGCATAGACAATGTCCTTGCCGGTGTTGTCGATGACCTTCGAGACCTGCTTCGAGGCGGGGTCGTAACGGTAGAGCGTCATCACGCCGCCTTCGCGGTCCGACAGAAAGTAGATCCGGTTTCCGATCCACATCGGGCAGGTGTCGTTCGAATCGGTGCGGGGAATCTTCTCGGTGGCGAGGTCGGCGAAGTTGACGATCCACAGGTAGCTGGCGCGGCCGCCGCGGTACCTCTTCCAGGAAACGAAATTCTCCAGGCCGGTCGGGAACTGTCCGCTATCGAGCGGCGCGTAGGCCATGCGCTTGCCGTCGGGCGAATAGGAGCCTGCGGCGGCCATCGGCAGCGGCAGCGCCTCGGCGAGACCGCCTTCGGGCGGCACGGAGTAAAGCTGCGTGTAGCGCGAGTAGCTCTGGCGCGTGGAGCGGAAGAGGATGCGCTTGCCATCGGGAGTCCAGCCCACCACATGGTCGGGGTCGGGGTGATAAGTGACTCGCGTGGGGACGCCGCCGGCGGCCGGCATCGTGAACACGTCCATGTTGCCGTCGTACTGGCCGGTGAAGGCGAGAGTCCGGCCGTCGGGCGAAAACGCCACCTCGGTTTCGACGCCAACCCCGGACGTAAGCCGGGTGGCCACGCCACCCTCGCGGCTGACGGTCCACAGGTCGCCCGCGTAAGTGAAGACGATTTGCGACTGGCTGATGGCCGGCTTCTGCATCAGGCGCAGCGCGCCGGCGCCGAAGGCGGAACTCGTGCACAGAACGGCAAGCAAGGTGAAATGCTTCATCGGATTCTCCGGACGTCTAGTGTAGCGAAATGCGCACGCCCTTTCGTTCCGGCCTTCAGCGCGCTACCGTGGAGCATCATGAAACTGCTCGCCGTTCTTGCCGTTGCCTCGGCGATTTGGGCACAGGAGCCCGCTGCCGCTCCCAAGCCCGCGCCGCTGCCCCGCCTGGAGACGCGCGGCGCGGCCACCCAGATGATTGTGGATGGCAAGCCCTTCCTGATGCTCGCCGGCGAACTGCACAACTCGAGCGCCTCCAGCATCGAGTATATGAAGCCGATCTGGGAGAAACTCGCCGCGCTGCACCTGAACACGGTCATCGGCACAGTCTCCTGGGAACTGCTCGAGCCCCAGGAGGGCAAGTTCGATTTCACTTTGGTGGATTCCCAGATCGCCGAGGCCCGCCGGCACAACATGCGGCTCGTGCTGATCTGGTTCGCTACCTGGAAAAACGCGGATTCCACCTACGTTCCGCTGTGGGTCAAGACCGATCTCAAACGCTTCCCGCGCATGCAATCGAAGAGCGGAGGGAACCTCGAAGAACTGACGCCGTTCGGCGAGGAGACCCTGGCCGCCGATGCCCGCGCGTTTCGCGCGCTGATGCGTCACATCCGTCAGGTCGATCCGCGCCATACCGTGATCATGATGCAGGTGGAGAACGAATCCGGCATCCTGCACGACAGCCGCGACCGTTCGCCGCTGGCGGAAGCCGCGTGGTCGCGGCCGGTGCCGCAGGAGTTGTCGGATTACCTGGTGGCGCACCGCGAATCGCTACTGCCCGAACTGCTCAAACTCGGGGAGGCCACCAGCTATCAGGCGGCCGGAACCTGGTCCGAGGTCTTCGGCTCCGGTCCCTGGGCCGACGAGGTGTTCATGGCGTGGCACGTGGGCCGCTACATCGGGAAGGTCGCGGAGGCGGGCAAGGCCGAACTGAATTTGCCGATGTACGCCAACGCCTGGCTGGTGCAGAACGATCGCCAGGTGCCCGGCGATTATCCGAGCGGCGGCCCCGTGTCGCGGGTGATGGATATCTGGCACGCCGCCGCGCCGCATTCGATCGATCTGCTCGCGCCGGATATCTACATCCCGGATTTCCAGGGGGTGTGCGCCAGCTTTACGCGCGCCGGAAATCCCCTGTTCATTCCCGAGGCGCGGGTTTCGGCCGCGAACCTGGTCTGGGCCATCGGGCAGCACGCCGCGATGGGTGTGTCGCCGTTCGGAATCGAGGATGCAAATGCGGACGACCCCCTGTCAGGGGCCTACCGGATGCTCGAGGGCATGATGCCCCTGGTCACGCTGGCGCAGGCGGAAAGCAGAATTGCCGGGGTGCTGCTCGATGGAGAGTCACCCGAGATCGTTTCCCTGGGCGGCTACAAGCTGACAATCGGCGGCGCCCGCCAGAGGCGGCCACCCCAGCCGGCACTCGAGCCGGAGCTTGACAACCGGCCGTATGGAATCGTCATCTCCGAGGGTTCCGGCTCTTTCCTGCTGGCTGGCGCCGGATTCTCGGTGACGTTCAGCAGCGATTCGCCCGGTCCGAAGACCGCGGCCCTCGCGTCCATCGAGGAGGGGCGCTTCGAAGCCGGCCGCTGGATTCCGGAGCGCCGCCTCAACGGCGACGAATTCCACGCGTCTCTGCGCGCGGGCCACGCCGGAGCGATCAGGGTTCGGCTCTACCGTCACGATTGAACTGCGCCGGTATCGAGCGCGGCGAGGTGATGCTGCCATAGCCGCCGCAGTATCGGAACCAGCATCAAATATGCCAGCGCAGCGGCCACGAAACCGCAGAACGCCCACACGATGAGGGCGTGCAAGGTGGCGGCTCCGAGAGTGGCCACCGCTTTTCCCAGGTTCGTGTGGATCAGCGCCACGATTCCACCCACGGTCCAGGCCGAGTGGTGCGCCCGGAAAAGCCACTCTCCCATGCGCAGAAAGGGAACCAGGAGCGCCAACTGTGCGGGGTAGACCAGACCGTTCATAAGCTGGATTACGGGAAGGTTGAGTTCGAGCAGCGTCGCCGCGCCGGCACACAGCAGCGTGGTGAAGCCGAGGACCGGAATGATGCCGAGAGTTACCCCCAGAACAATGGAAAGCGCAATCTTTTCCGGCGTAAAGCCCTGGCCCAAAAGGCGCAATATTCTCTCGCGCATCGTCTCCAATCCCTTCTTTTTAGATGGGCTGCGACCGCGCCACGATGCGGCGGGGAACGGCGGCGAAGCCATCGGAACGGTGAAAGCAGGGGCGTAACGTTCGAAAAGCCCCCTAAAGGCGCCGCTGCCCGCGGCAGGGGTGCCGCCGTTCGCCGGTAGCCCAACGGCATTCGCCGATTCGCGCGGGGCTTTTTGGCGGCGACGCCTTAGGCTGGGGTCATGGAGCCATACGAATTCAACTGCCGGTACCGGGGCGAGGCTGGTTCGGCGGATCGTTTCATTCCGGCGATCATCCTGATCGGCATCGGCGCCCTGTTTCTGCTGAACAACCTGCACCTGGTGTATTTCCACGATTTCCTGCGCTTCTGGCCGGCCATCCTGATCGCGGTCGGGCTGGTGAAACTGGTGGATTCGGCCACCAACGAGGGGCGGATCGCGGGCGGTATCCTGGTGACGGTCGGCGGCATCTTCATGCTGCAGGCCCTGGGGTATCTCACCGTTGGGATTTTCGATCTCTGGCCGATCATCCTGATCGCGATCGGGGTCTGGATGCTTTTCGGGAACTCGCTCCGTTGGCCGGTTCTGACCGATCAGTCGGCGAACCTGAAAGCCGGGAAGATCCACGAGGCCGCCGTCTTCGGCGGGGGCAAACGCAACGTCGCAGATCCAGACTTCCGGGGCGGCAAGGTGGATGTGGTTTTCGGCGGCTTCGAGATCGATCTGAGAATGTCGGCCATCGTCTCGGATTCCGCGGAACTCGAGATCAACGTGATTTTCGGCGGCGTCGAGATCCGGATTCCGGAACACTGGAGGGTCGAAATGAAGGGTACCGGGGCTTTTGGCGGCTATTCCGACGAGACGCGGCAGCCGAGCCCCTCCGAGTTCCCGGTCATCAAGCGGCTTGTCCTCAGAGGCGCCGCCGTGTTCGGCGGCGTGGTCGTCAAGAATTGAGCGCTTATGCATCCGCTGCTGGTCCGGCGCCGGCTGATGGTTTACCTGCTGGCCTGGATTCCGATCCTGGCGCTGCTGGCCTATATCGCGTGGGCGGCGGGCGGCCTGTCGTGGCGGAACGCGGCCGAGGTGCTGGCCCCGGGGTGCTTCGCGTATGCGTTTGTGTGTCTCACCCCGTGGTACGTGTGCCGCGCGCGGCCGCTGCGGCCTTCGAATTTCGCGGCTCTGGCATTCGCGCACGCCGGAGCCGCCGCGGCGGCCAGCCTGATTCTGGTCGGGAGCGTCTGGCTGACGGCACACCTGCTGGAGCAGCCCCTGCCGCAACTGCCCGTGCTGTTCGGTATGGGCGCGCTGCTCTACCTGGTTTCCGTCGGCCTGCACTATGCCGCGTTGGCCGCCGCGGCGTCGAGCCAGGCGGAAAAGAACGCAGCCGAGGCGCGCATGCTCGCCCGCGAGGCGGAACTCGAGGCACTGCGCATCCAGATCAACCCCCATTTTCTGTTTAACAGTCTGCACTCAATCAGCGCACTGGCTACCACCGACGGTGCCCGTGCCCGCGAGATGTGCATCCGCCTGGCGGACTTCCTCCGCAGCAGCCTGGGGTTCGGCAGGCGCGAATCCATCTCCCTCGGCGACGAGCTTTCCCTGGCCTGTAGCTACCTGGAGGTGGAGCGCATCCGTTTCGGCGAACGCCTGCGGTTCGAGCAGCAGATCGGCGACGCGTGCCTCGATTGCCTGGTTCCTCCGCTGCTGCTTCAGCCGCTGGTCGAGAACGCGGTCAAGCACGGGATCGCCGGCCTGCTCGAAGGCGGAGCGATTCGTCTCCAGGCCAGCCGCCTGGGTCCGGACGTGCGGATTACGCTCGAAAACGCCTTCGATCCGGAAGCGGCTCCGCGCCGAAGCCTGGGCCTCGGGCTGGCACACGTGCGGAGGCGGCTCGAGATGCGCTACGGCGGCGACGCCCTGGTCGAGACCGGCTCGGCGGGCGGCGTCTACCGCGTCGTGTTGCGATTCCCCTGCGAATCGCCCATGGCCTCGAGCAGCCGCGCGTAACCCGACCGGCTGACCGGCAGCCGGGTTCCGTCAGTGAGAATCGCCAGCCGGCTCTCCTTGCCGTAAGGCTCGATCCTCGCCACCCGTTCCAGGTTGACGATCGTAGAACGGTGGATGCGCACAAACCGCGCCGGATCGAGCGCGCTTTCGAGGGACGCGATGGGCTGCTGCTTCAGATAGCTCTTGCCGCCGCTGTGCAGGGCTACGTAATCGTCCTGGGCCTGAGCGTAGTCCAGCTTGTCCAGCGGAATCACGTGCACGCGGGTTCCGTCTTTCACCACGATGCGCTGGGGACGCTCCGACGCCGGACGCTCCGCGGCCACTTCGCGGGGAAGGCTCCGTTCCCCGAGCCTCGCCTTGGCGCGTTCGAGGGCCTTCTCGAAGCGCTCGGCGCCGAAGGGTTTGAGCAGGTAATCCACGGCATGGGCGTCGAAGGCCCGCATGGCGTATTGATCGTAGGCCGTGACGAACACCACCGCCGGGCCCGGCTCGATCAGTTCCAGCACCTCGAACCCGTCCAGTTTCGGCATCTGCACGTCGAGAAACAGCAGGTCGGGCGATGTTTCGGCGATGGCTTTGACCGCCTCGAAGCCGTTGGCGCACTCCGCCGCGATCTCGATTTCCGGATGCGCCCCGAGCAGTTCTCTGAGGAAGCCGCGCGCCAGCTCCTCGTCATCCACGATCACCGCCTTGTAGGCCTGTGCCGCCATCTTCAGCCAATGTACACCGATTCACGGTTGCGGTATCGACCCCGTTTCAATTGTGAGACAATATGAAAACCTGTAGATAAGAATTGGGCCACCGGCGCAGGCAGGCGGTCGGAAAGGCGTGTTGTGAGCTATCAAGCCGAAACGCCGTTTGACAGCATCGAAGGATCGCACGAGTATGTTGCCTTGCTCGCGGAAGCCCTCGAGGAAGCCCGTCGCGAGGTCGAGTCCGAAATTGCGGCCGCCGAAGGCGACCAGGCGGATCGCCGTAAAGAGGCGCTCCTGCTGGTGTCGTACAATCTTGCCAAGCTGAATCTCCACATCACCACGAGCAGGCGCATACTGAACGATCTCCGTACCCTGCGCCGCCTGCTGTTGGCGGAACGGGGCACGGCAGTCGGGGAAGACGCCGGGGTGCCGGCCAGCGGCGATTAGGCCCGCAACCCCGAACAAACGCGTCTCGAAGGGCGGAGTAACAGCCACCAACGGGAAGTGTATATTGTTCGGTGCGCTTCTTGCCCTCACAAATTCCCCCTACAGCCGTTTCTGTATTTTCACCCCAGGCGTGGCGAAAACCCGCATCCAATGCGGGTTTTCGCTTCGATTCCTCTTGACACGTTTGGTCGCGAAGCGTACCATTCAAGAGTTGTTAGCGCAATTCAGCAGCAACACTTGACAGCGGTGGTTGTGGGGGACCCCGTATGACCTTTCAGATCGGCGATAAAGTCGTCTATCCCAACCAGGGTGTTGGGACAATCGAGAATATCAGCACCCGCTCCTTCGGTTCCGCATTCGAGAAATTCTATCTCCTGCGCTTCGGATCAAACAGCATGACGGTTTTGGTCCCGTTTTCCAACGTGGGCAATATCGGTCTCAGAAGGGTGACGAAGGACCGGGAGATTTCGCGCATCCTTTCTTTCCTGTCCAACGGCTTGTGCACCATCAACCCGGATTGGAAGGTGCGTTTCAAAGAGAATACCGAGAAAATGCAAAGCGGCGATCTTCTAAGGGCAGCCGAGGTTTTTAAAGCCTTGCTGCAATTGCACGTCGATAAGCCGCTCTCGTTTCGTGAAAAGAAGATGCTCGACCGCGCCCTGCACATGCTGATTTCAGAGATCTCAATCGCGCGCGGCGTACCCGAAATTCACGCTGTCGGCATGTTGCAGCGTGCGCTCGCCAAAGCCGGCCTGGCGCTGCCTGCCACGATTTAGATTAGAGGCGCGGGGCAGGCTTACCTGTCCCGCGAGTCCTTTCCTCGCCTTTCCCCACATGCTATGATTCCTGCCTGACACCGGCCGCCGTCGAAGGCCCGGGCTGTCCTGGAGAAATTCATGTACTGTCATCGCTGTGGGACCGAGGTCGCGCCGGACGCTCAGTTCTGCCCTTCCTGCGGGGCCTCGACGGGCGCGCCGTTGAGACCCTCCGCCGCCGTCGTCTGGTCGCCGCCTCAAGGAATTCAGTCGTATACCGGCCGCTGGATCGGCGAGGGATGGCGCATGGTTCAAGCCGATCTCGGCACCTTTTTCCTATTGGCCCTGGTCTTTTCGCTCCTCAACGCCGCGATTCCGCTGATCCTGCAAGGGCCGCTCTTCGTGGGCTTTCATATTTTCTGCGCCAAGAAAATCTTCGGCAAAAGGGCGGAGTTCGCCGACCTTTTCATCGGATTCAACTTCTTCATTCCGGCGCTGGTGGCCTCGCTGCTCCTCTCGCTGTTCGTGAGCGTGGGACTGCTGTTCTGCATCATCCCCGGCCTGGTGATCGCGGCGATGTACAAATTCGTCTACCTGTTTATTTTCGATAAGCGGATGGATTTCTGGGCCGCCATGCAGGCCAGCCATGCGGTAGTGAGGAACGACTATTTCGGTTTCAGCATGTTTCTGCTGGCGTTGATCGGAATCGATATCCTCGGCTTTCTGTGCCTCGTCGTCGGTCTGTTCGTTGCCATTCCGGTGACCATCGCGGCTATTACAGTGGCGTATCGCGACGTGGTCGGTTTCGAGCAGCAAACCGTGGATTCGCTGTGAAGCCGCGGTGGATTCGCATCGGCGGCGCCGCGCTGCTGCTGGCTCTCCTGTGCCTGGTGAGGGTTCCCGCCGAGCCGCGGTTTTCGCTCTGTGGATATCGCTGGCTGACCGGACGGCCCTGCCCCCTGTGCGGCCTCACGCGAGGGCTGTTTTCGCTTGCCAAGGGCCGCTGGCACCAGGCGCTGGGCTTCAATGCTCTCAGCCCCCTGGCTTTCCTCATGCTGTTCAGCCTCTTCTCGACCGGACGCGGACGCGCACGGCTGTGGGCCGGGGGTGTGGCCGCCTTCGGCGCATACGGAATCGCGCGCCTGTTCCTGCCCGGCGTTTAGAAACCGTGTGTTCCCTGGCCAAGCCGGTGCCGGAGTGCGCTCATTCGCCCGGTTTTCCGAGGCCAATCTGCGATAACCCGAACATCCGCGAAGAACCGGACCCCGATTCCACCATCCCCTTGTATGGGTGCATTGCGCCCATCAAGGAGGAGCAATCACAATGACGGTTCGGTACCCAAAGCTTGCGGCTTTCGCGATCTGTGGCATCCTGCCGGGCGCGTTGGCGTTTGCGCAATCCGCAAATCGCATCAACCAACCCGCATCCCCGGCCGCATTCCTTCGCGCGATGGACCAAACCAATCTCGCGGAGATTGAATTTGGCAAGATGGCGCAGCAAAAAGGGAATGACAGCGCGGTTCGGGATTTTGGCAAGCGCATGGTCGACGACCACACCCGGCTGAATGACCAGGTGAAGCAGGTCGCGTCCCAGACGAACACGCCGCTTCCCACATCCCCTTCGGCCGCCGACATGCAGCAGATTCAGAGCTTGCAGGGATTATCGGGCAAGGCGTTCGATCGGGCTTACATGGATTACATGCTCAGCGACCATCGCGCCGATATCAAGAAGGTCCAGCGGGAAGCGGAGTGGTCCAGCGACCCCGCGGTGAAGGACCTGGCCTCGCAAACGCTGCCGGTTCTTGAAAACCACATCCGGTTGGCGGAGAACGTTTCCGGCCAGATCGGCATCGCACCGCGCAAGGGTCTCAACCAGAGCTCCCATTCGAAATAAAATCGACCCGGCAAGAGCGGGAAAGTGGGGTAAATCACATGTGGGGCGCAGGTTGGGGCTATTGGGGATGGGGATGGTGGTTTTGGGTTTTCTGGGTCGTGGTCCTGATTTTGTGCATCGGGGGGCTCGCCTCCCTGCCGTGGGGCCGGCAAACGAATGTGCCGCCCGAGGAACAGATCCTGCGGGAGCGATACGCCCGCGGCGAGATCAGCAAAGAGGAGTTCGACCAGAGGCTCGATGACTTGCGCCGGGCTGCCTGACCTGACCGGGGTCTGTCCGGCCCTGCAGCCGGCGCCCAAGGCGATTCGCGGTCCGGATGATCACAGCCTAAGGGCGGCCGGCTCGCCCAAACCGTCCCGCCCTCAGTCCCCCCGGACGTTTGGTGCATCCTATGGGTATGGCAGGTTCCCTGACTCACGACGTTCTGAAGGGGCCGCCGCCCCCTCCGGTTGACCGCGGCTGGGGCGGCGGCGACGATGGCGCCTCCGACGGCCGCGGTTCCTCCCGCCGCGCGTCGTTTCTGGGCCTGGCGATTCTGCTGGCGGCCACCACCATGGTGTTCGGCGCGTTTACCGTCGCGTTCGTCTTCCGCCGCGGGCTCTCCGACGACTGGGTCAGTATGCCGAAACCGCCGATCCTGTTCGTGAACACCGCGATCCTGCTGGCGTCCAGCGTGGTGCTCGACCTTTCCCGGCGCTCGCTCAAGGCCCACAATCGAAGCCGGTTCAATCTATGGTGGACCGCGGCTACCGGCCTGGGAATTCTCTTCCTCCTGGGACAAGCCCTGGCTTGGCGTGAGTTGAAGGACGCGGGGGTCTACATCGCCAGCAACCCCAGCAGTTCATTCTTCTATGTGCTGACCGCGTCTCATGCCTTCCACCTGCTCGGGGGTGTCGCGGCGCTGGTCTACGTGGATGTGCAGGCGCTCCGGCTGCGTCTAGGCCCGGCCAAGCGCACCGCCATCGACGTCGCCGCGATCTTCTGGCATTTTCTCGATGGTGTCTGGATTTACCTGATGATCCTGTTTTACGTTTGGGGCTGACGCCGCTTCCTCGATGATATGCTGTTTGGGCAACCATGAACCTCACCCGGACAGCCGCCCTGATTCTGGTTCTTCCGACGTCCCTGGCTTTCGCTCAGCCGCACAGCGGCTGGAGCGATTACGGCGGCGCGGCGGATTCGGCCCAATACTCCGCGCTGAACCAAATCAACCGCTCCAACGTCGGCAGGCTCCAGGTCGCGTGGACGTATCCAACCGGCGATCGCCGCACCTACTTCTTCAACCCGCTGGTGGTCGATCGCGTGATGTACGTGCTGGCCAGGAACAACTCGATCGTGGCACTGGACGCCGCCACCGGGAAGGAACTCTGGGTCCATCCGCCCGACCCCGGCACCACCATCATCACCAACCGCGGCATCAACTACTGGGAGAGCCGCGACCGCTCCGACCGCCGCCTGCTCTATGCCAGCAACCACGCTCTCCACGCGCTCGACGCGCGCACGGGCGAACTCATCCGCAGCTTCGGAACCAACGGCAGCGTCGATTTGAAGGAAGGCCTCGGCCGCGATCCGAACGCCTTGCGGCTGGTGCAATCCACTACCCCCGGCCGGGTCTTCGAGAACCTGCTGATTCTGGGCTCCGCCACTAACGAAGGCTACACTTCCGGTCCCGGCGACCTGCGTGCCTTCGACGTGCGGACCGGCCGCGTGGTCTGGACGTTCCACACGATTCCGCACCCCGGCGAGTACGGCTACGATACCTGGCCTCCCGACGCCTGGAAGACCGTGGGCGGCGCCAACGTGTGGGGCGAGTTCTCGCTGGACGCGCAACGCGGCATCGTCTACGCACCCACCGCCAGCCCCAAGTACAACTTCTACGGCGCCGACCGAAAGGGCGCCGGCCTCTTCGGCGATTGCCTGCTGGCCCTCGACGCCCGCACCGGGAAGCGCATCTGGCACTTCCAGATGGTCCACCACGACATCTGGGATTATGACGATGCCACCGCGCCCAAACTCCTCACCGTGCGGCACAATGGCAAGCTGGTGGATGCCGTAGCCCAGCTCAGCAAGCAGGGCTTCGTCTGGGTCTTCAACCGCGTCACCGGCGAACCGCTCTGGCCGATCGAGGAGCGGCCGGTGCCGAAATCCGACGTTCCCGGCGAGCAGGCGTGGCCCACCCAGCCCTTCCCGCTCGAGCCGCCTCCCTACGCGCGCCAGAAATTCACGGTGGAAGACCTCAACCCGCTCCTCGAAGATCCGCAGGAACGCGCCCGCTGGCGCAACGAGATTCTCAACGCCCGCAATGAAGGCCTGTTTACGCCCCCTGCCCTGCACAACACCATCGAGATGCCCGGCAACAACGGCGGCGCCAATTGGGGAGGCGCGGCGGTGATTCCGGACCGCGGGCAACTCTTCGTAGTTTCGAAAGACCTGCCGGCTATTCTGAAACTGGAACCCGACCCGGCGCAAAAAGATCGCTACGTGAGCGGCTTCAACCTGGTCACCACTTCGAGCGGCCTCTCGCCCATCGGCCCGCCCTGGGCCTCGCTCACGGCCTACGACCTCAACCAGGGCACCATCCGCTGGAAGATCCCGCTGGGCGAGGTTCCGGATCTGGCCGCCAAGGGCATCCGCAACACCGGCGCGCACTATCCGAAAGTCGGCCCGGTGGTCACTGCCGGCGGGTTGATCTTTACGGGCACCCGCGATCGGAAGGTCCGCGCATTCGACGCCGATACCGGCAAAGAGTTGTGGGAAGCCGAAGTGCCGTCGGCGCTCGAAGGGATCCCCGCGGTTTATGAAATCGACGGCCGCGAATACGTGGTGTTTTGTGCGGCGGCCCAAGCCGGCCTGACTCCCGCGACGCGCAAACCGGTCTCGGGAGCCTATATCGCGTTCGCGCTGCCGCGCTAAACCTCACTCGTACCGCAGAGCCACGATCGGGTCGATCTTCATGGCCCGGCGCGCCGGAACGAAAATCGCGATACTCGCCGCCGCGATCATGGCCAGCGGAATCCCGCCGAACGTCACCGCATCTCCCGGCGTCACGCCGAAGATCAGCGACGAAAGCAGCCGCGCGAATCCCCATGCCAGCGGCATGCCGATCGCGAGGCCGATCGCGATGGTCGTCATACCGCGCCGGAAGATCATGCCCATCACGCTCCAGCGTTCGGCCCCCAGCGCCATCCGGATGCCGATCTCGCGGGTCTGTTCGGAAACCAGGTACGCCATCACGCCATAGACGCCGACCCCGGAGAGCACCAGCGCCAGCACTCCGAAGACGCCCATCAGCACCGCCATGTAGTTCAGTCCGATGGCGCGATCATGGATCGACCTCGCCAAAGTCTGCACGTCCGTGACCGGCTGTTCGGGGTCCACCGCGCGAATCGCCGCCGTCACCGCCGGCGCCAGCAGTAGCGGGTCGCCCGCCGTCCGCACTCCAATGTCCATCCACAGCGCCGGTGCCTGATCGAAGGGCACGTAGATGGTCCGCCGCGGCGCCCGGTCGTAGGGGTTGTGCATCACGTCGCCCACGACCCCGACGATCGTCAGCCACGAGCCCGCCGGCGAATCCGGCCCCCCGACGCGGATGTGCCTGCCGATCGGCGACTCGTTCTTCCACCAGCGCTCGGCCATGCGCTGGCTGATCACAGCCACTTTGGGCGCGTCGGGACCGTCGCCGGCCGATAGAAAACGTCCGGTGCGCAGCGGAATTCCGAGCGTTTCAAAGTAGCTTGGGCTCGCCAGTTGGTACATCCCGGATGGGACATTGTCCCGATCCACCGGCCGCCCTTCGATGGTGAAGTTCCGCCAGTTGGAATTGTTCGAGTAGGGCATGGCAGTGACCGCGGCGGCCGATCGCACGCCTGGCAGCCTGCCGATCCCTGCCAGCACGCTGTCGTAGAAGCGCACCCGCTGGTACGGTTCGTGATATTTATTGTCCGTAACCGCCAGGCGCAAGGTCAGCAGGGTGTCGGGGTCGAGCTTCTGGCCCCTGTCCACCATCGTGCCGAAGCCCCGCACCATCAGTCCGGCGCCAGCCAGCAGAACCACCGCCAGAGTCACTTCCGCCGCCACCAGAATGTTCCGCACCCGGTGATGCGCCCTGTTTGAGGAGCCGCCCCGTCCACCCTCCTTCAGGGCGTCGGTCAGGTTCGGCCGCGAGCATTGCCAGGCCGGAGCCAGTCCCGCCAGCATGCCGCTCAGCACCGCCGCCAGCAGGGTGAAGAACAGGGCGCGCCCGTTCATCTGGATGTCTTTCCAGCCCAGAATGTACCGCTCGATCTCCGGCGGCATCCCGCCCTTGATCAGGTTCATCCCCCACTTCGCCACAACTAATCCCACGGCGGCGCCGGCCATCGCCAGCAGCACGCTTTCGGTCACCAGTTGCGTCACCACCCGTCCTCGCGATGCCCCCAGCGCGGTGCGCAGCGCCACTTCGCGCAGCCTGACGGTGGCGCGCGCGAACTGCAGATTGGCCACGTTGGCGCAAGCGATCAGAAGCACGAACGCCACCGAGCACAGCAGCATCACCAGGTATCGCTCCGTATAGGAGTCCACCATGTATCGGTGAATCGGCAAGACCATCAGGCGACGCTTGTGATTGGTGTCCGGATAGGCCTTCTCGAGCCGCGCGCTGATATTGTCGATCTCGGCGGTGGCCTGCTCCACGGTGCGTCCCGGCCGCAGCCGCGCGGCGGATTCGAGCAACTGCGCCCGGCGCGAAGTGCGCTGCTCGGGTGTGAGCGCCATGGGCGTCCAGATCCCGGTTGCCAGCGGAAAATCGAAGCTGGCGGGCATCACCCCGACCACCAGGAAATTCTGATCATCCAGATGGATGCTCTTTCCGATAATCCCGCGGTCGGCCCCGAACCGCCGCTCCCACAGGCGCTCGCTCAGCACCACTTCGCGCTCGCGCCCCGGCTGGTCCTCGCCTTTCAGGAAACCGCGCCCGAGGGTCGGCTGGACGCCCAGAAGGTCGAAGAAATTCGCGCTCACCAGCGTTTGCAAAACGCGTTCGGGCTCGCCGCCCGCGCCCGCAATATTGGCCAGCCCGCGCTGCCACGAGGTCAGGTCGGCGATGGTGGAACTGTCGCGCCGCACATCGTCCAGGTCGGCCGGCGTGGCGTTGTCCCAATCCTGCGGCTGGTCCGGGATGCGCTGCACCACGATGGCCAGGCTTTCGAGGTGCGGCAGAGAGACCGGTTTCCACAGCAGCGCGTCGCAAACGCTGAAGACCGCCGTGGTCGCGCCGATTCCCAACGCCAGGGTCAGAACCGCCGTAGCCGTAAAGCTGGGCGTCTTGCGCAGCATGCGCTCCCCGTAACGGATATCCTGCCAGAGGCTCATGCAGGGGAGTACGCTCAAACCAGCCGCCAGGTTCGCGGAAATTACTCGATCTTGTCCGGCAATTCCCCGAAGTCGCAATACTTCTGCGTCACGCCGGCGCCGCTGACCGTCACGATCCGCATTCCGGACTTGCCTCCTTCAAGCGGCATTCCCACCGGTCCGGTCGTGATCATGTCCAGCGCTCCGTCGCGCCCCTCGGAGTTGTGGTGCAGATGCCCGGCGAATACCCACCGCACTCCGTACTCGTGCATCAGCTCCAGGTATCGCGCCCGCACGGCTTTGGGAATGTTGAAGTACTGGTCGTCTTCGTTGGGATTCGCCAGGAAGAACGGAATGTGCTGGAACACAATCACGTACTTCGCGCCCGATTGCTTCGTTTTCGCCAGTTGCGTGCGAAACCACGCTTCCATTTTGCCGGCTTCCTCCGGAACCTTGCCGGTGGCTTTCTCCAGGTTCGAGTTGAGGACGATGCCGGCAATGTCGCCGGAGCGAAAGGTGTAGTAATCGGGACCGAAGCGCTCGCGATATTGCGCCAGCGATTCCCGGGTCGGCTCATTGCCCACATCGTGGTTACCGGGCACGTTGTAGAGCTTGATGCCCGGCTGAAGTTCGGCCGCAATGCGCCGGTATTCGGCGATCTGGGCGGCATCGCCCGGCTTGTTGACCAAGTCGCCGGTCACGATCACGAACGCCGGCTGCAAGCGGTTGGCTGTGGCGATGGCGAACTCGAAATTCGCGGTCTCGTGGCGGTACCCCTGGTCCTTCTCGTACATCCCGAACTGCGGGTCGGACAGCTGGATGAAATTCTGCGCGGTGAGCGGCCCGGCCAGTGCCAGGGCCAGCAGAATGGGTCGGAGTGTCATGGCTTCACCCGATAATATCCTGCCAGCGGACCCGCGCCTGCCAGGTACTTCCGCGCGCGCACCAGTTCGGCCACCTGGCGCACGTGCCCCAAATCGTGCAGCGCCCACGCATGCAGCATCTGGGAAAGCGTGACTTCGCCTGCCTCTTTGTGGCGCGCCACGCGGCTGCCCGCCTCGAGCGGCAGCGTGCGCAGGAATTCGACGTTGGTCTCGCGCTGGTCTTCGAAATGATCGAACGCGTCCTCCGGGTCGGCATCGCGGTACAGATCGAGGTGCAACTGAGCGTCGTCCGGTTCGAGTTCGGGCCGGTCTTCGGCCAGGATCCGGTCCAGCCGCGCCCGGTGACAGTGGCCCTCTGTGTGCGAGAGATGCGCCAGAACTTCGGCCACCGAGAAGCGCTCGGGCGAAGGCTTCCAGCGCGCGTCTTCTTCCGTGAGCTCGCACATCAGGTCGCGCAGAAGATCCGGCGTGACCTCGAGCAGGTCGATGCAGGGCAGGGTGTCTTCGTTCATGCGCTTATCCTACGATATTCTCGCCGCCATCCACGTGGACGGTGTTACCGGTCATCCAATAGGTGGCCGGGTGGCACAACGCCGCGATGCAGCGCGCCACGTCTTCCGGCATGGTTAAGCGGCCGTGCGGATTGCGTTGCTTGGCGATCTGCATCAAGGTTTCGTGCCCCGGAATCAGCCGCAGGGCCGGCGTATCGGTCACCCCGGCCAGAATCGCGTTGGCGGTGATTCCTGCCGGCGCGAGTTCCACCGCCAGTTGCCGGATATGCGCCTCGATCGAAGCCTTCGCCGCGCTCACCGCGCCGTAATTGGGAATCGCCCGGGTGCCGCCGCTCGAAGTCATGGCGAAGATGCGCCCGCCCCAGTCGAACAGCCCGGCGCGCAGGCAATCCTGCACCCACCACACCAGCGAGTGCCCCATGGTATCGACGGTGATCTCCAGTTGTTTTTTCGAAACCAACTGCTCGGCTCCGACCAGGGGCCTGAGCACCCCAAACGCCAGGGAGTGCATCAGCACGCGCAGCGTCCCCTGCGGCTCGGCCGTCAGCCGCCGCCGGATCTGCTCCACCGTCTGCTGCCGCATCTCGTCGTCGGAAGCGTTGCAGTTGAAGAACTCCACGTCGCGCCCCGCCTCGCGGATTTTCTGCTGGATTTCGGCTGCGTGCGGAAGCTTGTCCCGGCGGTCCAGGTGTACTCCGAAAATATTCATACCGGCGCGCGCCAGTTCGAGCGCAGTGGCTTCTCCAAAGCCGCTGCTCGCGCCCAAGATCAGGGCCCAAGGTTGTTTGCTCATTTCAATTCGGTGACTGCGAATGCCCTTTCGTCGTTTTCTCCAGCCTCGATGCGGATCTCCAGACGCTTCTTCGGCATCAACTGGGGGAAGCGCTCGCCCCACTCGATCAGGACCACGGCGTCGCGGTCAAAGACTTCGTCGAGGCCCAGCGTCGCTACCTCTCGCGCGGTTTCCATGCGGTAGAGATCCACGTGATACACGCGCCCGTCGCCGTATTCGTGAATGAGGGTGAACGTGGGGCTGGCGACGTCGTCCGGAGCGGCGGCGCCGAGCCCCGCCACGATGCCTTTCGCCAGCGTGGTCTTGCCGGCGCCCAGGTTGCCGATCAGCAGAACCACCACGCGCGGCGGAAGGTCGCGCGCAATCCGCTCCCCCAGTTCGATGGTCTCCGCCTCAGTCGCGGTGCGATACGCCGGCACACGCCTCCATGGCTTGGGGAAGGTATCTAAGGATGTCGGTAGCGATGAAGCTCTTCTCCCCCAACTCGCGTGCCCCGATCTCCCCCGCCAGTCCGCCCAGGTAGACCGCCGCCGCCACAGCCTGTTCGTGGCGGTCCGGAAATTGCGCCAGAAGCCCCGAGATGAGGCCCGTGAGGATATCGCCGGTTCCCCCGGTGCCCAGCGCCGGTGTGCCGGTGGGGTTGACCCAGACGCGGCCGTCGGGGAACGCGATCACGGTTCGCTCGCCTTTGAGCACCAGCGTCACCAGCCGGTGGGTGGCGAACGTGCGCGCCGTTCCCACGCGGTCCTGCTGCACTTCGGCGATGGATTTGCCGGTCAGCCGCGCCATCTCGCCCGGATGCGGCGTGAGGACGCGGATGCGGTCCGGCTTTCCCGCCACATCCCCCACCAGCGCATCGGCATCCAGCACCATGGGCTGCGCGAAGGTCGATACCGCGGTATGTACCAGTTCGGCGATCCCCGGCTCGCGCCCGAGCCCGGGGCCCATCGCGATCACCGTCTTTCCTTCGGCGATGCTCTCGAGGTTGGCCGTGATCGAGATCGAGCCGTGCGGCGTCTCTCGGAGCGGCGCCGTCATCAGCTCCGGGGCGTGCGACGCAATCTGCGCGATCGCGCTCTCGGCCGAGGCCACGGTTACCAGCCCCGCGCCTGCCCGCAGCGCGGCCATGCCCGACATGGAAGGCGCGCCCGTCTTTCCGCGGGAACCGCCGACCACCAGCACGTGACCGAAAGTTCCCTTGTGTCCCTCGCGCGGCCGCGGCGCCAGCAGTTCGCGGAACATCTCGGGCTCGGTCACCGAAAGCCACGCGTCCTCAAACAGCGACTCCGGGCTGCCGATCGGTCCTACGTGCAGTTCGCCCACGAAGTTGCAGTTCGGCGGCAGCACCAGTGCCGGTTTCGGAGCGGTGAACGTCACGGTCCAGTCGGCGCGCGCAAACTCGCCCACCGAATGCGGAGAGTCGCCCGCCATCCCGGAGGGAATATCGACCGCCGCCACCCGGGCAAACGGAAAGCCCTGGTTGATTTCGCGAATCGCATCCAGCATCACGCCCGAAGCGGGCCCGCTGATTCCGGTTCCGAGCAGCGCGTCGATGACCAGCGACGCATGGCGCGCTTCGGGCGGCGTGGAGCGCAGCACCGCGCACCCGCAGGCCTCGAGCATCCGGTAGTTGGCCGCGGCATCGCCCTTCAAATCCTCGGGCGAAGCCAGCAGCACCACGTGCAGAGACTTCGGATGGATGCGGGTGAACAACTGCCGGGCGACCACCATTCCGTCGCCGCCGTTATTGCCCTTGCCGCACAGCACCACGATGCGCTGTTCCTCCAGCGGACGGCACCGTTCGGCCAGAAACTCGATCACACGATGTCCGGCGTTTTCCATCAGCACCACGCCCGGGAATCCCAACTCCTCGCTGTGGCGGTCGACCTCGCGCATTTCGGCCACGGTAAGTACTCTCATAGTCTTCGCGCCACCAGCATAGTCATGTCGTCCTGTAACTCGTTGGAGCCGGTCCATAAGTTGACCGACTCCATGACGCGGGCGATGATCTCTTCCGAACTGGAGCGGGCGTACTTGACCAGCAGGTCTTTGAGGCGATCTTCACCGAACATCTCGCCGTATGCATTTTCCGGCTCTACGATTCCGTCCGTGTACGCCACCAGCAGGTCGCCCTTATCCATGCGCACGATTCGCTCCTGGTAGCGCGCGACCAGAAAGGCCCCCACCACGGTGCCCGTAGATTCCAGGGTCTCGAGTTGGTTGCCTCGCACCATGATCGGCGCCAGGTGTCCGGCGTTCGTGTACGTCAGTTCGTTGGTGGAATCTTCGAACATGGCGAAGTAGAAGGTGGCGTACTTCTCCGGAGCGGTCGTTTCGAAAAGTTGTTTGTTCAGCGTGGCCACCATGCGCGCCGTCGAGTAATGATCCGGCCTCCAGCCATTGGTCGCGCTTAGCTGGGTCCGCATGGTTGATTGAATCGTGGCCATCAGCAGGGCCGCCGAGATTCCTTTCCCCGCCACGTCGCCTATGGCGAAGGCCAGGGAATGCTCGGAAATCGGCATGAAGTCGTAATAATCGCCGGACACCATGCGCGCCGGGTTGCACACGCCTTTCAATTCGAGCGATCGCGAGAAGGGAACGTCTTTGGGGAATAACTGGTTCTGCACTTCCCGCGCGATCTCCAACTCCGATTCGAGGCGCTCCTTCTCTTTCGCCACTACCAGCAGCCGGCCCAGGTTGGCCGTCATGGTGTTGAACGATCCGGCCAACTCCGCCAACTGGTCGGCGCCCTTGACCGGGATGCGGTAAGAGAAGTCGCCGTCCTTCACGTGCTGCGTGGCCGAGTACAGCTCATGCACGCTGCCGGTGATGGTGCGGGTCAGCGAAACCCCGGCAACCAGCGAGAGGGTCTCGACGATCAGAAACAGCAAAGTAAGCGCGATGAACCCGGCCAGCACTCCGGCGCCCCAGTCCCACTTCTGTTTCTGTCCGAACACGATCCCGAGCACCGCCGAAAGCCTCGTATCCACGATCAGCAGCAGCGGGACTTCGTTCTTCGGCGACTCCCACATCGGAATGCTCACCGGATAGACTCCGCTCAGCGGAAGGTCGAGGAGGTTCACCGGGGATGGGACGTGTGAGTTGCGGATGTGGCCCATCAGCGGAGTGAAGTTGACGTCGCCGAGTCCGGGGATCAGGTCCGCCAGGATGTCGTGGGCGATGGGCGCCACGATGGTGACTTCTTTGCCGTTTTCGTCGGGCACGTGGGCCCAGGCGTAAAGATGCGGGACATCCCCATCTTTGCGGATCACCAGTCCGGAGGCGCGCTGCCACCCGGGCGGCGGAGGCTCGAGCGTATTGTCCGCCGGGTATCGGAGCGGCTCCTTGCCGGTCACCAGCAGTTGGGGGTTCGGAAACGCGTTCCGCATGCTCATCACGAAACGGTTGACGGTGATCTCTTGATCCCGCATGGGCAGCCGTGCCAGAATCTCCGCCTGCCGTTGCAGCGCGTTCTCGCGATGGGTCAGTTCCGTGTTCACCAGGTAAACCGCCATCTGCCCGATTACCGCCCATCCGGCCAGGCCGACCAGCGTGAGAATCAGCACAATCGGAACCACCGCGATAAACAGGTAGGCCGCGATCAGACGGTTCCGCAGCCGCCAGATGGCCTGCTTCATGCCGCGGCGCGCCGCGCGAAACAGCGTAGCCAGGAAGAAAAGGAATGCGGCCAGCCCTACGACGGTTTGCCATCCCGGCGAAAGGCGGGTGAAATACAGAATGAGGTATAGGACAATCAGGGTGAGAAAGATCTTCTCGACGCGGCCCAAGCGCCGCCATTCCTGCCCGTACCCTTTCTGCATAGCTTCAGAGTAGCGTACCGCACTTCAGAAGGATGCGCCGGTGTGGCGTAACCCCCAAGGCCAGTAGGGGTAGGCCTCCCGGCCTGCCCAAAAGCCACAAGAGCTCTGCTGCCACTAGGTTGTAGTGGTGCTATCAAGTGTCTAAAAACAAATGCTGTTATCTTGCAAAATAGGTATGCCCTGGTGTATAGTGAAATTTACATGTCGTTTGCTTACGCCAGCTCGTTTAGCAGCCGGTTCTGGTTTTGCCGCCAGATCCGGTAGAGTGGCGTTGGCGTTAGGCATTTCCGCTTATTAGAACCAACCCACTCGAAAGGGTGGGTTTTTCGTTTTTGGGAGGGAAATTTTCATGATTATCTCCATGCGGCCGCACGCCACGCGGCAGGAAATCGACCACGTCTGCGAGCGGATCCGGGAATTCGGCTTCAAAGTCCATTCCATCGAAGGTGAGGAGCGCGTGGTGATTGGCGTGGTGGGGGTGGGCGGCGACGTCACCGCCTGCCTGGAATCGCTCGAGGCCACTCCGGGCGTGGAAAGCGCCATGCGCATCTCGGCGCCGTATAAGTTCGTCAGCCGGGAATTCAAGAAAGACCACTCCAGCATCAAGCTCAACGGCGTGGCTATCGGCGGAGAGGAATTCGTCGTGATGGCCGGCCCCTGCTCGGTTGAGAGCGAGAATCAGATCATGGAGACGGCCGAGGCCGTAGCCCAAGCCGGCGCCCGCGTTCTGCGCGGCGGCGCCTTCAAGCCACGCACCTCGCCCTATGATTTCCAGGGGCTCGAACTCGAAGGGCTGAAACTCCTGCGCAAGGCCAAGCAAGCCACCGGCCTCGCCATCATCACCGAAATCATGAGCGACCGCGATGTGGAGATGGTGGCCGAATACGCCGATTGCATGCAGGTGGGCGCGCGCAACATGCAGAATTTTTCGCTGCTCAAATCCCTCGGATCGTGCGGCCGCCCGGTTCTGCTGAAACGCGGCATGAGCTCCACCATCAAGGAACTGCTCATGTCGGCCGAGTACGTCGTGGCGCACGGCAACCCCCACGTGATCCTCTGCGAGCGCGGTATTCGCACGTTCGAAACCGCCACCCGCAATACTTGTGACATCACCGCCATCCCCGTGCTCAATGAGTTGACGCATTTGCCGGTGATCCTGGACCCGAGCCACGCCACCGGGAAACGCAGCCTGGTTCCCGCCCTGGCGCGCGCCGGAGCAGCGATCGGCGCCGATGGCTTGATTCTGGAGGTCCACCCCTGTCCGGAAAAGGCCGTCAGCGATGGCGCCCAGTCTCTCACCCCGGCGGGCTTCCGCGAGTTGATGCAGAGCCTCCAGCCGTATATCCGGCTGTGGAAGGAAGCCCGCACCCCGGTCCTGGCAGGGTAAGCCTCCGGCCTTCTCAAGAGCCGGGCTGAGCTCGGCTGGACAGGCCAGGAGGCCTATCCTACCTTTGCCCCGCCTGTGTGATACTTCAGTCGTGAGCTCTCATAAACGCGCGCTCGCGGCGGCGGCGCTGGGGATTGCGGTCCTTGCCGCCGCGGCCGTCTGGTGGTCGCAGACTCGTCCCATCGGCCCGCCCGCCCAATACCTGCGCCTCCCCTCGCGCGACGCAGCCATCCTGTTCGTGAATTTCGACCAGTTGCGGCGCGCCGGATTGCTCGATCTGCTGGCCGGGTCGAACGCGGCCCAGGACCCCGAGTACCGGCGCTTCGTCGACGCCACGTCGTTCGACTATACCCGCGACCTCGACACGGCCATGGTGGCATTCGCACCCAGCGGCAAGTATCTCCTGCTGAACGGCCGTTTCCGCTGGGCTAATTTGCGCGCCTACGCCCTCGCTCACGATGGCGATTGCCCGGGCTCCGTGTGCCGGATGCTGGGCAGTTCGCCGGATCGCCACATCTCGTATTCGCCTCTCCGCCCGAACACCCTGGCCCTCGCCGTCAGTACCGACGACCTGGCCGTCGAGCGCCTGGAGCGTGCCACCGAAGGCTCAGCGCCGCAACTGCCCGCCGCGCCCGTATGGTTGAAGGTCCCCGGTTCGCTGCTGAAATCCGCCGACGCACTGCCGACCGGCACCCGCATGTTCGCGCACACCATGGAGCAGGCCGAGAGCGTCACGCTGTCACTGTCGCAGGACGGCAACCGGCTGGCTGCCCGGCTCGAGGTCCTCTGCCCGACCGAGCAGGACGCCGCTTCGATCGCCTCGGATCTCACGCACGCCACTGCGCTCCTCAAAGACCTGATCGAGCGAGAACACCAGAAGCCGACCGCCACCGACCTGAGCGGCGTCCTGACATCCGGTTCGTTTCGCAGCCAGGGCCGCCGGGTTTACGGCTACTGGCCGATTGAGCGGCAGTTCGTCGCCAGCATGCTATCGGGCGGCGCCGGCTGACTTCTACTGGAACAACATGGGGGCGAACTCGGCCAGGTAGTTGCGCCAGTTCCGCCAGACGTGGCCTTCTTCCGACGCCACGAAAGTGTGTTTAATCTGCTTCTGGTCGAGCGCCTTGCCGAGCGCCTCGGAAGCCGGGAAGAGCCCATCCGCCTTGCCACACGCGATATAGAAAACTTTCAGCTTTTTATTGGCGGCCGCCGGGTCCTGGAACACCTCCGGAAACATGGTTTCGAAATTCAGGTTGGGGTTGCGGCCGATGCCGGCGCTGAAGGCCCCGATGGAGTGGAACACGTCCAGGTGCGCGAGCCCCACCCGCAGCGCCTGGCCGCCGCCCATCGAGAGTCCGGCCAGCGCGCGGTCCTCGGGCCGGGCGGAGATACGGTACTGCTTTTCGACGAACGGCATCACGTCGCCGAGCAGGTCGCTGCCGAAGGCATTCGGGTCGGTTTTCGGAGGCGCGCCCGGCGGCAGATAGACATCCTGCTGCGCGCGGCCGTAGGGCATCACGATGATCATCGGCTTCGCCTTGCCTTCCGCGATCAGGTTGTCGAGAATCAGGTTGGCATGCCCGATGGTGGTCCAGCCCTGCTCGGTGTCGCCCGACCCGTGCAGCAGGTAGAGCACCGGGTAGCGGCGGCGGTTCGCTTCGTAGCCCGGCGGCGTGTAGACATCCACGCGCCGCGGCACATCCAGCGCCTTGGATAAGTACCAGTTCACGTGGACCGTTCCGTGCGGAACGGGCTGCCAGTCATAGGGCGCCGGCTGGGCGGCCGGTATCTCGAACATCGACTCCGAAGTCCGCTCCCCGGGCTTGATCATCGGATTCACCGGGTCGAGCACCCGCACTCCGTTCACCAGGTAGGTGTAGTTATAGATGGCTGGATGGAGCGGCCCGAGCGTGACGCTCCACACGCCGTCGTCGCTTTTCTTGAGCGCCTGGGGGCCTTGTGCGCAGTCGCAGGAGAGCTTCACGTCGGTGGCCTCCGGGGCTTTTAACTCGAAGGTCACGGTTCCATCGGGGTGCACCTGGTAGGCAGGTTTGGGGGGATTCGGGTCGCCGCGCCGGGGCCCTCCGGGCGGAGGGCCCTGCGCCAGCAGAAAAGAAACCGGCAGGAGTAAGAAAGACAAGCAGGCTTTACGAAACATGCCTGCAACTATAGAACATTAGCGCCAGCGGCGATAGCCTCGGTAACCCCAGCCGCCGTACCCGAAGCCCCGTCCGATGACCATGCCGAAGCCGGGACCCCAGTAAGGATAGCCGTAGCCGTACGCATAAGGGTAGGGATACGGTGCATACCAGGCCGGATACGGCGCCGCCGGTGCGTAGCCGTAGCCATAGCCCGCCTGTACCGGCGGACGCGGCCCTAGTTGCATGTTCGGCTGGCGAACGTAATCGCCCGGGCCCACATAGCGGAAAGCCTGCGGAGCGCGCACCGTGGAGACGCCGACCGGACTGGTGATCTGGAAGGTCAATGCGGTTTCGGGGTACAGCACGGTTGGATGATTGCGGGTCAGAAGCACGCCGATGATTCCGGCGGCCGCGCCCGCACCCGCGCCGATCGCGGCGCCGGTGCCCCAGCCCGCCACCGCGCCGATGCCCGCGCCGACCGCGGTGGTCGCGGCCACCGTGCCCGCCTGGGCGCCGGCTGGCGTGCGCCCTCCTACGCGTCCCACCAGTTGCGAGGTGATGGGAGTCTGGGTTCCATCGGCCAGCGTCAGGCTAGTCAATTGGAGGGCAATCTTCGAAGGGTGGTCGGCTTTCTGTTTCTCGACCCCGGCGACCCGTCCGTACACCGTCTGCCCACGGTCCGCCACTACAATCCCATCCACCACCACCGGCTGCTCGAGTGTGGCCGAGAAGGGGTCGCCCTGCTGGTTCCGGTCGGTGGAGAGCCCGTCGTTCAGCCGCACGGTCACGTAGGCGCCCGACTTCAAAGTCAGTTCCGGGGGAATACCGTACGCGGGCCGGGCAGTTCTGGTGGCCGGAGCTTGCGTGTAATCCGGCTGCGCTCCGTTCTGAACGGTCTGTCCATTCTGTACCGGCTGTCCATAGGCGTCGCTGCGGTCTACCGGCTCGGGGTCCTGTCCGTTTGCCGCGGGGGCCGCCGTCGGGTCCGTGGCTCGTCGCCAACCGCCGGAAGAGGTCGGCGCAGTCTGTGCAAATACCAAACCTGTTGTGGTCAGGGCAATCACAGCCATTCGCATCATAGAAGCTGCCTCGTTCTTTCCTTCAACGCCCTTCCTATATGCATCTGACTTTCCACTCCTAATTCATTGAAAACATTCACCGCATCTGACAGATTCTTGGCCGCAAAGCACCGGGTATGGTGGATTTCGGCCACCTGGCCCAAAAAGCAAAAGCCCCGCGGCCCGGAAAGGGGCGGCGGGGCTCAAATGCCTGGTGGACTTACTTTTTTGGGGCAGTCTTCGCGGTCTTCTTGGCCTTCTTGTGCTTCCTAGCCTTGGAAGCGGTGCTGGTGGCCGGCTTATTCTGGCCGGAGGCGGCAAAGGTCAGGCCCGTGGTGGCGAAAACCAACGCGATGGTGAGTGCAATCTTCTTCATCATTTCTTCTTTTCTCCCTGGCGGGCCTTCCGCCCGCTCACAATCTCATCTTGCGGGAGAGTTCGAAAAAGCTCGATAGCCCCCGCGGGCTATTGGGGCAGCCGAATTGAGGCCTAAGGTGGTTAAGGTTCTTTAGTCTTTCCGAATAGCCCGATCCGGGGATGCCCGGGCGGGTCCCTCGGCGCGATACTGGAAAAAACGATGTTTCCGCGCCAGATCACGCACCAGAACATCTTTCGCGTCCTGATTATCGGGTTCGCGTTGGTATTCCTCCTGCTGGTGGCCGCCGCGATTGTCGGCATTCGAAACATCCAATCGATTCAACAGAACGCGGCCGACCTGCTGCGCGAGCAGGCGGTCACAAACCGCCTTATCGACGAGCTTCACAACCAGCAGACCACGCTCTCTGAGGTGTTTTCCGTACTGGCCCGCGATCCGGACTCGGTCGACTATGACCACATCATGGCGCAATTGGACCAAGCCGACCACGACATCGGGCGCATCTCGGCCGAAGGCGCCCAAACCCCCCAGAGCCACCTTTGGATTCGCCTCAAGCAGACATCCACAGATTTTTCGCGCGAAGCCCGCCGGCTCCTCACCTCCGACGATGTCGAGACTTATGCGACCGTCGCCCTGTTTCGCGATCACGAGGCCTTCATTTCCATCGTGGCCCGGCTGATTGAGGCGGAATACCACAAGGTGAGTGCCGCGCAGGACCAGATCGACCGGCGCTCGTCGCGGCTCTCCGAAGCGTCGCTGATATTCGGCCTCACCGCCATCCTGCTGGCCATCGCTTTTGCGATCGTGACCATCCGGATGGTCACCCAACTCATCCGCGGGATGGAGTGGCAAACCGCGGAGCTCGGCCGCGTTTCCTGGCATATGCTGGAAGACCAGGAAGCCACCGCCCGGCGCTTCTCGCACGAATTGCACGACGAACTCGGCCAATCTCTCACCGCGGTGAAGACCAATCTCGCAGCGCTCGAAGCCGGGGGCGTGGTCAACCGCGAGCGGCTCGACGATTGCCTTCGCCTGGTGGACGAATCCATCGGCAACGTGCGCCAGATGTCGCAGCTTCTGCGCCCCATCATTCTCGACGATTTCGGCCTCGAAGCCGGGCTGCGCTGGCTGTGCGAGGGCTTCGCGACACGCACCGGAATCGAGGTCAACCTGGATTCCACGTACTCCGGCCGCATGGCGGACGAAACCGAGACGCACCTCTACCGGATCGCGCAGGAGGCCCTCACCAACATCGCCCGCCACGCTGGCGCCAAACACGTCGAGGTGCGGCTCGCGGCCGTGGGAGGCGAGGTCAGTCTCACGGTCAGGGACGACGGCCGCGGCCTGCCACACCCCGACCGTCCCGGTCCGCGCGGGCTCGGGATGATCGGGATGCGTGCCCGCGCGCGCAGCGCCGGCGGCGACCTGACGGTGCACTCGCGGCCGCAGCAGGGTGTTCTAATTGAAGTGCGGGTACCGATTCGCGATGAGACGCATTCGCATTCTGCTGGCTGACGACCACGCGGTGGTGCGCCAGGGGTTCAAGATGATCCTCAGCGCGCAGCCCGATATGGAAATCGTGGGCGAAGCCGGAAACGGCCGGGAAGCCGTCGAACTGGCCGAACAACTGCACCCCGATATCGTGGTCATGGATGTCGCCATGCCCGAGCTGAACGGGATAGAGGCTACCCGCCGCCTGTCCGCCTCCGCTCCCCACAGCCGCGTGGTGGCGCTGAGCATGCACAAGGATTCGGTCTACGTCCGCGAGATTCTGCGCGCCGGCGCGCGGGGCTATCTTCTGAAGGATTCCCCCGCGCCCGACCTGCTGGCCGCAGTGCGGGCGGTAGCCTCGGGAGAGGGTTTTCTGAGCCCCGCCGTATCCGACGCCGTGCTCAATGATTACCGGCGCCACGTGACGAACCCGGTGGACCTTCTGAGCAGCCGCGAGCGCGAGGTCCTTCAGATGCTGGCGGAGGGCAAGACCAACAAGGAGATCGCGGGCGTCCTCAACCTCAGCGTGTACACCGTGGATGCGCATCGCGGCCGAATCATGGAGAAGCTGAATCTGCACAGCATCAACGAGTTGGTGAGGTTTGCCGTGCGCAACGGCATGATCGATTGAGCCGCGCCTTCGGGCCGCCTGCCTGCCCTACGGTAAGGCGTGCGAGGCGTCGGCGAGGGCCGCGGCGGATACCGGCTGTTTGGATTCGATCCACCTGGGAGCCGCCTCCCGTTCTTCGTCCCCACGGTTCATCGCGAAAGCCGCGACCACGGCTCTTTGGCGCAGCCACCAGACGCTGAAACTGCCGCTCGAGACATCGCCCCGGTGGATCGTTTCGTCCGCGCCGGAAGGATCGCCCCAAAACTCGTACGAAAGATCGAACACGTCGGAAAAGAAATACGGAACGTGCCGGAACGGCGCGCGTTCGCCCATCAGCGCCTGGCCGCAGTGGCGACCCTGGGAGACGGCGTTGTCCCAGTGCTCCACGCGCCGGCGCTTTCCGTACAGCACGTCCTGGTAGTTGGCGACGTCGCCGGCCGCCCAGACACCCGGACGGCCGGATTCCAGGTATTCGTTCACTGTGACTCCGTTACCCACCTCGATGCCGCTTCCCGCGAGCAGTTCCGTCACCGGTTCCACTCCGATGCCGGCCACCACCATTTCGCAGTCCATGCTCCGGCCATCGCTCAAAACAGACGCGCTCACGGAGCCGTCACCCCGGATCTCCTTCACCTCGGCCGTCTTGACGAAGCGCACGCCGCGCGCGGCGTAATATTCCTCGAAGTAGTTCGACATTTTCGGCGTGAAGAACTGCTTCCCGATCCGGTCCTCGCGCAGCACCATGGCGACGTCGATGCCCTTCTGCGAGAGTACGGCCGCGACCTCCATGCCGATGAACCCGCTGCCGATCACGACCGCCCGCTTGACGCTCGCGGCTTTCGCGCGGATGGCTTCGGAGTCATCGAGGGAGCGCAGATAATACACGCCCGGCAGCCGCGAACCGGGAACATCGAGAGTCCGCGGACGCGCGCCGGTTGCGACGATCAGCTTGTCGAAGCCGAAGCCGCCGCCGGACTTCAGCGCGAGCCTTTTCCCCTCCGGGTCTACGGCCAGGATTTCGCAGCCAAGCCTGACTTCGATTCCGTGTTCCCCGTAGAAATCCTCCGGGTTGATGCGGACGCTCTCCTTGGTATCCTTGCCGGCCAGAAAGCCCTTCGACAGGGGCGGCCGTTCATAGGGGAGAGAAGTATCGGCCGACAAGATCGTCAGTTCGCCCGGCGCCATCCCCGATTCCACCATCTGCCTGGCGGCGTAACCCGCCACCATCCCGCCGCCCAGAATGACGAACTTCGCCCCTTCCATGTTTACTTCTCTTTCTTCAGAAAGGTTCCCTGCTCGAGTTCCTCGAAGGCCTGGCGAAGCTGTTCCTGCGTGTTCATCACGATGGGCCCGTACCAGGCCACCGGTTCCTGTAGCGGCTGGCCAGAGACCAGCAGGAAGCGGACTCCGTCGTCACCTGCCTGTACCGTAAGTTCGTCGCCCGAGTCGAACAGCACCAGCGACCGGTCGACGGCTTCCGCCGGGGGCGCCGTATCGGCCCATCCCACGGCCTCGGTGGGCACCGCCAGCGGGCCGGAGGCGTTGCAGAACTTTCCGTGCCCGGCGAAGACGTAAGCGAAAGCATGCCGGGTGGTTTCGACGGGCAGGGTCTTCCGGCGTCCCGGCGCCACCGAGACGTCGAGGTACATCGGGTCGGCTGCGATTCCGTCCACCGGTCCTTTCTTTCCCCAGAAACTGCCGCAGACGACGCGAACGTGCGTGCCGTCGTCATCCGTGATCTGCGGGATATCGGCGGACTTCACTTCCTGATACCGCGGTTTCATCATCTTGAGCGCGGCCGGAAGATTGGCCCACAACTGGAAGCCGTGCATGCTGCCGGACGCATCGCCTTTCGGCATCTCCTGGTGGATGATGCCGCGCCCCGCGGTCATCCATTGGACGTCGCCGGCCGAAATGGCGCCCTGATTCCCCATGCTGTCGCCGTGCTCCACGGTTCCGGCCAGCACGTAGGTGACTGTCTCGATGCCGCGATGCGGGTGCCACGGAAACCCGGCCAGGTAATCTTCCGGAACATCGTTACGGAAATCGTCGAGTAACAGAAAAGGGTCGAAATCCGACGTGCTGCCGAACCCGAACGCGCGGCGCAGATGAACCCCCGCCCCCTCGATGGTCGGTTTGGACTTGATGAGCCGCTTCACGGGCCGAATCGACATAGTTACCCTCCGGTACTTGCAGTCTACCGCGGCGTATGAACTTACGAAAGTGCGTACGGCATCGCACCGAAGCGGGGAGCGGGACGTGAGATAGCGTCCGTTGACGGCCCCGCGATATCAAATTGAAATTGAATGCCTCATCTCCATCGGACAATTCAATTGTAGACTCAATGCTGACCCCGGTTAGTGAACTGAATACTTCTTACAGGCCATCGATTTGGGAAGAGCCGGCCATAGAGCGGGAGATACCTGGTCGATCAGCCTGAGCCAGATTAGACGACCCCTCTTCCGGCAGGAAGAGTGTAATTGCGATCTGACTTCGGACATTCGTCCGAAGGACACAGGCGTGTGACATAGAGAAGGAGATACGCAACCGTGATAAAACCGAGAGGGAAGACTGTGCTCCGGGCGGCGATTTGCGCGGGCGCCGTTATCCTGGCATTGCCCGCATCGGCCGCACCCACGACCTACAATTTCCTGAAACTGAACAACAACAACGACCCTACGTTCAACCAGCTCCTGGGCATCAACAATGCGGGCACGATTGCCGGCTATTTCGGTGTCGGGAGTTCGACGAATCCAAATAAGGGATACACCCTCGTTCCTCCCTACGGACAGGCACAATATACGAACGAGAATTTTCCGGGCTCGGCCCAGACCCAGGTAGTCGGAATCAACAGCAATATACCCCCGACCACCGTCGGCTTCTGGGTGGATGGCGCGGGCAATAACTTCGGGTTCGTCGATCAGAGTAACACATTCACCAGCGTCTCGGATCCAAGTACGCCGACGACAGGCACCATGGTCAACCAGTTGCTTGGGGTGAATAACAACGACGTGGCCGCTGGATTCTATGTCGACGCCAGCGGCAACTCGCAAGGTTATCTTTACAACATCGGAACTATGGTATTCACGCCGATTGTCCTGCCCCTGAGTTTCAACGCCACGATGACCACGGCGACCGGCGTGAATAACGCGGGGGACGTTTCCGGATTCTACACGGACGCCGCCGGGAATGTCCACGGATTCCTGGATAACGGCGGCACCTTCACCAGCTTTGACGATCCGAACGGCAACGGCACGAATACGCAGTTCCTGGGCCTGAACAACAACGGCCTGGTGGCGGGCAGCTACGTGGACGCCGCCGGCGTAACGCACGGCCTGGTGTATAACAGCCTGTTGAACACCTTTCTGACCATCGATGATCCCAACAGTTCGGCCACGCCCGCATTCGATGTGTCGGGAACGATCGTGAACGGGCTGAACGACAAAGGTCAACTCGTCGGATTTTACTCCGACGGTACCAATGTTAACGGGTTCCTCGCGACCCCGGTTCCGGAGCCGGGAACCCTGGCTTTGATGGCCCTGGCAGGCATTCTAGCCGGCCTGGGGCGGAAACTCCGCGCGTAAGGAACTTCCCATCAGACGATCTGTATGATGGTCGGCGGCCGGCTGCTCAAGCGCCTCGGACGCGATGGGCAGCCGATCCGCCGCGCCCGCCGCAACCCGTGGCTTCCCCCACATGCGGCCGCGGCGACAAAGGTATAATCCGTGGGATGACCATCAATCGACGCCAGTTTGTGAAGGCACTCGGGGCCGCGCTCCCGGCAATCGCCGTCAGAGCGCAGACGGATCTGTGGGGCGGCCCGGTGGTCGACAGCCACCACCACTTGCGACGCAGCCTCGAAGCCAACGTGATCCATCTCGATGGATGCGGCGTTTCGAACGCGGTCATTCTAGCGCGGGAAAACTCGGCCGGCCAGATTCGGGAGCTCGAGGCCCGCTACCCGGGACGCTTTCTCGGGTGGTTTGCCAGCGCGGACATCACCCGGCCAGGGGCCGAAGCACTCCTCACCGGCGCGGTCAAAAACGGCGCCATCGGTTTTGGCGAGCTGAAATTTCACGTGGAGGCCGCCGGGCCTGAGCTTCGCCGCGTCTACGCCCTCGCGGCCGACCTGAACGTCCCCGTGCTGATTCACTTCCAGGAGGTGCCTCACACCGCGACGGAGGGCGTTTTCAGCACCGGCTTCAAGCATTTCGAAACGATGTTGAAGGCCTATCCGAAGACGCGCTTCATCGGCCACGCCGACGCGTTCTGGGCCAACGTGAGCGCCGATTATGCGAATGACGTGGCCTATCCGACCGGCAGGATCAAGCGTGGAGGCGTGACCGACCGGTGGCTTTCCGATTACCCGAACCTGTTCGGCGACCTGTCGGCGAATTCGGGGAACAACGCTCTTTCGCGCGATCCGGAGTTCACGGCGGGGTTCCTCGAGCGGCACAAAGAGAAACTGATTTTTGGAAGCGATTGCGCCTGCACGGACGGCAAGGGCGGGGGAATCTCGCAAGGCGGAAATCCGGCGGCCAGCCGTCTGGCCGGCAAGTGCGTGGCCCGGGAGACGCTGGCGCTGTTGAAGAAAACCCTGTCCCCCGCGGAGTTCCGAAGGTTGACCTGGGAAAACGCCCACCGGATCTACAAGCTGGCTTAGCGGCGGGTTGCCGGCCACGCGCCGGCTAACCGAAGGGCAGCATCATCTGGTCGTCGTACTCGGTCGCCCGGCGGTACTCCACGCCCCGCGCTTCTTCGGCGCGGCCCCAACCCTCGAGGATCCAGACAATCTCCCGCGCCGATTCTTCCAGGGCGCCGCGGTCTTCCCGCTCTTCCGCGGCGGCGTGCCACTGCTGCATCAGTTCGTAGCACTCGGCCATTCGTCCCTGGTCGCGGGTGAGCCTGCGGCCCAGGCGCGCCAGGCGGCAGATCTCGTCCCACGGCCCCGCCGGGTTCCCCAGCGCGGATTGCGCCTCGCGCAGCGGATCGCCGGAGTGGAGCGGCCACCGGCCGGAAGAGACCAGCGTCGAACATCTGCCGCCAAATCGAAGTTCTTCGGGGCCGTCGTCCGAAACATCGTCCAGGATCAGCAGAAAGCGGTGGGCGGCGCAAAAATCCCGCAAGCGGCGAAGGTTCTCTTCGAGCTCGCCTTCGAGCCGCAGGCTCAGTTGCGTGGCCAGGTCGCCGGCCAGCGCGGCGAGGCTTCGGCCGCCGCACTCCAGGACGAACACCTCGTCGAAATCCCCGCGGTAGGCGCGCACAAACTCAAAAGCCAGCGCGGTATCGTCCACATATTCCACGCCGGTGCGATCGGCCAGCGCCACTCCCAGCCATTCCAGGTCGGCATCCGGATAGCGTGCCTCCGCGGGCGGTTCGAAACGGGCCTCGGCGCCGCGCACCCAGCGCTTCAATTCGCGGACCTGCCTGCGCTCGAAGACGCATTGCAGGACCCGCGGCGGGACGCAATCGTCGCATTTGAAAAACGCAATGCGGACGCCCTCCGCCCGGGGCTCGTTCACCAGCGCGTCTTCCCATTCGGCGCGGGGCCAACGCGGCGGCAGGGAATTGCGCGAAAACAAGACGATTACGATGTCGGCCATGCGTCCCTGGCGCACCTTTTCGGCGAGCCCTTCATCCGCGCGAATCTCGCCTTCGTCCCGCAGGACCCGGACATCCGCGCCCCGCTCCAGGAAATCGGCGAGGCTTCGGGCGGTCTCCCGATCCGCCGGGGCATGGCACAGGGTCAGGGTGGGTTGGTTTAGAGTTTGCACGCCAGCGTCAGCCCGTCCCCCATGGTTGCCATGCTCAGCATGACTCGCTCGTCGGCGTGCAGCTTGCGGTTGAACGCACGGATGACCTCGGTATCCTGGTCGTGGTCGCCGGAGTCCGCAACCGCGCCATGCCAGAGGACGTTGTCCACCGCGATCAGCCCGCCCTTTCTCAGCAGCACCAGCGCGCGCTCGTAGTAGTTCGCGTAATTGGATTTGTCGGCATCGATGAAGGCGAAATCGAAAGAGCCGGCCTGTCCCCCGGCGATCAGCCCGTCGAGCGTGGCGAGCGCGAGGCCCAGCCGCAGGTCGATGCGGTCTTCCACCCCCGCTTCCCGCCAGGTACGCCGCGCGCGCGAGGTGTACGCGTCGCTGCGGTCGCAGGCGACCACCTGGCCCCCCGGCGGCAGGGCCAGCGCCACCCAGGTCGAGCTGTAGCCCATGAATACCCCGATTTCCAGGGTTCTTCGGGCGGCGGCGACTCGCGCCATCACGTGCAGAAACTGCCCCTGTTCCGGCGAGACCTGCATCGAAGCCTGAGGGTGGTGTTCCGTCTCTTCCCGCAGCCGCCGTAGCGGTTCCGGTTCGCGCAAAGTCACCTGGCGAACGTACTCGGCCAGTTCATCGGTAATCGGGGTGTGCACTCGGGACATGGCAAAAGGTCAATTTTACCGTGCCCGGGCGCCGCGCCGCTTTACTTGGTCCCCTTGGGTTGCGGGTGGAACCAATTATAGATCGCCCACACGATGCAGCCGACAATTCCCAGCGCAATCAGGATTTCCGGAATGTCCAGGGGCCCCACACAGCCTCCTGAACCAGAGTATATACTCCGAATCGAGAGGCTGCAATCCGATCGCCCAGGCGCCTCGGCCCGCTCCCTGAGGGTCGCGGCTCTGTTAGCATTTTGTTCACAGAGCCGCGACCGTGAGGGAGCGGGCAAGCCTACGGTTGCGCCGGTCATTCTTCGGGAGTGAAATGGGCGTGCGCTTCCGGCCCGGGCAGGACGTCGTGCTCTCCCGCCACCCAGACGTAGAGAGTCGGCAGAAGGAAAATTCCCAGCACCAGGGCGCCCACCAGCCCGCCCACGATCACGATGGCAAACGGCCGCTGGGAATCCGATCCGATACCTCGCGACAACGCCGCCGGCAGCAGACCCACGCTGGCCACCAGCATGGTCATCATGATCGGACGGAGGCGCTGCACGGAACCGAGCACCGCCGCTTCGTGAATCGACTCTCCCCGCGCGCGCAACTGGTTGATGTACTCGAGCAGAATGACTCCGGTCTGCACCGCCACCCCGAACAGCGCCAAAAACCCGACTCCCGAAGACACGCTGAAGTGGGTGTGGGTCACCAGCAGCGCCACCAGGCCTCCGATGGGGGCCATGGCCACGTTGGCCAGAATCAGCGCCACCCATTTGAACGACTGGAACATGGTGTAGAGGATCATGCAGATCACCAACAGCGTGATCGGCACCACGATCATCAGCCGCCGCTGCGAGCGCTTGGCGCTTTCGTACTCGCCGGCCCATTCCAGGTGGTATCCGACCGGCAGTTTCACTTGCCGGTCTACCCGCCGCATGGCCTCTTCCACCGTGCTCCCCAGGTCGCGGACCGGCACGCTGTACTTGATCGCCACGTAGCGGGAGTTGGCTTCCCGGTAGATTTCCGACGCGCCGTCGAGCGTATCCACCTGGCACAACTGCGCCAGCGAAACCCGCTCTCCCGAGGGAGCCACGAGGCGGATATTCTCGATTGCCTCCCGGGTGTCGCGCGAATCCCGGCGGTAGCGCACCACCAGGTCGTAGCGCTGTTCGCCCTGGAGCACCTGGGTCACCGCTTTCCCACCCACGGCGGTCTCGATGGCGTCCTGCACGTCGGCCACGTTGATGCCGTAACGCGCGGCCCTGGTGCGGTCCACGACGAACTGCAGGTTGGGCTGGCCGATGACGCGGAACAGGCCCAGGTCCGCGATTCCATCCACGTTGCGCAGAACCTTGACGATCTCTTCGCCCTTTTGCTCGAGCGTCTTGAGATCGTCGCCGTAAATCTTGATGGCTAATTGCCCTTTGACTCCGCTCACCGCTTCTTCCATGTTGTCCGCGATCGGCTGCGAGAAGTTCCACAGCGCGCCGGGGATCTTCGAGAGCGAGCGGTCCATGGCGGAAATCAACTCCTCCTTGTTCTGGCGGAACACCGGCCGCCACTGGTCTTTCGGCTTGAGGTCCACGAAGTACTCGGTGTTGAAGAAACCGGTGGTGTCGGTGCCGTCGTCGGGCCGCCCGATCTGGCTCACTACCTGCGTGACTTCCGGGAACGATGCCAGAATAATGCGCGCCTGGTCCATCACTTCGGTGCCGGAGGTCGGTCCGGTGCTCGGAGCCAGGGTCGCCCGCGCCCAGATCGCTCCTTCATCGAGATGCGGCAGAAACTCGGAGCCGATGAGGCCGCTTCCCATCAGGTACGCCGACCCCGCCACCGCGGCCAGCGCCACCGCCACGGTCGCAAAGCGAAACCGTATGGCCTGGTGCAGCAGTTCGCGATAGCCCTTCGTGATCCAGATCATGGCCGGGTTGTGCCACTCCCGCACGTGGCCTCGAAACACGTAGCTCGCGAGCACCGGCGCAATCAGCATTGAGAACAGCAGCGAGCCGAGCAGGGCGAACGATACGGTCCACGCCATCGGCTTGAACAGCCGTCCTTCCACACGTTGCAGCGTGAAGATCGGCAGATACGCGGTAATGATGATTCCGATCGAATAGAACACCGGCCGCTGCACCTCGTGAGCCGCCACCCGGATCGGCCCCAGCGACGATCCGTTGGTCTGGCGCTCTCTCCGCCCCAGGTAGCGTACGATGTTCTCGATCATGACCACCGCGCCCTCCACCACCATTCCGAAATCGAGCGCTCCGAGCGACAGGAGGTTGGCCGGAATGTGATTCAGGCTCAGGCAGATCGAAGCGAAGAGCAGGGAGAACGGAATGGTCAGTGCGACGATCAGGGCGCCGCGCGCGTTTCCCAGGAAGAGAAACAGGATCAGCGCCACCAGCAGGATGCCTTCCGTCAGGTTGTGCAGCACCGTGTGGGTGGTGAAGTGCACCAGGTTGCTGCGGTCCAGAAACGGGACGATCTTCACGCCGGGCGGCAGAATCCGCTCGTTCAGCTCTTTCACTTTGTCGTGGATGGCGTCGAGCGTCGCGTCCGCCTCCGCCCCCTTGCGCAGCAGGACGATCCCTTCCACCACGTCGCCGTCATCCACCACCGTGCCGTCCGCGCGGTGGATCGCCTTGCCGATCTGGCCCAGCCGGATTTTCGGGCCCTCCACCACGCTCCCGATGTCGCAGATGCGGATGGGCGTGCCGTTTTGCGTCTTGACGACGGTCTCTTCGATGTCGCGCACATTGCGAACCAACCCCACCGCGCGCACGTTGATCTGCTGCAACCCCGACTCCACGAAACTGCCGCCCGCGTTGACGTTGTTGTTCGCCAGTTGCTGCTCCACCTGCCCGATGTTCAGCCCATAGGCCACCAGTTTGTCCGGGTCGAGCCGCACCTGGTACTCGCGGGTAATGCCGCCGAAGCTCGAAACATCCACGACGTTGGGGACGGACTTGAACTGCTTCTCCAGCGTCCAGTCCTCGATGGTCTTCAGGTCCATCAGGTTGTAATTCGGGTTGGTGCTCTTCAGCGTGTACCAGTAGATCTGGCCGACCGGGCTGTAGTCCGGCCCGATCTGCGGCTGCAAACCGGCGGGAAGATCGGCCTGCGTCAGGCGCTCCAGAACCTTTTGACGATTCCAGTCGTTGCTCGACTGGTCGTCGAAGATCAGCATCACGCTCGACAGGCCGAACAGCGACGTCGAGCGCAGATGATCCAGGTGCGGAATCCCGTTCATCACGATTTCGAGCGGGATCGTGACCTGCTGCTCCACCTCTTCGGCGGCGCGCCCCGGCCACTGCGTGATCACCTGGACGTAGTTGTTGGCCACGTCCGGATAAGCCTCCACGGGCAGGTTGTGAAACGAAATCGCTCCCCAAACCAGAAGCAGCACGGCCACCGCCGTCATCAGGAAGCGGTTGTTGAGTGCGTAATCGACCAGCCCGCGAATCATATGGCCCCGGCTTACTGTTCGGCGGTGTTCTGCATCACCAGGGCGTTCGAAACCACCTGGTCCCCCGGCCGTATCCCCGTCAGGATTTCCTGTTGGTCCGGCGGGATCATCTGGCCCGCCGATACTTCCACGCGGCGGAAAGTCTTATCGCCCGCCGGTACGTACACCCAGTCGCGATCGTGCAAGTGCAGCACCGCGGATGCGGGCACGGCCGCCCGCACCACCTGCTCCCGGCCATGGAACGTCGCAGTCACGAACATTCCGGGCCGCAGAATTCCTGGGTTCGCCAGTTCGAGCCGGACCTTGGCGGTGCGGAGATTGGGATCGAGAATCGGCCCGATATTCGCGATCCGCGCCGAGAGCACCCGCCCGGGATAGGCGGCCAGCCGGATCTCGGCCACTTCGCCCATGCGCACGCTCGGGAGGTCGTTTTCGTACACGTCGCACAGCACCCAGACGCGCGAAAGATCGGTAATGGTGAACAGATTCGGTGAGTTATCGAGGGTCTTCACCCCGGCGGCCGGTGTGACGTTCTGCTCGGTAATCACGCCTGAGGCCGGCGCTTCGATATCGATGATCCCGCTGGGTTTATTCAGGTCGGCTCCCAGCACGCGCAGACGATCGACGGTGGTTTCCACGTCCACCTTGGCCTTGACTTCCGTATCCTGCGCCACTTCCAGGTCCTTCTGTGGAATCGCTCCGTCGTCATAGAGCAGCTTGGCACGGTCGTATTGGGCATGTGCTAGCACTTCGTCGGCCATAGCTTTGCGGTAGTCGGAAAATGCCGACGAAATATCGGAGCTTTGCACCCGCAAGAGCAACTGGCCTTTCGTGACCTGGTCGCCCAAACGGGCGCGCACGTCCACCACCCGTCCCGAGGCCAGTGAAACTACCGGGATATTGCGGGACACATCCACGCTCACCACCCCGGTGACGTTCATTTGAGGAGCGGATCGCCGTGCGACCGCCGTCGCCAGGGGAAATTCTTCGGGACGGTCTACCGTGACCATGCCCGGATCCCCATCCTGCACGACCTTGGTTGGCGGAGGCGCGCCCGCGTCCGGGTCTGGAGTGTCCCCCTTAGCGCCGCACCCGGCCAGAATCAGAGCCGCCGCAATCGCTGTCAAAACCAGACCGGCCCTCGACGCTTCCCAATGCTTCATTGCACAACCTCCCGGCCCACCGCCATATTCATCTGGGCCGCAGCTGTTAAATACGAGCCGATCAGATTCAAGTACGCCAACCGGGTGTCCCGAAAGGCCTTTTCCGCGTCCAGGAAATCGAGTAAGGATGTGCCTCCGTTCCGATAAGCAACCGAAATCCGGTTGCGGTTATCCTCCGCAAGCGGCAAATACGTTTCTTTGTACGGCTTCAGAAGATTGAGGGCTTGGACCAATGTCCAATAAGCCGAATCGACGTCGCTCAGGACGGAGGCTTGGGCGGCATCCTGCAACTGCCCGGTTCGACCGATGTCGATTTGCGTCCGTTCTTTTTCACCCTGATTCCGGTCGAAGATGCGAAGGGGAATGCTGACACCCGCCCCGAGCGTTTCATTGGCATAAGGGTTGTTGAAGGAAGGGTTGTGCGACCACCATGAGCTGAACGTTGGATCGCTCGATCCGTTGGCGATGGCGAGCTTGTGATTGATCTTGGCCAGTTCCACGTTCTGCGCGGCTGCTTTCAAATCCGGTCGGGCTGCCATCGCCGTGTCGCGATACTCCTGGAGCGGCTGCAGCGCTCCGTCGAAATCATAGGTTCCGGTCACGTCGAACCGATCGAGCGGCGTGCGGTCGTTCAGCAAAGTCAGAAGCTGAATCTTGGCAGTTCGGAGATTTACCAGCGCCGTTTCCTGATCCGCCAGGAATTGGACGCGCTCCAGTATCAGGCGGTTCAGGTCCACGCGGGCCAGATCGCCGGCACTGAAACGCTGCCGGTTAACTCGCAGTTCGCGATCCCAGTAGTTCAGGTTTTCGTTCGCATTCTGGAGCGTCGCCTTGGCTTGCAGAACCTGCACAAACGCGCTTCGCAAGTCAAACAGCAGACTGCGCTCCTGGTCGGAATACGTCGATTGCGAAATGGCCGTCGACTCGCGGGCACTATCCAGCCGCAACTCGCGCTTGTGTTGCCGCTCATGCAGATAGCTGATGCCGGATGAAAACTGAGTGCCGGCGAACGGCCTCCACACGCCGCTATACGGGGAGATTTGAGTTCCATCCGTCGTTATGTTGAGGTCCGGATTGGGACGCAGATCGGCTGTGATTTCCTGTGCCTTGGACTCGTCGATACCCAGGCGGCCCGCCCGTAGCGAGGGGTTGGAGGACTCGAACTGATTGCGCACTTGCTGCCAGGTACGGGCGGTCTGCGCGGACGCACACGTCGAATACGCGAGCACAACGAACCCACACAACCGGCGGCGCATCCATCCTCCCAGGTCCGCTGTCTCACGGCCGCAGCCCCGTGTGGGGTGGAGAGCCGCAACCGTGAGGCAGGCGGATACCATACTTCGACGGTAGCTAACCATACGGTGTGGAACCACCTATCTTTCAGCGGGCGAAGCCTATCTTTCAGCGGCGCTGCTTGGCCTGAACTACGCATTTCTCTAGAATCGGTATCAGGGGGTTCCGACATGAAAGTGCGCTTCTTCGCTTCGAGCACGCGCGGAACTCTCGTGCAGGCGGCGGTTCTGATAGCCGCAATCGCCCTGCTCGACTGGCGAATCGACCTGGACATCTCGTTTGGGTTCCTTTATCTCTTCCCGATTCTGCTGGTTGGGGCCGTTCTCCCGCGCTGGCAGATCGTCGCGCTGGCAGTGCTGTGCACGACCCTGTCGGACGTGTTCGATCCCTTCCGCTTCACGCTGGCGGTGGGATTGCCGCAGGACATCCTGGTTTTTTCCGCGCTCGCCGGCACCGGTTTGTTCGCATACGAAGTGACGCGCAGCCGGCGCCGCATCGAGGAGGAGGCGGCGGCCCGGCGGGAAGCTGAGCGGCAGCTCGAATTCCTCATCGAGAGCAGCCCCGCCGCGATCCTCACCGCGGCCGCCGATTGCACCGTGGTCCGCGCCAATCCGGCCGCCCAGCGGTTGTTCGCGGTTGCCCCCGGCGAATTGCCCGGCAAGGACATCCGCCGCTACATTCCGGCGCTCGGCCGCGTTCCGTTCAACGGAGGAACGCACCAGACGTTTCGGACCGAGATGCAATGCCGGGGAGAGCGGGAAAACGGCGACGTCTTTCTTGCCAGCGTCTTCTTTTCCACCTACACCACCGCCAGCGGCCCACGCCTGGCCGCGCTCATCGTGGACATTTCCGAGGAACTGCGCGAGCGCGAAGAGGCCGGACTCGAACAGCTTATGAGCGGCTCGCGCATTCTGGTCGGCGCCGTATCGCACGAAGTTCGAAACGTGTGCGGCGCCATTGCCGTCATCTATGAAAACCTGGTGCGGCGAGGCGGACTTGCCGGGAGCCAGGATTTTGAAGCGCTGGGCGCATTGGTGGAAACCCTGAGCCGGATCGCCTCTCTCGACCTCAAGCAAACGTCCGCGGAACCGCCGGCCGAGGCCGCCGACCTGGCCGAGATTCTCGGCGATCTGCGGGTTGTGCTCGAGCCCTACTGCAAGGATTCGGACATCCGGCTGCACTGGACGGTGGCGCCTGGCCTGCCCTTGGTCTGGGCCGACCGCCACCGCCTCCTGCAAGTGCTCCTGAACCTGACCAAGAACAGCGAGCGCGCCTTGCGGAATTCCAGCGTGAAGACCATCGATATCGAGGTTTCGGCCGGTCCTTCGGCCGTTTCCATCCGCTTCACCGACAGCGGTCCGGGCGTCGAATCGCCCGGCAAGCTCTTCCAACCGTTCCAGAAAGGCGCCGAATCGACTGGCCTTGGCCTGTACTTGTCACGCGCCCTGCTACGGTCGTTCCGTGGAGAACTGCGGTACGACGCGGCCGCGCCGGGCTGCTCGTTCGTAATCGACCTTGCCATTGCCGGCGGTCCCCGGGGAGTTCAGGATGCAGCGCATACGACTCTTACTGCTCGATGACCATATCCTCTTTCGGGAGGGCTTGAGCCGCCTGCTGGCTTCCGAACCGGATTTCGAGATGGCCGGCCACTGCGGCACTTCGGCCGAAGCGCTGGGGCTGCTGCGGCATGCGGAGGTGGATATCGTGCTGCTCGATTTCGACCTCGGCGAGGACCACGGAAGCGAGTTCATCTCCGCCGCGCGGAAGGCCGGCTACGAGGGCAAATTCCTGATGATTACCGCTGGAATGTCTGCCACCGAGTCGTCCATCGCGCTGCAACTGGGCGCTGCCGGCATCTTCCTGAAACACAACTCTCCCACCGTGCTGGCCCAGGCCATCCGCACGGTTGCCGAAGGAGGCATGTGGGTGGATCCGAAGATTATCCGGTTGATGGCCGACGGCGTCCACCAGACCGTCGAGCAGGGAGTCCGCAAGCACCTCACGGAGCGCGAGCAGGAGGTGCTTCGCGGAATTTTCGAGGGCCTGAGCAATAAGGAAATCGCCTCGCAGTTAAACGTGACCGAAGGCGCCGTCAAGGCTACGCTGCAACAGTTATTTCAGAAAACCGGCGTGCGCACCCGCAGCCAGTTGGTCCGGATTGCACTCGAAGCGAGCCTGGTGGAGTGAGTTACACCAGGGCGGGAACGGGTACCGCGCGCTCGACGGCCTGCGAGACCTGCGCCGGAGCCAGGGATCCGTCGACCGTCCGGACATGGTTTTTGAACCATTCGAGCACGGGGCCGGTGAGCTCCTGGTAGGCCTTTAGCCGCTGGCGGATCACCTCTTCGCGGTCGTCCTCGCGGGTAAGTAGTTCCGTGCCATCCGCATCGCAGATTCCTGCCACGCGTGGTGGTTGCGACTGCAAGTTATAGATGTGATGACACTTCGGGCACTGCCGACGGGCCGTAAGGCGTCCCACCAGGGCTGCTTCCGGGACATCCAGGTGGATGACTATGGGATCCGGCAAACGCCGCTTCCGCAACAGTGCCGTGAACTGCTTCGCTTGCGGCACGGTCCGCGGATACCCATCCAACAGGAAGCCGTTGGCGCAATCCGGACGAGCGATCCGATTGGCGACCATCCCGTCGACGATCTCATCGCTCACCAATCCGCCCTTCGACAGAATCGAGCAAGCGATCTTACCCAATTCCGTACCGGCTTTGCACTCGGCGCGGAACATTTCGCCGGTAGATATGGCCGGCACCTGAAGTCTCTCGGCAAGGAAGGCAGCTTGCGTACCTTTTCCGCACCCCGGCGGACCGAATAATAGGATGATCAACACATTCTCCGCGCCTGCACTCCCCGCAGCGTGAGGCCTGAAAGCCAGACTAACTGGCTGAAGCGCGGCGCGTCAATCGTAACTAAGTGGATCCAGTCGGTTAGATTAGGATTTCTCACAAATGCGGCCGTCGCGGTTCAGCCGCAAACGGCTGCCGCGCCAGTCCACATGCTGCCCGAAGGCTCCTGCCAGCCAGACGGCGAAACCGAACAGATCCCGCAGGGGAATCAACCAGAAATCCCTCAAGGTTTTTCGGTCCTTCAGGATCACCGCGCCAACCACCACTCCGGCAACCACCCGGACCCCCAGGGCAATCGCTCCGGCCCACGGTTGTCCCGCGGCGAAAGCCACCAGCGACCACAGGCTCGCCTGGGTGACCACATATCCGTAATATCCCGCGGGCCGGGAAACCCGGATGGTGCGCGACCAGCGCAACTGGTGGCGCCAGGTTTGTACCCAGGTCTCCGCCCCCAGATTCGTTTCCACCACCACCGGGGCGAAGACCACGCGCTGGCCCAGGGCGGAGATGCTGCTTCCCAGGTGGTAATCGTCCGCCAGATATCCGGAGATCGCTTCGAAGCCGCCGATTTGCCCCAGTGTCTCGGCGCGGAAGACCATTGTGGACCCCAGCGCGAACTCCGCGACGCCCAGCAGGCGCGCCACCAGAATGCTGGGAGTGAATTCCGTGGCGATACCGAGCGCCTCGGCGCGCGCCGCCGGCGACCCGGCCGCGGCGCGGTAGAGACACGTGACCAGACCGATTTCGGGGTCCACCAGGGGCGCGGTCACGGCCTCCAGGTATCCCGGGTCAACCAGGATGTCGCTGTCGTTCACCAGCAGCAGGGGGTGGCGGGCATGCCTGGCCAGTTCCACCAGCACACCGACCTTCGCGTTCGGCGTTCGGGCGGCGGCGATGTGGACGGAGATGGGCACGTTCGGATAGGCGCATTGAAGTCGCCCGATATCATCTAGGGCCGGGTCCGCAGCGTCGCTGACTCCGAACAGGATCTCAAATTGCGGGTATTTCTGGCAGGCATGCGAGACGATCGCCTCGTAGAACCTGGGGTCGCGTCCGTGCACCGGTTTCAGGATGGATACCGGCTGGAAATCCGGCCGGGCGGTTTTGCAATTGCGCCGGGCTCTCCGGTTCCAGCGCAGCGCGGCTACCAGGGCCAGAAAATAATAGCAGGCCGCCGCCCATGCAGGAGCCGCCAGCCAGGTCACAGCGAGACCAGCACCACGCCGCAGATGACCAGCGAAGCGCCGGCCCAGCGCAGCCACGTGACCCGCTCTTTGAGGATGTACTTGGCCAGAACTGTTTCGAGAACGCAAGTCACCGCCGTAGCCGGCACGGCGAAGCTCAGTTCACTGACGGTCAGAAGGCCCAGGTACGCGAAAAAGGAGACCGCCATGGCGGCCACCGACCCGATCACGTACCGGTTGCGCACCAGCAGCGCCGCGGCCCGGCGCAGCGCGCCCGGACGAAAATCGTGAATCTCCCCGTGATGCCGCATCCCCATCGCCTGCAGCACTTCTCCGATCGTGGTCGCGGCCACAACCACGCCGATGAGCAGCCATTTCATCGGCTGGCTCCGCCGGCTTTCGTCCGCGGCTCCACGCTTTGCGGCGCGCTGTAGCCGCTCACCAGCGCCACTCCGGCCATGATCAGGACGATCCCGGCCCAGCGCGTGGCGGTGATTTCCTCATGCAGGAGCACTTTCCCCGCCAGAGCCACCAGCACGTAGCCGACGGAGGTAACCGGGAGCACGTAACTGAGGTCCGCCCAACTGAGCAGCGCCATCCGCGAGAGCAGCCAGAGAATCAGGAGCAGCACGCCCGCCGAAACCCAGGGACGGAACAGCACCGTGATATAGGCAAGCGGCGTGGCCAGTTGCGTCGGCATACCGCGCTTCAGAAAAAAATTCCCGGATACGTTGCTCAGCACCACCACCGTGGCGCAGGCCCACGTCTTGAGTCGCAGGCGCGCGGATTCGGTCGTCATCCGGCGTCAGTCGCCACTGCCGGCGGGGGCGGGCGCGGCTTTCGCGGCGGCCTTATGTTCGGCGACGAAGCGCCTGCGCTTGGAGCGCAACGCCATGTATTCGCGCGCCTCTTTCATGAGGCGCCGCCGGTCGTCGGCATCGAACATGGCATTTTTCACGATGCGCCAGACCACCCGCGGCCGGAAGAAGTATTCCCCGTAGAAACGCTCCACCCACTCCACCAGTTCGCCGCGGTCGAGCCCGGGATAGATGATATTGGGAAGCTGATGGCCGGTCTCGTCGGTCATCGAGTCGATCGTGATCAGATCGTTCTTCTTGACGTAATCGTAGAATTCGGTGCCCGGATAGGGATGGGCGATCGACACCTGGATGGTGTCGGTATCCAGCCGCTTGGCGAAATCGATGGTCTTGCGGATGCTCTCGCGGCTTTCCCCGGGCAGCCCGATGATGTAGTCGCCGTGAACGATCAGGCCGAGCTTTTTGCAGTTGTCCGTGAAACGCTGCGCCATCTCCACCGTGGCGCCCTTCTTGATGTTCTTCAGAATTTGCGGATCGCCGGATTCGTACCCCACGATCAGCAGCCGGCAGCCGGCTTCCTTCATCGCCTTGAGCGTGTCGTAATCGGTGGTGACCCGCGAGGTGCACGACCACGTGAACTTCAGCGGCTTCAGCTTCCCGCACAGCTCGATGGTCCGCTCTTTGCGGTAATTGAACGTGTCGTCGTCGAAGAAGATCTCTTTGACATTGGGGAACTGCTCGAGGGCGTAGCGCACTTCATTAGCCACGTCGCCGCTCGACCGCAGCCGCCAGCGGTGGCCCGAGTGAGTCTGCGGCCAGAGACAGAAGGTGCACAAGGCCGGGCATCCGCGCGAGGTGTACAGCGAGATAAACGGGTTCAGCAGGAACGGGACATTGTAGCGGGTGATGTCGAGGTCGCGCTTATAGGTTTTCGTCACCCAGGGCAACTCATCCAGGTTCTCGATAGCCGGCCCTTCCGGATTGTTGACCACCTGCCCGTTCTTGCGGAAGCTCACGCCCGGCAGTTCTTCGAGCGGCTTGCCTTTGGCGTAGTCGGCAATCTGGTAGTCGAACTCGCGGCGCACCACGAAATCGATGGCGCTCGTGCCGAGCAGGGTCTTCTCCGGCTCGGTGGTTACGGGCGGCCCGACGAAGGCCACCTTCAGCTTCGGGTTGGCATCCTTCATCATCCCGGCCATCTTCGCGTCCACGTGAAACCCGGGAGTGGAGGTGTAAAGTACGAGCAGTTCGAAATCCGGCGCCATGGCCACCGTTTGCTCGATCGAAATCCCGTGCGGAGGCGCATCGACGACCTTGCTGTCGGCCAGCATGCCTGCCGGATAGCAGAGCCACACGGGATACCAGTACGACTCGATTTCCCGCGATGCCGGCCAGCGCGAACTTGCGCCGCCGTCGAAGCCCTCGAAAGATGGGGGATTCAGAAACAGCGTTCTCATGTGCTCTCCGTTGCCGCGGACTTCCCCCGCCGGAAGCCCCTGGTTAACGCTACTGGTCTTCGCTATCTCCGAGCGCATCGCGCTTCGGGTTGTCGATGGAAAAATTGCTGAAATCGATGGTCAGCTCCGCCTTGCCCACCAGCCGCGTGTCGACGACGCTCTGTACTTGCAGGGGGACCGAGATTCCATTGCGAATCTCGTACTTCCGGACGAATGCCACCTTCTTGATGAGTATCGAGGGGCTTTTCACCAGGCGGCCGGATTCCTGGACCCGCAAGTAGGTCGCGGAGTCGATCCACAGCTCGCCCTTGTAATAACCTAGTGCCTTTTTCTTTGGAGAAACTTCGAACACGTAGGATGGACGCCCGTCCAGTTCCCGTTCGAATTTATATTTGAATTTGTAGTTTTCCGGGGTTACCGACAGAGAAACCGCCTGGTTCCTCTGGGATTCCGCTTCGGCGGATAAATAGCGGGCGATGACTTCCCGCTTGACCGTGTTATCCCCCTCGAACTTGAGGGCTTCGTAAGTGATCCTGCCCAGCGCGGAGATGCGGCGCAGGGCGTGCAGGCGTCCGTGCTTCCTGAGTTTGGGGAGTGTGCCTGCAATGTCCACATCCATCGACGCGCTCTTCACCGATTGTGCCTGTGTTCGCGAAGCTTCGCAGTAATTCCGAACGATTGTGTCCGGTGCCTCCAGGGAGGACGCGGCAATCAACGGCAGGCAGAGTAATGTGGATAGCGAGAGAACGCGCAGCTTCAAGTGCACCGACCCCGAACCAAGAGAATAACCTAGAATCTTTCAGTCTAGCAGTAACCCCCTTCCTTCGGCAATTCGGAGTTCCTTCGCGGGAATCGAGAAAATTGAGGGTTTCGCCCGATTGAATTGCTGTGTCCGGACGCCGGTGCTTCGGCATTGGAACCCGAATAATGCCGCCCCAATCCGGTGGTGCTACGCTTGGGTCATGGAACCATATCAGATCGAACGCGGCGGCAAACGAACTGTGCCTATCGGCCGGATCAGCATCATAGCCGCGATTGTGGTGCTGCTGCTCAGCGCCCGCTCGATCGCCTCCTACGCCATCGAGATCGCCTGGTGGAAGGAGCTTGGCCAGTTCCACACCTGGTTGAGCATGTTGTACTACGGCCTCGCGCCGGTGGCGGCGGCCACCTTGCTGGCTTTCGGCGTACTGTGGCTGGCACATGCCCGCGCCCTCAAATTTGCGGGCACCGGCCTGCGTGAGCATCGGGTCTATTTCTGGGTCTCGGCGGCCGCCCTGCTCCTGCTCGGGTACCTGATTGCGGCTTCGGCCATCGATACCTGGACGGTGGTGCGGTTTGCCGGGTCGCGTGGGCTGCCGCTATCGGCTACAGCGTGGCACGACGCCGTATTTCTCAAACCGCTTTCCTTCTACCTGTTCGACCTGCCGTTCTACCTGATGCTGCGCAGCTACGTGCTCGCGCTGGTGATCTTCTGCATCCTGGTCTACTGGATTGCGGCGCGCGCCTGGCAGCTTCGCTACCGCTTTCCGGACCTGCGCCAGGCGCACGAGATCGACCCGGGTTTCTTTCGCCTGGAAGGCGGCCTCGAGTCGAAGTTCCTGCGCGGCGCGGCGGTGGTCCTGCTGCTGGCCCTGGCGGCGCGCTTCTTCCTAGGCCGCTACGAAATGGTGTACAACCAGCACGGCTCGTTTCTGGTGGGCATCGATTGGGTGGATCAGAAGGTCGCCCTGCCACTGCAATGGCTGATGATTTTCGCCTGCCTGGCGGCCGCGGCGTTCGTCTGGGCCGGCCGCTGGCTGCTGGCCGGGTCCATGGCCATAGCGGTGGTGGTGGCGTTCATTCTGCCCCCAGCCGTGAGCGCGCTTTACGTCCGCCCCAACGAGATCTCGCTCGAGCGGCCTTACATCGACACTCACATTCATGCCACCCTCAGCGCGTTCGGGCTCGAGAAGAACATGCAGGAGATCGATTTCAAGGCCCATCCCAACGCCCCCATCGACGTAGCCGAGAACCGGCCCCTGCTCGGCAACGTCCGGCTCTGGGACGACAAGCCGTACCACGATACGATCACGCAGCTGCAGGCCCTGAGGACGTATTACGCCTTTCACGATAGCGACGTGGACCGCTACACCATCGACGGCCAATACAAACAGGTGCTGCTCTCGCCGCGCGAGCTCGATATCAGCCAGTTGCCGGATGCGCGCGCCAACTGGATCAACCCGGCGTTTATCTACACCCACGGCTATGGGCTGGTGCTGTCGGAGGTGAGCAAGATGACCAGCGACGGGCTGCCGGAGTTGCTGATCGACAACGCTCCGCCGGACGTGCATACCAACAGCCTGAAGATCACGCGCCCCGAGGTCTACTACGGCGAGATCACGCACGAACCGGTATTCGTGAACACGGCCCAAAAGGAGTTCAACTATCCTTCGGGCGAGAAGAATGCCTATTCGAAGTACGAGGGCAGGGGCGGGTTTCCGATTTCTTCGTTCCCCATGCGGCTGGCCGCGTCCATCGACGAAGGCGAGCCCAACATCATGCTGACCGACTACCTGACTCCGAACAGCCGCATGATGATCCACCGCAAAGTTCTCGACCGCCTGAATACCCTCGCCGGCTTCCTCTCATGGGATTCGGACCCTTACATGGTGATCACCGATTCGGGAAAACTGGTCTGGATCGTGGACGGCTATACCACCTCCGACGCCCATCCCTATTCGCGCGCCGTCAATGTGGCGGATATGGGCAGCGTGAATTACATTCGCAACGCGGTGAAAGCCACGGTGGATGCCTACGACGGCGAAACGCATCTTTACGTATTCGCGCCCGACGACCCGATCATCGCCTCCTACCAGAAGCTCTTTCCCCAGTTGTTCCAGCCGGAATCGGAGATGCCCGCGGACCTGCGCCGGCATACGCGCTATCCCGAAACCATGTTCCGCGTCCAGGCCGAAATCTACCGGACCTATCACATGCTCGACCCCCAGTCCTTCTACAACAAGGAGGATGTGTGGGACGTGGCGCTGCACTCATCCGATCAGGAAAACGCCTCTGTCCCGGTCACTCCGACCTATCTCATGGCGACGCTGCCGGGCGAGAGCCAGCCCGAGTTCCTGCTGATGATCCCCTACACGCCGCACAACAAGAACAACCTGATTGGCCTTCTGGCGGCCCGTTGCGACGGTTCACACCTGGGCGAGTTGTCCACCTGGCTGCTGTCGAAGCAGGAACTGATTCCCGGCCCCATGAACATCTCGGCCTACATCAATCAGGACCAGAACATTTCGAAGGACCTGACCCTGTGGAACCAGCAGGGCTCGCACGTAATTCGCGGGAAGATTCTGGTGCTGCCGATGGGAAATACCTTCCTCTACGTGCAGCCCATCTACATTCAATCGACCGAAGCCAGCATGCCGCAGTTGAAGAAGGTGGTGCTGGCGGTAGGCAACCGGTTGATCTATTCCGACACCTACGATGGGGCGCTGGCGCAGCTATCTTCGGGCGCTCAGCAACTGGTGCAGGAGGCAACTTCGTCCGCCGCCCCGGCTGTTACGGGCGCAGCGTCGCCGCCGCCGGCTGCCGGTGCTCCGGGAGCCGACCAGCGCCTGCAGGCGGTCCGCGACCACCTGCGCAAATACCAGGAATTCGCCGCCCAGGGCCATTGGGCCGAAGCCGGCAAGGAATTGGAAGCGATCGAAGCGGAAGTAAAGAAGTAAGGGATTTGGATTGGTGGCGGCGGGGCGACTCGAACGCCCGACCTACGGATTATGAGACCGTCGCTCTAGCCAGCTGAGCTACACCGCCATCAAGATCCAAGTGTAGCAAACGATCCCGGACGAGCGAAGTTCCGCCATTCCGGATCCAATTTTGGGGTACTTACCTGAATATCCAATTGTGGAAAACCCACCCCGCGTCAGGGGCCGAAACAGGTGTTCGCCGGAGTACTTTGGAAAACCCTACCGATTCGGCTAACTCCCCGTGGATCAAGTGCCTGCCGGAATGCTGCGGATTGGTTCAAAGCGTTGTAAGTTGCTTTTTTCACAGTACTTTCATCTTTCCGAAACGCACTTTCCCTCAGAGTTTTCCACAGAAGCTGTGGGTTTCCCGATAACTACTACTAACGGGTGCTCAGACGCCGCTTCAGGGATTCGGGAATGTCCGCCTCGACCTCGCAACTGCCGTCGTCCCGGTAGCGCGTCGCGAGTACCCGCCCGAATTCGTGCAGCAGAGCGAGTGCGGCTCCATCTCCCGGGGCCAACTCCAGATTCGCGCGGACAATCGGGTCGAGCGGCAGGAGTTCGTCGATGGTGGCCAGCAGGCGGTCGAGTCCCTCGCCGGTGCGCGCGGAGAGGGCCACGGCGCGGGTATCCTGGTGCCCGGCGGAGTCGCCCAGCAGGCGCCGCTGGATGGTCTCGAAATCGGCTTCCGCCACGGGCAGCAGATCTATCTTGTTCACGACCAGAATCTGCGGAATGGCCGCCGCGCCAATCTCCGCGAGTACCTTCAGCACATGCGCCGTGTGCTCCGCGGCGGATGGCGAGTGGACGTCCACCACGTGCAGAACGAGCGCGGCTTCCGTGACTTCCTCCAGGGTGGCGCGGAAAGCCTTCACCAGGGTGGTGGGGAGGTTCCGGATGAAGCCGACCGTGTCGCTCAGGAGGACCCGGCGGCGCGACGGCAGATCGAGCGGCCGCACCGTGGGGTCGAGGGTGGCGAACATGCGGGCGTCCGCCAGCACTCCGGCGCGCGTCAGACGGTTGAAGAGTGTGGATTTGCCGGCATTCGTGTAGCCTGCCAGCGCCAGCGTGGCCAGCGGAACGGCGCCGCGGCGGCGGCGGTGCAGGGCGCGGCCGGCGCGCACGCTTTCGAGGTCGTCTTCGATCTTCTTAATCCGCCGGGCGATGCGGCGGCGGTCCGTCTCCAGTTGGGTTTCGCCGGGTCCGCGCGTGCCGATGCCGCCTCCCAGGCGGGACATCTCCGTACCCCGGCCGCTCAATCGCGGCAGCAGGTAGTTCAATTGTGCCAGTTCCACCTGCATGCGGCCTTCGCGGGTGCGGGCGCGGGAAGCGAAGATATCCAGAATCAGTTGGGTACGGTCGATTACCTTAGTGTCGAGCGCCTTTTCGAGATTGCGCTGCTGGGTGGGGGTCAGGTCCTGGTCGAAGATGACCGCGTCGATAGCTTCCGCCCGCACCGCCGCCGCCAACTCGCCCACCTTGCCGCTGCCGACCAGCGTAGCGGCTTCTGGCGCGTTCCGAGCCTGGATGATCCGGCCGGCGACTTCGGCTCCCGCGCTGGCCGCCAGCTCAGCCAGTTCGTCCAGCGATTCTTCGGCCTCTCCCAGGGCTGCCCGCCCGGGGGATCCCCGCGCCTTCCATTCCACCCCGACGAGGATGGCCCGCTCGCGAGCAGGGTTAGGCGTGCGCTAGCCCTCCACGGATTCCGCGTGCACCGGTACCCCCGGCGCCGACGCGCCCGCCCCGCTCTGAGCGGCGGCCTGCGAGGTGTTGGAACTATAGGAGTGGGAGGATTTCGGCGTCACCACCGTCGAGATGGCATGCTTGAAAATCAGCTGCTCCTGGTTATTGGTCTCGAGCACCAACGAATACTTGTCGAAGCTCTTGATTCGCCCGGAGAGCTTGACGCCGCTCATCAGATAAATCGTAAGCACAATCTTATCTTTGCGAGCGTTGTTCAAAAAGCTGTCTTGAATGTTTTGCGCCGGTTTTTCCATGCCAGCCCCCAAAACCCTTTCGGGAAGTAATACAGTTGCCAACGGCCCTTGTATTTTACAATATTCACCCCATGCGCGTGGGAAGGCCGGTGAAGCCGGGGGCTCGCTATTCGTCTTCGTGGTCTGAGGCTGCTGCCGCCAGGGGCCCGGAGGCGGCCAGCGCGGCAAGTTGCTCGCGGTTCAGAACCCGTTGCCGGGGAGGATCTTTGCGGCCGGGAACCGCGATGGCTTCCAGGTGGAACTCGCCGGCAGCGGCCAGTTCCTCCTCGAGGTTGAAATCCGGGACTCCCGTCAGCCCCGGCACCTGGGCGACGCCGTGCTCGCTGACGATGCACTCCATTCCGTTGCGGATCGAAAACCGGATGCGCGACTGCTGGCGAATGGACAGCTTGCGCAGGTCCGCCAACCTCATCGGTCGGCTTCCTGGTACTCGTTGGCGTATTCGCCCTGCGCGATGCGAAGGGCGATCGCCTCCTGGCACTGGACGCAGTAGCGCGCCCACGGCAGGGCATCCAGGCGCTTCACCGAAATCGGCTCTTCGCACTCCAGACAGATCCCATAATTTCCCTGATCGATGCGGTGCAACGCATCGGAAATCTCGCGCAACAGCTTCATATCGATCGTATTGCGATTGAGGAAAATCCACTCTTCGTGATGCTGCTGGCTGAGATCCCCTTCGTCGGAAGGTACGTCCAGACGCGACACGACTTGCGCCGCCTTCTGGGCCGACATGCTGCGGCGGACTTCTTCCGCCTTGTTTTCAAGGACCTTCTGATAGTGAGCCGGCTTGGGCTTGGGGCCGTTTTTCATGGCTAGACTCATTTCTTTCTGATTTCCGCCGGCTCTCCGTGGAACCGGTCGCTCGCCGCACGCCGGTAGAGACAGACAATTTAACCGGCCAGACTGTTAGGACGTAATCCCATGGAAAAAAGTTGCAGGCCCCCAGTGGGTCGAGCGGCGCGGACTGAGAAGTATAACCATCCTTGGAGGGGAAAGTCAATCGCACCGTCCGCGTTATGCCAGTGCGGGCAAGAAGAAGTCGGGCAAAATCCGTCGCGGCAGTGTTTGGCTGCGGCGGGTTGCAGTAGACTGGAAAAACGAAACGGCACGATTTGAGGTCAGGGATGCGTGGATTTCCGGTTATTGCTGCCGCAGTTCTGGGTTGCGTTCTCGCATCGGGGGCCGACTGGCTCACCGACGGCGGCGACGTCAAGCGGGACGCATGGGCCAGGGACGAGAAGATTTTCTCGACGGCCAACGCCAAAGACATCAAGCTGCTCTGGAAGGTCAAGCTCGATAATGAACCCCGCCAGATGCACAATCTGTTTCCGCCGCTGATCATCGGGCGCCTGAATACCAGGAACGGCGTGCGCCAGGTGGCCATCGAGACAGGCGTCTCGGACAATATCTACGCCATCGACGTCGACAAGGGCGAGGTGATCTGGAAGAAGCACTTCGAGAGCACCTGGGATCCCGGGGCCAACGACGGACGGGGCGGCGGTATCCTCTGTCCCGGCGGCATCACCGCGACCCCGGTGGTTGCGCCAACCGACACACCGGGTAAGTACACGATCTACGCGGCCTCCTGGGATGGCATGCTCCACCAGTTGAACGCAGCCGATGGCGAAGACGTCAAACCGCCTTCCAAATTCATGCCGCCCAACGGCAAACCTTACGCCCTCAATCTCTTTCACGGCGTCATTTATACACATACCTCGCAAGGCTGCGGCGGCAACCCGAACATGGTCTACGCCTACGATCTCAAGACCGATAAAGTCGGAACCTGGGGACCCGCGGGCGGCGGCATGTGGGGCCGCACCGGACCGGCCATCAGCTCCGATGGCGTCATGTACACCGGGACCGGCGACGGCCGCTGGGATCCGGCAGCCGGCACGTATGGCGACGGCATCATCGGCGTGAAGCAGAATCCCGAAACGAAGGCGCTGGAACTCGAGGATTACTACGCGCCCAGCAATGCCGAGTGGCTGGTGAAGCGCGACTTAGATATGCAGGTCACGCCGGTCATCTTCAATTACAAAAACAAGGAACTGATGGTGGACGCGGGAAAAGAGTGCCGCCTCTTCCTGATGGACACAGAATCCATCGGCGGCGACGATCACCGCACTCCGCTCTACCGCAGCCCGTTGCTCTGCAACGAGGATGTGAACTTCGCATCGGCCGGCATCTGGGGTTCGCTGGCCTCCTGGGTGGATTCCAGGGGAACCCGCTGGGTCCTGACTCCCATTTGGGGCAAGCCGCACTCGAAATTCCACGCACCGGTGGAGCACGGCGAGGTGACTCACGGCGCCATCGTGGCGTTCCAGGTGGAGGATCACGGCGGCAAATGGACCCTGGCTCCGGCATGGATGTCTCGCGACATGAACCGCGCCGAGCCCCCCATCATCGCCAACGGCGTGATCTTCGCTTATGGCAATGGTGAAGACACCGACCAGGCGTACCCCGATGTGGGGCTCGACGACGTGGCCAGCCGCCGCATCCGGGGTTCCACGCACGCGGTGCTCTATGCGCTCGACGCGCAGACCGGCAAGGAGCTTTGGGAGAGCGGCGACCAGATCAAATCCTGGAACCACTGGAGTGGAATTTCCCTGGCGAACGGCCGCGTCTACATCGGTACGTTCGATGGCAACCTGTACTGCTTCGGCATCAAACAGTAGCTTATGGGGGCGCGTGGCGATCAGTGCGGGCTGCTCGGCCGGGCAGATCAGGATCGGAAAGGAGTGCGGTGATGCGAAGATTTTTCAGGGCCGCGACCCCGGCCGGCGTCGTTCTGATTGGCGCCGGCCTTGTGTGCACGCTGGGCCGCGGAGGCGACTGGTCGACCGGCGGCAACGACGCCCAACGCTCGTCGTGGGTGCGGTCCGATCCGAAGATTTCGCTGGCGACCGTCGAAAAGCCGGGTTTTCAGATGATCTGGAAGGTGAAGCTTGGCGAAGGGCGCACGGAGAGCCCGCTGACCGATGCCACGCTCCTCAATTTCTACATCGGCTATCGCGGTTTCCGCAGCTTTGCCTTCCTGGGCAGCCGCTCCAATGGCGTTTACGCCGTGGATACGGATCTCTCGCGGATCGAGTGGGCCCGCCATCTTTCGGGCGGCGGATCTTCGCCCTGCGAAGCCGCATCCATCACCCGGTTGTCGCGCCCTACGGAACTGGAGATCGCCATGGCCGGCGGCGGCGGCCCCAAGGGACGCAGCAGTTACGCCCGCGGCGCCGTCGGCGAACCGGGGCAGGGCGCGCCGAACCTCGTGCAGGCTGCGGTGCGGCAGCCCGCCGCGCCTCGGCCGAGCGCCCCTGCCCCGACCCCCCGGAAGGCGGCTCGCGGGGCGATTCCCAACCCGTTCCGTCCCGGCCGCAATTTCCTCTATGCCCTTACGGGCGACGGCCTGCTGCACCAGATGTACGTCTCGAACGGCCAGGAGCCCGAACCGCCTTTCCGGTTCCTTCCACCGAAGGCGAACCCGAGCGGCCTGATCATCGTCGGCAATATGGCCTATGTAGTCACCCGCAAAGGCTGCGGCGGGGTACCCGAGGGAGTCTGGGCCCTGGACCTCGAAAGCAAAAAGGTCGCCCGTTGGAAAGGCCCCGTGGCCGGTCCGGAGGGGATCGCGTTCGACCCGGACGGGACGCTGTACGTTGCCACCGGCTCGGATTCGAGCACGCATGGCGATTCCCTCGTAGCCCTCGATCCCGAGACCCTCGAGCCCAGGGATTGGTATGACGCGGGCAGCGCATTTGCGTCTTCGCCGGTGATCTTCGCGTATAAAGATAAGATTCTGGCCGCTGCCGCGACCACGGACGGCCGGCTGCACTTAGTCGACACTAAGTCGCTCGGAGGCGCGAATCACAAGACGCCGCTCGCGCGCGCGGATGCACGCTCGAAGGCGGCCGGGAGCGCGCTGGCCAGTTGGGAAGACCCGCAACATACGCGTTGGATCCTGGCATCCGCCGCCAACGCGATCGTCGCCTGGAAGGTCGTGGACGCCAACGGCGCGCCCGCGCTCGATTCGGGCTGGGTCTCGCGCGAGATGACCTCCCCGCTGCCGCCGATGGTTCTGAATGACGTCGTCTTCGCATTGGACGGCGGCAATCCTTCGGTGCCCGCCGTGCTCTACGCGCTCGATCCATCGACCGGCAAGGAAGTCTGGAACAGCGGCAGGAGCATCGCCTCTTATGTCCCGACCGGCGGCTTATCGGCCGGCGGCAGCCAGTTATATCTGGGAGCGGCGGATGGCGCGCTGTACGCTTTCGGATTCCCCATGGAGCACTAATCCGGAAGAGTAACTCAGCCATGTCGATATCCCGTCTGATTACCGCGGCCGCCCTTCTGGCCGGCGCAAGCGCCTGGGCGCAGCAGATGCCGGACGGACCCGGCAAGGCACGGACTCAAAAGATCTGCACCCAGTGCCACGAACTGGCGCGCTCCGTCTCGCTCCGCCAGGATCGCGCCGGCTGGGAGGCCACCGTCAACAAAATGGTGACCCTCGGCGCCAAGGCTTCGAGCGCAGACCTGGAAGGGGTGGTTACGTACCTCTCGATTCATTTTCCGGCCGAGGACATCCCTCGCCTTCGCGTCAACACCGCCAGGCAGATCGAATTTGAAAGCATGCTGAACCTGAGGCGGTCGCAAGCCGCCGCCATCGTCGCCTATCGCGAAAAGAATGGCCCGTTCCGGTCGATTGCAGACCTGGAGAAAGTTCCCGGCGTCGACGTCGCGAAGATTCAAGCCGGAAAGGACCGCCTGGTTTTTTAGGCCGGACGCGCCCTTGCCGGTGCGGGCGCGAAGTGGAATCCGGGCGGCTATGTCAAAATAAACTCTGGATTATGCCCGAAACCACGTACCGGGGCCGCCGCGCCGCACAAATTGAAAACGAACATCTGCGAGTAACGGTCACCCGCGAGGGCGGCCATATCGCCGAGATTACCGATAAACAGACCGGAGTGAACCCGCTGTGGACTCCGCCGTGGCCTTCGATCGAACCTTCCACCTTCGATCCGGCAAGTACCGCGTATGGCGTGGATGCTGAGGCCAAACTGCTGGCCGGCATCATGGGCCACAACCTGTGCCTGGATCTGTTCGGACCCCCCTCCGCGGAGGAGGCCGCCGCGGGAATGACCGTTCACGGCGAGGGATCTGTGGCACCCTACCTCCTGCGGGAAAGTGCCGGCCGCCTGTCTCAGAGCGCCACCCTGCCGATGGCGCAGTTGAGCTTCCACCGCACGATCGAGCTTCACGGCTGCGTCGTACACATTCGGGAGCAGGTCGAGAACCTATCGGCTTGCGATCGCCCGATCGCGTGGACCCAGCACGTGACGCTCGGCCCGCCGTTTCTCGAGCGTGGCGTCACCGAGTTCCGCGCCTCGGCAACCCGCTCCCGGATCTATGAGCGCCCCTTCGGCGCCGGTGACTATTTGAAGACAGGCGCCGATTTCGATTGGCCGCTGGCGCCGCTTTCCAGCGAGGGCTTTGCCGACCTGCGCGTCTACACGGACGCCCCGGCGTCGAGCGCGTTCACCACGCACCTGATGGATCCCGGCCGCGGGGAGGCTTTCTTCGTCGCCTTCCATCCCGGTCTGAAGCTGGCCTTCGGGTACGTGTGGAAGCAGGCGGACTTCCCCTGGCTGGGCATTTGGGAAGAGAACCACAGCCGGACCAGCGCCCCATGGTGCGCCAACACCATGACCCGCGGCATGGAGTTCGGCGCATCGCCGATTCCGGAATCGCGCCGCGAGATGATCACTCGCGGGAGCCTCTTCGGAGCCCCGGTCTACCGCTGGCTCCCGGCGAAAGGCCGGATCGAGGCGCGGTACCGGGCCGTGGCCTTCAACACGGACCAGATCCCTGAGTCGCTGGAGATGCCGGCTTAACCGAGGGCTGGCGGCCTGATCGCATCCGGGCTTACAGCTTCTTGAGACGGATATTCCGCACTTCGATCTTCATCGGCGGCCCTCGATGCACCTGGATGCCGATCAGCCCGTCCATCCTGCGGCCGGCGGTATCGTCATCGATCAGCATGCTCATCACGCGGCCGTTCAGCAACTGGATCAGCGTGTTGCCGCGCGCGATCAGGTGCAGGTCGTTCCAGCCGCCTCCGTGAATTTGTTCCTTGAGCTGATTGCCGTCGCCGAGCGACCCCACGAGAGCCGGTTTCCCGCCGTCCGGAATGTAAGTGAACTGGCCGCGCATCGCCAGAAATCCGCGGCCGCGCTCTTCGTAGATCTGGCCGGTGTAGCGCTGCTCGCCGTCCATATCCGCCTGGTAGCCCTTCATGGCCCACCGGATGCCGGGCAGTTCAACGCTGCGGAATTGAATGCCGCTGTTGAAGCCGGTCAGCCGGAATTCGAGCTTCAACTCGAAATCGGCCGGGCTCCCGCCGCGCCAGATCAGAAACGTATTCTGCTTCGGTTGCTTATCGGTGGTGGTCTCTCCGACGATCTCGCCGTTTTCGATCCGCCAGAATTCCGGATCGCCGTCCCAGCCGCTCAGCGATTTGCCGTCGAAAATCTGCCGATAGCCGCTCTCTTCGAGCGGCGGGATCACGGGCCCGCTCTGGGCATAAGCCCCGCCGGCCAAGAGCAAAATCACGCAGAGACTACGCATTGCCTTCTCTCCCTCCCCAGGCGTGCGCGGCTTCGGCCGGACGCACTTTGACCCAGCTTCGATTGGCGGCGGATTCGAGCACGGCGTCCGTCACATAGTCGGTGCGCAAGGCTTCGCGGAAATCGGGCGCCGCGGTCTTGCCCTCGCCCAGGGCTTCCAGGAAATCCGCCACCTGGTGGATGAAGGTGTGTTCGTAGCCGATCTGCAATCCGGGAACCCACCAGTGCTGCATGTAAGGATGGTCGCCATCGGTGATGTGGATACTCCTCCACCCGCGCGTGCGTCCCTGGTCCCCGTGGTCGAAGAACTCCAGCCGGTGCAGGTCGTGCAGGTCCCACGCCAGCGACGCGTGCTCCCCGTTGATCTCGAGCGTGTAGAGCGCCTTGTGCCCTCTTGCGTAGCGCGTCGCTTCGAAGGTTGCGAGCGAGCCGTTTTCGAACCGCGCCAGGAACAGGCTGGCGTCGTCGATGCCCACCGGCTCCACCTTTCCGGTCAAGTTATGTTTGCGGCTCTTGATGAAGGTTTCGGTCATGGCCGAGACTTCTTCGATGCCGCCGTTCAGCCACATGGCCGTATCGATGCAATGCGCCAGCAGGTCGCCGGTGACGCCGCTCCCCGCGACCTTTACGTCGAGCCGCCACAGCCCTTCCCCGCCTTGCGGCAAGTCGCTCGAGATGGTCCAATCCTGCAGGAACTTGGCGCGGTAATGGAAGATCCTGCCGAGCCGCCCTTCCTCGATCAACTGTTTCGCGAGCGTCACGGCCGGCACGCGCCGGTAGTTGTACCAGACCATGTTGGGCACTCCGGCGGCCGCCACGGCGTTCGTCATGGCCTCCGACTCGGCGCCGTTGCGGCCGAGCGGCTTCTCGCACATCACCATCTTGCCCGCCTTAGCCGCCGCTATCGCGATCTCAGCGTGCGTATCGTTGGGGCTGGCGATATCGATGAGATCGATCTCTTTGGATTCCACCAGCTTCCGCCAATCCGTCTCGGTGCTTTCGTAACCCCACTGGTCCGCGAATTCCCGCGCCCGCCCGGCGTTCCGGGCGCACATCGTTTTCAGCACCGGCTCATAGGGTAAGTGGAAGAAACGGGTCGCCTGGCGAAACGCGTTGGAGTGCGTCCGCCCCATGAACCCGCAGCCTACCATCCCCACGTTGAGTTTCTTCATCTCAGTTCCACCCGTGCGCGTTGCGGACGGCAATCATCACACGCAGCACATCGTTCCAGGTCTTCGGGTCGAGCATTGCGGAGTTCGGGAACATGCAGCCGTCCCAGCATACGTGCTCGACCGCGCGGGTCGGCTCGCCGTCCGTTCCGCGCAGCCACGCACCCGCGTCGCGAACGATATCGAGCTTGCCGTTGGGGTCGCACGGCTGGCAATGGCGGCCGGTCTTATCGTGTGAGCCGGAGCCTTTCACGGTACCGTCGTTCTGCGCGACGTGGAAGTCGATGGTCCAGGGGCGGAGCGCGCCGGCCACCTGGCGGTAGGCCGCGGCCAATCGGCCGGGCTCGGAAAAATCGAAGTCTTCGGGCAGCAGCCGGTCTTCGGGCGCGTTGTACCCGAGGGTGAACAGCATGGTGTGGGCCATATCCGCCTGGAAGCCCAGGGTTTGCGGCCGCCCCACCATTTCGAGCAGTTCCACGTTGCGCCGCCAGCTATGCATGCCGGCCCAGCAGATCTCGCCTTCCGCCGCCAGCCGCTCGCCGAAATCTTCGGCGATGTTGCAGGCTTCTCTGAAGGTCCGTGCGATCCGGCGCGTGTTCCCGGCCGGGTCGACGGCCCACTCGGCGGGGTTCGCCGCCGAATCGATCCGGATGATTCCGTAACGCCGGATCTTCAACCCGCGCAGCTTGCGGCCGATGCGGCAGGCCTTGCGCACCTGCGTGAGGAAGCGGTTCCGTTCGGCTTCATTCCCCATCGCCGATCCGCCGCCGGTCGCTCCCCAGACCGGGGCGACCAACGAGCCGGCGCGCAGTCCCTTGGAGGCGATCTTCTCCGCGAGACGCGCCAGGTCGTCATCGGAAGCGTCGATGTCCGTGTGGGGAAGCGAAAGAAACAGATCCACGCCGTCGAACCGCGCTCCATCCACTTGCGCGGCGGCGGTCAGGTCCAACATGGTGTCCAGGTCGATGGGCGGCTCCGAGTCGGAACCTTTCCCGACGAGCCCCGGCCACATGGCGTTGTGAAGCGCCGGGAAGGCTGCGGTAGTGGTGCTCATGGAGACTCCTTGGTTTTCAGGGGGCGCTATGGCAGTTGGGCTGGAAACGACTCAAGGTCTGATAGCGTATATCAGGAGCCGGGGCTTGTCAAACCTCACCCGGGACTCACCAGGTGACTTGTCAAGCCCCCCTACGAGTAGCGCAGCGCCTGCGATGGCGCGATGGTGGCCGCCCGGCGCGCCGGAATCAGAGTAGCCACCAGCGCCACCGCCGCCAGAATGGCCGGCACCAGTGCAAACGTCAGCGGGTCATTGGCTTTTACGCCGAACAGCAGGGACGCCAGCACGCGGGTGAGCCCGTAAGCGAGCCCTACTCCCAATACGACTCCGAGGATCACCAGTTTCATCCCAGCCTTCAACACCATGCCCATCATGTCGAAGCGAGCCGCGCCCAGGGCCATCCGGATTCCGATCTCCTGGGTGCGCTGCTCCACCGAATACGACATCAGGCCGTAGACTCCGATTGCCGCCAGCACCAGCGCGATCGCGGCGAAAATCGAAAGCAGCATCATGTTGAAGTTCTGGCGGGCCAGGCTCTCGGCCACCACGTTTTCCATGGTGCGCTCATGGGAAATAGGCAGCATCCGGTCGACTGAGCCGAATTCGCGCTCGACGGCCGCGAGCAGGGTGGTGGGAGGCGCGGCGGTGCGCACCACCCAGGAAAGCGGGACCGCCGAATCGATCAGCGCCGTAATGCCTTCGGGCGTCTGGCTCTGCGGAACGTACATCACAGCCTCGTTCTCGCTCCCGAGACCCGTCTCCCGCACCGTGCCGACCACTCCGACGACCTGCCGCGGCGAATCGTCAAATTGCGGTCCCAGGCCCGCTCCAATGGTGATCACCTGCCCGATGGGGTCCTCTTTCGGCCAGTACTTCTTTGCCATGGCCTCGTTGACCAGCACCACCCGCGCGCTGTTTCCCCTGTCGGTCTCGCGGAAGCCGCGGCCGCGCATCACCGGGATATGGAACACCGCGAAATAATGCGGCGAAACCGACCGCCACTGCTCGTCGCCGTTATACAGATTGCCCTTGGCCGGCGCCTTTCCCGCAATCGTGAAGGGAAGGTCTATTCCCCCCTGAACCGGAAGCATGACCGCGCAGGCCGCGGCTTCGACTCCAGGCAGGCTCTCCACCCTCCTGGTGATTTCCGTTACCAGCGCATCCACCTTGGCGGTGGTCGAATAGGTTCCCCCGGACATCGAAGTCTGGAGCGTCAGGACGTTGTGCGCATCGAACCCGGGGTTCACGGAACGCAACCCCATGAACGTCCGGATGAGCAGCGCCGCGCCGGTCAGCAGCACCACGGCCAGCGCGATTTCGGAAATCACCAGCACCGAGCGCGCGCGATTCTGGCGGCGGCTGGTACCGGAACGGCTGCTCGCTTCCTTCAACGTGGAGGCCAGGTCGGGATTCGAGGTCTGCAGGGCGGGGAAGATGCCGAAGAGGATGCCGGTAGCCAGCGCGATCGCCATGGTGAAAGCCGCCACCCGCCAATCGAGCAGCGGGATGCCGGTGTGCAATCCGTCCGCGTCGGTGATGCGCGGGATGTTCCCGGGCGCCAGCAGCAGCAGTCCGCGCACGCCCCAGGCTCCCAGCGCGAACCCTAGAAGGCCGCCCGCTCCCGCGAGCATGACGCTTTCCGTGAGCAACTGCCGGACGACGCGCCAGCGCCCGGCGCCCATGGCGGCGCGAATTGCCAGTTCCCTCTGCCGCACCGCGGCGCGCGCCAGCAGCAGGTTCGCTACGTTGGCGCACGCAATCAACAGCACAAACATCACCGCGCCCAGCAGCACCAGAAGGGCCGTGCGCACTGCCGGACCCACCATGGCCTCGCCCATGGGAACCACTGCTACGGATTCGTTCTTATCCATCCACTTCGGATTGGCTGCGCGGAAACGCTCGCCCACTACTTTCATCTCGGCGCGGGCCCGCGCCACCGTCACGCCTGGTTTCAGCCTGCCGGCAATCCGCAGATAGTGTCCCTGGGTAGTGCTGTTCGGGTCGGCTTGCTGCGGCAGCCAGACGTCGGACGCCGGATCGGACTGGAACCACTTGGGCAGCACGCCGATCACGGTGTAAGGCTGGCCATTGAGCTTGATCAGGGCTCCCAGAACGTTCGATTTACCCGCCAGTTGGGATTGCCAGAGGCCATAGCTGATCACGGCCACGGGCGGCCCGTTCGGCACATCCTCCGCGGCGGTGTAGGTGCGGCCGAGCATGGGCGCCACGCCGAAAACACGGAAGTAGCCGTCGGAGGCGTGCAGGGTTTTCACCTGCGGCGGATGGTCGCCCGATCCGAACGCTACGCCCGGGCCATCCAGGCCGTACAGCGTCATGCTTTCGAAGACCTGATTCTGCCGCCAGGTCATGTACTTGGGAATGGAGTTCGACCATCCGATGCCATCGCCGCCGAAACTTCGCCCCACCTGCATGATGCGATCCGCCTGCGGATAAGGCAGCGGCTCGAGCAGTACGGAGTTCACAACCGTGAAGATCGCGGTGTTGGCTCCGATCCCGAGAGCCAGGGCGGCCACGGCCACGGCGGTAAATCCGGGGTTGCTCCGCAGCATGCGCGTCGCGTAGGTGATATCGGCGGCGAAGGTTGCCATGCAAACAGTAACGAAGCCCCGCCGGTGAAAGTTGCGGTTTTTTCCGCATTTCAAATTATTGTCTTGACGATAGTCGTTGTAACGTGTAATATTTAGACATGAGCGGCAAACTGGCCCGGGAGATTCGGCAAACGAAGCCTTTCGCTTCGATGGAAGAGGAGGCGTTTCTAAACCTCGGCCGCACGTTCCAGATTCTTCAGGAAAAAGTGGCCGCGCTGTTGAAGGATTACCAACTCACGCCGGCACAATACAACATCCTGCGGATCCTGCGCGGCGCCGGGCCCGAGGGGTTGACCTGCTCGCAGGCTTCCGAGCGCATGTTGTCTCCGGATCCGGACATCACCCGCCTGCTCGACCGCATGGAATCGCGCCACCTGATCGAACGCGAGCGCAGCCGGGAGGATCGCCGCGTGGTTGTGACGCGGATCACCGGGGCCGGGCTGGATCTGGCTTCCGGGATCGACCAGCCGATCGACCAACTGCTTCGCGGCATGCTCGGCGCCGCCGGCAGGAACCGTCTCAAAGACCTGATCGAGACGCTGGAACTGTTGAGGGAGGCGGCCGGCGCCTGATTGCACGGCGGCCTCCAAGATCAAGCACCCATAGGAGAGGAACTATGTCAGAAATCATTTACCAGATCGATTCGAGCCATTCCGCGGCGCATTTTAGTGTGCGCCATATGATGATTGCTAATGTCCGGGGGCAGTTCACGAAAATCTCCGGCACCATCGTCTACGACCCGGAGAATCCGGTGAACTCGAAGGTGCAAGCTACGATTGAGGCGTCCTCCATCGCGACGCGCGACGAGCAGCGCGACGCCCACCTGCGCAGCGCTGATTTTCTGGATGTGGAAAAGTTCCCGGTTCTGACTTTCCGCAGCAAATCGATCTCCGGCGAGAAGGGCGACTGGAAACTCACGGGCGACCTGACGATCCACGGCGTCACGCGCGAGGTCTCTCTCGAAGTCGACGGCCCGACTCCGGAAGCCCGAGACCCGTGGGGCGGAGCCAGAATCGGCGCCACAGCAACCGGCAGAATCAGCCGAAAGGATTTCGGGCTCACCTGGAACGCGGCTCTCGAAACCGGCGGCGTGCTGGTGGGCGACGAGGTCAAACTGACGCTGGACGTGGAAGGCGTCCGCCAAGCCGGACAAGCGCAAAACCAGTAGGGTAGGCCTCCTGGCCTGCCCTCTCTCAGCCCAGCAGCGAGTTCTGCCGGAAGATCTCCTGCCAAACCTGCGGAAACCCGGCGGACGGGTCCTCGACCTGAACGAATACGGTCCCGTCCGTCAGACTCTCGCGAATTCTCGCCAGATCTGTTTCGGTCTCCGGGATAATCAGGGTGATCAATCCGGCCGAGAGCGCGGTCCGTAAGGCCGGGCGCAGATCGCCGCCGCCCTCTACCACGACCACGTGGCATCCGCGCTCGAACAACTCCCGCTCCAGGTGATGAGCCGTCGCATGATCCCCCAACGGGAGGCAGATCGCTAGGGGCGGATGCCCGCTCGCGCGGCGGCGCTCCTCGGCCGTGACGCGTCCCGCGCGACGGGCTTCCGATTTTGGCGTCGAGATCATCCCGGCGCCGACGGTCGCGTTCGAGATCGGGTCGATCAGAATGAAGGAGCCGGTGGCGCGGTTCTTCCGATAGGCGTCGAAAAAGAGCGGCCGCTGCGTTTCGAGCGAAACGGTTCCGATTTCGTTCAACTGGAGCGCACCCACCCTGATCCTCGCAGTTACTATTTGAGTAGTATGTTTGAGGAGGTAGGACTGGTTCGGCTCGAGCGGCTTCTCGCTCATCCAGACAACGCCGGCTTCCAGGCGGCGTCCGGCATGCGGCGGATTGTCAGCCGGCACCAGCATGTCGCCGCGGCTGATGTCGATTTCGTCCTCCAGGCAGAGGGTGACGGACATAGGCGCAAAGGCCTCTTCGAGTTCGCCCTCCCAGGTGACGATGGAGCGGATGCGGCTGGTTCGGCCGGAAGGCATGATGCGGACCGGGTCGCCGCGGCGTACGACGCCCGAGGCGATCTGCCCGGCGAAGCCGCGGAAGTCCAGGTCGGGCCGGATCACGGTCTGGACAGGGAACCGGAAATCATTCAAATTGCGGTCGTTAGCGATTGGGACGGTCTCCAGATATTGGAGCAGGCTGGGGCCGCTGTACCAGGGAGTCCGTTGGCTCCGATGGACCACGTTGTCGCCTTCCAGCGCACTGATGGGAATGAACTGCAAATCGCCCGCGTCCAATTCCCGCGCCAGGCTTTCGAACTCGGTCCGGATGGCGTCGAAGACCCCCTGGCTGAAGCCCACCAGGTCCATTTTATTGATTGCTACTACAAGGTGCGGAATTCCCAGAAGAGCGGCAATGCGGGCATGTCGGCGGGATTGCGGCAGCACGCCCAGCCGGGCATCCACGAGGATGATCGCCAGGTTGGCGTTGGAGGCGCCGGTCGCCATGTTCCGGGTGTACTGTTCGTGGCCGGGAGTGTCGGCAATGATGAACTTGCGGCGGGGGGTCGAGAAGTAGCGATATGCTACATCAATAGTAATTCCCTGCTCACGCTCTGCCCGCAGGCCATCAGTTACCAGCGAAAGGTCCAGGCCGCCGGTGGTCCGGTTCCGCGTAGCCTTGCGGATGGATGCCAGTTGGTCTTCATAAACACCTTTGGAATCATACAGCAGCCGCCCAATAAGCGTGGATTTCCCGTCGTCCACGCTGCCCGCGGTGGTGAACCGCAGGAGTTCGGTATCGGCCGAAGCCAGCAGCCATTCCTCGTAATTCCACTCAGCAACTGCCGCAGCCATCAGAAATACCCCTCCCGTTTCTTGAGTTCCATGGATCCGTCCTGATCGTGATCGATGATGCGGTTCTCCCGTTCGGACCGCCGGAAGCCGATCATCTCCTCGATGATCTTTGGCACCGTATCGGCTTCCGAGCGGATGGCGCCGGTGCAGTAGGTGCAGCCCAGCGAACGCATGCGGCACATGACCGTGCGGGGTTCCTCGCCGGGCAGCAAAGGGATGTTGTGCTCCAGCGGAATCAGCGAATCGCCGCGCACCAGCATAGGGCGCCTTTTGGCGAAATAGAGCGGCACCACGGGGATATTTTCGAGGTGGATATAGTGCCAAACGTCCAACTCGGTCCAGTTGGAGAGCGGAAACACGCGGATGCTCTCGCCCTGGTCAATCCTACTGTTGTAGAGATTCCACAATTCCGGACGCTGATTCTTGGGGTCCCATTGGCCGAAGGAATCGCGAAACGAGTAGACCCGCTCCTTGGCACGCGATTTTTCCTCGTCGCGGCGGGCTCCCCCGAAAGCGGCGTCGAAACCGCCCTGCTCCAGGGCATCGAGCAGCGCCCGGGTCTTGAGCAACCCGCAGCACTTCTGCGTTCCCAAGCGGAACGGGCTCGCGCCTTCCTGAATCGCCCGGGTATTGGTATGAACGATCAACCGGGCGCCGATCGAAGCGCAGAACCGATCGCGAAACTCGATCATTTCCTGGAACTTGTAAGTGGTGTCGATGTGCAGCAACGGAAACGGAAGCGGCCCCGGGTAAAAAGCCTTCTGCGCCAGTCGTACCATCACCGAGGAGTCCTTGCCGATAGAGTACAGCATCACCGGGCGTTGGAATTCGGCCGCGACTTCCCTTATGATGTGAATGCTTTCAGCTTCCAGGGCTCGTAGATGGGTCAGAGTGCGGTCGGGCATCGAAGAGTACCGGCTGAACGAAAAATAGGATACCACATAATCATGATTAAGTCTATCTGGATACTCGTGATTGCCGGGTTGGCGGCTTTCGCGCAGGACGGAGCCATTTCCGCGGCTCGCATCCGGGAGCACACGAAGTTTCTATCGAGCGATCTGTTGGAAGGGCGGGGCGTCGGGGTGCGCGGCGGCGATCTGGCCGCCGAGTACATCGCGACGCAGTTGGCGCTGGCGGGAGCCCGGCCGGCCGGAGACAATGGAACCTATTTTCAGAAGGTGCCGCTGGTGGGCGTGGAAACGCAGCCCACGGCCAAACTTTCGGCGGCCGTTTGGGGCAAGAGCGTCGATTTTCAGTGGCTGGACGATTTTGTAGGCGTGAACCCTTCCCAGAGGGCGGCGGCGCGATTCGAAGGAGACGTGGTGTTCGTGGGGCACGGCATCACCGCCCCGGAGTGGAAGTGGGACGACTACAAAGGAGTGGACGTCACCGGCAAGATCCTGCTTTTCTTCACTAACGAGCCGCCCTCGAACGATCCAGCGTTTTTCGATGGCCGCGCACTCACTTACTACGGCCGGTGGACGTACAAGTACGAGGAAGCGCTGCGCCGGGGAGCCAAGGGCGCGATCATCATTCACACCACTCCGACCGCCAGTTACGGGTGGGACGTGGTTCGCAGTTCGTGGGGCCGGGAGACGCCGTTCCTGAAACTCGGGCCGAATGAAAAGTCGCTGGCTTTCGAGGGGTGGATTACGCGCGAGGCCGGGGACCGCATGCTGGCGATGGCCGGCAAGACACTCGACGAGTTGCTGGCGGCCGCGGACAAGCCGGATTTCAAGCCGGTGGATCTGGGGATCCTCGTGCGCGGGTCGATGCCCTCGAAGATCCGCGAGATGGAGACGCGCAATGTGGCCGCCATCTTCCCGGGCAGCGACGCCGGCTTGAAAGATCAGGCCGTGATTTTCAGCGCGCACTGGGACCATTTGGGAATCGGGACGCCGGTCAACGGCGACGCCATTTATAACGGCGCCATCGACAATGCCACGGGCTGCGCCGTCCTGCTGGAACTGGCGCACGAGTGGGGGCAACTCGCGCCGAAGCCGAAACGCTCGGCGCTCTTTCTATCCGTGACGGCGGAGGAGGGGGGACTCAAAGGGTCGGAATACTATGCCGCGCACCCGCTGATTCCCGCCGCGAAGACAGCGCTGGACCTGAACTTCGATGCGCTGTATCCGTGGGGGCGCGCCAAGGATGTGGTGCTGACCGGCGCGGAGCGAACCACGCTCTGGCCGGTTGCGCAGCAGATCGCCGCCCGGCTGAACCTGGCGATCGCCCCGGATGACGCGCCCGAAGCCGGCCACTATTTTCGCTCGGACCACTTCTCGTTCGCGCATGCGGGCATCCCGGCTTTTTCGATCGGGCACGCCACGGAATTTGCGGGAAAACCGGAGGGCTTCGGCAAGAAAGCCTACCAGGAGTACAACAGCCAGCACTATCACCAGCCTTCTGACGAGTTTCAGGCGGATTGGGACTTCACGGCGTTAGAGCAGGCGGCAGAATTCGGGTTTCTGCTTGGGCAGGAAGCCGCCAATCAGGAGAAACTGCCGGACTGGCGGCCGGGAGACGCGTTTCACCGGTAAGAGCCGGACAGGCAAGGGCGGGCAGGCCGGGAGGTCTGCCCCACTGTGATACCCTTTCAGGAACGGAGGGTTATTCGTGAAGAAGAAGGTTCTGATTGTTGCGGCCGCGGCAGTGGCCGCCTTTGCCTTGTGGGCGCAGGAGAAGAAAGCGCCCGCGAAATCCACCATCCTGCATCCGGAGATGACGGCCGAGACCGGCACGTGGACGAAACCCGCGGCGACGATCGGTGTGAAGCCGACGCAGCCCTGGACTGCCACGACCATCGCGGCGGGTGTCGATAAGAAGCCGGAACCCGGCCACATCATCACCCGGGTGGGGGAGATCGTGGATTTCTCGTGCTACATCCAACTCGGCAAGCATGGCGAGAAGCACCGCTCGTGCGGCCAGAAGTGCGTGCAGAACGGCCAGCCGATCGGCCTGCTGACCCAGAACGGCACCCTCTACATGCTCATGCCGGAAGAGCACGATCCGCGGCGCGACGGCGGGGCGGATGCAAAAGCCTCGGCATCCGAGCACATGGCGCAGATCGTTCAGGTGACCGGCACCGAAGCTTCCGTGAACGGGTATCACGCCATATATGTTCAGGGGCTGACGAAGTAAGCCTTACGGCAGCCGCACTACGGAGAAGTTCCGAAGGGTCACGGTGTCGCCGGCCTGGACGAGCTTCGCTACGAAATCGATAGTAATTCCGCCGGACCACGAATCGGACGACGGCGCCACCGTCGCGGCCAGCGGCAAGAGCGTTCCCCAGGATTCCGAACTCAACTGCGCGCCGGAGGATTCGACACCGGCCTCGGCGCGGCCGGTGGCGAGGATGTCGCCCGAGGCGCCGTCGCGATGTAGCACGGTAGTGGCTCCCCAGTGAACCTCGAAGCTGAATCCGGAGGCGGTGCCGCCGTGTTCGAAATCGAAGTGGATCTCCACGCGGTCTCCGGGAATCAGCGTGCCGGCCGGAATCGAGCAGGTCCCGAGGCTGTTGAAGGTCGACGCGTTGGTGGCGGCGCCCACTCCGCTGCACAGCACCTGGGGGGCCGGATAAACCGACGAGGAATCGCCGGTCGAATCGGACTGCCGGTACGAAGCCACCAGGGTATCGCCGGGCTGCGGCGCCGCGCCGGACACAAACTGGATGGTGCGGCCGGTGATGGTGAAATCGAAGCCGGCCTTCTGCAGCAAACCGTTGCGGTACAGGGCGAGGCTCGCGGACGGGTCGGGAATTGCCGCAAGCGAGAAGGTCTGATTGGCTCCATCGACCACGCCCGAAGGGATGTCTGCATCTACGAATGAGGGCGCCTGGTTCCCGCAGGGTCCGGCTGTGCCGTCCACGCGCACGCAGTCGGAATCGGTGCCGGTCACGGAATCGATCGCTCCGGCCTGGTTAACGAAAGCGACGCGGCCCGCCGCATAGGCGGTGCCTTTTATCGGCCGTGCGCTCAAGTCGGCGATCAAGCCGACGATGTCCGACTCCTGGCTGGTGGCGCCGCCGGAAGTATCCGCGCCGGCGCCGCCGGTCTGGGTGGATGTGGCGATGCGCACGTCCTGAAGCCTCACGGGCTGGCCGGTCGAAGGCACCGACCAGGTCTCCTGGAACTGGATCCGGCCATCGCTGTTGTAAGTCACCTGGTAATAGGTGGCCGGAGTGCTGGTGGTGGTGGGCACGAGTTGGACGTGCAGGTTGCCGTCCACCACTTTGACGGTCGTGCTCTGGGTGACGATGGCCGAATTGTCCATCGCCTGGAAACTGTTCCAGGTGATCGTCAGGGAACCATTGAAGCGGGTGCCGTCCGCTTTATACAAGACGTCTTGGATCGTGGTGAGCGGCGGTGCGGCGAAGGCGGCAGCCGCAAGCGAAAGGGCGGCGAGAAAGGTGCGGGAACGCATTATACCTCCGAAAAAGGAAAAGCCCGTGCCGGAGCGGGCACGGGCGAGGCGGAAAGCTCTTACCGACTACAGTTTAGCTTCGAGGCGCGCCGCCCGAAGGCAAGCCGGGGAACATCTCAGGGCGCAAATCCTTGGCAACAGGCTAGTTGGCGTCTCGAAGAAAAACTGCGAACAGCCGTGAACGGCGCGCGGGCCTAATGCAGGGGAATTTCGAAGTAGAACAATTCCTTCCCGGTTCCCGCCTCCGTCAAGCCATTCAAATAGATGGTCGATCCGGTTTGAAGCCCGGTTTGAAAGTAAAAGAAACCGCTAGCGCTCTGGCCGGGCGGAAGCATCTGGGCGGAGAAAGCGCGGCCTTCAATTTCCCAGGCATCGAGCGGGTTCTTCTTCCCCCTGCCGACTTTGATCTGGCCCGTCGGACCCGGGATCATCTTGGGCCGGTCGGGTCCGCGCAGGTAACGAACATCGCGGGCTGGAGTGGCGTCGACCCGGTTCTGGCCGGGGCCGACATATTCGGCCTTCAGCTTATTCAGCCGGATGCTCTGGTTGCTGTCGTTCTGGATGACCACCAGCACGGGCAGAACGCCGAAATCGTAAGGGTCGAGCTTGCCGAAAGCCGTCTTGACCTTTTCGCCGGAATCGTAAGGTTCCACCCCTATGGTGACCTGGCCGTTAGTCTGGTGATTCTTGAAACTGGCGGCGGGGGCCGGGCGGAAGGGTGCATCCTTGTCCGCGGCGAAGGCCGCCGCTATACTCAGTAGAAGAACCAAACGTTTGAAAACAAAAGGCATTTATTTTCTCTACCGGATTGTCCAGGCGTTTGGGCTGCCTGTCCTGATATTGTATTTCCTTTTCCGCGGCGTGCGGAACCGGGGGTACTGGCGATCGCTGCCGCAGCGCTTCGGATTCCTACCCCGCTCGTTTAGACAGACCGGCCCAGGTGCAATCTGGTTGCACGCAGTTTCGGTGGGCGAAGTTCTGGCCTGCGTGGAATTGGTCCGGCGGCTCCGGGCCGCGTTTCCTTCGAGCGGCCTGTTCGTCTCTACCGCGACGCTGGCCGGACAGGCCACCGCCGTCGGGAAACTGCGCGGGCTGACCGATGGTGTGTTCTACGCGCCGGTCGACTACGTGTTTGCGGTGAGGCGCGTGCTGCGGACCCTGAAGCCCTCGGCCGTCATCGTGGCGGAGACCGAGATCTGGCCCAACCTGTTTCGCGAAACCAGGCGGACCGGCGCCGCGCTGGCGATGGTGAATGGCCGGATTTCCGACCGCGCCTTTCCGCGTTACCTGCCGTTCCGCTGGTTCTTCGCGGCGGTGCTGCCCCAGGCGGATACGATCCTGGCCCAATCCGACGCCATCCGCGAGCGATTCCTGGCGCTCGGGGCGCCGCCCGGGCGGGTCCGCACCACCGGCAATTTCAAATACGATTTCGAAGCCAAAGCGGCCGCGCCGGGTTCGCCGGTGATGGAATTGATCGCGAGGAGCGGACCGGGCAAGGTCTGGATCGCGGCTAGCACCATGCCCCCGGCGGATGCGGCCGACCTCGATGAAGACGACGCTGTCCTGGCGGCCTACCGGGAACTGGCCGACCGGCATCCCGGCCTGCTTCTGATCCTGGTGCCTCGAAAACCGGAGCGCTTCGACACGGCCGCTCGAAAACTGGAGGCGGCGGGCATTCCCTATCTGCGCCGGACCGCGCTCGACGGCCAAACCATGGCCCGGCCGTTTGTGCTGCTGCTCGATACGATCGGTGAGTTAGGCGGCCTGTTCGCGGCCGCGGACGCGGTCTTTATGGGAGGCTCGCTCGCCCGGCGGGGCGGGCACAACACGCTCGAACCCGCGCTGTTCGCCAAACCCATCATCACCGGCCCGCACATGGAGAACTTCCAGGCGATCGACGATCAGTTTCGCGCGGCGCGCGCCTCGGTGCGAATCGGGAACGCTTCGGAACTGGGGGGCGCGGTGGGCCGCCTCCTGAGCGATCCCGGGAGCGCGAGTGAAATCGGCAGGCGCGCGCTCGCCTGCGCCGAAGCGCGGCGCGGGGCGACCGCCAGCGCGGTCGAGGAGATCCGCGGCCTGCACCGGGCGCACATTCCCTGCTATCGGCCGTCCATGCCGTGGTACGCCGTGGCCTGGCTGCTCTCGCGAGTCTGGCTGGCCGGCGGGCGCCGGAAGCGGAAGGCCGGGTTGCGCGCGCGCCGCAAGCTGGATGCGCCGGTCATTTCGGTCGGCAACCTGACGATGGGAGGCACCGGCAAGACGCCGTGCGTGCTGCGGCTGGCGGAATTGGCGGCCGAGTGCGGCCGGCGGCCGGGCATCCTGACGCGCGGCTACGGACGCGGCACGCTGGAAAAGAACCTGGTGCTGGCGCCGGGCTCGGTGGTGCGAGCCGATTACTCGGGAGACGAGCCGCAGATTTTCATTCGCTCGGGTGTGGCGGCGGTGGGGATCGGGGCCGACCGTTTCGCCAGCGGAACCTTGCTGGTGGAGCAGTTCGGAGTGGATCTGCTGCTGCTGGACGACGGCTTGCAACACTGGAAACTCGCGCGGGACGTGGAGGTCGTGTTGATCGACGCCTTGAATCCCCTGGCCGGCGGCGGCGTTTTTCCACTGGGGCGGCTGCGCGAACCGGCTGAGGCGCTGGCGCGGGCCGACATCATCCTGATCACGCGGAGCCGGTTTTCCGACCTCGCTCCGGCCATCGAACAACTGGCCGCGCGCTGGAACCCCAAGGCGCCGGTGTTCCGCGCGGGGGTGGAGCCGCGCGCGTGGGTGGAACATCGCACCGGGCGAAAGTTTCCTCCGCGGGAACCGCCTTTCGAGCGGGTCGGGGCGTTTTGCGGGCTGGGCAATCCCCAGGCTTTCCGCAAGACGCTGGCGGGGCTGGGGATCGAGCCGGTGGAATGGATCGAATTCCGGGACCATCACCGTTACCGCGTGAACGAAATGCGGCGCATTGCGCGCACCATGCAGGCGAGCGGCGCGACCGCGCTGGTGACCACGGAAAAGGATGCCGTCAACCTGTGCGACGCCTGCGAGGAATTGACCGCGCCGCTCGCGGTCCACTGGCTGCAAATCGGAATGCGGATCGAGCTAGAGGAAGAGTTTGTGCGGGAGATCGAGAGGAAGATCTACCGCCGAGACGCCGAGCCGCCGAGAAAACATTAAGCTTTTCTCTGCGTCTCTGCGTCTCGGCGGTGATATTCAGAAGTTCACGATGGACGCGAAACCGGCCGGGTCGAGGCTCGCTCCGCCGACCAGGACGCCGTCGATTTCGGGCTGCGCCATCAGGGTCTTCACGTTGTCGGGCTTCACGCTGCCGCCGTAGAGAATGCGCACGGAGTCGGCGGCTTCCTTGCCGAATTTCTCGCGGACCTGGGCTCGAATCACGCGGTGCGCGTCGGCCGCGATCTCCGGCGTGGCGGTCTTGCCCGTGCCGATGGCCCAGACCGGCTCGTAGGCGATCACGATCTTCGCGAACTGCTGCGGGCTGAGGCCCGCGATGCCTTTCTCGAACTGGCCGATCAGCACGGCTTCGGTCTGGCCGGCTTCCCGCTGTTCGAGGCGCTCGCCCACGCACACGATCGGGGTGAGGCCGAACTCGAGCGCGGCGAGAGTCCGTTTGAGCACGGTTTCGTCGGTCTCGCAGAAGTACTGGCGGCGCTCGCTGTGTCCGACGATGGCGTGGCTCACGCCCACGGCGTTGAGCATCGGGCCGGAAATCTCACCGGTGAATGCGCCTTCTTTGGCCCACGCGATGTTCTGGGAGCCGACCTGAACGCGGCTGCCTTTGACGGCATCGACGGCCGCGGCGAGGTTCGTGAAAGGAGGACAGATCACGACTTCGCAGTGTTCGGACTTCTCGACCAGCGGCCGGAATTTCTCGAAGAATGCGGTGGTTTCCGCGGGCGTCTTGTACATCTTCCAATTGCCCGCCATGACTGGTTTTCTCATAGGATTTGCGGTAAAAAACTGGTGCCTTGGGAAATCGCGGCGCCGAAATTGGCGGCGACGGTCTGGCCGATATCGGAGAGCGACGCGCGCACTCCGAGGTTGACGTTGGGCCGGACACGCGGTCCGGCGGCCACCAGCGGAACGTATTCGCGCGTGTGGTCGGTGCCCGGAACGCAAGGGTCGCAGCCGTGATCGGCGGTGAAGACGGCGAGATCGCCCGGGGCGAGCGCGGCTTCGAAATCCGGCAGCCAGGCGTCGAACGCTTCGAGCGCGGCGCCATACCCGTCGATGTCGTTGCGGTGGCCGTACTGCTGGTCGAAATCCACCAGGTTGACGAAGATCAGGCCGGCGCCGCAGCTCTCCATGGCTTCGAGGGTTTTGGCCATACCCTCGGCGTTGTTTTTCGTTTTGGAGGTTTCTTCGATGCCTCGTCCCAGAAAAATATCGAAGATCTTGCCCACGCCGTACACCGGCACGCCGCGGCCTTCCAGTTGATCGAGCAGCATGCCCCTGGGCGGCGGCACCGCGTAGTCGTGCCGGTTGGCGGTGCGGGTGAAGTTGCCCGGCGAACCAAGGAAGGGGCGCGCGATCACGCGGCCGACCTCGTGCGGACCGCGCAGAATGTCGCGCGCGATTTCGCAAATGCGGTAGAGTTCCCACAGCGGGATGACCTCTTCGTGCGCGGCTACCTGAAAGACGCTGTCGGCGGAGGTGTAGACGATGGGCGACCCGGTGCGCAGGTGCTCGGCGCCGAGTTCCTGGATGATTTCGGTTCCCGACGCCGGCTTGTTCCCGAGCGAACCGCGGCCGATGCGGCGTTCGAACTCGCTCATGATTTCGGGCGGGAAACCATGCGGATAGAGCGGGAACGGTTTCGCGAGATGAATTCCGACCATCTCCCAATGGCCCGTGGTGGTGTCCTTGCCGGGCGACGCTAGGGCGCACCGTCCGTAGGAACCGGCGGGCGATTGCGCCGCGGCGATCCCTTGGAGCGGCCGGATATTGCCGAGCCCGAGTCGCGCGAGATTCGGCAGCCGGAGGCCTCGAAGGCGGGCGATGTTGCCGAGAGTGTCGGCACCCGGGGGGTCGCCAAAATCGGCGGCGTCGGGCATGGCGCCGATCCCCACGCTGTCGAGCACGATCCAGATTACACGCTGAAACACAAACCTCGAATGTAACATGCTGCCGCGGAATCAGACGCGTTTTCGGACGGCTTCCGGGCTCGCTATCCCAACTGCACCCGCTTTCTGGTTTAGGCTGGTAGAGCATGGCTGGAACCGTACCCGTTTCGACCCCGGTGGAACCCGGGATCAACCTGGAGGATCCGCAGTTCTACATCAACCGCGAACTGGCTCTTCTGAATTTTCAGTGGCGCGTGTTGGAAGAGGCGAGGGACCCGACGAATCCCCTGTTGGAGCGAGCCCGGTTTCTTTCCATCGTCGGTTCCAACCTGGACGAGTTCTTCATGGTGCGGGTCGCCAGCCTGAAGGCGCAGTTGGATGCCGGGATTCCGGAATTCGGCCCGGACCGCATGAGTCCGAGCTCGCAGCTGGTGGCTATCCGCCGCGAGGTCAAGCGCCTGCGGGATGCGGCCCACCAGTGCCTGGAAGAAGAGTTGAAACCGGCCCTCGCCGAGCAGGGCATTCACATCATCGAACATTGCGATCTCGGCCCCAAACAACTGCTGGCCTGCAAACGCTACTTTTCCGAAATCATCTTTCCCGTCCTGACGCCCCTGGCATTCGACCCCGGCCGTCCCTTTCCTCACATTTCCAATCTGAGCCTGAACCTGGCGGTTTCGATCCGCGACGCCAACGGCAGCGAAAAGTTCGCGCGCGTCAAAGTGCCTGACTCGCTGCCCGCACTGGTTCCCCTGACGCGTCCGCGCAAGTCGCCGAACAATCGCGGGCGGGCGCGCCGCAAGGAGTCCTACGTGTGGATCGAGCAGGTGATGGCGGCCAATCTGGATTCGCTGTTTCCGGGCATGCAGGTGGTGGAGGCGCACCCGTTTCACGTCACGCGCGACGCGGATATCGCGATCAAGGAACTGGAAGCCGAAGACCTGCTCGAGACAATGGAAGAAGGCGTCCGGCAGCGCAAGTTCGGAAGCGTGGTGCGGCTGCAGGTGAATCAGCAGATGCCGCAGCACATCCTTCAGATCCTGCTGACCAACCTGGAACTGGACTCCGGCGACGTATACCGCGAAAAGGGGCTGCTCGGCATGAGCCGCCTGGCCGCCGCGGCACAGATCGACCGGCCCGATCTCAAGTACCCGCCATTCGTGCCCGCCAATCCCCCGGAACTTCAGCCTACGGCCGAAGAAGAGGATCTCTTCAGCATCATTCGCAGCCGCGACGTTCTGCTGCACCATCCGTTCCAGTCGTTCCAACCGGTGGTTGACTTTCTGCGCCGCGCCGCGCGGGATCCCGATGTCCTGGCGATCAAGATGGTGCTGTACCGGGTGGGACGGAATTCGCCGGTAGTGGAAGCGCTGCTCGAAGCCATCGAAGAAGGCAAACAGGTGGCGGTGCTGATGGAACTCAAGGCGCGTTTCGACGAAGAGAGCAACATCGAATGGGCGAAGGCCATGGAACGGGCGGGCGTGCATGTCGTGTATGGGCTGCTCGGCCTCAAGATCCACTGCAAGGCCGCGATGGTGCTGCGGCGCGAGGGCGATGCGATCCGGCCATACCTGCACCTGGCGACTGGAAACTACAACGTCGTCACCTCGCATCTTTATACGGACCTCGGGCTGTTTACCGCCAACCGGGAACTGGCGGCGGACACCATCGACCTGTTCAATTACCTGACCGGGTATTCGGCCAAGCGCGACTATGGCAGGCTGCTGGTGGCGCCGGTGAACCTGCGCGAGCGTTTCGAGGCTCTCATCAATCGTGAAATCAAGAAGCACGAAGCGGAGGGCAACGGGCACCTGGTTTTCAAAATGAACGCGCTGGTGGATCCCGGGATGATCCGCGTGCTCTACCGCGCCTCCCGAGCGGGCGTGAAAATCGACCTGCTGGTCCGGGGCGCCTGTTGTCTGCGGCCGGGTCTGCGGGGCGTCAGCGAGAACATCAAGGTCACCAGCATCGTCGGCCGTTTCCTCGAGCACAGCCGCATCTTCTATTTCCGCAACGGCGGCGCGGAGGAAATCTATATTGGCAGCGCGGATATCATGCCCCGCAACCTGAACCGCCGCGTGGAATTGCTGTTCCCGGTGGAGGACTCGGACCTGCGCCGGCGCATCCGCGACGAGATCCTGGCGATCTACCTGGTGGACAACGTGAAGGCGCGCCGGATGGCGCCGGACGGCAGCTACAAGCGGGTCGCGCGGCGCGACTCGGAGAAGGCTCACAACAGCCAGGACCTGCTGCTCGGCCAGGGCAATCGCCGGCTGCCGCGGGTCACCTGGTGAGGTTGCCGGATCGGCTTGACACGCAATGGTCCCGGCTGTACGCTACAAAAGCTCACTCAACCGAGGCACCGAAGTACGTGCCGACATGCGACACGGAGCGCGAGTGAGGAAAGCAGGAATCATCTATGACTCCCCAGCCGGAACTTACCTCCCGTCCTCATCCCGAATCGGAAACATTGAGGATAAACCTCATACGAGACGCCGTGGCGGCGGGCGAAGGCGTCGTCCGATTGGCGCCCTGCTGGGTGCCGCGTTCTTTTCTGATGCCCGGCGGACGGCTGAAACTCGATCCGCGTGATCTCTACATACTCGGGGCGGAGCGCGGGGGAATCGACGAACGCTGGTTCGCTTCGACGACCAAGGCTGCCAACGGCCCGCTCACCGCGGCGGACGAAGGGTTGAGCTACGTCGAGTGCCAGGGCAGGAAGGTCCTGCTAAAGGAAGCCATAGAGACCGTGGGCGATCTCTTTCTTGGATCGGACGTGATGCGCCGGGAAGGCGGCTGGAACCTGCTGTGCAAATTCTTCGATAACCTGGGGCCGATCCCGCACCACTTGCACCAGACCGACGAGTTTGCGGCGCGGGTAGGACAAAAAGGCAAGCCGGAAGCGTATTACTTTCCGCCGCAGTATAACTTCAAGGACAATAACTTCCCTTACACGTTCATGGGGCTCGAGCCCGGGACGACGCGGAACGATGTGCGCCGCTGTCTCGAACGTTGGAACCAGGGCGATAACGGCATTCTCTATCATTCGAAAGCCTACAAACTGAAACCCGGCAGCGGATGGCAAATCGATCCGGGGATTCTGCACGCGCCCGGGTCGTTAGTGACTTACGAGCCGCAGGTCAATTCGGATGTATTTGCGATGTATCAGTCGTTAGTGGAAGGGCGGATGGTACCGTGGGACCTTCTGGTGAAGGACGTGCCCCCGGAACATCATCACGACCTGGACTACCTGCTGGACATGCTGGATTGGGAAGCGAATACGGATCCGGAATTCGGCAGGCACCGGCAGTTCGATCCGACCCCGGCGGGAGATCCGGGCGTGATGGCGGAAGCGGGCTACTCCGAGAACTGGATTGTCTACTCGACGCCGTTTTACTCCGCGAAGGAGTTGACGGTGAAGCCGGGACGATCGGCGACGATCCGCGATGCGGAGGCGTACGGCGCCATCGTGGTGCAGGGATACGGGAATATCGGCAAGCACGAGGTGGAAACGCCGACGCTGATCCGCTACGGGCAGATGACCAAAGACGAATTGTTCATCACGGCGGCGGCGGCGCGCAACGGGGTGACCATCACCAACCGCAGCGACAGCGAGAACCTGGTCATGCTGAAGCACTTCGGACCCGGCAACCCGCAGGCGCCCCTGGGCCGGCCAAGCCGGGCTAACTGATCCGAGCGCGCACCATCCTTCTGACTACTTTGCCAGTACCATGGTCACCGCATCGACCGCGTGTTTCTGGTGCGGCCCGGCATCGGGCTTGTCGACAAGGGCGCCGCTTCCCGGAGGTGCAGCCGGGCGGCGGCGTGGTCTTTCCGGCGGCGTCAGCCTGACCCGCTTTACCAGCGGCAGCATCGCGTTCGGAGGGGCGCACGTGGACGTTGTCGCCGGCGCACCCCGGCGACATGCTAGTGCTCTGGGGAACGGGCGTGCTTTCCGTGAAACGGTAGACCGCGCTACTCGGCGGAGAGCACACGGTACGAGGCAGGTGCCACAGTGACGTCAAAGATCGCACGGTTGCCTGCCGTCGTACCGGAGATCGACTCTCCGGTCACCAGGTCCACGAGTCTGGCGAATTTCTTGTCCGTTACCACCCGCGTCGCCACCGGCGCGCTGCCCGGAACGGCGAAAGATTCGACGATGAACTTGTCGTTGTCGTAAACGAAGAGCCCCATCTGGCTAGGCCCTTCCAGTCGCACCGGAAGATCGCCCGCGATCACCATGCGGATGCGGTTCAGCACCGGCGCCGGCAGGTTATAGAGGTCGCCGAAGTTATCGGGGATCGTCAGGACGTATAAGACGCCCTTGGCGTAAGCCGCTTGCAGTAAGAGGGGATAGCCGACTCCCCTGGTCGCCGTGGTCACGATATCCCAAGCATCGTTCGTGGCGTACCGAATTTCGGGAATGAGGATATCGGTGTCGATCGTAGTGGTGCCTTGGCGGAAGCCGCCGGGGAATTCCCGGACCATCGCTTTGCGATCCGTACATTCCAGTTCCGCGATATCCTCAATGCCTTTTCCCTGTAGGGCCTTCAGCAGCCCGGACGTGATTACTACCTTCTTACCTGCGGCTAAGTGCTTCCTGATCTTATCGACGATCGCCGGGTCGAACTTCGCCGACTCGGTGAGCAGAACCATCGGGGCGTCGTCCGCAAACGCCGGCACCATTTCCACGGGAATGCCGATCATGCCCAGGTAGTCGTGCAGAAAGTCTTCGCCGGACGAATGGAACGGCTTGTAACTTTTGACTCCGATCGGTTTGCCCAGCTTGCCGATGAACCCGTCGACCTGGTCGAATACGCTTCCCGCATACGCCGGAATCGTGAGGTCCGGCGGGTCGTGCGGCGCCTTGTGCATGGGTGCGAGCAACTGGCGGAAATCGAACAGGTTCAATTCGGGAGCCTTGGCGAACAGGGTCAGCCACAATTGCTCGCCGTATCGCTCCTTATCGCGCCACCCTCCCGTATCCACCCAACCGCCGCCGTTGCGGCCGGGCTTGATGTTCTCCAGGTAGCGGAAGAGATCGTAGCCCAGGTATTGTTGCAGGTGCTGGTTCCCGTGGATGGGGTCGCGCGTTTCGGTGCCTGTGTAGACGCCGTCGAAAATCCGCGGCTCGTCCTCCAGGTTGTAGCCCATGTACTGATAGTGCTCGTACCAGTTCGGGTACTTGATCACCATCTTTACGCGCGGGTTCACACGGCGCGCGGGGTCGACCAGGAGGTTTCGCGAAACTTCGGCCATGAGGTCGAGACGGAAGCGGGTCCAGCTCTTTTCTCCTTTGGCTTGGATGTCGGACTCGCTTTTGCTGCTGGTGAAGAAGAAATCGTCGATAATGATTTCGTCGAAATTGCGGGCCGTATATTCGACGATTTGCTGGAGTTTCTTCCGCTGCTCGGGATTGGTATAGACGAGGGTCTCGAACAGGTTCCTCTCGTTGGCCACGGTGGCGATTCCGCCCGCGGTCTCGACCCCTTTGCTCTTAAAGAACTGCTTGGCGCTGTCGAGGGTTGCCTGGTCCGGGATGACGCCGTCGCGATGAGTCTCCAGGTAGATTTTGTCCACCTTAAGCCCCTTCGTGATGGCGGCCCAGCGGCTTTCGAGCCAGGCGGGATCTTTCATCTGTCGGACCTCGTATGCCCGGGCGTAAACCGCGACCTTGAAATTCCGGTAATTTGCCGCGCCGGATGCCACCGGCAAAAGCAGGCAGAGAAGGGGAAGGGCGCGAAGTTTCATCGCCATAACGTAGCAGATGGCCCGGCTTGGCTGAAGGGGTCATCCATGGCAATCTCCCTGGCTTGGCCGCCGGTGAGGCGCGGCAGCGCACCGATTTCGGAGTCCTGATATCTTAAAGAGCATATGGCGGAACTGCACGATGCCGTGGTCGCGGGAAATGCGAAGGCGGCGGTGGAAGCAACGCGAAAGGCGCTGGCGGCCGGAGCGGACGCGCTGGAGCTGGTGAATCAAGAGATGGTGCCGGCCATGGATGAAGTGGGCCGGCTCTTCGAGTGCGAGGAGTACTTCGTTCCGGAGTTGCTGCTCGCGGCGCGTGCCATGAAGGGCTCGCTCGAAATTCTGCGTCCCCTGCTGGCGGCAAGCGGGGCGCAGCCGACGGGCCGTGTGGCCATCGGCACCGTGAAGGGAGACCTGCACGATATCGGCAAGAACCTGGTCGGCGCGATGCTCGAAGGCGCCGGATTCGAGGTGATCGATCTCGGCGCCGACGTGGCCGCGGAACGATTCGTGGATGCAGTCAGCACCAGGGGGGCGAACGTCATCTGCCTTTCCGCGCTGCTGACTGTGACCATGCCCTCGATGAAGGCCACCATCGAAGCACTGCAGGCGGCCGGCGTTCGCGACCGCGTGAAAGTGCTGGTGGGCGGTGCTCCGGTGACGCAGCGGTTTGCGGACCAGATCGGCGCGGATGGTTTTGGAGAGAATGCGACGGCGGCGGTGGCGCTGGCGAGGCGGATGTCGGGTGCGTCATGAGGCTGAGGCTCGTCGCCTGCGAAGTGCTCACGCGCGAGATGTGGTCCGCGGCGGCGCGGTCGCCGCACCAGGTAGACGCGGAGTTTCTTCCTAAGGGACTGCACGATCTCGGGGCGGAGCCGATGCGCGCCCGGCTGCAGGAGTTGCTCGACCGCCCGTCGGCTGTGACGTACGACGCCACCGTGCTCGGGTACGGCCTGTGCGGAACCGGGGTCGCGGGCCTCGCCGCCGGCAAGACGCAACTGGTGATTCCCCGCGCTCACGATTGCATCGCGCTGTTGATGGGCAGCCGCGAACAATATCAGCAGTACTTCGAGCAAAACCCCGGCGTATACTTTCGCTCCACCGGGTGGCTGGAGCGCGGCGAAGAGCAGGACCAGGAGACGCTGATCGCGATTCGCAACCGGACCGGCTCCGGCCAGACTCTGGAACAGTTGATTGCGCGCTATGGCGAAGAGAATGGGCGATATCTCTTCGAGGAGTTGAATGCCTACCGGCGGAGTTACCGGAAGTTGACTTACATCTCGACGGGCCTCGAGCCGGACGGCAGTTTCGAGGAGCAGGCGCGCCAGGAAGCCGCCAAACTCAAATGGAAGTTCGAGTGCGTTTCCGGAAGTCTCGGCCTTTTCGAAAAGCTCCTGTTCGGGCAATGGGACGAGCACGACTTCCTCGTGGTGCCGCCGGGGTGGCGCGTGACCGTGACTTATGACACCGATGTGATCGGGAAGGAGCCCATCCAATGACCGGCAGGGAGCGGGTCGAGGCGATGCTTCGTGGAGAGGCGCCGGATCATCTTCCGTTCCTGCCGATCACCATGATGCGGGCGGCCGAGCACATCGGGGCCAAATACCGCGATTACGCGAGCGACTACCGTGTTCTGGCCGAAGCTCAGGTTGCGATCGCGGAGGCGTTCGGGTTCGATTACGTTTCGGCGATTTCCGATCCCGCCCGAGAAGCCAGCGATCTCGGCGCAACCATCGAGTGGTTCGACAACCAGCCGCCGGCGGTAGTCGAGGAGCGCGCCCTGCTGGCCGGCAAGGGCCGGCTGGCCGGTTTGCAGGTACCCGACCCCGCGGCCGGTCCGCGCATGTCGGACCGCCTGGAAGCGGTGCGGCTCTTGCGCGAGCGCGCCGGCAGGGAGCGCATCGTCGAAGGCTGGGTCGAAGGTCCATGCGCCATGAGCGCCGATCTCCGCGGCGTCAATACACTGATGCTTGATTTCTTCGACGATCCCGCCTTCGTGCGCGACCTGTTCGCCTTCACCATCGAAATGGAACTGCGGTTCGCGCGCGCGCAGATCGAAGCCGGCGCCGACGTGATTGGCGTCGGCGATGCCGCGGCCTCGCTGATCGGGCCTCAGTTTTACACGGAGTTCGTTCAGCCCTATGAATGTCAACTGGTGCGCGCGATCCAGCAGTCGGGGGCGCGCGTCCGCCTGCACATCTGCGGCAAGACGAAGCGGCTCTACCGCGGGATGGGCGCGACCGGGGCGGATATCATCGATCTCGATTTCATGAACCCCATGGATGAAGCTCGCCGGCAGATGGGGCCCGAGCAGGTGCTGCTGGGGAACCTTGACCCCGTCCGCGTGATGCGTGACGGCACGCCGGTGGATGTGGAAGCCGGGTTTGCGGAATGCTGGCGCCAGGCCGGGCCGCGCTACATCGTGGGCGCGGGCTGCGAGATTCCCGCGGGCACCCCGGCCTGCAACATCGAGGCCGCTGCGCGCTTCGCGCAGTCGCACTGAGATGCGCATCTCCGCCGATCCCGGCACCGGGCTCGAAACCGTACTGGCCGCGCGCGGCATGGAGTTCCCGTGCGGCGGCGCGGGCATCTGCCGCGGCTGTCGCGTGCGGGTTGTCGAGGGGCGCCTGGCAATCACCCCCGAAATGGAGCAGGCGTTCACCGCGGCCGAACTGCGCTCGGGCTGGCGGCTGGCCTGCCGCGCGGTGGTGGAGGGGCCGCTGGTGCTGGAGGTTCCGCAATGGGACGCGCCGGTTCTGAGCGACGATACTCCGCTCGCATTCGAAGCCGCCGAGGGATCGGGCATCGCAATCGATCTCGGCACCACCACGCTGGTCGCGCAGTCCGTGGATCTGCGGACCGGAGCGGTGACGGGAGTCGAGACGGCGCTCAACCCGCAAGCCGCGCACGGGGCCGACGTGATGACGCGGATCGAATTCGCGCTGGCGGGCGGCGCGGGCGAATTGGCGTGTTCCATCCGCGAATCGCTCGGCGCCATGATTTCGCGCCTGCCTGGTAGCGAAGACGTCCGCACCGTGCTGCTGGCCGGCAATACCGCCATGCACCATCTCTTCTGCGGGATCGATGTGGCCCCGCTGGCTGCGGTGCCGTTCCGCCCATCCTGCGACGGCGAACAGGTGTTTCGCGCGTGCGAGCTCGGGTGGAATCTGCCGGCATCGGCGGTCGTCCGGTTTCTGCCTTGCCTGGGCGGGTTCGTGGGCTCGGATCTACTGGCGGGGATTCTAGCCACCGGGATTCACGAAAGCACCGGTTTGCGGGCGCTCATCGACCTGGGGACCAATGGCGAAATCGTGCTGGGAAAAAGGGGGCGGATTCTGTGCGCGTCCACCGCGGCCGGGCCCGCTTTCGAAGCCGGCCGCATCCGCATGGGAATGCGGGCGGCTACCGGCGCCATCTCGCACGTCTCGGTTCGCGGCGGAGCCTTCGAGTGCCGCACCATCGGCGACGGCGCGGCGCAGGGCATCTGCGGCAGCGGCCTGGTGGACGCGGTGGCCGCGGGCCTCGAAACGGGGGCGATCCTGCCCAGCGGCCGCATGGCCGGCGGAAGGCGCGAACTGGAACTCTCGGCGCCGGTGCGGATCACCCAGCAGGACGTTCGCGAGTTGCAACTGGCGAAAGGCGCGATTGCGGCGGGTCTGCGGCTGCTTGCCGAACGCTGGGGCGCCGGTTTGGACGAGATCGAGACCGTATTTCTGGCGGGGGCCTTCGGGAACTACGTGCGCATCGGGAGCGCGCGCCGGATCGGGCTGATCGAGGTGCCGGCCGAGCGTGTCGCGCCGGTAGGAAACTCCTCGCTGCGTGGCGCGAAGATGGCGCTGTTGGGACGCGTGGCGGAGATCCGGAAGCTCACCGAGCATGTGCCTCTGGCGGAGGATCCGCGGTTTCAGGACACGTTTGTGGAGTGTCTCGCACTCGGCAATTTGCGGGGACTGAGTAGGTTGACAGAGGGATAGCCGCTCTTCTCGCAGGGCGACCAGGACTGCCGTCCCGACTTTCAACTAACGTCGGGTCAGCCTCAATGGCCGGACAACCGGATTCAATGGGCCGGTCTTCCTGGGTGAGGTGTCCTCTTGGGCAACTGGTCCAGCGACTCTACGGCGCCTCTGAAGCTACCGTTACCGAACGAATATAATTTCAATGACTTAGAGGAGAGTAGAACCAGGGGTTTCTGGTGAGCGCGGTAGGAATCGAACCTACAACCTAGTGATTAAGAGTCGCGCTAATGGTCCGCGCCATCCACCTCAAAACGTTACGTAAGTGATTGTAAGTGCTTGGCTTGTTCGTTTTTCTGACTACCCCTCTATACCCGGCTTTACCCGCCTTTTTTACCGCCCCTCCCCAAAGTTTCCCCCAAAGTCAGACAAAAACATCGGATTCCGCTTTTGTTTTGATCTAGCTCCCATTACACTGGAAATTGAGCCGCCTAGCTCCTGCAGGGCGACAAGCGGGAAACACGTCCTACCCGCTGGCGGCCATCCCTCAAGGACCTCGCGAAAGGACAGCGAGCATGTCACAAGAAGACCAGGTAATAGAACTCGATCCGATAGTGATTGGACCCGACGATGAGGCGAAACCAGACCTCCGGCAGCAACGACTCACAGAATATCTAGCGAAGTGGGACGCGAGCCCGGAGGGAAGATTTGATCTGCTCCGGCGCCGGATGATAAATCGACGCATCCAGGAGATTTCCAAGACCTTCCTACCGGAAGAAATTGAGTGGATAATCGCTGGCCTAATGGACGCCATCAGGCAGGAGAACCGTCAACCGGGCCGACCAAAAGGGTTGGTCGTGAATGGGGAGACGCTCCGGTCTTTGCGGGAACAGGCGCGGATGAGCCAAAAGGAACTCGCATCCGAAGCGCGTCGTGAGTTAGGCGCCTCGGTGACATTCTCCGATAAGACTATCGCTAGGTATGAACGCTCAGAACCGGCGAAGAGTGAGTATCTTGATGCGATTGCATCTGCGCTGTCGCGTCGACTTAATCAGGAGATCAGGCCGGAATCCCTGCTCTATTAATTACTGTCCGGTTTATGTCCGGAAAAACCTGTTTCTGTCTGTTTATTGTCCTTGCCGCATTCGCGTAGGCTTGGGGTGTGACAAGGGTAATGAATCGCAACCAAGAAAACCAAGGCGTTCAGAAGATGTTTGTTTCTGAGCGCACAATCAGTGACTTAACCGGCCGATCCATCAGAACCCTCCAAAAAGATAGGCTTTTCGGCCGGGGACCATTCCCCCACTATAAGATCAATCGCCAGGTGGTCTATAACTTGGCTGAATGCCTAGCGATTGTTGAATCATCGCGCGTAATTGGGGGCGCCGCGTGAGCCCTCCGGCCGTGCGGCCGATTTGCCAAGAGGCTCGCGGGGCAGATCCCCGGAGCAAGCAGGATCGAATCAAAGAGAACCCTAACTACGTTCGTGTGCTGAACCCGGTATGGAACGGCTCGGGTATCCTCAAGCGCAAGGTCGCCGATTATTACGCCAAGGAAGGCCGCGCGGTATTTGTAGGTGAGCATCAATTACGACTGATTGAAGAGCACCCGCAAAATCGCGCCGCCAAGGATCGCGCCGCACGCGGCTATGCGTCAGCTGATGGAACATATCCGCTGTCGGTTGCCGCCATCACGACCGAGAGGCCTCGGGATGCGGGCAGGTATATAGGCCCTGACGTTTTAGTGCAGCATCGAGGAGAGCAGCCGAACGGGCGCATCCGGAGCCCATTCAAGGAACCGCGGGGGCGTCAGAAGGGATTCGAAGGCTGGCTGTTCGCCGCCGATCCTGTACCATCGCTAAATAAGCACGGTGTTCCTGTTCGGCCTCCGACGCTGCCACCGGCTGCGTAAAGCCGATTAAGAACCCGAAAATTCAAACGGCCCGCACAGCGCTGGAACGCTGGCGGGCCGAAAACTTTGTGGAGCGTCTATGAACAATTCTAAGGCTGTATCGCCAACCCGTCAATCAGGTATCCGGACGGCTGCGCTCGAGGTGGCCCTATGACAATGCCTTTCGGCAAGTATAAGGGCCTGGCCGTCAAAGATCTGCCCACGGAGTACCTGCAGTGGCTCTTCGTGAATATTGAACTGCGGGGTCGGCTTAGGGTTGTCGTGTGCGGGGAACTGGATCAGCGTGCACGTGAGCAGAGCACTACGCAGCGGAAGCCCTCTACGGTCACGATTCAAGTCCGCCCGGACGATGTGCCGATGGCGCGCCAAGTCTTTGACCTGGGGTACCGTGCGGCTGCACGCACGCTCCATCCGGATGCCGGCGGCGATTCTGAGACGATGGTCCGCCTTAATGCCCTTGCTCAATCGGTACGCTCACAGCTAGCGACGCTCGAGGCGGGTGCATGACAGCCCCTATTCTGACTACCTGGGGCGGCGATCTCACCGAAGCCGATTATGCGAGCCTCGCCGCACGCTGGATCACGCGCGAACTAGCCGATCAGTCCGGTATCCGCCGTGTCGATTCGATTACCGGCATGGGCATGTTCGCCCGGAAGCGCGGCAACCTGGCCGGCCTCATCATCCCCAACATGGCGCCGTGGGACAGTCACCCGCGAAACTACCGGCTCCGCCTCGATAATCCGGATCTCCAATACCGGAGCGACGGCACAGTCAGGGAAACGAACAAGTACCTTCAGCCGCCCGAAGCTCGGAATACCATCTATTTCCCGATAGGCGTTGCAGAGAGCACGTTAACTGACACCACACTTCCGGCCATCGTCACAGAAGGCGAATTCAAAGCCATCGCGCTATGGCGGCTGGCGACACGGGATGTCGTTTCGCCTCGTTTCTTGCCGGTGTCCTTCAATGGCGTATGGAGTTGGCGCGGCATCGTCGGCAAACATCCCGGGCCGAATGGAGACCGCCGCGACGTGAAAGGCGTCATTCCCGACGTCGATCGCATCACCTGGAAAGGGCGCCGCGTCGCCATTGCCTTCGACGCTGATTCTGAACACAACCCCGCAGTGCGTAGCGCCCGCGGTGCCCTCACCTCCGAATTGATCGAGCGCGGGGCGGTGGTCGGATACCTGGAATGGCCAATCGACGAAGGGAAGGGCATCGACGATCGGCTGGCGGCTATCGGACCGGAACGCGTCCTTGCGGACATCACAGCCCTTGAATACGGCGGGTGGCAGACGCGGCTACTCCGCAACGATGCCGGCAAGATGCTGGCGTGCCACGAGAACGCCGCGCTGTTCATGCAGAATGCTCCGGAGTGGGCGGGGGTGATCGGCTTCAATGAGTTCACGGGTGGCCACTATGTACGGCGGCAACCGCCGGCACCCGTTACCGCTGTCCCCGGGGCGGAACTCGAGGATTATTTCGATACCGAGGTGGTCCGCTGGCTCGAGCGGCGCGGAATGCTGGTCAAACCTGACTTGGTGCGGCGGGTAATCGACAGCGTGGCGCGCCGAAATCCATATCATCCGGTGCGCGAATACCTCGAGCCGCTTGTCTGGGACGGACAGCCGAGAATCCGGACATGGCTTCTCGACTACTGCGGAATGGGTGGGAGCGATTCGGATTCCGAACAGTACATGGAGGCGGTAGGCGAGAAGTTCTTAGTGTCGGCCGTGGCGCGGATCTTCGAACCTGGCTGCAAGGCGGACCATGTGCTCGTGCTCGAGGGGCCGCAAGGCATCGGGAAAACAACCGCAGTGCGAATCCTGGCGGGTGATGACTGGTTCACGGATCAGATCGCGGATCTCGGTAGCAAGGACGCCAGTATGCAACTCCGGGGTGTCTGGATTGTCGAACTCTCGGAACTCGCGGCAATACGCGGGGCCGAACTCGAGCGGCAGAAGGTCTTCATTTCTCAACAGGCAGAACGGTTCCGTCTACCCTACGGCCATCGGATCGTTCACGTACCGCGGCAGTGCGTCTTCATCGGCACCACGAACAGCGATACCTGGCTGAAAGATGAAACCGGCGGCCGGCGGTTCTGGCCAGTGCGGTGCGGGCGAATCGATCTGGCACGCCTAAAAGCGGACCGGGATCAACTCTGGGCCGAATCTGTAGTCCGCTATCGGGCCGGTGCATCGTGGTGGCTGGACGATGCCGAAGTTATCCAACAGGCCGTAGAAGAACAGCGTGGACGGTTCCTTGAGGATCCATGGGCCGCTGAGGCCGTGAAGTACGCCGAAGAGGAGTCAATTCTCCCCATGAGTGCGCCGCGGGGCTCCGTTTCGATACCCGAAATCCTCACACGGATGGGTATCGACCTTGCGAAACGCGACCAAGTAGCTATGAACCGAGTAGCGCGCTGCATCAAGTCCGCCGGGTGGGAGCGGTTCCGACAGCGGAGCGGGTCCGGACTCGAATGGCGTTATCGAAAAGCGGTGGGAGTCTAGTTGTTCCCAGTCTGTGGACGGTTGTTCCCAGTTTCGTTCCCAGTCTGTTCCCAGTGCTAAGTCCTGAACAGTCTATGTGTTCCCGGTGTTCCTAGTAACTTCCATGAAATCGTATATCAAGGATGGCTGAATTAACATTTTCCATGCATAGCAATATAGGGAAATAGGTGGGAACAACTGGGAACTGGGAACACGGTTGGAGGCACGATGCGATTGAAATTTGGCAGATATCGGGGCTGGCTTCTATCTGATGTCCCTATCGACTATCGCCGATGGTTGCGGCGCCAGCCGGGCCTGACGGCCGAAACCAGGGAAGGTCTCTCGTTATCACTCGGGATCAAGCCAAAGCAGGCGGATGTGCATCGACATAGACCGATACCGTTCGATGGCAAGGCGGCGGCCGCAGGTGATTCGCAATGACGACGCAAAGCGTGCGGGCGAAGTACGACGGGGCGAATCTGGAAGCGGCCCGTATCATCGCAGCCGATCCGGAACGCTACCCGGGCGGGATGCAGGAGTGGGCACAGATGGTGCTGAAGCGAATCGAGCGGGAGCGGTTGGAAAGCGTGGGGCCACTCTTCCGGATGGTGTAAGGGGCCGGGCGACTTTGCGGGTCCTTCCCGGAGGGTCGCGGCGCGAGGGTATTCGCATCGCACTGAATTCGTACCGCTAGCCCAAAATTCTGATGCAACGAAGCGGAACGTGCAACGAGGTTGATATGCCAGACGAAAAACTAATCACGCCAGCCGAGTACGCGCGGCTTCGAGGCCTGAATCGGAGCACGATCGGGCGGCAGATTGCCGAAGGTAAGATTCCCACGGCGGCGGACGGAAAGATTGATCCGGTTGCGGCGGACCGCGCGCGCGACAGGAATCTCGATCAGGGCCGCCGCGAGCAAGCCGCACGACAGAAGGCGAGGCGCGCAAAGAAGCCGATACCGCTGGCGGTTCAGCCAATCCGGCGGGCACTGACGGCAGCGGATAAGGGTGCGGTGGTCGATACCCTCCGACAGATCACAGCGCCCGCAGAAGTCCTGCAATTCGCCCGGGTGGGTCGCCGTGCGGGGTGTTCTCCGCAGCAGGCATACGTCTTGGCGACATGGTTCTCGGTTCAGCCATCCCTGAACATCGATGGTCTCGAAGTCGAGGACCTCTGCAACGGTTTCGAAGATCCTACTGAGGCGCAATGGCGTGAGGTCCTCGGTAAGGATTTCGATTTCGGCGCCGCGGATGCCAAGTACGACGAAATTACCGGTCCGGAGACGGCGCCGGAACCCGCGGCCTGAAATCCTCGGAAGTTTCTATCACCAAAAAGGAGAAAACGAATGGCAAGCGAAAACGAAGCAATACAGCAACTAGAGGAAGTGGGGCAGATTCCGCCGGCAACGGAGCCGGTTCAACTACCGCCTGAGATTCAATTCGCGATGGACAATCTTCGCGTGGCCCGCGAGCAGTACGACCGGATCCGCGGCCTGATTGAACAGGCGAAGCGCGATCGGGACGGAGTGGCAGCGCAGCAAGCCGAAGCATTCAAGGCACTGGCGGAGGATGAGGCGGGAGTTGCGCTAGACGGCAGCACGTCGAATCCGGCCCGTCGCAGGGCCGCACTCAAGGCACAGGAAGGGACGATGCTTCACGATGCGCGCATCACAGGACTTCAAGGGCGTCAGGCAGCGGCGCGGGAAGCTGTCGATAGCGCGATGCGCGAACTTTCCGCGGTTGGCGCGCAGTGGCAAGGCGAGCAGGCAATGATGGCCCGTGATGCTTTCTGGGCTGCCGTTCAGGCCTTCGTCATTGCGGCAAGTCAGCCGATCGCGGCCGGAATCGGCTTAGGCGACCAGCGGCTTAGCTTTGTAGCGAAGGCTGTTCAGATTCCCGATGCCGAGTATGGCGGCCGGAACGCTTTCCGACCGGTTTCCGGGTGGCGCAATTCTCCGGGGATGTTGGCGACGGTCCAAAAATTCGGCGGAATCAAAACCGCCGTCACCGAGGCCATCGCAGAGGCCCGGCTGGCGATGGCGAATTAGGTTTGGCTGAGGCGAAAGGGCGGGCTTTCGTGCTCGCTCCAAATTATTCCACGAGAGAGGACTTTATGATGCAAAGAACAATCGAACAACTTGAAGTCGAAGCCCGGCAGATTGCCGCGCGGCCTGGCGCCGGAGAGACCAAAGAGCAGGCATTCACGCGGCTGCTGGAGGCGGAGCCGCAAGTCTACGGCGAATACGTCGCGCGGCACAATGCGGGGGCCATGTTGGCAACCTTGGAGCGTGCCGGCGTAAAGTTCTCCGGTTTGCGGTCGCGGTAGTCTTCCCGCGGTCGCAAAAATCGGGGCGCTGGTCGGATTACGGAACCGATCAGTTGGGGCGTTGAGATACCCGGCCGAGGCCCTCCTACTCGGTGGACATCCGCCCGTTTTTCCAAATCGACGGAAGGGAATCACCCATGATTTCACTCTTTACACGCCTATACCGCGCGCCGGCAGTGCGTAGCGTGCTCGGCTTAGTCAACCCGCAGCGGCCCAAAGCGAAAACCGCGGCCGAGCGCATCGCCGAAGAGGACGCACTGCTCGGCTGGGAAGACACAACTGCGTTGGAGCGGCCCCCGCGGTTTCAAGTGCAGATTGACCGATCAACCCAGTTTGATCGATTCACAAACGGGGGACATGACAGCCCCAGATTTTAGGATTCGACTACCAAGGAGAAAACGATGAGACAAGAGACGCTTACTATCGCGGAGGCGGACGCACAGCTCGCCGCACTGGATGAAAAAGAGGCCCAACTTGCGGCGCTATCCGCACAGGTCGGCGCACACCTGGCGGAATTAGAGGAATCAGCCGGCGACGCATTCCTTGATGGTAACGAGGCCCCGCTGCGCGAAGTTACGGACCTTCGCTTGCGGGCCGATGCCCTGACGGCTGCCCTGGCCGCCCTTGAGCGCCGAAAGGAACCAGCACGTCTGGCGCGCCGAAGGGCCGAAGCGGCGGACTTCCGCCGGCAAGCCGAACAGAAGCGCTCCGAGTTGGCGGAACTGGAGTCGAAAACATCTCGATTGCTCGCCGAACTGAGCAGGATTGAGGGCGTTTCGTTCACGGCTTCCATTCTGAGCAGTCAGCCTGTCGGGCTCTGGCTGGATGTCGGCTTCAAGCCGAGTGAGCGGGAATACTTGGCAGGGTATGAGTTGTCGCGAGATGTCGGCGGTAAATATGCCACGCCGCGGAGCCGCACGCTTCGCACGGAAATCGAGGACTTGGAAGCGAAGGCCCTCGCTATCGAGCGGGAGATCAACCCACCAGAGCCGGAAGCACCGTCAGCCACGCCCGCGGCTCTTCCGCCTCAGGATAAGCCATCCGCTCCCCGGCGCCGGGACGGCTGGTATTACGGGAATGAATAGCTCATATGGCAGCACCCCGGTTGCGGTGCACTTCGATCGCAGTCTGGTAATTGCGTGGGCGGGGCCGATGGCGGAGGACATTCTCTTTACGGGCCGCGATCCCGCTTTGCGGGCAGCGATTCACGAAGCAGGCCACGCGGTTGCAGGCTGGCGATTCCGCCACGGTATTGCCGACGTTGTGATTCGTTCAGACGGCTCCGGAGAAACGTTATTCGGGCCTATGGGCGCCCGCACAGAGACCGTATCGAGCGCGAGGGCATATCCCACGATCCGGAGGTCATTATCGGACGTGCGGCGGGCTGTAACCGTCTCCCGATTACTGCGAAGCAACCGGAGGGCGGCGCGGGAACTCTTACGAGTGCGAAGGTTTGAAGCTCGAATCTTTGTGAATCAGCATGCGGGCTTGATTCGAGCCGTAGCAGCCAAATTACTGGAGGTCGGCAAACTTACCGGAGTCGAGGCAGAGTCTATTATCTCGGCGACGATCGAAGCGGACCGGATGCAGCAAATCAACAAATTGGAGCGAAACCATGAAGACTCTAACGCATCTCCGCCTCCGCAAGAATGAGTTACTGCGGCGGATGACTAACTTAAACCAACTCGCGCGCGCCGAGAATCGCGACCTGACCGAATCCGAGGCACTGGACTTCCGACTCGGAAAGGAACAAGTCGAGGGGCTCAATAGCGCGATTTTCGAACTGGAGCACGAACTGTTCACGGCCGGCCCTGTCTCCGAGGCGGGAGAGCCGAAAAAGCGTAACTGGCTCGATGAAATGGATTCGGCCCTCGGATTGTGGCCACACAAAATCGCGGCGATTTAGCTGCGGTGCAAGCCGGCAGCCGCCTGGTTCTCGCCCCCTAACCGGGGCCTCCTACGGGCGGTGCATGCGGGCGCCGGAGATTAGCCGGAGAGTTTTCCCGGCGCCCGGTCTTTGAATTCAAAAAGCAGAAAGGTAATTTCAACAATGCAAAACGGCAGAGTTTTGAAGTATGTCCGACACCGCGGCTTCGGATTCATCGCCGCGGAGGATGGAAGTGAGTTGTTCTTCCACGTCAGCGAATTACCGAAACGTGACGACAGCGGAATTGTTCCGGGTACTCGGGTGCAGTTCGATATCACCGAAGGCAGAAAAGGGCCAGCGGCCGTCAATATTTCGGTGGTGCAGTAAGTCCAAGAGGAGAAAAGGATATGTCGGTTCTACTTGCTGCGAAGATTAATAATTTGGTGGTGATGGGAAGTGACTCTAGACTTTACGACGTCACCGCGACACGGCTCATTGGTGACAACGGCCGGAAAATCACCGAAATCGCGCCCGGCGTTTTTTTCGGCTGGGCGGGATTTTCCGGCTCTGAGCGAGAATTCGTAAAACCGCTGAATTTAACGGGGGTTCTAAGAAAGCGGTGTTTTGGGTTAAATTCAGAAGTTGCCTAGCGACAACGAATTCACGCGAATCCTTCAATGGCCCGGTTACCGCGTGTACCGGCACAAGATCGACGAGAAGAACAAACTCCTTGAGCTATGGGTGAGGCGCAAGCGCGGGAGCCGCAAGCTGGAGTGCTCGGGCTGCGGGCGCAAGTTCATGGACGCCCACGATTGCAGAGAACGAGTTGTGCGTGACCTGCCATGGAGCGAGTTCAAGACCGCCGTATACATTGAGGTGTATCGGGTGAAATGCCCGGAGTGCGGCGTCAAGGTGGAGAAGGTGCCACTACTGCCGAGCAAAGCACCGTTCAGCAAGCGCTTCGAAGATGCCGTCGGACAGGCTTGTGAAAGCGCATCGGCGCGGCAAGTGGCGCGGCGGTTTGGTCTGGCAGAGAGCACGGTGCGGGCGATCGATCTGCGCTACCTGGAACGATGGGCCGCAACGAGGCGCGAGCCACCGCTCCGGCAGATGGGGGTGGATGAGATTTATCGCGGAAAGAGCGACAAGTTTCTAACGGTAGTGAGCAATCTGGAGACCAGCGAGCCGCTATGGTTTGGCAGGGAACGGAAGAAGGAGACGCTGGACGAGTACTTCCGAACGCAGTTGAGAAGCGGCCAGCGCCAGCGCATCGAGGCGGCTTGCGTGGACATGTGGGAACCGTTCCGGCTCAGTATGGCGGAGTGGGTTCCAAGATGCCGCATCGTGTATGACAAGTTCCACATCATGCAGCACGCCAACGACGCTGTGGACGAGGTGCGGCGGGCGGAATTCTTCCGCAAAGGCCGGAAGATGCGCGATGTGGTCAAAGGAAAGAAGTGGCTGCTGTTGAGCCGGTGGAAGAATCTGGCGCCGACCCAGCGCGGCGTCCTCAACCGGCTGTTCCAGTTGAACCGCCGAGTTTTCAAAGCCTATCTGCTCAAAGAGAACTTGGAACAACTGTGGGACTACCGCTACGAGGGAGCGATGCTCAACTATTTGAAGAAGTGGATGGATCAACTGCGCTGGCAGCGCCTGCCCTCGTTTCAGAAACTCGCTGAGATGCTGCTCAAGCACCTCGACGGAATCCTGAACTATTGCCGGACCAAGGTGCGCTTCGGGGTCGTCGAGGCCATCAATGGCAACATCCGCATGTTAATCAACCGAGGCCGCGGCTACAAGAACATGCGTTATCTACTCTTGAAAGTAAGGCGGATGGCCGTCACCAACACCCAATACGTCGCTTTTCACAAAATCGAGAAGGCCGCGTAGAATGGCACTCTTTACGAATTCTCGCTCAGAGCCGATTTTCCGAGCTTGCGCAGTCACAGGCAGCGACCGGCGCGAAACTAGCGTCCGAAGCCATCACCGATCTGCGAGAACTGGCGGACCGTCTGGACGAGGCCTGCAGCGCGGAACTGCAGCAGACCCTTGAGACCGTAGGGACAGTGCGGCAGGTCTCTCTGCACTCCTACGCAATTTGCGGTCGCGGCGGTTTCATCGGTCGCGGCTTCCAGTTTCAGGACGGGAAGGTCCACACGAGCGAGACGGACGGCCGCAATGTTGCGTTCGCGCTATTCGGGGGCGTGGCGACTCCTGCCGATGCGCAGACGATCAACGCCCTTGCCCACATCCCCGGGTTTTGGTTGGATGGCGTGCGGGGCGTCGAGCAAATCATCGAGGTCCTTCGCGCCACTAGTCCACTGATCGGCGGGCCAACTCAGATGGTTGCGATCGACCAGGGCGGCGCCCGGTGGGTTCACAAGCAGGCGTTTGAAGAAGTGACCGTGCCGGCGACCGGCACAATCACGGCGCTGGTAAGCATGATTTCCCCGGTAATCTCGGGCGGCGTCATTGTTGGCGCGACGCTCACGCTGAACCTGAATGGGACGACTGTCACGATCGACAACGCGTACGATACGCGCCTGCTTGGCTATCCCGGCCTGAAGGTTGCGAACAACGCGTACCCCGACCGCCGAATCTGCATTGTGGATGACGGGTTATGGGGAATCGACCAAAACAACACCGTGAGATTCCAGCTATTCGGCGATGGGACGCTGCATCTTTTCGATGCTGGCGGAACTGAGCGCGTGCTGTTGGATGGACTCAACGGGCAAGTCATTGTTACAGGACTGGGGGTGAAAGTAAATGGGACGTTCATCACTGTTCCGTAGGGCGGTATTCGCAATCCTGGCGCTATCGCTGTTTGCGGTGGCGGCACAGGCGCCGGATGCCATTGTCACGGCGAACAACAATTATGATCCGTGGGTGTTCAACTCCTACGGCCTCAAGGTCTCCAGTGTGACGAACCCGCAGCGGGTCATCGTGCTGAAGGATGGAATCTGGGGCATTGACGATCAGAACCGCGTGCGATTTCAGATATTCGTGGATGGCACGCTGCACTTATTCAGTTCCGATCGCAGAGAGACAGTAACCATCGATGCGGAGAGTGGCCGGATTCTACTTAACGGCCGTCCCGTGGCGGTTTTGCGCTGAGACCGAATCGAGGAAACAATGAGCACATTAATTGGCCTGAAATTAAACGACACGGCCATCCTGGCAACGGACAGCCGAATTTACGGGAACGATCAGAGGAACGTTCTTTCGGATTCCTCTCAGAAGGTCTTCCGCGTTGGTCGGAATCTGTTTTTTGCGTGGAGCGGCTATACCCCCATCGCCAACAAACAGGCCGAGATGGCGGCGGAACTGGCAGCGGAGGGGACCGTCCGCGACATTCGCGCATTCGCCGACACGCTCGATCTGATCTGCGTGCCGATCATGCTGGCGACAATCAACGCCCTGGCAGAGATCCGCGCAACCCTGCCTCAATACGAGGCAGAACTTTCGGGAGAGAAGCCATTCGCGGCCTATGTCCTGGCGGGCCAGCATTTCGGCAAGCCCGGCTTTCTTGCGCGCGAATTCTATTATGTGGGCGGCCAAATCACGCATAAAGAAGTCGATGCGCTTAATCCTCTAAGGACGGGCGAATATCGGCTGTACGCGACGCGCGGCGAGTCCCTGGCTGATCTGGTTCCGAATCCCAAGACGTGGGCGCACGGTCCCATTGCGGCAGTTGAGCGGTTCGTGGAACGCATCTGTGAAGTAGAGCCCCTGTGCGGCGGCAAACGGCAACTCGCGGTCATCGATCAATCCGGCGCACGATGGGTGCATAGGCCGCACACAGATGCGGAGCGGATCGAAGAACAGAGGGCCATCGGCATACTCAACGTCGGCGTGCAGTACGCGGGAACGATCAATGCGAATCAGGTTAATTCGGGAGGTTTCACCGGTCGCACGCTGGAGTTGGACCTGAACGGGACGACGGTCACAATCGACAACTCCTACGACACCCGACTGCTTGGCTATCCCGGCCTTAAGGTCGCCAGCAGTGCCCACCCAGACCAGCGGATTTGTGTTGTCGATGATGGTATCTGGGGAATGGATCTCAACAATACCGTCCGGTTCCAGTTGTTCACAGACGGCACGCTCCATTTATTCGATGCCGGCGGCGTAGAGCGGGTGACCCTCGATGGCGTAAACGGGCAGGTCCTTGTTAACGGCATGGGAGTGAAGGTCAATGGAACCTCCATCGCTGTTCCGTAGAGCAACATTGACAATCCTCGCGGCGCCCGCGTTTTTCCCAAAGGACTACAGCAACTCGAATCTCAGAAGGATGGGATAACGATGCCAAACGATAGTGTTCTGACTCCGGGCGAATGGGAAGCCCTACTGTTCCAGACTCCCGATCAGGTGCGGCCTTTGGTCTATCGTCTGGCACTGCATCACGGTGTTATCGAGCAGCCGAAACCGTCAGCCGGCGCGACGCCAGAGGCCCGGGGAATTCTCAAGTATCAGCCCGTTCTGCCGGATGGGCCGGCGCCGCGGGAATGAGCCCATGCCGAGCGTTCACGGTTGGAACGAAGGCTGTCACCTGGCGCGCTTCATCGCCTGCCAATGTGACAAGTGCGGCCGATGGCCCGATCATGCCCACATTCCCATGCGGAAACATGGCTGGTTTTGTGCGGAGTGCTGCCCGATGTGCAACGAGGATAAACAGCGGGCGGTGAAGGCGGCGCTGGCGCATCCGAAAGCCAAAGGGATGAGCGATAGGAAGATAGCGGAACACTGTGGCGTCTCTTTTCAGACCATCGCGAATTGGCGGAAGTCACTACCAAATTTTGGTAGTCAACCGGCCCGCACCGGAGCCGATGGCCGCACCATTAACACCGCCAACATCGGCAAGCGCAAAGAGGGACTTCAGCGGCGGGACACGGGTAGCGATGGATTCGCGGCGCCCCGTTTTCTGGAATGCCTGAAATGTACCGCTAAAGTAGGGGCATCGGAAGGGGTTGGGTAGGGGTGTAGTGGCGGGAAGACTGGCAAAACGTAACAGAGGGGGAATGTTTCAGGGAGGGGAAGGGCGCCGATGAGAATGGCGACCTTCCCCGGACGGACGATTCGTACCTATCGCCCGTCGAACTTAATGGAAGGAGTTGGGCTAGTTTTCCCGCGGGTCGATGTCGAGGCAGTTGAGATATAGCGCTTCGACCGGCTTCAGAGCCCGTTCGTCAATCTCCTTGTCTGCCTTGGCGGTTAGGGCGCCCGGTTCGATAGTGGCTCCGGCGTTCAGGCGAAGATTGAGGCCAATGCAGCGTCGCCGTGCGTCGTCGTATAGGTTTAGAACTTTCTGAAGTTCGCCCTGGCGGATGACATCGCCGTTACCGGCTTCCGGGTGAATGGATTCGGCAACGGTCCCGGTTGCCGTGAGTGGAGCGGCCGTGAGGGCTGCAAGTATCGTTCTGCGCGTCAAGTTTTGCCTCCTGTTGAATTGGGTTGCGCCTAGATCAGCGCGAGTGCATCCGATGGATACTGCGCCATCAGATCGATATTGGATTGGATCTCTTCGACGGGTGCGATATCGAGGCCGGCAATGTCAGAAATCGCCCGCGTCCTGTTCCCTGTTTCGCCGTACCGCTCATGGACTGCAAGCGATTCGTACCCAAGGGTGCTGATGCCGAGTTCCCCATGCTCAAGGGTGGCTCCGGCTTCCGCCCGGCGGCGGATATCGGAAACGCCCCGCTCTAACTGCTGTTGAAGGCGAAGCATCGCCCTCAATTCGTCTTGCCGGATAACGTCTGGCGCTTTCGGTTGCGAATGTGCGGCCAGTTTCGCCATTGCCGCCAACGGTGCGGCTCCGAGGGCCGCGAGAGTGTTCCTGCGCGTCATTGTTCGTTTCCTCCTGTGAAGTGCCCTATCAGTACAGGGCGAATTCGGCCGGGTCCGGATACTCGGCCAACAGTTTGGCGTCTTCGCCGATCTCCTTGGCGGTGTGGATCCGGAGACCGCCTAGGCCCTCGCTGCAATTGCCTCCAATTGCCTCGTCATAATCGCTGTACGAGACGTTCGAGACGCCAAGGGCGCCCCGTTCCAGTTGGCTGCCGGCCTTCAGGCGGCGATGAATGTCGACGGCCAGAGCTTCGGCCTGGTTCTCCAGGTCGATAACCCGCTGGAGTTCGCTTTGCCGCACGATGTCAGGCTGCGGGGTGGCCTTCAGTGTGCCGGCAATCGCGGTGCCAGCGGCGGCCATAATCCCGGTGAATGCGTTTCTGCGCGTCATGCTGTCAAGTCCCTTTCTGAACCCGCTTGCTTTCGTTCTGTATCGGGTTCACAATGACAGTAGCTTAAAGCCGTATTAAGTTCAATAGAAAATTGCTTGAAGCTGCTTTAAGCTGCTGATATGGCAAAGAAAAAAGTGCCTCAGGGCTTATCGGAGTACTTTAGCGAGATGGGCAGGAAGGGCGGTAAACTCGGTGGGCCGATAGGCGGCAAGCGAGCGGCTGAATCCATGACTCCGGCCGCACGCACGGCGCGCGCCAAGAAGGCCGCGGCGAAGTCGGCGGAAGTGCGGAAGAGGAAGGCGAAGGCAAAGGAAAAATAAATCAAGTGACGATCCTCCCCATATCGAAGATCCGCACGGATGGCGGAACGCAGCCACGGGCAATGATCGATTTCGATGCCGTGGACGACTACACGGACGCGATGCGGGAGGGAATCAAGTTCCCGCCCGTGATCGTGTTCTACGACGGTTCCGATTATTGGCTTGCGGACGGATTCCACCGATGCAAAGCCGCCTTTGCTGCCGACCAAGATGAGATCGCTTGCGACATTCACCAGGGCACGCGCGAAGATGCCCAGTGGTACAGCTTTTCGGCCAATAAGACGAACGGCCTACGGCGCACCAATGAGGACAAGCAGCGCGCAGTGAAGGCGGCGCTGGCGCATCCGAAAGCAGCCGAGCTAAGCCTCCGTGATATTGCCAAGCACGTCGGCGTCGGCCATGACACCGTACGGGTCTACCGTGAGCAAATGAAGCCTATCTGTCCGAATCTGACAGATACGAAGCGCACCGTCACCCGCAACGGCGCCACGTACCAGCAGGATACGGCCAACATCGGCAGAGGTAGACTGAGCACCGATAACGGATTGCCAGCTGCAATCGAAGTGGCTCCGGAACCGGCGCCTACCAAGCGGCAGCAGATTGTCGAGAATGCCGCGAAGCGGAGGATAATCGGTATCCTATCCCAGATTCGCGGGCTGTGTCGCGTAGATGATCGCACAATTAGTTTAGCTTGCGGCGCCCTGAGCGCGGATGAGATGAGGGCCTTCGCAGCGCAGGCTAAAGAGTCAAGGGTGGCATTGGCGAAGGTGATAGCGACCTTTGAGACCGCGGCGAAGAGGAAGGCAGCGAAGAAGGGATAGCGATGGCAGTCTACAAGCCGAAGTATCGGAACCCGAAGACCGGGGAACTGGTCGAATCTGAGGTCTTCTGGTACGAGTTTACGTACGCCGGAAAGCGAATCCGGGAGTCCGCCAAGACAACCCGCAAAACCATTGCGACCGAGGCCGAAAAGAATCGGCGGCTCGAACTGGAAAAGACCCTAGCAGGCATTCCCATCGAGAAGCGCGAGAACCGCATCAACTCGGTTTCAGCCATCATCAAGGCGTACCAGACGCGCTATGGAATCGATCACCGCGGCCGGCAGCAGTCAATCCAGTTCTCGAAAAGCAGACTGGCGCACGTCAAGCAGCTCCTCGGTTCGGCCCTGCTCCCCGATCTGACCGAGGATGCCATCCGGGAATACATCAAGACCCGGCTCGATGAAGGCGCCAGCGGCCGAACGGTCAACATGGAGGTGGGGGAACTCTCCCGCGCCATTGGGAAGCACTGGTCCGACCTTTGGCCGAAGGTGCGAAAGCAGGAAGAACGGAAGGATGTAGGAAAGGCACTGTCGCCAGACGAGGAAAAGCGCCTGCTCGATGCGCTCGGCAAAAAGAAGCGCTGGCAGTTAGCCGCGGTCATTGTCCGCACGGCACTATTGACGGGGATGCGCAGCGGCGAGATTACGGGAATCACCTGGGGGCAGGTTGACCTTGAGCGCAAGGTCTTGACGGTGGGGAAGGCGAAGACCTCATCCGGAACCGGGCGGCAGATTCCGATGAACAGCGACCTGTTCGCGCTGCTTTCCATGCATGCCTCGTGGCACGCGAAGAAATTCGGCCCGATCCGGCCCGAGTCCTACCTGTTTCCCTTCGGCAAACCGCAACCGACCGACCCCACGCGCCCCACAACCACCCTAAAGACCGTCTGGAAGAGCATCAAGACCGAGGCAAAGGTCTCGTGCCGGCTGCACGACCTGAGGCATACAGCGCTTACAAAAATGGCAGAGGCGGGCGCCCCAGAGAGCACTATGCTAGCGTTGGCAGGCCACATGAGCCGGGCCATGTTGGAGCGCTACTCTCATATCCGGATGGCGGCGAAACGGGAAGCGGTGGAGGCCCTGAGTTGGAAGCCGAAAGAGCCCCCAAAGTCAAACGAGGTCCCCAAAGAATCCCCCAAAGTCGCGGAATCGACCGAAATTCAATAGCCTGTAAGTGATTGATTCTGCTGGTGAGCGCGGTAGGAATCGAACCTACAACCTAGTGATTAAGAGTCACTTGCTCTGCCAATTGAGCTACGCGCCCGTCTCGGGAAGACTGTACTGGAAGCTGGCCGCGCAGGTTTCTACGCGCCAAGGTCGATTATAGCATCTCACGCCCGAATGTCACGCGGGTGGGGCCGGCTCGGGCGGCAGTGCCGCGGCCGCCAGTTGCGCGATGTCCAGCAATTTCGGAGGGCTCTGCGTGAACGTTCCCAGGGCATCGCGGAACATCGTCTGGCAGAATGGACAGGCCGTGCCGATCACTCCGGCTCCCGTCCGCGCCAGTTCCTGGGCGCGCTCTACATTCACGCGCTTGCCTTCCTCTTCGCCCAGGAACATCTGGCCGCCGCCGGCGCCGCAGCAGAAGGAACGCTCGCGCGAACGCCGCGGCTCCACGGTCTCGGCGTAGCGCGCCACCACCGCCCGCGGCTGGTCGTAAACTTCGCGGTAGCGGCCCAGATAGCAGGGGTCGTGATATGCCACGGTTTCGGCTTTCCCCGCGGCGGCTGCCGGCAGCCTTGCTCCCAGGCGCGCGAGAAGTTCGCTGTGATGCTCGATTGCGAACGTCGCGCCGGCTTCCTTCCAGTCCGTGCCAATGGTGCGGACGCAGTGCGGGCAGATCGAAACCATCTTACCCACGTTGGCCGATCGCAGCATCTCGATATTGGCTTCGGCTACCTGTGTAAAGGCCAAGTCGTTGCCCAGCCGGCGCGCCGGGTCGCCGGTACATTTCTCTTTCCGCAGCACGCCGAAAGTGACGCCCGCGTGACGAAGTACGCGTGCCAGCGCCAGCACAATCTCCCGGCCCTGCGGATCGTATGCGCCCATGCATCCCAACCAGAAGCAGTATTCCTGGGTGCCGTCGTAGTACGGCAGTTGGTTCTTCTCGATGAATTTCTGGCGCTCGGAGGGGGCGAACCCAAGCGAATTGCCGTGGCGCTCCAGGTTCAGGAACAGCTTGGTGCCGTACTCATCTTCCCACTGGCCGGTGTTCACGGCGCCGCGTCTCAGTCCGACAATCACCGGGAGATGCTGGATCCCCACCGGACATTGAAACTCGCAACCGCCGCAAGTGGTGCACTGGAATGCCGCCTTTTCGGAGATGTGCTTGCCCAGCAGCGGTTCTTCCGAGGCCGTGCCGTGGGCATTCAGATACCCGCGCAGGCCCAGGACGATTTCTTTTGGATTGAGCACCTTCCCGGTGTTGAAAGCGGGGCAGTGTTCGCTGCAGCGCCCGCATTCGACGCAACTGTAGGCCTGAAGCGCGTCGATGCGAGTGACATCCTTGCCCGTGGTGAGGCCGAAATCCTCGTCTCCGGCCAGCGGCGGGATCGCGCTGAAGCCTGTGCGCTTGAGGAAGACAGTGACCGGGCCGATCGCCAGGTGAAGATGTTTGGTCTGTGGGATCAGCGGCAGGAAGGCAGCCAGGCAGAGCGTGTGCAGCCACCAGTAAACGTGTCCAGCGGTGGTTCGTTCGCCGTACCACCAGCCGCCCAGGTACGTCACCATAAGGGCGAAGATCAGGAACGCAATCACCCCGGATTCCGGAGACACTTCGCCCAGCCAGCGCGGACGAGCGACGTAGCGCCGCACGAACAGCCCGGCAATCGCCACCGCTACTGCGATCGCCCAGGCAGCCACGAAGAGGAAATAGATTTGTCCGAACCCGCTCCGGGGCGAGAGAAAGCCCAGTCCGAAGCCCGTGGCCACATGATTCAACGTAATGAGCACAAACGCACAGAATCCCCAAAATACGAAGGCATGTGCCAGCCCCGGCAGCGGCCGCTGCCGGATTACTTTGCCCTGGAGCATCACTTCCCATAGGAATTTTCGAATGCGCGGCGCGACTGGGGATATCGAATAGTCAGCGGTTTCCCGAGCCGACCGGATCACCTGGAGTATCCTTCCGAACCTCCGCCAGAACAGCGCCAGCGAGGCGATCAGGATCACGGCGAAGACTGCCCGTTCCACCCACGATGCGTCCGTCATGATAGTTACTCAGCTTGACTGTAGCATGGCCGGATGAAGGAGGGATTTCGCGTAAAATGAGCTTGGAGGAAGCTTGCACATTATCGTTTCCGGCGCGGCCGGGTTCATCGGTTCTCATTTTTGCGAGCGGCTCCTGTCGGAAGGCCATTCGGTTACCGGGCTGGATAATTTTCTGACCGGCCAGCCGTCTAACCTCGACCATCTCCGGAGCGACCCCCGGTTCGAATTGATCGAGCAGGACATCATTCAGCCATTCCAGATCGCCGGCCCGGTGGATACGGTGGCGAACCTGGCCTCGCCGGCGAGTCCCAAGGACTATCTGGATCATCCGATCGAGACGCTCGACGTGGGTTCCATCGGGTGCCGCCGTATGCTCGATCTGGCTTTGGAGAAGGGCGCCCGCTTCCTGCTTACCTCCACTTCGGAATGCTACGGCGATCCGCTGATCCACCCTCAGGTGGAGACCTACTGGGGAAACGTGAACCCGGTGGGTCCCCGCTCGTGCTACGACGAGAGCAAGCGCTTTGCCGAAGCTCTCACGATGGCATATCACCGCAAGCACGGTGTACGCACCAACATCGCGCGAATCTTCAACACTTATGGACCGCGAATGAAGCTGAACGACGGCCGCATCGTTCCGGCCTTCCTCGAACAGGCATTGCGCGGCGAACCCATGACGGTATTCGGCGATGGCTCGCAGACGCGCAGTTTCTGCTATGTGAGCGACCTCGTCGACGGACTTTACCGGCTGATGCAATCGGACGAGCGATACCCGGTGAACCTGGGCAATCCGATCGAGATGACCGTGCTCGAGTTTGCGCGAACTATCCGCTCCCTGGCCCGGAGTCAGTCGGAGATCGTGTTCCGCCCCTTGCCCCAGGACGATCCCAAACAGCGCAAGCCCGACATCGGAAAAGCCCGCCGCCTCTTGGGGTGGGAACCGCGGGTGCGCCTCGATGACGGGCTCCGCATCACCGCCGACTACTTTCGCGGAATCCAGATTACCGCAGCTTGATGGCGCGCCGTGACAGTGCTTCGCCGGCCGATCCTATCACGGTTGCAGATTTCTTGTCACGAAATTCGGCCTGACGACACTATCCGATAATGAAGCGGCGGCAAAGGGCGTGGCAGTGATCATGGACAACAAAGATGCGCGTAAGCTGCTGAAACTAAAATGGTCCAAGCCTGAGGACCTGGAAGTGTATCGCGCTCAGCTGGAGGCCTTCCGGCTGAAGTTCGGCCGTGAAATGGGGCCGGATGATCCATTTTTCTTCGATCCGGACGCGTCTTCCCCGCAATTTCGCAACGCCGGCGACGTTCCTGTGGCGCTCGAGTTGATCGCCATGCTATTGGGCCAGGCGGGTGTGGACCCCGCCGCCATTTACGCTTTCAGAAGAACCGGCGGCCTGTTTCCCAAGGATGGCAGCCCGTTTTCAGACGAAGAATTGATCGAGTGGAACGCGGCGTTGTACGAATACAGCGAGATCCTCGGCAAAACCGGTACGAACTGAACGCCACGCCCGTGCCCCGCTTTCGATCGCCGGGCTACGCCGCTTCGAGCACGGACTGCGCCCACTCGAAGTAGCCGAGATGGGGGCTCCAGTATTCGTTGGTGCGCCAATTTTGGGAGAATCCCGTATCCAGGACGGGTTCGTCATCCATGTTCCCGCAGATGCCGTTCATGATGCCGCCGGGAATAATTCCGACGTACCGGGAGTGCGGGTAAGGATTGCGCACTCCTATACCGCTGGCAAGGGACGCTCCAAACGGATTTGCTCCGAAGATCCACTCGAACTGGCGGTAGGCGAGGTCCCGGTACGCGGGCTCGCCGAAATCGCGCGCTGCCGTGGCGAGCAGCAGGGCGTGGGAACCGATGTGGGCATTCAGGCCCAGCCACCAGAATTGTTTTCTCACGGGCATGAAGAAACGGAAGGTCAGCTCGCCGGCCAGGGGCCGGTAGTGTTCCGGAGTAGGGGAGCCTGCAAACACACCGTAGGGCATGACGCCATAAGCCGACCGCGCGCACATCGGCCGCACGTAGCTTTCGAGGTATAGCCGCGCGGCATCCCTCCAGCCCTTCGCGGCTGGGGAATCGGAGAAGGCCCGAGCGGTTTCGAGCAGGGCGTACGCCGGAATTGCGCTGTGGATTGCGTCCTGATACGGGGAAGGATCCTTCCCGGACACCCGCCAGAAGCCGCGAATCGCGGACTGCCCGGCGGATTTCCCGGTTTGTTGGAGCGCGGCAAGCCTGGATGCGAGTTGCTCGGCCGCGTGCCGCGTGCTGTCGCCGGGGGCCGCGCCGTGCAGTTCGACCGCGGCCAGGGTCCACCACCCCAATTCGCCCGTAGCGCCCTCGTGGGGACTGGCGTCCCAGCAGCGTTTCGCCGCCTTCAGGCACACCCCGCTGTAGACGGCGTCGGCCGCTGCGAACTGCCGGGCATACATCGCCTGCATGGCGGTGAACATCGCCTGGACGGGCCCTCTCTTTGCGGGATTCAGGTAGCGGTCGTCGGCGGTGCCGGCGGTGTTGTCGGTCCAGTGATTATCGCTGTTGTCGCCGTTCAGGCCTCCGCCCACGTCCGCCCAGACGCGGCCATCGCGGTCCTGCATTTTCAGAAAATACGTGTTGCCCCAGCGCAGTTCTTCCTGCAAGGGTGCCAGGCCGGAGCCGGCCAGGTCCCACCCGGCGCCCAGGTTACGCGCCACCCCGAGCAGCCCGAAGGCGTTCATCATGGTGGCATCCATCCATTTGCGCAGGTCGCCAGCGTCGTGCCATCCACCCGTCGTATCCACGTGTTCGCCGTTGTCGCGGCGCCGAGCGTCATCCAGGTGGCAAGCCGGGTGCACGTTCGGCACCGCCACGCCGCACCGTTGCGCGCGGTGGTAGCTCACCACCGTCGGTAGAAAACGGCGCCAGGCATCCGGACGGATGAAAAACGGCGGTGACAGCTCCGTTCCAGCCTGAATCTGATACAGGCCCTCCCGCGCGACATCGCTGAAGTCGGCAGCTGATACCGCGCCAAGATCCGACTGAACCGGCACCAGAGGTCGCTCGATGTGAAAAGGCGGCCCGCTACCGACATCGCGCATCTCGAAGCTGCCCGGGGCATTCCGCCGGAACACCACCCGCTTCCGCGCCTCCGGCCGAAACCCCACGTGACAGACGGCAATGGCCGGCTCGGCCGCGGCCGTCATCTTTTCGACCGAGTCGACGGGCGGTGGGCCCTCCTGCGCCATGAGATGGGCGGCGGGAGCCAGCCCTGAAAGAGCAAGCACAAACCTACGGCGTTTCACACACATGGTCTAGCACAATGCGACTCTCTATTCCAAGCGCAGTCCCCGCAGGGCCATTCTGGAATGCGCCACTTTATCTTCAGACGTGCAGGAACTTCTCAATTCTCGACGGTGCGCAGGAGCGATCCGGCGAGCTCGGTGCTCGTATGCCGTTGATTCAGGTCGATGACTGGAGCATTTGGGGACGCAGCTTGCGCGGCATGGAGAATCGTTCCGCCCCCCGCTAAACCAGAGTCGACGACGATCAGCCCAAGACTGCGCGCATGGCTCCGCAGCAGCTCGATGCCGGTCGCCGTATTCGCGGCGAGCACCAGTTTGTATCCCCTGGGCGAAACGGTCGCAGCGACGACCAGTTGGTCAGTAGGTTTGGCCGTGACCAGAAGCACGTCGGGCCTGGAGGGCGCCGGCTGCTCCAAAGTCGACGCACGCTTGAAATGCTCAGACAGCTCATCGCAGAATTGCTGGCCTGTGCGCGTCAGGCCCAGCAGGAAGGCGCATAAGGCAAGTACCGTGACTGCCAGCGGCCAACTCGACTCCGTATGAGATGAGATTCGCAAATGCATCTTGCCGGATACATCGGCCGGCTTCGTTCACAACTTTAGGGCCCGGCTCGCCGCTTGAACGGCATTACGCCAATTCCCGTGACTTCTGTCACGGGTCGTGGGCGAGTTCCGCGCGAGAATCAGGGATGGGAGTGTCCCTTGCTAATGGAGAGCGGTTGCGCGCCGAACACCGCGGACGAGGGGGAGAGCTTGCGTCCGCAACAACAGAAAGCATGTAGTGCTATGACCAATTTTCCGCTTCATCCAAAGCACCCCGAGCGCATATGCTGGGGATGCGAGAAGTACTGCCCGGCGGACGATCTTTGCTGTGGAAACGGAACCGTCCGAACGGCCCATCCGGTTGAATTGTTTGGAGATGATTGGTTCGAGTGGTTGAGCGAGCGGGAACATTCGTCCGTCGAGAGAGGTGACAACCCGGCAGCGGCACCGGTAAACCAATGGGACGCGATGGACTGCTTCGAATAGTGGGCCTCGCGTTCGCCGGCGTCCCCTCATCCGGTCGCTCGAGGGGCGCGGGCTGACGCACATCTTCGTCGTCGCCAAGCCAATCGACGAACCGGAGTTGCTGAGGACGGTTCGGACGGCGTTGGGCGCGCCGGGCGCGCGGACGTTCCGAACGACGGACGTCCCATCCCGGAGCATGTGCGGTCGCTGCGAATTCTGGTGGCCGACGACAATGCGATCAATCAGCGGGTAGCCGTGGCCATGTTGGGGAAAATGGCCCACACGGTTTCGGTCGTGGGCGATGGCCGCCAGGCGCTCGGGTTGAAGTACTCGCCGCTAATGTAAATCCAGGACTCCCGAGTGGAGCGTTGGATCTTTCCCAGGATTCTGCGTTCCCGGAAGGTCTCACCGCACCGGCAGCAGCGTGACGTTCGCGGCCGTGCACTCTCCCGCGCTTGGGCCGCACGCCCGGGGCGACAAATCCTTATTGAGACAGACCCTGACTTCCTCGAGTTCCCTGTCCGGATAACAGGACGTCCGGAAAGCGGCGGCGGGAAAGGCCGGGTTCGCCGCCGCGACTTGCGATTCCACTTGCGCGGGAGTTTCCACTAAGCTACGGGAGGGCTGATTCAGCGCGTCCGGGAGGATGACCGAATCGCGCGCCTTGCGCAGGGCCGCAAAGTAATCCGCCGCGCTCAAGCCGCTGCAGATTCCGTGAGTCGCCCACTCGTGCTGGATCAGCGACTCGGTAGGAATGTATCTCAAGGTCGCCTGAACGATGGCCTGCGAAACCGGGCTGGCCGGGCCGCACTTCTCAGGTCCGCGGGCGGTTTCGTCCTGCGGCCACAGTCCGTGCACAATAAAACCGATCTGGCGCCCGGACCCGCATTCCCGCGGGTCTTTGGTCCCCTGTGGCTGGTCGCAGAAATCCGGCGCGTACGACAGGACCAGCATGTAGTACGAGAAAGACGGCGCGATCCGGGCTTTCTTCTTCCGGGATTTCGCCTGCCCGAGGCCGGTGCAAACCAGGCCCCACAGCAGGACCGTGGCGAAGATACGGCGGCTGCGCAGTGGCATGCGGATATTTTCCCGCAACTTCGCGTTCACTGCTGGTAAAATCGGGACCAATGATGCAAAAGCTGCTCTTTCCTCTGCTCCTTTGCGCGGCGGCGCAGCCGTTGCTGGCTCAGGGCGCCCCGCCGCAGGCCGCGCCCGACCAGCCCTACACGATGGAGTACTACTACAAGGTCCAGTGGGGGCATCAACAGGAGTTTTTACAGCTGTTCCTGAAGAATCACTACCCCCTGCTGCGGAAATTCGTGGAAGGCGGCCGCATGCTCTCCGTAAAGATCGAGCAGCCTGCTAACCACATGACCGAGGATGGACGCTGGGATTACCGCGTGACCATCCGGTTCCGGAACTCAACGGTAGCCACCACCTCGAACCCGGAAGAGGAACGGATCATCAAGGAACTCTGGCCCGACCAGGAGACTTATCAGCGCGAAGAACAGCGGCGATTTGAGATTCTGCTGGCCCATTGGGACGTTCCGGTGACCGACGTAACCCCGGCGAAGAAGTAACTTCCCCGGTGTCGGAGTTATCCCCGGCCGGCCATTCCTCCGTGGAATACCTGGGATTGTTCCTGGTAGTCCTCGCACCGGTTCAGTACACATAGACCTTTCTCCGGACAAGGTTCCGCCGCATGATACTTTTCAGAGCATGTATCAGAGGCGGCCCCGAGCCGCGGAAGGCCGGGACCGCCACTTAGGAGACTCAAGGTCATGGCGTTCATTCTTGTTCCCCTGGTCGTCGGTACGGCCATCATTCTGACGGCGGCCAGAAGTTACCGAAGGCATCGGCGAACCGAAGCACGAGTGTGCGGTGACGTCCGCCGGGTGCTCGCTAGAATCGCGCCGCTGGCCACTCCTGCGGCGCTCGAAGCCGCGGCCGGGCCCATCGCCACGGAGCCAGCGGCACGAAGCTGAAGGGCGGGAGATTCGATGGGCGAAGATCGGGTCTTATCACAATTCAGCGCTCTCGCCTCAGTCGTCTTCTCGATGGCGTTCACGATTGTCTTCGACGGGATGATCCGGCGCCGCCGGCAACGCGACCGGCGGATCAGTTACTGCTTGAAGCAGTACTGCCGGCTGGCGGCCTGATCGGCGAGGCGGACGACTCGATCGATCGTCCGCCTCAGGCCGCTGGGCTGGGGGTCTCTTCAGCCCAAGAGCAACTGCAATCGGCCGCTTCCCCTCAGAAGCTCAGCCGCAGAGCAAACTCCATGGTCCGCGGGTCCGTCGCGCCGGTGATCTGGCCGAACGTGGAACTCGTGACCGTACTCGAAATGCCGGTGTAGGAAAGGTGGTTCGGGAAATTGAAGCACTCCGCGCGAAAAGCGGTCCGCACCCGTTCGGTGATGCGGAAGGTCTTTTGAGCCGCTACATCCCAGTTGTTGAAGAACGGGTAGTAGATCGCGTATGCCCCCAGGCTCCCGAAGGTGCCGGCGGCGGGCGTCGTGAACGCCGCGGGGTTCAGGTATTGAGTGCGGCTGGAGCCAACCCAATCGCCGACCAGGTTCGGCCGCTGGCTGCCGTCGCCGGTGCCGGCCGTGTCGGTCGGAATGGTGACGTTGAACGGCAGACCCGATTGCAGTGTGGTCACGCCGGAAACCTGCCAGCCGCCTAGCGCCACTTTGTACCACTCCCGCCCGGTCCTCCAGAAGGGCAGCGGATACACGTAGCTCAACACCAGGATCTGGTTGCGGTTGTAGTTCGACGGACCCCAGTCGCCGCGCAGATTGTAACTATCCATCGGCTGATAGTTGTAGCCGTTAGCGTCGGTGCGCGCCTTGGACCAGGTATAGGCCGCGTTGAACAGACCCCCTCCCGGCATCTGCTTCTTGAATTGCACCTGCAGCGAATTGTAAATGAAATTCGCGCCGGTCATGTACTCGTAGATATTGGCGTAACCGGGGTACGGCCGCAGCGCGTTCGCGTTCACACCGGGGTTCGCCTGAAGGGTGCCCGGCAGTAACTGGTTGAGATCCTGCTGGTACGACAGGTTGGCCGCGCTCGAACCCACATAGGCCACGTCCAGCATCATGTCCTTAGTCAGCTTCTGTTGCACGCCCAGGCTCCAGTTCAGGGTCCGCGGCACTTTCATGTCCAGATAGTGGGAGTTGCTGATGGTGGCGGGAAACACCTGCAGCGCGCCGCCCGACGGGTTCTCCACATTGCCGTTGTAAATCGTAGCTTGCTGGATGAACGGCGGGTTGTTCACGGCGCTGAAAATGAAATTCCCTTCGATGCGCTCATAGAACACGCCGAAGCCGCCGCGCAGCACCGTGTTCTGGTGCCCGGTCACGTCGTAAGCGAAGCCGAGACGCGGCGCCCACGTGTTCCAGTAGGTATTCGCGGTACCCGCCGGCAGATTGTGGAAGAGCGCGGTCACCGATGGATCGCTGGTTACCGGCACCCGTCCCTTCGCGGATTGCGGAAACCCGCTCCCGCCGAGCACCAGGCCGTCATACGGGTTGCCGGTGTTCGGAACGATGGCCCCGTTCGATCGCAGAATCTGCGGCGCCTGTTTCGGGTCGTAGAACTGCGGCAGGAAGGCCGAAGTGTTCTGCAGCGCGCTGTACTGCGGCTGCATGTACGCCCAGCGCAGGCCCAGATTTACGGTCAGCCGCGAGGATACTTTCCAGTCGTCCTGCACGTAGGGTTCGACCTGCGTGAAACGGTACCAGCCTTGGCGGAAGCTGCCCGCCTCGGTGTACGTGTAGAAATTCCCCAACACCGCGTCGGCCAGCGCATTCCCGGTGGTATTCGCGGCCGAAGTGCTGAAGCTGAAGCTACCGTTAATAGCCGGAACGTTGTCCTGGTTTTTGCGGCTGCGCATGGCCATGATTCCGGCCTTCAGGTTGTGGTTGCCGATCAGTTTCGAGAAATCGTCCTTCCAAGTGAAGATGCGGTTGAAGTTATCGAAGTTGAGCGGAGTTACGCTCAGCCCGTTGTAGCCGGAAACCGAGATGCTTGGAATGAAATCCGCGGCGTTATAGATCAAGGGGTAGTTGACGCCTTCGCCGGCGCGGGTGAAGTCGTTAACGAAGACGGGGTTCGGCCGGATTCCTACTTTTTCCTTGATGACGTTGCCGGTAAACGAGAACTGCACCGAGTTCACGGTGGTCGCGTTGGCGATGTATGTCCAGTGGGCGGCCATGTTGGTGCCGGGAATGTGCCGTTCGTAAAGCGCCAGGTTGGTCAGGTTCTGAAGCGACACGTAGGCGTCGCGCAGCCAGTGCACCGAAATCTGGTTCTTGGAGTCGAGGTTGTAATCGCCCTTGAGGATGTACTGGTTGGTCGAAAGCGGCGACACCGTCGGAAACACGAAGTTGCCGCCGGAACCTGCGAAATTCGGCGCCGGGTAGTTCTGGAGCAGCCGGTCGGAATTGAGGCTGAAGCGGCTCTGGGGAATGATGCCGCCGGGGAACACCGCGTTGGTCGAAGGGTCTTTCGGCCACTTGGAAGCAGCCAGGCTGGAAAAGTCCCCGTTGATCTGCGCCTGTGTCGGCACCGTCCAGGTGTTAATCGCTCCCTGGCGAAGGCGCTTGAAATCCGTGCCGAAGAAAAAGAACAGCTTGTCCTTGCTGCTGTTGAACTTCCCCGGGATGTAGACCGGCCCGCCGATATTCGCGCCGAAGTTGTTGTACCGCAGTTCGGGCTTGGTGTTGGCATTGAAGGCGCGGGCCTGAATCGCATTATTGCGCAGGTATTCGTAGGCGCCGCCGTGAAACTCCTTAGTGCCGCTGCGAATCGCGATATTTACCACGGCGCCGGCGCTGTATCCATACTCGGCGCTGTAGTTGGTGGTCAGCACTTTGAATTCGGCGATCGCGTCGGGGTTGATGTTGACGAAATTGTTGCCGCCGCCGCCATTATCCTTATTGTCCGCGCCGTCCAGATTCCAGGAGAAGGTGTCGGTCCGGCTGCCGTTGATCGATTGCGCGCTATTATTGACGCCATACCCGCCGAACAGACCGAAGCCGCTCGAAAACGTCGTAGACACGCCCGGCAGCAACTGCAGTAGTTGCGGAAAATTCCGGCCGTTCAACTGGAGATTGGTCGCCTGCTCTCCGCTCACCAGGCGACCTACTTCGCCGGTAGCTGTCTCGACCTGAGCCGCGTCCGCCGCCACCGTCACCGAATCTGTGACGTTGCCAACCTCGAGCTTCACACTCACCGACAGCTTCGAGTTGACGTTGAGCACCACTCCCGTGGTGGTAAATTTCTTAAACCCCGTGGCTTCCGCCGATACATTGTAAGTGCCGATCGGCAGGCCCGATACCAGGTAGTATCCGCTCTCATTCGAAACCGCCGTCCGGGTGAAGCCCGTTTCGACGTTCTTTACGCTGACGGTGGCACTGGGCACCACGGACCCGGTGGCGTCTTCGACGACGCCGGAGATCTCCTGACTGGTGGCCGTCTGGCACCACGCCATAACTGGCGCGAGCAGAAGCGCGCCTGCGAGAATTAGCTTCATGGCTTTCTCACCTCGTTGTCGATCTTGAATCCCTGGTCTTGCGGTGAACGCCGGATCGGGCGCCGCCCATACAACTCCCGTTCTTCGTGCAAGGCAAACTCCCCGGCCGACCCTTACACGAATGAGCCATTGTCTCCCGCCTGCTTCCAGCCGCCTAGGCTGACGACAGTCGACGACGTCGGGTCGAGCGTGCAACCCCCGGGTTTGGAAGGTGTTCTGGAGGACGTTACAGATGGTTAACACCCACGTCGATGACGTCTCCGCATTCGGATGTAGAATGAGGGGCGATGCGCGGACCGCTGACAGCTCCGGACCCCCACCTTCGCGAACAGGTCAGGCTCCATCTGGAGCAGGTCTTGGCCAGCCTCCACTTCCGCAACAGCCGCCGCTGCCAGACCCTGCTTCGCTACGTCGTGGAGAACGCTCTCGACGGGAACGCCGACGGTCTCAAGGAGCGCGTCATCGGGCAGGCGGTTTTCGACCGCGAAGCCGGCTACGACACGAACCAGGACGCAGTGGTTCGCAACGCCGCCGCCGAGGTCCGCAAGCGCCTGGCGCAATACTATCTCGAGGCGGGGCCGAATGGGTACGGAATCCGGATTGAGCTGCCGTCGGGGACCTATGCCCCGGAGTTTCGCCCGCACCTGCCCGGGATTGCCCCGGAAGGTCCCTCGGTCCCCGCTGCTCGCCGCATCGGGTGGCTCAACGCCGTGCTCGCCCTGGCGGCGCTGGTCGCGCTATCCGGCTGGCTGGTGACCGCCAGGCGGGATGTGCGCCCGCCATCCACGGAACTCGACCGGTTCTGGGCGCCGCTGCTGGCCGCGCAGGCCCCCGTGCAGATTTGCGTGGGCCAGAGCCGCATGTACTACTCTCCCCAGGCGCTGCCCGAGGGCCCTCCGGACATGACCATCCCCGTGAGCCGGCTCGAGCCGATGCGCGACCGGTTCCTGTGGTACGGCGATTCGGTCAGCATGGCGGAAATCAGCGGCTATCTGTTGCTGCACCACAAGCCGTACCGCTTCCGGGGCGCTCTGGTGACCCCCTACGCCGAACTGCTGGGCAACCCAATTGTCCTGATCGGAGCCTTTAACAATGAGTGGACCTTGCGACTCACCCAGGGCTTCCGATTTTCCCTGGCGAAAGGCGACACGCCGGATGTCCGGGGCGTGCGCGACCGCGAAAAAGGGTCGGCGCTGGTCTGGCATGTGACCCGCAGCCCGCAGGGATGGATCGCCGATGAAGATTACGCCCTGGTCACCCGGTTTTTCGATCCTCAGACCCAGCAGAGCGTGGTAGCCGGCGGCGGCATTACCCATTTCGGCACCATGGCCGCTGGTGTCTTCCTCACGAATTCCACCTATTTTCGAGAGGCGTTGAAGTCTGCCCCGCGGGACTGGTACAAGAAGAACATCCAGATCGTGCTTCAGACCAAAGTGGTGGAGGGTACGCCGGGGCCGCCGAACATCCTTGCGGCCTACTTCTGGTAGTCAAATTGCAACCGTTTCAGTAACGCAGTTTTTTTCAACAGTTTCACGGACGTTGGCTGCGTGATTTTCATCAGGAGGCGGGCGATTTGGCGCTGAAGCTGGGGGAAGTACTGAGTCAGCATGCGTTTCTTCAAGGGTTATCCGGCGAACAACTGACCGCCCTTACGGATATCGCAAGCGAGGTCGAGTTTCAGGAAAGCGAGATCATCCTGGAGGACGGGCAGCGCTCGACCTTCTTCTACCTGCTGCTCTCCGGCAGCGTTGCGGTCGAATTGCGGACACCGCGGTACGCGATTTCGGTTCAGGCGCTCGGACCCGGACAGGTTTTCGGCTGGTCGGCCCTGCTCAACGATCACGATACCCTTTTCCAGGTGCGCGCCCGCGAATTGACCACGGCCCTGCGCTTCGATGGTGCGAGCCTCAAAGCGAAGTGCCGTGAAAACGCCCCCCTCGGCTGCGAGATCTTCAGCCGCACCCTGCGCGTGGTGGCCGGACGCGTACGCGCCACCGAACTGCGGTTCGCCGAGATGTGCGGCGTACGCATCTGATTCTGCCAAGCGGAACAAAACGGCTGCCGGCGGCGTAAGTCTCTTTCGGTAGGAGGAGACCCGATGATCTGCAGAACCCTTGCGTTAGCCGCGGCGCTGTCGTGGCTGGCAGGCTGCACGGTGGAGACCGCCGGACCGGTCCACCACGAATACAACTCGATTGACCGCGGTCAGGTCGAGTACTTGCACCTGAATCTGATTATGGGTGCCGGCGAGTTGCGGGTGGGTGCCGGCACCGAGAAGCTGATCCGAACCGATTTTGGCTACAACACTCCTGCGTGGAAGCCCGTGGTCGATTTTCAATCGGCCGGCGGCCGGGGAGAGATGACCATTCGCCAGCCGGAGACCCATCAGGCAAATTTCGGCCACAACCAGTACAACTGGGATTTGCGGCTGAATCGCGACGTGCCCCTGGATCTCTCCGTGCACTTCGGCGCGGGTGAGGCCAAGCTGGATCTGGGAGGTCTCGTGCTGCGAAGCGTCAACGTGGATATGGGGGTCGGACAGGTCGATATGGATTTGCGCGGCTTTCCGAAGCAGAATTACAGCGTCAACATCAACGGAGGCGTCGGAGAGGCCACGGTGCGCCTTCCCGCGGATGTCGGACTGGTGGCCGACGCCCACGGCGGAATCGGCGAAATTCACACCAGCGGCCTGCGGAAACAAGACGGGGGCCGGTACGTGAACGATGCCTATGGCACCGCCAAAGTCACTGTCCACGTGACCGTGAACGGCGGCATCGGCTCGATCCGCCTCATTGCCGACTGAGTGGCCCGGCCTGGCTTTCCCTTTAGTCAGCGCCGAAGTGCAGCAGCCAGGAAGCCGGCGGCAAATCCGGCCGCCGCGGCCACTGCCAGCAGCCGCGCATCGTGAAACGGAACGAACCGCGTTCCCTCGGGTGTCAGTTCCACGACTCCGCACGGTTGGGCGGACAGGCGCCCGCCACCGCCGCCTCCATTGTGGCCTTCGCCGGCTCGCTCGCCGCCGCCCGCGCCGAAGCCGTAGCGGACTCTGGCCACAGGAATCACGGTTCTCTGGCCGGAAGTGACCGGCTCGCCGTAAACGCTTTTTACGCTGCCGCCGCCCGCGAGAACCTCGCCCAGCGTGCGTGCCAAATCTGCGTAATGCATCCTTTCATTAATACACAGGGATGAACGCGCCGCCTCGGGGGTTTATCGATCGACCGCCAGCGGCACCCGATTGCTCTCCTGCCCGTCGGCGCTGATATACAGCTCGGACGTGCCGGCGTTGAGTACCAGGGGAAGCTGCACTTCGATCAGATAGAATCCGACGTACCCCGGGACCAGCGTGGCGCGGGTCACCGGAACCGGATTGCCGTCGAGGTATGCCTTGACGGACGCAACCACGGCCGGCGGGTCGTCGAGCGGCGCCGCCAGGCCGGTCGGCCAGTCTGGCTTCACCCGGCCGAGGCCGGTTGCCCAGATCTGCACTTTTCCGTTGGAGTGCGCGCCGTTGCGGGAATCGAGCGGAAGCCCGCTTTCCGAATCCCAAAGCATGGGGGCGCCATCGCGGCCCACGATGATAGCCGGGGATACCGGCTGCACGGAAAGCTCCCGCGTGATGGTTCCCGCCGCGGTCTGAAGGGATAGCGCGACGTTCGGCCCGGTGGCTTCGAAAGGCACCTGGATCTGCGACTCGCTGTCGGAAGCCGCCAGCACCGGATAATCCAGGTCTCCGCCACGCACGGAATTGATGCGCCCGCCGATCACGCTCAGCAGCGATCCGGGCGCCGCGGGGCGTGTGCTGAAGTCGCCCGCGTTCACGATCCGCAGGTTGCTCAGGCGGTGCGGAGCGGCCGTGGCGTAGACGCCATAGCCGTCGAGCGCCGCATAAAGCTGCAGGCCGGTGGGGTCGAGCGCCACGTCCATGGCGCGAGCCGCCGGCAGAGTATCCGAGAGACTGGTCCAGGTCACCGGCGCGGTGCTGGCATTCTCCAGATCGGCGTGCGCCCAGAAGACTCCGCGGTCGGTGGCCACGTAGACCGCACCCGCGGCGCGATCGGCTGTCACGGCGTGGGCGGAGGCATCCGGCAGATTTCCATCGAGCTTATCCCAGAAATTCCCGTAGTTGGTGGTGCGCAGCACGTGCGGCCCCTTGCCGCTCAACGCAGCCAAAGCGACCCACGGTTGGGCCGGATCCACGAAGATGCGCTCGACGGTCCCGGCAGCATCGGCCGGCATGGAATTGGCGCGGAAGGTGACGCCGCCATCGGCGGACACCCACACCCGGCCGTCCGTCGATCCGGCATAGACCGCATTGCCGGTCCGGGCAACCGCCGTGAGGCTGGCCCCGACCACCGCGGAGTATTGCTGCCGCAGAGCCGCGTCGGTATCGGAAATGTTCGGCGCCGGTATCCACACCGGAGCACCGGGCGGCAGTTCAAGAATTCCGAAATTGTCGACCAGGATCCGGGTTCCGGTGGTTCCGGAAGGTGTGGAGAGAATGTGGCGCACCGCCAGATTCGGAAGAAACTGGTTGAGCCCGCTCCAGGAAAGGCCCCCATCGAGCGAGCGCCAGACCCCGAACTGGTTGGCCAGCACCAGTTGGTTTTCGTCGTTGGGGGCAACCGCCAGGCCGTTCTGTCCGGGGCCGACCACCGCATCGGATTTGTAAGCCGTCAGGTTCGCCCAACTGTGGCCGCCATCGTCGGACCGGAACAACTGGCGCCCCAGCGCATAGCTGCGTAGGGGGCTGGCGGCGATGACCCGGGCTCCCGCTTCGGGCAGGCGGGCAGCCGCGGCTGGCACCACCGCGGGTGCGGCGGGAGGATCTTTCGCGGGCACCCAGGTTTCGAAATCCGCAGTCTGGAAGACCGCGCCGGAGCGCGTCTTGGCATATAAAGTCTCGCCGCCGGCCGAGAACCAGACCGCGTCAACCGGGCCGGTTGCCGGAGCCGCCAGGAATAACTCCACGGCGGATCCGCCGACCTTGCGCCAATCGGTGGGATTCTGGGCCGCGGCGGAAAACGCCAGCACGGCCAGCAGCCACGGGGTGCCGCGAAGTGTTCCCTTATGCCACACGACTGAGTCCCATTTTACCTCAAGTCAGGCGGGATTCCGCCCACCAAACTGCTGAATTCCCAAGCTTTGTTGCCAAAAGTTAATGTCGGCCCCCTGTGTGCGTAGCAAGTTTGGTGCTAGACTCTATAGGTCTGGCATCGGCCGTGGTTTCAGACCCTGGGGTTTGAAATTTGGCAGGTGTAACTTGCGGAATTTGACGTTCATGTGGACTAAGCGGTGGCTGTTTCCAGCTTTAGCTCTGGTCGTGTGTCTAGCGCCGCTACGGGCGCAGAGCGACGCCGCGGCTAGGGTCATCGACCGGGTTGGGCAGGTTTCCATCCTGGAGTCCGGCTTCCTGACGGCGCTGAGCGTCGGCAATACGGTGCGCCCGCAACAGATGATCGTCACCGGCCCCGATAGTTTCGCCCGCTTCCAGGTTTTCTCGGACGGCAGCACCTTCGAAGTTTACGCGAATTCGAAAGTGGTTTTCCGCGAGACGATGGGCGATTGGAAGCACCTGCTTAACCTCTGGATCGGGCGCGTGAAAGTCTTCATCCAGCACGCTCCCGGAGTACCGAATCCCAACAACGTCACAACCCCGACCGCGGTAATCTCGGTGCGCGGGACGGTCTTTGACGTGGTGGTCAGGGACGATGACGGCACCACCGACGTGGCCGTCGACGAGGGCGCGGTAGCGGTCCGGAACGTCACGGCTCCAGGGGCGCCGGTGCTGCTTGGGCCGGGTGACACGATCACGGTTTTCAAAGGCCAGCCGCTGCTCGGGCGCCAAATCGATAAAGGCAGCCTGATGCGCAACGCCCTCAGGGTGGTTCGCGATACGGTCTACCAGGTGCTGCTGAACCGCCAGGCTGGCGCGATTCCGGGACCGGGGGGCAGCGGCGGAACGGCTCCCGGCTCGACCGGCGGCGCGCAGGGCGACAAGAACAAGACCGGCGGAACCACGACCACACCCGGCGCACCTCCCGCGCCTCCGGGTGGCGGCGGCTAAGCCGCCTGGCCCGTTACGACATCGGATCCTGCTTCCAGAGCTTTCGCCCGGCGATTGCGATGCGCAGCGACCACGCTGCCAGCGAAACCACCGAGGCCAGCATGAACCACCGGTAGCCGAAGTACCAGGCCGAGGAATTCGCGGTCACGCGGGCTTCTGCAAGAATTCCGGTAACGACGATTCCCACCGCGAGGCTCAGCAGTCCCCAGCGCAATACCACGAAGGCAAAGCCGCTCAGGATCAGAAAGCTGACTACACCGTTCACCAGGGGGTGGTCCGGCGAGAGAAAACTCAGCGACGAAAACAGCGCCGCGAAAGCGGCCGCCGCCAGCCATTGATTGCGCAGCAGAACCCGGAATAGAAAAATAATGAAGAAGAAAAAGAGGGTTTCCCGGATGCCGTGCGGCAGCGTGCTCAGGCAATAAGCGAACGTGCTGCGGGCGCCTGCCAGAATCTCGGTGGAATCCAGGTCCGGCGCGGAACCGCCATACCGCAGACCCCAGATTGCCACCAGGCCGGCCGCCACCTGCACGGCCGCGCCGGATACGACGCCGACGAGGACGTCGCGGCCCACCACCGGGTCGCGTAACTTTCCGATCAGCACGCTCGACCACGAGATCAGCGTCCGCGGCCACCGCCGTCGCACGTAAGGCTCGAGCGCGATGTAGACCGTCCAGATCATCACGCCATAGAAGACCGACGTGCACAGCGCCAGAAGAAACATGGCGAAGGTACCAAATGAGGCGGCGAAATGCGACCGCGCGAGCCAGAGCGCCATCTGCACGCAGGCGACGAAGAACGCCAGACGCCACGCGCCGCGGCGGTCGCCGCGCCCCTGTGACAGGTTGTGCCGCGCCAAAATCCCGGCACCGAGACAAATCGTGATCAGGATGAAGCCGAAGATCGTGAAGGTAATCGCTTCCTGCGTGGAGGGGCCGCCCGTCGAAGCGCGGCCGGCGACGGTCCACGACTCGATCACCGAAAAAAATACCGGACGGTTCCGGAGCGACGCCGCTTCGACGCGCAGCGGGCGCGTGGTGCCGGGCCAGACGCCGGTCCAGGCCTTCCGCGTGTCCGAGGAAGCCAGCGAATTCCATAACGGTTCGGCCGGTTGGAATCGCGCTTCGTCCAGGCCTGCATCCGCGAACAGCACGTTCCAGTCGGGTGGCGGAGGCAGGTCTTTGACCGGATCCTCCTTCTGCTCGGGAATGCGATCGAAGTACAGCAGCCGGCCGTACGAATCGAGCTTCATCCGCACCATTCCGGATTCCTCCGGCGGAGGGTCGCTCCAGAAGATGTGCCCCGGGGTGAGCAGATCGTCGTGAAACGTCAGGGCAGTCATCGCCGACTGGCTCTGGCGGTACCAGAAGCGAAGCACGGGCGGTTTCTGCGCGAAGAAGCGGTCCCACCGGGGATCTGTCTTGGAACTCTTCCGGAAGTCGTCGAGCAAACCGGATTCCCAATCGAAAGCGTAAGCGGAATCGGCGGCCTTTCCGGGAACTCCCAGGGCCGGCAGCATGTCGCGAGCCTTCTGCAGCAGCACGTCCGGCGAATACTCCGGCTGGAGCATTTCGAGCGCGCTGGTCTGGTCGGAGAGCACACAGGCCACAATGGTCATGACCGCGGCGGCCAGGAACAGGGACGCCGACAGCCGTACCGAAAATCCCTCGCCTTCCCCAGCAGCCGCGACCATTTCGGGCGAGGGCGTCTCCCCCGCGGCCAGCGCGGCGGCCAGCGGGTCGCCCCCGGGCAGCGCTGCCGCCACCGCCAGCGCGGAACCCGGACGCAGCGCCGGGCGGGCCTGCAGGCAGCGCAGGATCACGCGCTCCACTGTGGGGTCGAGATCGCGCACCAGCGTAGTGGGGCTTGGCGGGGAACTTTCTTTCTGCGCCCGTATCAATCCGGCGAGGGTATTCGATTCGTACGGCAGTTTGCCCGTGAAAATCTCGTAGAGCACCAGCCCCAGCGAATAGATATCGCTCTTGATGGTGACCTCTTCGCCGGACAATTGTTCGGGCGCCATGTACGCGGGGGTGCCGTTGCGCACCTCGGCGCCTTCGATCTCGCCGGCCAGCCCGGCCAGCCCGAAATCGGTCAGCAGCACCTGGCCGCGCGCGTCGAGCATCACGTTGGCGGGTTTCAGGTCGCGGTGCAGCACGCCCTTTTCGTGCGCGGCGGCGAGGCCGGCGCAGAGTTTGCGCCCGATCTCCACGGCCTTGTCGGCGGGCAGGCGGCCGATGCGGCGCAGCAGGGAGCCGAGGTCTTCGCCGTCCACGTACTCCATGGAGAGAAAGTAAAGCCCCTCCAATTCGCCGAGATCATACACGCGGCAGACATTGGGGTGCGATACCTGGCGCGCGATGCGGACCTCATTGCGGAAACGCGCCAGCGCCTCCTCATGGTGGGTCAGGGCCTCCGGTAGAAATTTGAGCGCCACGGGCTGATCGAGGCTGAGGTCGTCGGCGCGGTAGACCTCGCCCATTCCGCCCTTTCCGAGCAGGGCGATGATGCGGTATCGCCCGCCGAGCAGTTGCCCGGGCGCGAACCTTCCCTGCCGCGCGGCTGAGGACGAGCGCAGGCCGGATGACCGGGATGCCGGAGCCGCGGCCGCGACGGTGCGGGTGGCGAGAATTTCTTCGGCAGCCTTGCCGCAGGCGGCGCACAAGCCGCCCTCCGCGGAAACCTCCGCGCCGCAGGAAGAGCACTGGGCCATTGGTCGTAGTTTACGACGGGGCAGGGAAGATCGGCGGGCGGGCGGTGATCGGAACCGTGCCGTGACATATAATCTGGCGTGAGGACAGGCATGACGAACTCCACCTCCCGCCGCAATTTCCTTCAGTCCGGCGCTGCCGCGGCTGCCGCCGCCGGTGCTTTCACCATCGTTGCCCCGGAGGCCGTTCGGGGCAGCCAGGCGAACTCTCAACTGTCCGTGGGCCTGATCGGTTGTGGCGGCCGCGGATCGTATGACGCGAGCATTGTCAATGCCGACCCGCGCGCCCGCATCACCGCCATGTGCGACAAGTTCCCGGATCAGTTCGACCACTCGGAAACCATCGTCAAAACCACATCGACGAAAAAATTCACCGATTTCGAAAAGCTGCTGGCCGCTCCGGATATCGACGCCGTGTTCATCGCCACCCCGCCTTTCGAGCATCCCCGCATGCTCGAGGCGGCCATCCAGGCGAAGAAGAACGTGTACTGCGAAAAGCCGGCCGGGGTGGATGTGGCCGGCGTCAAACGGGTGATCGCCGCGGGAAAGAAGGTGGACCCGTCGAAGACTGTGGCCTTCGGCTATCAGCAGCGGTACGGGCCGGAGTACCTGGAGGCGTACAAGCGCATCCAGGGCGGCGAGATCGGCGAACTGGCCAACGCGCGCGGCTATTGGATCGCCAACGATCCGTTCACGCGCCGGCCGTTTTCCGACCCGCAGGTGGAGAAGCTGCGAAACTGGTTCTGCTACAAGGAATACTCCGGAGACATCATCGTCGAACAGGATTGCCACAATCTGGACGTGCTGCACTGGTTCCTGGGCGGGCTGCCGGTTCGCGCGGTGGGCCGCGGCAATAAGAAGATCCGCAAGGACATGGACATTCTGGATAACCTCAGCGTGATCTACGAATGGCCCGGCGGGTATTTCGTGAACTTCGAGGCCAACCAGTTGACGCCGCGCGGCTACAACAAGATCGGCGAAGAATTCACCGGCACCAAGGGAACCATCACCACCTCGCGAGCCAGGATGGTGCATTACAAAGAACCCGGGAAGGTCGAGACCATGCCCACCAAGCGCGACATTACGATGGACGCGATCGATAACTTCCTGACCCGCATCCTCACCAACAATCCGGAGAACGCGGCGGAACGAGCGGCGCTGAGCACCTGCATCGCCCTGCTCGGCCGGCAGGCGATCTATACGGGCCGCGAAACCACCTGGAAGGGCGATATCGGGATCGGGTAGCGCGGTAACGGCGTTGCGGGGGAGCGTCGAACTGCGCTATTCTGGAAGCTCGAATTCTCTGTAAGGATTAGCTTTAGCAAAGATGGCAAATACTTATTCCGCGCTCAAGCGGGTGCGCGAAACCGAACGCCGTACGGCATTCAACCGGAAGAACAAGAGCCGCCTGCGCCACCAGATTCGCGCCATGCGGCAGGCGATCGCCAGCAAAGATGCCAATGTGGCGGCTCAACTGCTGCCGCAGACGTTTTCGCTGATCGACCGTTCGGCGAAGAGCGGTATCATCAAAATGAATACGGCGGCGCGGTATAAATCGACGCTGCACTTGCGGGTAAAGGCGCTCTCGGCTCCCGCGGCATAGAGCGGCGAGCGGGCAGGCCGGAGGGCCTACCCTACCAACTGCAGGATGAATTGTTCCATGACGATGCGGTCGTCCGGCCGCGCGTCGCGGAGACCCTTGTCGGCTTCGTAAATCAGTTTCATCGCGCGCTGGAGCTGAGCTTTGTTGAACTTGCTCACCGTACTCCAGACCTGTTCGGCGCGCGATCCCCACATCGGAACGCCCAGCCGGGCGAAATGTCCCTGAACCTGCTGCATGCTCTTGAGGCCGGCCTCGCGGGCCACCAACGCCAGGCGGAACTGCGTGGAAAGAAAGGCGAGCGCCAGCGGCAGATACTCGCCTTCCCTGGTCAGCGTATCCAGGATCTCGAGCGACTGCGCACGGTCGCGGCGGCCCAACGCATTGACCAGGGCGAAGATATTCGTAGAGCGCGCGTCGGGAACCAGCGCCGCGATATCGTCCACGCCGATACTCCGGCTGCCCGCAAAGAGCGAGAGCTTTTCGATCTCCACGCTGATTCGCGCGATATCCGCGCCGAGCGCCTCCACCAGCAGATCGAGCGCGGCCGATTCGATGGCAAATCCGGCGGCGCGCGCCAGCGATTCGGCCTCATGCCGCGCTTCGTGATTGGAGAACCGGCGCAGTTCGACAACATCGCGAATGACGGCGTAGAACTTCCGGACGCGTTCCAGTTTGCGCTTGTCATCGCCCTCGAAATCGAAGCGTGAGGCCTCGAAGACGATCACCACACCGGGCGTGGGATTCTTCAGGTAAGCACTGAGCGGAGCGGCGTCCCCCGCACCCGCGGACTCGCCATCTTCCTCTTCGGCTGCCGCACGTCCGCGGGGAAGCGCGGCTTCGGCGTTGACCACCCAGATGAGCCGGTCCGCCGCGAACAGCGAGAGCGAGCGGGCGTCGTCGAGAATTTCGGTCAGCGTGGCTTCGGCCAGATCGTGTTGCGCGACCGCATCTCCGGGGACCGTGGCGAGCAGGGCTTGCTTGAGCCGGCGGCGCTCGTACGCTTCCGGACCAAGCAGCAGAATGGCGGGAGGACGATCGTTGCGCTGGATGCGGGAAAGCAGCTGCGAAGAGGTCAGAAGTCCTCCAGGATCGCGGTGACGATGCTCCGGGCAACGTCCTGGCTGAGGCGGGAGAGCGCCGTGTCGCTTTCGTCGAAATAGGCCTGCGGATCGGTGGTGATTTCGTAGCGCTCCCGGAATTCCAGCCGCGGGCGGTAGAACAGCACCTTTCCCGTGGCGCGCTCGGTGAGCTTCAGTTGCACATTCACGACCACCTGCACGCCAGTGGCTCGTCCCGAGACCGGGTCGAAAATAGTTGGGTAGTTCGAGAGGTTGACCACCGCACCGTTGAGAACCGCATCGGCCTCGTTAGGGTCGGCGACGATCCGGAAGCGCGTGCGCGTGTTGAATTCGCGCGCGAGATCGGCGGTGAGAAGCACCGGGAGTTTGCTGCGCGTGGTGGTGTTGGCGAAAGCCGGGATGGCGATGGTCTTGACGGTCTTCGGCAGCAGGTTGGCGTGCCCGCCGACGTGATAACCGCAGCCCGCGGTGAAGAGTGCGACAGCCGCCGCGGCAAATCGCTTCATAGGAGTTGCCGCGCCACAGCGATGGCGTTTTCGGAGGCCAACCGCAGGTTGTCGGCCACCAGCCAGAACCAGCACGCATCGGCATGGTTGCGGTCCGGCAGAATGGCACCCACGGCGATGCCGCCCTGTCCCGCCTGCCCGACATTGGTAGGAGGCCCGACATCCTCGCCGTGCACTTCGATCTGATCCATAGCCAGGCTGCTTTCGAGCGCCTGCGGGTCGGGTGCGTTTTCGAATTCGACCCAGGCGGAAAAGCTGTACCCGTGAAACACCGGCGCCTGAATCAACCGGAGGGAAGGCATGGGCGCTCCCTCCCCCTCGCCCGGCGCGTCGAGCAGGCTCGCCAGGTGCCGTTCGATGCGCAGTTCGGCCTCTTCGAGCGGGACCGGAGCCTCCTCACCGTACCGCGCCAGCAGGTTGAAGCTAAGCTGCGCATCGAACACGGCTTGCGGGAGGCTCTTGAAAGAGAGCAGCGAGATGGCCTGGTGCTGGAGTTCTTCGACCCCCTTCGTGCCGTGCTCGCTGGCCGGGGCAAAGATCTGGATCACGGAGCGCCGGATGGGATCCCCGGCATGCAAACGGCGTAGAAAAAGTGCCACAGCGATGGCGGCGGGGTGTGCGATCACGTTTATGGCGGATTCCTCGACTTCGCCGTCTCCTTCGACCGACGGCGCGCGCAAGCGGGCGCCTGGAATCTCCTCGGCCTGAAACGTGAGGTCGATGATGGCCGCGTCGGGCGGGTCGCCCACGAGTTCGAGGGCTTTGCGGCCGGATTCGGGCGGGCCGGCAAGAATCACGGCACGCGCTCCCGAGAGGCTCTCCGCATTCAGGCTAGCGGTCAGCGTGGGCTCGTCTCCAACCCGCGTGAGCGTGCCCGTGGATTCTTCCTGCGTGGCGATGAGCCGTAAACTGAAATCCGGCGCCGCGGTGGCGACGATGTCGCGGATCTCTCGGCCGAGCAGAGTCTCGCTGCCGACCAGGGCGATGCTTTTAGAATCAGCCAACCTGATGCTCCGGAGTTTGAGTAGGATGTGCCTGCCGGAACCGGCGCCGAACAATGCCGCCGATCCGGATGACGATGCCGCTGCCCACGTAACATGTGGTCATGGTGAGAAACACGGGCTGGGGCCAGTTCCAGAGAGCATAGATGAGGCCGCCCAGCACGATGATGAGCAGGGGCGTATGTGGCTTAGTGAGATTGACGCCCTTGAAACTGTAGTAACGCCAAGTGCTGACCATCAGGAACCCCAACAAAGCCAGGAGGGCCAGCCACAGCACGGATAGAGGCCACCAGGCGATGGGTTGCGCATCGGCCGCGAACACCACCGCCGCCACCATGGCCGCGGCGGCGGGAATCGGCAGGCCCACGAAGTATTTCCGGTCGGGCCGCCCGGGGTTTTTGGGGATGGGGTTCTTCTGAATGTTGAAGCGCGCCAGTCGCGCCGCGCCGCACAACAGGAACAGGAACGCGATGAAATAGCCCGCGTTGAACAACTGGTGCAGCACAGGTTCGCCGAGCGTGGGGTCGATGAACTGCACGCCCCACGCGAATGCCAGGACGGCGGGCGCCATCCCGAAGCTCACCACGTCGGCCAGGGAATCCATTTCGCGGCCGAAGTCGCTGGTGGTGTTGGTCATGCGCGCAATGCGCCCATCCAGGCCATCGAGAAATACGGCCGCGCCGATGGCCTTGGCCGCGATGGCGAAATGGTCGGAAGCCCCGGGGGCGCCGGAAGCTGCCAGCATCGCACCCTTAAACGATCGCAGGATCGAAAGATAGCCCAGGAAAATATTGCCCGCGGTAAAGAGCGTGGGCAGCGCGTAGGCCGCCCGGCGAGGCCGTCGGTCGGGCGAATGCGGGTCAACTAACCGTTCCCTAAACCCCACTCGAACCCCCGGCGCCCGAGCGGCGGGCGATCACGCTCGAGCCGGCGGAAACACGCTGGCCGGGTCGGACGACGATCTCCCATTCCGGACCGAACAGGACATCCACACGCGAGCCGAACTTAATCAGCCCGATGCGCTCGCCGATCGAGACGTGGTCGCCGGGTTTGGGCTTGAAGACGATGCGCCGAGCGATCAATCCTGCGATCTGTTTGAACACCACGCGCGTGCCGCCGCCATCTACTGTGACCACGTTCTGCTCGTTTTCGGTGGAGCAGGCTTCGAGGCTCGCCACGTGGAAGGAGCCGGGCTTATATTTCACATCCGCGATAGTACCCCCGATAGGCGTACGGTTTACGTGCACGTCGAAGATATTCAGGAAGATGCTGATGCGCTGCAGGGCAGGGTTTTCGGCTTTGATGGCGACCACCTTCCCGTCCGCCGGCGCGACGGCCACTGGTCCCGTGGGGATGGCGCGCTCTGGATCGCGGAAGAAATACAGGCAGAAGACGCCCAGCAGCCAGAGTGGAACGGCAAACCACGGGCTCAGAAGCCAGGACACCAACGCCCCGGCTCCGGCAAAGGCGGCTGCGTAAAGAATACCGTCTAGTACGATCACCTACAGACATTTTCGCATGCGCCGCGATGCGGGGCAGGCCGGCAGGCTCACCCTACTTCGCTTCGGTCCGTAACGCGGCCCATTCCCGCGTCAGTTTTGCCAGCGCGGCGCGCTTCGCGGAGATGGCCGCTACGAGTTGCGTGGAAGGCGTTACATCGGCGGATTCCAGGGTCCGTAGCAGGCCGTTGAGCGCGGCGGTGACGCTGGCGAAGGTGTCCGGCCCGGTGGCGGCGAAGCCCCGGCCACCGCGGCCTCCGCCCGCGGCCGCACCCTCGATAGCCTGGGCTCTGCGGTCGAATGCCGCGGCGGATTCAGTCTTGGCTCCGGCCAACCGCTCACGGAAGGCGCGAATCTGTTCGATGGTCTCCTGCGCGGAAAGCACGTCGTCGTAAAGCGCCTTCGAGAGGGTGAACTGCTGTTGGAGGCCCAGCGGCGGTGTCTTGACGCGCGGGTCCATCTTGAGCACCAGCGGCTGGGAATAGCTCTTGCCGTCCACCGTGAGCTTTGCGGTGTAACGGCCGGGCGCGGCCCAAATCGAGTTGATCGAAAGCGGCGTATCGTGCACGATCGCCTGCATGGCATACCCTCCGCCCCGCCCGGCGCCGCCGGCAATCGGGGTATAGTGCATGTCCCAAAGGAAACGGTGCATCCCGGGAGTAGCAGGCAGGCTGTGCGCCGGCCTGACCCAGTATTTCGGGATCGCCAGCATCGGGTCGACAGGCGGCTCGGGGTCCGTGCTGGAGTAGCGCCGCACCAGCGCGCCCGCGGCATCCCGGATCTCGAGCGTCACCGGCCCCGAGGGAGCGGCGCCGAGGTAATAATCGATCACCGCGCCATCGGGCGGATTCTTCGAAGCCGGTTCGTCCGGCGGCAGCGGAGTGTCCGTGTTCATATCCCACCGCACCCGGATGGCGGTTTCGGGCCGGTACAGGTGCGCGGGCGCGGAGGCAACCTCCGGGCTGACCTGACGCAGCGGAGTGATGTCGTCGAGGATCCAGAAGCCGCGTCCGTGCGTGGCGGCCACCAGGTCGTCGTCTTTGACGATGATGTCGCGCACGGAGCCGGCCGGCATGTTGAGACGGAGAGACTGCCAGTTGTCGCCGTCGTCGAAGGAGACGTACACTGCGCGCTCGGTAGAAGCGAACAGCAGGCCCTTCTTACCGGGGTCCTCGCGAACGGCGTCCACCGGGGCGTCCTCGGGCAGGCCCTGGACGATCCCGGTCCACGTTTTGCCGCCGTCGTGGGTGCGGAAGATGTGCGGGCGCAGGTCGTCGATCCGCAATGTGTTGACGGCGGCGTAGGCGGTGAGCGGGTCGAAGTGCCCGGCGTCGATGATCGAGACCTTCATCCACGGGCCGATTCCAGGGGGCGTGACGTTTTTCCAGTGCAGGCCGCCATCGGCGGTGGTCTGGATCAAGCCGTCGTCGGTGCCGGCCCAGATTCGATTAACGTCGAGCGGCGAAGGCGCCACGGTGTAGATGACGCCGTGCTGTGCAGGCTGGGCGGACGCTTCGCTTCGGTACTTGCCGATGCTGGCGGGCTGCTCCCAGGTTTTGCGCGTGAGATCGGGGCTGACCTGCTGCCAGCTCTGGCCGCCGTCGCGTGTCTTCCAGAGGGTGTTGGCGCCGAAGAACAGCAGGTGCGGGTCGGCCTGCGAAAAGACCACGGGCGCGGTACGCAGGGTGCGGAAATCGGCCGTGCGGATGGGCTTGGGCGCCACGTTCGCCACCTGCCCGGTGCGGCGGTCGTAGCGCGTGAGCTTGCCGCCGAAAACCAGGTCGGGGTTGAGCGGATCGGGCACGGCGTAACCGTACTCCTCAGCGCCTACCGGGTGCCACTCGCGGAACGTGATTTCGCCATCGTTGCCGCGGCTGGCCACGCAAGCCGAGCCGCTTTCCTGCTGGCCGCCGCAAACACGGTAAGGGAAGGCGTTGTCGGCATTCGCGTGGTACATCTGCGCGGTCGCCTGGTTGTACCAGGAACTCCAGGTTTCGCCGCCATTGACGGTGACGATGGCGCCTTGATCGCTCACCAGCAGGATGATCTGCGGATGGTTGGGATTGATCCAGCCGCCCTGGTAGTCATCGCCGCCGGGGGCGCCGCGGATACCGGTCCAGGTCTTCCCGGCGTCGGTGGATTTCCAGGTTACGATGCTGGTTACGTAGATGACGTCCGGATTCTTCGGATCGGGAAGGGGTACCGAGACGTCGCCGCCTCCGATGCGCTCCGCCGGCCGCGGGTCGGTCGTGGTCCGCACCCAATGTTCGCCGGCGTCATCGGAGCGATAAATGCCGGTGCCTCGGCCGATGGCCACCGACGCATAGAGCCGCCTGGGATTGGCGGGCGAGATCGCGATGTTCGCCTGCACGAACCCTTCCGCACCGGAAGCCAGGCCGGCGGCGAGCGGCCGCCAGGTGGCGCCGCCGTCGGTGGATTTGAAAATACCGCCGCCGGGGCCGCCCCAGGCACTGTTCTCCCAGGGCCCCTGCCGCGCTTCCCACAACGCGGCATAGACGACGTCGGGGTTCGACGGGTCGATCTTCACGTCGTTGGCGCCGGTGTTCTCATCCTTGCCCAGTACCTTCTCGAACGTCCGGCCTCCGTCGGTCGAGCGGTAGACACCGCGCTCCGGGTTCGGCCCGTAGGGGTGGCCGAGAACCGCCACGAAGAGGCGGTCCGGATTTCGCGGATCGACAGCGATTTGCGGAATCTGCTGGCCGTCGCGCAGGCCCAGGTGGGTCCACGTCTTACCGGCATCGGTGGATTTGTAGATACCGTCGCCTGTGGAGAGGTCGGGGCGCTGAAGACCCTCGCCGCTGCCTACGTAGATCACATTCGGATCGGACGGGGCCACGGCGATGGAACCGATCGAGCCGGTGGGCTGTTCGTCGAACAGGGGATTCCAGGTGCGGCCGTAGTCGTCGGTCTTCCACACCCCGCCGTTGCAGACCCCGATGTAGAAAACGTTCGGCTGGCTCGGGACTCCGGCGGCTGAACGCGTCCGCCCGCCTCGCAGGGGACCGATCGAGCGCCATCGCATTTCGGAGAACAGATGGGAATCGTAAGAAGCGGCGAATGCCAGGGTAAAAGTACACAAGGCTAACGCCGGAACGCGCAGGGAAACCATTTCCGAAGTATAGCGAATTGCGAGGTATTCACCTTACGAAGCGCCGGAAGAAGCTGTCGGCTTTCCACGCCGGCTTTTGCGAATCGTCCGCCACACGTTCGAGAAGCCCCTCGATGATGCGGTCGAACCTGGCGGCCGCGGCCGTGTCCACCGGCTGGCTCAGATCGTCGGAAGGCTTATGGTAGCGGTCGCGGACCCAATCGCGGCGGATCTTCTCCTCGGGCGATCCGAACTGGTAGCCGAACTTAAACGCCAGCGATGGGATGCCTTTCCGAATGAAGCTGTATTGATCGCTGCGGATGAAGCGGTTCTGCTCCGGCTCGCGGTCGGTTTGTACGTCCACCCCCAGTTTCCGGGCGGCGGCGCGAACCTCGTCGCCCAGTGTGGATTCGGCGAGGCCTTGCACCTCGATCACCTTCAGCGGGTAGAGCGGCAGGAACATGTCCAAATTGATATCGGCGACGATCTGTGCGGCCGGAACCGTCGGATGCGCGGCGAAATAGCGGGATCCCAGTTCGCCTTTCTCTTCGGCGGTAACTGCCAGGAAGAGGACCGACCGCCCGGGCCGGGCACCCGATTCCTTCATCAACCGCGCGATTTCGAGCATGGAGGCGATGCCCGAAGCGTCGTCCATGGCACCGTTATAGATGGCGTCGCCGTTGACCGGCCGTCCCACGCCGACGTGGTCGAGATGGGCGGACAGGATGACGTACTGGTCTTTCAGCCGGCTATCGGAGCCCGGCAGCAGGGCGGCCAGGTTCACGCCTTCGAGCGTTCCATTCGTCACGCCGGTTTTGGCGCGCAGAGAAACCGCCAGCGGGAAGTGCGGCAGGGCCAGTCCCGCGGCTGCCAGTTTTTCGATGTCGTCGAAGGTGTGGCCGCTGCCCTCGAAGAACTTCGGGGCGCCGCTGCGCGTGAGGGTCAGGGCGATCTGCTGGCCGCCAGTCTCCTGGAGTGCGGGGTCGGCGAGAACCACGCTCACCGACTGCTCCGGTGGCGGACCGCCCCTACCGCTGCGGCCGGCTTGCACGCTTCCCGGCGCATTCGCCCGGGGAACCGGAATCGTGGCGAATCCGATAGCGCCCGCGCGACGGAGAGCGGCCCATCGCTCCACGGCGGAGGAGTAGTGCGATTTCACATTGTCGCCGGCCGGAATCGGGCCCGCGGCGTTCACGTAGACCGCGATCCTGCCGCGCAGATCCAGACCCTGAAGCTCGTCGTAATGCGCCTCAGGCACGGACATTCCATATCCCACGAACACCATGGGGGCTTCCACCGAAGGCGCAAGATCGGCACGGCTGTTGAGGCTGGCGTCCTGGCCGATCGCGAGCGGCTCGGGACGGCCATCCCGAACCAGGGCCAGGCTGCACTCCGCCGGAATGAGCTGGTGTGTCACGAACTGCACCGGCTGTCGATAACCGGCGACTCCCGCGGGCTTGAGCCCGAGCCGGTCGAACCGGCCCTCGACATATTTCGTGGCCAACTCCAGGCCTTCGCTGCCGGTGTTGCGGCCCTGAAGCCGGTCGCTGGCCAGAAACTCGACGTGCGCCCACCAGAGCCTGCCTTCGGCGGCGTAATCGGCGGCAAGGATTCCGGCGGCGGCCAGAAGGAACAGTACGGGAACCTTCATAAAGTCAGATTCTATGAGTAACACATGGATGTTGCGGATTGGCCCGGTCCAATCGGTCCACATTCTAACGGATCAATTCAGACCGGACTGCTACCGCCGTACGACGCGCGTGCGGTGTCGCACGCCGTACGTGCCGGGGCCGATGCTAGTCTGAAAACGATGCCCACGGTGAATCACCAGATCACGCTTGCTTCGCGGCCGTCGGGACTGCTCAAAGAGTCCGACTTCCGGCTGGTCGAGTCCCCCGTGCCCAAAGCGGGTTCCGGCGAAGCGTTGATTCGCTCCATGTACCTTTCTGTAGACCCCTACATGCGGGGCCTGATCAGTGGAAGAAGCTTCTACGCCAAGCCGGTGAACCCCGGCGAAGTCATGGTCGGCGGCGGCGTGGGCCGGGTGATCGAGTCCAACGATCCGAGGATTGCGACGGGCGACATCGTAGAAGGGATGCTCGGCTGGCAGGAATATGCGGTCGCACCCGCCAAATCGCTTCGTAAAATCGATCCGGATGCGGCACCGGTGAGCACCGCCCTGGACGTGCTCGGCATGCCGGGGCTTACGGCCTATTTCGGCCTGTTGGATATCTGCCATCCACAGCCGGGAGAGACCGTGGTGGTATCGGCGGCGGCGGGCGCGGTGGGCTCCATCGTGGGTCAGATCGCGCGCATCAAGCGCTGCCGGGCCGTCGGGATAGCGGGCAGCGATGAAAAGATCCGGTTCATTACCCAGGACTTGGGCTTCAACGAAGGGTTCAACTACAAAACCGAAACCGATTACGCGGCGAAGCTGAAGGAGTTATGCCCCAACGGCATCGATATCTATTTCGATAACGTGGGCGGCCCCATCACGGATGCGGCCATTAGCCAGCTCAATACACGCGGCCGCATCGCCGTGTGCGGCCAGATTTCGCAGTACAACGCGGAGAGACCCGAAATGGGGCCGCGCTGGCTCGGACAACTGGTGGTCAAGCAGGCCAAGGCGGAAGGCTTTCTGGTCTATCAGTTCGCGGAGAGATTCGACGAAGGCCTGCGCCAGCTTTCCACGTGGCTGCACGAAAACCGCATCCGCTACCGCGAGGATGTGGTGCAAGGCCTGGAGAACGCGCCGCGTGCGCTCACGGGCATGTTCGAAGGGAAAAACATCGGCAAGCAACTGGTGAAGGTCGCCGATTAGCGCTGCACCAGCCCCAGGGATTCCTGCACCACCCGCAACAGGGCCGCTATCGTGAACGGTTTGGGCAACAGGGTGAAGCCCTTATCCGTAACGAAACGCTGCACCATGTCGGCATCGTGGAAGCCCGAAATGAACAGCACCGGCAATTCCGGCTGGCGCGAGCGCAAACGCTGCGCCACTACCGGTCCGGTGAGGTCGGGCATGATGACATCGGCCAGCAAGAGGTGGATCGGAGATCCGAACCGGTCGTAGACTTCGAGAGCTCCCCTCCCGCTGTCGGCCAGGAGGACCTGGTATCCGGCGCCGGTCAGACTCTGCTGAATCAGACCGAGCACCGCCTGATCGTCATCCACAGCCAGGATGGTGAACTTAGGTACGGTCTCGGAATTGGGTGGGGCGCCTCGCATTCGTTCTCCCGTTGGGGTTACTTCTTGAACCGGCGCCGACCGCGGACTCTAGAGGCGCTCGCCTGTGGTTCCCCCCAGTACGATTCCATTATACGAGGGCTTCGGCATCAAACCTATCGCTCGAAAGAGTTACATGGTCTCGAGCCGTACTGCGCGCAAAAACACCGAAAAAGTACAAAAAAAAGGCAGACGGAGTGAGGAGTTCGTCTGCCTTACCATCCAAGGAGCTTTCCGTTCAGTTCGCCATAGCCACAATGTGAATCCGGCGATTCTTCTGCCAGCAGGCCTCGTCGTGGTCGTCGCACACTGGCTTTTCTTTGCCGTAGCTCACGGTGTGAAGCTGGTCGGTGGGGATGCCGATCCCGACAAGGTAGTCCTTGGCGGATTCGGCGCGCTTTTCTCCGAGCGCCATGTTGTATTCGGCCGAGCCGCGTTCATCGCAGTGGCCTTCGATGGTCAGCTTGTAATCCGGGTAATCCTTCAAAATATCCCGCAACTCCGTGGAGTCGGCCTGAAGGGCCTTGATAGCATCCGGACGGAGCGTATGCTGGTCGTAATCGAAGTACGCATCTTCGATGCGCGCCAGCAACTGGTCGATGCGCGCACGCGTGGCGGCGTCAGGGTACTTGGAATGTGGCGTCGAAGCCACCTCCGGCGCGGGCGTCGAACGCGGCACCGTCGCGCTCGCGGGCGCGGCGGGCGCGGAGCGAGTCGGCTCCGGAGCGGGCGGCGGCGTGGCGGCGGCCACCTTCTTTTTGGCGCATCCCGCGCCGATCGTCAATAAAGTCGCGACGGCAACTATGACCAGTTCGCGAGATCTTTTCATAAAAACCTCCTAAAGTTATTTATCGTCTTCCGGCGCGCAAAAACCTATCCTGTTCGGACAGGATTCTGAGCCGCCGGCGGTTTGACTACACTAAGGTGTGGAGTTGCTCAAGGTGCGCCGACCCGCGTGGCTGCAGCAATCCGGCGAATCCCGGCGCCGCGCGCCGTGGCTGGTGCTGTGGCTGGGTTTCGGCGGTCTGCTGATCTCGATCGTGGCGGCCGGGGTAGGAACGCTGCTCTCGCTCGAACGGGTGCGCCAGGATGAGACGCACATCCGCCAGACGTTTCTCGCCCGCCTGGCGGTTCTCGATCAGATCCGGTCGCACATCTACCTCTCCGGCACGTATGTGCGCGATTTCCTGCTCTCTCCCGACCCCAGCGGCGCCGCCGCGCAGTCTTCCCGGCTGACCACGCTCGAACGCGAGAGCTATGCCGCGCTCGATTCTTATTCCCACACGGTGGAAGCCGACGGGCGGCAGCCGTTCCAGGCCCTGAAGTCGGAGATCGAGGCGTATTGGAGCGTTCTCGACCGGACCATGGAATGGACCCCGGAAGAGCGGAGCGCCCTGCGCGATTCCTTCTTTTACGACGAGATGATCCCGCGCCGGAACGCCATGCTGACTGTGGCGGACCGCATCGGGGTGGCCAACGAGCGCAGCCTGGCCCGGGCCGAGGAGCAGATGAACGCCGCGTCCGACGGACTGCGCCGCACCCTGCTGTTCACTTTCGCAATCCTGCTCACCGGAGGCCTGTTTCTGGCAGTGCTCACGATCGGCCACACGCTGCGGCTGGAGCGGGAACTGGAGCGGCGCCTCGACGAAAACAGCCGCGCCCGCTCGGATTTGCAGGAACTTTCCGCCAAGCTCCTGCGTGCGCAGGAAAACGAACGGCGCACCCTGGCTCGCGAACTGCATGACGAGATCGGGCAATCGCTTTCGGCAATTCTGATGGATGCCGAGAGCGCCGAGTGCGCCGCCGATGCGGCCGAGGCCCGCGAGCACCTCACGGCCTTGCGCGGATTGGCCGAGAAGACCGTCAACCAGGTGCGCGACCTCGCTCTTCTCCTGCGGCCCTCGATGCTCGACGATTTCGGCCTGGTTCCGGCCCTCAACTGGCACGCGCGCGAGGCAACCAAGCGGACCGGGATGAATGTGCTGGTGGATGCCGGCGACGAAGCCGACGATTTGCCCGATGAGCACAAGACCTGCATCTACCGCCTGGTTCAGGAGGCCATCAACAACTCCGCGCGCCATGCCAGCGCGCGCACCATCGAGGTCGAGGTGCGGCGCGAACCGGACCGGGTGCGTTTGAGCGTGAGAGACGACGGTACGGGGTTCGACACGCGCTTCGTGCGCGGCATGGGGCTGCTCGGGATGGAAGAGCGCGTGCGCCGCCTCGGCGGCAGGATCGAGATCGATTCCCAACTTGGCCGCGGGACTGTCATCCGCGCGGAACTGCCGGTGGTCGAACTGGCGCAGACGAGCGGACACAATGCCCATTCGCATATTGCTGGCTGACGATCACACCGTAGTGCGGGACGGGTTGCGCGCGCTCCTCGAGCGCCAGGCGGACATGACCGTGGTGGCGGAGGCAGCCGACGGCCGCGATAGCGTCCGGCTGGCCGAGGAACAGAACCCGGATGTGGTGATCATGGATATCGGCATGCCGAATATGAACGGCATCGAGGCGACTCGCCGCATCGTCGCGACCCGCCCCAATTGCGCCGTGGTGATCCTCAGCATGCACCAGGACGAAAGTTACGTCCTGCGGTCGCTCAAGGCCGGCGCCAAGGGATACCTGCTCAAAGACTCGCTCCGCTCCGACGTGATCGACGCCATCCGGTCTGTGGCGCAGGGGCGCTCCTACATGGCGCGCAAAGTGAGCCGCATGCTCCAGGAAGATTACGTCCGCGAACTGGACCGCCGCGGGCTCGACGACAGCTATGACCTGCTGACCGATCGCGAGCGCGAGGTGCTCCAACTGGTGGCGGAAGGGCGCACCAATAAGGAAGTGGCCTCCCTGCTCAACATCAGCCTGACCACCGTCGAGACGCACCGTACCCATATTCTTCAAAAGCTGGGACTGCACAGCGTTCCGGACCTGATTCTTTACGCCGTGCGCAAGGGCATCATTACCTGAAACCGCAATTGGGGGTGCCGGCAATACCCGATTCAGGGTATATGGGAATACTCAATTCCTGGGATAAACTCAAACCGCCTCTCGCGCATCTCTATAGATGACACAGCACGCGGCACCCAGCGGCCCCTTCGGCCACGGCCGGGTTCGACGCGATAAGGAGGCTACATTGAAGAGATTTCTGTTAATGGGGCGCCCGACTGGTGCAGCCCTCATGTTGGCGGCGGCTTTAATCGCGGGATACGGCGTCGCGCGAGCCGACCGCATGGTAACGAATAACCCGCCGGCCACGTTTCACTTCGCCAATTCCGCCGAGAGCGGGGTGCATGCCGGCTTCGCGCCGGTAGTCAAGAGAGTGTTGCCGGAGGTGGTCAATATCTCATCGTCCAAGGTGGTCAAAGTCCCGACCGGCTATTCCCAGGGGATGGACCCATTCTTCCAGCAGTTCTTCGGCGGCCAGCCGGGAATGCAGGCGCCGCGTTCGGAAAAGGAACAGAGCCTGGGTTCCGGCGTGATCGTGAGCCCCCAGGGTTACATCCTGACGAATAATCACGTGGTGGACGGCGCCAACGACATTCGCGTGACGCTCTCCGACAAGCGCGAGTTCACGGCTCGCGTGGTGGGCACCGATCCGCACACCGACATCGCCGTACTGAAGATCAATGCGGGCACGCTGCCGGCCATCACGATCGGCGATTCCTCCAAGGTGGATGTCGGCGACTACGCCCTGGCCATCGGGAACCCCTTCGGAGTGGGTGAAACGGTGACCATGGGGATCGTCAGCGCCAAAGGCCGCACGAACCTGGGCATCGAGGATTATGAAGACTTTATCCAGACGGATGCACCGATTAACCCCGGCAACTCCGGCGGCGCTTTGATTAACGATCGTGGCGAACTGGTGGGCATCAACACCGCGATCATCGCGCACGGTTCGGATGGAAACCAGGGCATCGGTTTCGCGGTCCCCGTCAACCTGGCTCGCGAGGTGATGGACCAGATTCTGAAGAACGGAAAGGTCACCCGGGCGTATCTCGGAATCGTGCCGCAGGATGTCACCCCGGCGATTGCGAAGGCCTTCCAGGTCGATGCGTCTCACGGCGCGCTGGTTGGCGACGTCAGCCCCGACAGCCCGGCGCAACATGCCGGCATCCAGAAAGGCGACATCATTCTCGACGTGAACGGCAAGCCGGTCGCCGGCGCCAATGAGCTCCGCATGACCATTTCGATGATGTCTCCCGGCACCAGCGTGAAGGTCAACGTGCTGCGCAACGGCCGGCAGCTTCCCATGACCGTCCAACTTGCGGAGTTGCCGAACCCGCAGGAGAACGCCAGCCTCGGTCAGAGCGACCAGCAGAATGCTCTGGCCGGCGTCTCGGTCGATAACCTGACGCCGGATGCCGCGCGGCAGTTGAATCTGCCGCCAAGCACTTCGGGCGTAGTTGTCACCGATGTGGATCCTTCCAGCCCGGCCGCCGATTCCGGCCTGCATCCCGGCGATGTGATCCAGGAGGTCAACCGCAAACCCGTACGGAACCGGTCCGAATACGAGGCGGCTGTTCGCAACGCGGGCAAAGACCCGCTGCTTCTGGTAAACCGCGGCGGCAATACCTTGTTCGTCGCCGTCTAAATCCTCCAATCCCCGACTTGCGCGGCTCCCCACGGAGCCGCGCTTTTTTTGTCTCTACACCCCGCCCCCCAGCCCGTCCGCGGTCCCTCTTACGTCTGCCGTGCCCGGGCCGGTCGACACGCGGAAAGAGGGCGCCGCGTAATCTTTCGGTATGTACTCGTCCGGAATCGCGATCCGATTGGCATCGCGCAGGGCGGCAAAGTGCGGCGAGCAGATTTCCACGCCGGCGTTGTTGAAGGCGTCCTGAATATTCTGGTGCAGATCGCTGTAAATCTGCAGCATCTCGGCCGGATGGCTGGTGTATGCGTTGATCTGGTAATTCACGTAGAAATCGTTTAAGGCGGTCTGCAGCACAAACGGCTTGGGCTCCTCCAGGACGTTGCCGGTCCGGAGCGCCGCGGCGATCAGCAGTTCATGCACCTGCCGCCACGGAGCGTCGTAACCGATAGTCACGCTGGTGTGCAGAATCAGGGCGCTATCCCGGCAGCAGGTAGTGTAGTTGAAGATCTGCCCTGAGAGCACCAGCGAATTCGGCACGGTCACATCTTCGTTCTTGACGGTCCGCAGGCGCGTGGCGAGCAGGGTGCGCTCCGTGATGTCGCCGATGGTATCGTCAATCTTGACGCGGTCCCCGATCTGGAATGCGCGCGTGTAGGTGAGCAGGACGCCCGCGATGATGTTTCCGACCGCGCCGGCCGAACCCAACGACACCAGCAGGCCGAAGAAAATTGAGATGCCTTTGAATGCCGGCGACTCGCCTCCGGGCACGTACGGGAAAGCCGCGACAGCCGCACACGCCAGCACGACAATCCGTACCAGTTTGTAGGTGGGAATGGCCCATTCGGGATAAAACCCGGGGAACGTGATGGTCCCCTTCTCGATTTCGCCGAACAGGAACCGGCAGAGTTTCAGGATGTACCAGGTCACCACGCCGATCATGACGATCACGATCAGCCCAGGCACGGCAGCCGCAAGCCCCCGCCACGCAGCCGCAATCGTGCCCCAGATATATGCCAGCAGGGTTGCGGAAATTCCGCGGGTTTCCGGCAGGATGCCGAGCAGCAGCGAAAGAAAGAGGTAGAAGGCCAGCAAGACCGTCAGCGTCTGCAGCAGCCTCGTGCCGGCCACCAGGAAATTCGTGATCTTCTGGTCGGACAGCAGTTCGACGTCCTGAATTCGAAGGCCCCGAATGCGCGTGCCCCGCCATCCACGGACGCCGACACGAAGACGGCGGAACAGAATCCGCTGCAACCGGAGTACGCCGAATAACAACCCGACAAAGGCGAGCGCCATCAGGAAATCGAGAATGGTCCGCCGGATTCCGTGCGCCTTGCGCGCCTGTTCCACCGACGACTCCATGCTCGCGGCCCATTCTTTCGCCAGTTCCGGGCGCGGCTTGCCGGCGGCCAGCGCATCCTGATCCGTCACCACCAGCAGCGGAATTCCCCCTCCATCGATCTCGGTGCCGGTTGCACCGGGCTTTTCGGGCGCGATCCGGATCAGCGCGTCCGGAGTTCTTTCCAGCGTCTCCAGACGATCCGTCAGGGCCTTCACCCGTTCCTGCGGAGAGAACTCGCCGACGCCCTCGCGCAGGGTGAACAGCGTCTTGCCGCCGAACACGACCGGGGCGGCGGGAGGGGCCGCCATTACTGCACCGGCCGCGAGAATGACCACCGCCGCCCAACGTAAACCGATTTTCATAAAACCGCCCCTGTCAGAATTGTACGGCCAGGCCGGCGCGGTCCGCCCGAGCCGGACCGGCGAACTATTAGGTCGACTTTCCGAAAGCTTGGAGTACAATGATCCGACGCAGTGCAATGCAACCGCCGTGATCGGAGGGGTGTTCTGTGACAAATATTACTAATTGGTTCGGGGACATAGTCTCCCGTCCGCAGGTCGTCGTAGACGTCAAGTCCGTCGGAGAAATTGCAGCCATCCTGAGGGATCCGGAGAGATATCCGGCTCCCGTGCGCGCCGTGGGGTCCAACCATTCCACAACCCGGTGCGGTGCCGCGGACTCCGGCACGCTCATCCGCATGTCCGGACTGAACCGGATTCTGGAGATCGGCGCCGATTCGGTGACGGCCGAAGGCGGAGCGATCTACATCGACATCGCGCAGGAACTGCAGAAACACAACCTGCAGTTTTATGTGAACACCGAAATCGGGAACCTGTCGGCCGGCAGTGCGGCGTGTGCCGGCACCAAGGATGCTTCCATGCCCGGCGAGTATGGGCAGGTAGGTTCGTACATTACGGGCATCCGAATGGTGCTGCCCTCGGGCGACCTCCTCGAGATCACCGACAGCCAGCCTGAGTTGATGCAGATGGCGCGCAGCAGTTACGGCCTGTTTGGCGTGGTTTACGAGGCCACTTTTAAAGTCCGGCCGATTCAGCCCATGGCGGTGCACCACAAGACGTTCACGCTGGACGAGTTTCTCGCGAAACTGCCTGAATTGAAACAACTGGGTTACTCGATGATGTATTACATGTTTCCGTTCGAGAACCTGATCACCATCGAGTTCCGCAAGTACGATCCCGCGGCGGGCGGCGATCCCGACAGACACGTTTGGCCCCTGCGCAACTATATGTGGGCGACTTCGGGACCGATGGTGTGCGCGCAAGCGGAGCGCGATATAGCGATTCCGGCCATCCGCTACAAGGTGATCGACGGGGTCAGCGCGCTGTGGCGATTCAACCTGGAGAATCTGATCGCGAGCGGGAATACCGTGGCCACCGACCAGATCATTCGCTACCCGCCGCTGGGAGGCGACAGCAAGTATACGTTCAGCCTGTGGGCATTTCCGGTGGAAATCTATCCCACGGTCCTGCCGAAATGCTTCGCGTGGGCCCGGAATTACTACGAGACCACCGGCTATCGCAATAACATGTTGTATGTCGGTTATTGGATTCTCAAAGACCGGCAGTCCCTCTTCTCTTATTCTTACGACAGCGACGTGATGACGATCGACCCGGTCTCGACCGGGAACCCCGGATGGACCACCTTCCTCGAAGCGCACAACCAGTTCTGCGCCGACAATGGCGGTTCGCCGCTCCTGAACCAGACGCCGGGCGTGACGCGGGCTCAGACGCAGAAAGCGCTGGGCGACCGCCTCAGGAAGTTCGCCGCGGCGCGCAGGACTTACGATCCGAAAGAGCGACTCCTGAATGACTTCTTCCGCGACCTTCTGGCCGAAGCCGAGGCCGTGGCACCCTCGGCATAAGACACGAAAGCGGAGAATTCCGATGCTATCCACCCCCTGGGAACAACGCAAGACGGCCTACGACATCGTCATCATCGGTTCCGGTTACGGCGGCGCCATCACCGCGGCGCGCCTGGCATCCGCCGGCCTGGACCCGAAACCTTCCATTTGCATTCTGGAGCGCGGAACGGAATGGGAGCCGGGAACCTTTCCGGAAACGCTGGGCGACGTCGTCGGTTCGACCCGCAGCGACGCCAATCCACTGGGCCTTTACGAACTGCTGAACTACACCGACATCTCGGTGATCAAAGGTTCGGGCCTGGGTGGAACCTCGCTGATCAACGCGAACGTCGCGATTCTCCCGGACCGCGAGGTCTTCGAGCAGTTCGGCTGGCCCTCGGCCATCACCTACGACGTGCTGTTGCCCTACTATCAGAAAGCGCACCGGATGCTGGGCGCCAACCCGCATCCCCGCGCGCTCGAACTCCCCAAGGTGCAAGCGCTCGACCGCCGGGCGAAGGAACTCGGCATATCCGTCGAACCCGTGGACATCGTGGTCAATTTCGCGGCGGCCGGCGACAACCCGCAGGGAGTGCACCAGGAACCGTGCAACGGTTGCGGCAACTGCGTCACTGGGTGCAACGTGCGGGCCAAGAACACGCTGTACATGAACTACCTGCCGATGGCGCGGAAAGCGGGCGCCACCATCCTTACCGAGACCAAAGTGGAATGGATCGAGAAGCGGCCGGAGGGAGGCTGGCGCGTCTGCGGGCGGCATGTGAGGAAGGGAAAGCAGGACGAGAAGTTTCAGATCGACGCGGCCGGTGTGATCCTCTCGGCGGGCTCGCTCAATTCCACCGAAATCCTGCTGCGCTCCGAAATGCACGGCCTATCCGTATCGCCCGCGCTCGGGACCCGTTTCAACGGCAATGGCGATTTTTTCGGGCTGGCTTACAACGGCGACTACGAAACCGACGTTCTCGGCTATCCCTACCGGCAGGCGCCCGCGGCCGGAGACTCGCCCGCGCCGGGGCCCAACATCGTCGGCATCATTCGCTACCAGGGAGATCTGCCCGAATCGCAGCGCATCGCGATCGAGGATTTCTCTTTCCCGAACGCCTACCTCGACGGCGCCAAAGCGATCTTCGGGGCCATCCGCGGGCAGGACACCGTGGCCGGCAACGAAGATGCGCAGCGCGCGCGCTTCCTGCGAGACCTCGACCCCGCCGCCCCCGCTCACGATCCGAACGGCGCGATGAATCATTCCATGCTCTACCTGGTGATGGGCCAGGATGACGCGCGCGGCACGATTCTGTTCGACGCGCCCTGGTATGAGCCCGACGGCCGGATTCAGGTTTCCTGGGACCGTGCCGGCCAGCAGCAGATCTTCACCCGCATGAACGAAGAACTGCGGCGGAACGCGCGGGCGCTCCGCGGCAACTTCATCTCGAACCCCACCTGGAGCGTGTTCCATATCGGCCACCTCATCACGGCGCACCCCCTGGGCGGCTGCCCCATGGGCGGCGACTACCTCGAAGGCTCGGTGGATGTCTATGGCCGCGTCTACGCCGGAGACGGAAGCGTGCACAAGGGACTCTATGTTTCCGACGGTTCGGTCATGCCGAGTCCGCTGGGCGTGAATCCTTTTCTCACCATCAGCGCGCTGACCGAGCGTTTCGCCGAATTCAAGATCCGCGAGTTGGCGGGCGAGGCATACCCCGAACCGGCGCGCCCGGTCAGCATGGCCGGAATCAATGCGCTCGACGTCGTCACTTACAACGAAGGACAACTCGAAGCGCTCTTCCGACGCTCGGCCACTCTGCCGATCGACCACATCCTGAACGCGGGCGGTCCTCCGGCCATCGACATCACCCATCAGACGATCCGCAACGACGCTTTCTGGAAAGGCTTCTTCCCGCAGGGGCACGTGCTGAACGCGATGTCCTCGGCCATTTTTACCGGCTTCCGCAAGCAGTTCTCGAAGGACGGCGACCATTACAAGGGCGTCACCAGCGACACCGACGGCCGCATCCGCGCCAACAACAGCCTGGAAGAGATCAACCTCGCCAAAGCCACCGGCACGCTCGAAGCCGGCCGGTATCTTCTGCTGCGCTATCTGGACGCCCCGTGGCAAGGCTTCTACGACGTCTTCAAAATCATCAATGAGGATCTGCTGATCGGCCGCGTGTATCTCGGCTCGTATCCGAACGGCTCGCGATTGGTCACGTTCGCCATGTCGCGGCGCTATGGTTTCGCACAGATGACCGCCGACGACCACGCCGCGCTCTACGCCGCCGGCGCCATCCCTTCCGCCGCCGATCTCGAAGGCCCCTGGCGCATGGACGCTATCTCGAACGCCAACCACGCGGGAGGCGTCGCCTGGCTGCAGTTCGAATCAAAGCCCGGCGGGCGGCTCGAAGCCCACTACCTGCTTATGGGAGTGATGGAAGGGCTGGTGGTCCCGAGTTTTCTGAAGGATCATTTCCAGTTGAACGATTTCACGCCGTTCCATGACGAGATCCGCAAAGTCTCGAGCGATTTCCTGGTCGGCAAGTACATCGCGCCGCTGCCTCCGGCGCTAGCCTCGCTCATCGGCAACTCGTCGCTCGGCCTGTTCCACGCCGAGGCGGACGGTAACTTCGGCTTCTACTACACGCTGACCCGCGCCGCGCACAAGGAGATGCCGGTAAACACGCTCTTTCAGCCGTTCCTCGACGCCCAACTGCCGGATGGGGTCGGCATGACCTTCGACGAGCAGATGACCGGCACATACACGCCGGAAGGCAGCGCGGGCGGGACGGTGGCGTGCAGCTTTAGCGCCCGCATCGTGATTCGCGACGTCAACGAGTTCGTGGATGGCTACGCGCACGAGGCGCAGCTTCGCGGCACCATCACGTTCGCGGAGTTCGAAGGCCAGGGTCCGGTTACGTTCCAGATCGACGATAACGCCAGCCGCTTCCATTACCTGCGCGTTGATCCGGCAACCCGCGAAGCGGAGATGAACTATCACATCGAGTTTCAGACCGGCGGCGGCCGCCGCTACGGGTTCGATGGGACCAAGTACATGCAGCGCGACTCGGCCGCAACTTCCGGAACCATCGCCGAAATCCTCCAGGACTACACCACCCTCTATTGCCGCGTGACCGACCTGGCCTCGGGCGCCGCAGCCGGAACTGGGTTGCTGAAGTTCCGCACTTTCGAGGATTGGGCCGCGCTGGGCAACCTGGCGGGATTCCTCGCATCGTTTCAGGTCACCGGCACGGATAACCCGGTCACACAGTTTCAGGCGCGCATGCGGTTCCTGGGATTCACCGCGCAGTTCGTGGTGCGCGAATACGACCCGCTGGCCCTCGGCTCCACTTATTTGGCCCAGGACGTCCGCGCCGAGGTCCTGCGGGGCGCCGGCACGGCGGATTACTTCAGCACGCGCCCCGGGGCGGAGATTCAGAACATTCTGCACGACACCCCGACGCTCGGGCTCGACACGCTGCTGAACCGCGGCGGCCTGACCGTCGATTGGGACAAGCAGCGCATCTACCGCGACTCTTTCTGGAAGGGCTCGTTCGCCGAGGATTCCCTGCTCGGGTGGGAAGAGAAGGTGCGGACCGGCGTACTCGGCGCCGATGGCGAATCGGCCGGCCGCATCTTCGCCGGAGGCAGTTTCTGGAAGCGTTTCGACCGCGTGGAGAACGGCGTCGCCTCGGGCTACGTCGTGAACTACCAACTTTCCGCCCTGCCGGGCTTGCCGCAGGTGCGCCTAATCGAGTATCCCGACGACAACCGCCGCTATTTCAAAAAGGGCGACCCGGTGCTGCTGCTCAACTACACCAACGCGCCCTATCAGATGGTCTACGACACCATCAAAGTCATCGACGACCAGAACGCCCTGGGCGTGATGCACCTGGGAACGTTTCCTAACGGCCTGGAGTTCGCCACGTTCGTGATGGCGCGGCAGAACTATCCGTTCGAAAACATGTCGATCCCCGATCACGACGCGATCTTTGCGGATGCGCGCGCCATCACCCCGCAACCCGGCGAGATCGAAGGCGAATGGGGCGGGCACCTGATCTTCGTCGCTACACCCGACAGCACTCTGCTCAACCAGGTGAGCCCTGTGCTGTTCCACGCAGCGTTTCGCGCCGGAGCGGCGAGATTCCAGATCGGCGGCATGGATACTCCGCTCCATTGCGACCTGCGCCTGGCCGGAAGCGCCACGCTGCTCGGCAGGTGCGCGGCACCGGCTGCCCTCGGCTGTTTCGTGCGAATGGAAGGCGGCCAGCCGGTGGCCCGCTTCGTATTGAAGCGCGCCGCCGCCGGGGCCGTCACGGTCTGACGGCGGCGGTGCCGGGCGTTACACTAGGCCGACAGGGAGAACCGCGTATGAAAAGAGTGGCCGCGGCCATGATTGCCGCCGCGTTCGTGCTGTCCGCCCAGGATACCAAGTACCCCCCGCAGGGCCAGCAGTTGCCCGGTCCGCCCACCAAGGCCGACACCACGGATTGGCTCGGCGAGATCCAGCACTGGCGCACGGAGCGCCGAGTGCGCGCCGGGCTGAGCGGCGAAGCCTACGAACGTCCCGAGCTGAAATGGGCGCAAAGCAGCTTCATGCAGCCGCAGGCCATGATCGAGGACCGCTACTTTTACGACCCGGTAGCGCGCCGCTACACGGTGGACCGGTTCCTGGACGATCTCGATAAACGCTACGGCGGTATCGACAGCATTCTGCTGTGGCCCGTCTATCCCAACATCGGAATCGACAACCGCAACCGCTACGACCTGCTCCGCGACATGCCGGGTGGCCTCGACGGCCTCAAACAAATGGTGGCCGACTTCCACCGGCGCGGCGTTCGCGTGCTGTTCCCCGAGATGCCCTGGGACATGGGCACGCGACCCGAGCCCCGCAGTTTTCCCGCGACCCTGGCCACGTTGATGAAGGAGATCGGCGCGGATGGCGTCAACGGCGATACCTTCGGCGGCGTGCCGCGGCCGTACCGCGCGGCCTCCGACGCGGCCGGCCATCCGCTGGTGTTCGAACCGGAAGGCTACCCCGATAGCGACGAAATGCTGAACTGGGACAACATGAGCTGGGGCTATTGGAAGTACCCGTTCGTCCCCATGATCAGCCGCGCCAAGTGGCTCGAGACCCGCCACATGGTGAACGTCTGCGACCGCTGGAACAAGGACAAGACCGATAATCTGCAAACGGCGTTTTTCAACGGCGTGGGCTACGAGACGTGGGAGAACATCTGGGGCATCTGGAACGGCATCACCGAACGCGACGCCGAGGCCATCCGCCGCGTGGCGAAGATCGACCGGCGCTTCGCGGAGTTTCTGACCAGCCCGGATTGGGAACCGCACACGCCCACCGTGCAGTATGGCGTTTTTGCCAGCAAGTGGCCCCGTGGTTCGCGCACGCTCTGGACCATCGTGAACCGGGCGGCTTACAACATCGACGGAAAGCAGCTCGACGTTCCGGCGCAGCGCGGCATGCATTACTTCGATTTGTGGCATGGCGTCGAACTCGAAACGCCGCTTGCGTTTTCGATCGAAGCCCACGGCTTCGGCGCCGTGCTGGCGCAGCCCGAGCCCGCGGATGCGAACCTCACGGCCTTCCTGAAGGAGATGCGCGCGCTGAACGCCAGGCCGCTCTCTTCGTATCCCAAGGAGTGGCATTTCCTGCCGCAGCAGATCGCGACGATCGAAGCCACGCCCCGCGCCGCCCAGGCGCCCGAGGGCATGGTCAGGATCCCGGCTGCCGCGGATTACCGGTTCGCCGTGCAGGGCATCGAGATCGAAGGCGGAGACGACATCGGTGTGGACGTGCAGTATCCGTGGGAAGACTCGCCGCGCCGGCACCACTCCCACAGCATGGCGATCCCCTCGTTTTTCATCGATAAGTACCCGGTGACCAATCGCCAGTTCGCCGAATTCCTGAAGGCCTCGCATTACCACCCCGCCGACGATCACAACTTCCTGAAGGATTGGAAAGCCGGCCAGTACCCCGCCGGCTGGGACAATCGCCCGGTCACGTGGGTCTCGCTCGAAGACGCGCGCGCCTATGCGACATGGGCGGGCAAGCGCCTGCCGCACGAATGGGAATGGCAATACGCCGCGCAAGGTTTGGACGGGCGCACCTACCCCTGGGGCCGACAATGGTGCGACGAATGCGCGCCGCCCCAAGAGCACGGCCGCGAGTTGACTGCCCCGTCCGCGGTGGATGCGTTTCCCAAAGGCGCCAGCCCGTTCGGTGTGATGGACCTGACCGGCAACGTCTGGCAGTGGACCGACGAGTTTCTGGACGAGCACACGCGCGCCGGTATTCTGCGCGGCGGCGGCTACTACCGGCCGTCGGGCTCGCGCTGGTATTTCCCGTCGGCGTATAAATTGACCGAGCACGGAAAGTACCTGCTGATCGCGCCTTCGAAAGATCGCTCCGGCACGGTAGGATTCCGCTGCGTCAAAGACGCGAGCTAGTGGTCTGCGGCTGAAATTCCGACATTTACCCCCGCCTGCGGCGCGGCTCTGTGAACAAAATGCTCACAGAGCCGCGACTGTCAGGGAGCGGGGCTCCGCTTGGAGCCAATACGGCCATGCGGCAACATCGGGATGTGCACCGGGTTACACTATGACCGCGTACCATGGAGGCCTTCCTCCAAGGTAGAGCGGAGGGATTGAATAGCCATGAACTCTTTACAAGATTCGAGCAGCCGTCGTGAATTCATCAAGACTAGCGGTAAATCGGCTGCATTATCGGTTTTGGCCACCGTTGCGATGCCTCCCGTCCATGCAGCGGGCAGCGACCTGATCCAGGTAGCGCTTGTCGGCTGTGGGGGGCGCGGCGGCGGCGCGGCGGCGAACGCCCTATCCGTCAAACGCGGCCCTGTCAAGCTGGTCGCTATGGCGGACCTGTTCCCGGAACGCCTTGCGAGCGACCTGAATAAGTTACAGAAGAGTTTCCCGAGTCAGGTCGACGTACCGCCGGATCGCCAGTTTCTCGGCTTCGACGCCTATCGGCATGCGATGGACTGTTTGAAGCCGGGCGATATCGTCATTTTCGCGACGCCTCCAGCGTTTCGGTGGGTGCACTTCACCTACGCTATCCAGAAGGGCTTGAACGTCTTTATGGAAAAGCCGCTTACGGCCGACGGTCCAACCAGCAAGCGCATGTTCGCGCTCGCCCAGGAGGCCTCAGCCAAGAACCTCAAGGTGGGTGTAGGTCTCATGTCGCGTCACAGCCGGGCGCTCGAGGAACTGGCCGACCGTGTCCATAACGGGGAGATCGGCGAGATCATTCTCCAGCGTGGTTACCGCATGCATGGCCCCGGTGGATATTTCCTCTCGCTGCCCAAACCGGCTGGCATCACCGACCTGCTCTACCAGGTGAAGCGCTTCCACAGCTTCGTCTGGGCGAGCGGAGGCTGCTACAACGACTTTTATATCCACATCATCGATCAGCTCGGATGGATGAAGAACGAATGGCCGGTAAAGGCGCAGGCGTTGGGTGGCCGGCATTACAAGGTCAGTCCCGAAGGAGTTGCCTACGTGGATCAGAACTTTGACGTCTATTCGGTGGAATACACGTATTCGGATGGCACCAAGTTCTTCTTTGACGGGCGCTGTATGAACGGATGCGAGGAGATCTACACCAGTTGTTTGCAGGGAACCAAGGGCATGGGGATCGCTTCCAAGAGCGGCGATTGCGGGCTGCCTTCAAGCCTGTACAAGAGTCAGACGGCGACCCCGGCAAACCTGATTTGGGAATCCAAGGTGAGCCCGGACGAGAAGGATCCGTATCAAAACGAGTGGAACGATTTGATAGACGCCGTTCGAGACGACAAAGCTTACAACGAGGTCAAACGCGGCGTTGAGGCGAGCCTGGTTTCGAGCATGGGCCGCATGGCCGCCAACACCGGTCGGGAAGTTACGTTTGACCAGATGCTCCAATGCGAGCACGAAATGGCGCCGGGCATAGAAAAGTTCACATTGGATTCCCCGGCCCCGCTACTTGCGGATGCCAGCGGCAGATATCCGGTGCCGCAGCCTGGCATCGTAACCAAGAGGGAATACTGACGAGCGCGCCGGACCACGCCAAGCCCCGTATTATCATTTAGGGGATGCTCTGCTACCACGTCGCATGTTACCTTCGGCGGCAAGACGCGGACGATTCCGAAGCTGATCTAATCGAGGTAGTGCCGCTATCGGTTCACGTAGGGACTGTTCCGAAGTGAAACGGCACGATTTGCCGGACCACCTCCGCCGGAACGCGTGCACTCTTTCCCGAGAATCCGGCATCACTGTGCGAGAACTCCGGTGCCGCGGCATGCCGAAATTGACAATCGCCTGGCTCGAAAGATCCGCGATCAACCGGCATTCCGTCGATGACGCTTGGGACGAAGCCGCTAGCCCGCGCACGGCATCGCACAGGTGAACTTTCCGTCCGTCCCCATGTTCCCCCGTCCCCATGTTCCCCCATGTTCCCCCCCATGTTCCCCCCATGTTCCCCTTCATGTTCCCCTTGGTCTATCGGGAGAAGAGAGGCAGACCTCAGCCCTAATTGGTTAGGCAACCGAAAGAGATTCAACGATCGTGTCACTGTAAGAGGATTCATCCTGCTGGACTACGTGCAAGTCATAATGCCCAGGTGGTACATCGATGCAGGCCCGGAAGCCGCTGGCCCAGAGTGTCGAGCTCTGAAAATGCGCAGCAACATCCGGACGGGGGACCCGCGCAGCCCGGAAGACATAGCGCTGCGGCGAGCCCGCTCGTCGTAGATCTACGACGACATCCACTGTGGGAACACGATTCGACTCAATAAAAGCCCAGCCGACGATACATTGCCGCGTCAGTGATTCGAAGAACAGCCGCCCGGAAACGGGGACGCCGGACGGTTTCCAATCGACTGGCAGCCGCCACACGGGCATGCGAAGGGACGTGGTGTCGGCGAGGTGGCTGTGGGAGATCCAGACCGAGTCGGAGCCCCACGCCCCCACAAACCGGTAGCCCAGGTTCGAGAGAAGCGCATATTTTTCCACGTCAGTCTCGGAAAAATCTTCAGTGACAATAATGCGTGGTCGCCGTGCCGTGCCGGCGAGGCCTCGAAGTATGTGGAAATCGAATCCCTCTGTATCGATCAACAGAACGCCGAAGTCGGATGCCACCCGCCCTTGCTCGAACACGTCAGCCAACGTCATTGTGGCTACCTGAATCGACTCCGCGGTTAGATTCGGCGCGATCGCGCTGCTCTCGGACATGCTGCTCAATTGCCCCAGATCCCCGTCAATCCCCACACGGATGACGGCCAGACCGCTGCGATTGGAACAGGCGGCCTGAAACAAAGTGACATCTGGAAAGAGGCGACAATTCTCGCGCAGTTGCGCGAACGCAGCCGGTAATGGCTCCACCAGGATGGCCCGCCAACCCTGCTCCAAAAGCGCACGTGAGTTTGAGCCGGTTATCCCGTCGTGTGCGCCAATATCAACAAGAACTCTCGGCGTGTCTGCCGTGATTAGTTGCTGAAGGATGAGCGCCTGACCGTGCTGAGAATAATCGACTGGCATGCTTCGATTATGAACGAGCCGTGACCAGATGCGTCGTTCCTGTCCCGACGTTGCCAACGGTAGATAGCACCACTTTGACCGTTCGACCACTGCTGCGCGAACACCGTGTTCGTTGCCCCGCTCGCAGCGACTACGGCAGCGAACAGATTGAGAAGCGCCCGGCGCGACTTACGTGTGTGCGCCGGCGCGGGCGAGAGGCCGACATTTGCCAAGGCGTGCTGCATTATTGAAACACCAACCCAATAAAGTGGTATTCGCAGGCCCAGCTAACCAGCCCGCCCGTGGAGGGGGCGTTCGCTGAGAAGGTGGATATTGCCGATGGATCCGGCGCAAGCTCGCCCCCCAACTCCGCGTTGATCGACCCGTCAATACCAAATAGGCAAACGACGGGCATGCCGCCGCATCCCCCAGTCGGAAGGTTGCGCTACCTGCGGTCGCAGGGACCTGGACGGTCGGCACCCAGTCCCCGTTCCCCGCATCGTGCTCGATTGCCTTGAACGTCACGATCTACCCAGGTCCGCCGCCCGTCCCAGGTGACTGTCAATGCTGGAAATTCGGCTGCGCCTGAACCCGCTGAATGACCGTCCCCTTCCGAAGACTGAAGGTGATCTGAATGCCGGCAGGCACCTGCAGGCTGGCCGCAAACGGATCTACGGAGCCACTGCCCGGCGAGGAAATCAAAAATGTTCCTTGCTGGACCGCACCCTGCGGCATAGCAAGCTGATAAGGGGGTTACCTCTTGGGGCGGAAGCCTGAACGGTCTGTATCCCCGCTGGTCCGGCCACAGCGATCGTTCCAGCATCGAGCATAGTGCCGCCGGGGAAGTCGCTCGCGGCCTGAAGAGATCCCCGGTTGGCGCGTTTGGAGCCACAGCAAGGGGTAGGTGGTCGCTGCTTCCATCCGCCGGTGAATTGCACCGGCCCCAGACCGGTTCCGAAGAGGGCCAGATAGGAGCCGGGGGTTGCGCTGTTCGAAGGAGAATTTACGGACACCGTGCCGTCGGGATTCACGTTCAGGAGAGCGCCTCTTCCGGAGCCGTCCAGCGTGAAAATGCCGAAGCCCGTCGGGTAGAGGTCCGCGCTTACGGGGGCACTGGTGCCCGCAGCGGTGCTCACTGCCACCGGCGCCTGCGTGTATGCCGTGATGTTCGGGACCTTGATAGACGAGGGCACCTGGAAGTTATAGCATTCCAGTGACGTTGACATACCGGCTGAAGAGCCAAATGCTCTCTCTGAGGACTTCTGGCAAGGGAATTCTCGTCGGTACCGTGGGCTACAATGTGGCTAAATGCCGTCCAGCTTGCCGAGCGGTGAGGCACGGCCCTGTTCCCGCCAGTGACGGCGAATGGAGTATTGCGATACCGGGTTGAGGAACTGAATATGGACAAGGTGACCATCGAGATTGATTCAAAATGGGCGAAGCTCGTTCGTTCTCCGCTCTATTGGGTTGTCGCTGCCCTTCAGGGCGTTGCGGTAACGTTCGCCCCATTGTTTCTGTTCTGGAGCGGCAAAGGAGCGTTCTTTCACGGTTTTGAATGGATCATCGTGCCATCGTGCTTCGCAGTCATTCTCCTCGTCGGGTTCTTCTATATGCTGCTTGGTAACGCAGTGATTGGCGAATTGAGGAAGAAGACAATTTCGGCTTGACCGTATCCCGTCAGGCCAACCACACCTATTTTCCGGCACGTGCGTCCGATTCAGTAGGAGTGATGGACGAGCAACGACAACCATCAACACGTCGGCGAAGCCGCGGCGAGGCCGACCGATTGGCAGCCGGGTGTGAGGCGAGCGGGCTCAGCCGGCAAGATTTCTGCGAACAGCGGTTTCCCCCAGAAGTTCTTTATCCGTCATGCTTCGCCTCGCGCGTGACTCGCAGCATTGGATACTGGGGAGGACGGGCGGGATCTCGGCCTGTCTGGGATAGATATTTGCCGCCCTTCAACTTAAGCTTACGTGTGTACGCAAAATCTCGACGTTCGATGGCACGGTCACGGTTTCGTTCTGTTCAGCGGTAATGAACAAATCGAAATCCTTTAACGTGGTGACCACCTTCACTTCGCCATTTAGATTATTGTCCACCCCGATACTGCCTTGTCTAATTGCATCTCCGCCGCTTGGGCGGACCCAGACGACATAGACATTGGCGGACGGAGTCAGCCTCGATGGATTGGCAAGGTGGCTCACCTCAATATCCAAGCTCGTGTTTCCGTTAGCTTTATCTCTTTTTGCTTTTACCGTCCCGGTCGCTGCCGGAACAGTTCCGCTAGCTGTCATGCGGTATTCCTTGCTGGAAGACCAGGGCCATATGGCAAATAACGAGACTGTCCATATTGCGAGCAGCGAAACCATCACGAGTAAGCGTTTCATATCTCACACAGCATCCTTTGACCTCAGTATACGCTTCACGAACCAGCTTAGGCCTGGCGAATTGGCAAAGCGAACCGGTTTGGGGTGAAACTCCCGTTGGGGGAAGCCAGGGACAGACTGTCCCCGGTTTCCTTCCCGGTTTCCCACTCTGCCACATTGTGCACACGACCGGTTTGACGCATCCGCCCCCGATGCTGGCAGGCAAGCAACTCCTGCTTCTCAGCTCGTTAAGTGAACAGTGTTGTCGCCTTACAGCAGTCTCGGCAGCAATTCCGCCGCCGGGCCAAGCAGGGCGCAATCGACGATCGCGGTAGCGGCGGTCGGTTCGGTATTGATTTCGATCACCCGCGCACCCGCCTGCCGGGCATAGGGAATTAAGCTCGCCGCCGGGTAAACCACAGCCGACGTCCCGATCACCAGGAACACCGCGGCCTCCGCCGCCGCGTGTTCCGCTTCCTGCATCATGCCACCGGGGAGCGGCTCGCCGAACCACACCACGCCCGGACGCGCCATCCCGCCGCAGGCGCAGTGCGGTGGAATGCGCGGCAGCGGCACGCGCCGGTTCGGAAAATCGGCGCCGCAAGCGGTGCAGCGCATGCGCCAGATGTCGCCGTGCAGTTTGAGGATTTTGCCGCTGCCGGCCAGGTCGTGCAGGCCGTCCACGTTCTGGGTGATCAGCGTGAAGCGCGGCTTGCGAATTTCCAGTTTCACCAGCGCCTTGTGCGCCGCGTTGGGGGCAGCCTTGGAGATCAGGCCGCGGCGCCAGTCGTACCATTCCCATACCAGTTTCGGATCGCGCGCGAAGGCCTCGGGCGTCGCCAGTTCCTCCGGCTTGTATTCGCGCCAGAGACCGCCGGCGCCGCGAAACGTCGGGATGCCGCTCTCCGCGGAAATCCCCGCGCCGGTCAGTACCGCCACCGACTGCGCCTGTTCCAGCCATTCCCGTGCTTGTTCGAGGTTCGCCAAACTCACAGTGTAACCGCGCGGCGCACCTGCCGGAGAGTCTCCTCGGGGTCCGGGCGGTCCACCCGAATCACCGTGCAGTGCGGGCCGCACGGCCTCCAACGCTCGAACATGCGCGGCACGGGGAAACCTGCAAAGATGCTCACCAGCGGCACGCCGCACGCGGCCGCCACGTGCTGCCCGGCGGAATCGTAGCCTACGTACAGGCTGCTCGCGGCGATGATTTCCGCGAACCCGGCGAAGCCTCCGTCCCAAAACTGCGCATCCACGCCCGAACGCTCAACCGCGCACGCCACGCGCTCCGCCTCTTCGCCGCCCGCGCCGCGGTCGATCGCGAGCGGTAGGCCCGTGGCAGCCAGCAGCGCCAGCAGCCGCTCTTCAAACGGATCCGGGATGCGCTTGGCCGGGTTGTCGCCCACCCCCAGGCTCACGGCGATACGCGGAACGCGCGGTGCCGCTCCCGGCAGCGCCACATACGGCTTCGCGCCCTCTACGCCGAAGGTTTGGGCGGCCCAACTCGCCGCCAGTTCGGGCAGGGTCGCGGCGCCATTCCCTCCGTAGGCGCGGCTCTCGAACAGGTGGTACCGCTCCTCGGCGCACACCGGCAGGATGCCCAGTTGCGTGAGCCGGGAATCGGGGTCGATCACCACCGCGCCGGGCGCGTCGAGCAGCGCCTTCAGATCGTCCCATGCCGCCAGCCGCTCCCGCACACCGCCGCGCCGGTACTCCACCGGAACGTGCCGCACACGCGGATCGGCCGCGAACAGCTCGTAGTTTTTGCGCGGACCCACAAACAGAATCCCGGCTTCCGGAAAGCGCTGTTTGGCGGCCGCCAGCATCACGCTGGTCACCGCCACATCCGCGCCCAGTGTTACCCGCGAGAGCACGAAAATCCGCTTCGGGACGCTCGCCACACTGCGTACCGCCCGGACCCGCCGATAGTGCGCCACCAGCGCGGCTGCCTCCACGCCTTCCGTCACCGCCGCCACGGCCTGCGAGAACAGCCGGGCGTAGATGTCGCAAAGCGCCGGCTCGAAGCGGTCCGCCAGCCCTTCGACCAGAATGCCGAAGAGCGCCTTGCCGGACGGCTCCGTCACCAACGCTCCCGGCAACTCCCGGGGAGGCCGGCCCGCAATCGACTGCTCCAGAACCTCGAGCGCGATCCGGTTACACGAAGTACTTGTCAATCAGGATCCCCAGCTTCCGGCGGGTGGCCTCCGGCACCAGCTTTCGGTCGGTGATGATGGCGTGCGAGAGCGCCGACTTGCACTTGCAGGTTCGCTCCGCGGGGGCCGCGGCCACGGCCTCGGCTACCACCCGGCAGGCATTCTCCGCGTTCTTGGTGAGGTTGGCGATGATGTCGTTGACGGTCACGGCATCGTGATCGGGGTGCCAGCAGTCGTAATCCGTCACCATCGCTACGGTCACGTAGCAGATCTCGGCCTCGCGCGCCAGCTTGGCCTCCTGCAGGTTGGTCATGCCGATGACGTCCATCCCCCAGCCGCGGTATACGTTCGATTCCGCCTTGGTCGAGAACGCCGGCCCTTCCATGCAGAGATACGTGCCGCCCATGGCGGCGTGAACTCCCGCCGCCGCGCACGCCCGCTCCACCACCTCCGCCATTTGCGGGCAGACCGGGTCGGCGAAGCTGATGTGCGCAACGAGCCCGTCGCCAAAGAACGTCGAGACGCGGCCGCGCGTGCGGTCGAAGAACTGGTCCGGGATCAAGAAATCGAGCGGCTTGTGCTCTTCCTTGAGCGAGCCGACCGCGCTCAGCGAGATGATCCGCTCCACGCCCAGCGATTTCATGCCGTAGATGTTGGCCCGGAAGTTCAATTCCGACGGTGAGAGGCGATGCCCCCGCCCGTGCCGCGCCAGAAACGCCACCCGTTTTCCGGCCAGCCTGCCGAGCACAAAACTGTCCGAAGGGGGGCCGAACGGGGTGTCGATCTCAACCTCTTCCCGAGCCTCGAAGCCGGGCATGGAATAGAGCCCGCTGCCGCCGATGATTCCGATTTCCGCTTTCAAAGTCACCTCTTCGTAGGGTTAGGCCTCCTGGCCTGCCCCGATTGCCGCCGCTAATTCTCCGACTCCCGTTCCTTCCGTTGCTACCGTCTTTACGACTACGGCTCGCTTCCCGCCTCCCAGGCTCAGCATGGCCCGGACGTCCTGCTCCACGCGGTCGGCGCCCGGCTGGTCGGCCTTATTGATCGCGAAGACGTCCGCGATCTCCATGATCCCCGCCTTGAGCGCCTGGATGTCGTCGCCCATTCCCGGCACCAGCACCACCACGGTGACCTGCGCGAGGCCGGCAATCTCCACTTCGTCCTGGCCCACCCCGACGGTCTCGACGATCACGCAATCTTTACCCGCTGCATCCATCAACCGTGTCAAATCGGCGGTAGCGCGCGCCAGCCCGCCGGTCGCGCCGCGCGTCGCCATGGAGCGGATGAAGATTCCCGGGTCGGCATGGTGCCGCTGCATACGGATGCGGTCGCCCAGAATGGCTCCGCCCGATACCCGGCTGCTGGGATCCACCGCGAGGATCGCCACCGTTTGTCCCTGGCGCCGCAGTTCGGCCGCCAGCGCGTCCACCAGCGTGCTTTTGCCCGCGCCGGGCGGTCCGGTGATTCCCACGATGCGGGCGTGGCCGGCCTCCAGCCGATCGAGCGTAGCCAGGGTATCGGGGTCGCGGTTCTCGATCCCCGTGGCCATGCGGGCCAATGCTCGCTCGTCGAAGTTCATCAGTTTTTCAGGAGTTGCCGCGCGATCACCAGCCGCTGGATTTCGCTGGTGCCTTCCCCGATGGTGCAGAGCTTGACGTCGCGGTAGAACTTCTCCACCGGGTAGTCTTTGATGAACCCGTAGCCGCCGTGGATCTGAACCGCCTCGTTGGCAATGCGCACCGCGGCTTCGGAGGCGAACAGCTTCGCCATGGAAGATTCGCGCGTCACGCGCATGCCGTGGTCGAGCATCCACGCGGCGCGATAATTCAGCAGCCGCGCGGCGTCGAGATCGACCGCCATATCCACCAGTTTGTGCTGGATCGCCTGGAACTCCGAAATCGGCCGCCCGAATTGTTTGCGCAGCTTGGAGTAGCGCAGCGCGGCATCGTAAGCCCCCTGCGCCATCCCGATGGAAAGCGCGGCGATCGAAATGCGCCCGCCGTCGAGCACCTTCAGGCTGTCCACGAACCCTTCGTTCAGCCTCCCCAGAAGCTGCTGCGGCCCCAGGCGGCAGTTTTCGAAGATCACTTCCCCGGTCGAACTGGCGCGCAGCCCGAGCTTGTTTTCCTTCTTGCCGGGGCGGTATCCGGGCGTTTCCCGCTCGATGACGAATGCCGAGATTCCGTGCTGCGCCGCCGCGCGGTCGGTGACCGCCATCGCCACGCAGACATCGGCATTGTGAGCGTTGGTGGTGAACGTCTTGGCGCCGTTGAGCACCCAGCAGCCGTCATCCAGCACCGCACGGGTACGGGTTCCGGCGGCATCCGACCCGGCTTCGGGCTCGGTCAAAGACCAGCACCCGATCCATTCGCCCGACGCCAGTTGCGGCAGGTACCGCCGGCGCTGCTCGTCGTTGCCGGCTTTGAAAATGTGGTTGGAGCAGAGCGATGTGTGGGCGGCTACGATGATCCCCACGGAACCATCCACACGCGAGAGTTCCTCGATGACGATGGAGTACTCGATGTAGCCCAGGCCCGCTCCCCCGAGTTCCTCGGGGAAAATCGCTCCCATGTACCCCAGCTTGCCCAGTTTGCGGATCACCTCGAGCGGGAAGGACTGCGCCTCGTCCCATTCGAGGACGTGCGGCGCGATTTCGGCCTCCGCGAATTCGCGGACCGCCCGGCGAAGCTGAAGCTGTTCCGGTGTGTATTCGAAGTCCATACGGACTCCCTAGACGATCTCTTCGTTAGCGGCGTTCCAGCGCACGGTGCGCCCCTGCCGGTAGCTCTCCACGGCCATGCGGCATGCGATGGCCACGCGGTATCCGAGTTCGAACGGGCAGTTCGGCTGCCGGCTCGGGTTGCGGACGCAATCGAGGAAGTTCTGCATGTGGGCGGCGCGCTCGTTGCGCGTGGTGCCAACCATCTCGTTGCCGTCTTTGCGGTTCACCTTCTGCGGCGTATACCGGATGCTCTGCGGCGTGTGAGAAACGGTACCGTTGTCGCCCAGCACTTCTTCGGACACTCCCAGCTTGTCATTGCCGAATCCCGAGGTCCAATTGAAGAGCATCTCTTCTTCCTGCACCAGCGAGGCATTCATCGTGTCGGGCACTTCGCGGCCGTCCTTCCACAGGTACAGACCGCCCGTCATGGTCGCCTGGCGCGGAATCTTCAGGCCCAGCACCTTGTACCAGAACGCCAGTTGGTGGCACATGTTCTCGTATACGTTGCCGCCCGAATAATCCCAGAAAAAGCGCCAGTTGATGTAGCGGTTGGCATCGAAGGGGCGCTGCGGCGCCTCGCCCAGGAACGACTTCCAGACGATATTCCCGGCCGTCATATCCGGATACACCTGGCGCGCCCACTGCGGCTTGCCGTGCGGCGTGTTGCGGTACATGTGGGCTTCGATCGAAGTGATTTTGCCGATCAATTCCGGCTTGAGAAAACTGTGGGCGTCCGGAACGTGCCCGTAAGAAGTCCACTGGTGCCCCACCTGTACCGCGCGCCGCGCGCCGGCGTGTTCCACCGCTGCCCGCATCCGCTTGGCGTGCGCCACGGTGAACGCCATGGTCTTTTCCTGGTAGACGTGCTTGCCGGCGTCGAGGGCCGCGGTGAAATGCTCGCAGTGCAGATGCTGGGGTGTGGCGATCAGCACCGCGTCGATGCTCCGGTCGTCGAGCAGGCGGCGGTAGTCCAGGTAGGTCTTGGCCGCCGGCGCGATCGTCTTCACTTCTTCGAGCCGCCGGGTGTAAACGTCGGCCGCGCCGGCGCATTCGACATTCGGCAGGCTCACCGCCTCTCGCAGGATTTCCGACCCGCGCGCCCCAGGTCCTATGATGCCGATACGGACCCGATCGTTCGCGCCGAGCACGTTGGAAGCGGCCAGGGTGCCGGCCAGTCCGGTGGCCACCTTGCCGATGAAATTGCGTCGAGATTGCATTTGAAAAACCGTTACTCCTTGCCGCGCCCGAAACCTCGGGAAGCGGTGATACTTAACCTGATTATATACGTAGCTAAGCTCCGATATACCGCGCGTAGAGGCTCCGCGCCACGGCCGCGTCGCCGGTGCCCTTGACGATCGTCCGCCCGTCCGGAAACACCGTCATCTCGTAAGGGGCAGCGAAAAACCTCAATGCATACTCGTTGGCGCGCACCTGGCCCAGCGGTTCCAGCCGCAGCCTGAGTTCTTCCAGGTCGATCGCCCCCGGCCCCTCGTGGATTTGGACGGCGTTCCTGCCGCATAAGGTCACTGGCCCGCGTCGCGATTCATCCAGGTAGGGAAATTTCCGGCGGGCGCACGCCGGGCATTCCGGGTCGCGCGGCGGCGGCTCGATCTGGCGGATGCACCCCTCCCAAAGGTCCATGGTGGTAATCCGGGCGCACACCGAATCCGCCTTTCCCGCCAGAATCTTCAGAGCGTCGGCCACCTGAAAGGAGGCCACGGCGGAAATGATCACGTTCAGCACTCCGGCCGTCTCGCAGGTTGGCTGTGCGCCCCCGGGGGGCTCCGGGTAGAGGCACCGCAGGCACGCCGTGCGCCCCGGCAGAACCGCCAGCGCCAGCCCGTAGGCTCCCACGGCGCCGCCGTAAACCCATGGGACACCGAAGCTTACGGCGTAATCGTTGATCAGGTAGCGGGTATCGAAGTTGTCCGTGCCGTCCAGGATCACGCCGGCTCCGGCCAGTAGTTCCGGGGCGTTGGCCGCAGTCAGGTCGGCCACCGTGCCCCGCACCGTCACGGAGGAATTGATGGCCGCAATGCGCCGCTCGGCTGCCACGGCCTTCGGCAGCGCCCGGGCCGCGTCGGATTCTTCGAACAGCCACTGCCGGTGCAGGTTCGAAGGCTCCACGTAATCGCGGTCGATGATGGTGATCCGCCCCACCCCGGCCCGCGCCAGAGCGGCCGCCTGAAAACTCCCCAGCGCTCCGCAGCCCACGATCACGGCATGCGAGCCGAGCAGAGCTTCCTGGCCGGCTTCGCCGATCCCCGCGAACAGGATCTGCCGCGAGTAGCGCTCGCGTTCGGCCGCGTTCATGCTCTCGATGGTAGCAAAGTTGCTTTCGCGTCCTTACGCTATCATGAGACTGGTGCGGCGGCTGCTCACCAATGGTTACCTTTATCTCGCCCTGGCACTGGCGGCGCCCTGCGCGTTTTCCGCTCAATACCAGAGGTATGAGGGCATGCTCATCCGCAACATTCAGTTCAGCCCGGGCGAGCAGCCGCTCGAAGCTTCCGAACTGCACGACATTCTGCCCCTCAAGATGAATCTGCCGCTCGATATGGCCGAGGTGCGGGCCAGTATCGAGCGTCTCTTCGCGACCGGCCGCTATTCCGATATTCAAGTGGACGCCGCGCCCTATCGCGACGGCTGCTCGATTGTTTTCATCACGAAGAGCAACTGGTTCATCGGCGATCTGGATGTTTCGGGCGGGCTTTCGAGCCCACCCACGCCCGGCCAGATGCAGAATGCCGCGCAGCTCGACCTGGGTGCCCCATTCACCGAAAAGAAGCTGCAGCAGGGCGTCGAAAACCAGAAGCGTCTGCTCGAAGGCAACGGCCTCTTCCTCGCCCAGGTGCGCCCGGTGCTCGATTGGGAAACCGGCAAAACCTATCAGCAGGTGGACGTCCGCTTCGATGTCGACAGCGGACCCCGTGCCCGGTTCGCCACGCCTGTGCTCAAAGGCGATCTCAAGATCGACCAGCAGCAGATCCTCCGCGCCACTAAATTCCGCCGCTGGATCATCCACACCTGGAAGCCCGTGAGCCAGACTCGCGTGCGCCAGGGATTGGAAGGCGTGCGCGCCCTCTACCAGAAATCCAACCGCCTCGAGGCCCGCATCGCCCTCGAATCGATGAAGTACGATCCGGAAACCAATTCCGCCATCCCCACCCTCCAGATCGACGCCGGACCGCGCATCGAAGTCCGCACCGTGGGCGCCAAGGTTTCGCAGAAGACGCTCGAACGCTACGTCCCGGTTTTCGAGGAGCACGCGGTGGATCACGACCTGCTGGTCGAAGGGGCCCACAACCTGCGCGACTACTTCCAATCGCAGGGCTACTTCGATGCCGAGGTCGAATTCAAGGAGCAGAGCGTCGTCAACGACAAGGCCGGCATCGACTACCTGGTCAACACCGGCGAGCGGCACAAGCTGGTTTCGATCCAGATCGAGGGGAACAAATACTTCGACGCCGACACCCTGCGCGAGCGCATGTACCTGCAAACGGCTTCGCTGCTTCAGTTCCGCCACGGCCGTTACAGCGAAAACCTGTTGGCCCGGGATGAGAGCTCCATCCGCAGCCTCTACCAGTCGAATGGCTTCCGCGACGTGAAGGTCGAGCACCAGGTGATCGACAACTACCTGCATAAACCTGGCGAAATCGCCGTGGTCATTCTCGTCGCCGAGGGGCCGCAGTATTTCATCAACAGCTTGAAAGTGGACGGCATCGAACGGCTGAACCGCGACCAGGCGCTCTCTTCGCTCAGTTCGGTCGCCGGACAACCCTTCAGCGAATTCAACGTTGCGGTGGACCGCGACGCCCTGCTGGCGCAGTATTTCGAAAAGGGATTCCCGCGCGCAACGTTCGAATGGAACTACACGGCGGCCGGGCCGAACCGCGTCGACCTGCATTACGTGGTGAACGAGGGAGCGCAGCAGTTCGTGCGCCAGGTGCTGATCAGCGGGAACCAGGTGACGCGCTCCCGCCTGATCAACCAGAACATCACGCTTAACCCCGGCGACCCGCTCTCCCCCACCGACGTTACCGACATCCAGCGGCGGCTCTACGGCCTCGGCGTGTTCGCCCGGGTGGACGCCGCCATCCAGAACCCGGACGGCGAGAGCGACCGCAAGTACGTCCTGTACAACCTGGAGGAGGCGCGGCGCTATTCGGTCGCGGTGGGCTTTGGCGCCGAACTGGGCCGCATCGGACAAGGGTGCCAGACGTGCTTCGATTCCCCAGCCGGCACCACCGGCTTTTCGCCCCGCGTTTCGCTCGACTTCACGCGCAACAATCTCTGGGGTATGGCCCACAGCATCAGCCTCCAGACGCGCGTCTCCACCCTCGATCAGCGTGCGCAGCTCACTTATTCCTGGCCGCACTTTCACAACCAGGAAAACCTCACGGTCTCGGTGACCGGCATCTACGAAGACTCGCACGACATCAATACCTTCAACTTCCGGCGCCAGGAGGGCTCGCTGCAGTTGACCCAGCGGCTCGGCAAGGCTACTACGCTGTTCTATCGCTACACCTACCGCCGCGTCGGGGTCAGCGACCTGAAGGTCACGCCGTTTCTGATCCCGCAGGTTTCGCAGCCGGCCCTGGTGGGCATCACGTCCTTCAACCTGGTGCAGGACCGCCGCGACGACCCGCTCGACCCGCACCGGGGCATCTTCAATACGGTCGATATCGGGCTGGCCGACCACATCTTCGGATCGCAGGTCAACTACCTGCGGGTGCTGGTGCGCAATGCCACCTACCACCCCATCGGCAAGCGCATGGTGCTGGCCCGCATGACGCAGTTCGGGGATCTCGATGCGTTCAACTACACCGGCAACCCGCTTGAGGCCATCCCGCTGCCCGAGCGCCTGTTCGGCGGCGGCAGCAACTCGCATCGCGGCTTTCCCGAATACCAGGCCGGGCCGCGCGATCCCAACACCGGCTTCCCCCTGGGCGGAACCGCACTGCTCTTCAACCAGACCGAGTTGCGGTTCCCGCTGATCGGAGAGAATATCGGGGGCGTGCTGTTCCACGACATGGGCAACGTGTTCTCCGATGTCCGCAACATCACCTGGAAGGTGCGCCAGCCGAGCCTGGACGACCTCGACTACATGGTGCACGCGGTGGGTTTCGGCCTGCGCTACCGGACGCCCATCGGGCCGGTGCGCGCGGACCTCGCCTACAGCATCAATCCGCCGTCGTTCTTCGGCTTCTCCGGCACGCAGCAGGACCTGATCAATGCCGGTGTGACGCCCTGCTCGCCGCCGGCCGGCGTGCCGAACCAGTGCACGGTGCAGCGCGTCAGCCATTTTCAATTCTTTATCTCAATCGGACAGACGTTTTGACCGCCACGCGCCCAATCCGGTTTTTCGTCCTGCTGGTGGCCGCGTGCCCGCCCGCCGCGGCCGATATCATCGACCGCATTGCGGTTTCGGTGGGCACCCAGGTGATCACCACCAGCGATATCGACCGCGAGATCCGCGTCTCGTCATTCCTCCAGGGTTCCGTTCCCGACTTCAGTTCCGCCGGCCGGCGCGCCACAGCAGACCGGATGGTCGAGCAGAAGCTCATCCGCCATGAGCTCGAAACCAGCCGCTACCCGGTTCCCAAGGTGGCGGAAATCGACCCGGTTCTCGCCGGGCTGATCCAAAAGCAGTTCCACGGCGAAGCCGCCTACCGCGCCGCCCTGCAGTCCTACGGGATCACCGAACAGGACGTCCGCGACGAGTTGCTCTGGCAGCGCACGTTTCTCCTGTTCGTGGACGACCGCTTCCGCCCGGCGGTTCAGGTGACCGATCAGGAGGTGAAGGATTACTTCGACAAAGTGGTGGCGCCGGCGGCGCGCGCCGCTCATCCCGGCCAGCCGGTCACGCTCGACGCGTACCGCGAGCAGATCGCCCGTACCCTCACCGGCCAGCGTACCGACCAGGAAATGGACCGGTGGCTCAAGGCGGCGCGCGGCCGTACTGAAGTCATCTATCACCCGGAGGCTTTTAAATGACGCGCCGGCGCGTGATGTGGGCGGGCAGCGCCGTGGTCGCCGCCTTGCTGGTCGCGGCGGCGGCCGTCCCCCTGATCCTCGAGAGCCGGTGGTTCAGCGACCTGATGCGCGCCCGCATCGTGAAGGCCGTGGAATCCGCCACCGGCGGCCGCGTCGAGATCGGCCGGTTCCAGTTCGAGTGGAGACAGCTTCGCGTCCGGGTTCTCAACTTCACCCTGCACGGTACGGAACCGGCCGGCAAGCCTCCGCTCTTCCACGCGTCGGAGGTGACGGTCAGCCTGAAAATCGTTGCCGCCCTGGGGCGCGACATCGATATTGAATCGCTGGAAATTGGCAGTCCCCGCATCTACCTGATCGTCTCCGCCGATGGCGCCACGAATATTCCCGAACCCGGGAACAAGCGCGGCGCAAGTCATCCGATCGAGACGCTGGTAAACCTGGCTATCGGCCGCTTCCGCATCGCCAGCGGGATTCTCGAGGTCGAAAATCGCGGCCGGACCCCCTTCGATGCGCGCGGCCAAAATCTGAACGCGCGGCTTTCCTACGAAGCCGCCGTGCCGCGCTACCTGGGCAGCCTTTCGCTCCGGCCGCTCGAACTGCACTGGCCCGGCTACACACCCGTGCAGGCGAGCGTGGATCTCCGGCTATCGCTCGAACGGAAGCGGATCGCGATCGAGTCCGCAGCCCTGGCCTCTGGCGAATCGCGACTCTCACTCTCCGGCGCCGTCGAAAACCTGGCGGCTCCCACCGGAAAATTCCATTACGAGGTACACCTGGCACTGCCCGACGCTGCTCGTGAGTTTCGTTTAAAGGGGCTCGAGCGCGGCGCCGTCGAGGCGTCGGGAGAGGCGGCGTGGAGTGGCGGCAGCCGCTACTCTCTATCCGGCATGCTGCGCGCCTCGGGTCTGGAGTATCGCGATTCCACGATCCACCTGCGCGATGGCAGCCTGGAGGGTGCGCTTGCCGCAACTCCTGACGGCATAGAGATTTCGAACGCGCGGGTGGCCGGCAGCTACCTGGGCGCGCTCGACCGGCTGCCCGCCGCCGGCGGCATCGCCCAAGCGGCCCTACGCAACGGGGAACTGACCCTGCGCGGCATCGCCCTTCGAGCTCTCAACGGAGAATTCCGCGGCGATGCGGCGGTTCGCGATTTCGACCGTTTCTCGCTGGCCGGCCGCATTTCCGGCATCGAGGCGAAGCGCGCGGTGGCGCTCTACAGCCGCGAGCCCATTCCATGGAACGCGGAGGGCTCCGGCGAGGTGAGCCTCGAAGGCTCGCTGCGCCGCGGGAAGGACCTCGAGCTGAACGCCCGGCTGGCGATCGGTCCCGCGGGTGATGGCGCGCCGGTGCACGGCCAGATCAATGCAAGCTACGATGCGCGAACGGGCGCGTTGGACCTCGGCCGGTCGTCCCTGAGCCTGCCCGCATCGCGCGCCGATTTTTCAGGCGTCCTGGGGCGCGATATGCGCGTCCGGCTGGAGACTCGCGACCTGAACGACCTGCTTCCCGCGTTGGGCGCAAGCGCTGCCTCCATCCCCGTGACGCTCTCCGCCGGCGGGAGCCTGCTGTTCGACGGGGTCGTGACCGGAAGCCTGGAAAAGCCGCTGGTCGCCGGGCGCCTGGCCGCCAGCCATTTCCGCGTGTCCGGCAAAGACCTGGATTCGCTCGCAGGTTCGGTCACCCTATCGCCCGCCAATGTCCGGATCGACAACGGCACCGCCCGGTGGAAGAGCCTGCGGGCGCGCTTCCGCGGCGCGGTGGCACTCACTGCCTGGAAGACCACCGGCGGGAGTCAGATTTTCGGCGATGGCTCCATTCAGGGCGCCTCCCTCACCGACGTGCTGGCGCTGGCGGATATTCCCCAGGTGCCGCTGACCGGAACGCTGAGCGGCTTCGCGCAGTTCTCGGGCACACTCGAAAATCCGCTGGCCTCGGGCGATTTCAACATGCTCGCGGGTGTTTTCCACGGCGAGCCGTTCGACCGCTTCACGGGGCGCCTGAGCTACACGCCGGGGGCCCTGGAACTGTCTTCCGGCGTGGTTCAGTCGGGAGCCATCCTGGTGCGGGCGGCGGCTCGGTTCCGCCATCCGGCGGGCCATTTCGACTCCGGCCGCATTCACTTTGAGGTGGCCACCAACGCCATGGCCATCGATCGTATCGCAACCCTTGCCAAAGCCCGCCCCGGCCTGGAAGGCGCCGTGCTCGTGAACGCCTCCGGCGATCTCGACGTGGCTCCGCAATCCGGAGAAGCGGGTTTCCGCCTCTCGTCCCTGGAGGCCGAAGCCACCGGCGACCGGCTACAGTTCAAGCGCCAGCCTCTCGGCAGCGCGCATCTGGTCGCGCATACGCAGGCGCGGGTTTTGAAGGCCTCCCTGACCGCCAACCTGGCGGCATCGGCGGTTCACGGGGAAGGTCAATGGGAACTCGATGGCGATTTCCCGGGCAGCGCCACGGTAACCATAGCCAACTTCACTTTCGACCAGTTGAATCCCTGGCTGCCGGCTTCCCTGGCCGGCAGTTTCTCCGGTTCGGCCGACGGAGAAATCCGCGTGAGCGGTCCCGTGCGGAAGCCGGAACTGCTCCAAGCCGAGTTGCGCCTGCCCAAGCTCGACATTGTCCCGCCGCCTCAGTCCGGGATTCCCGTTTCCCTGGCGCTGCATAATTCCGGGCCGGTGGTGGCGACGCTGGCGAATTCCGTCGTCAATATCGAAAGCGCCCGCCTGATCGGCCGGTCCACCGATATTACCGTGACCGGAAAGGCGCGGCTGAAGGAGAAGAACCCGCTCGATCTGCACGTGAACGGGCGGGTGGATCTCGCAGTCCTGCGCGACCTCGATCAGAACCTCGAAGGCGCGGGCATCGTCTCGACCGACGCCACCGTGCGAGGCGAGTTCGACCGGCCGCGGATCACCGGACGGATGGAGTTCCAGAATGCGGCCTTCAACGTGGTGGACGTTCCGAACGGAATTTCGAACGCCAACGGCCTGATTCTGTTTACGGGCGACCGCGCCACGATCCAGCACTTCAGCGGCGACACCGGCGGCGGAAAGATCGAACTCGACGGCTTCGCCGGGTACGGCGGCGGTCCGCTGGTGTTTCACCTGCAGGCCATAGCCAAAGCGGTGCGGGTGCGCTACCCGGAGGGCGTCAGCACCGTGGCCGACGCCAACCTCCGATTCACCGGGACCAGGGATCGCAGCAATCTCTCCGGCGCCATCACGATTCTGCGCGCGGGCTTCAACATCCGGTCGGATTTCAGCTCCGTGATCGCGCAATCGGCGGAGCCCGTGCAAACGCCCTCCGCGCGCACCGGACTACTCGGCGGGTTGAACTTCGACATCCAGATCAACACCTCGCCCGACATTCAATTCGAGAGTTCCCTCACGCAGGACCTCCAGGTGGAAGCCAACCTGCGCCTGCGCGGCACCGCCAGCAACCCGGCCCTGGTCGGCCGCGTCAACGTCACGCACGGGCAGGTGATCTTCTACGGCAGCCGCTTCAACGTCAGCCAGGGGTCGATTTCCTTCTACAACCCATTGCGGGTCGAGCCGGTCTTCGATGTAGACCTCGAAACCAAGGCGCGCGGCATCGACATCACCCTCACGGTGAGCGGGCCGCTGAACAAGCTGAACCTCACTCCGCGGTCCGATCCGCCGCTGCAATTCAGCGAAATCGTGGCCCTACTGGCCACCGGCCGGACACCCACCTCCGACCCCACGCTGTTGGCCCAACAGGCCACCGCGCCGAATGCCTGGCAGCAGACCGGGGCGTCGGCGCTGCTCGGCCAGGCGATTGCCAGCCCCGTAGCCGGCCGCCTGCAACGCTTCTTCGGGGTGAGCAAACTGCGCATCGACCCTACCCTGCCCGGCGTGGAGAACAACCCGCAGGCGCGCCTCACCCTGGAGCAGCAGGTGACCCCCGAGATTACGTTCACCTACATCACCAACGTGACCAGCAGCAATCCGCTGGTCATTCGCGTGGAGTGGGACCTGAGCAAGCAATGGTCGGCCGTGGCCTTGCGGGAAGAGAACGGGGTCTTCGGCCTGGACTTTTATTACCGCACGCGGTTTTAGGTTTCGTCCAGCGGACTCAGGAGCGGCTCCAGCGCTTCCCTGGCTTCTTCTTCACATTCCCTGGGTACGTGGATCCGGACCAGTTTGTGGAGAAAGCCGTCTACCCCCGGAACCAGAGTGGCGATCTCGCCATCCGTATAGAAGCCGATTTCCGCTTCCTCCAGCAGGCCCTTTGCCATGGCAAGTTGGATGCCGTTATTCGTCTCCAGCACGACAACGGGTTCGAGTTCGGAATCGAAACTGCCAGCCATGAGAGATCTCCTGCCCAAGTGTACCGCCGCGGGCGTTTACAATGAAACTTACGTGACACCGCTGGCCACTACGGGTATGGCTGCGGCCGGCGCCGCCGGATTCCTGGCGTGGGCTGTCCGGGGGCGCGCTTCCGCCGTGTTCGGGCCGTCGGTATGGCACGGTCCGCGGGACCGCCCGGTTGTCGCCCTGACTTTCGATGATGGCCCGAGCGAAGGCACTCCGGCGATTCTCGAGGTTCTCAGCCGCTACGGCGTTCCCGCCACGTTCTTCGAGGTAGGGGCCAATGTGGACCGCATTCCGGAAATTGCCCGTGCCGTCCGCGAAGCCGGCCACGAGATCGGCAACCACAGCCATTCCCACCCGCTGCTCTGTTTTCGCTCCACGCGCTTCATGGAAAATGACCTTCGCCGGGCCCAGGAAAGCATCGCCCGGCATACCGGCAAGGAACCCGCCTGGTTTCGCGCCCCGTTCGGCGTCCGTTGGTTCGGTCTTGGTTCGGCGCAGCGCCGTTTGGGCCTGGGGGCCGTCATGTGGACTGTAATCGGCTATGATTGGAATCTGGGAGCTGAAGAGGTCGTCGAACGGATCCTCCGCCGCGTCGCCAAAGGCGCTATCTTGTGTCTGCATGATGGACGCGAGCTCCAGGTCAGGCCCGATACCGGGGTGACTCTGGAGGCCGTTCGGCGCCTGGTACCGACGCTGCTGGACCAGGGCTACCGGTTCGAGACAATTAGCCGACTATTATGTCCGACGATTTAATCCAACGGGTCTTGAAGGTGATTGCCGCTTCCAAGCGGATTCCCCTCGAGACCGTCACGATCGAAAGCGATTTCCAGCAGCTTGGAATCGATTCCATGGATGCCGTTGAAATTCTCTTCGCGCTCGAGAACGAATTCGACGTCAGCATCCCCGACGATGAAGTTCGCCACGTCCGCAACGTAAGGCAGATGTGTGAGGGCGTCGAGAAACTGGTCGCAGCCAAATCCGATCAGGCGGCGAGCCAGTAGCGATGCGGCGCGTCGCGATCACCGGCACCGGTGCTTTTTGCGCCATCGGCCGGAATACCACCGAGTTCGCTGAATCCCTGCGCTGCGGCCGATCCGGTATCAGCCCGATCGAGTCATCCGACATGAGCCGGGTCCGCTTCCAGAACGGCGCCGAAATCAAGGGGTATTCGCACCAGCCCTATTTTGACGACCGACGCGCCGATTTTATCGACCGGTTCGCGCAGTTCGCGGTGATTGCCGCCCGGGAAGCCGTACGGGACGCGGCCGTCGAATGGACTCCGGAACTGCGGGAAACCTCCGCCATCATCACCGGCTCGTGCGTCGGCGGCCAGAGTACTGAGGACATCGGCTTCGTCGAGGTCTATAAGTTCGGCCACAACCGCGTCCATCCGCTCACCATTCCCAAGACCATGGCCAACGCGGGGGCGAGCCACATTTCCATGGAATTCGGCATCACCGGGCCGAGCTACACCATCTCCACCGCCTGTTCTTCGGCCGCGCATGCCATCGGCCAGGCCTATTGGATGGTGCGCTCGGGCCAGACCGATCTTGCGCTGACGGGCGGGAGCGAAGCCCCCTTCAGCTTCGGAATCCTCAAGGCCTGGGAAGCCATGCGGGTGGTCTCGCCGGATACCTGCCGGCCGTTTTCGAGGGACCGGCACGGCATGATTCTGGGCGAAGGATCGGCCATGCTGGTGCTGGAGCCGCTCGAAGCGGCCGTGGCGCGCGGCGCCACGATTCACGCCGAGATCGTCGGCTTCGGCATGTCGTCCGACGCCTGCCACATCACCCAACCGTCGGCGGAAGGCGCGGCACGGGCGATCCGGGCCGCCCTGCGCGACGCCGGCCTCGCGCCCGAGCAGGTCGGGTACATCAACGCGCATGGTACGGCAACCCCCGCCAACGATCCCACCGAGACCGCGGCCATCCGCGCGGTGTTTGGCAGCCACGCGGACCGTCTGGCGATCAGTTCCACCAAATCCATGCACGGCCACGCGCTCGGCGCGGCGGCGGCACTGGAATGTCTGGCGGCCGCGCTGGCCCTGCGCGACGGCATTCTTCCCCCGACGGCCAATTACAGTGAGCCAGACCCGGAGTGCGACCTCGACGTGATCCCCAATCATGCCCGGCGGCAGCAGGTCGAGTACGCGCTGTCGAATTCGTTTGCCTTCGGCGGGTTGAACGCGGTGCTGGCGCTAAGGAAGTACAGCTAGTATAGTGCGGCATGCAAAAGGCGTGTTATCCAAAGCCGCTCGGCCCGCTCTCTAACGGTCGCGGCTCTGTGAACGCAATGCCAACAGAGCCGCGACCGTCAGGGAGCGGGCAGGCATCAGGCTAGTACTCGAGCACTTCCGCAAACAGCGTTCAGAATAATCGGGGTGGTAAACCATAGGCGGTCTCGGCGCTCGACGGCACCACCGAGGGGTTCGGCCAGACCCAGCCCGTCGCCCCCAACGATACCATTCAGGGAAGAACTGAGAACCCCCGGGTGGAGTTCGTCAAGTTCTGAAGCTTTCCTGCGCGCCGGGCGTGAATCAATCGCCCGGCACGCGTTCGGCCTTGCGTCCGTAGGACCAGCCCATCTCGGCCAGGGTTGCGGAGATGCGGCCCCAGTTCGTGCGGACGGTCGAAAGTGCCAGCATCAGCAGGATCACCGCCAGCGCCGCCACCACCGTCTGGGCTACTGTCAGGCTGCTCTTGAAAAACCACAGCCACCGGCCGTAAACCAGTTCGATGTGCACCCAGTAGACCAACAGCGACGTCGTGCCGAACTGCCGCACCCAACTCCAACCCGGCCCGGCCGCATAACGCGTCCAGAGGAAGGCGAAAGCCATGATCAGCAGCGTCACCCCCTGCTTGGTCAGGATCTGTGCGGGGCTGTTGAGCCAGTAGTCGGATTTGTCATAGAGCGAAAACGGCAGGCTGGAAAAATATTGGCAGGTCAGAATGAGCACCCCGCCCAGAATAGCCGCCCACTGCATGACCCGTTCTATGGTGTCCTGCGGCACGGCGCGGATGATGCTTCCGGCGCTCATGCCGAACGCCAGGTAGGCCGCCCACGGGAAAAAGCTGAAGAAACGGTGGTCGGGAACCAGGTAATCCCGCAGCAGCCAGGGCAGGTGCGACGTATCCAGTTGCGAGACCAGCGGCGAGGCGAAAGCGATGGCCAGACCGGCGATGGCGCACCAGCGCGCGCGGTCCACCGTGCGCAGCAGGGCCATCACCGACATCACCGCCATGGCGAACCCCATGCAGTTGAGAATGTCCACCCGGAACAGGTCCGTCCACTGCGCGGGGAATCCGGACAGGAACATCTGGGTGCGGAAGGCAAACGCCAGGAAAAACAGGTAGCCGCAGCGGCGAAACGCGTGCGAGACGCGCTGCCGCGGCGCCATGCCTTTACGCTCGGTGCTGTCCATCAGGAACGAAAGCGTAACACCCGTCAGAAACAAGAAGATGGCCGGGGGCATGCCGCCCGCGAACTGCGAGAAGACGTAGGCGCCGCCGGGACGCAGGTCGTTGCGCAGGAAGGAATCGAACACGTGCCCCTGCAACATGATCAGGGCTCCGATTCCGCGCAGCCAGTCGAGGTATTGCAGGCGGTATGAGCTGGTTTTGCCGGCCATCGCGGGTTACTTCTGCGGCCGCTCCCAGCGCGCGTTTTTGGGCACGTCCAGCTTGACGGCCGATTCCGGCACGTTCATCAGGTGAACATCCGAATACGTGGCCAGCATGTAGTCTCCGCCCGGCTGATACATCTTCTGCTGCAAGGTGATGCCGGACGCGTCGGCGATCCACAAATCGATTTTGGTGAAATATGTCGCCACTTCCTTGTCCTTGGGGGTCAACTCGATCCGGGTGGCGTTTTGTCCCGCGGCCTTTTCCGATCCGACCAGACGAATGCTGTAAAAACTCGTCAACTCTTTCGAAGTGCTTCCGAACGCCAGCGTCATGAGCTTGTCGCGCAGGCTTTTCGCCTTGCCCAATTCGTACTCCTGTACAACATTCGAATTCGGGTAGTACACCTGCACCTTTCCGCCGCCGATAAACGCCTTCAAGGGGTTCGGCGGCGACTGGATTTCGAATAGCATTTTTAGGTCCTTCGGGTTGGTGCGCCGGACCAGGATCGTGCCATTCTCTACCGTATCGTCATTGATCACATCCAGGTGCGAAACGCGCCGCATGTTCGCCTTGAGGCCTTTGAAACCGGCCGCCACGGTATCCATGCGCGCGAACGTGGCCTGGAGCGGATCATCCGCGCCAAACGCCGCCGCGGCGCAGAGAAGAATCAAGAGGGGACGAAACCGAAACATCCGCTGTTTACTACTCCTATCCGTCATACGAATGCTGAATGTGTGGTGGGTACAACCTAGGGCCGGGAGAACGCCATATATCCCTGCAACTCGCCTTCGGAGTCGAGAATCGGCTCCACGCGCGTCACCGTCAGACGGCGGTTACTCGTCAGTTTCTGAATCTCCTGGGTCAACCGGCTCACGCGCAGGTTTTCCGGAATGTTCGCCAGGGTTTCGGCGTTGACGAAGAACGCGGACGTTCCATTATCGGTGGGCAGCATCGCAATGCTGCTGGGTTTCCAGATGCGGGGCTGATCGCGGAATAGCTCGCGGGGGGTGAGAAAGATAAAGGCCAGTATAATCCCCACCATGACGTCGTACTGCCACCCCCCGCGCGGATAATCCCAGAGGACGAAGCGCTTCAGCATGTACAATCTCTATCTTATCAGGTGTCAAAGAAGGGCGATGGCACCCTGAACCACTGTCTCCCAAAACGGGCGATTGTGCCCTGCATGCTAGACTTTGGATTGTTCGCGCATGCTCACTTCCGGCAAACCCGCTGGCCATCGGATCCTGGTGGTCCGGCTCGGCGCGATGGGCGACATCATTCATACGCTTCCCGCCGCGGCCTCCCTGAAGCATAGCTACCCGGGGTCGGACCTCACGTGGCTGGTGGAACCGAAGTGGGCGCCGCTGCTCGAGAATAATCCGTTCGTCGACCGCGTGCTGCTGCTCGAGCGCCGTTCGCTGGCCGAACTCTACCGTAGCTGGCGCAAGCTGCGGGCGTTCCCTTACGATTTCGCGGTGGATTTCCAGGGGCTGATGAAGTCGGCTCTGGCCGCCACCGCCGCCCATCCGTACCGGATTTTCGGTTTCCACCACACGCAGGTGCGGGAACGCGCCGCGGCCTTTTTTTATTCCGACAAATCGCTCAGCCCGGCTGCCCACGTCGTCGACCGGAACCTGGACCTTGCGGCGTCCGCCGGAGCCACAGCCCTGACGCGCAGCTTTCCGATCCCCGCGGGCCGGCCGGAAGGCGAACTGCCCGCGGGCGATTTTATCCTGGCGTCGCCGTTCGCCGGATGGCGCTCCAAGCAGTGGCCGCTCGATTCGTACGGGGCCCTGGCTGCCATGCTCCGCCAGGAATTGCGAATTCCACTGGTCCTGAATTTGCCTCCGGGAGCCGCGTTCCCTTCTTTCGAGGGAAGCCTGGCGCACCGCTCCGGCCTGTCCGGGCTAATCGATGCCACCCGGAGAGCCACTGCCGTGCTCGGCGTGGACAGCGGCCCCCTGCACCTGGCCGCGGCACTGGCGAAGCCCGGAGTGGCTCTGTTTGGCCCCACCGACCCGGCGCGCAACGGTCCCTACGGCAACACGGTTCGCGTATTGCGCGCTCCCGGCGCGGCCACCTCGTACCGGCGCGGCGATATCATCGATCCAAGCATGAAAAGCATCTCTCCAGGAGAAGTATTCGACGCGTTGCGCGCGGTCCTGCGCGAACGTCTTCCGCACGCCGGGTGCGCCGTCTGATGATTTCGTTCCCGAAACCCTATGCCGATTTCGTGGCCAGGCTACGGGTTCCCAGCGGCTTCCTGCTGGTCGCCGTGTTTGCCTGGTTCTCGCATCCCAGCCTCCGCTCGCTGGCCTGGGGGCTCCCGGTTTCGCTGGCCGGGCTGGCGCTTCGCGGCTGGGCCGCCGGCTGCCTGGCGAAAAACCAGAAACTGGCCACCGGCGGCCCCTACGCGTATCTTCGCAACCCCCTCTACACTGGAACCTTGCTGGTGGCGGCAGGGTTGGCGATCGCCTCTCGGAGCGCCGGGCTGGCAGTGCTCTTCGCCGCCGTTTTTCTGCTGATCTACCTGCCGGTGATCGAACTCGAGGAGCAGCATCTTCGCCGCCTGTTTCCGGAGTACGCGAATTACGCCAGGCAGGTGCCCGCACTTTTTCCGCGGCTCCGTCCGCTGCCTGAAGAATCTCCGAATCCTTTTCGGTTCCGGCTTTATCTAAAGAATCAGGAATATCAGGCCGGCGCGGGATTCGCTGCCGGGGTGCTGTTTCTCGTTTGGAAAATCTTTAGCTAGGCTATGGCGGCCGGGAAGCTTCTGGAGGGGGAAGCTTCCGGGCCGCCTTTTTGTTTCCGGCGCTCTGGGGCAAGCTGGTGAAGCGGACGGTGTGAGCGATCGTCCGCTCGTGAACACACCTCGCGCCGGCACTCGGCTAGCCTGAAGTAGGGCGGGACTGTTAAAAAGCAATCGGGAACCATCATCCGCCGCCCCGATTATCGAAGGGCAATCATTATGAAGAGAATTGCGCTTACCCTGGCATTCGCGGTAGCGGCAGCTTTGCCGGCAGCGTGGGGACAAGCCATGGGGTCCGGCCCGGGGACGATTGGCAAAACCGCGCCCGGCTCGGTGGAGCCCAGTCACCTGGGCACGAAGCCCCTGACGCCACAAACCCGCACAACCAAAAAGGGAACCACAAAGGGAGCCACCGCTAACAGAATCGGCAGCGCCAACCGCAGCCGTTTTGCAAGCCCGACCACGCATCATAACCTCGGCACAGTACACCGGGGCACGCAGAACCGGCTGGGCCCGGGTACGGCTATGCCGGCCCCCGGCCCTCACGGTCATTAAATCTAAACGTCTCATCACCTGGGGCAGCTAAGGCTGCCCCTTCCAGGCCGCGCGCCGAGCGAGGGCGGGGCGACTTCCGATTCAAAAACCCGTTATCCTATCTCATCAGGAGGGTTCCCACATGTTTCGTGTGGTTTGCTGTCTCGCCGTGGCAGCCGTCGCCCAGGCCGCCGGCCCACTCTACCAGGTCTCCCTCGATCAGCCGCAGGCGTTCAGCGTGATCCGCGGGTCGGCCGTTGCCGACTCGAGCGTGCTGCACGCAGGCCGGAAATCGCTGCGGATCGAACCCGCCGCCTCCGCGCCCGATGCCGCAGTGCGGTTTGCGCCCGTCGGGCTCACCATCGGCAAGAGCTATGAGCTGAGCGGCTGGGTGCGCACCGAGAACCTGGAAGTGCGCGACCTCGGCCGGTCTCCGATCGCCACGGGGGCAGCGCTCAGCATGGCTTCGATGCCCTATGACGTGCACTCGGCCTCGCTCGGCGGGACACAGCCGTGGACCCGTCTCACTCTGCGCTTCGTGGCCAGCCGCGCAAAAGACGAAATCCTGCTCACCGTCGGCGACGGCGGCGCCTTCAACGGCAAGGCCTGGTTTGCCGGCGTCAGCCTCGACGACGTCTCGCCGAGGGGCGGCTGGCCGGTTCGCGATGCGGTCGAAACTTTCGGCCCCGCCTACCGCTATCCGGCCGCCGGATGGATCTATCTGCATATCGAGGGCAAGCCTTACGAACGCGGCTACCAGCACGGGCACCTGATGGCGCGCGAGATTCCCGAATACCTCGCCCGCTGCGCCGCCGACCTCGGCTCGCCCGAGGAGTGGAACACCTACCGCACCACCGCCGACGCTCTGTTCCTGCGCGGCTTCGATCGCGAAATCCTGGAAGAGATGCGGGGCATCGCCGATGGCGCATCCGACGCCGGAGCCCGCTGGCAGCACCGCCCGATCGACCTGATCGACATCGTGGTGGCCAACACCACGGTGGAACTGGGTGAATTGCGCTCGGCTATGAACTCCACGCCCACCGGCCTCGAAAGCCTGACGTTCGACAAACCGCCCTATGCCCGGAAGGCCGATTCCGTGATGGAGCATTGCAGCGCCTTCGCCGCCACCGGCCCCGCCACGCGCGACGGAAAGATGGTGATCGGGCACGTGACCTGGTGGCCGCTCACGCTGGCCGAACAGACCAACGTGATGCTCGATATCCAGCCGGAATCCGGCCACCGGATGCTGATTCAAAGCTATCCCGGCGGAATCGAGAGCGGCACGGACTGGTATCAGAACGACGCCGGAATGGTCCTCACCGAGACCACCATTCGCCAGACGCCGTTCAACCCGCAGGGCACGCCGGTGGCTTTCCGCGCCCGCATGGCGATTCAGTACGCCGGTTCTATCGACGACGTGGTGGCGCGGCTGGGTACCCGCAACAACGGCCTCTACACCAACGAGTGGCTGATCGGCGACGCCAAAACCAACGAGATCGCCATGTACGAACTGGGCACGAACCACACCCGGTTGTGGCGCAGCTCGAAGGACCAGTGGTTCGGCGGCACGCCCGGGTTCCATTGGGGCGATAACAACGCCAAAGACCTCGCGATCCGCCTCGAAACCATGCCGGACCCGCACGGCACACCTGAATTCGTGCCCTACGTCCCGATGCCGCGCGATCTTGCCTGGCAGGGCTTTTACGGCAAATATAAGGGCCGGATCGACGAGCAGTTCGCTTTCACCGCATTTCGCACCGCACCGCTCGTTTCGGCCGCCACCATGGACGCCAAGGTGGCGACGGCGGACATGGCGAACCACATGATGGTGTGGGCCGAAATCGGCCGGCCGAACCAGACCGAATGGCTGCCCGGAGGGCGCTCCGGATACTCCGGGGACAATGGCCTCTATCCTTCCGGCTACCACCTGTTCCAGGGTGAAGCGCCGGCATCGCTCTCGCAGAAGCCCTCCGAGCCTCCTAAACGGCGCGCACCCGCCAAGGCGGCGGCGTCCCTCAAAGACCGGCTGTGGAAGGGTTACCTGCTGCCCGCCTCGGATGCCGATATCTGGCTGGCTGCCGGCGCCGCCGCCTATCGCCAGGTGCTGCAGTCGGAGGACGTCGAAAAGGCCATGAATGCGCGGCGCGCCGAATACCGCCGCCTGAAACGGGGCCCGGAGAACGAAGCCACCCGCGTGCGCCTGGAAGAATCCCGGGGCGTGCTGTTCCTCGATACCCTGCGTCACAAGATGGGCGACGACGCGTTCCTCAAATTGATGAGCGACTATTTCACGGTGAACACCACGAAGACCGTGGCCGCGCAGTCGTTCCTCGAGCGGGCCCATGCGAAATTCGAATTCCCCGAACCGGCGGACGGCCCCGTGTATCTGACCAGCGACATCGGCCGCCAATTGGCCACGGCGGCCATCGTTTATGGAACCGTGCGGGAAGCCGGCGCCAACCGCTACGCCGCCGAGCAGATGCAGTCGCGCTTTTTCGACGAGTACCCAAGCCTCGTGCCCGTCTACAAGGATTTCGAAGTGACCGACTCGATGCTGCGCAACCGCGACGTGATCTTCATCGGCCGCCCGGAGGCAAACTCCGCGCTGGCGGCATGGTCCGGCAAGCTCGGTTTGAAGTATGACGGCGCCAGTTTCCAGATGGATGGCGAAACCTTCGCCTCCGAACGCGATGCCCTGGTGCTGGCCGCGAAGAACCCGCTCGGCCCGGCTCACATGGTGCTGGTGATCGCCGGCAACGACGCACTACGCACCGTGAAAGCGCTGCGTGCCGAAGCACCCGCCGAGTACGCCATCTTTGACGACGGCAGCCCCACCCGCACCGGCTTCATCGGCTACGGTGCCACCGCCGGAGCGGGTCCCGAAGGCCGGCACCGCCGCTAAGCTTTGCCTGCCCGGTCGCGGCTCTGTGAGCTGCCATCACAGAGCCGTGACCGTGAGAGAGCGGGCAACACTGTATCCTAGCGCCCAAATCGCGGATCCCGCGGTGTGGAGGAGCGCTATACTGTTTTTCGGCAGCCAGGACCTGATTATCCGGATCTGGTTACGGGATGTACAAATTGCAGGCAGGGAGGACTAGTGTGCCAGAGCATTCTTCAAGCCTGAGCGAAGACCGCATCGCCTACCTGGAGGAACTGGTCCGGCAGGGCAGAACCGCGGCAGCCGTTTTCACCCAATACACTCAGGAAGACGTGGATCGGATTGTGAAAGCGATGGTCCTGGCAGGGCTGGGCCAAGCTCAACACCTGGCCCGCCTTGCCATCGAGGAAACCAGGCTCGGAGTGGTTGAGGACAAGGCCATCAAGAATATGGTGGCCACGGAGTTCGTTTACAACTACGTCCGGGACCGGCGCACGGTCGGCGCAATCGCCGAGTATCCCGAACGCGGCCTGGTGGAATTCGCCGAGCCGATCGGGCTGATTTTCTCGCTTTTGCCCATTACGAACCCCACTTCGACGGTGCTCTTCAAGTGCATCATGGCCATAAAGACGCGCAACGCGGTGATCTTCGGCCCCCACCCGAAGGCCGCGCATTGCTGCTCGGAGGCGGTGCGGATTATGTACGAGGCGGCCGTGAAGCACGGCGCCCCCGAAGGCGTTTTCACCTGCCTGGAATCGCCCACCCTGCCGGACAACGCGTACCTGATGCACCACAAGGACGTCCGCCTCATCGACGCCACCGGCGGCCCCGGCGTGGTGAAAGCGGCTTACAGTTCCGGCAAGCCGGCTTTGGGGGTGGGCCCGGGCAATACCCCGGTTTACCTGGAGAAAACCGCCGATGTGGAAATGGCCGTCGTGGATATCATCACCTCCAAGACCTTCGACAACGGCACGATCTGCGCTTCGGAGCAGACGGTGGTGATCGACGATGAAATTTTCGACGAGGTTTTGAAGAAATTCGCGGATCTGGGGTCGCACATCTGCGACCGCCAAGAGACAGAATTGCTGGGGCGGACGGTAATCGACCCCGAAACCGGTTTCATGCGGCCCATGGCTGTGGGGCAGAAAGCTACCGACATCGCCCGGGCGATCGGCCTCAAGGTCAGCCCCGGGACAAAACTGCTGATTGCGCCGATTCAGGGCGTGGGTCCGCAGCATCCGCTTTCGGCTGAGAAACTCTGCCCGGTGCTCTCGGTTTACCGCGCCCACTCGGTCGATGAAGCGCTCCGGGTGTGTGTGGACGTGAACCACGCATCGGGCCTGGGGCACACGGCGGTCATTTTTTCCCGGAACGACGAGATCGTCCGGAAGTTCGGGGACGTCATCAACGCGGGCCGCATCATCGTGAATTCGCCGGGTTCCATTGGATCGCTGGGCGGCGTTTACAACGACATGGTCCCCACGTTCTCGTTCGGATGCGGGACGGGCGGCGGCAACAGCACCACGGACAACGTCAACGTCTATCACTACCTCAACATCAAGCGGCTTGCGCGGAGGACCCAAACCCACATGTGGTTCCGTGTCCCGAATCAGATTTACTTCAACATGAATGCGGTGGAGAACCTGCGCCGGTTTCCGTCGCGATCCACCGTAATTATCACCAGCCCGGTGCTCGAACAGATCGGCCTGGTGGACATTGTCAGGCGCTCCATTCCCAAAGAGACTTTTGCGCGCATCCTGACGATACCCGACGCCGAACCCGAAGCTAAGGTGATTCAACAGGGATTAGAAGCCCTGAACGCGTACCGTGCCGACCAGATCATCGCGCTGGGCGGCGGGTCGGTGATCGATGCCGCCAAAATCATGAAGCTGCGGTACGAGTCGCCGGATGCCGATCTGGAAGAGCTGGCCGCCCCGTTTCTGGATATCCGCAAACGGGTGGTCCAGTTTCCGACCGACAAAGTGGACCATGTGCGGTTGATCGCCATCTCCACCACCAGCGGAACCGGAAGCGAAGTGACTCCGTTCGCCGTGATGATCGACAGGGAGCGCGGCCGCAAGATCACGCTGGCCGACTACTCCCTTACGCCCGACGTGGCCATCGTCGATCCGCAGTTCGTCATGTCCATGCCGAAGGCCCTGACGGTCGATACGGGCATCGACTGCCTGACGCACGGGCTCGAAGCCGGGGTTTCGATCTATGCCTCTCCCTACACGGATTCGAATGCCGTGCAGGCGGTCCGGCTGGTTTTCAGGTACCTGCCCATCGCGTATCGCCACCCCCACGATGTGGAAGCGCGCAGCATGATGCACAACGCCGCCTGCATTGCGGCGCTGGCTTTCTCGAACGCTTCGGTCGGAGTGAATCACGCGCTGGCGCACGCTTTCGGCGCGCGCTTCGGCGTGTCGCACGGCCGGGCGAACGCGCTCATGCTGCCGCACGTGGTCCGGTTCAACGCGGCGGTGCCCACGAAGTTCATGCCGTCTCCCAACCAGCGCGGGTATAACGCGCACAAGAAATACGCCATGATGGCGGACCTGCTCGGGCTCGGCGGCGAAACGGTTCCGGAAAAAGTGGAGAAGCTGGCGGAGGCCATCGAGCAACTGCTTGACGAACTGGCGGTGCCGCGTTCCATCGCGGAGTTAGGCATCTCGCGCGAAGAATTCGAGCGCGCCGTGCCGGACCTGGCCGCCACGGCATTCGACGACCCCTCCTGGCGGTCCAACCCGCGCATGCCGCTGCTGAGCGAGCTGGTCGAGTTGCTCTGGAAAGCTTACGAGGGGCGCGGGCTCGGTGCACCGGCCGGCGTCTCCGCGGAAGCGATTGGCGGGAGGTTCTAGCATGGCACCATCGAATACCCTATGGCCGCGTGTCGACGGCACCGCGGACCCGCTGCTCCGGCGAGCGCTCGAACGGCTGGACGGCGGTGAGGAAGTGGTTCTGGATTTTACGGGCGTCGGGCGGATCGATCCGCCGGCGCTCCAGGCGATGGAGCAGCTAGCCGCCAAGGCCAGCGGCAAATCCGCCAGGATCCTGTTGCGCGGCCTCAACGTGCAGGCTTACAAGGTCTTGAAACTGGCGAGAATGGCGACGCCGTTCTCGTTCGAGACGTGAGCGGAATTTATTGCCCGATGGTCACCGTCACGCCGCCCGGAGCCGACGCGTAACCCACGGTGAGCACCACCGGCACCCTGCCGGAGACGCCGGCGGGAACCTCGACATCCACCCGCATCACACCCGCCACTTCACCCGCGGAACCTCCGGCGAATTGGACCCTGGCCGGCAGTCCGCCGATCGACACTGCCAGAGGCAGCGCCGGTTGCGGAACGGGCGCGGATGCCAACTGGCCATCCACACCCGCCGGGTTCGTCTGTCCCTCGCCGGTGGCAAACAGCGTCAGGACCGACCCGGGAGCGGCGGGATGCGCGGGACCGTTGGCGGTGCCGTCCGGGTTGAGCGCCAGCGCCTGCCCGCTCCCGGAGGAATCCGCCGTAAACAGCCCGGGCGCCGACGCGGCGAGCGGAACCGGGAACCCCTCGGTCGTGAGGCCCTGATACTCGACGACGATGGACACCTGAGGGCCGCTGACGCCGTAGGGGACCACGGCAGCCACCTGGTCCGCCTCCGTATAGAGCACCGGCCCAGGGGTGCCGTTGAATAGCACGGCAGTCCCGGCCAGGGTCTTGGGAACCACGCCCCCGGCCGCGACGAATTGGGTCAATTGCGGCGGCCCGAGTCCGGCGCCGTAAAGGGTGACGATCTCGCCCGGCGCCACCGCGCCGGAGAGGTTGCTGGCGCCGTTCGTCACGCTCCGAATGAACGAGCCGGCCGCGCTCAGGTAGGCCAGCCGGATGGCATTGTTTCCGGCATCGGCGATATAGACATTGCCGGCGGGGTCCACCGCCAGTCCGGACGGCTGATTGAGAACCGCGGCGGCCGCCGGTCCGCCGTCTCCGGCATAGCAGCAGGCGCCGGTACCGGCTACGGGAGTGACGGCCCCGCCTGCGGATATCCGTTGCACCTGGTTGCCGGCGGTGTAGTAAACATTCCCCGCGGCATCCGCCGCGAGGCCGCGCGGTATGGTGGATTCCGTGCCCGCGATGGTTCCGGTCATGCCTTTGGCGAACAGTCGCACGCCGGCATCCGCTACATAGAGTATCCCGTTCGAAGCGACGGCCACGGCCTGCGGAGCCCCGAGCGAAGGCACGGCAGTGCTGATCCGGCCATTCGTATCCACCATGCGGACGCAGTGGTTCAGCGTATCCGCGATGTACAGATCGCCCGACCCGTCGAGCGCCACCCCGCGCGGCCCCTGGAGCGCCGCGGCGAGGGCCGGGCCGCCATCGCCGAACAGCGCCGCGTTGCCGTTGCCGGCGACGGTGGCGATGGTGCCGTCGGGCGCGACCCTGCGCACCCGGTTGTTGGCGGAGTCCGCGATGTAGAGGTCGCCCCGGGCGTCGAGGGCCACCGCGGTGGGCGTGTTCAGTTCCGCGAGCGTGGCGGGGCCGCCATCGCCGGAGAACCCCGCCAGAGCGTTGCCCGCAACGGTGGTGATGGTTCCGCCCGGGGAAATACGGCGGACGCGATGATTCCGCGTGTCGGCGAAGTAGAGGTTTCCGGCCGCATCGAGCGCCATTCCCGAGGGCGAATTCAATTGTGCGCGGGAGGCCGCGCCTTCGTCGCCCGAAAAGCTATCGGAGCCGTTGCCGGCCACGCTTCTGAGGGTGCCGTCGGGCCCCACCCGCCAGATGCGGAAGTCTCCCGCGGCGAGCCCCGAACCCGAACCCACCGAGCCCTCGGCGAAGTACACGTTTCCCGCTCCGTCTGCCGCCACGCCGGTCGGGCCGCTGAGCCGGATGGCGGTGGCTACCGCGCCGTCTACCGCGGGCGCGAGCGCAGGGCCGCCCGCCAGTGTTGTGATTATGCCACCGGCGACTTCGCGGATGCGGCTATCGCCGAAGTCGGCGATCAGCAGGTTCCCGGCGCGGTCGAGGGCAAGATCCGTGGGAAAAAACAGGGTTGCCGAGGCCGCCGGGCCGCCGTCGCCTGAAAAGCCGGGATATCCGTTGGCGGCGAAGGTGCTCATCGTCCCGTCCGGCGCGACTTTCCGGACGCGGCTGTTGAACGTGTCGGCGATGTACAGGTTGCCGGCGGCATCCACCGCGACGCCTTCCGGGCCATTCAGATCGGCGCGAACAGCGGGACCGCCGTCTCCGCCATAGCCCGGGAAGCCGCTGCCCGCGACTTTCACGACCGTGCCATCCGGAGCGATCCGGCGAACCACGTGGTTGCCGGTGTCGGCCACGTAGAGGTTGCCCGCCGGGTCGAAGGTCAATCCCGTGGGTCCGTCGAACTGGGCAGAGAGCGCCGGGCCGCCATCGCCCGAGTAGCCCGGGCTCCCTGTGCCGGCGAATGTGCTCACGATGCCCGTGGTGGAGATGCGGCGGACCAGGCCGGCATTGCGCTCGGTGAAGTAGAGGTTGCCGGCGGCATCGAAGGCAATTCCATCCGGGAAGGAAAGCTGCGCGTTGACGGCCGGCCCTCCGTCACCGCGAATGCCGGCGCGGCCGGTTCCCGCGATGCGGGTGAGGGTACCGGAGGAATCCACTTTGAAAATGCAGTGCAGGCTGCCGAAGTAGATGTTTCCGGCAGCATCCGTGGCTACCCGCGGGGGGTCACCGATGGAGACTCCCGCAGCCGCCGCGGGGGTGAGCGGCGGAGCACCACCCGCGAGGGTCGAGATCACATACTGCTGGCCCCGGGAACAGCCGGCTACCACTAACAGAACGGCGACAGCCCGAAGCATCATCGTGACCTGTCGTTCTATATTGTCACAAACAGGCCGTTTTCGCAGCGGAAATATTGGGTGGGTTCCTTATATCTTCTCCGGGGATTCCACCATGCGGAGACGCAAGGCGCGGAGATCGCGAAGCAGGATATCCGGCCCCTCGGCTTCGAGTTCCTCGAGCGGGGTGATGCCGGTTCGCACCGAAATGGAACGGATGCGATTGGCGCGGGCCGCCTGAATATCGGCAGGCGCGTCGCCCACCAGGGAAACCGGCGCGCCGCGTTCGATCCAGCCGCGCCGCCGCGCTTCGCGAATGGCGAGGCGGGCCAACCCCGCGCGGGTACGGGCCATCTCTCCGAAAGCTCCAAAGCGGAAGAACTGTTTGAGCCCGGCGCGGTCGAGCTTGCGCCAGCCGATGCGCGTCAGGTTGCCGGTGACCAAGGCCAGCAGGGCGCCGCGGCGCGTGAGCTTCTCGAGAACCGGCGCGACGCCGGGACAGTGTTTGTCATGGAGCGCCGGGCAGGAACGCAGGTAGAACCGTTCGGCCGCGCGGCAGACTTCCGACATGGACTCGCGAATGGAGGCCCGCGAGGCGCCCGCGCGGCGCATCATGATGGCCAAAATATCCGGATCGAGCATGCCTTGCACGGGGATGCCCTCGGTAGTGGTGTCGAGGCCCATCACTTTGCGCACGCCGTAGACCAGGGCCTCGCGGTGGTGGGGTCCGGCGCGCCGCACCAGCGTGCCGTCGATATCGAATAGAACCAGCGCCCGGTAGATCAAACGTAATGATACGTCGATACAATGGTTCTGTGCAGCGTGCCAAGTTCCGCGTGGGCCTGATCCAGATGGCTTGTGCGAAGGACCCCAACGAGAATCTCGCCAAGGCCGAATGGCGCATCCGCGAAGCCGCGGGCCGCGGAGCCCAGATCATCAGCGTGCAGGAGTTGTTCCGGTCGCAGTACTTCTGCCGGGAAGAGAACGCCGACCTGTTCGACCTCGCCGAGCCGGTCCCCGGACCCACCAGCGACGCGTTCACGCGGCTGGCGGCGGAGTTGCGGGTGGCGATCATCGGCTCGATTTTCGAACGGCGCGCGGCGGGCGTCTACCACAACACCGCGATTGTGATCGACGCCGACGGCGCTCTGCTCGGCAAGTACCGGAAGATGCACATCCCGGACGACCCGCTGTATTACGAGAAGTATTACTTCACGCCCGGCGACCTGGGCTTCCGCTGTTTCGACACGCGCTACGCCCGCGTGGCGGCGCTGGTGTGCTGGGACCAGTGGTATCCGGAGGCGGCGCGCCTGGCGGCCCTGGGCGGGGCGCAGGTGCTGTTTTATCCGACGGCCATCGGCTGGCATCCGTCCGAGAAGGCGCAGCACGGCGCGGCGCAGCACGACGCCTGGCGCACCATCCAGCGCTCCCACGCGATCGCCAACGGGCTCTACGTGGCATCGGTGAACCGCGTGGGTTATGAGGGCCCGCCGGAGCACGGCCTGGAGTTCTGGGGCGGCTCGTTCGTGGCCGACCCGTTCGGGGTGGTGCTGGCCGAAGGTTCGCACGACCGCGAAGAGACCCTCATCGTAGAGTGCGACCCGCGCCGCATCGAGGAAGTGCGGCGCAACTGGCCGTTCCTCCGCGACCGCCGCATCGACGCGTACGCTCCCATTCTCAACCGGGTGATCGATTGAGCTCGGCTACGCCGCGCGCTCTGGGCTTCCGCATGCCCGCGGAGTGGGAGCCGCACGAAGCCACCTGGATCGCCTGGCCGCACAACCGCGACGACTGGCCGGGCCGCTTCGCGCCGGTTCCGTGGGTCTACGGCGAGATCGTGCGCAAGTTGAGCGCCGTGGAGCGGGTGCGGATCCTGATCGAAGGGCCGGCGCTCGAGCGGCAGGCACGCACGATTCTGCGCAAGGTCGGCGCGCGGCTGGAGGCCGTGGAATTCCTCCACTGCCCGACCAACCGCGTGTGGACGCGCGACACCGGCCCTTTGTTCGTCAAGGACCGGAAGGGCGCGCTGGCGGCCACCACCTGGAGGTTCAATGCCTGGGCCAAGTACGACGACTGGCAGATCGACGCGGGCGTGCCGGGGTTCGTCGCGAAGATCCTCGGCATTCCGGCGTTCGCGCCGGAGATGGTGCTCGAAGGCGGCAGCATCGACGTCAACGGCGCGGGGCTGCTGCTGACTACCGAGGAATGCCTGCTCAGCCCGGTGCAGGCGCGCAACCCCGGCATGAGCCGCGTCGCGATCGAGCGCAAACTGCGCGACTATCTGGGCGTGCGCAAGGTCATCTGGCTGCGCAACGGCATCGCCGGCGACGATACCCACGGGCACGTGGACGACCTGGCGCGTTTCGTTTCGGCGGATACGGTGGTGCTGGCATCGGAGGCCGACCGCTCCGATCCAAATTTCGAACCGCTGCGCGAGAACGCGGCGATTCTTCACGCGGCCGGCCTGCGGGTGGTGAAACTGCCGATGCCGCGCCCGCTGGTGTTCGCGGGTCAGCGGCTTCCCGCCAGCTATGCCAATTTCTACATCGCCAACCGGCTCCTGCTGGTTCCCACGTTCAACGACCCGAACGACCGGATCGCGCTGAACACGCTGGCGCGAACCTTCCCGGACCGCGAAGTTACCGGCATCGCCTGCACGGAGCTGATTTGGGGTTTAGGCGCGCTGCATTGCATGACACAGCAGCAGCCGGCCGGTTGAACGCCTTTGTCCGAATTCGTCCATTCCGGAATTTTACAGCCCGGCTAAATGGCCTAGACTCAGATTAGTAACCTCTGGAGGGCTGGGCGAATTCCATCATGAGAAAACTGCGTATCGCCATTGTAGATATCGTTTCCAGGGGCCCCACGGACGCTTTGTATGCTCGCGTGATGAATCCCAATCTTGCCAGCATCATGCCGCAGGTAATCGGCGTGTGGTGCAGGGAAGAAGGGCATCATGTCGACTTCGTCTGCTATACCGGTTTTGAAGATCTGCTGAAAGAACTGCCGCACAGGGCCGATCTGGTCTTCATCGGCGCCTTCACGGAAGCGGCCCACACCGCGTACGCGCTGAGCAACCTGTTCCGCTCGACGGGAGCGATCACCGCGATCGGGGGTCCGCACGCGCGCTGCTACCCGGAAGACGCCTTGCAGTACTTCGACTACGTGCTGGGGTTCACCGATCGGGAGACGCTCCGCGATATTCTGCGGGACTGCTCGCCGCACCGGCCGGCCGGCCTGCGCGTCGCCGCCAGGCAGCAGCCGGCAACGCTTCCGGGCGTGCGCGAGCGCTGGCAGTTTATCGAACCCACTCTCCGGAAAGCAGCCCTGATCAAAATGGTTCCCATGCTCGGCAGCCTGGGATGCCCGTACACCTGCGCCTTCTGCATCGATGCGGCCGTGCCGTATCAGCCCATGGATTTCGGCGCGATCGAAGAGGATCTCAAGTTCCTGCTGACGAAGTTCAGGCGGCCCATGGTCGGCTGGCACGATCCCAATTTCGGCGTCCGATTCAACGATTACCTGGACGTGATTGAGCGCGCCGTGCCTCCGGGCCGCATCGACTTCATTGCCGAGAGCAGCCTTTCCCTCCTTTCAGAACCGCACCTGAAACGGCTCAAGCACAATGGCTTCAAAGCCCTCCTGCCCGGCGTAGAGTCGTGGTTCGACCTGGGCAACAAGTCGAAAACCGGCGCGCTGGTGGGGATGGACAAGGTCCGCAGCGTGGCCGAACACGTCAACCTGATTTTGAGTTACGTGCCGTACGTACAAACCAATTTCGTGCTGGGACTCGACAACGATGAAGGCGAGGAGCCGTTTGAACTGACCAAGCGATTCCTGGACCTGACGCCGGGCGCCTTTCCCGGTTATTCGCTGCTCACGGCGTTCGGACGCGCCGCGCCGCTCAACCTGAATTACCAGCGCGCGGAACGCGTGCTGCCCTTTCCCTTTCATTTCCTGAACAACAACCAGGCCATGAACGTCAGGCCCAGAAATTATTCCTGGCGGGAGTTCTATGACTACGTCATCGATCTCACCCGGTATTCCTTTTCGTGGAAAACGATTTTCCGCCGCTTCCGCTCGACGCCGGGACTGACCCCGCGGGGCATGAACCTGGTGCGGGCCGTATCCACGGAAGGGTTCGGACGGCTCAAGTATCACAGGGACATTCGCGAGCGGCTGGACAACGACCGGCAATTCCTCGCTTTCTTCGAACAGGAGAGCGCGGAGCTTCCTCAGTTTTACCTGGATATCGTGCGACAGGACCTGGGAGCGTTGTGGGAGTGGCTTCCACCGGGAGCGCTCTATCACGATCCCAACGCCTATTCACGGGCGGAACCGGATACGCAATCGTTGACCACGATTCCGTAGTACCGAACCGCACAGAGCCGCGACCGTGAGGCAGCGGGCATCTCGCAAGGGGCGCCCGCTCCCTCACGGTCGCGGCTCTGCGGATCGAACCATCACCGGCAGCAGCGCGGGCAGGCTGATAAAAGCCGCGGCCCCCGGCTGGTGGAGCGAGAGGTACCCGGCAACTGCCGCGGCTGCAAGGTACGTGCACAGGATTGCGACACAGACCGCAGTTTTCGAGCCGCCGCCAGGCCACCTGCCGGTCTTTCGGCGCGCCAGCAGGGCGCTCGCGGCTCCGGTGGCCGCTTCCGTCACCGTGCCGCTGATGAATGTAGTGACCACGCCGTGGATCTTCAGGCGCCTCACCGCCACGCTCTGAATTCCGAGCGCCAGCGCGGCTATCACGATGGTTGCGTATCCCAGGGTGTGGGTCCGCTGGTTCGCGAGCCAGAGAACCCCAAAGGCGAGCAACATCGGAAATTCGATTCGCGCGGAAAGAACCAGGTTTCGGGCGGTTCTCAACCGGGTGGTCTCATTGAAGATGAAGGCACCTACCATACAGCCGGCAGAGAAGGCGGCGAGCGACGTGAGATTGTGCAGGAAAGGCCCGAATTGCCCCTGTACGACATGCAGGCTGAGCAGTACGGTGTTCCCCGTCATGTTAGCCGTGAAGACATGTCCGCTCAGATAGCTGAGGCCATCGAGCGTGCCGGCGGTCCAGGTGAGCAGCAGCAACTCCGGGATCCATCTCATGCTCTTCTCGCCGTTTCCATTACAACAGAGGGAAGCCGGCGCGGGCCCGTTTCACTGTGACCGGTTGTACACTCGAAAGATCATGAGACGCCTGGTCCGTGTCGCCCTGGCCGCGCTTGCGCTCTTGCTGATCGCCGCGCTGGCCCTCCCGTTTCTCATCGACGCCAATCGCTTCCGGCCCGTGCTCGAAACCAAGCTCAGCCTGGTCCTGGGCCGTGAAGTGCATGTCGGCAACCTCGCGCTTTCCCTGCTTTCGGGAGGAGTCTCGGCATCCGATCTCTCGATTGCCGACGACCCAGCCTACAGCCGGACGCCCTTCGTTCAGGCGAAGTCGCTGAACGTCCGGGTCGAGCTCTGGCCGCTGATCGTTTCGCGGCAACTGAACGTCACGGGAATCGTGATCGACCAGCCGCAGGTTCAACTGACGCAGGCCGCCTCCGGCGAGTGGAATTTCTCCAGCCTTGGAGGCAATCGCGCCGCTCCCCAAAGCGCCGCGCCGCCCGCCGAACCCGGAAAAGCCATGAGCTTCGCGGTGAAACTGGTGCGTCTGTCGAACGGGCAGTTCCGGATGGCCAAAGCGGGCCGCTCGAAGCCGCTGATACTCGACCCGGTAGATGTCGAGGTGCGCGACTTTTCGGGCACCACCGCCTTTCCGTTTTCCCTCACGGCCAAAGTGGAGGGAGGCGGCGAGATCGAGTTGAAAGGCCAGGCTGGACCGTTCGGCACCGGGGACATCGCCGACACACCGCTTCAGGCCAGCCTGAAAGTGCAGCAGTTGAACCTGGCCGGCTCCGGCTGGACCGAGCTCATTCCGGGCATGGGCGGGGTGGTTTCGTTCGACGGCAGCGCCCGATCCGACGGCCGCAGTGCCGGAGTCGACGGCAAGCTCAAGGCCGAGAAGCTCAAGCTCGCGCAAAATGGGACACCGGCGGCGCGCAACCTGGAACTGGATTTCGCCGCGAGCCACGACCTGAAGACCCGCGCCGGGCGCGTGAGCCGCGGCGATATTCACGTCGGTGGCGCGGTGGCGCATCTCACCGGAACGTACTCCGCGCGGGGAGAATCGCCGGTTCTGGATCTGAATCTTTCCGGGCCGTCGATGCCGGTTGCGGAACTCGCGGCCATGCTCCCCGCGCTCGGTATTGCGCTTCCCGCCGGGTCGTCGCTCGAAGGGGGCACGGCCAACGTCACCCTCGCCATGGCAGGCCCCGCCGCGAAGCTGGTCACTACCGGATCGGTGGCCCTGAACAATACTAGGCTCGCGAATTTCAACCTGGGCCGCAAAATGTCGGTCATCGAAACCCTGGGCGGAATCAAGCAGAGCCCCGACACGGAGATTCAGAACTTCAGCGCTAAACTGCGCATGGAAGGCGGCGCCGTCGACGCGCAGGAGATTCAGCTCAATGTGCCCTCGCTCGGCGAACTGGCGGGCGCGGGAGGCATCAGCGCATCGAATGCGCTCGATTTCAAAATGAGCGCGAAGCTACACACCTCCGGCGCCCTGGCCGTGATCGGTAAGGAGAATATCCCGTTTCTGGTGAGCGGGACTTGCGCCGACCCCGTTTTCCGCGCCGATGTCAAGGCCGCGGTAGCCGGCAAAGCCAAAGACATTGGTATCAAAGCCGCCGGAAGTTTGTTAAAAGGAATCTTGGGAGGCAAGAAGAACTAACTTATGCCCACGACCTCGAACGATGGGATCGAACGGCGCGACCTGCTGAAAGCGGCGGCCGGCTCGGTGCTGCTGCTACGGCCCGAAACGGTCTTCGGCTATCAGGCCAACTCCGCCGTCGAGCTGGGCCTGATCGGCTGCGGCGGACGCGGCAACTGGATCTCCCCGCTGTTTATCGAGCACTCGGGCGCGCGTTTCGTAGCGGCGGCCGACGTGATCAAGACGCGCCTCGAATCCACACGCGCCAAATTGCAGGTGGATGCCGCCCGCGCCTACTACGGGCCCGACGCCTACCGCGAACTGGCGAATTCCCGCCTGGACGGCGTGGTCATCATGACCCCGACCTACTACCATCCGGCGCAGGCGGCTGCCGCGGTGGATGCGGGCAAGCACGTCTACTGCGCCAAGCCCATCGCCGTCGACGTGCCTTCGAGCAAAGACTTCCTGGCAGCGGGCCACAAGGCCGAATCGCGGCATCTCAGCTTCTGGATCGATTTCCAAAGCCGCGCCCGCCCGGTGTTTCAAGAGGCGGTGGCGCGCATCCGCCGCGGCGATATCGGCAAGCCCGCCTTCACCCAGGTCTTTTATTATGCGAACCGCCCCTGGAAGGATCCGGACGCCAGCATGGACGCGGAACTCCGCCGCATGGTCACCTGGTTCGGCGACCGCAAGCTCAGCGGCGACATCATCGTGGAGCAGAACATCCACGTCATCGACATGGCCAACTGGTATCTCGGCAACCACCCCCTGCGGGCGGCGGGCTCGGGCGGGCGCACAGACTGGTCCGGCACTAGCAACACCATGGGAGACGCTTACGACCATTTCGCCGTGACTTACTGGTACCCCGGCGACATGCATGCCAGTTTCAGCTCGCACCAGCTCAACGGCGGGTTCAGCGACCTGTGCGTGCGCTCGGTTGGCGTCCATGGCACGGCCGATACGCATTACGGCGGCCTGGTCAGGATCGTAAGCGACCAGAAGGAAAAGAACTGGAACGGCGCCGAGAAGGACGACACCTTCACCGGCGGCTGCATCACCAATATCAAGGCGTTCGTCGAGGCCGTCCGCTCCGGCAAGCCGATCAACAACGCTCCCGTAGCTGTGGAGAGTAACCTCACGGCGATCCTCGGCCGCACCGCCGCTTACGAACAGCGCACCGTCACCTGGGACGCCATGATGGCCTCCAACGAAAGATGGGAAGTCAACCTGCCCCTCCGCTGGTAAAGCCGGCGGAGGAACTCTATGCCGAGCGCCTGGGCCGCTACGTCACGGCCATGCGCAACGGCACTCCGGACCGGGTCCCGCTGCGGCCCTTTGCCGCGGAGATCACGGCCAAATACGCCGGCTTCACCTGCCAGGAGGTCACGCACGATTACCGCAAGGCCTTCGAAGCGGTCATCCGCTGCTCGAAGGATTTCGAGTGGGACGCCGTGGTTCCGAACATGGTCTACGTGTGGACGGGCCTCACCGAGGCGGCCGGACTGCGCTATTACGGCGTTCCCGGGATCCACGTCGGCGCGGACGTCGCGTTTCAATACCGCGAGCCTTCCGAAAACGCCGCGTTCATGAAACGCGAGGAGTACGACGCGCTGATCGAAGACCCGGTGCGGTTCCTCTACGAGACATGGCTGCCGCGCGCCTCGACCGAGATCGGCGGGCAGAGTGCCTATCGCAACAACCTGGCCGTGGTGAAGAGCTCGATGGCCATGCTCAGCTACTTCTCGGCCTTCGGCCCGCAGGTGGAGCGGATGCGCCGCGAGTGCGGCACGCCGTCATCCATCTGCGGCATGCTCAAGGCGCCGCTCGATATCCTGGCCGACAAACTTCGCGGCTATGTCGCGCTGGCTTTCGACCTGATGGAGATTCCGGACAAGGTGCTGAAAGCCTGCGAAGCGCTGATGCCGCACCTGGCCTACGTGGCGCTCACCGGCGCGGACCCCGAGCGGCAACTCCCCGTTCCTATCTGGATGCACCGCGGCTCGACGCCGTTCATCTCACGCAGCCACTTCGAGACCATTTACTGGCCGACGCTTCGCCCCATATTCGACGCGCTGTGGGCGCAGGGTACGCAGGTGCTGATGTACGCCGAAGGCAAGTGGGACGCGCACCTGGAGCGCTTTGCCGAGCTCCCGGCCGGCAGCGCGATCTTCCACCTCGATCGCACCGACCCGGCAAAAGCGCATCGCGTGCTCGGCCCCCGTTTCTGTCTGAGCGGCGGCGTGCCCAATTCGCTGCTGGCTTTCGGGACCGCGGATGAAGTGAGGGCGCACTGCCGGAACCTGATCGAGACCGTGGGCTCTGATGGCGGGTTCCTGATGGACGCTTCGGCGATTCTACAGAACGACGCGAGCATCGAAAACCTGCGCGCCATGACGGACGCGACGCTGGAGTACGGCATCTATCGCTCGCCGTCGTCCCCCACGCCACCCGCTGCGACGCCCGGAATTCCCGCGTGGGTGACCGCGCCGAAGATCCGCCCGGGCATTTGCTTTCCTTTCGAAGAGAAGCTGAAGGAGATGCCGCCAATCCTGGGCGATCCGGAAATCGTGCGCGCCGTATGGGACGATCTCGAAGGCTTCGGTTACCTCTACATTTGGCATTTGCTGCTGAGTTTCTAGCAGGATGCGGCTGGTCTTGCGGGCCGAGCCCGGCCTGAGCGGCCAGCGCCCTGGGGATTGCGGCACAGCGGACCTGCCCCACCGGCACTGTCCGGCTGCGGACACCAGGTTTCGGAAGCGTACGGCGAAACGGCCGGACGGCCCGCGATTTCAATAACTGAATAATGGGCCGGAAATTGCTTATTTGACCGGCGACCCCGAGCGGGAAAAACTTGAGCACCTCGTACCTGGAGTACCGCGACTAGCGCGACAATTTGAAGCAGGTTTCGGGAGTGGCCATCGGGCGTTTCATACCGCTCAGCGTGGGCGACGCTGGCGGGCCGGAGAAATCGCGGCGGCGCGGCGGCCAAGTCGATCGTCTCCGGGCGGTCATCGACTCAGTTTCAGCACTTCCGCCACCCTGATCAGCAGCAGTTCAGCGCTCAACGGCTTATGCAAGGCGGCATCTGCCCCCAAAATTCGCGCCGCCTTGAGGAACTGTCCCCCGAATGCCCCGGAGATGGCGATGATCCCGATAGAAGGCGCTTCGCGGCGCAAAGCCTGGATGGTCTCAATCCCTTCCTGCTCGGGCATGATCAGGTCCATAATCACCAGGTCCACCTTCCCCGCATGCACGTGCATGAGCGCCTGTTTGCCGTCCGCCGCTTCGATCACCTCGTAGCCGGCGGACGCCAGTACACTCCGCACGAAACCGCGCACCGCGGCTTCATCGTCGGTCACCAGAATTCGCCCGTGCGGTTGCGGCTTGCCCAGAACTTCGCGGACCTTGGCCGCCAGCCCGTCCGGGCTAAACGGCTTCTGGAGCAACTGCGTTTCCACATCCAGCAGGCCGCGATGTTCGATAGCTTCGCCGGTGTAGCCCGACATGAAGAGTACCTTGATGCCGGGGCGACGCCATTCCATGCGGCGGGCCAGTTCCCGGCCATCTACCTTCGGCATGATTACGTCCGTCAGAAGCAGGTGGATGCGTCCCTGCTCCCGATCGCAGAGCGCCAGGGCGGAATCGGCGTCCTCCGCCGTCAGCACCCGATAACCGTAGTCAATCAAGACTCGCGCCGTGAGTGTGAGAACTTCCCTCTGATCCTCGACGACCAGCACGGTTTCCTCACCGCCGAGGGCGCGGGCAGGCTCTGACGCCTCCTCCGCGGCTACGGATCCCGTCGCTAGCGGCAAATAGATATTGAATGTGCTTCCCTTCCCAACCTCGGTCTCCACCTCGATGCGGCCGCCGCTCTGCTCCACCACGCCCTGTACCACCGACAGGCCAAGACCGGTCCCTTTCCCCTGTCCTTTCGTCGTGAAGAACGGCTCGAAGATGCGCTGGCGTGTCTCTTCGTCCATGCCGCCGCCGTCGTCACTCACCGCCAGCAGGACGTGCGATCCCGGCGGCACGCCGAGGCGCTTCGGCGAATCGTCCGCGTCCAGAGTGACCTCCGATGTTCGGATGGACATCGTGCCGCCCTCGGGCATGGCGTCCCGCGCGTTCACCGCCAGGTTCATCACTACCTGCTCCAACTGGTGCGGGTCGGCGTACACGTGCGCGCTCGCGGCGTTCAGGTCCATCCGCACTTCTACGTCTTCCCCCATCAGGCGGGAGAGCAGCGAACGCATTCCGCCGACCACCCCGTTGAGATCAAAAAACTGGGGCCGCAGGTCCTGCTTGCGGCTGAAAGCCAGCAGTTGGCGCGTCAGTCCCGCAGCGCGTTCGCCCGCCTGGTAAATCTCCTCCATCATTTCGCGCCTGGGGTCGCGCGGGTTGAACTCCCGGCTCAACATCTGGCTGTAGCCGTTGATGACCGTCAGGAGGTTGTTGAAATCGTGGGCCACGCCACCGGCGAGCCTGCCGACGCTTTCCATTTTTTGCGCCTGCCGAAGTTGTTCTTCCAGCTTCGCCTTCTCCAGTTCCGCCGCCTTTCGTTCGGTAATGTCGAGAGTAGTGGCGATGAGACACTCTCTGCCGTTGAGTTCGATGGCCTCCGCCGAGACTAAGCCCGCAGCAATCTCACCGTTCTTTCTGCGGAAGTGGACTTCGAAATTGCGGACTTTCTCATTGTTTTGGATCCGCCTTTTGATTTCTGCATATTCATCAGGATCCGCCCAGACTCCTAGCTCCGCCGTCGTCCGTCCCACGACCTCATCACGCCGATAGCCCAGGAATCGCATAAAGGCCTCATTGACCTCGATGAGCCGATCTCCGTCGGCGAGATCGGCCAGCATAGTGACAGCGGGACCATGAAGAAACGCCTTGGCGAACTTCTCCTCAGACTGCCGCAAAGCATCTTCCATGCGTTTCCGCCCGGTAATATCCCGGCTAACGCCGATAACCTGGCGAACCGCGCCTTGGTCATCGGCAACCAACGTTGTTACCGTCTCGGTGGCTACGGTAGTGCCATCCTTGCGGAAAAACTCGATATCGTTCGTTCCGATGCGCGCCGTCTCGTCGCCTGACTCGAAAGCCGATGTCCGGCGCTGCAATTCGCCGATGACCATCTGGTACGAGTGCGGCGGCATGGACTCTTCCAGGGACTGAGCGACGATCTCTTCCGGCGAAAACCCTCTCAGCTTCTTTACTGATGGACTGACATAAACACATCGCTGTTCCGCCGGATCAAAGAGAAAGATCACGTCTGCTGCGTTTTCGGAAATAAGCGCATAGTGTAATTGAGTTCTCTTCTGTTCCGTAATATCGAAGAAGATCGTGGCGAAGAGGTCTCCACCCACGTGAGCGACCGAAATGACAAAGTGCTTCCGCATTGGCGGGAAGTAAGTCTCGAACTGCAATGCGCGCCCCGTTTGAACGACAGACGCATACTCTTTAAGGTACGGAGGCTCCTTAGTGCCGTACGCTTCCGTCGCCAACTTGTTCACAACTTGCGCTCGCTTGACGCCAATGATCTCCTCGTAGCGGGTATTTACATCCAGCAGCCGATAGTCCTCGGCAATTCCTTGAGAATAAACCAGGGTGTGAAGAGCCACGCCCTCGTTCATGGCGTCGAAAAGCACCCTGTATCGCTGTTCGATTTGACGTCTTTCCTCCTCGGCTTGCCTGCGTTCCGTAATGTCGATCAGAAAGCCCTCGATTCCGATCACCTTGTCGTCTTCGAGTATCGGATTAGCCGAGAAGGTGTGGTGCCCGACCGTTCCGTCGCGGCGCAACCTGGAAAACTCGCTGCCTGTGACGGATTCACCGCGCATCAGGGCCTTGGCTATGGCCTCCGCTTTGTGCGCGTCTTCGGCTACCTGGACTACCGACAAGGGGCGTCCGATGATCTGCTCCTTGTGGTTGAATCCATGCATGCGCAACCACGCCGGGTTCACGTCCTCGTAGCAGCCGTCGAGTCCGATCCGGAAATAGCCCGCATCTGTATTTTCAATGATGCGCCGGAATCTCCTGTTTTGAGATTGCAGTCTCGCCTCGGCCTTCTTACGACCCGTGATGTCCGTGATGAAACCTTCGAGCGCCTCGAGTTGCTCCCCCGCGAAGATTCCGACTCCCTGTTCCGATACCCACTTCTCCCTGCCATCCGCCGCCCTGATGCGGTAGGTGAGTCTGAATGGAGTGCGGCGGCGCACGGCCTGTTGCACTTCGTCCCAGACCCGGTCACGGTCATCCGGATGGATCAGGGAATTGTAAGAACATGAGGAATTCCCGAGGAGATCGGCGGGCTTGAATCCCGTCAGCACCTCGCAGCCGTCGCTGACGAACTCCATCGTCCAATTCGCATCGTTCCCGCAACGATAGGCCATGCCCGGGAGATTCGAGAGTAGTGTAGCCAGGCGGCGTTCGTCTTCCCGGATACTTCGATCGTCGCTGGAGCGCTGAGGTTGGCTGGGCTCTTGGTTCTGGTTGCTTTCGTTCCCGTGCATGCGGCTTCTCAGACAATAGTCTAGTTCACGGCGATCCACTCAGCGCCGCCGTCGACCCGATGCTCGCATCCAGCGCAATCGGTTCCCCTGGCGGGACGGTACGGTGCCGAACTCTTTCGAGCGGTTTCCGGACGGCTGTTCCACCGGTAGACCGTCTAGGGGAGTATACTGTCCGGAGACATGGCGAATCGAGCCTCACATCCGCCGGCCGGAGATATGCTTCAGGGCACCCTGGACCTTCTGATTTTGCAAACGCTGGCGCCCGGCCCCGCCCATGGTCATACTATCGCACACGTTATTGAGCGCCGTTCGGAAGACGTTCTACAGGTAGAGCACGGTTCGCTTTATCCCGCCTTGCACCGGCTGGAAGACCGCGCCTGGATCGCGTCTTTCTGGGGCACCTCGGAAAACAACCGCCGCGCGCGCTATTACCGTCTCACCGCCGCCGGCCGGAAGCAGCTCGCCGAGCACACCAACCGCTGGGAGCGCCTCGTCCGTGCCGTCAACCGCGTGCTGCGGCCGGTGGAGGAATAGCCGGGCCATGGGCTGGAGCCGCTTCTTTCATCGCCGGCGTTGGGATGCGGAACGCGCCCGCGAGATCGAAAGCTACGTGGAATTCGAGACCGCCGACAATCTCGTCCGCGGCATGACGCCGGAAGAAGCGCGCCGCGCCGCCTGCCGCAAGCTGGGCAACCCCACTCTGATTCGTGAGGAGATCTACCACATGAACAGCATCGGATGGATGGACCTGCTGGTTCAGGACCTCCGTTATGGATTTCGCGTGCTCCGCAAGAGTCCCGTCTTCACGCTGGTCGCGGTCCTGTCGCTGGCGCTCGGAATCGGCGCAACCACCGCCATTTTCAGCGTGGTCTACGGCGTCCTGATTTCGCCCTACCCCTACGCCCGCCCGTACGAGATCTGGGCTCCCCAGGTCCACGACGTGCGAACTCCGGGCCGCGGTTTCAGCGCATATCACTTGCGGGATTTCCTCCAAATTCGAACGGTCTCCGCTTTTGCGGATGCCATGGCTACCAGCCCTGAAAACAAATTGCTCACTGGCAGCCGCGCCCCCGAAAACTTTACCGGTGTGCTGGTCACCCCGAATGCATTTCAGTTTCTGGGCGTCCAGCCGCTATTGGGCCGGACCATACTTCCCTCCGACGTGAAGCCCGGAGGCGAGCCGGAGCCCGTGATCGTTCTGAGCTACGGCGCCTGGCGGCGCCTCTTCGACGGCAGTTCCGACGCTCTCGGCAACACGTTGGTCCTCGATGACGTACCCCGCATCGTCATCGGGGTCATGCCGCCCCGTTTCGGCTGGTATACGAACGAGGGGGGATGGCTGCCCATGCCTCTCACGCTTCGCGACGACCTCATGGTCGCCCCGATCATGCGCCTCCGCCCGGGCATTCCGGCGGCAGCCGCGGCCGAACAGTTGCAATCCCTCAACCTCCAACTGGCGAAAGCCCACCCCGGAAATTTTCCGAAGAACCGCTTCGCCACCTCTCTCGTCAACTATATGAACATCACCACGGCTTCGGGAGAGATGCGATCCAGCCTGCGCCTGCTGTTCGGCGCGGTGGGCTTTCTTCTGCTGATCGCCTGCGCCAACGTCGCCAACCTCCAGATGGCGCGAGCCTCGTCCCGCGCGCATGAAATCGCAGTGCGGATGTCGGTGGGCGCCGCGCGCATCCGCATATTCCGGCAGTTGCTCACCGAAAGCCTGCTGCTCTCGCTTGCCGGCGGCGCGCTGGGCGTGCTGTTCGCGGTGGCGATCACCCGCGCGATCGTCGCGCTCATGCCGGAGTTCTACGTTCCCAACGAAGCCCGCATCACGGTCAACGCTTACGTCCTCGTGTTTTCGGGGGCCGTCTCGGTGCTGACCGGCATCCTCTTCGGACTCGTCCCCGCCCTCCGTTGCTCCCGCCCGGATCTGGTCGAGACCTTGAAGGACGCCGGACGCACCTCGGCCGCCGGCGCGCACGAGGGCAAGTCGCGCAGCATCCTGGTGGTTGCCGAAGTCGCCTTGTCCGTAATCCTTCTGGTCGGCGCGAGCCTCACGATTCGCGGCTTCATCAACCTGCAACACATCGACCTCGGCTTCCAGCCGGCGCGCGTCCTCATGGTCGGGCTCCAACTCCCGCAGAAGCGCTACGCCACCTACGAACAGCGCATCGCCTTCACCCAGGAACTGCTTGAGCGGGTTGCGTCTTTGCCCGGCGTTGAGTCGGCCGCCATCGGGAATGGCGGCCTGCCCTTCGGAGGCCCGCAGTCGCCGTTCTCGATCGCGGGACATCCGCAGGCCGATGCGCGCCGCATCATGATTGGATTGGTCAGCCCCGGCTACGCCCAAACCCTGGGGATCCCCCTGCGTGCCGGCCGCCTCATGAGCGAGCAGGAGGTCGCGCGCGCCGTGCCGGTCGCGCTGATCAACGAAGCGGCGGCGAAGCTCTGGCCTGCCGGCGAGAGCCCCCTCGGCGGCCATCTGCGCGTGGACATCCTGGCGAATCCGCCCGGGGCGCTGGTCCCCGCCAACAACTCGCCCGACGTCACCGTCATCGGCATCCTGGCCGATACGCGCAACAATGGACTGCGGAACCCGCCTTCGCCGGCGATCTTCGTACCCTATACGCTGGTGGCTCCGCCCGGCCGGATGCTCGCTGTGCGCACCAGGTCTTCGCAGCCGATGCTCCTGTTAAATGCCGTGCGCGCCCAGTTGCGAGCGGTGGACAAAGACCAGCCGCTCAGCCGCCCGATTACGCTCGAAGAGGTGCTCGGCTATGAAACCGTGCAGCCGCAGTTCAATATGGCGCTCTTCAGCTTCTTCGGCATGCTCGGACTGGCGATCGCCGCGATCGGCATCTACAGTGTGCTCTCCTATTCCGTGGCGCGCCGCACCCATGAAATCGGAGTTCGCATGGCGCTGGGAGCCGAACGCCGCCACGTCCTGAACCTGGTGGTCCGCATGGGTTTCCGGCTGGTGTCGATGGGGCTCGCCGCCGGCCTCGTGGGCAGCATTGTGCTGGGGAAGATTCTCCGAAGCGAGGTGTTCCAGGTGCCGGCGACCGACCCCGTGGCCATCCTGGGAGTCGTGCTGCTTCTCTCCGCCGCCGCTCTGCTCGCCTGCCTGGCCCCTGCCCGGCGGGCTGCCCGGCTCGACCCGCTCACGGCGCTACGCCACGATTGAGGGCGGCCAGGTTTCCCTGCTCGCAGAATCAAAGCGGTCCAGATGGTGAGATGGGCGTTTCTCGGCCATGTGCCGACCAGCGTGTTGAAAAAGACGAGCGCCAGATCATCGATGAAATATTTCAAAGCACTGCCCGATGGCCAACCATCTTTATTCTCAAGGTCAAGTTAAGACCAATTATTCGTGGTACCGAGGAAACAGAGATGACTGCGACGCAGAACGGGTTCGCGAGGCGGCGTTTCTTGCAGGTGGCCGCTGGAGGCGCCGTGATGGAGTGGATGACGAGGGCAATAACAGAGCTCAGGCTTCCCGAGCCCGTCTTTGCGCAGAGTGCGCTCACTCCCGATGCGGCCCTGGCGCAGTTGATGGCGGGCAACAAACGTTTTATCGCGGGCAAAATGACTGCTCACGAGCACGACCTCGCGATTCTAAGGCAAAGCACCGTCGAAAAACAGCAGCCGTTCGCCGCCGTACTGTCGTGCTCCGACTCCCGGGTTCCAGTGGAATTGATCTTTGACCAGAGCATCGGACATATCTTCGTCACGCGAATCGCCGGAAATGTCATCACTCCCGAAGTCGTCGCCAGTCTCGAATACGGTGCAGCGGTTTTGGGCACAAAGGTGTTGCTGGTGATGGGACACGCCGGCTGCGGCGCCGTAAAGGCGACGATCCAGGGCAAAGAAGCTCCGGGACAGATCAGCGCGCTGTTTCCCCATATTCGACCGGCGGTCGATCAGGCCGGCGACAATCTCGAGGCGGCGACCAAGGCGAACGCCCGCATCCAGGCCGCGCTGTTGCGCGAATCGTCGACCGTGGCCTCAGCGCTGGTGAAAGACGGCAAGCTGAAAGTTGCGGCAGCGTACTACGACATCGCCACTGGCAGCGTGATCCTGTTGTAGCCGGCGGTGTCCTATTGAAGGCTACCGGGCACAGCAATTGACGGAGCGTTTTGTGGGTCTCTCTCGCTGATAGCGCGGCAGGATCTCTACGCCATACTTGCGGGACGCGGAAAAGACACCCGTCTTACGGCCGATAATCCTGCCCTTACGCACAGTTGGCGGTATAGTCCCCGTTGCTGATTTTGACCGGCCGGTCATATCAGGAACTTCGTCTGATGGCGGGATAAGGGCGTTTCCCGGCAACTGATCGCTCTGTTTATGGTCACCAAGTGCATCCTGTGATCAAATTTTAGAAGGGCGACGATGGCAACCAATCCACCAGGATTTAAAGCTCCAAAAATGGAGAGGCCGGTCATACAGTGGCTGCTCGATTCTGACCCTTCGATCCGCTGGCAAGTGATGCGGGACCTGATTCGTTCGCCGGCGGAAGAAGTCGCGGCCGAGCGCGCGCGGGTTGCTACCGAAGGCGCCGGAGCAAGGCTGCTTAATCTCCAGGCGGCCGACGGCCGGTGGGGCGGCGCGGCGTGGAACCGCGGGTGGAACTCCACCATGCACGTCCTCCTGCTGTTGCGCGACCTGGGGCTCGATCCATCCAGCGACCAGGCTCGCCGCGCCACGGACCTTGTCCGCGACCGGGTGACGTGGCAGGGATGCGGCCCGCAGGAATGTCAGGGCAATGCCTTCTTTGAGGGCGAGGTCGAGCCTTGCATTAATGGACAAGTCGCAGCGGCCGGTGCCTACTTCGGCCAGGACCTCCGGGTTCTTGTCGCCCGGCTGCTCGGCGAACAGTTGCCCGACGGCGGCTGGAACTGCGAGGCCGCCAACGGCTCGACGCGGTCGTCATTTAATACCACGATCTGCGTTCTCGAAGCGCTGCTCGCATACGAACGCGCAGCCGGAGGCAGCCAGAAGATTATCGATGCCCGTCTGCGCGGGCAGGAGTATCTTCTCGATCGCCGCCTCTTCCGGCGCCGATCGACCGGCGAGGTAATCGAGCGAGACCGCAAGGGCGGCTCCGAGTGGACGCGTTTCGCATTCCCGACGTGGTGGCACTACGACGTGCTGAGGGGACTTGAGTACCTGCGCAGCGCCGGCGCTGCGTACGATGAACGGCTGGCCGAGGCTCTCGAGCTGGTCGCATCGAAGCGTGACGGCGATGGGCTCTGGCCGCTGGAGACCAGGTATCCCGGCGTGATGCCCATCGAAATGGACGAAGGCGAGGGACAGCCGAGCCGATGGAATACGCTGCGCGCCCTACGGGTATTGAACTGGTTCCAGCGAGATCACGGTCGTTTCGCAAGAACCGAATAACAGATTAAGCGAGTAGCCGTGCCCCGGCTGGCCGTGGGCTCTTGACGAGGGGCGCGATAGACGCCAAAGCATAGAGCGATTGCGGTTGTATAGAAGCCACTGGGTGCTATCCGATTGGACGCGTAGTCGCCGTTGCTGATTTTGACCGGCCGGTCATATCAGGAACTGCGTCAGATGGCGAGATGGGCGTTGTCCGTCCACTTGACGTGAGCGGGACAAATCAGGATTGATCCTCCGAGCGCCACGGAAGGTCGACGAATCAGCGGATTGACTGGGAGCGCCGACTCGTCACCTGTAGAAAGGGGGCGACCGGCCTGCCAGCGCTCAGGTTCCGGTGTCGCTGGATCGTTACCGGTGGCCCCCACTGCGGATATCGCGCCGGCCGGACCATGCGCGGCTTGCCGTGCTCTCTCCGTCTCATCCGATCGCTTCACCGCCCGGGCGGCCCCTCGCGAAGCCACCCGTCGGCCAGGTGGTAGGAGACTATCGCCTCCGATACTCTGCTAGCATATTTACGTGGGAATGCTCCCTCGTTTTCGGTACGAAGTGCGGGGAAACGCGGGGATCTTGCGCCGCATTCCGACCCATGCCCGACTTTCCCCACGCCCAAGAGGCCAAAGATGGAGAACACGATCGGCTTAGTGATGACCGGCGGAGGCGCTCGCGGCGCCTATCAAGCCGGCGTTTTGAAACGCATTGGCGAGATCAAAAGAGTTCAGACTCACGGCAATCCCTTTCCAATAATAGGAGGCACTTCCGCCGGAGCCATCAATGGTTCTGGCTTGGCCGCGGGCAGCAACGAGTTTGCCTTGGCGACAAGAGTTGTCGCACAGCTCTGGTCTAGTCTCAGACCGTCCGATGTCTTTTCCTGTAATATCTTGTCACAGACCGGTAATTCTCTTGCGTGGATTTTGGATTTATCCTTTGGGGGGATTTTAGGAGGTGGTCACGCTCACTCTTTATTGGATGCAGCTCCTTTGAGTCACTTTCTCAGGAAACACTTAGATTGCAGCCAAATCCAAGAAAATATTAAGCGCGGGCATCTGTTCGCCTTGGCGATTTCAGCGACTAACTACAACACTGGGAATAGCTATCTCTTCATTCAGGGCAGGAAGGGCCACCCTATGTGGAACAGGAGCCGGCGCGTGACACTTGCCACCAAGATTACTGTCGAGCATATTTGCGCGTCGGCCGCTATTCCCTTGGTGTTTAGCCCGGTACCACTTCGAACACCCCAGGGTACGGCGTTTTTCGGGGACGGTTGCGTGCGCCTTCAACAGCCTCTCAGCCCGGCCATACGGCTGGGGGCAAAGAGACTCCTGGCGATCGGCGTTCGCGGCGAAGGCCTTGAGCATCCTGAAGAAACCACTGATCAGAAAAATCCTTCGCTGGCACAGGTCCTGGGTATTCTGTTCAATGTTATGTTTCTGGATCACCTTGCTACCGACATCGAGCACCTCGAGCGGTTAAATCAGTTGCTCACCAGCGGTACGATCAGCCAGTCTGACATTGAAGGCTGTGAAAGGATGCGCCCCTTGGCAACACTACTCATCACGCCGTCGGTCAGTTTATCGAAGGTGGCACAGGATCATCAACGAGACATGCCTTATCTAATCCAGTACTTCATCAACAGTCTGGGACGAGACGTGGCCTCCTGCGCTGACCTGATGAGTTATTTGCTCTTCACATCGCAATACACAAGGGCTCTTATTGACATTGGATACAGTGATGCCGGTCGGCGTATCGACGAGATCGAGGATCTGCTCTACTCTCCTGAGCTGGAAGCCAACGAGTGGGCGAAGTGAGATCCGGCTGGAGGGCAGGCCGTCGAAAGGGTTGATCCTAACAGCCGAGACGGGTTCCGGATTTCTCTGGTTCTGTTCGCTTCTCGGGGCCTCTATTCAGTAGATAAGTGGGACTACGAATCCCTAGACCCCGCCGAGGGAAGCTCACGAAGAGGTCTTCCACTGGATCCAGGAATCAGACACCAACCCTCGCTGCCGCGGGATTGGTGGCGAGAACAGCCTTCGGTTCAGTGACCGGATCACTCCTCTGAAACGCCGCTCACGTCAGTTGGAGAATCCTGGCGGTCCATGTTGACGTGTAGTCGCTTACGGTGAGAAATAACCCGCGTTCGGCACCAGGAACAGACGTCGGCATGTCACGAGCGAGCGTTTCTGCGCTGCGCGCTGCCGTGCTTCAGCACGATGCGTTCGCGGCCATTGTTGGTAGTGCGACGGGTCGCCGAATTCCTTCGATAGGTCCCTGGACACCGGGCTGTCCGGAAGGCCCCCTGCGTGCCGGCGGAATGCATATTCAAATCGTGTTGGTTTTGCACCTTCCTGCGCCACATCAAAGCACGATCTACTGGCGTCAACCGCGTTCTGCGGCCGGCCGGACGAATAACCGGGCCACTACGTTACTTTTAGCCCGAGCCAATCCCCCAGCACCCGCAATTCGGCCGACAGCGCATCCGCCACGGCCGCCGTCCTCGGCCCCTCGAACCACTTGCCGAGCACCCGCAGCCGGCCGTTCGCGCGATCGGCCTTCAGGTCGACCCGCGCCGCCAGCCTGTCGCCGAGCAGAAAGGGCAGCACGTAAAATCCGAACTTTCGCTTCTCCGGCGGCACGAAGATCTCCACGCGGTATTCGAAACCGAAGAGCCGCGCGACCCGCGGGCGGCACCAGACTACGGGATCGAACGGCGAGAGCAGCGTCGCCGCTTCGACCTTCCGCGGGATCTTCGCGTGAGGATCCAGATACGCGGGCTCCCGCCACGATTCCACCCTGACGTCTTCCAACTCGCCGGAGTCCACCAGTTCCCGCAATCGCGGCTTGGCGTGTGCCACAGGCATGCGGAAATAGTCCGCCAGGTCTTTCGCGGTGCCCACCCCGTGCGCGCGGGCCGCCTGGAGCAGCAAGGCCCGCCGGCCCGAATCATGATCCACCTGCCGGCACAAGTGTTCCTGTGGAATCAGCCGCTCGGCCAGGTCGTAGAGCCTTGAAAAATCCGGGCGTCTTCCGGCCGCCGCCAACGCGCCGCGCAAAAAGTGGGCCTCCAGCACGCCGCGCGCCACGGTCCCGATCCACGCTCCCGGAATGCGGCCTCCGGCGCCGTCCGGAGGCGGAAGGTCGTCGGCCGCCAGCGGACCTCGCCGCCTCACTTCTTCGAGCACCCAGGCCGCATACTCCGCGCGTTCTTCGAGCACCGTGGCGAATCCCCAGGGCCGTACGCGGTCGGTTTCGCGGCGATACCGCAGCAGGGGCCAGCTCTCCGTGGGAACGATCGAGATCTCATGCGCCCAATGCTCCCCGAACTCGCCGCTGCGATAGATCAGCCAGTCGAAGGCCGTCCGGTCGTAAGGCCCCACGCGCGAGAACGGCACCATGTGATGCGCCGGGCACACCACGTTCACGCAATCGATCTGCAACAGCCCGAGCCGGCGGATGGTTTCGCGCAATTGCCGTGCGGTGGCGCGCCGCGGCCGGGCGCGATCGAACCCCTGCGCCCCGAGCGCCAGGCGCCGTGCTTCATCGAGCGAAAGTGTGGAGTTCCGGTTCACGTCCGCAGCAGCTTGTACACGGTGATTTCGGGCGGCGCGCCGATGCGGATCGGCACGAAGATCGTCCCGATTCCGCGGTTCACGTACAATTGGCCGCCGGGCCGTTCGAACAGCCCCGCCACGTAGGGCGTCACCAGGCGGCTGGGCGCCAGTTCCGGGCTGATGAATTCGAGAGCCGCCTGCCCGCCGTGCGTATGGCCCGCCATGCTCAGGTCGATGCCCAACTGCGCGGCGCGGTCGAATGTGTCCGGATTGTGGCTCAGCAGAATGTTCACACGGTCCGGAGCGACGAGCCCTTCGATATTCGCCAGCAGGTGCGGCACCGGCGGCGAGGGGCCGAAACGGTGCAGGCTCTGGAAATCCACGCCGATCAGGTTGATGGTCTCGCCGTGGCTCGAGATCGGCACGCTCTCGCCGCGCAGGATCCGTACGCCGGCCTGCCGGAACAGCGCCGTAATCGAATCTTCCACCCTGGCCCACGCGTCGTGGTTGCCCAGGCAGCCGTAAACGCCGTAGGGCGCGCGCACGCCGGAAAGCGCTTCCACCGCGGCCTGCTGCGTATTCGGGTCGAAGGTTACGTAATCCCCGGTGAGCACGATCAGGTCGGGCTTAAGCGCGTTGGCGATGGCGACGTACCTGCGGATTTCCTCGGCGGGCATGAACGGCCCAATGTGGATGTCGGAGAGTTGCGCGATGCGGAATCCGTCAAACGCCTTCGGCAGACGCGCCAGGCGGATGGGCTGCTCGGTAGTCTCCAGGTTCAGCCGCCCGTAGAGCAGCCCGTAAGCCCCGGCTACGAATGGAGTCGCCGCCACGCAGGTAGCGGTACGTTCCAGAAAATGTCGCCGCTCGGGAAGTTCGGGACCTTCGGAGCGGACCCGCTGCCGTCCCAGCATTCGCAGCGGCGCCACCAGGATCGCCACAACGAACCCCACCAGGGATGCGGCCATCCACACCAGGAACGGAGCGGCAAACAGCGCCTCCTCCCAAGTCAGGTGGACAGGCGTACCCCGGCGTCCGAAAGAGTCCAGATTATAAAACAGCAGCCAAAAATAAACGGCCAGCGTGACGACGAAGGCCGCCAGCCGCTTTCCACGGTCAGGAAACAGGCGCTCCAACGCAACGTAGGCGCGCACTGCCCAATACAACTGGCTTACCGCAAAAAAAAGGAGGACCACTCGGAACACAGACATGTCTTAAGGATTAGTGTATCCCGGCGCCCGCTCCCTCACGGTCGCGGCTCTGTGCGTTGGTAGCCGCAGCTCTGTGCGTTGGTAGCCGCAGGGCCGCTTACGCCCCGGCGGCCTTCGGCATCTGCGCGGCTTTCGGTTGAAGGCCGGCTTTGGCCATCGCGGCGTACACGACGAACCCCGTGAGGAAGCTATAAAGCACGGCCGGCTGCGTGTACGTGGCTACGCTTGCCGGGAGCGGCAGGAAGGGCAGAATGCCGACCACGAAGCCGACCAGCCAGGAAACATACCCCGCCATGTTGATGCCTTCGCGCGGGCCGCCCCAGCGCCTGCCGGAGAGCAGGTAGTCCGCCGCCATGGCGCCGCAGATCGGTCCGAAAGAGGCGCCCACAATATTGAAGAAGCCGATCAGGTTGGCTGCGATCCCCGTTACCGCCAGGATGATGCCGATGGCCGCGCCCGCCATGGTGGAAGCCACGCGCGGCACGCTCGGAATCATGGTGTTGAAGCTGTTCCCCGCGATGAACGCGCAAAAACAGGTTGCCGGGATGGAGGCCAGGGCGAACAGCAGGAACATGGCCGAGCCGATGGGGCCGCCGATTCCCTGAATGACGTCGGAATAATTCCAGCCCTGGCTCAAGCCCAATCCGTGAGCGCCGGCGATGGAGATCAGCGGCAGCCCGGCGGCGAGCAGCGCGGCCAGAGTGATTCCGACCAGTCCGCCCCACTTCACGTCCTTCTCATTGCGTGAGTTGATCCCGAAGTCCGCGCCTGCCGCGCCCGCGGTGGCGAAGAACCCGATCACGATCGCCAGCATGCCGGTGAACGCCAGGTACGAGTTTTCCTGTCCCGCCGGAGGGGTGTATTTGGCAACGCCGCCCGCGGTCTGGAAGACCACGATCAGCAGCATTAGCAGGGGAACGAAGTTCAGGAAGGTGGCGATCTTGGCTACGTATTTGATTCCCTTTGCCCCCGCGAAGGAGAATGCGAGGCCCCAGATCACGCCCGTGACGATGAAGGGCATGGATCCCGGCCCGGCGTTCGAACCTACGCCCTTGAGGATGAAATCCGTAGCTACCGACGTCGCCACCGCGAACCAGCCGATCTGCAGCAGGCCCATCAGGAGGCCCGGCATCACGTACCCGCCGGCGGTCCCGAACGTCGAACTCCCGACCACGTACAGCGGGTACCCGGTCTGCATTCCGAGCATCGCCGGTACACGGTAGTAAAGGAAGTAGCAGAGCAGGCCCGCAACCAGCAGCGCCACCAGGCAAAGGCCTAGTCCGCCATGCTGCAGCGTGCCTCCCGCCATCTGGTTGTAGAATGCCACCCACAAAAAAATACCCGCGTAGCTCGGTGCGGTATTGGCATACCACGGAGCGCGGCTCCCTTTCGGGTTGGGTACCGCCTTGGAAAGATAATCTGGCAACATGGCCTCTCCTTATCGGATTCGAAGCAATACGAAGCGGCCAGTATACTACAGAGCGGCTCTTAACTTCGGAATCCCGAAACTGCTACAATTCAATCTTCGAGAGCCCGCTGGGTTGGGCTCCGCGGGACCGGCCGCCGCTAAACCACTGTGCTTCGCAGGGTCTTCAAAGCGTTCCAATATCGCGATTTCCGCGTGATGTGGTTCGGGGCGTGCACATCGAGCATCGGCACCTGGATGCAGATCGTGGCGCAAAGCTGGCTGGTCTACAAGCTCAGCAACTCGGCCTTCCTGCTGGGTCTCGATACGTTTCTCGGCGGCATTCCCATCTTCCTGTTCTCCCTGTTTGGGGGGGTCGTGGCCGACCGTTTTGAACGGCGCCGCGTTCTGCTCGGCTCCCAGTGGACGCAGATGGCGACCGCGTTCACCCTCACCCTGCTGGTGGCGTTCAACCTCGTCCAGGTGTGGCAAATCCTTTGCCTTTCGTTTGTTACGGGCTTCGCCCAGGCTTTCGGCGGCCCCGCTTACCAGGCCCTCATCCCCACCCTGGTCGAGAAAGAGGATATGCCGAACGCCATCGCGCTCAACTCGATCCAGTTCAACATGGCCACCGTCATCGGCCCGACTCTGGGCGGCCTGGCGCTGGTCAAACTGGGAGATGCCTGGTGCTTCGGCCTCAATGGGCTCTCCTTTCTTGCGCCCATCGCCTCTTTGTTAATGCTGCGGATGCGGTTCATTCCGAAGCCCACTACTGAGGGCATTTTCAGCAGCATGAAAGAGGGCTTCCGCTTCATTCACAAGCAGGCCGCCATGGAAGCGCTGATGGTGCTGGCGTTTTGCATGACGCTGCTGGGCACGCCTTTCCGCACGTTCCTGATCGTCTTTGCCAAGGACGTTTTCCACAGGGGCCCGGAAACTTTCACCACCTTCCTTTCCGTGATGGGCGTCGGTTCGGTGTTCGGTGCGCTAATCGTGGCCTGGATGGGCGACGTGCGAAACAAAGGCCGGGTAGCTCTCACTATGTTGATATGCCTGGGAGCCGGCATTGCGGGATTCTCACTTTCGACTTCGCTCGCGGCGAGCTACGTCCTTCTCTTCTTTTCGGGGGCTTCGATGATCGCGGTCTTTGCCATGGTGAGTTCCCTGGTTCAGCTCATCGTTTCCAACGACATGCGAGGGCGCGTCATGAGCGCGTACAGCTTCGCCTTTCGAGGCGGCATGCCGATGGGAAACCTGTTGACGGGGCTGCTCGTCCCCCTATTTACCGCTCCGGTGGTACTGGCAGTGAACGGGCTCGTATTGGTCCTCCTCGCGCTGTACTTTCTGCTGGTGCACCGGCGGGTAGCGGCACTTTGAGCGATTCCATGATGACAACAACCGCATTCGTGGTAGCAGGTTTCCTGGCAGCCGGCGGCACAGGGCTTGAAAGCGCCCGCGACCGGCAGGATAGCGCGGCGCTTTCCGCCAAAGTTGCCGAATACGCAGCCGCGGCGGCTAAGTCGCCCGGCGACCCCGCGGCCCAATACCGCGCCGCCCTGGCGTGCTCCTATCTCGCCGAGATCACTATCGAGCGCCATGACCGCAAACAGGCGCGCCGGATCGCCGAACAGGGTATCCCGGAAGCCGAAAGAGCCGTCGCCCTGAAGCCCAACGATGCCGAGTACTACCGCGTGCTGGGCACGCTCTACGGGCAGGCCATCACCGACCTGATGAGCGGCTTGAGCTACGGCGCCAAGGCTCGCGACGCGGTGGATAAAGCAGTCGAGCTCGCGCCGAAGTCGGCGGCGATGTACGTAGCGCACGGCGTCGGAAACTACTATCTGCCGCCGGCTTTGGGAGGCGGCCCCGACAAGGCCGTGGCCGATTTCCGCAAAGCCATCGCGCTCGACCCGCGCGACGCGGACGCCTACCTCTGGCTGGGTGTCGCCCTCCGCAAGGAGAACAAGGAGGGCGAGGCGCGGCAGGCTTTCCAGAAATCCCTCCAGTTGAACCCCAACCGCTCGTGGACCAAGGAGCAACTGGAAAAGACGCCCACTCGATGAACCGGCTCGTCCTTGGGACCGCGATCGCCGCACTTGCGCTCCTGACCTTCTTCCAGTTTCCCGGGCATACCTGGCTTCAGCAGGACAGCCAGATCTACGTGCCGCTTCTCGAGCATCGGGCGGACCCCTCGGTGCTGGGCCGCGACATGCTCGTCCAGAATCCGCTCGAGGCCTTCACGATCTATGACAATGTCGCCGTGACGTTGCAACGGCTCACCGGCCTGGGCTTTCGCGAAGTGCTCGAGGGGTTGCAGATCGTCACGCGCGCGCTGGGCATCTGGGGCCTGTATCTCATGGCGGAGTCCCTGGGGTTCGCGATGTGGCCTTCGCTGCTGGTTGCGGCCATCGTGTCGCTGGGCGCGTCGATCAACGGTCCCCAGGTCCTTTCCATCGAATATGAGCCGACGCCGCGGGCGTTCGCCCTGCCGCTGTTGTTCCTGGCGATCGGCCTGACCGCCCGGCGGCGCTATTGGGCAGCGGCCTTGCTTTCGGTTGCCGCCTTTCTGCTGCACCCGCCGACCGCAGCCCCGGTCTGGGTGGCCCTGACCTTCATCCTGCTGGCCAGGCGCCGATACCGGGTGCTTTGGGTTTTGGCGGCGGGAGCCGCGGCTTTGGCCCTCATGGCGCACCTGAAAGGCGCTCCCGGGATCGATTTTTTCGCCCCCATCAGCTCGTTCGATGAAATGCTTCAGATCAAGAGGGCCTCGTACATCTGGGTCTCCACCTGGCCTCTCAGCACCGTGGCGCACTACCTGATCTGTTTCGGGATTGTGCTGGGCGCGCTGGTCCGCCTCCAGGGCGAGTTGAAATTCGAACTGCGGTCGCAGTTGCTGGTCCTTCCCGCGCTGGGCATCCTGAGCATGCCGGCATCGTGGTTCCTGCTGGAGTACCTGGGGCGGAACATCACGCCGCAGTTCCAGCCCATGCGCAGCCTGCTATTCGTCATCGTGGCCATGCAGTTCCTCTCGGCTGCCGCCGCCGTGAAGGCTGTGAGCAAGAACCGCCCGGTGGAGGCGGCCGGCTGGTTCGCCCTGGCGTATCTGATTCCGGCCCACCCGATCGTGACCGAGCCGGCTCGGTTAGCCGTCCTGCTCGTCGTAGTAACCCTGGGCGTGGCCACGGCCCTGGCCCGGCAGTACGGCGTCGTGATGGCCGCAGCCTCGTATTTCGCGATCCCCTGGCTCTGCGGAACCGTGAACTATCCCCGAATCCAAACTCCCCAACTATCGCAACTTGCCGGGTGGGCGCGATCTTCCACTCCCAAAGACTCCGTCTTCCTGTTCCCCGGCGCCGGCCGCAGCCTGGTACCGGGGGTTTTCCGCTCGGAGGCCCTTCGGGCGGTGTACGTGGACTGGAAGGGCGGCGGGCAGGTGAACTATATCCAGGGGTTCGGCGAACTATGGTGGTGGCGGTGGGAGCGCACCATGTCGAGCGACTTTCGCCCGCCCGATATCGAGAAGTACCGCGACCTCGGCATCTCTTACGTGGTTCTGCGGCCGGCAGACCGCCTGCCGCGGCCGGCGCTTTTTCAAAATGCCGCTTATCTGGTCTACACCGCCCCCTAAAACCAACTCGGAATCTCCAGAAAATGAGCCCGCGCGGATGGGCTGCAATCGTGTCCTGTAGGGGTGGATCGCACGGCTGGAGGTGATCCATTCAGGGGAGGAGGCAATCATGCACCTGATATGGATGCTATTCATCGGATTGATCGTCGGAGCGCTGGCCAAGCTGATCATGCCGGGCCGCGACCCCGGCGGAATCTTCGTCACCATGCTGCTCGGCGTAGCGGGCTCGCTGGTGGCGGGCGTTCTCGGCAGGCTGGCTGGCCTGTACGGGCCGGGGCAGAGCGCGGGATTCATCATGTCGGTCTTAGGAGCGGTTCTGCTGCTTCTGATCTACCGGGTGGCGACGCGCGGCCGGCGCCGTAGAATGGCCTGATTCCGGCTCACGTCCGGGCGCCTGTCTGGCGCCTGGGAAGCCCAACAAGCGCCCGGACCTCTTCGAGCATGCGGCGGATCGCGCGAACTACTTTCGGAACGGTCAGACGGCCAGCCCGGCGCGCCACAGAATGTAGCCGATCGCCTGTCTGACGTAGTTCCAGCGCTCGTGCAGCGGGTCGGGATGCTGCTCTTTCCGGGGCGAGCCGTAGACCCGGATCTCGGACGATTCGAGCATCTTCTTCACGCGGTAAATATGATAGCCGTCGCTGACCACGATGGCTGAATGCAATCCCATCCGGCGCATGATCTCGGCCGCCATGGCGGTGGATTCCACGGTGCTTTCGGCCTCGGTTTCGGCGGTAATCGCTTCGGGAGGAACGCCGTGGGCAATGAGCCAGGCGCGCCCCACCCCACCCTCGGTGAACAGCGGGTCGCCGCCGGCGCCGCCGGTGGTCAGAATCCGCGGGGCCAGCCCGCGTTTATAGAGTTCCAGAGCGTGGTCCAGCCTGGCTTTCAGCACGGGTGATGGCCGCCCGCGGTATTCCGCCGCGCCCAGCACCAGGATGAGGTCCGCCGGCCTGGCCTCTTCCACCAGCGATTGCTGTTCGATCCGCACCGACAGCGAAGCGATCCAGACGATCAATACCGTCGCCCCGATTGCCACCGCGTTCCATACGATTCGTTTCATCTGCGGTATTCTGATCGTTCAGATAACTTTATTGTAATCAGATGCCGAAGGCAGAGACGATTACGAGTGCCGCGAATCCGCTGCTCAAGGATGTGCGGCGCGCGATCGCCCGGGGCGCGCTCACTGAGCAGGGGCTGTGGGTGGCCGAGACCTTCCACCTGCTCGAAGAAGCGCTGCGCAGCGATTGCGAAGTGAAGACCGTGCTGGCCGCCGAATCGGTACTTGCGGCGGCGGAACGGCACGTTCGCCGCCTGCCGGGAACTAAGGTGTTGGTGCTGCCGGATCCTCTGTTTCAAAGCCTTTCGGGAACGGAAGCCGCCCAGGGCGTGATGGCGCTGGTGAAGCCGCCCGCCTGGAACCTGGAGCAGTTGTTCCGCGGCAAGGCCCTGGTGGTGGTACTCGACGGCATGCAGGACCCGGGGAACGCGGGCACGATCGTACGGACGGCGGAGGCATTCGGCGGCACGGGCGCGCTGTTCCTGAAGGGCTCGGTCAGCCCGTACAATCCCAAGACCTTGCGGGCGTCAGCGGGTTCCCTGTTCCGGCTGCCCTACCTGCACGGGGTGGACCCGGCGCTGGCGCGCGCCGCGTTGCAGCAGAAGCGCATCGAGCTGTACGCCGGCGTGCCGGCGCGCCCCGGCGCGGTGGTCCGGACGCTGGAAGAAGTCGACCTGCGGGGCTCCTGCGGGCTGGTCATCGGCAACGAAGCGCACGGTGTCGGTGAGGAATTGCGGTCGGCTGCGTTCGACGTCTCGATTCCCACGGTGACGGTGGAATCGCTGAACGCGGCGGTGGCGGCGGGGATCCTGTTGTATGAAGCGCGGCGCCAGAGGACGCTGCCGGCGTGAGCCTGTTTGACGATACACCTCCGCGCGAGCCGGATCGCGGGGGCGGCAAGCGCCCCCTGGCGGAGCGTATGCGTCCCGAGCGGCTCGAAGACTACATCGGACAGGAGCACATACTCGGGCCGGGAAAGCCGCTGCGCCGCCAGATCGAGCGCGACGAACTGACGTCCATCATTCTCTGGGGGCCGCCGGGCGTCGGCAAGACGACCCTCGCCAAGCTCATCGCGCGCGTCACCCGGTGCGAATTCATCCCGTTCAGCGCGGTGCTGAGCGGGATCAAAGAAATCAAAGCGGTGATGGCGGATGCCGAGCGGCTGCGCAGGATGGGCCAGAGGACGATCCTGTTCATCGACGAGATCCACCGCTTTAACAAGGCCCAGCAGGATGCTTTTCTGCCCTACGTGGAGCGCGGCGATATCATCCTGATCGGCGCCACCACCGAGAACCCGTCTTTCGAGGTGATTTCGGCGCTGCTTTCGCGTTCACGGGTGTATGCGCTGCGCGGGCTGACGGTCCCGGAAATCGTGACGCTGCTCGAGCGGGCGCTTCCGGTGATGGGCCTCGAAGCGCCGCCCGACCTGCTCGAGCAGATTGCGATTTACGCCAACGGCGATGCGCGCCAGGCCTACAACACGCTGGAATCGGCGGCCGCGGCCTCGGCGGGCCGGCTCACCGAAGCGGCCGTGCAGGACGCCATGCAGCGCAAAGTGCTGCTCTACGACAAAGGCGGCGAAGAGCACTTCAACCTGATTTCGGCGCTCCACAAATCGGTGAGATCGAGCGACGTGGATGCGGCGCTCTACTGGCTTACCCGCATGCTCGAAGCGGGTGAGGACCGGCTGTACATCGCGCGGCGGCTGATCCGGATGTCCATCGAGGACGTCAGCCTGGCGGATCCGCGCGCGCTCGAGCAGGCCGTGGCGGCGATGCAGGCGGTGCATTTCCTGGGGATTCCCGAGGGCGACCTGGCGTTGGCGCAGGTGGCGATTTACCTCTGCGTGGCGCCGAAATCCGATGCCGCCTATCGGGCCATGGGCGCCGTCCGCCAGGACGTGGAAAAGACCATTGCGGAACCGGTCCCGCTGAGCCTGCGAAATGCGCCGACCCGGCTCATGAAAGAGTGGGGCTACGGGGCAGGCTACGAGCACGCGCATAACCTCGAAGACGCGGTGCCCGGGATGGAGTGCCTGCCGCCCTCGGTGGCCGGGCACCGCTACTACGTTCCGACCGGGCGCGGCCTGGAAAAACGGATCGCCGAGCGGCTGGAGGAGATCCGGCGGATAAAGGATCGAAAGCGGGCGGGCGAGTGAGAGGCCGGCCGGAGCACGGGACATGCGCCGCGTTGCGCGTTGCCGCGCCGACTACGGTAAACTGGAATATTCGTAGGCGGATCTGCTTGTTTCGGTTTGTTCTTCCCATCCTGGCTATCGCTTTGGCGGCGCGCGCCGCCCCGGCGCAATTGGGGCAGCTAGATGCCAGTCCCACCCTGTTCACGGTAATGGCGGCGATCAACGCGGCGGGTTACGACGCGGAGATCGACTCGCCGAACAGCCACCCTCTGAGGAAGGCCATTCGCGAAGAACTGGCCAAACGGAACATCCCGGTTCTTCCGGCCCTCAAGCAGTTCTTCGCCGCGCATCGCAAGCGCACCGACACGGCCGAACTGGGGCAGTATATTTCGTTCGCGCTCTCGTCCAGCGGCCCTCCCGACTTCGGGTTCAAGCAGCGCGACGCGGATCTTCCGCCGGACGTGAGCGGGATGGGCGCGCTTTCGCCGCTGCTCGCATCCTTCTACAAACAGGCGGACATCCCGACCCTCTGGGCCGGGTCGCAGCGCGCCATCGATCAGTACGTGGAGCGCTACCACACCCCGATATCGGACGCGGTGCTACAGGTGAACGTCTATCTGCGGCAGCAGATGTCGGGCTTTTCGGGACGGCACTTCCAGGTCCTTCTGGAGTTGCTGGCGGCGCCGAACCAGGTGCAGACCCGCAGTTATGGCGACGACTACACCATCGTGGTGACGCCCTCGGCCGAGTTGCGGACGTTCGATGTGCGGCACGCCTATCTGCACTACCTGCTCGACCCGCTTTCGCTTCGGTACCGCGAAATTCTGGAGCGGAAAAGGGGGCTCGGCGATCACGCGCAGCGGGCGGTCGCGCTTCCCGATTCCTTTAAGGACGACTTCGAGGCCTTGACCACCGAGTGCCTGATCAAAGCGGTGGAAGCGCGGCTGGATCGCAAACCGGAGCTGGTGGAAGCGGATCTGCGGCAGGGATACATCCTGACGCCCTACTTTTCCGAGGCGCTCCGGGCTTTTGAAGCGCAGGACCAGGCAATGGTGCTTTACTACCAGGAGATGGTCTCTTCAATCGATCTGGTGAAGGAGGACGCGCGGCTCTCGCAGGTGGTCTTCGATACCCAGGCCGCCCAGGGACGCGTGGTTAGCACCCCGGCTCCCGCCCCGCCGCCCGCCACCGGCGCGGCCAAGACGCTCGCAGCCGCCGAGGAATTGTACAAGGCGAAGGATTACGATAAGGCGAAGGCGCAGTACCTGGCGGTGCTCGAACAGACCGACGACAAGGCGATCCATGCCGCGGCGTATTACGGCCTGGCGCGGATTGCGGTCCGCGACGATGACCCCGACGCCGGACAACGGTTATTTCAGAAGACCCTGGACCTGAACCCGGAACCGTTCGTGAAGGGCTGGACCCTGGTATTCCTTGGCCGGCTTTCGCTGGCTTCGGGAGACCCGGGGCAAGCGGCGAAATATTTTCAAAGCGTTCTGTCGCTGGCCGGCGCCTCAGAAGAGGCGCGCCAGGCGGCGCAGTTGGGCATACAGCAAGTTTCGAAATAGTAGGAATTTCTAAGGAGTCTGGAATGAAACGAAGAATTCTCACCGGTATCCTGGCAGCGGCGACCGGAATGACCTGCCTGTTCGCGCAGAGTGGCGGGGGCAAGCAGCAACTCGTGCCGAATACCAAGTCGCCGGGGGAATCCCAGGCGGTCATCGCTCTGATGCAGGCGCAGAACAACCCGGATGCAGCCATTAAGGCGGCCGAGGACCTGATCGACAAGTATGCGGACACGTATTACAAGGAGATCGCCCTGATGGTCGAGGCTCAATCCTACAGGCAGAAGGGAGACCCGGACAAGGCGCTGATTTTCGGCGAGCAGGTGCTGAAGCTCAATCCGAAGAACTTCCAGACGACCCTGATGATCGGCGAGATCCTGGCGCAGCGGACGCGGGAAAACGATCTCGACAAGGAAGAGAAGCTGGGCCGCGCCGAGAAGCTCCTGACCGGCACCATCGACAACCTGAACACTGCGCAGAAGCCGAATCCGCAGCTCACCGACGCGCAGTGGGAAGACGGCAAGAAGATGCTCATCGCGCAGGCGCATAACGGGCTGGGGCTAGTGGCGCTCGATCGCAAGAAGTTAGACGTGGCTGCCACGGAATTCCGCACGGCCATGGATACGGACCCGCAGGAGCCGACCTACGGCGTGCGGCTGGCGTCCACCTTGCAGTCGCAGGGAAAGATCGACGAAGCTATCGCGCTGTGCGACAAGATTCTGGCCATGCCGCAGCTCAATCCGCAGGTCAAAGCGTTCACCGAGAACATCAAGAAGGTCGCGCAGTCGAAGAAGAAGTAGCCGGCCACTCATGCGCGCGGAGCTGGCAACGCTGGAACAGAGAATCGGGCATACCTTTTCCGATTCCGAACTGCTGCGCCGCGCGCTGACCCACAGTTCGCTCGCCAACGAAACCCGCACCGGCCAGGGGCCGCCACTCGCCGATAACGAACAGTTGGAATTCCTGGGGGATTCGGTCCTGGGATTTCTGGTCGCCGAAGCCCTGGTGCGCCGGTTTCCGGAGTACCGGGAAGGCGAGCTTTCGCGCCAGAAAGCGCACCTGGTGAGCGCCGCGCACCTGCACGGAGTCGCGCGCCGGCTCGACCTGGGCAGTTACCTCGACCTCGGCCGCAGCGAGGAAATGAGCGGCGGCCGGGCCAAGAAGACTTTGCTGGTGGACGCGCTCGAAGCGTTGATTGCGGCCATATATCTGGACAGCGACGTCGAAACCGTGCGCGAGTTCGTGACCACGCACGTGCTGGATGCGCCGCTCGCCTGGGACGAGGATGCCGGTACCGATATCCAGCCCGCGATCCGCAATTTCAAGAGCGCGCTTCAGGAACTGGCACAATCGCGCGGCCTGCCGCAGCCGCGATATACGATCGTGCGCGAGCGCGGCCCGGAACACTCCAAAACCTTCACCGTGGAAGTGCGGGTGGGGAAGGATTGGACGGGCCAGGCTGACGGCCGCACCAAGAAGATCGCCGCGCAACGCGCCGCCCGTGGAGTATATGACCGTCTGCAGGAGGCCGGAAAGACCGGCGCGTTGAAAGAGTAGAAGCGGCGACCCGGATCTTCCCGCTACATTTCCGCGTAATTCATCTGCATACGCTTGCCTGCCGGCATGGCCTTCACGGGGAGGGTGAAGGACCTGGTAGCCACGGCGCCATCGAAGCCTTCCGCCAGGATGGTGTAATGCGTGGTGTGTTCCGGCACGATCTCCAGACAATGCCTGAGGGAGGGGTAAACCCCCTGCAGGTCGGGAGAGATTCTCACCGAACGGGCGTTTTCCACCCCGTAGCAGAGTTGTGCCCTCTCTCCGGGTGCGAGGGCGCCGACGCTGGCGTAAAACTGCAGGATCCGGACCGGTCCGGGAGGCGTGCCGACCGGGCGCACCCAGGCGCGCGAGCCTCCGGCGTCCCGCATGGAACTGACCGTCCAAAGGGCGATGACAATGCCGAGCGCAACCCAAAGCCTGGTGAATCGGAACAGCATTCCGCTTCCTATAGACTCCACTATTGCGCCTCAGGTTGCAAGCGAAGCCTGGCTAATTCGGGGTCATTCCGCGCCAATGCGCGCCGGAACTGCGCTAATCTGACGGATCATGGGCATTCGAATCGTGCAAGTGGACGCGTTTACCAGCCGGCCGTTCGCCGGCAACCCGGCAGCCGTGTGCGTGCTCCCGGAGCCCCGGCCGGACCGGTGGCTGCGCGACGTGGCTCGGGAGATGAACCTTTCCGAGACCGCATTCCTCACCCCGCAGAACGGCGGCTATCACCTCCGCTGGCTGACCCCCGCGGTGGAAGTGGACCTGTGCGGGCACGCCACGGTGGCCAGCGCCCATGTCTTGTGGGAGGACGGGCACCTGCCGCAGGGACGCCAGGCACGGTTCCATACGCGCAGCGGGCTGCTGCTGGCCGAACGCCGCGGAGATTGGATCGAATTGGACTTTCCGACTAAGGCGGCGGTCGAAGCCGAGCCGCCCGAGGGCATGTTGAAGGCGCTGGGTGTGGACCGCGCGCGGCACGTCGCTAAGAACGCCTGGGACTACCTGGTGGAAGTGGAGTCGGAAGCGGAGCTGCGTGGGCTTTCGCCCGACCATTCGACCCTTCGAAAGATTCCGGCGCGCGGAATCATCGTGACCTCGCGTTCCGCCACCGGCGAATTCGACTTCGTCTCGCGGTTCTTCGCCCCGGGGTCGGGCATCGACGAAGACCCGGTGACGGGGTCGGCACACACGGCCCTCGGTCCGTATTGGGCGCCGGCGCTGGGGAAGACCGAGTTCACGGCGTACCAGGCTTCGGCGCGCGGCGGAGTCGTGAAAGTGCGGCTCGAGGGCGATCGTGTCATCCTGGGCGGTCAGGCGGTCACGGTAATGACGGGGGAGTTGCTGGCTTAGGGAGGATGTTTTCACCGCCGAGACGCCGAGGCGCCGGGAGCTAATGAAATCGGAATATCGCATTCTTCTCCGCGTCTCGGCGTCTCGGTGGTGAATCGAAGTTCGGATCTCCCGTGATACACTCCGGAAATGCCGGAGATTCGTGAGGTCCCCGATGATCCACCGCCGTTTCTGGGAACCTGGCGGCGGGTGTATGCGGCGACCCTGATTTTCCTGGTCCTCGTCATCCTGGTATCGTACCTGTTCACCAGAGCCTATCGATGAGACCGCTCGACTGGGCTGTCCTGATCACCACCCTGGTTTCCATCGTGGCTTACGGGCTGTATCGCGCCCGCGGCAGCAATACGGTGGACCGTTACCTTCTGGCCGGGAAGACCATGCCCTGGTATGCCATGGGGCTCTCGATCATGGCCACGCAGGCGAGCGCGGTTACCTTCATCTCCACCACCGGACAGGCTTACGTCGATGGGATGCGGTTTGTGCAGTTTTATTTCGGGCTGCCGATCGCGATGGTGGTGATCTGCGCCACGGTTGTGCCGGTTTTCCATCGCGCCAAGGTGTACACGGCTTATGAGTACCTGGAGAACCGCTTCGACGGCAAGACGCGGGTGCTGGCAAGCATCGTCTTTCTGTGCCAGCGCGGGCTTTCGGCCGGCATTACGATCTATGCTCCGGCCATCGTGCTCTCGGTGATTCTGGGGTGGCCGGAGCGGGTGACGACCTCCCTGATGGGCGCGGTGGTGGTGACTTACACCGTGCTGGGCGGGATCAAGGCGGTGACCTGGTCCGACGTGCAGCAGATGTGCGTGATCTTTCTCGGGCTGGTGGTCTCGCTGATTACCGTGTTCACGCTGCTGCCCGGCTCGGTGTCGATTCCGGACGCGGTTTATCTGGCGGGAGCGGCGGGGCGGCTGAACGCAGTCACGACGCAGTTCAACTGGGCGGACCGGTTCAACATCTGGAGCGGGTTGCTGGGCGGAACCTTTCTATTTCTCTCGTACTTCGGCTGCGACCAGTCGCAGGTGCAGCGCTACCTGACGGGAAAATCGATTGCCGCGAGCCGGCTGAGCCTGTTGTTTAACGCGGTGGCGAAGATCCCCATGCAGTTTTTTATTCTGTTCATCGGGGCCATGGTCTTCGTGTTCTACCTGTTCGTGCAGCCGCCGGTGCTGTTTCAGCGGCAGGAACTGGCTCGCATCCGGGGCGCCGGGCAGTATGCCGCGATCGAAGCGCAATATAACCGGGCCTTCGCCCGCCGACGCGACTCGGCGCTCGCGCTGACTGCCGCGCACCGCGCGGGCGACCGCGCGGCCGAAGCCCGCGATATCGCCGATTACCGGGCGGCGCAGCAGGACCTGGATGGCGCGCGGAAGCTTGCCTCGAAACTCGTGACGCGCATGGGCGGAGAGAAGGATTTCAACGATACCAACTACATCTTTCTTTCGTTCGTCACCCGCTACCTGCCGTCCGGAATCGTGGGACTGGTGATCGCGGTGATATTCGCCGCCACCATGTCGGCCAGTTCGGGTGAAATCAACTCGCTGGCCACCGTGACGGTCGTGGACATTTACAAGCGCTTTGTGCGCCGCGATGCCAGCGATCATCATTATCTGATGGCCTCGCGATGGTCCACTTTGTTCTGGGGGATCTATGCGGTGCTGTTCGCGGGCTTCGCCGGCCGGCTCGGCTCGCTGATCGTGGCGGTGAATTTCGTGGGATCGCTGTTCTACGGCACGCTGCTCGGATGCTTTGCGCTGGCCCTGGGTTTCCGGAGGGTGGGCGGAACAGCGACATTCGTGGGGATGCTGGTGGGCGAAACGGCGGTGCTCGCCACGGCCTATTTCACCGACATCTCGTGGCTCTGGTACAACGGGATCGGCGCCGCCGTGGTGGTGCTTACGGCGCTTGCTTTCGCTTCCGCCACCAATAGCGCCACAGCAGGTAGGCTGCGGCCAGAATAACGCCGGCAACGGTGATCCAGCGCAGGTAGCGGTCGATATAACTCAGTACCGACTGCCACTGTTCTCCGAGGAAATACCCCAGGCACAGAAAGGCCCCCACCCATAGTACCGAGCCGCTGTAGGCGAACAGCGCGAACTGCGCGCGCGGCAGGTCGCTGGTTCCGGCGGCAAAAGCGGTGACGTGCCGGACCCCGGGAATAAAGTAGCCCACGGTGAGGGCCCAGTGGCCGATACGCTCGAACCAGCGGTGAGCCTTTTGCACGTGTTCCTCGCGGAGATGGATGTAGCGCCCGAACCGGTGTACCAGGCGCATGCCGAATTTGCGTCCGAGCCAGTAGCTGAAACTGATCCCGCACATGCTGCCCCCGAGAGCGGCAGGAATCGCGAGGGCGAAATGCATGGCGTGTTTGTAGATGAGATACCCGGCAAACGTCAGCAGGGTCTCGTCCGGCACGGGAAGGCCCACGATGCCGAGGACCATGGCGGCGAACAGGGCCAGGTATCCATACGGGGACGCATGCTGCGTGATCCACGCCAGGAGCTGTTGTTCCATGCGGGCCGGCGGCTCACACGACCAGTCCCGTGATCTCGACCGGGGTGCGGTTGCCGCCCACCACGACAATTCCGCTTTCGGTGACGTGATGATTGACGCGGTCGCGTTCCACGTCGTAGCCGATTGTGGCGTCCTCCGGCACACGCACGTTCTTGTCGAGCACGGCGCGCCGGATCCGGGAGCGGCGGCCTATGTCGCAGTTGTCGAGAATCACGCAGTCTTCCACGATGGCCCCCGAGTGGAGTTTGACACCGCGGCCGAGTACCGAATTCCGCACGGTCCCACCCGAGAGAATGCAGCCGCCGGAGACGATGGAGTCGATGGCCTGGCCGCGCCGGTTCTCTTCGTCGAAGGTGAACTTCGCCGGAGGGTCGGGGTAACTGGTGGTGCGGACCGGCCACTCGCGGTTGTAAAGGTTCAGGGCCGGGCTGACGGACCGGAGATCCATATTGGCTTCATAGTAGGCGTCGATGGTCCCGACGTCGCGCCAGTAGGGAATTTCGTCGGGCGGCTCTCCAGGAATGCGGTTGTTCTGGTAATCGTATGCGTAGATTTCCGCTTTGCCGGCCAGCTTGGGCAGAATGTTGTGACCGAAATCGTGGTCACTTTCGGTCTCGGCCGCATCCTGGTGAAGCAGGCGCAGCAGGGTGCGGGTAGAGAAGATGTAGTTCCCCATCGAGGCGTAGACGCGGTCGCCGTCTCCCGGCATCGTGGGGGCGTCGGCCCGCTTCTCGTGGAAGGCCAGAATATGGCCGTCCTCGGCGGCTTCGATGACGCCGAACTCGTACGCATGCTTCTTCGGGACGGGGATGGCGGCGACCGTGACTTCGGCGCCCTTGGCCGCGTGGTACTCGATCATGCTGGCGATGTTCATGCGGTAAATATGGTCACCGCCGAAAATCGCAACAACGTGTGGGTCCGACTGCTCCACCAGGTTGATGTTCTGGTAAATTGCATCGGCCGTGCCCTGGTACCAGGTTTCGCCGGGGGACCGCATCTGGGCCGGAACAGGAATAATGAACTGGGATTTCAACATGCTGCCGAACTGCCATCCCTCCGCCAGGTGCTGGAGCAGCGACTGGCTGCGGAACTGGGTCAGCACATAAATTGAGTAGATCCCGGAATTAATGAAGTTACTGAGGACGAAGTCGATAATGCGGTACTTGCCCCCGAACGGCACGGCCGGTTTGGCCCGTTCCTTGGTGAGCGGATAAAGCCGGGTGCCTTTGCCACCGGCGAGAACGATACCCAGTACGCGTATACGCATAGGATTCGGCCAAAGCCCTATTGTTCCAGCAAGCTGCGGTTCTGGCAAGAGCAAATCCACGGAAAAGCCAGGGAGATTCCCAGGCAAGGATCTCCCCGGACAGCCGATATGCATAGTGTTATTCGCGCACATACCATATGACCGCAATTCTCGGAATTCTCATTGTTCTCGGCGCTATAGCCGGCGGATATCTGATGGAGCACGGGAAGGTGGCGGTTCTCCTTCAGCCAGCGGAACTGATCATCATTCTGGGGGCGGCCATCGGGACCGTGATCATCGCCAACCCGGTGCCGACCCTGATCCGGCTGGGGAAGGGAATGGCCGGAATTCTCAGCGGCAGCCCCTACACCAAGGCTTATTATCTCGAGCACTTGAAGATGCTTTATGAATTGTTTAACCATGCTCGAAAATCGGGGACGGCCAAACTGGAGGAAGACGTAGACCATCCGGAAAAGAGCGCGGTTTTCACCAAGTACCCGAAATTTCTGAAGTCGCACCATGCTCTGTATTTCCTCTGCGACACGTTGCGGACGGCGGTGGCCGGCGGGGTGGATCCTCTGGATATCGACCAGATGATGGAAGTTGATCTGGATGTGCACCATCGCGAGTCGCAGGAACCGGTGAATGCGCTTTCGACCATGGCGGATTCGCTGCCCGGTCTCGGCATCGTCGCGGCTGTTTTGGGTGTGGTGATCACGATGGGGGCGTTGGGCGGGCCCAAGGAGCAGATCGGCGAAAAAGTGGCGGCGGCACTGGTCGGCACCTTCCTGGGCATTCTGATGTGCTACGGGGTGTTCGGGCCGCTAGGCTCGGCCATGGGCAAGCAAAGCGATGCCGAAGCGAACTTCCTGGGGTTTCTGCGGATGGGGGCCCTCGGATACGTGAAGGGTCTGAGCCCGATGATGGCGATCGAATTGGCGCGGCGGTCGATTCCGACGGGGGTGCGGCCGACGTTCCAGGAGATGGAGGCAGCCTGTCGCGGCGGCGGCAACGTAGCCTCCAAGGCGGCCTGATATGGCGGATGGGGAGATCCCGGTTCCGGCGCCACCCGCGCCTCCAAAGGTGGTCATCGTCCGGAAGAAACAGGGCGGACACGGCGCCCATCACGGCGGGGCCTGGAAGGTAGCCTACGCCGATTTCGTCACTGCCATGATGGCGCTGTTCATCGTGCTCTGGCTGATGGGCTCGGATCAGGAAGTCAAGAAGGCGGTGGCCGGATATTTTAACGATCCGACCGGCCGGGGGAAGCTGGCGGGAACGACCACGGCAGGAGCTGGGCACGCCATCGAGGTGCCCAGGGAGGATATGGACAAGCTGAAAGAGAAGATCCAGCAGGCACTCATGCAGACTCCCAACTTCCGCAGCCTGAAGGACCACGTGGAGATGACGATTACCACCGATGGCCTGCGCATCGAGCTGCTCGAGACGGATGCGGGGATGTTCTTTGAATCGGGCAAGCCGATTCCTACGGAGGTGGGGGCGGATCTGCTGACCAGGCTGGCTGAAGAACTGGGCAAACTGCCCAACAATGTTCTCCTGGAGGGTCACACCGATTCGAAGCCGTATGCCGGGGACGGAACCTATACCAACTGGGAACTTTCCGCCGATCGCGCCAATTCGGCGCGGCGGCTGATGCAGGCGCACGGGCTGCGCCCGCCGCAGGTGGCTCAGGTTCGCGGCTTCGCCGACCGCCAATTGCGCCGGCCGGAAGATCCGGAAGCCGCCTCGAACCGGCGAATCTCGGTGATCGTGCAGTGGCTTACGCCGCCGGCGGGTGCGGAGAAACCCGCGCCCAAGCCGCCGGTTCCGGCTCACTGACGTCTACATGTATTCGGGTATCCGGATCCCCAGAATTCCAGCAGTCCGCTCCAACTGGCGGCGGAAGAAATCGGTCATCCACAACAGGAATACCTTCTTTTCGCGGTTCTCCTCGTGGATGATGGGATATTTCTGATAGAAATTGCTGAAAGCCTGCGCCAGTTGGAACGCGTACCTGGCAACATGCGCCGGCTCTCCCGCGTTGACGGCGTTTTCGAGGGCCGAATCGGCTTTGGAGGCGGCCAGTAGCACCTGCCAGAAGTCTTCGGATTGAAGCTGGCGCCCCATGGCTTGAGCGTCCAGCTCGGCTTCGAAATCGGGAATCTTCTCACCTATTTCCCGGAGCTTCGCGAGGATTTTGCACGCCCGCACCGCCGCATACTGCAGGTAGGGGCCGGTTTCCCCCTCGAAGCTGAGCGCCTCCTGCAAGTCGAACGCGATCACGGTTGTGCGCGTGAACTTGAGTAGGAAATAGCGCAGCGCCGCAATGGCAATCTGCGTCGCCACCGTGCGGTTCTGCTCCGGGGTGTTCTCCGGATGCCGCGAGGCGACCTCTTCGAGCGCCTTCTCAATCAGCTTATCCATCAGGTCATCGGCCTTCACGCCGAGACCTTTGCGGCCGGACACCTCGACGTACGGGCGCTTGCGATCCTCCTCGGAAAGGGGAATGCCGAGCTCGGCGCAGCAGCGCGGCGATAGCGCCACCATCTCGTAGGAAAAGTGGGTGGAATGGTCGGCCTGTTGGTGATAGCCGAGGCCCCGCAGCCCGGCAACCACCACGTCCTGCAAGTAGGATTGCCGGGTGTCGATGACGTTGTAGACCTGCGAGCCGTGTCCGAACCGCTTGCCGGATTGCGATGGCTCGGCCGAGGTGACCCACAGAGTTCGTCCGTCCTGGTAGCGCATCCAGGGGCGGTAATAGAAATCCTTTCCCAGCAGGCCGAATTTCCAGAGCTGGTAGGCGATGTCTTTTCCGGTGTACACCACGGTACCGTCGGAGCGTACGATGACCTTGCCATCCTCCGACAGGCCGGGCATCACCCAGCAGCCGGCGTGCTTGCCCTCGGTTTCGAAGTAGATGGCTTTGCGCTGCTTGAGGAGATCGAACGCGGCGGCCCAAAACTGAAGGTGCAGGATTTCGCTCTCCCGGGGCAGGACATCGTACTCCACGTCCATGCGCAGCATGGTCTGCAGGTGCGCCTCGACGATCGCGTCGGCCACCAGGTGGGCCAGTTCGAAAAGCTCGCCTTCGCCCGCTTCAATCGAATGCAGCGTCTCGGTTCTCCACTTGAGCGAGTCGGGCTGTTCCTTGTAGTAGCTCGAGATGCGGGCGTAGAGGTCCCAGCAGTAGTAATCGAAGCGCACGGCGTGGTCGGCCAGCAGCGCCTTCACCTCGGCTGGTCCCTTGTGGTCGAGGTAGTGGAATCCGGCCACGACGTCGGCCACCTGAACTCCGGTGTTGTCGATGTAGTTCTGCACTTCGACTTTGTGGCCGCTGGCGCGCAGCATGCGGACGAACGTGTCCCCCAGCGCCGCGTTGCGCAGGTGGCCGATGTGGGCGGCTTTGTTGGGGTTGATATTCGTATGCTCGACGATGATCTTTTCGCCGGAAGGGACGGCGGGAGGAGCTTCGCCCTTCAGCAGCGATTCGCCGAAGGCGGCGCGGTCGAGACGGAGGTTGATGTAGCCGCTGCCGGCTACTTCGAGCGAGGAAACGCCGGGTATCGGGCCGATCTCTTCGGCCAGTTCGGCGGCGATCTGGCGAGGCGCCCGCTTCAACTGTTTAGCCAGTTGGAATGCGGCGGGAACGGCCATATCCCCGAAATCGCTCTGGCGCGGCTGCTCGACCGGAACGTCGAGCTCCACGCCGTAACGAATCAGGATATGCGCGCGAAATGCCGCGGAAACTTGCTTTTCAATGGAATGAAACACGGGAAGTTCCAGTATAACAAGAGGTTATTTCACTTTGAGGACGAACAGGGTCTGGTCGTCGAACGCGGTGGTGGAAAAGCGGTCGAGTTCCTTGAAGATCGCATTGACGATCTCGCTGGCGGGCTTTTCGCAGTGCGCGCGCACGAGCTGCGTCAGGCGGCCGCGGCCGAACTCGTTGCCCGTGGCGCTCATATGGTCGGTGATGCCGTCGGAGTACAGCACCAGCGTGTCGCCGGGATAAGCCTGAAAAGTGACCTCTTCGAACTCGCGCGCCTCCAGCAGGCCGAGCGGCACGCCTTCCACCCGAACCTTGAGAATCTCGTGGCCGCGGCAGATCATGGGCGGCAGCGCGCCGGCGTTGGCCATCACGAATTCCCTGGCGGCGGGGTTCCATAAGAGCACGCACAGAGTGACGTAGCGCGCTTCGACTTTGCGCTCGCCCAGTGCCTCGTTCAGCGCGACCATCAGCTTCGCGGGCCGGCGGCGGCGGGGCGCGAGTGTGCGGAGCAGGCCGCTCACCAGGCCGCCGTACAGCGCTGCTGCGGTCCCCTTTCCGCTGACATCGCCAAACGCAATGACGAACTGCCCGTCGGGGAGCTCGAAAATATCGTAAATGTCGCCCGAGATCTCGCGCGCGGGACGCAGGCGGACGGCGGTGTCGAGCCCCTCGATCTCGGGGCAGCCATCCGGGAGCAGCACGCGCTGCAGGTCGCGCGCGGCTTTCAGATCTTCTTCCATGCGGCGCTCGCGCGTGGCGAGTTCCTGGTAGAGGCGCGCGTTCTCGACGCTGCTGGCGATCTGCGGAGCGAGCAACGCCAGGATCCGCACGTGATCGTCCGTGAAATGGCCGATGCGGCTGCTTTCGAGATCCACCACGCCGACCACGCGGTCCTGCAGAATCAGCGGCACGGCGACTTCCGACCGAATGTCCGGGTGCGAGGCGATGTAGCGCGGGTCTTTGGCCGTATCGTGGACTCGCACGACCTCGCGCGATCCTGCGGCGGCTCCGGTGATGCCCTTGCCCAGGGGCACGTTGTCGATGTTCACCCGCTGGTCGTAGCGCAGGCTGAACAGGTGCCGCAGCGCGCGCGCTTCATTGTCGGCGGACAGGATGCTGAAGGCGTCGTAGTCGATCAGCTCGCGCACGGTGCTGGCGATTTTGCCTAGCAGTTCGTTGAGGTCGAGGATCGAGGAGAATTCGCGCGAGATGTTGGCCAGCGTTTTGAGCGTGCGGTTCTGTCTTTCCACGCGCCGGTAGAGCCGGGCATTATCGATCGCAATCGCCACCCGCGCGGCGATCAGGCGGAGCAGGGCGCGGTCGTATTCCGTGTAGGCGTTGACGCGGGTGGATTGCAGGTCGATGACGCCCACCAGCTTGCCGCGGGCGGTCATGGGCACGGCGAGCTCGGTGCGTACGGCGTCCAGGGTGTTCAGGTAGCGCGGGTCCGTGCGGACATCGCCTGCCAGGACGGCCTCGCGGCGCGCCGCGGCGGTTCCGGTGATGCCTTCTCCCAGCGCGATGGAGACGTTGCGGACTACATCGTCGCGGTGTCCGACGGCATAGCGGATGCGCAGGTCCTGCCGCCTCTCGTTATAGAGAAGGATCGCGAACAGGTCGTAGGGAAGGACCTTCTGGATGATCTCGGCAACGTTTTGCAGCAGTTGGTCGAGGTCGAGCGTGGAAGTGGTGGCGGCCGAAACTTCCAGCAGGAAGTCGAGCAACTCCGACCGTTCACGGAACCGGACAGTGGCTTTGCGGGTGGCTTGCATGGCCCTATTTCCAACTGCTTTGAGACCTGGTCAGGCGGCGGTCGCCTCTACGATCTTGACACTGGCGCTGGCCCCGATGCGAGTGGCGCCGGCGGCGGTCATAGCCCGCAGGTCGGAGAGGGTGCGAATCCCTCCGGACGCCTTGACGCCCATATCCGGTCCGACTACTTCGCGCATCAGGGCGATATCGTGCGCGGTGGCGCCGGCGGAGGAGAATCCAGTGGACGTCTTGACGAAATCCGCGCCGGCGAGTTTCGACAGCGTGCAGGCGACGGCCTTCTGGTTGTCATCGAGCAGAGCGGTTTCGAGAATCACTTTGACGATCGCGCCTGCCGCGTGCGCCACCTTCACCACTTCCTGAATGTCGACCTTGACGGCTTCGTGATCGCCGGAGCGCAACGCGCCCACGTTGATCACCATGTCGATCTCCTGCGCGCCGGCGCGCAAAGCTGCGGCGGTTTCCGCCACCTTGGCTTCCGTGCTGGTGGCTCCCAGGGGAAAACCGATGACGGTGCAGACCTTGACCGGCGAGCCGGCCAGTTCGGCGCGCACCAGCGGTACCCAATACGGATTCACGCAAACGCTGGCGAACTGGTACTGGCGGGCTTCGCGGCAGACTTTAGCCACGTCCGCGCGGGTAGCGTCGGGTTTGAGAATCGTATGATCGATCATCGAGGCGATGGAGGGGTCGATCTTCGTGAGACGCTCGGAAGCCGAGACTCGATCGGCGCCGGCAGCGATGATTTCCTTCGTGTTCCGGCAACAGGTCTGGGCGCAGCGCTGCACACAGCCGGGGCAGACCTCGTCGGGCAGGTTCAGGCCCTCCCCCTTCCTGGGCGCGGGGACCGGCTGCCGGTTGACGCGGGCGAGAATTTCTTCGCCGATCTGGGCCACCAGGCTGTCGAGTTCGCTGTGGGTCACAAGGGTGCCTTTTTCAAGTACATCTGCTCGATTTTCAGAATCTTGTCGATGCGCCCCTGGTGGCGCCCGCCGCCGAACGGAGTGCTCAGCCAGGTCCGCAACACCTCTTCCGCCTGAGTTTCGGTGAGCATCCGACCTCCTAGCGTAAGTATATTAGAATCATTGTGTTCCCGGCTATTTCGGGCGGAAGTTCTATCATAGCACAGGGCCGCGCGGATGCCCGGAACCTTGTTGGCGGCAATGGAGGATCCGATGCCCGCGCCATCGACGATGACGCCGCGGGAGGCGGTGCCCGAGGCGACGAGTTCGGCGACTTTGAGCGCAATATCGGGGTAGTCGGCGGGCTTCTCGTCGTTCACCCCGACGTCGCGGATCTGGAGTCCGAGACCCTCGATAATTGGTTTGAGCGCCTCTTTCATACGGAACCCGCCATGATCGGCGCCGATGGCGAGAGTCCGGGCGGGAGGGGCCAGGGTGGTCAACTGGTCCTCGGGAAGTTCGAGAATGCGTACGCCGCGCGAGGCCGCGACGTCGCGCGCGGAGGCGGTGACGATGCTGCCTTCGGGAATACGCAGGTCGCCCGCGGCGGGCACGTCCTGGGCGGTGATCACTTGTTTCATGAAATGGCTGCCGCTGTACAATTCGTAAGGACCATTGTAATGAACCGACGGGTGCTGCTGGCGACGATTCTGGGGGCGGGGACTCTGGCGGCTCAGCCGCGCGGCGATTATCTCTCGCGATTGCTGCACCAGGGGGAGATTGGCTGGGGCATGATTCTGGCCGGGCTGGTGGCGGCGTTCGGGCTGGGCGCGATTCACGCGCTGTCGCCGGGACACGGAAAGACCATCGTGGCCGCCTACCTGGTAGGAACGCGCGGAACGCCCCGGCATGCCATTTTCCTGGGCGGCATGGTGACGTTTACCCATACCGCGAGCGTGTTTCTGCTGGGCTTCGCGACGCTCTTCCTTTCGCGCTTCGTGTTGCCGGAGAAGATTTTTCCGGCGTTGGGCGCGATTTCGGGGCTTGCCATCGTGGGGATCGGGGCGGCGCTGTTCCGGCGGAGGCTGAACGTGTTGAGGCACTCGCATCCGCACCACCATCACCACGACCACGGGCACGTCCATCCGCACAGCCATGTGCCCGAGGAGGTCAGCATGACCGGACTGATTGCCCTGGGAGCGAGCGGCGGATTGGTGCCTTGCCCTTCGGCGCTGGTGCTGCTGCTGAGTTCGGTGGCGCTCGGCCGGGTGGGCCTGGGGCTGACGCTGCTGGTGGCGTTCAGCGCGGGGCTGGCGGTGGTGCTCAGCGGGATCGGGCTGGCGGTTTTATACGCGAAGCACTGGCTGCCGGACACGGAGAAGACGGCGAAGCACGCCGCGTTTCGCTATCTGCCGGTGGCTTCGGCGGCGGTGATCACGGTGGTGGGGGTGGTGATGACGGGCGTAGCCGTTGGGGTTTAAGGGCGCCGGCGCAGAGCCGCGACCGAAAGATCCTGCCCGCTTCCTCACGGTCGCGGCTCTGTGTGGCCTAATATAGGACGTGCAACTCTTAATCCGCTGGATGGTTTCGCTGGCGCTTGCGGCGACGCTGTTCGCCCAGACTCAGGATCGTGTCGCGATCGAGAAGGCGGTTCTAGAAACCAACGCGCAAATGACCCGGGCGGCGGAGAACCTAGATGTCGATCGCCTCTTCAGCTTCATGCTGCCCAACGACAAGGGTTCGATCGTGCAGTACGGGAGCGTGCTCCTGACGCGCGAGCAGGCGTTGGCGCAAGCCAGAGAGAACCTGCGCGGTATTAGCAAGCTCGAGTACCGCTGGAGGCAACAATATGTAAACGTGATTTCACCCACGGTCGCGTTGCTGGTGTCGGAAGGCGAATCGCGGGCGACCACCGAACAGGGTGAGACCTTCTCGACTCCGTTTGCGCAGACGCTGGTGCTGGTACTCACCGGCGGGCAGTGGAAGGTGCTCCACGCGCATCAATCCGCGGCATTGCGGCGCTGATCTTCAGCCGAGTTCCAACGTGCGGACCGCCGGTTCGGGCTGGTCTTCGTAGATCAGCGCGTCGTCCACCAGAAGCTCGCTCCGTTCCAGGCGGGCGATGCCGATCAGCAGACCGATCAAAGCCGCGCAGACGAGCGCCAGCTTAGCCGGGGCATCGATCAGGGCGCGCTCCACCTTCGCCATGGTGGAACAGTAGAGCACGAAACTCAGCAGGTAGATCAACGCCATGGTCGCCATCGCCGTCTTTCCCGGAAAGTACGAGCAGGTGAACGGAATCTTCCGGAACCACACCAGCAACAGGTTCATAAGGACCAGGGAGAGCAGCAGGGTGAAGGTGATGGAGACCAGGCCCTGCCACCATCCGCGAAAGAAGATCTCGAAGGGCGTGAGCAGTGCGAAGAGCGGCACGATGCCCATCACCACCATCCATTTACGCGCGGCGCGGATGTGACGCACGCGCCGCTCGCTTTCGCAAACCTGAAAAATCCAGTTGGCGCGCAGTTCGGCGGGAAGATTGAAGAGGGCTCGCAGCCCGGTGACCGTGAGGAACGAGAGAGTCAGCGGAACCACCAGGAGGCCGCCGGAAAAGAACGAGAGCATGGGCGTGCCCGGGCGCGCGTCCACCTGAAATATGCCGGGCAGGGCGAGGGCCATCGCAAGCCCGGCATAGGTGGATAGAAAGAGGCGATGGCGGGCGCCGCGCAGCACGCTGTTGTTGACGAAGTGGAACGAGGCGCGCTCCAGCGGGTCTGGCAGCAGCCAGCGGTTGGCGGCGCGGTAGAACCAGGCACGCAGCCGGCCAGGAGCTTCGGCCGCGGTTTCCAGGCTATCCATCACGCGTCGCGAGTGACGCCGGTAGCCGGCCAGGTACGCGACCGCGAAAAAGGCCGCGGAGATCGCCAGGGCGCGGGTGGCGAGCGGGGCGAGCTCGTGGAACAACGGCCCGCCGGGCCGCCCGGGAAGCAGGTCAACGTACAAGGCCAGAAACCAGAACGGAGGGAACCAGCGGAGCATCGGGCTGCGCGCTTCGAACAGCGGCCGCAGGGTCGAGCAGACCAGCGGCGTGAGAAACAGAAGCAGGATCAGCAGCGCCATCGAGGCCATCTGGACCCACGGCGAAATGCGACGAAACGCGCGGCCGGTGAGCAGATTGACCAGCAGGCCCTGCAACCCCGCAAACGACAGAGCGACGAACAGGCCCGCCGTGGAAACCGCCAGCGCATGAACACCGGCCAGGCGCCAGAGCATGGTAATCGGTGTGCTGTTTCCGCCGCTGACCAGCGGAGCGAGCGCGGTGCCGAGCGCGTTCGCATCGATCACGAACAGGCCCAGGAAGACCATCAGCGCGCCCAGCTTGGCGCGAAAGATCAGACTTGAGCGGAGAGGCAGGGGAGTGAGGACGAGATAGTCTTTGCGGTCGGTGAAGAGGGCGTCCCACTCGAACACCATGACGAAGCCCATCACCACCATCGAATAGAGTACGAAGAAGTAGTAATCGGCGACGAGCTGCCAGTTGCGGTCGAAGAGACGGTCGTACTCGACCATCTGGGGCAGCATGTAGAACGCGAGGAACATGCCGGGCACTGCGAGCAGGCCGAGCGCCTGCACCACGCTGGTCCGCATGTCGCTGTCTTGCGACACGATGTCGTTGTCGAAGAAGCGGCCGAAGAAGTGGGCCGCGAGCAGGCGGTAACCGGAGCTCACTAAGCCTCCCTGATGACCGCGACCATTTCCCGAGCCGCGGCGCCGACGTCTTCCTGTTGTGCAAGCTGGCGAAAAATCTGTTCGAGCGAGGGCAGGTGCATGAGGTCGCGGAGACGGCCGACTTCATCGTCGGCGACTACCTTGCCTTGGTACAGCATGATGACGCGCGCGCAGACTTTTTCGGTGATTTCGAGCACGTGGGAGATGTAGAGAATGGTCTTGCCCTGTTGGGCCATTTCGTTGATCAGCTCGTGCAGCAGCAGGGCGGAACTGATGTCGAGCCCGGAGAGCGGCTCGTCGAGAATCAGCAGGTCCGGATCGTGCAGCAGGGCCGAGGCGATCAGGACGCGCTGTTTCATCCCCTTGGAATAGGAAGAGATGGGGGCGTAGCGATGCTCCCGCAGCCAAAGCAGGCGCAGCAGTTCGTTGGCTTTGCGTTCGACCTGCGGCTCGGGCAGTTCGCGCAGGCGGCCGATCAGTTGGAGGTATTCGAGACCGGTGAGGTGCGGGTAGAGGTGCGCTTCTTCGGGGACATAGCCGAGGCGGCGCTTGAAGCTGATGAGATCCTGGCGAATATCCTCGCCGTTCCAGAGAATGCGCCCGCCCGTGGGGGCGAGCAGCCCGGTGAGCATCTTGACGGTGGTGGATTTGCCTGAGCCATTAGGTCCGAGATATCCCGTCACCTGGCCGGCAGGGACGGCGAAAGTAACGTGGTCCACTACCGCCCGATTGCGGTACTTCTTGGTGAGCCCTTGGACTTCCAGCATCCGGCGCTCCCTTTCTGCCCGGTTAGACACCGGCCGGGAGGCGCGAGTTCCGGAGCGCCGGAATCAAATCGGCTACTTGCCGGCGCCTGTCGCAAGGACGCTGGTGCAGAAGGCGCAGCGCTTCGCGGCAATCGGTACGTCGCTCAGGCACTCCGGGCACTTCTTGGTCGTGGGGTCCGGGGCGGCTTCGCCGCGGCGCATCCGGGCTGTCAAATGGTTGACCGGCAGCACGACGAAGAAGTAGACCGCCGCGCCGATCAGAAGGAACGAGATCAGGTCGTTCAGAAAGGAGCCGAGCAGCAGTTTGCTGCCGTGCACCTCAATGGCGATGGCCGAGAAATCAGGCTTGCCGGCGATGGCCGCGATCAACGGATTCAGCAGGTCTTTGACCAGGGCGGTCACGACTGCTCCGAAGGCCGCGCCAATTACCACCGCTACCGCCAGGTCCAGCACGTTGCCGCGCAACATGAATTCTTTGAAGCCTTTTAGCATAGTCTTCTCCTTCGACGCGGCCGGTCAGACGCCGGCGCGCAGAAATTTGGTCAACCGCTCCATGGCCGGCTGCAAAATTGAAAGCTCCGCGGCATAACAGATCCGGATGGAGCCTTCTCCTCCGGCGCCGAAGGCGACGCCCGGCGCCAGTCCCACGCGGGTTTCCTCCAGCAAACGGCGGCAAAAACCAAACGAGTCGGTCATGCCGTCGATTCGCGGAAACAGGTAGAACGCCCCATCCGGCTTGGGCACGGTGACGCCGGGAATGCCGCTGAGCGCTTCGAGACAGAGATCGCGGTTCTGCTTGAGACGATCGAGCATAAGAAGCAACTCAGGTTCGCCCTCGGCCAGCGCTGTCTCACCGGCCTTCTGGGCGAACGTGGGGGCGTGGGAAACGATGAACTCGTTGATCTGGGTGGCCTTGGCGGCGAGGTCGCGGCGCGCCACCAGCCAGCCGATGCGCCACCCGGTCATGCAGTAACTTTTCGAGAACGAGTGGACCACCATCACCGCGTCCTCGCGGCTCGCCTTACGCAGGATGGAAGGCACCGGGTCGCCGAGGCGTTCGCCGGAATAGTAGAGACGGTCGTACACCTCGTCCGCCAGGAGCCACAGATGGTGGCGGCGGGCGAAGTCCAACAGCGCCTGCTGCTCGTCTTCGGTGGCGACCCAGCCAAGCGGATTGGACGGAGAAGTGTAGAGCAGCAGGCGGCTTCGAGGGGTAACGGCGGCTTCCAGGGCGTCGAAATCCACGCGGTAGCGCTCACCCGAAAGCGGGTGTGGAATCTGGCGAACCGCGGCATTCGCCATGCAGATGTTGGATGAGCCGTTGGGCCAGGCGGGGGTCAAAACCAGGGCCTCGTCGCCGGGATCGAGGACACAGCGAATTCCGACGTTGAGCGCCTGAACGCCCGAAGCCGTGACCACGATTTCGCGGCAGGGATCCAGTTCCACGCCGTGCAGGCGCTGGTAGTTTGCAGCGATGGCCCGCCGCAGCGAGGGCAGGCCGGCGTTCTCCGTGTAGAACGTGTAACCCTCGGACATGGCCCGGACGGCCGCCTGTTTGATGTAATCCGGGGTCGGAAGGTTCGATTCGCCGAAGTACAGCCGCAACACACCATCCATAGACATGGCGATTTCCGCGAGCTCGCGGATCCGGGAGTGGGGAACGGCTTCGACCGAGGTGGCAATCTGCGGCATGTAAAGGATATTGTCGCACCGCCGCCTCCCCTTATAATGGGGCTTCCATGGCCCAACGGTTTCGAGTTGCCGCGATCACCGACGAGTTCTCCCCGGATATCGAGACCGCGGTGCGCTCCATGGCCGAGGTCGGCATGACCGGCGCCGAGCTTCGCATGGTATTCGGCAGGAACATCGTCGATTTGACCGGCGAAGAACTGGAACGAGCGATCGCGATCGTGCGCGCCCGGGGACTGGAGATCGTCTCGATCGCCTCTCCGCTGCTGAAATGCATGCTGCCGGGTGCGCCCGAGGTGGACGCGCGTTTTCAGCAGGACCTGTTCGCGTCCCGGCACACGTTTGCGGACCAGCCGCGGCTGGCGGACCGCGCGTTCGAAATCGCGGAACGAACAGGGGCCCGCATCATTCGCGTCTTCTCCTTCTGGCGAACCGTGCGGCCCCGGGAGTGCTTCGGGCGCATCGTGGAGGCCTTGCGAGGGCTGGCGGAGCAGGCCGGCGAGCACGGAGTCATGATCGGGGTCGAGAACGAATACGCCTGCCACCTCGGGACAGGCGAAGAGACGGCCGGAGTGCTGGCGGCACTCGACCACCCGAACCTCAAAGTGGTGTGGGACCCGGCGAATGCGCTGGTCGCGGGCGAGAACCCGTACCCGGAAGGCTATGGCAAGCTTGCGCCGTCGCGCATCGCACACGTGCACGCCAAAGACTGCTTCGTCACGAATCACAAGCCGGATTGGGGGCCTCTCGGCGAGTGCGCTGTGGATTGGAAAGGGCAGATGGCGGCGCTCGCACGCGACGGGTACCAGGGGTGGATCAGTCTGGAAACGCACTGGTCCGGGCCGGACGGAGACAAGCACGAGGCCAGCAGAATCTGCGGGAGAAAGCTCCGGCAATTGGCAAGCGCGTAGACTGGCCTACTTCTTCTTTTCGCGGTTCCAGAGCTCGCGGGAAAGAACGCGCCCGCAGAAGGGGCAGTAGTGCATGCCGGCGAACTGGCGGCGCTCTTCCCCGAACACCAGGAAGTATTCCGTATCGATCTCGGTGATGATGGTTCCATTGGCCAGTTGATAGGGCTGCGCATGGCGCACGAGGTCGCGGTCCATCAAGCGTGTGAGTTCGGAACAGCAGCTCATTGGATCGTACTGGCTCCCTCCACACCCTGGTCTGTGGCGACGATGTTGCGGTTTCTGTGGCGGTCGAGATCGATCACGTAAGTTTCGGACGCCTCGATCAGCACCGGCGAGTGGGTGGCACAAACGATGCGGAACTGCTTCCGGTCCACCAACTCCTTGAGCATCTTGAGAATGCGGCGCTGGTTGGAGACGGAGAGCGCCATCTCCGGCTCGTCTAGCAGAAGGACGGTGCCGTCGGGAAGTTTCGGGAAACTCTCGCTAAAGAGAGACAGCATGACTTGGCCGTGGCTCGCGATGCGGAGGAACTCGAGCATTTCCGGTTGGTTCCGGAACAGATCGAGCTGGGTCCTGGGGTTGTGCTGCTCGGCATCGAAGAGGTAGCTCTGGCCGACAGTTACCTGGCCGGGATCGAGACGGTAGAGGTAACCCTCGACCTGTTCCCCTTTGAGTGCATAGTGAATGGAGTGGAGGAGGGTGGATTTTCCCGAGCCGTTTTCACCCTGAAGCATGACCAGCGGATGGGAGAGATCCACCACCATCGGCATGTGAAAGTTCAGGCCGGGGAATACGGGATGGGCCAGGATCTTGAGGAACATAGGATCACAGCATATCAGTAGCGCATGGACATGCGGCAGAGCGCGGCCCCGCCATGTTAAGATAAAGATTCCAATACCTCTGAGGTTTTCGTGGCAAGAATCACCCGTAAAGAGCTAAAGACCGACAAGTTCGCCCTGGAAGTCGAACACACAGTCAACTTCTTCGAAGAGCACCAGAAGGAGATCATTCGCTACGGCGGGATCGGGTTGGCACTGGTTGTGCTGCTGCTCGGCTGGATGACCTATTCGAGGCACCAGCACACCGCGCGCGAAGAGGCGCTGGCACGAGCGATCGACGTCCAGGAATCGCCGGTCGGCCCCCCACAACCGGGACAGAACCGGAACTTCCCGACGCAGGATTCCAAGGATCAGGCTGCCATTCAGGCGTTCTCCCAGGTGACTTCGACGTATCCGGGAAGCGCAGAAGGCGAGATCGCGGAATACTACCTGGGCTCCATCCGCGCCGACCAGGGCAAACTGGCCGAAGCCGAAAAGAGCTTCAAGGAAGTGGCCGATAAAGGCGATGCGAAGTACGCCTCGCTGGCCAAGCTGTCGCTCGCCGAGATCTATTTCGCCGACGGGCGCGACGCACAGGGCGAGAGCTTGCTGCGCGATTTGATGGCGCATCCTACGACGTTTGTTTCCAAAGAACAGGCGACGATCGCGCTGGCGCGTTATCTGTCGCTCAAGAAGCCGGCGGAAGCCCGCAAGCTGCTGGACCCGCTGCGCAGCCAGCCCGGGGCCGTCGGACAGGTGGCGCTGTCCCTCTACGGTCAGCTCCCTCCCCAATAGGTTGGGGCAATCCATGCTTGCGCGCCTGCGATTTCCGGTGGAACGCAGCCGTGGCCGCGTATATCCGGAACCGGAACATCCGTATCGCAACGCGTTCCAGCGGGATCGCGACCGGGTAGTCCATTCGCGCGCGTTCCGCCGCCTGGAAGCCAAGACCCAGGTGTTTTCTCCGGGGCTTTCCGACCATTTTCGCAACCGCCTCACGCATACGATCGAGGTGGCGCAAATCGCCCGCACGGCCGCCGGAGTCCTCCAGTTGGACGAGGATTTGACGGAAGCCCTGGCGCTCGCGCACGATATCGGTCATCCTCCCTTCGCGCATGCCGGCGAGGAAGAACTCGACCGGCAGATGAGGCGCCTCGGGGAACGTTTCGATCACAACCTGCATGCGCTGCGGATCGTAGAGAGTTTCGAGCAACGCTACGCGCGCTTCCCGGGGCTTAACCTGACCTTCGAGGTACGGGAAGGCATCGTCAAGCATTCCCGGGACTTCGCGCCGGGAGAGGAACCGGAACTCGGAGGTTATCTGCCCGGTCTGCGGCCGCCGCTCGAGGCGCAGTTAATCGACCTGGCGGACGAGATTGCGTACAACGCCGCGGATCTCGATGATGCCTTCTCGGCGGGGATCCTGACGGCCGAAGTGGCGGCCGCGTCCGTTCCGCAGTACCGCGGGATCTACGAAACGGTGGAAACGCAGTATCCCGGTGCAAGCGCCCGGGAGCGATTTCACGAGAGCCTTCGGCAATTGATCGACGTGCTGGTGTCCGGATTGATCGAAGGTACGCTGGCGGCGTCCCGGTCCGCTGGCGTGGGCGATTACGAGGAGGTCCGCCGGTGCGCCCGGCTCGCGTCGATGACCGCCGAGACGGCGGAAACCAGCCGCGCGCTGAAGCGATTCCTCTACGACCACGTCTATGCTTCGCCCGCCCTGGGGGAAGATCGCCAGCGGTCGATGGCCATGATCGGAGAGCTGTTCCAGTTCTTCATGGCCAACCCGGACCGCCTGCCGGAAGGCTATCGGGAGCTGGCTATGGGTGGAGCGGCGCACCGCGTGGTTTGCGATTACATAGCCGGGATGACCGACGCATTCTGCCGGCGTACGCATGAACAAACGGTCGGCGCGGGCTCGCCCGCCTAATCCTCTGTCGTGTGGAAGCTGGAAAGTTCGGCTTCGCGGACGCCGTAGACCTTCAGGATCTGGCGGCAAATCTCTTCTCCGATTCTCTGCGGCTGCTCGTCGGCATCGTGTTCCACTTCTACCTTGAAGAATAGATTCGATCGGCTCATTTCGGTACCTTCTATACTAGAAGGGAATGGCTTGCGCGATCTGTGAAACGCGGCGCCCCAGGCGCTTTTGCCCCGGAGTGCGCGGGGATATCTGCTCGATCTGCTGCGGGACGGAACGCGAGGTCACGGTGGACTGCCCGCTCGACTGCGAGTACCTGCAGGAGGCCAGGCGGCACGATAAGCCGGCGCCCAACGATCCGCAGCAGTGGCCCAACCAGGACATCCAGGTTTCCGAGGAGTTTCTGATGGACCATGAGGAACTTCTCATGGCCATGGGGCGAGCCTTGGCCACAGCGGCTCTCCAGGCGGCGGGAACTGTCGATTTCGATGCCCGGGAAGCGCTGGACAGCCTGATCCGCACCTACCGGACGCTCGAGAGCGGCGTGTATTACGAGAGCCTTCCGCCGAATCCCCTGGCGGCGAATATCTACCGGGGCGTGCAGGCGGACACCGCGGAGTTCCGCCGGGACGAACAGCAGAGACTGGGACTTTCGCGAACCCGCGATGCCGACGTATTGCGCGTGCTGGTGTTCCTGCAGAGAGTGGAACTGGACCGGAACAACGGCCGGCGCCGCGGCCGGGCTTTTCTGGATGGGCTGCGAGGTCTCTATGGGGAGGCTCCCGGCGAAGCCGGCGCGGCGCCGTCTTCGCTGATCTTGCCTTGAGCTAGAGTTCGCCGTATTTTCTCGATCAGACACGCTCTCTTTTTCCCGGTGGTGGCGATCTGCACGGTGTATTTCGGAGCGCCGTTGACCAGCATTTCGATCGACCGCTCGATCGGATAATCGAAAATCAGCAGGTGCCCTTCCTCCAGCCGCAGCAGGTCCCGCACGGTCAGCGTGGGCCCGAGCAGGCGGGCTTCCAGGGAGAAGGAAGACTCGCGCAGCAGCCGCAGAAGGCGCGCCTGCTCGGCCTCGCTTGCCTGGGTCTTCCGCACCGACCACTGCTGGTCGAACTTGTGCCGCATCATCTTGATCACGATCGAAGGCAGCGCGATGTTCATCATGCCGACGCTTTCGCCGATTCGCACTTCGATTCCGATTGCGACCACTGCTTCGTTGGGGGCCAACAGGTGCAGCAACTGGGGCTCGGTTTCCATAGCGTCAATCGTGAAATCGACCGAGGTAACGGTTTTCCAGGCTTCCCGGAGATCGTGCAGGACGATGCGGAAAAGCCCGTCGAGCAGCTTCTGTTCGATCTCGGTGATGTCGCGCTGGATGGCTATGGAGGATTTGCCGGTGCCCCCAAGCAGCATCTCCAGAATGGGAAACACCAGCGACGGGTTGAGTTCCATTACGCCATTGCCGTCGTAGGGGCTCAGCCCCAGGCTGACGATGCAGGTGGGCGAGGGCAGCCCGTCGAGGAATTCCGCATAAGATAGCTGCTCGACGCTGACCAGGTTTACGGTCAGGTAGGAGCGCAGGTAGGCGGACAGGCTCGAGACCAGGTTGCGGACGAAAGTATCGTGCAGCAGGTGGATGGCTCGCACCTGCGATTTCGGAATACGGTCGGGACGGCGGAAATCGAAGCGAACCGCGGGCGTCTCGCGCTTGCGGTCCTGCATGTTCTGGAAGACCGCATCGATTTCCTGCTGCGAAAGTTGGCGGCTCACAATCCTGGCTCCTGGGCAGCTTATCGGCGGAATTTGACCAAACCTTAATAGAGGTGAAATTGCACCTATCTCCTCAGTTTTTGCGCCGCTCCAGTTAATGGAAAGGCCGGCTTGTTCCGATGAATAGAAATGAAAGGAGCCGAATGGAATCAGACGTATTGGTTGTGGACGATTCAGCAGCCATCCGGAAGATCCTGCAACGGGTCTTGCGCCAGACCGGGATGGCGATTCGCACGATTCATGAAGCGGGCGACGGACAGGAGGCTTTGGATCTCCTGAACGCTCACCGGGTCCAACTGGTTCTCACCGACATCAACATGCCGAAGATGGACGGCCTGCAACTGCTTGCCGCGATGAAGGCTTCGGATCGGTGGCGCGACGTGCCCGTCGTCATGATCACCACGGAGGGCGGTGAAATGAAGGTCGGTGAGGCGGTCAAACTGGGGGCTGCGGGATACGTGCGGAAGCCCTTCACCGCCGACCAGATAAAGGAGAAGCTGGCCGGAATTCTCGAGCCGGCGCTGTCAATATGAACGTGCAAGAACAGATCATTCAATGCATCCGACAGTCGGCCGCGAATGTGTTCTCGACCATGCTGGGGACGGAGTTGGGCGAGGGGGAGGTTGCGGTCGAGGCATCCATGCCCGAGCCGAACGACGGTGTGGTGTCGTTCATCGGGCTGGCCGGCGCGTGGGCCGGCACCGGCAGCGTCACCTGCTCGCCCACGCTGGCTTGCCGCATTTGCTCGCTGATGCTGATGACCGAAAGCACATCCGTGGACGAGGAGGTTCTCGATGCCGTGGCGGAACTGACAAACATGATTATCGGCAGCGTCAAAACCGATCTCGAACAGCACCTCGGTCAGCTGGGCTTGAGCATCCCGACGGTTGTGTACGGCCGAAACTTCCGCACCAAGAGCGCCGGCGGTTCCGAGTGGATCGTGGTGCGGTTCCTGTGGGAAGGCGAGCCGTTGCACATAAAACTATGTCTGGCGCCCAATGAGCGTCCGCACCTGCATGTGGCCGGAGCGCACTCCTGCGCGCTGGATATCTGAAGGCGATTGAACTGGAGAAACCCATGCCACCTACCATCCTGGCGAACAACGACCTGGCGCCCGCGGCGGGCGACACGCGGCCGGGCAAGTATCTGACGTTTCATCTGGCCAACGAAGAGTTCGGCATTCGCGTGCTGAAAGTTCGGGAAATCATGGGCCTTCAGGAGATCACGGCGGTTCCGCAGGTCGCGGCGCATATCAAGGGCGTCATCAACCTCCGGGGCAAGGTGATTCCTGTGATTGACTTGCGCCTGAAGTTCAATCTTCAGCCCGCCGAGTACAACCAGCGGACCTGCATCATCGTGACTCAGGTGCAGGGAGACTCGGGCGCGCTGCTGATGGGCATCGTGGTTGACGGGGTCTCCGAGGTTCTGAACCTGACGGCCGCCGAGATCGAAGACACGCCGGATTTCGGCGAGGAGGTCGGCGGAGGTTACCTGATGGGCATGGCCAAGGTCAAGGGCAAGGTCAAGATCCTGCTGGATATCGACCGGGTGCTTTCCGCGAAGGATCTGCACAGTCTGAACTCCATCATGCATTAGGACGTCATCGGTGACGAGAGGAAGCCCGCTTACGATCCGTCTGAGAATCGGTCTTACGACAGGCGCGCCGGTTGTCGATCTGGCAGCGCCGGCCCATTACAGGGAGCCTATGGTTCTGCGTCGCGTGGTCCATGCCACGTTGTGGCCGAAAGCATTCCCCGTTCCCGTGCGGCGGGAATCAAACCGGGTTTTTGAGAGATCTTGCCATGCCCCATTCGCCTGATTTGCAGCAGAAGATCGAAGCTCCGGAGTTGCTTCCGGTGGTCCCGGAACCGGATGCCGCCGCGGCGGCAGCGCCGGTGGAAGCGATTGCAGGCCGCAGAACGGCTGGTCCCGAGGGTCCGGGCGAAGCTCTGGCCGCGCTGGTTGCCGCGGTGGAAGTGGCCGCGGAGCCTGCGGGCGCTCCGATTGCCGCCGCCGGCTCGCCTCCCGTGCTACGCAATGAAGCCATGTCGGTGAAAGTGGACACCGGCAAGGTCGATTCTCTGGTCGATATGGCAGGGGAACTGGTGATTGCGGAATCGTTGGTGCGGCACGACCCGGACCTGGCGGCGGTGAAGAGTCCGGGGCTGCAACGCAAAATGGTGCAGCTCGCCCGGATCACAATGGAACTGCAAAAGACCGCGATGGCGCTGCGCCTGGTGACGGTCGGTCCGCTGTTCCAGAGAATGAGCCGCCTCGTGCGTGACCTGTCGAAGCAGTTCGGCAAAGAAGTCCAGATGGAGACTTTAGGCGACGACATCGAACTCGATCGCACCATTATCGAGGAACTCGCCGACCCCTTAATGCACATGGTGCGAAACGCGCTCGACCACGGGATCGAATCGGCCGAGGAGAGGAGAAGAGCGGGTAAGTCTTCAAGCGCCCGGGTTTCTCTGAGGGCCTACAACGAATCGGGACAGGTGGTGATCGAGATCGCCGACGACGGCAAGGGGTTGAACCGGGAAAGCATTCTGGCGAAGGCTCTGGAGCGGGGGCTGGCGCAGCCGGCCGACGGACGTCCCGATACCGAGGTGTGGAACCTGATTCTGGAGCCGGGCTTCAGCGCGGCGTCTCAGGTGACCAGCGGAGCCGGGCGTGGAGTGGGGATGGACGTGGTCCGTCATCACATTGAGAAGCTCCGTGGGCGGATTGAGATCCGTTCCGCGGCCGGTAAGGGCACTTCGTTCCTCCTGAAACTGCCGTTGACCCTCGCGATTATCGACGGGCTCGTGGCGGTGGTCGGCCAGGAACGCTATATCGTGCCACTATTCGGTGTGCGCGAACTGTTCCGTCCGGCCGAAGATTCCATCTGGACGGTGCAGCAGCGCGAGGAAATGGCGATGGTGCGCGGAACGCTGTTGCCGGTCCTCCGCTTGTACCAGCGGTTCGGGGTTGAGCCGCGCTCAACCGACCCCAGGCAGGGTGTACTGGTGGTGGTCGAAGTGGAAGGACAGCGTTTCTGTCTTCTCGTGGATGAGTTGATCGGCAAGCAGGAGGTCGTGATCAAATCGCTCGGCGAGGCCTTCAAGAATGTTTCGGGTGTGGCGGGCGGGGCGATTCTTGGAGACGGACGGGTGGGCCTGATTCTGGATCTGGAGAGACTGTTCAAGGAAGGTAAACCTTGAGCCGAATCGCTAGTCCCTCCTCGGGCGGCCCATCGGATCTCGAGGCGCTGCGGCCCCTTGCCCCGGACGAGTTCGAGCAGATCAGGCAACTGGCTTACCGGACTTTCGGATTGTACCTGAAATCGGGGAAAGAAGAATTGGTTTCCGCGAGGCTGCGCAAGCTGGTGGCAGGCGGCGGGTTCCGGACTTTTCAGGAGTATTATCGCCACGTACTCGGAGACACGACCGGACGCTCGCTCGCTTCGATGATCGATGCTCTGGCCACGAATCACACCAGCTTCCTGCGCGAGCCCGACCATTTCGATTTTCTGCGCCGCAAGATAGTGCCTCAGTTGGGGAACCGGGATCCCATCGAGGTGTGGTGTGCTGCCTGCTCGACCGGCGAAGAGGTCTGGACTCTGGCCTGCATCCTGAACGACGTGCTCTCAACGCGCAGGATTCAGATCACGGCGACCGACATATCCAATAAGGCCCTGCAGGCTGCCTCGCGAGCCGTTTACCCTCCCGATCGATGCCAAACCCTGCCCGGCGAATGGCGCGCGCGATATTTCGCGGCGGAAAGGGGGGTGCCGGGCGCTCTGCGCGTCGTGCCGGGAATTCGAAACCAGGCCACCTTCCACCGGCTGAACCTGATGGAAGAATTCTCCTGGCCCAAGCTGTTTCCGCTAATCTTCTGCCGCAATGTCATGATCTACTTCGATCGCGAAACGCAGGAAAGGTTGGTGAAGAAGCTGTCTGCCTGTCTGGAGCCAGGCGGTTATCTGTTTGTGGGGCATGCCGAGAGCCTGACCCGGGTGTCGCACGCGCTGGAATATGTTCAGCCGGCGGTCTACCGCAGGCCGCGGGAAAAGGAGGGCGTGTGGAGCAGATCGTCGTAGGCATGACGGACTGTCGGATCACGCAGGTTCCAGGGCAGGTGCTCACGACGTTCGCCTCTGGTCCCTGCATCGGCCTGGCGGTGCATGACGGCAGCGCCGACGTGGGAGGGTTGCTGCATTTCATGCTGCCCGACTCCAGCACCGATCCCCGAAGGGCGTGCGCCATCCGCTTCATGTTCGCCGACACGGGCATTCCTCTGGAATTGCAGCCCTCGCGCCTCGGGCAGGCACCGGTGGCGAGGCCGGCCGTGCCGCTTAGTCCCGAGGTGCCGAAGGGAGGAACTCAGTGGCCTACCGTGTTCTGATTGTGGACGACTCAGCGGCGATGCGGTCATTCGTGCGCCGGATCATGGAGCTTTCCGGGTTTGAACTCTCGGCCTGCTACGAGGCATCGCACGGCGGGGAAGCCCTGGAGGTGCTCCAAGAGCAGTGGGTGGACGCGATCCTGACAGACATCAACATGCCGGTTGTGGATGGGGAGGAGTTGCTGCGAAGGCTTTCCGCGGACGATCTCCTGAGATCCATACCGGTGATTGTGATCTCGACCGACGCCACGCAGCACCGGATCTCGCAGATGCTCTCGATGGGTGCACGGGGCTACGTCACCAAGCCGTTCTTGCCGGAAGACTTGCGGTCGGAGCTGGAGCGGACCCTGGGGGTGCCTTGTGACTGAGGCGGCGCTGCAGCAGACCCTCGTCTCGTCTGCCGAGGAAGTATTGGAGAAGATGTTCTTCTTCTCGCCGCCCGAAAACTCGGGCGCGGGGTGCCGTTCGACGGAGCCGGAGATCGCGGCGTGTGTGAACTTTACGGGCGACCCGCCGGGCGAACTGACGCTGCGGGTAGCGCGCGATGCCGCGCGATCGATTGCCGCGGATTTTCTGGCGGCCGAAATCTATGAATTGCAGGAAGACCAGGTTACCGGGGTGCTCTGCGAGTTGGCGAACATGATCTGCGGTTCCGTGCTCAGCCGGATCGAGAGCTCCACCGTTTTTCATCTCAGCGCTCCCCGTCTCCTGCCAGGCACGGAAATACCGCAGGGGGCGGCGTACAGCGCGGCGGAACACCGTGTGGAGATGTTCGGTGGCGCGCTGACGGTAGCAATGACTATGGATCGGGCGGCACGGGTCAAAGCCGCGGGACGAAAGTCCTGATCGTCGACGATTCGGCGGCCGTGGGGACAATCTGACGGGCCACCGCACCGGCGCTTCTCCGAAGTTGACGATGGGGCAGCCTGAAGGCTACAGTAGAAAGAGTTCACCTGCACCCTGGCAAGCCAGTCCCCATCGTCTAGCCCGGCCTAGGACATCGCCCTTTCACGGCGGTAACGGGGGTTCGAATCCCCCTGGGGACGCCAAATCTGATTCATCGGTCAATTATCTCTGGAATCGAAAGAAAACAGAGGTCTCTTCCGGGTTCCCAAATCCCTCTGGCGCACCCTGGCCGTCGTATGACGAAGGCTTTTCCGATCAAGCCTGGCGACATTACGCGCTTAAGCTGTTGTTTTCCACACCCGAGCGGCTGGACAAGAACAGGGCCTGTAGTTGGATACATGATTCCTGGGTCTTTGAAACGGATGCAGGAGGGCATCATCTGGCCTTGAAGCTTCTGGACTCTGCCGTGGGCGTGGTCGCGAGCCGGTTTCTTCATTCGTCGCTTCCTGGATATCGAACCGCATTTCGATCGTTGACGCGAATTCACGAGGCTCTCAGCAATTGCGAGAGCACCGGCGCAGCCGCGCGAATCGTAAATGAGTCGAAGGTGGGGCTTGAGCGCCTGCTGCGGACGCGCTTCGCGGCTGTCGAGGCGCAAGCCCTGTCGCTGAGAATTCTCAATTTATTTCTAGCCGGGTATCACCTTCGCGCCCGGGATACGGCTCTAGTTTCGCACCCATTCGGCATCGTCATTGATCCTTCGAACGTTTGCCAACTCTCCTGCCCAGGGTGCGTCCATTCGCAGAATTCGGAGCTTGTAACCCAGTTTGACTGGCCCAAGGCGACAATGGCGCAACCAGTCCTCACGCGGCTCTTGAAGCTCTACGGTCCGACGGCGATAGGAGTCTATTTCTGCAATTATGGTGAGCCATTACTCAACCTGAAGACACCCCGGCTCATCCGCATGGCCAAGACGTATCTGGCCTCCACGGCCCTTTCGACCAGCCTGTCGGTTCAGAAGTTCGATGCTGAGGCGTACGTCAGATCGGGCCTGGATCTGATGATCATTTCTGTTGACGGTGCGACCCAAGCGGTTTACGAACGCTTCCGCCGCGGTGGCAATCTGGAACTCGTGCTGGAAAACATTGTCGAGTTGGTGGAGGCCAAAAGGCAACTCGGTAGCCGGACCCCGATTTTATCGTGGAATATGTTGGCATTCCAGCACAACGCCCATGAAATTCCGGTTGCGGAAACGATCGCGCGGAAACTAGGTGTGAACGTTTTCAGGGTGGTGAGGCCGTTTGACGTGAGCTGGGATGACCCGGAGATCCGGCGGGCGGAGGTAGCGCCATCCGTGAAGAGGCTCGACTGGACATCCATCTCGAACCCCAGTGAAAATTGGAATCCCTTCCCGCATGACCTGGAGGCCGAAGCCATTGGCGCCGCTTTTGAAAAAGGCTTCGAGGTTGCGGCGAGTAGCTTGCGCACAGCGGCTTTGGGGCATACATGTCACTGGCTGTACAAAAATATCGTGATGGACGCGAGAGGAAGGGTCCTGGCCTGCTGCGGCGCGCCAAGGCAGGACGCGAAGCTCACCTTCGGCTTGTTCGATCACCAAACCTCGGATCCGTTCAACAGCCCGAGACATCGCCAGGCCCGAGCCTTTTTTGCCGGTCAGCGAAGCACTGAATATGGAGCACTCCAATGCCACGACTGCGAATGGGATCAGACTGCCGTGAACATCGGCGCCCCGGAAATCCGGCGTTATTTTCGAGCAGCAGATCCCTGGTTCTTTGACCGGAAAAGCATAGAGCTGTTGGCCGGATAGAATCCGGCACGGATATTACGGCTCTATGGCTTGGCTGGAAAGACGGGATATCGGAAAGTACGACTTGAATGACTGCTGACGCCCGCTTGTAGGAAGCCGTTAGCGACGGGTTATCAGCTCTGCCGGTGTTTCATGGCACCTCGTTCCGAGTGGGTGTAGATGATGCCTTTCCGGGCTTTGGTGTCGAGAAAACTTGGAGTCGCCTGAGTTTCGTTCAGGCGCCTCGCCGTGACCCATACTGCCGCCCCAAAGGTCGGGATATAGAACAGGCCGACCGACATGCCCGCCAGGTACACACCGCTCAGCAGGACCAGAAGCGCCACCACCCATACCCACCGCTCGCGAGCGGCCACCAGCAGCGCCGCCCCGACCATCACGATCTGAAACGTGACGAGCTGGATTGGGTAATCCGGCTGATGTTCCTGGACGAAAACAGCAGTGCCCAGACCGGTGATCCCAGCGAGGACGGCGGGAAGAAACCATGAGATTCGGACAGCCATTTTGCTTCCCCTGATCGATCTTATCCCGCCGGCAGCGGCCGTCCTATGCGACCAGGCAGGTAGACGGCTTCCGGAACGTTACCACGCCCGGTCCGGTGAGGTTGTGTCCGAGAACGTACAGACAACTCCTTGCGGACGGCCCGTCGGCTTTCCGGTTGCATAACAGAATCGGGGGGGGCAGGCGATGAAAGACGTACCTTTGCGACTCGGCGATAGTCGGAAGAGAGCTTTCGTGGATACCGTCCAATCCATCCTGGAGGACAAAGGCCATGACATCATATCGATCTCTCCGCGTGCCACGGTCTATCGGGCAATCGAGGAGATGTCTCAGCGGGAGGTAGGCGCCTTGTTGGTGCTTTCGGACGAAGAGCTTGTGGGAATTATCTCCGAACGCGATTACGCACGGAAGGTGATCCTGAAAGGAAGATCATCCAAGGAGACGCTGGTTCACGAGATCATGACACCTGCGCCGATTACGGTAACCCTGGCCAACACGGTGGACGAGTGTATGAGAATCGTAACCCATAAACACGTGCGACACTTGCCGGTGGTCGACGAGGGCGTGTTGAAAGGAATGATCTCGATCGGTGACCTGGTGAAGGCGATTATCTCTTCGCAAGCCGAAACCATCGATCAGCTACATAGCTACATCGGGTCCGACTATCGTCCTTGAATTGGGCGGAGCCAGCCGCGCCCGCCTGGTGATAGAGTCGGGAGTCATGGGTCAACTTTCCCCGATTTTGACGACCACGGTGGGTTCCTATCCGGTGCCGGACTGGCTGGCGGGCGCGCGGAGCGAGCAGGCGCGGCTGGATGCGACGCGGGTCGTTCTGGGCATTCAGCGACAGGCTGGCATCGATCTCCCCACCGAGGGCGAGCTCTATCGCTTCGACCCGGACCATCCCGATACCAACGGCATGATCGAGTACTTCATCCGGCCGCTTTCCGGAATCCGAAGCCACGTGGGACGGCGCGATTGGGAGGCGTTCGCGGCGCTGCCCCACATGGGGTTCCGCAGGAAGCCGGCGGGGGTGGTCGAGGGACCGGTCGATGAAGGGTCGCTCAATCTCCCCGCCGATTGCGCACTGGCCGCTTCCGTAAGCGAAGGACCATTCAAGTTTACGATCACCAGCCCCTACATGCTCTCGCGCACCCTGCTCGACCGCCACTATCGCGATTTCGCCGAACTGACCATGGCCATCGCCAATGTTCTCGCGGCCCAAGCCGCCGGCCTGGACTGCGCCTGCGTGCAGGTGGACGAGGCGAACATCCCCGGCAACCCCGCGGACGCGCCGCTCGCGGCGGCGGCGATCAATATCGTCCTTGATCGTGTGAAGACGACAAAGGCGGTCCACCTGTGTTTCGGCAACTACGGCGGGCAGACGATCCAGCAGGGCGCATGGAGCGCGCTCGTCGGTTTTCTGAACAGCTTGCATACCGATCATGTCGTGCTCGAGATGGCGCGCCGCCCGGAGGACGAACTGCATTGCCTGAAGGAAGTCAGCCGCGCGATCCAACTCGGCATCGGAGTGATCGATATCAAGGACAACCACATCGAGACCGCCGGGGAAATCGCCCGCCGGCTCGAACGCGCGGAGCGGGTGCTGGGAGCGGGACGGGTCGGATGGATCCATCCGGATTGCGGATTCTGGATGTTGAAGCGGTCCGTTGCCGACCGCAAAATCGCGGCCCTGGCCAAAGGGCGCGACCTGTACCTGGGGACTCGCAGCATATGAACCACTGGCTCGACCCCGCCACCGGTGCCCGCGTGACGCAGGTCACCGACGGTTCCTGCATTAATCATCCGACTTATTTTTTGCAAAGTTCGTTCTTCCCGGGCGGGCGCGGTCTCTTCTTTACCTCCTACCGCACCGGAGCTCCGCAGCTCTTCGAGGTCTCGCTCGATTCGGGAGAGACCAGGCAGCTTACGTTCGGAGCTCCGATCCACCCGTTCAGCGCCGCGCTGCACCCGGACCGCCGGACCCTCGTCGTGACCCGCGGCGGTGGTCTTTGGGCGATTGACCGGGCCATGCTGGCGGAACGGCGGATTGCCGAACTGGCGGGCGCGGAATTGGGCGAGTGTTCGATCAGTTCCGATGGAGCGTGGCTGACCGCGGCGTACAAGCGGGGCGCGGAAACCGGCTTGGCGGCCGGCCGCTTCGACGGTTCGGGCTGGCACTCCATCCGGTTCCCGCGCACGGTCATTCATCCGCAGTTCCACCCGCTCGAGCCGGAGTGGATCGAGTTCGCTGGAGACCCAGCGCCCCGCATGCACCGCGTGCGCCGGGACGGATCGTCGCTCGAGTGCCTTTACGAGCACGGCAACGACGAATTCATCGTGCACGAAACCTTTCTGGGCGCGACCGGCGACCTGGTGTTCACGGTGTGGCCCTTTGCGCTTCGCCGACTGGACTGGACCACCCGCGAGATCGCTACGATCACTGAATACAACGCCTGGCACATCGCGCCGGACCGCCGCGGCGAACGCATCCTGTGCGACACGAATCATCCCGACGAGGGGCTGCAGATCATCGACGCCGTCTCCGGCGCGCGCCGGCAGTTGTGCCTCAGCCAAGCCAGCGGCCAGGGGACGCAGTGGCGCAAATCGCGCTACGCCCTGGCGGTGGATTTCGCCGCAGCGCGCAATAACCTGAGCTGGATGGAAAACGCCGGCGATACCGTTTACGGCCCGCAGTGGACGCACCCGCACCCTTCCTGGTCGTGCGAGGAAGATTGCGTCGCGTTTGCCAGCGACCGCACGGGCGTGACCCAGGTCTACATCGTTGGAGTATGACGCCGCGCTACGCCAGCCGGTCCGACGCCTGGATGAGCGCGCGAATATAGCCGTAGCAGAACGCGAAGGATTGCAGCCCGCGAGGGTCGCCCGGTGCCTGCGGCACGTGGTCCGGCATCAGTAAATAGGGGTATCCCACTTCCCGATAGACCTGTACCGCCTTCAACAAATCCACATCGCCCTCGTCGGGGTAGACTTCCACAAACTCATCGCGATGGCCGCGAATGTTGCGGAAGTGCACGTTGAAAATTTTGCCGCGCGAGCCGAAATAGCGGATCACGTCGTAGATTTCCTTGCCCGGGTCGTGCAGCATCTCGGAGACGGTGCCCTGGCAGAAGTTCAGCCCGTGGTAAGGGCTCTCGTGAATCCCCACGAACTTCTTCAGCCCGTCCACTGTGCCGAGCACGCGCGTTACGCCCTGGTAGCCCTCCGGCGGCACGCCCGGGTCGTGCGGATGGCACGCGATGCGCACCTTGTATTCGTTGGCTGCCGGGACTACGCGCTCCAGGAAATACGTGATGCGCTCCCAGGCCGCATCGGCATCCACGCGGCCGGCGCGCGTCAGCGGAGTGGCCGGATGGGAGTCTTTCAAGCTCCAGGCGCTGTAGGTGGCGTCTCCGCGCCCGGGCTTGCGGCCCGTGCGCAGCACGCCGAGAATGCTCATGTTGTACTTGATCGCGGGGATGCCCGCCGCCGCGCAGTTGCGGATCATGGTCTGGAACGCTTCGATATCGCGGTCGCGCTCCGGACTCTCGGCCAGCATGATCGCGGGATGCTTCTCGCGGTCGATGTAACTCGAGGCCAGAAAGGGCGGGGCCACCGCCTCCACCGCGACGCGGTACTTCGCGGCCATTTCGTTCAGCACCTTCAACTCGTCAACCGTAGCGTAGAGCCGCCCCCCGGCAATCGCCGGGTAGGCACAGATCCCTTGGACTCCGTAGCGCGCAAGATAGCCAAGGTGCTCCTCATCGGTGGGAGCGCTCTGGCATCCGAGCCGCATGAGCGACGCCGCTGCCGGCGCGGCAGATGCGAACCTGGTGGATGCGGAGGCGGCGGCCAGGGCCGCTCCCGCCGAGGACCCGACGAACTGCCGCCGGTTGATCCGGCTCCTGCCGTTTCGCGTCGCTGGATAGGGCATGACCGGATTATACAATCGGCCACGCTCTCCTCGAGGGTCAGATCGAGATTCTGAAGGCGATCTCTCCGACTTCCGCCAGCCGCACCGGCCGATGTTCGTCGTAAGACTTGCGCGCCGCCAGTCCCATGATCACCGGAATGCGTCCGTCCTCGCCGCTCACCAGCGTCGGCTGGTCGTGGATCACCGCCTCTGTAAACGACCGCAGTTCGGCGGCGAAACTCTCGCGGTACCGGTCCATGAAGAAATTCAGCGGCAGGTCTTTGCGGATCTCGCTGCCCGTGCTCACCACCGCCTGGTTCGGGTACAGGTTTTCCGTCGAGATCTTGCCGAGGCTGCCCAGGATCTCGACCCTCTGGTCATAGCCGTAAGCCGCCTGCCGGCAATTGTCAATGGTCCCGATCACCCCGTTGCGGAAACGCAGCACGATCAGCGCCGTATCCAGGTCTCCCGCGGCGCCGATTTCCGGATCCACCATCACCCCGCCCGAGACAAAAATCTCCTCCACTTCGTCGCCGATCAGGAAGCGGGCCATGTCGAAATCGTGGATCGTCATGTCCAGGAACATGCCCCCCGACACCTTGATGTACGAGACCGGCGGCGGCGCCGGATCCCGGCTGACGATGTGCAGCAGGCGCGGCGTCCCGATTTCCTCGCTTTCCACGGCCCGGCGGACGCGCGCGAAATTCGCGTCGAATCGACGGTTAAAGCCGATCTGGAGCTTCACTCCCGCCCGGTCCACAGCCTCCAGAGCCACGTCGATCTTCGAGAGGTCGTGGGCGATGGGCTTCTCGCAAAAAATGTGCTTCCCGGCCCGTGCGGCTTCGCCGATCAACTCCGCGTGCGTATCCGTCGAGGAGCAAATCAGTACGGCGTCCACGCACGCGTCGGAGAGAATCTCTCCGCTCGAAGCGGCCACCGTGGAAATTCCGCAGCGCTCCGCCACCCGGCGCGCGGCGTCGCGGTTCACGTCCGCGATGGAAACGATTTCGGCCTCGGGCAGTCCGAAGGCGATGGATTCCGCATGCACCTTCCCGATTCTGCCGGCTCCGATGATGCCAATGCGAAGGCGATTCGATTTCATATAGGCTTTCCGCTGAAATTCGACTCGATCGAGCGAAGGTATTCCCTGTTCCGCCGCGCGCTCTCGCGGGGCGCGCCCATCCCGGGCAGTATGTCCTGTTCCACCAGCACGTAACCGTCGTAATTGTGCCCGGCAAGCCAGCGCAGCACCGCCGGAAAATCCACCGACCCTTTCCCCAGTTCGCAGAACACTCCGTGCCGCAGGGCCGTGAAGTAATCCCACCCTTCGGCGCGCGCCCGCTCTGCCACCCGCGGGTCGCAATCTTTGAAATGGATGTACCAGACGCGGTCGCCGTAGCGCTCGAGCGCCGCGAGGACATCCGCATCACCGGCGCCGTACACGAAATGGCCCGTGTCGAAGACCAGCCCGACCCTCCGCGCGTCGGTGAGTTCGAGAAACCGTGCGATTTCGTCGGGCGTCTCCACATAGCCGGCGCAATGGTGATGGAAGACGGTCACCAGGCCTGTCTCGCCGAATACTTCTTCCGCCAACCGGTTCGCTCCGGCGGCGAAGGCCGCCCATTCCGCCGCGCTCAGGCCGGCGCCCGCGGGAATGCGTCCCGCCAGGCGGGTGCGCTCCGCGTCCGTGCCGTTGTTGTCCGCCAGCACCAGGTAAGGTTTCGGAGTGGATGCCACCGACGAAAGCAGCCTGGCGGTCTTCACCGCGGACGCAATTCCGGCGTCGTGTTCGCGTTCGTTCCTGAGAGCCACCGGGACAAACGCCCCCAGCATTACCAATCCGCGCCGATCGAGTTCGCCTTTAAGCGCGCAAGGCTCGGTGGGCATATAGCCCCAATCGCCCAGTTCGGTTCCCGTGTACCCGGTTTCGGCCAGTTCGTCCAGCATGCGGGAGTAGCCGATCTGTTCGCTCTTGGCCTCTTCGAATTCCAGCGTGCCCCAGGAACAGGGGGCGTTTCCTACCAGGAGCTTCGCCATATGGTCTCCTTCAAAACCTGCGACTCCAATCCCGGGGCCACCGCTCCACAACCACCTTGGTCTGCGTGTAAAATTCGACCCCGTGGTGAGACTGCGCGTGCAGATCTCCGAAAAAGCTTTCGCCCCATCCGCTGAAGGGAAAATACGCCATCGGCGCCGCCACACCCACGTTGATCCCGACGTTGCCGGCCTGCACTTCGTACCGGAAGCGCCGCGCCGCCGCGCCGTCGGTCGTGAACAGGCACGCCATGTTGCCGTAGCTGCGGGCATTCACCAGGCGGATGGCTTCTTCGACCGTGCCCGCGCGCATCAGGCTGAGCACCGGGCCGAAGATCTCGGTGCGCGCGATCTCGCCCTCGGCCGGCACGTTGTCGAGCACCGTCGGAAAGACGAAAAACCCGTTCTCGTACCCGGGCACTTTCCGCCCGCGTCCGTCCACCACCACCCGCGCGCCTTCCTGGCCGCCTTTCGCAATCAGTCCCTCGATGCGCGCCTTGCTTTCGGCCGAGATCACCGGCCCCATCTCCACGCCGCTTTCAAGTCCGAAGCCCACCTTGCGGCTGTGCGCGGCCTCGGCCATCCGCGCGGAAAGGTCCGCGTGGGCATCCCCAACCGCAATCGCCACCGACGCGGCCAGGCACCGCTGCCCCGCGCATCCGAACGCGGAATCGGCCAGGATCTTCGCCGTCATTTCCATATCCGCGTCCGGCAATACCACCACCGGGTTCTTGGCGCCGCCCTGGCACTGCGCCCGCTTGCCCGCGGCAGAGGCGCGGCTGTAAATGTAGCGCGCCGTCGCCGTGGAGCCTACGAAACTGATCGCCCGGATGCCCGGGTGATCGAGAATCGCATTCACCGTCTCCCGCCCGCCGTTCACCAGTTGCGCCACGCCGGGAGGAAAGCCCGCCATTTCGAGCAACTGAAACAGCTTCCAGGAAGTGATGGGCACCCGCTCGGAGGGCTTCAGCAGGAAGCAGTTGCCGGTTGCCACGGCATACGGCAGGAACCAGAATGGGATCATCCCCGGAAAGTTGAACGGAGTGATGGCCGCCACCACGCCCAACGGCTGGCGGATCATAAACTCGTCGATTCCCGGTGCGATGTCTTCATTGTTGACGCCCTGCATCAGCGACGGAATGCCGCAGGCCGTTTCCACGTTCTCGATCGCGCGGCGCAGTTCTCCGGCGCTCTCCGCGTAGGTCTTCCCGCACTCCTCGGTGATGCTGCGGGCGAGGCGGTCGAGGTTCTCCTCGAGCAGCGTCTTGAGTTTGAAGAGCGGCTGGATCCGGTCGCCGGCCGGCCGCCTGCGCCACTCCACGAATGCCTTCGCTGCCGCTTCCACGGCGAGGTCCACTTCCGCCGCCGGCGAGAGCGGCACTTCCGCCAGCGCCTGGGCCGATGCCGGATTCAGTACGGTCAACGTCTCGCGGGCGTCCGGATCGCGCCACGCGCCATTCACGAAATTCCTTAGCCGCTCCGTCATTCCGGTTTTGCTCACAGGTGGTAGCGCTCCTTGCGCCGGGCTTCCACGTATTGCGCTCGCGATTCCCGCACGGCAGCCATCTCCGAGACCTCGGCGACTTGCACGTCCCACCAGGATTCGTACCCGGGCACGCGGACTTCCCGCTCGGTTTCCACCACGATCACGGTCGTGCGGTCGAGGCTCTTGGCTTTTTCGAGTGCCTGCTTGAGCTCCGCCAGGCCGTGCGCGCGAATCGCGTGGGCCCCCAGGCTGCGCGCGTTGGCCTCGTAATCCACGGGCAGGAAGTCGCCTTCCAATTGGCCGGAACCCTGCACGCGCTTCCGGTACACCGTGCCAAAGCCCTGCTGCCCCAGGGATTGGCTCAACCCGCCGATGCTCGCGAACCCGTGGTTGTCCACCAGCACGATGATGATCTTCACGCCTTCCTGCACGGAAGTGACGATCTCGCTCGGCATCATCAAGTAAGTGCCATCGCCCACGAACACGTAGACTTCGCGCGTCGGATCGGCCAGTTTCGCACCCAGGGCGCCGGGAATCTCGTAGCCCATGCACGAGTATCCGTACTCCAGGTGATAGCCGTTCGGCGTGCGCGTGCGCCAGAGCTTGTGCAGATCGCCGGGATGGCTGCCCGCCGCCGAAAGCAGGATGTCGCGGGGACCGGAAGCCTCCCACATGGCCCCGATGACCTCGCTCTGCGCGGGGCGCGGCTCGAGTCCCAGATGGAACAACCGGTCGACCTCCGCTTCCCACGCCTGCTTCAGCCCGCAGATCGCCGCGGCATAAGCTTCTTCCACACGGTATCCGCCCAAAGCCTCCGTCAGCCGATCGAGGGCCACCCGCGCGTCCGCCACCACCGGAATCGCGGACACTTTGAGCGCATCGAACTCCGCGGTGTTGATGTTCACGAAGCGCACGTCCGGATTCTGAAATGCCGTCATCGACGCCGTGGTGAAATCGGAATACCGCGTGCCGATCCCGATCACCAGGTCGGCATCCCGCGCCAGCCGGTTCGCCGCCAGCGTGCCCGTGGCCCCCACGGCGCCCATGCATTGGGAGTGGTCGTAGGCGAGCGAACCCTTGCCAGCCTGCGTCTCACCCACCGGAATGCCGGTGGCCGCGCAGAATTTCGCCAGCGCTTCCGATGCCTCGCTGAAAAGAACTCCGCCACCCGCCACGACGAAGGGACGCTTGCTTCCGCGAATCGCCTCGACGGCGCGCGCGAGACTCACGGCATCGGGCTCCGGACGCCGGATCAGCCACACTCGCTTGCGGAAGAGTTCCTCCGGATAGTCGTAGGCTTCCGCCTGCACATCCTGGGGCATGGCCAGCGTCACCGCCCCGCAATCGGAGGGCGACGTGAGCACGCGCATTACCTCCGGCAGCGCCGTAATCAACTGTTCCGGGCGGTAAATGCGATCCCAGTACCGCGACACCGGTTTGAAGCAATCGTTCACGCCGATATCCTGGGTGGCGGGCGACTCGAGCTGCTGCAGCACCGGCGCCACGTTCCTTCGCGCAAAAATGTCTCCCGGCAGCAGCAGCACCGGCAAGCGATTGATAGTCGCCAGCGCCGCCCCCGTGATCATGTTTGTGGCGCCCGGGCCTATGGACGACGTGCAGGCGAACGTCCGCAGCCGGTTGCTGGTCTTGGCGTATGCCGAAGCCATGTGGACCGCCGCCTGCTCATTCCGGACCGGGATGTAGGGAAGATCCGGGTTCTCCTGCAACGCCTGCCCGATGCCCGCCACATTGCCGTGGCCGAAAATTCCCAACACTCCCGAAAAGAACCGGTGTTCCACACCGTCCCGTTCCACATACTGATGCTTCAGGAAACCCAGAAGTGCCTGGGCTGTCGTGAGCCTTCTCGTCTTCACGGTTCTCCTCCTCAATCCTGAATTCAGATACACGCCGCCAGGCGGTTCAAACCGGCGCCACGCGAGCCGGCCATCGCCGCCAGCGCCTGATCCACCGGCCAGCCGTCGTGCACGATGGCGCCGGCGGCCTCCGCCATGGCCAGGGGATCCTCCGGCCCCGGGTAGAGCACGTTGCGCCCTACCAGCGCTCCGCGCACGTTCGCGCCGGCTTTCAGCGCGGATTCCAACTGCCGCAAAAATGGCGCGGGATCTCCCGCCGACTCGCCGCCCAGCAGCAGAATCGGCAGGGTCGTCGCGCGCGCGACCGCTTCGAAGCCGTCGCAGTACGGCAGCTTCAGCCACAGATACCGGCTGCTGTTACCGAGCGCCGAAGCCACGCCCACCATCCGCGCCAAGGCTTCTCTGGTCTTCACCACCGTGTAACCGGTTGCCGATCGCGCGACCGGCAGCGGTTCCAGAAACATGGGCAGCCGCAGCGCGTTGCACTCGTTGATGGCCGCCACGCCGGCCAGAATTGTATTGCGCGAAGCGGGCTCGGCCTCGTCTATGCGCAACAGGAATTTCGCGCCATCGAGCCGCCACTCCTGGCAGATGGCCGGGGTGGCGCCCGTGATCGGGTCGTCCAGCTCCCAACTCGACCCCGCCAGCCCTCCGCGATTCAGGCTCGCGATCAGCAGTTTGCGATCGAGCAGCGCCGGCTCTCCGGCCGCTCGCAGAAAGCCGTCGATGGCGAGCAGATCCTCCAAAATATCCATCGTCGCCATGATGCCGTCTACCCGCGGTCCCGCCAGTACCCGCAGAATGCGGGCCAGGTAGTCGCGGCGGTCGGCCATAGCCAGCGCGCGGTCGCCCACTTTCGTGACCGAGCGTGCCGGGTGATCGGCCGCCAGAATGTTCAGCTTCCCGGCCGGCGCCAATTGCGGCCGCCGGACGCGCGCGCGAGCGGAGCGCCACGCAAATTCCGGGTCGTTCACCCGGCTTGCGGTCAGGCGCTCGATTACCCGGTCGGGAAGAAACTCGTGACTCGCAAACATGGCGCTCAATTCCCCACTGCCTGCTTTTGCTGGCTGCGGATCATAGCCTCCACCTCCGCCAGCGCCGGCATGGCCTCCGAACAGCTCAACCGGCTCACCACGATGGCCGCCGCCGCATTCCCGTAGTGCAGGCATTCGGCTACCGGCTTGCCTTCGAGCAGCGCATAAAGGAACCCGGAGGCGAAGCCGTCGCCCGCCCCGATCGTCGAGACCACCTCGACCGAGTAGGGCGGCAGGAATACCGATTCCGCGCCCTGCCAGACCCTGGTGCCGGATTCGCCCAGCTTGCTCACGAGTATCGGAACCTGCTCCCGCAACCTTTCCGTGGCGCGCTCCAGGTTTTCCTCACCCGCCACCAGCCGCAACTCGGGCTGGTTGCCGATCAGCACGTCGATGAACGGCAGGGCCAGACGGACCGCCTGCCCGGCTTCCGAAGGGCTCGGCCACGACATCGCCCGGTAGTCCACGTCAAACACCACCCGGCATCCCGCGCGTTTGGCGCGCTCGAGCGCCGCGTAAGTCGATTCGCGCGAGGGCGAGGCGCACAGCGACGTGCCGTTGGTGATGAACATGCGGCCGCCCGCGATGTAGGCGAGATCGTCTTCGGTGGCGCGCAGCATCGTGTCCGCCGCGTCATGCCGGTAAAAGACCTGCGGGAAGCGGTCGGGCGGCGAGACCTCCGTCAGGCAAAGCGACGGCAGGTAGCCGGCCGCCCTCTGCACATGGCTGGTATCGACGTGTTCCGCTTGCAGGAACTCGACCAGGAACTCGCTGAGACTCTCGTCTCCCAGGCAGCTCACCATGCCCACCCGCGCCCCCAGGCGTGCCAGCCCGACCGCCATGTTGGCGCTGCTTCCGCCCAGGTATCGCGAAAACCGCCGCACCCGCGCCAGTTTGACATGCGGCTCCTCGGAGTACAGGTCGTATCCGATCCGGCCCACAATGGTCACATCCACGTTGCGCGCCTCCTTCAGACCAGCGGAAGCCGCGGGTCCCTTTCTCTCCACTCGTTCCGCACCCAGGCGTAGTCGGGATCGTCCGAAGCCGCCATGGAGCGCGCCGATCCGGCGAGCGCGTTCAGGTAGTACACGTCATAACCGTGCGCCGCCACCACCGGGTGATAGCCTTCCGGCACTAGCACGAGTTCCCCGTCCCGCACCGTGAGCGTCTCATCGATCCTCCGGTCGGCCGTATAGACCTTCTGCACCGCATAGCCCTCCGGACGCCGGATCCGGTAGTAGTAGATCTCTTCGAGATCGACTTCAGCAGGCGGGTTGTGCACGTCGTGCTTGTGGGGCGGGTAGCTCGACCAGTTGCCGGCCGGCGTGTACACCTCCACCACCAACAGGCGGTGCGCCGGAAACTCCGGCCGGATCATGTGGTGGATCTGTCGCGTGGCATTGCCACCCCCGCGAATTTCCACCTGCACGTCTTCGGGCGCTACCAGCCGCGGGTCGTGCTCCTCTTCGGCCTTCGAGTAGCACATTCCCAGGTCGCAACCGGCTTCCGTCGAAATGCGGAAGCGCGTGCCGGGCGGCAGGTAGAGCGTGTAAGGCTTCCCGTCGAACACGTTCTTCCGCCCTCCAAATTCACGCCACTCGCCCTTCGAAGATTCGACCGAGCAGAGGCCTCCCAGCACCACCACGGCCAGCTCCCTGGCCGCCGTATCTCCCTCGTGCCGCCCGCCGCTGTCCAACTTTACGTTCTCAAACGCCAGGTACTCGTAGCCGAAATTTTCTATCCGCCCGGTGAACCGGTCGGGCCTCACCAGCAATCCGTTCTTCATCCCTTCTCCTTCGGGCAGGCGGTGGACTCCCGCACGATCAACTGCCCTTCCACTCTCAAGTTGTGGGTGTGATCGGCCCCTTCGAAAATGTGCAGCAGCGTCTCCATCGCCATGCGGCCCATTTGTTGCATCGGCTGCCGCACCGTGGTCAGCGGCGGATCCAGATACTGGCTAAGGAACAGGTCGTCGAAGCCGGCTACCGACAGATCGTCCGGAATCCGCAGGCCGCACGCGCGAATCTGCCAGATCGCGCCCAGCGCGGTCATGTCGTTATAGCAGAACACCGCGGTAGGCCGCCTGGTCAGCGTCAAGAGCCGCACCATCGCCTGCTGGCCGCCTTCGGGCCTGCCGTCGCCGTGCGACACCAGTTCGGGGAGGAACTCGATTCCGGCCTCCTCCAGCGCGCACCGGTATCCGCTCGAACGCTCTGTGTCCGATTGGTGGCCGAACCGATCCCCCACGTAAGCGATTCGCCGGTGGCCCAGGCGAATCAGGTGCCGCACGACCTCCAGGCTCGCCTCCACGTTGTTGATCAGCACCGAATGTGCAAACTCGCTCGGATGCTGGTTATTCAACAGCACCACCGGAACGTGCATGCGCTCCATCAGGGGAACATAGAGCGCGCCGACGCGAGAAGAGGTGACGATGATTCCATCGACCCTCCTTTCCTCGAAGGACCGGACCACCCGCACCTCGCGCTCCGGCTCCGCATTCGAGTTGGCCAGAAACACGGAGTAACCGTGCTTCTCCGCCACATCTTCGATGCCGCTGACCACCCCGGCAACGAAAGGATCGGCGATATTGGTGACCACCACCCCGATCATGCTGCTGCGGCCCATCACCAGGCTGCGCGCCGCGGCGCTGGCCCGGTATCCGGCGTTCTCAGCGATCTTGCGGATACGGGCCGCGGTGGCGGGGCTCACCTGCGGGCTGCCGTGCAAGGCGCGCGAAACCGTGGAATGGGAGACATGCGCCAGGCGCGCAATGTCCTTGATCGAAGTAACCCGCGGGGTGTAACTCCGGCTCGGGGGATCTTGAGGCTGGTTCAATTCAGGCATGTCGTAAAAACCTAGCCCGAGCCGAAAGTGCAACCCGGACTTTCGTCCACCGCACACGTGTGCGATACGCGAATTATTTATGACATGTTCCTGACCCGGATGTCAATTCGATTACAGAAACTCGATTAAAGAAACTGAGGGCCCGCTTCCTGGCGGTCGCGGCTTGGTGAGGATGTCTTGATCGAGCCGCGGCCATTAGGAAGCGGTCAAGCTATTTTGAGAGGGTATAGTTCACGTTGATCTGGGTCACCACTTCCACCGGGTTCCCGTTCAGGAGCGTGGGTTCGTACACCCACTGCTTCACCGCCTGCACTGCCGACGGCACCAGCAGAGGGTCTCCGCTGAGGACTTCCAGGTCTTTGATCGTGCCATCTGCTGCAATGACGGCCGAGAGCCGTACGACTCCCGAGACGCGCGCCGCTTTGGCTTCCGGCGGATAGGTCGGTCGTGCCTGGGCAACCAGTTTGTTCTGCTGCACGTTGCCGCCTACCTTAATGCGTGTGGACGAGTCCGTATTTGGCCGCAGGATGATAATGCTGGCCGTGCCGTCGTTCATCGGGGGCGCAATTACGGCGAGATGTTCGTCGTAGTCTTTCACGGCCGCGGTGGTCTGCGCCATCAGGTCGGCGGTGATCGTGTCGCCCTGGTGAATCGGCAGCCTGGCCTTCAATTCACTCTGCTGGTCTTCCGGCAAACCATTGAAGATGATGTTCTTGACCGTGTGGCCGACGATCGCAGCCAGTTGTTCCGTCTTTGGTGGAGCGGCGGCGGCCCCGGCCGTCGCGGCGGCAGCCGAAGGCCCCGGGTGGAACCCGATCGTCACTTGCCGCGTCAGGCCGGCCGATTCGCGGGTGAAGTGCCACTGGAGCACGGATTCGAGGGCCGGCTTGCGCAATTCCTCGGGTCCGCTGAGGACTCGGGCGTCGCTGACGTTGCCGGTGGAATCGAGCTTGACTTCCAAAGTCACGTCGCCTTGAACGCCCTTGGCCCGTGCGGCTTCAGGGTAATCCACGGGCGCGCGGTGCAGGACGGTGCCGCCGCCGAGGTTAATCGTCACGCCGGCTGCATCGCTCTGCGGAGCGGCGGCCAGGGGGAACGTTGCGGTTACGAACCAGCACGCCGCGGCCAGAATACCCAGGCCCCCGGCGAGCGCCGATATCATCTTTGTCCGAGACATGCGAACCTCCTTCAAAATCGAGACTACTCTTTGTTTGAGATGACGCTTCTTCAGGAACAGCGGTGCCGGGGCGAGGTCGGCTTGCGTGCTGTGGCCGGCGATGGCGAGCAGCGCGTCCACGTACTCGTCGCGCGATTCGGTGCGCTCAATGACTTCGCGATCCACGGCCTGCTCTCGCGCCAGTTGGATTTCGCCGAGCAGCCACCAGATGGCAGGGTGGAACCAGAATACGGCGCGAATCAGTTCCTCGGCCAGCGTGTACAGCCAATCGTTGCGTTCGATATGCAGCAGTTCGTGGCACAGAATGGCGTCCTGCATGCGCAAGGCGAGTTGGGGGAAGCGCGCCGGCAGCAGGACCACCGGACGCCGCCACCCGAAGGTCACCGGGCCGGAGACGTCCTCGCAGATACGGAACTCGGCCGCGCCTTCGACCGGGGCGGCTTCGAGCGGCTGCGAGCGGAGCCGGAACAGGCGCAGGCGCCAGAATCCTGCCGCCAGCCATATCAGCCGGCCCAGCACCCCGCCGGCAAGTACGATCAGGCCCACCAGGGTCCACGGGATCGCGCGGGCCGAGGGTCCGGCGGCGGGCTGCACGGCCAAAATCACGCTGGTGGCCTGGATATCGGCGAGCGCCGCTTCCTGCTGCCACGGATGCACCAGCGGGAGTACCAGGCAGGCCGCCAGCAGAATGTGCCAGTAAGCCAGTTTGGCGCGCGGCAGGCGCAGCCGCAGCAGGGTGGGCACGAATGCAGCCAGCCCGATCAGGAGTCCTACCTGCAAGCAATAGGTGGCGAGATTCCGCCAGATCAGGGATTCGCTCATGACTTCCTCCGCAGCCGCGCAATCTCTTCCAGATCTTCGCGCGAAAGCTGGTTATCTTCCACCAGGTGCACCAGCAGGGGCTCGGCCGAGCCGTTGAAAACACGGTTGACGAACTCCCGCACCATGGCGCCGATGACCTGCCCTTTCGGTTGTGCGGGCCGGTACACATAAGCGCGCTCCGCCTGCGTCCGCTTCAGATACTTCTTCTGTTCCAGGATCTTCATCATGGTCATCACGGTCGTGTAGGCCACCTTGCGCTGTTCCAGCAACGCTTCGTATACATCGCGAACGGTGACGCTTTCGCGCTCCCACACGATCTTCATGATTTCCAGTTCCTGCCCGGTCAATGTTGCACTTCGCCGTCGCATACTAATTAATTAGTACTAAACGAACATGATGTCAAGCGAAAAATTTCAAGATTACCGCCGGGCCGCCGGAAAGCTCAGCCTATTGATGTTGTCTTTCTCGACGCCTCGGCGTCCCGGCGGTGAAAACCCGATTCCTTCAGAGCGCCGCGCGCCGCGGGGGGGCGGGGCAGCAGCCTTCCGGGCAGATCAGCGGCTCGGACGCGGCCAGGCGCTGCTCGATCAATTCCGCCAGCATAGCGATGATCTTCGGATGCACGCCGGCGGTGGCGGCGCGCGCGAACCCGATGCCCAGCTTGCGGCACAGTTCCGCGGCTTCCACATCGAGATCGTAGAGCACTTCCATGTGATCGGAGAGGAAACCGATCGGCGAGACCACCACGCGGGGCACGCCGCGCGCGGCCAGAGAGCGCAGGTGGTCGAGGATATCCGGCGCCAGCCAGGGTTGCGAAGGCGGCCCGCTGCGGCTTTGCCACACCAGGTCCCATTCGCCGCGGCCGCAGAGTTCCGCCACCCGGCATGACGCGGCGCGCAACTGCTCTTCGTAACGGCACGCATCCGCCATGGCTTGGGGAATGCTGTGCGCGGTGAAGACCAGGCGCGCATCGGGAAGGCCGGCCAGAGCCGCGGCCACACGTTCCGCGTTGGCTTCCACGAACCACGGGTGCTCCGAAAACGGCGGCAGCTTGTGAACGATGGGCGCGCCTTCGCCCACCGCGCCGCGGGCGGCTTCGATGTTCTCGATGTATTGGCGGCAGCCGGAATAGCAGGAGAATGCCGAAGTCGCAATCGCCAGCGCGCGTTTCACGCCTTCGCGCGCCATCTGCCGCAGGGTGTCCGCCAGCATGGGGTGCCAGTTGCGATTTCCCCAGTAGACCGGCAGCGGCACGGCCCGGCGAAGCGCGTCGATCAACTCCCGGCATTGCTGGTTGATGGGGCTGCGGCCTCCGAAATGGTAGTAGTGCTTCGCCACTTCGAGCATCCGCTCTTTCGGCACATTGCGGCCGCGCAGGACGTTTTCGAGGAACGGAATCACGTCCTGCGATTGTTCGGGCCCGCCGAAAGAGACTACCAGAACCGCGTCATAGTGCATGTTGATTCGATGCCTCCACGAAAGCAGCCGGTGCCGGGTTACTCCTCGCCTCCGCTCGCCGGGGTGTGCGCCGGTCCGCGGAAGACCGCGTTCAGGAACAGGAGGTTCGCGCCGTCGAGCATGGCGCGAAAGTTCGGGTCCTGGATGAACGCCACCACCATCCCGCGGCCCGCGGCGGTGGCCACGACGGCCGGCTTGTAGGCCATCTGCTTCTGGTTTTCGCTCCACAGCTCGCCGCTGACCACCAGGCGCTCGGGGCCATCGAAATAGACGGCGTTCACGCCCCGGTTGGCTTTCACCGGCGAGTAGATGTTGCGCCCTTCCACCATCAGGTTCAGGGTCTCGGGCACTCCGGCGGTCAGCCAGTGGTCGGTCCGCACCCGCGCTCGCAGCAGCGCGCCCGGAGCCTGGTCCGGCAGTTCCCCGGTGGCGCGAATCGTCTTTTCCAGTTCGGCCTCGCTGGCGATACGGGTCCCGGCGACCATCCGGCTATCGGCTTCCTTCCCGGATTTAGCCGATGGAGGGTCCTCGTCGCCCTCTTCGCGGAGGGCCTTCTCCCGCTTGAGGTCGAGCAGTTCGACCTGCGAATCCGCCAGGAAACCGACCGCGCTCCCGATTCCGATGATGGTTCCGCCGGATTCGACCCAGGCCTTCAGCCGTGCGATGCCTTCTTCGCCGAGTTCGGCGGCATAGTCTCCGCCCTCCGGCAGGATCAGCACTTGAAATTGCGCCAGCCCGCTTGACCCGAGCGACGCGACCTTGACCGGCGTCACCGGGTACCCATACTGGCGCTCCAGGACAAAGCGCGCCGCCCCGGCCGACTGCGACGACACCGGCGCATCCCAAGCCAGTGCGACCGCGGGTCTGCGCAGCCGCACCACGTAGTGGCTGCCGAAGTTCACGCCATCTTCGACCCAGCCGGAATCCGCGGCCCAAATATCCGCGCCGGCGGCGCGCGCCATGCGGGTCAGCCTCGCCGCCAGGTCGGGCGGATTCCGGTTGACTTTGAAGATCAGGCTGCCGGCCGGATAATTCACGCCGTTTTGCGCGAATGGCCGGTCGGCCGAGTAGACCGTCAGGCCCTCGCGGAGCGCGGCTGCCAGCAGCCGTCCGGCCACTTCCGAGCCCCACGGCGCCAGGTAGGCGACCGAGGCTTTCGCCCCGTGCACCACACCCGGCTGCACCAGGTCCGCCTTGGCCGGCGCGAACTCGCCGGCGCTAACCGATTCGCTCGCGACCGCTTCCACGTTGAACATCAGCGGCAGCGACCAGGCCGTGACGTCATAGATTTCGCTGCGCTGCCTTTGTTTCCGCCGAGCCTCTTCGGCGGCCACGAACCGCGTGTCCATGGGGGTGCTCGGGTCGAGCAGGGTCCGGATGAGCCGCTTGGCAGGCTGCGCCATCGGCACCACGTAAGTTCCAGCCGGATACTCGCGGCCGCCTTCGTGGAAAGGCGCCTCCGCGCGGTTGACCTCGATGCCGTGCTCCACCAGGATGCCCGCCAGCTTGTCGGTCGCCGAGCGATCGCGGCTGCGCGGCAGAATATATTCCTTCACCGGCTCCGTGCGGCCCTCTTCGACGGCCGTGACCCCGTAACGGTAGAAGCTATCCAGTAGCTTTTCGCGGTTCGCGGCAGCGGTTTCGAGTGTCGAAAGCGAAGCCACGAAATGGTGCCGCACGCCGTCGCGAAACGCCAGCACCGAACCGTCGGCGCGCCGCAGCGCCAGCCCCTCGGCCGAAGCCTGCTCGTAAGTCATGGCGACCGCCCCATAGTAGGAAGGCCAGCTCGCGCCGTATCCCGGGTAGAAGGCGTCGTAGTTTTCGCGCGTGAAGTAGTCGAACCCGAAGTGGTCGAACCACTTCGCGTTATTCTTCCCGAACACTCGCAGCGTCTCCTTCTGATCGCCCGTGAGGTTCGGGTTGTAGGGATCCGTTTCCGGGCTGAAGAAGTACGTGCTCTCGCCGCTCATCTCGTGCAGGTCGACCGTAACCAGGGGCAGCCACTCGCGCAGCACCTTCACCTGGTCGAGGATTTCGGGCTGCGTGAGAGCGATCCAGTCGCGATTCAGGTCGAAGAGGTAATGGTTCGACCGGCCGCCGGGCCACGGCTCGTGGTGTTCGGCGGCAATCGGGCTGGGGTCGGGCTCGAGCCCGCGAGCGCTTTCGTAGTAGTCTACGAACCGGTCGCGGCCGTCCGGGTTCTGCACGGGGTCGATCAGCACCAGGACCTTCGAGAGAATCTCGTCCACCATCTTGTCGTTGCGCGCGGCAAGCAGGTGATACGCGGTCAGCAGGGCGGCATCCGGCGAAGAGATTTCGTTTCCGTGCACTCCGTAGGAGAGCCACACGACCGCCGGGAGGCCGGCCGTGATGCGCTTCGCCTCCGCCGGGCTGGTCTTGCGCGGATCGGCCAGCCGGCGCATGGCGGCGCGGATTTCGGGCAGCCTGCGCATGGACGCTTCCGAGCCCACGGCCGCATAGATCAGGCGCCGGCCTTCCCACGTCCGCCCGTAGTCGAAAATCTTCATGCGGGATGGGGCCGCCGCGGCCAGCGCCTCCAGGTATTGCAGGATGGCGGCGTGGCTGCTGATCCGGTCTCCGGCCTCATATCCCAGCACCTGGCGCGCGGTAGGGATGCCGGGATCGTAAGAAGTCCCCGGCCAGAATTCCGTCCCGATCTGGGCCGCTCCCGGAAGCGCCGCCACGAGGATCACCAGGGCGCGCAAAAAACCAACCATACGACGATGATAGAACGACGACCGGCGACGTAAGGTAAAATCGGCCTTTCGCATCATGAAACCCCTGTTGATTCTCCTTGCGCTGCCGGCCCTCGCGCTGGCTGCGGACTCCGCCTCCGGGCTGGACACCGCCTCGATGAACAAATCGGTCGACCCGTGCGTCGATTTCTACCAATATGCGTGCGGCAACTGGCTGGTGCACAACCCGCTGCCCTCCGATCGCGCCCGCTGGGGCCGGTTCACGGAGCTGAGTGAGCGCAACGAGAAAGTGCTGCTCGACATTCTGCAGGGCGCGGCCGTGGTCACGCCCGGCCGTCCGGCGCTCGACCAGAAGATCGGCGATTATTTCACGAGCTGCATGGATACCGCCGCCATCAACCGGCGCGGCATCACGCCCATTCAGCCGGAACTCGACCGCATCCGCGGCATGGCCTCGGAAGAGGACGTGGTGGCTGAGATCGTTCGCCTGCACCGCATGGGGATCTCCGTGCTGTTCACCTTCGGCGCGCAGCCGGATGCGAAAGACTCCACGAAGACGATTGCCACGCTGGGCCAGGGCGGGCTTTCGCTGCCGGATCGCGACTTCTACCTGAAAACCGATCCGCGAGCCGTCGAGACGCGCCAGAGGTTCGAGCGGCACGTGGCGAAAATGTTCGAACTCGCCGGCGATGAAACTGCGTCCGCGGCAGCCAAGGCCAAGGCTGTGATGGATTTCGAGATGATTCTGGCGAAAGCTTCGGCCGACCGCGTCTCCATGCGCGACCCCAATAAGCGCTATCACCTGATGGCGAAGAAGGACCTGGCCACCCTGGCTCCGACCTTTCCCTGGGACGACTACTTTCAGAACGTGGGTGCGCCGGCGTTCGAAACGTTAAACGTCAGCAATCCCGACTTCTTCAAGCAGATTTCCGCCAACGTTCCCCAGGATTCCGTGGAGCCCTGGAAGGCGTACCTGGAATACCACCTGCTGCGGGCCACCTCATCCGAGCTTTCCGAACCTTTTGAAAACGAGGCGTTCGATTTCTGGCAGCGCTATATGACCGGCGCGAAGCAGCCCAGGGCGCGCCAGTGGCGCTGCGTCGCGACGGTGGACCGCGCGCTGGGCGACCTGCTCGGCCAGAAGTACGTCGAGATCGCATTCGGCGCGGATGCCAAAGCGCAGATCGCGCAACTGGTGGGTGCGCTCGAAGGCTCCATGGCGAAGGATATTCAGGCGCTGCCGTGGATGACCGAGGCCACCAAACAAGCCGCTCTCGTAAAACTCAAAGCGATTACCAACAACGTGGGCACGCCCAGGAAGTGGCGCGATTACAGCAAGCTTTCGATCAGCCGCGACGATTACATGGGCAACGGATTGAAGACCTCCGAGTTCCTGCGGCAGGAGATGATCCAGCGCATCGGCAAGCCCACCGATAAGACCGAGTGGTTCATGAGCACCCCCACGGTGAACGCCTTCTACAGTCCTCAGAGCAACAGCATCAACTTTCCGGCGGGAATCCTGCAATCGCCGTTCTTCGACCCGCAGCGCGATATCGCCCTCAACTATGGCGGCGCGGGTGTGGTGATCGGCCACGAGATGACCCACGGGTTTGACGACCAGGGCCGCAAGTTCGACGGCAACGGCAACCTGCGCGACTGGTGGACTCCACAGGACGGCGCCGAGTTCGAAAAGCGCGCGGCCTGCATCGCCAACGAATACGGCGGCTTTACGGCGGTGGACGATGTGAAGTTGAACGGCAGGCTGACGCTCGGCGAAAATACCGCCGACAACGGCGGCGCGCGCATCGCCCTGATGGCCCTGCACGACGTCCTTGAAGGCCAGGAGACCAAAGTAGACGGCTTCACCCCCGAGCAGCGCTTCTTCCTGGGGTTCGCCCAGATCTGGTGCGAAAACAATACGCCGCAAGCCGAGCGGCAGCAGGCGCTCACCAATCCGCACTCCCCCGGGCGCTACCGCGTCAACGGCACGCTGCAGAATATGCCGGAGTTCCAGAAGGCGTTCTCCTGCAAGGCCGGCCAGCCGATGGTCAGCGAAAACGCCTGCCGCGTCTGGTAGCGGGGAGAGGCCCGGTTCCACCCGGGCCTTCGGCTCCCGTTTGTGTCTATACTCGACCTATGGTACGGAACGGCCGAATCAAACAGTCGCTCGCTTATTGGTGTCTCAACGAAACGGATTGGAACTGGGACATCCACCGCATCTGCCGCCTGGCGTGCGGGCTGGGCTGCCGCAGCGTGGAACTGGCGCCGCCCGAACTCTGGCCGGTGATCAAAAACTACGGCCTCGAAATCGCGATCGCGCACAATGGCATGCCCGATCCGGTCTTTGTTCGCGGGCTGAACAACTTGCGGCATCATGAGGAGATCATCGCGCGGACGCGGCAGAGCATCGACCGGTGCGCGGATGCGGGTGTGCCGAACGTCCTCGCGTTCACCGGCTACAAATGGGAGGATCCCTTCGACCCGGCCAGCGGCGAAATCCCGCTCGATCGCGGCGCCGAAAACACCGTCCGGGGGCTTCGGGAACTGGCGGCCTACGCCGCTACCCGCAACGTCACCGTTTGCCTGGAACAGTTGAACACGCGCGACGATTCGAACCCGATGAAGGGCCATCCGGGCTACCAGGGCGACGATGTCGATTACTGCGCCGAGATCATCCGGCAGACCGGCTCGCCGCACGCCAAATTGCTGTTCGACGTCTACCACACCGCCATCATGAACGGCGACGTGATCCGGCGCCTGCGCTGCTACCGGAACTGGATCGGCCACGTCCATACCGCGGGAGTTCCCGGCCGCGGAGAGATCGACGGCCGGCAGGAGATCCATTATCCGGCGGTCATGCAAACCTTGCTCGAAATCGGCTACCAGGGTTATGTGGGCCAGGAGTTCATTCCGGAGTTCGACCCGGAACAATCCATCGCGCAGGCCGTGGAACTGTGCGATGTGTAAATCGCCCCGTGTTGGCGACTCGCAGAGCCGCGCCCGTCAGGAAGCGGGCAGGCTGAAAGAGCCGCGACCGTCAGGAAGCGGGCTAGAGGAGAACGACCCATGTTACGGCTTTTTCGTGTGCTTCCGCTGTCAGTGATTCTTTCCTGCGCCGCGGCCGGTCAGGCGACCGATCATCCGGCCGAGTTCGAAGTTGCCTCCATCAAGCCGGCGGCTCCGCAGGACATGCACCAGATGCGGATCATGATGCTCGGCGGCCCCGGCTCGGAGGACCCCGGCCAAATCACTTACGTCAACGTTCCGCTCCGCAACATCGTGATGAACGCGTACGGGGTGAAGAACTTCCAGATTTCGGGTCCGGGCTGGCTCGACAGCGAGCACTTCGACGTCTTGGCCAAGGTCCCCAAGGGCGCCACCAAAGAAGATTTGAAGGTGATGCTGCAGAATCTCCTGGCGGAGCGGTTCCACCTGAAACTGCATCGCGAGAAAAAAGAGATGTCGATCTATGCGCTGGTCGTGGCCAGGAACGGGCCGAAGCTGAAGGAATCGCCGGAAGATGCTCCGGCTGCAGCGGAGGCGCCGGCGCCTCCTCCACCTTCCGGCGGCAGGCGGGGCGGCATGATGGTCGGGCGGGGCGGCATGATGATGATGATCAACAACGGGCGCCTGCGTCTCGTCGGAAACGGGCAATCGGTTTCGGCGATGACCGACATGTTGAGCAACCAGGTGGGCCGTCCGGTTGTGGACCAGACGGAGTTGACCGGCAAATACGATTTCACCCTGGAGTTCGCGCCCGAAGAAGGCCAGATGATGCGGGGACCGATGGGCGGAATGCCCCCGCCGCCCAAGGGTGCCGGCCCAGGTCCTGGCGACAATCCTCCCGACAGCCCCGCTCCGGCGAACCTGTTCACCGCCTTGCAGGAACAACTCGGGTTGAAACTGGAACCGAAGAAGGGGCCGGTCGATTTCCTGGTGATCGATCACCTCGAAAAGACGCCCAGCGAAAATTAGCGGTCAGTTGAAATTCATGCCGCACATGCCCGGGTTGCTGCAATGGCCGCCGTTGGGGCACGAGGGCATCTCCGCCGGTTTCGCGCCGCTGCTGGCGTGTGCCGCAAACGTCGACAGTTCCTGCTCCAGACGCTTCTGCCCGCACGATGGGCACTCGATCTCGGGCACGTCGGAGCTGCGGCGCACCAATTTCTCGAACTTCGTTCCACAATCCTGACAGCGATATTCGTAGATGGGCATAGCGAATCCTATTCCAATATTAGATTACAAATCCGGTCCATCACGCCACGCACCTCCGAAGGCCGGGCATTGTAATTGTTGGCCAAAATCGAAAAGACCACCCACTTTCCGTCTTTCCGTTCGATATATCCCGATAGCGCGCTGACGTGCGAAAGAGAACCGGTCTTGGCGTGGACCCGTCCGGCCGCCGGGCTCTCGCCGAATCGCGAGCTCAGCGTACCGTCCTCCCCGCCCACCGGAAGCAGGGAAAGCCACGCATCGTGCTGGGGCGTGTGCCACATGTACCGCAGGAGTTGGACCACCGCCGCCGGGGTGACCAGGTTGAGCCGCGCCAGGCCCGACCCGTCGTGAAAACTGTAAGACTGGGGTGGGACGCCGGCTTCCTCCAGAAACTCCTTCACCTCCTCCAGCCCCGCCTCGGAGCTCCCCACGTTCCGCCGGCCCCGCCCCACGGCCCGGAGCGCCAGTTCGGCGTGCAGGTTCTGGCTCACTTTGTCGGTAATCCGCAGGTCTTCGATGAGCGGCGCCGAAACCAGCCGCGCCAGCTCCACCCCGGTCTGGGCGGGTTCCGCCGGACCCTGCTTCAGGTCCGGAACCTCGTCGGGATACCGGTGCCGCGCCACGGCGTTGCCTTCGACCGCGGTCCCGCGCTCCTCCAAAGCCTGCCGCAGCGCCAGGGCTGCATATTCGGCCGGGTCTTCGATTCCCGCCAGCATGTCGAATCCGCGGTCGCGCAGCGGAATGGTGCCCCACAGCCGTGCCTGGCGGCTTCCCGGCACGCGGTCGAATTGGATCTGCCGCTCCGTGCCCGCCGCCCCAGTCCGGACGTGGTTGTCGATCCGGTAGAACTCGATCGTCGGGCTGAGCGAGATGGCCGCGAGATCCCCCTCGCGCGCGCCTGGCAGCACCGTGATCGTCTGGACGTTGTCGTTTAGCGTCAGCGCCGAGACCGGCGGCCCGTCGTCCGATTCCGGATCTTCGATGCCCCACCCGGCGGCGTACGGCTCCCAGACGTACCACGTGTCGTCGCCTGTGATGTCGCCTTCCACCCGCTTCACGCCGCGCGCCGCCACCTGGTCTGCCAGTGCCTCGATGGACGCCAGCGGATCGCCGGCCGGCGCTCCCATGCGGTAAGGCACCGCGCGCCCGGAGAGATTCGGATCTCCGCCGCCCACCAGCCGCAGTCCGCGGACCCGGCCTTCGGCATCCGGCTGCGCATCCGCTAGAACCCGCGTCTCGAAGGTGTGGCCGGCGCCCAGCCGTTCGAGCGCCGTCGCGGTGGTGAAGAGCTTGGTGTTCGAAGCCGGCACGAAGAAGTGGTCCGGGTTCGATTCGTACAGAACCTTGCCGCTCTCGAGGTCCATCACCTGGATCCCCCAGAACGCGGTCCGGGCCGCCGGCGAAGAAGAGATCAGCCGCTCGATATTTTCCGGCAGCGAAGCTCCCCAGGCGTGTGACGCCAGCGCCGCCAGTGCCAGCACGGAGAGCCGGGCAACGGTCTTCATCTTCCGGTCACCTTCGATTCCAGCCAGATCAAGGGCAGCAGCACCATCACCACCAGCGTACCCAGGAGCGGAATCAGAATCACCACTCCTACCCCCAGCCCTTCGGCCGCATATCCGAGGGTCGCGGGCGCGAGCAGTCCGCCCACCAGCGCCACCGAGAAAATGCTGTTGCACAAGCCGGGGTGGTAATACGGGAAGCGCCGCCCGATGGCCTCCGCTACCAGCGGGTAAATGCTGGCATAGCCAGCCCCGAGGAAGAGTGCGCCGGTGGCAGCGCCGAACCAGTTTTTGGTGGAATAGAGGATCAGGCAGCCGAACATCGCCGCCAGCACGCTGCCCATCAGCAGGCGGCCGTGCCGGACCCGCGGCAGGATCGACACCGCTCCCAGCCTGCCGGTCATCAGAAAAAGCCAGTACAGCGAGAGGACCAGCAGGGCCCCCTTCGGGCTTAGGCCCACCCGGCGGATCAGAAACAGCGGCAGCCACCCGGCGATCGACCACTCGTTTCCGAACTGGAAAAACAGCAGCAGGGCGAACAGAATCGCTCCCGGGCTCCGGAAATCTTTCCATACCCGGCGCAGTTCCGGCTGCATTGCCTCGAGCGGAGCGCTGTCACTGGTGGTCCGGGCATAGAGCACCGCGAAAGCCGCCGGAACTACCGCCATGAACACCAGAATCGTCGGCACCGTGTAGGCGTAGAAGGTGCCGGCCACCAGCAGGGTCGCCGTCAGGCAGCCCAACCCGTACCAGATACCGCCGCGATTGACCGTGGCTGCGGCTGCGCCCTGATAGGCCGGCGAAATGGCGTGGAAGAGACTGACGTTGAGCAGGCCGGCGGCCACCCCGAGCACCAGCAGGCCCGCCACCCGCCACCACTCCGAGAGCGGCGGCGACACCATTGCCAGGTAAACCAGGGCCGCCGCCGCCAGCGCGCAGGCGAACACCAGCAAAAACGAAAGGCCCTTGCGGACCAGCACCGCCCGCGCCACGGCCGAGGCCGCCACGATTCCCAATGCCAGGCTCAAGAAATAGTTGCCCACGGCGGTGAAATCGGCCGGATCCCGGTGATATCCCCAGGCGGGTAGAATCGCCCCCAGCAATGCCAGCAAAAAACCGGAAAGCAGAAATCCGGCCAGCGGCGGGCCCGCTTCCCGGTGAACCCTGGGGGCAACCGCAGCGTTGATGGGAGCCGAGCTCACAGATTTCGATTGTACCGTGCCCCGGGTCCTGTGGAAAACTGTAGGCGGTTCTTCCGAATTCTGGAGACTTATGGGGTGTTATCCAATGATATCAGTGGTTTGCGCTTGGCAAGTGAGTTGCATTCAAGGAAGGTGGATTTGGTTCAGGGAATTTTTTAGAAGCTTTGGTGAGTTGCCTCGTCTGGGCTTGTCCGTTTCCCCACTCTGGTCTCCATCTACCGGAGTGGGGCTTTTTTTTTGCCTTCCGGTACTCTGATACACTGATTCGTTCGCACCAAAATGGGACTTTACGCTCGGTGGATGGACCGTTGGGAGCGGAAGCTTGCCTTCCGCGACTCGAATCGCGTTGTGCGGCCCTTCGAATGGGGCACCGACTGGCTTCATTCCGTCGGCTATCCCCCATTCCCGGCCGATGCCAATGGCGATGCCGCGGAGCGGGTCGAGCGATTCACCCTCCAGGCGCTGGCCGATTCCGACCGCTTCTATTCCTATGAACCGGTGCGCGATTATTGCCTGCGCGATGGACTCCTGACCTTCACAAGCCCGGCTCGCACTCCTTACCCCGAGAATGACCAGGTCCGCGCCTCCTGGTTTCCCGCCGCACGCAGTCGCGGCAGGGCGCTGGTGGTGCTACCCCAGTGGAACGCCGGGCCGGACGGCCACGTGGGCCTTGCGAAGCTGCTGAACCGGTTCGGCATCAGCGCTCTGCGGATGTCCATGGCGTACCATGCCGAGCGTATGCCGCCGGAACTCGAGCGGGCCGATTACCACGTCTCGAGCAACGTCGGCCGCACCATCCATGCCTCGCGCCAGTCGGTTCTGGACGCCCGCGCCTGTGTCGACTGGCTCCAGTCCCAGGGCTACGACCGGCTGGGAATCCTGGGCACCAGCCTGGGCTCTTGTGTGGCGTTTATCGCCGCCGCCCACGACCTGCGCATTTCTGTTGGAATTTTCAACCACGTCTCGATGTACTTCTCCGATGTGGTTTGGACCGGGCTTTCCACGCAGAACGTCCGCCAAGGGTTCGGCGACGTCATCACCCAGGACGATCTGCGCCGCTATTGGGCCATCATCAGCCCGGCCAGCTACCTGAAACGGCTTCAGGGCCGCAGCATGAACAACCTCCTGATCTGGGCCCGCCATGACACCACGTTCCTGCCGGTCTATTCGAAGCAGGTTCTGCGCGGATTCCGGGAGCTGCAACTGCCTCACCGCGTATTTACTTTGCCGTGCGGCCACTACACCACCGGACAGTTCCCCTTCAACCTGATGGATGGTCTGGCGATGTGCCGTTTCGCCTCCCGCCATCTCTGAGCGCAGATGCCACCTATGTCGCAACCCGAACAATGCATGGTACTTATTTCCTACTCTCCGGAAAACCATATTGACAACCGGCGCTTTCACATGCGAGCATGGGAGCATCACTGGAAAAGGAGGTGGTCCAGAAAATTATGGAAAGTTGCATACGACCGCGAGAGGTGGCCGACTTTTAAAGTCGACCTTCGAATGTAGTCGATCTCGTCCAGTGGCGAGGTCACGTTCCTGTGGACCGGCTGCTTCTCGTGTCAGCTAAGCCTCAGGCTTAATCCAAGGCTACCCACCCCCGTGACTCCTTGGGTCACGGGGGTTCGTGTTATACTGATCTTCTCGAAAGGACTGCCTGTTTAGAAATGAAGGCTGGTATTCACCCCGCTTATAATGAAGTTAATGTGATCTGCGCCTGCGGCCACACCTTCAAGACCCGATCTACCCACAAGGGCGATATCCGTGTGGAGATCTGCTCCTCCTGCCACCCGTTCTTCACCGGTCGCCAGAAGCTGATCGACACGGCCGGACGCGTCGAACGCTTCGAAAGAAAGTACAAGGTCTCGCGCGCTGCAAAAAAGGCTTTGAACAACTAAGCCTTGCCCCTGAAATTCTAAGGGCCGGACAACTGGCGAAGTTGCCCGGCCCTTTTGGTGTCCAGGTCGGATCTATTTCTTGCTGTTGCCCTGCGCCAGGCGGCGCTCCCGTTCCCGCTTATGCATCGCGTCGCGCTCGGCTTGCCACTGATCGTAAAGCGGCACCTGATTGGGCCGCATGATGGCGCGGACTTCGGCTTTCTGCTTGTCCCAAAGGGCCTGACTCTTGGCGCTTCCGTCTTTGTGCAACTGGTCGAAGGCTTGCCGGGTTTCGTCGTAAATGCGATTCAACTCGGCCACCTGCTGATCGTCCAGGCCGAGTTTCTTGCGCTGGTCTGCAATCAGCCTCCGGCGGGCCTCTTCCGGATCGAGTCTTTGCGCCCCGCGGACGGGAGGTGCGGTCGCTACGGTATTCACCGTATACAGGCGATAACCAACCACTCCGACCAACGCTCCGCTTGCGAAAACCAGCAGTAGCGAGAGCAGTGCGGAAATCTTTGATTTCAGCATTGCTTCAGATCACTTTCCAGGATCGCCGGGATCGAGACGGACGGGTCCCACTATCTCGGGCGCATCCACGGGATTTGCGTCTGCCAGCGCCTCGATATAGCTTTGGCTGCCGTAGTTGGGGTTGTTGCGCGAAATGGACATGTAGACGCCCAGCGCGATGGAGAGGGCAATGGCGGCGGTTGCCAACGTGTTGGCCATCCGCCGGAACGAGAACGTGTTGCTCTGGCGCGACTCGATCTTCTGCCAGAGATTCGGCATAAAATTGACGCCTGGCTCCGGAGCCCGGCACGCATTCGCGTACGCCTGGAACAGGTGATCGAGTGCTTGTTCGTCCCTGCCGCGATTTAGATCCATAACTCCTCTAGCGCCAAAACCAACTCAACTGGCCGCTTCCTTCTTCTCCGGCTTTTCCGATTCGCCAAAAGCTTTCAACACCCGTTGCCGGGCCCTGAAAAGCCGGACCTTCAGAGCATTTTCGTTGACCTTGTAGATCTTTTCAAGCTCTTTCAACGAAAGACCTTCTACTTCCTTCAACATCAGCAAAATGCGATCGGCTTCCGAAACCGCCCCCAACAGCGAATCGACCGAGTCCCGGATCTTCTTCTGATGCTGCTCATCCTGATCCGCCTTGCCGCCGGCCATCGCATCGGCCAGCATCACCTGTTGCTCGGACAGATCGGACATACGATATTCCTGGCGGCGGCGCTGCTTCCGCAAATAATCGTAAGCCGCGTTCACCGTCAGCCGATAAAGCCAAGGTTCAAAGACCTCAGCCGTCCGCAACTGGTCGAGGGAAAAATAAAGCCGCAGGAAAACTTCCTGCGCGACATCCTCGACATCTTCCGGACGGGCGATCAGCCGGGCGATCGTCCCCAGAATCCGCTTTCGGTATGCCAGTACGACTTCGTTGAACGCGGCGCTATCACCTCTCTGCGCCCGCTTGATCAGCTCGAAATCAACCAGCATGCCGCACCTTTAAGGCCGGCATCCGTCAACGGACCTTTGTTCCGTCTGCATAGGCGTGCCAGCAACTGGACAGGTTACAAACCGGATGGTGGAATCGCAAAAACCGGCAGCGAACTCCACACTGTAGTACAGCATAGCTCTTATCGGAAACAACTTTTTCGCTCCCGGGCCGCCGCCCGCCGTACCTGGACCGCAGCTAAATTGTTACCATTATTGCAAATGCCCACCCGGCGTGCTCTCGTCAAGCGGATTTCCCATCGTTTCGGAATTCACCTGATGGATATCCGACAAGGCCACCATCTCACGGGAAAATGCCGCCTGCCGCCAGTCGAGCCGGCACAATCGGCGGGGTAGGGGGTCTGCTAGCCTGGAAGTATGCAGTTCTTTGAATCGATCTTTGCGGCGCGTTTCCAAATCACGCGCCAGGATCTGGAGGGGTATCTGGGCGAAGCGCTCTCGCAGGGCGGCGACTACGCCGACCTTTATTTCGAGTACCTGCTGACCAGTTCCATCAGCATCGATGAATCCATGGTGAAAAGCGCCGCACAGGGCGTCTCCACCGGGGTCGGGGTGCGGGTGATTTCGGGTGAGCGCACCGGGTACGCGTATAGTGACGATCTCTCTCCGGAAAAGATTCGGAAAGCTGCGCGGGTGGCTGCCCATATCGCCGCCGGACCAGCCAGGATCGACCGGTTCAGCCTCCAGGAAGGCAAGCGTCACAACCTCTATCCGGTGCTGATCGCTCCTACCGAAACCGCGTTCACGGAGCGCGTGGACCTGGTGAAGCGCGCCGACCGGGCGGCCCGCGCCTACGATTCCCGCATTTTTCAGGTGCAGGCCATGTACGCCGACAACCTGCGTCACGTCATGGTGGCCACCAGCGAGGGCGTGCTGACGCTCGATCGCCAGCCTCTGTCGCGATTGAGCGTTTCGGCCCTGGCCCGCCAGAACGGCGGTGCGCCCCAGCGCGGCCATGCGGGCGGCGGAGGGCGCGTGGAACTCGGCTACTTCCTGAACGAGAATACGCCGGAGCACTTCGCCGGGGAAGCCGCACGGGAAGCTATCGCCATGCTGGACGCGGTGGACGCCCCGGCCGGCGAAATGACCGTGGTGCTCGGCCCGGGGTGGCCCGGCATCCTGCTGCATGAAGCGGTGGGCCATGGGCTCGAAGCGGATTTCAACCGCAAGGGAGTTTCCGCCTTCAGCGGCCGGATCGGCCAGAAGGTGGCGAGCGAACTCTGTACCGTGATCGACGACGGCACCATCGGCAGCCGGCGCGGCTCCCTGAACGTCGACGACGAAGGGCAGCCCACCCGGCGCAACGTGCTGATTGAAAACGGCGTGCTCCTGGGATACCTGCAGGACAAGCTGAGTGCGACCCTGCTCAAATCCGATTCCACCGGCAGCGGGCGGCGCGAAAGTTACGCCCACATCCCCATGCCGCGCATGACCAATACCTTCATGCTGGCGGGCCAGAGCCAGCCGGAGGATATTATCCGTTCGGTGCCCCGCGGTCTCTACTGTGCCAACTTTGGCGGCGGCCAGGTGGATATTACCAGCGGCAACTTCGTGTTCTCGGCATCGGAAAGCTACCTCATCGAAGACGGCAGGCTGACCCGTCCGGTGCGCAATGCCACCCTGATTGGAAACGGCCCCGAAGCCCTCAAATATGTCAGCATGGTGGGTAACGACCTGCGGCTCGACGAGGGCATAGGCACTTGCGGCAAGGAAGGCCAGAGCGTTCCGGTGGGGGTCGGCATCCCGACCATCAAAATCGACCGCATGACCGTGGGAGGCACCGCTTGAACCTGCTCGAACTGGCGAACGATGTAGTGCGGCGCGCGCTCGCGGCCGGCGCGAGCGATGCCGAGTGTACCCTGGCCGAGGGCGAAGAGTTCTCAGCCAACGTGCGAATGCGAGAGCTCGAAAGTCTCAAGGAGGCCGGCTCGCGAGGCGTCGGATTGCGCATTCTGCGCGGCCGGCACACCGGGTCGTCCTACACTTCGGACCTTTCGGAGGCGGGCATCGGCCACCTGGTGCAATCGGCCATCGAACTGGCCGAAATCACCACCGAAGATCCGCACGCCGGCCTTCCCGAACCGGAGGAACTGGGAAGCCTCACCGGGGACCTGGGCCTTTTTTCCGCGGATGTGGCCGGCCTGGAGACCGATATCAAAGTGGACAGCGCCCGGGTCGCCGAAGGGGCGGCGCTCTCGGCCGATCCCAGGATCTTCAATTCCGAAGGCGCCTCTTTCGACAGCCACGTGGGCCGGCACGTTTTCGCCAACTCACGCGGATTCGCGGGCGAATACCGCACCAGCTACTGCTCGCTCAGCGCCGTTCCCGTGGCGCGCGACGGGGACTCGATGGAGCGCGACTACTGGTTCACGATGGCCCGGGACTTCCCCGGCATGGAACCGGCGGAGCAGGTCGGCCGCAAGGCCGCCGCGCGGGCATTGCGCCGCCTGCACCCGGTGAAGGTGCCGACCCAAAGGGTGCCGGTGATCTTCGACCAGAACTCGGCGCGCTCGCTGCTCGACAACATCTTCGACGCCGTCCACGGCACGGCGATCTACCGCCAGGAATCGTTTCTGGCCGGCAAGCTCGGCGAGCGGGTGGCCAGCGAGAACCTGACCGTCATCGACGATGCCACCATTCCCCGGCTGTTCGGCACCTCGCCGTTCGACGATGAGGGCGTGCCGTCGCGCCGCACGGTGGTGATCGAGCGCGGCGTGCTCAGAAACTACCTGCTGAATACCTACGCCGCGCGCAAGCTGGGCTTGAAGACCACCGGCAACGCCGCGCGCGGGCTGACGGGAAACGCCGGCATCGGGCACGGGAACTTTTTCATCGAAAAGGGCGTCCAAACGCCGGAGCAACTCATCGCGGGCGTGGCGAACGGCTTCTTCGTGACCGAACTAATGGGTTTCGGTGTCAACATCGTGACCGGCGATTACTCGCGAGGGGCGGCGGGCCTGTGGATTCGCAACGGAGAGTTGACCCACGCGGTTTCCGAGGTGACCATCGCGGGCAATCTCAAGGATATGCTGGCCGGCATGGAAGCGGTCGGCTCAGACCTGGAGTTCCGCGGCTCGATGGCCGCGCCCACGCTCAAAATTGGAGAGATGACCGTTGGCGGCAAATAAGACCGTACCGCAGAAGAAGCAGACGAGCATCCCGCCGGCCGCGATTGTGGTTGGAATTGTCGGGGTCGCGGGTCTGGCGGGTTTTTTGTACCTCAATCAGGCAGCCCAGCGGCCGGCGGCGCCGCCGCCCCCGCTGACCGGAGCGGCCAAAGAGTACGTGAAATATCTGAAGTTCGTCTCCGCGGACGGGAAAAGCCCCGAAGCGCCTGCCATGGAAGCGCACGAGAGCTACCTGAAGCAGTCGGTGGTCGAGATTACCGGCAATATCCAGAACACCGGCCAGCGCGTACTCGATGTAGTCGAGATCAACTGCATTTTCTACGACCCGGCCGGGTTGGTGGTGCTGAGGCAACGGGTACCGATCGTAAGCCGGAAGATGGGCCGGCTCGCCCCCGGAGATACTAAGCCCTTCCGGCTGGCCTTCGACGACATCCCCGATAGCTGGAACCAGGCGATGCCGCAGATGGTGATTGCCGATATCCAATTCCTGTAAGCCTCGCCGGTAAGGCCATGCGGCTCCTGGTCATCGGCGGGACGGGCTTCCTCGGCGCGCCGGTGGTACGCGCGCTGATTGCGGGAGGCCACGAGGTGGCCGTGGTCCATCGTGGCGGCAGGCCAATTCCCGGCTGGCGGCCCTGGCGGGCGTTTTTCGGGACTTCCGCCCCGACGCCGTGCTCGATTGCATCCTGAGCGATGGAACGCAGGCGGCCGCTCTCCTGTCCATCTTCCGAGGCGTCGCCCGCCGGATTGTCGCGCTCAGCAGCCAGGACGTGTATCGCGCGGTGAACGTGCTCCACGGACTCGAAGAAGGGCTGGAGCCGGTGCCGCTGACGGAAGACTCGCCGCTGCGGACGAAGATGCACCCGTATCCGCCGCAGGCGATCGCCGCGATGCGATCCGTATTTCCCTGGCTGAACGACGATTACGACAAGATCCCGGTCGAGCGCGCCATCCTGAGCGACGGTGGGTTGCCCGGCACCGTGCTGCGGCTCCCCATGGTATATGGCCCCGGGGATCCGCTGCGGCGCTTCCATCCCGTGCTGAAGCGGATCGATGACGGGCGTCCCGCGATCCTTATAGGCGAACTGGCGGCCGGCTGGCGCGGCACACGCGGATACGTCGAGAATGTGGCAGCCGCGGTGGCGCTGGCGCTGACCTCCGAACGGGCAGGCGGACGCATCTACAACGTCGGCGACCCGGACACGTTGACCGAAGCCGAGTGGGCCGGCGAGATCGCGGCGGCAACCGGTTGGCCCGGAAGGATCGCCATCCTGCCCGACTCGCGACTGCCGAAGCATTTGTTGCAGACCTACCGCCTGGAACAGCACTGGGTCACCGACACGGCTCGCATCCGCGGCGAGCTTGGCTACCGGGAACCGCTGGCGCGGCGCGACGCGATCGAGCGAACCATCGCCTGGGAACGCGCGACCCCGGTGAATCAGTTTCCGTTCGCGGCATTCGATTACCGGGCCGAAGACGCGGCACTCGCTGCGAACATCACGGTCTGACGCGCGGGCATATGCCTGCCCCCACGATTTCGGGTATGATCCGTCTAAGCCTAAGCCACGAAGAGGGGGCATCCATTGCCGATCCGCGATCTGATCTACGCCGTCCGCACGCTGCGCAAGAGTCCCGTGTTTGCGATCACCGCGATTGTCACGATGGCGCTTGCCATCGGTGCGACCACCGCGATCTTCAGCGTGACCAACGCGGTGCTGCTTCGCCCGCTGCCGTACCGCGACCCGGAGCGGCTGGTGTTTGCAATCTCCGACATGTCCAAACGCGCAGTCAAGGACTTCCCCCTCTCGGACGCCGACTTTTTGGACGTGCGCAACGGAACTGCGGGGGTTTTCGAGGAGTTGGGCGCGGTCTTTACAGGCCGCCTGGTAGCGCCCCGGGGAGACGGAACGCCGGAGCAGATCCGCCTGGCCAACGTGACCACCAATTTCTTCCACATGATGGGGGGCCGGGTGGCGTTGGGGCGCGATTTTCGCGAGAGCGACGGCACGCCCGGGCCGCTGCCCGCCCCTGGCGAGGCCCCTGCGGCGCAGCCTCCGGCCATGGCGATTCTCAGCTACGACTACTGGCAGCGCCGTTTCGGCGGCGACCCCGCAGTCCTCGGCCGTCCGGTGCCCGGCGTGGGGGCGCGCGGCACCGAAATCGTAGGGGTTTTGGCGCCGGGCTTCGAACTGCTGTTCCCGTCTGATGCCGGTATCGAGCAGCGGCCGGACGTCTGGTTCGCCGGGCGGCTGGCTTACGACAACGCCAACCGCAATTCGGTGTCGCTGCGGGCGATCGGCCGGCTCCGGGCGGGTGTCACGCTGGAGCGGGCGCAATCGGCTGCCGGCGCCGCGGCCGCCGAGCTCCGCCGCAACTTCCTCATCGAGCGGACGGCCGGCTTCGAGATCCGCCTGGAACCGATGCAGCGGCACGTGGTCGAAGAGGTCCGGCCGGCGCTCCTGGCGCTGATGGGTGCGGTGGTGCTGCTACTGCTGATCGCCTGCGCCAACGTGGCAAACCTGCTGCTGGTGCGCGCTTCCCTGCGGCAGCGGGAATTGGCAGTGCGCACGGCGCTGGGCGGCAGCCGGTGGCGGCTGGTGCGGCAGGTGCTCTCGGAGGCGTTCGTGCTCTCGGCCGCCGGCACAGTGTTGGGAGTGATCCTGGCGCAGGCGGGCACCCGGGAACTGCTGGCCATCGCGCCTGCCAACCTGCCGCGCCTCGACACGGTTTCCATCAACGCGCCGGTGGTCGCGTTTGCGGCGGGCGTGGGGTTGCTGGCCGCGGTGTTGTTCGGCCTGGTGCCCGCCTGGCGCGCTTCCCGGCCCGACATCATGCAGGTGCTGCGCGCCGGCGGCCGCACCGCGGCGCTCGGAGGCGGCGGTGTGCTGCGCAACCTGGTGGCGGTGGCCGAAGTGGCGCTCTCCTTCGTGCTGCTGGTGGGTTCGGGCCTGATGGTTCGCAGCTTTATCGCTTTGCAAAAGATCGACCCGGGCTATGACCCGCACGGCCTTCTCACGTTCCAGTTGCTGGGCGGCCCGGCGCATACCACCCCGGATGAGCGCGCCGCTTTGATGCGGCAGATACAGGGGCGTCTGGCGGCGCTGCCCGGCGTTCGCGGCGTGACTGCATCCTTCCCCTTCCCGCTGGCCGGCGGGTTCAGTCCGATCCGGTGGGGGCTCGAAGCCGCGCGCGCCGATCCCACTCGTTTTCAAGCCGTGGATTTCCAGCTCGTGCTTCCCGGATATTTCGACACGCTGCGCACCCGGCTGATTGCCGGACGCACGTTCACCTCCGCCGATAACGCCCCTGACCGCAAGCTTGTGGTGGTGGACCAGATGCTTGCCCGAAAGGCCTTCCCGGGTGAGCCGGCGGTCGGCAGGCGCATCCTGATCCGCATCCGCACGCCGGAACCCGAATCGGTCGAGATTATCGGCGTGGTTGCGCACCAGCGCGATTCCTCGCTCGCCGAAGCGGGACGGGAGCAGATTTATTTCACCGACGGATACCTCGGCCACGGCGCGGTAGACCGCTGGGCCATCCGCACGTCCGCGAACCCGGCGGCGCTGGCGGGCGCGGTTCGCTCAGAGATCGCCCGGTTTGACCCGCACCTGCTGATTGCCGGGTTGGAGCCCATGGAGGCGCTGGTGGACAAGGCGCAGGCCGGCACGCGGTTCGAACTGCTGCTGATCGGCACCTTCGCCGTGATTGCTGCGCTGCTCGCAGCCGTTGGTCTTTACGGGGTGCTGGCTACCCTGGTCAGGCAGCGTACAGCGGAAATCGGTGTTCGCATGGCGCTGGGCACGGCCCCGGCCCGCGTTTTCGCCTTGGTGGTGGGGGGCGGGATGCGGCTGAGCGCCGCCGGAATCGTAGTCGGCGCCGTGGCCGCTCTGGCGCTGACGCGTGCGATGAGCAGCCTGCTGGTGGGCGTGAAGCCGGCCGACCCGCTGACTTTCGGCCTGATGGCCGCGGTATTCCTGGCCATCGCGGCGGCGGCTTCCTGGCTCCCCGCGCGGCGCGCCGCGGCGCTCGACCCCACGCTCGCGCTGCGCCAGGAGTAACCCGCGACCGGGGTTGTCGATCGGGTCGTTATTGCGGCAGCGTGGAGCTGACCTCGGCCGATCGTGGGCTTTCGTTCCCGGAACGATCCACCGCGGTCACAGCGTAGCGGTAGGTCTTGCCCTTCTCCACGCCGCGGTCGCTGAACCCGGGAAGGTTGGCCGCGGCAATGTTCTCCCAGGAGCCGCCCGGCGGGGCGCGATAGACATGGTAGCCGGCGAGGTCCGGCTCCGAATTGCCCTCCCACGAGAGCTCGATGGAACCGGGGGCGGGAATGGCGCGGAGTCCCACCGGCGCGGCCGGGGGAAAGGTGTCCACCGGGTTGATGGTCACGGGGGCGGTCAGATCGCTTTCGGCTTCGCGTCCATCGCCCACCGGGACGATGCGCTGGACCAGGTAGGAATAGAAAACCCCGAACTGGGTGTTCAGGTCGATCCAGCGGTCCTGGCGGACGTCGGCGACTTTGGTGAAATCCGGCTCTTTGCCGGCGCGGCGAAACACGAAAAACTCGCCCGGGGCGCCCTGCCAGGTGAGCAGCACGCCTTCGGCGGTGGCTTTGGCCGCCAGCGAAACGGGTTCGGCGGGAGGCGGAACCACCGGCACATTCACGAAATTCGACCACGCCGATTCCTTGCCGTTCGAGCCGGCGACGCGAACCCCGAGCGTGACCACGCGGCCATTCCAGCCCTTCGTGGGAATCTCGACGCGGGCATGGCCTTTTTCGATCGGGCCCGAAGGAACTGGCTGGGCGTGTTCTGCCCACCGGTCGGCGGAGAACGGCTCGACGGCGCCGCTGCCCGCCCGCAGGTCGACTTCGAGCGGCGAGCGGATTTCGATGCCCTCGGTGGTCTGGCTCGGAAGGGTAAACTGCACGATGATTCGGGCGCTGCGCTGGACTGCCGCCAGGTCGGTGACGGCGGCGGGGATATTGGCTAGGGGCGGCATCGGGTCGCCCACATATCCGCAGCCGGCGGAAAGAAGGGCCAGCGCGGCCAGCGCCGGAAGAAATCGGAGCATGAAAATCCAGGGTAACAGGGGTGGGCCGCCGGCTGCGACGGCCCACCCCCAGGGTGAGGCTTACTGAAGGGTTAGCGAATAGGCGGCCGAGCAGTACTGGCGGCCGCCGGTGGTAGCGCAAACGACGAGAGGCGAAGTGGAGGCCGCGGCGTCGTCGGGCACGGCAACATTGACTTGCTGCACGCCCGGCACATCCGGAGCTTCGCCGGAATAAAGCGGCACGAGGTTGTCATGCCCGCCGATTTGAACCGAGACGATGGCTCCGGTCGGGATTCCGGTGGCGAAGATCTGGAGGATGCTTCCGGCCTTCGCGCCGGTGCCCGGAGCGTTTACGCTGTTGTCCTGGTTCAGCACGCCCCCGGCGAAGAGGGAAGGCCACGCCGGAGAGAGAGCCACGGTCGTGGGCGTGCTGCTCACGCCGTCCACCGTGACCACCAGGGTTGCGGAGGTCTTCGACTCGAGGCCCGAGGGCACCCGCAGGTTGATCTGGCCGGCTCCGACGTACAGCAGATCGGCAGCCTGGCCGTCGAAAGTGACGCTGACGGCTTTGCCCGCCAGGTTCGAGCCCACAACTGTGCCGAGCGAACCGGAAACCAGCGGCGTCGGATCGAACGTCGCGGCGTTCACCACTTTGGAGACGACTACCGAGGGAGTGGCGGGCGCCGGAGTCTCTGGCGTGGAAGTCGAGGTGGCCGGCAATTGCGGGGCCGGCGCCACCGTGAGAGTGACCGGTACGGTGACGACTCCGGCCATGACGCCTGCCGAAATCACCACGTTCGCCTGATAGGTTCCGGCGGCCGGCAGGTTCTTCACGTTGGCGAAAACCCGGATGCTGCCGTTGTTCTGGCCGCTCAGGTTGTCGAGCGTCAACCAGCCGGATCCCTGGAGGTAGTTCACGGTGGCCGTCCAATTCAGGATGCCGCCGCCGCTGTTCTGGATGGGGATGTAGCCGGGCTGGCCGGTCATGGCTCCGCCGGCTATCGCAGTCAGCGCGATCGGGGGGCCGGGGAGCACCGAGAGTTTGGGGAAATACGAGGCGTCGCAGTCTCCGACGGCCGAGCAGTCGGAGGCGGGAGCAACCGCGGCGAAACGCGGAACGGGCGCGCTGGTGGAAGCGGTCGTTACGGTGGAGACGGGGGCGAAGGAGACGGTCTCCTGCGCTACCGAGGGGGTCGTGACGTTGGCGAGCCCGACAAAGCTCGGGAACTGCACGCTCTCCTGAAGAGCCGGGTTGGCGTCGATCACTTCATAGACGACGTAGCCGGAACCGTTGGTCAGGCTGACTTCGCTTACAGAATTGGGGGCGATTGTGCCGATGGGCAACCCGCCGCTGCCGTCCGCGTTCGGAAACTGCACGCGGGCCAGAAGCAGGCTGTTGCTGCCGGGAACGTAAACGCCGACCTGCTGGGGCAGCCCGAGATCGCCGCCCGAGGTGGGGACGGCGGCGCTCGAACCGGTCACGAAATCCGGAACATAGAGATGGGCGTTGGCCGGGAAGCCGGAGTACTTCACAAGAAAACGGGTACCCGTGTCGTCACTTCCGGAGCGCGGCTGGAAAGCGGAGGCGAATCCTTCGGTGAGGCGGGTGGAGGAAAATGCGGTGCCCTCTGCAAACAGGTTCGAGAGGCTCAGCGCTTGAGGCACCGGAGATCCTACGCAGGTAATATTACCCCTGTCGTAGAACGTGGCGAAAAGGCCCGGCTGCGTGTAGGCGACGGCCAAACCGGATTGGCCTGTGGGGATCGTGAGCGGGAGCGTGAACGAAATCTGGGCCGCGATCTGTTGGGGGAGGGTGGTTCCCATCTGGTACGCCGCGGCGCGAAGATTAGAGATTCGGAGGTTGAGTTGGCCAGAAGCGGGTACCGTGAAGTTGAGGCCGTTGAACGAGATCATCTGGTTCGCAACCTGTCCGGAAATCCCGGTAGGTACGAACCCCCCGCCGTAGTCTACGGCGAGAATCGCGTCCTGAGCCTGGTTATTTGCATCCACCCGGTTGGTGATGCTAACCGGAAGGAAAACCGAGAGATTGCCCGAAAGCACTGCCCCGGGATTAGAGCCGGAACATTGCAGGAGGATGTCACCCATCCGTTCGGTGAGGCCTTCCGCGCGTACCATGTTGGGCACGGCGGAAACCGCACACGAGCCGGAAGCGGGCAGTGTTTGGGCATAGGTGGCGCCTAGGGTTAAAACCAAAATGGTGAGCAGGCGGCGTAGCCGGTCACCATTCCGAGTAAGGGGTTCCATCGAGCCCCATTTTATCCGATCCGCTCTTGACGTCAAAAATGCCGGGCTCGGTCTGGTTTACGCTTTGGCTGGCGTCCTCCATGATCGTCTTCCAGGTTTGGTTGGAATCGGTCATGGGGTCGATGGGGACGTCCCGCAGGTACCCTTCGGTCACCAGGTCCTGCAGCGATTGAGGCGCCTTCTGCTTGTCGTAGGTATAGTTGTCGATCACGGTGCGCAGGGTGAACAGGTTGTTCTTGAGCACGCTTTCCTTCGACCGGACGATCGTCTTGCTGTAGATCGGGATGGCCATGGAGATGATGATGACGATAATCGCGATCACCACCATCAGCTCGACAAATGTAAAACCGGCGATACGGCGGAGCCGTGGTTTACCACTCGGCATAAGAACTCCCGTCGGGCGCTTTGTCCGCGGTCTTGCTGTAGACGTTGAAAACGTTCTGGCCGCCCCAACTGGTGGAGGTGGGGTCGTCCTGATCGCTGAGCAGGCCCCATTCCCGCTTGCCGGTGAACGGATCGACCGGAATGCGGCGCAGGAACTTCATTTTCTTGCCGTCTGCGCTCTGAGCCAGCTTGACGCCATCGACCAGTTGCTCGAGCGACTCCGGGTAACAGTCTGAATCCTGCTTGGGGGGGCCGAAAAACCCCTGGTCGCAGTTATCCTTATATTTATCGATAGCGGTGCGCATCTCGCGGAGGTCGTAGCGGAGGTCGCGCTCCCGCTCGGCACGAATCTTGGACCGTGCCAGGGGAACCGCCATAGCCGTCAGCACCATCATGATCGTGAACGCCACGATCAATTCCACCAGGGTGAGTCCTCGTTGTCTCTTGCGCCGCATAGGTCTACTTGATGCTTACAGGCAGCAGCACGCTGGTGCTGGCAGCGGGCTGGCCCTGAGGGTTGCGGATGACCAGATTGGGAACTTCGACGGCGGTCGAGCCCCGGCCGATCGCCTGGAAGCTCAGGGTGGCCAGGCCGCCGGATCCGGAGATGCCGAGAGCGCCCGGCGGGCGGTTGATCAGGATGGTCGCGGTTCCGGAGTCATTCTGGATGTTCTTGGTGAAGACCGGCTGTTTGCCATCCCGGCCGAGGAAGTCGCCCGGAGCGGCGTCGTTCAGCCGGAGCAGTTTGGGGTCATAACGCAACTGGATCGGGGCGATCGCGGCGTCCGCCGCATTTTCCACCGACAGCGTCACGGTGAAGCTGCCGCCCTGGCTGGTTTCGATGACACGGGGATTGAACAGGGCGCGACCGGCGGTCGGCGCTCCCTGCCCGCCGGCGGGGGGGGCGGTTGCGGGGGGAGTCGTTGCCGGAGGAGCGGTGACCGGAGGAGCGGTCGCGGGAGGGGCCGGCGGAGCCCCGGGTGCCGCTACGCCCGGCATGACCATGGTGGGCGTTATGCCGGAGGACGGCGCCGCGGCGCCCGGGGCGCCGGCAGCGGGAGCGGCGGCTTTGGCGCCGGGTTGGGGAGTGGCCGCTTCGGGTTCGAGAGGTGCGTAGCTCAGCTTGATGGTCTGCTGGCTGCCGACGGCGATTCCGCGCAGGTTCTCGGGAGTGATATCAGGGCGCCGCACGATGTGCGGGATCAGCGCGATCATCAATTCGTCGCGCTGGTGGCTGTCACTGGTGCCGCTGAACAGACGCTTCAGAATCGGAATGCTCGAAAGGCCCGGAATGCCGGTCAACTGCTTGCTGTCCTGCTCGTTAATCAGTCCGCCCAGCAGGTTGACCTCGCCTTCGTGCATGCGAATGTCGTGCGAGATCTTGCGCTGCCCGATGATGGGCTGATTGATGCCACCGAGGTTAACCTGGCCGGTGACGCTCGAAATATCGAGGTCCACGTGCATCGACACATCGCCGTTATCGTTGACCCGCGGTGTGATCTCCACATTCACGCCGACATCGATGTAGGTGAACTGGGTGTTGACCAGAGGGTTGATGCCCACGCCGCCGATGCCGGGCTGAAAGCTCCCCGAGGCGGTGGGTTCCCGCTCGCCGATCTTCAGGGTGGCTTTTACGTTGTCGATGGAGCGGATCTGCGGCGCCTGCAGCACGCGCGTTTTCGTATCGCTCAGGGCCGCCTGGAGCAGCGCACTCGGCAGCACGATCGAGAAATCAGACGTGGAAAGATGTCCCAGGCTCGAGAGTGGAATGGCGGAGGTGGTGGTGGTGGATGCCGCGGTACCGGTGGTGGTGGCGGCGGCCGTGGAACTGGTATCGGTCGAAGTAGTGGGCACCGTGATGCTGGTACGCGGCGTAAAGTTTACCGGCACATTGAGGCCCGTAGACGCGAGCGCCGTGGTGAGTTGGCGGGAGAAAACCGAACTGGCTTCGAGCACGAACATATCGATTACCACTTCCGCCCGAGGCTTGTCGAGATCGTGGATCATCTTTTCGGCCAGTGCGACCTGGTCGGTTTCCCCGCGAACGATAATGGCGTTCTGGGAATTGTAGGCCACCACGCGCTGCAACTCGGCTACCGAGCGAACCGCGTTGACGATCTCCTGGAGTTCCTGGGGCGTGTTGATATTTGAGAGATAAAACGTCTTGGCGACCATCTCGGCGTAGTCGCGGCGCTTGTTGGGATTGTCGTTGGTGACGAAGATCGTGTTGGCGGAAAGCGGCTTCCAATAGGACTTGGTCAGGACCGCGAGGTAATCCAGGGACTGCTCCAGGGTGGCGTTGTCGAAATCCACATTCAGGCTGTTGTGGGTGGGCATGGTGTAGTCGGGATCGAAGAGAACATTGATCCCGGCTATTTTGCCTATGGTTTCGAACAGGACCTTCACCGGCTGGTTGTTGATTTTGATATTGATCAGGTCACGATTGAGGGGCCTCAGTTCCGGGACCGGCAGCATGCGGTCAATCATTTTGTCGGTGTCCTGGCGAGACTGTTCGGCGGGGGTCAGGCCTCTCTCGTCGGGGGGCGTGGGTTTTCCGGTGGCTTCCACCCGTTTCCGCTCGCGCTCGATCATCTGTTTGGTCAATTCGAATTCCTGGCGGGCGACTTCGGAGCCGGGGTTGATGACGCAGGCCTTTTGAAAGTGCAGCAGGGCCTCGCCCAGTTGCCCCTGGGCGCGGATTTTCAGACCCTGGTCCACATGTGCCTGAGCCGCCTGAAACCGGGCCTTATCCACAGCCATCTGGTAGACGATCTCAGCCGGATCTTCGGCCAGAGCCTTCCGGTATTGTTCGAGCGCGGTGTCCCAATCCTTTCTGACTTCGGCAATCCGGCCTTCGGCCAGATACTTCTCGCCTTTGCGGGTCTTGGCCTCCAGCGGAACCATCGGCGCAACCATTGCGAGGATCGCGGCTACTGCAGTTAAGTGTTTGAAAAAAGACATGTTCGCTCAGCCTTACCGGCCACTCGGAGGGGCTATGCTAAGATGAATTGCCAATGCGCCGCCCCAGGATCAACCTAAAGTTATTGACGTATATAGGCTTCCGCGCGTGGAGAAGAAAACGCGACGGGAGGTGATGTGGCCGAAAAAAACCCTGGGATTAAGATTCTGAGTGACAACCGGCAGGCCGGGCACAACTATTTCCTGATGGATCGCTACGAAGCGGGCATGGTTCTGACGGGGACGGAAGTCAAATCGGCCAAAGACGGGAAAATCCAGCTCAAGGACGCCTATGCCACGGTGGTCGACAACGAAGCGTGGCTGATCAACGCCCACATCAGCCAGTACTCTCACGGAAACCGGGAGAACCACCCGCCGGTGAGGAACCGCAAGCTGCTGCTGCACCGGCGGGAAATCGACCGGCTCCGGGGGGAGACCCGCGAGAAGGGGCTATCCCTGATCCCGACCAAGATTTACCTGAAGGCTGGCCGAATCAAATGCGAACTGGCAACGGCTAAGGGCAAGAAACTGCACGACAAACGGGAAACCGAGCGGGCCAGGACGGCGGAAGCCGAAGCCCGGGCCGAGATGCGCCGGCGGGCGTGACACTGAGTGGCGCAGACCTCCCGGGCTGGTAGCCTGGGCAGCACATCTCCGGTCAGGGAGGCGGCGCCCATGGCGGTTCCAGACCTTTGGCGAAGCTTCCTGTTTTCAACTGCTTAGGCGCTCAGAGATCAAGATGGAGAATTGCAGGCGTCTGCGAGAGTCGTCCGCAACTTTAGCGATCGGCACGAGAAGGATGAAAGTTGCGCCGCAGTTGTTGACGAATTTGGACAGTATCCACGTTTTGACGCTTTCAAGCTGACGTGCCGATCCGAGAAAGAAGTAGATCTCTGATTGGGAATGCCTAAAGGAGCGGCAGAATATGCCGATTGAGTGTCTGAGGGAGAGAAATGCGAAATCTGACATCGTCGGGTCCGAGCCGGAGCGTGGCCGGAGCTGGGCTCTTGTGCATGATGTTGCTCGCCGGATGCGTGATGTGGCAGAGCCCTGCCCTGAGGGCAATGGCGGCTATCGGGGTTGCCGGTCTGGCAACATTTGCGGTGCGCGTCGTGATGCACCTCGATGAACGTGTTGTGTGGTTGGAAGGAACACTGGATGCGGTTCCAAGCCCGATTACAGTGACGGATCTCGAGATGAAATGGGTCCTCGTTAATAAGGTCACTGAAACGCTGCTGAATCGGACGCGCAATGAAATTCAGGGCCGGCACTGTTCAGAGTGGAAAGCTCCGATCTGCGGAACCGAGAAATGCGGTATCGCCAGTTTGCGAGCTGGCTGTCCGCAAACCACCTATATGCAGACCATGCCAGATGGCACGGAGCGCTGCATGGCGGTAAACACTTCGTATATTCTCGACCGATCGAAGAAGCGTATTGGGCACGTCGAAATGGTGTCGGACATTCACTCGAATTTCCAACTCGAGGGCATCCACGCGAACCTCGCCGCCAGCCTTCAGGAGATGTCGGCCACCGTGACAGAGATCGACGCGCAGACCAAGAGTAACGCCGCGAACGCGAAATCCGCGAGTTCGGAGGCGAATGGAACGCGCCGCGTGGTTACCGAGAGCATGCAGCAGATGAAGAATCTGGAAACCGCCATGGGAGAGATCTTCGAAACCAGCCGCCGGATTGTAAAAATCACGAAAGTGATCGACGAGATTGCCTTTCAGACAAATATTCTGGCCTTGAACGCTGCGGTGGAAGCGGCGCGGGCGGGAGAGTTGGGATCGGGGTTCGCGGTAGTAGCCGAGGAGGTGCGCAACCTGGCAGCGAGAGTAAGTAATGCTGCGAAAGAGACGGGCGAGCTTCTCCTGGCATCCACGACGACCGTGGATCGGGGACGGGACCTCGTTGGCAAGGTCGCCGCGCTGCTTACCACCGCGGGCGGGACCACCGCAAAAATCGACGATCTACTATCGCAGATCGCCGCGGCTTCTATGGAGCAGGCGCAGGGAATTTCGGCAGTCGGGCAGGCGGTTCAGAACATTGAACAGGCTGCCCTCTCGCATTCTCGCGAGCAGGGGGGAAGCAAGCTCGTGTCGTTGAGCCGCGGTTAGTTTGCGAACGCGTCGCCGAGCCTTCCTCGGCCGGTCGCTTCGTGGCTCATGACCGAAGATTCCGGCGACTCGGCAATGGTTCGGCCGCTTCTCCCGTCTTTGTGTCCGGGCTCTTTATCGGGATCCTGAAAGAGGCTTGACGTCACCCCTCCTTCCATCCAGGGGTTCGTCTATCCGAACCAGCTTTGTGCAATGCTGGTGGTAGCTCGGAGGGATTTCACCTCGAAGGAGGGGATGTGATTTTCTGCACTCAATGTGGCGCTACCATTCAGGACGGGCACCAATACTGCGGGCATTGCGGCGCTAAGGCCGAAGCTACTGCATCGCGTCCGGGAACTCTGATTTCCCGGTTCACCCGTGCTTCCAGCCAGCCGAACGGGTCGCCAAGAAGATTCGGCCAGATGTTCGGATTGGACCCCCGTATCGCCTTCTTGACCCTGATCGTCGATATGATGTTGAACGCCGGAGATCTGGTCACGATGGGATTGCTGCTTCCGGTATCCGTGGCGGCCGGGATCGTGCTTGGGTATATCGTTTACAAGGCGCAGATCAACTGGTACGGCGATGACAAAGAATCGGCGAGGATCAAAGCGATCATTCTTGGCTTGCTGACCGCCATTCCGACGCCGATCCCGGAAGTGCTGTATATTCCGGCTGGGGTACTGGGCTTGTGGGAGTCCATACGCAAGCGGCTTCCGCAGGCACCGGCTCCGGGAGGACCTTTTCGGTCTGCATGACGCCGGGTAGCCGGCGCTGGGCGGCGGCTTCACCAGCCACCTGCTCAACGCCACCGAAGTCCGAGGAGGGTCCACGACACCTGCCAGCCGAAACGCTCCCGATGTTCCGGGAGCCTTCGTTCCTCTCCTCCCTTAGCGAAAGGCAGCCGCTCCCGCCTCGGCGACAGCTTGGTCTTGTTCGCCGGCACCGCCGCTGACGCCAATGGCGCCTACGACCTTCCCTCCGCGTTTGAGCGGGATACCGCCCGCGAAGATCATCACGCGGCCATGATTCGATACGTGAATGCCGTAAAACTGCCGGCCGGGTTGCGACTGCTCCGCGAGTTCCTTCGTGGAAATGTCGAAGGCGCGGGCGGTGAACGCCTTGTTGATGGCGATGTCGACGCTCCCCAGCCATGCGCCATCCATGCGCACGTGGGCCACCAGGTTGCCTCCGCTATCGGCAATCGCAATGTTCATGGGCTGGCCGATCTCCTCCGCCTTCTTTTCGGCGGCAGAGATAACAGTTCTCGCTTCATTCAATGTGATCATGAATCTTCCTCTCCCTCTGCGTGGACAATCACGGTTCCGAAGCCGTCCCAGCGGAAGCACTTCCCCGATTTCGATGAAAAGAGGATCGATGTTCCAGGTCGCCCGGAACGGATCGGCGGGCCATTCGCCGGCCGCCGTCCATCAGTCTACCCCAGGAATCCTCAACTCCAACGCATGAGTTCGCGCGCCTCGACCCTGGATTCGTCCAGTTCGATACCGTAACCCGGCCGCTCCGGCAGCGCAAAGTGCGCCTTTTCGAGGATCGGCGGCCGGCTCTCGAAGTGATAGTACGATTTCATTTTCAAGATCAGATCTTCCGCCATCGGGCAGATCGCCGGAGACTGGCTGGCGATCAGGTGCAGAGCGGCGTGCAGGCTGTGCCCGTGCGGAATTACCGGGACGTCGAACAGGGAAGCGACCGCGCAGATCTTCTGCAATTCGGTCGTGCCCCCGCACCACTCCGGATCGCATTGCACCACGCTCAACGCGCCCGCCTTCAGGTAATCGTAAACCTCCCACCGCCCCTGAATGTGCTCGCCCGAGGCGACCGGTATGGACGTCCCCCTGCGCAATTGAACGAAGCTGTCGATCTTCTCGGCTTGCGTGGCTTCTTCAATCCAGCGCGGCCGATAGCGCTCAGCCTGGTGCGCCCACTCGAGTGCGTAACTCAAATCCCAGCCGCTGTATACGTCGAACATCAGCTCGGTATCTTCGCCCACTGCTTCGCGCAACAGGCGCACCGTCTCCACGTTCTTTTTCAGGCCTTCGTAGCCGTCGCCCGGCCCGTACGCGAGAAACCACTTCTGGTAGCGGAACCCTTCTTTCTTGATCTCGACGGCGCGCGGCTGAATCTTCTCCGGCTCGAGAGAATAGCCGAGACAGCTCGCATAGGCTTCGACGCTGCTGCGGGTCGGGCCGCCCAGCAGGCGATAGACCGGCGTTTTGAAGTAGCGGCCGCGCAGGTCCCACAGCGTGTTGTCGACCGCGCTGATCGCCATCAAATAATGACCTCGGCGCGCGTGGCGGTTGGAGCGGTAGAGTTCGTCCCAGAGTTTCTCCTGCGCCAGGGCGTCCTTGCCCATCAGGAACGGCCGAAGCTGCTCGTGAACGACGATGGCGGCCTCCTTATCGATCGGCCCGTAGAAACCTTCCACCCCGGCGTCGCTTTGAATTTTGAGATAGAGCGCCGACACGGCGGCGTTGGCCGGCCGCGGAGTTCCATCGCGATACGGAGCGGGCCGCAGATCGTCATAGATGTAGAGCGGGTTCACCTGGTATTGCTGGTCGATTCCGCGCACGGTTTCGCGGTGGCCGCGCACCTGCCAGACTTCTACCCCAGTAATCTTGAGCGGCTTTGACTGCGCGAGCGCTGCGGCGGCGGGCAGGGCGGCCAGGAAATGTCGGCGGCTGAAGAGCACGTCGCCCATTGTAGAACCGTTGGAACGAGGCGTGGTAAAACCTGTTAGGGGTAATCGAACATGCTGAGACCAGGTCGCTCCCTCGTTCTTGTTCTGATTTTTGCCGCAGCCGGCTTCTGCCAGGCGCCCGGCGCCGAGCCATACAAAGACCCCAATCTTCCCGCCGCGCAGCGCGCCGCCGATCTCGTTTCGAGGATGACCCTCGAGGAGAAGGTTCTCCAGATGCAGAATGCGGCTCCGGCGATTCCCCGCCTGGGCATTCCCCCTTACGACTGGTGGAATGAAGCCTTGCACGGCGTAGCGCGGGCGGGCGAAGCCACGGTCTTCCCGCAGGCGATCGGTCTCGCCGCCACCTGGGATACGGACCTGATGCATCGCATCGCCGACGTGATCTCGACCGAGGCTCGCGCGAAGTATAACGAGGCGATCCGCAACCACGACTACAGCCGCTACCACGGCCTCACCTTCTGGTCGCCCAACATCAATATCTTCCGCGACCCCCGCTGGGGCCGCGGCCAGGAGACATACGGTGAAGACCCTTATCTCACCGGCCGCATGGCGGTGGCTTTCATCCGCGGCATGCAGGGGAACGATGCGCACTACTTCAAAGTGATCGCCACACCGAAGCACTATGGCGTGCACAGCGGGCCCGAATCCACGCGCCACCAGTTCGATGCGCGCCCGAGCGAGCGCGACCTGGAGCAGACGTATCTGCCGGCATTCCGCGCCAGCATCGTGGAGGGCAAGGCAGACTCGGTGATGTGCTCTTATAACAGCGTGGATGGCGTGCCCGCCTGCGCCAATACCGATCTTCTCGCCAGGCGCCTGCGCGGCGACTGGGGCTTTCAAGGCTACGTGGTGAGCGACTGCGGCGCGATCAGCGACATCTTCCTCGGGCATCACTATAAGCCGAACGCCGCCGAGGCCTCGGCAACCGCCGTCAAAGCCGGTACTGACCTTACCTGCGGCAACGAGTACCGCGCCCTGGTAGCCGCGGTCCAACAGGGCTTGATTACTGAAGCCGAAATCAGTCGCTCGCTCGAGCGCCTGTTCGTGGCGCGCTTCAAGCTGGGGATGTTCGACCCTCCGGAGGGTGTGCCGTTTTCGTCGATCCCCTATTCGGTAAACGATTCCGAGGAGCACCGCAAACTGGCGCTCCAGGCGGCGCGCGAATCCATCGTGCTGCTGAAGAACGACAAGCAGGTGCTGCCTCTCGGCGCCGCCGTCCGCAAAATCGCGGTGATCGGGCCTTCGGCCGACGACGACGAAGCGCTGCTGGGCAACTACAACGGCTTCTCGCGGAAACAGGTGGCTCCCCTCGAAGGCATCGAGCAGCAGTTCGATGGAAAGGCGGAAGTGCGGTACGCGCTGGGGGCCACCTACACTTCGCAATCGGCTTCCGTGATTCCCACAGGCGCGCTGACTCCGCCGAGCGGCTCAGGCCACGGATTGCTGGCGGAATATTTCGATAACCAGGAGTTTCAGGGCCAGCCGAAACTCGCGCGCGTCGAGCCGCGCCCTTACCTGGAAGCGGGCATGGCGGAGCCGGCGGTTCGCGGTGCCTCCGTCCGCTGGAGCGGAACGCTGCGGGCGCCGGTCACGGGTGAGTACACCATCACCGCCGGCGGCGGCTTCGCACGCGCGGCAACGCGCGTATTCCTCGACGGCCACGAACTGGCCCCGGCCGCTCCACGAGTTTCCCTGGAGGCGGGCAAACCTTACTCATTCCGAGTGCAATACACGCCGCCGCCGCGCCCCATGGAAGGCAGCGCGCATGTGGCATGGATACCGCCGGCGGAGCCGCTGTTGGCCGAAGCCATCGAGGCCGTTAAAGATTCGGATGTAGCGGTGATATTCCTGGGCCTCAACCCGAGTTTGGAAGGGGAGGAGATGCGGGTGAGCATTCCGGGCTTCGCGGGCGGCGACCGCACCGACCTGAACCTGCCGGCCACCCAGGAGCGGCTGCTGGAAACCGCTGTCGCGACCGGCAAGCCGGTGGTCGTCGTGCTCACCAGCGGCAGCGCGCTCGCGGCCAACTATGCCGCCGAACACGCCCAGGCGGTGCTGGAGCTCTGGTATGGGGGCGAAGAAGCGGGCACCGCCATCGCCGAGACCCTGGCGGGTGCGAATAACCCTGCCGGCCGGCTCCCTGTGACGTTCTATCGCAGCGTGGACCAGTTGCCGCCGTTCGATAACTACTCCATGGACGGCCGCACTTACCGCTATTTCAAAGGCGATGCGCTCTACGGCTTCGGGTTCGGACTGAGCTACTCGAACTTCGCGTACTCGAACCTTAAGGCCAGGCGCTCGGGCGGCAGCGCGCATATCAGGGTCCGGGTGAAGAACGAATCCCCGGCCGATGGGGATGAAGTCGTGCAGCTGTACTTTGCCGGCCGCGACGGCGCGATCCGCGACCTTCGCGGCTTCGAGCGCGTCCACCTTCGCGCCGGCGAAACGCGCGAAGTCGAGTTCACCACGCCGCTTCCGAGGGGCAGAGTGGAGATCAGCGTCGGCGGCGGCCAGCCGGTTGGGCAGGTGCCGCACGTCTCGACCACGTTGTGACCGGGATGCCCGCGCGGTGCGTCAGCCCGCGCAGCGCGCTTTGTGAAACTTTTCGAGCTCGCTGTTGGCGTTCGCAATCGTGCCCAGGGCTTCCACCAGCTCGCCTAAAGCGCGCCCCGGAACCGCCATATAGAATTCGCCATCGGGCAGCCCGGTGTAGACCCGGTTCCCGATGCAACCTAGCGAAGCGGTGGCTTTCCCGGTGTTCGCCGCGGCCGCAATCACGGCGCATGCCGGCCGTCCCATAATTGGAAAGGGCGCCGCGAGCCCGCGCGCCGCCGCGGCTTCCGCGAGCAGCATCATCTGCCGCGGCGTGCCGCGCAACAATACCACATCCGGCACGCCTTCGGTTTTGGAAAGGGGAGCATACAACGCAACTTTGAGCGGCTGTTCCCGCCGCGGAATCCGCGGCACTTCTTCCATGTTGAGATACCGCAGGCTCACCATCGTCTCCATCATCCCGTGCAAGTGAGCTTCGGCGTCCGGCGTCAGTTCGGCCCCGTGAGTGTACGCGCCGATGGGGCAGTTCAGGTGATCCTCGCCGGTTGTATAGAAAACGGCGCCCTCTGCTGCCGTCTTCCAGTAGGCACATCCCGCGGGTGCCGCGGAGGGGATCCGCGGAACACCCGCAGGGGCCGCGTCCAAAAAGGCGACCGTCACCGGTTCGGCCAGGCTCCCGAGCGATTGCTCGAGGGCTACACGCAAGCTACTCGTGTTCATACGCTCACGAGTATACCCCGCTCTATTGTGTTTCTTCGCAAGCCGACCAGATCATCCGAATCTGCTCCAGTTCCTCCGGACTCATCAACGTGAAGGAACTCAGCAGCCGGCACAGCCTCTGTCGCTGGTGCCTCAAATCGAAGATGGCGACAAAACCGATCATGAATACAATCGAAAACAGCGCGGCGTAATGTTCCATAAGAACCTGTGCTCCTCCGTTCACTCACAGAGAATTATGACCTTCGCTGCCCGATGGTTACAGTCCCATAAGTACGGTCCCGGTAAGGTATAGGGTTCCCACCGAGAGCCTAGGTTGGTGCCGGTATCCCAAAGTTAACAATCGCGCTTTCGGTTAATATGCCGATTTACTTCATGGCCGCGCGCAGATCCTCGTACTGATCGGTCGCGATCATGTCCACGCCCGCCGCCATCGCCGCCTTCCACCGGGTCTCCACCGCCGCGCGCGATCCGAAGTTGTAGCTTTTGTCCCAGCCTTTGTTCTCCGCGGGAGAGAACCCATCGAGCGTGTAGAACCGGATCCAGTAGCCGAGTTGATGCGCGTAGTTCACCAGCGAACGCAGCCGCCGGTCGTCCGCGGCGCTCCAATCGCCCGCCACGCGCTGTCCGCCTTCTTCCACTTCGTGCCAGGAGTTGTTCCACCAGCGCCGGTAATTCGTCGGCCGCTCCGGCAGCAGTTCTTCCGGGGGCAGCGTCGCCAGCAGGTGTTCGTGCGTGGTCTTCGGTTCCGCCGGAATCTCTTTTGTATGCGCCGATCCGAACAGCCGCAGTTTCGCACCCACCGGCACCTGGTTGAAGAAGACTTCCTCCTGCTCGTCCGGAACTTCCGTCAGCACCAGCAGCGGTTTGGGTTCGAATGGCGAAAGGTGGTGCGGATCCGCCGTCTTCACCGCGGTTGTGATCCAACCCTGGTATTCGCCCAGAAGGTCCCACACGGCGTGGAGCAGAGGCGCCTGGTCGCTCTTGAAATCGAAGTGCACCACGATCAGCGGCCACTGCGCCCGGTGGTTTTCCTTCAGGGCTTTCTCTACGATCGGCCGAACCCGCTCGAAAAAGTGATCGCGCAGCGTCGGTTCCAGGCCGCTCGGCTCATCCGTGTGCGACACCACCACGCGGCCCTTCCCCGTTGCCGGATCCACGTACCAAGCCAGGTCCTGTTCGATCCCTACCGGGAAACCCGTTCCCAGCGCGCGGTCGATGCGGTCCTTCCACTGGCCCTTGTACGGATAGCAGTTGTGCGCATCCAGCAGCGGTTTGCCGTGATTCAGATAGTTGAACTGAGCCCAGCCGGGCAGTGCCAGAAGCGCGAGAACGAGGAGCCTCATAAACGCAGGATACCAGCGACCCGGTTTCGATAAGATGAGTGCATGAAAATTTCCGCAAAAGTTATCTGCGCGATCATCCTGCTCGCCGCCTGCGCCTGGATCGCGGCCGCGCAGAGCGCTCCCGTGCCCGGCAAGGACGGGTGGATCAGCATGTTCGACGGCAAGACGCTCACCGGCTGGAAGGCCAACGAGCATCCCGAAAGTTGGACGGCAGTGGATGGCGCGATTGTGGGCAACGGTCCCTCGAGCCATCTCTTCTGGATGGAGCGCGAATGCGAGAACTGCGAGTTCCGCGCCGAAGTGAAGCTCAATCACAGCGGCAATTCCGGCATGTATGTCCGCGCCGCTTTCGGCCCCGGCTTCCCCAAAGGCTACGAGGCGCAGGTCGAGAACACCTCGCCCGATCCGCAGAAGACCGGCAGCCTGTACGGAATCTGCAAGGTCACCGATCAGTTGATTCAGGACGATACGTGGTGGACACAGGACGTCACGATCAAGGGAAATCATGTCACGGTCAAGGTGAACGGGAAGACCGTCACGGATTGCGACGACCCGCAGGCCCGCTATACCAGCGGCTACCTAGCGCTCCAGCAGCACAATCAGGGCAGCATCGTCATGTTCCGGAAACTCATGATGCGCCCGCTACCCTAGCGCTTCTCTCCCTCGCGCCACCAGACCGGCGTCTCAATGTTGTAGTACCGGTACTCGTGGGACGGCATCAGCACGCGCCCTAACATGCGGATCACGTGCCCGGGAGCGCAGTCCGGCCGGACGGCCGCGATCGTGTATCGCGCGGATGCGCCCGAGTGGTCGTAGCTGTCCCACGAGTCATCCGCCCGCAGGCTCAGGTCCACGCACGGGTCGTTGGTGAATAATTCGGCCGCCCGCAGCCACTCGCCGTCGGGGATCAGCACCGCGAAGCTCTCTCCCGGCGCCGCGTGGCCGTCGCCGTTACCCTGGCCGAACGGCACGTCTTCCTGCCGGGTCGCGTGCTGCCAGACGTGGGCGGTTTTGCCGTCGGCGATCTGGAACACCTCGGCCGTTTCGGCCGGCGGGAAGAGCGGCACCTCGATTGGAAACCGGACACCGCCCGCCACCGCCACCAGGCGCACCGCGTCGCGCGCCGGACCCGCTACGGTTACGGTCACCGGCAGCAGCGCCGACTCTCCGGGCGCCAGACCGAACAGGCGGCTCGATGCCGGATCGACCTTCACACCCGCGCCGGCCTCCCACGCGACCGCCGAAGTGACCGACCGCGCCGCGCCCTTGTTCCAGAACTTTACCCGCAGCTTCACCGGGCTGCCGGCGGTAGCCCAAGCGCTGCCATCGACCTCGGCATCCGCCGCGGTAATCACCGCGCCGGCGCCGATTCCCACTTCCCAATCGTCGCCGTCGAGCTCGAAATTGAGCCGGCCCTGCGCATCGGCTCGCTGGATGGCGCGCCGCAGTTTGCCGTCCTTCAGGTGCAGATACGTGACCGCATGGCTGCTCCCCGCCCCGTAAAGCCGCGCCGAGGCAATCGAGACCTTCACATTCGGGATGGTCGCTCCCCCCGGAACCCACTCCCGCACGGACGACCGGAACCCCTTAATTCCCACGTTCCGCAAAATCGTGAAGCCCGGCTGGCGGCGGTCCGAACCCACCTCCCAGCCCCACACCGCGAAATTCGGGTACAGGTCGGCATGGCTGAACTGCGCCGGCTTCGGCAGCGGATTCCGGAAGGCGCTCAGATGAAAATCGAGCGTCTCGGGAATCGCCGCCGTTGCGTGCGCCAGGTCGAACGACGCGCTTTCGTGGCCGGTCCTGCCGAACAGCCAGAGCGCGTCCAGCCGGCGGTGGTAGAACGCCAGCGCGTCGCCGGGGCCGGTGACCTGGCGCGTTCGCACGCCATCGTAGTTCATCGTGCCATCCTCCAGGTCGAACTCCGTTTCGATCCCGGTCGGGCCGAGAGAGGTCTCCGGCGGCGCGTCGAACGCGGACGCGCTCGACACCAGGTCGGGAAATTTGCCCGCCATCCAGAACGCGAACAGCCCGCCCATTCCGAAGCCCGTCACCCCGCGGTGGTCGCGATCCGCCAGGGTGCGGAAGGTCCTGTCGACGTGCTCGGCCAGTTCCGGGAAGTACAGCGGAAACTCGCCCGTGGTCTCCACGGGTCCGGCCTCGACCACTACCAGGTCGTGCGTGGCGACGTATCCCTCAATCTCCCGTTCGCGCTCGTTGTTTCCCGTGTCGTAGCCGTGGAACCAGTAGACCACCGGGTAGCGCCTGGCCGAAGTCTCGTAAGCCGGAGGCAGAATCGCCCGGTACCGGCGCTCCGCATTCAGCACCTGGCTCGAATGCGTCACCTCCCGAACCAGCGGCGGCTGCTGCCATCCCCATGCCGCCGCCGCTGTCAACAGGCCTACAATAGTCCGCACTCTTTGACTGATATCATGAACACGATGCGACTGGCGGTTGCGAGCGATCATGCGGGCTTCTTCCTGAAATCAAGAGCCGTCGACGAGTTGCGCAAGATGGGGCACGAAGTCTCCGACCTGGGCACCAATTCCGCCGAGCCCGCCGATTATCCCGACTATGCGAAAGCCGTGGCGCTGGCCGTTCTCGACGACCGGGCCGAGCGCGCGATTCTGATTTGCGGCAGCGGTGCCGGGGCGTGCGTCGCCGCCAACAAGTTCAAGGGTATCCGCGCGGCCACCTGCCACGACAGTTTTTCCTCCCGCCAGTGCGTGGAAGACGACAACGTCAACGTGCTGTGCCTGGGCTCGCGCGTCATTGGAGCCGAACTGGCAATGGAGCTCATCCGCGATTACCTGGCCGCCCGCTTCTCCGGCGCCGAACGCCACCGCCGCCGCCTGGCCAAAGTCGCGGGCTTCGAAGAAGCGTTCGGCAAATAGCCCCCACGCTTTGGCCCGGTCCGGCGTCATAGAATGTAAAGGTAAACGTATGTTCAACCGCAGAGCCCGCCGCCGAGGCTTTTCGCTGATCGAGTTGCTGATCGTGATTGCCATCATTCTGATCATCATCACGATCGCCGTTCCGAAGTACAACCGGACGCAGATGTACATGCGGGAGACCGCCGCCGTTGCAGCCATACAAACCATTCACAAGATGGAAGTGCAGTACCAGTCGCAATACGGCCGGTATGCGGTCTCGCTCGCCGAACTGGGACCGCCCGCCAGCGGTGCCCCGAGCCCGAGTGCCGCCGATCTCATCGGCAACGATCTGTCCGGCGGAGAGAAGCAGGGCTACAAGTTTACCCTGACCGGAACGCCGGGTGGATACGTGATCAACGCCAATCCCGTCAACTACGGCAGCAGTGGAAGCAAGACCTTCTACTCGGACCAGTCCATGGTGATCCGGGAGAATTATGGCCCGGAGCCTGCCACGGCCAACAGTAAGGAAATGCGCTAATTCCAGGGCGCCTTTATTCTTTGTTCGCCGTCCTGTTGCTGGCGGCCTGCTCGCCGCCCCCGGAACCCGTGGCGAAACCTAAGCCCGACGTAACCGCCGAGCCCTGGTACGGAAAAACGGTGGAGCAACTGGCGGGCATGAATCGCGAAGCCGCGAAACTGCTGGAAAGCGGTAAGGCCGACAAGGCCGCCGCCCTTATCACTGCCGGCCAACCCCTCGAAACCCGGCTGCTCTCGCCGCCGCATCCGACGCTCCCGGCGATGGAAGCCGCTTCCGATCTCGACCAGTTGTACGGCAGCATGCTCCTGGCCAACCGCCGCTACGGATGGGCGCGCCTCGCTTTTCAGAAAAACCTGATTCGCTGGAAGTATTGGAAGCCGCGAACTCCCGACACCTTACGCCGCCTGAAGGAGGCGCAATCGGAAATCGAGGAATGCGACCGCCATCTTGGGCAATAGACAGCGGCTTATGCCCGGGGACGGGGCGTTGTGCCCAGCCTTAGCCCGCTCCACTGTTCGGCCACAACGATGGAATTGGCGGGATTGCGCGGATCGTAACGGACCACGACCGTCTGCACCTCGGTAAGATCCGGCGGCACGCGGTCAAGCAGCAGGCTCACGTCTTGCGAAGCGGTGTACTCCACGCCCCGCACGACGTAGGCGTAAAACAAGTGCCGCTCCCGCACTTCCACGACTGTGGCGTCCCCCATTTTCCCGGTAGCTACCAACTGCGCCCGGCGGAAGCGTTCCCGCTCTTCGGGCGGAACCCGGGACTCTTTCCATGCGCGATAACCGATGAGCGCCGCGATGATCGCGAGCACTACCGCCAGCGCGAGGGTGACCCCATCCGCCGCCGTGAAAGACCAAGCCAAAGCCCCCGGCATGTCTGACAGCGTAGCTACCCTGCTACGGGCGCCTCCTGAAATACTTTGGCCCAATCTTTCAGAAACTGGTCCAGGCCTTTATCGGTCAGCGGGTGGTTGAACAGCGCATCCAGAACCTTGAACGGCATGGTTCCGATGTGCGCGCCCGCCAGGGCCGATTCCACCACGTGCATCGGCGAACGGAGCGAAGCCGCGAGGATCTGGGTTTTGTATCCGTAGTTCCTGTAAATCTGTACGATCTGCCGGATCAAGTCCATCCCGTTCCAGCTAATGTCGTCAATCCTGCCGACGAACGGGCTGACGATGTAAGCCCCCGCTTTGGCTGCGATCAAGGCCTGCGGGGCAGAGAAGCACAGCGTCACATTGACCCGGATTCCTTCGGAGCTGAGCGCCCTGGTGGCGACGATACCGTCTCGCGTGAGCGGGCACTTCACCACGATGTTCCTGTGGATTTTCGAGAGCCGGTGGCCTTCCTGGATCATGGCCTTCGATTCGGTGGCCACCACTTCGGCGCTGATATCGCCGTCGACGATGTCGCAAATGGAGCGCACCTGCTCCTCCAGCGGCTTTCCCTCCCTGGCGATCAACGATGGGTTCGTCGTGACACCGTCGACAATTCCCCAACCGGCGCCTTTCTTCAATTCGTCCAGATTCGCAGTGTCGAGAAAGAATTTCACAGGCCGCAACCCTCCGAATTCCCCTCCAGTTTATCACTTGTGCGGGAGACCTCCCGGACTGCCCCGCGGGCCAGGCGCGCGTCCTGTGGCCACTCGTCTACAATAGAGAAACAGTGTCTGGGAAAACCTTCTACCTTGAAACCTTCGGCTGCCAGATGAATGTCCACGATTCCGAAAAGGTGGTCGGGACGCTTCTGGCGCAGGGCTACTCTCAGGTCGACACGCCCGAAGCCGCCGGGCTGGTGCTGTATAACACGTGCAGCATCCGCGATAAGGCCGAGCAGAAGGTCTTCAGCCGGCTCCAGAGCTTCAAACGACAGGCCGGCAAGGGCAAAATCTTCGGCGTGCTGGGGTGCGTGGCGCAGCAGGAAGGGGAAAAGATCTTCGACCGCGCGCCGCATGTCAGCCTGGTGGCGGGATCGGCCAGTTATACGCGGCTGGGCGAGATGCTGGTGCAACTGGAAACGGGCAACCGGCGGGTCACCGGCCTCAGCCTGGATACGGACGAAACCTTCGACACGGCTTTCACCCGCCGTGACAATCCGCACCGCGCGTACATCACCATCATCGAAGGCTGCGATAAATCCTGTGCCTACTGCGTGGTGCCGTTCACCCGCGGGCCGGAGCGCAGCCGCACCAGCGACAGCGTGATGGCCGAGGCGCGGAGCCTGGCGGAGCGCGGCTACACCGAGATTCAGTTGCTCGGCCAGAACGTGAACAGCTACCGCGACCCGTCCCCGGCCGGCTGGGGTTTCGCAACGCTGCTCTCCCGCGTGGCGGAAGTACCGGGCATCCGGCGCGTGCGCTACACCACGTCCCACCCGCGCGATTTCGTAAGGAGTATTGTAGATGCCATGGATCGGAACCCGGTGCTCTGCGATCACGTGCACCTTCCGGTGCAGTCGGGCTCCAGCAAAGTGCTGGCCGCCATGGACCGCCTGTACACCCGCGACGACTACATGCGGCGCATCGACTGGCTGAAATCGGCCAAACGCAGCTACTCCATCACCACCGACATCATCGTCGGCTTCCCCGGCGAAACCGAAGATGATTTCGAGCAGACGCTCCGCCTGATGGACGAAGTGCAGTACGATTCGGCGTTCAGCTTCAAGTATTCTCCCCGGCCCAACACGGCGGCGCTCGAAATGGCCGGCGGCATCGCCGAAGAAGAAAAGACGAGGCGGCTGATGATCCTGCAGGAAAAACAGCGCGCCATTCAGATCCGCCGCAACGCCGGGATGATCGGCCGGGTCCGGGAAGTACTGGTCGAAGGCCGCAATCAGGCGCTCGGGCAGTGGATCGGCCGCACTTCCGACAATCGAACGCTCAACTTCACGCACCCCGATTCCAACGGCAACTCGTTGATAGGAAAGTACCTGGCCGTACGCGTGACACGCTCCGGCCCCAACTCTTTGGTGGGCGAAAGCGTAACTGTGGTGTAATTATAGGAGGGCGCTATGGAAGTCGAGATGAAGATCCGCGGGCTCATGATGGATCCCGTGACCAATATGCCGATCGTCATCCTGAAGGATGTCGGCGGCAATACCGTCCTCCCGATCTGGGTCGGCGTCTACGAAGCCAACGCCATCGCGCTGGAGATCGAGAAGGTTGCGACTCCGCGGCCCATGACGCACGACCTGATCAAGAGCCTGCTCCTCGGGCTGAATACCAACCTCCGCAAGGTTGTGGTGAGCGACCTGAAGGACGACACGTTTTATGCGATCATCTGGCTCGACCGTGAGGGCGACCTGATCAGCGTGGATTCCCGGCCGAGCGACGCACTGGCGCTGGCGCTCCGGCTGGATTGCCCGATCTTCGTGGAAGAGAGCGTCCTCAAATCGTCGAAAGTGGCCTCGTCGGTCTCCGACAAGGTCAACAACAACGAAGAGTTGCGGCGCTGGCTGGAGGGACTCAACGACGAGGACCTCGGCCGCTACAAGATGTGAACCCCGAGATTCTCGCGCGGCTTGAGAGCCTGCACATCCAGTTGCTGTCTGAGGCCGCGGAGTACTGCGTGTTCGCGCGCGATCACTGCGTGGCGGTCGCGCAGGTTCGCGAAAGCGGCGTTGCTGTGGGCAGTTCGGGGCTGATGACCGGGGACGGCCTTGCCTACCTGCTGTGGCGCGCAGGAGAGCCGGTGCTGGTCTCGCGCGGAGGCAGGGAAACGCCTGCCGCGCCGGAGCAGGTTGCGGCCGTGCAGCAATTCTCGGCGGATTTGAAACAAGCGCTTCCATGACCATCGACGAACAACTCACGTACCTGCGCAAGGGGATGGCGGAGATCATCCGCGAAGAGGATCTGCGCGAGCGGCTGATCCAATCCGAAAAGACCGGGCGCAAGTTGCGGGTGAAGGCGGGGTTCGACCCCACCGCTCCCGATCTGCATCTGGGCCACACCGTGCTGCTGCGAAAGATGCGGCACTTCCAGGATCTCGGCCATACCGTCATCTTCCTGATCGGCGACATGACCGGCATGATCGGCGACCCGACCGGCCGCAACGTGACGCGCCCGCCGATGACCCGCGAGGCCATCGAGCGCAACGCCGAGACATACAAATCGCAGGTTTTCAAGATCCTCGATCCGGAGAAGACCGAAGTCCGCTTCAATAGCGACTGGCTCGGCAAGCTGCGCTGGGAGGACGTGGTCCGGCTGTTCTCGAAATACACGGTGGCGCGCATTCTGGAGCGGGACGATTTCGCCAAGCGCTATAAAGAAGGCGCGCCCATCTCCATGCACGAACTGATGTACCCGCTGGCGCAGGCCTACGATTCGGTCGCGCTCGAAGCCGACGTCGAAATGGGCGGCACGGACCAGAAATTCAATCTTCTGGTAGGTCGCGAGATCCAGAAGGATTTCGGCCAGCCGCAGCAGATCGTCGCGACCGTGCCGATTCTCGAGGGGCTCGACGGAGTGAACAAGATGTCGAAGTCGCTCGGCAACTACATCGGAATTACCGAGCCGCCCGATGTCATGTTCCGCAAGGTGATGCAGGTGAGCGACGACCTGATGTGGCGCTACTACCTGCTGCTCACCGACAGCAGCGAAACCGAGATCGCGCGCATCCGGCAGAGCCTGCACCCTATGGAAGCGAAGATCGCGCTCGGCAAGCGGATCGTCACCGATTTCCACAGCGCCGCCGAGGCCGATTGCGCCGCCGAGGTGTTCAACCGCGTGGTGCGGCAAAAGGAAGTGCCTGCCGATATTCCCGGGGCGCCCCTGCCCGAGGGGGTCACCAAGGATGGCGCCGTCCGCATGGATAAACTGCTTCCGAAGCTTGGCCTGGCGGAATCGGTGAGCGATGCCGTGCGCAAGATCAAAGCCGGCGCCGTGGAAGTGAACGGCGAAAAGTTCAAGGAGTTGGCGCTTTCGAGCGGCGCCTCCGAGTTGCTGATTCAGGTCGGAAAGAATTGGCGCAGGGTTACGATGCCGGCGGGCTAAGGCCCCGCGGCGCGGCGGTGGCATCGATCAACATCTGCCGGAACGCTCGAAACACCTTTCGCATCTGCGGCTGTTTGTAGGGAAAGGTGTCGACCGGGTCCATCGCGTGAACCGTCATTCCGCTATCCACTTCGAAAATCAACAGCTCCCCATCGCGGGTCTCGCCACAATCGATCCCGACGTATTCCAACTCCAGCCGCTGAGCAACCGAGAGCAGGGCGTCGCGATGGCGGCGCGCGAAGTCATCGTCAAAGCCGGCGAAGAACCGTGCCTCCTCCCCGCGCTTGGCCGCGCTTTCCACCATGCCGGCACTCATATAATGGACGACCCAACTGTCCGAGATGGCCATGTGGCAGGCATAGGGGCGGCCGTCGATCAGCACGATGCGATACTTCCTGAATTGGCCATCCGGTCCACCATAGTCGACGTAGCGGGCAACGTAGAATGCCCGATCGGGCCACTTCTCAAGATAATTGGCGACGGCATCCGGGCTGTCCACCTTGATCAGCCCGCGACCCTTTTGCGAGTCAACCGGCCGTACGATGAGCGGAAACCCATCCGGAATGAATTTCGTCACCGCCACCTCGGAACGGCCGACGCTCTCGAGCGCCTCCCGGCCGATTCGTGCGGTGGCCGGCATCACCACGCCCGGCGCCGATTGCAGTAGGGCGCAGACGCCGTCGCGCGACAAGCGTGCTATGCGATCCGGCGCACAGAGAACCGGCCGGGGCCAGGATTGCATCAGCGCTCTGATGTGCCCTAGCAGCAGGCGGTTCTGATCGGTTTCACAAACGGCAACCATGGCCAGGTCGTGTTCCGGCAGAGCCGCGGGCAGCGGGAGGTTCGGCGCCACATACAGCATGTCGAGCGCAATGTCCGAACCTTCGATCAGGAATTCCAGCACGTTGTTTTGGGCCAGATCGCCCGGACTGAGGATTGCAAGCAGGCGGACCCTGGCGGAATCCTCGGAACACCGCAGGTGGTAGAGTTGCCGGAGATCCAGCGCCAAAGCCTGGATCGAGAGCCCCAGTTCGCGCTGCCCCATGAGTTGCAGAACGTTCGACAGATCGAGCAATGCGTTCGCGTCATTTGCATTCTGCGCAAGACGGCTCAGCAGACTTGCCTTCAGGGGCGTCAGGTCGGCGCCGGCAAAGCACATCCGTGCCACCGGCGCGAGGCCAAGCAGTCGCTCGCCATCCTGGCTGGAAAGAGTTGCCGCCGGTTCGTATGAAGTCATGGCCGGCACGTTTTCGAACAGCGGTTGCCGTGGGATGCACCGAGCACCAGGACCGCCTGCAGGAACGCGTCGATGTCGTTTCGGGTGGTGCGGTGATTCACGATGGCGGCCCGAATCGCGAGACAACCATTCACCGTGGTCGTGGACGGCGCGGCGATGCCGGATTCCTGCAGATCGGCAACGATATCGCGGTTGACATCATCCGCCTGCCCGGTGCGATAGCGGAAGCAAACGATATTCAGCGCAACCGGCGCCAGTAGTTCCAGTGCGGGCTCCTTTTCAATGCGTTCCTTCAGGTATTGGGCCAGGCCGCATGTTTTCGAAATGACCGCGCCCAACCTCTCGGCGCCATACGCTTTGAGGGTGAACCACGTTTTCAGCGCTCGAAAGCCGCGCGACAGGTCCGGTCCAAAGTCACAAGGCCAAGGCGAGCCGGCCGCCAGCCCTCGGGTTTCCCGTCTCAAATAGGCGGCGGGAGACGCGAACGTGCGGTAATGCAGCGAGCCATCCCGGATGAGGATAAACCCCGCGTCGTAGGGCACCTGGCCCCATTTGTGGAAATCGAAGGCGAGGGAGTCTGCGCGCTCGATCCCGGCCAATCGGGGCGCGATATCCGGCGCCAGCATGGCGAGCGCGCCGCAAGCGCCATCGACGTGGAACCAAACGTCTTCCCGCTGGGCGATATCGGCGATGGCAGCCAGGCTATCGATTGCGCCGGCATCCACCGTGCCGGCAGTCGCGGCGACCAGAAAAGGCGATCGGCCGGTGGCCTTGTCCGCGGCTATGGCTGCTTCGAGCGCCCTGATATCCATCTCGTGCCGCTCATTCACGGGGATGTTGCGGAGTGCATCGGTTCCCAGCCCACATAGATCCATGGCTTGAGCGATGCACCCGTGGGCGGCCGACGAAGTATAGGCGACCAGTTGTTTGCCGCCGCCGGCGATACCCCGGGCGCGCACCGCCGTGCCGCTTGCAGCCGTACGCGCCACCAGAACGGCGACCAGGTTCGCCATGGATGTGCCGGTGACGAACAGGCCGCTGGCAGTTTCCGGAAACCCGAAAAGCTCCCGCACCCACCGGACCACTTGCCGTTCCACCTCGATCGGAATCTGGTCGCGCCCGCCCAAGTTGGCATTCAGCCCGGCGGCCAGCATCTCTGCCAGCATCCCCACCGGCGTCCCGCCCCCGTGCACCCACCCCATAAAACCGGGGTGCGCGTTACCGGCGGAATAAGGAAGAATATCCCGCATGAAAATGTGATGAATAGACGCCAGACCAGACGGTTCCTGCGGAAGCGGCTGCCGGAACGCTTCGCGCACCGGTCCTGGAATGGGCTGCCAAACCGGCCGTTCCCGTATGTGCTCCGTGTAGTCCAGAATATCGTCGAGCATGCGGTGCGCCTGAGCCCGGAAGCCTTCCCAATCCGAGGGGTCGAGCGTGTCTCGAATAGCCGGCGGAGATTTCTGCTCATCCAGAATCGTGCCGAGCCGGAAGACGCTCTCGAAACCGGACGATTCTTGTGTCGGAGCCATAGGCAACGTTGCTTCTATCGGCGGGATTCCTGGAAAACTTCAGGGAACTCGGACTAACGCCCGGCCGGAGTTGCGACTTGCGGTGAAGCGGCGATGCGCCGCGTCAGCATCTTTCGAACGGCGGCGAAGATCCGGTCGACAGCCGGGCGGCGGTATGCCCAGCAATCGTCGGGTTCGGGCGGATTCACCACCATCGTGGCATTGGCTTCGAAGAGCAAGAGATCTCCCGTGGCGCTCAAGCCGAAGTCGATACCCGCGTAGTCCAGGCCGAGGATGGTTTGAATCTGCGCGAGCGCCTCCATCGCGCGAGCTCCGAGCACACCGGGCATATTCGCCAGGAATTCGGCGTCCTCGGCGCGATTTTCGGCCTGCTCCGCCATTTCAGCCGTGAAATAGTGAATCTTCCAATGGCCGGAAATCGCCACGTGCAGCGGAAAGAGCTGTCCGTCGATCATCATCACACGATACTTGCGCACTTTCCCGCCGGCGCCCCGGGCGTCGAGAAACTGGATGACAGTCAGTTGCTCTCCTGGAAGCCCGGCCACCGCGCCGGCCAGCGATTCCGGGTTGTCGACCCGCAGAAAATGGCGCCCCGTGTGAAAACCCGGCGTCCGTACCAGCAGCGGGAAACGAAAGCCGTAGCGGGACAATGCGGCCCCGGCTTCGGGGGAGCAGAGCAGTTCTCTCGGTAGCGCGACGGTTGTGGGCGCCACTACCCCCGGCACGCGCGAAAGCCGTGCGTGACCGGTGCGACCGGTCGCCAGCACGGCGGATGGTGGGTTGATCACCGGGGCTGCGGTCCGCTCCACCAGCAGGCGCGCGGATGCCAGGGCGGGTGTGGCCAAATCGGCATCGCCGATGGCGTTGAACACCACCTGGTGCGGCGGCAGCGGAACCTGCGCATCGCAATACTCGGGCACCACCACAAAGGTTTGGAACACGCGATCGTCGAGAAGATTGTGGGTCGGTATGTTGCCGCCAACCGAAGAGACCAGCAATAACAACGGCACCGGGCGGCCCTCTCCCCGGTACGGCATGGCCAACACCGGACGATTCGCAAACCCCTGGCGCCGGTGATGCCGGGCGCCCTCCTCGTCGCCAAGTTCGGCCAGCACGTACGAGAGACCTTGATGCGCCTCGACATGGCCCGGTTCGCACTGCAAGGCCGTTTCGTACTGCTCCTTCGCGGCCTGAAACTCGCCGCCTTCGTAAAGGGCGTTGCCCAGGTTGACGCGGCTCATGGCATCGCCGGGGTGGAGCGCCACCGCTTGCGCGTAGGCCGTGCGGGCCGCGGTTCGATACCCGGCGCCATAGAGCAGCGTTCCCAGGTTATTCAATGCCAGCCGATGCGAAGGCTCGCGCGCCAGGACATCGAGGTACGCGTCTCTCGCCTCCAGCGTTCGACCCAACTCCGCCAGCAGGTCGGCGCGATCGAACCGCAGGCTCTCGGCGTCGGGATTCGCCGCGATGCAATCGTTGAGGTACCGCAGGGCCGATTCCCGTGCCCGATGCGGGGGCCAATCGGAAGCGCCGTGCGTGACTTCATCGCTCATAGCTGACGTCATTTCAATTATGCACGAGCAGATCTCGCGCGCGGCGACCAGGAGCTAGCGTTGCGCCCAATATCGATGCCGCGCCTGCACGATCAGGCCCTTCTGCCGGGTAGTCAGTGCGATGGCGCGAAATCCGGAAAGTGTGACCGGCTGATCCGACACGTAGCCCAGGCTGTACTGGTTGCGGAGTTCCGCCTGCAGAATATCGAAAATCTCATCGACCGGGCGCTTTTTGGAAACTTCGAAATAACTGCCGCCGGTATCGGCTGACATGCGCTCCAGCACCCGCCTGCCGTCGCCGCCCCCGAATAATCCATACGCGCCAGGGTCGGAGTACAAAATGGAATAGACGAGCGTGTCGGCGCGCAGCGAGGCGTCCACCGCATCCTGCAAACTGTTCTGGCTGCCCAGGTCCACGCCGTCGGAGAGCACGATCAGGGCCTTCCTGCCTTTCTGGTGCCTCATCACATCCCAGGAAGCGCTGACCACCGCGTCGTAAAGCAGGGTGCCGCCGCCCTGCCGCATGCGCAGTTGGCTCATCGTCTCCGTGTCCACGTAGGAAAGAGAATCGTCCAGCTTTCCGACCGAAGAAGTGAGTGGCTGGCGAATTTGCACCACCGTGTCGAACTGCATGATGAAAATGTGGTCCATGTTCTCGCGGACGACGCGGTCGAAAAAGCGCAGGCTGGCGCCGCGCTCCGCATTCAGCACGCGCCGCTGGCTGCCGCTGGTGTCGATGAGCAGGCCGAGCGTCAGCGGCAGATTGCTTTCGCGCGCGAAATAGCGGATGGTTTGGGGGCGGCCGTCTTCGGACAACAGGAAATCGTCCCGGTCGAGATTGCCGGCAAGCGCACCGGTTTTGTTCCGCACGGTGGCCAACACATTGACCACTTTCACGTCCGCGGAAAAGACCGGCACATCCTGACCGCGGGCAAGCCGGAGGCCGTAGAGAGCAGTCGCAGCCTGGAAAATTTCTCGTCTGGTGAACCGATGCCGCATGGGAAGGTACCTGGATGCCTTATGTACTATAGTGGAACACAGGTAAAATTCGAGCCAAACGAATCTCGATCTCTGAATCGGTTCCGGCGTTGATTCCGGACTCAAGGAGGCTCCCCATGCAGTCTAGACGCAGCTTCTTAGTGGGCGCGATGAGCGCGGCGGCGGCCGCGCGGGCAGTCGGCGCCAATAGCCGGATTCGGCTCGGCCTGATCGGCGCGGGCGGGCGCGGCAACCATCTGGTCCGGATGGCCAATGCCAACGGCGGCATCGACTGGGTGGCCGTCTGCGACGCCTGGGACGTGCGACGCGACGAAACCGGCGGCCGGTTGGGCGTGCCGGTGAAGAAATACGGCGATTACCGCGCGCTGCTCGATCACAAGGATATCGACGCGGTCATCGTGGCCACCTGGGATCACATGCATTCGCGCATCACCTGCGATGCGTGCCGAGCCGGAAAAGACGTCTTCGTCGAGAAACCCATGACGTCCCTGCCGTTGCAGGGCGTCAGCGTCGTAGAAGCCATGCGCGAGACGCACCGCATCGTAGAGGTCGGAGTGCAGCAGCGGTCGATGGCGCATTTCATCGAGGCCAAACAGAAGTTCGTCGACAGCGGCGCGCTGGGCAAGGTCAACATGGTGCGCACCCTTTGGAACGCCAACACCGGCTACCTGGAAAAGCCGCCGGCCGGCATGGAGACGAAGCCCGACGGCCTGGATTGGGATACCGCGCTCGGATGGCTGCCCAAGATTCCCTGGGACCCCAAGCGCTACTTCAACCGGTTCGCGTACTGGGATCTATCGACCGGCGGCCAGACCGGCGGCCTGTTCGTCCACATGGTGGATGTCGTGCACTGGTACCTGGGGCTCACGCGCGCGCGCTCGGCGGTGGCGCTGGGCGGCATCTATCTTTATAATGACGGCCGCGACACGCCGGACAACATCAACGGCATCGTGGAGTATCCGGACAACCTGGTGGTGACCTTCGAGGCGACCCTCACCGACATGATCGACAAGGAATCCGCGGATATCTGCTTCCACGGCTCCGGCGGGCGGCTCAACATTTTCCGCCAGGGATACCGGTTCATCCCCGCGGAGAAGGGCGGCACCGGAGGTTACCGGCGGGACTTCCCGCGAGGAAGCGCATATGGGCAATTTCCTCGAATGCGTCAGGACCCGCAAACAGCCCAACGCGGACGTGGTCTCCGGCCACTATTCCGCGCTTTCCTGCCACCTCATGAACCTGGCTTACAAGGATGGCGGCCGGGTGTTCTGGCGGCGCGAGTGGGACGTCTAGGCGCGGGTAAAAAGGAGATCACGAAATGGCGATTGCAATCGGTGTGAACATGGAGTTCATCCGTCACGAAGACAAATCTTTCGCGGCGGGTCTGGAGCGGGCGGCACAACTCGGCTTCCGCTACGTGGAGCCCATGGTGCACAACGGCCGCGAGTTGTTGAGTGAAGCGGGCTACTTCCATTCGGTTTCGCTCGACGACGAGCCGCTCGAAGTCAGGGACCTCCTGGCCCAACACGGGCTGCGAGCCTCGGCCCTGAGCGCGCATTGCCCGCTGATGCGGCCGGAAATCAGCGTGCCTTATCTGCAGAAGGCGATCCGCTTCGCCGCGGCCATCGGCGCGCCCGTTGTGAATACCGACGAGGGCATCCGTCCCGCCTGGCTCGCCGGCGAGGATGTCTGGCCGGTGATGCGCTACACCCTCGCCTCCGTGCTGCGCACGTCGGAATGGTACGGCGTCTCGATCGGCATTGAGCCGCACCAGAGCATCTCGCGGACTACCGCCGGCCTCTGCCGTATCGGTTCGCTGGTCGATTCGCCCTGGCTGAAATTCAACTACGATACCGGCAACGCCTTCCTCGGCGGCGAAGATCCCTATGAAGGGTTGAAAGCCGTGCGCGGCCGCCTGGTCCACGTGCATGCCAAGGATATCGCCGTCCCTCATGCCGAGGCGGAACGAGGAAGGGTGACCGGCACACCGGTGGGCTGCGCCTGCGGAGACGGTGTGATCGACTGGGCGCGGGTCATCGGCATTCTGGAAGCCTCCGGCTGGAGCGGCGTGCTGAGCTGCGAATGCGGCACCTCCGACCAGGCCGCGCGCAGCCTGGCGCATCTCCAGGCGTTGATCGCAAAAGCGGAGGCCTCGCATGCGTAGGCTGGCCGCCCTGTGCCTGGTGGCGGCGACGGCTTTTGCCGCGCCGGTCCGCACCCTGATCCTCTCCGGGCAGAACAACCATAACTGGCGGGTTACTACGCCTTACCTCGAACAGCTTCTCACCCAATCCGGCCGTTTCGACGTGCGGTTGGAAGAAGAACCCGCCGGAATCACCGCCGCCACACTGGCCGGCTACGACCTGATCGTGGTCGATTACCAGGGGCCGCGCTGGGGCCAGGCAGCCGAGCGGGCCGTGACGGATTTCGTATCCTCCGGGAAGGGGTTGGTGGTCGTGCACGGCTCGAGTTATGCGTTCAGCGGGCTGGATATTCTCGGCCCCGGCCACGTCAAGACCGGCCGCATCGAGCCGCCGTGGCCCGAATGGGCCCGGATGGTGGGAGGCACGTGGGCGGGGAATCCGCCCCAGACTTTTCATGCGCCGCGGCATCTGTTCAACGTGAAATTCACCGACCCCGGGCACCCCATCGTGCGCGGCCTCAATGGCGGCTTCCAGACCCTCGACGAGCTCTATCACGGCATGCGTTTCCTGCCCGGCGCGCATCCCATCGCGACTGCTTACGACGATCCGGCCATCGGCGGCACCGGCAAGGAGGAGCCCCTGCTGGTGACCGTGAACTATGGACAGGGCCGGGTCTTTTACACGGCCCTCGGACACGAGAAGCCCGGCATGCAGGAGGCCGGCTTCGCCATCACCTTCGTGCGCGGCGCCGAATGGGCGGCCACCGGAGCGGTGACGCTTCCGCCTGAGTTTCCCGCCGCCCGCGCGGCGCACCCGCTGCGGGTCCAGGTGGTAACCGGAGGGCACCCGTTTAACCCCGAGTTCTACGAGCTGTTCGTCAATCGGCCGGACCTGGATGTGACCGTAACCGGACACCCCGACGCTTACGCGCATGATTTTCGTCAGGACGTGGATGTGCTGGTGCTCTACGACCTGGTTTCGGAAATCGGCGACAGCCAGCGCGCCAACCTCCGGGCGTTTCTCGAAGCGGGGCGCGGACTTGTCGTCTTGCACCACGCCATCGCCGACTTCGGTTCTTGGCCCTGGTGGACCGAGCAGGTGGTAGGCGGCAAGTACCTGTTGCAGCCCGAAGACGGACGTCCCGCCTCTACTTACAAGCATGACGAAGACTTATACTTCGAGGCGGTCGGCAGCCATCCCATCACCCGCGGTCTCGCCCCCTTGCACTTTCACGATGAAACGTACCACGGCATGTGGATCTCACCCAAGGTGAACGTGCTGCTCCGCACCGGCAATCCTTTGAGCGATGGCCCGGTGGCTTGGATCAGTCCTTACGACCAATCGCGGGTAGTGTACATCCAACTCGGGCACGGCCGCTTCGCGCATGAGAATCCGGACTACCAGGAGCTGGTGCACCGGGCCATTCTGTGGTCCGCCGGAAGGCTGGAATAGGCGCAATGGGGGCTTGCCGAATCGGTTGCCTGTTACTGGCCGCTATGCCGGTCTTGGCCGCGCAACCTGCGGAGATGGTGCTGAACCCTGCTTCCTTCCGCCATTACGTCGATACCTTTAACCGCAACGACGTGGTGCGCAACGCGTATTACATCGATAATGAATCCTCGTGGGGTTGGCTCCGGCAGAACATCCCGTTCTTTGAATCTTCCGACAAGACCCTCGAAGAGATTTACTATTTTCGCTGGTGGACCTACCGCAAACATATTGCGAGGACGCCCGGCGGTTTTGTGGTCACCGAGTTTCTTCCGCCCGTGTCGTGGGCCGGTAAGTACAACACGATCAGTTGTGCCGCGGGCCATCACATTTACGAGGGCCGTTGGTTGCGCGACCGGCGATACCTGGACGACTACGCCCGCTTCTGGTTCTCCAAGGACGGTGAGCCGCGCCGCTATAGCTTCTGGGCCGCGGATGCCCTGGAGGCCCGCTCCATGGCCGTGCAGGACCAGCAATTACCCATCGACCTGCTGCCCGGCCTTGTAGAAAATTACCGGCAGTGGGAAAAGACGCATCTCGACGCCAATGGGCTCTTTTGGCAGATCGACGACCGCGACGGGATGGAGGATTCCATCGGCGGCAGCGGCTATCGGGCCACCATCAACAGCTATATGTACGGCGACGCCATGGCCATCGCGAACATCGCCGAATGGGCCGGAAAGAAGAACCTGGCGAAAGATTTCCGCGACAAAGCCGCCCGCTTGAAGTCGCTCGTGGAGACCCGGTTGTGGGACCCTCAAGCCGGCTTCTATAAGGTGCTGCCGCGAGGAAAAGATGAGCACCTTGCCGAAGTCCGTGAGTTGCACGGCTACGTCCCCTGGTATTTCAATCTTCCCGCCCCCGGACATGAGATCGCCTGGAAGCAACTGATGGACCCCGAGGGCTTCTATGCTCCCGACGGCCCTACCACGGCTGAGCGGCGCAGCCCACGGTTTATGTTCACTTACCCGCATGAGTGCCTCTGGAATGGTCCTTCGTGGCCCTTTGCGACCACCCAGACCCTGGCGGCTCTGGCGAACCTGTTGAATAATTATCACCAGGACTTTATCGGCAAGAAAGACTATCTCGAGCTCCTGCGCATTTACAGCCGCACACAGCACCTTAAGTTGCCGGATGGCCGCGTCATTCCCTGGATCGATGAAGATTACAATCCGCTGACGGGAGAGCCGATCGCCCGGAACACCCTCTACCACGCCAATGACCCGAACAAGGACCGCGGCCGGGATTACAATCACTCCGGCTACGCGGATCTGATCGTCACGGGCCTGGTGGGCTTGCGGCCGCGCATCGATAACTTAGTCGAAATCAATCCGTTGGTTCCCGAAGGCGGATTGACTTACTTCGCCCTCGACGGCGTGCCGTATCACGGCACGGTTCTGACGATTCTCTATGACCAGACCGGCGAACGCTATCACGAAGGGAAAGGGCTGCATGTGTTTGCCGGCGGAGAGGAGATTGTTTCGGCTCCGCGTATCCAGCGGCTTACGGCGAAACTGCCGGAGACTTCCGGCGGCTGGCGCAAGTACCAGGGCAACCCCATCATTGGTGGCCAGTACGGCACGGTTTTCGATATCGCCGTTTTGCGGGACGGCAACCGCTACCGGATGTGGGGTTCCTGGCGTCCGAAGAAGAGCCTGGCTCTGTTCGAGAGCGCCGACGGCATCCACTGGAGCGAGCCGGAAATCGTGTTCGGTCCGAATCCGGCTTCGAAATGGGAAGACGACATTAACCGCCCGGCTGTGGTGAAGCGGGCCGACGGCTATCACCTGTGGTACACGGGTCAGGCTAACGGGCACTCCTCGATCGGCTACGCCACCAGCCTCGATGGCAAAGTGTGGAAGCGCATGAGCGCCCAGCCGGTGCTATCCGCCGACCAGCCCTGGGAAAAGGCCGCGGTCATGTGCCCGCACGTCATCTGGGACGCGCAAATGAAGCTGTTTCGGATGTGGTATTCGGCCGGCGAGCAATACGAGCCGAATGCCATCGGATATGCGACGAGCCCCGATGGCCTGCACTGGACGAAGCGTCCCGGCGGTCCGGTCTTCGGCCCGGGGAAGGACAAAGTATTCGATCAAGCCAGGGTGACGGGTTGCGCTGTAGTGCCCCACGGCGGCTGGTATTACATGTTCTACATCGGTTTCCGCGATATCGATCACGCGCAAATCGGGATCGCACGCTCGCGGGACGGCATCACCGGGTGGGAGCGGCATCCCGATAACCCCATCATCCGTCCCGGGCAAGACTCCTGGGACCACGATGCGTGTTACAAACCCTACGCGATCTTCGACGGCAAGCAGTGGCTGCTCTGGTACAACGGCCGGCACGGAAACTTTGAGCAGATCGGCCTCGCTTTGCACGAAGGGGAAGACCTGGGCTTTGTCCCGGCACGCTAGCGAGGTTCGTCGATTGTCAGAATGCGATCGGCGGCCGTGTCTTTCAATGTCTGGACCGCGCCGCCGGGCCACTGTATTTCGATTGTGGCAGCCGAGGTTTCACGCCCCAATCCGAAGTGCAGTCTGAGGTCGCTGGTGGACATGAAGCCGACCGAGCCGCTCACGTGGTTATACAGCGTGCGGCCGGATGGAGTGGTGAGCTTGGCCTTGGCGCCGACGGCATCGCGATTGGCCTTACGGCCGACCAGTTTCAGCAGCAGCCAGTGATTCCCATTATCGGCGGAGTTGATCAGGATTCGCGGTTTCTGGTTCAGCGACGTGACCACCAGGTCCATGAAGCCGTCGTTGTTGAGGTCGGCGATCGCCGAGCCGCGCTGATAGCCGGTGCGCAGGAAGTCCGCGCCCATGTCCTGGGAAACGTCGACGAACCCCTTGCCTTCCTGATTTTCGAACATGGTGTCGTGCTGGGGCGAGGAGGGTGTCAGGTTGTCGACGTCGCCGTTGGCAGAGTACAGATCCTTCCAACCGTCGTTGTCGTAATCGATGAAGCCGTTACTCCAGCCGGAAAGGTGCTCGCTCAATTGGACGATCTTCGCCGAAGGAGAGTTATACCGGAAAGACCGGCCGCGCTGGTTGTGAAACAGCGCCCAGGTCTGGCCCATCAGGTTGTTATAGAAGATATCGGGGAAACCGTCATTGTCGTAGTCTTTGGCGTCGGCGCCCATGCCCGAAACCGTGGCGCCTTCGTCGTTGTAGGCGACGCCGTACTCCAGTCCCACCTCCTTGAACGTGCCGTTTCCCTGGTTCAGGAACAGGAAATTGGGCTCGGTATCGTTGGCGATGAAAACGTCCATCCAACCGTCGCCGTTGAAATCCGCGATCCCGATCCCCATCCCCTTTCCGAGCGACTTGCCAAAGCCGGATTTCTCCGTTACGTCTTCGAACTTTCCCCCTCCTAAGTTGTGGTAGAGCCGGTCCGGCACGGGCGGGTAAGTCTGCGGGTGGCAGTAAGCTTCCACGCCGCGAACGCTGCAGCGGCGGTCTTCCTCGGGAGTCCACAAGGTATAGTTCGAGAGCACCAGGTCCAGAAGGCCGTCGTTGTCGTAGTCGAACCAGGCAGCCTGGACGCTGAGGGTCTTGGGCGGCTTCGCTCCCAACCCGGATTGGTCGGTAACATCCGTGAACGTGCCGTTGCCATTGTTGTGGTACAGCGTATTCTTCCCGGTGTTGGCGATGAAGATGTCTGGAAAGCCGTCGTTGTCGTAGTCGCCCACGGCAACGCCGTAGCTGTAGTCCAGGTGCTCGCCCGCGATGCCCGCTTTGGCCGTGACGTCTTCGAAGGTTCCGTCTCCTTTGTTGCGCAGCAGGCAGTTGTAGAAAGAGGGGTTGGTCTTCTTCAATTCCGGCAACTGGGCCCCGTTGCTGAAGAAAATGTCCATGCGGCCGTCGTTATCGTAATCGAGAATGCCGATCCCCCCGCACATGGGCTGCTGGAAAAACTTCCGTCCGGTGTAGCTGTTGTTGGTGAGGTACGATATTGCCGATCGAGGTGCGATGTCGGTGAAGTGCGGACGCCGCCCGGCGGCCCGCACACCGGCTCCGGGGAGCAGCCACAGCGCGGCCGCACCGGCAAGCCCGGCGAATGCGGCGAATGCCGTAACGGAACGGTTCATGGCTACCCCAGTGTATAATACGTGCGACGAATGGCCGAAAAGACCATGGCCGCCGTTTGGGTTCTGGTTCTCCTGTTTGCGCCCCGCGCCGGGGCACAGGAGAGCCCGTTGCGCCAGGCTGCACGGCTGGATGCGGAACAGAAGTGCGGCGAGGCGGAACACTTCTATCAGCAGGCTCTGGCGCAAGGGCCGCCTTCCCCCGCGCTCTTGAATAATCTGGGCAACCACTATCTCCTGTGCGGGGATGCGGAAAAAGCCCGAGTGTATTTCGAGCGCCTGGTGAAGATCAACCCCCGGCACCCCAACGCCAACCTGCAATTGGCCCGCCTCGCGGCCGAGCGGCACGATGGTGTGCGCGCGTTGGACTACCTGGCCCAGGTGCAGGATTCCCAACCGGCCATCCGCATGCTCCGGGCAGAGGCGCTTCACTGGGCGGGCCAACCCGCGGCGGCGTTAACCGTGTTGGATGGAGTCGAGCGCGAGGCGGCCGCAGACCCGCGCCTGGAATACCTCTACGGAATCACCTGCGCCCGGATCGGCGCCTACGAACGCGCCGTGCCGGCATTCAACGCCGTGCTGGTTCAGCACCCCGACGACTTCGACGTCCTGTTCAACCTGGGGCGCGCCGCGGCTCGTGCCAATCTTTACGACCGCGCCTTGCACGCCCTGGAAGTAGCTACGAAACTTCAGCCCCGCAACCTGGACGCGCTGATGGAACTGGCGGGAGTGAACGCCGCGATGGGCGATTACGCCCGCGCGATTTATCTTCTGGCCCAAGCCGGAAAACTCGCTCCGGGCCGTCCGGAGATTCCGCTGGCGATGGCGCACGCGGCCCAGGCCGGTGAATACTACGGTGACGCGGCGCTGGCGTACGACGAATATCTACGCCTGAAACCTGGCGACGATCAAGCCCGGCGCGACCGGGCCCTGGTCTGCGGATTCACCGAAACCCGGCAGGCGGAAGGGTTGAAAGATCTGACGGCGTATGTCCAGAAACACCCCACCGACCCCCTGGGCTATCACGACCTCGCCCAGTTGACCTGGCGCGATCATCCGCAGCAGGCCCTCGATGCCCTGACGACGGCCGTGCGCCTCGACCCTGGGCTCGCGCCCGCGCAGGTGGATCTGGGGTGGCTGCTCAACCGCATGGGCCGGACGGCGGAAGCGATCCCCCACTTTCAAAAGGCCGTCGAGATCAGCCCGCGGGATTCCCGTGCGCTTGCCCAACTCGGGGCGGCGTATATCTCGCTCGACCGCGCTGCCGACGCCGAGAAAGTCCTGCGCCAGGCGCTCGCGATATCGCCCGGCGATCCCGAGATTCTGATGCATCTGGGCCGTGCCTTGATGGATTTGGGGCATGAGCAGGAGGCGCGTCAGTATCTGAGCCAGTTCCAGAAGATTCAGCCGCGGCGGGTTCGCGGGCCCTGGAGGCAGCCGGCCATGATCGAAGCGGCGAGCCTCCCCCCGGCGGAGCGGAGCAAGCGCGAAATCGAACGGCTCCGGAAAGAGGCGGGTGCCCACCAGGACGACCCGGAACTGCAATTGCGCCTGGCCAGCCTGCTGTTGGCCGATGGCCGTGTGGAAGAGGCCGAGGCCGAGTTTCGAGTGCTGCTCACTCGTAATGCGGAGAGCCGGACATGGCTTCAGGCGGGCAGCTACCTGCTGGCTTTCGAACGGTACGGGTTGGCGCGGGAATTTCTGGAACGCGCGGCAGCCGCGAATCCTGCCGCCAACCTGGACCTGGCAATCGCCACCTTCTACCTGGATGGCCCGGCCAAGGCGCTCGGCGTTCTGGAAAAGACTCCAAACCCGCAGCGCTCCGGCGATTATCTGCTGCTGAAGGCCAAGATCCTGGACGCCGCGGGCGAGCCGGCGGAATCGGAAAAAGTGCTTGAACAGGGCTTGCAACTGGCGGTTTCGCGCCCGCAGGTTGCGAAAGAGGCGGCCCTTCTGCTGGTGCGGCACGGCCGCAAAGACCTGGCGCTCGAATTCCTGGCAAAGGCCGCGGGGAACGACCCGGACCTGCTGCTCACGCGGGCTGTCGTGCTGGCCTTGGCGGACCGGCCCGGCGCGGCGGAGAAGGCGCTGAAGCAGATCGAATCCCAGTGGCCCGAATGGGACCGGGTCTACCTGGCTCACGGGCTCCTGCTCGAAAAGGCCCAGCCCCGAGAGGCCCGCCAGCAGTTCCAGACCGCCCTCGCGCTCGGCTCGCAGGATGCGTCCGGGCGCTGCGCTCTGGCGAGGTTAGCGTCCGCCACGCTCCCCGGTCCGCAATGCTCGTGCGCCGGGGGTCTCTACGAAATGCTGTTCCCTCCGTGCTCCCGGCCATGAAGCCTGCAAGGGCTCCGGTGCCCCTCGGGGTTTCAACGAGTCACGCGTTGCGCGATGATCTCCGAGCGGCTGGACTGGTTGTTCATGTGATTCACGCGCATGAGAAGCTCGAGTTGCCCCACTCTTGCGGCTGGATCGATTCCCCGGCTGCGTAGCGCGCTCGCCAGCCGGGGCAGGTCCGTCGCCAGTTCGCCCGCGGCTTCGGTCCCCTCCATATTCGTTCCGGCAACGATCAGAACGAAGCCGTCTCCCGAGAGATTGGGAGCCAGCGAGATGGTGGCGTACGCCACACCGGGTTCAGGAGTGTGCGCGGTGCCGATGTACGTCGGAGACTCCCCTGGACGCGGCGAAGCGTTCTTGCAGACCTGCTTCTCCAGAACGGGGTCGTATTCAATCCGGAAATTGAGGCGCTCGCTCAGCAATGCCACCCACGGATTCGCATAAGAGCTACCCAGCAAGATCATCGACCGGTCCGACTTGAAATCGCCGATTTGGATCGTCCGTCCGGAGCGGACAGCCACCGAACTGCTGGCGCCCCGCAGCACGTTTCCGATTCGCGCCGCTATGGAAGCGTCCGCGATGCTCGTTAAAGTCATCCGGCTCAGGTCGGAAAGGGATGGCTCGCGCTTGGCAATCTCGGCCAGCCACGGCTGGCTGGTGTAGACGGCTAAGGGTTGATCGGCATGGGCAAGCGACTTATAGAGAGCGAAGTTCACGTCCGCCACGACGATTGTCACGGTGGCGCCAGGCGTCGCAAGTTGCGACCAGGGCAGAATGTCGAGACGTGAGGGCCGCGCCCCAACTGTGCGCAACTCCATGTCCTGAACGATGAGGAGCCCGCACATCAGGGCGAGACCGCCGGCGACGGCCCACGGCGCCCAACCGCGGCTCCATTTTCCAGTTGTCCGCGCCGGAGCCTGCGGAAGCGGCCGGCTCTCCTCGGCCGGAGGGGGCAAAACCTCTTCGAGGGTCTCGAAATCCGGAATGTACGAGCCCGGAGCCAGCGAGATCCGAACCTTTGTTCCGATGTACGCCGGATCTAAATGCTGGTAATGAGCGTTAAGCCGCTTGCGGATATCGTTGGCGGCCACCCGGACGATGGCGTCCTGTCCGGTATCGTAACTTGCCTCGCGATGAAACAGCTCGACCCCGATGGTCCGCTCCTTCAACCGCTCGACACCACCTTTGAGCGCATTCTCCACAAGGTAACGCAGCAGCATCTGGCCCCGATGACTGCCGCGAAACTCGGAACTGTCGAGAATCGCCTCTAATTCGCGCCGGATTTCCTCTGGCGACTGCGAGGCGGCGGCGTTGCGCGGCGCGCCTTGCTTATCTTCATTCTGAGCCGGGTCTGCTGCTCTCTCCTTGGAGGACGGCACGAGAAATCCTTGCCTTGGAATACTACCACATAACCGTTACGCCTTTTTAACAAATAAACATCTTCATTTTCAGTAACGTACAGGCACGTTACGAAACCTGGCTATCGTGTACACGCCGGTTCCCGCGATGCAAAATGACACAGATCCCCATAGATCGGCTTTGAATGATTAGAGATGATAGATCATCTACACGCAACGCCGGACCCGGTTTCGATCCGTTTGACATCGAAGCAGTGGCGCGGGCGCCGTCTCTGCCTGAGACGGTTGCGGCTAAGTTGAGGGAAGCGATTCTCTCGGACCGGCTGCGTCCCGGGCAGCGCCTTGTGGAACAGAAGTTGGCCGCGCACTTTGGTATCGGGCAGCCAACCCTCCGCGAGGCGTTGCGCGAGCTAGAAGCCCAAGGCTTCGTCCGTAGATCGCAGAAGCGGGGAACCTACGTCACCGAGTTGAGCGCCGAGGAATACCGGCAAACTCACGACGTCCGTATGACACTCGAGTCGCTCGCGATGGAGCGCGCCGCGCCAAACGTAACGGAGGAAGCCCTACGGGAGCTCGAGCAATCCCTGAATCAGCTCGCCGCCGCCGCGCGGCAGCCCGATCTGACTCTATATCACAAGAACGATATGGAGTTCCACAAGCTCATCTGGAAGCTTACGGGCAACGAATGTCTGTGCGTAACCTTGGAGCGCATTACCTTCGGGTTGTTTTCTTTCGCGTTGCTGGGAGGGCCGTCGTCCGGCATACGCCCCGACCTGCTGGCCGCCATCGAACAACATCGGGACATTCTCGACGGCTTGCGCACGCGCGACCCGAAAGTTGCGCGCGAAACATTCGTCCGCGTCACATTGCAATTTTGGAAAGAGCAGCATTGTGTGGAAATCAGCCCGTCGATGACGTCCGCGTTCGAACCGGGATAAATGGCTGATAGAGGCCGCGGCTCCCACAAGTTTCGGCCAAATGATGACAGGAAAGGGTCCCAGAAGCATGACGAAAATGAGGTTCAGTCCGCCGTGCACCGCAGATGGTCCGCCCAGGCCATTTTTAGGCGCGTCATCGCGGGGCGGGCGGATAATCGGTAATCCATCCAAAAATCCAGGAGACCACCAAATGCAACAGATCGGATCGTCGCACCCTTGTAAAGGTGCGCTTGCCAAGGTTGCGGGCTGCTTCGGGGCCGCAACCAGAACTGTAATCACTGTGCTTGCCTTATTGACCCTCGTTTCGGTGGTCTTGATGGCTCAAGAGTACCGCGGCAGGATCCAGGGCACGGTAACCGACACGTCCCAAGCCGTGATTCCCGGCGCGACTGTCACGCTGCATAACATCAATAACGGTGTTTCCACGGTCCGGACGACCAGTGGGGCGGGCACCTACCTGTTTGACCTGGTGGACCCCGGCTCCTACTCCGTTACGATCGAAGCCCCCGGATTTGCCAAGTTTATTCAGGAGAATGTGCCGATGGGGGCGCGGGGCGATATCACCGTGGACGCCATGCTCAAGACGGGCGACGTCCGCGACACCGTCACCGTTGCCGCCGAGGCAAGCCAGGTCCAGTTGACCACGAGTAAGCTGGAGACCTCGGTCGAATCCAAAATCGCCGAAGGAATTCCGCAGCTATACCGCAGCCCGTTCGTGCTGGCGACCTTGGATCCTTCCGTGCTGAAGAACGACGGCAACAGCGAATATAACCCGTTTAACAGTTGGGGCCCTAACAATCTGAGCGTCGGCGGGGGAGCCGCCTACTCCAACGACCTGCAAGTGGATGGCAGCCGCGTCGGCATCAGCGTAAAGACCGGCTATGTTCCCACACCCGACATGGTCGAGGAAGTTACGGTTTCGCAGAATACGGTGGACGCGGAATTCGGGCACGGTTCCGGCTCGGCGATTTCGATCGTTACCAAGTCCGGTACCAACGGGTTTCACGGAAGCGCTTACTACAATGGGCGTTATCCTTGGGCCAGCGCCGTCTCCGACCGGATATTTCGCACCCTCAATGAGGACCGCGAACAGATCTATGGGGGCACCTTTGGTAACCCCATTCTGAAGAACCGGCTCTTCAACTTCGTGTCTTATGAGGGATGGAAGTGGGACCAGGCCCAGAGTCCCTACACCGCTACCCTTCCGACCAGTCTGGAACGGCAGGGGAATTTCTCGCAGTCGATTAATGGCGCGGGTGCGATGAACGTCATCTACGACCCGTTCACTACCGTGACTTCGGCCAACGGCCAGACCGTCACGCGCACACCGTTCCCCGGAAACGCCATTCCCGGTTCGCGGATTGATCCGATCGCGGCAAAATACATGTCGGCGCTCTGGCAGCCAAATGGGGCCGGCCAAGGCTACGACCATCTCTGGAACTATGTCACTCCCTCGCCGGTCAACTACCCTTACAAGAATTTTGCCGATCGCGTGGATTATCACGTGAACGATAAGCTCACCCTGAGTTTCCGTGCTCAGATCTTCCGGACCCCCGTGTCGGTTTCGAACCCGACTGGGTCTCCTTTGTTCGAGTCTTCGCGGGGAAGCGAACGCGACGGCAATACTTACTCAGGCACCATCACCTACGCCGTCAACGCCAGGACCGTCATCAGCGGGAGCGCCGATTATCACGACTTTACCGACGCCTCGCGGTATGCCGCTCAGGATCCCAACTTTACCTTTGCCGCCGTGTTCCCGAATTCCAACTTTTACAAGGCGCTCTACGCGGATCCGACCATCCCGAAACTGGACGTGCGCATGTCCATCAGCGGGGACGGCGGACGGTGGCTCGACATGGGGCCGGCCGGCGGGTATTGGAACCAGCTTCCGAGCGGCAACGGCATGAATGCCAAGATCGCGCGGCAGCAGGGCTCTCATTACCTGAAGGCCGGTTTTGAGACTCTCGGTACGCATGCGCCGAGTCTTCTCCAGTTATCCAACCCTGGGTTTGGCTTCAATGGCGACATCACCAACTCCACATATGTCAACCCGAACATTGCGGTGGCGGGCAACCCCTATGCATCCTTCCTGCTCGGCGCGGTCGTCCCCATCGGCGCCAGCGCCAGCGGTTGGGACAGCAACGAAACCTCCATGCCGAGTCTGATTACGCCGAATGTTTCCAGCCGGTTTTATGGAGCTTACATCAACGACGATTGGAAGATTTCGAAGAACCTCACACTGAACCTCGGCTTGCGCTGGGAGTACGAGCAGCCATTCAACGAGGCGCAGAACCGGCTCACCGCGCCCCTGAATCTCACGACGCCGATCCCCGAACTTCAAGGGCTACAGATCCCGGCCGCGGTCCAACAGTTCTACTCCGGCCAGTGGAACCTGAACGGCGCGTTTCAGTTCACCAGCAGCAGCCATCCGGGAGCTTGGAACTCGGACAGCGGCACCTGGTCGCCTCGCGCCGGCTTTGCTTACCGGTTGAGCGACAAGATGTCCGTGCGCGCGGCATACGGCCGCTATGTGACCCCCTGGAGCATGGATGAGAACGCGCAAGACCAGTTCGGGCCGCCCACTACGGGTTACTCCAACTACACGGATGCGGCTCCCACCGTCCTGGGGGTGCCCCAGATGACGCTAGCCAATCCATTCCCGTCCACGTTTCCGGTACAAGCAAGTATCGGGAAGACTTACGGCTCCTACACCGGGATTGGAGGCGACTTGTCGTTCTTCAACCCGAATCGCCCCCACTCCTTCAGCAACCGGGTGAACATCTCGTTTCAAAGGCAATTGCCGCAGAATATCCTGGCCGAAGCGACTTACTTCTTCAACCGCACGAGCCAGATCAACAACGTCAATTACAACATCAACCAGGTGGATCCCCGGATCGCATTGCAGTATGGGTCGGCGACTAATGCAAATGTAGCCAATCCGTTCTACAATCTCGCGATTCCGAACGCGTTTCCCGGTCCGCTTTGGAACCAGCCGACGATTTCGGTCACCCAGTTAGCCAGGCCGTATCCGCAATACGGCAATCTGACCATGATTGACGGAATCTCCGGCGGCACCATGAAATACAGCTCCCTGCAACTGAAGGCTACGAAATCCTTCAGCAGTGGTTACACGCTGTTAGTCGCCTACAACTATCACGTTCAGACCAACCAGACGTTCTATGATGGCGTCGCGAATTATCTGAAGCAGTGGACATCGGAAGACTCGGGCACGCCGCGGCACAGGCTTGTGGCTTCGGGCGTCTGGGCGCTTCCTATCGGCAAAGGGCGCACCTATATGACTGCCGCGCCCCGGTTATTAGACGCCTTGGTGGGAGGCTGGAATCTGGCCGGCGTGGCGACATGGCACTCCGGTGACCTGCTGCAGTTTCCCGGAATGCTGGTGAACGGCAGTCCCCAGATCTCTAACCCCGGGCCTAACGCCTGGTTCAATACTGCCGTATTCTCCCTGTTGCCGGCATATACCCGGGCCACGAACCCGTGGTTTTACTCCGGAATCCGGGGGCCGCAGTTCTTCAACTTAGACGGCACCCTCAACAAGGACTTCGCCATCACCGAGCGGATTCGCTTCCAGTTGCACATGGACGCCTTCAACGCCCTCAACAACATGAACTGGAACGATCCGAATATGACCGTAGGCAGCAGCCAGTTCGGAAAATCCACGGATATCTATGCCCAGGATTACGGACGCCGCCTGCAACTCGGCCTCCGGCTGACGTTCTAGTTTAGCGGCCCGCTCACTGACGGTCGCGGCCCCACAGAGCCGCGACCGTGAGGGAGCGGACTGACCGGTATGCGCGGTGCAGGCCCTCTTTCCTGGTGGCCTGTATCTTCCGGTTTTGGAGATAGCATTGTCACCCGATAAGCTTGTGCCATTTCGCTGGCCCGCTAACTGGTCCGATCCGGCGTCCCTCGGGCTGTTGGCGGGCAGCCCGATCAACTGCCTGCTGTTCGACGATCTGAGCGGCTCGGGGCCAATCGCCACCCAGGCCCGCGGCGCCGGCCTCACGGTGTTGGAATGGAGTACGTTGGCCGCGGCGCCGCTGTCCGAAGTCCATTGGAACTCCCCCAATCCGCAGACGGTGATCGCCGGGCTTCCGTGGCCGCGAATCAAGCTGTCGTCGAGAGGCGGCTCGAACGAAGTGGAAGCCGGACCCACCGGCGCCCCCTGGATCGATTCCAATGCGTGGGTGGCGAGGTTGGCAGCCGTGCGAGCGCCCGGCAAACCGGTATGGCTGGGCTTCGAGACGGCCAAAGACGACCCGGTTCCCGGCGCGGATTCCTACTCCATTGCAATTGCCGACTCCGCGGCCGCCGGGGCGCGTTGGATGGTCAGCCTCGACGACGGTCTCCGCAAAGGGCTGCCCGCCGGCAACGCAGATGCCGGTAAGACTTGGCGCGGCATCCTGGCGGCGCTCGCGTTCTTCGAAGAACACCGCGATTGGTCCGCCTGGGAGCCGTGGGGTTCGCTCGGCATCCTTTCGACCTTTGCGGGGAACAACGAGTTTCTCGCGCAGGAAGTGCTCAACCTGGCTGCCCGCCGCAACCTCCTCTATCGTGTTTTGGACCGGTCGAACCCGGCGGGTCAGAAACTCGAAGGCCTGCGCGGCGTATTGTATGTGGATAGCGATCCGCCGTCCGACAGCCTGAAGGCCCAACTCGAGTCGTTCGCGCGGGCTGGCGGCCTGGTCATCGTGCCCCGCGCGCTGGCCGCCCGGTTTTCCGCCGGGAACCCCGTCCCATGCCCCGTTCGCGGGTACAACCTGCGCTCGTTTGGGAAGGGCTCGCTGGCCATAGCCACGCGGGATTGGGACGATCCCTACTTCCTCGCCGCCGACGTTCACAGCCTGGTGAAACGGCGCAACGATCCCGTCCGGTTATTCAACGCCGGATCCTTGTGGGAGCACTATTCCGAAACCGCGGACGGCCGCCGCGCGCTGCTGCAATTAGTGAGCTTCACGAGCAGGCCCAACGCGTCCGTAAGTGTGTCGCCGGCGCGGCCCTCGCGTTCGATCGCCATGTATGAAATCGGTACGGGCGGCCCCACCATGCTGGCGCCCGTGACAGTGGAAGGCCGCACGGAACTCCATCTGCCGGCATTTTCCTACTACGCGGCCCTGGAGTTCCGGTCGTGAGCCGCCCGGGAGTACACATCATGACCAATCAGCGGATGACCGGTTGCGGCGTGACTCGCCGCAGCCTTCTGGGTAATGCCGGACTGGCGGCTTTCGGGGCGGGTATTATGCCCGGCATCGTCCGTGCGTTTGACGCGCCGGCCGCCCCCGTGGCGCTCGTCCGCTGCCCGGGTTACGGCCCGGAGTTGCTGCCGGCTCTTGCCAAAATGTTCGGCTCCCTGGGCGGACTCGAACGGCTGGTCAAGGGCAAGACCGTCGCGGTGAAGATCAACCTTACCGGCAACCCCGATTCGCGCCTGGGCTACCTTCCGATCGGACGTACCACCTGGACGCACCCCGCGGTAATCGCCGGCACCATCCACCTGATGGGGCGAGCCGGAGCCCGCCGCATCCGCTTGCTCGAAAGTCCCTGGAAATCGGCCGAGCCGGTCGAGGAGTTCATGACCGCCGCCGGATGGGATCCGGCAATGTTTACCGGTGCCGCCGCCGGTGTGGAATTCGAGAACACCAACTTCCTCGGCTATGGCAAGCAGTATGTCCGCTTCCCTGTGCCCCACGGAGGCCACCTGTTCCCGGCGTTCGATCTCAACCACTCCTATGCCGATTGCGATGTCTTCGTTTCGATCGGGAAGATGAAGGAGCATCTGACAGCCGGCATCACGCTTTCCATGAAGAACTGCTTCGGGATCACTCCCTGCACCATTTACGGCGACGGAGCACCCGAAGACGAACCGGGCCTGGTGCCGCTCGGCGGCCGTTACCCGATCCATGTGGGTTCTCGCCAGCCTCCCCGCAGTTCGCCGCCCGAGGTCGATCCGAAGAGCCCGCGCCAGGGAGGGTATCGCGTGCCCCGGTGTGTAGCCGACCTGGTGGCGGCGCGCCCGGTGCATCTTGCTATCATCGACGGCATCGAGTCGCAGACCGGCGGCGAGGGCATCGGCCCCGATACAAGACACGTGAGACCTGGTTTGCTGGTGGCCGGCACGAACGTCGTTTGTGTGGATGCCGTAGGAGCCGCGGTCATGGGTTTCGATCCCATGGCGGACCGCGGCACAGCGCCGTTTGAGTTTTGCGACAGCACCCTGCGGTTGGCGGAGGAACTTGGGGTGGGAACCCGCGATCTGAAGCGGATCGAGGTACTCGGTGCGCGTGTGGACGACGTGGTTTTCGATTACCGGAAAGCGGGAGGCGCGTTTCGAAGAGTGCGTCCAGCCTACGACCGGCCATCGTCGCCGCGCAGAGGATAGGGCAGGAAGTACGATCTCAATTAGTGAGGAAACCATGATCAACAAGCTACAGAAGGCCAGATTGACACGCCGGTCGGTGTTTCGAAGCGCCGCGGCGGCGGCCATGTTCGGTCCCTTGTTCAAGGCAACCGAGGGCTCGGTGAGCGCACAGGAGACGGTGAATCGCAACTCCGCGCCCAGCACCCTCAAGATCACCGACATGCGCGCGTGCCGGTTGGCAACGAACTACGATTATCCGCTCATCAAGCTCTACACCAACCAGGGAGTCTATGGTTTGGGCGAGGTGCGGGATGCGGGTGTCGAAGGTATTGCTCTCATCCTCAAAGCCCATCTGGTGGGCCAAAACCCCCTGAACATCGAGAAGAATCTGGGACGAATCCGCCAGTTCGCCGGGCATGGCCGCATGGGCGGAGGCTATAGCGCCGTGGATATGGCCCTCCACGATATCGCCGGCAAGGTCTACGGCGTGCCCGCCTACCGTCTGGTCGGCAACAAATTTCGCGACCGTATCCGCATCTACGCCGATACCACCAGCCACCCCGACCCCAAGGTCTACGCCGAGCGCATGCGCAAGCGCAAGGAAATGGGGTTGACCTTCTTCAAGATGGACCTGCAATCCAGCATGGTGGGCGACCGCCCCGGCGCGCTCAATGAGCGTGGCGTCTGCACCGAAAAGGGCCTTGGGTATCTCTGCGAATACATTGCCGCCATCCGCGATGTGATTGGCCAGGGTACTCCCCTGGCTGCCGATCACTTCGGTCCGCTCAATGTGAACGATTCCATCCGCTACGCCAAGGCTTTCGAGCCCTATCAGCTTTCCTGGGCCGAAGACCTGCTCCAGATTCCGGAAGGCAACCAATATCCGTACCTGAACTGGCAGGCGTACAAGACCATCTCGGAGGCTACCGAAACACCCGTCAATACGGGCGAGGATATCTTCGGGCTGCAGGGCGGTTTCCAGGACCTCATCGAGAACCGCGCCGTAGATGTGGTCCATCCCGACATCGAAACCTCGGGCGGCCTGCTCGAGACCAAGAAAATCGCCGACTATGCCGATCTGCACGGCGTGCGCGTGGCCATGCACCATGCGGGTTCGCCCATCGGCGCCTTCTCCGGCTATCACTGCGCCGCTACCTTCGGCAACCAGTTCCTGGCCATGGAAAACCACGCGCTCGATATGCCCTGGTGGCAGGATCTGGTGACCGGCGTTCCCAAGCCGATTATCGATAAGGGCTACGTGACCGTTCCGGAGAAGCCCGGGCTCGGTCTGGAACTCAACGATGCGGTAGTCAAGGAACACCTCCGCCGGCCGGGCTACTTCGAGCCCACGCCGATGTTCGACGACCTGATCGTCTCCGGCTTCCACCCCGGCGGTGCCTGGCCGCATTATGACGAAACCGGCAAGTGGTGCAATTGTGTAACCTACGACTAGTCCACAAGGAGGTTTCGTGCGCTTCGTCAAATGCTTAGTAACGGGTCTGGCCGCCGCATCGCTCGCGCTGGCGGCCGACCCCACCTTCCTGAGACGGTACCTGCCGGACGTCCAACCGGTTGCGGACGAGCTCACAGCCGCCTCTCACGGCGCTTCATACCAGCCGGCATTCGGCGCAGGCGATTCCCAAGCCAGGCAGCTGAAGGGAATCGCCCGCTACGGCGAACTGACCGTGGCCCCGGACGGCTCGAGCGCCATGGTGAGCTACCCCGCCGAGGAACAGATTTATTACATCCTCGAAGGCAACGGCATTCTGCTGTACGGCGATCAGCGGGTGCCCGTGAAGAAGAACGACTACATGTACCTCCCGGTAGGCGTCAGGCACGGCATGGCCAACCAGTCGAATCAGCCCGTACGGCTGCTGGTGATGGGGTACAAGATTCCCCGTGGAACCGAGGTCGCGCCCACGCCCAAGCTCATGCTGGCCAACGCCGATGATGTGCCGCTCACGCGCGTCCAGGGGCACGGCCCCACCGCGCTGTTCAAACTATTGATGGGCACCACTCAAAGCAAGCGCGACCGTTTGGCCGCCGCCAGCCAGATGGTGAGCCTGTTCATCATGGATTTCGCCCCTGGCGGCACCAACATCCCCCACCACCACGAGATGGAAGAAGAGATCTATTACATCCTGCGCGGGCACGGTGACATGGTGGCGGGCGGCGGTGCGGACGGCAACGAGGGCCGCTACCCGGCTCACGAAGGCGATACGTTCTTTATCCGGTTGAATGCGACGGTCGGATTCTACAGTGCCTCCCAGAGTGGGGAGCACGATCAGGTTCTCGCCGTGCGTTCGCGTTTTCCGTTCCCTCGAAACAGGGAATAACTACTCCGAGGTTGCCGGCGCGTCAACCGGCCGTGGAACGCAACCGGCCTGCGAATCAGACTTAGCTCCGTTCTGAGAGTTATCTCACAACTCTCTCAGCTTCTCAAAGGCCTGACCTGCGGGAATGTTGTTCGGGTTAATCGATGAACAACCAAAGCCGGCGCTCCTGTCTGATGACTATGTCGTCTCGGCCCGGTTGGCACGGTCACCGATCCGACGGGCACGGCCGTTCTCAAAGCCGCCGTTACCGTCACCAATGTCCAGACCAAAGTTGTTCGTTTTTGCTTGGCGCAGTAGCCGCGCAGCCACGTACATCGACCCGCACCTTCGCAGCCCCTATACCATGACCTGGTCGGCAGGTATTCAGTGGCAATTCAAGGACAATCATCTGGCGGAGCTTGTGTATCAGGGATCGGCGGGCGTGCGCCTCGTTCCGCCAAGTTCCGCCAATATGAACGTGCTCCCGGCGTCGATCTATAACTCGGCGGAGACGACTCTTCTGAACACGGTCTAACTCGACGACCCAGAACCTGCCGTTCGGCGAGGGCCGGCGCCACCCGTTCCACAATGCGACGGGAGGCTGGTACTTGGTGGACCTGCTGCTGGGCGACTGGACCGCCACCACGATCCAGAGCCTCCGCACCGGTCTGCCGGTGACGTTCACCATGGCCGGCAGCCCTTACAAGTATCTGCGCGGCGAGACCGAGCCCAATATCGTGCCCGGTCAGGTGATCAACGTGCCGAATTACTCGGTCGGACCCAACCTGTGGCCCCAATCCAACCAGAACCCGTTTTTCAATAGCCGCCGCTTCGCTCGGCTGGGGGCCCTTCCCCGGCCCACGAGGACGGATCACCGCCCTTGAGCCAGCGCTCCGGAGATGTGCACCGTTTCGCTGAGGGGAGTGCTCCGCGAAGATCCGCCCACGTGTACCCGGTACTCGCCCGGCACGAGTTCCCAGCTTTCCTTCCCGACGTTGAAGATGGAAAGGTACTGGGAATCGATCGCCAGGCTGACAGTCTTGCTCGCGCCGGGCGCCAGTGGAATTCTCTGCCAGGCCACCAGGCGCTTGGGCGGCTCACCGGAATCGGGCGGCAGCGAAACGTAAACTTGCGCCACCTCCGCGCCGGCGCGCTTGCCCGTGTTAGTAACGGTAAAAGTCACTTTCAAGCCCGGTCCGGCGGTCGCTTTGAGTCCGGAGTAGGAATAAGTCGTGTACGAAAGACCGAAACCGAACGGAAACAGCGGTTGCTTGTCATCCGCGTCGAACCACTTATAGCCGACTTTCAATGCCTCATCGTAAGTGACGTCGAAAGGAACATCCGGATGGTGGCCGCCATCGGGTTGAGCGGCGGCAGTCGTTCCGCCGGCTTGCGCCGCGGGCGCGGGCGGGCCGGGGAGAATGGGATGCGGCAGGTCGGCTTCCGTCCTGGGGAACGTGACCGGCAGCTTGCCGGAGGGGTTGACATCGCCGAATAGGATATTGGCGATCGCCTCCCCGCCGCGAATTCCGGGATACCACGCTTCGAGGACGGCGCCCACCTTGTCGAGCCAGGGCATGGTCACCGGACCACCGGTTTCGAGAACCACGATCACGTGAGGATTGGCGGAGGCTACCTGGGAGATCAACTCATCCTGCTTGTCGGGCAGCGACAGATTCTCCACGTCGCCGCCTTCGTGCGTGCGCTGACTGCCGAAGACAATCGCAATGTCGGAGGCCGCGGCCAACTTACGGGCGGCGGCGACGTCGGTTCCCGGGTCGTACTCGACGCGGACCCCGGCTGCCTTGGCGCGGATCGCGGCGAGCGGCGGCGAGGGATGCCAAACGCCCTCTCCGTGCTGCCTGCCGCCTTCCGCCGGAGGTACGGCGTTCCCACCCGCGGCATTCACCTGGTCGGAGCCGCCGCCTGAGAGCACTCCGGCATCGGCATGCGAACCGATGACCGCGATCGAATGAATCGCCGAGGCCTCGAGCGGCAGTTGCCCGCCCGCATTCTTGAGCAGCACCATCCCCTCTTCCGCCACCCGCTGTGCTACGGCGGCACCGGGGAAGGGGTTGACCGGCTCGGGTACGGGCGGATTGTCATAGATCCCGATGGCATACGCGGTGCGCAGAATCCGATGCACCATGTCATTGAGCCGCGCCACGGGCACCCTGCCGTTCTCAATCGCGGCTTTCAGCCTGTTGCCGTAATAGTTGTCCGACGGCATTTCCTGATCGAATCCGGCCAGCGCGGAACTCACCGTGCTATGGGCGGCGCCCCAATCGGACATCACCCAGCCTTTGTATGCCCAGTCCTTCTTGAGCACCTCGTCGATCAGATACGGGTTTTCGCAGGCATATTTCCCGTTCAGCTTGTTGTAGGCGCACATAACCGTTCCGACATCCGACTCACGGATGGCGATCTGGAACGCCAGGAGATCGGTTTCCCACAGGGAGCGCCGGTCGATGACAGTGTTGTAGACCATGCGGCCGTTCTCCTGGTCGTTAACGGCGTAGCGGTTGATGTCGGCGATGACACCCTGGTCCTGGGTGCCCTTCAACTCGCGGCCGAGCATCTTTCCGATGAGGATCGGGTCCTCGCTCCAGCACTCGAAATTGCGGCCGTTGCGCGGCTCGCGGATGAGGTTGGCCGTTCCGCCCAGGGACACGTTGAAGCCCAGTTCGCGAACCTCTTTGCCAACCACAGCGCCGTACTCATAGGCCAGGTCCGGGTCCCACGTGGCGCCGGCCGCCAGTGACGAGGGCAGTGCCGTAGCGTACCGCCCGCGGCTTCCGATGTTGGCCACGCCGGACCGGCCGTCGGTCATCTGAAAATCGGGGATGCCGAGCCGGGGTATGCCGGGAATCCAGCCGGCGCCTCCCAGGGACTTCGCCGCCTTCCCGGCTTCTGGCGTGCCGCCATGAACCAGCGCCAGTTTCTCGTCGAGTGTCAACTGCTCGAGAAGTAGATCGGCCCGCTGATCCGGCGACAGTTTCTTATCTGTCCAGGGGCCCGTTACCGGCTGGTCGGCGGCCTGCAGAAATGCCGGGAACAGCGTCCCGGCCAGGAGCACCGCCGTGCTCCCCAGGGCTCTTGCCAGGCTCAGGAACGTGGAGCGTTGGTTCTTTCGCATGGATGTAATTCTAAACGTATCAGCTTTTCATGCGTCCGTCGCCGGTGGCCCGACTTTGACCACGCCCCTTCGCTTTCGCTATTCTCAACGTTTGAGACCCGAAGACGTCACCACTCGGTTTGACTGGCTGAACGGCAAATTGTCCGGTCCCGCGGTCCAGATTGCGTGCCGGAAACTGGGCGAAATGGCCTGGCTCTTCCGCGCGGGCGCCGACGCCGCGGAGTTAAGCCCCGAAACCGTCGTCTATCGCGTGGAATCCTGGCTGCCGGTTGCCGCGGAAACCTCCGGCGGCCTCTTCTGGGGCGTCACCACTATCGAGCCCGGCAGGGTGGGTGACGAGTATTTCATGACCCAGGGCCACTTTCATCGGAAGGCCGATAGCGCGGAGTTCTACGGCGGATTGCACGGTCAGGGCCTGCTGCTGCTCATGGACCGGAACGGCCAAACGTGGGCCGAGCCGATGGATAGCGGCAGCCTGCACTATATTCCCGGCGACGTCGCGCATCGCGTCATCAACACGGGCAGCGTTCCCCTGGTTTTCGTCGCATGCTGGCCGAGCGACGCGGGCCATGATTACGCCACGATCCGTACCCATGGTTTCGGCGCGCGCGTTCTCCAGGTGGACGGCCGGCCGGTTCTGGTTCCGGAGGCCCGCTCTGAGAGCACTGGCGATTGATCTCGGCGGCAGCCACGCCAATTGCGCCCTGGTGGAAGGATCGCGAGTTCTGGCCAAGCGCCGGATCGCGGCCCGCGGCAGCGCGAACCTCGGCTCGCTGCTGCCCGCCGTCGAGTCCGCCGCCGGATTGCTGTTGGGCGAGTGCGGCCTGGCGTCTTCGGATTGCGCAGGGGCTGTTCTGGGATTCTGCGGCCTGGTCAACAGCGACACCGGCGCGATCCTTTCCACCAATGCCAAGTACGACGACGCACCCCGCCTCGATCTGGTCGAATGGAGCCGCCGCGCTCTGAACCTGCCGCTGCGCGTGGAAAACGATGCGCGCCTGGCTTTGCTCGGCGAATGGTATGCGGGAGCCGCCAGGGGGTGCGCGGATCTCGTCATGGTCACGCTCGGTACGGGCGTGGGCGGCGCCGCCATGATCGGCGGCCGCCTTCTGCGCGGCAGGCACTACCAGGCCGGGTGCCTGGGGGGCCACCTTACCGTGGCATACGGCGGGCGCCCTTGCAGTTGCGGCAGCTTCGGCTGCACCGAGTCCGAAGCCTCGGGTGTGGTCATCGAGGACGTCTGCCGCCGGTGGCCGAAGTTTGAAACCAGCCCGCTGGCTTGCGAGCCGGTCCTGGATTTCTCGGTGCTGTTCCGGATCGCCGCACAGGGAGACGCCGTGGCGAACCAGATCGTCGATCACTGCATCCATGTCTGGGCCGCCGGCACGGTTGCGCTCATCCACGCCTACGATCCCGAGATGGTAATCTTCGGCGGCGGCGTGATGAACAGCGGCGAACGCATTCTGCCCGGAATCGAATCCTGGGTCCATGCGCACGCCTGGACGCCCTGGGGAAAGCCGCGGGTCCGCGCCGCCGAACTCGGTTCCGACGCTGCCCTCCTGGGCGCGTGCCCCCTTCTCGAAGAACTGCCGACATGACCAGCCGAACTACCTACGACAAGGCTCCCTATGTTCCGGTAAGTCCGGCCGCGGAGGATTGCGTGCAGGGATGGCGGGAGATTCTCGAGTCATCTCCGCCCGGCCCTCGCACCCGGACGCGGGGTCATTTGCGTCGAGTGCTATCCGGGTGTTTTCGAGGATGATTTGATCGCCGCCTTTGAGCCCGGTTTGCCGTGCTCGCTCGTCATTCGAACGGAAGAGGCCTTGCGAGGCGCCGACGCGATCGACCGCATGCTCAGCCCGCGCCTCACCGACGATCCGGTCTTCGGGATGATGAACTCGCTGGGCATCGAGGATTTCTTCGACCCCTGCGGGTTCGATCGTCTTCAGCAGTTGGCAGCGGCTAAGCGGGAGGGCCTCGTTCTGGTCGTGGGCACGGGGGCCTCGCTGATCGTGCCGAACCCGGACGTGCTGATCTATGCGGATCTGGCGCGATGGACCATCCAGCAGCGGCAGCGGTGCAACCAGATCTCCAATCTTGGCACACCGAATCACGCCGCGCGCCCCGGCGAAAAGTACAAACGCGCCTTCTTCGTGGACTGGAGGGCCGCGGACCGCCTGAAAACGGGGCTGTTCGAACGGATCGATTACCTGCTCGACACCAACCTTCCGGAAACGCCGAAGATGATTTCGGGGGCGAGTTTCCGCCAGGGCCTGGCGCTGGCGGCGCGCCGCCCGTTCCGGGTGGTGCCGCTTTTCGACCCCGGCCCCTGGGGCGGACATTGGATGCAGGAGACCTTTGCTCTTTCCCCTGCCGAGCCCAATTTCGCCTGGGGTTTCGACTGCGTCCCCGAAGAGAACAGTCTGCTGTTGGGTTTCGGCAGCCGGCGGGTGGAGGTCCCTTCGCTCGACCTGGTGTTGCGGCACCCGCGCGAACTGCTGGGGGATTCGGTCTATCGCCGGTTTGGCGCGGAGTTTCCCATCCGCTTCGACCTTTTGGACACGATGGGAGGGGGCAACCTGTCGCTCCAGGTGCACCCGCTCCTCTCCTATATTCGCGACCGCTTCCGGATGACGTACACGCAGGACGAAAGCTATTACATGCTGCAGGCAGGTCCCGATACGGCCGTCTTCCTGGGGCTGAAAGAGGGCATCGACCCCGCCGCGATGGCGGCCGAACTCCGCCAGGCGCAGAACGGCGGCGGTCCCTTTCCCGCCGGACGTTTCGTGAATTCCTGGCCGGCCCGGAAACACGACCACTTTCTGATCCCCGCCGGAACCGTACACTGTTCCGGAGCCGACGGAGTCGTGCTCGAAATCAGCGCCACCCCGTACATCTTCACTTTCAAGCTTTGGGATTGGGGACGCCTGGGTCTGGATGGCCGGCCGCGGCCGGTGCACCTGGACCACGGTCTCGCCAACATACAATGGGACCGCACCACCCATTGGGTGAAAGAGAATCTGGTCAATCGAACTTGTCCGTTGGGCGCCGGCGACGGCTGGCGGGAGGAGCGCACCGGCCTTCACCCGCTCGAGTTTATCGAAACGCGGAGACACTGGTTCACCGCCACGGTCCGCCACCATACCCGCGGCAACCTGAACGTGCTGAACCTGGTGGAAGGCGACGCGGCGGTCGTGGAAAGTCCCGGGGGTTGCTTCGAGCCTTTCGTGGTTCACTATGCCGAGACTTTCATTGTGCCGGCCGCGGTGGGCCCTTACGCCATTCGCCCCGCGCCGGCGGCGCGTTCGGAATTCGCCACCATCAAAGCTTACGTGAGGGATGAAGATGCAAGAGTTTGACCCCGGGATCGATGTGCGGATTGGCTGGAACCCGATCTCCATCGCTTACGGGCCGGGTGTGTTCGGGCCGAGTCCCGAGTACCGCCGGTTGCGGGATATCCGCAAGAGCCTGAAAGATCCAGCCTGCGATGGTCCCGACCCGGTCTATGGCATCGCCATGGATGTCGGCGAGGAACGGCATCGCGATGAATTGCGGCGGCGTCACCTATTGTTCGGCGTCGTAGTCTTCGCGGCCGGCCGCCTCGGCCCGGAGCCCGTGCGCAGCCAGGGCCATGTCCACAAAATCGCCGCCCACAGCGGCTGGTCCGCGCCGGAACTTTTCGAAATCTGGTCGGGGAAGGCAATCATTTACATGCAGGAGAGCGCGGGCGACGACCCCGGCCGCTGCTTCGCCATCGAAGCCCGCATCGGAGACAAGGTCATCGTGCCGCCGGAGTGGGCGCACGCGGTCATCAGCGCCGATCCGGAAGAGCCGCTGGTCTTCGCCGCCTGGTGCGAGCGCGACTACGGCTTCGTCTATGACGCCGTGCGCGCCCACGGCGGCTTGGCGTGGTTCCCCGAGTCCGGCCCGGAGGGCGTCCGCTGGCACGCCAATCCGCAATATTTGCCGAGTGAAATCCAGTCGCGGCGCGCGCGCAGCTACCCGGAGTTGGGCTTGCGCGATACGTTGCCGCTCTATCGTCATTTGGAACAGGACGTGGCCGCCGTGGAATGGGTCGCATTTCCAGACAGGCTGAAAGAACTTTGGCCGAGCTTTAAACCATGACAAAACCCGCAACTGCATATGCCGGCAGCAACCGGTCTTCGGGCCGCCGGACGTACGTCTATATGGCCGCCTGTGCCGCGGCCGTTTCCGGGCTGCTGTTCGGATTCGATACGGCGGTCATCAACGGCGCTCTCCTGTTCCTGCGTGCGGATTTCCACCTGACGGATTTCTACACCGAACTGGTCGCCAGCGGTCTCCTGTGCGGCTGCATTCTGGGGGCGGCCTGTTCCGGCATGTTGAGCGACGCGTGGGGCCGGCGCAAGACATTGCTGGCAGCGGCGGTTCTGTTCTGCGCGGCGGCGCTGGGGTGCGCCCTGCCGTCCCACGTTTGGCAGTTGATCGCGGCGCGGTTTTGTTGCGGCGTGGCGATCGGGATCGCTTCCGTGCTGGCGCCCATGTATATTTCGGAAATCGCTCCGCCGGATATCCGCGGCCGGCTGGTGTCCCTCAACCAGCTTGCCATTGTCAGCGGCATATTGCTGGCCTACTACGTCAACTGGCAGTTGGCCATCCTGGGCGAAGGAAGCTGGCGCTGGATGTTCGCCGTGGCTGCGGTTCCTTCCGCCATCCTGTTCGCCGCCATGTGGTGGAATCCCGAGAGCCCCCGCTGGCTGGTGGGCCGCGGCCTTCCCGAACGGGCTTATGCCGTGCTCATCCGGACCATGCCGGAGAACGCGGCCAGCCAGGAAGTGCGCGAGATCGAGACCAGCCTTGAGGAGGAGAAATCGGCGCGGCTGACGGACCTGCTGCGGCCCGGAATGCGCCGCGCCCTCGGCATTGCCATATTTCTGGCCATCTTCCAGCAAATCACCGGAATCAATACGGTCCTGTATTATGGGTCGATCATCTTTAAGGAGATGGCCGGCGAATCCGCGTCGCACGCCGTGGGCGCCAATGTCGCGGTGGGCGCCATGAATCTGGTTTGCACAATCGGCGCGCTCTTTCTGGTGGATCGCTTTGGACGCAGGGCCCTGTTGATGGCCGGCTCGGCGGGGATGGGCCTGTCCCTATTAGGGCTGGGTATTGCCTTCCACTTGGGCAGCCGCTCCATCACCTGGATTCTTGGGCTCATCCTGATCTATGTTGCCTGTTTTGCCCTGAGCCTTGGGCCTTGCGTATGGATTTACATCGCCGAGATCTTCCCCAACCGGATTCGCGGCGCCGCCATGTCCGTGGCCACGCTGGCGCTTTGGAGTGCCTGCCTGGCGGTCACGCTGACGTTTCTATCCCTGCTGCGCTGGCTCTCTCCCGCCGGCACGTTTTGGCTGTATGCGGGACTCTGCGCCGTGATGTTCGTCTTCGTGCTGCGCGTGCTGCCCGAGACCAAGCAGAAGACGCTCGAAGAGATCCAGACGTTCTGGCATGCCGGGCGCGGCTGAGCGTCCGCCTCAGTCTTCCGGTATCGCAAACCGGTCGCCGGTATCCGCCACCCATTGCCGCAGGCGCGCGATCAGCTTCTGCCGCTCGGGCCGGTAGCGGTCCAGTTGCGCGAGATTCATTTCCTCGTAGGGATCTTCGTTCAGGTTGAACTGCAACCAGGAGCGGTTCTCGAAGCAGACGTACTTCCAGCCCTCGCGGGTCACAATTCCTCGGTAGGGGGTATTCGGCGTGTCCGCCTGGCCGGGCGGCACCACGAATTGCAGATAGGCCGAATCCGGATCCGGCCTGCCCGGCGGATTGCCCAGCCGGTGATACGACAGGTCGGCGCCCTCCATCCACTCCGGCTTTCGAATGCCGCAAAGGCCCATCGTTGTGGGCGCGATATCCACGTGATTCGAGAGCACCGGCAAGCGGCCGTTCTTCCAAGGAGAATAGCGTGGCACGCCGCCGGTAATCAGAAACGGCGTCCGGATCGATTCTTCGAACGGGCAGATCTTCCGCAGCATCCCGTGCGAGCCGTGCATATCGCCGTGATCGGCGAAGAAGAAGACATGCGTGTCGGCCAGCAGCCCGGTCTGCTCCAGGGTCTCGATCACGCGTCCGAAATTCCAGTCCAGGTCCTCGATCATCGCATAGTACCCGGCCAGGTCGCGGCGCACCTGCTGTTCGAGTTTCGGGATGTGCGCTACATCCGGCCGCAGCACCAGCCGCTCCGGGTTGTAATTCGCCATGAAGCGCGCGGGCGCGAGGTACGGGTCGTGCGGCGGCTGCACGCTCATCACCGCGAAAAACGGTTTCGCCGCACCGCTCTTGCGCTCCGCGGCGCGATCCTTGAGATAGCCGGTCAGCAGGTTGGTCAGCTCGTCGGTTTCGTAGCCAGGCAGCCGGTAATGAAATGCGTTCGCGCCGCTGCCGCCGTGCACCCAGCTATCCCACTGGCTGTTGTTGTTTTCGTAGCCGGTCCACGTCTCGAAGCCTCCCCGGCGCTCCGGATCGGTGATGAAGAAAGCCGCGCGGCCGTTCCGTTCGTGCCAGCCGCCCAGGTGCCATTTGCCGAAATAGGCGGTGTGGTATCCGTTCGCGTTGAACACGTCGGCGATCGTCTTCTGCCCTTCCGGCAGAGGGAATTCGTGCCCCGGCACGCAGTGGTGCGGGTAGCGGCTGGTCAGCATCGAACCGCGAAACGGGCAGCACAGCGGAAAGCCCGATAGATGATTTGCGAAGGTGACGCCATTGACCGCGGCCCGGTCGATATTCGGCGTGCGCGCATTCGGATCGCCATTCGAAGCCAGCGCCTGTGCGCGAAACTGATCCCCGAGGATCCATAGCACGTTCGGCCGCGGGTTGGGCGCCGGCTCGTTCGCATGATGCCCCGCCGGTTGGCCTTCATATTGTTGAGCCATCATCTCTAGCGCGCCCGCCGGACCGAGCGAGGCCGCTTGCAGGAATGTTCTGCGATGCATGATTGTCTCACTGTAGTTCCGGCGCCGCCGGATGGAGCAGCATCCGCAGCGTCACGATGGAGTTGGGCGGCATGCTGACCTCCAGCCCACCGTTCCGCACGTCGATCTCGCGTTGATTGTCCTCGGCGGCATTCGAGATCCACGCCCGATCGATTTGGAGCAGGCCCGAATGGAGGCGCGCCACGCTCGCGCGGCCGCCGGTTTCGACCAGCCTCGCGATGTAGCCATTGCCATCCTCGGCCGGCTTGAGCGTCTCCAGTTCCACGCCGTTGCCGTTCAGGCTGAGAAACGATGCCGAAGTGTCCGGCAGCGAGCCGCGCGCTCCCACTTTGTCATTTCTTGCCAGTTCGCCCAATTCAAGCGGCGTCAGGGATTCCTGTCCCAGGCGGCTCAGCGCCGCCGGATCGAGGCCGCTGCCGCTCGTGAGGACATAGTCGAACCGGAAATCGCCGCTCTGCACGCGCGGGAAGTTGGTATGCCAGTAGTTGTTCAACGCATACGAGAAAATGGTGGACGAACGCGGCTCGAACTTCCGTGGCCAGAGGCCCCGGTTGATATCGCCGAAAGTCACCAGCGGCGCATTGAGCGGGATCACCGCCGCGCTCACTCCTCCGCCGCTCACGCTTGCCCAGCGGCCGGTCGTGTACCATTCGCGGTTGCCGCCGGCCAGTTCGTCGCGCGCCGGATTCACCGTGCCGGTCTGGCCCTCGTACTCGAATTGAGGGTTAGCTGCGGCGAAGGGGAACGCAAAGTAGACGGCCTCCTTGTTGCTCACCGGCTCTTTCTTCAAGCGGTTGACGATCTCGATCTTCTTCTCGCCGTCGAACAGGCGGATTTCCACGGCGATCTCGGGCGCATGCGGTCCGCTCACCTGGTAGCTCAGCGTGGATCCCCAGGGGGTCCGCGTGGCCGTTACCGAGGCCGCGCCGCCCGAAGGGCTCACCGTTAGCTTGGCCGTCGGCAAGTGGTCGGTGCTGTGAATCAGCCGCGTGCCCTCGCCGCCCGACACGTACAAATATTGATCCAGCAGGTAAGGGCTCCGTGCGTCCACCAGTTCGCGGCCCACTTGTTTATCGAAGATGCTCGAGACCCCGCCGCGGCGGGGGTCCACGGTAACGCGGTAGAACGAGTTTTCGATGACGTTCGCGGGGTTCGCGGCCGGGGCCGCACCCGCGGTCTGATTCCGTTCCAGCCGGTAGACGCGATAGCCCATCGCCGGCACGCGCCCGGCCAGAAAGCGCACGTGCCTGTACCCGTCCCCCGCACGCACGGTTTGGAGCGCCACCGGCTGCCCGCTTGCGTCCACCAGCGCCTCGCCGTTCGACAGGTCCGTCTCCACCAGCCCGCTGCGTTCGTGCGCCAGCGAGTTGAAGACTACCATGGCCGGTGGGACGATCCGGATGCATTCGAGCAGCCGGCTCATGGATTCCTGCGCGATCCAGTACTCCGCATCCCGCGCGTCGGTCACGTGGAAATGCTTCGAGTCGATCTGCTGCACGCTCTGCTCGCTCTTGGGCCGCGAATAGCCGCCCGAGGAGGTGTATGTGTGTTCGGCGTACAAAATCAACCCCTGCCACATCCTGCGGATATTGTCGAGCGGCGGCGCCCACTCCGGCTTTTGGATCGCGGCTAGCGAGGAGAGCGTCTCCACCGCCGGTCCGCGGCTTTCCGCCTCCCGGTAGAGGGCGGCGTACTGCGCGTCGGTGCCGATGCCGTCTTCCCAATAGGGGCCGAAATCGCCGCGCACGGTTTCGAGCTTGTCGCCGTACTGCTTCTCGATGATTTCGAAATAGTCGCGGAACGTGGCCAGTTTCAGGCGCGGCCAGGCGTACCTGGTGTTCCAGCCCCGCACGAACTCGCCTTCGCCCGGGATCAGGTCGGTGTTCTCCAACTGGCTGCCGAACATCAGCACCGCATCCGGATGGTAGCCCGGAGATTCGAAGGTTTGAAAGAAAGTGGGCAGGCTCTCGCGGCAGGCTGCCTCGCCCGGCGGAAGCCCGCAGATGAACCACAGGTTCGAATACTGCCGCGTGTAGGCCATCAGCACCTTCGCTCCATCTGGGCCTTGCCACCAGAACGGCGAACGGGTCTGCCAGCGGCCGTAGAGCGGCTGCGGGCCGCGGTCGTCATTGGCGCCGGCGGCGAAGTATTTCACACCCGCGGCGCTCAACACCGAAGCATACGCCCATGGATAGGCAGGCACGTCAGTGATGTTGGCATAGTCCGCCTGCCGGCCTGCTTCCCGGTTCAGCGCGTGGCCCGCATAGAGGGAGCGGATCAGGGTTTCGAGGCTCGCTCCTCCGGCCATCAGGTTCATGGATTGCGCGGGAATCGAGATGCGGCCTTCGCCCACCGCGTCCATCAGTTCCTTCCGCGCCGCCGGCGAGCGCGTGCGAAGGTATTGCTCCGCCAGCCAGGCGCCGTCGAGCGAAAACCGCATGTCGGGATCGCGTCTCATCTCCTCGAGCAGGCGGTCGAGATTGCGGTTCTGCAGCTCTTCGATCTTCGGCTGGTAGTCTGTGAAGCCGATGTCGAGGTGCGTGTGCGGCACGATGTAGACCGTCAATTTCCGTTTCGGCGCCAGCCGCTCAACGCGTTCGTAGGTCTTGCCGTTGAGCTCTATGGCGGCGCGGGCTTCGGTCCCGGCGGAGAACTCCGGGACCCGGAACTCGAACCGCTGCTGGCCGAAGCGCGCTGGGGTCAACTCGGCGTGATACGTAGCGCCGCCCACCGTGAGGGTCAGGTTTCCGCGGGAAATTGTTTCCGCCGAGGTGACCGTCGCCGTTACCAACTCGCGCAGGATTCCATTCTGGCCGGCGAAGAAGTAGGTCGGCTCCAACGCGACCGTGGGTTCGCCCGCGGCTCCCGCGGAGTGCATCAGGGCCAGCGCGTCCCAACCGATCTGCGAATCGCCATTCTTGTCCGGCGCGTCGTCCACGGCGGTGATCCGCAGCACGTTGGCACCCTGCCGCAGCGCACTCGCCGCCACCGGGATGCGCACGCGAGCTTCGCCGTTGATGGGCGAATCCGCGCGCCCCTCGGCGTGGTAGCTCAGGCGGCGCTCGAGGTAAGCCCACGCCCTGGCGCCGTTCAGATCCAGTTCCAGGTACGGCACGCGCGGGTTGCCCGCCATGATGGCGAAGTCCAGGACGAACGATCCGCGGGGAGCCTCGCTTAGCCGGAATCGGATCTCGCGCGAGTGCGACTGCGGACCGGAAGCGGCATTGAGCGTTCCGGCCTGTGACGCGGGCCAGCGCTTCGCGGCATCCGGCGCATCGGCGTCCACCACTACCGCCTGATTGCCCGAAGCCCCGCCAAACTCGGCCGCGGTATGGTCGAAAGCGCCGATACGCCAGACCGTGTTCTCCTGGGCTGGCAGCGCCAGGGTTCCCGCAGTCAGGGCCAGAAGCGCGAGCCGGGCGGGATCGGAAATTCGAATGCGCATGGAACGGATCATTTTACACCCGCTCTGTGGCGGATATTCGCGTTGCACAGAGTCGCGCCGTGAGGGAGCGGGCCGGCCTATTCCGCTTTCACGCGCGAAACTCTTCGAAATCGGCGAGCACGGCCTTACGCATCCCCTGCGCCGCCCGGTATAGCCAGCCGCGCGGCCGCTTCTTCAGATCCGCCGCCAGCGTCCGCGCCCGAATGCTGCCCAGGTGCACGTTGGCGGTCTCGAAGCCCATGGCGTGTAGCAGGCGCAGGCCGTCGCGCTCTCTGGGCAATGCCGTAAGCTCGATGCGCGAACAGTCGGGCGCCAGGCGCCGCACGATCCAGCGCTTTTGCAGGCGAACAAAGGGGTCGGGCGTGCGGATGGCCGAATCCAGAATCTCCTGATAAAGGATGACGGTGTCGCCGCCGCCCTCCGCCCAGGTCTGCGCGGAAGGCGCCAGGGTCTTGGCCTCGCGCGCGATCGAGCCGCCGCGCCATTCCGCCAGTCCCGCGTACCGCTCCCGCCCCAGGCTGCCCAACCCGGCCACGCGGTGTACCAGGTGGTAGGGGATGTTCGGTTCGGGCAGCATCTTGCCGATGGCTTTCACCGCGCCGGCGGGCGCCGCTTCTTGAATGTCCGGAAGGGCGTGCAGCTTGTCCCAGAACTTTTCCGGCTCATGCAGCCGGTGTACCGCCATTTCGCGGAGCACCGGGTGGTGTTCGGCCAGCGCAAAGGGATGTCCCCCGGTAGCCACGCCATCGGCATAGCCCTTCAGAATCGCCGCGGCCGCGTCCTTTTCCTCGCAGTGGACCTCGGAGATCAGCGCGCTCGTGGCGAGCCGCACCAGGTCGTTCGTGTACGGCGTCCGGCAGGTCTCGTCGAAATCGTTGATGCCCCAGATGAGGCGGCCTTCGACGTCGCGCCAGGTTCCGAAGTTCTCAACGTGCAGATCGCCCACAGCCAGCACCCGCGGCGCGCGCGCCGCGCTCCCGGCAACCTCTTTCCATGTCTGCGCCCATCGGTAGTAAGTCGCGCGCAGGAACGGAAACGGCGCCGAGCGCATCTGCTGGTGCTTCAAATCCAGGTCTTCGGAGAGGATTCGCAGTTGTTGTCCCAGCCAGTCCTCATACCGCTCGGTTGCCTTCTTGATGTTCATCTAATCACCACACAGCGCGGGAGTCAGCATCCACTTCAGGACGCCCGCGGGTTGGGCGCCCAGGCGGTCGAAGTCGATCCGCACCAGTGCCGCCTTCTTCATGTCGATCATAACGCCGGGGCTGCCCAGCAAGAAGGCGGCCATGGAACTCATCATCGGCTCGTGTCCGGCCAGCAAAATGGCCTTTTCGGTCTTGCGCTGGCGGATCTCGTCCCATGCGTCGTGGGGCGAGGTCTCCGGAACCAGCGTTTGGCTCTTTTCCACTTCCCCGTGATAGCCCAGCACCTCGGCCGCTTCCTGGGCGGTCTCGAGCGCCCTCCGGTAAGGGCTCGAGAGAACCAGGCTCGGCTCGACGCCCGCCGCGCGCGCCCGCTTCAGAACGCGGCGCAGTTTCTCGCGGCCCTCCTGGGTAAGCGCTCGTTCCGAGTCGGCGTGTCCCGCGCGTCCCTGCTCGGCAATTCCGTGTCGCAGCAGATAGATTTCCATCAGGACTCCTGCCTAGCCGCCGCGCGCCGGCCTCGCGGCTTCTTCAACACCAGTCGCGAGATCCTGCCCTGCAACTCCTCGAAAATCTCCGGTATCGACTGGCGCGCGTCGATCACTTCGAACTGGTAGGGTTCGACCATGGAGTCGAGTGCCTTGATCAGCCGCACCTGATAGCGCGTGAAGCTCTCGTACATATCCGGTCCGAAACGCAGATCCATGCCGCTCTCCCAATAATCGAAAGCGCCGCGCCCCAGCACCACGCGCGAAACCAGTTGCTCGACTTCGGCGCGCAGGTAGAGCACCACGTGCGGCACCAGTGCGAAGCCCGCCGCCCGCTCGATCCAGCGGCGGTCTTCGTTGCGGGCTATGGCGCGCGCCATAATTGAGAAAATGTAGCGATCGATCAGCACCACGAAGCCGGCGCGCAGCGCGGGAATGATCTCGTTCTCCAGGCGGTCCGCGAAATCCGTCGTGTAGAACAGCGTCATCGTGATGGGGCCCAGCGTGTTGCCGGCCTTAGCCATTTTGATGCCCTTGCCGGCCAGCGCCGAGCGCGCCATGCCGGTATCGAGCACGGCGTGGCCCTCCTGCTCCAGCCACTGCCGCAGCAGCGTGATTTGCGTGCTGCGGCCGACCGCGTCCGGACCTTCGACGACGATGAGCTTGCCGTGCAGTTCGGACGGATCGACGCCGGGCAGCGGCTCGCTATAGAACTGCAGTGGTGTTCGTTGTGCCATGCAGGTCTCCCGTGGCGGGCGCGTGCAGCACGCCGCTCTTGAGGCTCTCACCGAGCCGGTTGACGACGACTTCCCGCATTTGCCGCTGCTGCTCTTCAATGGAGAGCGTGGCATCGACGATCTGAAAACCCATTTCCCTCGCCATGGCTTCGTATTCGTCGATAATGCGGCCCTGGAACACCCGGAAGCTCTCTTCCACGTCGCGCGAGAGGCCCAGGTCCATTCCCGCCTCGTAATACTTGAGCGCGTCGCGGCCTCCCAGAACGCGGCCGAGCGCCACATCGAGCGGCACGCGAAAATAGAAGCTCAAATCGGGTTCGATGGCGAACCGGTACAGGTTGCGGACCCAGCGCCGGCTGACGCCGCGCGCCACGTCGCGCGCGAAGGCCGTGTAGGCGTAGCGATCCGCGCACACGATGGCGCCCGATTTGACCAGCGGCAGAATATAGCTTTCCATCCGGTCGGCGAAATCGGTGGCATGAATCAGGCTGAACGTGGTCGGAGTGAACATCTCCTTCTTCTTGCCGCGGCGCGTGGTTGCGCGAACCAGCGGAGACGAGTTCCACTCGCTGAAAGCCACGGCGTAACCCTGCGAGCGCAGCCAGTGGCTGAGCAAAGTCAGTTGGGTGGATTTACCGGACCCGTCGATTCCCTCCACCACGATGAGCTTGCCGCGGTTACGGTTGGGAACGAACAAGGACATACGCGCAAATCCATTCTAGCGCGCAACTTACAAACCCAACGTCTCTATGATTCCGTCGATGTCGGCGTTCCGCACTCGTACCGGGTCGCGCATGCGGTCGGGAGCCGGGCGTTCATCGAACGCCTGAAACAAAGAGAGCTTTGCCACTGCGTAGCGTTCCGTGGAGGAAAGCGGCCGGTCGTGGGCCCGTTCCCAGCTCTCAATGGCGGAATTCGGGACCAGCACCTCCACCGCATGGAATTGCTTGCGGTCGGCCGAGACGCTGAAGACGAATTCCACACCCGATTCTTCCCCCGCAGAAAAGAACCGGTGACCTTCATAGAAGTACTGATACACGTACCCCGATTGCGCCGAGTAGCTCTTCAGCCGGCGCGAGGGAGGGGCTCCGCTCAGCGGTGGTTTTTTCTTCGAAAAGAAGTTGCGCACTTTTTAAGGTGAAATACCGTGCATCAGTATCTTGCGTACTCTTGACAGAAAAATCAACCGGCGGGAAACTGAATGTGGAATCAGGGCCGGTCATCTGATTCCAGTCGATACGAAGGCCGACCCACCCGGGTTGGCGGGAGGTGACGTATAGAACCGGACCAGGATGAGGGCGGCCCATCCGCGGGAATTGGACAGGCAGTACGGGGTTTTCCAGACGCTCGGACTCATCAGTGCCCTTAAAATTGGGCATAGCGCTTGATGCGCAACATAGATGATCGCCAATGGGAAAATCCTTAGTCCTGATTCCCGCGGGGCGCCGCCCTTCGTCTTTTGTGGAGCAAGATTTTTGCAATGACCGTCGGGCTAATCTACCGTCCTGGTGTAAACTGGAGTGAGCCCATTCCACACTATGACTGTAGCCCTCAGGGAGATCGTCAGCGCCCACAGTCCGGATTCTGACGACGCGTTCATGTTCTACGGCTTGGCGACCAAGAAGGTTCGCTCGGCCAAGGTGGCCTTCCGCCATGTACTCGAAGATATCGAGACACTCAACCGAAAGGCCATGCAGGGACAATACGAACTTAGCGCGATTTCCTACCACGCCTATCCCTATGTGGCTGATAAATATGTGCTGATGGCCAGCGGGTCGAGCATCGGCGACGGCTATGGCCCGATGGTCATCGCCACCCGCCCGATGGAGCCAGAGGAATTGAAGGGGAAGCGCATTGCGGTGCCCGGAACCCTCACCACGGCGTATCTCTCCCTGAAGCTCTACCAGCCCGATTTCGAAGCCGTGGTGACGCCGTTCGACAAAATCACCGACGCCGTGCGCGAACGCAGTGTGGATGCCGGGCTGGTCATTCATGAAGCCCAATTGACATTCGATCGCGAAGGGTTTCACCGCATCGTGGATTTGGGTCGCTGGTTCAAGGGCTGTTACGGTCTGCCCCTGCCGCTCGGCGGCAACGCTTTGCTCCGCTCGCTCGATTCGGAGATTCAGGGCGAATGCTGCCGGATGATGCGCGAGAGCATCCAATACGCTCTCGATAATCACGACGAAGCCCTTTCCTACGCTCTGCAGTTCGCACGCGACATGGAACCGCGCCTGGCCGAGAAATTCGTGGGCATGTACGTCAACCACTACACCCTGGACGCCGGCGACGTCGTGCCGCAAGCCGCCCAGAGGCTGCTCGATATGGGCTACGAAGCGGGCCTCATCCCGAACCGTGTGGAAGTGGAATTCGTGCGCTAAAGGAACGGGCCGGGGCGGAGGCGCGTTAGCATAGATATATGCGCCTTTGTCAGACGCCCATTTTCCTTCTCGCCTTTGCGGCGCTCCTGCCGGCTCAAACCAAGCCGAAGGATGTCCGCGAACTCGCCAAGGGCGGTACCTCCGCCATACCCAAACTTCAGGAACTGCTGAAAGATCCGGATCCCGACGTCCGCGTCGAGGTGGTCAAGCAACTCACGGCAATCGGCACGCAGCATAGCCTGGATCCGTTGATCCAGGCGACCAGCGATAACGAGCCCGAGGTTCAGATTCGCGCCACCGACGGCCTCGTGAATTTCTACCTGCCGGGATACGTGGAAACCGGATTCGGCGCTTCTCTGAAACGCGCCGGCAGCAGCATCAAGGGCCGGTTCACCGATACCAATGACCAGGTGATCGACCCCTACGTTACCGTGCGCCCCGAAGTGATCGCCGCGCTGGGAAGTCTCGCCAAGTCCGGCGGCAGCATGGACGCGCGGGCCAATGCCGCGCGCGCCATCGGCATTCTGCGCGGCAAAGCCGCCGTACCCGACCTCATCGAAGCCTTGCACTCGAAAGATAGCGCAGTGCTTTATGAATCGCTGAACGCCTTGCAGAAGATTCGCGACGAATCCGCCGCGCCGCGCATCAGCTTCCTGCTGCACGATCTCGATCCGAAAGTGCAGGTAGCGGCCATCGAAACCACGGGCCTGTTGCAGAACAAGGCCGCGGTTCCGAACCTTACCGATGTCCTCGGCCGGACCCGGGACAGCAAGGTGAAACGCGCCGCCCTGACCGCGATCGCCATGCTGCCGGTCGAGCAGAGCCGCACTCTTTACGCCCTGTACATCCACGACAAAGACGATAAGCTCCGCGCCGCGGCAGCCGAGGGTTTCGCCCGCCTCAAGAATCCCGGCGACCTTCCGATGCTGCAGCAGGCGTGGCAGGACGAGGGCAAACCCAATCCGCGGCTTTCACTGGCCTTTGCGCTGGTGATGCTTGGAAAGACCGAGGTCAGCGAATTTAGCCCGCTCCAATTCCTGATCAACAATTTGAACTCCGCGGCTTACAAGGGCGAGGCTTTTCCGTTCCTGGTGGAACTGGCGCGCGATCCGGGTGTTCGCAGCGCGCTGTACGCGCCGCTCACCACCGGGACCAAAGACGAGAAGATCGGGATTGCCGGAGTTCTGGCTCGCAGCGGGGACAAACAAAGCCTGACGGCGTTGCAGAAGGTCAGCAACGATCCGGATGCGGATGTGCAAAAAGAAGTCCTGCGCGCCATCCGAACGCTGCAGACCCGAGTGGGATAAACGAAAAGGAAGGGTTTTGTGGGGCGGGGAAGCCCGCCCCCGAAATCTACTTGGCCTTCTTCTGCTTCTGCTGGCCGACGCGGACCTTGAAGTGCAATACCTTGGATTCCTGGAACGCCTTGTGATCGTGGCGCGCCACGGCATCCGCCAGGTATTTATCCACGTTGGCGTCCTTCGGCAGGACCGCCATCAGGGTGAAATTGTCATTGCAGGTCGGGCAAAAGGGCCGGAACCGCTTCACATTCGGAATTGCCATAACTTTTTGTATTTTAGCAGATACGAGCGATAGTTTCGCGCGGCCTTTCACAGAACCGCGACCGCGAGGGAGCGGGCCGACGCGGGCCCGGCCGGCTCTAGGCCGCCAGCTCCCGCGGGTCCGTCGTGCTCATTTCGAGCCAGCCCTGCTGGGGCACGGCATCGATCGGCAGGCCGCCCTGCCATAGTGAGAGCTGGATCTTCAGGCCGGCTCCCTTGGGAATCGCCATCGCTCCCAGCAGCATCCGGATCTCGAGAATCCGGCCCCGGGAGCATTCCACGGCGCCCGCAGCCGATCCGCATGCCATGGCCTCTTCCACGACCTTCACGCCTTCATGTGAAAACACTACCGTCAGCGAGCTGGTTCGGGTGCCGTCGAGCGATAGCACCCGCACGCGCGCCTGCATGCCCGGGAGTTCAGCCTGGTAGCCGGGGTGAAAATCGGCGCGCAGAAAAAGACTGTCGCCGTCGGTTCCGAAGTAGACCTCTTTCACGACAAACTTCTTGCCGTGCATGGAGCCGGAGCGCTCGTCCACACGGTAGATGCCGGCGCCGATCCATTCGAAGTAGGATGTCACTTCCCCATCGATGCGCGGGCTAATGGCGCCGCACGGATCGATCTGCACCGCCGGAACCAATACCCGCAGGATCGGCCGCGAGAGCTCTTCCGGCGGGTCCAGATTGAGAAAACGATAGACGTTGGCCAGGTGGCTGCGGTACAACTGGTCGAATTCGATGCGGTTAACCGAATCGTGCTCCGGGCCGTACCACCAGCACCAGTCGCTGCCTTCGGCGATCAGCAACTCCTCGAAGGCCATCCGGCGCCGCTCCTCGGGAACCCCGGTCGCGCCATCGAACGTCTGGCGGGCGCGCAGCAGTTGGGTCCACGCCTGGTTATCTTCTTCGGCGCCGATCCACACGTCGAAATTTGCATTGATCCACGATCCCGGGAAGATGTGGTCGAGCGGCTCGGGCGGCAGCAGCTCAAAGGCCTGGCTCATGGTCACCGCGCGCATCTGCGAGTCCTCCTGAATGCGGCGGTAGAGCTCGCGCAGGAAGGGGCGTCCGTTCCTGTAGTAGTATTCCCAGGCGTTCTCGCCGTCGAGGATGATCGGGACCAGGGCATCGCGGCCCGTGGCCAGCATGCCCGCGCAGTTCTCGCGGATGCGGCGCAGAAAGTCGCCGGCCGCCTCGCCGGAATCCATCTTCGAATACACGAAGCCGATCAGGTCGCTCAGGAAGTGGTCGCGGAACACGACCCCCAGATGCCGGCCCTGACGCCGCCATTCGTAGGGGCGATACAGGCCGTCGACCGGCACCGACCGGGAGAGCGTGCGGTTTAGCACCCCGCTGTCGGTGGCGGTCCAACGGAAGCCCAGGTCGGCGGCGATCGTGAAAACCTCGTCGGAGACCGACCCTTCCGAAGGCCACAGGCCGGCGGGCGCCGCTCCGAAATGCTGCTCCACGTACTGGCGCGCCAGCATGAGCTGCCGCTCGGCGTCCCCCGGATAGCGGAACCGCGGCGGCAGGGGTACTCCCGGATGGGCGACAGCCGCGATATCGGAATCCGTGAGCAGCGGCAGGATCGGGTGATAGTACGGCGTAGTCGAAATCTCGATCTGTCCGGTCTGCGCGAGCTTCCGGTACTCGGGCAGCACCGAGCTCACGATTTCGCGCTGCTTCTCGCCCATGCGGCGCTGGTCCGCGGGGGTGAAATTGCGGCCTCGCGCGATCCATTCGGCCACCTCCGGGTCGCCCGATTGAAACTCCTCGTCGAACCACGCCAGCTGCGACCACATCTGCAAATCGCGAAACTCCTGCGCGCCGAAGAACCCGTAGGCCTTCTTCTGCGCATTGCGCGCATCGTACAGTTCGCCATAGCGCGGATACCGGTAGATCATCCGCTGGGGGTCGGAGTAGAAGGAGTGTTGCAGCAGAAATTCGCGATCCGCGTCGGTGAGCGATTCAGCCGGTTGCAAGGCCTTCTTCAGAAACGGGTCGTTGGCTTCGCCGGCGGCATACTCCTCCACCTGAACCATCATCGAGGGCACCAGGTTGAAGGTCTGCCGGATGGCCGGAAACTCTTCCAGGATGCTGACCATGCCGAAGTAGTCCTTGAGCGCGTGCATGCGCGTCCAAGGCAGCTTGTACTCGCCCGAAATCAGGTCCTTGTAGAAGGGTTGGTGCATGTGCCATAGAAAGCACAGGTAAATTTTCGGCATGAATGCTGATTACTTTCCGAAATAGCTTCGCACCGGCGGCGGAGGGGCATCCTGGCGGATCGCCCGCCACAAGACGTCGTTCAATTCGTTATCGTCGATCTCGTCGGCTTCTTCGAAATTCATCCGGTTGGAGGCCGCCGCTCCCGGTGCGTTCGCCGGGTTTCGCTCGTCGAGCGCGATGCGCGGCTTCTCCACGGCATACGGGGCCGGGTCCGGCACCGCCTGGAAGGCCAATGTCATGGGGCGCGCGCCCGCGTCGTAGTGCGTCATCGGGTGCAGCCCGAGCACGAGTTCGATGGTCCGCAGCATCGAAACCGTGTTGTACATGCTGCTGTCCACGGAATGATGCTTCACGTAGGGCGAGATCAGCAGCGCCGGAGAGCGGTGCGAATCCACGTGGTCCGGACCGTTCTGGGAGTCGTCTTCCAGCACGCAGATCATCGTGCTGGCCCAGAATTTCGATCTCGACACCCCGTCCACGATCTGCCCTAACGCATAATCGTTGTCGGCCACAGCCGAAAGCGGCGCGATTTTTCCGGCCGCCGTCCCGGAGGTGTGGTCGTTGCCCAGGCGCATCAGGATCAGGCGCGGCATTTCTCCGCTTCTCTCGTAGCCCGCCAGTTCGTCCAGAAATGTCCGGGCGCGATTCACGTCCGGGTAGTCGAGATCGAAACCGCGGTACAGGCGGTTCGTGACTTTGGCCAGCACCGGGTCGCGGACGCCCGTAATCTGTTCGCTGCCCAGCGGGGCGGCAGTGGGCCTGTTGTTCACCATGTAACCGAAATTGCGCATCGAAAGCGCCGCCCCGGCGGCGCTCGTCCACAGATAATTGGCCGGCGGAAGCGAGGTGGGGTCCTGCTCCTCGAAGTCGTACAGTTTGCGCCGGCCCGCGTACTGGTTGGGCCACAGCTTCTGCACATAATCCGGCGCAATCGCCGCGGTGGACCAGTTATGCCCGCTGGCGCTCACGTCGGCGTTTACGTAAAAGTTGTCGAGCAGCACGAATTCCCGCGCCAACTTGTGTGCATTCGGGGTGATCTTCTCGCCGAACAGCACCAGCGATGGATCTCCGTTGCCTTCCTTCAAGTCGCCGAAGACCTGGTCGTAGGAGCGGTTCTCGCGGACGATGTAGATCACGTGTTGGATCTGCGGCGGCAGCTTCGACGGTTCGTCGAGCTTGGAATCGCGATACGGCGAATCCGCCAGCTCCGTCTGGGTCCAGGCATCCAGTTGTTCCGGCTTGAAGGGCTCAATCCACGAGGCGGTCCCGGTCTGCATATAGCCGACGTAGCCTGGAAGGATGCCCGGCTCCCTGTGGACGCCCGCCGGCCGCTTGGTTGGATTCGGTCCGTTGTCCGGATTCGCATAGGAGCGGAGCCCCTTGCCGTTGAGCACGACCAGGGTCCCCGACGGCAGCACGCGCACCGCGGTCGGATACCAGCCAGCCGGGATGAAACCTTCCACCAGGCTCCGGTCCATGGTCACGTCCACCACCGCCGCCGCGTTGGCGTCCGAGCAGGCCACGAAGAGCCGCTTCTTGTCGGGGCTGAGCGCGAGCGCCGAGGGCGTCATACCCAGCGGCTGCCGGGGCGTCAGCGACACGTTGATGCTCTCGATCACGCTGAGTTCTTTCGAAGCCGTCACGCCTACGGCGTACACGTTGTTCGTATTGGCCGCGGCGACGAACAGCCGGGCCGTCCACGCGGGCTCGTCAGGAGCCGCCTCGGCAGGCCCGCCGTCGCGCCACACCATGTCGGTCGGATGCGCGCCGATCCGCACCGTCGAAAACAGGCTGCCGTCCACGGAATCGTAGTGCCCCAGCGTGCCGTCCGCCCAGTGGGTGACGAAGAAGGATTTGCCGTCGGGGTGGAACAGGATGCGGTAGGGGCGCCGGCCGGTCTTCACCCGCTGAATGATCATGCCCGATTGCGGGTTGATCACCACCAGGGAGTCCCGGTAGAGGTCGGCGGCATACAGCAGGCGTCCGTCGGGTGAGAAGGTCACGTCGCCGATGAAGTCGCGCACGGTGCGCTGCGCCGCGGGGACCACCTCGAACGTACGGGCCGGCTGTAGCGTTCCCCTGAAGAAGGTGAATTCAAAAACCGAGGCTTTCGACCCGCCGCCGACATAGACGCGATCGCCCGCCCGATTAAAAGTCAGCCCCAGCCATCCGTCAGGCACCGGCGTATGGCTCACTACCGTAGCCGTCGCGGTGTCGATCACGCTGATGCTGGGCGGCCGGTATCCCGCGTTCAGCACCAGCAGGTATTTGCCGTCCGGTGATATGGCGGTAGCCATGGGAAGCGTGTCGAGCGGCACCTGCTTGCCGGCCGGGTCAAGCCGCCATCCGCTGTTCAGCAGGAAGCCGCCCCCGGGCAGCGGCCCGACCGTTTCTCTTGGGGATGGCTGAGAACAAACAAGCACCGCCGTAGCGGCCACCCCGATTACCAGGGCGGCCCGCGCCGTGGTGCGCCGAAATGCTGGTTTCATACGATTCGATGCGAAACCTCATTGTACCGTGGGCCGTTCTGCGGCCGGCGAATTGGGGCGAGCCGCTGCTTCGAGGCCTCCTGCGCGTCGAAAAGCCCACGGCCGCGCGCGGAAGTGACGGAGTTCCCCGCCGGGATCCTCTCCGATCGCAAAGAGCTAGGAGCCCGTGGCAGTAGTCAGTCTTTTTCAGGCGGCGAGATGAGGGCGCGTCACTTGAATTGCGCCGAACGAGAGTGGAGCGTCGATGTCGCATAGGCTACTTTGCAACGCAAAGGGTCCTGATTGTTTCTCCTCCATCGGTAGTTTCGTCCAGAGCCACAAAAACAGGCGCGTAAATTGCGTAAGGAGTTCGAAACAAAGCCCCTGTAACCGCCTGGGCTTGCCCACTCCCAGAGTCTTCCGCAGGATCAGCGAAAGGTTGAACGCCACTCCGTGGACCAGCAGTCGCTTCAGGATGTTGTCCCTTCCGCGCAAATGAACTCGCCTCATGCCGCCGGTTTCGTACAGATGCGCGAAGCTCCTCTCGGTCAGTTCGCTGCGCAGTTTCTGTAATCGCTTGTTGCGTTCTGCTCGCACACGCCGCCGATTCTCATACGTCCGCTTCTGCTCTTCCGCCTTCCCCTCGCCCTGCCACTTCCGCCGTCCTCGCTCCGGTTCGGGTATGTAACTCCGGGCTTCCCGTCGATGCAATTCCTGCAGTACCGCTCCGCTGTGATAGCCCTTATCGGCTACCACCTCTTCCACCCCCCGGGCATTGACTTCGCGTGCTGCGGCCTGTGCCACTTCCAGTGTCTGGTGGATGGTGGTGGTATCTCCTTGGTCGGCCGGTTGCAGCGTTATCGCCAACAGCGCTCCCGTCGTCAGATCCACGGCGTGCTCGGCTTTGTGCGCCAGATGCGTACGACCGTCCTTCATCTTGGTAATCCGCGCATCCGGATCGCTGGGGCTCATCCATTCCTGATTGGAGCCCTTCTTCTTCCGCTTCCGATCCAGTCGTGCCAGCTGTTCCTTGGTCGGGTTCTCCATCCCCGCCGCCTTCGCCAACTCTCTCAAGTAGTCGTGGTAGCTCTGCCCGTTATCTCGCCGCACGATGCTCTTCAGAGCCGCATTGGCTTCCAGGGTTGTGGCGTCAATCGATACCGTCCGCCCACTGGCCAATCCCTCTTCACCCAGGATCTTCAGCACCCAGCGGAAGACCGCCTTATGCGTCTCCAGCCAGTACGAACGGCGCGTGCGCGAAATCGTGGAATGGTCTGGGGTTGCCTCATCCAGCGCGTAGCCCAGGAACTTCCGCAAAGACAGCGAGTCGGCCGTCCGCCAGGCGATCCCGCGCTCCGAATCCAGACCCTCGAAGTACCCGATCAGAAGAGATCGGAAGTACACGCCCGGCGCCATACTGGGCCGGCCATAGGGACTGTTCTTGTAGAACTTGCGGCACAGCCGCTCCACCTTGGCATCGAACTTATGCCCATCCAGAATCTGATTCAGCCGGTCGTAGAAGGCATTCGCTGGTGTCTCGACCACATCGCTGGTCGCGATCCACAGATCCTGCTGCCGCTCACGCTTCCGCCGGGTTCCCATCGCCATGTCCTATAGACGCTCAGAACATTCCAGAGGTCACATGTTTTGGGGCAGTGATCTCACTATTACCACGGGCTGCTAGTGCTGCTGGGCCTGCATCCGCACCTTGCCCTTGAACATCGTGTACACCAGCACGAAATACCCCAGAGCCATGGCCATGCCGATCGACCACCAGATCAACCCGATGGCCAGCGACCGGCTTCCCGCCGCTGCGTTGCCGATGGTGATCGCGTTGGCCGGATCGGTCGTTGACGGCAACAGGGTGGGATAGAGAGCGAAAGCCGCGCCGCACAGCACCGCCACGATATACAGGCATGAGGAGAGAAACGCGTTCCGCTCCCGCCCGGTGCGCGTGAAGTACAGCACGCCGGCGAGACCGGCCGCCACGAACGCCGGGATGACCCATCCCGCGGGGCCCGCGCGGTAATTGTCGAGCAACTGCGGACGAACCGCGATGGTTGCGATGAGCGACGCCGCCGACGTGAGCGCCACCAGGGGCCACAGCCATCGGATGGCGCCCCGGGTTCGCCGGTTCAGCTCGCCTTCGGTCTTTAGAATGATGTACAGCGCTCCGTGCATGGTCACGGCGATCAGGGCCGTCACGGCGCACAACACCGTGTACCAGTCCAGAATGCCGGGGTTCGGGCCCGGCGCGAAATTAGTCCACAATGGGACGAAAAAGTAGTGGTCGGCGCCCAGGGGCACACCGCGCATCACGTTCCCCAGGGCCGCGCCGAAGAAGATGATCAGCAGGATGCTGGCGAGCGAAAAGGCGCCGTCGAAGAAATCGCGCCACATCGGGTCTGCAAGGTGCGCGCGGAACTCGATCCCCACCGCCCGCGCCACCAGCAGCCACAGCACCATGTTCAGCGCCAGGTAGAAGCCGCTGAAACTCGAGGCGTAGAGCAGCGGAAAGGCATAGAAAAGAGTCCCCCCCGCCGCCAGCAGCCATACTTCGTTCCCGTCCCAGACCGGCCCGATGGCGCCCAGTACCGCGCGCCGCTCATCGTCGGTCCGTGCCACCAGCAAATGCAGCACTCCCGCGCCCAGGTCGAAGCCGTCCAGCACGACATAAGCCACCAGCATCAGCGCAACCAGCGTAAACCAGAGAGTTTGCATGATCAGGCCTCCCCTCCCGATACGGACACATACGAGGGCTCCACCGGCCCTCCCGGGCCGCTCTCGATCTGGCGCCGCAGCAGAAACAGGAAGAACACCGTAAGCAGCGCGTACATCCCCATAAATCCGAGCAGCGTGAACAACCCGTTGCCCGCCGACACGTTCAAGGAGTAGCCGTTGGCCGTCCGCAGCAGACCGTAAACCAGCCACGGCTGCCGCCCCACTTCCGCCGTCAACCAGCCCGCAGTGTTGGCGATGTAGGGAAACGGCGCCGCCAGCATCAGCACCCACAGCATCGTTTTGGTTTGGAACAGCCGGCCCTTCCACAACAGGAACGCCGAAATCGCCATGATCGCCACGAACAGCGTGCCCAGGCCCGCCATCACGTGGTACGCGAAATAGAGCAGCGGAATGTTGGTCGGCCAATCCTCCTGGGGAAACTGGTCGAGGCCCTTCACCTGGGCCGTCGGAGTGCCATAAATCAGGAAGCTCAGCGCTTTGTTGACGATGATCGGGTTATCGATCCTCTGGTGCACTACGTCCGGCTGGCCCAGGATCACCAGCGGCGCTCCGGCTTCGGAGTGGAACAGCGCCTCCATGGCTGCCGTGGTCACCGGTTGGGCGTGCGCCATGTACTTTCCGTGGGCGTCGCCCGAGGGAAAGATCTGGAACACGGTGGCGATGATCCCCGCGATCACGCCGCAGCGGATGAACATCGCGCCGTAATCCGGGTGGCGCCGGCTCAACACGTAGAATGCGCCCACCGCCGACATTACGAAGGCTCCGGTAATCACCGCTCCGCTCATCGTGTGCGCGTATTGGATGAGGGTCCACGGGTTCCCGAGCACTCCCCAGAAGCTGTTCACCTGGAAGGACCCGTCGGGAAGCCGGGTGTAGGCCACCGGGTGCTGCATCCAACCGTCGGCCGCGACGATGAAAAAGCCCGAAAGCCACGTACCGACAAAGACCATGAACGCGGCCCACCAGTGGCCTTTACGTCCGAGACGCCTTTCTCCGAAGAGAAACAGGCCTAGGAAAGCCGACTCCAGGAAGAACGAGAAGACGCCCTCCATAGCCAGGGGCTGTGCGATCACGCCGCCGGTAATCTGCGAGAACCGAGACCAGTTTGTACCGAACTGGAATTCCATCGGAATCCCCGTAACCACGCCGGCTACGAAATTGATGCCGAAGATTTTGGTCCAGAAGCGGGCTGCATCGTCGTACATCGGGTTTTTCGTGCGCAGCCCCAAGGTTTTGAAGGCGACGATCAGCGGCGCCAGGCCCATGGTCAACTGCGGGAACAGGTAGTGATAGGTAACCGTGAACGCAAAGTGGAGTCTGTGAATGAACAGCGCGTCGTCCATGAAATTACTCCCGGTCTATTCCTCGGATATCATCAAGGATATGATGATCCGTTTTGCCGGTGCAATCTTTCTCTTCGCAGCCGCCGCCGTGTTGCCCGCCGCGACTGCCGATATCCTCCCGGACCAGGCGCTCCAGGGCTGGACCCGCGTCCCCATCCCTCCCGTCGATGGCGTCAAGCCCAAGCTGCAATGGCGAGTCGATCCGGCGGAACACGTTCTCATCTGCACCGGCGACGGCCAGCACGAGTGGCTTCGCTACGACAAGGAACTCGGCGATTTCGTTCTCGATCTGGACTGGCGATTCACTCCCAAGGGCGACGTGCGCTACAACAGCGGAATCGGCATCCGCCTCTCCAAATACGGCGAGCTCTGGACCCAGGCGCAGACCGGTCTTTCCGGCGGCTATCTGTTCGGGCAGAACATGGTGGACGGAGCACTGAAGAGCTTCAACCTCAGTAAGCAGATGAAAGAGAACCGCGTGAAACCCGCCGGCGAGTGGAATCATTACCAGATTCGCGCCGAAGGCGGCAACATCACGCTCTCAGTCAACGGCGAGGTGGTCAGTGAACTCTCGGGTTACGCGCTGCGCCGCGGCTATATCGGTCTCGAAGCCGAAGGGTACGAAATCACCTTCCGCAACCTGAAGCTCCAGACGCCGGATTAGACCGCTCCCGGCGAAATCCCACCTGGTGCTTGTAAATCTCGATTGAGTTGTAAATGATCGGGCATAGGGATGCCCACCGGCACAGCGACGATACGCGGCCGCCCAACGTGTGCGTTCCCGGATGGAGGTGAGGAAAGTCCCTGCAGGCGTTCGGGCGGTGTTCATAAATTGAACAGAGATTCCCGTCGAGAAAAATACAGGCATCCCGGGAACTTCGCAATATCCGGCAGGCGGAGTCCTCGGGGTCGGGCTCGGTGTACCGGTGCTCCACCTCGGCCGCTTCCATCCGTAAATGGCTGGCGATCGATGCGATCTCCGCATTGGTCACTCGCACGATCGAGTGCCGGCAGCAGTTGGCGCACGCCGTACAATCGATTTCCCGCTCGACCGCGACGGCCAGCCGCTGCAGCTCTTCAATTCGATGGTGGTGCGCGGAAAGATAGCGGCGGAAGTGTAGATTCTCCCCCTCTTTCCCGGTGCCCAACCTGCGAATCTCCACCAGATCGGTGGTCATCACGCCCCTAGCATACATCCGCGCGCGGCGGTTTGCTGTGCCGGATGGGGGAAGCTGGTATACTGGTGGTGTCCTTTAGGCAGTGCCGCGACAATAGGACCGCGTCCCCGTTCTGCCTGCATTCGAGACGCACCCCAGCCAGCACACGGGAACGACGGAAGCGGAGTGAGGCGGAGTTCGCACGACACCGGCAGCCCTCCGGGGTGCGTCCGAACCGCCCGATTTTAATTGAGGAGCCAAACCTATTCCAAACCGATCACGCACTTCATTTCAAAAACGACAAAAAGAGCTTGCCCGTATGGAGAAACAGCGGGATAAGGCAGCCCGCCGCGCCCAGCGGAAGGCGGAGCGTGAGTTGACGCCTGGGGGCGAAGCAGTACCCATCGAGCCGTTTGAAGATTATCTGGCGGATTCCGCGGACGATTCCGTGGACGATACCGCGGATGATACCGCGGAGGCTTCCGCGGACGGTTCCGGGTCGGGCTCCGAGTGAACGGGGTCCTTTGACCAGACACCCCCTCCTGATCGAACCCTTAATGGGAGTATCATCGATCCGGAGGTGGCATGACATCGGATCAGAATCGTCGCAAGTTTCTGGCGACCGCAGCCGGCGCCGCTGCGTTTACCATTGTCCCGAGGCACGTCCTCGGCGGACCGTCTTACGTTCCCCCCAGCGATAAAATCACGCTGGCACACATCGGTGTTGGCACCGAGGGCCTGCGGGAAATTTTCAGTCTGCTGGAGATCCCCGAAATTCAGATTGTCGCCGTTTGCGACCCCAACAAGGATGCGGTAGGCTACCGCGACTGGTCGGCAACCGGACTTCGCGACGATATCCGCCGCGCCCTCAACAAGCCGGACTGGAAGGCCGGCACCGAGACCGCCATCCCCGGCGGACGCGACACCGCCAAGGATATCGTGGATACCTACTATTCCAGCCGCCGCCCCGGCGAAACCATCCGCGGTTGCACTACCTACGCCGACTTCCGCGAGCTGTTCGACAAAGAGAAGGACGTCACCGCCGTCAAGATCATGACGCCCGATCATCTTCACGCCGCCATCAGCATCGCCTCCATGAAGCGCGGCAAGCACGTCATCATGCACAAACCCATCGCCAACCGGCTCAAGGAAGCCCGAATGGTGATCGAAACCGCCCGCAAGACCGGCGTCTCCACCCATTTCATGCCTTGGGATTCGAACGGTTCGATGGAACCCGTGATGGCGTGGATCAACCAGGGCGCCATTGGCACGCTCCGCGAAGTGCACAACTGGACCAACCGTCCCGTCTGGCCGCAGTATGCCATGCTTCCCACGGATACGCCTCCGGTGCCTGAAGGCTTCGACTGGAATCTCTGGCTGGGCCCCGAAGCGATGCGCCCGTACCACCCGGATTACACCAACATGGTGTTCCGCGGCTGGTACGACTTTGGCGGCGGCTCCATGGCCGACATGGGCCACTATTCGCTCTGGACCGTGTTCAATGCCCTCGAGCTCGATTCTCCCACCAGCATCGAGCCCATGCTCAGCCACAATTGCACGCTCAATAACGGGGTCTCCACCACCATTCGCAACGATTTTTCATTCCCCACCGCTTCCGTGGTCCGCTTCCGCTATCCGGCGCGCGGCACACGGCCGGCAATCGAGCTCATCTGGTACGAGGGCGGCATGCACCCGGTCGCTCCGCCGGAGCTCGAAGAGGCGCACGAGGAGCTCCCGGCCGAGGGAATGATGTTCGTCGGCGATAAGGGCAAGATTCTCGCCGGGTTCCGCGTGGAGGACCCGCGTCTCATCACCGGGGGGCACATCAGCGCTTCGGAAGCCACGGCTCCGCGGCACCGCCGCCAGCGCGACGAGCCGCCGCCGATTTCGCCCGGCATGCGCCGCTGGATCGACTTTGCCCGGGGCAACGGCACGGCTTCCCAGGGGAGCTTCCTCAATGCCGGCCCGATCTCCGACGCCGTCAACCTCTACGCTCTGGCGCTGCGCACCGGCAAGAAACTTGTCTACGACGCAAACAGCACCTCAATTACCAACGTTCCCGATGCCAACCGGTACCTTGCGCGCGAATACCGCAAGGGATGGGAGCCCGAAACCATATGAACGTCACCCGCCGTCATTTCCTGGGCGGAGCCGCGGTCTCGCTTGCGGCTGCCGCGCTCCATGCCGACCCCCTGGGCATGCCCATCGGATGCCAGACTTACCCGGTTCGCGAAGCGCTCGGTAAGGATTTCGAAGGCACGCTCCGCCAGATCGCCGCCATCGGCTACCGCACCATCGAAATGTGTTCGCCGCCCGGCTACCGGAATGCCGGATACGGCCCGCTGGTCGATATGAAGCCGGCCGAGATGCGCGGGAAGATCCGGGCCGCCGGCCTGCGCTGCGAAAGCTGCCATTTTCACTTCTCCGAGCTCCGGGAGAACCTCGACGAGCGCATCGCTTTCGCCAAAGAACTCGGCCTCAAGCAGATGGTGCTCTCGACGTTCGGCGTGCCCGGCGACGCTCCGCTTTCCGCATGGACCGAAGCCGCCCGAGAGCTCAACGCCATCGCCCCCAAGGTGCACAAAGCCGGAATGCAGCTTGGTTTTCACAACCACAATTTCGAGTTCCATCAGATCGATGGCGTCTTAGTCTACGACCACCTCATGAAGACCATCGACCCGGCGCTCGTCAAGATGCAATTTCAGGTATCGGTGATCGGCGACGGTTACGAAGCCGCCACTTATTTCAATAAATACCCCGGACGTTTTCTCTCGATTCACTTGCAGGACTGGTCTCCGGCGGAAAAGCAGGAGGTGGCTGTGGGGCAGGGCATCGTCGATTGGAAGAAGCTGTTCGCGGCCGCCAGGACCGGCGGCGTGCAGAATTATTTCGTCGAACTCGATATGGACAAGATGAAAGCCAGCTATCCCTATCTTCACGCGTTGAAGGTTTAGCCGGCTGTTTGGCCGTTGCGCGGCGATGCCGTTTCCGCCAGGGAAAACGTACAATAGCGGGATGGCATCGCCCGATTCCGAGATCCTGCACGTCAGCGACACCGCCCTGATGGTGGCAGCCTGTCGTGCGATCGAAACAGAGCGTCCGAGCGGGATCATTCGCGATCCGTTTGCCGAGCGTCTGGCGGGCCCCCGGGGGATGGCCATCGCGGCCGCGTTCCAGGGCCTGGAACTGATGTGCTTCGGCATCGCCGCCCGCACGTTCTTCCTCGATGAACTGGTCATCGGCACGATCGCGGAGAACTCCATCGCCACCGTGATCAGCCTGGGGTGCGGCCTCGACGCGCGGCCCTGGCGGCTCGATCTCCCGCCCGCCCTGCGGTGGATCGAAGTCGATTTCCCGGCCATGATCGAGTACAAATCCGCGGTTCTCGCTTCCGATACTCCGCGCTGCCGGGTCGAGCGCATGGCGGCCGACGTTACGGACCGAGCGCAGCGCGCCGCCGTCCTGGCCGCCGCCGGCGCCGGCCCCGCCCTGATGATTACCGAAGGGCTGCTCATGTACCTGCCGGCCGAATCGGTCGAAGGTCTGGCAGCCGATTCGCTGCGCGCCGGAGTCCGCTGCTGGCTGATGGACGCGACGTCCCAGGCTTTCGCGGCCCGCGTTCACATGACGTCCTACCAATCGATCGAGAACGTGCGAGCCGCCGATCATCTGGACGCCGAACAGATGTTCGAGGTCATCCACCGCGCCGGATGGAAAACCCGGCTGCATCGCAGCTATGTCACCGACGTCGGCACCCGGATCCCGCAGGCTCGGCTGAAGGAATTGCTGTCGCACCTGCCTCCCATGAAGGAACAGCCCGCGCCCATCCCCGACGATCCGAGCGGCGTTCACCTGTTCGGCTGCTGACCCGCAAAATTCCCGCCAGCCGCCGAAAACCGGTGGCCAACCCGGGCAGCCCTGATTCACCAATTCACTCGAAAAGTCCCGAATGCACCCCCGAAGTTTCAGAACGGGCATTACCTTTGTCGCGATTCGGTACGTCCGCAGTACGCCTAAGTCTTTTCAATTCATATCCCTCCGGCTGATGATCAGATTTGAAATGCGAGAGGAACATGCCATCGGGAACTGCTCATACCATACTCGTTGTGGACGACGCTCCGGTCAATCTCAAGCTGATGCGACTCCTGCTGACACACGAGGGCTACAACGTCCGCGCTGCCGAGCGCGCCGAAGACGCCTTGAGAATGCTCGCCGATTTCCGGCCCGAACTCGTTCTGGCCGATATTCGCATGCCCGGCATGGACGGACTGGAAATGACACGCCGGATCAAAGCCGACCCGCTCACCAGTAAGGTTCGAGTGGTGGCCCTGACCGCCAGCGCCATGGATAGCGATCGCGAGAAAGCCCTGGACGCCGGTTGCGAAGACTACATCTCGAAGCCTATCGACTCGGCGAGCCTCGCTTCGCGCGTCCGCGAACTGCTGGCGCGCTGCCCGGAAGCGCCGAGCGCCGCTCCCGGGCCTCAGCCCGCGCCGGCTTCGGGCTTCGGTTTTTCGGGCCCGGAGATGGAAGGCCTGCGCCGCCGCTTCGTCAACTCCGGCGCGGCGGTCAGCCGCCATCTGGTCGAAAGCGTCGATCTCGCTTTTGACCCCGTGCTGGCCGGATTGCATCTCCACCAGTGGGCCGGCAGCGCCGCGCTGCTTGGCTTTCCGGAAATCTCCCGTCTGGCCGCCCAGGCCGAACAGATGTTGCGAGAGGAACAATCCGGCTCTCCTGCGTTTCACGACGCGCTTGGCCGATTGTCTCGGGCGTTTTCGGTTGCGCAATCGGGAGCCGCGGTTCCCCTACCGGCCCACCTGGCGGAAGCGCTCTCGGGCAAGCGCATCGCGCTCATCGGGTTCGATTCGGAGCAGGCCGCCCGGATGTGCGGCCTGTTGGAGCGAGTCGATGCCCACCCGCTGCTGTTCGCTGCCTCCGAAGACCCCGAATCCGATGCCGTCCGCGGCTGCGCGCTGGCAGTGGTCCAGGTGCGCGGCGAACTGCTCGCGAGCCGCTGGCTCCAAGCCGTGCCGTCCGCCGCCGGAACCCTGGTGCTTACCGGCAGCCGCCGCGAGCTTCTGGGATTGCCGCCCGCCATCCGCCTTCTCGCCGCGGAGTTCCTGGTCGACGATTGGGACCAGGAAGAAGCGCTGATGCGCCTCGCTTCCGTGCGCCAGCGTTCCGCGCCCCGGACCCCCGCCGTCGCGCCCGCCCCGGCCCCCCGGCCCGAGCCGGCGGTGGCCCGCCCCACTGTCATCATTGCGGACGATGACAGCTTCATCGTTACCCTGGTCTGCTCGACGCTCGAAAACTACGGCATGACCTGCCACGCGGTCTCGAATGGCCGCGATGCGCTTCGCACCATTCGCGAAGAAAAGCCGCACCTGGCAGTGCTCGATGTGAACATGCCGGGGCTCGACGGCTACGAGGTGCTGGCCGCCGTGCGTGCCGAGGGACTTCGTACCAAAGTCGTTCTGCTCACGGCACGGCAGCAGGAAAAGGAAATTGTGCGGGCCTTCGAATTGGGCGCCGACGACTATCTCACCAAGCCGTTCAACCCCTTCGAACTGGCGGCCCGCCTGAAGAGACTGGTGCGCCGATGACCCCCGCGGCCTTTACTCCCGGACGAACCGAGAAGGAAACCATGCAGCGAATCAAACGTGAACACTACCGCGCCCCGGTCGATTACGAGGTGGTCCTCTACTGGGAGGATGGCGCCGGGCACGTGTCCAACGCCCGCCCCAGGGCGCGCGACATCTCCGAGGCCGGCATGCGCATCGCCTGTCCGCTGCCCATCGAGCCGGGGACTCACGTGTGTATGGAAGTTCCGCGCTACGGTTTCCCTATGGAGGCTTCGGTCCGCTACTGCGTGCGTGAGGGCGACGACTTCCGCATCGGGTTCGAATTCTCCAGCGCAACCCGGGAGTCAATGCGTTCCTCCGAGGGCGAGGCCGACTATTACGAAGTCCTGCAGTTGAGCCCCAAGGCCGACATGGAAACGGTGCATCGCGTCTACCGCATTATGGCCGCCCGCTTCCACCCCGATAACCCCGAGAGCGGCGACCAGGAGCGATTCCTGCAGATGGCAGAGGCCTACCGCATCCTGGGCAACCCCGAAAGCCGCGCCCAGTACGACGCGCTCCGCGGCTCCGAGCGCCCGCGCCCGCTGCCGCTGTTCCAAGCCCGTGCCTTCGTCGACGAAAAGGAAGGGGAAATCAATCGCCGCCTGGGCGTTCTGTGCCTCCTCTATGCCCAGCGCCGCCGGAACTCCGAGCATCCCGCGGTTTCGCTTCTGGAGCTTGAAGAGGTCATGGCTATCCCGCGCGAGTACCTCGAGTTCACTCTGTGGTATCTGAAACAGAAAAAGTACATCGAAATGAACCAGGGCGCCGACTTCAGCCTGACCGCCGAGGGCGTGGACTTCGTGGAGCAGCACACCCCCGCGCATGCTATTCTCCGCAAGCTCATCAGCAGCGTCGGCTGGGACGCCGTCCGGACATCGCCTTCCAGCTTCGCGGCATCCTGCGTTCAGTAAACGCGCCGCCCATGCCGTTCACCCGGTACACAGGCGCGACCGTGAGGGAGCGGGCCAGCGGCAGCGTTGTACAATAGCTGCAACCATGAAAGCGATTGCAGCCCTGGCCGCCGGCTTAGCGTTCAGTCTGCCCGCGGCGGCCCAGCCCGCTCACGATTACCCCGTCAAGCCCGTCCCCTTCACCGCCGTCCACGTCGACGATGGCTTCTGGGCCCCGCGCATCGAAATCAACCGGCGCATCACCATCCCCTTCGCTTTCAGGAAGGAGGAAGAGACCGGCCGCATAGACAATTTCATCCGCGCCGCTGAGGCCCTCCAAGGAGAGCCTTTCTCCAACCACAAGCCGCCCGCCTACCCCTTCGACGACAGCGACGTTTACAAGGTCATCGAGGGGGCCTGCTACACCCTCAGCGTCACGCCCGACCCCCGGCTCAGTGCCTACCTTGACAGCCTGATCGCCAGGATTGCCGCTGCCCAGGAACCCGACGGCTATCTCTACACCGCCCGCACCATCGATCCGCTCAATCCGCACGCCTGGTCCGGTCCCCGCCGCTGGATGCTCGAAACCGTCAACAGCCACGAGCTCTACGACCTGGGACACCTCTATGAAGCCGCCGTCGCGCACTACCAGGCCACCGGCAAGCGCACCCTCCTCGACGTCGCCCTGCGCACCGCCGACCTGCTCGATCGCACGTTCGGGCCCGGTAAACAGGTCATCTGGCCCGGCCACCAGATCACCGAAATGGGACTCGCCAAGCTCTACCGGGTCACGGGCGATGGGCGCTACCTCAAGCTGGCCAAATTCATGCTGGATTCGCGCGGCCCCGGTGAGTTCCCGGGCGCCGGGCGCGCCTACAACCAGTCCCAGACGAACGTCGTCGACCAGACCGAGGCTGTCGGACACGCCGTCCGCGCCACGTATATGTATTCCGGCATGGCCGACGTCGCCGCGCTCACCGGCGATAGCGCCTACGTCCACGCCATCGACAGAATCTGGGAAAATGTGGCGGGCAAGAAGCTCTACATCACCGGCGGCATCGGCGCCGCCGCCCATGACGAAGCCTTCGGCGCAAACTACGAGCTGCCCAACCTGTCCGCCTACAACGAAACCTGCGCCGCCGTGGGCAACGATTTCTGGAACCACCGCCTCTTCCTTCTCCATGCCGACGCCCGCTATATCGATGTCATGGAGCGCACGCTCTACAACGGCCTGATCTCCGGCGTCTCGCTCGACGGCACGACCTTCTTCTATCCCAACCCGCTCGAATCCGACGGACAGCACGAGCGCAGCCCTTGGTTCGGCGTGGCCTGCTGCCCCGGCAACATCACCCGCTTCATGCCCTCCGTGCCGGGCTACGTCTACGGGCAACGCGGCGACACTCTGTGGGTCAACCTCTTCATCGGCAGCACTGCCGCGGTCCAACTCGATAACGGCCGCACCGTCCACCTCACCCAGCAGACCCGTTATCCCTGGGATGGCGACGTCAAGATGACGGTCGACCCCGGCCGGCCCGCCGCCCTCACGATCAATGTCCGGATCCCCGGCTGGGCGCGCAACCAGCCCGTCGCGAGCGATCTCTACCGCTATGCCGGGACGTCCGCTGCGCCCGCGGTCCTCAAGGTCAATGGCAAGCGCGTGCCGCTGAAACTTGAAAAGGGCTACGTCGCACTGCGGCGCACCTGGAAGACGGGCGACACCATCGAGCTGCACCTCCCCATGCCCGTGCGCCGCGTTCTGGCGAATGCCGAGGTCGCTGCCGACCGCGGACGCGTCGCACTCGAACGCGGCCCCCTCGTCTACGCCGCCGAATGGGTCGACAACCCGAACGGCAGGGTGCGCAACCTGATGCTGCCCGATTCCTCGCAGCTCACGGCCGAGTTCCGCCCCGACCTGCTGAAAGGCGTCGAAGTCCTGAAAGGCCGCGCCGTCGCGCTCGCCTATGATCGGAACGGTGGCATGGTTAAGACCGAACAACCCTTCACCGCCATTCCCTATTACGCATGGGCGAATCGCGGCCGCGGCCAGATGATCGTCTGGATCCCCAATTCCGAAGCCGCCGCGCAGCCCGCGCCATTCGCCGCCGCACAGCCCGGCCATCCCGCCGGCATCCAAAAGTAACAGCGAGAGAGGAGGACCAAAATGAGCGCACCGAAATCATTGGCATCCGTCAGCCGCAGAACCTTCGCCGCCTCGCTGGCCGCTCCGGCCCTGCTGGCCCGGCAGCAGGCCGCGCCGCAACCCGCTCCCCAGCCTGAACCGCAGCGCCGCCGCGGCCCACAGCCCGAAGTGCCACCCTTCGATGGACCCATCGAATTCACCCGCCATGACCTTGCTTCGAAGGTGCAGCCATTCCCCCTGACCGAGGTCAAGCTCCTGCCCGGTCCCTACCAGGACGCCCAGGAATGGAACCGCGGCTACATGGCGCGCCTGGACGCCCCCCGCCTGCTCTACAATTTCCGCCGGAACGCCGGCCTGCCCACCGGCCACGTCGCAAACCCCTTCGGCGGATGGGAAGCTCCCGCCGACGGCAAGCGCGGCACCGAAGTCCGCGGCCACTTTACAGGCCACTTTCTCTCCGCCAGTGCCCAGCTTTACGCCGCTACCGGCGACCGGGACGCCAAGGCCAAAGGCGACGAGCTCGTCTCCGAACTCGCCAGATGCCAGCAGAAGCTCGGCGGCGGATATCTCAGCGCGTTCCCCATGGAGCTGTTCGACCGGCTCGACGCGCTCTCCGGCAAGCCCGTCAACCACGAGCCCGGCGCGCCGCAACTGCCCTGGGCGCCCTTCTACACCATCCACAAAATCATGGCCGGAATGCGCGACATGCACCAGCTCGCCGGGAACCGGCAGGCCCTGGAGGTGCTCGAAGGCATGGCCGGCTGGGCCGACCGGTGGACCGCCTCCAAATCCGAAGAGCACATGCAGCAGATCCTCGGCACCGAGTACGGCGGCATGGCCGAAGTGCTTTACGATCTCGCCGCCATCACCAACAACGACCAGTGGGCGAAAGCCGCCGACCGCTACACCAAGAAGTGGTTCTTCAATCCCTTGGCCATGCGCCGCGACGAGCTCAATCGCGGGCCTAACGGCTTCCCGCTCCACGTCAACACCCACATCCCCCAGGTCATCGGCGCCGCCCGCCGCTACGAGATTTCGGGCGACATGCGCTTCCACGACGTGGCCGACTACTTCTGGTACGAAGTGGTCACTGCCCGCAGCTATGTCACCGGTGGCACCAGCAACGGCGAGCTCTGGTACGGCCAGCCGCGCGAGCTCGCGCACGAGCTCAAGGTCAGCGTCTCGACCGCCGAATGCTGCTGCGCCTATAACATGCTCAAGCTCACCCGCCACCTCTACGGCTGGACCGCCGACCCGCGCTACTTCGATTACTACGAGCGCCTCATGCTCAACCACCGCCTCGGCACCATCCTCCCCGGCAAAGGCTACACGCAGTACTACCTCTCGCTCACCCCCGGCGCCTGGAAAACGTTCAACGACGAAGACCACAGCTTCTGGTGCTGCACCGGGACCGGCGTCGAAGAATATTCCAAGCTGGCCGACAGCATTTACTGGCACGACGGCCAGGGTGTCTTTGTCAATCAGTTCATCGCCTCCGAGCTGACCTGGGCCGATCGGGGTCTCAAGCTCCGCCAGGAGACGAAGTACCCCGAGCAGCAGGCCACCACCCTCACCTTTACCGCGGACCGGCCCGTAACCATGCCCCTGAGCCTGCGCATTCCCGGCTGGCTCGACTCCGCCCCCACTGTGAAAATCAACGGCCGCGCGCTCGAAGCCTCCGCCGCCCCCGGCAGCTATCTCACCATCACCCGCACCTGGAAGACCGGCGACCGCGTGGAACTCGCGCTGCCCATGCGACTCCGCATCGAAGCCATGCCCGACGATCCGCACATGCAGGCAATCCTCTATGGCCCCGTGGTCCTGGCCGGCGATCTGGGCACCGAAGGCCTCACCGCCGAAAACACCATCGGCCATAGCGCGCCGAATCCCCAGCGCATCCCGATTGACATCCCGTCATTCAAAGCAGCCGAAAACTGGGTGAAGCCCACGGACCGCCCGCTCACGTTCCGTACCGCGGGCCAGTCGAAAGACGTGACGCTCGTCCCGCTCAGCAGCATCTTCAACAAGCGCTACGCCGTCTATTGGCAAGTAGGGTAGGCCTCCGGCCTGCCCCCTAAGGCGAGCGCAGCTCGCCCGGGCAGGCCAGGAGGCCTACCCTACTGGTGACTCCAGTCACTGAGCGTACCTGTCTCCTGCATCATGATTGAGTTGTAGGGGGAAACAGAATGAACAAACCGACTCTCGCCGAAATCGCCGCCACCTCGCCCGCGGCCGTCCGCACTCTCGAACGCTATGGGCTCGATTACTGCTGCGGCGGCAAGCAGCCGTTTGCCGAAGCCTGCTCCGGCAAAGGGCTCGATCCTGAAACTGTCCTGAAGGAGGTTGGCCAATCCCTGGGCATAATCGCCTCGGATCGCAATTGGCGCAGCGCGCCGCTCGACGAGATCGTGGACCACATCGTCGCGACCCACCACGAGTACCTCAAATTGGAACTGCCCGCCCTAAGCAATCGCATGGATAAAGTGCTGGCCGTCCACGGGTCCAAAGACCCGGACACCCTCGGGAGGCTTTCCGCCGTCTTGGGCGGCTTGCGCAACGAGCTCGAAATGCACCTGCACAAGGAGGAGATGATGCTCTTCCCCTTCCTTCGCCAATATGGCCAAGCGGAAGCGCTGGGCCGCCCCCTGCCGCCGGTGCCGTTCGGCTCGGTCGCCAACCCCATCGCGGTTATGGAGCGGGAACATAGCGGCGCCGGCGATGCCCTGGCCGAAATCCGCGAACTCACCAACGGCTACCAATACCCTGCCTACGCTTGCAACACCGTTCGCGCCCTGTTCGACGGGCTGAAAGCCATGGAGGCGGATCTCCACGTGCACATCCACATCGAGAACAACATTCTCTTTCCCCGGGCCATCGCGCTCGAGCGGAGATAGCCCGATCCGGGCTACTCCTGCCGCAGCGCCTCGGCCGGTTCGAGCGCCGATGCGCGGAAAGCGGGGATCCCCACCGCCACCAGCGCCGCCGCGAACAGAATCCCCAACGCCAGCAAAAGGGAGAGTGGCTCGAGTGGCTTCGCCTGCGACAGTTCTTTCTCCATGTACTTCGCCCCCAGCCAGACGATCGGCACGCCCATCAGCATTCCCACAGCCGCTACGGCCAGCCCTTCGCGCAGCACCATCGCAAGCACGTCTTTCGGCACGGCCCCGAGCGCCAGCCGGATGCCGATCTCGCCCCGCCGGCGCGACGTCCGAAACGCCATCACGCCGTAGAGCCCCACAGCCGAGAGCACCAGCGCCAGTATCCCGAATCCGCTGCACAGCGTCGCAAACATCCGCTCGCGCTCGAGTCCCTTCGAAATCTGCTCCTCCATCGTTACGACATCCACCATCGGCAGGTTGCGGTCGAGTTCCCTCATGGTTTGCCGGATGGCCGGCAGCACAACCAGCGGGGGCAGGGAAGTGCGTATTACCACGGTGGCCTCCGGCCTGTCTTTGCCGAACGGCAACCAAACCGCGTAGGGCCTTTCCTTCATCGATGTTGCCGCCATCGCCGGTGCAATTCCCACGATCTCAAATGCGGGCGGCGCCACTCCCGGCGGCCCGTCCGTAAATTCGAGTCGACGTCCCAACACCCCAGCCCCGCCCAACTTCCGCGCCAGGTCTTCGCTGATCACCGCCATCTTCGCATCGCTGCGGATATCGGCCGCCGTCAGGTTCCGGCCCGCCACCATTCGCGAGATGTAGAGCGGCAGGTAGGTCGCCGTGATGCCATTGACCGAAACGTTGTACGAATCCGTCTGGCCGGCCATCCGCACGCTCTCCCACCATCCCCCGAGATTCATCGGCCGAAACGCCACCAGCCCCACGCCCGCCACGCCCGGCGTCGCCGCCAGTCGCTGCTCCAGATCGAAATAGAATTGCGGCAGCTTCGCTTTGTCGTACCCCGACGTGCCCGGCCTTGTCCCGAACAGCACCAGGTTGCGCCGGTCGAAGCCCGGATCGGCCGATTGGATGGCGGTCAGGTTCTTTGTAAACACAATCGCTGTCATCACCAGCACCACCGAAAGCGCCATCTGCGCCATCACGAAGAGCCGCCCCGTGTTCCACCGTTGCCGCGGCCCCTGCCCCACGCTGCCCGCTCCCTGCTTAAGCCAAGCCGGACTCGACAGCCGCGATCCATGCCATGCCGGGAACAGCCCGAATACTGCCAGCGCCGCCGCCGTGATCGCGCCCGCCATCGTCAGGATCCGCCAATCCAGACCCACGCCGATTGGAAAGTTCTCCCGCCCGGCCAGAAACTGCCCCAGCAGGTTTGCCGTCGCGTAACCCACCAGGATGCTCGCCGCGCCGCCCAGCGCCGCCAGTAGTGTGCTTTCCGTGAGGAACTGCCGCATCAGCCGCCCCTGGCTGCAGCCAAGCGAAACCCGCATCGCCACTTCCTTCTGCCTGGCCACCGCCCGCGCCAGCAGCAGGTTCGCGATGTTGGTGCAGGCGATTAGCAGCAGCAATCCGACCAGCCCGCCCAAGACCAGCAGCGGATTGCGAAACTCCTGCCGCAGAAAGCCCAACCCCCGCCCGCCTTCATCCAGACGGATCTTCGGCGCCTTAGCCAGATCCTTCGGCTGTGACGCCCACGTCGTCGGAAACACCGCTTCGAGCGCCGCCTGCAACCGGGCATCCGTCCCGCCCGGCGCGCGCCGCGCGAGCAACTGCAAGCCCCAGTACCGGTCGTCTTCAAGGGCGAATCGGCCGCTTTGCACCTGGTGCAACGGCGTATAGATCTCGGTCGAGTCTCCCGGGAACAGCCCGTAGAACACCGGCTCCAGCACGCCCGCGATCACGTACGGCTTGTTGTTAATGCTCACCGTCCGCCCGACTGCGGCGGGATCTGAACCGAGTGCCCGCACCCAGAACCGGTGCGACACCACCACCACGGCGGGTGCCGCGCGGTGGTCGTCGCTCTCCGAAAGCAGCCGGCCAATCTGCGGCCGCACCTCCAAAGTGGAAAGCAGGTTGCCGCTCACCGCCCTCTGCTGCGCCACCGTCGGCCGTCCGGCAAAACTCACGCTCACCGGCTCCGGATACTGAAACGCGGCCAGCCGCGCGCGGCCCGAAACGGCCGCCCGCAGCCCCTGAAAACTGCGGTACGAAAAGAAATCGGCGACTTGGGTTCCCTCTTCACGCCGTATGCTGCCGGACGCGGCGCTCGCTATTTCCCGCGGAAATCCCTGGCCCTGCCAATTGACCAGGCTGAGTTGCTGCGGCTCGGGCACCGGCAGGTCGCGCCACAGCACCACATCCGTCAACGAAATGATCGCGGTGTTGGCCCCGATCGCCAGCGCCAGCGACAATACCGCGGCCGCCGTGATCACCGGTCTCCTCCGCATCATGCGAACGCCGAAGACGACGTCCTGCTTCAGACCGTTTATCCAGGCCCAACGCCGCTGGTCCCGGCAGCTCTCCTTCACCTGTGTGCTGCCGCCGAATTCCCGCCGGGCCAGCCGTAGCGCGTCCTCGTGCGAGTGGCCCTGCCGCTCATATTCCGCCGCCAGTTGGTGCAGATGATGCGCGATCTCGCGTTCCAGTTCGGTTTCCCCGCGGTTCCCGAAAAAATTCATATTCGGCCCTCACGACTCCAGCACCAGGGCCACCGCCCCGGCATAGCGTTCCCACTGCTCCATCTCCTCTTGCAGGTGCTTCATGCCCGCCGCGGTCAGCAGGTAGAATTTCGCCATCGGCCCGTTGCCCGATTCCTTCCACTCCGATTTCAGCAGCCCCTTGCGTTCCAGGCGGTGCAGCGCCGGGTAAAGCGACCCCTGCTGCACCTGCAGAATCTCTTTCGAAGTCACCAGAATCTTCTGCGCGATCCCGTACCCGTGGATCGGCCCTTGCGCCACGGTCTTCAGAATCAGCAGGTCCAGCGTGCCCTGAATGAGGTCCGTCTTCTTTGTCGCCATTCTACCTAGCATGATACACTACCTAGGTAGCATGTCAAGGTAGTATGTTAAGGTAGCATGGGTAAGCATTCCGTGCGACCACGATCTCGCCATCGCCACACTCCGGGACGCGGGTTCCGGTGGACGGCCCTTAACCCTCGGTGATGAGTTCACCCCGCCGACTATGGTAGGGTTTTAGCTGAAATGCAACTTTTTTCTGCGATGCGGACGAGCATCCTAATCCTCTCGATTGGCTTGTGTCTCCAGGGGCAAAACGCTCCGACGAAGGGAGAGCAAACGGAAATCAAGGGCATCCCGCCGAGAGCGACTCCCGGCGATTATTCATCGCACGCCCAGGCTGGCGCCGTGACGATTGCGGCCGAGTACACCGGACACTCGCTTCCCACCTCCGAAGGGCCCCTCACCACAGACGAGTTCGTGGGGGTCGAGGCGGCCTTGTTTGGCCCAGGGGGCGAGCACCTGAAGATCTTTCCTGCGGACTTCTCACTTCGTGTGAACGGAAAAAAGACGCCCTTGCCGAGCGAACCTTACGGCTTGATCCTCACGTCCCTCAAGGATCCGCAGTGGACGCCCCCTGAAGCGCCCGCGGGGAAATCCAAATCGGGTCTGAGTACCGGCGACCAGGGCCAGTCGGACAATGCGCCGCCCGCGCCCGTCAAAATTCCGGTCCCGGTGCAGCGAGCGATGGCTAAACGCATTCAGCAGGCGGCGCTTCCGGAAGGGGACCGCAGCCTGCCCCAGGCCGGCCTGCTCTTCTTCCGGTATCGCGGCAAGGCGAAGAACGTGCACTCCGCCGAACTGCTTTATGACGGTCCCGCCGGGAAGGCGACCTTGCAGTTGCATCCGTAGCGGACTCGAATCCTGGTTCGCCCAGGCCGCCGAAAGCGTCAGAGTTCTCGCTGTAAACGCTCCCATTGCGCATTACAATAAGATCAGTATGAACCTCGAACAGGTGGCCCACCGCGCCAAGGTTTCCACCGCGACGGTTTCTCGCGTGTTGAACAACGCCAGCGTGGTTAAGAGTTCGACCCGGGCCCGGGTCTTGCGGGCGATCGAGGAACTGAAGTACCACCCCAATCTCCACGCCCGGCATTTGGCCGGAGGCAAGAGCAGTACGATCGGGGTAATCGTCTCCAACATGGAGAACCCCTTCTTCTTCGACATTTACAAGACGGTCGAATCGGATGCCCATGCCGGCGGCTATGAGGTCGTCGTGGCGAACACGGATTACCGCCCGGAGCAACTGGTGGCGAGCATCCGCCTGATGATCGGGCGGCGAGTCGCCGGTCTGGCGGCGATCGTCTCAGAAATGGACCCCGCCCTGATCGACGAATTGACCGACAGCCAGATCCCCGTGGTCTTTTACGACGTCGGGTCCCCACGCAAAAACATTACGAACATCCGGGTCAACTACCGCCGCGGAATCGAGAAGATCGTCGATTATCTTCACGCCATGGGGCATCGAAGCCTGGGATTCATCGGGCATCACTCCGTGCTCGGCCCGATCAACGAGCGAATGAAGACGGTTATGGACGCGGTGGCGCGGTTCCCCGAGTTGGATGTCCGCTCGGCCGCCGATGCCGACACGCTCGAAGGGGGCCGCCAGGCGGCGCGCTCGCTGCTGGGGGAGGGCTACCAGCCGACCGCGATCATCTGCGTCAACGACATCATGGCCGTAGGCGCGCTCCGCGAGTTGCGCGAGCGAGGCCTGCGCGTGCCCCAGGATGTCTCGGTCACCGGCTTCGACAATGTGAAGCTTTCCGAGTTCTGCTGCCCCGCGCTCACCACCGTGCACATCCCGCGGGATCGCATTGGCCACATCATCAGCGAGCGCCTGGCGCCTGCCGCGGAAAGGCAAAGCGGCGCCACCGACCGCGAAATCGTGATCGACCCCGAGTTCGTGCTCAGAGATTCCACCGGTCCGGCGGGGAAGTGACAGTTGACCCTTCCCCCGACGCAGAATACAATACCTGACGTGCAAGCGATTTCAGCTCGCTCCTGCGGTGCTCCCCGATGACACCTGCTTTGTTTTTCCTCCTGTCGGCCCCCTCGCGCCTCGTATCACTGAGCGGCGTCGACGTTGCGATCATCGTGATCTACTTTGCTGCCGTACTGGGCATTGGCTTCTATCTGAAGGGCCAGTCGGACACGGGAGAAGACTTCTTCCTGGCGGGGCGGGAGATGACCGCGTGGATTGCGGGTCTCAGTTTCCTTTCCGCCAACCTCGGATCGCTCGAACTGATGGGCTGGGCGGCGGCGGCATACCAGTACGGAATCCTGGCCACCCACTGGTATTGGATCGGCGCCATTCCCGCGATGCTCTTCCTGGGCCTGGTGATGATGCCGTTCTACTACATCTCCAAGACCCACTCCGTGCCGGGCTACCTGCAACTGCGCTTCGGCGAGCCGAGCCGGGCGCTCTCCGCCGTTTCGTTCGGCTTCATGACGGTGCTGATGAGCGGCATCAACATGTACTCGATGGCTCTGGTGATGAAGCTGGTACTCGGGTGGGACATCCACTTCAGCATCTGGGTTTCCTCCATCACCGTGGCCGTATACGTGGCGCTGGGCGGGCTGAGGTCGGCCATCTTCAACGAGGTGCTTCAGTTCGTGCTCATCTGGCTGGGGGCGCTGCTCATCCCGATCCTCGGGCTGATCGAGGCCGGCGGCTGGAGCCGCCTGACCGCGCAGATCGCGAAGAACGTCGGCAACGCGAACTACACGCACCTGTGGGGCACGCTCGGCTCGTTCAAGGACAACCCCATGGGCATCCACTGGACCGGCATCGTGCTGGGCCTCGGCTGGGTGATCTCATTCGGCTACTGGACCACGGACTTCCTGGTGGTGCAGCGCGTTCTGGCGGCCAAAGACCTGCGTTCCGCGAAGATGGCTCCCATCATCGGCGCCGCTTTCAAGATGATGGTCCCGTTCATCGTGATCCTTCCGGGACTGCTGGCGCTCTCGGTGCTGCCCGTCAAACTGGTGGGCGAGACGCAGGCCATCGCCACCGGCGGCCACAGTTATAACGAGGTGCTCCCGCTCATGCTGGCGCGCTATTTCGGCCCCGGCCTGCTGGGGCTCGGAATCACTGCCCTGATCGCCGGTTTCATGTCCGGCATGGCCGGCAACGTCAGCGCCTTCGCCACCGTCTGGACCTACGATATCTACCGCGCCTTCATTCGCAAGACCGCCAGCGACTCGCACTATGTGAGCATGGGCCGATGGTGCACCATCGCCGGAGTGCTGGTGAGCATCGGGACGGCCTACATGGTGATGGAATTCAAGAGCATCATGGATTACGTCCAGGCGCTGTTCAGCTTCTTCATCGCTCCGCTGTTCGGCACGGTCGTGCTGGGAATGCTTTGGAAGCGCGCTACTCCGGCGGGCGGATTCTGGGGCCTGCTGACCGGCACCGTCTCGTCGGTCGCGATGTGGGCCTGGGTGAAAGTGGACCCCTCCGCCCTTTCCATCGTGGCGCTTTCCCCCAACGCGAAGGACATGGCGGAGAACATGTACAGGGCGCTGTGGAGTTGGATCATCTGCGTAGTAGTTACGGTGGTCGTGAGCCTGTTGACCACGCCGCTGCCCGAAGGCAAACTCGTGGGATTGGTCTACGGCTGCACGGAACTGCCGTCGGAGGGCCATCTGCGGCTCTACCAGCGGCCGGTGTTCTGGGCTGTGATCGTAGCGGTGTTTTTCGTCGTGCTCAATCTGATTTTCTGGTAGACGAACATGTCGCATAAAGGGCCTCGAATCTCGATCTGGTTTTTCGTCGGAGTGCTGCTCGCGGTCTACGGCCTGATCATTCTCGCGGCCGGCATCGCGGATTGGAGCAATCCCGGCGGGATTGTTTTGGGCCGCCTTCACGTAGGGTTCTGGTGGGGCGCCCTGCTCATCATCCTGGGCGGCATCTACAGTTTCGTATTTGCGCCCAACCGCGGAAAGTAATCAAGCCATGACAAACGGAATCACGTTCGGACTCATCGTCGGGAACCGGGGCTTTTTCCCCGATCATTTGGCTAAGAGCGGCCGCGAGCAGATGATCGCGACCCTCGAAAAGGCGGGCTATGGTGTAGTCTGCCTCACGCCGGAACAAAGCAAGCACGGCGCGGTGGAAACGCGGGCGGAAGCCCGCCAGTGCGCCGACCTGTTTCGCGCCAGCAGCAACCGGATCGACGGGGTGATCGTCAGCCTGCCGAACTTCGGAGAAGAGCGCGGCGTGGCCGAAGCGCTGCGCATGGCCGACCTGCGCGTTCCTATCCTCATCCAGGCCACGCCGGACAATGCCGGCCGCATGACCATCGCCGACCGCCGCGACAGCTTCTGCGGCAAGATGAGCGTCTGCAACAACCTCCAGCAGTACCGCATTCCCTATTCGCTGACGAAACTGCACACCGTGGCACCCGACTCGGCCGATTTCGCCGCCGACCTCGCGTCGTTCGCCGCCGTGTGCCGCGTGGCCAACGGTATCCGCAAACTGCGCATCGGCGCCATCGGCGCCCGGCCGGCCGCCTTCAACACCGTGCGTTACAGCGAAAAGCTCCTGGAATCCAACGGGATTTCCATTGAGCCCATCGATCTTTCCGAGATCTTCGGCCGCATCGAGCGCCTGAAGTGCGAAGACCCCGGCGTGCAGGCCAAGGCGCAGGACATCCGCCGCTACGTTTCGACCGACGGCATCCCCGACGACGCCATCATGAAAATGGCCCGCCTCGGCGTGGTGATCGATCGCTGGATGCAGGACAACGATCTCGATATCAGCGCGGTTCAATGTTGGACCTCGATGGAAGAGTACTTCGGCGTCGTGCCCTGCACGGTGATGAGCATGATGTCCAACGGCTTGCATTCGAGCGCCTGCGAAGTGGATGTGCCGGGCGTGGTCGGGATGCACGCGCTGCGCCTCGCGTCGGAAACCCCCAGCGCCCTGCTCGACTGGAACAATAACTACGGCGAAGATCCCAATAAGGCCGTGTGCTTCCATTGCAGCAATTTGCCCAAGCACTTCTTCGAAGACGTTCGCATGGATTACCAGGAGATCATCGCCGGGACGGTGGGCAAGCTGAACACCTTCGGCACCTGCGTGGGCAAGGTGAAGGCTTCGCCCATGAGCTTCGTTCGGTTTTCGACCAGCGACTCCACAGGCAAGATCCGCGGCTACGTGGGGCAGGGCCGCTTCACCGACGATCCGCTCCAGACGTTCGGCGGCGCCGGCGTGGTGGAGATCCCGCACCTCCAGGAACTGCTGCGCTATATCTGCGAGAACGGCTTCGAGCACCACGTGGCCGCCAACATGAGCGAGACCGCGCCGGCTGTATACGAAGCCGCCACGAAGTATCTCGGCTGGGAGATGTACTACCACAAGTAGGGTAGGCCTCCTGGCCTGCCCATCTTTGGAGTTGCCCTATGTCCATCGTCGCAGGCGTCGATTTCGGCACGTTAAGCGTTCGAGTCTCAATCGTCGATAGCCACAAAGGCCGCCTGGGCTCTGCGGCTGCCGACTACCCGCTCCGTCGCAGTAAAGACGACCCCGACTACGCCACGCAAGCCCACGCCGAGCACATGCGCGCCCTGGCCGAAGCCACGCGCAAGGCGTTGGACGAAGCCGGAGTCGCCGGCAGTTCCATCGAGGCGCTGGCCATCGATACCACCGGCTCCAGCGTCATCCCGGTGGGGCCCGGCCTCGAGCCGCTCGACGATTACTATCTCTGGTGCGACCACCGCGCCTGGGAAGAAGCTGCCGAGATCACCGCCAAGGCGCGCGAGTCTCATCTGGAAGCCATCGAATGGTGCGGCGGCGTCTACTCGTCCGAATGGGGTTGGGCCAAGCTGCTGCACTGGCTCCGCCACAACCCTTCGAAGCGCGCCCGCATGGCGACCGCCCTGGAGCATTGCGACATGGCGGCTGCCGTCCTCTGCGGCATCACCGATCCCGCGCAGGTCCCTCGCAGCGTCTGCGCCATGGGCCACAAGTGGATGTGGAGCGCCCAACTGGGCGGACTGCCTCCCGAGAGCTTTCTGACTTCCGTCGATCCCCTGCTCGCCGGCGTGCGCGAAAAACTGGGCGGCGTCTATGCCACCAGCGACCGCGCGGCCGGCAAGTTGTCCGCCGAATGGGCCCAAAAGCTGGGCCTGCGCGCCGGCATCCCGGTTCCCACCGGAGCTTTCGATGCCCACTGGGACGCTATCGGCGCCGGCTGCCGGATCGGCGACGTGGTCAACGTCGTCGGCACCTCCACCTGCATCATGGCTATCACGGATGAGCCTTCGCTCGTCCCCGGCGTCTGCGGCGTGGTGCCGGGATCGATCCATCCCCGGAAGACCGGCGTGGAAGCGGGCCTCTCCGCCACCGGCGACATCTTCGACGCCATCGCAAAGCGCGCCGGCTCGACCGTCGCGGAACTGGCCGCGGGCCTGGGCGCCTATTCGGCCGGCCAAACCGGTCTGCTGCGCATGAGCTGGGACAACGGCGACCGCACCGTGCTGGTCAACCCCGAACTCGGCGGAATCACGCTCGGCTGGCGTCTGACCCACACCGCGCAGGACGAACTGTTCGCGGCTATCGAGGGCACTGCGTTCCACACCCGCGTGATTCTGGAGCGCATGGAGGAGCACGGCGTGCCCGTACGCCGCATCGTGAACGGCGGCGGCATCCCGCAGAAGAATCCGGTGCTCAACCAGGTTTACGCCAACGTCATGGGGAAGCCCATCCTGGTGCCGGGCGGCGACGTCACGAGCCTCGGCTCGGCCATCTTCGCGTTCCTCGCCGCCGGCGCGTTCCGCTCGGTCGAGGAGGCGCAGGACGCGCTCTGCCCGGACTACAAAACGATCGAGCCCGAGCCCGGCGCCGCGGCAATCTACCAGGAGTTGTACCCGCTCTACCGCAAGCTCTATTTCGGCTTCGGCGACCGGCGATCGGCGGCCATTGAAATCGGAGAAATCCTGCCCGGGCTGCGCCGCATCGCGGCCCGCGCGCGAGGGGGGCAAAGTGCTGGAAGCGCTGCGAGCTGAAGTATTGGAAGCGAATCTCGAACTGGTGCGCCGCGGGCTGGTGATTTTCACGTTCGGCAACGCCAGCGGAGTCTCCCGCGAGCGCGGCCTGTGCGTGATCAAGCCCAGCGGCGTGCCTTACGAGAAGATGACGCCCGCCGATATGGTGGTGACGGATCTCGAGGGCCGGGTGGTCGAGGGCGACCTGCGGCCCTCCTCCGATCTCGCCACGCATGTGGCGCTCTACAGGGCCTTCCCGCAGATCGGCGGAGTGGTGCACACGCATTCCCGCCACGCCACCGCGTGGGCCCAGGCGGCCCGCGAAATCCCGTGCTTCGGGACGACCCACGCCGATTATTTTCACGGCCCTGTGCCGGTCACCGATCCGCTATCCCCCGAGGAGATCGACTCGGCTTATGAAGCCAACACCGGAGCCGCCATCATCCGCCGGCTGCAAGGCCTGGACCCGCTGGGATGCCCGGCGGCGCTGGTGGCCGGCCACGCGCCGTTCTGCTGGGGCAAATCCGTGACCGACGCCACCCACACCGCGGTCATCGTGGAAGAACTGGCGGCCATGGCCTGGCAAACTCTGACCATCAACCCCGCGGCGCAGCCCATCTCGCAAGCCCTCCGGGACAAGCACCACTTCCGCAAGCACGGTCCCAACGCGTCGTACGGCCAGGCCAAGGCCTGAGGCAAGTGCCTGGGCAGGCCGGGAGGCTTACCCTACTTACGGCAGCTCTTGCCTGACCGTCAGTTCCGGAAGGTACTTGCGATACAGCCGTTGGAAGAACGCGGGGCCGGTTGCCGCCGGCCGGTATCCGAGTACCACGCCATCCCTGCGGAGTTTTTCGGTCAGGGCTGCCGTGTCGATGTCCTGCATGTCGGTTCCGGCCTTCAGGGCCATCGCCGCCGCATCGCCCGCGGCTTGGCCGATGATCATGTACTGAGGCTCCATCCGAAGCGACGAATAAGCCACATGGCTCGCCGAGAAGCATACCGGCACCAGCAGGTTGGTCGCTTCGCTGCGCTTCGGAACCATGACCCGGTAGGGAATCTGGTAGGGCTTCACCGCCACCTGCATGTCGCCCTCGTTTTCGACATCGCCCTCGGCGTTCACAAACCGCTGCACGTTATGCGAGTCGCTGTTATAGGATCCCATTCCGATGGCGTCGGGCTTGGTGAGATCGGTCTGCACGTCCTTCTGGGTCATGACGAAATCGCTGACCATGCGACGCGCCTCCCGGATGTAAAGCTGGTGCGGCCAGTTCGCGGTATCCGTAAACTCGTCTTTCGCCAGCCCCCATCGATTCACCTCTGCCTGCAAGCTCTTCGGAACGCGCGGATCGTGCGCCAGGAAGTAGAAGAAGCCCTGGGTGTAATCGACGTGCGCCTGAAAAATCCGGTCGCGCTGCGCATAAGAAGCATCCGGATAATCCCAACTGCCGCCGATGTAGTCGGTAGAGAACGCGCCCTGGTTGTTGAAGTCCGCTTTGTGGTTGGGGATGGGGGCAATCAGCGCAACCTGGTGCAACACCTGCGGGTGCCCTAGCTTTTCGGTCATCCCGGCAAGCAGCTTTGCCAGCAGTTCGTAGCGATGAGGGTCGTAGTTGCGAGGCTTGGGAAACGGTACGAGGTTCGCCGGATCGTCCGAAAGGATCAGGCGGAAGTTGTACGCCTGCACCTTCTTGTCGGCCGAGCCGGTCGCGCCCTTGGGCTCCGCGGAAATCTCCGGCTGAAGCCTGCCGTTGGCGTCATGGGCCTTGACCGGCACCAGCCATTGATGGAACGGCGTACGCTCCCGCACGCCGGCCAGGCTCTCGCCGTATTGCGCGGTGGACTCCCGCCCGTACGTGTAGCTCACGTGCGCCTGCGCCATCAGGTCGCCTTCATAGGTGCAGTCGGCGAAGGCGCGGGCGCGGTACGTGGTGCCATCCTCCATGGTGATGGCGCGGAGCACGGTGCCGGATTTCTCGACGCCGGTCCGCTCGCGCAACCTCTCGTGGAAGCGCACGTCGACGCGCGCCTCCTCGAGCATATCTTTCAGAGCCTGCTCGCCCACGTGCGGCTCGTAGAACCAAGCCACGTCGTTGGCATAGCGGCCCATGCCGTACTTCATGCCCACGCGCCAGTAGAACTCCAGGGGCATGCCGCCGATCACTTCCTTCTTGCCGAAGTCGGTTCGCGACAAGCCGCCGGTAGCCATGCCACCCACGTGGCTGCCCGGTTCGAGCAGCAGAACCCTCAGCCCCTCGCGAGCGGCGGAAACCGCCGTCATGACGCCCCCGGCGGTGGCCCCGTACACAATGAAGTCATAGGATGGCCCGCCGGCCGATTGGGCGAACGCCGGCGCCAGGGACATTAGCAGAAAGAGGGCAGAGATCCGCATTCCCTGCGATTGTTGCACGTACATCTCGGCCGGGGAAGTATCCCGGCGTTAGTTACCCGGTGTTACGGCGGTGTCAGCCGGAAACGCGTGAAGCAGCACCGGAGTCGAACGCACCAGGTTCATGCCGTTCATCTCCGATTGAGCCACAATCTCGTAGAACTCGGGGGAGCCTTTCGACCGCCATAGGCGCTCCACCTCGTCGAGCCCCTGGCTCGAGGTGAGCATCGAAACCAACGCGGACGTCTGGCGCGAGGCCAGCACCAGGAGGTGCGACTTCCCGCCGCGGCCAGGCAACACCGCGATGACGCCGGGCCAGACCGCGCGCTCCGGGTTTTCAGTCACTTGGTCTATCTCGAGGGGCTCGCCTGCCGCCGGGCGGCGATTTGCGACGTGCATCTCGTGCTCGCTCAGGCGGAAACTCATGCGATCCAGATAAGGTTTGACGGGCGTGAGGGTACCCCAGGTGCCGATTGCGATCACGTTTTCCGAATCCAGGGCTTCGAGAGGCGCTTCGGCGCTGCTGCGCACCGCCGCCGTGAGGGAGAAACGGTCCAGGTAGCGCACCAGGCTCACCGAGGCAAACGTGTCGGAGGTAACCGTGTAGTTCTGCGCCAGTTGCGGCTGGCCCATCAATTTCTCGAAAGCCAGGTATTGGGCCGCCCGCACCCGTCCGGCGAAGTCATTGATGGAGGTGTCGCGCACCATGATCGTGGCGAGTTGGCCGTTGGGGGAAAAGGCTAAAAACACCGGCGTCGGCAGGATGATCCGGGTGGGCAGTTTGTTGCCGAAGAACGCCTGCCACAGCCGCGGCGCGGCCTGGGGCGTGTTCATCCGGGCCGTGGCCCGGGCTCGCGCGGCCACCACTCCCAGGGCAGCGGCGATGAGCGCGAGCGCGATGCACGCGCCGAGCAATACGCGGTTTACCGGATTCGCGGGCGGCGGCGCGGCCGGCTCGGACACACCGGCGGTACCCACCTCCGGCAACGCCACGAGCTCGGTTTCCATCTGATGCGATCCCAACCGAATCACCAGCCGCTCAACACACGCTGCGCCCTCCTGCTGGTAGAACCTCTCCAGCCGCTGGCGGAGCCGGGAAATCTGCACCCGGACGGTCGCGTCGGTTTTCGCATCGAACGATGTGGTGCGGCCCAGTGCTTCGGTTGCAATGGCGTACTCGCTGATCGCTTCACCGCGCATGCGCCAAAGGTACACAAGCAGTGCCCGCAGGGTAGGCGCCCGTTCAAACGTCCGGCTCTCGATGACCGAGCGGACGTGGTCCGGAAGGGTCAGCTCGGCTGAAGTCTCCGACGCGCCGTTGGGACCAGGAACTGCGAGCTCCCTCATTGCCGGCCATAATATCATACAGATCAGACGAATACAGGCCGTAACACGCGGTAACAATACCCCTGGAAACTTGTTCTTGCGCAGCCGCATGCCTATGCTGAACAATTCAGCAGACCGTTTTTTTCGATTTTTCAGGGGGGTGTCACCGTGCGACACAATTTGTTCTTTCGCTTGCTTGCGCTCGGCGCTTTTGCCGCCGTCTCTCTCTATAGCCAGGTTTTCAACGCCCAGGTAACTGGACTGGTGACGGATCCTTCGGGGGCTGTGATCCCGAACGCGAAGCTCACCATGACCAACCTGGCGAGCGGCACGGCGTATTCCGCTGTCTCGAACGCGACCGGAATCTACCGGTTCCCGAATCTCGCGCCTGCCAATTACCGGCTGAACTGCTCGGTAATCGGATTCAAGAGCTTCGAGCAGGGCCCCATCACTCTTCAGGTCAACCAGACGCTCGAGGTCAACGTGCCGCTCGCGACGGGTCCGACGTCTGAGCAGGTAACCGTCAGTGCCGCACCGCCACCGCTCGATACGGAGTCGTCGACCCTCGGGCAGGTGGTGACTACCCGGAGCATCGTGAGCCTTCCCCTGAACATCCGCGATCCGTTCGCGCTGGTAGCGCTGACGCCCGGCGTCATCCTCGGTTCGAACTTCGGTAATGGCGGCGGCCAGGACGTGGGCCGCAACTTCTTCAAATCGGATTTCAACGTCGGAGGCGGACGCTCCGGTTCCCAGGAGATCCTGCTCGACGGCAGCCCCGACACGACGCCGGATATCAACCGCGGGGTCATCGATCCGCCGGTCGATTCGGTGCAGGAATTCAAAGTCCAGGCAAACAGCTTCGATGCCCAGTTCGGGCGGACCTCCGGGGGCGTGGTCAACATGATCACAAAATCCGGAACCAACGACCTTCACGGCGTGGCCTACGATTTCGAGCGCCACAGCGTGCTGGACGCCAACAGTTTCTTCAATAACCGAAGCGGCCAGCCAAAACAGTCCTTCCAGCGGCACCAGTTCGGCGCCAACGCCGGCGCTCCGATCCTGAAAAACAAATGGTTCATGTTCGGCGATTACGAAGGCTTGCGGCAGGCTTATCCCGCATCGACGATTTCAACGGTGCCGACCGCTTCACAGATCTCGGGCGATTTTTCCCAGACCCGCGCCGCCAACGGGACGCCGATCACCATCTACGACCCCACCACCCTGGCCACCCTGGCCGACGGCACGCGGCAGCGCACCGCGTTTCCGGGCAACATAATTCCTTCCAGCCGGCTGAATCCTGTGGCGACGGCCGTGCTCGGCTATTATCCCGGGCAGAACCTGCCTGGGAATGCGATCACCGGGGCCAGCAACTACATCTTCGCTTCCAAATCCATCACCAACAGCGACAAGTACGACATCCGAAGCGACGGCAACCTCGGCGCGAACGACCGCATGTTCGTCCGCGTCTCGCGCCAGTTGGACGCCCGGCTCGTACCCGGCACGATGCCGCTGCCGGTGGGCGGCGGCCGACAGACGTTCGACCACTACACGCAGGGCGTTGCGAGTTACACCCACCTGGTTTCGGCGGACACCGTGGCCAACGCGTCGTTCTCCTTCACTCGAGGCTTGGCCTCACAGTTCGGCCGGTCCCAGGGATTCGATGTTTCGAAACTGGACCTGCCCGCGTCGTACGTCTCGCAGGTGGCTTCGCAGTTCCCGGTCTTCAGCCCGAGCGACGCGGTGGGCACCAGCAACGGCGGCGATTCGTTCACGCAGTTTCAACCGCGCAACGTCTGGGCGTTTCTCGGCAGCGTTGCCCACCAGCGGGGCAAGCACTCGCTGAAGGCCGGAGTCGATATCCGGTACCTGCACTTCAACGAAGGTCAGAATGCGACAGCCTCCGGTGCCTTCTCCTTCAGCCGGCTGTTTACGCAGGGGCCGGTTCCGACGCAGGCCTCAACCACCGGAGGATTCGGTGTGGCGTCGATGCTGCTGGGCGATACCTCCGGCGGCAGCGTCAACGTCATCAACCCCATCTCGACGCAGAGCAGCTACTACGCGGCCTATGTGCAAGACGATTGGCGCGTCACTCAACGATTGACGATCAATATCGGATTGCGTTGGGATGTCGGGATCGGTGACAGGGAAAAGTACAATCGCCTGGCCTATTTCGATCCCAACGCGATCAGCCCCGTGGGCGCCGCCGCCGGTCTTCCGGACCTGAAGGGCGCTCTTGCCTGGATTGGCCAGGGCAACCCCTCGACGCAGCAATCCACCGATTGGCGCAACTTCGGCCCGCGCTTCGGGCTGGCGTACAGCCTGGACACCAAGACCGTGATCCGCGGAGGTTACGGCATCTTCTTCTTGCCGCGTAACGTGCAGGGAAACGGAGACGGTGCCGTGGAGGCGGTCCGCACCACCACGATGGTCGCTTCCATCGACGGGCTCAATCCGGCGACCACCATCAGCAATCCGTTTCCCTCCGGGTTGCTGCCCGCGCTCAACGACCGCAATGTTCTGGCGAACATCGGCACCAGTCTGGCCGCCCCGATCTACGCATTCAAAAACGGCTACTCCCAGACCTGGAGCCTCGGGGTACAGCGCCAGTTGCCGTGGGGCCTGGTGCTCGACGCGCACTACTGGGGCAGCAAGTCGACGCGCCTGCTCACTACCTGGAACATCAATCAGCTTCCCGATGCGTACCTGGCGTTCGGCACTCACTTGAACGACCTGGTGACGAACCCGTTCTACTCGCAGCACCTGGGCGGAGTGTTGGCGAATTCCACTTTTTCGAGGCAACAATCGTTGCTTCCATACCCGCAGTACAGCGGAATCAGCCAGGTATTCGTGCCGGATGGCAATTCGACCTACGAAGCGGGAACCCTGCAGGTGGAGAAGCGCCTGTCGTCAAAAATGACCTTCCTGGCCGCATACACCAGGTCCAAGGCGATCGATGACGTGCGGACGCCGCTCGACGTCTACAATCGCAGCCTGGAGAAGGGCCTTTCGGGATTCGATACGCCGAACCAGTTCCGATTGAGCGGCGTCTACAACCTTCCGTTCGGCAAGGATCGCGATTACGCCAAAAGCATGAACCGGTTCGTGAACGCGATTATCGGCGATTGGGACCTGAGCGGCATCCTCGCCATACAGAGCGGACAGCCGATCGGCATCAGCCGTCCATCGGTCAACAACGGAACCAGCGCCCACCTCGACAATCCGACGATTGCCGAGTGGTTCAACACCAGCGTCTTCTCCGTCGCTCCGTCTTACACTTTCGGCAACGTCGGTCCGGTGCTGCCGGACGTGCGCACGGCGCCGCAGCGCAACACCGACGCGGTGCTTTCGAAGAACTTTGGCTTACACATCCGGGAGCGGGCCGTCACCGTGCAATTCCGGTCGGAGTTCTACAACGTGTTCAACCAAGTGCAATTCGGCGGGCCGAGCACCAGCGTTTCCTCGCTGAGCTTCGGCCAGGTGACCTCGCAGGCGAACAATCCGCGCGATATCCAATTCGGATTGAAGCTGAATTTCTAGGCCGTCCCGGCGGCGCTCTGGAATGGGTTCTCGTCCGCGCTGACGCCGTAAATCGCGGGCACCGGCACGTTCAGCAGCCGGAGATAGACCGAGAGCTGTCCGCGGTGGTGGTACGAGTGGTTGAGCATGAGGGCGCGGATCGCCGCCACCCTCGGAAGGGCGAGAATCTCGACCGTTCCCACAAAGAGGCGAAAGGTGCCTGCCGCCGATTGTTCGGTCAGACCGCCGATCAGGCTCCTGGCCTGATCCAGGCCCTTCTCGAAGGCCGCCAGGATCTCGGGCTTCGGAGCCGGAACCGGTGGATTCGCCAGGTTCCCCGGATTGATCTGGAATGAATCGTTCGCGAGCATGGCGGCAATACCGCCCGGGAGGTTCGCGATGTGCATGGCGAGTTGTCCCAGCGTCATGGACTTCTCGTGAGGGCGCCACTGCAACTGGTCGGACGGGACGCGTTCGAGGACCCGGCGCGTCGTGGCCGCTTCCTGTTCCAGTTCGGCAAGGATCGGGTCGAATTGAGACATAACCCTAGCAGCGTACCTCAAGCAGACGGCCCGTGAACAGCACCGGACGTACGGAATCGCCCGCCCTGACGGTGATCCGCCGCTCGAAGGGCGGCAGCATCCGCGAGCCGGGCGACAGGCGCAAGGTCAACAGGCGCTGCTCATCGTTCCAGCCGGCCTCAATTCCCATCCACTCGCCGCGGCGGTAGTGGAACGATTCGCCGTCATCCTCGTACAGCAGCATAGATCCGGGAGCGCCCGGGTAGATGCGCAGTTCGAGCGGCTCATCCACTTTCTCGCCGGTGAACTGCTTGACCGGCCCGAGCGGCAGAACGGCGCCTGCGCGGATATAGATCGGGATCGTCTCGAGATCCACTTTGCGGACGATCTCGCGGGCGCCTTCGTGGCGCTCGCCCGTCCAGAAGTCGTACCACGAGCCGGCCGGCAGATAGAGGGACCGCTCGGCCGCGCCCGGTTCCACCACCGGAGCGACCATCACATCCGGGCCAAACAGATACTGATCGCCGCGCGCCACCGCCAGAGGGTCTCGCGGATAGTGCAGCCACATCGCGCGGATCACCGGCATCCCCGTCCGGGTGCATTCGCGCACGGCGCTGTAGAGATACGGCAGCAGGCGGTAACGCAAATCGAGGTACTTCCGGCAGATCGGCTCCACCGAAGCGTTATGCAACTGCGACGCATCCGGCAGGGCGGCGCCATTCTGGTTGCCGATCTCGTTCGGGCCGGGATCGCCGGCGTTCCATCCCCAGGGAAGCCGCAGCTTCCAGTTGCGCCCGTGCGCGCGAAACAGGGTATTGAAGGCGGCGAACTGGAACCACCGCACGTAGAGCTCGGCCGTCAGTTCCCTGGTCGGGACGAAGCCCCCGATGTCGGTTCCCCAATACGGAATGCCCGTTAGGGCCGTGTTGATCGCGATCGGAACGTGGACCTTCAGCGTCTCCCAGGTGGAATAAACATCGCCCGACCAGAGGAACGACGCGTAGCGCTGCATTCCGGCATAACCGTTGCGGTGCAGGGCGAAGGGTCGCTCATTCGGCCGATCGAGCTGCGGCGCTTCCCAGTACATGCGGTTGCGGACGAGGCGCGAGGCGATGTCCAGCGGGTCGCCTTCATCCGGCCACCAGCCGTCCACGCCCTGCTCGAAGACCGGTTCATGCAACTTCCAGTAGCAACTCGGCTGCTCCTCGGCGGGCCGGTTCGGGTCGCATTGATCGCGCACCGTGCCGCGCATCGAGCGCGCGCGAATCACCGTGTGCAGCACCACCTTGAAGTTCTCACTGTGGAGCTCGGCGAACATCTCTTTGGGGTCGGGAAAGACCTTGGTGTTGAACGACCACTCGCCGTTGCCGGTGTTCCATCCGGACGGGCAGAACCCGGTGCCGAGATAAATCATGGTGTCGCAGGGCAGTTTCTTCTCCCGGAACGTGCGGGCCTCTTCGAGAATCCCGGCGCGGCTTGAAAGCGTCCGGTGCGACTGCTGGTAGCCGAAGGTCCACAGCGCCGGCAGCTCGGCATAGCCGGTGAGCCGCGCGTACTCGGACATGATGACGGCTGGGTCGCGCGATGAGACGAAGAACAGGTCGAGGGGCAGCGCCGCGGCCGGTGTGGGCGGCTCGAAACGGCTCTCTTCACCGGTGAAGTCGAAGGCGCCGAACGGCTGGTGAACGAACAGGGCCCAGCCCTCGGTGCCGATGAGCCAGGGGATCGGGACGCGTGCGCCGTGCGTCCGAAGCTCGAAGCCGCCCTGCCCGCTGCGCATGCTGTCCCGCGACCCGCGCCGGTCGAACTGCGGGCCGCCTTCACCCAGCCCGAGCAGCGGAGAGCCGCCCGTCGGGAACAAAACGGCGCCGGTGGCGGGGTCGACGCGCAGCCGCTCCAGGGTCTCGCCGCGGATCGTGAACGAGAGCGGGTCAGGCGCGAACTCGACACGCAAAGTGCCGCGCTCGACGGAATGTGCGCGGGCGGTCCGGAGCCTGGCAACGGGTGCGCGCCACGATGTTCGGACGAGCGAGCCATCCTCCGGTATGGGTGTGCCACGGTCATCCTTTAAGGGGATGGCGGTGAGGCGAACCGTGTTCCGGCCGACCTGCGAGATCTGAATCTCCACCTCGCGGCCGGCAATGCGGATAGGCGGCTCGGCTGCGCGGCCCGCGAGCGCGGCGCCGGCAGCCAGGAACTCTCTGCGATTGAAGCGCATGGCAGCCGCTTCGAGCGTAAGGCATCGCACCGCGCGGTGCAAGCGTCCGCTATTCCGCGCGGATGGCCTGGATCGGGTCGATCCGGATGGCGCGCACGGCGGGCAGCAGGCTCCCCGCCAGCGACATCAGCAGCACCAGCGCACCGCACGTGGCGAACGTGAGGGTGTCGCCGGGCCGTACCCCGGCCAGCAGCGCTTCCATAGCCCGGCCGGAGGCGTAGGCCAGCGCGATCCCTGGGACCACGCCGGCTGCCGTCAGCACCGCCCCCTGCCGGAGGACCACACCCAGAATGTCGCTCCGCTGCGCGCCCAGTGCCATGCGCACTCCAAACTCGACCCGCCGCTGGGAAACGGCGAACGCCAGCAGGCCGTGAATGCCGATGGCCGTCAACAGGAACGCTATCGCCGCAAAGCAGGCGATGGCATCCACCTGCACCGAGCGTGCCGCGCTGTCGGCAGCCACTATCTCAGCCATGGTGCGCACATCGGAGATCGACTGCTCCGGGTCGGCAGTGTGGATGATGCGGCGGATCGCGGGCAGCACGGAGCTGTTCGACGAGAGCACGACCAGGCTTTCGGGCGAGTAGAACGGGAAAGACCCATCCTCCACCTGTTTGTATGGCAGGTAGACCTGCGGCTCGCTACTGCGTTCCATGCCGCGCACCCGGATATCGCCGACTACACCGGCCACCATCCGGTCGTGAAACGCCATGGTGAAATGGCGCCCGATCGCGCTCGAGTCCGGCCAGTAGCGGCGCGCAAAGGAGGCGCTTACGACCGCCACGTAGGGGGCATCGATGGTATCGGTCTCGCTCACGTCGCGGCCTGCATGAATTGGGATGCCCATGGCGGCGAAGAAGCCGGGGGTCGCGAACCGCATGCTGGCGGTGTAGGGTTGCGATGGCTCTTCCGCGTGTCCGTTCACCGTTACCGGCCAGATGCCGCCCCGCATCACCATCGGCAGAAAACTGATGAAGGCGGCGCGGCGGACCCCTGGCAGCGCCCGGACGTTCGAAAGCACCCGGTCGTAGAAGACCTGGCGGGCGGCGGTGCGCGCGTACTTCGGCATGGGGAGTTCGGTGCGCAGCGTCAGCACGCCTTCCGTGCGGAAACCGGGATCGAGGGAACGGATACGCCAGAGCGCCCGGGCCAGCAAGCCGGAACAGATCAGCAGCACCAGAGAGATGGCCACCTCGGCCACGACCAGCGCGGAACGCAGGCGCGCTTTCCGCCCTCCGCCCGCGCGCGGAGCTTCCCGCAGGCCGCTGCTCGAAACTCTCCAGGCGGGTGCGATTCCGAAAGCCGCCGCGGTGAACGCGGTGATCAGCGCGGCGAAGGTGAGCACGCGCAGATCGAGGGAGGGAATCTCCGCAATCGGCAGCGCGTTGGGCACGAGCCTGGCGAACAGCGGGACGCCGCCGGCCGCCAGCAAAACGCCCAGCAAACCTCCGGCCGACGCCAGCACCAGGCATTCCGTGAACAGTTGTCGCACGATGCGCTCGCGGCCGGCGCCGATCGCGGTGCGCACCGCGAGTTCCTGCCGGCGCGATAGGGCGCGGGCAAGCAGCAGGTTGGCCAGGTTGGCGCAGGCGATCAGCAGGACGCACAGGGCGGCGCCGCACAGCACGGCCAGCAGCATACGAGACTGCTCGGACACGTCATCGCGTAGAGATACCACGGCCGCGCCCGTGTGCCGGTTTTCCTTTGGATACTCGCGCTCCAGTTGCGCGGCAATCGCCGAGAGTTCCGCCTGCGCGGTGGCCATCGAGATTCGCGGCTTGAGCCGTGCCACCGTGCCCAGCCAGTTGTTGTTGCGGTCGGCGTAATCGTCCTCGCGGAAGCGCGCGGGGGTCCACAACTCCGCTTCCCGGCTGGGGAAGAGAAAATCGGGCGGCATCACGCCGATGACGGTATAGGCTTCATTGTCGAGGACCGCTATGCAGCCGAGTATGCCCGGGTCTCCGCCGAATGCGGACTGCCACAGCCGGTAGCTCAACAGCAGCGTTCCCGGAGCGCCCGCACGGTCGTCTTCATCGGAAAAAACGCGGCCCAGCAGCGGCTGCACCCCGAGGGTGGGCAGCACACCGGAGGTCACGGCGGCGCCCTCCACCCGCTCCGGCGCGCCGCGGCCGAGCAGATTGGCTGAGAGCGGGTGGTGCGCGCCCATGGAGAGGAACGACGTGCTCATGCGCTGCCAGTCGCGATAGTTGGGCGGCGACAGCTCCATCCGCGAATAGTGCGGAACGCGCTCCCAGAGGTTCACCAGGCGGTCCGGCTCGCGAAACGGCAGGGGCCGCAGCAGAACGTGATCGGCGATCGAGAACGCCGCGGTGTTGGCCCCGATTCCCAACGCCACCACCACGATGGCAGCGAGCGCGAACCCCGGCGTGCGGGCGAGCGCACGGGCGGAGTACCGGAGGTCCTGCTTCAGAATGTCCCAATGGACCGCGGCGGCATTCGGCGCAATTTCGAGCAGAGCGGCGATCCACAACCCGATCGCCTCGAACGCGCCGCACCCCCGCAGTTGTTGCGCGAAGACGGAAGCCATCTCCCCTCCGTACTCATTGCGGAAAGAAGCCGGATACAGGTGGAGCAGCGCGCGATAGAGCCGCATTATGCCTTCTCCGGAGAGAGCCCCCGGCTGCGTGCCATGTGCAGGAGCTGGGAAAGGCGGCGCGCTTCAGCGCGCGCCACGGAACTGCCGAACGGCGTGAGCCGGTAGTAACGGCGGCGTTCGTCGTCCAGTTCGGGTGCAGGGCGCTCGCGCGTTTCCACGATCAGCCCTTGCTCCAGCATCCGCTGGAGGGAGCGGTAGAGCGTGCCCGCGCTCAGCTTGAGCTTGCCGCCGGTGCGTTCCGCGATGTCCTGAATCATGGCATAGCCATGACGGTCCTCACCGGCAAGCGCCAATAGAATATGAAAGGTCGCGGGCGGAAGCGGAAGCAGCGACTCCGGCTCCGGTGAGCGGCGAGACATGACACCATTATATCCACCCAGGCTATATTTGCAACGGCTATATCGTGCCGTATCCGGCTATTTTGCCAGACCGCTCGCGAAGCGGTACATGAATTCGACTCCCTCGTAAAACGACTTCACGGGGAGGCGTTCGTCCCTGCCGTGCGCGCGGACGTCGTCTTCATCCACGAAGAGGCCATCCACCCCGTAGCACGGCATGCCGGAGTTGCGCAGGTAGAGCGAATCGGTGGCGCCGGTTTCCATGACCGGGATGACGCGGATTCCCGGCCACAGCGATTCCGTCGCTCTGGTCACGGCTCCGAGCACCTGGGGATTCATCGGCGCGAAAGGGCTGGGCTTCGCCGGAGTGAGCACCGAAAGATGAATCTGGGAGTCCGCGAGCACGCGGGTGAGGGTTCGCTCCACGTTGGCGGCGTTGTCCACGGGCAGCAGCCGGCAGTTCACCACGGCCTTGGCGGTCTGCGGCAGCGCATTCTCGGCGTGTCCGCCCGAGAGCATCGTGGCGACGCAGGTGGTGCGGAGCAGCGCATTGTAGTAGGGGTCGGCCGAGAGGCGCGCGACCGCCGCGGCGTCGGTGGGGTCACCGGATGCGGCCTTCATGTCGGCCGCCAGTTGCCCGCTATAAATCGTGGACATGCGTTCGAAGTACGCGCGTGTCACGTCGAACAGCTGCACGGGAAAATCGAATGCCGCCAGGCGCGTGAGGCCCTGGGCAAGGTGATAGATGGCGTTGTCCTTGCGCGGCAGGGAGCTATGGCCGCCGGGGTTGGTTACTTCCAGCGTGAAGCTGAGGAAAACTTTCTCGGCCGCCTGCACGCCCATGAACGCGCGCCTGCCGTTCTTGATGTGTCCGCCGCCCGAATCCGCATTGATGCAGTATGCGGCGTCGATGAGATCGTGGTGGTTGCGCACCAGCCAGTCGACGCCGTTGGCGGGGCCGCCTTCTTCGTCCGAAGTGAGGGATAGAATCAGGTCGCGCGACGGGCGGAAACCTTCCTGTTTCATGCGGAGGAAGGCCGTAACCATCTCGGTGTCGGCGCCCTTCATATCCTGGGTGCCGCGGCCGAAGAAGTAGCCGTCCTGCTCGCGGAACTGAAACGGGTCGAAGGACCAGTCGGAGCGGCGCGCTTCCACCACGTCCAGATGGCCGATGAACAGGACGGGTTTGGCGGATCCCGTTCCGTGCAGCTTCACCACCAGGTTGCCCTTGCGCGGCACGGGAACGAACAAGCGCACATCGGCTTCGGGATACCCGGCCTGGCGGAACCGCTCGGCCATTGCCTGTGCGGCACGGGTATTGTCGCCCGATGAGTCGGTAGTGTTGATGTTGATGAGCTGCTCGAAGATGTCGCGGCTGAGACGGCCGTAGGGCCCCTGTTGCGCGACGAGCGGCAGGGCAAAGAGGAGAAGGATGGGCAATCGCGTGGCCATGGCAGGATTCCGCATTGTACGCGTATCCGGGAAGCAGGTGCAACGTGGTATATTCCATAGCCAAATGCGTCTGATTCCGATATGCCTGGCGGCGGTCGCCTGCTTCTCCGCCCATGCGCAGCCGAAGGCCGGCGAATGGCGGCCGCTCTTCGACGGCAAATCGCTCCAGGGATGGCACGAAGCGCCGTTCACGTACCACGGCAAGATCAGCGTAGAAAATGGAACCCTGGTGCTCGGGGCGGGAGCGCCGATGACCGGGGCCACGTACTCCGGCGACTTCCCGAAAGCCGGTTACGAGATCACTTTCGAAGCGGAGCGGCTGCGGGGAGGCGACTTTTTCGCCAGCCTGACTTTCCCGGTGGGCGATTCGTTCTGCACCTGGGTCGCCGGAGGCTGGGGCGGCGACATCGTCGGTCTCTCCAGCATCGACAACTGGGACGCATCCGAAAACGAAACCCGGACGTACTTCAATTTCGAACGCGCCCGCTGGTACCGCTTCCGGCTGCAGGTGACGCTCCAGCGCATCCAGGCGTGGATCGACGATCAACGGGTCATCGACGTGAACATCGAGGGCCGGTCGATCGGCCTGCGCTTCGGCGAGATGAAGCTTTCGGCGCCGCTCGGCTTTGCCTCTTACAACACGGAGGGCGCCGTGCGGAAGATCGAGTATCGCCTCATCCAGTCACCCCGGGGAGGCAAATAGAGTCGCCGGCCATCAGCACCGGCGGGCGGCCCCAGAGGGCTTAGTGCTCAATCATTTCCCCGCCTGCGCACAGATGAGCGTCGTCTGTGCGCTGCTCCGGCATCCAACGTGACAGTACCCGATCCAACTCAGCCACGGCCAAAGGCTTGCTGACATAATCATCCATGCCGGCGTGTAAACACAGCTCGCGATCGCCCGCCATGGCATTAGCTGTTATGGCCACAATGGGCGTTCGGGGCAATGCTTGTACCCCCTCCAGAGCGCGGATTTCGCCCGTGGCCTGGTAACCGTCCATTTCCGGCATCTGGCAATCCATGAGCACGATCGCGTAACGTTCTCTCAAAACCATCCGGAGTGCATCCCGTCCAGTCGCGACCGCATCGACCGTAAACCCGCGCCCCTCTAACAGACGGGTGACGATCTTCTGATTGATCAGGTTGTCCTCCGCTAACAGAATTCTTCCGCGCCACTTCGCGGTAGGACGTGCGTCGCGCATCTCTGCAGGCGCGGCGGATTCGGGGGAAACTACAGGCACCAGCGGCAGAGTGGTCCAGAACGTAGAACCCATGCCAGCCGAGCTGATCGCCCCGACATCGCCGCCCATGATCTCCGCCAACCGCTTGCAGATGGCGAGACCCAGCCCGGTTCCGCCGTACCTTCGGGTGGTGGAGCTATCCGCCTGGCTGAACTTCTCGAACAACCGGGCCTGTTGCTCGGCGGTGATCCCGATCCCGGTGTCGCGGACCGCGATTCGTACATTCACTTGCCCTGTGGACGCGCGAACGGCGTTGACGGTCACCGTTACGCTCCCGTTCTCCGTAAACTTCAGCGCATTGCCGACGAAATTGAGCGCAATCTGGCGGATCTTGCCAACATCGCCCCGCAACCAACGCGGGACTTCATTCGGGTAGCCGAGGTTGAGTTCGAGACCCTTTTGCACGGCTTGCGGTGTCATCAGATCGACAACATTTTCCAGGGCCTCTTTCAGATCAAAATCGCAAGCCTCCAGGACCGCCTTCCCAGCGTCGATCTTCGAGATATCGAGCACGTCGTTCAGTACACCCTGCAAGAGCAGCCCCGAATGCCGTGCCAGTTCCAGCTGCTGGCGCTGATCCTCCGCCAATTCAGATTCGAGAACCACCGCAATCATGCCCAGCACGCCGTTCAGCGGAGTACGGATCTCATGGCTCATGTTCGCGAGGAACGCGCTCTTCGCTTCGCTGGCGGATTCCGCTTCCAGTTTCGCCTTCCTCAGCGATTCCTGCGTGCTCAGCCCATTCCAGTATTGGGCGAACAACACCTTCCCCTGGATCGTCATGAACAGCAATAGAGAGCTGATGGCAGCCACGATCATCAAGTGGTGCGGGCTCCTGATACAGAGATTCACCAGCACCGGTCCCGCCAGCAGAGTGTACTCATATGCCCACAGAAGCGACAGCTTCGGTGTGAACGAGTAGAGCGCGCCGAAACAAGTGCAAACCATGCAAAGAAGCAGGAGCAGGGCATCCCAGGTTTCTGGTCCCTGACGGATTGCGATGATGCAGTAGAACAAGTCCCACATCGCAATAGGGATCAACACCACTGCAGAGGTAGCCTTCAACCACAGCATCCGGCGGGAACGAAACAGATTCCCGCCGAACCAGATCAGCCAACTGCGGGTCGCAATACCGCCGTAGGTCACGATCAGAGCAAGCAGCTCCGCCGCGCGGTGAGTCAGAAAGAAGTCGGTCGAGAGGAGCAACAGCGGGACCATGCATCCGAAGACCAACATCCCGGCGGGGGCGCGGCGCGCAAGTTCGGCATCAGCCTGGGTCCGCAACGAGTGCTGGTCACAGACGGCGGCAACGGACGTCAGTGTCACTGTTTGCCTTATCGGCGATTCCGAAGCGTTTTTCAGCGATTTTGTGGGGAAAAAGCACAACCGCACCGCGCCGGACTGGCAGCTCTACCGGCGGCTCCGAACGTACACGATACTCCGATGCCCTCCACCCGCGCCAGGCGATCCGGGCTCTGAGCGCTCAGATCGTCGAAAATCATCTCGCGAACCACGCTGAAGACAGTCACATTCGCGCCTATTCCCAGAGCGAGAGACCCGATTGCCACGACTGCAAGCGCGGGGGCTTCTAGAAGGCTGCGCAGAGCCCGACGGAAGTCGATCAAACAGGATCGCATCTGGACAAATGACGTGTTGTGCGATGGGACCGTGCAGGCGGTGTGCCGCCGAACCGGAGGCGGGACCGCGGCCCCGGTTCACCCTTTGCCGCCATTTCCTCCGCGGACAAGCACGAGCTTTACGCTGGACTTGCCCGAGAGTCCGACCGAACTTCCGGCCAAGCCGACTTTGCCGTCGGCCGATACCAGGGCCTCGATTTCCACGCGATCGACCTGATATGTTCCGGCCATGGATTCCGCCTTGCCCAGAATCCGTCCGAGGTTCGCCAGAAAGGCCCCGAAATTCTGTTCGAGCTGTTCTACCCCGACTTCTACGGCGCTTTGGAGCTTTTCCGCGACGCCGCGGGCCTGCATCGGCCGCGCATCGCCTCCCGGGGTCGCCGGCATGGCGTCAAAGATCAGGACTGTGTTCTCATCGGGCATGAATTTCCTCCGTGTTCGTGAAAGGATTCGAGTGACATTGGTAGGCTCCCCAATCCAGAAGCCGATTGAAAGGTCTCTGTTCCGACTGCAGCGTTTCGAGCCAGGCTTCAAGGCTGCGGAATCGCCCCTCGACGTGCTCCGACTCCGCGCGGGCGATCTTCCCTTGCGCGACCATTTCCGCCAGTTCCGCGCGAAATCCGCTTAGTTTATGCAGAGTCTCCGTTACCGACAGACGGCGCAGTTCGCCGGATGCCAGCAATGTGCTTCGGCTGGGACCAGTCCCATTGGAGATCTCCCGGAAGAATGCATCGGAGAATAGCAGGGCGGTAAAGTCGTCCACCTGCCATAGCGGCGCCACCACTGCTCTCGCCCCCGTATAGGAAAACAGGCCGGCGAAACCGACCGGATCATCCGAAAGAGAAACATCGTCCATGCCCGATTCGCACGCGCTCAGATAAATCAACCCGGCCCTTGCGGTGTCCTGGCGCACGAAGAGGTCCCAAACACTGAGGCCGCCGTCGTAGCCGAGAAGGACGCTATGAAAGGGATTCACTTTGTCGAATGTGCCGTGACAGGCGATGATTACCGTTCCGGATTCGTTCAGGGCATGTTCCAGTTGCTGCGTGGTCGCCGACTCGCCCGTTGCGCACGAGCCCCCGCGGCAGGCCCTGAGCGCTTCAAACCTGGCCATCAACAGATCGCTGTGTGAGTCGGCAACACCGGTGATCGCAGTCTGGCCGGAACTGCCGGTGTCCACTCCAGGCAGATACATGGAAGGCAATACGCTTACTGAGTGGAATAGTTCGCTGAGACGCTTTCCGCCAGGCAAACGGACATGCATGACAGGGAAGGCCCGCATGAGCCGGTGAGGTACGAGCAGTAGCTCGCTCCCGCCTCCTGTGAGGCCGGGCATGCACCGCCAGACGGCTTCACCGATTTGTGCCAGGGCCGAATCCGCCAGCGCCGACGCTGCCGAAAATGCCGTGTCGTCTCCCGCGAACCCGCGCGAGATCAACTGGGGAATCGGATCGAATATCTGTTTGATAAAAGCCATCTCGTCGAAATCATCGAGCCATGCCTGCGAGAGCTCACCGTTGCGCACCACGGCGACGCCCAGACCGCGGTAGCCCATGAATAGCGACACCATGGCCCTGGCGGGCTGTTCCGCCGTCCACGCGAGTACACCGTCGATTCGCTCCTGCAGAAGCTTCACGCGTTCCGCTCTTTCCGTGACGTGCTGGTTCCGGTTTACCAGCGCACGGAGCCGCGTGATCGTCCGTGCCTTCGAACCCTCCATTCTCAGCAGGGATTCCGCACACGGCCTGCTCCTGGCCCGTTTGATGGCGGCCTCGACGATGTACGAATCCAAGCGATGAAACCCTGTATAGATGCCCTTCCACAAGGCGGGGTCCACCAGCCGGTCAATTTCCTGTTCGTAGAGATCCTGGGCGGCCGCCGCGATCTGGGAAGCGTGTTCGAGATCGCCGAGTTCGTGCCAGCAGTACGCCAGCCCCGCGTACTGCTGAAAATGTGTGCCGAACGACGCGGGCTCGATCTGCTCCAGGATCGCCTCGGCCTGGAGCACTCTCCGGCGCCCCTCTTCGGCATTGCCGGATTCAATCAGGCAGCGGCCCCATTGGATCAGCAGAAGGACTTCATTAGCCGGATCGCGACTCTCCGCGAACAATCGATGGCACTCGGCATACTCGCGCGCGGCCCGTTCCCGGTCACCCAGAACGGCGTGCAGCGTAGCCAAATTCAGCAGAGCGACACGCCGGTCCTCAGGCGTCGCCGTTGCCGGAGTGTGAGATGCCAGCAGGTTCTCCAGGATATCGGCCGCTTCCGCGATCTCAGCCCGGTTTTGGCGACCGGTCTGCGACGAGCCCTGCCTGCCTCCAAGACATAACGCCAACTCGAACCGCAACTGGTCGCGCGAGGAATCGCCGATGGCGCGGGCGGCGAGCGCCTCCCGGGCGAAACGCTCCGCGTCATCGAACAGGTTCGCCGTTCGATAGGCCCTGACTCGGGCTATGGCGACTCGCTCCATCAGCGGAACGTCGGCCGCCTCTTCCGCCGCCCGGGCTGCCTCGTCGACCGACATCAACGAATACTCCGACCCGCCGGCCGTGGTTTGCACGATGTAGTTCGCCATGGAGACGAGTTTGGCCATGATTCGCCGATACTGGTCCTGCCACCCCTGCTGTTTCATGATGTGGGCGGCCCTCAGGTAAGCGGGAATTGTCAGGTAAAGGAACCGGCTGCCGGGATAGGCATACACCCGGCCGGTTGCCAACTCGGCCCCGAGTTTCAGGCTTGGGTCAATTTGGAGGCCGGTGAATGAATCCAGGATCCGTTTAGCCCTCACGCCGATCTTCAGAGAACGAGTGGCGAATTCATGTTGGCAGTCCCCCGCCGCCGCATCGAACAGGCTTTCGGCAGCCGCCAGCAGGACACGGCAATGTTCTTCAGCCGCTCGAGTCGCCAGCGGAGTGTCCCCGGTCTTTCCGGCGGCCGCTCGCAGCAAATCCGACGCCGCGTCGCAGTAGTTGAAGCTCTCGGGTCGTACCGAGCGGTACGAGGCCAATGAGCCTTCGATCTCCGGCGCGTCCAATTGACCGGCGGCCACGGCAGCTTGCAGACCGGGTGCAAGCCGCTCGACCAACGGCATCGGCTGGTCGAATTCGCGACCAACCGGTGGCGCCTGATCAATCTCTTGTGCGACACGCAAAAGCAACTCGTGCAACATGACTTACTCTTCGCGCCGGCCTGAGCGCAACCCGGGACCTTACTCCCGGCCGCTCCCTACAGTTCCGCGATCGTCTCGACCACGGCATCGCCGTTACGGAACGGTTCCTCCCGCACTTCGAGCCCCAGACCCGGCAGTTCGGGCGGTGTGACATAGCCGTTCACGGGAGCCGGGACATTCTTGAGGAAGTGCGGGTAGAGATCGTTATAAAGGTGATACACGCTCTCCAGGATGTAGAAATTGGTGAGAGACGTTGCCGTGTGAATGGAGGCATACCACAGGATCGGCCCGCCCCCCGTATGCGGCGCAGTGGGGAGCTTGTATGTGTCGGCCATGTCGGAAATCTTTTTGGCTTCGGAAATCCCGCCGCACCAGGTAACGTCGTACATCACCACGTCGACCGCTCGCAGTTCGAACATCTCGCGGAACCGGAATCGAGTCGCGAGCCGCTCACTGTTGCAGATCGGGATAGATGTCTCTTTCACGAGCGTGGCGTATGCCACCAGATCGTCGGGCAGCATGGCATCTTCGATCCACATGATGCCGTACGGCTCGAGTGAGTGCGCGATCTGAAGAGAACAGGGCAGGTTCCATTTACTGCTCAGATCGAGCGCAATTTCCATCTCGTCGCCCGCGGTCTTACGGATACGTTCGATCGGGTCCAGAGACCGGCGCAAATCCGCCTGCGTTATAAACGTTCCGCCGTGCTTTGCGTACGCGTTGACGGGCCCCCGATCGTAGGGATATATCTTTATGCCTTTGATACCGCGGGCGAGTAGGAACTCGGTCAGGCGCTCGGGCGCGGTATGCTCCCTCATGCCGTTGACGGGCCACCCGTTCATGGTGTTATAGACCATCAGTTTTTCCTGGGCCTTGCCGCCGATCAATTTGTACACGGGGAGTCCGGTGGCCTTGCCGAGAATGTCCCACTGCGCAATGTTGACCGCCGTGAGCATGCGCGTGTCGGCCCCGCCCCAAGGCTGATACGAGATGTGATAGAACACGTCCTGCCAGAGTCGCTCGATCTGGGTCGCATCTCGTCCAAGGATCAAGGGGGCCAATTCCTTGAGAGCGCCGCGATGCGCCTCATAGCCGGGGTAGGATTCGCCAAGGCCGACGATGCCCTTGTCGGTGTGCAAGCGGACCCAGGTCCAGTTCGGCTCGATGCCGGGAACCAGGTGCAGGTCCGACCGGAAGCGCACCGCCTCGATTTTGGTGATTTTCAGCGGACCAACGCCCTCAGCGGCAGCCTGCGCCTGGCGGGTCCAGAGCGAAAGTCCCGCCGCGCCAAGGGATCCCGCGACGCTGCCTTTGAGGAGATCTCTCCGGCTGATTGCATGTTTTCGCATAAGGATAGATATACACTAGAGCGAAAAGTTCACTCTGTAGTATTGCAGAATCGCCGCGGACACGAGATGGCGATATGCTGAACGTTTCAAATTGGAGGCGTTGATGGATAGACGAAAATTCCTCAGCCGATCAATGGCTGGCGGGATGGCGACGGGTTACCTGCTTCAGCCATCTCTCGAGGCCCAGGATCCCGGAACCCCCCGCTCGGATCTACCTTCGCGTTTCACGCCGACCGCTTATGCGTTTCCGCGGTCTGCGTACAACCCCTTCGGTGCGACCGATTATTACACTTTCGCTAACGATCTGGTAATCGAGCGGAACCGTCCCGGCAGGCCGCACCAGGGGAAGGTGCTGGCTGCGGTCCAGGCGCATTCCGACGATATCACGCTTGGCGCCGGTGGTACCGTCTCGAAGCTGATTGACGAAGGCTATACCGGATACCTGATCCGCATCTCCAACGACGAGGCTTCGGGAACAACCCTCGGCCACGGCGTAGTGCAGAACGAAATGGACATTCAGGGCGCTGCAAAAGCGATGGGCTGCAAGAAAGTCTACTCGTTCTACTACCGCAATCACCGCATGGACGACTGCGCGATAGTCGAACTCCGGGCGCGGTTGATCTTCCTGTTCCGGTTGCTCCAGGTGAACGCCATCGTCGCCATGGATCCCTACAATCAATACGACGAGAATCCGGATCACATCGTCGCCGGGAAGGCGGTCGAAGGGGCATGTTGGATGTCGGGTGGTCCGAAAGATTATCCGGAGCACTATAAAGCCGGGCTCAAACCTGCCAGCATTCACGAGAAGTATTATTTTTCCCGCGCGCCGCAAGGGCACCATTTGACGAACCGGATCGTGGACATCGGCTCCTATATCGACGCCAAGGTGCGAGCGAATGTCGCCAATCGCGGGAAGGGCCCGGCGCGTAACTACGGTGCGCAACTCCGCGAACAACTGGCGAGTCAGGGAAAGAAACTCGCGTGGCTCGGAGGCACCGATGAGACAGCCGACTTCGGCTACGTGAAGCATTTCCTGATGGAGGACTGGCGGCGTCTGGGCGCGATGTTTGGCGGGCTGGAGTACGCGGAAGCCTTCCGCTATATCGGTCCGGAGCCCAACTATCAGAACGAAATCATGAAGTATGCCAAGGAACACGCTACTGCCTTGTAGCATCTGGCCGGACTGCGAGAAAGGAGCCCACGACCTTGAGTCAAACCACAGCCACCCACGTCACGATTGAGAAACCCGTTCCGGGCCGGCCGCACAAGGGCAAAGTCTTTGTGGCCGTGCACGCCCACCTGAGCGACGTGCCCTATTTCGGCGCGGGCCTTTGCGCCAAGCTGATCGACGAAGGCTATACCGGTTACATTGTGCGGACCACGAACGATGAGCACGCCGGCGGCGGCACGAATGCGCGAAACATCCTGAGCAACGAACAGGAGCATGCGAAGATGGCCGAAGCGATCGGCCTCAAGGATGTTTTCGAGCTATACTACCGCAACGACCGCATGGAGGAAATTTCGAAGGCCGATCTTCGCGGACGACTGATCCTGATTTATCGAATGTTAAAGGCCGACACCGTAATCTCGTTTCACCCTGACGGCGGACCTGGGCAGAGCCCGGATCAGATGATCACGGGTCGCGTTGCGGCGGAAGCCGCGAGGCTGTGCGCCGTACCGACCGAAAACTGGGAACACGTGGAGGCTGGTTTCGCGGCCCGGCCTATCGAGACGCGCTACTATTTCGCGACCGGCGCGGAGGCGCCGTTCAACCGGGTGGTGGACATCGGTCCGTACATCGAAAAGAAGATCGATGCCATCGCCGCCTGCCGGTCCCAAGGTGGAGGGAACCTGGGATCGGAACTGCGCGCCAGCCTGGCCGCGCAAGGGAAGCGGCTGCCGCTGCTGGGCGACGACGGCCGCACCGCCGATCGCGAGTATATCCGCCACTTCCTGCTCGACGACTACCGCGATTTTGCGAAACCGCACAATTTGCAGTATGCGGAGAGGTTCTACTATATTGACGATCGTCCAGCCGCCCGCACGAAAGTGGACGAATATGTCGCAAACAATGCGGTGAGCCTCTGAGAAACAAGTCGATCAGATCGAGGCCAGGAGCCGCACCGGACCGGGGAGGCCCGCCGGGTACAAGGGCTGGTGTCTCGTCCAGGTTTGCGCGACCGGGTTGCCGGTAAGCGCCTTCATGTGATTTCCGAGCACTGTCGTTATCTGCACTTCCAGGCGATTCTCCCCGGCGACCAATGCCTCGCCGGTCGCGTACCGGTGACAGCCGTACCACTTCAACCCTAGGCTCCTGTTATTGAGGGTCACGCTCGAAACTCCGTTAACCGGCCCGAGATCGAGAAACGAGTGCGCGCCCGCTCTTGATTCCTGAAAAGTAACCCGGTAGACGGCCGTGCCGGCAAAGGACCGCAACGTTTCATCGTCTTTGAAATCGGTCAGCGCATCCAGCGTGCGCTGGCTGCGAGTTCCGTCCACGTTGCGCAGTTCCAGTTGCCATGGACCGTTCAGGGGAACGGCTCCCGCTTCCGTTGGTTTCGGCGCCCGCTTCGCCGGCTGGTCCATGCCCGGCTCGAACACGAGCAGCAGTGAGCCGCATGGTTCGATGCGCACGCTGAGGCGATGCCTGGCGCCATTGAAAAAATACGGCGCGCGCTCGCCTGTCTCCGGGTCCCACTGCCACGGCGTTTTGTCGCCGGTAGAGAACTCGATATCGCTCTCGATCTCACGCGCCGGATCGGAATTGGCGAAAAGGAAGATTTCGCGCTCGCCGGACCGCAGCGCAATCTGGCTGAGGTTCATATCGGGACGCGCGATGCGTAGGTAGGGCTGGATTCCGAACTGCCGCTGGATGCGGCCGTACCATGCCAGAATATCGTCGCCGGGCGGTTCGACCACCGCGCAGCGCTCGCCATGCTCCCGCAGGATGCGCTCCGATACCGCCCGCACTTCCGCATCGTTGGCCTGCCGGTTCTGGAAACGCGGCGAGCGAGAGGGCGCATGGCGAATGAAGACGATGCGGCCGCCCCCGGACGCGAAACGCTCCATCGCTCGCGCCGTCTCGGGGTGCACGGCGCTCGCCTCCATGACGATCAGCGCGCCGTAGGTCCGCCCGCGCACCGACAGGCGCCCCGCGACGCACTCCGATTCGCCGAGCAGTCTCTCGTCGACATAGTCGCACCCGCTGCCGTTCTGATGGATCGCCTCCCAGAGTTGATACTGGTAGGGCGGCATATGAAGCACGGGGAACGGCTCCCGCTGCATGCCGTGCGTCATCCACAGATCGGCGAACGGGTGCAGGATGGCAACCTCGGTCCGCGGATCGCAGTTCTGGAGAACAGCCGAGAGCCGTGCTTTGTAATCGGTAAAGCGCCGGACGAAGGGCCACCAGGGGTTGCGTTCATTGAAGAACGTGCCGTAGCGGACCCAGCCGGGAAACGGCGCTTCGGCCGGACTGTAATTGAACCCATGAAAGACGGAGTGCGTGACGCCGGAGAGATTGCTCTGGTCGGCGCAGTTCTTGATGCTGGCGAGAGTGGCGTTGAAAACCATGGATGTGTTCGTGAGCTCTTCGCAACTCACCAGCCGTTTGCCGGAGAAGCGCGCCGCCGAGGAGACGAATTTGTTGATGCCGGTGGGGGCCCGATGTTCCCGCGTGCCCATCTGCGAATTCATCCAGGTTTCGCATTCGGGAATATCCACTTCCATGTTGCTTTCGAGCGGATGATATGCAGGACCATAGGCCTGCACCCGCGCCTTCACGCCGTGCCGCGCGCACCATTGCCGGTACGTCCGGGTGAACCGCTCGGAGAACAGCTCGATCTGCAGCGTGAGGAAGTCGTAGCGGACCCGCTCGACGATATCGCGCGCCGCATCGCCCAGCTCAGCCTGATTCTGGTTCGCCGTCGGGTTGCCCATCTCGCCCGTCTTGAACAGCACGAATGGCAGATAGGGCAGCAGCGAATAGCCGCGGCGCGCCTCGAACACCGGAAGCATATCGGAACACCAGTTCGCGCCTTCGAGTTCCAGGCTGTCGCAGAACATCGCGCGGAACGATCTGCCGAGCGGCCCCATCACCAGCTCGATCGCGTCCGACATCCGGGCCAGGTAGTGCTCCACGGCCGCGCGGTCAAAGTGATTGAGCACCGGGCCGTCCGCGCCCGGCGCGCCGTTGATCACAGCCTGAAATCCGCGCTGCTGCACGAGGATGTAGAGGATGTGGTCTCCCGCCGGAACATCGAGCGTGAGGGCGCCACCGGTAAGTTGCGCGGTGACGTCGGCCCCGGGGGCGAATTGGTCCATTCGCCGCGGCGCCAGCCGCAGATACCGGATGCTCTTGTCGACGGACTTCCACTTGGAGTGAAGCGTGAGCTCCGCCTCGGCCAAGAGTTCGGCTTCGGTAATCCGCACTGTGCCGGAACCGGTAAGACTCCGCGTGCCAAGGGCCAGAATGTGGGTCTGTTCTTCGCGCGCTAGGAACTGCCCGCCGAAAGGCCATCCGGAGCCGACGATGCTGTCAATGATCATGCCGCGCTCGCGCGCGCCTCGAGCCGCAGTTTGCAGCATCCCGATCCAAGGCTTGCTCAGCCATTCGATCTCGGGAATACCCAGCGGATCGTCGGGATTTGGAAAGCGGATAGGATTGACTTCGACGCCGCCGATGCCGGCGGTGTGCAGGAGATCCAGTTCGCGAAGGATTTCCTTCTCCGCCAGCTTGTCACCGTTCCACCACCAGCGGACGAACGGCCGTGCGGTGGCGGGCGGTTGCTGAAACGTTTGGAACAGCGCATCCTGCTCCGCGGCGCGGACGGCCTGCCAGGCCGGCGCGGCCACAACGGCGCTCTGGATCAGTGCGCGCCGGGTCAGACCCTTGTTCTTGTCTTTCATAAGACCGTGTGCCGGACCGGTCCTCCGTTTCGCGCGCGCGAACTCGGATGGTCCGCCGTACCGCTCATGATAGCGCAGGCTTCGGAATCGGCATCAACGCTGCCTTACGGCCGCGCATTATGATGGCTTAGTGGTGGACTTTCTTTTCTACGAGCCGTCGAAAGGTCACGGCCTGCCGCACGATCCGTTCAAGGCGATCGTCGCACCGCGGCCCATCGGCTGGATCTCGACGCAGGATGCCGGGGGCCGCGTCAATCTGGCACCGTACAGCTTCTTCAACGCGGTTTGCGATCACCCGCCAATGGTCATGTTCAGTTCGTCGGGATGGAAAGACACGGTGTCCAATATCAAGGCGACCGGTGAGTTCGTCTGCAACCTCGTGACGCGCCCACTGGCGGAGAAGATGAACCGGACATCGGCCTCCCTGCCGCACGGAGCCAACGAATTCGAGTTCGCGGGCCTGGTGCCGGCCCCAAGCCGGGTCGTGGCTCCGCCCCGTGTCGCGGAATCGCCCGCCGCTCTCGAATGCCGGCTGGTAGAGATCATCCAATTGCACGGACTTAACGGCGCGGAGCTCGATCAGTACGTCACAATCGGGCAAGTCGTTGGCGTGCACGTCGACCGCGGATACTTGAGGGACGGGCTTTTCGACCTGATTGCCACGCATCCGGTTCAACGCGCCGGCTATACCGCGGATTACACCGAGGCGACGACCGGCTTCAAAATGAAGCGGCCGTGACAGGACCACGGCGCGCCGCGCCCGTTTACAGATCGTCAGATAGGGTCCACCGCGACTGCGTCCGGCGGCACGGCGGCTGAAGCTTCCACAGCTCTACGCGCGCCGGCCAGATCGTTGCCCGTCAGCCGGATGTGGCGGCTGCCGGCGCCCTTGACGCGCATCCATACGCCGATCGGCCCGGTGGTGCGGCAACCGTGCACGAACACATCCCGCGCGTCGGTGAGCCGGACTGCCGATTCCGCTTGCGCCGCATAATCCAGCGTGCAGTCCGCCAGTTCTGCGGTCTCGATGTCTCCGGCGGCCAGCGCCGGGCGCTCATCCGGTCCGGTGCAGCCGGTCTGGATATTGCGCAGGCGGAGGTTCTTGACGTGCCGGCAATAGAATCCGTACGCGGGCAGTCTGCCAAACATACTGAATTCGGGATAGGCGTCGGCCCTTTCGGGTACCTCGCGTAGTGCGTCGAGCGCCGTACCGCCGCCGGCGAAGGAGAGGCGGATGTTGTCGAGCGTCACGTTTTCGATCTCGTGGCCGGCGAGCCCGGCGATGGCGCACCCGGTGGGTCCGGCGCCATCGGCCTGCACGCCGCTGATCGAGACGTTGCGCAGCCTGCCCACGGGTGGCCGCGAGCCCCCTTCTATGAACGGCCGCGCGCGGTCTCCGAGGCGGATGAAGATCGGTGCGCCTACGCCTTTCATGACGAGGCCGGACACGACGACGCGGTCGAGCACGCCGCCATCCACCATCTCGATCGCCAGGCCGGCTAGCCGGGTTTCGGAGACGGTGCAATTGGAGATCGCGATGTTCTCGAAACCACCGTTCGATTCCGTCCCCAGCTTGAGCGCATTGCAGGCCGAACTCAGCACGCAGTTCGCGATGACCACGTCACGGCACGGCCTGTCCGTGGTTGCCTTGAGCACAATGGCATCGTCGCCCGACGAGATGTCGCAGTTGGAAATACGCACGCCGCGGCAGCTGTCGATATCGATGCCGTCGTTGTTGGCATTGACGCGGCTGTGGACGGCGATGCCGTCAATCGCCACGCGCTCGCACGCCAGGTAATGCTGCACCCACATGGGGGAGTCGCGGAGCGTCACATCCTGGACTCTGACGTTACCGCAGTTAACGAATCGCATCAGATACGGCCGGACTTTGTACGGACCTTTGAAGGCGCCGCCTTGGCCATCGATCGCACCCCGCCCGACGATCGAGATGTTTTCCGCATTCTCGGCGTAGACCAGGCTCTTGTCGGTGTACGTATCGGTGTACGAGCGCAGGGCCTGAACGTGAGCGGGATAGTCCGCCAGGTTCAGGCTCCCACGCAACACGGCGCCGGCTCCGATTTGCATCACCACGTTGGCCCTCAGGACGATAGTTCCGCTCAGGTAGACGCCGGAGGGGAAGAGCACTGTGCCGCCGCCGGAAAATGCGCAGCGATCGACCGCCGCCTGAATTGCCCTGGTGTCCACGCGGACGCCATCACCGGCAGCGCCGTACAGCCGCACGTCATGGATGCTGGAGTGGCCGCCGGTCTGCGCGCGCGCGGCGACGGACGGTGCCGCGACGGCTGCGATGCCCAGCAGAAAACGCCTCCGCGAGGACGGATTCAGCTTCATGATGCGTGCCACCTTAACACCCGGCGAGTGCGTGTGGGGTCGACCGGCGGCCGGGCCAGGCTAGCTTCCGTCGCGAATGATGCGGCAGGATTCGATGTCGAAGCTTACGCTCCCGACCGCAAGCCGCGTCTGATCGCGCAGGCTGGCGACGAAGCCCAGGAATCGCCATACGTCGCCAAAATTGCTCACCAGCCCGGTCGAGACGCGAATAGCGCCGGCGCTCTTGTGACCCCGATCCTGCATGAGCCGCCCGAAGCTGAGCAGATTGATGGCGGGTCCCATCTTGAGCGCGGCCCGCATGTCTTCCTCGGTCAATCCCTCCGAGATCTCTCCTGCCCCTGGATTACAGAAGCAACCCGTCCGGAGAGAGATCCCCTCCTGGCCGGCCAGTTCCTCCACGCGCCGGTAATCCAGGAGGTGCCCTTCGGGGTCGTAAAGGTTCAGCGTCACGGTTCCGCCGCGCGCCTCCGTTGTCGTGGGTCCGTAGATGCGGACCATGGGCCGGCCGTTCGTGTGGCGCAGCGCCAGCAACTCTTCGAGCATCCATCCTGTCAGGCAGCGGACCCGTTCCGCGATCACTTCCATCCCGATCGCCTGGAGGTGACGCAGCCCGATTTCGACGGCAGGGATCGAGAGGTAGTTCAACGTCCCGTCCTCGAAAGCGGCTTCGGTTGGAGCGAGCCTGTGCCCCTGTCCCTGAACCGATGCGAAGTTGACCGTGCCACCCGCGAACCACGGCCGTTCGAGCTTCGCAAAGGCGTCTCTCCTGATGAACAGCCCTCCGACCCCTGTCGGGTATCCGAACATCTTGTAGAAGGAAACGGTTACGAAGTCCGGTTGGACTGCCTTGAGATCGAGCCGGTTAGTGGGTACGTAGGCCGCCGCGTCGAGCAGCACACGCCAACCTTTCTTCTGTGCCCGCCGTACCAGATCAAGAGGGTGCTTGACCCCCGAAAAATTCGACTGTGCCGGATACGCGAACAGGTTGGCGTGGTCCGGCGCGGCTTCGTCCAGCAGTACTTCCAGGCGATCCAGGTCGAGGCGCAGTCCGGGTGCCGTCAGCGGCGCATAGGCAACCGTGGCGCCTTTGGCCTTCGCAAATTCGCGGATGCCGTTGACTGAATTGTGGTTGTCGAAGGTGGCCAGCAGGTGGCTGCCGGGCGCAAACGGAAATGACTCGCCAATCAGTTTGAGTGCGCCACTGGCGTTGGCCGTGAAGACCAGCAGGTAGTCGCCCGCGCCGGCATTGAAATAGTCCAGCACAAACCGCCGGGTACGTTCGATGTGCCCGGTCATCGCCGTTGAGGTGGGGTTAGTCGAGTGCGGATTGCCAAAGACGCCGCTGCGGAGCATAGCCAGGTGCTGCTGGAGTTGTGCCTCCGAATAGAGAGAACCGCCTGTGTAATCGAGGTAGACCTGGTCTTGCTCGTCGAGCCGGCGATACTCGGCCGCGCGCAATTCGTCGAGCGCGGCGGTTGTGACGCAGTTCGGATATCGACTGATGAAATCCTTGTAAGCGGCCTCCATCTCCAGTTTCTTGTCCACCGTGCTCGTCGCCATATGCGTTATCTTAACCGGTTGCCCTTCGTGCCGCCGGCAAATCAAAGGCTGTTCGCACGAGCGTGTTGCCGCCGCCGGCGCGGATGGGGTTGCGCGGCGGCCGCCGGTTCGGTCCGAGGATTGACGAATCGTTATCCGTTCAGAGTCCAGCCGCTTCGGTAGGGCCTCTTCAGCCAGTCGTTGGCTTCGGACGAATTCGTGACGCGGCCCGCGGCGGGGTCGTACTCCAGGCGCTTCCCGGCGCGGTGTGCGACCAGGCCGAGCAGCATCTGCTCGATCATGGTTCCGCTGTAATCGAAATCGCAATGCGTTTTGGTGCTGGTGCCGTGCCTGACGCTGTTGCTTTTGCCTTTGCAGGCGTCGATCCATTCCCTCTGGAATACATCGGTTCCGGGGCCCGGCGCATGGCCGCTCTTTTCGGCCTGAAGAACTTCTTCGACGGTCGTATTCGGAAGGCCGAGCGCCGCCGGGATGCCGCCCTCCAGCATCTGCACCGTGGGGAATCCATTGGGACCGGGTTCGGCGCTCGGCATGGCCGAAAAACCGGCGGGAAGAGTGCGGCCGGCGGGCGCGCCGCCACGCGCGCCCTGGCCGCCGCGACCGCTTCTGGCGCGCGGGGGAGCCTGCGTGATCTGGCCAGTGCCTTCGATCAGCGGCAGCAGCGCGTCCGGTGAGCGGCGCTTATAGTAAGTCATGTCCCCATCGTCGTTGTTGGGGAGAATCATCCGGCTGGTGAAGTCGGCAACGATGGAGCCTTTGGTGCCTTCGAAAATCGCCCCGTTTCCGATGCGCGCGACATCCACGTACATGCGCGGCGATTCCGGCTTCAAACCGCCCTGGTACCAAACCACCTGCACGGGGCCTCGCCAGCCGTTGGCGGGATGGTCGAACGTCGCCTTCAGCTTTACCGGAGTGATATTCGGGTCGTACGGATCGCTGACTTCCCGATCGATCTCGATGGCCGTGGGCGAGCCGGCGTCGATCGAGTTCCACAACAGGTCCATCGTGTGGGCCCCCATATCGCCCATCTGGCCGACTCCGAAATCGCGGTACATGTTCCAGAACAGGCAGTTCATGCCGCTCGTCCCGCCGAAGTATTGCGGGCTGTAGGGATGATACGGCGACGGACCGATCCACTGCTCGTAATGCAGGAACGAGGGCGGCATGCCCTCGCCCGCCGGATAGCCGGGGCGGGGCAACTGCCGGCTATCCCAGCCGTGGATGGTCTTCAGTTCGCCGACCGCGCCATCGAGGATCAGCTCGCGCAGCCGTTCGAAATTCGGATAGGCGTGCCGCTGCGTGCCGTGCTGCGTGGCCACTTTGGCCCGCCGTCCGAGGTAATTGGCGCGGACCGTGCGCGCCTCCTCCACGGTGATGCCCAGCGGCTTCTCGCAATACACGTGCATGTCGCGGTTCAGCGCCCAGTTGGCGATAAAGGCGTGGTGGTGATCGGCGGTGCAGATGATTACGGCCTCGACGTCTTTCTGATCGAGCAGGCGCCGCCAGTCCCAGTAAGTCTTGGCCTTGGGAAAGATGGCGAGCGCCTCCTTGGTGCGCCGGTCGTTAACGTCGCAGAGGGCTACGACGTTCTCGTTGCGCAGCACGTTGTAGTGCGCGGTCCCGCGGCCCCACACGCCGATCAGGGCGACATTGAGCTGGTTGCTGGGGGCGGTCTGCCCGCGGAGCATGCCGCTTCTCAGAATGGTCAGGCCGGCGCCCGCGGCCGCGGATTTAAGCAGGTCACGTCGTTGCATGGTAATCCTCGATGGTGCTACCCGTATCACGGATACATCACGGGTTCAAGCGGTCCCACCAGGCGGGAAGCTGTGCCAAGGATTCGAGGACCGCGTAGGGCCGGATGCAGCCTTCCAGGTCGGAGGGCCGGAACTTGCCGGTCCTGACGAGAGCGCCTTTCAGCCCCGCTGCCTGCGCGCCGCCGATATCGGCCTCGATATCGTCGCCGATCATCAGAAGATCTCCGGCGGGGAGGCCCAGCTTCGTTCCGGCTGCCTCGAAAAATGCGGCCGCCGGTTTTCCGAAGACCCGGGCTTTCCGCCCGGTGGCGTGCTCGAGCGCGGCGACGAATGGCGCGACGTCGAGCGAGACGCCGTCCGACGCCAGCCAATAGCGCGTCATGCCGAGCGCGATCAGCTCCGCTTCCGAATTGTGGTGCAGCAGGCGGAAGGCGCGGTTGAGCGTGCGAAAATCCCAAAGATCGCCGAGATCTCCGACGACCACATAAGAGGCGCCGCGCTCGGCGTCATCTCCGAGGCAGGCAAGCCTCGCGAATTCGCTGCGGGTCGAGGGGCGAAGGAAAAGGGCGATGCCGCCGGCGTCCGTCGAGCGCAGCCAGTCCGCCGCCGCGACCGCGGGTGTGAGGATTTCGGACTCCGCGGCGGGTATGGCGAAGCGCCGGAGCTTTTCGACCAGGACGGAGCGCGCGCGCGACGTGGTGTTGGTGACGAACAGATGGGGCAGGCCCTGTCTTCGCACCCATCGGACCGCCTCCGCGGCACCGGCAATCGGCTCGTCGGAGTTGTAGACCACGCCATCCATGTCGAAGAGGATTCCGCGCACAGTTCATTGTAGCCAGGGCGCCGCGGTCTTGAGATCATCCGCACCGCGGCCCGTCGGAGGGCGCTGACTGCTAATCGCGGGTCAGGATTTCGCGAATCTTCTGCCCCAGCACTTCGCGGCTGAACGGCTTCGGCAGAAAATCGACGGCCGAATCGAGCACTCCGTGGTGCACGACGGTATTTTCCGTGTAACCGGAGAGGAACAGCACCTTGATGCCGGGCCGCATCGCCAACAGAGCGTCGGCCACCTGCCGCCCGCTCATATTCGGCATCACGACGTCGGTCAGCAGCAGCGCAATCTCGCCCTCGTACGCGCGGCTGATCTGAATCGCCGCGTCTCCCGACCCGGCCACTAATGCGTGGTAGCCGAGCTTCTGCAGGATACGGCAGGTGAGGTCGCGGACGGCCTTTTCGTCTTCCACCAGCAGAATGGTTTCGGCGGCTGCCGTTTTGGATTTGTCTGATGAGGGGGCGGCCACGTCCGACACCGCCTCCCGTACCCTAGGAAAGTAGAGTTTGAAGGTGGTGCCGGTCCCGGGTTCGCTGTACACCCAAATGTCCCCGCCACTCTGCTTCACCATTCCGTACACCGTGGCGAGCCCGAGCCCCGTTCCCTTGCCGCGCTCCTTGGTGGTGAAGAACGGTTCGAAAATTCGCTGGCGCGTGGCGGAATCCATTCCCATCCCTGTATCGCTTACGGCAATCATCACGAACTCGCCCGGCTTCACGCCCATGTGCGTCCGGACGTAGGTCTCGTCGATGTGGCAGTTTCCGGTTTCGATGGTCAGCCGGCCCCCGGTGGGCATGGCATCCCGCGCGTTTACCGCAAGGTTCACGATCGCCTGTGCGATGTGGTTCGGGTCGGACTTGATATTGCCGGTCTCCGCGCTCAGGCTGATGGAAAGCTGGATATCTTCGCCGATCAGCCGCCGGAGCATCTTCTCGGTCTGCTCGATTACGGAGTTGACGCTGATGATCCTCGGCTTCATGATCTGGCGCCGGCTGAATGCGAGCAGTTGGTTGGTGAGCGCGCCGGCGCGATCGGCGGCTTTGAGGATCTCTTCGGCATACCCGCGCAGGGGGTCCACGGTAGACAATTCATCGAGGATCATCCGGTTGTAGCCGGTGATCACAGTGAGCATGTTGTTGAAGTCGTGCGCCACTCCGCCGGCCAGCCGGCCCACCGCCTCCATCTTCTGCGCGTGCATGAGCTGCTCTTCGAGAGTCTTCCTCTGGCTGATATCGCTGACGAACGCAATTCCGTATAGCGCACCTTCGACTTCCACCGAGCTGAGACTTACCTCGACCGGAAACTCGCTTCCGTCCTTCCGCTGGCCGGCGAGTTCCATGCCGGTGCCCATGGGGCGGGTCCGCGGATGGTGGAAGTATTCGTCGCGCCGGGGAACGTGAGCTTCCCGCTTCGACGCCGGCAGCAGCATTTCGATCGCGGAGCCGAGTAGTTCCTGGCGGGTGAATCCGAACATCGCTTCCGTGCGGTCGTTGGCCAGTACAATCTTACCGGTACGATCTGTGGCGATAATCGCCTGAGCGGCGGATTCGAGAAGCGCCAGGAGCAGCTTTTCGCTCTTTTGCAGCTGGGGATAACTGGAACCAGCAGCCATCTGTTTGTCCCTCCGAGTACACTGGCTGACAGTATACCGTGAAAGAGCTGACAAAACCCGCCGTTTCCCAGGAATTGTCCCTAGGAGCAGGCGGGTACTGGTACGCTGGGCTACCGGACTCAGTATCGCAAACTGGGGAAATTCGATTCAGCCTGTTTGGCTACTGCCGCATGGCGTAGATCTTTTGCGCCTGGTTGAGCAGGCTTTGCGCCTTCGGCATGCTCTCGATCGCCTTGGCAATCTCCGGGTCGTCTTCCCACGAAGCCCGGTTGGCGGTGTTCTTGTCGAAAGCGCGGAAATAGAACTCCCACCGGATTCCCTGCTTAACCCACTCACGGTTGGTGTTGAATTCGGCGTCGGTGAACGGCATTTTCTGCGCCGTCAGGAACGACTTGAACCTGTCGAGAGTGGCATCGTCCGGCTGCCATCCTTTGGGGAGTTCCGGCTTCTTGGTGCCGAAGTAGGTGTTCGCAAAACGGTAGAACATATTGGCGCTGTTCGGGTAAACACCCAGGCGCCGCTGGAAGATGCTGTACTTCGGGCTCGGGTATTTCTCGTCCGGCGTGATGCCGCCGCCCCCGTAGACCTTGCGGCCGGAATCAGTCGGATGCACGTCCTTGGTGTCGTTGGTGCTGTTGTCGATGTGGGCGTAGTAGGAGTAGAACGACTGGTGGGAATAATCGCGCTGGATCAGCCGGCCGCTGGGAGTGTAGTAATGGGCGATGGTCAGCAGCAGCGCGGCGCCCTCGGAAAGCGGAAACTGCGCCTGCACCAGGCCCTTGCCGAAGGTGGTTTGGCCGAGAATCCAGGCACGGTCATGATCCTGCAGAGCGCCGGTCACGATTTCCGACGCTGATGCCGACTGCCCGTCCACCAGCACGACCATCGGGTATTTCTGCGCCAGCGCGCTGGCGTGGGCGCGGAAGATCTGCTCGCTCTCCGCCCGGCCGCGATGGGAGACCACCGTCTGGCCGTTATGCAGAAAACGGCCGGCCAGCGCCACGGCTTCGGTCACCAGTCCGCCCAGGTTGCCCCTCAGGTCGAGAATCAGGCCATTCACGTTCTGCTCGCCCATCTGGCTCAGAATGGCCTCAGTGTCCTTGGCGACGTTTTGCGCTTCAAAGCTCTCCACGCGCAGGTACGCGATATTCGGCTTTACGAAGAAAGCATCCACCACGCTGGTTTCGATTTCGCCGCGGATTATGGTTGCCGTGAACGGCTCGGTGGCTCCATCCCGCATCACGCTCACCTTCACTGGCGTGCCCTTGGGCCCGCGCAGCAGGTCGGCGACGCCGGGAGACTCCATCTTGGTGGTGTCCTTGCCGTCAATCGCGACAATCGCATCGCCGCGGCGCATGCCGGCCTTCCACGCCGGGGAATTGATGAACGGCTCCATCACCACGACCTTCGGCCCGTCCATGGAGATTTGCATACCGACGCCATAGTACTGCGCGTGCTGGCGTCGCTGCATTTCGCGGTACTCCGCCGGGTCCACGAAGTTCGAGTGCGGGTCCAGCGTGTGCAGCATGCCGGGTATGGCGCCCGCGTAGAACGCCTTCTCGGAGGAAACCGGGTCTGCGTAGTTTTTCTCCACCAGCGCGTAAACGTTGGCGACGGTGCGGATGTCCTTGTCGAGATCGTCCCCGGTGGGTGGAGTTGCCGCTCGCGCCCGGATGACGGGACCGTATACCGGCGCGAAGAGCACCGCAAGTACGACGATCAGGATGGCAAAAAGGGTGGTTCTGGTTTTCATGTTCTTACCGCGCGGGGAAGCTTCCCGGCAACGACTTTTTGAATTCAAGGGGGGTAGTTGGCGGAATCGTGAGGGACATCTCGATCAGCGTCATGAATCTGCGCAATACGGAGCCACGCCCCGGTTCGATGCTCCCTTCCTTATTGCTATGATACTCGAATTTCGGGATTTTCGTGCGGCGGTTCCAACGCCTGGGTGGATTCGACCACCTCTTATATAGTAGGAGAGTGCCTGTCAGCCCGGTTCTGGAAATTCGCGGCGTGGGCTGGACGGTCGATGGCCGGACGGTGCTGGAAGACATCAGCCTCACGGTCGGCGCCGGCGAATCGGTGGCGCTGCTGGGGCGGAGCGGATCGGGAAAGACCTCACTGCTGCGCGCCGTAAACGGCCTGGTCCGGCGCGACCGGGGCGAGATCCGGTTCGAGGGGCGCAGCGCCGCCGAATGGGACCCCATCCGGCTGCGGAGGCGCATGGGCTATGTCATCCAGGATTCGGGTCTCTTCCCGCACTGGACCGTGGAGCAAAACGTAGGCCTCGTGCCGCGCCTGGAAAAGTGGCCGGCGGCGCGGATCGCCGGCCGCGTCGAGGAACTGCTCGACGCGGTCGGCCTGGAGCCGCGCGAATTCCGCGCCAGGCTGCCCCGAGAGCTCTCGGGCGGCCAGAAACAGCGCGTCGGCATCGCCCGCGCGCTGGCCGCGGAGCCGCCCCTGCTGCTGCTTGACGAACCCTTCGCCGCGCTTGACCCGATCACCCGGTTCGAACTACAGCGCCAGTTTCTCGAGTTGCGGAACTCCGTCCGCACCGCTTCCCTGTTCGTAACCCACGACGTGCGCGAAGCGCTCATGGTCGGTACCCGCATCGCGCTGCTCAAGGACGGAGTCCTGGATGTGCTGGCGGAACCGGCCGCTTTTCTGGATGCGGATACCGAGGAGGCGCGGGCCTTTCTGGCCGCCCTCGAAGAACCCTGGAGGCCTGGTGAACGGCACACTCTCTTCTGAAATTCTGGCGCTCTCTCTGGAGCACCTGGAACTGGTTCTGCTGGCGCTCGCGATCGCCGCGTCTGCCGGACTGCCGGCGGCGGTGCTGCTCACCCGGCGGCCGGCCAGCCGCCGCTGGGTGATGAGCTTCGCCAATATCGCGCAGACCGTTCCCAGCTTGGCCCTGTTCGGGTTTCTGCTGCCGCTTCCGTTCATCGGCGGAATCGGCAAGCGCACCGCCGTGGTGGCGCTGTGTCTCTACGCCCTGCTTCCCATCCTCCGCAACACCCTCACCGGAATCCTGGGGGTGGACCAGGCGGTTCGGGAATCTGCGGCGGCCATGGGGATGACCCGAAACCAGGTGCTCTGGCAAGTGGAACTTCCGCTGGCGGTGCCCTCTATCGTGGCTGGCCTGCGAATTGCCGCGGTGGCCACGATCGGGACCGCCACCATCGCGGCAGCCATTGGCGGAGGCGGCCTGGGGGTCTTCATCTTTCGCGGGATCTCGATGGCCGATACCCGCACCATCATGGCCGGGGCCGTGCCGGCGGCGGTGATGGCCCTGTTGGCGGACGAAGGGTTGGAATGGATCGAGCGAAGGCTGTCTCGGGCCTGATCGCGTTGCTGCTGGCCGCCTGCGGGAGGCCGGCACGTATCGTGGTGGGCTCAAAGAACTTTACGGAACAGGTGCTGCTGGGCGAAATCCTGGCACAGCAGATCGAGCGGCGGCTGGGCGTCCCGGTGGAGCGCAAGCTCGATCTGGGAGGTACGCTGCTGGCGCAGGAAGCGCTGGTGCGCGGCGATATCGACCTGTATCCCGAATACACCGGTACGGCGCTCACCGCGGTTCTCAAGCAGGCGCCGGTCGCCGGACCCGCCGCCGCATTCGACCAGGTGCGCGGGGAATATCTGCGCCGGTGGGGCCTGGAGTGGCTCCCGCCCCTTGGTTTCAACGATACGTTCGCGATGATTGTCACCCGCCGGACGGCTTCCGCCGCGGGTCTTTCGACCTTGTCCGAAGCCTCCCGCGCGCGGACCTGGCGGCTGGGCGCCGGCTACGAGTTCGAGCAGCGTCCCGACGGACTCGACGGCCTCCTCAGGACTTACGGCCTTCGCCTCGAGGGCGCACCCATCTCCATGGACCTCGGACTTCTGTACCAGGCCCTGATTTCCGGCAAAGTGGATATGATTGCCGCCAATTCGACGGATGGGCTGGCTTCGGTCCTTCCCGTGACGATTCTCCGGGACGACCGCCATTACTTTCCGCCCTATCAATGCGCGGTAGTGGTCCGTCAGGAAGCCCTCCAGCGAAATCCGCGGTTGAAATCAGCCCTGATGGAGCTTTCCGGCCGGATTTCGGATGCCGCGATGAGGGATCTCAATTATCAGGTCGATGGACTCCACCGGCCCGTACCGGAAGTGGCCCGTTCCTTTCTGCAATAGTAGTACTATCAGTACAGATATGGTACATTGCTAACTTCCTTCCGGAATAGCCTGAACCGATCATTGAGTTTCGACCACTAAACTCCGGTTATCAACATGCTGCGCGCTCTCGGATGTCTCGGATTAGGAGGAGGATTTCTGATAATCTCCCCCAATCTCAGGGAAACACTGTCGGACGGGTTCGACCGTGGGATTCGTACGATGGATCAGAACAGCCCCTGGTCGTATGTCGGCGCAGGGGTGCTCACCCTGTTTATCTTGATGGTTTACCTGTATAGGGCGGCGCAACCGCGCTAGGAATCGTTCAGACCGCCTTCGCCCTGCGCGAGGCAGTGCGCGTTTCGGAACGTGCGGGCTTGCGTTCGGCCGCCGCGCTCAGCCTTTTTACCTGATCGGTCACGCACACCAGGAACATCGGCTGGCGGGCATTCTTCAACAGGTCGATGATCCGGTTGGGAGCGTCCTCGAGATAAATCGTCTTACCGTCGGTCAGCAGGTGAATGTCGGAAGAAGCCTCCAGCGCTTCGCTCAGGCGTTTTCCCATATCTTTTTGCAGGAAGCGGAGAACGCGACGGATCTTCTGCAGCGAAAACCCCTTGCGCCGGAGCTCGGCGATCACCGAGATCTCTACCACCTCTTCGGCCATGTAAATGCGCTTGTGGCCGTCCTGTTTCGGGGAAACGACATTGCGCTCGTCCCACCACTGCAATTGTCGAAGGCTGACTCCGCAGATGCGGGCGACGTCGCTACTGTTGAAACCCCCGCCTTCCGACGGAGAGGATTGAGGGGACTTCCTGCCTTTGAACATTATTCGCCACTTCCGTTGTTAAATTAGTGCCACTTTGGATTGTACATGGGACACAGGCGGTGTCAATAGGGCGGTCGGAAGAGAATCGGGAAGTTTATATCCGAATCCTCTCGTGATCGTGCTCACGGTTGCCCGAGTAACGCTGTGCGGAGTCGCACCAGCACGCCCCTCCGCACAGGCATTTCCGCCAAACCCGCCAGTACACTGGGATGGGAGGAACCCATGGCATCAAATATGGGCAATGGAAGCAACCAGCTGATCTGGATCGGAATCGCGGCGGGAACTGCGATCGGAATCGGAATTGCGCTGTCACGCCGGAAGCCGGCATCCGGGTGGGATACGGCACGCGACGTCACCAAGCGGATGGCCGATCGCTCCGGCGATCTCGCGGATGCGACCAAAGACATCATGGAGCGCATGAAGACGATCTACGAAGAAGGCCGGCGCGTGGTAGAGGATGCCGCCCAACTCTGGGAGCAAGGCCGCAAACTGGTCCGCGTATAGCGGCTCCGTGGAGCCGGCCTTCCGGCGTGTGCCGGAAGGCGCTGCCCACGGCAATCTAGTTCAGCGATGCGAGGACGCTTCTGGCCCCCACCAGATCTGGACTGATCTCTACCGCCTGGCTCAGTTCCGCTTTCGCCTGCGCCTGCTCGTCGAGGCCGAGGTATCCGAGTCCGGTCAGGTAATGTGCGTTAGCGGATTGCGCCCGTGAGGACAGTGCACGGCCTTGCCTGCCGGCCTGTGCCGGCCGCGCAAGATCGTTCTTTCCAGTCTCCACCAGGTTTTCGAACGCAGCCTTGGCCTGGTCGTTCCGGCCGAGCTTTTGTAGAGCCAGGGCCGTGTAGTACGACTGGGCACTGCCAGTGATTGCGCGGCCGCGACGGCGGCCTGCTGAGGTTTCGCGCGGTGCGACGGCTTTATTCCAGGCCTCGAGCGCTTTCTGGTGATCGCCGAGTCCTTCGTAAGCCACTCCTGTCCAGTATGAAACTTCCGCGTTCCGCGCGCCGGCACCGAATCCCAGTGGCAGATTGGACGGGACATCGACCGCCGCTTTCAGATCGGCCAAAGCTTCCTGGTACCGCTTGGCCTTAATGTTCGTCTGGCTGCGCAGGATGTGGGCATCCGTCCAGTGCTCCGCCACGTTCAGGTTGGCGCCTTCCGCCACGGCGAACGGCCGGCCCGTCATCATCCCGATGGCTTCGTCGTAGTTACCCAAAGCCACCTTCAATGCGATGGCCCGATTTTCGGCATCGTCCCGGCGCGCGACCACCGCCGCGTTCTGCTCGAACAGCTTCATGCGCTTTTCGAGCGGCGTCCCCGCCTGTTCATAGAGCTCATCGAGCTCGGTGAAATGCAGCGGGTACTTGGGGTTGAGCGAAACGGCCTTTTCCAGCTCCGCTATAGCCTTATTCAGATCGGCGCCGGATTTCTGATGCATGTAGGCGGTCGCCAGGTTCCGGTGAACGATCGCGAAGGAGGGGTCAATGGCTTCCGAGGCTTCCCACATTTTGGCGGCTTCCCCGGGCTGCCAATCGTATAGGAGGTTGCCCAGGTAATAGGGTGCGCGCGCATCGTGCGGATTCGTGCGCACCGCCTGCCGCAGCACGTCGATTTCCTCGTTCTGGAACGGGAAGACGTAATCCGCGGGCATCGCCTTGGCCAACTGGTAATACTCCGAGGCCCGTTGCGGCTGGCCCAGTTTTTCGGCGAAGTAGGCCAGGTAGTAGTAGGCCATGGGGTGGATTTTCGATTTGTCCGGCGCGGCCTTGGTCATCTGGAGCAGCACATCCGTACCGTCCTGCCAGAGGCCCGCGTCAAGATACTCGGCGGCAGTTTCCTGCGCGGTCGCGGGGTGCGTGTACATCGTGGAGGCCAGAGTCTTGGCAGCCGCCGCGCCTCTCGAAGCCAGCCACACCTCGGCCATGGAGCGAACGTCCAGCGGATCGGCCCGGTGAGAGGCGGCCGCCACCACTTCGAGAGCTTCCTTCGGCCGGTCGAGGTGGCGCAGCACCGCAGCCTTCAGGTTCTGAGCCCGGATGTTCAAAGCATTGGAATCGATCGAGCGGTCGACGAAATCGAGCGCCGCGGCCATGTCCCCGCGCGAGACCGCAATCTCGGCCAGGGAATAATAGCCCGCCGCTTTCCACGCCTGACTCCACGTGGCTTTATAGAGATAGGTATAGGCTTCGTCTGTCTTTCCTTCCGCTTTTAGAACGGCGCCTAAATAGTAGATCGCCTCTCCGTCTTTGGGATCGGTGTACCGGTCGGTGAGGCGAGCCAGGGCGGTCCGCAGGTACTTCTCGGCTTCCTCGTACCGCGCCTTCCGGAAACAGGCGATGCCCATCGCGGTGTTCACGCGGGTGTCGCCCGGGTCGCGCCGCAGGGCCTCTTCCCAGTACGGAATCGGATTCACGCTGGGATCATGGAATTGCTCTGCGCGCAGCCCCGTCAGGTACAGCTCCTCATTGCTCTTGATGTCCTTGGGCGCGGCCGGCGAGGTCACCACCTTGGGCGTCGGCAACGGCTTGAGCCGGACCGGTTGGTAGGAGACGAGTTCCTTGCCGCCGTCCGAAATGGAAGCCACCAGGTCATGGGGGTCGATGCCTTCGGGCACCGGGACCTGCTTCACGTACGGTTTGCCCGGATTGATGGCGATGGTCTCGCTCAATAGCACCCGGTCTCCGGCTTTCAGCAACACCTGAGCGGCGTCGTGCGCGGACGTGGCGTAGAAGCCGACTTTCGCCGTGCCATTCGCCACCTCCAGATTGACCGCGGCATCCAGGTTGGCCTTCTTCACTCCGCCGATATCGCGGAAGGGATACCAGTTCATCGAGAACGACCGCGTCTCATAAGGTTGGAGCCAGCTATAATCCGGCTGGTTATCCGAGTAGCCCCCCACCATCAGCTCGATATACGGGCCGTCGTTGTCGGTCAGAATTTTATCCCAGGCGCGCCCGCTGGGGCCGTTGCCCCAGGTCCAGAATTTCTTGCCGGGAACCACGTTGTGGTCCGCCACGCTCATCGTGCCGGCCTCTTTGCCGTGGTCGTAACCGGCAAAGAAATTGTCCTGGTAGTTCCATGCGAACACCGAGTTCGACTGAATATGGTTCTTGTACCAGCTGATGTCCACGCCTTTGGTGAAGTCCGCGCCGCTATACACGCTGTGGGAGATTGGCCAGTCCGTGAACACCCGTTTTGCGTGATAGACGCCGAACTGCGTACTCGGAGGAAAGATAACCTGGTAATCCTGGTCGGCGTGCACGGCCAGATTGGCGAAGCACAGCATCGTGTTCACGATCGGGGTGCGATTCAGGATGCGAACCGACGCTTCCAGGTAGGCCTTGCCCGGCCGCAGCGTGTAGCCCACCGCCCACCGCATGCGCTGCCGTACTTCCAGTTCGCCCACCCAAACGGTCTTGCTGCCGTCGGGGTTCTCTTCCACTTTGTATTGCACGGGAAGGAAGGTGCTGGCCCGGTGGTGATGCGGGATGTTCCACTCCACGCCTCCGGAAATCCAGGCGCCGATCAGGCCGATCAGCGCAGGCTTGATCACGTGCTGCCGGTAGATGAAGTTGTAGTTGTTGGTCTTATCGACTCCCTCGATAATCCGGCCGCCGATCTCCGGCAGGATTCCGATGCGGATGTACTCATTCTCGAGATACACCACGGTGTAGGTCTTGTCGACTTTCTTGCCGGTGAGCGAGTCGTACATCGGATAGGGATAAACGGGCGCCAGCGCCCCTTGCGACTCTCTGCCGAAAAAGAACATCGGGTTGGGTTCCGGCGCGCCGGCCAGATACGTGGGGATCACCATGGTGGTTTCCCGGACCGTCACCGAGGATGCATCGGCACCCCTCAAAAAAGACGTTCCAGCCAGCAGAACCATGGCCAGACACAACAATAGTGGGCTCGTCACCCCTTTACGGAACATGATGGCATTCTCCAAAAAAGACCTGAAACGGCTATTGTACTCCGCAACCGGCGAGGCAGGGTACGTGTTTCCCCGGCCCTGGCTTCATCAGGCGCATTTCGCGGCCCTTAGTAATTGGTTTATACGATTGAAATAAATAGTTGTGGACCTTAATCTTAGGTATCATGCGATGGATGCTTCTGGGGGCAATTCTGGGTGCTCTGGTCTCATTGCTGGCTGGTGAGGCTGTGCGGAGCGGCCTGCCTCCATTTCTCTATACGGCGGCGCCCCGATACGACGAGGCGGCCTGGAAACAAGGCGGCGAACGGTTTCCGGACGGCGCGCACCTGGTCCTGGCGACCGGCGAAACTCGGCGCGACTTGGCCCCGGGCTTCTTCGCTTCGGCGGATGCGGTGGTTTCGCACGATGGAACGCGGGTCTTATTTGCCGGACGCCGCGCCAGGCAGGATCGCTGGCAAATCTGGCAGGTGGACTTGGCGGGGGGCGCGCCGAAACGAGTGGTCGCCAGTTCCGATTCCTGTATTCGCCCGCTTTACCTCCCCGGAGGAGAGATCGTTTATACGCGGGTCACGCCTGGCGGCTCGGCGATCGAACTGGTCCGATCCGAGGGCCTGAAACCGGAAGTCCTGACCTACGCACCGGGCCGGTATCTGACCGATGACGTCCTCCAAGACGGCCGCATTCTCTTCGAATGGCGGGGCGATCTCTTCACGGTGTACCCGGACGGCACGGGCGTGGAAGCCCTGCGCTGCGATCACGGCCCTGAGCGCTCCGGAGGTCGGCAAGTTTCTTCCGGAGACGTGATCTTCAGCGTCGACGGCGGTCTTGCGCGCTTCACCTCCGCGCTGGCCACTCAGCAGAAACTGCCGCCGTCAGCATTGGAAATCAGCGGCCCGGTTGCGGAAACGACACCCGGCCGGTGGTTGGTTGCGGCCCGGCCCCGCTCCGGCGGCGAGTACGCCATTTACACGGCTGAGCCTCGCGCCGCGGACCTATACCGCGTGGAGGCCCCGCACGGCGTCAATGCCGTGGAACCGGTGGCCCTGGCGGCACGAGTGCCGCCGCGCGATTTTCCCTCCGGCCTGGTTGCCACGCGGACCACCGGCAACCTCCTCTGTCTGAATGCGAGAGAATCGCAAACCCCCATCCAGGGAAACGTTCATTCGGTGCGGTTCTACAGCCGCAGTGCCGCCGGAAGGACGGAGTTGCTGGGGCAGACGAATGTGGCGTCGGATGGATCGTTTTACGTCGAAGTGCCCGCCGACCGGCCCATTCGCATGGAACTCCTGAATGCCGCGGGTGTCCGCGTGCGCGCGGAGCAGCACTGGTTCTGGATGCGCCCCAGCGAACAGCGGATCTGCGTGGGTTGCCATGCCGGACCGGAGCGGGCGCCGGAAAATAAGACCCCGGAGATCCTCACGCAAACCCTGACCCCGGTGAAGATGCTCCCAGATCATGGACGGACCCAATGAAACTGCGATCTTGCCTCTATTTTTTGCCCTTGCTGGCTGCCGGCACGCTGATCGCGCAAAGCAACGGCCCCATTCGCTTCGAAGATGCTACACCCCAGTCGGGCACGGCATTCATTCATTCGTTTGGAGCGGAACAATTGGGTTCGCTGATCGAAAGCACGGGCGCGGGGTGCGTCTGGTTCGACTACAACAACGATGGCAGGCCGGATCTGTTTGTGGTGAGCGGCCGCCCGCTGGGGAAGGGCATGCATCCGTATCCGCTGCGCCACCCGCCGGCGGTGATGCCGCACAACCACCTTTACCGCAATGACGGCGCCGGCAAATTCACCGATGTGACGGACCAGGCCGGAGTAAGCGGCGACGGCTTCGGCTTCGCCGCGATCGCCGCGGATTTCGATAACGACGGCCATACCGACCTGCTGGTGACCAACTACGGCCATGTCACGCTGTACCGGAATCGCGGAGACGGGACATTCGAGGATGTGACCGCCAAGGCGGGCCTGGACGTGAAGGGGTGGGCCATTGGCGCCGCATGGCTCGACTACGACCGGGACGGTTGCGTCGATCTCTTCATCGGCCGCTATGTGAAGTTCGATCCTTCGTACCGATCCTACTATGCCGCCGACAATTACCCGGGGCCGCTCGATTACGAAGCCGACAGCAACCTGCTGTTCCACAATACGTGCCACGGCGGATTCGTGGACGTCAGCGAGAAATCGGGCATCTCGAAACACAAAGGCCGCGCTATGGGCGTGACGGCCGCCGATTTCGACGGCGACGGCTACCCCGATATCTACGTGGCCAATGACAAGACCGAAAACTTCCTCTTTCACAACCGGCGCGACGGGACGTTCGAAGAGATCGCGCTAGACGCGGGCGCGGCGTTTGGACAGGACGGGGAATCGACCTCCGCGATGGGGCCGGTATTCTTCGATATTAATAATGACGGGCATGCCGATCTTTGGGTGAGCGATTCCAAGTACAACCGGCTGCTTCGGAACTCCGGCAAGCTGCCGTTCACGGACGTGACTCTCGAAGCCGGCATCTCCCAGCGGACGGCGCAATACACCAGTTGGGGCTCGGGAGCCTTTGACTTCGATAACGACGGGCTGAAGGACATCCTGATCTTCCATGGCGGTCTGATCCACCTGATTCCCGAAGAAGATTCGGTGTTCCGAAATCTGGGCGGCGGCAAATTCCAGGACGTCTCGGCACAGGCCGGCCCGTTCTTCGCCACCAAGAGCGTGGGCCGCGGCGCCTGCTTCGCGGATTACGACGGCGACGGCAAGGTGGACGCCTACCTGGTGAACCTGGGCGCGCCTGGAGTGCTGCTCAGGAACACTTCTCCTTCCACCGGGCACTGGCTTTTCATCAAGCTGGTGGGAACCCGGAGCAACCGCGATGGAATCGGCGCCAAGGTGGAAGTGGACGCCGGCGAATTGAAGCAATTCTCGCAACGCGTGGCCGGGTCCGGATACCTGAGCCAGAACGACGGCCGGCTGCACTTCGGCCTCGGGCCACACAACAAAGTGGACCGCATCACCGTCACGTGGCCGAGCGGAGTCCGCCAGGTAGTGGAGGCGGTGAACGCCGACCAGGTGATCACGATCACGGAGAAGTGAATATGCGACGGGCGATTTGGGCGCTTCTCATCGTTGTCACGGCCGCCGGGCAAACCCGCTACAAGAGCCCCGACGACCTGGCCCTGTCGCCCGACGGGAAGCGCCTCTTCGTGGTGTGCAGCGGCAGCGGCGAAGTCCTGGTCGTGGATACGGCCACGCGCGCCGTCGCGGGGCGCGTAACGGTGGGAAAGGTCCCGCGTGGAATCGCCCTGGCGCCCGGGGGAAAACGCTTCTACGTGACCAATTCGTGGTCCGATACGGTCAGCGAGGTAGACGCGACATCGTTGCAGGTGCTGCGAACACTGCCCGCTGGTTTCGAACCCACCGGCGTCACGGTGGATGCCGCGCGCAATGTGCTGTACGTGGCGAACCGGCTCTCCGACGATATCTCAATGATCGACCTGGCCGCCGGGGCTGATGTGCAGCGTTTTGTGGCGGGCCGTGGCGCCAGCTACGTGGCGGCATCGCCCGATGGAGCGCACATCTACGTCACCCACATTTATCCGGAGATCGGCAAATTCCGGGCAACTCCGAGATCGGAAATCACGGAATTGGATGCCAGGCGCCAGGTGGTCGCCAACCGTCTCGCTCTGAATAACGCCGCGGGCGTATTTCACATGGCTTTTTCGCGCGATGGCCGCGTCGGTATCGCCGGCGAGTTGCGGCCCAAGAACCTGGTGCCCCTGGCGCATGTGGAACACGGAGGGGTGTTCGGGAATTCGCTGGCCGTATTTGGCGAAGGCATAGAGGGTGTGGCGCAGATGCCCCTGGACCAGATCGACACCTTCTCTTCGCTGCCATTCGGGGTCGCGATTTCACCCGACGAAACGCGGGCTTACGTTTCGGCCAGCGGGTCGAACGAGATCCTGATCCTGGACCTGCCGAAACTCGTGGCGGCGGCGCGCTCCCCACAAGCGGCCCGGCTGGCCAACGATCTCTCAGCGTCGGCCCGGTATGTGCTGGCGCATGTTCCCGTGGGGCACAATCCGCGTGCCATCCAGGTCTCGCCCGACGGGAAACTGCTCTATGTCGCGAACCGGCTCGACGACACTGTTTCCATCGTGGACACGGCGCGCGCGTCGGTCGTCGCCAATATCCCGCTGGGCGGCCCCGGCACATTGACACCCGAGCGGCGCGGCGAGCGCCTGTTCTACTCGTCGATGTACTCGTTCGGCCACCAGTTCGGTTGCGCCAACTGCCATCTCGACTCGACTTTCGACGGCCTCTCCTGGGACCTGGAACCCGATGGTTTCGGCATCGACATCGTGGACAATCGCGCGTTGGAAGAGATCAAGGACACGGCCCCCTACAAGTGGAACGGCTCCAATCCGGACCTCCAAACCGAGTGCGGTCCCCGGACGGAGCGATTCTTCTTCCGCTCGGAGGGCTTCCGGGGGGCCGATTTGGAAGATCTGGTGAAGTACGTCCAATCGATTCCCCTGCGTCCCAACCGGTACCGGCTGCCTGGAGGAGAAATGACTCCGGCGCAGGAGCGAGGCCGCGCCATCTTCACGCGCACCGCCAAGCAAGACGGCACGCCCATTCCGGAGATCCTGCAGTGCGCGGTCTGTCATGCCGGGAAGTATCACACCAGCAAAGTCTCGATGGACGTGGGCACAGGCAAGCCGTCAGACCGCTCCCCGCTGGTGGACATACCGCAACTGACCAACGTAGTGAACAGCGCGCCATATCTGCATGACGGCTCGGCGGCGACGCTCGAAGAGATATGGACGGTTTTCAACCCGCACGACCAGCACGGCGTGACGAACGATCTGACCAAAGATGAGCTTAACGACCTCATCGAGTACCTGAAAACGCTATGAAGAGTGACGACTTCGAGATGACGGAACGGCGGGCGGCGGGTGGCGGAGGGCGGTCCTCTTTCCGCGCCGTCATGGTTCTGCTTCTGGCCTGCTGCGCGATGGCCGCGGAAATGCCGCGATTCCGGTGGCAGAATTTCACGGTCGCGAATGGATTGCCGAACAACCGTGTCTATTGCGTGGCGGTGGATGGCGACAGGGTCTGGGCCGGCACGGACAACGGGCTGGCGCTCTACGAAAACGGCCGCTGGAAGACCTTCACGGTGGCGGACGGGCTGGCACATCGGGCGGTGCTCTCGCTGGCTGTCGACAAGCGAACCCACAATCTCTGGATCGGAACCATGGGCGGGCTCAGCCGCTACTCGGCCGGGCGGATCGACACTTTCACGCAACTGTCCAGCGGCCTGCCCAACGACGTGGTCTATGGAGTCTCCGTGCTGGGCGATTGTGTCTGGGTGGCCACGGCCGCCGGCGGGGCCCGCTACAACACGCGGACCAAACAATGGAACCTCTACAACGAGCGGAACACCCCGATGTACGAAATCTGGACCTATGGCGTGACCGCCACACCCGAAAAAGTCTATTACGCGGTGTGGGGCGGGGGAGTGCTCGAGTACGACGTGAAGACGGAGCGGTGGAAAGACTATAACGACCCGGACGGCGAAAACGAGATCGTGCTGTTCAAAGACCAGGGGTTGATCCACGAGATCACCACCTCCGTAAGTTATGTGAACCATATTCTATGGGCGGCCACGTACTTCGGCGTTTCCCGGTACGATGGCCGGAATTGGCGAAACTTTCTGGATAAGGACAGCGGCCTTCCGAGCAACTTCCTGAACCAGGTCAAGACCGTGGACGGAACGCGCACGTGGTTTTCCACCGATAAAGGCCTGGCCTACTACGACGGGAAATGTTGGGCCACGTATCGACCCGCGCTGGATACTCACGCGCCCGAAATGCTGGTGCGGGATGAAAACGGAGCCGTCACGCGCGTGCCCGTCGAATCCGCGCCGGCGCATCATTATACTTTCGCCGTCGATTTTCAGAACGACGACATTTGGGTGGCGACCGCCAAGGGCGTGAGCCACGGAATTCATATTTCACCCGGAGAATCCGACCGATGAACACCATTGAATTGATCGACCGAATCGCAGGCGCGACTGAAGTGAAGAAGCGCGCCATCACTGCGCTCTCGGTCCTGAATGAAGCCTACGCCTACCCCAAGCCCAGCTCCTTTTCGCGCGGGCTGCGCATTGACCTGGGGAGCGTCGCGATCCTGCTGATTTCCGGCACCGCCAGCATCGACGAGAACGGCAACAGCGTTCATATCGGCGACTTTCGCGCTCAGCTTCGGCGCACGTACCTGAATATCACCGGACTGTTGGCGGCGGAGGGCGCGACGTGGGCAGATGTTGTCCGGACGACGTGCTATTTGCGGGACATCGAACGCGATTACGCGGCTTTCAACGAAGAGCGTACCACGTTCTTCGCGGAGCAGGGTCTGGAGCCGCTGCCGGCGTCCACCGGCATCCAGGCGATTCTCTGCCGGCCCGAACTGCTGGTGGAAATCGAGGCGATCGCAATCCTGGTCGCGCCACATCGGGAACAGCCATGCAATGGCAACTGATTGCGGCAGCGCTGGCCGTGCCGGTGTGTCTGAGCGCTCAGGCGCCGGTGTGTTCCTGCGGGCGCCAACCGCAGGGTGCGCCGGTAAGCCGCACGCTCGAGCCCTATGGCGGCGTTCCGGAAGACCTGCAGCCATTTTCGAAATTCACCAAGCCCTACTACGAAAACTACACCAGGACGCCGGAATATAACGGCGCGGCCGCCGATGCGACTACCGTTCCGCCATCTGAGGTGAGCGAAGTCCCGATCGGTTTCCTGGGACCGATTCAGGATAATAAGGACGAGCCGCTGGGGTTGGCCATGCTGCATGGCGCCCAACTCGCGATCGACGAAGCCAACGCCCGCGGGGGATATTGCGGAAAGCCGTTCCGGCTGAAAATTCATAATGACGCCGCTACGTGGGGCGCGTCGAGCAATGAACTCGTGAAGATGATCTACGACGAGAAGGTGTGGGCCATGCTCGGGTCGATCAGCGGCGATTCCACGCATATCTCGCTGCGGGTCTCGCTGCGGGCGGAACTGCCCATCGTCAACAGCGCTGCCACCGACCCTACCATTCCCGAAACCGAGATTCCCTGGATACTGACGACGATTCAGGACGACCGCGTGCAGTCCTACACGCTGGCGCGCCGCATCTATACGGATCTGAAACTCAAGCGCGTGGCCCTGCTCCGCGTCAACGAGAGGTACGGCCGCCTCGGCGTGGTGAAGTTTCGGGATGCCTCGCGGCGGCTCGGGCACCCCGTGATGATCGAACAGAAGTTCGATCCGGCGGCGACCACGTTCACGCACCAGCTTCGGGTGATCGACGATTCGGGAGTGGACGCAATCGTGCTATGGTGCGATGCCCCGGCTGCCGGGACCATTCTTAAAGAGATGCGGCAGATGGGAATGAAGCAGCCGGTCTTCGGCAGCGCCCGGGTGGTCGGGGAAGCTCTCTTTCAAAACGCCGGCAGTGCCGCCGAAGGCTTGGAAGCGGTCTACCCGTTCGATCCCAATCGCGACGATCCCGGATGGCTGGGTTTTCAAAAGCGGTTCGCGTCGGCCTACCACGCCAGGACCGATGCCTTTTCCGCCCTGGCGTTCGACACCATGAATATCCTGCTCGGAGCGATCTGCCGCGGGGGGCTGAACCGTGGCGAGATTCGCAATGCGCTCTATGCTTTGCAGACTTATAAGGGGGTCACCGGGGAGATGGTGTTCGACCCCAACGCCAAGAACATCGCCCCGATGTATCTGGGCAAGGTGCACAATGGCCGGTGGACATACAGGCGCTACAGCATGCAGAAACCGTACGCCACGGTGGGCGCAGCCGGCGTAAAATACAACGGTCCGGCTTCATCCTGGACCGCCGGTGCGCACCGCAAGATCGGCCTGTTCGGCCCGGGGGCGGCGGCGCTGGCGCCGGCCTTGAGCAGCCCCGGGTACGAGGTGATCGGCGTCTCCTCGGAAACTGCCTGGGGTAAGGGGTCCGACGAACTGGTGAAAATGATCTACGACCCCGATGTGATCGGTATCGTGGCCACCGATCGGGCTTCCGCGCATCTCGCTGAGCAAATCGCGGTGAAGGCATTGATCCCGGTCGTGGCCATCTCGGCCGATCGTACGTTGACTTCGGCGAACGTGCCATGGATCTTCCGCCTGAACAGCGGTACCCCTGCAGCCGATGCCGTACGCTGCTTCAGGGATGCCGATTCCCGGGCCGGCGGGAGCCGCGATTCGATCCGCGAGCGATTGGCCTCGGGAATGATGGTGGCCGGTCGATTCTCGTTCACATCCAGCGGCGAACTCCGCTAGGCTGCAGCGCAACCCTCCGCGACCTCATTTCACCCATGCGGAAAGCAGGCTTTCCGAGAGATTTCCGGAGGGCCTGCCTGCGGCAGCGTCCGTTTCCGCCTCCGGAGGGGCCGCCTTCGCCCCGGCCTTCGGAAGATAACCCCAATCCTCTCAACTGACTACGTGTTGCCATGGCCAGCCGGGCCATGCCGCCTTGTAAACCAAAAGCAATCCTACAAATAAAGCGATTCGCTCCTTCAAAATCTTCCATTTTGCATATCGTCAAATCAATTGACATACAGATGCAACAGGACTTACAATCAACCCGATATAGATTGCGGGTCTGAGAATCCTTTTCTCTCGGAAAAGGACTTGTGTCTGAAGTTCGAGCACGGCAATATTCCGTCGGGCCACCGGAAATAAAACCCTCTGGCTGGTCTCAGGCACGCACTCTGGGTTTAAGTCGGGCCATTATTGCATTCGGCCGGGAGGCGCAGGTTCGCTTTGGCAGGTTCGCAGTGTCGACTACGGGCCTGGAGTTGGGGGGACAGTTCGGTTGAATGGTTCCACGTGGAATCAGAAAGGGGTCATATGAAGAGTGTCTTTTCATGGGCTATGGCGTTGCTCTTAATCCTTGCCGCAACTGGCATGGCCCAGGATTACCGAGGACGCATCGAAGGCTTGGTCACAGACCAAAGCAAAGCGGTGATCGCGGGAGCAAACGTGACACTGCTGAACGTCAACACGGGAGTCAAGGTCGTCAAGCAGACCAGCGAAACTGGCCTGTACCTGTTCGACTTGGTTGATCCCGGCACTTATTCGGTCACCATCGAGTCGACCGGATTCAACCGCTTCATCCAGGAAAACATTACTGTTCAGACGCGCGGTGACGTTACCGTCAACGCCATGCTGACTCCTGGAGCGGTACAACAGAGCATCACGGTGGATGAGACGCCCGCGGCGGTGGAGTTCAACTCCGCCAACAAAGAGCTGACCATCGATTCGAAATTGGCGGAGGAAGTGCCGCGAATTGATCGAAACCCGTTTAAATTAACGTTGATCGCCCCGTCGGCGGTCAATACCCGCGGTGAAATGCAGCCGTACCATTCCTGGTCCGCCAACAGCGTGGACCTGGGTGGCGACACGAACCTGAAGAACGACCTCGAAGTCGACGGCATGCCGATCGGTATGGGCCAGAAGAACTCAACGCCGCCCAACACCGATGCCGTGCAGGAAGTCATCGTCTCCACCAACAGCGTAGACGCCGAATCCGGCCACAGCGCTGGTGGCGGCATCACGATCACTACGAAATCCGGCACCAACGAATTTCATGGCACCGGCTTTTACGTGGGCCGTTATCCCTGGCTCAGCGCGGAAGCCGACCGCACGCGTTTCAGCGAGAATTCCCAGCGCCAGAATATGTTCGGCGGCACTCTCGGCAACCCGATCAAGAAGAACAAGCTGTTCAACTTCTTCTCGATGGAGGACTGGAAGGTCGGCTACCCGAATAGTTATGTCCGGACCGTACCGACCGCCCTCCAGGCACAAGGCGATTTCTCGCAGACGTTGAACATCACCGGTGGCCAATCGACGATTTTCGACCCCTGGACCTCGGTACTGAATGCGGATGGCTCGGTGACCGTTCAGCCGTTCGCGGGCAATGTGATTCCGCAGAGCCGCATGGATCCTCTGGCGGCCAGCCTGATGAAGCAGTTCTGGGCGCCCAACAATGCCGGCATCAATATCACCGGCGCAAACAACTATCTGAAGGGCTACAACGAAAAGTACGGATATTACAACTTTTCGGAGAGGGCCGACTACAATATCAACGATAAGTGGAAGGTCTTCGGACGTCTGGCCCACTACAATACGACCGATATCGCGGGGAACCCGACACCGAACAACTCCGAACTCTACGTCCCGACAGGTACCGCGCGAGCGGCCTGGAACGCGGGCGGCGATGCCATTTGGAGCATCAATTCGCGCACCGTGGCAGAGTTTCGCGGTGACTGGCACAAGCTTCTGGACGCCTACGTTTCCACGCCCCTCGGTTCGAGCGGCTGGGGATCGATCTGGCCGAACAATGCCTGGTACGCACCGTATCAGACGGCTTCGGTTGGCGCGCCGGTCTACTTCCCCGATATGAACATCGGCGGACAAGGGTTTGGCGGCGGCGGTTTCTACTGGAACCAGGCGCCCAAGGGCGAAGCGATGTCCGCCAAGATCGCGCAGCAAAGAGGCTCGCACTATATCAAAGCCGGCTTTGAACAGCGCGAAAGCTACGGGCTCAGCTACGTGTCGAGCACGTCGAATTTCTATTTCAATCAGGCTTTGACGGCCAACACGTTCAACAATCCCGATACCCTGCACTATGGCAATCCGTACGCCACCTTCCTGCTGGGCGCCTTGGATGGCTCCTCGCAGATGATCGGCGGTCCGGTTCCCGACGCGCACGTGAAGTTCTACGGCATGTATATCCAGGACGACTGGAAGGTGTCGCCGAGACTCACGTTGAACTTAGGCCTCCGGAACGAGTACGAGACGCCGCTCTACGATCCGCAGCACAACTTCTCGCAGGGGTTGAACCTTTCGGCGGCGGTGCCGGAAATGCAGGCAACTCCTCCGGTCATGCCGGCGGCAGCCCTCAACATCGTAGGCAATAACTTCTACCACTTTACAGGCCAATGGAACTTCACCAGCAGCAGCCATCCGGGTATGTTCGACGCCCAGAAACTGGCACTGCAGCCGCGCGTCGGCTTGGCTTACCGCATTAACGACAAGACGGCTTTCCGGTTTGGCTACGCGCGATACCTGACCCCGTACGAAATGAATATCGCGCTGGCGCCGGTTTCCGGTTATGAGACAGTCGGGTTCCTGGAACCGCCGTTCCTGGGGATGACGGGCTACCAGAACACGCTGTCGCCCCTCCAGGGCGTGCCGCAGGAGACCATTTCGAATCCGTATCCGACCTCCACCAATCCGCTGCTGCCCATTCTGGGCAAAGCCTACGGTGGGAATCTCGGGCGTGGCGGCCAGCCGCTGCTGTGGTACAACCCGAATCAGCAGAAGGGTCGCAATGACCGCTTTAACTTCAATATTCAGCGCCAGATTGTCAACCAGATCGTGGTTTCGGGAACCTACTTCCTGAATATCGGCAATCAGCAGTACACCAAGGCGTTGAACCAGATCAACCCGGCACTGGAAACGCAGTATCAGAACCAGTTGAACGTTCAGGTGGCAAATCCTTTCTATCACTACCTGAACCAGACCCTGATGCCGGGTCCGCTGTATAACCAGCAAACGGTTTCCTTAGGCTCTTTGCTGGTGCCTTATCCGCAGTACGGCGGCTTGTACGAATTGGGCGACCTGGGCGCCGGCGAGCGGTATCAGTCGGTCGAACTGAAGGCGCAGAAGCAGTTCAGCAAGGGCTACAACTTCTTGGTGTCGTATGTATACATTCGGGAGAAGGCCCAGACCAATGGCTTCCTGAACGGCGGCGTGTTCAACGACCAGGAATGGTACTCGAACCAGCTCGTCTGGCAGGATAGCAATCAGCCGCATCACCGCTTCAACATCGCGGGCACCTGGCAATTGCCGATAGGCAAGGGCAAGCATTTTCTTGGTGGTGTGCCCAAGGCGGCGGATGCCATCGTGGGCGGCTGGGAGGTCGCTGGTCTCTGGACGTTCATGTCCGGCGATTTCCCGCAGTTCGGCAACATGATCGTGACCGGGAACCCGTGCATTTCCAATCCAACTCCTCAGCACTGGTTCAATACGGCGGCGTTCTCTCCGATACCCGCCAACACCTATGTTCTGCGTTCCAATCCGCTGCAATACGGTTGCCTGACGGGTCCGAAATTCTGGACCCTGGACAGCAACCTGACCAAGAGCTTCAACATTACCGAGAGAGTTCACGCGGAGCTCAAGATCGCGGCTTACAACGTTACCAACCGGCTGAACCGGGGCGATCCGGACACGGGCGTGCAATCTTCGACGTTCGGTCAGGCTCTCTATCAGGGCTCCCCGGGCGGCATTTTTGGCGCACAGGGTGCGACCTACGGCAACCAAAGCGGCCGACAGGCTGAACTTGGCCTTAAGATAATATTCTAGGGCCACGTTCGAATACGGCTAAAAACAGCGGCGGGCGAAAGCCCGCCGCTGTTTTTGTGTTTGGCGGGTAACGCCAAATCCGAAGTATATTGATAGGTAGTGTTTCGTACGGCGCGAATTCACCCATGGTTTCCTTCACCCGGCGTAGTGCATTGACCCTTCTGGCTTTACCGGCCAGCCGGCTCTTCGGTCAGATCCAAGGGATGGCCTCACGCGGCATTAAGGCCGCCCCCCGGGGCAAGCCTTCCGGGCTTCCCTTTCACGCCAGGTTCACGGATATTGCGGCCCAGGCCGGCCTTATCACACCCGTGCTGTGCGGCCATCTCCAGCACGCCGACTACGTGATCGAGCCCATGAGTTGCGGGGTGGCCTTCTTCGACTACGATAACGACGGCTGGCTCGACATTCTGGTGCTCACCGGATCCCGATTCGGCGATCCGCCGCCTAATGCCTCCAAGCGCCTGTACAAGAATAACCGGGACGGAACGTTCACCGACGTGACGAAGAGCGCCGGGCTCTTCAGCACCGGATACGAATACGGCGTCACGATTGGAGACTACAACAACGATGGATTCGAGGACGTGTTCATTACCGGGTGGGGCCAGAACACGCTATACCGGAACAACGGAGACGGCACCTTCACCGACGTAACGAAGGAAGCCGGGCTTCTCAACGCCAAGCCGCGCTTTGGCACCGGATGCACATTCCTCGATTACGATCGGGATGGCCGGCTCGACCTGTTTGTTTCCAACTATCTCGCCTTCGACATGGAGACCGTGCCGCGGGCGGGCGAGTCGAAGAGTTGCAGCGAAAACCTGTTTTGCGGACCGCGCGGACTCCCTTACGGGCGCCACTCGCTGTATCACAACAACGGAGACGGGACGTTCACCGACGTCACCGAAAAATCGGGTATCGCAAAGACGCCGGGCGGCTACGGCCTGACGGCGGTGTCCGCGGACTTCGATAACGACGGCTGGCCGGATATTTACGTCGCCTGCGATTCCACCCCCAGCCTGATGTTTCGCAACAACCACGACGGCACTTTCACGGAGCAGGGGCTCGAAACCGGTGTGGCCCTCAGCGACGACGGGATGGTGCAGGCCGGCATGGGCCTGGCTGTGGGCGATTTCCGGCTGGACGGTAATCTCCATATCATCAAGACGCACTTTTCGGGAGACACGCCGGCCGTATACCTCAACGATGGCAAGGGCAATTTTCAGGACGGAACCCTGCGCTCCGGCCTCGCCGTGGAAACACGCTTCATCGATTGGGGCATTGGCATCGCGGACCTCGACAATAACGGTAATCCCGACCTTTTCATTGTGACCGGCGGCATCTACCCGGAGTTGCGAGACGACTACGACACGCCCCGCGTCATTTTCCGGAACCTGGGCAATGGCCGGTTTGAAGAACTTCTGGGAATGGGCGGGCCAGGCGTGGACGCAACGCATTCGAGCCGGGGCTGCGCCTTCGGAGACTTCGACAACGACGGCGACGTGGACGTCGTGATCGTCAACCACAACGAACCGCCGTCGCTGCTTCGGAATGACGTGGACCCGGCAAACCACTGGCTCAAGATCAAATTGATGGGCGTCCAGTCGAATCGTAGCGCCATCGGCGCACGCGTGACCGTCCACTACGGCGATAAGCTTCAGGCGCAGGAGGTGCTCAGCCAGTCGTCGTACCTCTCCATGAGCGACACCCGCCTGCATTTCGGGCTCGGGCCGGTAAACGTGGCGGACGTCGAAATCCGGTGGCCCCTCGGGCGCGTCGAGAGGCTGGAAAAGGTCGATACAGACCAGTTAATCTGGGTTAAGGAGGGCTCCGGAATCGCACGGTCCGAGCGGTTCCCCGAACGGAAGTGATGAGATACCTGCCGCGCCGGCTTCGAGCATCGCTGGTGATCGTCTGCGCCGGCGTGGCGCTGGCGCAGAAGCCGGCCATCGAAGGAGCATGGCGGTTGCTTGCCCAGGGAAAGCGCGATCAGGCGGTGACCCTGCTGCGCGAAGTCATCCGGGCGAACCCCCGGAATGCGGATGCGCACCTGCTGCTGGGCAGTGTCCTGATGGACGCCGGGCAGCGCGATGAATCGATCGCGCAACTGCGTGAGGGAGTTCGGCTGGAGCCTGAATCCGCCGAGGCGCACAACGCGCTGGGGGAAGCCTACAACGCCTTTGGAGATCCAACCTCGGCGGAACCGGAATTCGAGCGCGCGGTCGAACTCGATCCGCGGCATGCGCAGGCCCAGGTGAACCTCGGGGCCGCTCTGTTGCAGCAAGGCAAGGGCGCGGCCGCCGCCCCTCACCTGGATGAGGGCATCAGGCTCTTCGGGCGCAAACCGGATGCCGCCTATCCTCTCTACCTGCGGGCCAAGATCTACACCGACGACAGCGATATCCAAAAAGCAGCGTCCGAATTGAAGCAGGCGGTCGAACTGCGCCCGGACTTCGCAGAGGCGTGGTCGGACCTGGGGGATGCCCGAAAGAGCCAGGGCGACGATGCCGGCGCGTTATCCGACTTTCGCCGCGCGGTCTCGTTGAGTCCCGACGACCCTATCGCACAGTACCGCCTGGGCTCCCAGTTGCTGGACACGGGCGCGGCGCATGAGGCTGTAGACCACCTCGATGCGGCCGTTCGCCTGGATCCGAAAAATCAGTCGGCGCTCAATGCCCTGCAACGGGCCCTGCGGCGGGACGGCCAGGTGGAGCGAGCCGAAGCGGTGAAGGCGAAGCTGGCGGAAGTGCTGCGACAGCGGGACCAGGCAGACCAGAAAATGGTGGCGGCCTTCGAAATGAACAACCGAGGCGCGGAACTCGAAAAGGCCGGCGATATTCGTGGGGCGTCCGAGAAATACCGCGCCGCGCTGGAACTCCTGCCCGAGCACGTGGGAATCCGGACCAACCTTGCGGTGGCTCTTCTGAAACTCGGAAACTGGCAGGAGGGCATCGCCCAAATGCGCGAGGCGCTGCGGCGGGATCCCGGCAACACGAAGCTCCAAAGAGCGCTCGAAGATGCTCTCGCGCAGGCCAAGGCCCACGGGATCGTCCTGAAGAAACAGTAACTCCGGGGCTCTTCTTCTACGCAGTTGCAAGGTAAAGATCGAATTACAAGGGAGCAGTATGGAAACGACGAGCCGATCAGTTGCGGCGCCGGCTTTTGCCGGCACCGATTCAGCCATTCCAGAGCAGGCGAGGGCTGCCGTCCTGGAGGGTGCCGGCAAGGATGCGCCGATATCTTCGAAAGACAATCTGAGAATAACCAGGCTGGAGACTTTCCTTGTCAAGCCGCGCTGGTTGTTCCTCAAGATCCATACGAATGCCGGAATTGTCGGATTGGGCGAGCCGATCACGGAGGGTCGCGCTCTGACGTGTGCCGAAGCGGTCAGGGAAATCGAACCTTATCTGATCGGCAAAGATCCACGGCGGGTGGTGCATCATTGGCAGGCGATCTACCGGCATGCGTTCTATCGCGGCGGTCCCATTCTGACCAGCGCCCTCAGCGGGATCGACCAGGCACTCTGGGATATCAAGGGAAAGGCGCTGGGGGTTCCGGTCTACGAACTTCTGGGAGGCCCGACCCGCAGCCGCATCCGGGTCTATGCCCACGCCAGCACGACGGAACAAATGAAACGGATGCAGGAATTGGGATTCAGCGCCTTCAAAACGGGTCCGGCGAAGAAGCGGCCGTCCCGCTATATCGAAACGCTGGCAGCCGTGAATTACGCCGCGGAACGCTTCGCCGAATTGCGGGCCGCCATGGGCCCGGATGTGGACATCGCAATCGATTTCCACGGCGCCACCAGCCCGGCGACAGCCAAGTTGCTCATCAAGGCGCTCGAACCCCATCAGCCCATGTTCATTGAAGAACCCTGCCAGTGCCAGGATCACGATGCGATGGCTGAGATTGCGCGCGGCACGCACCTTCCGATTGCGACCGGCGAACGCGTATTCACCAAGTGGGGCTTCCGGGAAGTGCTCGAGAAACGCGCCGCTACCGTGTTGCAGCCCGACTTGAGCCACGCCGGAGGGATTACCGAAGGGCGCCTGATCGCGGGTATGGCGGAGGCCTATTCCGCTTCCATCGCCCCGCACAATCCGCTAGGCCCGATTTCCCTGGCCGCGGGCGTGCAGTTGGCTGCTTCGATTCCCAATTTCCTCTGCCAGGAGCAGGTCTCGCTCGGTGAGGGATACCTGAAGGAGCCTTTCACGGTCCGCGAAGGCTATCTCGATCTCCCGGCTGGTCCCGGGCTGGGCATTGAACTGGACGAGAACGCGCTCGCCGACAAGATGAACCACGACTGGCACAACCAGGAGAGCTACGATTTCGACGACGGTTCCGTGGTCGATTGGTAGTAGCGGGGGACCGCGCTGCCAGCCATGTGCCGCCCTGTTCCGCCCGCAGCGGTGAGGTGGGTTAAGATAAGCCTGCTAATCCTGGTTTCTGGAGTGGACTCATGAGAAAGCTCTTGCTGTTCTCGGTTGTATTGGCGGTTGTCATTCCGTCCTCCCGCGGGGCATCGATTTACACCGCGCGACTCGACGATCCCAAGGCAGTCTACCTGACCACTGACCGGTTTCCGGTTCGCGGTGACGGCAAGGCGGACGATAGCGCGGCGATTCAGGCCGCGATCGATAAGGTTCAGGAGACCACGGGAGAGGGGATTCTCTTCGTTCCAGAGGGCCGGTATCGCGTCACGAGGACCATTTATGTCTGGCCAGGCGTGCGGGTGATCGGCTATGGCGAAAAACGCCCCGTCTTCGTGCTGGCGGACCAGACTCCAGGCTTCCAGCAGGGAATCGGCTACATGTTCTTCTTCGCCGGTTTTCGACCCAATCAGCGGAGCGGGCGCGCCGGGTTTCCACGCCGGGGCTTTCGGATGCCGCCCCCGCCTTCAGGATCGGTGCCTCCGGACCAGACAATTGCGGACGCCAACCCGGGCACTTTCTATTCCGCGATGAGCAATATAGATTTCGAGATCGGAAGCGGAAACGCTGCCGCCGTCGGAATCCGCTTTCACGTCGCCCAACACGGATACCTGGCCCACATGGACTTCCAGATCGGTTCGGGGCTGGCTGCTCTCAACGACATCGGGAACGAGGCCGAAGACCTGCACTTCCACGGCGGCCGTTACGGCATACTCACGCGCAAACCTTCGCCGGCATGGCAGTTCACGCTGATCGACTCGACCTTCGATGGCCAGCGGGAAGCGGCGATCCGTGAAAACGAGGCGGGCCTGACGCTGGTTCACGACGCCTTCCGGAACGTTCCCACCGCGATTTCGATCGACCCCCGGTATTCCGACCAGCTTTGGGTGAAAGATGCGCGTTTCGAAAACGTCAGCGGTCCCGCGATCGTGATCAGCAACGAGAACAACCGGATGACCGAGATCAACCTGGAGGGCATCACTTGCCGCCATGTGCCGGTGTTCGCGCGATTTCGCGAGAGCGGGCGGGAACTTGCCGGGCCGGGCGAGACGTACGAGGTGAAGATCCTCTCCCACGGCCTCACGCTCCCGGCGTTGGGCGCCAACGGAGAAATCAAGACCCGCTATGACGCCGCCCCGCTCCAGGCCCTGCCGCCCTTCTCGCCGAACGCCATCCGGAGCCTGCCTGCGGCCGACACGTGGGTCAATCTGCGCTCGCTGGGCGTGAAAGGCGATGGCTCGACCGACGAGACCGCCGCCATTCAGAAGGCGATCGACGGACACCGCGCCCTGTACATTCCTTCCGGACACTACATCGTGAGCGACACGCTCCGGTTGCGACCCGACAGCGTGCTCATCGGCCTGCATCCGGACCAGACCCAGTTCGACGTTCTCGAATCCACACCGCGGTTCCAGGGGCCGGGCACTCCCCTTCCGATTCTCGAAGCGCCGCGCGGGGGGAGCGACATCGTGACCGGGATCGGTCTTTACACCAACGGCATCAACAGCCGCGGCGTGGGCGCCATGTGGATGGCCGGTACGGATTCCCTCATGGATGACGTGCGCTTTCTCGGGGGCCACGGAACCGACGGCATCGACGGCCGGCGAGTCAATCCGTATAGCGCGAATCTGGCCTCGGATCCGGATCCCCACCGCCGCTGGGACGCGCAGTACCCCAGTTTGTGGATCACGCACGGCGGAGGCGGCACGTTCGCGAATATCTGGACGCCCGACACCTTCGCCGAGGCGGGCCTCTATATCTCGGATACCTCCACGCCCGGCCGCGTGTACGAACTATCGAGCGAGCATCACGTCCGCATGGAGATCAAGCTCGATCAGGTAGCCAACTGGGACCTCTACGCCTTGCAGACCGAGGGCGAGCGGGAGGAGAGCGCGGATGCGCTTTCGCTCGAGATCAGCAGGTCGAGCAATATTACCATTGCCAATTACCACGGCTACCGCGTGGTGAGAAGTTATCATCCTTACCCGTACGCGGTTCACATATATGACTCGCACGATATCCGGTTCCGTAACGTGCACGTGGATAGTAACAGCGCCATAGCTCTATGCGACGAGTCGGGCTGCCGCCAGCAGACAAGGTCCAGTAAAGTCTCTTATGAAAACTGCATTTTCGACCAATCTCTGAACGCCGAAGTCAGGGACCGGGAATTCGCGTGGCTGGATGACACCGGCAAGGCGGCTCCGTCCCAGCCGCACCGGCCTTCCCCCGTGCTCCAACCGGGCGCCACGGTAGAGAAGCTGACCTCCGGCTTCTACAACATCTCCGGCGCGGCCGCGGATCCTTCCGGCCGATTGTATTTCGTCGATGGTCACCGGCAGCGGATTTACCGATGGACACCGGAAACTAGGGATCTTCGCGTTATTCGCGACAATCCGCTGGATCCCGTGAACCTGATATTCGACAAAGCGGGCGACCTGATCGTCGTCTCTTCCGGCGGAAAAGGAATGACCGTCTATTCCTTCCGTCCCGATGGCCCGGAGGATGAACTCACCGTCCTTCAACCGGAGCGGCCCGAAGAACGTCCCGGCATGACCGTCGTCCTCCCGGTGGATTACTGGGTAAACGGGGACTTCACGAACACGCTCTCTACAGAGAACTACGAATACGTATCCCTTGATCAAATGTTTTCGAAGGTCGTGTCGACGAGGATGCCCCACCAGTACGTCTCACCGGATCGGACGCTTTTCATCCCGGCCGAGGATGCAATTGTTCAGGGGGCGCCGTACTTCGGATATAAGTTCGGCTATCTTCTACAGGCGTTCGGCCTGGTGGAGAACGTCCCAGGTAAGCCGTTTTACGTGACCAACGAATCGGAACAGCGGACTTACAAAGCGACGGTGAATCCAGACGGCACTCTTTCCCGCCTCCAACTCTTCACGGAACAGGGTGGAGAGAGCCTTGCGCAAGACGCGGAAGGAAACGTCTATCTCGCGGCCGGCCAGATTTTTGTATACAGCCCGTCGGCTAAACTGATCGATACGATCCGAGTTCCAGAGCGTCCGCTCGACCTGGTGTTCGGCGGAAAAGACCGCCACACGCTTTTCATCCTGACGCAATCTTCTTTATACGCCGTGCGCACGCGCTACGGCGGAGTGTAGGCCGGGAGCCGCGGGCGAAGGCTGCGCCGTCTTACCGGGCGAGGGCCGAATCCGGCGCGGGGAGGCCGGAAATTCCCCACTTCTCGTTCGGCTGCGGCCCCAGGTGGAACCGGAGCACGCCGCCTTTCACGATCTCGTCGTGCGTGATCCAGGCCCGCTCCAGCGGTTTGCCGTTGAGGGTGGCGGACTGCACGTAGATATCGCCGGGAGCCTTCCTCAGCGCTTCCACCGTGAAGCTGTTGCCGCTTTCCAGGTGGATCGTCGCCCGGGCGAACATCGGGCTTCCCAGCGCGTAAACGGGTTGGCCCGGATTGACGGGATAGAACCCGAGCGCGCTGAAGATATACCAGGAGGACATCTGGCCGGTGTCCTCGTCGCCCAGCCACCCGGCAGGCCCGGGTTTGTACAGACGGTCCTCGATGGTATGCACCCAGCGCTGGGCCTTCCAGGGCTGGCCCGCATAGTCGTACAGATACACGACGTGATGCACGGGCTCGTTGATATGAGCATACTGGCCCATATCTTCCAACTTGGCTTCGGTCATCTCGTGGATAACCTGGCCGTACCCGCCGACCCGGAAGGATGTTGTTGCGGTGAACAGCGAATCCAGCTTGTGAAGGAACGCGTCTCTTCCGCCCATCAGTTGCATCAGCCCGGGAACGTCCTGCTGCACGGACCACAGCCACTGCCAGGCATTGCCTTCGGTATAGACGCCTCCCCACGCCAGCGGGTCGAACGGCTCGATCCACGAACCGTCGGATTTGCGGCCGCGCATAAAGCCGGCAGCCGGGTCGTAAACGTTGCGGTAGTTCTTTGCGCGGGCCGCGAATACCCGGTAGTCTCCCTCCTTGCCCAATGCCCTGGCCATTTGAGCCACGGCGAAATCGTCGTAGGCGTACTCCAGGGTGCAGGCCACGGATTCGTGCACGCCGTGGTCGTACGGAACGTAGCCGAGTTTGATGTAGTCTTCGATCCCGCTGCGCGCCTGGAAACCGCCGCTCCCCTTTTCTGTTTCATCTTTTCGGAGCGCGGCGTACGCCTTGTCGACGTCGTAGCCGCGAATGCGCTTCATGTACGCATCGGCGATCACGGAATCGCCGTGCGTCCCGATCATGACATTCGTCTCGCCCGGGTTGGGCCACTTGGGAATGAAGCCGCCCTCATCGTAGGCGTTCAGCATGGCGCGAATGATCTCGGCATCCTGCTTCGGATCGAGGATGGTCAGCAGCGGGAATTGCGCGCGGAAGGTATCCCAAAAGCCGGTATCGGCGAACATCTCGCCGGGGTGGATTTTGCCGTCGTAAGGGCTCCAGTGCACCAGATTGCCGGAAGCGTCGGTTTCCTGGAGCATATGCGGGAACTGCACGGCGTGATAGAGGGCCGTATAAAAGGTCCGCCGCTGCGCTTCCGTGCCGCCCTCGACGTCGATCTTCGCCAGTTGGCGCTCCCACCTTGACCTGGCGCGCCCGGCAATCCGGTCGAAATCGGGTTCGGGCATATCCTGGTCCAGATTGCGCCGGGCTTGCTCGAGGCTGATCAACGAAACGCCGATGCGAACGGTGACGGACTCCCCCTCTTTGGTGGAGAAGCCAGCGTATGCGCCCACGTGATTTCCGGCGCGCGAAGCCGAAGTGGCGTCGATGACGGTTGACGCATTCGCCACCGGCCGACCCTGCCGCGTCTCGGGAATTTCCCAAACGCCGCGGCGCGTGAACGGATGGTCAAACACCGCGACGAAGTACTGCGAGAAATTCGGAGAGTTGTGCGCGCCCGACGAGTTCCTGCCGGTAATCGTGTTGTTTTCCGGATGAACTTCAACCGCGCTGCCGCCATGGCTGCCATCGAGCAGAACGTACGCGTCCTCGGTCTTGGGGAAGGTGAAGCGGAAGGCGCCTCCGTGCGGCGATGGAGTCATTTCCACCTTCACCTTGTACGCATCGAGGAGCACGGTGTAGCGGTAAGGCAACGCCTGCTCATTATCGTGGCTGAAGTGAGACGCGCGCTCGCTGGGCTGCACCTGGAGTACCCCGGTAATCGGCATCAGAGAGAACGGGCCGTAGTTGCTCATCCATGCGGATGGCTGATGCGTGGCCATGAACCCGATCAGGGTTTCGCGGAAGTACTGATACGGCCAGCCATTGCCTTCCGTCATTTGCGGGGTCCATCCCAGCATGCCAAAGGGCGTAAAGACGCCGGGATAGGTATTGCCGTGGGAGAGTTCGTACATCGACCAGGTGCCCACCAGCGGGTCGGGGAGATCGGCGCGGCTTTTCGGAGTGTCAGCGCCGAATCCTGGAGCGGCCAGCAGGCAGCACAGGAGCCCGGATGCCAGACAGTGCTTCAACCAAGAGGGAATCATCACTTGAGAGATAACACGGAGCGCCTGGAAAGTCATGGCAGGCGCCAGGGTGGGAGACAGCCGGATCAAAAGCAAAGAGCCCCGCTGCTTTCGGCAGCGGGGCCCTTTGTGTTATCGGTTAGACTCTCGGAATCAGAAGCTGAACCGGAGAGCGAGTTGCAGGGTTCGGGCGTCGCGATAGGTACTCGCTTGTCCGAAATTAGCGTCAGAGGCGGAAATCGCGCTGCCCGGATTGTCGCCGCTGAAGCCGGTGTTGAGTCCCCAGACCTCCGCGTGGTTGAACAGGTTGAAAACCTCGCAACGGAACTGCACTTTCACGGTTTCCGTGAAGTTGAAGTTCTTGACGAGGTTTACGTCCATGTTACGGATGCCGGGCATCCGCAAGGCATTCCGGCCGAGGTTGCCGTACGTGCCGTCCGCGGGACGGGTGAACGCAGCGGGGTTGAGCCACTGGAAGCTGTTCTGCCCCGCATAGGGGTCGCCGGTGAGATTCGGATACTGACTGCCCGCATTCACCCCGGCGAGGTTGCCGTTGGAGGTGATGTTGATGGGCATGCCCGATTGCGCCCGGAACATGCCGCTGAGTTCCCATCCATTGATCACCTGTTTGGCAATGGGATTCGCCATCGTGGTCTTCGGCAGCAGGTAAACGAAATCCACCGTCTCTACGTTCGGCTGGTCGTAACCGGCGTTGGCGTAGTTCTGGGCGATGTTGAACGGGTTGTTGATGGAATCTGAGTCGTTGTCCACGATGTCCTTGATGTTGGACCGCGTGTAGTTGAAGTTCATGGAGAAACTGTTAGCGAAGCGCCGGCTCAGCCGGAACATCACGGCGTTGTAGCGCGAGTAGGCGTTCGTCTCGACCGCGTTCAAACCGCCCCAGCCGAGATACGGAAGAAGCGCGCTGGAGTAGTAATTGACCGACGGCAACAGGTTCGGGTTGCTGAGGAAGGTGCCCGCGGCTACCGCGTTGACTTGGCGCTGGTCCATCAGGTGCACTGCATGGTTGCCTGAATAGGAGATGTCCAGTGCGAACTTGGCGGGTAACTGCCGCTGAACACCCGCGTACCACGAGTAGATGCTCGGCATCGTGTTGTTGGTGGGCCAAACCGTCATTCCAGGGGGCTGGATCGGCGCTGACGGATTTCCGACGCCGCTGGTATCGATCGAGGACACGTTGCCGTTGTACACGTTGCCCGAAACCAGGTTGGGCCACTGCGCGCCCGCGCCGAAGTTGAAGTTGTTCTGGCGGAGGCGTTCGTTAAACATGCCGATTCCACCGCGCACGGCCATCTTCCCATCACCGAATAAGTCATATGCCACGCCGACTCGAGGCTCGGCAAACGTCTTGGCCGGGGAGAATCCGGGGTCCACGCCGGAGCAGGGATCGCAGATCAGCCCCAAGGGAGTCAATGCCGTCAGCGGAGCGCCGACGATGTAACCATTGCTCAAGTTGATGGTCGGTCTCTTGCTGGTGTCGTACTTGCTCAGATCGACGCTGTAAAGGGTCCACGTGCCTTCGCCGCCCGGCGTGCCGCCGCGAACTTGCGTGTAAGTCGGGAGCATGTGCACTATGCGAATGCCATATTCCACCGTCATGCGTTGGCTGACTTTCCAACTATCCTGGGCATAGCCGTCCAGTTCCCAGAAGCGGAACCACGGATAAATATGTCCGCTGGCCTGAGAGAAGTTGTTAAAGTTGCCCAACATCATGTTGGCAATACCGTTGCCCGTGTCCTGCGGCATCGAAGAGGAAGAGCTGAAATTGATGCTACCTTCCAGGCCCCAGTTGCCGGTCTGCGTCTTGAAGTCACGGTTGTAATACATTCCGAACTTAAAGGTATGCGACCCGTAGACCCAAGAAAGGTTCTCGGTCAGACCATAATCTTTGCCGGTGTTGTGCCATCCCGGGTCGCCCAGGGAGAAGCCGTATCCGGAATTCGTGGTCACATCCTGAACCGAGTTCGTGATGTTTGTCTGCGGGTATAGCTGGGTCCAGTTGGCGCCAAGGGTGGTGCGGTTGAGCGGATTGTCGCCCACGATCGAAAGCGACTGTGACTGGTGGTTGTAAGACAAAATCGTTTCGGAAGCCAGCGAGGGAGTAAACGTGCTGACCAGGTTCCAGGACCACGAACTGCCCGGCTTCGGCCGCGTTTGCGGCTGGATCGGGAAAGGCTCGCCGGTCCAGATCCCGTTCTGAACGGTCTCTTTCTGGTAATCGTTGACCCAGCGGAAGAACGCATTCATCTTGCTGTTGACGGCATAGTCCATGCGCAGCATGTCCTGGTTCTTCACCAGGTTGTCGGGGTTGTTGTAGTAGTACCGCACGTAGCCCGGGTTCGGGGCGGCCGGAAGGCTCGTATAGCCGGGGATGCCGGTGTAGATCTTCAGCAGTGCGGAACTCATCGGGTTCCACACCGATTGCGGAACCGTGTTGTTGGGGTACGGCGTGCCGTTAGTGATGTTCCCGGCGCCATCGCGCGTGATCGTTCCGGGTTCAAAAACGGTGCCGTTCTTGAACTGCGGAGCATACTGCATGTTGGTGGAAAGCAGCCACGGGCTGAAATTTCCGCCCAGGATGGTCGCGTTGGGAACATCCGCATAAGAGCTGGAGGGCAGATTGCGGCGGGTCATCTCCCGGTTGTAGAAGAAGAACAACCGCTTGTCCTGCCTGGTGGAGACTTTCGGAATTGGCACCCAGCCGCTGATATTGCCGCCGAACTGGTTGTAGCGGAGTTGGGGCTGGAGGGTGTTGCACAATACGCACTTGGCATCCAGCGCGTTGTTACGGAAGTACTCGTATGCGGTGCCGTGAAACTTGTTCGAGCCGGACTTGGTCTGCACCGAGATGACCATGCCGGAGTTGCGGCCGTACTCGGCGTTGAAGCCGCTCTGTAGTACCCGGAACTCCGCAATCGTATCGATGCTGGCCTGGGTATACTGCGACTGGTTATCGCCAACGTCGATATTCGGAGATCCGTCCAGGTAGAAGTTGTTCTCCGATCCACGTCCGCCGAGCGAATGGAACTGCGACACGTCGTTGAAGTTCACATTGAAATCGCTCTGCGCGGCGCTGGTCATGCCTGGAACCGTGTTCATCAGAGACGTAAAGTTCCGGCCGTTCATAGGCAGCTCGGACATCTGCGTCTTGTCTACCAGGTATGCTTTATCCGCAGTATTGGTCGTGATCAGCGGGGTGCTCTCCGCTGACACGGATACGGCCTCACTCACATTGCCGACGTCCAGCTTGACTTGGCCGACGTCCAGCTTAGAGTTGACGTCCAGGGTGACCGTGACCTCAGCCTTCTTGAATCCATCTTTCTCGATACTGATGAGATACCTGCCCGGCTGAATGTCGATCGCCCGGAAGCGACCGGTCATGTCCGTAGTGGTTTGGCGTGCCGTGCCGCCTTTGGCTACGTCGTTGATTTTGACTGTGGCATCCGGAATAACAGCTCCGGAAGTATCTATAACGGTGCCGCTGATGTTTTGTGATTGCGCCATGATTCGCGGAGCCATCAGCGTGAGCAAAAGCGCTGAAAGGATCGCGATTTTTACGCTGACATAGCGTCGTCGTGCATTCATAAATTACCTTCTCTCGGGGCTTCGCACTGCAATGAGACTAACCCGACTGTTCTGTTGTCGATGAGCGATCGCTCTCGCTGGTTCTTGTCGCGGTGAGACCACCGCGACCAACCCCAAAGCAAATTACGCCTGTGGTCAAACGTAATGCAAATCTACTAGGAAATCAAGGGTTATATGGGGAATCGCAGGGCATTTGCGCAATTTCAGCTCCGGAATTGGCCGGTGCCCGGAAAGTGGCTTTTGGTCTATGAAAAACGGGAGGCGATCGGCGAAAAAGACCGTCAATCTATGAAAAACGGAGTGCGGATGCCCGGATTTTTGGACAACCGACCGGGCGCCTCCGGCGCGCGAAATAGGGCTGTGGAAATTTCGAGCGAGGACGGCCAAAAGCCTAAGGGCATTTGCCGGCGCTGTGGAGGTTTTGGCCAGTAGCCGGCCGGAACTCCTCAGCGCGCGCCCGCTACCGGGCCATCCGCGGGCGTTTGGGCCTTCAGTGCGGCAGCTCTCAGCTCTTGGACCCGCCGAAGCGCGCTGCTGGCTTCCGCGTCGCGTCCGCAGGCCTTGAGCGCCCGCCCGAGGTCGTAGTAAGCGGATGCCTCATCGGGGTTTAGCTCCACGGCCTTCTGCAGCAGTACGACGGCCTCGGCAGGCTGCTCCAGTCGTAGTTTGGCCTTCCCCAAATAGAAGTACGGGGCCCAGAAATCAGGTTTCACCCTTTTCGCCCGCTCGAGGTAGGGAATCCCTTCCTTATAGCGGGTTTCCTGGACCAGCAGACCGCCAAGGAAATAGCTGGCATCCGGATCGGCGGGGTCCTGTTTGAGCACCAGTTCCAGTTCCCGGATCGCGTCGTCGGTCCGGCGGAGGCTGATGTAGACCTTTCCCAATTCGAGGTGTACACCCGGAAACTTGGGGTCGAGCCGGAGCGTTTCGAGGAAAGCCGCCTCGGCCTTGGGAAAGACCGTGGCCTCGTAGTAGGCCTTCCCGAGCAGGAACTGCGCTCGCGCCGGACCCGCCGCCTCGAACATCTGTTGGAAAATCGCCTTCGCCTTTTCGGTGTCGTGGTTCTTCAGGTACGAAAACCCCAGCAGGAACAGGATGTTCTCATCGTGCGGAGCGGTGGCGCGCAGGGCCTCGAGATCGCGGATCGCCGGCACCACCTGGCCGGTGTAGGCGCGGCACAGGGCGAGTAACTGCCGGGCCTGCAGGTTCTGGGGATTGATCGCCACGACTCGGGCGAATAACGGGAGCGCCCGCGCGTGGGCCTCCTGCTTGAGGTAGACCAGCCCCAGGTTCAGGAGGAGCGCCTGGTCGTCCGGGCTCACACGCAGGGCGCGCTGATAAACCGTGATCGCCTGATCGGAGCGGTTGGTGCGGGAGTAGATCACGCCCAGGTTGCTGAGCGCCGCAACCTGGCGCGGTTCCTCCCGGAGGACGGACAGGAAGCCCCGCTCCGCGGCCGCGTAGTTTTCCGCGGCGAGGTCCCGGACAGCCCGGTCGAAGACCTCCTTCGCCGGCTCGGCGGCCCAGAGAAACAAGCCGCAGAGGCACAGGCACGCAGCCGACTTCATTTCGCCACCATTTTACCCGAATTCAGGCGGCTCCTGCCGCCGGCTTCGCGCCTCGGAGGCGGCGCGGCGCGTAACCGCCTCGGAGCGGCAACGCTTCCCTGCCAGGAGTTACAATACGTGCGAGCATGAAGTTCGTCCTGGTCCTGCCGGTGTCGAACGCGGCAGAGGGGGCTGCGAGCGGCCCGTGTTTTCAGAAGGCGATCGGCTTCGACCGCTCGAAGCCGCGCGCCCGGGCTTTCCTCCAGGCACCGGGACGGCCGAAGAAATGAGACGAGCCCTCTGGCCCTTCGCGGCATTGCTGTGGGCATTCTGGGCTGTTCTCTCCGGCCAGAATCCCCAGTCGCCCATTCACTTCGCCTACAGGCCGATCGATTTCAAGCTGGACAGCTCGGAGACCCCGCAGCGTCACGCGCCCGAAACCATGGCGGGCGGGGTCGCTATGTTCGATTACAATAACGACGGCTATCTCGATATCTACTTCGCGAACGGAGCCGACATAGGGACTCTGAAAAAGAATTCGCCCAAATACTCCAACCGCCTGTTCGAGAACGACGGCCACGGTAACTTCAAAGATGTCACCGAGAAGGCCGGACTGGCGGGTGTGGGTTTCGACAATGGCGTCGCCATCGGCGACTATGACAACGACGGTTACGAGGACATCTTTGTCGGCGGAGTTCATGGGAACCATCTCTACCACAACAACGGCAACGGCACGTTTACCGATGTGACGGCTAAGGCGGGTCTCGACCAGCCGGATAAGGAGTACGGACCCTTGTGGTCGGTCGGCGGCGCATGGGTGGACGTGAATAACGATGGGCTGCTGGACCTTTTCGTGGTCAATTATCTGGCGTGGAACCCCAAGACCGAACCTGTTTGCGAAGCCGCTCCCGGGATGCGCGACTACTGCCATCCGAAATACTATAAGGGCACACCGAACCAGTTATTCCTGAATCAGGGCAACGGGACCTTCAAAGACATATCGGCGGAGTCTGGAATCCGCGCCCATCCGGGGAAGGGCATGGGAGTGGGGCTTGCGGATTTTGACCTGGATGGTTGGATGGATATCTTCGTCGCCAACGATAAGGTTTACAACTCGTACTTTCACAACAAGGGCGGCGGTAAGTTCGAGGAGACTTCGTTCGATGCCGGAGTAGCTCTGACGGAGGACGGCCAGTTTATCTCGGGCATGGGGGTGGACGCCCGCGACCTCGACAACGACGGCCTGCCCGACATCGTCTTTGCGGCGCTCGATAACGAGACCTTTCCGCTCTTCCGGAACCTTGGAAAGAATGCGTTCGCCGACATCACGGAGAAGAGCGGGATGGCCCGGCTCACTGTGCCCATGGCCGGGTACTCACCCACGATCGCCGATTTCGACAACGATGGCTGGAAGGACATCTTCGTCTCGCGCGGCCACGTGCAATCTCTGGGCTATGCATCGACCGCGCCCGTGGAGCAGCCGAACACCGTGTTCCGGAACCTGGGCAACACACGATTTCAGGCCCTCACCGCCGAAGCCGGCTTGACGGCGCAGCATCCCAGCCGCCACCGTGGCTCGGCGGTTGGAGACCTGAATGGCGACGGGCGCCTGGACGTAGTGGTCTCGGCTCTCAGCGCGCCTGCCGAGGTGTGGCTTAACGACAGCCCCGGCAGCAATCACTGGATCGAATTCGCGCTCGAAGGGTCGAAAAGCAACCGCGATGGAATTGGAGCCAGGCTCAAAGTCGTAGCGGGCGGAATCACGCAGTACAATCACGTCTCGTTCGCTGCCGGATACGCTTCTTCGAGCGCTGGTCCCACGCATTTCGGTTTGGGCTCGAGCAAGACCGTGGACCTGGTGGAGATCCGCTGGCCCTCCGGAATTACGCAGGAGCTCAGAAACCTCGCCGCCGACCGCATCGTCAAAGTCCGGGAGCCGGTGAAGTAGCGTCGGCGCTCGAGCGGGCGGAGCGCTTGCCTAGGTCTCTACCCAATTCTTGCGGCCCAGAATCATCCCTGGATCGTGCCGCTTCCCCTGGGGAGACCGTCGATCCTCCCTCCAACTCGTCCACCAGAGCATCGGGCCCAGCAGCCGGCTTGCCGCTGATGCCACCAAGCCGAATTCACGCTCCAGTTCCTTCCGCAGAGCGCGCACTCGTCCGGCCACGTCCCGGTTAGTGCTCCGCAGATGGTGCTCCATGGCCCACAGGCTGGCCGGATAAGCGTGCCTCAGCATCCGGGCTTCGCGCTGGAAGCGCTCCCGCACCCGCGGGTTCGGATGGTCCTTATACCGCTTCCACCCTTTGAAGGTCGTGCGGCAGATCCGGAAGAGGCTGGGTCCGTTGCGCTCGAAATCGCGCCGGAACGCCCATGCCAGAAACTTCCGAGACTCCTCCCGCGAAATCGCCTGGTGCCGGAAATTGAATGCGTCCTGCCCGTGGATGTCCGCCAGGTCCACATCGAGTAATCTTCCCTGCTCCTCCATTTCCCGGTACAACGGCGTCCCAGGCACGGGCGTATACAGCATGAACTGGTGCAGGTCCGTCTCGTGCGCCACCGCGTATTCGATCTCATCGGCGAGGTTTTCCGGGGTGTGGTGCTCCAGCCCCAGGATGGTCGAGCCGAGCAGCACGATCCCGTGTTCCCTCAGTTCCGCCGCCAGTCGCATCGTGTCGGCTCCCGCCAGCTTGGCGTACTCCGACCGGGGCGATTCCAGCCCGATCCAGATCGACGAGATCCCCAGCTCCACCAGTTGTTCATAGCGGTACTTCGCGATCGCGTTAGCCGACGAAAAGATGTGCAGCGTCCAACTCTTTCCCGCCACGCTCATCAAGGACAGCAACTCCAGCGCCCGGCGCTTCTGAAGCAGAAAGTTTTCGTCCATGATAAAGAACGATTTCACGCCGCGGGAACTCTCGGCCGCCTCCATCACGCGGAACAGTTCGGCCCCCGTGGAGTACAGGTTCAGCATCTTCCCTTTGCCGCCGAAAAATGCGGAAGTGGTGCAGAAGTTGCACCCCAGCGGGCATCCCATGGAAGCAATGATCGTGGCCGACGAGTCCATCTTGTCGGGGATTCGCAGCCCCATAATCCTCAAGTCAAACCCCGAGTCGAGCGAAGGGTGGCGCACCGGGGCGCTCGAGTCCTCGCCCAGGTACTCGCGCATCCACGCGATACCGTCGCCCTTCACGATGTGGTCCGCGTCCACCATACCCTCAACTCCCGGTATGGCCGAAACGTGGCCTCCCACCACGATGGTCGAACCCGGCGAGATCTCACGGACCATGCGGCACATCTCCCGCACTTTGCCCACGTTCACGATAATCGAGGAAATACCGACAATGTCGTACTGGTGCGCCCGCAGTTCGCGCGCGAAGTCCTCGCGAGTCGGAAAATCCAGAACGGCGCAGGGCGCGCTGATGTTCTCCTGGATCATCAGAATCCCCCACGAACGGTGAAACCGGCGGATCGAGAAGGCGCCCTGCGCCTTGGTCACCTGATTGTGGTAAAGCTCCATCGGGTTGATGGAGCGGCTGCCGAATTCGTCGTCCTGCGCGTACGGACCGAAGACCGAGGATAACAAGACTCTGGCTTCGCTCCCTTTCGGGTGGGGATGGGCAATGGAAGGAAAAATGGAAGGGGCTGTCAACGGTCCAGATTAACAGGATTTCAGGATCGGAAGCTCTCCAGACATGTAATTTTTTTGTAAGATCGACAGGTGTTAGAACCTCCCGCCTGCCGGCCGAAGCGGGAGCCGCAAGCTCGGAAAACGCTACGCTGAAACGAATAGCCGAGAGTTAGTAACTGGTTTCGAGCAGCCGAAGATTATTTGTAAGTGGCGGGCGAAAAATATGTCTGGAAAATGATTGACCCTCAGGGCGTGGTTCACAGCTTGAACAGTTCCCGCAGCCGTCTGGTCTGCACCCGGCTTACGGGGACTTCGGTGTGCTTCCGATCGTCCATCCGCAGTTGGTAGCTCGACTTGAACCACGGCACCACTTCCTTGATCCGGTTGATGTTCACCAGGTAGGAGCGGTGCACCCGCCAGAACAGGTCGCGGTCCAGGCTGGCCTGCAGGTCCTCGATTGTGCGATAGGTGGAATGGCCTTCGAGGCTGGTCGTGACCAGCGTGATCAGTCCGTCGTCGATTGTGGCGTAGATTACGTCCGCGGCATCAACGATGAAATGGCGGTTGTTCGCGCGCACCAGCAGTTTGTTCCGCGGTGCTTGCGGCGCCCCCTTCGGCGTCTCGGGCGTTTCCGGGCTCTTCTTTTCCTGGATCACCCGCCGCGCCCGCTCAATGGTCTCCGCCAGCCGTCCCTTTTCCACGGGCTTCAGCAGGTAATCCATCGCCTCCAGGCGAAAAGCCTCCACCGCATATTGGTCGTAAGCCGTAACGAATATGAAGTGCGGTAGGTCGACTTCCATTTCCCGCAGCCGCCGGACCACCCCCAAGCCATCCAGCCCAGGCATGTGTACGTCCAAAAACACTAGCTCCGGTTCCATCTTCCCGATCAGGTCCACGGCCTGTAAACCATTGGAACCCGTAGCAATTACATCGATTTCCGGGAAATCCTTAAGGAGGTAGGAAAGTTCGTCGCAAGCCAGCTGTTCATCGTCAACGACAACAGTAGTTAATGTGGCCGTCGCACGGTCGCGCATGGAGTTGCTATTATAGCATTTCGACCCAAGAGGAGAATGATTTTGCCCAATCCAGACAGCGTCCAAATTGCGCCCGCCGAGGGAAAACTGGGGGTTTTGATCCCAGGAATGGGGGCCGTGACGACGACGTTCATCGCGGGCCTCGAAGCTATGAAGCGGGGCTTGGGGAAACCCATCGGCTCCCTCACCCAACTGGGAACTGTCCGATTGGGTAAGCGTACCGAGGGGCGTAGCCCGGCGATCCGCGATTTCGTGCCTCTTGCCAGCCCGGCAGATCTTGAGATCGGCTGCTGGGATATCTTCGAAGACAACGCTTACGAGGCTGCCGTAAAGGCCGGCGTGCTCGAAACGGCGCTGCTCCAGCAACTGAAGGAGCCGCTCTCGGCTGTCCAGCCGATGAAGGCCGTGTTCGACCAGAATTTCGTCAAGCGCCTCAATGGTCCCAACGTCAAGACCGGCGGGTCCAAGATGGACTATGCCGAAATGGTGATGGACGATATCCGCCAGTTCCAGAAACGCACCGGGGTGGCCCGTATGGCCATGATCTGGTGCGGTTCGACGGAGGTCTACCACGAGCCCGCCGCGGTGCACGCCACCCTCAAAGATTTCGAATGCGGCCTGCAAAAGAGCGACCCGGAAATTTCCGCCAGCCAGATTTACGCCTATGCCGCGATCAAGCTGGGCATTCCCCACGCCAATGGCGCCCCGCACCTGACGACGGATATGCCGGCCCTGCTCGAACTGGCGCGCGACCATAATGTTCCGATCGCAGGCAAGGATTATAAGAGCGGCCAGACATTCATGAAGACGCTGCTCGCGCCCGGTCTCAAATCGCGCCTGCTGGGGCTGAACGGCTGGTTCTCCACCAACATCCTGGGCAACCGCGACGGCGAAGTTCTGGACGAGCCCGGCTCGTTCCGCTCCAAAGAAGTCAGCAAATCTTCCGCGCTCGAATACATCCTTCAGAAGGACCTCTATCCCGATTTGTACAAGGAGTTCTATCACAAGGTCCGGATCGAGTATTATCCGCCGCGCGGCGACGCCAAAGAGGGATGGGACAACATCGATATTTTCGGGTGGCTGGGCTACCCGATGCAGATCAAAATTAACTTCCTGTGCCGGGATTCGATTCTGGCGGCTCCTCTGGTGCTCGACCTGATTCTGTTCATGGACCTTGCCCAGCGTGCCGGAATGCGCGGCGTGCAGGAATGGCTGTCGTTCTACTTCAAGGCGCCCATGCACGCTCCCGAAGTCTATCCGGAGCACGACGTTTTCATCCAGCTCATGAAATTGAAGAACACCCTGCGCTGGATGCGCGGCGAGGACCTCATTACGCATCTCGGCCTGGAATATTACGATTAGCAGCTGTATCTTTTTGCGGGCGAGCCGGTTCGGAGGGGCCGGCGCATCCGATTGTCTAGGAGCATATGAAAGTACTGGTAATCGGGGGGACCCAGTTCATTGGCCGCCACCTGGTGGAAACGCTAGTGAAGGGCGGTCACGAGCTCTCGATCCTGCACCGCAAGCCGAAGCACGATTTCGGACGGCGGGTCGAGAACATCATGGCCGACCGCAACGATGCGGAATCCCTGCGCGAGGCGCTCATCACGCGCCGTTTTGAAATCGTTTTTGACAACGTCTACGACTTCGAGCGCGGCACCACTGCCGAACAGGTCGAAGCGACCATCCGAGCCTGCGGCGATCGCATCAGCCGCTATATCTTCATGTCCAGCGTGGCCGCCTATGGCGACGGATTGAACCACAAAGAGAGCGACCCGCTGGCGCCCGACTACCACCCCAACCCCTACACACGCCACAAGGCCACCACCGAGCGCATGCTGTTTCGCATGCACGCCCAGAGAGGACTTCCGGTGGTGACCTTCCGGCCGCCCTTCGTATACGGGCCACGCAGCAACTATTACCGCGAGCAGTTCTTCTGGGACCGCCTGCGGGCCGGCCGGCCGATCATCATTCCCGGCGACGGCCACCGCCTCATGCAGTTCGTCTACGTGCACGACCTGGTGCACGCCATGGTCCGCTCGATGGAGGAGCCGCGCGCCACCGGCGAAGCCTTCAACATCGGCGACCCGAAGCCCGTCACCCAGGCCGAGCTGGTGGAAAAACTGGGCCGCGCAGCCAATATCGACCCTGTGCTGGCGCGGATCCCGCGGGATGTGATCGCACAGGCCGGCGGCAACGCGATGGAAGAACCCTTCTACTTCGGCGAATACTACGACCTTCCACCCATCACCGAGAACATCGGCAAAGTGACGCGTGTCCTGAAGATGAAGCTTACGCCCTTCGAGACGGGGTTGAAAGACACTTACAAGTGGTATCTCCGCAACCAGAAGCCGCGCACCTCGACCTTCGAGTTCGACGATAGGCTGCTGGCGATGGTGCGAACCGGGTCGCCGGCCAGCGTGTAAGACACTTCCCGGCTATCCGGCCTCCCCGGTTTCGCGGCGAAGCCCGGTAACCCGTTTTTCACCGCAGCCGCATGGTCGTGCAGCCCTCGAGTTCCAACAGTTTCTGCTTCAGCGGCAGTCCTCCGCCATATCCTGTCAGCTTCCCGCCGGCGCCGATCACCCGGTGGCACGGCACCACGATCGGGATCGGGTTCGCTCCGTTCGCCGAGCCTACGGCCCGCACCGCGGAAGGCGCGCCGATGGCTTCGGCCACCTGCCGATAGCTGCGCGTCTGTCCGTATGGAATCGTCGTCAGGTAGCGCCAGACGCGCTTCTGAAATGCGGTCCCCTGCATGTCGAGAGGAAGGTCGAAGTCCCGCCGCGTCCCACGGAGATAGGCGCGCAACTGGCGCGCGGTTTCTTCAATCAGCGGGTTCCCGTCGTTCCGTTGCCCTCCGCTGGCACGGGCGGGAGCGAACTCGATCGACCGGATCCCCGATTCCGCAGCCGAGATTCTCACCCGGACCTCGTCATCCACCTGTACGTCGGACCACTCCAACATCTTCACAGTGTGGCACGTTTTGCACACGTGTACGCGCAAATGCTTACGATTCACCACGTTTCCCATGCGTAAGGGTGAAAGCCCTTGCTATAATTTAAACATTCGCCTCTATGCCTGTTAAGCCTTTCGCACCCAATCACGGCGAGGAAAAAAAGATCTTTCTATTGAAGCCGCGGGGCTTCTGCGCCGGTGTCGTCAGGGCTATCGATGTGGTTAAGATCGCTCTCGACCTCTACGGTCCGCCCGTCTATGTACGCAAGGAGATCGTCCACAACATGCACGTGGTCGATGAATTGCGCGAAGCCGGTGCCATTTTCGTCGAAGAACTCGATGAGGTGCCGGAGGGCGCCCGTGCCATTTTCAGCGCCCACGGTGTGGCGCCGGCGGTGCGGCGGCAGGCGAAAGACCGGCGTCTGGAGGTGATCGACGCCACCTGCCCGCTGGTCACCAAGGTCCATCTCGAAGCGGTCCGTTTTGCGCGCGAGGGCTTCAGCATCGTGCTCATCGGCCACAAAGACCACGACGAAGTCATCGGCACGCTCGGCGAAGTCACCGCATGCAGCTATCTGGTGGAGACGGTCGATGACGTCGATCGGCTCACGGTGCCGGATGCTGCGCGCGTCCGCTACCTTACCCAAACCACCCTCAGCCTGGATGAAACCCGGGATATCGTCGGACGGCTGAAGGAACGCTTTCCCCTGGTGCAGGGTCCGCCCGCGCAGGATATCTGCTACGCCACGGAGAACCGGCAGATGGCCGTCAAAGCCGTCTCGCAGGCGGTCGACCTGCTCCTGGTCGTCGGCTCCCAGAACAGCTCCAACTCCAAGCGCCTGGTCGAAGTGGGCGATAACTTCGGCGTCCGTTCGTTTCTGGTCAATGACCGCGGCGCCGTGGACCCCATCTGGCTGGAGAATGTAAAAAACGTCGCGGTTACTGCAGGCGCCTCGGCTCCGGAACACCTGGTGCAGGAACTCATCGAGTTCCTTCGTGGTCTCGGATACCGTCAGATGGAAGAGATCGAACTTGTGGATGAAGACGTGCGGTTCTCACTGCCGTCGGAGTTGATGATTTCGATTCGATGAGTGCCTCCGTACAGATCGGCAATGCCCTCGAATCCGAGGCGGGGCAGGCGATGCGCCGCGCCGCCTCATACCTCGCCTCCCGGCAGGCTTCCGACGGCCACTGGTGCGCCGAGCTGACTGCCGATACGACCCTCGAAGCCGATTACATCCTGTTTCAGCTCTGGCTCCATCCGCCGGTCGACGGCAACTGGCAGCCCGCCACCCGGTCGCTGATCGACAAGGCGGTGCGCTCGATTCTCGACCGGCAACTTTCCGACGGCGGCTTTAACATCTATGTCCGGGGACCGTCGGAAGTCAGCGCCTCGATCAAAGCCTACGTGGCGTTGAAACTGGCCGGCCTCCCGGTCGAAGATCCGCGCATGGCGCTCCTGCGCTCCCGTATTCTGGAACTGGGAGGAATACAGGCCGCCAACAGCTACGTCAAGGTCAACCTCAGCCTCTTCGACCTCTACCCGCGGCAATATTGCCCGAGCATCCCGCCGGAGGTCGTGCTGCTGCCCTGGAATTTTCTATACCAGATGTCGTCGTGGACGCGAGCCATCGTGGTCTCGCTGTCGATCGTCCACAGCGTCAACCCGCGCAAGCCGGTGCCGGCCGGATTCACGCTCGACGAACTCTGGCTTCCCGGCGTCAGCCCGGCGTTCCACAGGGACCGGCGGACCTTCACCTGGCACAACTTTTTCCTCGCCACGGACCGGCTGCTCAAATGGTGGGAGCGTTGCGGCTCGCGCGTGCTGCGCCGCAAGGCCTTTGCCCGCGCCAAAGAGTGGATGGTCGAGCGGCTCCAGCACTCCGATGGTCTGGGCGCCATCTATCCGCCGATGATGTATTCGGTGATGGCGCTCGATTCGCTCGGCGTCGCCCCCGGCGACCCGCTGCGCGTCGAGGCCCTCAAGCAGTTCGATAACCTGATGGTAGACGACGGCGAGCGCTTCTTCTTCCAGCCCTGCTTCTCGCCCGTCTGGGACACCGCGATCGGCGCGTACGCCCTGGCCGAGAGCGACCCGCGGCACCGGGCGCTCGGCGGCGCAGCGGATTGGCTGCTGGCGCGCGAGGTGCGGCGAAAGGGCGACTGGTCCGTCAAGCGTCCTTCAATCGAGCCCTCCGGCTGGGCCTTCGAGTATCGCAACGAGTTCTACCCCGATATCGACGATACGGCGATGGCGGTGCTCGCGCTGAGCGAAGCGCGCGGTTCCGACGCCGCGGCGCAGGGAGCGTGCCAAAAGCGCGCTCTCGCCTGGCTGCTGGCCATGCAATCGAGTGATGGCGGATGGGCCGCCTTCGACGCCGATAACAATTGGAATTTCCTCAGCAATGTGCCGTTCGCCGACCACAACGCCATGCTCGACCCCACCTGCCCGGATATCACCGGCCGTGTGCTCGAAGCATTGGCCGCGCAGGGGCTCGACCGCAACCACCAGGCGGTCCAGCGCGGCGTCGAATGGCTCGTTCGCAATCAGCAGCCGGACGGCAGTTGGTACGGCCGCTGGGGCGTGGCTTACATTTATGGCACGTGTTTCGCGCTGCGCGGCCTGGCCGCTTCCGGCGAAGACGACCGCGAAGCTCACGTGCTGCGTGCCGGAGAGTGGCTGCGCTCCATTCAGAACGCCGACGGCGGCTGGGGTGAAAGCTGCGCCAGCTACGATCGTGGAATCTTCACCGGAGGGCCCAGTACGCCCTCGCAAACGGCTTGGGCGATCCTCGGCCTCATCGCCGGGGGCGACGCCAACAGCCTCAGCGTGCAACACGGAATCGATTACCTGCTCGAAACCCAACGCCCCGACGGCAGTTGGGAGGAAGAGTTGGCCACCGGGACCGGCTTTCCCAGGGTTTTCTATCTCAACTACCACTTGTACAAGGACTACTTCCCCCTACTCGCGCTTTCTTCGTTCGTGAAGGCCGGCGCGAACTCGAACGGATAGCCTATGAAATTCCCTATCGCGATGACTGCCGGCCTGGCCGGATACATCTTCAAGAACAAAATGCGGCCCCGTCCGGAGTGGCAGAAGAACGCCGCCCCGGCCGCGGACACTGCCAACCCCTTCCGCATCCTGCCTCCAAAAACCGGCGAGAAGCGGCAGCCTCATCCGATGATCAACAAGCGGTTCCCCATCGTCCTGATGCTCGAGCCGCTGCACGCCTGCAATCTCACCTGCACCGGCTGCGGCCGGATCCGCGAGTACGAATCCACCATCACCGAGCGCGTGCCGCTCGAAGAGTGCCTGGCGGCGGTGGATGAGTGCGGCGCGCCCATCGTCTCCATCTGCGGCGGAGAGCCGATGATGTACCCGCAGATCGGCGAGCTGACCGCCGGAATCCTCGAGCGCAACCGCCACATCTACCTCTGCACCAACGGCATGTTCATCAAGAAGCGCCTGCGTGAGTTTAAGCCCGACCCGCGCTTCTACTTCAACGTGCACCTCGACGGCATGGAGAAGAACCACGACATCGCCGTGGAGAAGGAAGGCGTGTTCCAGGCCGCGGTCGAAGGAATCCGCCTCGCCAAGGCCGCCGGCTTCCAGGTCTGCACCAACACAACCGTCTACAAAGAGACCGACATGCGCGAAATCGAGGAGCTCTTCGAGTTCCTCAAGCAGTTCCACGTGGACGGCCACCAGATCGCGCCCGCCTACGGCTACTCGGCCGTGGACGATCGTGAGATCTTCATGACCCGCGAAGACATCCACGAGAAGTTCAAGGATATCGACCGCCTCGCGAAGAAGTACGCCATCCGCCAGACGCCGGTCTACCTGGATTTCCTCAAGGGCGAGCGGGAACTTCCCTGCACAGCCTGGGGCAACCCGACCTACAACATCAAGGGCTGGAAAGGCCCGTGCTACCTGATCACCGACGGGCACTACAAAGCGTTTGAGGACCTCATGACCCAAACGCCCTGGGAAAGCTACGGCAAGGGCAACGACCCGCGCTGCGAGCATTGCATGGTGCATTGCGGTTTCGAGCCCTCCGCCGCCCTGGGCATCAACGTCGGCCTGGCCGACAACCTGAAGATGCTGGCATGGACGCTGCGCTAGATCTTTTCACCGCCGAGACGCCGAGGCGCCGGGAAGGCCATCGTCTCGACGATGAATCCCACGGAGCCGCTACCGTCAGGGAGCGGGCCGGGCAGGCCGGCGGATGAAACCCGTCCTGGTCACCGGCGCCTCCGGCTTTCTCGGTTGGCACGTGGCGCGCGCCCTGGTCGAGCGCGGCTACTCCGTGCGGGCGCTGGTGCGCCCCGGCAGCCGCGTGGAAGAGTTGCCCGTCGAGCGGGCTACGGGCGACCTCCGCGACCTCTCTTCGCTCGAACGCGCCGCCGCCGGCTGCGGCCTGCTGTTCCACGTGGCCGCCGATTACCGGCTCTGGTCGAAGGACCCCGGTCAACTCTACCGCTCGAATGTCGAAGGCACCCGCAATCTGCTCGAGGCCGCCCGCGGCGCCGGAATCGAGCGCATGGTCTACACCAGCACGGTAGGCTGCATCGGCATCCCGCACGGCGGACTGGGTGACGAGACCACCCCCGTGACGCTTGCCGATATGGCCGGCGACTACAAGCGCTCGAAGTTTCTGGCCGAGCAGGTCGTTCTGGAATTCGCCCGGGGCGGCTTCCCCGTGGTCATCGTCAACCCCACCGCTCCCATCGGCGACCACGACGTCAAGCCCACCCCCACCGGCAAGATCGTGCTCGACTTCCTGAATGGCGACATGCCCGCCTTCATCGACACCGGGCTGAACGTGGTGGACGTGCGCGACACCGCCGAAGGACACCTGCTGGCATGTGAGCGCGGCAGGGCGGGGGAGCGATACATTCTCGGATCGGAGAACCTTACCCTGGAACAGATTCTCGGCCGGCTGGCTGAAATTACCGGCCGCAAACCGCCGCGCCTGAAGCTGCCCTACGCCGTCGCCTGGTGCGCCGGGGCCTGCAGTACAGCCTGGGCCGGATTCACGGGCACGCCGCCGCGCGTGCCTATGGAAGGCGTCCGCATGGCGCGAAAGAAGATGTGGGTGACGCACGAAAAGGCGCGCCGCGAACTCGGCTTTGAACCCGGGCCCGCGCGCACCGCGCTGGCTCGTGCCGTCCAATGGTTTCAGGGGCGCGGCAGCCTGGCTCGCGTCCCCGCCGCTTGAATGAGGCTCTTATTCGTGGCTTCCGACCCCATGGAGTTTCGCGGAATTCTCTCGCGCGCCAATGACGTGCACCCCCTGCCTCTGGGCATCGATTGGGCGCGCGCCGGGACGCTCGGAACTCATGAGGCCGTTTTCGCCGCCAACGGGGTAGGACGCAAGCGGGCCGCCGCCGCGGTGGATGCTCCGCTCTCCCGGTGGCGTCCCGATATGATTGTGAGCACTGGATTTTGCGGCGCTCTGGAGGAAAGCCTGAAGGTCGCCGAAATCGTGGTGGGCACGGAAGTGGTGGCGTCCGAAGGTTGCTGGCCGGCCGTGCCGGTATCGTCCGCAGTACCCTTCCGAACGGGAGTGGTGGCCTCGGTGGACCGTGTAGCGCGTACGGTCGCCCAAAAGCGGGAGTTGCGCCGCTCCGGCGCCGCGGTCGTCGAGATGGAAGCCGCCGGGGTCGCCGAGCGCGCCGAATTCCTCCGCATCCCGTTCCAATGTGTACGCGTTGTCACCGATCTCGCTGACGAAATTATGGCGAATGACTTCGATAGCGCACTGCGCCCCGACGGGCACTTCGCTACAATGCATATTTTACTGGGAGCCCTGCGCCAGCCAACTGTCCGGTTCCCGGAATTGCTGCGGCTTAGACGCCGCTCGATCCGGGCCGCCCGGGGTTTGGGGGATTTCATTGCCGACTGCCAATTCTAGCTCGACCGCCATTCCCGAAACCATGCGCGCTGCCGTCTATCGCGGCCAAAGCATTGTGACTGTCGAAGAGGTCCCCACCCCCGTGATTCTTCCTGGGGAGCTTCTGATTCGCGTGGAAGCCTGCGGGATCTGCCACACCGACCTGAAGAAGATCGAGCACAATCTGCTCGCCCCGCCGCGCATCTACGGCCACGAGACCGCCGGGGTGGTGGTCGCGGCCGGACAGGGTGTTTCTCGGTTCCGTCCCGGAGATCGCGTGCTGGCGTTTCATCACATCCCCTGCCAGAACTGTTTTTACTGCAGCCGGAAGCTGTACGCCCAGTGTCCCGTGTACAAGACGGTCGGAATCACCGCCGGGTTTGAACCCGCGGGCGGAGGTTTTGCTCAGTACGTACGGGTGATGCCCTGGATCGTCGAGCGTGGGGTCGAGAAGATTCCCGATGGCATCTCCTACGATCGAGCCACCCTGGTGGAGCCGCTGAACACCTGCCTTAAAGCGGTGGTGCAGTGCGACCCGCAGCCGGAAGACGTGTTGGTCGTCATGGGCCAGGGTCCTATCGGCCTCATGTTCACGATGCTGGCGCGGCGTACGGGCGCGCGGGTCGCCGCCACCGATACGATCGCCGAGCGGCGCGCGCTTTCCGCCCGCTGCGGCGCCGAATTCAGCTGGGATCCCCGTGCCGTCGACGTGCCTGCCGAAGTGAAGCGGCTGACCGGGGGCCGCGGCGCCGATCTCGTGATCGTGGCGGTTTCCGCCCCGGGAATCGTCGGGCAGGCCCTCGCCTGCTCCCGCCCGGGCGCCCGCATACTCCTCTTCGCCCAGACCTCCGCCGCCGAAAGAATCGAGACCACCGGGGCCGATCTGGTTGCCGGCGAACGCACCCTGTTCGGGTGCTATAGCGCTTCAGTGGATCTTCAGGCCGAATCCGCGCGTCTTGCCTTTAGCGGGGAGTTGCCTGTGGAAGAATTGATTTCGCACCGGTTCCCTTTAGTTAAAATCCGTTCAGGTTTTGATTTGGCATTGCATCCAGGACCTAAATCGTTGAAAATAATCGTTCAGCCACAGAGGTGGTCATAGTGAACAACCACATGATGGCTGCCGTGCTTTACGGCAAGGAACACTTGCAGGTTGAGCCGGTAGCAGTTCCTGAAATTGAAACTGGAGACATCCTCGTACGAGTGAAAGTGGCGCTGACCTGCGGCACCGACGTGAAGGTGTTCCGCAGAGGGTATCATGCTCGGATGATCGTACCCCCAGCTGTGTTCGGGCACGAACTGGCCGGCGATGTTGTCGCGGTAGGCGAGGATGTTGCGAGGTTTTCGGTGGGACAACGGGTGGTGGCAGCCAACTCCGCGCCCTGCGGATCGTGCTTCTTTTGTGCCCGCAACCTCGAAAACCTCTGCGAGGATCTCCTGTTCAACAACGGAGCCTACGCCGAATACATCCGGATTCCCGCCCGCATCGTCGAGCGCAACACCTACCTGATTCCGCCCCAGGTCGGCTATCACGATGCCGCACTGGTGGAGCCCCTCGCCTGCGTGGTGCGCGGCTTTGAGGAGACCGCTCCCAGGCCGGACGACAACATCGCGATCATCGGCCTCGGTCCCATTGGCCTGATGTTCGTGAAGCTAGCCAAACTGCGGGGCTGTCGCGTCATCGCGGTCGGCCGCCGCCGGACGCAACTGGAACGAGCCGCCATGCTGGGCGCCGATGAATTGATCGTCGCCCGTGACGAATCGGACCCGGTTAAGGCCGTTCGCGACCTCACCCACGGCCGCGGGGTGGATGTCGCTATCGAGGCTGTCGGCAAGCCCGAAACCTGGGAATGGGCCGCCAACATGGTCCGCCGCGGCGGCACGGTCAATTTCTTCGGGGGCTGCCCGAACGACAGCGCGGTGCGCCTCGATACGTCGCTGCTGCACTATTCCGAGATCACCTGCAAGGCCAGCTTTCACCATACGCCGGCCTACATCCGGAAGGCGCTGGACCTGGTCTCGGCGGGGCACATCACCGCCGGCTTCTTCGTGAATCGCGAGGAGCCCCTGGCCAATCTTCTGGAAGTGATGCGCCACCTGATGAGCCACAACGGGCATCTCAAAACGGCTATCGTTCCGTAGCTTCCGGGCCGGTCCGCCGGCCCTTTTGCCCCACATGCCGCTCGCCCCCGCCGAGTTCGTTCGTTCCATCCAGGCTCTTCGAAAGCCGTATTCTCTCGAAGAAGCCCAGGCCTATACGCGCTGGCTGGCCACGCACCACTACGAGAATTTCCACGTGGTGAGCTTCCTGCTGCCCAAGCGCCTGCACCAGGATTTCTACAACGTCTACTCCTACTGCCGGTGGGCCGACGATCTCGGCGACGAGATCGGCGATAAAGCTGAAAGCCTGCGCCTTCTCGAGTGGTGGGGCCGCGAACTCGATGCCATGTACGAGGGCCGCGCCACGCACCCTGTCTTCGTGGCGCTTCTCCCCACCGTGCGGAAATACGAAATTCCCCGCCGGCCGTTCGCCGACCTCGTCGCCGCGTTCGTGCAGGATCAGCAGGTTAGCCGCTACCGCGACTGGGACGAGCTTTTCGGCTATTGCCGCTGCTCGGCCAACCCCGTGGGGCGCCTGGTGCTCTACCTCTGCGGCTATTCGGACGACGCCCGCCAGAGCCTCTCCGACTCCACCTGCACCGCCCTGCAACTCGCCAACTTCTGGCAGGACGTCACGGTCGACCTGCTCAAGGACCGCATCTACATTCCACTCGAAATCATGGAGCGGCACGGTTACACTGTGGAAGAGTTGTTCTCACACCGTTTCACGCCCGCCTTCCGCGAGGTCATGCGGGAAATCGTGACCAAGGCGCGGGAACTGTTCCTCAAGGGGCTGCCTCTCGCGGCCATGGTGGATCGCCGTCTCGCGCTCGATATCGACCTCTTCAGCCGCGGCGGCATGCGCGTGCTCGAAAAAATCGAGCGCCAGGGCTACGACGTGCTGGCCGCCCGCCCGGCCATCTCCAAAGCCGAACGCGTCAGCCTGCTGTTCTCATCGCTGGTGCGGGTGGCGCTCCGGCGGGCGGCGTGATGGTCTCGATCGAGCAATCCTACGATTACTGCCGGCGGGTCGCCCGGAGCCGCGCCCGGAACTTCTACTACTCGTTTCTGCTGCTCTCCCGGCAGCAGCGCAAGGCCATGTGCGCCATATACGCCTTCATGCGCTACTGCGACGACCTCAGCGACGACCCGGGTGCTTCGCGCGCCGCGATCGACCGCTGGAGCGCCGAAATGGAGGAGGCACTCGAAGGCCGTTTCAGCGATCATCCGGTGTGGCCGGCTTTCCACCACACCGTGCGCCGCTTCGGCATCCCCCACCAGTATTTTCGCGAAATGATCGCGGGCGTCGCCTCCGACCTCGAACCGCGCCAGATGCAGACCTTCGACGAGCTCTACCACTACTGCTACCAGGTGGCTTCAGTCGTCGGCCTGACCATCATCCATATTTTCGGATTCGATACGCCCAGCGCGCTGCCGCTGGCCGAGAAGTGCGGCGTGGCGTTTCAACTGACCAATATCCTGCGCGATATTGGGGAAGACGCCGAGCGCTGCCGCATTTACCTTCCGGCCGAGGATCTGGAGCGCTTCGGGGTCAGCCCCGGCGATCTGCAGCAGGGCCTCCGCACCGACCGCGTGCTCGGCCTCCTGAAGTTCGAAGCCGGCCGCGCCCGCCAGTATTACGATGAATCGCAGCCGCTGCTCGACCTGATCCATCCGCGCAGCCGCCCCTCGCTGTGGGCGCTGATTTCGATCTATTCCGCGCTTCTCGACCGGATCGTCGGCGTGGATTACGACGTTTTTACGCGCCGCGTCCGCCTGTCACCGCTCGCAAAATCGTGGATCGTCGTGCGCGCCCTGGTGGGCTGAAGAATTCACTCCCCAATCAGGCTCATCTGCCTCGGGTCGTGCTCCGGAACCTTCACCGGGGGGCGCTCCAGGTCGTCATGTTTCGGATCGAACCTCCGGATGAGCTGATTGAGCTTGAGCGAGGATTCCCAAATGTCGCACAAGAGCCCACATCGCAGGCATCCAGCGACAATACCACCGCGCCCGTCGATAGCGGGATTGTACCGTTTGTGCCTGGCGCAACGGCCGTCGAACTTGCGGGCGCGAATTTTCAAAGCAGCGTGTTCAGTAGTTTAGACTTTTTCGACTTCGTTCTTTACTTCTTCTACTTCGCCCTTGAGTGATGTCTTGAAATTGCGAATGCCTTCTCCGAGGCCTTTTGCCAATTCCGGTATTTTCTTGGTGCCGAACAAAAGCACGAAAACCAAGCCGATGACCAGCAGTTCCGGCCAACCGAGGGTATCCATCTGCGCTCCTTCTTTCGTCTGATAGAGACGCTTACATTGTAACCCGCGTTACTGGCCGCGGGGCGGCTAATCGCTTTACATCGGCTCGTGGCAGAAATTGCAGTCGATGCTCACCTTCTTCGCCTGGTGGCATTTCATGCAGCCCCCCATCGTGATGTCGCCCTCTCGCGACAACTGGTCCTCCCCGGCCACATTTCCGTGGCATTCCTCGCACGTGTTTCCAGCCGCCAGGTGTTTGCGGTGGCTGAAATCCACGTAGGACGGAATCTGGTAAACCCTCGCCCAGGGGAGCGGGCGCGATTCCTTCGCGAACTGCGCCAGTTTCCGGATCGCCGGACTGCCGGCCTTGATGGCCGAATGGCACTGCATGCAGGTCGAAGCCGGCACGATGGTCATGCTCTCGCCGGGGTCCGGATTCGGATGGCACATTTTGCATTCGAGCTTCATGGTTCCCGCGTGCTGCTTATGACTGAACGGGATCGGCTGCTCCGGGGCATCCGCCGCCCACAGGCAGCAGGCCAGGGAGACCACCAGCAGCAGCGGCTTCACAGGTTCCCCGCGCGCATCTGCCCAGCCAGGTATTCGGAAGCCCGCAAGGAAAGCGACAGAATCGTCATGGTCGGATTCTGCGAGCCGCCGGTCACGAAACTGCTGCCGTCCACTACGAACAGGTTCCGGATGTCGTGGCTCTGGTTCCAGCGGTTGAGGACGCTGGTCTTCGGGTCTTCGCCCATGCGGCAGGTTCCCAGTTCGTGGATGCTGTAGCCCGGCGGAAACATCTTGTCGTTCTTGTTCAGTACTTCCCAGCCCGTGCCGCGGCACACCTCGGCCAGGGTGTCGACGGCGTCTCTGGCCATGTGGAATTCGTTGTCGCCGTACTTGTACTGGAAGTTCAGCACCGGGATGCCCCACGCGTCCTTCACGTCTTTGTCGATGCTCACCCGGTTTTCGTAGCGCGGCAGCACTTCGCCCATCGCGGTCGCGGAGAATGCCGCGCCGCGTGCGTTCGCGATCTGCCTTTCCAATTCCTCGCCCCACGCCCCGAAATACTTCGGGTCCGGCGTTCCTCCAATGTTGAAATCGAAAGCGTACCCGCGGAGGAAATCGCGCTTCTCGCCTTTGGCCAGGTTGCGGAACCTCGGAATGTAGCCGCCCCCGCGCACGCCCCTTCCGCCGCGCGCTTCGGGTACGATCGCCAGCACGCTGCTCGAAATGTAGAACTGGTCGTGCAGATAGCGACCCAGCACGCCGCTCGAATTGGCGATGCCGGAATTGAGCAGAATGCGCGTGCTCTCCAGGCACGAAGCGCCGAGCACCACTGCCTTGGCCTTCACGTGCAGTTCGCGCCCCGAGAGCTTGTCGTGATAGTGAGCCCCGTTGACGCGGCCGGTATCCCTCTCGACGGTGATTTCGCGGACCACCGCGTTAGGCACCAGCGTCAGCTTGCCGCTGGCCACGGCGTCCGGTAGCAGCAGGTTGAGCGAACTCGCGAGCGGCCCGTTCCCGGTGGCGCGGCGCATCTTGGTCACCGTCATGCCCGCGCTTTTGGCGGACGCGGCGAACTTCTTCACGATCTCGCTGTCCGGTGAATCGTCCTCGATGAAGTTGCCGTCCGGCAATTGCGGCAGGCCCTCTTTGCGCCCCACCACGCGGAAGACGGGCTCCACCCTGGAATAAAACGGCGCAAGGTCGGCATAGCTGATCGGCCAATTCTCGCCGAAACCGTCGTGGTCCCTGGCCTTGAACTCATAGTCGCTCAGCCGGAAAGACATGCGCGCCCAGAAGTTCGACTTGCCGCCGATCATCCGCACCCGTACCCAATTGAAGGGTTCCCCGGGGCTATGGGTGTAGGGCACCTGGGTTTCGTCGACCCACTGGTTCGCATTGAACTCGTTGGCCTGGAGAACGTGCGGCAGGCGCCCCGGCTTGCCGAAGCCGCGGTAGGGCAGGTCGTAGACCGCGCGCATGACGCGGTCCTTCTGGAAATCCACCTGCGGCCCGGCATCCAGCAGCACGCAGTCAACGCCCATCTTCGTCAGTGTGTTGGCGGCCATCCCTCCGGACGCGCCGGAGCCGATGATGAGAACGTCGTACACTTTGGCAGCCATAATTTTCCCTTCTAGCGTTCTCTACTCGAAAGGCAGCCAGTAGAACCCGCGAGCGCCGAAGCGCCGCCCGCCGCCGGCAGCTGCGCCGGCCTGGTTGTACTCCCGGGAGTTCACGGTCGCGGTGTAGACGTCGTGCTTGGCTTCGCGCAGAAAGTGCGCCAGTGGATCGGCGGGCGCTTCGTAGGTCCACGGCTCCCGCAGCGGCGCCAGAATCGTCGCCGCGTCGGAATCGCCGGCTTCCGAAAATGGACGGCTGGAGCGCTTCATCGCCGCCGCATTCAACGCGTCCAGGCCGCCGCGATAGAGCTGCTGGCGGTCCGCGGGCGAAACGGAGATCAGGAAATCGAGAAACTCCGGCACCTTGGCATCCAACGCTCCCGGCGTGCCGTTCAGGGACGGCTGAAGAAGGTCGCTGAGCTTTCGCAGCGCGGAATATTGCCCGGCTGTGAAGAATTGCGGGATCGGGTCCCCCGCGAGATCGACAGCCGCGGTCTGGAGCTGCGGAATTTCCATGGATCCGCCGGGCATTCCGGCGGACCGCCCGGACGGATTCCGGGGAGCTGCGGGCGGCTGCTGCGCCAGGAGTGCGCCGGCGGCAGGAGCGGCAGCCAGGGATTGAAAAAAGCGCCTGCGTTTCATGCTTGAATTCTATCAAGTTCCCGGCCAATCGCGCCCCCAAGTTGAGCAGAGCAGTTCCATTGGCGGTGAGCAGGATGTTAGAGTGTGAATGTTATGAACACACCCTGGACGCCCATGCGGTGGCCCGCCAGTTGGAACAGTCCCTCCGCGTTGGCTCTGCTGAAGGGTACGAGCATCGACACGTTGCTCATTGAGAATAGCGAGAAGTTCGGGCCCGTGCGTGCCGCGGCCGAACAGAGCGGCCTGAAGGTGGTTCATACGGACGCTGCCCCGGATGGGGTCACGCGGATCAAGGGGGAATGGCCGGGAGTCCGGGCCATGGACCGCAGCGAGGGCGCCGGACCGACGGGCGTGCCGTGGGTCGATTCCAACGGTTGGGCCGTGCGTCTGGCCGCGGCGCTCCAGCCGGGAGCGGCCGTATGGGTGGATGCGCCCCCGAAAGGCAACCCGCGCTACACGTCTGGCTCTTATCTGATCGCGATCGCCGACGCGGCGTCGCGCGGCGGCCGCTGGATTATCTCTCTCGATGACGCGCTGGCAGCCGGACTTTCCAAACAGCAGCCCGATTCCCTGTCGGCATGGAAGACCATCACCCAGACCGACGGATTCTTCGCGCAGCACAAGGAGTGGGCCGGCTACGTGCCGCGGGCCGTGGCCGGGGTGGTCTCCGATTTCACCGGCTCCAACGAATTCTTCAGCCGCGAGCTGCTGAACCTGATCGACCGCGCTGGGCTGAGTTACAGCATCCTGCCGAAAGGCAAACTCTCCGCCGCGGATCTCGCGGGGCTTCGCGCCGTTATTTACGCCGACGACACGCCGCCCCCGGACGCGGTGCGGAGGCAGATTGCGGCGTTCGTCCAGGCCGGCGGGCTCCTCATCACGGTTCCGAATTGGGGGAAGCCTACGGGCGCCACGGTGGATCAGCATCCGCGCTACGACATCCGCGCCTCCGGCAAAGGCCGCATCGCGACTTCGAAAGCGGAAGCCGCCGATCCCTACGAGATGGCCAACGACGTCGTGGTGCTGGTGAGCCATCGTTACGACCTGGTGCGCTTCTGGAACGGCGGCGCCACCGGCTCTTTCTACACCGTCTCGCCCGACCGCAGCCGGGCCCTGGTGCACCTGCTCTTCTACGCAAACCGCGGGCCGGACGAGGCCAGCGTGCGGGTTGAGGGACGCTACCGAGCGGTGAAAGCGTGGACCGCGGCTGGGGAGGAAATCAAGAACGTCGGAGTGCTTACCCAGAAGGACGCGGTAGAATTGCACCTGCCGCAGGTACCGCAATACGTAGCCCTGGATTTCCAGGCATAGCGAGGGGAGTTCATGATCCGCTGCACACATACGCGCCGGGAATGGTTCCGGCAGGCCGCTGCCGGCCTATCGATTGCTTCTTTGCAGTCCCGCGCCGCCGAGGCCCCGGCGGCACCGGTGGCGGTCGCCCGCTGCCGCACCTACAACCCAAACGAGTTGCTTCCCGTGATGGCCAGGATGTTCGATCAACTGGGTGGACTCGAGCGCCTCGTAAAGGGCAAAACGGTGGCGGTGAAGATCAACCTTACCGGGTCGCCCACGTACCGGTTGAAATATTTCCCGCTCGAAGATACGCACTACACGCATCCTCAGGTGATCGCCGCGGCGGCCCACCTCATGGGCCGCGCCGGCGCGCGGCGGATTCGGATTCTGGAGAGCCCCTGGTCTACCGCCGACCCGGTGCAAGAGTACCTCCTGCAAGCCAACATCGATCCGCGCATCATCCTGAACGCCGCGCCCAACGTGGAATTCGAAAACACGAACTACCTGGGAGACGCAAAGAAGTATGCGCGTCTCAGCGTGCCGTTTGGCGGATACGTCTTCCCGGCTTTCGACCTGAACCACTCCTACCAGGATTGCGACGTCTTCGTGAGCATCGGCAAATTGAAGGAGCACGCGACCGCCGGCGTCACACTCTCGATGAAGAACTGCTTCGGCATGACGCCCTGCACCATCTACGGCACCGGCGCGGGAAAGGACGAGCCGTCGATCGTCCCGCGGGGAGGCCGCGACCTGATCCATGCCGGGTACCGCGGGCCCTCGAAGAGCGCGCCGCAGGAGAAAGATCCGAAGTCTCCGCGCGCCGACACCTGGCGCGTGCCGCGCACGGTTGTCGACCTGATTTCCGCGCGCCCGATTCACCTGGCGATTGTCGAAGGCATCCGGACCATGACCGGCGGCGAGGGCCCCTGGGTATCGCTCGATTCACAGATGGTCGCGCCGGGCGTGATCGTGGCCGGGCTCAACCCGGTGAACACGGACGCTGTCTCGATGGCGCTGATGTCGTTCGACCCCATGGCGGTTCGCGGCACGCCGCCGTTCGAGCGCTGCGACAGCACCCTTCAACTGGCCGAACAGGCAGGTGCCGGAACGCGCGACTTGAAACGGATTGAAGTTATCGGAACGCCCATTGCCGAAGTTCGCTTCGATTTTGCGGGGATGCGCGAGCAGCGGAAGAAATCTCCGCACCGCGGCTACCCCATGCGCGGTTAGGGCGACCCGTCTGAATTCATGAATCCCCACTCCCGGAGCGCCGTCAGGCGGCGCTCCTTCCTGACGGGCGCGGCTGCCGCCGTGGGTGCCGGCTTCTGGGCTGACCAGACCCTCGAAGCGCTCCCACAGAACGTAAATACGAACTCGAAACCTTCCGGGTTGAAGATCACGGACCTGCGCGTGGCCACGATCGCCCGCGCTCCCATGACCTGCCCCATTATTCGCATCGATACGAACCAGGGTATCTACGGCCTGGGCGAAGTCCGCGACGGCGCCAGCAGGAATTACGCCCTGATGCTCAAGAGCCGTCTGCTGGGCGAAAACCCCTGCAACGTGGATAAGGTCTTCCGCAAGATCAAGCAGTTCGGCGGGTTCTCCCGGCAGGCCGGCGGAGTCTGCGGCGTGGAGATGGCGCTGTGGGACCTGGCCGGCAAAGCCTACAACGTGCCGGTGTACCAAATGGTCGGCGGCAGGTTCCGCGATAAGATTCGCTGCTACGCCGACACCACCGAATCGCACGACCCCAAAGTTTATGGCCAGCGCCTGAAGCTGCGCAAAGAGCAAGGCTTCACCTGGCTGAAGATGGACCTCGGGGTGGACCTTGCGGCCAATGTCCCCGGCGCGATCACGCACCCGGCGGATGTCAGCATCTCGCAGGGCGGGCGCGTGCAGCACATGTTCACCGGCATCGAGATCAGCGACAAAGGCCTGGGCCTCATGTGCGATTACGTAGCCAGCATCCGCGAGCAGGTGGGGATGGACATTCCGCTTTCGGCCGACCACTTCGGCCACATCGGCCTCAATAGCTGCATCCGGCTGGGCAAGGCCATGGAGAAATTCAACCTGGCGTGGCTCGAGGACATGATCCCCTGGCAGTACACCGAGCTGCTCAAGAAGATTTCCGACGCCGTCGATATCCCTATCGCCACCGGCGAGGACATCTACCTCAAAGAACCTTTTATCGAGCTGTGCCGCAATCACGCGGTCGATATCATCCATCCGGATCTGGCCAGCTCGGGCGGCATCCTCGAGACGAAGAAGATCGGCGACGCGGCGCAGGAGTACGGGGTGCCGATGGCGATGCACTTTGCCGGCTCGCCGATTTCCTGCATGGCGAACGTCCATTGCGCCGCCGCCACCGAGAATTTCCTGGTCCTGGAGAACCACTCCGTCGATGTTCTCTGGTGGAACGACCTCGTCGAAGGCGTGGCGAAACCGATTGTCGACAAGGGATTCATTACCGTGCCCGACAAACCCGGACTGGGGGTCACGCTGAACGAAGAGGTGGTGAAGCAGCACCTGGCCATGCCCGGGTACTTCGAGCCGACGCCGGAATGGGACGTCGATCGTACGAACGACCGGCTATGGAGTTGATCCGCCCCGCGGCGGTGATTTTCATCACAGCATCACGCTTCGTGGGAGTGTGAGCGCACACACGCTCTGAAATCCTGTCGTTTTGCCCGCACGTCCAATCATTAGGAGGTGCAGATGACGAAAGTGACGGGAATTTGCGTAGTGGCGCTCGTGCTGGCTGCGGTGCCCGGGCTTCGGGCCCAGGCCATGAATTCCGCTGGCCGCTCGGTCAATCCCAACGCGGCCGGAACAGCTCGCATCGAACGCGAAGTGCGGCACGAACTGGTGATGCTGCCCTACTACGGCGTGTTCGACAACCTGGAGTACCGGGTGGATGGTTCCACGGTAACTCTGCTCGGCCAGGTCACGCGCCCGACTTTAAAAAGCGACGCGGAGAACGTCGTCAAGGGAATCGAAGGCGTACACGCCGTCGTGAACCAGATCCAAGTGCTTCCGCTATCCCCGATGGACGACCGTACCCGCCTCGCGGAATACCGTGCCATCTACAGCGATCCGAGCCTGCAAAAGTACGCTCTAGAGGCCATTCCGCCGATCCACATCATCGTGGACAGCGGGAAAGTGACGCTGGTCGGTGCGGTGGCCGGCCAGATGGACAAAAACCTGGCGGGAATCCGCGCCAATTCGGTGCCCGGAGTTTTTTCGGTGACTAACGACCTGAGAGTGGATAAGCGGTAAAGCGAAAGCGGGGCAGGCTATCCTGCCCCATTCCATTTACTTATCCGCGCCCTTCGGGGCCAGCCAGTATCCCGGCCGGGTCTGAACCCGCTTCACTTCCGGTCTTCCGGTCACGTCCACGACGATCTCGTGGAATCCACCCTCGTCGCGGTTGTTGGGCGCGTAGGTGATGAGGTACTGGCTGTGCAGTTCTTCACCCACCCGCTCGATCGCCTGCTCCAGGCTCTTCTGACTGTGGAAGCCGAACTCGCTGCCGCCGGTGCCTTTCGTGAAGAGTTCCACGGGGTTGTCCCTGAAGACCGCTTTCGCGTCTTTGAAGAGCTCCACCATGAGCGGGATGAACTCGGCGCGGCCGGCGTTGTAGCCATAGGTCTGGGCCACGGTGGTCGGCGTGGACGGCATGCCTCCCGGCAGGGGATGCATGGCGGGCGGCAGATTATCGGGCCGGCCCACGGGCGTCGGGGCCGTCAGCGTGGTCATGAAGCGCGACATATCCACCGAGTAGAACGCGATGTTCTGAATCTGCAGCCCGATCAGCGCTTCCCGCACCCGGTTTTCGCTGCCGATGTCGCGCGTCTCGCCGATCGCCAGAATGATGCGCCGCCGGTTCTTGGGACGGTTGCGCAGCATGCGCGTGCCTTCCACCACAGCGTCGATCATGCGGTTGGACTGGCTTCCCGGATAGATCGTCTTCAGTTTGTCGGTGATTTTCTGCGGGTCGGAGGTAAAGTCCTGCATCACCCGGATGCGCGCGTCGTAAGCGATGAGCGCCACCTCGCCCTGGTCTCCAACTACAAGCGGCGCGATCAGATTGCCGATCCGCTTGACCTCCGGCAGCAGTCCCTCCACGTGGGAATTGGCTTGAACCAGCAGGACCAGGGAGATCGGGTTAAAGGAAACATCGACGTGAATATTCTGTTCCTTGCCATTGTCGAACAGGCGGAACTGGTCTGGCCGCAACCCGTCTACGCTATCGCCGTTGCGGTCGAAGACCAGCACCGGAGCGGAGACGTACTCCGCTCCCACACGGAAATGCAGCAGGTCTGCATCGGCGGCGGGCTCGGTTTGGGATGCCGGGGCGGGCGGTTTGGCCTGGTCGGAGGATTGCTGGGCGAGCGATAACCCGCAGAGAAACGTCGCGAAAATCAGTCGGTACATTCTACTCCTGGCGGAGCGTCACATGCTCGGTTTCGCCTTTCAGCAGATCTAGCACGTGAGGCACCAATTCCACGATAGCATCCAGAGATTCCACGGCTGCCCGCGGGGACCCTGGTAGATTGACGATGAGCACCCGGCCGCGGGTTCCAGCAAGCGCGCGGGAGAGAGTGGCCAGCGGCGTGAACTTGCGGCCCTTCGAGCGCATTAATTCTCCGATTCCGGGGATTTCGCGGTCGAGAATCGCGCGCGTCGCCTCGGGGGTCACATCCCGGCAGGCCACGCCGGTGCCTCCGGTGGTGAAGATGGCCGAGACCTGGTCTCCATCGGCGAGGGTGGCAAGCCGGCCGCCGATTTCCGCCGCCTCGTCCGGAATCACTTCCATCACCGTGACGCTCCAGCCCAGCTGTTCCAACCGGTCACGAACGGCCGGCCCCGAACGATCCACGCGAGTGCCCGCGCTGACCGAATCGCTGATTGTCAACACCGCGGCATTGATCATAACTTTGCCTCCCGCCGGAAATCCCCGCTCTTTCCACCGGTCTTTTCGAGAAGATAAAGGTCCTGGATCTCGATCGACTTATCAAGCGCTTTGATCATGTCGTAGACCGTGAGCGCCGCCACCGCGGCCGCCGTTAACGCCTCCATCTCCACACCGGTTTGCGCGGTGGTGGCTGCGCCGGCGACGATGCGGATGCCGCTCTCTTCGACCGTGAGATCCACATCCGCGTGCGACAGCGGCAGCGGATGGCACAGCGGTATCAGCTCGGCGGTGCGCTTGGCCGCCATTATGCCCGCCACCCGCGCAACCTCGAGCGGATTGCCCTTGGGGTTGTCCGGAAGCTTCCCGAGAACCTCGGGTGCGATGCGCACAAACGCGTGCGCTCGCGCCGTCCGGCGTGTCCCGGCCTTGCCGGAGACATCCACCATGCGGGGCGTGCCTGCCTGGTCGTAATGGGAGAGCTTGTTCATTTGAGCAGCACCCGGATCATTTCGCCGCGGGGGTATTCCGCGCGGCCGGATTCCGCTACCAGATACGCGTTCGCGCGGGTCATCGAGGGCACGTCGCCCGAGCCGTGCCAGTCAATCGGGGTCACCTCGGCGCCATCTTCGGAAAGCCGCGCCGGAAGGAACCGCGTCAACCCGGTCTTGTGGCGAAATTCCCGGGTCAACCGGGCGAACGGCATGCGGAGTGCCGGTTCGGATTCTCCGCCGAGCAATTCCAGCGCGGCGCGCGCGAAGAGTTCGAACGTCACCATGGTAGAGGCGGGGTTCCCAGGCAGCCCGAAAAAGTACTTGCCGGCGGCGCTGCCGAAGACGGCCGGCTGCCCCGGCTGGATCAGAACGCGATCGAAGAAGAAGCGCGCGCCGAATTCGGCGAGTACTTCCTCCACCACGTCGTACTTCCCCGCCGAGACGCCGCCCGAAAGCAGCAGCAGGCCGGACTCGAGCCCCTCCCGGATCTGCGCGCGCGTGTGCGTTACCGTATCGCGCGCTACCGCCAGGATTCGGGGGATGCCTCCGGCGCGCGCCACCTGTGCGGCCAGCGAGTAGGCGTTGGAGTTACGGATCTGAAACCCTTCAGGCTTTTTTCCGGCCTCCACGATTTCGTCACCGGTCGCGACGATGGCTACTTCGGGCCGCCGGTAGACCGAAATGGATGTATGTCCGAAGGCCGCCAGCGCAGCCACCGCGCTATAGTCCAGCCGCAGGCCGGGGTGCAGGACGATCTCGCCGGCCGCGGCCTCGCAGCCTTGCGGATTGATGAACTGGTGCGGCTCGGCGCTGCGATCGATCGCGACGCGCGCTCCTTCGCGGCGGGTGTGTTCCACCATCACCACCGAGTCGGCGCCTTCCGGCACCGGCGCGCCGGTCATGATCTCGACCGCCTGGCCCGGACCGATCAGGCCCGAAAACCGCTCGCCGGCCCGCACTTCGCCGATCACTTCCAACGTTGCCGGCAGATCGATGGAGCGGACCGCATACCCGTCGCGGACCGAGCGTGGCAGCGCCGGCGTATCCCGATCGGCGCGCACGGGTTCGGCGAGCACCCGGCCCGCGGCGTTTTCGAGTTCGACCGTCTCGACCGCCGGCGCGGGCATCCCGGCGCGCACCGTCGAGATCACCGTCCGCCGCGCTTCCAAAAATGTCAGCGTCGCCACAAGTTCCATTGTAGGGTAGGCGGCGGATGCCGGTATCACGCTTTACATTGGCACGTGAAAACCGGTTGAACTCGCAACCGCGCGTTCCGAAAATGAAGGAGGAGGACGATCTGATGGCAGACACCAGAGCTCAAGAACAATCGCGCGGCACGATGACGCGCAGACAGGAAAACTTACCGTCCCGCGAGTACGCTCGCGATATCTTCAACCCGTTTTCGATGCTCCGGCGGCTCTCCGAAGAGATGGACCGCACCTTCGGCAGTTCCTTCGGGCTGGGCCGCGCGTTCGGTGAAAGCGGCACGTGGCTGCCGGCCATAGAAGTGCGGGAACGCGACAACAACCTGGAGATTCTGGCCGAGCTTCCGGGCATGAGCAAAGAAGACGTCAACGTGGAGGTCAGGAAGGAAGGCGTGGTGATCGAAGGCGAAAAGAAACGCGAGAAGGAGGCCGACGAGGGCGGCGTCCACACTACCGAGCGATCTTACGGCCACTTCGTTCGGGTGGTCCCGATTCCCGAGGGAGCGGAACCCGATAAGGCCAAGGCCGAATTCAAGAACGGCGTGCTGCAAATCCGTGTGCCGTATTCCGAAGAACACCGCAAGAGCCGGCGCATTCCGATCGGGTAACGCTACACTGAATTCGTGCCATATCGATCTTCGCTCTGCCTGATGGTGTCGATGGTGCGAAGCGGCGCGGTATCGCCATCCGAACTGGTCGAGGCACACTTGCGGCAGATCGAAGCGCGCAACCCGGCCTTGAACGCGTTTGTCTCGGTGTTCGCCGAATCCGCGCTCGCCGAGGCGCGGGAGCGGGAGACGCTTTTGGCGTGCGGCGAGGCGCTCGGACTGCTGCACGGCGTCCCGGTGACCGTGAAGGACAGCTTCGATGTAGCGGGCTATCCGACCCGCGCCGGCAGCCGGCTGCGCAACCCGAACCCGGCGGCGCGGGATGCCGCCGCTGTGCTGCAACTGCGCCGTGAAGGCGCCATCATTCTGGGCAAGACCAACACGCCTGAGTTGTTGGCCAGCTACGAGACCGATAATTCTCTCACGGGCCGCACGAACCATCCGCTCGATCCCGAGCGCACGCCGGGCGGGTCGAGCGGGGGCGAGGCGGCCGCGATCGCGTCGTTCTGCTCCCCAGGCGGCTTAGCCAGCGACGGCGGGGGCTCGATCCGCGTTCCCGCGCACTTCTGCGGCATCGCGGGCCTGAAACCCACGCCCGGCCGCATCTCCGGCGACGGACATTTTCCCTCGCTCGGATATCCGGGGGGCCTCACCTCCGCGGCCGGCCCGATGGCCCGCTCCGCAGAGGACTTGCGGCTGCTGTTCTCGTCACTGGCTGCGTTCGACGCCGAAGATCCCTTTTCGAGCCCGGTGGGCCTGCGCCAGCTACCCTCAGCCGGCACCCGCGTGGGAGTGTGGGAACAATTTTATTCGGTGCCGGTGGAGCCGGAGATCCGGGACGCCGTCGGCCGCGCCGCCGCGCTTCTCGAACGCGCCGGCTACCCTGCCAGTGAATTCACGCCGCAGGGCATCGAACGCGCGCCGAATCTCTGGGCGATGCTGTTCAGCCAATGGCCGCAGCAGCAGATTCGCAAACTGATCGAAGGCCGCGAATCGGAGGTCCACTGGACGCTGCTCGAATCGCTCGGCGCTCCCACACCCACTTCCGAACAGGTGATGCTCACGCTGGCGGCGCGCGACCGCCTGCGGGCTTCGTTGATCCGTCAGATGCAGGATACGCCCGTGCTGCTCCTGCCTGTCAGCAGCATCGCCGCCTTCCGCCACCGCGAAAGGAAATGGAAGATCGGAGATAAGGAGATCGGCACATTCCAGGCGATGATGCCTTCGGTGGTGGCCAATGTCTTCGGTCTCCCGGCGGTCACGGTTCCGATGGGGGCCACCGCCGGTGGGCTGCCGGTCGGGATCCAGTTGATGGGCCGACCCTACGAGGACGAACTGCTGCTGGATATCGCGGTGCGGCTTGAAGAGGAACGGGGCGCCCTTCCGGTGCGGGCTGATTCTCGAGCGTCCCGCTAGAAGAGCTTCATCCAGACGTAGGCCTTCGGGTTCGAGTGGAACTGGCGGGCGGAGTCGCGGATCCCCTGCGCCATGCCATTGAGACCGTCGTAGGCGGAGGAGTTGAGCACCATCGGACTGGTATTGAAGTCGTCAATCGACCGGATGAAGCCGGCCAGGCTGGTGCTGAGATTCCGGTAGAGGCTGTCGGAGCGTAACAGTTCCGCCGACCGCATGGAGGCGATCGACGCCCGGAGGTTCTGCGCCAGGGTGCGGAAGTGTTCGTATTGTGCGTCGTCCCGGAGCAGAGTGCCCATGGACCCCTGCCCTGCCTGGATGGCGGCCAGGCTGCGATCGAGGCCCAGAATCGGTTCCCGAACTCGCTGGTACAGAGTGTCGGTATAGAGCGGTTGGCCGACCGCGCCGGTGACGCTGGCCGCCTTCCGAACGGCTCTCTCGATATCCTTGAGGTCGCTCCGCAGATCGTCGTAGAAGCCGGTTCCGATCACGAACTGACCCACCCGGCTCTTGCCCTGCTCAATATCGGTCAGGGTAGCGTCCACCGAGCGGAGCGCCGCATCGAACTGTTGCAGGTCGAGAGTCTTGAGCAGTTCCGGCTGAGCCTGGTAGGGGATCACGCTTCCGGGCTGAAGATGGCGCGGGCTCGTGCCGCTGGAGATATCCACGAACATGTCGCCGACCAAAGATTCGGCGCTAAGCTGGGCGTTGGAATCGGCCGAGATTCTGGTGAGAGCGTCCCGATCAATGGCGAGTGTCAGGCGGATGACGCGATCGGGCTGAGGCGATGAAGTCAGTTGAATCCTGGCGACTTTGCCGACGCTTACGCCATCGGCCCGTACTGGCGAGCCGAAGTTCAGCCCGCTGGCGTCGGGCACGTACAGGTAGAGCTTCACCGTTTGTTCCAGGCCGCGTCCCGTCAGCAGGTGGAACAGAGCGGAAAAGATTCTTCCCTCCGTCAGAAGGTAGATCTGGGTGAAGAGAATGGTGATTCCGGCCAGGATGACGCAGGCAATCCGGACTGTGGCCCACCTCACGCGCTTCGCGGACGGCATTCATTCGGATTGTACCGCGCCGAAGCCCGCTCCCTGACGGTCGCGGCTCCGTGAACGCAATGCTAACAGAGCCGCGACCGTGAAGGAGCGGGCCGAGGCCGAGCAGCGTTGGCCACAGCGGACGTGCAATGAGAGAGAATCTGGTCATGCGCTACTGGCTGCTACTTCTTTTGTGTCTTCCCGCCGTGGGGACGGAACAGGCCGCCTATGACAGCAACGGCCGGATCATAGCCATGATTTCGGATGCGGGAGATGTCGGGATCGCCACGAATTTCGTAGCGGTGTTGCCGAATCAGAAGCGCGTACCGTTACTGGCGCGCCGCGCGGGCGGAGGCGTGCGGCGGCAGGGGATGTCGCTCGCCTGGTCGGCGCCGTTCACATTACCGGATGGCGGGCGCGGTACGATCGAGTGGAAGTCGGCCGAAGAAGACGCCGGGCTCACGTATTCGAGCACCGTCACCACCGGCACTGCGCTCGATCTGGCTGCCATCGAATTCGTGGTGGATGTTCCGCGCAAGATGTTCGCGGACGGCAGCGTGTCGGCCGGAGGCGCCACCGCGGTGAAACTGGCTCGCATCTCGACGCCGATTCTCTTCAGCGGCGAAACGTCCAGCCTGCACTTCGCCGATGCAACGGGCAGGGCCGCCTTCGACCTGCGATTCGACAAGCCGGCGCGGGTTTCGGTCGTCGACCGGTGGGACGCCCAGGGGCGCTCTTTCCAGGTCCGCACCGCGATGTTGCGCGGCTTTTTGGAATCGGGCGCGACGGCGTCGCTCGCCGCCACCATGCGGCTCACCAATCATCCGCCCGCGCCCGCGCCGGTGCACTTGACGGTGGACACAGCCAAGCCGCGGTTTCACTTCGATGGTTTTGGTGGCGACTACTGCTGGAACAACCAGTCCGCCGCCGCGGCCTACACGCTGAAGAACCTCAAGCTGGGCTGGGCGCGCTCGGAATTGAAGGCGCAGCAGTGGGACCGGCAGCGCGGCAACCCGGGGCCGGAGATTCGCGCCGACCTCGAGACCATGCGCCAATTCCAGCAAATGGGCGTGCCCTACGTCATCAGCATTTGGTGGCTGCCCGAGCGCTTCTATACGGATGCCTACGAAAAGCCGCGCTCCGCGCACTTCCGCATTATCGACCCCGAGAAGTGGGACGAACTGCTCGATCTGATCGGCAGCTACCTGCAGTACGCCAGGAAGGAATACGGCGTGGAGCCGGACCTGTTCTCGTTCAACGAGGCGAATATCGGGATCTACGTGGGGCTGACGCCCGAAACGCACCTCGAAGCCATCAAGCGGTTCGGAGCCTACTTTCGCAAGAGCGGGCTGAAGACGAAGATGCTGCTGGGCGACGCCACGGGGCCGCGCGATACCCACAAGTTCGTGCTTGACGCGGCGGCAGATCCGGAGGCGCTGCAATATGTCGGCGCGGTGGGCTTTCATTCCTGGGGCGGGGGAACGCCGGAGCAGTACGCTGCCTGGGGCGACGTGGCGGAGTGGCTGCACCTGCCGCTGCTGGTGACCGAACTCGGGGTGGACGCCTCGGCGTACTATACGCGCTCCTACGACAGCTACGATTACGGCCTGCGGGAAGCGCGGATGACCCAGGAATTGCTGGAGTACGCGCGCCCGCAAGGAACCCAGTTCTGGCAATTCACCAACGACTATTCGCTGGTGCGCTCGAGGCCCGATGGAACCGTGGAGCCGACGGCGCGCTTCTGGCTCATGAAGCAGTTTACGGATCTCACGCCGCACGGAAGCGACGGGCTGGCGTCCTCCTCCGACCAGCAGGACGTGCTGGTAAGCGCTTTCCGCAAAGGCGATCGATACGCGGTGCAGATATTGAACCTGGGGGCGGGCCGTACTGCGACGCTCGAAGGCCTGCCGGCCGGAGACTGGCGCGTGACCCAAACCACCGAGACCGCGCAGTTCCAGCAGAAGCCGGCCAGCCAAATGCCGAATGTGGAACTGCCTGCGCGTTCGCTGGTAACCTTGACCTTGGGTCTTTAGAAGAACAAAGGGAGACATACATGAAACTCTGGGCATTGTTGTTGGCGGCTGCCGGTCTTGTTCTGGCGCAGCGCCCGCCGCAGCGGCAGTATCGCAGCAAGATCACGATCTACGACATGACCACGCACTCGACCAGCACGCTGTACCAGGCGGACCAGGTGATCGAGGCGCCCAACTGGTCGCGCGACGGCAAGTTCCTGATGGTCAACACCGGAGGCAGCCTGTATAAGCTGCCGGTCACCGGCAAGCCGGAACTGGAGAAGATCGACCTGGGGCCGGGCGGCCACCGCTGCAACAACGACCATGATTACTCCTTCGACGGGAAGTTGCTGGCGTTCTCGGCATCGAGCCCGAATTCACGCGGTTCGCAGGTGTGGCTGGCGAATGGCGACGGCTCGGGCGCGAAGCTCATGACGCAGGCCTCGCCGAGCTACTTTCACGGCTGGTCGCCGGACGGCAAATGGCTGGGGGTGGTCGGCCAGCGGAATGGCAAGTTCGAACTGTACCGGGTGCCGGCGGCGGGCGGCGCGGAGCAGCGACTGACGTCCGCCGGCGGCTACGATGATGGGCCGGAATACTCGCCCGACGGCAAGTGGATCTACTTCAATTCCAACCGCAGCGGAGGCTGGGACATCTGGCGCATGCCGCCCGATGGTGCGGGGCCGGGCGACGCCAAGGCACAGCGCGTGACCAGCGACGAGTTGGAAGACTGGTTTCCGCATATCTCGCCGAACGGGAAGTGGATGCTGGTATTTTCGTTCCCACACGGCACCGAAACCCACAATGACAAGCTGGACGGCGTGGTGCTGCGGATTGCGCCTCTGCCGGGCAAAAAGTTGAAGCCCGTGAAGTTCGAGGAGTTGGTGAAGTTCTACGGCGGCCAGGGCACGATCAACGTGAACTCGTGGTCTCCCGATTCGAAAAAATTCGCTTATGTGGTCTACGAACCGTTGCCACGCTAGAAGGGCGCTCCCGCTCTTTCTTGCGATCGCCGCGTTTGCGGCCACTCCGACTCTGGAAATCAAGGTGGACCAGGCCGGTTATCTTCCGGCCGCTCCGAAAATCGCGATTGTCGTCTCAAGCCGTGCGGGCGGCGAATTCACGATCCGCAAGAGCGCCGGCGACGCCGTGGTCTTCCGCGGAAAACTGGGCGCGGCGGCTGCCGATGCCGATTCGGGCGACCGCGTGCAGACCGCCGATTTCTCGAAGCTCACCAGGCCCGGCAAGTATTATCTCGAAGTGCCGGGCGCCGGAAGGAGCTGGAATTTCGAGATCGGCCGGAACGTCTATTCGCGCGCCTACTACCTCGCGATGCGCTCCTACTACGGCCAGCGCTGCGGTACCGCCGTGGATCTCGGCCCCGAGTTTCCCGGCTACAAACACGATGCCTGCCACCTGGAGGGCGCGTACCACGCTTCTTCCGGCAAGAGCGGGCCGCACGTTTCGAAGGGCGGCTGGCACGACGCGGGCGATTACGGCCGCTACGTCGTCAACTCCGGGATCAGCACCGGCACTCTGCTGTGGGCCTGGGAGATGTTCAAGCCCGGGCTGAAGCTGAACATCCCGGAGAGCGGCAACGGCACGCCCGACATCCTCAGCGAGATCAAGTGGAACCTGGACTGGATGCTCACCATGCAGGATGAAGACGGCGGCGTGTGGCACAAGCAGACCAGCGAGCGATTCTGCCCCTTCATCATGCCGGAGAACGACACGCTGGTGAGCTACGTGATCGGCACGGGGAAGGATCCGTACAAGAGTTCGTGCGCGACGGGCGACCTGGCGGCTGTGGCGGCCATCGGGGCGCGGGTGTTCAAGCCCTTTGACGCCGCTTACGCCGAGAAGTGCCTGCGGGCGGCGCGGCAGGGCTTCGCCTGGCTGGAGCAGCACCCGAACGTGACGTTCCAGAATCCGCAAGGCGTGGCGACCGGAGCATACGGCGACCGCAACTGCGCGGACGAACACCTGTGGGCGGCGGCGGAACTGTGGCGCAGCACGGGGGAGAAGCTGTACGAAGACTACTTCCTGGCGCACTACGGCGAGTTTCGCAACCAGATTCGCGCGGTGGGGCCGCAATCGTGGGGGTCGGTTTCGAACCTGGCGCTGTGGACCTACGCGCTGGGCGGCGGGAACGCCTCGGCGGTGAACGCCATCAAGCAGGATTCGCTGACTGCGGCGGACCAGATCGTGGAGCGCTCGGCGGCCAACGGATACCGCATCAGCCTGGCCTCGCGCGATTACATCTGGGGGTCGAACGGCGTGGTGGCGAACTACGGGATGCAGCTTCTGGTGGCGAACGCATTCCACAAGGACCCGCGGTTCGTCGATGCGGCACTCGAGAACCTGCATTACCTGCTGGGGCGGAATACGTTTTCGCTCTCGTTTGTGACGCGGGTGGGCGAGAACCCGTTCCGGCATCCGCACCACCGGCTGAGCGGCGCCGATACCAACGCGGAGCCGTGGCCGGGGCTGATGTCCGGCGGACCGAATCGCAGCAAGAACCAGGACCCGGCAATGCGCAAGCTGCCGGATGGCCTCCCGCCGGCGAAGAGCTATGTGGACGATCAGGAAGCATACTCCGCGAACGAAGTCGCCATCAACTGGAACGCCCCGCTGGTGTTCCTGCTCTCGGGAGTCTTGCGTTGAAGTAGGGTAGGCCGCCTGGCCTGCCCCGCTTGTATTATTCTGGGGAGCGACATGACCCGCCAGGATTTTTTGAAACTTTCCGCGGCCGCCGCGCTTGCCGGCGCCTCTGTTTCCGAAGCACAGCAGAAGCAGGCGAACCCGGATCTCGGCTTCACCGACACTCCGATGCTGCCGAATCTGCCGTATCACGTGCACGACCCGGATCGTCCGCATCCGAAAATCGTGACGCCGTCGCCGACGCCGTTCGGCCCGCCTTCCGACGCGGTCGTGCTTTTTGACGGCAAGGACCTTTCGCAGTGGAACCAGCGAGGCAGGGGCGCGGACCGCGGCAAGATGGTCGACGCGCAGTGGAAGGTCGGTAACGGCTACTTCGAAGTGGCGCCGGAAACAGGCGACCTGCTGACGCGCCAGAAATTCGGCGATTGCCAGTTGCATGTGGAGTGGTCATCGCCGACGGAGGTCCGCGGCACCAGCCAGGGGCGGGGAAACAGCGGCGTGCTGTTGATGAGCCGCTACGAGATTCAGGTGCTTGACATGTGGGACAACCGGACCTATGCCGACGGGCAGGCAGGCGCGATCTACGGGCAGTGGCCGCCGCTGGCGAATCCGGCGCGGCGCCCGGGCGAATGGAATACCTACGACATCCTCTTCGAGACCGCGCGCTTCGAAGGCGAGAAACTGGTCAAGCCGGTGATCTTCACGGTGATCTATAACGGAGTGGTGGTGCAGAACCACAAGGCTTCCATGGGCCCGATGGTCTACCGGCAGGTGGCCCATTATACGCCCCATCCGCCGGAAGAGCCGCTCATGCTGCAGGCTCACCACAATCCGGTGCGCTATCGGAATATCTGGATCCGGCAGTTGGGGACGTACGATCAGCCCGAAGGGTAGGCTGCGCCCGATAACATTCGAATGCCCCCGGGAGTATCTCGGAGCGTGAAATACTGTCCCTATGCTTCTTAGATACTGTCTGGCCGCCATCCTGTTGGCGGCGCCGCTGGTTTCGCAGACGGAGCCGGATTGGGGGCGGCCATTTCCGCCGCACCGTGTCGCCGGCAACCTCTATTATGTGGGTACAGAAGGGCTGGCGGCCTATCTGGTCACCACGCCGCAGGGGAACATCCTGATCAACAGCGGCCTCGAAATCTCGGTGCCGCTGATTCGCGCGAGCATCGAAAAACGGCTCTGAGCAGGAATTCGATAGACGCCAAGCAGGGCGGCTTTTCACAGAGGACGGGATTCCGGTACACTCAGCGGTTTGCGAGACAGCGAACTGACGAAATTACTGGGGTGGCCCGGATATCGGGTTTACCGACACGAGATCAACGAACGCGGCAAGACGCTCAAGCTTTGGGTCCGACGCAAGCGAGGGAATCGGAAGCTGGTTTGCTCTGGCTGCGGACGGAAACTGGAGGCAGCGCACGACGTCAGCGAACGTGAGGTGCGCGATCTGCCCTGCATGGAGTTCCGCACGACCGTGGTGGTCGAGGTATACCGGGTGTGCTGCCCGGATTGCGGAATCAAGATCGAGAAGGTGCCGCAGTTGCCGAGCAAAGCGCCGTTCAGCAAGCGGTTCGAGGACGCGGTGGGCCAAGCCTGCGAAGGTGCGTCGGCGCGGCAGGTGGCACGGCGGTTTGGATTGGCGCCGAGCACGGTTCGCGCGATTGACCTGCGGTACCTGGAACGGTGGGCGGCGATGCGGCGAAAGCCGGCGTTGGTGCAAATGGGGGTGGACGAGATCCATCTGGGGAAGAAGCAGAAGTTCATCACGGTGGTCAGCAACCTGGACAGCGGTGAGCCGCTTTGGTTTGGTCGGGAGCGGAGGAAGGAAACGCTGGACGAGTTCTTCGAAAGCGAACTGAGCCGTGGCCAGCGGATGCGGATTACGGCGGCTTGCGTGGACATGTGGGAACCGTACCGGCTGAGCATCGAACAGCATGCGCCGAACTGCCGGATCGTGTACGACAAGTTCCACGTCATGCAGCACGCCAACCAAGCGGTTGACGAGGTACGTCGGGCCGAATTCTTCCGCAAAGGAGGGCAGATGCGCGATCTGGTGAAGGGCAAGCGGTGGCTGCTGCTCACTCGCTGGGTGAACTTGTCCTCGAGCAAGCGCCAGGAGTTGACTGCGTTGTTCGCTCTCAACCGGAAGGTGTTCAAGGCCTATCTACTGAAAGAGAGTCTGGACCGGCTCTGGACGTATCAATACGAAGGCGCGATGCTGAACTACTTCCAACGGTGGATCGATCAGCTTCGATGGCAGCGGCTGGAACCGTTCCGTAAATTGGCGTTGATGCTCTTGGATCACCTCGACGGGATTCTGAACTACTGCCGGACGAAGGTGCGGCTGGGAGTGGTCGAAGCGATCAACGGCAACATCAAATCGCTGCTTCGACGGGGCCGCGGCTACAAGAATCTACGATATCTGCTGCTGAAGGCGCAGCGCATGGCAGCAACGAGGACCGAATTTGTGGTTTTCAAGAAAGCCGCCTAAATTGCGGGTCCCGTCAGATTCCTGCTCAGAGCCCGAAAAACTGGGGTTCCGGTTCGGCGACGTCAAGATCCTGCTGATCAGCCACGCGCACTGGGACCACTGCGCGGGCAGCGCTCTGGTGAAGGAACTGACCGGCGCAAAGTATATGGTGATGGACGCCGACGTCCCGGAGATCGAGAACGGAGGGCGCACGAACTTCCAGTACGGCCATTCGCCCGCGACGTTCTATAAGCCCGCGAAGGTGGATCGCGTGCTGCACGATGGCGACCGGGTGACGCTTGGCGGGACCGTGCTGGTGGCGCATCTGACGCCCGGCCACACCAAGGGATGCACCACTTGGACGATGGAAGCCGGCGGTTACCATGTCGTCATCGTGGGCAGCCCGAACGTGAATTCGGGATACAGACTGGTGCACAACGCGGCGTACCCGGGAATTGCGAGGGATTACGAGCGTACTTTCCGGGTGCTGAAGTCGCTTGACTGCGACGTGTTCCTGGGCGCGCACGGAAGCTATTACGGGATGGAGGCGAAGTACGCGCGGATCAAGAGCGGGGGAAATCCGTTTGTGGATCCGGAGGGATACAAGCGGTATGTGGCGGAGCGCGAACAGGCGTTTCGGGCGGCGCTGGCGCGGCAGGAGGCGAGGTAATCAGCGCGGCAGGAGGCGGATCGGGCCGAGCAGGCCGTATGGGAGCGGCGCCACCGCGGCCATATCCTGCGGCTGGAAGCGCTCGCCGTATTTGGCGTTCAGCGCTCTGTAATCGGGGAGCGGGCCTTTGGCCATCTCGTTGAGCGCGGTGTTTGCGACTTCGATTCGGAAGGCGTTGCGGCCGGGGATCAGCAATGCCGTCACATTCACTTCATAGGGCGCGCACCAGACGGAGCCCGCCCGTTTGCCGTTCACATACACGACGGCGGCTTCGCGCACCGGGCCTTCGAGCAGCGCGCGCATCCCCTCGCCGGAGCGGCGAGAGTGATCGGCGACGGGTGTGCCTTCGCCGAAATTCAGGTAGACCTGGTGGCCTTTCAAATCGGGAAGGTCCACGGTCTTGTCATAGGTCAGGATGCCCGAGAAATATTGATCCCGATCGGGCGGCGAGACCTTCCAACCGGCGGCGATGTCGATGGGCGAGGCCGGCGAGGGTGCCGGTGCGGCGGGCGCCCGGTCTTTCGAGAAGACCACCACGCGCGATTCGTAGGGCGCCAGATCGAGATCGAGCGTGCTCCCGCCAGCTCGAACGGCCTTGCCGGTGAACGGGTCCCACCAGGCGGAGTCCAGCCCGTGGATGCGGAACGTAGCCTGCGTATGCACCGGGTGGTTGCCGGTATTCGTGAGGAAATAGATGTCGGCGTAATCGAGCTTGCGATGGATGAAGCCGACCTGGGGCGCCGCTGCAAGGTCGGGTGCGAGCGCGGCGTGCATCGCAGCGCCGAGTTTGGATTCGTCGGCGATGACGCGGAGGCCCTTCGCCAAGGCCTGGATTTGCGGAGTATCTCCGGCGTCCATCAGGCCGGGGGCCTGCGATGGCGCGCGGCGGGTGGCGATCACGGTGCCTCCGTGGTTGGCCCATGCCGCGATCCTGCGCAGGGTGCCGAGCGGGATCCGTTCCACGCTGGGCAGGATCAGGATGCGTTCGGGAATTCCGATTTTGGCGATGGCGCCATCGTCGATGAAATCGAAATTGTAGCCGGCGTCGAGAATCGCCGGGATCACGTTCGGCCCGATCAGGCCGTCGATGGCCTCGTTGACGGAGTCGCGTCCAAGCGCGAAGCTGGCGAACGCGTCGGCGGTCGGGAGGTAGAGGGCCACGTCGTTATCGGGCCTGCCCTGACGCAGCAGGAAACTCACGCGCTGAACGTAAGCGGCGATATCCGGCATCACCAGCCACCACGGGTTGTGATTATTGAGCACGGCGGCGGCATAGAATCGCCAGCCGGGCTCGCCGGCTTCGGGCGGCGAGTAGGGCCAGCCGTGGCCCACCAGTTGATTGACGCCCTCGAGAAAGTGGATGTCGGCTTCGGCCTTCATGTCGAGCGGCGTGGCGCGGAAGACCGGAGAATGCAGCCAGGTCCAGGTTTCCGAAGAGGTGACGGCGCGGCCGTAGAGATGGTTGGTGGAGGCGGCCCAGCGGGAGGTGGAGAAGCGGCGCCATTGGGTGCCCTCGCCTTCCGCCCAATCGACCAGCGAACCGCTCGAAAGCGTCACCGGCGGCGTGCCGTAGGTCTGGGACCGGAATTTGGTGCCGTGCCGGTGGGCCCAGGCGGTGATCGGCTGGAGGTAGTTCTCGTCGCAGAGTTCGCTCAGCGTGAGGCCCCAATCGTGGCGAATGGCTTTGGTCTTCTCGCCGATGTCGCCGGCCAATGCGGGCAGGTATGGGGTAAGATCGTAGCCCCGCCGTTTTTGGAACTGCGCGAGGAAGTCAGGAGTCCAGTCGGAGTTGTTGACTTCCAGGCTGTCGCTGAATATGGTTTCGGGAACGTTCTTGCCGACCGCGTCGAGCAGTTTCTCGCCGACTTGGTTGAGATGCGCGTCCACGGCGGCGCGGCTGTAGTGATCGAGCACCCAGCCTTCGGCCCCCACGGCGGCACGCTTCACTCTCTGGCGCGTGCGGCTGGAGATGAAAAACAGCACGCGGCCCGAGGCGCCGGCGGGCAGGAGGACGGATGCGCCCTCCACGCGCAGTTGCTGGTTTTCGAGAAAGGCGGCGATGAATTTCTCGCCCTCTCTGACCTGCGGGAGGGGAAGGGAAGCGGCACCGGCGGGAATCGGGACGCGCGCGACGCGCAGGCGGGCGGCAGCTTCGGTGATCGGAATGTGCGGTCCACCGAACGGCCATCCGCTGCCGAGCGTGAGTTGGAAACGCAGGCCGATCTCTTTGGCTTTTTCGGCGGTGAACTTGAGATCGTCCAGAAACTCGTCTGAGAGATAGGGAAAGTTGTGGTCCACTTCAAGCGGGTAGACCGGCTGGACTTCGAACCCGCCGATGCCTCCCTGTTTCATGGCACGCATCTCACGCTCGAGTTCCGGCTTCACCACCGCCGGGCCGAACCACCACCAGCGGACCATCATCCGGGCATCGTCAGGTGGGTGCACGAAGGCTTGCCGCAGCGCGGCCACGTTCGACGGCGCGGCGGCCGGCAGCAGGCACCCCGCGGCTAAGAGGTAGACCCAGATTCGGGAACGCATCGGCCCCATCATATTCGATCGAGCGGCGCGCGTCGAAGGGTTGACGCCGGCCGTGTGTTCGCGCCAATCTGAGTTCATGCCTCGCTACGCATTCAAGCTGCGAATCAAAGCCGACGCCGTCGAGGAGTACGAGCGGGAGCACCAGCGTGTCTGGCCGGAACTGCTGGCGAAACTCAAAGAAGTCGGGATCTCCGATTATTCGATTTTCCGCAGGGGCCAGGACCTGGTCCTGACGCTCCGGGTGGCGGATTTCGACAAAGCCTGGGACGAGTTGGATCGAGACCCCGTCAACCAGCGCTGGCAGCAGTTCATGGGCCGGCTCTTCGAACCGGTGCCGGACCAGCAGCCCGCCGAACGGTTCGCGATGCTGAAAGAAGTGTTCTACCTGGAATAGGGCCGTCCGCGGCTGGCGGGCTGTACCTCCGCCGCACCGGCTAAACGTCCTAAGCTAAAAGTGTGAGGGGAATACTCGAATCCAGCATTGCGTTCGTCGTCCTGGCCGCCGTTGCCCTGGCGCAGACCCCTGCCCAGCGTCTCGCGAAGTGGAAGCCTGTCCAGATGCCCTTCCACGCCGAAGACTTCTCCCCTAAAGAGCAGCGGATGGTCGAGAAACTCGTGGATGCCTGCCGTCTTCTCAACGACGTCTATTGGCGACAAAGCGACCGCGCGGGCCTGGCGCTCTATAAGGCCACCCGGGACAAACCGCTCCGCCGGCTTTTCGCCATCATGGGCAGCCGCTGGGACCTGCTCGACGAGAACCGCCCGTTCATCGGCACCGAGCCCATGCCGCCCGGCCACGAACTCTACCCGCACGACCTCACCCGCGCCCGGCTGGATCAATACCTGAAACTCCACCCGGAAGACAAGAGCGCAATCTACAATCCCTACACGGTAGTGAAGTGGCAGAGCAGCCGGCTGGTCGGCATCCCTTACCACGTGGAGTACAAGGCGTTTCTGGAACCCATGGCGAAAGACCTGCGCGAAGCTGCGGTGTTGAGCGACGACCCGGCATTCGCGAACTTTCTGCGCTTGCGGGCCGACGCGCTGCTCACCGACGACTACTACCCGAGCGACCTCGCCTGGCTCGACCTCAAGGACCCCAAGTTCGACGTGATCTTCGCCCCCTATGAGACGTACCTGGACGATTTCCTGGGGGTGAAAACATCCTACGGCGCGTCGATCCTGATCCGCAACGAGGAAGAGAGCCGCAAGCTGGCGGTTTACCGGAAGTACGTCCCCGAGATTCAGGACGCGCTGCCGGTGGAGGCCGCCGCCCGGCCTTCAAAACGCGGCCACCTGACACCCATGGAGGTGATGGACGCGCCTTACCGCGGCGGCGACCTGCGTTATGGCTACCAGGCGGTGGCCGACAACCTGCCCAACGACGCGCGCATTCACCAGGAGAAGGGTACGAAAAAAATCTTCTTCGAGAATTTCATGAATGCGCGGGTCGAGTACGTCATCGTGCCGGTGGCGAAAGAGATGATGGAGCCGGACCAGGCGGCTGATGTCAGCGAAGAGGGCTACATGGCCGGAACGCTGCTGCACGAAATCTCGCACGGTTTGGGCCCGTCGTTCGCGCGCGCCGGCGGCAAGCAGGTGGATATTCGCGAAGCCATTGGCCCGGCCTATTCCGGACTCGAGGAGGCCAAGGCGGACGTGGTGGGGATGTTTGGGCTTGGCTGGCTGATGGACCACGGCGCGCTGCCGAAATCCCGCGCCCACGAGTATTACGCTTCGTACGTCGGCGGGCTCTTTCGCACACTGCGGTTCGGCACGGGAGAAGCGCACGGTCGCGCGGAAATGATGGAGTTCAACTACCTGTTGGAAAACCGGGCGATTGCGGAGGCCAACGGCCGCTACAGGGTCGATTACGCCCGCATCCCCGGTGTGCTGGAGCGGCTTGCCAGGGTGCTGCTCGAGATCGAAGCCACCGGCGACCGCGGGCGCACCGAAGCCTGGTTCGCGAAATATGACAAGATGCCCGCGCCGCTGACCTCCGCCCTGGCCGCGACGAACAACATACCGGTGGATATCGAGCCGGTGTTTTCCTTCCCGGATGATGTGCGCTAGTCCAGCCCCGCCTGCTTCAGCATGGCGCGAAACTGCGACCCGGTGCGCATGTCGATGGACTGCGCAACCAGCTTGCCCTGCCGGTCGAACACGAAGCTCTGCGGGATGCCCTGCACCTGAAAGGCGGAGTTTACTTCGCGGCCGGGATCGAGCAGGACCGGGAAGGTGTAGCCTTTCCCCTCCAAGAACTTTTCCACCGTGCCGCGTGCCTCATCCGAGACCGCCAGTACGACGAAGCCGCGCGGGGCGAGCGCCTGATACAGCTTTTCTAGGTCCGGCATCTCCCTGCGGCACGGCGGGCACCAGGTGGCCCAGAAGTTGAGCAGGACGACTTTGCCGCGCAGGCCGTCGAGCGAGTACGTCTTGCCGTCGAGCCCGGCCAGGCTGAAGCCGGCCTGCTGGAGCACCGCGTCGTGAAGCTCGAGCAAGCTCACCGCCGCGTCCAGCGCCGGGTCGGAGATGGGCGCGGGCACGTGCTCATAACGAATCAGCCTGGCCAGTTGCACATAACCGGCGGCGCCGCCGGGGCTCTCGTGAAGGGCTTCGCCCAGGGTTCCCGCGACCGCCGTGAGCGCCTGCACGCCCAGGTCGCCCTCGGTCGAGAGATTCGAGAGGCTCAGCGCGACGGCAAGCTTAGGCGCACCCGCGGGAAGGGAGCCGATCTCGCCGGCAAGCGCGATCGCTAACTGGGCACGATCGCCATCGGTCGCGAGGCCGCGCATCTGCGACATCCGTTTTCGGATCTCTTGGACCTCGGGCGGCAGTTCCCCCGCGAAACGCCGGGGTGCCTGCCGTAGGGGCGCGGACTGAAACCTCTTCGCCAGGTCCGGATACCGATGCTCCAGCGCCTGTCCGGCAAGCTGGCGGAATTCACTGGCGAGCGGTTCCCGTAACCCTCCGGTGGCATCCTCCATCCGGGCGGCGGCTTGTGGCACGCTTCCAGCATCCGCGGCCAAACCGGCGGCTGCGAAACATAAGAGACATAAAATGATGAAGAAACGGTGCGAAATCACGAATCGACTCCTACGACCGGGAGTATAGCATCCGGAGTATCCGGATCGCCCGGCGCACGCTACAATGTAGGTCCATTGATCGGCGAGACGATATCGAAATACCGCATTCTGGGGGAACTTGGGAAAGGCGGGATGGGTGCCGTCTATAAGGCGCAGGACATATACCTCGGAAGGCTCGCGGCGCTCAAACTGATCCACGAACAGTTCCGCGACGACCCGGAAATCCGGGCGCGCTTCGAGCGGGAAGGCCAAGCTGCTTCCTCGCTGATGCATCCCAACATCTGCACGGTTTTCGAGGCCGGGCGCTGGCGCGACCGCCCGTATCTCGCCATGGAATTGCTGGAGGGCATGCCCCTCAGCGAGCGTATCCGTTCCGGCAGGCTCGAGCTTCCCGAAATTCTGCGGATCGCGATCCCGGTGGCATCGGCGCTTGACGCGGCGCACCGCAAGGGCATCGTGCATCGCGACATAAAGCCCGGCAATCTGTTCCTCACCCGCGCCGGCGTGGTGAAGGTACTGGATTTCGGGCTGGCCAAACGCCCGGCGGCCCGTTCGGCGGGACCGGACGCCCCCACCGTCGTGACTTTCGTCACCATGCCCGGCGCGATCCTCGGCACGATGGCCTATATGGCACCGGAGCAGGTGCGCGGAGAACCCGTGGACGGGCGGGCCGACGTCTACTCGCTGGGCGTCGTGATCTTCGAGATGTTCAGCGGCACGCTGCCGGTCTTCGGCTCTTCTACGCCCCTGCCTCCGCCCCTGGCCGCGGTGCTGCGGAAGATGATGGCGCCGGCTCCGGAAGCGCGGTTCCAGACCGCCGGAGAGGCGCAAAAGGCCCTCGAAGCTTTGCTCTAGCTGATTTCGGGCCCAGGAACCACAGAGCCGCGACCGTAAAGGAGTCTCCATGGGCTGCGGCGGCCCGCCAAAGAGGATGAAGACGCGTTTTGGCCGGACCAGCAGAATCAATAACTTGGGGTGCGTCTTCGACAGAGCGGGCAAGGACTCTAGCGGCGAGCGACGCCCGGGTCCGGAAGATTCAGCACGGTCACGCTTTCCTGTTCGTTGGGGTCGGTCCGCGCGGAAACCGCCGTGCAAGGCTCGGTCCGGCTGGCGTTATAAGGCAGGTGCGGCGTGTTCGCCGGGATGTACAGATAGTCACCGGCCCGCAGCCAGACGTGCTGCCGCAGGCCCTCTCCGTACCACATGCCGGCTTCGCCGCTGAGAACGTAGAGGGCGCTCTCGTGATCTTCGTGAAGATGCGGCTTGGCGCGGCCGCCGGGTGGAATCGTCACCAGGTGCAGGCACAAACCCCTGGCCCCGGCGGACTCCGCCGAAATTCCGGTGTGGTAGCTCAACCCCTGCTTTCCGCGATACCCCTCGTCGCGCCGGATGACCGTACAGACCGGCTCGCCTTCCGGTTGCATGTTCCCTCCTTCGGATCACCTTAGCAGATCCGTGCGGAGGAGATCGGTCTATTGCTTCTCGAAGACCAGTTTCTGGTCGCCTTCGCCCATGCTGCTCGAGAAATGGCGCTCAACGGTCAGCACCTTGCCGTCGGCCGAAAGCGTCCACTTGTCCTTCAGGTTGAAGTCGTTGTCCCCGAACTTGCCCTTAGTGTCGAACAGGAGCGCATCGCCATCCCATTTGACCACGCTCTTCGATTCGTTATCGCGAATCGTGTTGACGCATTCTTTGCCGTCGGTGGTATAGCTGGCCTCGAACTCGAATTCGCCCATATCGCTCGACTGCTTGACGGCGACTTTGAGCTTCGGGTCTTCGTGCGTGACCTTCTGGGTCATGCTGCTTGGCGGCGGCATCTCCCCCAGGTCGCTCTTCGAAATATTCAGTTTCCAGTCTCCGGTCAGGTTGGGGGTGGCCGCCGCGGCGAAGGCGGAGGAAACCAGGAGGGAGGCAGCGAGAATAGCGAAACGCTTCGTCATTCGCATGGCACTTTCTCTTTCTGGCGACCGAGTATAGCATCCGGCATCGGGGAGAGTAATCGGCCCGAATGGTCGCGCACCTGGATCTTCAGATCGAGGGTTCCATCCGCGTGCGTCGAGCAGCTCAGGCAGGGGTCGTAGGCGCGTACCAGGGCGGAGACGCGGTTCAGCATGCCTTCGCGGACCTGGTCTCCTTGGATGAAGTGCTTCGCCACCTGGCCTATGCCGCGATCGATGGCCAGGTTGTTGTGGCCGGTGGCTACGATCAGGTTGGCCCAGCGGATGGCGCCCTGCTCATCCACCTTGTAGTGATGGATCAGCACGCCGCGCGGGGCTTCGATCATTGCCGCGCCCTCCAGGCAGTTCACCGCGGCGCGGGCGCGAACGTGTTTATCCAGAATCGCCGGATCGGCCAGCAGCACTTCGATCTTCTCCAGGGCGTGCAGAAGTTCGATCAGCCGCGCGTAATGATAGTGGAAGGAACTGTGTGCCGGAGCACCGCAGCGCTGCCGGAACTCCGCGAGTTCCCGGTCCGCCAGCGGGGTGCCGCAGGAATCCGCCACGTTCAGGCGGGCCAGGGGGCCCACGCGGTACACACCCTGGGGGTAGCCTTCGGGCTTGAAGTAGGGCGCCTTCAGATACGAATCGCGCAGGCTCGCCTCGCCGATGAACTCCGGGTAATCCTGCGCCCGAATATCGGCGGCTACCAGCGCGCCGGCGGCATCCTTGAACGTGAGCAGGCCGTCGTACCACTGCAGGCCGCCGCCGTCATCCACCAGGCCCGCGTACATGGTGGGGTCGGTGCCGAAATTTTCGATCTCCTCGGCGAAGCTGTCGAGCACGGTCTTGAAGAACTCGATGGTCTTCACGGCCGACGCCCGCGCGCCCGGCAAGCCGGCGAGAGTGCGTTCGCGGACCTCGGGCGCGAGCGGCGCATTCACGCCGCCAGGAACGATCCACGAGGGATGGACGCGCTCACCCGCCAAACCGTCGATGATCTCCTGGCCGAACTTGCGGAGCATCACGCCGGCGCGCGCCGCCTCGGGGTTGGCTTCGATCAGGCCGAAAATGTTGCGATGCGCCGGGTCCGAATCGAACCCGAGCAGCAGGTCGGGCGCCGAGAGATGGAAGAAGCTGAGCGCGTGCGACTGCACGAACTGAGCACAGTGAACGAGGTCCCGCAGCTTTCGGCCGGCCGGGGGCGGCGCGACCGACATGATCGCGTCGCAAGCCTTGGCGGAAGCCAGCAGGTGGCTCACCGGGCAGATTCCGCAGATCCGCGCCGTAATCGAAGGCATCTCATAGTAGGGACGCCCTTCGGTGAACTTCTCGAACCCGCGCACCTGGGTGACGTGGAAGTGCGTGTCGGCGACGCGACCCTGGTCGTCCAGATAGATATCGATCTTGGCGTGGCCTTCGATGCGGGTAACGGGATCGATGACAAGTTTCTTCATACGGGCTATCCGAATTTGACTTTGGTGGACAGGTCGGGCATGCGCCCTTCGATCAACTCGCCCAGCACCCAGGCGATGGATTTCGCGGGAGGCGGACAGCCGGGAACGTGCAAATCCACCTTGACGACCTCGTGCAGCGGGACAGCGTGGCGGAGCAGCGCCGGGACGCCTTCCGACGGGATGCCGCGGGTTTCCTGGGCGCCTTCCACGTAGATTCGCTCCAACAGTTTCCGGGTGGGTATCTGGTTGCGCATGGCGGGCACGTTGCCGGTGACCGCGCAGTCTCCCAGGGCCACCAGGAGCTTGGTTCGCTGGCGAATCGTCCGCAGTTTTTCCAGGTCGTCCTGCGAACTCACCGCGCCTTCGATTACCGTCACGTCGACGGCCTTGGGAAACTCCTGCGCATCGACCAGCGGTCCGTAAACCACCTCCGCTCGCTGCGCCACCGAGATGATGGCCTCATCCATATCGAGCAGCGACATGTGGCAGCCGGAGCAGCCGTCCAGCCACACCGTAGCGAGCCGGATCCGCTTCACAGCACACCCCCGCGCCGTCCGGCGAGGCGACTCACCCGGTCATCGGCCTTGCGCATCTCTTCCACGGCGAATCCTTTCTCGGCAAGCGCCCCGGTGGGACACACCTGCACGCACTTGCCGCAACTGGTGCAGCTTCGCGACTGTCCCCAGGGGCGGTTGAGGTCGCAGACGATCATCGAACGCGTTCCGCGGGAGCTGACGTCCCAAACGTGCGCGCCCTCCACCTCCGCGCAGACCCGCACACAGCGCGTGCAGAGAATGCACCGGTTATGGTCGAGCACATAGCGGTCGTGCGAGAGGTCCACCGGGAGCTTGGGAAACGAGTAGGGATACCGCACGCTGGTGACGCCGAGCTTCTGCGCCATCGCCTGCAATTCGCAGTGATTATTCGAAACGCAAACCGCGCACTGGTGATTGCGCTCCGAGAGCAGGAATTCGAGCGCGATGCGGCGGTATTGCGCCAGTTTCTCGGAGTTGGTGGTGACGCTCATGCCGTCCTGCACCGGGGTGGTGCAGGCGGGCAGCAGGCGGTTCACGCCGGAAACCTCCACGATACACAGCCGGCAGGCGCCGACCGGCGTCAGATGAGCGAGCCAGCAGAGCGTGGGAATGTACTTTCCCCCGGCGCGGGCCACCTCCAGAATCGTCTGGCCTTCCTGGGCCGCGACGTATTCGCCGTCGATCCGGACTGAGATTTTCTCTGGCATGGCTCTTAATGGTGATCCTTAATATCGCAGCGCAGGCAGCGCTGCGCCTCTTCCAGCGCCTCATCCGCGGAAAACCCGATGGTGGCTTCCACGAAGCTTTGCACGCGTTCGAGCGCGGGGCGTTCGGAGATCGCGCGCCGCCGGCTCTCGGTCGGCTGGTCGGGCGCCTTCTGGCTGTATTCAATGCTGGCGCCGATCAGGGGCCAGCGACCCGGACCCATGAGGCGGCGGTCAATCGAGCGGGCTGCCTTCTTGCCAAAGCCCATCGCGTTCGAAACGTTGGATGCCCCGGTGATGAGGTCGCCGCCGGCGTAGAATTTGCTGCGGCTGGTTTCGAGGGTGTAGCGGTCGACTTCGAGCGTTCCGTTCTCCTTGATGCGCAGGCCGGAAGCGCGAACGAAGTCGAGGTCCACGGCCTCGCCCACCGCCAGGATGACGGTGTCGCAATCCACGCGGCGAATTTCGTTCGTAGGCACCGGGCGGCGGCGGCCCGAAGAGTCGAACTCGCCGAGCCGGGTCTTAACCACCTCGATGCTTTTGACGTTGCCGTCTCCATCGCCCACGATGCGGTGCGGGGTGGCCAGGAACATGAACTTCGCACCTTCGGCTTCGGCCGCCTCCGATTCCTCCGGTATGGCGGGCATATCCTTGCGCTCGCGCCGGTAGATGATGGTGACTTCCGAGCCCATCCGCATGGCCGTACGGGCCGAGTCGATGGCGGCATTGCCGCCGCCGATCACGACGACCCGGCGGCCCAGCCGCGCGGGCTGCTCCTTCGCCACCGATTCCAGGAACGGCAGGGCCGGAATCACCCCGTTCAATTCGGTGCCCGGAAGATAGACCCACGCCTCCTTCCACGTGCCTATGGCCAGGAAGACGGCGTTGTACTGATTGTCGAGATCGTTGAGCGCGATATCCGCTCCAACCGAGACCCCGCAAACGAAATTCACTCCGAGGCGGCGAATCAGCTCCACTTCCTTCCGCACCACCTCTTGCGGCAAGCGGTACTCGGGCAGCGCGTAGCGGAGCATGCCGCCCGGCTCGGGGTTCGATTCGTAGACCGTGACCTCGTGGCCCAGCAGCGTCAGGTAGAATGCGGCTGCCAGGCCCGTGGGGCCGCCGCCGACCACCGCGACCTTGCGGTCGGTGGGCGGCAGTTTGTGCGCGATGATGCGCTCCACCATGGGGTCGAACCGGTCGGACTGGTAGATGGAATCGGCAATGAACCGGTGGACTTCGCGCATGTTCACCGACTCGTCGATGCTGCGGCGGCGGCAGCGGTTGTCGCACGGATGCTGGCACACCCGGCCGGTGGAACAGGGCAGCGGGTTGTCCAGCACCACCGCTTCGAAGGCGTCCTCGAGGCGGCCCTCCTGGTAAAGCTGAAGGAACCGCGGGATGTTCATGTGCAGCGGGCAGCTATTCTCGCAAGGCGAGAGCGCCAGGTCCTCGCAGACGCCCGCGCGGCATCGCTTAGCCTGGATGTGATCTTCGAATTCGTGCCGGAAGTGCCGCATGGTGGTGAGCAGCGGGTTCGGCGCGCTGGTTCCCAGCCCGCAGAGCGACGTGTCGCGGACCATCCGGCCGATTTCGTCCAGCCGGTCGAGATCGCTCTCCGATGCCCGCCCGCGCGTGAAGGCGTTGAGGAGCCGCAGCGACTGGTCGAGCCCCACGCGGCAGGGTACGCACTTGCCGCACGATTCCGAGTGGGTGAACTCGATGAAGTAGCGGGCCACGTCCACCATGCAGTTGTCTTCATCCATCACCACCATGCCGCCCGAGCCCATGATGGAGCCGATCTGCGCCAGGGTCTCGTAATCCACCGGCGTTTCGAACATCTCCTGCGGAATGCAACCGCCCGAAGGGCCGCCGGTCTGCACGGCTTTGATGTGCTTGCCGTTCGAGCCGCCCTCGCCGACGTCATAAATAAACGTCTTGATGGGAGTGCCCAGGGGCATCTCGACAAGCCCGGTATTGGTGATTTTGCCGACCAGCGAGAAGACCTTCGTTCCGGCGCTCTTGGTGCTGCCGGTTTCGCTGAACCAGGCCGGGCCTTTGGAGACGATGGGCGCGATGTTGTACCAGGTCTCGACGTTATTGATGCTGGTGGGCTGGCCGTTCAGGCCCTTCTGGGCCGGGAATGGAGGACGCGGCCGGGGGCGCCCGGCGAAGCCTTCGAGCGAGGCGATGAGCGCCGTTTCCTCGCCGCATACGAAGGCTCCGGCTCCTTCCACCAGCTGGATATCAAAGCGGAAGCCGCGGCCCATGATATTATCGCCCAGCACACCCGACTGCCGGGCCTGCTCGATGGCCCGGGTGAGACGGTGCACGGCCAGCGGGTATTCGGCGCGCACGTAGATGATGCCTTGGGTGGCACCCATGACATAGGCGCCGATAATCATGCCTTCGAGCAGCGAATGCGGGTCGCTCTCGATTTCGTTGCGATTCATATAGGCGCCCGGGTCGCCTTCATCCGCGTTGCAGACAATGTACTTCTGGCCGGCCGAAGACTTGCGCAGGAAGTCCCACTTCAATCCCGTGAGATAGCCGGCGCCGCCCCGTCCCCGCAGTTTGGAGGCTTTGATCTGCTCGATCACGAGTTCAGGATTGGCGTCGATCAGCACCTTGTAGAGCGACTGGTAGCCGCCAATCGCGACGTATTCTTCGAGATCGTCCGGGCTGATCAGGCCGCAATTGCGGAGCACGATTTTCTTCTGCGGCTTGAAGAACGGAATCTCCTGCCAGGAGGGAATTTTCGGAAACCCGATGCCGTAGGAGATGTGCGCGGTCAGGTGGTCCCACTCTTCGATTTTGCAGAGCGCGAGTTCTTCCGGGACCAGGCCGGCGGCCACGTCGTCGAGAATTGCATGGACGTCGGAGGAATGCACGCGCCGCAGGATGACGAGCGGCTGTCCAGGCAGCCGGATATTGACGAGCGGCTCCTGCGCGCAGAAACCGAAGCACCCCACGGATGCGAGCTTGATGTCGCGACCCTGCTGGTTGATGGCCTCGGCGAAGGCCTGGTATACGCCTTCGGCGCCGTTGCCGGTTCCGCAGGTTCCCATGCCTACGCCGATACGCGGCCGTGGCGGAACCAGTTTAGCCATGCCGGCGTCGCGGACCGCCGCGAAGCTGGCAATATCCTGTATGCGAATCACGCTTTCCGCTCCTTTTGCAGGTGCTCGATCTCGCGGTGCAGCGCCTGTTCATTCATGTGGCCGAAAATTGCATGATCCACTTCCACGACGGGCGCCAGGGCGCACTGGCCGAAGCAGGCCACGGTGCGCAGCGAGTATTGGCGGTCCTGCGTGGTGATGCACAGCTTGTCGGCGCCATCCTCGCTTTCGGCGGGAAGCCCCAGCTCCAGGCGGAGCCGCTGCAGCAGGTTGCGCGACCCGCGCGTGTGGCAGGCGGTCCCGCGGCAGATGCAGATGCTGTGCTCTCCCTGGGGCTCCAGGTTAAAGAGGGCGAAGAACGTGACCACGCTCTCTATGCGGGCCAGCGGAATATCCGCCTTTTCAGCGACGTATTCCAGAATGTCAGAAGAAAGATACTTGTGCGGATGATGTTCCTGGAGGCGCTCCAGGATTCCGAGCAGGCCACCGGGGATGCCTGCATAGGCCGCGATGGTGCGGTCGGCAAACGATTTTTCTTCAGCCGACAACGCGGTGGGTGACATCAAGCCTCCCAATGAATGAGATATTCAGACACTTTAATCTTTATTTATTCGGGGGCCGATGTCAAATCGGTGCGGATCACATTTTCGGTTCCCACACGCCTTCGAAATTCACGAAGTAAGCGTCCACCTGGAGATCGGGGATCGCGGCGGCCAGGGTTGCCCTGGCGCGCTTCAATTCGTCGCGGTGGTGGTCGGCTTCGGCCTGTGTGTCGCCGTTGAAGGCTTCGAGGCCGCCATAGGCCCCGCAATCGGAGTGCAGCATCAGGATCACGCGCCTGGTTTCGTGAAGCCGCATGGAAGCGCGTATCTGGTCGAGCACGAAGTCTCGTTCGGATTCCCGGCTGGGGGAGGCCAGGCACTTGGCGCCTCCCGCCACCTTGATCGGGTCCGAGTAGGCCACGCCGATGCGCTTCAGGAATTTGCGAAAACCGAGGTCGAAACGGTTGTCGAAACACCAGACGATGGCCGCATCGCACCGGTATTTTTCACGCGGTGAGTCGAAATGGAAAAGCTTTCTCATAGCGAATACTGCACTCCTATTATTACCTTCGCTACAATGGCGCGGATGATACTCGATCGCCGCCGGTAGGGTAGGCCTCCCGGCCTGCCCACGCGACGAAGGCGCGCTACTATGTTTTCCTCGAGATTTCATTGGGATTTTCGGCCAAACCGGCTCACCGGGCTGCTCGATGAGAAGCGGCGCGCCGGTGCTCGGATTCTCGACCTCACCGAATCCAACCCGACGCGTGCGGGGCTCGAATACCCTCCGGAAATCGTGCGCGCGTTCGAAGATCCGCGGCTGCTGGTGTATGAGCCCTCGCCCGCCGGGATGGGCGAGGCTCGCGAGGCGGTCGCGGATTACTATCGGGCGCGGGGGCACGACGTCTCGCCGGATCGCATCCTGCTGACCGCCAGCACCAGCGAGGCCTACGCCTACCTGTTCAAGCTGCTGGCGAATCCCGGCGATCACGTGCTGGTGCCGCGGCCTTCCTACCCCCTGTTCGAATTCCTGGCGAATATGGAATCGGTCGAAGCCCGCCAGTACCCGGTCGAGTATCACGGCGGCTGGGGCATCGACACGCAGGCGCTGGCGCAAGCGGTTTCCGGCCGCACGCGCGCCATCGTCCTGGTCAATCCCAACAACCCAACCGGGTCCTACGTGAAGAAGGATGAGCTGGCGGCGCTGCTGGACTTGCGGCCGCCACTCATTTCCGACGAGGTTTTCTCGGATTACGCTTTAACCGGCGGCTCCGGGCGGGTGACGACCCTGGCGGGCGTTGAAGAGCGCCTGTGCTTCTCGATGAGCGGCCTTTCGAAAGTGGCCGGGCTCCCGCAGATGAAACTCGGGTGGATCGTGGTGAGCGGGCCGCGCGAGTTGCGGCGTGAGGCGATGGAAAAACTGGAGTGGATTGCCGATACCTACCTTTCGGTCGGCACTCCCGTGCAGTGCGGGTTGCCGAAGCTGCTCAAAGCCGGGCAGACGGTGCAGGGGCAGATCCGCGAGCGAACGGCTGCCAACCTCGCGCTGGCCCGCGGGACGCTCGCCGGAACGGCGGCGGACGTCCTGGCGGTGGAGGGCGGCTGGTACATCGTCATCAGAATGCCCCGGATCCGCAGCGAAGAAGAATGGGCGCTGAACCTGCTTGCCGGCCGGGACCTGCTGGTGCAGCCGGGCTTCTTCTACGACTTCGAATCCGAGGCATTTCTGATAGCCAGCCTGCTTACCGAGCCTGCGACATTTCGCGAGGGAATCGGCCGGCTGGCCGACTCGCTCTAATAGCCGCGGCCGCCGGGTTGGGGAGCGGGCAGATCCTTGCGCGGCAGCTTCTCGGGCCGGGTGGCCGCGTTATATACGAAGGACGCTTCGATCACCACCATCTGCTTCAAATCGGCGGGTTGAATGCGGTCGTAGACGTCCATGTTGGAGTGGTGCGAGCGGGTTTCGTAGTCCATCGGATCCTGGATGAACTGGAAGCCCGGCAGCCCGACGGCATCGAAGGACAGATGGTCGGTGCCGCCCGTGTTGCGAATGGTGATAACGCCGGGCGTGAGATCTTTGAACGGAGCGAACCAGGCCTCGAAGATGGGCCGCATCATCTCGTTGCCCTGCAGATAGACGCCGCGGATCCGCCCGGTGCCGTTGTCGATATTGAAGTAACCCGCGAAGGTCGAGTGTTCCGCGGTGGTCTTCATCACAGCCGGGTCGGCGAAATGCTCTTTCACGTAGGCGCGCGAGCCGAGCAGTCCTTGTTCCTCTCCGCCCCACAGCGCCATGCGTACCGTGCGGTCCATCTTGACGTCGAGCTTCTTCAGGACGCGCATCACTTCCATGGTGACGGCGCTGCCCGCTCCATTGTCGGTGGCGCCGGTGCCGTAGTGCCACGAGTCGAAGTGGCCGCCCACCATCACGAGCTCGTTCTTCTTCGCGCCGCCGGGGAGTTCGGCCATCACGTTGAACGAATCGGTATCGGCGGTGTCCCACTTCGTCCTGATGTCGAACTGCAGCTTCACCGGCACGTTGTGCTGCAACAGGCGTGCGATGCGGTTGTAGTGCTCGGCCGTGATCGAAACCTGCGGCACGTTGGCGTCCTCGTTGCGATTCTGCGCGCCGCCTCCGAACAGGGTGCCGCTCTCACCGCGGGCATTCGCCTGAAGCGTGACCAGGGCCTTCTCTTCTTTCCAGTAAGAGGCCAGCTTCTGCCGGAATGCGCGCATCTCCGCGAAAGTCATGTTGCCCGGAAGCGGGCCGCGCCCGCCGCGTCCGTTGCGAGCCTGAATCAATTCGGTTGCGAGTTCCGCTAGTTCCTCCGGTGTGTATCGCGTGGCCAGCGGCGTGGTCGGAAAGGCCAATTCCGGCGGCGGTACCGCCAGCACGATCTTGCCCGCCAGTTTCCCGTGGAATTTCTCCATGTCGGCGGGAGTCTGCACTGGAGCCAGAATGGCGTCGGCCGTAATCGGTCCGTTGGTGCCGGGCGTCCAGGCCACCGGAACGCCGATAATGGGCTGGTAGGTGGGTTCCACGATCGCACCGTAGTAATAGGTGTATTCCCAGCCCGGAATGCCCGCCGCCCATTTCTCGAGGTGGACCTTATCGAGTCCCCACCCGTTCAACTGCTTCACGGCCCAGCCGCCCGCGACGCGGTACTGCGGCGAATTCACCAGCCGCGGGCCGTAGCGGTCCGTGAGGCTGTACATGAGCTCCATGACCTGCGAGTTCTGAAACTCCTCGGCCTTGATCCGGTGGATCATGTTCAGGTCGACCCTCTCCTGCGCATAGGCGAGCGCGGAGAGGAGCACGCAAAGGAAAGCAACAGCAATCGATTTTCGTCGCATAAGGCTGTGATGTAGAGGCTGTATCAGAGCAATGACGGCTTCTTCGGCCGGTCAGGTTACCGCGCCAGAGCCCTCCCCGCGTATTTTCTCCAGATCTCCGGGTCGGCCAGCATGCGGACGAAGACGCCTCCCACGACCGAGCGCGCCTGGAATCCCTGCTGCTTGCCGGTCACGGTGTCGTACCAATCGGTCAGCGGCACGCGGCTGGACGACTCATTCGCGAAGCGGTATACCGGGGCGATCAGCTTTCCGAAATCCGCGGAGTTATCCGTAAGTGTGGCTGTCCAGAGAATCCAATCCAGCTTGGTATAGTCGCGTCGGTTATCGAGGGGCAGGCCGTACCGGTTGAGCTTCGTCAGGTAGAAAGCGATTTCCCGCCGCGCAATTTCCGCGGGGAACAGGTGCAGGCCGAGGAGCTTGTCCCAGACCAGGTTATATTTCTGGCTCCACGTGCCCGGCTTATCGAACGCCAGGCGGTAGTGGTCGCCTTCCGCCGCCAGGCCGGACCACCTGCGGGCGAACTCTTCGGCGGTCTTGCGATATTCGGCGGCCTGTTCGCGGCGGCCGGTCATCTCGCACAGTATGCCGTACGATCCCAACGCGAGAACCGCCTTGATCGAGAGATTCGCGTTGTGCGCGAGGTGCCCGGCGAAATCGTCGGTCGAAAGCTGGTTTTCTGGGTCGAGCCCCTTTTCCTTCAGGTAGACCGCCCACCTGGTGAGTTCGGGCCAATACTTCTGGGCGTAGGCGGCATTCCCCTCGACGCGCGCCAGCGCGGCCATCAGGATCAGCATGTTGCCGCTCTCTTCGACCGGCATCTGGTTCTGCTCGGTGCGTTCGCCGCCTCCGTAAACCTGCCCGTCGGCCTGCGGGTACGTGCCGAGGTCGTGGGGCGCGAAGGGCCACGGCCAGCGGCTCATGCTGGCGTAGTCGAGCACCGGCTGAAGTTGGGCCTGAAGCAGCCGCGGGTTGAACAGCAGCGTGAACGGGGCGCTCGGATAGATCACATCGACCGTCGAGATACATCCGTTGCTGAAATTCTCTTTCGGAAAATACATCGCCGTGCCGTCTGCATCGGCCACCAGCTTGTGGGCGGCCAGCGTCTGGCGGTAGGCCAGCACGGCCAGCCGTTCATACTGCTCGCCGCCGGCGCTGCGCAGGTCGGCTGTCAATTCTTCGTCGAACCGGCGGCTGCGTTCGAGCAGCGAATCGTGTTCGCGGCGCGCCTCGCGGATCAGGTCCGCGGCGCCGGCCCCGTTTCGGCGCCACCAGGCACGCTCGCGGCGCTCGAAGTACTCGATCGAGTAGAGGTCGTCATACGCCAGCATCAGGAAACGCTGCCGGGGGCTGGCGCCCACCTTGCCCAAGTCGATGGCATAGCAAAGCGACGGATTGAGGGTTTCGGTGAAATCGTCGGAGTCGGGCAGGCGGCCTGAAGCCTCGAAAGCGGCACGCGTCTCGCGGTGCCCGGCGGCGGCCTCGGAAACGCCCTCGGGCTTGTCGGCGGCCACGTAGAGATAGCCCCAGTCGATGCGCACGTCGTCGCCCCGGCGCGCGAGCACCGGCTGCCGGCGCGAACCCATGCGCAGCACGGGCTGGCCGTCCAGAAGGTAACGCTCCGCCATCACCGGCTCGTCCGGAGTATTGACCACCAGGTCGGAGTCAGCCTCGAAATACACAGCCACGGCGTGCTCGCGGCCGTCCGTGCCGGCCGCCGACCATTCGAGATACGTCAGGGGACGGGAGAGTACCTCGAGGTCATCCGGCAGCGCGGGAGTGAAGAACGTGAGCCCCAATTTCACCCCGCCGCCTCCGAATTCATAAATCGTGCGGGTGGGCAGCACTTCCAGGTGCTGCTGTTCCATTGCCGGCAGGTTGCGCGGGTCGCGGCCCATGATCCGGAAGGTCTGGCCGTCGATGCGGGCTAGTGCGGTGAGCGTATTGGGCTTACCGGTCCAGTGCCGGGTGCCGTCGGCATTCAGTTGGTCGGCCATCGACCAGATGCTGAAGTACGGATCATGCGCGACCAGCGGGACTGCTGGCGGCCGCAAGGGCGCTGGCGTCTGAGCCGGGGCGGCGAGCGTCAGGACCGAAAACAGGACTCCGGACGCAATCGAAATTGTGCGTAGTCTTCCCATTGCTATTCTGTAAGCGTAGAATAAAATCATGGCCAGAGGTTGGGAAAGCAAGTCGGTCGAGGCGCAGATCGACATGGCCAATGTCCCTCATCAGCGCGCTGCACTGGAACATTCGCCTGACCCCGTAAAGCTGGAATTGATTCGCCAGAAGGAGAATCTTTTGCTCTCGAGGATCCGTGTGGTCCGGGAGCTCAGCGCCGCACAGAACCCCCGTTACCGGGTCCAGTTGAGCAAGGCGCTGGCGGACTTGGACGCGAAACTGACGAATATCGGCTGATTGCTACGGCTTGCCTCTTCTTTCGACCGGCTGCCGGGAGAAAGCAAGCCAGAGTTTCTAACGACGTTGGAAGTCTCTGAACCTGCCGGGGAGCTGCGGGCGTGCCATACTGGGCCTTAGCCCCCCATGTTCTCGTATTCCCGGCAGGATCTTTATTGCGAGCAGGTTCCCCTCGCGGATTTGGCGGCCCGCGTTGGCACGCCAGCCTACATTTACTCCAGCCAGTCGATTCTCGAAAACTATCGAGCCTACGACGAGGCATTGGGCGATTTGCCGCACTCGGTGTGCTATGCGGTCAAGGCCAACTCTTCGCTTGCGGTGCTGGCGCTGCTGGGGCGTGCCGGCGCCGGCTTCGATATCGTTTCGGGCGGTGAGCTGTTCCGCGTGATTCACGCGGGCGGCGATCCGTCCAGGGTCGTATTCTCCGGGGTAGGGAAGACCGCCGGAGAAGTCGAGTACGCGCTGGCCTCCGGCATCCACAGTTTCAATTGCGAATCGGAGGCGGAACTGGCGCTGATCGACGCCATGGCGGCGCGGCGCGGAGTGAAGGCGGGTTTCTCGATCCGGGTGAACCCGGACGTGGATGCCTCCACTCACCCGTACATCTCGACCGGGCTGAGCGAGCATAAGTTCGGGATCGCAATCGCCGAAGCCGCAGCCGTGTACGGCAGAGCGCGCCGACTCCATAACCTGACGGCGGAGGGCGTGAGCTGCCATATCGGCTCGCAGATTCTCGATCCGAGCCCGATTCTCGAAGCCGTGGACAAATTGCTGGTGCTCGCGGCCGGATTACGCGCCGAGGGCCTTCCGATTCATCATGTGGATCTCGGCGGCGGCTTGGGCGTGGCCTACCATGCCGGGGAGCAGGCTCCGGCAATCCGCAAGTTCATCCAGGACCTGAAGGAACGCCTGCGGTGCAGCGGTTTGCGCGTGATGGTGGAGCCGGGGCGCTCGATCGTCGGCCCAGCCGGGGTATTGCTGACGCGCGTTCTCTACCGCAAGAAGAACGGTGCAAAAGAATTCATCGTGGTGGATGCGGCCATGAACGACCTGATCCGCCCGGCCCTCTATCGCGCCCACCACGAGATCGTTCCGCTGCGGCGCAACCCGCTCCCGCCGGTTACCGCCGACGTAGTCGGGCCGGTCTGCGAAACCGGCGATTTCCTGGCGCGCGACCGTCAGATGGCCAACGTGATGCCTGGCGATTTCCTGGCCGTCTGCACCGCCGGGGCCTACGGATTCGTACAGGCTTCGAACTATAATTCGCGGCCGCGCGCTCCCGAAGTGCTGGTAGAAGGCGGCGGATACCGGATTATCCGGAAGCGCGAAACCTACGACGACCTGGTGCGGGGCGAAGTGCTCTAGCGCGCGGTCAACCGTCGGCAATCTCCATCGCGGTCACTTCCAGTTCGTCGCCGCGCAGTACCTCCGTGGCGAAGCTGCCGCACGAGGGGCAGCACCGGTCCACCAGTCCTTCTATGATGTGCCCCCTGCCGCACGCGGAGCACCGCAACTCGACCGGCACCTCTTCGACCACCAGCCGCGAACCGGCGACCGGCGTTTCGGCGCAAGCGAGGTCCCACGCAAACAGCAGCGAATCTTTCATCACGCCGGAGAGCGGCCCCAAGCGCAGGTGAACGGTCTCGACCCGCGTATCCGGCCGGCGCTCCGCTTCCTCGCACGCGATCTCGACGATTCCCATCGCGATCGACAGCTCGTGCATTTACATCATCGTCATGCGGACATACCGCTTGATGTCGGGGAAGTTGGCGATCATTCCCAGTGCCAGCGCACCGACTACCACGCCGCCCAAAATCTTAGTGAGCTTTCCCAGGTTCATATGCCTCCCTTTCCATTCGTATCCGGCTGACCAGTTCCTCGATCATGGCGGCCGCCTCATCCATGGCACGGCTCACCGGCTCGCTCATTCCCATTCCTTCGAGCAGGCCCGGCTCGCAACCCAGGACGTAAACGCGGCCCGGATCCGCGCCCAACTGCCGAGCCGACGACAGCACCCGCATGGGGTCCATGCCGTGAGTCTCCACGGCGCCACCGTCGAGCGTCGAGAGGTCCGGTTCGATCAGGTAGAGTGTGCCCGGAGTTCCGCCGCGCGGTGTTGCGTCGATCAGGACAACGGCCTCGTTGTTCTCCATCAGTGCGTACATCAGATCGAAACCGCGGATTCCGAAATCCACGATGCGAACGTCGTCCGGCCACGCTTTCGCCAGCAGCCGGCGAGCCAGTTCCGAGCCGAACGCGTCGTCGCCGAAGAAGATATTGCCTGCGCCCGCCACCAGAATCATTCGAGCGGCTCCACTTCCTCGGGGCCGAAAAAGAAGCGATGGCCGGGTTGCCGGGTCATTCCGAGATCGCGGCCGGGGTCGTCCTCCAGCACGACGGCGAGGTGAATATGGCCCTCGAGATCCTGCTCCACGGCTTCGACGATTGCCTGCTTCCCGTTCAATGCGATGTCCAGGATATCCGCGGAACGCCGCGGGCGCAACCGGACCCGGGCGCCCGGCTGGTAATCGGTTTTCCGGCGCATTCCCCGCAATGCCCCGTGCAGTTTCGCAAGGTGAGCCGGGGGGAGCGATTCGGCGCGTTCCAGCACCTCGCGCGTCCTGGGGTCGCCGCCGCGGATGGCGTCCTTCTCTTCGTCGCTGAGCGTGAGGATGCGCAGCGTGAGTATCTCGTCGATCTCGGTGCCGTCGAACAGGTCGCCGCGGCTTTCGGGCGCAATCTGCGGATAATCGTAGAGAATGATGGGCGCGGAGAGCATCGTATCGCGCTCGCCTTCCGTGCCGGCCAGCACCGGCCACGTGCCGACGTTCCGGCACGCCCGGGCCGCCTCGCGAAACGCATCGGGGGGATCCATCAAAGAGACGAACTCTCCCCTCTTCAACATCAGAATGGTGTGCAGCGAGATCATGGAGCGGGCGAGAGCCGCGTCCCGGCTGCCGCCTTCGAACGGGGTCAGGTTACGGATCTGAATCCGGAACCGCACGAGGCCTATGCCGGCCGATTCCGCGGAGATTTCGATGTCGCCGCGGACTTCCGCATGCGCGAACTCCCGCAACGTCTGTCGGGCGGCGGCTGCGAATTCCACATCGATTCGCCGCTCCACAGCATTCTCGCCTTCGAGTTCGAGAAACCGGATACTGGCCGTGAGCACGGCGTCCGCGCCCGCCTGGGCCAGGCACTCCGTCTGCATCCGGGAGGTATCGTAACCGGGCGGATACACGATTCCGAAGTTCCAACGATGCTGGTTCTTGACCGCCGTGGCCGTGTACGGGTACAGCATATAGCCCTCATACATGACGGCGCGGGCGACCTGCTCCACACGGTCCGCATTCATGGCAGCAAGCTCTCCAAAGTCTGTTCCCAGGTGGGAAGGCCGCACGCAACCTTGTGCCGGTACAGCCGGTCGAACACGTCGCGGCGCAGGCACAGCCACCCCGTGTTCGGATAATGGCGGTCCATCATTTCTTTCCAGACCCGCACGGGCACTTCGGCGGCGGCCTCTTTGCTCCAGGGAATCTGCGCGATCTGAAGGCGGCCATCGCCGGCGCTGTAAAACACCGTGCCGCTAAACAGCAGCGTGACCGGCACGGCGCCGTCCTCAAGCCCGTGGAAGTACTTGGCGCTGGCTATCGTGAGATCGAAGGTGCACAGCACCGGTAAGTCGACCGTCGTTGAACCACGGAACGACGGCACGTTCGTGTGGCTGTGGGTCCAAAGCATGGCGCGGAGTGTGCGGCTCCAGCCGCCGGGCTCTCCGAACAGGTCGCGGAGGTCCCGTTGCTCGTCCGCGGCGTACTGCCGGCGCGTGGCTTCGATGCGGATCTGGCATTCGAGCAGCACGCTCTCGATGGCCTCATCGGCGGGAACGTTCTCGACCCGCAGTTTGAAATGCAGGGCGGGCTCCGCCGAGCGTGGCGCGGGCTCCACGCCATCCACGCGAAAGCGGAGGTCAGGCATCACCGGTCTCCTTCAGCTTTTGAAAGAAGCTGCCGATCTCGCGCCACACGTCTTCACCGCCCGAGAGTCCGCGCCAATGCATGCGGATCAGGCCGGTCAGTTCGTAGCAGCGGTCGATCGGAACCAGGTAGTGCTCGCGCGCGCCGCCGACCCGGTTCACCAGCAGCGCCTCCACATCCGGCTGCATCCGTCCGGCCGCCGGGTTGCGCTCCGCAATGCCGGACCAGGCCTCCAGCGAGAGCATGGATTCGGTCAGCCCAGCCGGCCCCGGATAGAGCGCAACCACCCGCGAGGCCGCCGTGCTGTAAACGAAGAATGCAAGGCCGATGGGGATCAGCAGGCTTTCCCATTCCGCGTCGCTCATGCGGAAATCCGGCAGCGTGCGAACGTCGCGGCCCACCCGGCGGTACTCTAGCGCCCCGCGCCGCTCGAAGAGAATCGAGCAGGGGTCGCAGGCACAGACCAGGCGGCGGGTTTCCACTGCGAACAGGTGCGGGTGGCCGGGCGCGAGCGCCGCGCCGCACAGGCCGCACCGTTCCGCACCGCTGCGAGGTAGAAAGCGGCGAAGCGTGCGGAAGGGAGGCGGCGCGGTCATAGGGGCTTCAACTCTGCAACAGCGCTTCCAGGGGCACGAACGAGGGAGCGGCGGGCTCCAGGCCATCGATCTCGATACGCTCGGCCTCCGGGGCCGCTGTGTAAATAGCCTGCTCCACGGCATCGCGGGCCACGCCCGGGTTGAGCGCGCGCAGCCTGACCGTGCTTCCATCGACGCCGCTCAACTCCACATTCGGAAGCGAATCGACCGCGCGCCGGACGCGGGCGGCGAAATCCTCCGGATGGAGACCGTACAGCAGAAGCATGCTCGAAACCAGGTCGTCGCGCGCGAACTCCCGGATGAGCGGGTTCGCCTCGCCGGCCAGCTCGAGCATGCGCTGCAGGCCCGCGCCGTGGAACTCGAGTATCGCTCCCACGAGTTCCCGGACGCGGGCACGCAGTTCCGGATCCGCGGTAGATTCGATCTGCCGGATCAGCCCTTCGATCTGCCGGATCCCCTCCATCGGGTTCAGCCTTGCACCCCGAACATCGGCGAGTGGCGCGTTTCGAGCACCTTGCCTTTGCCCAGGTACATGTGAACGCCGCAGGGCAGGCACGGGTCGAAACTCCGCACGGCGCGCATGATATCGATGCCGCGGAAATTGTCGGGCCCGTTCTCTTCGAAAATCGGCGTGTTCTGCACCGCGTCTTCGTAAGGCCCCGGAGTGCCGTAGGTGTCGCGAGGGCTGGCGTTCCAGGGGGTGGGCGGATAGGGATGATAGTTCGCGATCTTGCCGTCGCGAATCACCACGTGATGCGAAAGAACGCCGCGCACGGCCTCATGGAATCCGCAGGCGATCGCCTCCTGCGGCACCTTGAAGTCGCTCCAGGTTTTGGTCCTTCCGGCGTGTATTTCGGCCAGCCCCTTCTCCATGAAGTGCAGCGCCGCCGCGGCCGCATACGCCTGGAAGTAGGTGCGGGCGCGGTCGCGCTCTATGGCGTTGCTCCACTTCGGGATCTTCCACTCGAATTCCGTTTCGCCCTTGGTCGCGGTCTTCGGCAGGCGGATCTTCACGCTGTTCCCGGTCGCCTGGACGTAGCCGATATCCACCTTTCCGGACAGCGCGGTGGACCATAGGCGCGCCAGCGGGCCGCCTCCCGTGTCGAGTGCCAGGTGCTGGCCGGTTTCCTGGTGATACCAGCGCGGCGACATCACCCACGTGTACTTATCCTCGAATTTGCGCTTCTGCGGACGCGGCGTCGTCGTCTGGTTCCACGGGTGCCGTTTGTCCACCGGGTTTCCCAGCGGATCGCGGTTCACGAACGTCTCTTCCTGCTGCCAGTCGTCATAGTAGGAACTGCCCAGCAGAATCCGGATGCCGAGATTGATATCCACGAGCTTGCTGGTTACCAGTTTCCCGTCTACGACCACGCCCGGAGTCACGTACATGCCTTCACCCCAGCGGTTCATGTTCCGATACGAGTAATCGCAAACGTCGGGATCGTTCCAGGAGCCCCAGCAGCCCAGCAGAATCCGCCGCTGCCCCACCTTCTCGTATCCGGGCAGCGCCTTGTAGAAGAAGTCGAACAGGTCGTCGTGAAGAGGCACGACCCGTTTCATAAACTCCACGTATTTCATCAGGCGGACCAGGTACTCGGTGAACAACTGCACGCTCGGCACGGTACCCACGCCGCCCGGATAGAGCGTTGATGGGTGAACGTGCCGGCCCTCCATCAGGCAGAACATCTCGCGCGTGAGCCGGCTCATGTGGAGCGCTTCGCGGTAAAACTCCCCGGTGAAAGGGTTGAGCGCCCGCATGATGTCCGCGATCTTCCGGTAGCCGTGCTCGCCGGCATGCGGCGCATCCGTGCTTTTGGCCTTGTCGAGCACGCCGGGGTTGGTTTCCTTCACCATCTGCTCGCAGAAATCCACGCCGACCAGATTATCCTGGAAGATGTTGTGGTCGAACATGTACTCGGCCGCTTCGCCGAGGTTGACGATCCACTCGCCCAAAGCGGGCGGCCGCACGCCGAACGCCATGTTTTGCGCGTAGCAGGCGCACGTGGCGTGGTTGTCTCCGCAGATTCCGCAGATCCGGCTGGTGATGAAGTGGGCATCCCGCGGATCCTTGTTCTTCATGAAAATGCTGTAGCCGCGAAAGATGGAGGAGGTGCTGTAGCACTCGGCTACCTCGCGGTTGTCGAAATCGATTTTGGTGTAGATTCCCAGGCTGCCGACGATCCGGGTGATCGGGTCCCAATTCATCTCCACAAGCCGCCGGCCCGCCGCTCCCGTTTCGCCCCGTGTTTGAGTGATCGTTGCCATATCAGGTCTCCCCCCTTTCTACGCGTACGTTCGCGGCTGGTAGCCCGTGGTGAGCTCCGCGCCCTTGTGCCGCCACTTGGTTTCCTTGTTGGCGGTGGAATTCGTAAAGGATCGCAGCGCGCGGACCGCCGAGCCGTAAGCGAAAGCAGTGTCCGACGAGATCTTCGCTCCCGGAGGCATGTCCATGAACGGCATGAATTTGTCGGGGAAGCCCGGCATCGTGCATCCGATGCAGATGCCGCCCACATTCGGGCAGCCGCCGATTCCCGCCATCCAGCCGCGCTTGGTCACGTTGCAGTTGACCACCGGCCCCCAGCAGCCGATCTTCACCAGGCACTCCGGCTTGCCGTACTCGTGGGTGAACTGCCCCTGTTCGTAGAATCCGCCGCGGTCGCAGCCTTCGTGAACCGTCATTTCGAACAGCCACTTCGGGCGCAGACGGTCGTCCAGCGGAATCATGGGGGCTTTGCCGGCTAACTGGAAGAGCAGGTAGAGCAGGGTCTCCATGAAGTTATCCGGCTGCACCGGGCAGCCTGGCACGTTGACAACCGGGAGGCCCGCCTTCGACTTCCAGCTCCAGCCCAGGTAGTCGGCCAGGCCCATGCACCCCGTCGGGTTCCCTTGCATGGAGTGAATGCCGCCGTAGGTGGCGCACGTTCCCGCCGCGACCACGGCCGTAGCCTTAGGGGCCAAGCGGTCGATCCACTCGCACGTAGTGATGGGTTGGCCCGTATCCTGATTGGTGCCGAGCGCCGCCCAATAGCCTTCGCGCTTCACACGCTCATTCGGAATCGAGCCTTCCACTACGAGAACGAAAGGCTCCAGCCGCCCTTTTTCGGCCTCGAACCAGTACTTCATGAAATCGCCGCCCACCTCGTAGGCGAGCACCGGGTTGTGAAGATGCACTTTGGGCAGCCCGGGAATCGCCCCCAACACGACATCTTCGATGCTGGGCTGAGTCGCCGCGGTGATCGATACCGAGTCGCCGTCGCAGCTCAGACCGGCGGTGATCCAAAGAACGTGTACTTCTTTTACCGCTGGAGACCGTGTCAGCTCGCCGTATGCCTGATCCGCCATTGCCCCTCCTCCTGTGTCCCAGTGTGTCGGTCGGGTAACAGTCGAGTCAATGAACCTGCGTGCGGAAAGACACGCGACTTACAATGCGAACGTAACCGACTAACAAATGCGCGGGAGCTGCTCGTTGAAGGGAAGATCGATGATTCTCGTGCCGCCGATATCCGTCTTCATTACCACCAGCGGCGCATGGGATTCCACGGCGCGGCCGATCACCGCGGCCTCGCGGCCCTCTTCGGTGGCGCGCATGGCTTCGAGTACCGCCGTTGAGTGATCCGGATCCACAAAGGCCACGAGTTTTCCTTCGTTCGCGACGAACAGCGGGTCGATGCCCAGTAACTCGCAGGCGCCCTTCACTTCCTCGCGAACCGGGATGGCGCGCGATTCGATTTCCACTCCCACGCGCGAGGAAGCCGCGATCTCGCACAGCGAAGTGCCCAATCCGCCGCGCGTCGGGTCTCGCAGCACGTGTACCTCGCCCGCTTCGAGCATGGCGGCCACCAGGCGGTGCAGGGCCCTGGTATCTGAGAGAATCTCACCTTCGAGATCCAGGCTTTCACGCTTCGACAGGACCGCCATGCCATGGTCCGCGACCGACCCGCTCAGAATCACAATATCGCCGGGCCGCGCATTCGATGCCGAAATCGCCACGCGCTCCGGCACGATCCCCATGCCCGTGGTCGTGACGAACAGTTTATCGGCCGACTTCCGGTTCACCACCTTCGTGTCGCCGGTCACGATGGCGACGCCGGCGGCGGCGGCGGCTGAGGCCATTGCCTCCACCACCCAGGACAGTTCTTCCATCGCCAGTCCCTCTTCCAGAATGAACGCGGCGGAGAGGCATAGCGGCGTCGCCCCACTCATGGCGAGGTCGTTGATGGTTCCGTTGACGGCCAGTTCGCCTATGTTTCCACCGGGAAAGAACAGCGGCGTCACGACGAAGGAATCGGTAGTGAAGGCGACCCGGGAGCCTTTGACATCCACCACCGCCTGGTCGTCCATCTTGCGCAGCAGCGGGTTATCGAAGGCCGGAAGAAACAGATCCTGGATGAGTTGCGCCGTCAGCCTGCCGCCGCTGCCATGGCCCATCACGATGTTCTTATGGTGAGTGAGGGGCAGCGGGCACGAGATCGCGAAGCTTTGGGCCATGGCTCAGATGATGTCCTCTTCTCCCAGGAGCACGTGAATCATGTCCCACATCACGTGCAGCAGGGTCGTATGCACTTCCTGGATGCGGTGAATGCTGAAGGAGGGCACGGTCAGGCAGTACTCCGCGATGTCCCTCGAACGGCCGCCATCCTTGCCCGAAAACCCGATCGTCAGCATGCCCATATCCCGCGCCGCCTGCAAGCCGTAGTTCACGTTCGCCGACATCCCGCTGGTAGATATGCCCAGCGCCACGTCTCCGGCGCGCCCGAAGAGTTTCAACTGCTCCGCGAACGTTTGGGAAAAGTCGGTGTCGTTGCTGATGGCCGTCAGCAGCGCCGTATCGCAGACCAGCGCCCGCGCGGGAAAGGCGCGTCGCTTGGCGATGATCGGATGCACGAACTCCACCGCGGCGTGCAGCGCATCGCACGAGCTGCCGCCGTTGCCCATCACGAAGAGTTGCCCGCCCGCGCCCAGCGCTTGTGCCACGCGCGAGCAGACTTCTTCCAGCAGCGCCGCATTCGCCTCGAAGAAGCTCTCCTTCATCGCCGCGCTCTCACGGCACTTGCGCAGCACCGAGTTCTTGAACCCGGTGGAGGTCACGGTTCCGGATTCGGGCATTTCTACACCTCCGCTTCGAGCGAAACCAGGTGACGGCCGTAGTTGTAGTAGGCCGCGCAGGCGCCTTCCGCCGACACCATCGTGGCGCCCAGCGGCGTCTGCGGCGTGCACTCCGCGCCGAAGGCCGGGCATTCGTTCGGCTTCTTCAATCCCCTGAGCACCTTCCCGCTGATGCAGATGGCGGGCTCGCGAGTGCGGATGCCCTCGACTTCGAAAATGCGGTCCGCGTCGTAATCGCGAAATTCGTAGCTCAACTTATAACCGCTCTTCGGAATGATGCCGATGCCCCGCCAGCTTCGGTCGGCGACGTCGAACACCCGCGCGATCATCCGGCGCGCCGCCGTGTTGCCTTCCCGGCTCACCGCGCGCGCGTATTGGTTTTCCACCTCCGCGCGGCCCTGCTCGAGCTGCCGCACCGTCATCAGGATCCCTTCCATCAGGTCGATCGGCTCGAAGCCCGTGATGACGATCGGCACCCGGTATCGCGCCGCGATGGGCTCGTATTCGTGCCAGCCCATCACGGCGCAAACGTGTCCAGGTCCCAGAAACGCCTGTACGCGGTTCTCGGGCGATTGCAGGATCCCGGTCATCGAAGGCGGTACGATTACGTGCGAAACCAGCAGCGAAAAATTGCGCAGCCCCAGGGCCTTGGCCTGGTACACGGCCATCGCGTTGGCCGGAGCGGTAGTCTCGAACCCGATGGCGAAGAACACCACCTTCATCCCCGGATTCTCGCGCGCGATCCGCAGGCAATCCATCGGCGAGTAAACGATCTTCACGTTGGCGCCGGCTGCGCGCACCTGAAACAGGTCGCCTTCCGAGCCCGGCACGCGCAGCATGTCGCCGAACGAGCAGAAGATCACGTCGGGGCGGCGCGCAATCGCGTGCGCGCGGTCGATCATCTCGAGCGGCGTCACGCACACAGGGCATCCCGGGCCGTGCACCAGCTCGATTTCTTTCGGCAGCAGGTAGTCCAGCCCGTACTTGACGATCGAGTGAGTCTGCCCGCCGCAAACTTCCATCAGGACCCACGGCCGCGTGACGGTCCGCCGGATCTCGTCAACCAGCTTTTTGGCGATGCGGTCGTCGCGATACTCGTCAAGGTACTTCATCGTCGGTCTCCAAACGTACCTCGCCCAACTGATCCATTTCCTCCAGGTAGCGATAGGTGCGAGCGGCCTCTTCCTCGTCCACTTTACTGATTGCGAATCCGACGTGGACCATCACGTAATCGCCCAGCCTGGCGTCCGGCAGGTATTCCAGACAGGCCTCGCGGGTGATGCCGCCGAAATCCACTTTCGACATCCTCACGCCGTGCTTCTCATGAAACTCGACGATCTTCCCAGGGATGGCAAGGCACATGACAGCACTCTCATCATAATTCCAACGGCCCGCTGCGGCGCGTTTTCACGCACCCCCGATGTGCCGCCGGATACGTTCCGGCGCGTCTTCGAGCGGCCATGAAAACCGGTTGTTAGAATGGCCCCGTGGCCCGACAACTCGTTGAGTGTGTTCCGAATTTTTCCGAAGGGCGCGACGCCGCCAAAATCGACGCCATCGTCGAGTCGATCCTGAGTGTCCCCGAAGTGGTGCTGCTCGATCGTGAATCCGATGCCGATCATAACCGGTCGGTGCTTACGTTCGTCGGTTCGCCCGCTGCCGCCTCCCTTGCCGCATTCCGCGCGGTCGAGAGGGCCGTCTCGACTATCGACCTCACGCAGCATCAGGGCGCGCACCCGCGCATCGGAGCGGCCGACGTGGTGCCGTTTATTCCCATCGAAGGCGTGACGGTCGAAGAGTGTGTCCAACTGGCGGAACGCCTCGGCGCCGAGATCTGGCAAAGGCTGCGGGTCCCCGTGTATCTTTACGAGGCTGCGGCGCGCCGCCCGGAGCGCGTCAATCTGGAGAACATCCGGCGCGGGCAGTTCGAGGCCCTGGTGAAGGAGATGGGGGTAGTCGCCGAGCGGAACCCCGACATCGGTGAACCCGTTTGCCATCCGACTGCCGGGGCTGTCGTGGTGGGCGCCCGCAAATTCCTCATCGCCTACAACATCAATTTGGGCACTCCGGATGTGGGGATCGCGAGAAAGATCGCCAGGACCATCCGCTTTTCGAACGGTGGATTTCGCTTCGTGAAGTCGATGGGGGTAACGCTGGCCTCGCGCAACCTGGCGCAAGTTTCCATCAATCTTACGGATTTCGAGCAGACTCCCATGCACCTGGTCTTCGAGACGGTGCGGCGCGAAGCCGAGCGCTACGGCGTGCCGGTGGTGGGGAGCGAAATCGTCGGGCTGATCCCTAAAAAGGCCATCGACATGTCGGCCGAGTACTTCCTGCGGTTCGAGAATTTTCGTCCGGAACTGGTGCTCGAAAACCGCATTGCGCAAGCACTGGCCTCGCGCAGCGGCCTGCCCGAGTTTCTGGATGCGCTGGCCGCGCCCACCGCTACCCCGGGCGGAGGCAGCGCTTCGGCCGCCGCCGCCGCCATGGGCGCCGCGCTGGGCGCCATGGTCACCCGGCTTTCCAAGCAGGACCCCGGCGGCTTCGAAGACGACCGGCGTTTCTTCACCGAAGCCGTGGATCGCGACGCCGGAGCCTTCAATCGCGTCATGGCCGCCTACAAGCGGCCCAAGGACGAGCGCGCGCCTTACGTTGAAGAAGCCTTGCATGGAGCCGCCGAGGTGCCGCTCGAAGTCCTGGAACGCGCCTCTCTGATGCACGGCCGCCTGGAGCGGCTGGAAATTCCCGCGAGGTTCGCTTCCGATCTCGCCGTGGCCAAAGCGCTCGTGACCGCCGCCAAGGCCGGGCTCCTCGAAAACGTGAAGATCAACCTCGACTCCATTCAGGACGAGGCGTTCCGCCACAGCGTCGAAACTCGTCTCGCCGCGCTCGGCTTGGCGTAAGACGCGCTATGATTGCCTCGGAGCTTGACATGAGCGTAACTACTGCCATCCGGGCGCCTCGCGGATCTGCGATCACCTGCAAGGGCTGGCACCAGGAAGCCGCCCTTCGTATGATTCACAACAATCTCGATCCGGAGGTCGCCGAGAAGCCCGACGAACTGATCGTCTACGGCGGAACCGGCCGAGCCGCGCGCGACTGGCCCTCGTTCCACGCCATTGTCCGCGCCCTGCAATCGCTCGATAACGATGAGACCCTGCTGGTGCAATCGGGCCGCCCGGCCGGCATCTTCCGGACGCACCCCGAGGCGCCGCGCGTGTTGATCGCCAATTCCAACCTGGTGGGCCACTGGTCGAATTTCAGCGAGTTCACACGTCTTGAAAAAATGGGCCTCACGATGTACGGCCAGATGACCGCCGGCTCCTGGATTTACATCGGCAGCCAGGGCATCGTACAGGGCACTTACGAAACTTTCGCCGCGCTGGCACGCAAACATTTCGGCGGGTCGCTGCGGGGCAAGCTGGTCGTTTCGGGCGGAATGGGGGGTATGGGCGGGGCCCAGCCGCTCGCTGCCACCATGAACGACGCGCGTTTCCTGGGCATCGACGTGGATCCGCAGCGCATTCGCCGGCGCGTCGAAACCGGCTATTGCGACCACATGGCGCGCAACCTCGATGAGGCGTTGCGCATGTTGCGCGAGGCGGAAGACAGCGGCAGCGCGATCTCTGTGGGGCTGGTCGGCAACTGCGCCGACGTGATTCCGGAACTGGCTCGCCGCGGCTTCGTTCCCGACGTTCTGACGGACCAGACCAGCGCCCACGACCCGCTCAACGGCTACGTCCCCAACCGGATGTCGCTCGAAGAGGCTCGCGCCCTGCGCACCCGCGATCCCGAAGAGTACATCGCGCGCTCCACCGCGGCCATGGGCGCTCACGTCGCCGGAATGCTGGCGCTGCAAAAAGCCGGCGCGGTGACGTTCGATTACGGCAACAACATCCGCACGCAGGCCGCCAAGGCCGGGGTTGCCAACGTCTACGATATTCCGGGCTTCGTCCCCGAATATATCCGGCCGCTGTTTTGCGAGGGCCGCGGCCCGTTCCGCTGGGTGGCGCTCTCGGGCGATCCGGAGGATATTTACCGCACCGACCGGCTGGCACTCGAACTCTTTCCCGGGGATGAGACGCTGGCGCGCTGGATTCCGATGGCGCGCGAACGCATCCGCTTCCAGGGCCTGCCCGCGCGCATCTGCTGGCTGGGTTACGGACAGCGCGCCGAGTTCGGCATCGCCATGAACCGGCTGGTCCGCAAGGGCGAGCTCAAGGCTCCCATCGTGATCGGCCGCGATCATCTCGACACCGGCTCGGTCGCTTCCCCGTTCCGCGAGACCGAAGCCATGCGCGACGGCTCCGACGCCATCGCCGACTGGCCGCTCCTCAACGCGCTCGTGAACACTGCCGCCGGAGCTTCGTGGGTTTCCATACATAACGGCGGCGGCGTGGGGATCGGCTACTCCCAGCACGCCGGAATGGTGGTGGTTGCGGACGGCGGCGAAGATACGGAGCGCCGCCTCGAACGCGTGCTGACGAGCGACCCGGGAAGCGGAGTCATCCGCCACGCCGATGCCGGATACGAAGAAGCCATCCGCTTCGCCCGCGAGCACGGCATCAAACGTCCCATGGAGAATGCGTGAGCCAGTTGGCCGTCTGGAACGCCGGCCAGTTGGTCACTCTGGCGGGTCCGCCGCGCCCGCGTACCGGCCGGGAACTGCGAGAGCTTGCGGTAATTCCCGGCGGCGCTTTGCTGGTGCGCGACGGCCGCATCCAGGCCACCGGCACCCGCGCGCAGGTTGAGCCGCTGCTCGGGCCGGACGCGGATGTGGTCGATGCCGGCGGCGCCCTCGTGCTGCCTGGTTTCGTAGACGCTCACACCCACCCGGTCTTCGCGGCCAATCGCGCCGCGGAATTCGAAGAGCGCAACCAGGGCGCCTCGTATCCCGAGATCGCGGCGCGCGGCGGCGGCATTCGCTCCACCGTGCGCAATACGCGCGCGGCTTCCGAAGAAGAACTGCTCGCTTCCGCGCGCCGTTACCGCCAGTGGTTCCTGCGCGGCGGCACCACCACCATTGAAGCCAAATCCGGATATGGGCTCTCTCTCGAGTCGGAGCTGAAAATTCTGCGCGTGATTCAGTGCCTCGGGGCGGAAGGCAGCCTGCGGATGGTGCCCACTTTTCTCGGCGCACACGAAATTCCTGATGAGTACCAGGGCCGCATCGACGATTACGTTGACCTCGTAGTCCGCGAAATGATTCCGGCCGTCGCCCGCGGCAATCTCGCCGAATACTGCGATGTCTTCTGCGAGCCGAACGTGTTTCCCTATGCCCAGGCCCGCACGGTTCTCGATGCGGCCCGCCGCTCCGGACTCGGCATCCGCGTCCACGCGGACCAGTTCACGCCGGACGAAGGCTCGCGGCTGGCGGCCGAAATTCACGCGGCCACGGCCGATCACCTGGAATCCACCACGGAGGCGGGGTTGGCCGCGATTGCGGGCGCCGGCGTTCAGCCGGTGCTTCTGCCTGCTTCGGTTTATGCGCTGGGCCTCTCGCGCTATCCGGATGCGCGCCGCATGGTCGAACTGGGGCTGCCGATTGTGCTCGCCACGGATTTCAACCCCGGTTCCTCGCCCACCGCATCCATGCCGATGGTCTTGTCGCTGGCTGCAACGCAATTGAAACTGACGGCTGCGGAATCCATCACTGCCGCAACCATCAACGCCGCCTGCAGTCTCGGCCGCGGCGCGCAACTCGGCTCGCTCGAAACCGGCAAACGGGCGGATTTCGCGATCCATGATGCCGAAGACTATCGCGAACTTCCTTATTTCTTCGGCCGCGACACGGCCCGCGCTGTTTACATTGCCGGAAATCGCGTCCTCTGAGTGGCCCCCAGGGAATCGCCCGGGCAGGGAAGTTTTTACTCGTACCACTCCCGGTTTCAGGAGCAGATCTCCGGAACCTGATGAAAACCGGAATATGGCATCCGGCTTGCTACCTTCTGCGCACATGCGCCATTCGACCTTTTCGAATCTGAAAGGAAGAGAAATATGCGAAGACTGCTTATACTAACCGGGCTTGCCGTTGTCGGTGCAGCATTGGCCACGGCGGATTCCTATACCGGGCAACTGCTTGACGCTTCTTGCTATGCACACGCAAAGTCCGCCAAGACGTGCGCGGCCACTCCATCCTCCAGTGAGTTCCTGCTCGAAGCTTCCGGAAAGCTCTATAAATTGGATCCGGATGGAAATGCGAAGGCCGTAGAGGCGTTGAAGAGCCACGAGCCCGCCACTCCGGGAACGGAGGCAGGCCCCGTGAACGCCAAAGTGAACGGCTCCATGGAAGGCGATATCCTGCACGTGGATACGATCGACCTTCAGTAGCCCCTGGGGCCGTCCGGTCGATACCGGGCGGTCCCGTGCTCAGGAAATATTTTCCCGCTTTTGCTAATCGAAACCCCCGGTTCCTGCGTCTAAGTTAACAGCAGGTCGATGACATGAACCAGAGACCGGATTCTTACAAACTTCGCGAGTTACGCTCAAAGACCGACCGGCAGCTTCTCGCGCTCATCCGCCGGGAACTCGACTCGGCGCGCACCCTGGCGTACACCTACGACGAGAACCAATTGGCACGCGCTATCGCCGCGCATGAGGAAGCGTGCCGTCTTTTGCCGCTGGTCTACACCGTCTCGAACGGTGAACGGCTTCGCCTGGAATCCGAATTGGACGAACTCGCCAACCTCCTGAACGCCGCCGCCTGAAAGCCGCCCGCGCCGCCGCAGCCCGCGGTATAGTAACGTCTCGGTAAGAGGCCAGATGAGGAAAATACTGCTGCTTGCCGCAGCGGCGTGCGCGCCCGTGCTCTTCGCGGATAACTATCCGCGGCAGCCCGGCATCGACGTCGAGCACTACATCTTTCGTATTACGCTCAGCGACCAAAGCGACCAGATTTCCGGAGAGACTACGATTGTCGTGCGGTTTGTGGAGGCCGGAGTTACCCAGGTCAGGTTCGATCTCGCATCGACCGCGGCCGGCAGAGGCATGACGGTAGACCGGGTGACGTCTCGCGGCTCCGCCGTGCCCTACGTGCATCGGGACAGCCGCCTCGAACTCACCCTTCCGGACGCTCCCGAGCGCGCCGGGTTGCGTGAGTTCACCGTCGCGTATCACGGGGTTCCAGCGGACGGACTCAAAATCATCAGGAACAAATACGGCGACCGGTGTTTTTTCGCGTCCAACTGGCCGGATCGCGCGCGCCAGTGGCTTCCGACCATCGATCACCCGTACGACAAAGCGTCCGGTGAATTCATGGTCACGGCGCCTTCGAAATACCAGGTGGTCGCGAACGGCCGGCTGGTCGAAACGCTCGACCTGGGCGATGGCCGCCGCACCACGCACTGGACTCAACCGGAGCCGATCGCCACCTGGCTCTACAGCATCGGGGTCGCCGAGTTCGCGGCACGCCGCTTCGGCCGAGCGGCGGGCGTCCCCCTCGAGACGTGGGTCTATCACCAGGATCGCGAGGCCGGGATCGCCACCTTCGAAGGACCCACGCGCGAGGCCATTGAATTTTTCAGCTCGCACATCGGCCCGTACCCGTATGACAAACTCGCCGCCGTCGAATCCGCCGGCAATGGCGGCGGCATGGAGGTGGCCAGCTCCATTTTCTATGGCGAGAACACCGTGACCGGCCATCCTGCCAGCCGCCTCGTCGCGCACGAAACCGCGCACCAGTGGTTCGGCGATTCGGTAACTGAGAAAGATTGGGACGACGTCTGGTTGAGCGAAGGCTTCGCCACCTACTTTGCGCTGCTCGATATCGAACACTACCAGGGCCGGGACGCGTTTGTCGCCGGCCTGAAGAGCGCGCGCGCCCGCATCTTCGCCGCTGAAAAACGCTTGCCCGGAGTAGCCGTGGTGCAGGCCAAGCCCTGGACGGGCATCCCCAACCAGATCGTCTATCAGAAGGGCGGCTGGGCGCTGCATATCCTACGCGGCCAGATCGGCACGGAGAAGTTCTGGGAGGGCATTCGCGAATACTATCGCCGCTTCCGTGACGGCAACGCCTCCACGGCCGATTTCCGCAGGGCGATGGAAGAAGTTTCGGGCACCGACCTCGGCTGGTTTTTCCGCCAGTGGTTATACCGCGCCGGCTCGCCCGTGGTGGAAGGCGGTTGGAAGTACGATGCGGCCGCGAAGAAGATCGAAATCGATCTCACTCAGACGCAGTCGGGCGATGCGTACCGCCTGCCGCTTCAAATCGGCATCGGCGGCAACATCGAAAAGATCGAAATGGACCGCAAGCGGCAGCACTTCGAAATCGCCGCCGCTGCCGAGCCGTCCACAGTCGAACTCGACCCCAATACCTGGATTCTCATGGATGCCAGCTTCTCGCGCAGCCGGTGAAAACCACCCCTAATACCCGGCCGCCAACAATCTGCGCCAAGCGGTTTCGGCTTCCGGGTCGGGCAGCCGTTTCAGCTCGAAGTAGCGTCCGAGCCACCGCCGTGCGCGCCGGAAATCCCCAACCTTCGAAAACACCTGGCCGAGCGCACGCGCACACAGGGGATACTTGGGCTCGTGCGTGAGGTGTGCGTCGCATTGCTGCTCGAGGTAATCCAGCACGTGCAGCGGGGGCTGCACTTCCACCCCTGCCGGGGGCCGGCGCATGAACACCATCGCCGCGGAATCGCCGTAGACCAGTTTCCACTCTTTCTGCTGTGGATCTGCCAGGCTGGGCGCCAGCAGGTAAGTCAGCCCGTTCGTGTATTCGAAACCGTTCATCACGATCGCCTGCACGCCGTACCGATCGAGCAATTGCTGCGCGTCCGGTCGGCCGTCGCCCGCGTCGTGATTGTAGAGGATGCGCGCATAATCCTGGAACACCGATTCGCTCAACGCCCGCCCGTCGATGAAGACTTTCTCCCGCGGCCACAAACGCCACATCAGGTATCCGCCGAATTCCCAGGTATTGAACAGCGGCCCGCTCGCCGGGTGCGCCGATAGAAAATCGGCCGCCCCCGAAGGCCATCTCCAGGCCTCTACGGCTGGCTGGAAGTAGCTGCCCGCCGCCAGTGCCGCGAGCATCACAGCCGCCGCGGCCTGCATGGTGTAGCGCGGTACGGTCTTCCGTACGGGCAGGTAGGAGAAGATCACGACGGGAGCGAACCAGCCCGCCAGAATCGTGTTGCGCCGCGCCGCGAGCGCCGCCGCCGCGAACGCCGCGAAGAGCAGCCAGTCCGCTGCCCGCACGCGCCGGCGCTGCCACACCAGCACCGCCGCGCCGGCCGCGAGCAGCACGCTGAACACGTTTGGCGGCCACAACGCCGGCGCCTGCCATTCGAGCAGCCGCGATGTGAGAAAGCTGCCGCGATAATGCATCAGGGTCTCGAAGATGCGATAGCCGTTGGGGTTCAGTCCCGAGATTGCAGCCGTCGCGGCGGCCGATGCGAACAGCGTGCGCCGGCCCGGCTTCCGGTTCAGCAGCGCCTCCGCGACGTACGCTCCCACGACCACCAGGCCCAGGAAGTATCCGCCGTGGCAGTTGGCCCACACCAGCATCAATGGCGGCAGCAGCCACAGCCGGCGGCGGGAATCGAGGAGAGCCACGAAGATCCCCACCATCAGGAACGTCACCAGGTACGGCCGGTCCGCCGCGAACTGCCATGCGGCCGCGCCGCTGATCAGGGCGGCCGCCAGCGCGCGGTAGAATCCGCCGCACCTTCGGAACACCACAAACCCGGCGAGCCCGCAGAAGGCCGCCAGCAACAGAGCCCGGCCGGTTATGATGCCCCGGAAACCTCCCGCGAGCCACATTAGGTACATCAGCGCCTGCGCCAGCCATTCATGCGTGAGGTTGAAGTGCCGTGTGAGCGCTTCGCCCCTGTAGGCCTCGCCCGCTGCCGCCGTGGTGTAAGCGAATGGATCGGGTGTCGGAAGCCGGTGCGTCTCCCACAAGTATTGGCCGGTTTTGAGGTGCCACCAGAAATCCGGATCGGCAACAGGTCCGGAAAACCAGCCAAGCAAAACGATGCCCGTGAGTGCCAGCAGCACCCTCTCGCGGGTGACCATTTTCAAGAGTATTCTCGCAGGATTCCGGTACCGGTCTCCAGTCCGTCATTGTACTAAAGATAGACTGGTTCACCGGCCGGCAATGGATTACTCTCAGCTTGATCGTCTAACGCGCAAATAGAGACAATTAGCGGCTGCCGGTTCGCCTCTCAATCAGATCCCTCCTGAAACGGCAGCCGCGTTTTTTTACTCCAGGGGCACCGCGCGTTCGAAAACCACATCCACCGTCGACCCCTGCCGAAGGTTCACCTCGCGTCCCCGGGTCAAGAGCACCGTTGCCAGTCCGACAGCCCCGCCGGCGCCCGCCCCGATTCCCGCGCCCTTCCAACTCCGGTCGGCCAACCCGCCGATGGCTGCGCCCGCACCCGCGGTTTCCGCGATTCGTCCCGCATCCTGGCCGTGCGAGGAGCCCTGCCGAATGCCGTTCTCCTTCACTTTCTGGTCCGTGTCTTCCGAATCCACCGAGTTCAGGTGCGGCGCGATCCGGACCACCTTTCCGCTGGGCAGCGTCAGGGTTTCGATCCGCAGCGCCAGTTCCGCCCGTCCGCTCACCCGCCCGGCCCGCTTCGATTCCGTCACCACCCCCTGGACGTAGCTATCCACGGGCACGACAATCTGTCCGTTGGCTACCACCGGGGTGGCCGTTTTCATATATACGTAGTCGCCGGTCCGGGCCGTGCGGGTACTCACGGAATTGATCAGCTTCAGCAGCACGTGGCTTCCCCTGGGGATCTCCGCCGCGTTCAGCACAAATGCGATTGCCAGACCGAGGACCAGCCGCACCGAGTTCTCCTGCTCCTCCGACGCGCCGCCGGCAAGGCCGGTTACGGCTCCTCAGTCGTGTTTCGCGAAGCGCCGCAGCCGCAGCATTTCGACAAGCGAGATATACAGGTTGACTACCCCCAGTCCGCTGATCGCGCCGCGCACGTACAAGTTATCCCAGTACTGGTGCCAGTGCGGCATCCAGGTGGAGAAGAAGTTGTTGTCCCAGTATTCGGTCCACGGAAACACCGCCAGAAAGAAGCCGATCTCGAGGCAGAAAGTGATGAACAAAACTGCCGACATTTTGTGATACCAGCGGTACTCGGGCATAGCGACGGGGACCGGCCCCGGCAAGGCGTCACTCACTGCCGGCGGAATGCCGCTCGATTCCGGCTCCGTGGGCATCATGCGGCGCCTGCCGTGTCGAATAATTCCATTTGGGGATTGTAATCGATCGGGAACAGGGAGTGGGCGCGCACCGGCTCGAAACTCATACGGTGCAAAGGGGTGGGGCCGTAGCGTTCGAGCGCCCGGCAGTGCTCCGGCGTGGAGTATCCCTTGTGGGAAGCCAGCCCGTACTCCGGGAACACCGCATCCCAGACCCGCATCAGCGCGTCGCGCCAAACCTTCGCAACAATGGAGGCAGCCGCGATGGCGTGGCACCGCGCGTCACCCTGAATCAGCGCCCGCTGCGGCAGCGGCAGATCGATGGGCACCGCATCGACCAGCAGGAAGTCCGGCTGCGGTTCCAGGCGGCTCACCGCCAGCCGCATGGCCGCGCGCGAGGCCTGGTAAATGTTGATGTAGTCGATCACGGCTGCGTCAACCGCGGCCACCGCGAACGCCACCGCGCGCTCCCGAATGCGTTCCGCCAGCACCTCGCGGCGCTCCGGTTCGAGCACCTTGCTGTCGTTCAGTCCGCGCACGGGGCGATCCGGGCACAAAATCACCGCGGCGGCGACCACCGGACCGAACAGCGCGCCGCGACCCACTTCGTCCACCCCGGCAACCGCCGCAAAACCGCGCGCGCGCAGCTCTCGTTCGAGCGTCGCCTCGCAACGGATTTTGCTACCCGCCGGGTCGGGTCGCATGGAAGGAACCTGTCGGTGCTTAGGTGCGTTCCTTGAGCCGCGCTGCTTTGCCGCGCAGGCCGCGAAGGTAGTACAGCTTGGCGCGCCGCACACGCCCTGTGCGCACCACGTCGATGTGGTCGATCACCCGCGCGTTCACCGGGAAGATGCGTTCAACGCCCTGGCCGAAGCTGACCTTGCGCACCGTGATGCTTTCGCCCATCCCGGTGTTGTTGCGGGCAATTACCGTGCCTTCGAATGCCTGCAACCGCTCCTTGTCGCCTTCTTTGATCTTCACGTGCACGCGGATCGTATCGCCGGGACGGAATACCGGGACGTCACTCCGCTTGTTCTTGTTAATAAACTTGGTCAACAGCGCGTTCTGCATGGAAATTCCTTGGAATATTTATCTTAGCAAATCGGGCCGCAGCCGCGCCGTCTTCCGGATGGCCGCGCTTTTCCGGAACTTGCGGATCTCTTCGTGGTTGCCGTTGAGCAGGATTTCCGGAGCTTTCCAGCCTCGAAAATCGGCCGGGCGCGTCCAGTGGGGGCAGTCCAGCAGCCCTTCCCCATGGCCCGTGTCCTGGAACGATTCGAAAGCCGCCGAGTTTTCGTTTCCGAGCACCCCGGGCAGCAGGCGCGCCACCGTGTCCACCACCACCGCCGCCGCCAGTTCGCCGCCGCTCAGCACGTAGTTTCCGATCGAAACCTCTTCCTCGGCCAGATGTTCCGCCACACGCTCGTCCACTCCTTCGTACCGCCCGCAGATCAGCAGCAGTTCGCTTTCCCCGGCGTAGCGGTTGGCCATCGCCTGGTCGAACATGCATCCCTGCGCCGAGAGCAGAACCACTTTCTGCCCCGGCTTGCGCTCGGGCCAGATCGATTCCACGGCGAGAAACAGCGGCTCCGGCTTCAAAACCATGCCCTCGCCGCCGCCGAAGGGACGGTCGTCTACGGTCCTGTGCCGGTCGAACGTCCAGTCGCGCAGGTTGTGGATGCGGATATCCAGCAGGCCCGCATCCTTGGCCCGTTTCACCACTCCGTGAGCAAACGGCCCTTCGAAGAATTCGGGGAAAATCGTTAAGACGTGGAAAATCACGGCCGGTTCAGATCCTTCAGGCCCGCGGGCAACTCCACCACGATCCGCTTCGCCGTCGGGTCGATTTCGACGCAGATGGACCGCGCAAACGGAACCAGCAGTTCGCCGTTCACCACCAGAAGTCCCGGCCCCCCGGCGTCTTCCATGCCCGTGACGCGGCCGAGCGACTCCCCCGTGCTCCGTTCCACGACCTCGCAGCCGATCAGGTCGGAGTCGAAGAACTCGCCCTCCTCGAGCGGCTCACGCTCGCTCACCGGTATCCGCACTTCGGCGCGTGCCAGCGTTTCGGCTTCCGAGATGGAATCGATTCCACGAAACTTGAAGATCAGGGTGCCGGAGTGGAACCAGACCGACTCCACTTCCGCGCTCCGCAGCAGATCTCCGGAAGCGTTGAAGAGCGTCACTTCCCTCAGACGCTCATAGCGTTCCGGCTTGCTGCTGAGCGCAAAGGCAGTAATCTCGCCCCGGTTTCCGTGCGTCTTGCCCAGCACGGCAACCGCGACCCAACCGGCTTCGGAGAGACTCACTCGAGAATTTCCAGGGTGAATCGGCGGCTCAGCTTCATGCCCGCCGCCCCGAGGATGGTTCGGATCGAGCGGGCTGTCCGGCCCTGTTTGCCGATTACTTTTCCGAGGTCGCTGGGGGCTACCTTCAACTCCAGCACGGTTACCTGCTCGCCCTGCACTTCTCGAACGGAAACTTCCTCCGGGATGTCAACCAGAGCTTTCGCAATGTCTTCAATGAGCTGTCTCATTACCCCGCCTCCCTAAAGCTCATGGTAACTGAACGCAAAGGGTGGAACGACGAGAAATCTGCTACAGCCAGTTTCCTAGCCGTTATGTTTCTTACAGTTACGCGAGGCGACCGGCGCTCAGGCAACCGGTTCGGCGACCGCGGCGGGGTTCTTTTCCACCAGCCGCTTCACCGTTTCCGACATCTGGGCGCCGTTCTTCATCCAATATTCGATCCGGTCATGCTTCAAGAGCACGTGTGCCGGGCTGGCGACCGGATTGTACTGGCCGATCACTTCCAGGTTGCGGCCGTTCCGGGCCCGCTCCTTTTCAATCACGACCACGCGATAAAACGGCTTTTTCTTGGCGCCAAACCGCGCCAGGCGAATCATCAGCATCGAAACTCCAACAAGTAGATTCTTATCTCCCGGGGCCGCCGGGCATATCACCAAACGGAAACCCGGGGGGCAACTTCATCTTCCCCAGCTTTTTTCCGATCATGCCGCCGGAAAACGATTTCATCATCTTCCGCGCCTGCGAATACTGCTTCAACAACTGGTTGACTTCCTGCACCGACGTCCCGCTGCCTTTGGCGATCCTCCGCCGCCGGCTGCCGTTGATGATCATGTGGTTATCGCGCTCGCGTGGCGTCATCGAATCGATGATCGCCACCACGTGGTTGATTTCCTTCTCATCCACTTTGACGTCTTTGAGCTCTTTGAGAATTCCTACCTTGGGCATCATGCCCAATAGAGATTGCAGCGGACCGAGCTTGCGGATCTGCCTCAGTTGGTCGCGGAAGTCTTCGAGAGTGAAATCGTTCTCGATGAGCTTCCGCTGCATCTCCACGGCTTTCTTCTGGTCGATCACGTCCCCGGCCTTCTCGATGAAGGAGAGGATATCGCCCATGCCGAGGATGCGGTTGGCCGCGCGATCCGGGTGGAACGGCTCGAGAGCGTCGAATCTCTCGCCCACGCCCACGAACTTCAGCGGCTGCCCCGTTACGTGCCGGATCGAAAGGGCTGCGCCGCCGCGCGCGTCTCCGTCCATTTTCGTCAGGATCACGCCGGTGATGCCCAGGCGTTTGTGAAATTCGTCGGCCGATTTCACCGCGTCCTGCCCCGTCATGGCGTCCGCCACGAACAGGATCTCCACCGGCTGCAGTTGCTCCTTGAGCTGCTGCAGTTCGGTCATCAGCTGCTCGTCGATATGCAGGCGGCCCGCGGTATCCACCAGCAGCACGTCGCGCCCGCTGTTGGTGCTTTCGCGCCGCGCGCCCTTCGCCAGATCGAGCGGCTGCGCCTCTTCCGGCGCGCCTTCGTACACCGGCTGGCCGATCTCTTTTGCGATCACCCGCAGTTGCTCGCGCGCCGCCGGCCGGTACACGTCCACCGAAACCACCATCGGCCGGTGGCCGTTTTTCGAAAGCCAGCGGGCCAGCTTGCCGGTCGAGGTCGTCTTACCCGAACCCTGCAGGCCCACGATCAGAAAGACGCTGGGCGGCTCGTTGGCAAACCGCAGCTTCGATTCGTGGCTGCCGAGGATCTTGATCAGTTCCTCGTGCACGATTTTGATAACCTGCTGCGAGGGCGAAAGCGCCATGAGCACTTCCTCGCCCATGGCCTTCTGCTTAATATTCTCGATCAGCTGTTTGACAACCCGGAAGTTGACGTCGGCCTCGAGCAGCGCCAGGCGGATCTCGCGCAGCGCGGCCTCCATGTTTTCAGCCGAAAGTTTGCCTTCGCCGCGCAGGTTCTTGAATACCCGCTGCAGCTTGTCCGATAAATTGTCAAACATGAGAGCGTACGGTCCCCAGCGACTGGAGTGCGGGGGATGCTAATTGATTATACCCGACCGAGATGCTACTCAGCCGGTGCGATCCGGATGCTGGCTGCCGCCATCTTGCCGGTGCGGTCCATCCCCAGTTCGTACATGACTCGGGTGCCCGGGCGCAGGTCCGTCGCCAGCCCTTCTACCAGCCGCGATACGTGGAAGAAGATATCCCTTCCTCCATCGTCGGGCCGCAGAAAGCCGAAACCTTTCGCTTCGAAGTAGGTCACTACCGACCCCTTTTGCTCGCCGGAGGGCACTTCGTTTTCTTGTGCCTGGGCGGCCGATTGAGCCGGCCTGCCTGACTTGTCGCCGACTCCCTGCTTGATCAGCGCGAGGTCGGCCTCGGTCCATTCCGAAGCTGGCTTGGCCGGGGGCATCTTCAGGTCCGGATTTCGTTTCCGGGCCTCATCGAACAATCTCTTTTGGCGTGCGTTCAACTAAGAAATCCTCTTCCGTTTCGCTAAACTGCGGCGGGCGCCGTCTTTTTCCGACGGGAACCCTTCTTTTCCGCGGGCGGTTGGCGGTCACTTTTCTTCAGGCTGCCCATCACCATTCCGGTGACGAACTTCTTCTCACCGTGGTCGTCAAACTTGATCACGATGCGTTCTTCACTGCTCGACAGAACCGTCCCCAGGCCGAATTTTTGATGTTCGACTTGGGCGCCCTGGGAAAACATATTCGAAGCCATAGATTTGCTAAGCTTTACTCCTCAGAGGATTACAGGCGGGATCGGGTACCAGCGTAGTGCGGATAGAGTGATCGACCAATAGTACCACAATGATTTCCCATTCTAGCAAATTGGGTGCCAACCTGTCGAGGGCAGGGCTTCTCCACGGACGTCCGGCCTCTAAGGCCAATAGCCCTGGCGTGTGCGGATGACCGCATCTCCGGCACCGACCACCGAAATCCGGATCGGGTGCCAGGAGTTGCCGCCACCCTCAGGCGGCTTCCATGCGAGGAGATAGGTGTGCTCCAGGTTACGGCTGATTTCCGAGAAGATGTCGCCGATCTTGTCCGGCTTATACAGCCGGAAAGGAATTCCCCCGCTGGTGGCCGCCAGTTCCTCCAATATCTTCAGGAGATTGGGCTGCCGAAGAGCTTCTCCCTGAGCAATCACGTAGAGCGGTATTCCGGCACGACGCACCTGGCGCGAGGTGGACACGGCAGACAGTGCGCTGGCGTTGTCGTCGCCATCCGTAAAGACCACCAGCGACTTCTTCCCTTTGCGCTGCTCCAAATCGCGAGACACCTTCGAAATGGAATCGAACAGGGCCGTGGCTCCGCCGGCAACGGCTCGCATAACCGCCTGTTTCGCCGACTTTCGATCGGTGGTGAACCCCTGGTTCAGCCGAAGGGACGTGTTGAACGTGTAAACTGCCACTTCTCCGCCGTTAGGCAGTTCGTCGATGAAGCGAACGACCGATGTCTTCAGGACCGGCATAAAGCGCTGCATGCTTTCCGTGACGTCGAGCAGCACAGCGCACGTCAGAGGCTCGTTAACGCCCTCGAAAGCAAGCAGTGGTCGCTCAGCGTCGGCATCGTAGACCCGAAAACGGTCGCGTGAGAGATTCGGAATCGGATTGCCGTGTTTGTCGAATACGCTGGCGTAGGCTTCGACAACCCGCGTTTCCGCCCGGAACGTAGGCGCGGCCTGCTGCGCGGTGGCGATGTAACCGAAGAAAAGCAGCAACGGAACGCCGGTTACTCTCATCTGGTGGTCAGTACCTCTCGCAGGTGCGCCGCGTCGAAACCGCTGTACGCGTTGATGACGGCGCGCCAATCCCGGTAATCGGCCATCTGAACGTCACTCAAAACCGCTTGAGCGGCGGCTTCGGCGCTGGCCGCCAGTCCCTCCGGCGGAAGATCTTCTCGTTCGAAAAGATACGCCAGATAGAGCTTGAACTCCGCCAGACGTTCGGCAAGATAAATCGGATAAATCTCCGTGGCTGTTTCCTCATACGGAGGCAATTCCGCCAGAGTGGGACTCGAACGGCCGCGGAGAGTTGGTAACGCCGGGCCGAGCGCGGCCGCTCCCTCCGGAAAGCCCGTTGCTGAGGAAAGATACTCATCGATGGCCGGCGACCTAACCGTGAGCTGCGGGGAAGCAGCGCGGATCCGCGCCGCGAGAAAGAGGAGGTCGGAGAGGCTCAGCGAAGACCAGACCTCTTCCCAGTCGCGACGCTGAAGAGCGAGCAGCAGCCGGGCTCGCCGATCCAGAGAAAGCAGCCCGAATGTGGATGTCGCGATGGCCTCGTATACCTCCTTGTGATCCGCCGCCAGCACGAGCCAGTCCTCCGCCGCGTGAATTTCGACGGCCGTTTCCCGCAGGGTCGTGGGACTCAGTCTCGACCAGTCCGTGGTACGCACGCTACCGATCAGCGCCGCGGCCACAAAGCTCGTGTGCGGGTCCACAGTGCGCAGGCTGCTGGCACCCGCCTCGCCCGTTATGGCGGCAATTCCGTCGAACCCGCCGCTGGCGAAACTGCCGGCGCCCTCACTGGAGACCTTCAATTCGCCCGAAGGGAAATATTCCGTCCCTCCGGAGTCGGGGACGACAAAGCGGTGTTTGCGGAGGAACAAGGTGTCTTCGGCAATCAGCAGATCATCCGAACGGAAGTTCGCGGCATATACCTGGCCGGACAGCGCAATCATGGTCCGAAAGGCCAGGGCATCCCAATAGTCGGCTGCGAGTTTAGAAAGATTCTTGGACGGCTTTTTTTTGCCGGCTTCTTTTTGTAATCGAGTGCTGAGGGAAGCCAGGCGTGCTTTCTGGCTGGCATTCAAGGAGGCTGCCAGCTCGGGAGGTAGTTTGAGGTGCCGCGGGACTTCGGGGTCGCGGAACGCCTTGGTAATTTCGGAAATGGTAGCGACTGCTGCGCGCGGATCGCCTTTGCCCGATTCGAGAACGAGTAGCGAGCGGCGCAGACGCAGGAGTTCGTCCAGCCGCGGCACGCTCTGCAACTCCAGGACGCGATCAAAGCTGCGCCTCAGATCCTCACCCGGTCTGAACGTGTGGTCGCCGAACGTGAATTGACGATCGTTCGGTACCGTGACGAGGAGTTCCCGCAGGGAGGGAACGTCAGGAGAGGAACCCAGAGCTTGCAGGTACGAACCGAGAGCGTCGAGTGCCGCTTTGGCCCACTGCCCCGGTGACTGGGCCTGGTTCATGCTCTTGGCAAAATCCCCGAGCAGCGCAGCGGTCTGAGCGGGACCGAGGCGGCGGGATTCTTCGGCGGTAGCAAGAAGATAAAAAACAGAATGGAACAAGCCCGCAGGTATGTTGGCCTGCTTCCAGTCGAGGCCGCGCATTTTCTCGACGAAGCTGAATACTTCGCGGTAGTGCCCGGCCTGCATCCCGGTAATTTGCGTGAAATAGCCATACAGACCTTCCGCCGATGAGAATTTCTCGGCGAGCAGCAAGGCCGAGGCTTCATCCAATGGCTCTGGGCGGCTGGCGTCGATCCGCAGCACGGCGAGCAGGTTTTGCCAGTTCCCGTAATGGGAATGGTTCTGGCTGTATTGGCCCTTAATCAGCCTCAGGAGAATTTCGTCCTCCACCTCGGGCGTCGTGATGCGGGACAGCTTCTTCAACCGGCGGTCCGTGGTCTGGATTGAGGCGGATTTTCCCTTGGCCACCATCCAAACTTCCGGCGATCCGGGGAACTCCAGGTGCCCCTCGGTGTCGATGGGCAGTTCGCGGAAGAGGTCTTCAATGGAAGCGGACCCGAGCTCGCGAGTCCTCTTGGCTTCTGCCTGGGTGGAATCGCGGAAGACTTCATAGAACGCCGTGGTGCGCTTCAAATTGGCGGTGAAAAAACGCTGCCTGCGAAAGTCCAGTCTGCGAGATCAGGAAATAGAACTTCAGGAGACGCCCGTCGTCCCTATCCAAGAGCTCCCGCAGAAAACGGCGAGGGTCGGTCGGTTGCGCGTGCGCCAGGGTGGCCCAGATAGGTGACGCTGAACTTCCACCCGGGACTTCCACGCGGCCTGCCGCGATCTGCAGGCAGGACGAATACAGGGTAAGAAGCGGGCTGTATTTCTCAGCAAGGGGTTTCATGCCGACCGATCGAACCAGCAGCGCTGCCGAGCTCGGTTCCATGTTGGACAGGGCCGCATACAGGGTTGCCATAGCCGGTTTGCGCGCCAAAGCTTCGACGAAGCCGCCAGGGTAGCGTTCCCCCGCGTAGAACTGATCTTGCCAGGCTTTCTCAGACGGGAAAATCTCTACGGGGACGTTTTCGATTTCCAGGACAAATTCGCCCCCAGACTGAAGGTGTTCCTGCATCGAAACTACGTCGATGGCGAGTGCGGATGCCAGATCCTGGTGTTTCACGCGCTTCCCCTTGATGGCGGGCTCGACAACGACCTTGCCGGATTCGTGACGAACACGCCATCCGAGCAGCGCGAGCACCCGTTCGGTGAGGCGCGATGATTTCTGATTCTCCAGGGAGAGGCGGACAGCGATTTTGCCAGCGCTGCCCTTGCCCATGGCCTCCAGGTCGGCGAGGAGGTGGAAGTACTCGACGAGCCTGTCGCGGTATGCGTCCGCGGCAGCGTTATTCGTCCGGCTCCTGTCGTGTATGTTCGCGCTGAGCGTGCGGCTGTAGTCCGAAAGAAACGCGTCGGCAGAACTCTCCTCGGGTCCGTGAGCCATAAAGAGGAGCGGTCGAAGGCCGCCTCGAACGACGATCGAGGGAGCATCGGGCGGCGGGGTCTCGGGCGCGCAAAGTGTGGAGTGAAGGATCGTGGAGAACCATTCGCAGGATTCGGTTTCACCCTCTCGAATCGAAGCTTCCAGGCCACGCACCGCGTAAGGGTGCCAGGTCCCCTCGGGTCTCTGCGTTGTCCGCATGCTTTCGACGAGTGTTCGGTAGTACTTTGGGGAATCGATTCCGTACCGGTCTTCGAGATCCGCCGATCGCCGCAAAAGCTCCGGATCGGGCAGACGGCCGGTGACGGATTTGAGGAGCCGGCGGGCGTCTTCCATACGGGCGAGAGCGACCATCGCATCAGTTTGAAGAGCCAAAAGACGCACCGACTGCGGAGCCACCCGCGCCCCATTTTCCGCTGCCTCGAGAGCTTTGTCCCAAGTTCCGCTTGCCTGATAGCCTCTGGCAAGAGAGTAGTGCGCCAACTCATTGGTTGGATCAAGTTCGATGGCGCGTGTCCACAGTTTGCGGGCATCCTGCACCTGGCCGAGACGCTCGCAGTACGTGGCGAAGCGAATGACAAGGGGTGTGTCAGGCGGAAGTAGAACGATGGCGGCGTAGATGTGCCGCCGCGCGCCGGCCGTATTTGCGGCTTCGAGGTAATAATCGATGATTTGCGTGCGCCGCGGCCATAGGTCGGGCTTTCGTTTCAGAGCCTCTTCGAGGGCTTGCGCGGCCTCGGGTTTGCGGCTAAGGCTCTGTTCGCTGTCGGCGAGTTTGAGCCACAGTTCAACCCGATTCGGCTCCCGGTTCAACGCTTCGCGATAGTGCCCCACCGCCCCGGAATAGTCCTTCTTTCCGAACCGGATGTCGCCCAGAATCGCCGCGGACTGGGGAGGGTCGGCGCCCTGCTTCCGGGCACGGATAATACACCGTTCCGCGTTATCTCGGTCCCCGATCCGCCAGTAGCCGATGCCGAGACGTCCCCAATACAAACCATTTTCCGGCTCCAGTTGGACGATCCGTCCGCCATACCTGACGGCCGCGGCGATGTCGCTTGTGCGCTCGGCAAAGTCGGCGGCCAGTTTGAGCGTTTCGAGATCTGAAGGGTTAATGGCGAGCAGACGCTGGAGATCGGCCGCGGTCGCTGTGGAGTGCGTAATGCTTGCCCGGCGAATGAGGAAGGCCTCGTATTGGGACAGGCTGGGCAGGATGGTTCCCGGAGCGCTCCAGATCCAGGGAACGGTGCGAAGATCCCCGTCGCCGATTCGAAACCGAAGCGGCAGTACCTGAAAACCCTCAGCCGGGCCCTCCGTCGGCATTTTGGCTTCGACCCAGCGAGCCTCGCCGGTCTCAACCAGCGAGGCGGGTCCTTCCGGGGATACGCTGCCGCCGAACGACCTCAGATACGGTGCCCACGCGGGCTCGCCGGCATCGCCGGGATAAGCATGGGAGAGGCGAATGCGCCCGCCGGCCAACGTGCGCAAAAGGACACCGTAAGCATAATCGCGCAGGTCGGGGGCAATCGCCGGTTCATTGCCGATATAGATGACCTGCTTCCATCGGTCCGTCGGAAGGGAGCGCAAAGACTGTAGAAGGGCCGCGAACGACGCAGGTTGCGGCTCGTGCCCGGCGGAAGCCGCCAGGCTTCGTATCGCGGCAGTCAGTTGCAGGCGAGTCGCGGCCGTGGCGGTGCGCATTTGGTCACCCGGAAGAAGCGCGATCAGTTCCATCGCGGTACGTCTTCTGGGTACCGCCAGTTTCACGAGGCTCGCATTCAGGGAACCCGTCGCCAAAGCAGCTCCGTCAATCAGAACCGTAATTACGGGGCTGACCGTGGCCGGCTGGACACTCGTCGTGTCGATCCGTGTTTGAGTCTGGATTCGCACTTCCGGAGCCGAACCTTCAGCCGAAACGTGAATCAGCACCGACTGCGCCAGCACCGTGGCCGGCAGCAGAAGTAGAAGAACGACAACTTCACGCAGGCGACTCATGGAAAGAATCCGAGGCTCCAAAGATCGAAGGGAATCGAGGATAGAGTATCACGCCGGCGCGGAGTTGTGGGCCATAAAAGAGACCAATTGGGTGCCAACCTGTCGAGGGCGGGTGATTACTCTGGGGTCGCCGGGCGACCCGATCACGGAACCGGAACAGCGACGTCTCGGCGCAACCGCGCTTGGGCCGAATGGACTATCGCATTCACTTTGGTTTGGTGGTAACGTCTGTGTTATGCAACCACCGGTGGGAAGTCAATTCTCGCAATCCGCCCCTAGTCTCTGATGGATAAATAACGGACCGCGCGGTGGTTGTCAGGAGCTTCGCCGTCCCCAGGATCCCGCCAGGGGCGGAATACGAATTGGGAATGAAATGACTCCATTGCAGAACGCTGTGCCTATCCGCTGGATCAGCGGCCCGCTCGAGATCGCCAGGCGCGGGCGGAAAGAAGCCCTTGCGCCCGGAACCAGGGAAGTGCTCGAAAGATGGCACGACCCGGCGGCTCTCGAAATCCTCCAGGGCTCGCCCCTCAATTGCCTGGTGGTGAGTTGGGCTGCCGGAATTCCGGAGGATGCCGCCCAGCAGAAGGCGGCAGCGCCGCTGCTCGAAGCGGCCCGCGCGCGCGGCTTGGCCGTTGTCGGCTGGACCGAAGGAGCCGTCGACCCGCAAGCCGCCATCGCCGCCGCCAAGTCCGCCGGCTTGTCCGCCGTCGCACTCCAGAAATTCACCGGCCAGTCGGATTTCCCCGTGATTTCCTGGGGCGATCAGGGTAGCGTGCCCTGGGAGGCGAAGGGGCCCGTGCTCGCTGTCACCAATAACGTATGGCCCGGAGTGAGCGCTCCGACCCGCGGAGCCGATGCCAGCGCCGGCCCTACGAGCTTACCGTGGCTCGACTCCAACGGCTGGTTCATCCAGATGGCCCGGGCGCGCGCCAAGGCTCCTCTTTGGGTTTTGTTCGACCCGCCCGGAAAAGGCACGCAAGTATTGCCCCAGCGGTACGTGACGGCCATCTGCGATTCGGAGGCGCCCGGCGCCCGGTGGGTGATCTCGCTCGACGACGATCTCCGGTCGGGCCTGACCGCGGGAAATGCTTCCGCGCGGGAGAGCCTGCGACAGATCGGCCGCGCAGCCGCTTTTTTCGAAAGCCGCGGCGAATGGCGAACGTACCGCTCGCTTGGCCTGGTCGGCGTGATCTCCGATTTCGCCGGCGACAACTTCAGCGGCAGCGGCGAAATCCTGAACCTCATGGCGCGGCGCGATCTGCTGTTTCAGGTCATCTGGCGGCAGCAGGCGCTCGATCGGCCATTCTCGGGGCTGAAGGCGCTGGTGTACCCCGATAGCGCCGTGCCGCCTCAACCGCTCCGCCAGAAGATCCTGAAATTCGTGGAACAAGGCGGCCTGCTGGTCGCCGGCGCGCAGTGGGCGCTGCCGGGAAAGCTCGAGAATCCCGGCTTCGATTCCCAGTTCGACGTTCGAGTTTACGGGAAAGGCCGCATCGCACCGGCCCGGAAGGAAATGCCCGACGCTTACGATGTGGCCGTCGAAACACAGTTTCTGCTCAGCCATCGCAACGACCTGTTTAAGATCTACAACAGCGCCAGTTCGGGCTGTACGCGCTTCACGGCTTCACCCGACGGGAAGCGCGCCGTGCTCGAGGGAGTGAGTTTTGCCGACCGGCGGGCGTCCGGCGTCAAAACCGTGTGGGTTCGGGACAACCGTGGAAGCGCCCGGCTGTGGGTGATTGGCGCCGATCCCGTGCCGATTCCGGCGGCGCCGTCGGAGGAATATGTGGGCGTGGAGTACGATCTGCCGGAAAAAGCTTCCGCCGAGGCGTACTTTGCGCTGGAATTCGGAGCATAACCGGTGGGGAGTTTGGGACTGGGAAGGAGAATATGATCAATCGAAGGGAGTTCCTGGGTGTTGCCGGCGTTGCGGGCATGAGCCTGGTTCGACCGGCCAGGCTGCGCGCAACCGCTCCAACGTCGCCTGTCGCAATCGCCAGATGCAAGAGCTACGGAGCTGAGTTTCTGGAAACTACCGAGAAGATGTTCGACCAGCTTGGCGGCCTGGGTGGCCTGGTCAAGGGCAAGACTGTTACCATCAAGGTCAACCTCACCGGCCCTGAGACCACCCGCCAGGACCACCTGCCGACCGGCCGCACCTTCTGGAGCCACCCTCGCACCGTGGGGACCGTCATCCACCTGCTGGACAAGGCCGGTGCGCGCCGCATCCGGGTAGTCGAGGGCGCCTGGATCTGGACCGCTTCTTTGGAAGAATTCCTGCTAAAGGCCGGTTGGGATCCGGACCTGCTGCTGCACGCAGCGCCGCGCGTGGAGTTGGTCAACACGAACCTTCCGTACCCGGGGAAAAAGCCTTATTCGCGCTTCCCGGTTCCGCACGGCGGGCACCTGTTCCCCGCCTACGACCTGAGCACGGTCTACGCGGAGTCCGACGTGTTCGTCTCGATGTCCAAGATCAAGGAACACGGCACGGCCGGCGTCACGCTCTCCATCAAGAACTGTTTCGGCATCTCGCCCACCACCATTTACGGCAACAACGTCCCGGTGGATGAGCCCAGCCCGGTTCCGTATGGCGGCCGGCAGGAAATCGGCCATATGGGCAGCCGCCAGCCGCCCAAGAGTTCGCCGGCCGAGAACGATCCGAAAAGCCCGCGGGAGGGCGGCTACCGCATTCCGCGCTTCATCTCGGACCTGGCGGCCGCCTATCCCGTCCATTTAGCGATTCTGGATGGCATCGAAACCATCACGGGGGCGGAACTCCCAAGAGGCAAATTCACTCAATTTGTCAAACCGGGCATCGTGATGGCCGGCAGGAACTGCGTCACAACCGACGCGGTGGCCATGGCTGCGATGGGGTTCGATTCCATGGCGAAACGCGGTACGGCTCCCTTCGAGACTTGCGACAACACGCTCCAACTGGCCGAAGAGCTGGGCGTGGGAACGCGCGATTTGAAGAATATCGAGGTGATCGGCCCCCCAATCAAGGAACTCGCCTTTAATTTTCGGGAGCATCAGGGGCCCCGGCCGACTCCGTGGATGAGAGGTGCCCGGTGAACAGACGCAGACTCTTTCAAGTGATGGGGGGCGGCGCGATGGCGGCCTTGTCTCCCAGACGGCGGTTGGACGCTCAGGAGCGAGCGGCGCGGGCTACGCGCGGGCTGCCGTCACCCAAAATCAAGGACGTCACCGTGATCGCCACGCAACCGGCGGGGGCGCGGCTGACGGTCGTCAAGGTCACGACCGATCAGGACGGCCTCTACGGCTACGGTTGCGCCACCTTCACCCAGCGCGCCGAACTGGTGAATGCCGCGGTCGAAAAGTATCTGCGGCCGCTAGTGGTCGGCAAGCCCGCGGATCGCATCGAAGATACCTGGCAGATGTGCTACGACAGCTCGTACTGGAGGAACGGTCCGGTGCTGAACAATGCCATCAGCGGCATCGACGAAGCGTTGTGGGACATCAAGGGGCGCCAGGCCGGAATGCCTGTGTACGACCTCTGGGGCGGAAAATGCCGCGAGGCGGCGCAGACGTTTGCCAATGCCGGCGGCGCCGAGCCGAAAGACGTGGTCGAAGGCGTCCGGGAGGCGATGGCGCACGGCTACAAGTACGTCCGGGTGGGTGCCGGCGGTTGGGGCGGTCGCGGAGGCCGCGGAGGCCGCGGAGGCGCCGGCGGAGCCCAAGCGGAACCGCGTCCGGCGGCTCCCCATGGCTTGCACGAGGGGCCGGTCTTCGAACGAGGCCCGGCGCTGCGAAAGATGCTTCAGGTCTTTGAGGCGTGCCGCAAGGAGCTTGGCTTCGATGTGGAGTTGATGCACGACATGCACGAACGCTACGCTCCGCGCGAGGCGATCGAATTCGTGAAGGACTGCGAGCAGTTCAAACTGTACTTCCTCGAAGATCCGCTCTCGCCCGAAGACAACTCCTGGTTCCGGGAAATGCGGGAGCAGACCACAACCCCCATCGCCATGGGAGAGCTTTTCAATAGCCCGCACGAATGGAGCCCTCTCATTACGGAGCGGCTGATCGACTTTATCCGCTGCCATGTTTCGCAGGTGGGCGGGGTGACCCCGTGCAGGAAGATCGCGTTACTGGCCGAGCAGTTCGGCGTGAAGACCGCCTGGCACGGTCCCGGCGACGTCTCTCCGGTTGGCCACACCGCGCAGCTTCACCTGGATCTCGCCAGCTACAACTTCGGCATTCAGGAAGGCGGCATCATCGGCGGGGTGCAGGCCGAGATCTTCAAAGGCTGCGCCACGTTCAAAGACGGCTACCTGTGGGCCAGCGACGCTCCGGGCTGGGGCATCGAGGTGGATGAGAAACTCGCCGCCAAGTACCCCTTCGGCTCGGGCGATGGCGCGCGCGGATCCCTGAACGGAGGTTGGGGAGACCTCCGCCTTCAGGATGGAACGGTGATCAAGCAGTAGCCCAGCGCATGCCTTAGCTTTGGCGACGATGGCCCGGGCGCCCGGCGATCAGACGGCCCAGGTGGCACTCCACTTGCGCGCCTCCGGGTCGACCGGCGTGAAACCGCGCGGCAGAACGATCGAAGCGGGAGCCGGTCCCGCTTCCCGCTCGAAATCGAGCCGCCATCCGCGTTTGCCTCCGAGCGGCTCCAGCCGCATCGAGATGCGCCCGAAGCGCGTGGGCGATCCGGAAATCGCGAACGGCTCGCCCGCGGCGAGCTCGGGTTCTCCGATGCCCGCCAGCAGCCGCAGCGTCGCGCCGTCCTCGAGCGCCAGCATGTGGCGCAGGTAGAGCACGCATTCGGCGCTCGCCCAGTTATGGGGCATGTCGCCCACGTAGTTGGCTGCAAGCGAGCCGCGGAGCGGTTGTTCCTCGCGCCAGCAGCAAAGCGGGGTGGCATGGTTCAGGAAGCCGTTAAAGGTACTGCGCGCCCACTCCTCCAGCCCCGCCCAAAGATACACGTGGGCGACGAACGCGGCGTTATAGTTCCACACGCCTTCGTGGGCCAGCCATCCGGTTTCGGCCGGTATGTCTTCCCGGGTGCACGCCTGCATCAGCGCGACGTGGCCTTTCACCAGGGGGTCGTCTTTCCCGAACACCAGGCCGGGATAGATGGCGTGCGACATGGCCCACTGCGCGACCTGCGGCTGCGGGCGGTCCCATGGGTCCGGCGCGTTCCACTGCGGGTCGTCTTTCATCAGCATGGGCAGGTAATCGAAGCCCGCGGGGTGATGGCGCATCTCCTGTCGCGCCGCCGCCGTGAACGCGCCATGCAACTGCCGGTGGAAGCGCGTAACCGGTTCGAATCCCGAAAGCTTCAGCTTGAGGGCGGCCCGCTCGACGGCGTCCAACCCCGCCAGCACCCAGATCGTGTTTGTGAACTCGTCCCGCAACCGGCCCAACCCGCCATCGCCCATGCCCTTGGGGAGCAGGCCGTAGCGGCCGGACGCGCTGCCCTCCGCCGCGGCTTTCGCGCACAGCCCTCGCAGGAACTCCACCCCACGCAGCAGGTTGGGTTGCATGCGGCGGAAATAGGTCCAATCCTGGCTCAGTTCGGCCTGACGTACCAGGGTGAACATGGCAATGCCGGTGTCTTTCCAGTGGGCCCGGCCCGCACCGGCAAAGATGCCGCCGTCCTCTTCCTGGAGCGCCCAGGTGGTCTCGAGCCCCTGCTGCGCCTCCCGGTCGTAGCCCAGGTAGCGCGCGGCTTCCAGAATGAAGTTGCCGTCCACCACCCAGAGGCCCCGGTAGACCGTGGGCCCTACCTGAAACGTGAGCCGGCCGTTCTTCCTTTCGCGGGCTTGCAGGATATTGCGGGCGCAGGCAGTCAGAAACTCGCCGTAGCGGCCCGGGACGCGCCACGAGACGGGCCCGGCGAAGGGCCGCCAGGCGCGCCAATACTCTCGGGCTTCGGCCAGCAGCGCGTACGGCTCCGCGAGCCCGGCGGCGATCTTTTCGAGAGCCTGGCCTTCCTGTGGAAAGCGGAAGAACTGCCGGAGCGGCTCTCCGGCGCGGGCCGCACCCGCCTTTCCCCGCAGCACCCATTCGACCTCGGTATCGGAAGGCGCGGAACACGGCTGGTCGCTGGCGAACAGCAGCGTGCCACCGTCGCCATCCAGGTAGACCGCGTTGCCGTTGCCCTTCACCGCGCGGCGGGTCTTCACGGCGACCACCGGCGCCCCGTGCACCGTGGGGCGCGTGCGCGGGCGAATCTCGGCAATGACGTTATCGACGCGTCCTTCCGATACCCGGTTGGTGGCGAAGGCGGTCAGGTACAGGAACGCTTCGGCGCGGTCGATCCGGGTATGAACGATCGGAACGGCGGGCGACTCGAATTCCTGCTCTGCCACCACGTCCGGCTCGACGCCGGTGGCCGAGAAGCCGACCACGATCTCGAAGCGGCCATGGGCGAAACCGTAGCGCAATTCGCCGCGCTCGCCCACCAGGCTCTTGGCAGGGTCGTCCGGAAAGCAGAAGGCGGTCTGTCCGGAAAGAGGCGCGTACCGGAAATCAATCGGAGTAGCGGACTGGCTGGCTGCGGCTCGGGTGGCGGCGAGCGCGGCGCCGACTCCCGCGCTTGAGCGCGAGAGGAACTGGCGGCGATTCCACGGATGCATAACTCCGGATTATAGATCTCTTCGCGCGGAAACCAGGCGCCTGGCGTTTCCGGCCGGTCCTCACGGCGTGATGTAGAGGGTGGTCGTGAGGCCGGAAGACGGGTTGCCGGGTGACATGGTCGTGCTCAAACCGACCGGAACCTGGCTGCCGTACAGCGTCAAACCGGCGGGCACTCGAAAATTGATCTGCACCACGCCGGCAACTATTCCCGGCGCGGCCCCCGCGTACAGAACGTCGGCATACGCGCTGCCGTTCACCACCACAAAGCAGCAGGAATAGTTCTGGGCCGCGGCCGCCACTTCGCCGTCCGACGGCGTTGGATAGACCAGCCCGGCGCCGGTGGCCCACACGCTGACAATCGATCCAAGCCTGGCTGGATTCGACGCGGAGTTCAGCGTGCCGTCCTGATTCAACGCTGCCGCGCTGGTACCGTTGTTAAAAATGGCGGGTTGCGCCGCGATGACCGTGCTTTCGAGGACGGGCGCCGCGGTGGTGCCCGCGACCACCTGCACTTTGGTCGATTTGCCGGGAGTCAAGGCAAATGGCGTAACCGCGTTCACCTGGCTTTGCGATACGTAGAGCAACGGAGCGGCAACGGCATCGAACAAAACCTGCGTGCCCGCCAGCGTCACCGGCAGGTGTCCAGTGCTGTCCGCCTGGCCGCTCACTCCGTTGGCGGGTCCGAGTCCGGCTCCGTACAGGGACACCACTTCGCCGGGCGCGACGGTCGCGCCGGGAGTTCCCAGGGCGGCGTCGCTGATTCCGAGCACGCGCGTCGCCAGCGGCGTGACCGGAGAGAGCGAGGAGATCACACCCGCCGCTCCGGCCACCCGGAGGACTCCGGAGGCATCGAAGGCGACCGCGGCCGAAACCGCGCCGTCCGGGAAACGAGCCGATAATGTCAGGGCCGACCCTGCCGGGTTCACCGCCGCGACAAAATCCGAGCCCTGCGCGGCTCCGGTGGTCACCGGGAAATCCGACGACTTGGTGGTGCCCGTAAGGTACGCCGCGCCGTTCGAATCGATGGAGATCGCATTGGCGGCATCGTCGGAGGAACCGCCCAGGAACGTCGCGTAGACCATCGCGGTGCCCTGCGGGTTCAACTTCGCTACAAACGCATCGGTGGGAGGTTGCGGGTAGGCCGGAGGTTCGGCGGGGCCGTTGTATGTCGATTGGAATGCGCCGGCGGTGGCCGGAAAATGCGGGTCGCTGGTCTGGCCCGCAAGGAACGCATTACCCGCGGCATCGACCGCCAGGCCACTTACTAAGTTGCCCGGGTAAGCGTTGGCCCCGGTCGGATACCGGGCAGTTCCCAGGTAGGTGAGATAGTCGAGCCCGGAGCCCGAAGCGTTGATCCGCGCCACCCATGCGCCGATTCCGGATGGCGCCAGAACGCCCTGAGTCGTACCAACGTCCGTGACGTTCGCGTTCCCCGCAACGTAGGCGTTGCCCGCGGAGTCCAGGCCGATGCCGACGCCCCAGGTGAGGCGCGGGCTCACAAAACAACTGCTGCCTTCGGTGCAGCCTCGGGTTACGCCGGAGATCCGGCCGGAGTACAGGAACCGGTCGCCCGTCGCATTTAGTTTGGCTACGAACGCGCCGAATACTCCGTTCAGTAAGTTGCCGTCAATCGCGCCGTTCGGCATGCCGGGCGTCACCGGAAAGTCGCTCCAGCCGGTCTCGCCGGTAACATAGACATTCCCGCCGCTGTCGGCGGCCAGCGTACTCACGGGTCCGCCGAAGTAAGTGGAGTAAATCAATTGGCTTCCATCGGAGCTTAGCTTCAGCAGGAATCCGGTGCCCGGGTACGATCCGCCGATGGGAGTGGGCTGGATGGCATGGCGCAGCGGGAAATCCGGCGACGAGGTGGACCCTCCAACGTAGATGTTGCCGGACGGATCCACCGCGATGGCGGAGCCCGTTTCGCTTCCCTTGCCGCTGAAGGTAGCCACAAAGATGGTCGCTCCCGCCGGATCAAGCTTGGCGACGAATACATCCGAGGGTGAAGCGGAGGCCGAAAATGTACGGCTTCCGACGGCATAGATATTGCGCGCGCTATCGGTAATTACGCGCGAGACGGTGCAGTAAGGAGCGCCGCACGGAAAAACGGTGAAATCGGCGGGCGCGGCCGCGGCGCGAGAGGTCAGCACCGAACGGGTCCATCGAGCGGGGTCGGCACCCGCGTAGGCATAGCGGCGCGGCGTTCTGGCCGGCGCCCCAGCCGCGCACACCAACGGAAGGAGTGCGCATAGCGATCGGATGAGCATATTGGAACACCAGGCGGGCGCGGACGACTTCAGTATAGCGCCGTTACCCAGCGGGTCCGGGTAAGAGTCGCCGCCCGGCCGCTTGACACCCGAAGCGAAAAGAGGGATATCAAAGCGATGCGATTCGTGATTGCTGGTCTTCTGACCATCGGGCTCTTTGCCGGTGTGGCATCTCCGGCTTCGGGCGAGTACGACACCTATGGTGGATGGGTAAAGATCAAGGGGAACAAGACCGGCTTCTTCCACACCGAGCAGATCGGCGGGCGCTGGTGGCTGGTGACTCCCGAAGGAAATGTCTTCTTCTCCAAGGGCGTCGACAACGTCAGCTATGCGCCGGAAGCCGACTCTTCTCCGAAGGCGCCCGCGGATACGGCCGCCTGGGCCCGGATGGCGGCGGAGCAATTGCGCAGCTGGAATTTCAATACGGCCGGCGCCTGGTCTGCCCCTGTACTATTCCGCACCGAAATCGTCCACACGGTCATCCTGGGCATGGCCGCTTCCGTCCAGCGGGATCTGTGGCTGAAGGGCGGCGTGGTGGATTACTTCAGCCAGGAGTTCCACGACGCAGCCAACCGGGTCGCGCAGAGGTCGTGTACTCCCAATGCAAACGATCCCTGGCTGCTTGGCTATTTTACGGACAACGAACTCCGCTGGGGCTCCGACTGGCGATCCAAACAGAGTCTGCTCGACGTCTATTTGAAGATGCCGCCGGCGTCCGCCGGATATGCCAGGGCGTCCGCGTTTATCAAGGCGCGGGGGCACGATCCGGAGAACCTGACCGATGACGACAAGAGCGGCTTCCTGGAGCTTGTGGCTGTCGAGTACGGACGCGTCACGAGCGAGGCGATTCGCCGCGCCGACCCCAACCACCTGGTTCTCGGCTGCCGCTTCGCCGGGTATGCCGGAGACTCCGTCATGCGCGGCGTCGGTCCTTACTTTGATGTCGTTTCATTCCACAGCTACTCTCCCAACGCCCCCGTCGACCGCCTGGAACTCATTCACAAACTGACTGGCAAGCCCACCATGATCACCGAGTTCAGCTTCAAGGCCATGGACAGCGGCCTGCCGAACACCAAGGGGGCGGCCAAACCCGTCGCGACGCAGGAAGACCGCGCCAAGGGATTCACGGCATACGTCGAAGCCCTGGCTGCCCTGCCGGATTGTGTGGGGTTCCACTGGTTCGAGTATCGCGACGAGCCCAAAGAGGGCCGCCGGCTCGACGGCGAAAACAGCAATTACGGTGTGGTCAAAGTCGATTTCACTCCCTGGGAGGTCCTGACCCGACAGATGACGAAAGTCAACGCGGAGATGGAAGCCCTCCACGCCAAATCGGAAGTGAAATAAAGCACAGCCGAAGCTGCGGCCGACCGGGTACCGCTCAGGCCGGCCGGCAGCGTCCCACCAGTTCCTCTACCAGGGTCAGCCGTTGATTCAGTTCGTCCCGAAAGGCCCGATGGTGGGTATGGCGGATCTCAATCAGCAGCTTGGCGCGTTCCGATTCCAGCAACTCGGCCAGGATCGCGAGTTCCCCGCTGCTCAAGTTGAGAACCTCACGACTGGTTGCGTTCATGAGGACCTCCTCGCGGGGCCGCACGGGTCCCGTGCGGCCCGAGTCAAATATAGGCCAGGTCTACTGGAAATGCAATGGCGTAAGCGCCTCTTGGCGCGTACGCGCCTCAGTCGAAGAAGTTGCGATCTTCCTCCGACAGGCGCGCTTTCGCTGCCTGTACCTTGAACGTGACGCCGAGCCCCGGCCGGTCCCAAACATCCACAAACCCATGTTTCATAATCGGGTCCGGCAGCCCTTCGACGATGTCATACCACCACTCCGGCTGGCCCAGCGGATACTCGAAGCCGATGAAGTTCTGCGGCAGGGCGGCCCCCATGTGAACGTGCGCGGCCAGTCCGATCAGCCCGTCGAAGATCCCGTGGGGAGCGACCAGGATGCCGTGAAGATCGGCGTATTCCGCGATCCACTTCAGTTCCGCGATTCCGCCCACATCTTCCGGGTCGGGACCGATCACATTGACGGCCTGCTTTTCGATCAGGTCCTTGAAGTTTTCCCGTAGGTAGATCTCTTCCCCGGTGTGGATCGGGAGCGAGGTGGCCTGCGTGACTTCCCGAAAAACATCGGCGTTGGGGTAAGGCATGTAGTCGCCTGTGATCAGGTCTTCGAGCCACGCGATGTGGAGCGGCTCGAGCGCCCGCGCAAACGTGATCGCGTCCTTCACGGTCCAGCCGGGTCCACAGTCGAGGGCCAGCCCGACTTCATCGCCCAAAACTTTTTTCATGGCTTCGACGCAGGCGACGATGTGGTCCAGGCCTCGTTCCGTCAGGAGACCGCGATCGGAGTGCGCCGCCCCCGTCCGTGGTTCGTCGTACCACGAGCCGGGCATGGCGCGCATCATCGCCGGATTGTGAAAGCCGACCGCCTGTTTGATCAGGGTGAAACCCTCTTTGGCCGCCTTCATCTTGGCCATGTTCTCGGCGTAGTCCTGCGGCGTTTGGCCGGTCATGGGGAAACGGACGCCGCCGTTGTAGCCGCGTACGCGGTCCCGGATCTTCCCGCCCAGCAGTTTATACACCGGCACCCCGGCCGCCTGCCCCGCGATATCCCAGAGAGCGATCTCGATTGCGCTGACCGCCGAACCCCACGGCTTGAACGCACCCATCCGGCGGATTTTCAGCATCACGTTTGCGACGTCCGTCGGGTCTTCGCCCACAATATAGTTCTTATAAAAGAGCACCATCGGCTTGAGATAGGGCTTGGCGGATTCGGCTTCGCCGTACCCGGAGATGCCCTGGTCCGTGACGATTCGGACTACCGGATTCCGCCCGATGATCGCGCACTTGAGGTCCGTGATTTTGATGGATCCTTGTCCCGTCCGCTTTTCAGGGTGCGATAGACTGCCCCTTTGCTGAGCCGCTAGCGGCGCTGCGGCCGCTGCTCCCGCGAGCGATCCGAGGAGCCCTCTTCGCGTCCAATTAGCCATGCATTTCCTCCTGTCCTGTTGGAAAACATCTCGAATTAAGATCCGGCTCCCTATCTCCCTGGCGAGGCAAGACCCAAAAATCGCGATTGGAACGAGCGGAAAACCGTAAAAAAGACGTTCGCCCGCTCGGGATGTCGTGCGATCCGGAATTTCATGTATTCACTTTCCGCCGTCCCAAAAGATACTCCCGATCGCAGCGCTACGCAACCGTGAGCCGGGTTGGCCGGTGCCTGGCGAATCCCCGCAAAAGGGTAGCGCGATCACCCCACAGATTCCGTTGGAAAACCCCACAGTGCAGCGGTAATGTTGCAGCAGGCAGTCAAACTGGAGGGTTTCGATGAAACTGTACCGCAGCAAGCACCACCCCAACCGCTGGTACGCATACAGCGACTCGACCGGATGGGTCATGTTTCCGGCCGCAACTGACGGGTGGTCGAAGCGTCAACCCGCGCGTGGCATCGATCCGATCCATGTTCGCGAAGTACCCCTGCAACTGGCTTTCGATGCCGGGATTCCGGGTTCTCCGAAGGTTTCGGCGGAGGCAGGCGCGACCGCCGGCAAAAACCTGTCGGAGGCGGCGTGATGCTCCGGGTCATTTCCAGCCGCGCGGCGGATCAGAAGAGCAAGAAGGCCAAGGTCACCTGCCTGACCTGCAACCTGAAGGGATGCGTCGGCAACTGCCGGTTTGAAGTGATTCATCCTCCGCGCCCGTCGAATGCGCTGTAGTAGCTGGGTCGTCCAGTTCCGAAGGTCCGGCCGGTACCCCGTGCTGAAGCTGTATTGGTACGATGGCGGAGTGCGGCCTTTCACCCGCGTCGGGTTCCTGAAGGCGGTCCGGCCCGACGGGTGAACATGGGCAAGCGCACAGGAGATTCACGTGGCTGCAATGTCGAGACGAGCGTTTCTGAAAAGATCGGCGGCGAATGCCGCTGTGGCCGGCTTGCTGCCGGTATCGGCGGGGGCACTTCGGGCCAACCCGCTCGGGATGCCGATCGGAAGCCAGACGTATCCGCACCGGCAGAGAATCAAGGACGGTGATTTTGCGGGGCTGTGCCATGATCTGGCGGCTCTGGGCATTGGCAACCTGGAATTGTGCTCGCCCGGGTATGCCGAGTTCGCCGGCCTTGCGGACGGCAAGCAGACCCGGAAGATCGTGGAAGATCACGGGCTGAAATGCCCCAGCGCCCACTTCACCCTTGGGGAGCTCCGCAACCGGCAGCAACAGGCGATTGCCTGGGCCCACGACATCGGCATGACCCAGATGGGCACGGCGAGTCTCGACGGGCACGTCGAGAACGGCGTCACCACCATGGAGGTCGTGAAGAGGGCGGCGGACGAATACAACAAGATCGGCGAGGCGGCGGCCAAAGCCGGCATCCAGCAGTTCCTGCACGATGAAAGATTCGAGATGTCCAAGGTCGATGGCCGGCTGACTTACGAAATCCTGCTGGAATTGCTCGACCCGAAGCTGGTGAAGATGCAGTTCCAGATGTCCGCGATGCCGGCGGTGGGCGACCCCGTGACGTACTTCACCAAGTACCCCGGGCGGTTCCTCTCGATGCATTTGCAGGGAGTGGAGCTCGGCGGTCCAGAGGCTGGTTCGGCCCCCGGACAGGGCGCCCGCAAAGGGCGGGGCGGCCGCACGGGCGAGTTCGCTGTCGGCAAGGACAGCCTCGACTGGGCGAAGATCTTCCGAGCCGCCAGGACCGGCGGCGTAAAGAATTACTTCATCGAGCAGACCTGGGACCTGACGGTACAGAGTGCCGCTTATCTCAAGTCGCTGAAGGTCTGAGCGGTTTGATCGTTCGGGCGGTGCCGGGCCTACCGGACCGCTTCGATCTTCCCTCGCAGAACCGTCACTGACGCCTTCGGCAGCGTGAACGAAGCCCGCGCCCTGCCCGGGATCACGCGGGTGACCGGCGGCCCGTCGGGATCGGCATAGCTCCTTGCGCCGTCCGTCTTCCAAACATACTGCTCGCTGCCGAAAGTCACCATCGTCACCGGCCCGCGGAATGAGTGCTGCTGCTTCCCGTCGTCGAACGTCACGCGCACGGTGTGAGAATCGGTCTGGTTGCGATTGACCAGCAGCAGCGACCAGTTCCCGTCTGGCCGATGGACGGCGTAGGAGGTCACGTCCGCGATCCCGGTCGAGGAAGCATACATGTGATGCATACCGGAGCGGTGCTGTACCCATTCGAGGTTCATCAGGCGCGCGCTCCAATAAGGAGAGGTGTACCCGGTGATGTGATCGTCGCGATCCGCAACGAAATTCGACCACGTGGCCGGTCCCAGACAGGTGTTTCGCACGGGCTGCGGCTGGATGGGCGAATGATAGAAGGCAGCCCCTCCGCCTTCGAAGAACGATCCGACGTTGTCCGCCAGCCAGAGCCCGGCGAAGATCGTACTCATGGGGCCGGTCAGCCGCCAGGAAATGTGGCTCTCCGTGACCATGATGGGAATCTCTTTGGGGACGCCGGCCTCCCGCAGGGCCTCGAGAGTGTGTTTCATCATCTGCGGCTCGCGGTATAGCGATTTCCAGGTGATGCTGCACGGGTCGAAGGGGTAGTGTTCCAGCGAGACGAAGGAAAGGTCGGCCATACGGTCGTGGGATTTCAGATACGCAAGAAATCGCCCCATCCACGACGTCCTGCCCAACGCATCGGGCCACACCCGGATGTCGTCGTTGATTCCCTCGAAGACCGGGCCGCCGAGTTTCAGCGCGGGATCCACTTTGTGGATTGCCGCGGCCCACTCGATGAACAGCGCGCCGTAATCTTCAGGGAGCATGTGCTTGCCGTCGGGCTCCTCGCCCATCTCGATCCAGCCTATGGGGTAACCGCGCTTCTCGATATAGGAGATCTGCGCGGCGGAATCGTCGGGCGTGCCATAGAGCATGGTGACCGGGATCATGGCCGGCAGTCCATTGGTGAGCCCGCTGGTGAAGAAGAGGTCGAACCCGGAATGCTGGCCGCCTCCGGTTCGATTTGCATCCGCTGCCGAATGCCACGGATCGATCGATGACGTGGTGTAGATGCCGTTCCCCTCCACGCCGGCCACCCGGAAATCCTGAATCGCGTAGCCGACGCAGTTACGAACGTCGTCGGGGCCGTGGAGATCGCAGGTATTGGAGGATTCCGTCATCCAGACCCGCACATAGCGTGTGGAAACCGGCTCCGGCGCCAATTCCAGTGTGACCTTGCCGCCTTGGCCGTTCCCGATCGTCCCTGCTGGGAATGTCTTCCATTGCCCCACGGGTGCACGGCTCAGCGGGTCCCGTCCCACCCAGTAATCGACCCGGTAGACCTTGGCATAGGGGCTCGCCCAGTCGATCTCCACTTCGCTTACCGCTTTCTCAGCGCGCAGATCGAGGACGACCCACTGCGGATGGAGCGAGTCGCTTTCATGCGTGAAGCGGCTGGTGAGGTAGGGATGGCTCTTCCAATACGTCGGGTCGGGGCTTTGGAGCGGCCGGTCGTCGCTGCTCGAAAAGCCGCGGTGAGGCAGGGCGTAACTCAGAATGTAACGGATCGGCTCCCCGAGTTCGCTCGTTCCCGTGAAATATCCGCTCTGGTGGGCGGCATCGCTCCAGGTTCCATTTTCATTCCAGTGCCACGCCGCCATGCGGAGTTCGCTGTTGTTGCGGTAAGTGATGGGCCCCCATCCGGCTGAGAGCGCCTCCTGGACGATGTGCAGCGTGTATACCTGATCGATGCCGGTTCGCGAAAGGACGTCGATGGAACTGCCCATCGCACTGTCGGGATCAAAGGAATTGATCGCGTGTGTAATGTCAACCCGGATGCCGGCGGTTTGCCCCAGCAGCGGCACGCTTGCGATCAGAAATGCCCAACATGCGTTCATATTCGCTCCGGGCCAGATTATAACGTGCGGTGCGGGTCCGTACGCGGCGCCGCTCCGGTTTCGGAAACGGCTCCCGGAACCTGATAACTTGGATGATCTGGAAGGGAGGTACTTGTGGTTCGTTCCGTGAAGCAAGCTTTTGGACGGTATCTCGGCGGATTGAGCCGCCGCGACCTGTTCCGGCAGGGCTCCTCGCTGGCGGCGGCAACCGCGCTGTTCGGCAGTTCGCCGGCCGGTGCGGCGCCGGCGCCCGCGTCTGCCGGCAAGCTGCAACTTGCCCCAGGCGATATTTATCGATCGATCGGCGTCCGGCCCCTGATTAACTGCCGGGGGACCTTGACGGTGATCAGCGGATCTCTGGAACTGCCAGAAGTCCGCGCCGCGGCCGAGGCGGCCGCGCAGCATCATGTGGCCTTGGATGAGCTGATGCAGGCCGTCGCACGGCGCATCGCCGAGATCAGCGGCGCCGAGTGGGCGCTGGTTTCCGCCGGTTGCGCGGCAGGGATGGCGCACACAACGGCAGCCTGCGTCACGGGCGGCAACCCGGATTTGCACGTACGCATTCCGGATCTCACCGGCTTTCCAAAAGACGAGGTGGTGATTCCCAAGGCATCCCGCAACGAATACGATCAGGCCATCCGTTCCGTGGGCGTCCGCATCATCGAAGTTGCCGATCCAGCCGAATACGAAGCTGCGCTCGGCCCCAAGGTCGCGATGGTGTACATCATGTCGAGTCCGCGTATGGAAAACGGGCCTCTGAACTACGACGTCGTCTACAGCCTTGCCGCAAAGAGGAATATACCGGTGTTCACGGACGCGGCGGCGGAGATGCCTACCGTTCCAAACGTCTACCTGCAGAAAGGCTCGACCTTCGTGGGCTACAGCGGCGGCAAGTGCCTGCGCGGACCGCAGTGTGCCGGCCTGGTGCTGGGCCGCAAAGACCTGCTCGAGGCGGCCTGGGTCTCGAGCGCGCCTCACCACGGCCACGGCCGCACCATGAAAATCGGCAAAGAGGAAATCATCGGCATGCTGGCCGCCGTCGAAATGTGGGCTCTGCGCGACCATCAAAAAGAAGACGAGATGTGGACCGGCTGGATGCAGGCGATCGCCATTCGCGCCGGCAGCATCGACGGCGTCACCGCAACCGTCCGCCAGCCCAGGAGTCGCGACAACCACAGCCCGGAGCTCTCTCTCACTTGGGACCCGGCGAAATTGGGAATCACCGGGGAAGAGGTCACCGGCATTCTCTGGACCACCGAGCCGCGCATTGCCCTGGCCGGCGGCGGTGGCCGCGGCAACGCCAATCAGACCGGCATTTCCATCACTGCGTACATGATGAAACCGGAAGACGTGAAGATCGTCGGCGACCGCATTTTTGAGATTCTGTCGGCGCGGCGCCCGGCCTGGAACCCGGAAACTCCGAAAGCGCCGTCGGCGGATCTTAGCGGCCGTTGGGACGTCACGATCCAGTTCGCCGCCGGTACCGGAGAGCACGCCCTATACATCAGGCAGCAAGGCAATCGGCTTATAGGGACGCACCAGGGCGACTTCACGGCGCGCGATTTCACCGGCAGCATTTCCGGCGAAGACGTGCGGATCGCGAGTTCGGTGGGCGAAGTCCACGGCGCAGCTCTTTCCTATCGGTTCACCGGCAAACTGGATGGCGATCGCATCTCCGGCGACCTGGATATGGGCGAATACCTGTCGGCGAAATGGACAGCCAGGCGGCACATCTTCGGGCGGGGCGGCGTCGGCTGATTCGGACATTTCTAATTGCGCCGGTTGCTCCTGTTGCGGACCGAAAGAGAAGGAATCCGCTGGCGTAATTACGACAAAAGACTGAGAATCGTGGTCATGAGGTTCAAGTTTGCTTTCGCTCTGTCGATCGCGGCGGCGGTGCTGTGCCTCCCAACGATTGTTGCGGCCCAGTCCATGCGAGCCAGGGATTTGGGCGTAGGCAAATTGCTGGTGGCGCCCCGCCAGAGTCCGGATCCGAATTTCGCGAAGACCGTCATCCTGCTGGTGGAGTTCGATGGGGAGAGCGCGCTAGGTCTGATGATCAATCGCCGGACCAGGCTGCCGATTTCGCGCGCCTTGGAACAACTCAAAGAGGCGAATAAGCGCTCGGACCCGGTTTACTTCGGTGGTCCGGTGGACGTCGCGGCCGTGCGAGGACTGATTCGGGCGGCCAGCAAGCCGGAAGAGTCGCGGCGAATCATGGGTGACGTTTACCTGGTCTCCACCCGGCTCCCGCTTGAAAAGACGCTGGCTGCGGGCACGGGGGCCGGTGAGTTCCACGCGTACCTGGGTTATTGCGGCTGGGGCGCCGGACAACTGGAGAACGAAATGAACCTGGGCGTCTGGTACATCTTCGATGGCGACGCCAAACTGGTGTTCGATTCCGACCCGGATTCGTTATGGTCGCGGCTGATCGCCCGAACCGAACAGAAATTTGCGCGAAGGCAACCGCCGGCATTGGGCTTCTTTGAAACCGAGTCCCGATAATCCGGTTCGCGAGCGCGACGCGGCGCACCGCACGTATTTCCATTCGGAGCGAGACTGCCGGCGATGCGTTGCCGGAATATCAGGCGGGGCCGGCACGGGCTCAGCCCCGCAGATACCGGTTGAAGAATGCGAGCGTCCGCTGCCAGGCCAGCTTAGCCGCGGCCTCGTCGTAGCGCGGCGTCGTATCGTTGTGAAAGCCGTGCTGCGCGCCCTCGTAAACATAGCCTGTGTAGGTGATGTGATTTGCCTTGAGCGCTTCTTCGTAGGCGGGCCATCCCGACGTGAGCCGTGTGTCCAGGGACGCGTAGTGCAGCAGAAGCGCGGCCTTGATACCCGGTACGTCGGCCGCCGCGGGTTGGGCGCCGTAGAAAGCCACCGCCGCCGCCAGGTCGCTGCCCATCCGCACGGCCAACGTATTCGCAATACCGCCGCCGTAGCAAAACCCCACGACGCCGATCTTGCCCGTGCAATCCGGAAGCGTCTTTAGCCATTGTGCCGCCGCGACAAAGTCCTCGGTCATCTTGGCGCGGTCGACTTCTCGAAATGCCGCCGCGCCCTTTTCATCGTCCCCCGGATAGCCGCCTACGCTGGTCAACCCGTCGGGCGCGAACGCAATGTAATTTTCCGCACCGAGGCGGCGCGCCACGTCCTCAATGTAGGGATTGAGACCGCGGTTTTCGTGCACCACCAACACTCCCGGCAATTTCCCGGCAGCCTTCGCCGGCCGGACCAGGTACCCCTTGATGCTGCCATTGCCTTTGGGCGATGGCACGGTTGCGTATTCCGTTTTCAGGCGGCTGTCGTCCTTGGGGACTTGTTGCGCCCACGCGTAGTTCGGACGAAGGCTTTCCCAGATGGCCATGGCTGTCAGGCCGCCGACCGCGAACTTCTTCGCGCCTTCGAGGAAGCCGCGGCGGTCCAACTCGCCGTGCACATAACGGTCAAACAGATCCAACAACTCCTGTGGGTAATCGCTCGCGTTCTTTCGTTCCATTAGCAATCCGCCTCCCTGGTTCCATTATCCCCGCCCGCTGCTGCAACCGAGTTCGCGCGCAACGGTCAACGCGCCATCGTCCCTTGCGTGGATGATGGGATTCTCACCCGCGGCGCGCCCTCACCCCCTGCCGGCGGCACTGCGGCGGGCACGGCGCAAGGCTGCATAATCAAATGCAGGCTCCCGGATGGGGCCCCCGATGACTTCAATGCGCCGCAGGTCGCGGGTTCCAATCCCGACCCCCTCCGCGAGCGCCAGAGTACTGTCGGCGGTCTCGAACGGCGGCGTGCCGCGCACGGCCATCGGGTCGAAGCCCATCAGCTTCATGCACACCGCGTCGGTGTTCACCGGGTTTGTGCCGGCCACCAGGACTGCGGGGCTGACCGCGGTCTTCTGCTCCCTTCCCCAAGGCCCTTCGGCGCCAGTCATGCTCTTGATGCCATCCACAATTGCCAGGTGCACCGGGCGCGCGGATACCAGGTCTACCACGACGCGCGGAACCCGGTAGCCGGCCTGGCGCGGTGTCGTGAGGTCCTTCTCCTGCGGCGCCGATTTAGAGGGCTGCCGTCTTCCCGAATGGATAATCTGACGGCCGCCGCGCGGCAACTCCGAGGGCTCGTCTACCCCCGCACCGGTCCCGTAGATCGTCGCCGGTGTCATTCCAAAGCAGTTCTTGAGCGAAAGGGTCACGCCGGCGACCGCGTGCTCCTTGAGTTTCGCCATGCTGACGAAAACATCGCAGTCCTTGTACGAGTGATTCAGGTCGAAGCCGGGGAAAATGTAGCCCCCACCCGGCACCATCATCCGGGAGTATTGCCTGGAATTCCCCAGGTAGTCGGTGTTCTCGAACTCCACATTCGGTGCTGCGTTGAGGATGTTCCGCGGCTCCCAGTCGGCCTGCAGCATGTATTCTTCCAGCGGCTCCGCCGTGGACCAGGGACTCTCCAGGACGCGGATCCGGCGGGCTCCCGCCTTGGCTATCAGGTGCACCGCCGCGGCGATCAGATGCGGGTTCGTGTAGTGCGTTTCACCGAGCGGCAGGTGCCCGAGCCGGTACGTCGGGGCACCTGTGAGGTTGATCTTGATCGCGACCGTCTTGCCTCGGACGAGCCGTCCCAACCCTCCGAGCTGATCGAACATCCGGTCCAAGGCCGCCACCAGTTCGGCGTCGTCGTAGGTCCTACACCGCCGCACCGCGACCGGCGAAGCGGGCGCCTCCGCGGCGTTCCCCTTCCAGGAGCCCAGCAGGCCGGCCGCCGCTACTTGAGCGGCACCGGACAACCACTGTCTTCGTGTGCGAGTTTCCAGCATTTTCCCCCTCCCTTTCCTGCATCGATTGGCGCGGCCGCGTGTTGGCGGGCCGGCATGCCCTCCGGCAATTACACGAGTGCGGGGCCGGTCCACTTCCCGGTCGGCGCACAGGTGATCCGGCGAACGGCTACTGTCCCGATGCTGGCACCTTCCTTGCGCAGCGAGCAATGTTAAAGCTGTTACGGTAAACAAGTGGCCGCACTGCAACGAGATCGCGACGTGACAACGAATCTGTAACGTGCGGTTACGAGATCGCGGCAGCGCGGCATTGTGCGGCCGGAAGTGCTCGGATATACTTCTAGACTGGCTGTCTATGGTGGACGTGGGCGGTTTCGCGGTTGAGAAAGCCGAGCTCGAAGCCGTACTGAGTTCCGGCATCTTCGACCGGGCTCCGATGTTGGCTCAACTCCTGGCCTTCGTCTGCAACAAGTATTTCCAGGGATTAGGCGCCGAGATCAAGGAGTACAACATCGCGATCGAGGCACTGGGACGCCCGCCGGGTTTCGACCAGAAACGCGACTCCATCGTTCGCGTGCAGTTCCACAGGTTGCGCGAGCGGCTCCACCAGTACTACGAGAAAGAGAGTACCCCGCACGCGGTTCGCATCGAGATACCGCAGGGCCAGTACGTCCCACGATTCGTGTTGTCCGGCGGCGCTGTTGCGCCGGTACCGGCGGCGCCGCCTCCGCCGCAGACCGGTCCAGCGGGCGGCCGCCGGCCCCTGTGGACGTGGGTTGCCGGTGCGGCGCTCCTGGTCGCGCTGGGCGGGGCGGTTTTCTTGATTTCGAATCGGCCCGCCCAGCACGCTTCGAGAGGTGGTCCCGGTCCGGGCGCCACATCCGGATCGGACTCCGTGCGCATCCTGGTAGGGCTGGCCGAGGGTACCTTCACCGACGGGTTCGGCAAAGAGTGGGAAAGCGACCGGTACTACCAGGGTGGCAGCGTGGTCAACCTTCCGGGACATCCGATCGCCGGCACCCGGGAGCCGCGTCTCTATCAGAGCCGCCGGCAGGGTTCGTTCCGCTACGACATTCCCCTCGCGCCCGGAGTTTACGAAGTGCGCCTGTATTTTGCCGAGACGAACTTTGGTGAGGACAACACCGCCGGGTACGGAGGCGAGAACAGCCGCGCGTTCTCCATTCAACTGAACGGTAAGACGGTGCTCGACCGTCTCGACGTAGTCGGCGAGACGGGTGCGAGCGCCGCCGACATCAAGGTATTCCGGGATGTCTCGCCCGCCGCTGATGGAAAGTTACACCTGGGCTTCCGGCCGCTCGTGAGTGTGCCTTTCCTCAACGCCATCGAAATCACGCCTGGAATTCCCGGACAACTAAAGCCTGTCCGTATCGTGGCCCAGCCGCAGGTTTACACGGATTCCGCGGGAATCCAGTGGCTGCCCGACCGCGTAGCCGTCGGAGGACAACTGGTGAGACGGACGCCGGACGTGCCTGGAGCGTCCGACCCGCAGTTGTACGCCGGAGAGCGCTTCGGCAATCTCACCTACACGTTTCCGGTCCCGCCCGGGCGCTATGCCGTAACACTCTACATGGCGGAACGGTGGCTCGGACCCGGCATGCCGGGCGGCGGCGGTGCCGGATCCCGGCTCTTCGACATCCTCTGCAACGGCGTGGCGCTGGCGAGGAACTTCGACGTTTTCGAACGTGCCGGAGGAGCGAATCGCGCACTCGTAACTACGTACCACGGACTTCAGCCCGATCACCAGGGGCGGCTGGTGATCTCTCTTCTGCCGGTGCGGAACTTCGCGATCGTGAATGCGATCGAGGTCACCGACGAGTCGAAGTCCCAGCTTTAGCGTAAGACCTCTTCAACGCGCTGCCCCTAACGGGAAAGTGTCATTTCGCGACGTACTGTGCGACGAGTGCGTTCAGTCCGTTGGCAATCCCCTGTTCCGCGCAACCTTCCTTCAGCCTCGAACTCAGGACCTGGAACGTATACCTGTCGAAAGCCGCGTCGTCCGGAACGTAGCCGGAATTCGCGCGGCCGTTCGCCAGCGTCACCATCACCGTATTAGCCATCGGAGACGTCTTCTTCATGCGCTGCCAGATCAGGTTGTAGATCTCGGCATTGACGGTAGTCAGCGCGATGTCGCCGATTCCGACCATGCCCAATCGGAAGTTCACCGGGTCCCCATCGGTGTACGTGCCAGGCGAACCCTCGCGCCCGGTATTGGTGCGCTGCCGCCCGGGGCAGGTCAGGGGACTCTGGGCGCCCCACAGGGCCACATCACCGGACATCTGCCGGGTGTTGGTCATGACTCGGATGACTTCCTCGCCGAGCAACATGCCTTCGGCTTCGATCCACCGCTCGAAATTATCGGCGACCTTGGGGTCGAGCTTGCCATGCGGCACTTTTCCGTCCCGCAGGGGAGCCTCGACCGACTCGCGGACCAGTTCGTAACCGGTGATCTTCACTCCGGATTTGGACGCAAGAGCATTGGTGGAAGGTCTCATCAGCAATGGATTCTGGTCTCCCGACGCTCCCTGGGTCCAGACCATGACCATCTTGTCGTCGAACGCCTGCTCCACGTAGCGGCATGCCGCACCGGGGAAGTCGGCGCTGGTGATCCCCACGAGGTAGCCGTTGATCGGATGCATGGCGTAATTGACGTATGCGGCGATGGGGTCGCCGGCGGGCGTGGTGAACTTGACGACCGCCACGGTCTTATCGGAAGGCCCGTTCAAGTTCGGTGCCTGTGTCCAGAGATGCGTTTCGTCGCTAACGGCATCACGCGCCACGTTAAGGTAGGAAAACCCGGTTCCGAACCCCACCTGCGCCGGCTGAAGCCTGGCCTGGGCGCCGGTTACGGCATTCATCATCGCCGCCACGACCGACCCTGTGGCCTGCTGGGGCGGCCGCGCTTGCCCGGCGGCCGGCGGACCCGCCGGAACCGCGCTGTGAGAGTGCGTGGCGGACATGATAATGTTCTCCACCGGGCACTTCAGCTCTTCGGCGATCTGCTTGGACGCAGCCGCCCAAATCTCCTCGCCGAGCCCGCCCAAGTCCGCACCGATGAGCGCCGCGCGGGTCACTCCGTTATCCAGCACAATCGCCCGGATGTACAGATGCTCGTGGGCGTACCTGCCCGAAGGCGGATACGCCGGATTAGTGGGAGGGGTGATATCCACCCGCGCTGCGCCGACACGCAGCGCCCCGCGTTCCGCCGCGCCGGCGGCCGGAGTCAGAGCAAGCCCGATGGCCATCGCCAGGGGCGCTAATCGAATCGTTGAATTCATCATAGGCACCTTTGAACGGGAGCGACGAAATCGATAATCACCTGCGAAGAAGTGTACCGCGCGGCGGAGGCGCCGGGCGTGGACCGCGGTATAACTGCGGCGGCCGGCCGGCGTAGCGATGCCGTGGGGTCGCGTTGTGCCAGAATAGAACCCGAATGTCTACTCCGGCCCTACAGTCGAACCAACTTCGGCGCACGCTTGGGCTTTGGGACCTGATCCTCTATGGCGTGATCGTCATCCAGCCCACGGCTCCGATGTCGGTCTTCGGCGTGCTGAGCAATCGCGGACGCGGTCACGTGGTCACCACAATCCTGATTGCCATGGTGGCCATGCTGTTCACGGCCATCAGCTACGGGCGCATGGCCCGGGCCTATCCCAGCGCCGGGTCGGCCTTCACGTACGTGGGCCAGGAAATCAACCCCGCGCTTGGGTACATCACCGGTTGGAGCATGGTGATGGATTACATGCTGAACCCGGTGATCTGCATCATCTGGATCAGCCAGCAGGCCCACGTTTTCGTCCCTGCCGTGCCCTATTGGGGTTGGGCGGTCGTATTCGCCCTGCTGTTCACCTGGCTGAACCTGCAAGGCATCCGCACCTCGGCGCGTATGAACGCGGCGCTGGCGGCCGGCATGGGCGTGGTGATCGCGATCTTCTTCGTTTGCGCCGCCCGCTACATTTTCGGGCACCCGCATGATGGACTCGGGTTCTTCACGCGGCCGTTTTACGACCCCGCCACCTTTGCACCCGGCGCGGTGCTGGGCGGCACTTCGATTGCCGTCCTGACCTACATCGGCTTCGACGGCATCTCGACCCTGTCCGAAGAAGCGGAGAATCCCCGGCGCAACATTCTGCTGGCCACGGTGCTGACGTGCGTGGTGATCGGAGTCCTGTCGGCAGTCGAAGTCTACGCGGCGCAACTCGCCTGGCCCGCGTCGCAGCCGTTCCCGGACGTGACGACCGCCTTCGTGTACGCTTCCGGCCGCACGTGGAAGCCGTTGTTCGCGATCGTCGGATTCACCCTGGTGGTGGCTAACTTCGGCTCGGGCATGGGCGCCCAACTCGGCGCGGCACGCCTGCTGTTCGGCATGGGGCGCAGCGATGCGCTGCCGAAACGCTTCTTCGGCGTAGTGGATGCGAAGCATCACGTTCCCCGCAACAATGTACTATTCGTGGGAGCCGTGGCCCTGACCGGTGCCTTTCTGATGGACTTCGACCTGGGGGCGCAGATGCTCAATTTCGGCGCCCTGATCGCGTTCATGGGGGTGAACGCCGCCGCTCTGGTCCGCTATTACGTGCGCGAGCGCGAAAAGCGGCTGCGAAACCTGATCCCGCCGGCGCTAGGGTTCGCCGTATGCCTGTTGCTGTGGCTGAATCTGAGCCGCACGGCGCAGATCGCAGGATCGATCTGGATGGCCGCGGGCATCGCCTTCGGGGCGTGGAAGACACGCGGGTTCCGCGGCGAGTTGGTCAATTTCGAAATTCCGGCGGACGACGAAGCCTGACGCGGTGTCACTTGTCACGCCCGAAGCATCCGGGTAGTCGCACTTCAGTTACGATCGAGGTGTATACTCACGAGCACCTGCCAATCGAGATTGGAAAATCAAATGCCAAATGTCGCGGTTTTCGACACCACGTTAAGGGACGGCGAACAGGCGGCAGGAAGCCGCTTGGGAAGCCGGGATAAGCTCCTCATCGCCATGCAGTTGGCGCAGTTGAAGGTCGATGTCATCGAGGCTGGGTATCCTGCTTCTTCCCCCGAAGATTTTGAGGCCGTGCAACTCATCGGAAGCGAAATCGATGGTCCCAGGATCTGTGCGCTGTCTCGCGCCGTTCCGGGCGATATCGTGGCCTGCGGGAAGGCGCTCGCACGCACAAAGCGTCCGAGAATTCACACCGGAATCGGTGCCTCGGATATTCACATCGCCGGGAAATTCCAGGACGATCGCTACGGCCGGACTCTGGGCGAAAAGAAGTCGCGGATTCTGGACATGGCGGTAGAAGCGGTCAAACTCGCCCGGCAGTACGCCGAAGATGTGGAGTTTTACGCGGAGGATGCCGGCCGGGCCGAACAGACCTACCTTTTCGAGATGCTCGAGGCGGTCATCGAAGCCGGGGCTTCCGTCATCAACATCCCGGATACGACCGGCTATACCATGCCGGGGCCATATGGAACGCTGATCCGAAACATTCGCGAACAGGTAAAGGGGGCGGACCGGGCGACCATCAGTGTACACTGCCACGACGATTTGGGGATGGCCGTCGCGAACACGCTGGCCGGGGTCTTGAACGGCGCCCGGCAGGTCGAAGGAACGATCAACGGAATCGGCGAGCGGGCCGGCAACGCGGCTCTCGAGGAGGTGGTCATGGCGTTGCATACGCGCGCCGACTACTTCGGCGTGGAGACCAACGTTGATACCCGTGCGCTCTACCGCACCAGCCGCCTGGTTTCCGAGTTGCTTGGCATCCCAGTCCCCCCGAACAAAGCTGTGGTGGGAGGCAACGCTTTTGCGCACAGCTCCGGGATTCACGTCGACGGCTTCCTCAAACAGAGGGAAACTTACGAGATCATGAGGCCGGAAGATGTTGGCATGTCGGAGAGTCGTGTGGTCCTGACCGCCCGCACCGGCCGGCACGGCCTTCGCGACCGCATCGAGAGACTGGGCTACCGGCTCAGCGAAGAGGAATTGAACCAGGCGTACCAGAGATTCCTCCTGATCGCGGATAAAAAGCGCGAAGTCTTCGATGAGGACGTCGTGGCGATTCTCCGGGATGAAGTGCACCCGGTGCCGGAGATCTATCATTTGGAGTACCTGCACATTTACAGCGGCACATCGGCGATTCCCACTGCAACCGTCCGGCTGAGTATTCAAGGCGAGACGCGGGAAGGCGCATCCATCGGAGACGGCCCGGTGGATGCGGCTTACCGGGCGATTGCGCAAGTGACTAACACCGCGGCGAAATTAGTGCGGTACGACATCCGGGCAGTGACGAGCGGCACGGAGGCCATGGGCGAAGCCACAGTACAACTCGAGGACGCCGCCCACCGGGTCATCGGGCGGGGGGCATCGACGGATGTAATCGAGGCCAGCGCGAAAGCGTATATCGATGGACTGAACAAACTGGCTGGATCAACTGCCGGGCACCGGCGAGCCGCCCCCGTCATTTGAGAAGCAGCGCTCATGCGGCACGGATAAGAGCAGACAATGCATCCCATGACACCACGCCAGCGTCTCCTTTGCGCGATCCGGCGCCAGACCCCGGATCGGCTGCCTGTGACCACGCATCATGTGATGCCCAGCTTTCTCGAATCGCATTTGAGCGGCATCTCCACCGCCGGGTTCTTTGACCGCTTCGAACTGGACGCCATCCTCTGGACCGTTCCCCACATGCCGGACCGCGAGGCCGGCGAATACGCCGACCCCCTGCAAGGCGAGATCGGGTTCCTGGAGAGCCGGCGCGTATCGTCTCCGGATTGGCATGTCGAGTTTGCGGACTGCTCCCAGGACGGGCGGCGCCTCACGCGCTACCGCTTCGTAACGCCGCGGCGCGAGTTGAGCATGACCGTCGAGGACGCCGGGTACACGGCCTGGGTCCGCGAGCCTCTGATCAAGGAAAGGGCGGACATCGACGTGATCGGCGATTTTGCCACGGCGCCCAAATGCGATGTCGCGGAGGTCAACCGGGCGGCGGAGAAGATGGGCGAGCGCGGCATCGTGCGCGGCCATATCTGCTGTTTCGACGTGTTCGGGCAACCGGGCTGCTGGCAGGACGCCTGCTGCCTCGTGGGCACCGAAGCCTTGATCCTGGCCACATATGACGACCCGCAATGGGTACACGAGTTCCTGCGGATCCTGCAGCGCCGCAAACGGGTGTTCGTGCGGTCGTTGAAGGGTGCGCGCTACGACATCCTCGAACTGGGCGGCGGAGATGCCTCGTCCACCGTGATCTCGCCAAAAATCTTCGATCGATTCGTGGCGCCATACGATTGCGAACTGATCGAGGAGGCCCATCTTGCCGGGCAGCGGATCGTCTACCACACCTGTGGGGGCATGATGCCGCTGCTCGAGCGCATTGCCGGCATGAACCCCGACGCCATGGAAACCTTCACACCCCGCGGTATGGGCGGCGATACCAATCTGGCAGAGGCCAAGCGCCGCATTGGGGACCGCGTCTGTATGATCGGCGGGTTCGACCAGTTTCACTTCCTGAAAGGCTGCACGCCGGAGGAGACCCGAAGCGAAGTCCGCCGTTGCTTTGAACAGGCCGGAGCCGGCGGCGGCTATATCCTGAGTCCCTCAGACCACTTCTTCGAAGCGGATCCGCCCCTGCTGGAGGCGTTCGCGGGCGAAGCACGGACCTGCGTGTACTGAACCGAAGATCGCGAGATTCAGGCCGGTGGACGGGCGCCTCATTTGGCGGAAGCCCCGGCCGCCAACGCCTGCTTGCCGGTCCAAGCCCGCTCAATTTCCTCCAGGGTCTTGTTCTTGGTTTCGGGAACCCATAACCAGGTTACGACGGCCTGCGTGATGGCCATGGCTGCCAGAAATCCGAATGTGACAGCCTTGCCGATCTGGTTAAACGCGTATGGGAAGAAGAGCACGACCACGGCGTTGGCGATCCATTGCGTGAGCACGGGGACGGCCATGGCCGTGCCGCGGATATTGTTCGGAAAGATTTCCGAAACCAGTGTCCAGAAGACCGGGCCGATGCACGATGAGAAGAACCCCAAATACCCCAGGATCAGAATGAGCACGAGCATGCCATGGAAGCGGCCGGCCGCCACTGTCGCGGCTAGCAGAATCAAGGCGGCAGCCATTCCGAGCGAGCCCGCAATGTAAAGGGGCTTTCGGCCGTAGCGGTCGATCATCCAGAACGATACCAGCGTGAATACGAGATTGTTGAGCCCCACAATGAAGGTGGAAAACAGCGCGGCATCGAGCTTCCAGCCGGCCGAGCGCAGAATGGCGGGAGCGTAGTCGATAATGGTGTTGATTCCGGAAACGTGCACCAGAATGGCCAGGACAAAACCGACCGCCACCGCGCGCCGGATTCCCGGTCGCAAGAGATCGCCCCAGGCGTTGTGGTTCGTCGCCAGGCTGGCGCGGATTTCGACGGCCTCCAGGCCGGCGCTCGCTCTTCCCGAGATCCGTTCCAAAATTGCCAGTCCCTCGCGTTCCCGGCCGGCCAGAAACAGGTAGCGCGGAGTCTCGGGCGCACGCAGCAATAGCAGGAAGAAGATCACCGAGGGGACCACGCCGGTCATAAACATCCAGCGCCAATTGGCTGCACCGGCATTGCGCAGCAGGTAATTAATGCAATACGACATCAGGATGCCGACTACAATGGACAACTGGTAAAGCGTCCCCATGCGCCCCCGCAGGGATGGCGGAGAAACTTCCGCCACGTACATGGGCGAAAGAATGGATGCGCCTCCCACCGCCAGCCCGCCGATGAAACGCGCCAGCACGAACGCGGTGAAACTCGGCGCCAGGCCGGTGGCGATGGAGGTGGCGGAGAACAGGGCCGCTACCCACAGCAGAATGCTCCGCCGGCCATACCGGTTGGTGAGCCGCCCAGCCGCCGTCGAGCCGATCACGCAGCCGAACAGCAGCGAACTGAAGGCCCAGCCGAGGCTCAAGTCGTTCAATTGAAAGCGTTGGGTCAGAAACGGGCCGGCGCCGGTGATGATGGCAATGTCGAAGCCGAAGAGCAGTCCTCCCAATGCCGCTGTGGCAGCCAGGAAGATCAGATAGCCGAGATTAATCTTTCCCTTCAAGACACCTCCCGTGGGCACTTCATTATAGTTGCATTGCACCGCTAGTCGAGCTCATGCGCCGGCTCTTGCCACCGTTGAGTTCGCAGAAGCCGTTGGAAACTCGGCGGGTTACTCTTCGGTAGCGCCGGGAGTGCTATCTATTTGATGCATTGTAGTGAACCTGCCACCAACTTAGAGTATGGGAAGGATGGCCGAGTCCAGCCCGCAGGGGTGGAATCAGAAGCCCGTTCCGGTTGGTGCCGCAACAGGTGATACCACCTCAGGGCGAAACCACTTCCCCTCCTGCCGGTTTCTTATGTTGGCGGGACAGGATGTCGAATTCTTATCAGCGATTACTTTTCGTTTATCCCGATTTCGAACCCACCTATTGGGGCATGCAGCACTCCCTGTCCCTGGTCGGACGAAAATCGTTTATGCCGCCCCTCGGTCTCATGACCGTCGCGGCCATTACGCCCGGCCATTACCAGGTCCGAATCGTGGATATGAACTGCGGGACGCTCACCGACGAGCACATAGAGTGGGCTGACCTGGTGCTTTTTTCGGCGATGATGATGCAGCAGCGGACGTTGTTCGCGGCCGCGGAACGCTGCCGTCAGGCCGGCAAGCCGGTGGTGTTCGGCGGGCCCTTTCCCACATCGTTCATGGACGAATGCCTCCCGTTCTGCGACCACATGGTCCTGAACGAGGGGGAAGTAACGTGGCCGCTGTTTCTGGCGGACCTGGAGGCGGGGCGGCTGCAGCGAATTTACACCAGCGTCGAGAAGCCGGACGTTACCAGGAGCCCATGCCCGCGGTTTGACCTGGTAAACATAGGCGACTACGCGATGATCCCGCTGCAGTACTCGCGCGGCTGCCCGTTTATGTGTGAATTCTGCGACATCCCGGTTCTTTACGGGCGGGCACCCCGCACGAAGACCACGGCCCAGATGCTCGCGGAACTGGACGCCGTGTATGCAACGGGATACCGCGGCGGAATTTTCATCGTAGACGACAATTTCATCGGCAATAAGCGACAGGTCGCGCAATTCCTGCCGGAACTGGAACGCTGGAACCGCGAACACGGCAATCCGTTCCAATACGGCACGGAGGTCTCACTGAATCTGGCGGAAGACAAACGACTGCTGCAGGAGTTGATCCAGGCGGGGTTCCTGTGGACCTTCGTCGGCATCGAGACCCCTACAGTGGAGGCCCTGAAGGAAACGCGCAAGATGCAGAACGTGGGGGGCTCGCTCGTCGATCGCGTCCGCATCCTGCAGAACGCCGGCCTGCTGGTCTTCGGCGGGTTCATTCTTGGATTCGACAACGAGACGGAAGACATTTTCGACCGGCAGATCGAGTTTATCCAGAAATCCGCGATTCCGAACGCCCTGATCGGCCAAATGGGGGCGCTTCCGGGAACACCGCTGCTAGCGCGCCTGGAGAAAGAAGGACGCTTGCTCCGCTCTCTCACGGACCCTGGCGGTCCCGGCCCTTTCTACAGCAACTTCAAAACCACCCTGCCTTTCGGCACGATCGTCCGTGGTCAGCAAAGGATTCTCGAGACGATTTACGAGCCGCGTACCTACCTCGACCGGTTGCTGGAAGCCTATCGGAGGCTGCCCAGGGAGAAAAGCTTCTTTCGCAAGCTGGCGCGGGCGTTCTTCCCTAGCGGTATGGTGCTGGGAAGTGGAATGCAGTCGAAGGGGAAGGCTCTCCCGCAGATGAGCGGGAAGGCCCGGGTGGCCACACTCGTGCGCTTCCTCCGCAAAGTGGAACCGGAATACCGCTGGGAAGCACTGCGGTTCATGGCGATCATGATCCGCGAGTGCCGGGAATATTTTCAGCAGTCGCTGGACTACCTGGTGATGGGGTACCACTATTACAAATTCACTCGCAATACGGTCGTGCCGGAATATGAGCGCGTGCTGGCGGAGTATCCCGACGGCCAGCCGGCTCGCCCATGCGCCAGCGTTCAGGATTTCCAACTTGTGGATCAGGCTTGATCTCAAGCGGAGAGTCTAGCGTCTGCCCGAGGGGGCGGCGACCTGGAGGCTGGTTTCCCGTTTCCGGGTACCGTGCCACTTCAGGATGGAATCCATGTAGGTGTAGAAGACCGGCGTAAGATAAAGCGTCACCAATTGGGCGAATACCAGACCGCCGACCACGCAAAGGCCGAGAGGACGGCGAGATTCGGCCCCGGCGCCGAATCCGACTGCGATGGGCAGCGTGCCCATAACGGCGGCCGCGGTAGTCATCATGATCGGGCGGAAGCGCGTCATGGATCCCTGGTAGGCGGACTCGCCGGCGGTGTAGTTGCCGGTGCGCTCAAGTTCCAGAGCGAAATCCACCATCATGATCGCGTTCTTTTTGATGATCCCGATCAGCATGATCAATCCGACAAATCCGTAGATATCCAGCGGCATGTGAAAAAAGGAAAGCGTAACCAGGCCGCCGAAGGCGGCGGCGGGCAATCCAGTCAGAATTGTGATCGGGTGAATGAAGCTCTCATAGAGGATGCCGAGAACCACATAAATCACCAGGACAGCCATGACCAGCAGAATGCCGAGCCCGCGGAACGATTCCTGGAACGCCTGCGCGCTGCCCTGGAAGCTGGTGATGACGGAAAGCGGCAGCGTCGAATCCGCCAGTGCCTGCACCTCGTCCACCGCCTGTCCCAAGGCGACCCCGCGCGCCAGATCGAACGAGATCGTCACCGACGGAAGCTGTCCCGTGTGGTTGACGGTGAGCGGGCCGAGGCTCTTGGTGAAGCGGGAAACGGCGCTCAACGGGATGAGTTGTCCCGCGGACGAGCGAATGTACAGCTCTGAGAGCATGGCGGGGTCGCTTTGATAGCGATCCTGCACCTGGAGGATTACATAGTATTCGTTGTTGGGAGTGTAGATTGTCGAAACCTGACGCTGGCCATAGGCACTGTAAAGAGCGTCTTCCACGCTCTGCGCCGTGACGCCGAGAGCCGAGGCCTTGTCGCGGTCTACGATGACGTTGGCCTCGGGGTTTTTGATCTGCAGGTCGGTGGTGACATTCGCGAGGCCCGGCAACTGCGCCATCTTTGCGGCGAATAACTGCGAATAGTTGTAGAGATCCTCAGTCTGCGGACTTACCAGGGTGAACTGATACTGGCTCTTGGTCAACTGACCGCCGATACGGATCGACGGCGGGTTCTGCAGGAACACGCGCACGCCGGGGAGGGTGTCGAGCTTGGGCTGCATCTCGGCCATGATGTCTTCGATGGACATGTGATGCTCGAAGAGCGGGCGGATATCGCGGACCAGCGGGCCGGCCACGGGCGCCCTCCCGAATCTCGCAACCAGCCGGTCATAGGTGGGGTTGTCCGTCCATGTACGGCCGGAAGGCTCCTTCAGGTGAACGCTGGCGTGGCCGTTGTTGAGGCCGGTGCTGTTGGAGGCGGCGATGCGGGAGAAGAACTCGAGCGTGTTGGGATCGGCGAGAATGATCCGGTTGATGGCTTCCTGGTCTGCTTTCATCTCGTCGAACGAGATGCCCTGGCGCGCCTCGGAGAAAATGGCGATTTGGGACGTGTCTTCGGCGGGCAGGAAGCCCTTGGGAATGGTCCAGAATTCCCAGGCCGTGCCGGCCACAACCACGGCCCCGAACAGCATCACCGCAACGCGATGACGCAGCGCCCACCGAAGGGTGACGCCGTAGCGGCGGAGGGCCCCTTCGAGGAGGTTCTCCAGAGTGCGGTACATCCATCCGTGCTCTCGCGCGTGCTCCGCACGCAAGTAGCGGCTGCACAGCATCGGGGTGAGCGTCAACGAAACAACACCCGAAACCAGCACGGCGGCAACAATGACCACGGCAAATTCGTGAAGCAACCGGCCGAGAATCCCGCCCATGAAGAAAACCGGCAGGAAGACCGCGGCCAGCGCCAGGGTCATCGAGAAAATCGTGAAACCGATCTCCCTCGATCCGTCGAACGCCGCCGCCTCAACATCTTTGCCTTGCTCCATGTGCCGCACGACGTTTTCGAGCATGACGATGGCGTCGTCGACGACGAAGCCCACCGACAGCGTCAGCGCGAGCAGGGATAGGTTGTCGATGGTGTAGCCCAGCTCGTACATCACCGCGAACGTTCCGATGATGGCCATGGGAAGAGCGAGGCTCGGAATGATCGTGGCAGAGAGGTTTCGTAAGAAGAGAAAGATGACGAGGACGACCAGACAGATCGCCAGGAACAGCGTAAACTTGACGTCGTTCACCGACTGGCGAATCGAGATCGATCTGTCGTATTCGATCGCGAGATGCATGGCCGGCGGCATAATCGAACGGAATCGCGGAAGGAGCTTGCGGATGGCGTCCACGATCGCGATCGTATTGGTCCCAGGCTGCCTTTGCACGGCGAGGATGATGCCCGGCTCGGCGTTGATCCAACCTGCCTGGCGATTGTCCTGGACGCTATCGCTGACGATGGCCACCTCCTTCAGGCGCACTGGCGCACCATTGCGATACGCGACGATCATCGGGCGAAAGAGCCCCGCGTCGGTTAGCTGGCCGTTCGACTGGATATTGAAGGCGTTGTGCGCTCCATAGAGCGTGCCCAAGGGCATATTGACGTTGGCGCTTTGAATCGCTAGAAGCGCCTCGTCGATGCCGATCCGGCGGGCCGCGAGCTGGTTCGGATCCAACTGGATGCGGACGGCATACTTCATCGACCCGAATACTCCGACCTGGGCGACACCGGGAACCATGGAAATCTGCTCGCCGAGCAGAGTTTCCGCGTATTCGTCCACGGTCGAGAGCGGCAGGGTGGCGGAAGTGAGGGCGAGGTACAGGATAGGCGAATCCGCCGGGTTCACTTTACGGAACGTAGGCGGCGACGGCATGTTGGGGGGCAACTGATTCGCGGCGGAAGTGATCGCCGATTGCACGTCGAGTGCGGCGGAATCGATGTCGCGGCTGAGATCGAACTGAAGGGTGATCTGAGTAGACCCGAGGGAACTGGTGGACGTCATCGAATCGAGGCCGGCGATGGTGGTGAACTGCTTTTCGAGCGGGGTGGCGATCGACGAAGCCATCGTGTCGGGGCTGGCGCCCGGCAGTCCTGCGGAAACCTGGATAGTCGGAAAGTCGACGTTAGGCAGATCGCTGACCGACAAGTCGCGATAGCCGAGAAGGCCGAAGGCGAGGATCGCCAGCATGATCAGGGCGGTAGTCACCGGCCGGCGGATAAAGAGTCCCGTAATATTCACTGGCGTCGCCCCATCGTAGCGCGGTGAGCGCGGGATGTGGTGTCGCGGGCGGCTCAGAACCGAGCATTTTGACGAATACGCCGAATTGCTGATTTGCCAGTCGTAAAGAACTCCTCACAGCAAAACCCCGGCCGCCCTGAGAATCGCAGCAGCGCCTTGCCGCGCAAACGCATTCCGGGTCTCCAGATTCGGAACAACATTCGTGGCGTAGAATAGGTCTGTGGTGGCGGGATGGCGAAACTGGCAGACGCATTGGACTTAAAATCCAATGGACCGAAAGGTCCGTGTGGGTTCAATTCCCACTCCCGCTACCAACCGTGACCTGACAAAAAACCCGCCCCCTCCGGTTTGGCACCGTAGAGAGCGGGTTGGTTTCCGCGCGATCTGTTCCCGAAATCAGGCCTTCCAGTTGGGAGCCCACCCCTTGCGGTAGAGGGGCTTCACGTACTTATTGGCTTCGTTGTTGTTGGTGAATCTCAGCTTCGTCGGATCCCACTCCAGCTTGCCGTCCACGCGGAGCGAAATCACGGCCATCACGATCCACTCCGTGAACGGGCCGGCTACCGAAAAGTTCGAGCACGCCGGCTCTCCGCCCTTGCAGGCGCGGATCCAGTCGCGGTAGTGCCCGGGCGACCGCGTCAGCAGCTCCGGCGGGAACCGGTAGTCCTTCATCTTGTCGATCGGCAGCAACCGGGTCTGCTCACCGTAGGTGCCGGTGGTGATCATGCCCTTGTCGCCGACGAACAGGCTGCCATCCGGGGACGGTATACGCAGCGGCTGGCCCGAATCCTTGGCCTCCTGCACCATCTTCTCGTACTCTTCGTAGTTGAAAACCCGGCCGACGTAGCCGGTTTGCGGAGGCGCGGGCCGGCGCTGCGCCGGTTGACCCGGTGCGCGGCGGACGAACGGGCGGCCCGGGAGGTCGCCGACCAACTCGCCTTCCGGCACGCCGTCGATCTTCGGCATCTCCTTCAGCCCGTCGTACCAGTAGAGCGTCACCGGCGGCATGGAGCCGCGTGCCGGGAACTCGAACCGGATGGTCGAGCTCTTCGGGAACATGAAGCTGCTGGTGCCTTCCTTCTTGATGCACTCCACGCTGGTCGGCGCGCCCAATCGCAGCGCCAGGTTCGGAGCGCCCAGGATGTGGCAGGCCATATCGCCCAGCGCGCCGCAGCCGAAGTCGAAGAAGCCGCGCCAGTTGAACGGATTGTAGAAGTAGCCGCCGAAATTATTGGGGTAGCCCGCGCCGCCCGAGGTGTACGGGCGATTCTCCGCCGCGCCGATCCACAAATCCCAGTCGAGCGTTTCCGGAACCGGGGTGGGCGGAGGGATTTCGGTCAGGCCCTGCGGCCAGATCGGCCGGTCTGTCCAGGCATGCACGGTATGAACGTCGCCGATCTCTCCGGCCCAGATCATCTCCGCGCACTGCCTGGTTCCCTCGTTCGAATAGCCCTGGTTGCCCATCTGAGTCGCGACCTTGTACTTTGCGGCCGCTTCGGTCAACATGCGGGCTTCCCAGATCGTGCGGGTCAACGGCTTTTGCACGTAGACGTGCTTGCCCCGCTCCATGCAGGCCATGGCACCCACCGCGTGCATGAAGTCCGGAACCGTGACAATGCAGGCATCGATATTGTTGGCCTCCTTGTCGAGCATTTTCCGGAAATCCTTGTACTTCGGGGGCTTCTCGAAAGCCTTGTAGATGTCGGCGGCCTGCCGGTCGTCCACATCGCACAACGCCACGATGTTCTCGGTTTCAGCGCATCCCCGGATGTCGCTCGTGGCCTTACCGCCAGCCCCAATGGAGGCGATATTCAGTTTTTCGTTGGGTGATTTATAGCCCAGCAGCTTGAGAGAGGGCGTACTGCCAAAGCCCCCGGAGGGAACGGCCCCAGCCAGCAGGCTGCCGAAGAAGAAATGTCGTCGCGATATTGCCATATTCGGATCCACCTCGTGGTGTTCAAATGTGTGGCGTGTCCGCCCGGCTGATTGTTACCCGCAGGAGCTTGCTCGACCCGGCACGCGTATCAGGCCCATTGTATCTCCATCGGGAATCAGGCTGGCGAATCGGACCCGGTTCTACGGATAGGGGAACCAGCTCGGCTCGATCGTGGCTTCGGCTCCGCTGGCTTCGCGGATTCGTTCCTCAAGCCTTTTCCGCAGGCCGGCCGCAATCTCGCGATGGGTGGCGCGGCCCGCGAGATTGACCTGCTGGAAGGGATCGGCATAGTTGTCGTACAGTATGTACTCGACATAACGTTCGGCCGAGCGCGCCGCTTTCCAACCGGGTTGTTTGGGCGCCATGGCGGCATAGGTGTATTGCGGCGTGCGCAAACCGCGCCCCGTCACGAACTCCGCCATCTCGAAATACGTCTCGTTGCGCCAGCCTTCGGTCTTCCGCTCGAGCAGCGGCCGAAAGCTGCGCCCCTGCATGGAAGACGGCACCGGCACGCCCGCTGCCGTCAGCAGCGACGGCGTGAAATCCACCTGGCTCACCAGTTCCGGAATCTCGATGCCGCGGTTGAAGCCGGGACCTTCGATGATCAGCGGGATGTGGATCGAGCTTTCGTGTGGGCTCCGCTTGTATTCCGCGTTGCGGGTTTTGAAATGGCAGGCGTGGTCGCTCACGAACGCCAGGATGGTGTTCTTCGCCAGCCCGGTCTCGGCGAGCGTCTGGCGTATGGTGCCGACGGTCTCATCCATTTTTGCGACGCATCGGAAGTAGTCGGAGAGCTGACTCGGCCAGGAGCCGGGCAGCGGCCGCAGGTCGGGTGGAATGAACGGATTCGCGTAGCGGCTCTTGTACTCCCTGGGCGGGTCGAACGTATCGGAATCGTTCTGGTGGTGAACTTCCAGGTACGAGAGCGCCAGCAGGAACGGCTGCTTTACGGAACGCAGGAAGCGCTGCGCCCTCCCGGTCATGAAGTCGGTGCGGTATTGGCCGGACCAGTGGATCGGCTTGCCGTCGTTGTCGAACAGGCTGCCTTCGTAGGCGTGGGACGTGAACTCGAGCAGGTTAGACCCTTCCCACAGATCCAGAAATCCCCCGCGTTCGGAGGGTTTGGTGGGCCCGTGCTGTTCGCGCGGAACGTTGGGGTCATCGCTGCCCAAATGCCATTTGCCGATGTAATTCGTCGAATAGCCCGCGGCGTGCAGCGATTTCGCCAGCGTGTCGGCGTCTTCTGGCAGCGCGATGCCGTTGCGCCACACGCCGTGCCGGCTGGGGTACTGGCCGGTGAAGATGCTACCGCGGGCGGGGGCGCATACCGGCTGGTTGCAGTAGGCGGAGCGGAATAGTACGCCGCCTGAGGCCATGCGGTCCAGATTCGGCGTGAGATCCATCGGGTTCAGGCCCAGGGCGCCCACGCAGTCGGCGCGGAACTGGTCGGAAATGATGATGACGATGTTGGGCCGGTCGGGCGGAGTGCCGGTCTGGGACAGGGCGGCGGGCGCCGCCGCCACACCCGCGAGCCAGCTTCGACGTGTAGTTTCCATTTTTCTTTCCCCGAAGGTCACACCATATCGCAGATTGCGGTCCATGCGATAGCATGGCGGCATGCTATCCCGCAGAGAGTTGCTCGGCGCGGCTGCCGCGACCGCTGCCGCCCAAACCCGCAGGTCCGCCGGCCGGCCGCCGAATTGCGTAATTTTTCTGGCGGATGACCTGGGCTGCCACGACGTGGGCGCGTGGGGCGCGGCGGATCTCAAGACGCCGCACATCGACGCGCTGGCCGCGGGCGGCACGCGGTTCACCAATTGGTATGCGGCCGCGCCCGTTTGCGCGCCCTCGCGAGGCGCCCTGCTCACCGGCCGGTATCCCCTGCGCAACGGAGTGGCCGATAACGGCGCGCCGCTGCGCGCATCCGAACAGACGATTGCCGCGCTGCTCAAGACGGCCGGCTACGCCACCGCGGCGGTGGGCAAGTGGCACCTGGGGTCCACGCCCGAAACCGTGCCGAATGCGCACGGGTTCGACCGCTACTTCGGGTTCCACTCCGGCTGTTTCGACTATTACTCCCATCGCTTCTATTGGGGCGAGCCGCGCACCGTGAACTACCATGACCTGTGGCGCGATCGAACGGAAATCTTCGAGGACGGCCAATACTCCACCGAGCTGTTCGGGCGAGAGGCCGTCCGGTTTGTGCGCGACAGCCGTTCGCAGCCGTTCTTCCTGTATCTGCCGTTCAATGGTCCGCACTACCCCATGCACGCGCCGTCCAGGTACAAAGAGCGTTTTCCGGGCCTCGCCCCGGAGCGGCAAACCTACGCCGCGATGATCGCCGCCGTGGACGATGCAGTGGGCGATGTGGTCCGTACCCTGCGCGAAGAGCGGCAACTGGAAAATACCCTTATCTTCTTCACCGGCGATAACGGCGCCACCCGCGAGGCCCGCGCGGGCTTGAACCAGAAGCCCGCCACGGCCGGGAACAACGCGCCGTTCCGGGGGAACAAGTTCAGCGCCTTCGACGGCGGGATGCACGTGCCGATGATTCAGCACTGGCCCGGAGTGATTCCCGCCGGCCGCGTGGTCCAAGAGGTTGGCAGCCACCTGGATATCCTGCCGACGGTTTGCCAGGCCGCCGGCGTCCCGCTGCCCGCCGGCCGAACCTACGACGGCTTCGACGCGCTGCCGCTTTCCAGGGATAGCGCGAAATCCAGGCACGACGCGATCTTCTGGTCTCAGGGCGGCCAACTGGCGGTACGGCGCGGCGAATGGAAGCTGGTGAAGAACGGACGCACTTACGACGGCACGCCCGCGGGCAACCAGCCGCTGGCCGGCGACGATGCGCTGTTCCTTTCGAACCTCATCGAAGATCCGGGCGAATCGAAAAATCTACGGCACCAGTATCCCGCGCTCACCGATGAGCTCGACACCTTGATGAACCGCTGGTTGGAACGCGTACGGGAGCCTTAGCGGCCGGGACGAGCGGGCAGGCCAGGAGGACTGCCCTACTGCGCCACCGCCGCCAGCGCCGGGCCCGCGGCAAACGCCACGCGCTTGCCGGTGATCCGCATTTCGGCGGGCGCCGCGCAGCCGCCCGCGAGGAACATGGCTATCAGACCCCACGGCTTCCCGAACTGCTCGTGGGCCTTGCCGGCCACGTCCCGCAGATCGCGGGCGAGATCTTCCCGGAGCTGCGGTTCGGCCGCGATCCGCGCCACCAGCCCCGCCGTCCGGCACATCGTATCCGCCCACCATTGAATGGCGAGATAATCGGCGCAAATGACCGCGGCTTGAAGCTGGGGAAACAGTTGCTGGAAATTTGCCGGCCCCAGAGTCTTCATCCGCTCCCATAAAGCGTCGTCGGAAGCCGGGGCGAGCCGGAAGCGATCGTCGCCATCCGGCAGTACCAGCATCAGCACGGCGCGCCGTCCCGCCGACTCGTATTCCGTGTGAGTGCGCGGCGTGCCGTCCGGGCGCAGGAACAGAGCGTGCGAAAGCGCGTCGTCATAGCGCGTCTCGGCGAGCAGGCTGGTGCGCCCGAAGTCCTCGATTCCCGCGGGAATCTCCGGTCCGCGCAGCCCGAGCGCCGCCGCGATAGACGCCGCGGCGCGCATGTCGTCTCTTCCGGTCTTTGCCTGCAGCCGGAAGAACACGTGCGAGCTGGTGAGCTCCGGCGGGGACACCACCGTCTTGCTTCCCCGATACGCGGCCGTGATAAGAAAGCTCTCGGCCATCAAGGTGCGCAGCTTGTCTTCATCCGGTCCGAAATTCAAGGCCCCCGATTGGATCCGCACCGCCGTTGCCCGGTCCAGGATCACCAGGTCTCCGGTCGAAGGCGTAACGGTCACTTTGCCTTCGAGCGCCAGCCGCGACACCGAGCCGTAATTGAAGATACCCAGCAGGTTCACCTTCAGCGTGAACCGCCGTTCGGCCATCGACGACCGGATGCTCCGCAATTCCGTAACGCCGGCCGCCGAGGCGAGTCCGCTCAGATCTCCGGCCAGGGCCGCGGCCAAGGCTGTTTTCGCGGCGGCGTCCAATGCCGGGCTGTCCACTTCGTAGAGGAACATCGCTTCCTGGGAACCGAGCGCGCCCAGTTCCACCTCGAGCGCCAGTTGGAGGCTGCGGTTCACGGCATCGGCCACCGCCTTCTCGGTCTCCTCCCGCTGGTTCTCCGGCATGCCGGAGAGGTCGGCCTTCGAATCCGCGCTGATGGCCTTGACGATCATCGGAAACAGATCGGTGTTCGCCACCTCGGTGCTCAAGCCCGCCGAGGCGGAAGCAGTGACCTCAAAATCCGAATCCCGTTTGCGATACCAGGCAAGCCGCGTCCGGCCGGTGGTGACTTTGTGCACGCGCACCTGATACTCGGACGCCAATTTCCAGCTTGCACCGACGGTTACGCTGGCCGCCTGGTTCAGAGAGAGCGACGGCAAAGGGCTGGGCAGTGCGGCCGCCGCCAGCGGATTGGTGAGCGCCAGCAGGTTCGCCTTTCCGGAAAATTTCAATTGGCCGCTTCCCTTGACGGTCACGACCGCCCCCGCCGGCAGCGCGTCCAGGTCTTCGGCCGAAGCCGGGATCACGAACTCGCCGACCGAAAGCTTCAGGGCCTCGAGAAGGACCGGTCCGCCGTCAGCGGCGGAAAAGGGCCGGCAGGAATCGATAGCCATGCCGCCGCCGGCGGTGATTCCAAACGTCAGCCCGGTGCCGGTAGTCGCTCCAGCATTCACGATGGCTTTGCAGCCGAGCACTGCGTAGCAGGTGCCCGCGGGGATCTCCAGATTCTCACCGAAGTCGTCCGGAGGGAACAGCAGCGCATTTTCGGGAGTCCGCTGCACTACGCGGAACGATGCGCCGGCGTTCGCGCCGATCGTCAACTGCGGCATGCCGGTGCCCAGCGATACCGGCTGTTGAAACGTCAGTCCCGGGCTGAGCGAGCGAACCGGCGGGTCCATCAATTTCAGGGTCTGGATCTGGGAAACGGTCGCGCCGCTCAGGAGCATTCCGCCCATGCCGCGCGCATAGGCCAGCCAGGCCGAGGCGGGCCCGAGCTGCGCATCCACACTAACGCCAAATTGATCGGTGATCTTGATCGTCGGCATCATGCACCTCAAACAATCGTGTAGAGAGGGTCGAATTCGGGAATGCCCGCCCGCCGCCCCGCCATCCAACGCAGCACATATACCTGCCGCGGGTCCGTCAGGCCGCCGGTCAGCCGGTTTGGAACGACCTCCAGGATCGCGTGCGCGCCCAGGTCCTTGTAATAGTCGATATCGGGTTCGACCTTCACGCAGTCGATGCCGCCGATCGTCTCGCGGACGTCCTCGTGGAACGTCAACTGAACGTTGGCTTCGCCGAACTGCACTTGCTTGAAGCTGCTGGTCGCGCCCGGGTGGAATAGCGCGGCGCCGGCTTCGGGTGCGAACAGGCCCTGCGCGGCGGCGCGCCGCGTCTGTTCCACAATCTCGGCGTCGGCGAAGCCGAAAAAGCGGTCCTGGGCCATGGTGTCGTCCCAGATGAGTTGCTGAAAATAATCGAGCGGCGTTCCGGTGGGCAGGTGGATCTGTTCCATTGCGGTGGTGATGTTGAGCAGCGCCGCCAGCACCGGGCCGTGGTCCTCCATCAGGTCGCCGTAGCGCTCCGCTGCGGCATCGGGGGACGCGGCGCCCGCCGCGAGCACCCGTGCCAGCACCGGCCGCTTCTGACCGATCGCCTGCCAGTTGGCGCCGGAGAAGTTGAAGGTGGCGTCCCTCGCCAGCAGCATCAGGTCCACCTGCGGCTCGATGTTGGGGGCCACTTTGACCGGTGTGAAGCCGGCCTGCAGATATCCTGTGGCCCAGGCGAGCACGGTGTATTGGTCGCCGAAATTGTTAAAGAAAGGCAGGTCTTTGACCCGGCACGAGCGGCCCTTCACAAAATCCCGAAAAACCTGCTTCTGATTACCGTCCGTCAGCGTGTACAACACTTCAACGCCCGCGGGCAGCGGTTTTCGCGAGCCGTCAAATACGTTGATTGTAATGGCGCAAGTGGCCGGCGCGACACTCGGAAATGCCATGGCGTCCTCCAGAACGGAAATTGCTTCTGCCGATGATATCCCATGTGCGCTCGCGAAATACGACGGAATTCTGCGAGCGGCTGTACGTTCGCGAACAGCGGAGGGCGTTTTCACCCGTCCGGGTCGAAACCTGATAAAACTATCTGCATGGCAGAAACCGTCACCGGCCGCCGGGACTTTTTGAAATCCGCGGGAGGCGCCGCCCTCACCTCGGCTCTGTTTTCCGGAAACATCCGAGGCGCAAACGACAAGGTCAATATTGCATTCATCGGGACCGGCCGCATGGGGTCGGGAAACATCGGGTACGCCGCCAAGGTGCCCGGATTCCAGATTGTCTCGGTCTGCGACGTGTACCAGCCGGCGCTCGAACGCGCCCAGGCGGAAGCGCGCCGCCTGGGGTTCGGCGGCGTGAAAGCGGTCAAGGATTTCCGCGAGATTCTGGCCGACAAATCCATCGATGCCGTCTCCATCGCCACCCCCGACCACTGGCACGCCTACCTCACCGTGGAGGCATGCAAGGCGGGCAAGGACGTGTGGGTCGAAAAGCCCGCCTGCGTCTACGTCGAGGAAGGCCCGAAGATGGTCGAGGCCGCCCGCAAATACAAGCGGGTAGTGCAGGCCGGGACCATGCAGCGCTCCGGCGCGTTCTTCCAGAAGGCCCGCGAAATCGTCAAGAGCGGCGACCTCGGCGACATCACCTTCTGCCGCACGTTCCAGTCCGGCACCACGGCCCAGGACGGTTTCGGCAATCCCCCGGATTCCGAACCGCCCGCCGGTCTCGATTGGGACCTCTGGCTCGGCCCCGCCCCCAAGCGTCCATTCAACGCCAACCGCTGGGGCGTGGGCGAGGACCGCTGGTCCACTTTCCGTTACTTCTGGGATTACGCCGGCGGCGCCATGACGGATTGGGGGGTTCACCTGCTCGACATCGTGCAGTTCGCCTTCGACGAAACGATGCCCGTCTCGGTGTCGGCCCAAGGCGGCAAGTTCTACGTCCACGACAACACGGAGACGCCCGACACCATGATGGCGACGTACCGGTACCCGGGCTTCGTCGGATCCTATGAAAGCCGCACCGCCAACCCGTTCCCGATGTACGGCGACGGCTACGGCACGTCGTTTCACGGCACCAAGGCAACCCTGATGGTGAATCGCGGCGGCTATTGGATCTTCCCCAACGAGAAGGACAAGGCGCCCGTCGCCGAAACCGACCGTGCGCTTTCGGAAATGAACGTTCACCACTGGAACAATTTCCTGGCGTGCCTGCGTTCCCGCCAGAAGCCCATCAGCGATATCGAGACCTGCGTGCGCACGACCACCAGTTGCATTCTCGCCAACCTTGCCCTGCGACACGGTACCACCCTCGACTGGGACGCCCAAGCGTTTACCGTAAAGCAACATGACATGAAGCAGTACTTGAAAGCGAAATATCGTTCTCCGTGGAAACTCGAGGTCTAATCAAACTTATGAAATGGATTTATTTTTGCGCTGCCGCGCTTTTGTGCACCGCGGCGGGCGCCCAAAGCCTCACGGGCACCTGGACAGGGCCGGCGACGACCGCCGATAACGGTCTCGAAATGAAACTCGCGATCATCGACGAGGGCGGGAAGATCACCGGCTATGTCCTCTCCCCGCGATCCACCGATGCGATCGTAGACGGTAAGGCCGAGGGAGGAAACCTGACCCTCGAAGCGGAGCGTCGCGGCCGCAACGGCATCGAGAAGGTGACCTATACCGCCGTGCTCGAAAACGGCAAACTGAAACTGACCCTGCCGGCGTACGGCAGGACCCGTCCCCCGCAGGTGTTCGAGCTTTCGCGCGCCTCGACCGCCGCTCCCGAGCCGCTGCCGCCCGCGGCCGCGCCGATCTCGCTGCCCATGCCCTCCGCCGTTCGTTCCAGCGGTCTCGCCAGGACCCCGCCCATGGGCTGGAACAGCTGGAACAAGTTTCAAAACAAGGTGAGCGACAAGATGGTGCGCGAAATCGCCGATGCCATGGTGCGCACCGGCATGCGCGATGCCGGCTACATCTACGTCAATATCGACGATACCTGGGAAGCCGCCAGCCGCGACGCCCAGGGCAACATCCAGACCAATAACAAATTCCCGGACATGAAAGCGCTGGCCGATTACGTCCACAGCAAAGGCCTGAAGCTGGGCATCTATTCCTCGCCCGGTCCGAAGACCTGCGCCGGCTATCTGGGCAGCTTCCAACATGAAGCGCAGGACGCCAAGACCTATGCCAAGTGGGGAATCGATTACCTGAAGTACGATTGGTGCAGCGCGAGCGGCGTGTATGACCAGACGCAGACTACCATGACCGCGGCATACGCCATCATGGGCCAGGCGCTGCTCGATTCCGGCCGGCCGATCGTTTTCAGCCTTTGCCAGTACGGAATGCACGACGTGGGCGAGTGGGGCGGACTGGTGGGCGGCAATCTCTGGCGTACCACCGGCGACATCAGCGACCACTGGCAATCCATGTCCAACATCGGCTTCAACCTGCAGCCCGGCCGCGAGAAGTACGCCAAGCCCGGCAACTGGAACGATCCCGACATGCTCGAGATCGGCAACGGCGGCATGACGGACGACGAGTACCGCACCCACATGAGCCTGTGGTCGATCCTATCGGCCCCGCTGCTCGCCGGCAACGACATTCGCGACATGTCGAAGAGCACCGGCGACATCCTCATGAATAAGGACGTCATCGCCATCGACCAGGACAAGCTCGGCAAACAGGGCATCCGGGTGGCGAAAGCGGGCGACGTGCAGGTGTGGGCCAAGCCGCTGGCCGACGGTGGTTACGCCGTGGGGATGTTCAACCTGGGAGCGGCCGCCGCGAAGGTCACCGCCCGGTGGAGCGATTTCGGAGTGAAGGGCAAGCACAAAGCCCGGGACCTTTGGAAGCACGAGGATCTCGGCAAAATCGCCGACCAGTACACCGCCGAAGTGCCCTCGCACGGAGTAGTCCTGCTGAGAATCAAGTAGAGTAGGCCTCCCGGCCTGCCCACAAGTCCGAGCTGCGCTCGGCTGGACAGGCCGGGGGGCGCTGATCACTCCGAGACTTTGCTCAGGATGCGGTCCTTGATCCAGTGCTCGTCCCACCATTCGCGGGGGTTCACCTGGACGCCGTCGATCTGCATGCCGAAGTGGACGTGAACGCCGCCCGCCAGGCCGGTTTCGCCGGCGATTCCCATCTTCTGCCCCTTCGTCACCATATCGCCCACTTTGACGTCGATCTCGCGCAGGTGCCCGTAGATGGATTGCAGCGAGTAGCCGTGGTCGAGCACGATGCAGTTGCCGTAGATCCCTAGATTGGAGGCCCAGATCACGCGGCCGTCGTTGGCGGCCATCACCGGTCCGTTCGTCACGTCGGAAAGATCGAAACCCAGGTGGGTTTGCCGGTCGACCTTCTTGCCGTGGTAGATGTAGTCGCGGACATCGGCGAAATCGGCTTCTTCCTTGCCCCAGTGCAGAAAGGCGCCATGCCATAGCATCTTCGGTTCGGTCTTGAAGCGGAGGTCCGCCAGTTGCTGGTTATTCTTCCGGCGCATGTCGCCGTTGATATAGAGGAAGCGGGTGAGCAGGTCCGGACCGGGGGCCAGTTGGCCGGTTGGATCGACCGAGTTGACCAGCTTCTCCATGAGCTTGTCATCCAGCACGAAATCGCGCGCGCGGAAGGTCTTCGGGAACAGTTTGAACCAGAAGTTGGCCGTGGCGGTAGTGCCGGCCAGGTTGCTGGCATAGGCTACGGGCGTCACATCGGGGGGCACGTCCCAGGGATAGGCAAACATGGCGAAGCGCTGGTTGGCGGGCTTGCCCGGCATGGGAAAGCTACGGAAGGAGTATTTGCCCACACGCACGCCGGCATCGTTCCAGGAGCCGGAGGTCGTCATAGTCACCAGTTCCATCCCGCCCTGGTTAATGTAGTGCTGGTCGTCGTCCGGGATCACGCGCGGAGAGCCGAGCACCACGTTCACCTCGTTCGCCACCTCGTCGGTGGAGCCGCGCAGGTCGTTCGAAACAGCCTCGACCACCAGCCGCGCTTTGCCCTCTTTGAGCGCCGCAGCTTTGCTCTTGCCGGCTTCGAACGTAACGCTGCGGGGAGCGGCGTCTTTCCGCCACCAGAGACGCGTGGAGGGTAGATGCTGCTCGTACACCGGATACTGCTGCCCGTTCTGTTCGACGTAGGCATTTATGGCGCGAACGCCGTGAGGATTCTTGAGCACCACCGTAACCGGTGTGCTGATGCCGATGGTCTCGACGGCGGGCGTCATGCTGAGCGCCGTGTGGTCGGACATGACCAGCAAAGAGATGGTCGCGATGATCGCGAGGGAAGCCAGAATGAGAATTGCTTTCACTTTTTTACCCAGGAATCGATCCAGTCGATAAAGGTCTGATACCAGAGGACACTGTTCTGCGGCTTGAGAACCCAGTGGCCCTCATCCGGAAACACCAGAAGTTTGGAGGGCACCTTCTGCATCTGCAGCGCCGTGAACAGTTGCAGCCCCTGTGTATACGGTACACGGAAATCGAGTTCGCCGTCGATCACCAGCGTGGGCGTATGGAAATCTTTCACGTAATGGCTGGGAGACCACTTGGCGTACTCGTCGGGATTGTCCCAGGGAGTCCCTCCGAATTCCCACAGCGGGAACCAGAGCTCCTCGGTCGCGCCGAACTCGCTTGGCAGGTCGTACACGCCCGCATGCGAGATGAGAGCCTTGAATTTTTGGGTGTGGCCAAGCATCCAATCGATCATGTAGCCGCCGTAGGAACCCCCGGCGGCAGTCATGCGGGTGGCATCGGCATAGGGGAAATTGTTGGAGACGTAATCCGTCACCGCCATAATGTCGTCGAACGGTTTGCCGCCCCAGTCGTTGTTGATCTCGTCGATGAATTTCTGGCCGTAGCCGGTGGAGCCCCGCGGGTTGGGTTCGACTACCACGTACCCGGCGGCGGCGAAGACCTGAGCGTTCCAGCGATAGGTCCAGCTATGGCCCCAGGCCCCCTCCGGGCCGCCGTGAATCAGGAACAACACCGGGTATTTCCGGTTGGCCTGAAAGCCCGGGGGCTTCACCATAAACGTTTGGATGCGCGCGCCGTCGGGTGCGTTTGCCCAAAATTCCTCGAGCGGTGTGAGCTGGTACGAATTGAGAACCGCGTCGTTGAGGTGCGTGAGGGCCGCGGGCGGGCCGCCGCTAGACGACGCGCGGAAAATCTCGGTGGGCGAGACGCCGGACATCGCGGTGTAGACCATGGTCTTCCCGTCCCGCGTCAGTTGCATGTCGTCGAGTTCGTTATCGCCGCTGGCCACGCTTCGGGAAGCGCCGCCGGTGACCGGAATCCAACTGATCGCCTGCCGCCCGCGGTCCTCCGTGGTATAGAAGAGGGCCGCCGAATCGGGACTCCAGGCGAAGCTGTTCACCCAGCGGTCGAGCGATTCGGTGAGGTTCGTAACCGACCCGGTGGAGCGTTCGAGCACCATCAGGCGCCAGCGGTCGCTCTCATAGCCGGGGCGGAACTGCGCGCGCCAGGCGATGTACTTGCCGTCGGGCGAGTATTGCGGGCTGGCGTCGGCGCCGGGGTTGGTGGTGATCTGGCGTGTTTCGCCGCCGGAAATCGGCACGACGTAGAGATCGGAATTGGTGCTGATGGCGGGAACCGGTTCGGATTTCTTTGTGTAGCAGACTTCCTTGCCGTCCGGCGAGATGGCATAGTCGTCGGGTCCGCCGAGTGAGAACGGAGGCACGTTCCGATCGCCGGGGGTCAGGTCGTGAACCGCGCCGCCCTCGGCGGCGACTACCATCAGGTGGCTGCGCCGCTTGGATTGCCACGCCGTCCAATGGCGGTACAGAAGATCGGTGTAGACGCGGGCATGCACCTTGGAGGCCTTTTCGGCATCCAGTTTCTTCTGGTTGCAGGCGTTGTCGGCTCCGCAGTCGGGGTATACGTCGCTGGTGAACAGGAGGTTTTTGCCGTCGGGCGAATAGAGCACGCCGTCGGCGCCGGCGGCGAAGTTGGTGACGGGCCGGGCATTCGAGCCGTCGGGAGCCATCATCCAGATCTGCGGGGTGCCGCTGCGGTCCGAAACGAAAGCGATGCTCTTCGAATCGGGAGACCAGCGGGCGCGTTGGTTGGAATCCCCGTCATGCGTGATCTGGCTGGGCGCGCCGCCCTGCAGCGGGACAATCCAGATCTGCTGGGGTTTTTGGTTCGCTGCCACGTCGACCGTCTGCACCGTGAAGGTGACCAAACGTCCGTCCGGAGAGATCTGCGGATCGGAGATCCGCTTCAATTCCATCATGGCGTTGACGTCGAACGGACGCTTCTGCGCGAAAACCATCGCCGCCGAAGCAAGCAGCAGGAGGAGGCTGCGACGCATATACGTCGATTGTATCGCGCGGTGCGGGCGGAACCGTCGGGGATGCGCACGGAGGCGGGAAACCGAATCCAACTACCTTCCGGTATCCCCGTTTTTACGCCCCAATTCCCGAGCGTGCTTTCTGCAATGCCGTTTGGTCGATCGCGAACGGCGTGGCTTGACGGAACTGCGCTTCAGTTGCCAGTCTTTATCAGCATGCGATCTGAGGCTTGCGCCTGGGCCTCCGTTGCACGCAGCACTACAGCGTGAGGCGCCGTGCAAGCGACGATTCGCATGATCTGTAATTGACTTCGAAGTTGGTTCACTACGTTCTGTAGGTCCGATGGTGCGATCCCTCGAGGCATGTAATAGACGCGGACAGCGACGGGGTCCTCCAGTCCCCTTGCTTTGAAGATGGGATCTACACCCGTCGCAGTATAGGATGCGGACGATTGGCCCGCCGGAGGGTTCTCCAATTGGTGGATTAGCCATTCCGACAGGCTGGCCTGCCAAACTTTCCCTCGGACGACCAGAGCCTTGACTGGAGTAACGGCTGTGATCCGCTGGACCTCCACAATGCTCCGAAGTGCATTGACTGTCTCCTGCAATTCTCGGGGATCGTTCGTGTGCGACATAAAGAAGACGCGAACGACATCATCGCTGTCGCCCGGGACCGTGTATTCGCTACTGCCCGATGGCGGCGACGTGCTGTCCAGCAGCTTGAAAATCCATTCTCCCAGGTCCGCCTGGGCAGGGCTGGTATCGATCGTGAGGGTCCTCTTGATGTTATCCACGGATAGCTGCTGAATATTCGCGACGGCACGAAGCGTATTGGCCATTTCCTGCATGGTTTGCGGCGTGTCAGCCTGGGCAAACGTGAGAACTCGCTTCAGTTCAGCCGATGGCGACCGGGCCGCCGTCATGACAGGACAGATCGCGATGGCAAGAAGGGCTTTGGAGATCATTGGGGGCCTCCTTCCTGAGTTCTACAACGTTGACGGTGGCGCGGCCAAGACCGTTCAGAGAAAATTCCGCGGCGCAGCCGGATCACGATCCGGGATGCGCACGCGGGGGTGAAATCGGGGCAGCGGCGGCCGGCAATGCCGCCCTGCTTTGGGGCGCACGGGATCCGTCACCGCAGATCGAACTCCACGGTCCGCATTGCCGAGTTGCCTCTGGAATCCATGGCCCGGACTTCCACCCGGTATGCCCCAGCGGGCAGTTTGGCCACCGGAACTTTGAGCGCGATCGGCACCACCCGTTGGCCCACCTGGACAAATTTGCTGCCGTCCAACCTTCCCGAGTTCAGCTTTTCAGCTCCGCTGGCGCGGTCCACAATCCGCATTTGAACCGCGAGTTGCACAGGGAACGAGGCATCCGCCTGTTCGAGGATCGGGTCATACACCTCGAAGTAAGCAATCACCAGGGTACTCGGCCTGAATCGGTTCACGCCCGCGGGCAGGAACCGCACTCCGGAAATCACCAGCGGCTTCTTGCTCTCATCCAACTCTCTGTCCAGGCCGACACTCTGGCTGAACGGGCGGAAATCCGTGCTCAACGCCACCGAACTGACGCCGAAATGCCCGGTTTCGTAAGGTTCAACCTTGAGCGGGCTCTCCAGCTTCCCGAAATTTCCTCCGCCTGTCGAGAACACGACCCTCAGGGTGTAGTCGCCGGATCCAATATCGAACTCGTCTTCGTAGTACATCGGCTTGGAAGCGAACTCCGTGAGCGCCTTCGTGTCCTCGAAATCAAGGTTCACCACGTCGCTGAATTTGGCTGCAATGTCGCCGCCGGCACCATAAGCAATTCCCAGAACACTCACTTCGCCGTGCTGTTTTCCCTTCACATCTTGCAGCTTGATCGATTCGGTAGGGATCTCCATGGCCACGTGTACGCGGGCGGTATTCGCGGAAATGTAAAAATACGGCAGTTGCATGGTCGCTGCCATCGTCGTCGCGCCCCCGGCGCCCTGGGCCACGGCTTCCATCTGTTGCTCGATTGGCTTGCCGGCAAGCACACCGGCCTGCTTCACATTGCAATATTCGGTGCGCGCCCGGAGCTTCAGCCCGCTGCGGTTTACTTTCACCCGAATTGCATGGCAGCTTCCCTCTTCCGACTCCGGTGGCTCATAACTCAGCATGTAGTATTCACTCTGCTCGCGGTTGATTCTTTGAACCTCGCCCGGGAAATTGTTGGTGTTGGCGATCATGAATCCGCCGGTCGCTTCCGCGAGCATATCCAGGATTTGCAGTTTGCTAGTCTGGTGGGCACCTCCCCATATCGTCTCGGGAGAGGCCCTCGGCCCCACGAGCAACCCGCGCACGTCCACGGAATAGATGGCGACATTGGCCCGGTTGCATGCCTCAGTGGCCGCTTTGGCGTCGGAAAGCGCATCTCCGCGGTAGTCATCTACGGTGAGCGATAACCGCGCGCTGAAAAGCACCAGCGTCTTCCGTCCGGGCACACCTCCCAGACTGTTGGCAAGGACGCGCAAGGCCGCGAGCATACTTAGCTCTCCGAATTGCGCGAGACCGCTCAGCCGCGGCATGCCGTCAATCGGGATCCCGCGGGCGTTCCGTCCGGTAGTGGATGTGCCTATGCTCGTCTGGCTCTGGCTCACCACCTGTTTTAAACGCTCGATATCGTCGGTAAAGTTCTGCGCCACGACCAAAGTACCGCCGAGGTTCACCAGCGCCATCAGGCGATTGGGACCGGCATTGGCATCAATGAATTTTGCAGCCAGTCGCCTCGCCTGCATTTGATCAACCTGGTTCATCGATGCCAGATCAAACATCAGCACCAGGTATTTCCTCTGCGTAGCGATCGGGGAAGCCGGGTTGGCCTCAAAGGAGAAATTGCGGATCTCCTTTTCTTTATTGTCCTCCCAGATTGTGAAGTCCTTTCGCTCAAGATCGTGGACGTAGTTTCCCTTCTTATCCTGCACGACCACGTCCACCGGCACGAGGCGGGTCTCGGTGCGGAACACCGGTGCCGATCCAGGCGACGGTGCCGGCGTATTTGCCGGCGGCTGCTGCGCCGTGGCCAGGCCCAGAAGCATGAGACCCGTCACAAGACTCTTGCTCGACACCCGCATATAAGTCTTCAATAGATGGCCCCCGTTTCGGTGCGCCCAGGGCTACGGAATTTCCACGGCAATGTTTCGCGCCGACATCTCCTGCCCTTCGCCATCCCGCACAACTACGCGAATCAAGTAATCACCCGGTTTGACGTCGAAGATAGTGCGCACGGTCATCGCGGTTCCAGCGCTCACCGTCTCGTCCTTGAGCCGCAGTTCGACAAGCTTCTGCATGCTAGCTAGATAGTTGCCGTTGGCGTCAAACAGCGCCGAAACCACCGTTACATCGTCCCGGTTTCTCCCCTGGTCTTGACGGAAATGAAGCTGCGTCACGTTGACGTGCGTGAACACGCTCAGGCGCGCCGCATCACGCGCCGGTTTGAAAAACTGGGTCCTGAGCGTTATCGGAATTTCTTGCACCTCATCGCGGGAAAACACCGCCTCCCGGATCTCCTCCCGGGCGGTCTCCGTGGGATCGGAAAGCGATCGGGGCGCGGTATAGCCTTTGCGTGCTGTTACGGTCAGCCCGGCGGGATTCTTCAGTGTGACCTTGAGCGCGTGGAAGGAGCCGTCCAGCTTGAGATTTTGTGGCGAGAAACCGAGCAGGTAGACAAACTCCGGCGCCTCGGTAGTCTTTCGAAAGCCCTCCCCTAGATCGTTGTTGCCATGGAAGAAGGTGCCGCCCGTTCCCTCAGCGAAGTCGGCCAGCACACCGGAAACTGCGGTGTTCTCCTGGTGTTCATAGATGGCCAGCGCTGTCCCATAGGAAGGAGCGCTGGCATCGTACGCGGAGTCGATCCATACGCCGCGGGCATCCAGCGTGTTAATGGTAATGCCGCTGCGGATGGCGCGGTCCATCACGTCGGCTTTGTCCTGTTCCATTTCTGGAGGAGTGAAGAATCCCTGGGAAACCAGCACGATGGAACGCTGTCCCGGAAGCGTGCTCATATGCCGGACAATATCCCGCAGTACTCCGATAGCCAGCCGGTTCTCTTGGCCGCCGGCCTCCAGTGCCCGGTAGGACAAAATCCTAGCTTGGCTTAGCGCTGACGACACCGGAGCTCGGTGCTCCGCGTCCGGAGGAGGGTCGCCATCGCACTGCGCAATCGCGCCAGCGATCGCGTAGAGCGCTGTCTGGTCGTTCAGGTTCACGATCCGGTCCGCAATATAGTAGCTCACATCAGCGACCGGACACCCCTGGTGAGAACGGATGCCGTTCGGCCGCGGGACAATCTGCATCAACGTTTTCTGGAATAGGTCCTCGTCTCTGCTGAATTCCAGCGATACTTGGCCCGACGTGGTGTAGATGGCGGCCCGGTCGGTTGCGTGCGATGACTGGCCCAAGTGCTTCCAGGCCGCCTGGCGGGCACGAATCAGATCTTCCATCCGCAAATGGATGTCGTCGAAAACGTAGGCGACGTAGCGTTCCGGGGTGACGCCGGGTTGAGCACCCATGGATTCGGGCTTCCGCTCTCCGTCCGCTGAAGAGCCTTGGCGCTCTATGGAAAAGCGGCTGATGAGTTGAGGTTTGCCTTGATCGTAGAGCCGGAAGTCGTCCTGCTTCAGGGTTCCGGCTGCGCGCCCGTGCCCGTCGCGAACCACCACAGGAACCATCACCAGATTCACCTTGGATTTGAAGGAAGCCGGCTGATCCTTCGTTGTGGTCTCCGGCTGCGGTTCGGTTTGTGCGGCGGCGATTCCGACAAGACAAGCCAGGATCGCCAAGCCAGGGCGACAACTCATCTACGAAGTAATGCCAACCACAGGCTAGTCTATCTTGGAGTGCCGGTCAATGTGTCGTCCGAGCCATGTCGTCGGAGCCAAAAGGTTGAAGCACTTCTGGCGCGTTTGCAATGACGACGGAAGGCGAGCCCACAAACGGATCGAGCCAGACGCCAGTTCTACCTTCGCAACTCGCACGAGCGTACATTCCATTGACCAGCCGAATCGGACTGACGAGGTCCACTTCCCGCTGACTGGCCGGCACGCGCTCGCCGCGGGTGATCTGCAGGCATGTCGCGCTCAGAGTGCCAACTCGCCCTGGTACCTCATCTCCTTCAGCGGAAACCTGACCGACAGGTGAAACTGGGCAAACCGGCTTTCGAGCGTCACTATTTTATCCGCCAGGGTGATCGGATCCGCTCCGCGCGGAAAAAAGAGCAGCACCTCGGTCGCCCGATCCCCCGTTCCTGTGAAGAGGTGGACGCAGGGAATGCCGGGCTTGCCCTTGCGCTCCAGCCGGCTGCCTGCCTTGAGCGCCTGCAGTATGTCTTCGTTCGGATCGGGCGCCGCCTCGCCCGGCGTGGCCTTCGGCGGCGGCATCAACGGCAGGCCCCGCAGCCGGATCACGTAGAATTGCCCCGTCAATTCCGGCACCTCAGGCCCGCCCGCCAGGCGTACCGGTTTGGCGCTCTCCCATCGCGCCAGCACGGGGAACTGCAGCGGTCGGCCCGCATCGGGGTCGGGAACCGGCGGCGGCTTCTCGCCAATCGGCACGCTCCGCACGCCCCCGGGCGGGACCCCCGGCCTCGTGTCCGGCATGTCGACGGCCGGCCTGCCGTTGTTCCCGTAGCCCGGGGTTGTGCGCCGGTTCTTTTCGATCTCCATGCGCACGAAGCCTTCCCGTGCCCACGGCGATTGGCCGAGCAAGGCCTGCTTCTCCTGGTTGCTCCAATTGGCGGGGTCTTTGCTGTCCCAGAATTCTCTGCTCGCGGCCCGCAGGGCGAGACATGCCGGCCACATCGCTGCGGCCCGCAGCCATTGTCTTCGCGTTCGAATCACTTGTACTATCCTACGGCAGGCCCGCGGCCAAAGCCGCGGCGAGCGCGGCAGGGTCCTGGCCGTCGGCGACGTTGGCGTAGCCGCCGATGAAGCGGCCCTTGCGGAAGATGCAGATGCGGCCCAGATACTGGTCGGTGACCTGGAACGCCTCATCGGCAACCGTAGCGGGCCTGGTGTCCCCGAAGCGGGTCCGCAACTTCTGCATGACCGCGGCGCCGGAATCGTCCTCGACCACGAAGGCTTTTCCGAATTCGTACTGGCCCACGTAGCCGCGCTTTAGCAGGTGGATCCCCAACACGCTCTCGGGCACCAGTCGCAGGGATTGCAGCTTCTCCTTGGGAAACCAGGCCAGGGCGGCGGGCGGAGTGGTCGACCCCTCGACGATCTTTTCGAGCGCCGCAGTCCACTGCCGGAGCGTCGCGGTGTAATCGCCCTCCGGATTGGCGGCGATCTCCACGTAGTATTTGCCCTTCACGAACATCGCCCGGCGCGGAACGATCTGGCCGCCCATCCCCAGTTTGGTTTCCGGCTGCCGCGGATCGCGGTTGGCTGAGTACATCCCGAAAGAAGAATCGGCATCGCCGAAATCGGAGATATCGATAACCAGGGTGGCGCCGTCCTTCGCGCAGGTCACGCCATGCATGTTCTGAAAGCCATAAAGCAGGTAGCCTTCGGCATTGCCGTCCATGTACTCGAACAGGTTGTCCGCTACGTACGAGCGGGTTTCGCCCTTTTGGGACCAGTCGGGGACCAGGCCGCATGTGGGCGCGACGGCACCCGCCAGTCCGCAGGCGAGAAACAACGCCGCGCCGCACCGGATTAACATGCGAACAACTCCTGCGCCCGCGCCATGCGCTGAGCGACTTTCACTCCGTAGGGACATTGGACGGTGCATTCCGTGCAATCCGCGCACTTCGCGGAAGCGTGTTCGGGCGCAAGTTGCAGGTAGCGCTCACGGCCTAGCGTGAATTGGCCGTAGCCGTCGGCGTAGGTCAGGAAACGCAGCACGTCTGCCACCGGCAGGCCCTTGCGGCAGGCGCCATCGCACTCGCCGCACATGCGGCAGTACTGCGGCTGGATCTGCTCCAGGTGGGCGGAGAGCAGTTTCTGGTCCGCATCGTTGAAGGGCTGCGACATGGCCCGCAGGTTGTCTTCCAACTGGTCCACGTCGGTCATGCTGGGGACGGTGGTATCGACGTTCGGATTGCGCAGCACCCACTTCAGCGCGGACGTCAGCGCGCCTTCGCGGGTGAGCCTCTGGTAATTCGGGTCGCCGGGATGAACGCGGCGGACGCCGCCGGCCATGACTTTCATCGCCACGATGCCCTTGCCGGCCGCCGCGGCTTCCGCGATCACGTCGTTCATGAACGGATCCATGGTGAAGTTGTAGGCCGTCAGAATCACGTCGATATTCGGATTTTTGGCCAGCCAGGGGAGCAATTCCTTCTGGCCGCCATGCGTGCTCACGCCCACGAAGCGCGTCTTGCCGGCCTTCTTGGCGGTGAGCAGGGCATCCATCAGTTCGTCGCTCACCTGCGCCGGCGCGCCTTTGCCGTGCAGGTACCAGATATCCACGTGGTCCACGCCGAGTTCTTTCAGGCTGGTATCCATCTGGGCGAGCGCTTCCTCGCGGGTACGGCCTTCGGTCTTGGTGGAGAGCGTGATGTCCTTGCGCTTCCTCTTCAACGCCGCGCCGACCATGCGCTCGTTGTTGCCGTTGCCGTAGCTGCGGGCAGTGTCGAAATAGGTGATTCCCATGTCTGCCGCGCGCTCGATTACGCTGCCGTCGGAGGTGATCATGCAGCCGAACCCGAGGGTGGTCACTTTGAGGCCCGTCTTGCCGAGCGTTTTGTATTGGAAGTTGGGACTTGCGGACAGTCGCCTCGCGGGCGGTTGGGGCGTATTCTGTTCGGTGCTGCGCGCGGCGGAAGCGGCTGCCGGCAGTGCCAGCCCCGCGGCCAGGAAGTTGCGGCGGGAAGAAGAGCTGTTCACAATAACCTCCTCGAATTCAGACTACATGATGATAAAATCCTATTGTAATTTGGGAGGCCGTTTAATGCCAGTCCGTTTTTCACGCCGCACGATGCTGCAGTTGACCGCTTTTACGCCGGCCCTGCGGCCGCTTTTTGCGCAAACCCCAGCCGCCCCGCCGAAGCGCTCCGTCGTTTCCCTGGTGAAGGGCGAAAACCGCCGTAAGAACATTGCCGATGCTCTCGCCGCGATCGATGAGCAGATTCGGCCCGCGCTGCGGACAAAAAAGTACGTCTCCATCAAGGTCAACAACGTTTCCACTACCAACCAGTTGGCGGCCAGCCACGCCGATGCCATTCACGGCATCCTGGATTACCTGGAGCCTCGCTTCAAGGGTCCGGTGTACATTGTGGAAGCGTCCGCTGGCGATACCTTGCAGGGCTTCGAGAGCTTCAATTACAACAAGGTAGCCGCGGAACGGAAGGCCCAGAAAGTAGGGCTGATCGATCTCAATCGCGAAGCGAAGTTCAAGGTTGTGCCGCTGATCGATTACGACCTGCACGCCAAGGGAGCGCGGTGTGCCGCGCGTCTGTTTGACCCGGATGCTTACCTGTTCTGCGCCTGCATGTTGAAGACGCACAACGTAGCGGTGGCCACGCTTTCGATCAAGAACATGGCCCTGGGAGCGCCCTTGCACAGCACGCCGGGCCAGGGCCGCTGGAACGACAAGCGGGTGGCGCACAACGGCGTGCGGCAGACGCAGTACAACATGTACCTGATGGCGCAAGCGCTGAAGCCACATTTCGGCACGGCGGTCATCGACGGGTACGAGGGCATGGAAGGCAACGGCCCTTCTTCGGGCACGCCGGTGCCTTCGCGAATCGCGATCGCCTCCACCGATTTCATTTCCGCCGACCGCGTCGGGGTGGAAGCCATGGGAATCAATCCGGACTGGATGGGCTACCTGCGGTACTGCGCGGATTTTGGGGTAGGGCAGTACGACCTGAACCAGATCGAAGTGCGCGGCGAAAAGATCGAGGCGGTGCGCCGCAAGTACCTGCTGCACGCCGATATCGAACGCGAACTCGAGTGGATGGGCCCGATGAAAGACCTGCCGTCCAAGCTGGGTTAGTAGGGTAGGCCTCCCGGCCTGCCCAGGCGCGGGCCGCGAGGCCCGCGCCGCATTGCTTACCAGACGTGGCACGCGTTGGCGCTCACCATGGGCGACCCCGCCTTGCACGAAAAAGCCTTCTGAAACTCCGGCATATTCTGCACCACTCCGTTGACGCGGAACTCGGGAGGCGAATGCGGGTCTGTCGTCACCTGAAGCCGGAGCGCCTCGGGACGCTCGTTGGTGCACCAGATCTGGCCGAAGGAGAGAAAGTATTGCTGGTCCGGAGTAAAGCCGGCGATATTCTTCTGAGGCTGGCCCGCGTCCGTGTTGTGCAGCGCCTTGAAGGACACGCGGGCTCCGCCGTTATCGGCCGTATTCTCTCCCAGCGTCAGCTTGCCGTTCACGTGCACTCCGGGCACCACGGTAAAGGCGGAATACTCTTTGTCTATGCAGGCCACGCGCTCCTCGAAGCGCTTGGCGTCTCCGGGCGTCCACCAATCGTGTAGGTTGCCCTGAGCGTCGAACTGGCGGCCCTCGTCGTCGAAACCGTGCGTGAGCTCGTGTCCGATTACCATGCCGATTCCCCCGTAATTCACCGCGTTGTCCGTGGTCTTGTCGAAGAACGGCGGCTGTAGAATGCCGGCCGGGAAATTGATGCTGTTGGTGAGGGGGTCGTAATAGGCGTTGACTGTGGGCGGCGTCATTTCCCATTCTTTGGGGTCCACCGGCTTTCCGATCTTCCGCAACTGGCGCTGCACTTCGAAAGCCGCGGCGCGATCGTCATTGCCGAGGGCATCGTCGCGCTTGATTACCACGGCGGAATAGTCGCGCCATTTATCGGGGTAGCCGATTTTGTTGGTGATGGCGTGCAGCTTGATGAGGGCCTGCTGCTTGGTAGCGGGCGACATCCACGAAAGGTCCTGGATATCCTCGCCCAGCGCCTTCTCGAGCGCTTGCACCATTTGGAGCGTGCGCGCCTTGCCCTGGGCCCCGAACGTCAGTTCGACGTACTTGCGCCCGAGCGCCTCTCCCAATTGGCTGTCGGTGAAATCCACGCAGCGCTTCCAGCGCGGACGCATCTGCTTGGCGCCGGTCAGCGTTTTCCCGTAAAACTCGAAGTTCTCCTCGGCGAAGGGTGTGGGCAGAATGCGCGCCTCCGAGTGCAGCAGGTGCCAGGTCAGATACGTTTTCCAATCGTTCAGCGGAGTCTTTTGGACCTCGGCATCCATGCCCTTGACGAAGTCCGGCCAGGAGACGTTGATGCTTTGGAAGGAGGGCGCACCCGAGTCGCGGAAGTAAGCATTCCATCCGAAGCCGTTGCCGAGCGCCTCCAGTTCCTGCGTGGTCATCTTGTGATAGACCTTCTGCGGGTCGCGCTGCGAAACGCGGTCGAGCGCCGCCTGGGCCAGTTCCGTTTCGAGGCGCAGGACCGTATCCGCCGCGGCCTTGGCCTGGTCCGGCGCATAACCCGCCAGTTCGAACATGCGCTGGACGTGCGCCACGTATTTCTGCCGGATCTCGACGGATTTGGGGTCGGTCTTCAGATAATAATCGCGATCGGGCAGGCCGAGGCCTCCCTGGTCCAACTGCGCGATCTCTTCCTTGGAGTTCTTGAAATCCGGGGCTGAGCTGAAATCGAACAACGCCGATACGCCGAGGTCGTGCAGGTGCGCGATCTCGGGCGCAAGCTCCGCCTTATCCTTGAGGTCCCGGATGCGCTGGAGTTCGGGCTCGAGCGGCTTGATGCCCTTGGCATCGATTTCGCTCACGTCCATGCAGGCGGCGTAGTAATCGCCGATCTTCTGCGTCAGCGCGTCGCGGCCCGGAGTGGGCTGCGAGGCCTGTTCCAGGATCCGGTGGAGGACTTCACGGTTGTGCTCCTCGAGTTGGGAGAAGCGGCCCCACCGGGACTGATCGGGCGGAATCGGGTTCTCCTTCATCCAGGTGCCGCAGGAGAACTGGTAGAAGTTCTGGCACGGGTCCACCGAGCGGTCCACCAGTTTCACGTCGAACCGCAGCGGGCTCTGCTCGACGGGCGGCAAGGCCGTGGACTTCGGCTCTACCGGCTTGGGACCCGAAGCGGCCTTCTTTTCCACGGGCGGTTTCGGAAGCGGAGCGGGTGAAGGTGTTTGCGCCTGGGCCAACATGGCGGAAACCGAAAGTGCGGTGAGCAACGTCAATCGTAACAAGGCAGACTCCTTTTCCTTTCACTGTAGCGCTCGACCCGTCGCCCATAGTGAAGGAAGTTCGGTGCGGGACGCGCGGGTAGGGTGCTATACTTCACGTCGGTTACCTCTGAAAAATGGCCAGTATTCTGATCCGTAAACCCTTGAACATGATCCTTGATGAAGCCGGGCAAGAGGGTGAAAACTCTCTCAAGCGCGTGCTGGGCGTCACGAACCTCGTGGCGCTCGGAATCGGGGCGATCATCGGAGCCGGAATTTTCGTTCTCACCGGTTCGGCCGCGGCGCAGTACGCCGGCCCGGCCATCGTGCTCTCCTTCATCCTTGCGGGAGTCGGCTGCGTGTTCGCCGGTTTGTGCTACGCGGAATTCGCGTCCCTGATTCCGATCGCCGGATCGGCCTACACTTACGGATACGCAACCCTCGGGGAAATCTTTGCGTGGATCATCGGTTGGGACCTCATTCTGGAATATGCCTTCGGAGCGGCAACCGTAGCCTCCGGGTGGAGCGCCAACGTAATCCAATTGCTCCAGCGCCTGGGGATTTCGCTTCCGCCGCAACTCATCGGTACTCCCGGCGCGCCGCTCATTTTCTATAACGGCATGTGGCGCGCCGCCGCCACGATTCCGGCCGGCGTCAATGCGGGAGTGTTGCCGCACGCGACGGGCGTCTTCAACCTGGTGGCGTTTCTGGCGATCTGCCTGGTCACCACCGTGCTGGTGATCGGCATCCAGGAATCGGCCACGATTAACACGGTCATCGTCTTCATCAAAGTGGGAACGGTGCTGGTTTTCATCGGCGTGGCCGCGGTTTTCGTGCTGGGCCACTGGGGACAGGCGATGTCCAACTGGATTCCGTTCGTTCCGCCCAACGCAGGCGAGTTCGGCAAGTACGGCTGGTCGGGCGTGGCGCGCGGCGCCGCTGTGATCTTCTTCGCCTACATCGGATTCGATGCCGTCTCGACGGCCGCGCAGGAAGCCAAGAATCCGCAAAAGGATATGCCGGTGGGGATTCTCGGGTCGCTCGTGATTTGCACCGTGCTCTACATCGCCACGGCCGGCCTGCTCACCGGCGTGGTGAAGTATCCGCAACTGAACGTGGCGGCGCCGGTGGCGGTCGGCATGGAAGCCACCGGAATCGCGTGGGGCGAGTATCTGGTGCTGATCGGCACGATCCTCGGGCTGAGCACCGTGATGCTGGTGATGCTGCTCGGACAATCGCGCGTTTTCTTTTCCATGTCGCGCGACGGGCTGCTGCCGGCGTGGGCCGGCCGCGTGCACCACAGGTTCCGCACGCCCTACATTTCCTCCATCACGGTGGGAATCTTCGTGGCGATCTTCGCGGCATTGATACCCATCGGCGTGCTCGGCGAACTGGTGAGCATCGGGACACTGCTGGCGTTCGTCATCGTCTGCGCCGGGGTGTGGATCTTGCGCCGCAAACAGCCGGATCTGCCGCGGCCCTTCAAGACGCCCCTGGTGCCGCTGGTGCCGATCCTGGGCATCCTGATTTCCTGCCTGCTCATGGCCAGCCTGCCGTTCGACACATGGCTCCGTTTGATCATCTGGCTGATCATCGGGCTGGGGATCTACTTCGGCTACGGCCGGCACCACAGCCGGGTCGCGCTGGGGCTGAAGAAGAAGGCGTAGCGCAGGCTACCCGAGTTTGTACCCTTCCCAGCGGGCTACCACCGCGGCTGCCAGGCAGTTGCCCAGCACGTTGATCGAGGTGCGGGCCATATCCAGAATGGCATCCACGCCGAGCAGCACGGCGGCGCCTTCGAGCGGCAGGTGGAAGGTGGCCAGGGTGCCGGCCAGAATCACCAACGCCGCGCGGGGAACACCCGCCACGCCTTTGCTCGTGAGCATCAGGGTGAGCATCATCAGCAACTGCTCCCCGAAAGTGAGCCGCACTCCGGCGGCCTGCGCCACGAATACCGAGGCCAACGAGAGATACAGCGTGCTGCCCACCAGGTTGAAGCTGTAGCCCGCCGGAATTACGAATCCGACAATGTGCTTGGGCACACCGGCCTCCTCCATGTTTTCGAGCGCCAGCGGCAGGGCCGCTTCGCTCGACGCGGTGGAAAAGGCGATCAGAAACGGCTCGCGCACAGCGCGATAGAACCGCCGGTAGGGAATGCGAAGCAGCGGCAGGGCCGGCCCCAGGATGAACACGATGCAGATAGCCGACGCCACGTACATGGTCAGGATGAGTTTGCTCAGTCCGAACAGCACGCCCACGCCCTTGGTTCCCACCGTAACACCGATGGCCGCGCCGACGCCCAGCGGCGCCAGGTACATCACATACTTCGTGTAGCGGAACATCACCTCGGAGAGCGAGTTGCAGAAAGATACTACCGGCTGGGCTTTCGCGCCGATCGCGGCGCAGGCGGCGCCGAAGAGGAACGCGAAGACCACCACTTGCAGCACATCGTTGCGCGCCATCGCGTCGATCAGGCTGGCGGGGAAGATGTGTTCGAGCACCGACGAAAATGTGGCCGGCGACTGCGTCAGCGCGGCTTCCGCCGCCGTCCGCGCGATGGGCACCCCCATTCCCGGGCGCACCAGGTTCACCGCCGCAAGCCCCAGGAACAACGCCAGCGTCGTAACCGCCTCGAAATACAAAATGGCCTTGGCGCCCACGCGGCCCATCTGTTTCATGTCGCCGCCGCCCGCTACGCCCGAAACCAGCGTGGCGAAGATCAGTGGCGCGATGATCGAGCGGATGAGCCGCAGGAACACGCTGCTCACCGGGCCAAGCTGTTTCGCGAAGCCCGGCGCGAAAACTCCCAGCGCCACGCCCGCGGCCATTCCGATAAAGATCCAGGTGGTCAGGGAAAGGCGCTTCATCGTTCTCCCCATTTGAGCTTTTGCCGCAGCACGTCGAAGAACATCATTCGCGGCGGGCGAACCAGGTGCAGCGAATACGGCGAGCTTCGGCAGATCACGGTGTCGTCTTCCCGAATGGGCGTGCCGACCTGGCCGTCGATGGTCAGGTACACGCTCTCATCCGGACCATGGGAAACGATGCGGACCACGCTCGTTTCCGGAACCAGCACCGGCCGATTGGTCAGCATGTGCGGGCAGATCGGAGTGAGGCAGATGGCCGGCACAGAAGGAAAGATAATCGGGCCGCCCGCCGAGAGCGAGTAGGCTGTAGAGCCGGTGGGCGTCGAAATGATCAGCCCGTCCGCCTTGTAGGAGCAGACGTATTGCGAATCGACGTGGGTTTCGAGATCGATCATGCGGGCGATCGAACCCTTGGTCAGGACCGCGTCGTTCAGGGCTTCCAGGCTGAAGATGGTGTTGCCGCCGCGAAGCACCTCGGTGGTGAGCAGCCTGCGCCTGGCGATGCGATGCTCGCCCGAGAGGGCGCGTTCCAGTTCCGGGTACAACTCGTCTATGGTGATGGCGGTGAGGAAACCCAGCCCGCCCAGGTTCACCGGGAACAGCGGAATCTCGCGGCGTCCGATCGCACGCGCCGCCGAAAGCAGCGTGCCGTCGCCGCCCAGTACGATGATCAGGTCGCAGCCCTCGGGGACATCGGGACGATGCAGACCGGCCACGCCCTGCGCATAGAACGCGGTATCCTCGTCCACTCGCACGCCGATGCCGCGGCCGTGCAGCCATTCGATCAGCGAGGGGACGACGCCGGCGGCGGCTTCCGAGTTGGGTTTGGAAATGATCCCGACGGTATTAATGATGGGCATAGAGAAGGAACTCCTTGTTTCCTTCGGCGCCTAGAATCGGGCTGTCGATGATTTTCGTTTCGAATCCGAACTGCCGCACGGCCTGGGCTACCCGGTCGCAGGCTGCCTGGTGCAGCGCGGGCTCGCGCACGATCCCGCCTTTGCCGACCTGCCCCTTGCCTGCTTCGAACTGCGGTTTGATCAGGATCACCATTTGCCCGCCGGGTTGCAGCACGCGAACAGCCGCCGGAAGAATCAGGGTAACCGAGATGAAGCTGACGTCGCAGGTGATGAGGTCGGCGGCCTCGCCGATCTCTTCGAATTGCAGTTCGCGGGCGTTGATGCCCTCGTGCAGGACGACACGCGGGTCGGTGCGCAGGCTCCAGGCCAACTGGCCGGCGCCGACATCCACCGCATGAACCCGCGCCGCGCCGCCTTGCAACAGGGCGTCGGTAAAGCCGCCGGTGGAGGATCCGATGTCCATGCAGACTTTGCCCGCCGGATCGATGGCGAAGTGGCGCAGGGCCTCGGCGAGTTTGAGCCCGCCGCGGCTGACGTAGAGGGGGCGGGCCAGGACTTCGATAGCGGCATCGGTATCCACGGAATGGCCCGATTTCGTGACCTTTTGGCCGCCGACCAGGACCTCGCCGGCCATGATGAGAGCTTGCGCTTTTTCGCGGGATTCGACCAGGCCGCGGTCTACCAGCAGCCGGTCCAGACGCGATTTCATTCCGCGCGCCTTCGGCTGGTGGGCGGCCCGTGAGGCTCACCCCGCCGGGCGTTCATGATTTGCGCCGGACGATCAAGTCGGCCAGTTCGTGCAGGCGCGCGGCCCGGCTGCCAAAGGGTTCCAGCACCTGATGAGCGCGCGCACACTCTTCCTCGGCCATCCGGCGCGAATCTTCGAGGCCGTATACCGCGGGAAACGTGATCTTTTGCTGCTGCGCATCCTTGCCGGCCGTTTTGCCCAGAGCTTCCGACGACTCTTCCACATCCAGGATGTCGTCCACGATCTGGAATGCCAGGCCGACGTGCTCTCCGTAGCAGGAAAGCGCTTCGTATTGCGACTCGCCCGCGCCGGCATAGATCGCGCCGAGCCGCAGGCTGGCCCGAAGCAGGGCGCCGGTCTTGGCGCGATGGATGGTTTCGAGCAACTGCGCGTTGGGCGGCTGGCCTTCGCCTTCGAGATCCGCCACCTGGCCGCCGATCATGCCGCCGACCGTGCCCGATGCGGACGCCAGCTCGGCGACCAGGCGTGCCCTTCGGCCGGCCGCCGCCGGCAGCGTGGCGAGCACCTCGAACGCCAGGGTGAGCAGCGCGTCGCCGGCCAGGATCGCCATGGCGTCGCCGAAAACCTTGTGGTTGGTGAGCTTCCCGCGGCGGTAATCGTCGTTGTCGAGCGCCGGCAGGTCGTCGTGAATCAACGAATACGTATGAATCAGCTCGAGCGAACAGGCGCACGCCACCACTCCACCGGGCGAGTCCGAAACGGTGTTGGCCGCTTCGATGCACAGGATCGGCCGGATGCGCTTTCCGCCCGCAAACAGGCTGTAGCGCATGGCGCGGTGAATCGTCTCCGGGGACGTCGTTTCCGGGGGAACCAGGCGGTCGAGTTCCGAATCCACCAGTTTCTGTTGCCGGGCGAGATAGTCGCGCAGGTTCATTCGATCAGGATTTTTCCGGGCGGAATGGTTCGGCCGTAAGCTTCCCTTCTTTGCGGACCAGGATCTCGACACGGGTCTCCGCCTGTTCGAGCTGCTTGCGGCAAGTCTCGCTGAGGTGCATGCCGCGCTCGAACAGTTCGAGAGAACGCTCCAGTGTAAGATCGCCCGCCTCCAGTTCCTTGACGACGGTTTCGAGTTCGTCCAGGCAGGATTCGAAGGTTTCGAGAGGCTTGGCTTCGGTGGGGTTATCCGCCATCGCCTCATTCTAACAGGGGGCGCCAGTGCTGCCGCACCCGGGCTTACTCGCCGATTTCGATCTTCGGCCCTTCCTGTTTGGACGTCTCCTCGCTGCGCGCGATGGTCTTCCGCGCCAGCTCGAGAAACGGCTCGCCCTCTCCCTTGCGCAGCACGATCGGTTTCCCCGAATCGCCTCCGATTCGCACCTGCGGGTCGAGAGGCAGCTCCGCCAGGAAATGGACGTCCATCTCCTCGGCCGTGCGCCGCCCGCCGCCGTAGCTGAAGACGTCAATCCGTTCCTGGCAGTGCGGGCAGGTGAGGAAGCTCATGTTCTCCACGATCCCCAGCACCGGCACACGCACCTGGTGGAACATGTGGATCGCCTTCCGCGCGTCTTCGAGCGACACGTCGGAAGGGGTCGTCACTATGATCGCCCCGGTAATCGGCGCCGTTTGGATGAGCGAAAGCTGCACGTCGCCGGTGCCCGGCGGAAGATCGATCACCAGGTAATCGAGCTCTCCCCAATCCACCCCGCGCAAGAACTGCTGGATCACGCTGTGGAGCATCGGCCCCCGCCATACCAGCGGCTTGTCTCCCGGGTTCAGAAAGCCCATGGACATGAGCTTCACGCCGAACTGATCGAGCGGCTGGATCCGCTCGCCGTATGCCATCGGCGTGCGGTTAATTCCCATCATGAGGGGTACGTTCGGGCCGTACACATCGGCATCCATAAGCCCGGTACGGTAGCCGAGCGAAGCGAGTCCGACGGCCAGGTTGACCGAGACAGTGGTCTTGCCGACGCCGCCTTTCCCGGAGCCGATCGCGATCAGGTTCTTCACGCCGGGGATGGGCAGCTTGGGGGGCATTTGGCCCGGTTGGTTGGGGGTCATCGACTCTATCGTAACAGCATCGTCTTTGGCCCCATGCTTACGTTTCGGTACTTCGGCCAGCCTTTCAGGGGAAGCCTGGACAACCTCCGGATTGATAATCAGGCGCACAGCCCTTCGGTAATCACCCAACCGGGGGGGGTTGCCGTAACCCGGCTTTCCGCCGGGCTGTGGATCGCAAATCACGGCCCGGCTTCCCTTCTAACTCTAGTACCCAAAGATCCCCTTTACTTTCAACCTCTTGGGGTGCTACAGTAAGCTTCTCATAATGCGCACAGTTGACTTGATCCAGCGGAAACGCGACGGTGAAGAACTCGCTCCAGAAGAGATCGAGTTTCTGGTTGAAGGATACACGCGAGGCGAAATCCCGGACTACCAGATGTCGGCCTTTCTGATGGCCGTCTACTTTTCGGGGATGACAGACCGCGAAGTGGGGCGGCTCACTGAATTCATGCTGCGTTCCGGCGACACGGTGGATCTATCTTCGATCCCCGGCGTCAAAGTGGACAAGCACTCGACGGGTGGTGTTGGCGACAAGACCAGCTTCATCGCCGCGCCGCTGGCCGCCGCTGCGGGTGTGGTCGTGCCGATGATCTCGGGCCGTTCGCTGGGGCATACCGGTGGCACGCTCGACAAACTGGAAGCCATCCCCGGGTTTCGCACGGATCTCAGCGCCGACGATTTTCGCAAGCAACTCGCCGAGATCGGGCTCTGCTTCATCGGCCAGAGCGAACGCCTTGCCCCGGCGGACCGCAAACTCTACGCGTTGCGGGATGTCACCGCCACCGTGGAATCGCTCCCGCTGATCTCGTCTTCGATCATGTCCAAGAAGCTGGCCGAGGGCGTCGATGCGCTGATCCTGGATGTCAAGGTCGGCAACGGCGCGTTCATGAAAAAGCAGGTGGATGCTCGCCGGCTGGCGCAAACCATGGTGGCGATCGGCCGCCGCATGGATAAGAAAGTCCGCGCGCTGATTACCGATATGAACCAGCCTCTGGGCTACGCCATCGGCAACGCGCTCGAGATCATGGAGGCATCGCAAACCCTGCAGAACGCCGGTCCCGACGATCTCACGAAGCTCTCGCTCGAACTCGCGGCCCACATGATCCACCTGGGCAAGAAGGCTGCCACCCTCGAAGATGCGCGCCGCATCGCCGAACGGCACCTGGTGGATGGCTCGGGCTACAGGAAACTCAAACAGGTGGTGGCGGCGCAGGGTGGAAACGCGCAGGCGCTCGATAAGTTCGAGTTGCTGCCCAATGCCACCGGGATGCGTGAGATTGCCTCGCCGCGGTCGGGCTACGTCACCTCCATCGATGCCGGTGATATCGGGTTCGCCTCCAACATGATCGGCGCTGGCCGCGACAAGAAGGACGATTCGATCGATCCCGCGGTTGGAATCATCCTCGAAGTGAAGGTGGGCGAGAAAGTCGACGCCGGTTCGGTGCTGTGCCGCGTTTACTACACCAAGGAAGAACGTGTCGAAGAGGCCGCCGAGATGGTCGAAGACGCCTTCCGCATCTCCTCGCAGAAGCCCGAAGAGCGAAGCCTGATTCTGGAAGTGGTAGGGGTTTAATGGGCCGGTTCACCGGGCTGCTGGGGCTACTGGTCATTTTGGGTGCAGCCTGGCTCTTCTCGAGTCACAAGCGCGCGATCAAGCTGCGCATCATCGCCTGGGGCCTCGGTCTTCAGTTCGCTTTCGCCATCCTCGTTCTCAAGACGGATTTCGGAAAGATTTTCCAGGCGATCGGCGCCGGTGTGAACGCCATGCTCTCCTACACCGAGGCGGGCGCCGCGTTCGTCTTCGGCGACCAGTTGGGCCGCGGCACCGGCCCTTACGGCGTGATCTTCGCCTTCCAGGTGCTGCCCATCGTAATCTTCATTGCGTCGTTCTTCGCTATCCTTTACTACCTGGGCGTCATGCAATGGATCGTGCGCGGCATGGCGATCGGGATGCAGAAGGTGATGGGCGTGAGCGGCGCCGAATCGCTCAACGTGGCGGCCAGCATTTTCATGGGCCAGACGGAAGCGCCGCTGACCATCCGGCCGTACCTTTCAAGCCTCACAGAATCCGAGCTGTTCACCATCATGGCCAGCGGCATGGCGCACGTTTCCGGGTCGGTCATGGCGGCCTACGTCAAGATCGCGGGCGTGCGCATCGAACACCTGCTGACCGCCGTTATCATGACCGCGCCGGCCACCATCATGCTGTCGAAGATCTTCATTCCCGAGACCGGCAAGCCCGTGACGGCGGGGAGGGTCGACGTCAAAATCGAAAAGACCGCGGTCAACGTCATCGATGCGGCGGCGCAGGGCGCGGGCGACGGCTTGCACCTGGCCCTGAACATCGCCGGGATGCTGATCGCTTTCCTGGCGCTGATCGCGATGGTTAACGGGATTCTCGGCGGGGTCCACGGGTTGCCCCACATGGGGTGGCTGCCTTCGTCCCTGGAGAAGATTTTCGGGATCGTGTTCGCACCCATCGCGTGGCTCCTGGGGGTGCCGTGGAAAGATGCCTCGACCATCGGCGACCTCCTCGGGACACGGCTGGTGCTGAACGAATTCGTGGCGTTCCTGAAGCTCGGACCGATGAAAGCAACGCTCGATCCGCGGTCGTTCACAATCGCCACCTACGCCCTGTGCGGGTTCGCCAACTTCAGCTCCATCGCCATTCAGATCGGCGGCATCGGCGCCCTGGCGCCCAACCGCAAATCCGACTTGGCCCGGCTTGGTTTGCGAGCGGTGGCGGCGGGCACCATGGCCAACTTTATGTCGGCCTGCATCGCCGGAATGCTGGTGCGATGAACGAAGCCAAACAGTACATCGAAAGTCGCACGGAACTGCGGCCGGCAATCGGCGTGGTCCTCGGCAGCGGATTGGGCGCCTTCGCCGAAGAGTTGAGCGGCCGCGTCGAGCTCCCCTACACGGACATTCCCGGCTGGCCGGTATCGACCGCCGTCGGGCACGCGGGAAAACTGATTCTCGGCAAGTTGGGGGACCTGGCCGTGGCTATCATGTCCGGCCGCGCGCATCTCTATGAAGGCAACACGCCGGCGCAAGCCACCTATGGCGTGCGCGTGCTGGGGCTGCTGGGCGTGAAATCCATGGTCTTCACGAATGCCGCCGGCGGTATTAATCTCAAGCTCGAGCGCGGCGGCCTGGTGCTGATCTCCGACCACATCAACCTGCAGGGGTCGAATCCGCTGGCAGGCCCCAACGATGACCACCTGGGCCCGCGCTTCCCCGACATGTCCGAAGCCTACTCCCGGTGCTTCCGCGAGATCGCGAAACAGGTCGCGGCCGAGCTTTCCATACCACTGAACGAGGGCGTCTATGCGGCCATGCTCGGGCCTTCCTACGAGACGCCCGCCGAGATCCGGTTCCTCCGCACCATCGGCGCCGATGTCGTGGGGATGTCTACCGTTCCCGAGGTGATCGTAGCGAATCATATGGGGATCAAGGTTCTGGGCATCTCCTGCGTGACCAATATGGCCGCCGGCATCCTGCCGCAGAAGATCCATCACGAGGAAGTTCTCGAAACCGGCGCCATGGTGCACCATACCCTGGTGCGGTATCTCAAAGTCCTGCTGCCGCGGCTGCATTCGCAGAGCCGCGACCGTGAGGTAGCGGGTAGCCAGCCATGACCGATCCACTGCTCTCGGCCGCGTTGGCGGTGCGCCGGAACGCCGTCGCTCCGTTCTCGAGATTCCAGGTCGGAGCCGCGCTTGAAGATAGCGACGGGCGCATTCACACCGGCTGCAACGTCGAGAACGCCACCTACGGCTTGACCCTGTGCGCCGAGCGGGTGGCGGTGTTCAAGGCCATCTCCGAGGGCATCCGCAAATTCCGCCGCGTGGCCATCGCCGCCGATACCGAGCAGCTTACGCCGCCGTGCGGCGCCTGCCGCCAGATCCTTTGGGAATTCTGCGGCGATATCCAGATCGTCCTGCTGAATCCGCGCGGCAAAACCGAAACCTATCAACTGAAAGACCTCTTCCCGAATCCCTTCGATGTTTCGTCTCTGTAGCCTCGTTCTTCTCTTCGTCTCCGCTCTCCTGGCTGAACCGGCCGACTGGATCTGGAGCGCCCGGTATGTCATTACCGAGAACCCGCAGCACCGCGTGATCGAAAACGGCGCGGTGGCCATTCGCGGCGACCGGATCCTGGCCGTCGGCACGAAGGCCGCGATTGACGCCCGCTACCAGGCGGCGCAGCGCCTCGACCGTCCCGATGCGATCCTCGCCCCCGGCCTGATCAATACCCACACCCACGCGGCCATGTCGCTGTTTCGCGGGATCGCCGACGACCAGAAGCTCCAGGACTGGCTGGAAAAGTACATCTTCCCGGCCGAAGCGAAGAATGTTTCACCGGAGTTCGTGCGTTGGGGCACGCGCCTGGGCTGTCTCGAAATGCTGCTCGGGGGCACCACTACGTTCACCGACATGTACTATTTCGAGGATGTCGTGGCGGAGGTCGCCAAGGAAGCCGGCATGCGCGGTGTCCTGGGGGAGACCATCATCAGATTCCCGGTGGCCGATGCCAAAACGCCGGCCGACTCCCTGGCTTTCACCGAGCGTTACCTGGAGCGCTTCCGGAACGACCCGCTGGTGGTCGCGGCCGTGGCGCCGCACGCACTCTACACCAATTCCGACGACAGCCTGCGGGCCGCGCGCGCGCTGGCCAACCGGTTTCACGCCCCGTTGCTGATCCACCTGGCGGAGACGAAGAAGGAAAATGAAGATGCGCTCGCCGCGCGCCACATGACCGCCACCCAGGTCCTCGATTCGCTGGGCGTTTTTTCCGGCCGCACCGTGGCCGCGCATTGCGTCTGGGTCGATGACGCCGATATGCGCATCCTTAAAGAGCGCGGCGTGGGCGTGGCGCACTGCCCATCGAGCAACATGAAACTGGCCAGCGGCGTGGCTCCGGTGGTGAAGATGCTCGCGCTCGGCATCCCCGTCGGACTTGGTCCCGATGGCCCCGCCAGCAACAACGATTTCAACCTGTTCGAAGAAATGGATCTGGCAGCCAAGCTGCAAAAGGTGACGACGCTTGACCCGCAGGCTCTGCCTGCCGCCCAGGTGCTGGATATGGCTACCATCGGCGGCGCCCGCGCGCTGGGGATGGAAAAGGAAATCGGCTCTCTCGAAGCGGGAAAGCGGGCCGACCTCATCACCATCCGGCTCGATCGGCCGAATGCCGTGCCTCTCTATAATCCCGTCTCGCAGATCGTATACGCGCTCAAGGCCGAAGACGTTCGCGACGTCATGGTGAACGGCAGGCCGGTCGTGCGGGATGCGAAGATTCTAACACTCGACTCCGCCGCGATTCTCGAAAAAGCGCGCGAGTATCGCGACAGAATTCAGTTGTCCTTAACCGCACACTAAACCGCTCTATTGGCTGGCGCAGCCCCCTGTTTGGCATTCCCCCTGCACGCCACTGAATAGGACCGGGGAGCGTCCAAAACATGGCTCGGGATGCGGAACGCATTGACCGGCTCCAGGTCGGGATGAAGGAGGCGGGCCTCGATGCACTGGTCTGTACTCTGCCCGCCGACGTGCTGCTGCTCACCGGATATTTTCCGGTGGTGGGAACTTCGGTAGCCGTGGTAACGCGCGACTGCGAGGTGTTGCTGCTGGTGCCCGAAGACGAGCAGGAACTTGCGGGGTCGAGCGCCGACCGCCTGGTGACGATGAAATCCGCGGATCCTGTTGAAGTGCGCCACCATCTCTCCGAAAGCTTCCACCTGACTGGCAAGACCGTGGGTTTCGGCTGCTGCGAGTGTTGCGAACCCGCTTCGTACATCTCCATGCACCTCTATCGCGAGACCATTTTCGAGGTCCTGGAGGGGGCCCGGCTTTCGCCGGCCGATGAACTGCTGATGCGCATGAAGGCGGTCCTGACCCCCATCGAACTCGACCGCATCCGCCGCGCGTGCCGCATCGCCGGAATCGCGTTCGAGCACGGTAAGCATGCGCTGGCGCCCGGCATGAAGGAGACCGAAGCGGCCGCGCCCTTTCAAACCCGGCTTTCCACCGTCGGCACCGGCTTTGAAGGAATCCAGCGCGCCGGCGGTGAGGTTGCCTGCATGTCCGGGGCGAATTCCGCCAAGGCATGGGGCGCGTATGCCCGTTCGCGGGCCCGCGAGATCGAAGTCGCAGACTTGGTGCTGGTGCACTGCAACTCGCACGCCGACGGATACTGGACCGATATCACCCGCACCTACTGCATGGAGCCCGCAAGCGACCGCCAGAGGCGCATGTACGACTTTGTCTTCGAGGCCCGGCGCGCGGCCCTGGAAAAGATCGCGCCGGGAGTTCGGGCCGCGGAGGTCGATGCCGCCGCGCGCGACGTCATGCGCTCCCACGGCGTCGCCTCCGCCTTTAAGCACGGCACCGGCCACGGGGTGGGCTTCGCCGCCATGGATCACACCGCGCTGCCCCGCCTCGACTCCGATTCTCCGGATTGTCTGGAATCGGGCATGGTGTTCAATGTTGAGCCGGCCCTCTACTTCGAAGGCTTCGGCGGTTTGCGCCATTGCGACATGGTGGAGGTCACCGAGACCGGAGCGGAACTGCTCACCCCCTTTCAGAATTGCGCAGAGGAACTGGTGCAGTGACACATCACATGGAGTTTCCCCGGCGTCCCGCGCCGCCCATGGCGCGCATCCGGCGCGCTCTTCCCGACCAGCACCTGGCCAACCCGCGGCTCGAGGTGCGCCAGCAACTGCTCGACCTGGGACTGCGTCAGAAGGTCAGCCCCGGTGCGCGCATCGCCATTACCGCCGGCAGCCGCGGGCTTGGCGGGATGATCGAACTGCTCGCCGGCATCGTGGATGCCGTCAAGCAGGCCGGCGGGGAGCCATTCATCATCCCCGCCATGGGCAGCCACGGAGGCTCCGTCCCCGAAGGGCAGGCCGAGATTCTGCGGCTGCTCGGAATTACCGGTGAGTCCGTGGGGGCGCCCGTGCGCGCCACCATGGAAACCTTCGCGCTCGGCCAGGCTAAAAATAACGCCATGGCTCATCTCGACCGCTTCGCCGCCGAGGCATCCGGAATCATCGTCCTGGGCCGCACCAAGACCCATCCTGAATCCGCAGAGAAACTGGCGTCCGGCCTGCTCAAGATGACCACCATAGGGCTCGGCAAGCAGAAGGGCGCCGAACAGGCGCACAGCCACGGCTTGTGGGATTCGGTGCGGCAGGTGCCGCAGGTAGTTCTTGCCCAGGCCAACGTCCTGTTCGGCGTGGCGGTGGTGGAAAACGGGTACCGCCAGCCGATGGTCATCGAAGTAGTGGCGCCCAGGTATGACGCATTTCTCGAAGCCGACGAACGTCTTCTGGAGGTCGCCAAGCCGCACGTGGCCAAACTGCCGTTCGATACGCTGGACCTCCTGATCGTCGACGAGATCGGCAAGACGATTTCCGGCAGCGGCATGGACCTCAACGTGATCGGCCATTACCGCGCCACCGGCAAGGGGCCGAACAAGCCCGAGATTAAACGGATCGCCGCGCTATCGCTCACTAAGCCCTCTCTCGGCAACGGACTCGGCATCGGCCTGGCCGATTTCACTACCCGGCGCTTTCTCGATGCCTACGACCCGGCGGTCACTTACGTGAACTTACTAACTGCCACCGAGCCGGATAGCACCAGCCGCGAGGGCCCGTTTCCCCTGGGCCTCGAAACCGACCGCGAAGCGATCGAAGTCGCGATGTATTCCGCTCTCGGGGGAACGCGCGCGCGCGTGTGCCGCATTCGCAACACCGCTGAGCTGGCGGAAATGTGGGTCTCCGAGGCGCTTCTCGAAGAAGTTCGGAAGGACCCCGCCATTGCCGTGGAGGAAGGCCCGCGCGAACTGCCATACGACTCCGAAGGCAATCTGCTTTGATGCGGCGGATTACGGCTTACGGCCGCCGAAGACCGCCAGCTCGAAAACCTTGAGGTAGCAATCCACATCGCGAAAGCCGATTTCGCGCAGCCATTCGCATTGAAGTTCCAGGGGCGCCAGAATGTTGGCCGATTTGTCAGGGCGGTGATAGTATTTGAGCGCCACGTCGTCGCGGCTCTTGTCCGCGTGGAGGCGGTGGAGACAATCGATGAATAACTCGTCGTTCACCGAACTTATCCAATCGGAAGGGGACGAGACGTGCTCCACGTTGAGGAAAATGCCTCCGGGTTCGAGCAGGCGAAAGATTTCCGCGTATACTTCTTGCTTGCGGACGTCCGGCTGATGGTGAATTGAGAAGCCGGAAACCACGGCGTCGAACGGACCGAGTGGTTGCGCCAAGGCCAGCCAGCCGGCGTCGCTATAGTCCGCGGCGGCGAAATGCACCGATCCGTCGCGGCCCCGGAAACGCTTCTTCGCGGCGTCGAGCATTGGCTCGGAGAAGTCTGCCAGCACGGCATGCGCGCCAGGAAAGCGGTCGAGAATGGCGCCCGCCAGGACGCCGTCGCCGCACCCGAGATCCAGAACGCGCCGGACCGGGCGGCCGCACGCCTCCACCAGCCGGAGCATGACGTCGATTTGTTCCTGAGCCAGCGGAATCGCGCCCCGCACACCCTCCAGATACGTCGCCGTCAGAGGAGATTTCTTCCAGACTTCGTCGCTTCGTTGCACTTCTTACCCCTCCCCCGTCACCTCGGAGAAACCCGCCGGCGGGTGCGCCCTCCGGAGCGTTTCGGAGCATCTTCAACCAAAGCGAACTGCAGCTTGCGCTCGTTGGCATCGATGCGATCCAGGAACACGCGTATGCGATCTCCGATCGCGAATTCGCGCCGCGTGCGCTTGCCCACGATCTTGTGAACGCTCTCCTGGTACGTGTACTGATCTCCCGGCAAGGTGTCGATCGGGATGAGGCCTTCGACGAAGAGTTCGGTAAGTTCCACGAACAACCCGTATTTCGTTACGCTGATCACTAGCGCGTCGAATTCCTGGCCGACCCGCTCGGCCATGAACCGGACCTTCTTCCACTCCACCAGTTCGCGCTCGGCATCGGCCGCGCGCCGCTCCGACTGCGATGATTCCTCGGCGATCCCGCTCAACTCGGTTTCTCCCGGCGCGTGTTCGGCTTGCCCGGCGAGAACGGCCCGGAGCAGCCGGTGGATGACCAGGTCGGGATACCGGCGGATCGGCGACGTGAAATGCGTGTACGTATCGGCGGCCAGAGCGAAATGGCCCACATTCTCCGTGCTGTAGCGCGCCTGCTTCAGCGAACGCAGCATCAGGTAACTCAGGATGCGCTCCTCGGGCTTGCCTTCGATTTTCGATACCAGCCGCTGGTAGTGACGCGAAGTCAGGTTCGCGGCGGATTCGGCCAGCACGATCTCGCGGCGCTTCTTCGAACCGTCGCGGCGCTTGTCGGTGTATCCGAACTTCCTGGCCGCCACCGCCCCGATGCCCAGCGAGACGCCGAAATGGGCGGCGACCTCTTCGAACTCCATCACGCGCTTGGGGTCAGGCTTTTCGTGGATGCGGTAAATGGAAGCTTGGAGAACGCTTTCGAGGTGCGATGCCACCGCTTCGTTGGCGGCCAGCATGAACTCTTCGATGATGCTGTGCGCGATGTTTCTCGGCGCCCGCGTCACGCCGGTCATGGCCCCGAACTGATCGAACTCGATGAGCGGCTCCGGAAGATCGAAATCGATCGACCCCCGGCGCACGCGCTTGCGATTCAGCACTTCGGCGAGTTCCCGCATCAGCTCGAACCGCGCCACCAGCGGTTTGTAGCGTTCGCGCAGCCCCTCGTCGCCTTCGAGCAGGAGATAGACATCGGTGTAGGTCATGCGCTCCGTGCTGCGGATCACGCCGGCCGTGAAATCCTGGTTCACTATCTCGCCCTGATGGTCGATTTCCATCAAGGCCGAGAGCACCAGGCGGTCCACGTGCGGGTTCAGGGAGCAGATGTTGGTGGATAGCTCGAACGGCAACATCGGAACCGCGCGGTCCGGAAAATAGACGCTGGTGCCGCGCAACCGGGCTTCCGCGTCGATCGGGGTGCCGGGCCGCACGTAATGGCTGACGTCCGCGATATGGACGTGCAGCAGGTAATTGCCGTTGAGTCCGCGGTCCACCCACACGGCGTCGTCGAAGTCGCGCGCTGTTTCGCCGTCGATGGTCACAATCTCCATGGAGCGAAAGTCGCGGCGGCCTTCCAACTCTTTCGCGCTGATGATCAGCGGCACGGATTGCGCCTGTTCCACCACCTCCGGCGGGAACCGGTGCGGCAGGTGGTGCTTGCGGATGACGATCTCCACGTCGACTCCGAAATCGTCGGGGCTGCCCAGGATCTCGATGACCCGCCCGACCGGCCCCTCGCCCTTTTCGGGGTATTCGAGAAGCTCGACATTGACCACCATGCCGTCGAGTTCCTCAGCCGAGGAGATTGGGGGCGCGGTCACGCCGATGCGGTCGAGCGACTGCTCCTTCGGCGGGATCTCCATGCCCTCCGGAATCTCAATCCACTGCTGGATTCGATCGTCGTGGGGAACCACGTATCGCCCCCGCCGGCCAATGCGGAACTCGCCCACCACCGTCGGGTTGGCGCGCCTGAGGACCTTGACGATTTCGCCATCGGCGCGGCCACCGGGTTCGATCCGCGCGATTCTGGCCAGCACCCGGTCGCCGTGCATCGCCTTCTCAGCGGAATCCGGCGGTATAAAAATGTCGCCGGTTAGCCCCGCGACAGGCCGCTCGGGGATCACGAAACCGTACCCATCCCGGTGCATGTTGAGCCGGCCGATTGCGTATTCACGGCTGCGGGCGGTCAGGACGTACTGCCCGGAGCGCAACTCGATCAGGTCGCCGCGTGCCGCGAGGTGCGCCAAAGCGGCCTCGAGTTCCGGGCGATTGGCGCCGCGAGCGCCCAGTTCGCGAACGAGCTGTTTGAAATTGGCCCTGGCGTGCGGCAGGCGGGTTATGTGAGCCAGCAGCTCCGCATCCGTCATACCTCATTCTACTGACAACTTCGCCGCCTTCCAGGATTCCCCTCTCTTCCACCGCGGAAAGTGGGCCAAAGCTCGCAGCCACCTCGAAGTTGCGGTGAAATGCAATATCGCGGCAACCGGAGGTGCGGCATACGACAGCGCTCGAAATCGACATATTCGATTCGACAGCATTGACAATCCCGCTGGGCGGGTTATCATTTTGATTTACTCCCCCGATTGACATCTGAAGGCAACGTGAACGCCACCAACCATCCAGTCATCCTCGAAACCAACCTGCCGGACGTCGAACGCCATGGTCGCGGCAAGGTCCGCGATGTGTATAGCATCGACGGCAAACTGCTGATCGTCGCTACCGATCGCATTTCCGCTTTCGATTACATCCTGGCCACCGGGATTCCGGATAAGGGCAGGGTGCTCACCGAACTTTCCATTTTCTGGTTCGACTTTCTGCGAGATGTGACGCCGACCCATTTCCTCACCGCGCGGATCGACGACTATCCTCAGCCCCTGCCGCGATACGCCAATCAGATCGAAGGCCGCTCGATGCTCGTGAAGCGCGCCAACATGGTCGAAATCGAATGCGTGGCGCGCGGCTATCTCTCCGGCTCCGGCTGGAAAGAGTACCAACAGCATAGTACGGTCTGCGGCATCCCGCTTCCCTCGGGGCTCCGCGAAAGCGACAAGCTTCCCGAGCCCATCTTTACTCCCTCTACCAAGGCGCAGAGCGGGCACGACGAAAACGTACCGTTCGAGCGGGTGGTATCGCTGGTCGGCGGCGATCTCGCGAAGCGCCTGCGCGATCTCACCCTCGAGATTTACAGCCGCGCCGCGAAATACGCCGAGACCAGGGGCATTATCATCGCCGATACCAAGTTCGAGTTCGGATTCGTAGGAGAGCAACTGGTGCTCGGCGATGAAGTGCTCACGCCCGATTCCTCGCGCTTCTGGCCCGCCGAGACCTACCGGGCAGGCGGTCCGCAGTTCTCTTTCGATAAGCAGTACGTGCGCGATTACCTGGAATCGATCCATTGGAACAAGCAGCCTCCGGCGCCGGGTCTGCCAACCGAAGTGGCCGCCAGAACGGGCGAGAAATACCGCCAGGCGTTTCGCGCTCTGACCGGGCGCGAGCTATGAACTGGCTCGATATCGTCCTCCTTTTCATCCTGGCGGTATCGGTGGTAACCAGTTTCCGGAAGGGTCTTTCCCGCGAGGTGATCGGACTGGTTTCCGTGATTCTGGCGCTGCTGTTGGGCATCTGGTTCTACGGCTCCGCCTCCGCCCTGGTAGCGCCGTATCTCAGTTCCCGGGGGTTGGCGAACTTCGCCGGTTTCTTTATCGTATTCTGCAGTGTCGTGGTGCTTGGCAGCCTGGTGAGCTTCGCGTTGGGAAAGTTCCTTCGCGTCACGGGCCTTTCGTTCGTCGACCACGCCTTGGGCGCGGGCTTCGGACTGGTTCGCGGAACTCTCATCGCCGTGGCGCTGATCATGGGTATCATGGCTTTTCAATCGGGAGAACAACCACCTGCCTCGGTGGTGCACTCCCGCATGGCGCCGTACGTCGTGGACGCGGCGCGGGTGGTGGTGGGCGTTGCCCCGCACGAGTTAAAAGAAGGCTTTCGGAGGACCTACGGGCAGGTCAAATCCGCTTGGAGCAAGGCGGTGGAGCAGGGGATTCACAAGCTGCCCGCCGGAAAGGCAAGTGATGAAGGAAAAATTTGACGGGCTGGTGGGCAGGCTTCTCGAAGCGAATATCTTCCTGCAGGAGGCCGTGGAGATTCTGGAAAAGAGCATGATCCAGCTTGCCCTGGAAAAGAGCGGAGGAAACCAGTGCTCTGCCAGTAAAGCGTTGGGTATACACCGGAACACCCTCCAGCGGAAGATCGTGGAATACGGAATCGGGAAGGGCCGTACCCGTCGCAAGCCGGCCTCGGCCGAGCGCCGGACCAACCCCCGTAAAGCGGGCATCGCCTAGTGTACTGCGGCCTGAATCACGCCGGCCACGGTCGGACCGTGGCAATCTCAAACTGCGTGCGATTCGCGGCGCGCTTCCGCGGCCCTTGGTAAGCGGATGGGCGAACCGGAGGCGGCGGTAGCCATCGTACAGGCTTCCCGGCCTGAAGAATCGGTCCTGCTGATGAGGCGCGCGGAGCGCGAAGGAGATTCCTGGTCGGGCCACTGGTCGTTTCCGGGAGGCCGGCGCGACCCAGTCGATCTCGACCTGCTGAACACCGCCCTGCGCGAGTTGGAAGAGGAGTGCGGCATTCGCCTCCGGCGCGACCAGATGCAGATGCCGCTGCCCCTGACCACCGCTCGCCGAAGGGTCGGCCCATTTCTGATGGTGGCGCCCTTCGTGTTCCGGATCGACTATCAAATGCCCGCTATTCCAGATCCGCGCGAAACCGCCCGTGCGGAATGGGTTCCTATGAGCCTGTTGACCGACCCGGCGCGGCATTGCCTGCGCCCGGTGCCCGGTGTCGCCCCCGAAGTACTGTTCCCGTCAATCGACCTCACCGGCGCTCCTTTGTGGGGCTTCACCTACCGGCTGATCACGGAATGGCTGGGCCTCGGAGCCATGGACCCCGACGCAGGCCTCGCGGCCGCGGGGTGCGTACTCGAGTTTCTGGCCGCCCGGGGATTGAGGGTCGAGCGCAAGTGGACCGGGCGCAAAGCCGGCGTGAGCGGCACGATTCCGGAGTCCGAAGTGCTGGCTTATTTTTCCCGGCCCGAGCAATTCATGCCTGCCGTGAACCGCCTCGCCGTCTTTCCCGGCCGCATCGTGATCGCCGGGCCGGCTTACGAAGAATACGTGATCGAGGCTCAGCCGTAGCCGGCCGCGAATCCCCGTTCTCCCGAAGCACTGCCGGCCGATCTCGAGGCTGCGGGCACGAAGCCCGGCCCGGGTTGTAAAATGGTAGTTCATGAGCGACGTTGACAAAAGCGAATCCGGGCAGCGCGATTACCAGGTTCCGCTGCCGCCGCCCTCTTTCACGTTTATCGTGCTTTCGCTGCGGGCGCAGGCCGAAATGCAGCTCGGGCTGATGCATTTCGGAGAGGAAGACGAAAAACCGGAACCTGACCTTACCATGGCCCGCCATACCATCGACCTGATGTCCGTTCTGCTGGAGAAAACCAAAGGCAATCTCACGCTCGACGAACAGCGTTACCTCGAAAACTCGTTGACGGAGCTGCGTTTCCGCTTCGTCCAGGCCTCCGAGGAAGCCGGCGAGGCGGCGCGCCAGAAAGCCTGAATGCCGGCACCCCCGTTGAAGATCACGGTGCTCGGCTCGGGTACCAGTGTCGGCGTTCCCACCATCGGTTGCCACTGCGCCGTATGCACCTCGACCGATCCGCGCGATAATCGCCTGCGGCCTTCGATCCTGGTGACCTACGAGGGGCACAACGTCCTGATCGACACGACGCCCGATTTTCGGGCCCAGGCGCTGCGCGCCGGATTCGGCCGCCTGGATGCCATCGTCTACACCCACGCTCATGCCGATCACATTATGGGGCTCGACGACGTGCGGCCGTTCAATTTCCGGCAAAGGGAACCGATTCCGATCTATGCCTCGTCCGAAACCATGGCGGCGGTCCAGCGCAGTTTCCCCTACGTGTTCGACGGATTGACCAAGGAGAGCAACGTTCCGAAGATCGAGCCGCGCGTCATCGGCGGACCGTTCGACCTGTTCGGGGTCGAGTTCGAACCGGTGCCGGTGATGCACGGGCGGCAGACGATTCTCGGATTCCGCTTCGGACGGGCGGCCTACCTCACCGACCACAGCGGCATCCCCGAGCCCTCCCTGGAGCGGCTGGAGGGTCTCGACGTGCTGTTTCTCGATGCCCTGCGCTATAAGCCGCATCCCACGCACTCTACGGTGGACGAATCTTCGAAGACCGTGGCGAAACTCCAGCCGCGGCTCGCTTATTTCACGCACATCTGCCACGACCTCGGTCACGAGAGGGCGGAAAGCCTGCTGCCGCCGAATATCCGGCTGGCGTATGACGGCCTGGAGATTACGGTGGAGGCCGTCCAGTAATTCATGAAGATCTATCGCAGCCTTCAGGAAATACCGGCGGATTTCGGACCGAGCGCCCTCACCATCGGCAATTTCGACGGTGTGCACTACGGCCACCGGAGGATTCTGCGCCGCCTCGCCGAACTGGCCGCGGAGCAAGCCTGGAAGCCCTCCGTCCTGACCTTCCATCCACACCCCACCACGGTCGTGGCGCCGGAACGTTCGCCGCTGCTGATGACTACGCCCGAACGGCGCGCCGAGCTGATGCGGGAAGAGGGCATCGAGCAGGTGCTGATTCTTCCGTTCACTCCGGAGCTGGCGCAGCTTTCTCCGGAAGACTTCGTGCGAACCCTGCTGGTGGAACGGTTGGGCGCGCGCGCCGTGCTGGTGGGCGACAATTTTCGCTTCGGCCACCGCCAGGCCGGCAACGTCGCGGTGCTCCGGGAACTTGGCCGAAGGTACGGGTTCGACACGGAAATCGTGGGCGCGGTCTCGTGCCGCGGCCGGGTGGTCAGCAGCAGCGGGATCCGCGCGCTGATTCGGGAGGGGCATGTGAGCCTGGCCGCCCGCCTGCTCCTGCGGCCCTACGCGCTCGAAGGCGGGGTGGTAACCGGCCGCGGGGTGGGTTCCAAACAGACCGTCCCCACGCTCAACCTGTCCACCACGGCCGAGGTCATTCCGGCGCGCGGCGTCTACATCACCCGGACGCGCGACCTCGACGCCCTCCGCCAGTGGAATTCAGTAACCAATATCGGCTACCGGCCGACCTTCGGGGCGAGCGAGGAACTCTCCATCGAAACCTTCCTGCTCGAGCCGCCGGCGGGCGAAGTGCCGCGCCGCATCCGTGTGGAGTTTCTGCGCCGCGTCCGTGACGAGCGCCGGTTCAACAGCCCTGAAGAATTGAAAGCGCAGATCCTCAGGGATGTGCGCGCGGCACAAAATTACTTCCGCCGCGCGAGAGCCTGGATCGGACGGGTGCCGTGCACTTCCTCGTAGGCATTTTTTCCATCGTCTTCATCGATCTTCTGCTGGCGGGGGACAACGCGCTGGTCATCGCTCTGGCTGTGAAGTCGCTTTCCGGCCGCGAACGTCTCATCGGCCTCGCTTGCGGCGCGGGAGCGGCGGTAGTGCTCCGCGTGGCTCTGACCGTAGCGGCCTCCCGGCTTTTGGTCATTCCCTACCTCCAACTGGCCGGCGGAATTCTGGTAATTTGGATCGCGGTCAAGGTGCTTCGCGATGCCAGCGACCCGCCCGATGCCGCCCCCTCTCCCAAACGCTTCTGGCAGGCCATCTGGTATATCGCCCTGGCCGATCTCACGATGTCCACGGATAATATCCTGGCGATCGCCGGCGCTTCGAAGGGCAACGTCTACCTGATTGTTTTCGGATTGGCTCTGAGCATCCCCTTCGTGGTTCTTTCGAGCAACCTCCTGGCAGAGGTGATGGATCGTTACCCGGCCACGGTGTACCTGGGCGCCGGGATTCTGGGAAAGGTCGGAGCCGAAATGGCGCTGACGGATCCAGCCGCTATCGCGCTGCTCCACCCCTCCAACCTGATGCGCTATGGGGCGGAGGCCGGGCTTGCTTTGGGGCTGATGGCTCTTGGCTGGGCGCTCAGCCGGGGTTGAAGGTCTTTCTGCTTTTCAGCTCCCGCCCGGGAGCCTAGTTCCGCGATCCTCAACCAGCCTTCCACTGCGGCACGTTATCCTCCGCATGGAACGGCTGAACTCCCGCGAGCGCCCCCAAGCGCTCAATCTCCGCCTTCTGCCAGCCTTCGATGACCTGCGCCACACTCCCGTCGCGCTCCACCAGGAACATCGTCGGCACGCTCGAAATCCCGAAGGCGTTGCTCGCCGGAAAGCCGGCTGCTTCTTCATCGAGCAGGGTCGGAATCGAAATGCCGTAGTACCGGTTGAACTCGCGCGTGTCCTCAGCGTCGTTTTGCGAAATCGCGACGATCGCCAGTCGTCCCGCGGCGTGGATTCGTTCGAGGAAGGGAAGAGTCAACTGGCACACCGGGCAGCTGATCTTGTAGAACGCCAGCAGCACCGGCCCGCTCGCCGTCAGTTCCGAGAGCGCGAGATCTCCGCCCTCCAACCGTTCCAGTCGAAACTCGGGGGCGCGCGCCCCCGCATCCAGGATCTTCCGCGACCGACGCGCTGCCATGCTCCTATCTTACGGCGGACGCCGGCAAAACCGGAACCGGCGTGAATCTCACTGCCCTGTCGCAGATTTGTACGGCCACTTACCCGTTCGACGGTCCGCAATGGTTCGATGGGGCTATCAGATCGTCGTAACCCAAAATGGAAGCTGACGCGTCTCTACTGTTCAAATATCAGATTGTCGCGGCCGTGGTTGCACGCGCCCCGAGACCGCGGGGTAAGAAAAGTGGATCGACGCACCTGCTTGAGACCTCACGCCGGAGCTTCGGCGCCATCCTCCCGAAGTCGCAGCGTCCTGACAGGCTTTGCGGGTCTGCTGCTGCTCATGGGGTTCCTGGCATTCGACTCGGGCAGCCAACTGCGCAACGTTGCCGCGACCAGCGATGCCTTACGAAAGGCCTCGCGCGAGCGCGACGGCCTTCTCGACCGGTTACGCGCCGATTTCTACCGCTCGGCCACCGTGATGCGCGATTACGTCCTCGAGGCCAGCGATACCCAAGCTACCGGCGAGAAACTGGAACTCCAGCGCCTCAAAAATCGCATCGGAGATACTCTCGCCCTGTACCGGACCCTGGTTCCCGAAAACGAGTGGCAGGAGATCCGGACGCTCCAGGAGCACGTGGACGCGTACTGGACCGGGCTGGAGCCGGCCCTTCAGCGAAGCCGCACCGCCATGCACGAAGCCGAGGCCGCTTACCTCGAGGGAACCGTCATTCCCCGGCGTAATGAACTGGTCCTCCTCGTAAAGCAGGTCAACGACCTCGACAAGCGCAACCTGGACGCGGCGGAGGAGCGCATTATGGCGCTGCAGTCGCGCTTTCGCCGCCGGGTCACCAGCATCTCCGTCCTGGCTCTGGCGTTAGGCGCCCTGCTGGCGGTGGCCGTGCTCCGTCACGTCCGGCATCTCGAACGGGAAGCCGGTAGCCGCTTCGCCCAAATCGAGCAGGCGCAGCACGATCTGAGCCGCCTGTCCGAACGTCTCGAAGCTGCGCAGGAAGAGGAACGGCGCAGCCTGTCCCGCGAACTGCACGACGATTTGGGCCAATCGATGTCGGCCATGATCATCGAACTCGGCCGGCTCGAGTCCACACTTAATCCCGCTCAGCGCGAGCGCCTCGCATCCGTGCACCACATCGCGGAAGAGAATGTCGCCAAGATTCGGAACATGGCCCTGCTGCTGCGGCCGTCCATGCTCGATGAACTCGGCCTGGTGCCGGCTCTGCGTTGGCAGGCTCGGGAGATCTCCCGCCGCACCGGCCTTCCTGTAAGAATGGTCGCCGACGAGATGTTCGACGACCTGCCGGATTCGTACCGCACCTGTATCTACCGCGTGGTGCAGGAGGCGCTGCATAACTGCGTCAAGCACTCGGGCGCCGCCGAGGTGCGGGTCGTGATCCGCTGCCAGCCCGCCAGGCTCTCGATTACCGTCGAGGATGATGGCGTCGGCTTTGATACGGCCCAGGACCGGGGCCTCGGGCTGCTCGGTATGGCAGAGCGGGTGAGCCGCCTGGGCGGGCAGTTCGAAATCCGGTCGCACCCGGGACACGGTACCGTCATTACCACTTCGTTTCCGGTCGAAATCCGCCGGCCCCTACCGGCAGAAGCAGGTGTTGTGTGATTCGAATCATTCTGGCCGACGACCACGCCGTGATGCGGCGCGGCCTCCGGTTGGTCCTCGAACAACAGAAAGACTTTGAAATCGTCGGGGAGGCCAGCGATGGCCGCCAGGCCGTGGAACTGGCGGAGAAGCTGAAACCCGACGTGGCCGTGCTTGATATCACCATGCCGAACCTCAATGGAATCGAAGCGGCGCGTCAGATCACGGCCAAACAGACAGGGGTGGCGATCGTCATCCTCAGCATGCATGCCGACGAGTCGTTCGTTCTGCGGGCCCTCAAGGCCGGCGCCCGGGGGTATCTCCTCAAAGAATCTCCTGAGAGCGATTTCCTCAATGCCATTCGCCTGGTTTCAGAAGGCAAGTCGTTCTTCAGCCCCACCGTCAGCCGTATGCTGGTGGAAGACTATGTCCGCCAGCTCCAGGACCGGGAGCTCGAAGACAGCTACGACCTGCTCACTTCGCGCGAGCGCGAGGTCCTCCAGTTGGTCGCCGAAGGAAAGAGCAACAAAGATATCGCCGCGGCCCTGCACCTGAGCCTCTACACGGTGGAGACTCACCGCGCCAACCTGCTGGAGAAGCTCAATCTCCACACTGTGCCCGAGTTGATAATTTATGCGGTCCGCAAGGGGGTCATCGCTTGATTTTCGATGCGCCTGTCCGAAAGTGCTATTCTCTCATACCCGGTCGCGCTGCCTCTGAATACCGCCTCGAAGGGAGTTACTACCGGAAGCCATTCGTATTAATCTGAAGATACTTCGCGTGCAGCTTCCAGAGCAACGCAGCGACACCCTAAACCCGTTACGATCGCGGGCGCCCACCCCACAATTAACCTCAGGGCGCCCGCACCTTTCTCTCAATCCGCCGCAACGCGGCCGTTGCTATTTTGCGCCGGCGACAATCAGTTCCAGTTCGGCGACGATGCTATCGAGGCTGCCGGCCTCGCGGTCCAGTTCCTCGGAAGCGGCGGCGTTCTCCTCCGCACCCGAGGCAACCCGTTGCGTGACTTGCTCCACTACCGGTATTGCGCGCGCGATCTCCTCGATGCCGCGCGATTCGTGTTGATTTTCGACCCGCACCGCCGCCACCAACTCTTCCAATCGGGCCGCATGGAGGCCGCTTTCGCTGGTCGCGGCCAACAGGTCGTCAAGCTTTGCCGAGCTTTCGCGCACTGTGGCGAGTGAGTCCTCCAGTAGCGATCCGGTTTCCCTCGCTGCATCCGCGCTCCACTGAGCGAGATTCCGAACTTCGTCCGCAACCACGGCGAATCCCATCCCAGCCTCGCCGCTGCGAGCCGCTTCGACCGCCGCATTCAGCGCCAGAAGGTTCGTCTGAAACGCGATTTCATCAATGGCCTTGAGCACAGCGACTATTTTCCGGCTCGAGCCGTTGAGTTTGTCATGGACGCCGCCATGGCATTCAAATCGATCTTTTGGGAATCATCACACGAAATCGATCTTAAGCTAATTTTAAGGTTCAACTGTTATTGTCTTCATCATTGAAGGTCCTTAGCCACTCATGCCAAGGAGCAGGAGACCTACATAAGGAGATCACCCATGCGACGAGTCCTTTTCGTATTCGGATTGATGTTCGGTACTTTTGGGGTCATCGGGTTTGCGCAGCCGATCGGCCCCTACAGAGTTCTCAAGGTCGAGAAGGTAGGCGGCGATGGAGGTTTCGATTACGTGCATGCGGATGTAGCCGGCCGCCGGTTATATATTCCCCGGAGCGGTCAAGACCCGCGCGTCATGGTGTACAACCTGGATACCCTCGAACCGGCCGGCGAGATCCCGAAGTCGGGGGGGCACGGAGTCGCTGTTGACCACAATTCCGGTCACGGCTTCGCGAGCACGGCTCCGATTCCTATGTGGGACCTGAAGACGCTAAAGGTCATCAAGACCATTGACGTGCAGGGCCGGCCAGACGGCATCCATTTTGACCCGTTTAACGAGCGTGTATGGGTCTACAGCCATCAACCTCCCAATGCCACAGTAATCGACCCAAAACAAGGAACGGTAGTAGGCACTGTGGACTTGGGCGGCGGACCGGAAGAGGCGGTGTCGAACGATAAGGGCAAGATCTACGTGGATCTGGAAGATAAGGACAAGATTGCGGTCGTGGACGCCAAGACACTTGCTAAGACAGGCGAGTATGACGTCGCGGGTAAGTGTGGCGGTCCCGGAGGGCTGGCCTTCGACGTGCGGAACCACATTCTTTTCGCCTCTTGCCACAACCCGGCCACTATGACAATTCTGAACTCCGAAACCGGCAAGATTCTGGACGTGCTGCCGATCGGTCAGGGGACCGATGGGGCGGTGTTCAACCCTGCGACAATGGAAGCCTTCAGTTCCAACCGCGACGGCACTTTGACAGTGATCAAGGAAAATAGCCCCACGAACTTCAGCGTGGAACAAAATCTCAAGACCATGATCGGTGCCAAGACCCTGACGCTGGACACGAAGACGAATCGCATTCTGCTAATCTCCGCAGAATACGGCCCCCCGCCGGCTCCTTCCGCCGACGCGAGATCCAGAGATGGACGCGGACGCCGGGGTCCGATGGTGCCCGGTTCGTTTTCGATCATCGTGGTCGGAAAATAGAATCGTCTGCGGTTTGGCAAGCTTCACGCTACGCTCGGGCGCCCGGAGTCGCCCGTCGTACAAGATGTTGCTCATCAGAGACCGCGTTGAGCGAAGCGGTCGATTGCAATGCACATAACGATGCACAGGTATGCGGAGGCGTAGACGATCATGGCGGGGCTAGGAGCCCGTGGCAGTAGTCAGTCTTTTTCAGGCGGCGAGATGAGGGCGCGTCACTTGAATTGCGCCGAACGAGAGTGGAGCGTCGATGTCGCATAGGCTACTTTGCAACGCAAAGGGTCCTGATTGTTTCTCCTCCATCGGTAGTTTCGTCCAGAGCCACAAAAACAGGCGCGTAAATTGCGTAAGGAGTTCGAAACAAAGCCCCTGTAACCGCCTGGGCTTGCCCACTCCCAGAGTCTTCCGCAGGATCAGCGAAAGGTTGAACGCCACTCCGTGGACCAGCAGTCGCTTCAGGATGTTGTCCCTTCCGCGCAAATGAACTCGCCTCATGCCGCCGGTTTCGTACAGATGCGCGAAGCTCCTCTCGGTCAGTTCGCTGCGCAGTTTCTGTAATCGCTTGTTGCGTTCTGCTCGCACACGCCGCCGATTCTCATACGTCCGCTTCTGCTCTTCCGCCTTCCCCTCGCCCTGCCACTTCCGCCGTCCTCGCTCCGGTTCGGGTATGTAACTCCGGGCTTCCCGTCGATGCAATTCCTGCAGTACCGCTCCGCTGTGATAGCCCTTATCGGCTACCACCTCTTCCACCCCCCGGGCATTGACTTCGCGTGCTGCGGCCTGTGCCACTTCCAGTGTCTGGTGGATGGTGGTGGTATCTCCTTGGTCGGCCGGTTGCAGCGTTATCGCCAACAGCGCTCCCGTCGTCAGATCCACGGCGTGCTCGGCTTTGTGCGCCAGATGCGTACGACCGTCCTTCATCTTGGTAATCCGCGCATCCGGATCGCTGGGGCTCATCCATTCCTGATTGGAGCCCTTCTTCTTCCGCTTCCGATCCAGTCGTGCCAGCTGTTCCTTGGTCGGGTTCTCCATCCCCGCCGCCTTCGCCAACTCTCTCAAGTAGTCGTGGTAGCTCTGCCCGTTATCTCGCCGCACGATGCTCTTCAGAGCCGCATTGGCTTCCAGGGTTGTGGCGTCAATCGATACCGTCCGCCCACTGGCCAATCCCTCTTCACCCAGGATCTTCAGCACCCAGCGGAAGACCGCCTTATGCGTCTCCAGCCAGTACGAACGGCGCGTGCGCGAAATCGTGGAATGGTCTGGGGTTGCCTCATCCAGCGCGTAGCCCAGGAACTTCCGCAAAGACAGCGAGTCGGCCGTCCGCCAGGCGATCCCGCGCTCCGAATCCAGACCCTCGAAGTACCCGATCAGAAGAGATCGGAAGTACACGCCCGGCGCCATACTGGGCCGGCCATAGGGACTGTTCTTGTAGAACTTGCGGCACAGCCGCTCCACCTTGGCATCGAACTTATGCCCATCCAGAATCTGATTCAGCCGGTCGTAGAAGGCATTCGCTGGTGTCTCGACCACATCGCTGGTCGCGATCCACAGATCCTGCTGCCGCTCACGCTTCCGCCGGGTTCCCATCGCCATGTCCTATAGACGCTCAGAACATTCCAGAGGTCACATGTTTTGGGGCAGTGATCTCACTATTACCACGGGCTGCTAGGGATCGAAACGCCGGAAAGACGGCGAACTGGGGAAGTGAACCTGCCAGCGGAGACTCCATTTTGAAAGCGGCGCGGCGCCATACTGCTTCAGTGGGCATTAACGGACTGGCGACGATTCCCGACTATCGCCAGGTGAGAGCCTTCAGCGAGGCCGCTCATCTGTTCCAGCCAACCGCCTAGGAATGCTCCGTTGGTCAGAGTAAGAGAACCACGTTTCGAATAGGAACGTTACCGACAGCACGATGACACACTCCCAGTAAACCAGAGCAGCGCGATGCCGCCCGCACTGAATTCCAATACGAACGTTTGGAGAGAACAGATCCGGTCACAAACTTGCGCCTCCTTCGGGCGAGTCGGTACGGAACTACAACGTGCTGCTTTCGCCAGTATATGACTGCTAATCTTCCTTCGCGGGGCTGCCGTCGGAATGGACGGCGACTTCGTGTCTCTTGCCGTTCTTTTGGATCACCGCCTCGTAACTGAAAGTCGCGCGACGTCTTGATTGACTCAACTGGGGCCGTGGTTGAAGTAGAGGAAGGCACGAACCTGAATTCGATTCCTAAGCCTGCGCAGAAAGCTCTCCAGCAACGGGCCGACGCGACCGGAAAGGTCCTGCGGGTCGAGAGCGTCACCAGGGGATCGACTATGGTTCCACCTCTTTGGCAAGTCCACGAAGGGACGTGTTTCGCGTCTGCTCCCGAACGGTTTTCTGCACTGCGGAAGGCAAGTCTTTCATCTGAACCTTCGTTTCCTGTGCAACCAGCGCGACAGACACAAAACTAAAAACTACAATTGCTTTCTTATACATACTGTCGTTCTCCTACTTTCTATCAAAATTCAAATCTCCCGGAGAGCTGCAGGCGCCTTGGCGGTTTGGCTGCCACTGCCTGGCCGAAAAACGGCGAACTGAGGTCACCGACGTAGCCCGTATAGTTAACCCGGTTGGTCACGTTGAAAGCATCCAGCCCTACCGTAAACTGCGGACCTTCTTTTTTGTGCTTGAGCAGGAACGCGTGCGACCACCGCAAATCCAGTTCGGCGAAGCCGGGGCCTTCCAGGGAATCTCGCGGGACCCCCGGCGGGCGGGCGTTTGCATACCCGGTGTGATACTCGTCCAAACCCGTTGTTTCCGTGTACGGCATGCCGGAACTAACGAACAGGCCGGCGCCGAAATCCAGATACGTTGCCGCGTGTATGGAGCCCATCAGGTTGAGACGGTGACGAGCATCATAGTCCGCCCGCGCCCATTCGCCCGAAAGATCGTAGTTGTTCGCGGGAAACGCATTGATCCCGCCGCCGCGAGTGCTCACGGAATAATTGCCGGCCACATCGTTGTAAATCTTACCCAGGGTGTACTGGATCATGCCTTGAAAGTAACGCGTGATGTGACCCCGGAAGGAGATTTCGAGTGCATTGCTCTCCAGGTGCCCGGAGGATTCGATCTGGCGATAGACCCCGATCGCGGGATTCGGCCGCGTCAGGTAATCCGGCGGCGGAGGTGCATTCACATCGCGCGACCGGAAGAGGCTCACTCCACGGCTTGCCCAGTACGTCGTGGATAGCGTGGTCCCTGCAAAGAGCTGGCGCTCCGCGGCGGCGCTGAATTGGGCAAGATACGGAATGCGAATGTTTGGGTCGAGCCGAACCAGCGTACCGGGCATGGCGGCCAACCCTTCCGAGCCAGGGATCACAGGATCGACCGGATTGCTCAATACAACCTGTTTCAGGCGAATGCCGTTGTAGCGTTCGAGGTCGAAGATCGGGCCATTGCCGCTGCGGTCGTAAAAGATGCCGCCGCCAGCGCGCAACACCGTTTTGCGGCCCTTCCCCGGCGAGTATGCCAGCGCCAGCCGCGGTGAAAGGTTGTTGTTATCGTGGAAATAGTTCTGCCAATCGTAGCGCAAGCCCATCGAGAGCGTAAGGTTCGGCTTCAGGCGATAATCATCCTGCACGAAGCCGCCGGCCACTACTTCCACAAAAACGATGTGACCATCTCCTTGCTGGCTGATGAAGGAGTAAGGGCGCTGCAGCAGATAGTCCTGCAAGGTCGAGAAATAATAAGTTCCCCCGGTATTCGTGTTGTCATCCATGCCGCGCCTGCTGATATCAGGAATGTTGATTCCCGCGCGAATATCGTGCCTGCCGGGAGTCCAGGTGACAATCTCATTGAGATTCATGTGGTTCTCGGTGTGCAGGTTGTCGGCTTGCGCGCCGCCTCCCGTGAACGCACCGTTCACCACAACGCCGGGGGTTTCACTCACACTGGTTGTAGGAGCATGATCGCGCCCGAATACGACCCGGAACTGATTGAGCAAGGTCGGTGTGATGACCAGGCTGTCGTTATAGTAGAGTTCGTCTTCGTGATCGCGAACATTGACGCCGGCTTCAGGCAGGATGAGTCCTCCCACGCCGCGGTTCTGCTCGCTTGAGCCGTGAGAGTTGAAGCGCACCGTCGCCAGGTGGTTCTCCGTAAACTTGTGCGTAACGGACGCGGAGACCTCGGTATCGCGTTGCGGGTTCGGAACAGGCTGCCGCAAGAGACCGGTGGGAGTTTGGGCATAGACGATCGACTGCATGTCCTGCTCTTCGCGGTCTACGGAAATCAGGAATGAATTCTTCTTGTCATGCCCTAACGGTCCGAGCAGGCTGCCTTCATAGATGCGCCTCTGCTCGGGTGGTCGCGTGGCCGCAAAAGGATCGCGTGCGTTCAAATGATAATCGCGGAACAGAAAATTGAAAGTGCCGTGATAGGTCTGCGATCCGGGTTTGGTGATGATTTCGATACGTCCTCTTCCTGGTCGCGAGAACTCAGCGGAATAGGGATTCTGATTAATCTTCACCTGCTGGATGGCCGACGCGGTGACGCCGATGTTTGTCTGCTCCATCCCATTGACAACCAGGGTGACGCCGTTCGTGCCCACGGACCCGGCGTCGAGAAACTGCGACATCGCGGCCACATAGTCTTGATCGAAGACCGGCAGGTTGTCCATCATTTGCCGATCCATGGTGACGACGTCGAGGTTGTCAGCCGAAGCCGTGCTGACCTGTGCGGGCGAATCATTCACCGTTACCGCCTGATGCACACCCGCCAGTTTCAACTCAATGCGGAGCGGCGCTGACTCGCCGTCCTTAGTTGTAATGCGAATGGTGCGGCCCGCAAAACCTTCATGATTCACCTGAATCTCCACCGGCCCGAAAGGCAGGCCGGAGAGGCGAAAGTTCCCAAGGGCGTCCGTTCGCGCCTCCGCGACGGCGGCATTAGATCCGCGTCGGCGAACCTGCACATCTGCGTCCGGAATTCCCGCCCCGCTCGGGTCATTCACTGTCCCGGCGATTGAATAGAGCCCTGGAGTCTGTTGAGCCGACACCTGCATTGGCAGCCCGGCACACATGAGAAGGATAAAAGCGAGCAACCGCATTCCACAACACCTTATCAGTACAACCTTAAAATCGCCTGAAACCCTTCGAGTGCTCTCTTCCGTCTTCTGCCGTACGCTAAAAGTAAGGTTGTATGCGGATTCTGGTGGTGGAAGACGATCGGGAATTGGCCGGGTACGTAAGCCGCACGCTCGAAGAGGAGGGCAATCTGGTGACGACCTGCTTCGATGGGCGCAGCGGTTTTCGCGCTGCGCAGGCGTTGCCGTTCGACATCATCGTGCTGGACGTCATGCTGCCCTTGCTCGATGGCTTAGAATTGACCCGCCGGCTACGAGCGGAAGGGATCGGTACTCCTATTTTGCTGCTGACCGGGCGCGATGCAGCGCAGGACATCGTGCGCGGTCTCGACGCAGGAGCGGACGATTATCTCACCAAACCGTTTTCCTTTGATGTCCTGCTGGCCCGTTTGCGAGCACGCACGCGCTCCCAAGTCGGCGGCGGTCCTGTGCTGCGATACGCCGATCTGACCGCCAACGCGGAAACTCACGAAGTATGGCGCGGGTACACGGCGCTCAATCTGACTCCTACGGAATTTGCCATCTTGGATTGCCTGATGAAGTCCGCGGGCCGGATTGTCACCCGCCAGCGGCTGATCGAGACGGTTTGGGGTGCGGATCAAGATGTGGGCAACAACAATCTCGATGTCTTCATAAGGCTGCTGCGTACCAAGGTCGACGCTCCTGGGCAGCCACGCCTGATCCATACGAGTCGTGGGGTGGGCTATAGCCTTCGTCAGGAGATGCTGTGAAGATCGTCTCCATACGCTCCCGCTTGACGGCATGGTATTTCTGCAGCCTCGCGGTGATTCTTGGCTTATTCGCGCTCGCGACCTGGTACGGCATGGAATCGAGCATGGTCAATGCCGTGGATCACGATCTGCGAGTGCGACTCGACGACGTGCGGCAATTCATTGATTCGGAACTTGCCACCACGCCCGCCGATCTGATCGAGGATTTCCAGGAGCAAGCGGGGTTGGGCTTAGGAGGAAGCCTTTTGGAAGTACGCGATGGTGCAGGAGGCGTCTTATATCGCTCTGCGCGCCTGGGGAAGGCGGACTTGGGCGGGGGGACGCCCGGTCCGGCAATCGAGTATGCTATCAGGCGCGGCAATCATCTGAATCTGCGTGTTGCCGCGCAGATTGTCGACGTTCGCGGGCGGCGTTTCACGATCCGTGTGGCGGAATCGTTGCATGAGTTCCAGGAGTCGCGTGAGCGTTTTGAAGGAATTCTGCTGTTATTGACGCTGCCAACTTTATTGCTGGCCGCATTTGGCGGGTTGTGGCTGAGCGGCAGGGCACTCGCGCCGGTTGAGCGCATCACCAACGAAGCGCGGCGTATTAGCATCTCAAACCTGGAAACGCGCCTGCAGCCTCAAGGGCCAAAAGACGAGTTGCATCGCCTCGCCACGACCATCAACGAGATGCTGGAGCGGATCGAAAATTCCGTCAGACGCATGGTTCAATTCACGGCCGACGCGTCGCATGAGTTGCGGGCGCCGCTCACGTTAATCCATACAGCCGCCGAATTCTCTCTGCGACGCGAACGAACACGCGACGAACTGTTGGACGCGATGCGCAAGGTCCTCCGCGAATCGGGACGAACCGCTCAGATGGTGGACGATCTGCTTGTGCTCGCGCGCGCCGATTCCGGCAGGAACGCTGCCGCCCTGATCCCCCTCGACCTTTGCGCGTCGGCGCGGGGGGCGCTCGATCAGGCTGTGATTCTTGCAGAGCCAAAAGACATCAAGGTTAGTCACAGGATTCCTGCCGCTCCCGTTATTGTCGAAGGCGATGAGACGGAGTTGGCGCGGCTCTGGCTGATTCTGCTGGATAACGCCGTAAAGTATTCCAACCGGGACGGAATGATCGATTTCGAAGTTGTCGTCGAGAATGCAGAGGTGGTGGTGCGAGTAACGGATGCCGGTGTGGGAATCGCCCCAGAAGAACTACCCCTTATCTTCGACCGCTTCTGGAGGGCCGACAAGATTCGGTCTCGCTCAATGGGGGGCGCCGGTCTGGGGCTTTCGATCGCGCAATGGATCGTGCAGCACCACGGTGGAAGCATCACTGTGCGGTCGGAACCCGGGCATGGGTCGCAGTTTGCAGTACGACTGCCATTGTCCACCATCCGGTCCGCACAGATCGTATCTTCAGGAGAATTCAAGGTTTGAGTCCTACCCTTGAGATTTCCAGCTGCGAATCGGTGGTAGATCCGGATTCCGGCAAGGTGACCGCGGATATTCCCGGGGCAGAATAATGCGCATGGTGTCGCTTTGGTCCGAGCGCCGGCCGCGGCTTCATCAGCGATGGCGGCGGCGAGGGCGAAGTCACAAGTTTCGATCTGAAGATCAACCCCGTTTTGGGCAAGATTCCCGCCAGGCCGGACTCCGACGGCATCATCTACGACCCATTCAGCCGGTTGCTGCTGGTGGTCTCAGGCGATGAGGGATTGCTGATGACGCTAAAGCCCGGCGGTTGGTCGCGTGCCGAAACATATAAGGCTCTGAGCAGGAATCTGACGGGACCCGCAATTTAGGCGGCTTTCTTGAAAACCACAAATTCGGTCCTCGTTGCTGCCATGCGCTGCGCCTTCAGCAGCAGATATCGTAGATTCTTGTAGCCGCGGCCCCGTCGAAGCAGCGATTTGATGTTGCCGTTGATCGCTTCGACCACTCCCAGCCGCACCTTCGTCCGGCAGTAGTTCAGAATCCCGTCGAGGTGATCCAAGAGCATCAACGCCAATTTACGGAACGGTTCCAGCCGCTGCCATCGAAGCTGATCGATCCACCGTTGGAGGTAGTTCAGCATCGCGCCTTCGTATTGATACGTCCAGAGCCGGTCCAGACTCTCTTTCAGTAGATAGGCCTTGAACACCTTCCGGTTGAGAGCGAACAACGCAGTCAACTCCTGGCGCTTGCTCGAGGACAAGTTCACCCAGCGAGTGAGCAGCAGCCACCGCTTGCCCTTCACCAGATCGCGCATCTGCCCTCCTTTGCGGAAGAATTCGGCCCGACGTACCTCGTCAACCGCTTGGTTGGCGTGCTGCATGACGTGGAACTTGTCGTACACGATCCGGCAGTTCGGCGCATGCTGTTCGATGCTCAGCCGGTACGGTTCCCACATGTCCACGCAAGCCGCCGTAATCCGCATCCGCTGGCCACGGCTCAGTTCGCTTTCGAAGAACTCGTCCAGCGTTTCCTTCCTCCGCTCCCGACCAAACCAAAGCGGCTCACCGCTGTCCAGGTTGCTGACCACCGTGATGAACTTCTGCTTCTTCCCCAGATGGATCTCGTCCACCCCCATTTGCACCAACGCCGGCTTTCGCCGCATCGCCGCCCACCGTTCCAGGTACCGCAGGTCAATCGCGCGAACCGTGCTCGGCGCCAATCCAAACCGCCGTGCCACCTGCCGCGCCGACGCACCTTCGCAGGCTTGGCCCACCGCGTCCTCGAACCGCTTGCTGAACGGCGCTTTGCTCGGCAACTGCGGCACCTTCTCGATCTTGATTCCGCAATCCGGGCAGCACACCCGGTATACCTCGACCACCACGGTCGTGCGGAACTCCATGCAGGGCAGATCGCGCACCTCACGTTCGCTGACGTCGTGCGCTGCCTCCAGTTTCCGTCCGCAGCCAGAGCAAACCAGCTTCCGATTCCCTCGCTTGCGTCGGACCCAAAGCTTGAGCGTCTTGCCGCGTTCGTTGATCTCGTGTCGGTAAACCCGATATCCGGGCCACCCCAGTAATTTCGTCAGTTCGCTGTCTCGCAAACCGCTGAGTGTACCGGAATCCCGTCCTCTGTGAAAAGCCGCCCTGCTTGGCGTCTATCGAATTCCTGCTCAGAGCCACATATAATAAGGGGTATGAAACAAAGCGTTCCCAAGTCGGTTGACGGGTACATTGCCGCTCAGCCCGAGGCGGTGCGGCCGAAGCTCGAACAGGTGCGTGCCGCGATTAGAAAGGCCGTTCCGGAGGCAGAGGAGGGCATCGGGTATCGAATGCCCGGATACAAGCTGCACGGAAAGCCGATGTTGTATTTCGCCGGTTTCAAGGAACACTATTCGCTGTTTGCCGCATCCGGGACGTTCTTCGCGGCGCTCGAAGATGAGCTCAGGGGCTATGAGCTACGAAAAGGGACAGTCCACTTCCCGCTCACCAAACCGGTTCCGGTGAAGCTCATCAGCCGGATTGCGATGCTGCGTGCGGCTGGGATCGCCGCCGCAGCTAAAAGACCGCTGCCGGGCCGCGAGAAAGAAAAGCGCGAGTCGGCTCAGTAGCAGAGAGGGCGGCCGCCCGCCCGCGGCGGGCGTGTGTCGTCAATTTGATCGCTCCTGTTACCTTCCGTACCACAGCCCTCTGGCAGTGAAAGTCCTAGAATGGGTGGCGGGGAGCAATCGAGCTGTTAAAAGTTTCGTTATGGGATTTATGGTCTAAGGCACTACATGGGCGACTTGACGGCCGAGGCCACCGATGTGGTTCTTGGGTTGCCGCCGCTTTACCGCTGCGGGTGTGCGTGCTACGGTTGCGGCGGAACGGCCGTGTCGGGATGGTATCTTCACGTCGGGTTGAAATACGGCTCGTCGGTTTAGTTGTGCTCCTGGCGATTGCCGCCACACTGGCGGCGCATATGCCACACGACAAGCTGCTGACACTCGACATCGCGGCGCGCGATGGCCGCGGCACGGCGGTGGCAGACTTGCAAGCGGAAGACCTTCGGGTGTTCGACGCCGGGCGCGAACAGAAGCTTGCGTATTTTCTCCGCGGTCGGGATGTCACGGCCGGCGCGCTCCCGGGCAAGTGGCGCAACTACGGATACGGCACGTTTCCGCATGTCGTAGTCGTGCTGCTGGATCAACTGAACAGCAAGCTGGAACTGAAGGGGCCCGAATGGGACGAAGTGAGGCGCGCACTGGCGCGGGAGGATTGGGAGCCCAACGCCTACTTCTACCTGCTGTTGAAGGATGGGGCCCTGTATCCGGTGCGCGGGTTGCCGCATTCCTGGGTGGATTCCGGCATTTACACGCGCTCGTGGCTGCGCGAGATTCTGCCGTTGTTCGAGGGCATGCGTCAGGAACACCGGCGGCAGCCCGCCGATCTGGACCTGTCTCTGACCAGACCGGGAGGCAAGCGCTACAAGGCGATTGTCAAGCGTATCCAGCAGGCTACCAAGACCGCCTATTTGGAACTGGCGGCGCGGTTGTTGGACGTTCCGGGAACGAAGGCCATTGTATGGATAGGGCCGACTATCGCGAATCCTGCGGGACAGATCACGGAATCGACGGGTGAAGGGCGCGAACTGATTCCCATCTATCACGTGCCTTCCCAGGCGACTGCTCCCGAGGGCGGCGGCACGATTAACTCTTTCGCCATCCAAAAGACGATTGAGCTCGCCTTCGCTAACAGCGAGCGCGGCTACCGCCTGGGCTACTATGTGCCAGCCGCAAACTGGGACGGGCGCTACCACGAGGTGCGGGTGGTCTCGAAGCGCCCCGGCGTCCGCATTCAGGCGAAGGCCGGGTACAAGGCGGTGCGGCCGGTGGACATCGAAGATGACCAGCGCCAGACCGTGCCCGACATGACGGCCGACATTCCGTTCGATGCGTCGACGATCCGTTTCGCGGCGTCCGGTGGCGAAGGCCCGGCGAGCGTGCGCTTCAAGCTGCTGGTGAACGCGGACGACGTCCTGTTCGAACCGTCGGGCGGCAAGTACGTCTGTTCGCTGGCGGTCCAGGTAATCGAATATAACCACGACGGCGAAGCAGAGCAGCGCGCGGAACCGCTGCTTGTACAGCGCGAACTGACGGCGGCGGAGCGCGAGCAAGCGGAGCGAAATGGCTTACCGGTCAATCTGGACGCGAAGGCGTCGAAGGGCGGCACGTTTCGCATTGTAGTGCTCGACCGGGTGACGCAATCGTTCGGCACACTGACGATCGATACGCGGAGCAAGGTCCGATGAAACTCAAGATTCTGTTCCTGGCTACCGCCACAACGGCCGCACTCTTCGCTCAGGCGAAGATTAGTGACGAAGTGCTGGAGCGCGGCAGGGAGCGCATTCTGGCGGTGATCGAAAAACTGACGAGCTACACCTGCACGGAGACGGTGAATCGCCAGGAGTTCGTGCAAACCGTGCCACGGCTGGAACAGGGGAGCTGCGACCAGATCGATGCCAACCGCAAGAAGGGGCTTTCCCACATGGAACTGGTTCGGGAGGACCGGCTGCGGCTGGACGTGGAGGTGACGGACCAGGGTGATGAGTTGTATTCGTGGCCCGGCCCCTCGCGCATTGCCTCGGAGCACGTGCAGGATTTCGCGGGCGAGGGGGTGTTCCAGACCGGGGCGTTCGGCCCGTTTCTCATCAACGTCTTCTCGATACCGGGGGTGAGGTTCTGGAGCGAGGGAACAACCCGCATCAACGGGCAGGAGGTGCGGCAGTACCGCTATCTGGTTCCGATGGAAGCCAGCCATTACCGCATCGCCGCGGGCGGTGCGACACGCGTGGTTCCCTACGATGGACGCTTCTGGCTGGATCCCGAGACCGGCGATCTGCGGCGTCTGCTGGTAAGGACCGGCGAGCTTTCGCGCAGTACCGGAAACTGCGAGGCCGCAACCACGGTGGATTTCGGGCTGATGCGTATTGGAGCGCACGAGAGCCTGGTGAGCCAAAAGAGTGTCCTGCACGTGGTGCGGCGCGACGCGGTCGAAGAGGAAAACGTAACCACCTACTCCGGCTGCCACGAGTTTCTGGGAGAAAGCACGGTTCACTTCGGCGATACGCCGGCGGCGGAGAGAAAGGCAGAAGCGCCGGGCGCTGTTGCCAGGGCCGCAAAGAGCGGGCGACCGAAGCAGAGCTTTCCACCCGGCGTGCGCCTCGAGATCCGGTTCGAGGCTGCCATTGACAGCACGACCTCCGCTGCTGGAGACCTGGTGACCGCCGTGGCGCGCCACAAAGAGTCCAACCCCAAACAGCGCTTGCTACCGGATGGCGGCGCTCCCCTGCGGTGCCGCATCACGCGGTTGGAAAACAACTTCCGCTCGGAGCATTTCAACCTTTCGATTGCTTGCGAAGCGGTGGAACTGAACGGGCAGTGGATTCCTTTCGCCGCGGTCACCGACAAACCGCTGGACCTGCTGGGCTCTGTGACAAAAGAAGGGACAGATGACGTGAAGGTTACGCGCGTGCGCGGCAGCTCGGCCGTCGGCGCCACGTTCGGGTTTCCCATGAAAGGTCCGCGGACCGTGGTGGGGCCTTTTTCCTCGGAGTGGATTTCGACGGTTCCGAAAGGGAGCACAGGCAACTAGTGTCCCCGCTGGCCGGTGTGAAATGCACGTGGAAACCCGCGCGCTGGGCCAACCAAGAGCGGATCGTGACGGGACCCAGCCGCTGTTACCCATGCCCCCCGCCAAGCCGAAAGGCGAAGCCATGATCACAAGCGCCACGGCACCACGTCTTTGTTTGCGGCCCTGGACGTGAAACCGACGTGCGCCGCCGCTGCTCGTCAGCCTGCCCACCGTCTCCTCTGGCTGCGCGAGCGTGCCGCCGAGAAGTCCGGTGGACACTTCGACTGGCTGCCTGGGCTCATGTCGCGCAGCAGCCAGTAGCCCGTCCGCCGCCCAATACGGCTTGTAGCTGGCCTGGTGCTAACGAAAGAACAGCACGTCGGTATAGATTTCGTCACCATCGAGCAGGCACGGGCCGCACCTCATCTTGTATGCCGGGCGGAGTGCCAGCGCTAGCGACGCAATCGCTCCCGCATGGTCCGCGGTCTCTTCCGTGGATACCGCTAAACGGGGACCGTACTGCCGAATGACTCCGCTGCCGCCGCGCATCAAGCGCTCCGTCGCACCCTTGACATCGGCCTTGATAAAGTCAACACGCGGCAATTGCAGTTCGGCTGCTAATTTATCAATCGTCGTCACCGGGATGGCATCTCTCTTCCGAGAGGAGTCGCTTTCTTCGACAAAGCTATTCCCTACGCCAGCGGCGCCGTTCACAAAGAGAGTGAGCGACCCTTCGGAATCCCAGATGCCTTTGGGGTAGATAATCACCCGGCCATCCGCGACCTCGCGGGCCAGATTCCGCTTTAAACACTCGACCGAAGCCGGGGAGGGTTCAATTGCCACGACGAGCCGGGCGCCCCGGGCGAGGGCCTGCCGGGTCCAGGTGCCGATGTATGCACCCACATCTAACACTACATCTCCGCGCCTCACGCCCCATTGTTCGCCGCCATAGATGTTGCGCTCCTCCTGCGCCAACAATAAGGGCAGGATGCGACTGTCACTGCCCGGAACCCAGAATTGGCCGCTCGGGGTACTCCACAGCGACATGCCCGACTCACTTCGAATCAAATGGCTGGCCCGAAAGATCTCTTCAGTTCTGGATAGCTGTTGGAGCTTGACATGCCCATCGAGACTGGCCCTCCAGACCGAACAATACGGGCTTCTATTCTTGACGCGATGAGAGAGCAAGATCAGCGACGAGGGATTGATCCTTACGGCGGAAGCTATCGCCAGAACTGTGATCGTCACGCCGGCTACGATGAAGCGAACGGATTTCATACCGACAATTCTCTCCCGAGTCCGCGCAGATGATAATGATGACCTGGGTTCAGGGTAAGTGTTACCTAAAGGTAGCAGCCACACCATATATAGGCGATAAAACCGAGTCGGGCATGCCGCTGGACGGCGAGCCCGATGCGCAGGTGGCAGCAGCAGGCTTATGCCCGGTGGAAGCCTTCCGGAAGCTTCACCGGCGGATTTCGCGTCAACCGATTCTGGTCGCAGCAGGCTGGATACGCAAGGCTCCGGCCCGCTAAACTATGCGGGCGGGCCGCACCGGCTTTTCCATCTTGCACGGGGTTTACCCTCGCATCTCAAAAATTATGCGGAGGGGCGCCAAGACCGCGGATGCACACGACACCGTCTGGCAATCCTTGGATCGTGAAGTTCTGGTGGGGACCGAACCCCCTGATTATAGGCGAAGCTGCGCGCAGCCGCTACGAGCCGCCGGGCAGCGCTACAATTTTGGGATGCGTTTCGTCCTCTCCGCACTTCTGTGTCTTACCTGGATCCACGCCGCCGACCGATTGACTATCGACCAGGTGGTGGACATCCGCGAGCCGGCCGACCTGCAGTTATCGCCGGACGGCGCGCGCGTCGCCTTCAGTGTCCAGGAGCCGCCCACCGCGACCAAGCCCGCCCAGCGCCACATCTGGGTGCTCGATACCGGCACGCAGGGGCTGCGGCAGTGGACAAACTCGACGAAATCGGAGCACACACCGCGCTGGTCGCCCGATGGCCGCACGCTGGCGTTCCTCTCCGACCGCGAGGAGACGACGCAGATCTGGCTGATGCCGGTAGACGGTGGCGAGGCCGTGAAGCTGACAACCGGCAAGAACGCCATCGGAGCCTTCCGTTGGTCGCCCGACGGCAAGCGCATTGCGTTCCTGGCAAGCGATCCGCGCACCGCTGAAGAGGACAAGAAGCAGAAAGACCAGGACGACGCGCGCGTCATCGACGTCGACCGCAAGCCGTCGCGCATCTGGACGGTCGATCTTGCCACGCGGGCGACGAAGGCGCTTACCGCCGGGCCATGGAGCTTCCGCGAGATCGACTGGGTGCCCGGCGCACAGCGCCTGCTCGCCACCGGGACCGAACACCCGGCCGACGAGCATCGCGGGCTGGAGCGCCTCTGTTCCATTTCACTGGCCGACGGGAAGATTGAAGAGATTCTCGCGCCCAAGGGACCGTTCGGGCGCATTCAGGTTTCGCCCAACGGCGACTCCGTCGCGTTCGTTTCCTCGCCTGGGGACGGCCCCTCGGCGCAGGATCTTTTCGTGATGCCGCTGGTCTCCCGAGAGCCGCGGAACCTCACCGCGACAAAAGACCGGCCCGTGTTGTGGTTTCAGTGGCTGAACGATTCGGAACTGGCCGCGCTCTTCAACTCCGGCTTCCACACGGAGTTGGAGTCCGTTGGCGACGAGCCCCGGAAGCTGACTTCCGACGATTCGCTCGACGTTTCGGCCGCCGTAGTGAGCCGTCAGGGGAAGGTTGCCTATGTGGCGGAATCGGCCGCAGTGCCGCCGGAGCTGTTCCTGGACGGCAAGCTAGTCAGCCATTTTAACGACGCGTTGAAATCGGCCGGGCTAAAACCTGCCGAGTTGTTCCGCTATACGAGCTTCGACGGCACGCCGATTGAAGCCGCTTTGTACCGGGGCGCGGGCACTGCCGCCAACAAGCCGCAGCCCGTGGTGGTGTTGGTGCACGGCGGTCCAGCGGGTGTGTGGCGGGACCGTTTCGACGGCCTGACACAGTTACTAGTGGCGCACGGCTACACCGTGATGCAGCCGAACATCCGGGGATCGGTTGGCTACGGCCAGAAGTTTCTCACGTCGAACCGCGCCGATTGGGGCGGAGGCGATTTCAAGGACGTGATGGCCGGCTTGGATGACCTGGTGCGCCGCCACATCGCGGATCCCGATCGGCTCGCCATCGGCGGTTGGTCATATGGCGGCTATATGGCGGAGTGGGCAATCACGCAGACTGATCGCTTCAAGGCCGCGATCTCGGGCGCCGGCATGGCGGATCTTGCGGCCGAATTCGGCACCGAATCGCGCCCCGAAGGCGACGAATGGTATTTCGGCACGCCCTACGAAAACCTCGCCGGCTTCCAGAAGGGCTCGCCGATCGTCTACATTAAGAACGCGAAGACTCCAACCTTGATCCTGCAGGGCGAAGCCGATACGACCGACCCGCTCTCCCAAAGCCAGATGCTCTACCGCGGCTTGAAGCGCTACAACGTCCCCGCTGAATTTGTGGTCTATCCGCGCGAGCCGCACGGGCTGCGTGAGCGCAACCACATCGTGGACCGCTACCGGCGGAGTTTGGAGTGGATTGAGAAATATCTCAAGTAGGGCGGACATTGGGTTGCGCAAACTTTCGTCCCATGGCAATGCGGAGAATCGAGATCTGGCCGCGGGATCCGTGGGGCGCGATCCGCGCGTTGCAGGCGGAGACCGTTGAGATCCGCTGGGACCTTCACGGTGGACTGACATCAATGCATCGCGATAGCAGCCGATCGCGTCTTGTACGTCATTGGCATGTGAGATTCCGGCGCGCGTTCGGCGGATCGACGCTCTAAGGGCGCATATCGATGCTCATCCCTGCGATTCCGATGCATATGAATGTCTCGATGAAGCCCCCTGAGACGAGAGTTGCGCCAGCGGCCAACGCTTATAGAGCACAACCGCGAAGAGAATGAGCATGCCTGCCGTAAGCACGCCCGATTCGCCGACCCACACGCTCCGCCAGGCCGTCGATCTGTCAAATGCACCCTGGACGACCGCGTTCCATGCGCTGTGCCCCCAGATACAGGGCCAAATGCTTCCGGAGGAGAGTCGAAGCCATGCGAAGACATATCCGGCCGCGACGATACCGGTCAGAAAGAGGCAGGTCGACATTATTGGATGCGGTCCCGATGCATACTGCCCGCTAAGGATCAAAGGTGTGTGCCATAGCCCCCACGCCAAGCCGCTGATCAGGATAGGCGCCGGGATACCGGAGTCGACCAATCGCGTTAACATGTAGCCGCGCCAGCCAATCTCTTCACCCGCGGCGTACTTGCAGGTATCCAGCGCGCCGAGCACCGACATCACTCCGAGACACTGGCAAAATCTCGCGAACCCGCCTCCGGCAGGCGCAAAATGTATTCCCAAAACAGCACCAGGAAGGACCGGCGCTTCGAAACGCGCCAGGCCCGTGCTCCAGGCGATCCCGTATGCCGTGAATCCCACGATAAGCGGCATTACGCTGGCGATCGCGATTGCGCGCGTACCCGCCGCTCCACCCCAGCGGAAGGAAACATCGGCGATCCGTTCACGAAGTGCCACCCTCGCGACAATTGATGAAATGGTCACCCACCAGACAAGCCCGAAGATAAGGTCGAGGTGATTTTGGATAGACCCACCCAGCACCAGAATCCTGTGCTCGAAATAGGCAGACCCGGCGATCAACACCATGGAAAAGATGCACAAACCAGAACGCGCCTTGACTTTCGACTGCATGAACACCTCCAACGAGCGAAGAGCGGCCGAGCCGACCCAACAACGGACGTCCTGGCAAGTATCGCATAGTGTTCCGACGGACCCACCTCCAGCCGGCGCCGCGAATTGTTCGCCTCCCGTGCGTGGATCATGGCGCTGCGCATCAACCTTCGCTCCACGTTATGGCGATTCACTACGGCTCGAGAATACCCAATCCGTCGAACGGCGCTTCCCCAAGCGGACTTCCGTCCGGCCTGGCCCAGCATATCCGCAGTTAGCGCGTTACAGGGCAAAGTGTGGATGAGACAGCGATTGAACTAAACCTCGCAGTACGGTCACCGCCGCCAGCTTACAATCAGAGCTATGCGACTGATCACATTGGAAGAGCACTATCGTAGCGAGCGCGTGAACAAGGAGATCGGCGAGGCGGGCGATTATTTCCGCACGGCCAACTCTGCGGGCGAGCGGATGGCGGCGGGCCGGCTGGCGAATCTGAGCGAGTTGGGCGAGCGGCGCCTGGCAGACATGGACAATGCCGGCATCGACATCCAGGTGCTGTCGCACACGCATCCGTCGCCGGAAATTCTGCCGGCGGTGCGCGCGATTCCGCTCTGCCGCATCGTGAACGACGAACTCGGCGAGGCGGTCGCACGCTACCCGAGGCGTTTCGCGGCGTTCGCTACGCTGCCGGTCGCGGACCCGCAGGCCGCGGCATCGGAGTTGGAATGGGCGGTCGGGGCCGGGTTCAAGGGCGCATTGATCAACGGCGTCACGCAAGGGCGATTCCTGGATGACCCGTTCTTCACACCGCTGCTGGAACGCGCGGAAGCGCTCGGCGTGCCGATCTATATTCATCCCGCGCCGCCGCCGGAACCGGTACGGGAGGCCTATTTCTCTGGGCTCGAACCGGGGTTGGCGCGCATGCTGTCGATCGCCGGATGGGGATGGCACGCCGAAGTCGGGCTGCACACCGTCCGCCTGATCGCCAATGGCGTCTTCGACCGGCATCCCAACCTGCACATCATCATCGGGCATATGGGCGAGATGATTCCCTTCTTCCTGGCGCGCATCAACACGGTGGTGACGCCGTTCGCCAAACTCCAGAAGGAGTTCGCGGACTACTTCCACTCCAACATCCACATCACCACCAGCGGAATTTTCACCCCGCCGCCCTTCAATCTGTGTCTCGAGGTGGTAGGCATCGACCGCCTCCTGTTCTCAGTGGACTATCCATACAGCCCGAACGAAGCGGGCCGCGAGTTTCTCGAAAAGATAACGCTCGCTCCGGTGGATCGCGAGAAGTTCACGCACGGGAACGCGGAAAAGCTGCTGAAGATCGCATGATGTGGCGGCGATTACCGCCAACGGGGATTGTGCAGACGCGCCTCTGTGGCTTGAGCGGAGACCTTCCTGACCCAGAAGCGCCTTTGGGCCGCTTCTCCAGGTGCGGTGTTGAGTCCGGCCCAGTTCTGATTGCAGGACCTTATCGGACGGCTGTGTTAATCGCCGGCAGCTTGGGACTTCGGGACAGCGAGATTGTCGCTTTACGCTGGTCGGATTTTGACTTCGCCAACTTGCGGCTACTCGTGCAGCGAAGCATCGTCCACGCCCGGGTGGACGACGTCAAGACCGAAATTCACGGGATTGGGCTCCTCTGGATCCCGACTGCATTCAGAAAAACCACCTTCGTCCGGCTGGCATCAAGGCCGGAATGAGCGAGGGGATCGGGTGGCATACTTTTCGCCACAGCTATCGGTCGTGGCTGGATGAGATTGGGGCACCAATGGGAGTCCAAAAGGAGTTGATGCGTCACGCCAGTATCCAGACCACGATGAACATTTACGGCAAGGCCATGAAAGACAGCAAACGTCAGGCCCATGGCAAAGTCGCTGAGATGGTCCTGAAGCCCATGAAAATAGGGGAAACTTCGGACCACAAGACGGCGGATCAGGTTATTGGGAGTTAATGGGAGGTTTTGGTTGGCTCGTGATTCCTTGCAGCCTATTGAAAAATTTGGTTGCGGGGGTAGGATTTGAACCTACGACCTTTGGGTTATGAGTCGAGCGCTCCCGCTTTTCTCTGATGTCCTCTGATATTCGGGAATTCCGGGATCGTAGTGGGTTGATGCCGCCGGTCGGCTCCATGCGACAATGCCGTCGATGCAGGATCACGAACTCTATCGGCGCATTCTCGGGATCGAGGCTCCCTGGTTTGTGGACTCGGTGGACCTGAAGTTGGAGGCTGGCGAGATCCATGTTTATCTGCGGCACCACGAGATGATCGACTGGCCCTGTCCGGAATGTGGCGCGAGTTGCAAGCTCTACGATCACCAGCCGGAGAGGCGCTGGCGGCATCTGGACACTTGCCAATACCAGACGATCCTGCACGCCGAGCCGCCGCGCGCCGAATGTCGTGAGCACGGTGTCAAGGTAGTCAAGCTTCCCTGGGCGGAACCGTCGAGTCGCTTTACGGCGCTGTTCGAGGCGCTGGCGATCGAGTGGTTGAAGGCGGCGAGCCAGAAGGCCGTCGCCGGATTATTGCAACTGAGTTGGGATGAGATCCACGGCATCATGGAACGTGCGGTGCAACGTGGTTTGGGGCGGCGCCAAGCGGAACTGGTGAGCGAAATCGGCGTGGATGAGAAGGCGTTTCGGAAAGGACACAGCTACCTGACTCTGGTGAATGATCTGATCCGAGGGCGCGTGCTGTACGTGGCCGAAGATCGGAAGCAGAGCAGCTTGGACGGGTTTTGGGAAACGCTGACGGCTGAGCAAATCAGCGGTATTCGAGCCGTGGCGATGGACATGTGGGACCCATACATCGCCTCGGTGCGGGAGCACATGCCTGAAGCGGACGGCAAGATCGTGTTCGACAAGTTCCATGTCGCCAAACATCTGGGCGATGCCGTGGACAAGGTGCGACGGAAAGAACACAAAAGCTTGAAGGCTGCCGGAGATGACCGCTTGGCCGGGACACGCTATGACTGGCTGCGGAACCCAGCAAAGATGGAACCGGAGGACCGCAAGGAATTCGCCGGACTGCGAAACAGCGAATTGAAAACGGCACGTGCCTGGGCGCTGAAGGAGACCGCCATGGCGCTATACGATTACATCTACGAACGGCCGGCGAGGAAGCATTTCCGCTGGTGGCACGGGTGGGCGGTACGGAGTCGACTGAAACCGATGATCGAAGTGGCACGAATGCTCAAGCGACGCTTCGAGAACATCATTACGTATCTCCGGCACCGCATCACGAACGCGAGTAGCGAATCGATCAATGCCAAAATTCAATGGGTGAAGTACACGGCGCGGGGGTTCCGCAACCGGCAGAACTTTGTCCATGCCATCTACTTCCACTGTGGCGGTCTCGACCTGGCCCCTGAGGCCACTAAATAGCCGGAAGCGCCTGATATTCAGGCGTGGTCTTTAAATTAAGCAGCTGTTGTTAAAGCATTTCCGTCGGATCATGACTATCCCTGACTCCGTCTGAAAACCGATGGTATTAGGTGGTAACTGGTTTGGGGCGGTACGCGTTATGTGGGTGTTTATGTGGGTGCCTGCCGCGGTAACCCTACGAACTGTGAGCATGTCCGACAATCACGATAAACCGCCAAACCACGCTTGCGCAACCTCGGGTGCTCCTCGGACCGGTCCCGGGTGATGGTGCCGAATCATCGCAGGCCAAAGAAGATGTGGACGGGCTGAAGGAACGGAGCATGCATACAAATTGACGCCGAATAGCCCACTTTCCGGATGGTTAATCAGCCCGGAGGCAAGCAGGCCACGAAAGCCCCAGCCGGGGGACCTGGGACCTTGTTCGCGCGTAGGGGATTTATGAACAGGAATCTGACGCGCACCATGCCATAAGGACGGACACCGTCAAACGACCTTCTGGTTACCGCTCGTTGCTGGCGAGAGCTTCCAAGCGGGCCTTAAGAGCAGGAACCAGAGTTGCATACTGCTTCTCAAGTTCTTTCTCATCGGTGGACGCGCTCTCTGCGGCGTGGCGTTGATGATCATCAGATTGCTGTTCGACCGACACTGCACCTCCAGGGCTTTGAAGGACAGAATCGCCAATCGTCAATATGAGTCATCGAAGGCCCGAGCACCAACTCCCAGGCTGGTTCGCTCGATCGCGTCTGGTTAACGCCGGCGGCCACCTCCTCCACGTCGGCCACCGCCACCTCCACGTCGGCCACCGCCACCTCCACGTCGGCCTCCTCCACCGAATGACCGGCTAGCACCACCCATGCGGTGTGCTCCGTGGAATCCCCCTGCCGCTCCCATCCGCGACATCCCATGCGGAGTCACGGCGCGTCCTGCGGAGCCGTATCGCGTGCCAAAGTTCCCGAATTGCCGTCCACCGTGCATCATTCCTCGATTCGGTACAGGTCCCAAGGTGCCCATCCGGTGCATAGCTCCCGGTCCGAGGCGAGGAGTGGTTACACCTGGTCCTAAGCGCCCCGCGTATCCTTGGTGCAGGCCGCCTGGCTGCAGAGGGTTGACCCTGGGGCCGCCAGCCGTGCCCGGTAGTCCAGGCCTACCAGCTGCGCCCGGACGTCCTTGCCGTCCGGCCGTGCCCTGCCGGGAAGGTAGGGTGCTGGGTCTTAACCGGCCCGCTTGTCCCCGGCCGTAAGCGGGGTTGTGAATCCATTGTCCACCCCGCCCCGTGAGTGTGCGGTTGAAGTGGTTATTCGCAATGAAGTTGTGGTTGATGTAGACGCCATGGTTTCCCCAACCCGGATACCAGCCCCAACCGCCGTTGAATATCGCCCCGACTGCGACTCCGGCTCCGAACGACAGAAGCCCGGTCGTGATCAACGCACCCGTCGATGGGTAGACTACTTCGGGGTAAGCATAGGCGGATGACGGCCCCCAAATCGCCTCAGGCTGGTATTGCGGTACGTAAGCAACTGCGGGATTGGCGGGTTCGATTTCGAGATAAGGTTGGCCGTTCTCCGAAAATGTACTTACCGTTTGTTGCGGCGTCGACTGCAACGCGCCGTGCTGTTGGGCCAGTTGCCGCATTCGTTGTACGGCATCGAACACGCCAGCCTGTTGCGAGAGAAAAGCCTGTCCGAGCTGGTTCGTCCAGCCCATATTCTGAGCCATCATGCCGAGCACTTGTGGGAATGCCACCAGCGCCTGAATGCTGGGGTCCCAAGGTTGGCTTGCTACGGCGTTCACCAGCGCCTTCCCCTGCAGGCCCGGGTTTTGGTTAACCCACTGATGCGCTTGTTCGATTTCCTGAGGATACGTCGAAGCGACCAAAACCTGGGTCAAAAGTGGATCCGGATAAAGCGCGATCGGCGACACCATGCTGTCCAGTTGCGCCGGAGCGAAACTGCCCGGCGAAGCGGATTGCGGGTATCCCGAAGAACTTGGCCCCGGCGGCTGCGCGAAAGCGACCGGGTCCGCGAAGGCGAATAGCACTGCCACGACGATCGCCGCCAGCGCACGCGCCTGATTATCGAGATTTAAGAGTTGTATGGATGCTGCCCTTTTCATGGCCGCGTTCCTTTCTGTGCTTCCCGTGCCATTTATTAAGCACGACGGTTACCGGAAGCCCGCAAACGCACGAAGCCCCGCCGGTCGAACCCGCTTCACGCGGTTCGGCATGAAGTGAATCTGTCAGGATACGCGAGCGCCTGCAGCGTGCAACGTGTCGCGACGCTGCCTGGGCGAGCGACGAGCAAGCTTGGATATAACTGAACCCGGAATCCGGATGAAGTTAGCGGACCGGTGCTCCGACCATCGCGACAATGAGGGAACCGGAAAGAGCCAGAAGGATGTTCCCGATGGCGTAACTGACTCCGTAGCCGAGTGTGGGAACCCGACTCTCCGATGCCTCCTGGACTGCCGCGAGTCCGGACTGCGAGGTACCGGCACCGGCGCAGATTCCCAGCACGATCCCGGGATGCAGCCTGAGCAAATATCTGCCTACCAGTGCCGTGACAATGTTCGGAATAGCGCAGACCAGTACGCCGGCGATCACGAGCGGAATCCCAGCCCTTCGCAAACCAACGATAAACATTGGTCCTGCGCCGATCCCGACGACCGCCAGGAAAGCGGAGAGGCCAAGCGAACTCAGCAGAGACAAAGCTGGCTCTGGCACGCGGCCGAACAGGGGCCGCCGCGCATGCAACCAACCCACCACGAGTGCGCCGGCCAATATTCCAACCGGAGCGCTCAGTCCAATGTCGACGCCGGCAAAACGCAGTGCCGGTAAGCCGATCAAGCCACCGATCGCAATGGCGAGCCCGAGCACAGCCATGTCGGTCAGAGTGGATGGCCAAGCCGTCGGGCCTAACCGTTCCGCTAGCCGCTCGACATGCCTTTTCACGCCAACCAGGCGCAGCATATCGCCTCGTTCCAGAACGAGCCCGGAGCCGATAGGGAGTACCTGCCCACCACGGGAAACTTCCTTTACGAAGACACCACGAGTAGGCACTTCCCTTTCTAACGTCTCGGCCACCTCCGCCAGGGTCCGGTGGCCCAAATCGCCCCGCGTCAGCACGTGGTCGACCGTCACAACAGGGATGTCGAGAAGGTCGGGGTCATCGATTTCGTACGTCCGGAGCGGATTCCCCGCCGAGGCGAGTACTTCGCCACGCCCGGTAAGCGCCACCCGATCGCCCTTGTGCAATACTATTTCCGGGCTCGCGTCGGTCGGACTGTGCGAGTCGGCAACCCGCTCGACGAATACCCGAGCCGGCGAGAACGACTGTTCGAGTGCCCGCGCGGTCTTGCCGTCAAAGAATGCCGGTATCGAATACGATCGGGCAACGAAATGCTGGTAAGCGGAAAACACGCCAGGCTCTTCTCTGTCCATCCCGAGGTCGGCCTCGAGGTCGCGGCAGGCGGCTTTCAAATCGACTCGCATGAGCCAGGGGCCAATCTTACCGATCGTAAAGATGCTCGTAATCAGACCGACAAGGTACGTTACCGCAAAGGCGACGGCCGAGCTTGACGTGAGTTGCTGCCGGATCGCGTCGGTGACCGGCAGCTTTGCAATTGCATCTTCGGCGGTGCCGATTGCCGCTGAAGCTCCCAGCCCGCCGGCAATAAGGCCTGCAGCGCCTCCGGCATTGAATCCGAACAACCTGGCAAAAACATACGCGCTTGCAAGGCCAACGGCGCAGAATAACACTGAAAGCCCGATCTGTGGAAGCGCACTGCGCCCCAGTCCCCCGAAAAACTGCGGGCCAGTCTCGTAGCCCACTCCGAAGAGGAACAAAGCAAAGAACGACCATTGCACCGCTGCCGGAGGCGGCTTAATGCCGAGTTGGCCAACGGCCACGCCAGTCAAAATCACGCACACGACAGCATTCAGCTTGAAAGACCCAATGCGCAGCCGGGCAACGGCGTGCCCGACCCCAAGCACGAGAAAGAGAGTAATCTCCGGGTGGTTTTCTAATGATCCGACGAGCCAGGACATGCCAGCTTTCCTGCCAAGTGAGGATTCGCATCACTGACGCCTCGACTCCTTTTAAAGATACGGACAGTCACCCACACCTTAAAGATACGGACAGTCACCCACACCGATACTGCCAAGGCGTGCAAAGGTCGTGCGTTTCAGTACACGTAGATCTAGACGGGCGTGAAGAAGCTTCGGCCGACGGCCCATTCACGGATGTCTGACGTGTTGCGCTTCCCAGGAGCGAACCTTGCGCCGTGCCTGGTCGAAAATCCGCGCGTAGTTCGTCAACCGTACCTTCCTGCTCGTCTCCGGATCGAGCAACCTCCACAGCGGCCCGTACTGGTAGTAAATCTTCGTGTACTCGGACTGATCGGTGGGCGCGACCTCGTCGGTACCGAAGAGAAAGCGGTCCGGATATCGATTGATCAGATCAGCCGCGATCCTCGTCGCTTCCGGCGTCGCAACGATGTACGTGGCCACAACATCCCACGAAATGTCGAAGTAGACGTCCTTGAATTGCGGATCCGCGAGAATTTTCGCCAGTATGGCCGCGTGGTTCTTGATCGGGCGGACAACGCGGCCCATACCAGTATGCGCCCAAATGATCGTCGTCCCCGGATGACGCCTGAAAAGGGCTTTCATCTGGTCGAGATATGCGGGTCCGGATGCTCCACGCTTAGGATGCGGTCCCGTATCTGATTCTTGTTGTTGCGCAAAAGGCCGATCCATATCATTGTGGATCAGCACGACCAGTCCCGCATCGCGGGCAAAGTCCAGGATCCGGTCCAACGCCGGATCCGTCAGGCTCGCCACCGGGTCCGCGACCTTGCCGGATACGAATTCCTTGTGGATGCTGAATTCGCCAATGCCGCTGAATACGCCTGGGAACGTCTGGAGCACGCGGCGAATGTGGTCCACGCCATACATATCCGCCGGATTGAATCCCGTGATCATAGGGTCGAACCGCGCCTGTTGCTCAGGCGTCAGCGACTTGTAAGCCATGGCGATCCAGGCATCGGTGAAAGAGTAGTAGTACAAAGGGGCATCAGTATCGAGGTAGTACTTCGGGGCACGGTTTCCATCCACGCGATACGACCACTCCTGCTGCAGAGGAATCCCAAACAGCGCCACCCGGCCGGCCTTGTTCCCCATGATCTTGAGGAAATCGTGAATATCAGTGCCTTCCTGAATATAGTTAGTCAGGTGAAAATGCGAGTCGTTGAATTCGAAGTCGCTGGTCTGCTCACTGGAGCTCCGCTCGCTGGAGCGCAGTGCACCACCCGCCAGAACAATAGTGAGCACCAGCGCGACGGGTAATGATCGGTGTCGCATACGCATCGTCCTTAATAGAAGGCAGTCATGCCGACTTAGTACAAGGCAGTCATGCCGACAGCCACGACCGTGCCGGTCAGTTGTCCGGTGTAGAACCCGAATGTGCTGCTTACGGCGGAATGAGACACATTAATGATATGCAGATTCAAGCGGATGTTGCGGGTTCTCCAGGGATAATAATTGCCGCCGTAAAAAAACTCCTTAGGTTTTCCATAATTGCTGAAAATATAGGAAGTCCCGGCGTACACTTCAACCTTCTTGGGAACAACCATATACGAACCTTGTGCATAGAAGCCATAGTCGCGTACGACACCGACCGGGAGCGGCCCAGTCGCCTCGAAATCATCGAGACGCCGGCCGTAGCCTTCGCCCTGAAGCCAGAGGCCGTGATATTTCATGCCAGCGGCGGCGGACGCCATCTGATAAGTCACCTTTGTGACCGTAACTCCGGGTGATAACGCGCCAGTATCAAATACGTTCAGGCTATCGGCCAGGCGTAAAGTCGTATTCGCGGCCGCATCGTCCAACGGACTGAAGCGGGGCTCCCGGCTTCGCGTATACGCAATGTTGAACCGGGTAGCGAGCTTCTCATGATCTTCGTAGTCGCCGAAAGCGCCACGCGGGCCGAACTCGCCCGTGGTCGGCAGCCAGGTAAGGCTCCCGCCCGCTGACAGGTCACGGGAGAGCTGAGTCGCCGCAATACCCAGCAGGCTGAGGTTGTTCCCGACCGCAAACCGGTACACCAGGCGCGGCGCCAGCAGGCCATAGCCGAAAACTCCTTGTGTATAGAACGGGCGAAAGAACTCGTCGGCCATCGCGCGGTCGTACGTCGGCCAATAGGGATGAGAGCCTTGCATCGATTGTGTGCCGGGGAGAGCGGTATACCCTCCGCCGAGGGTGAAGTGCTTGTTGAAGTCGTACCAGAGGGCGCCGCCTACTGCCACCTGGGTTGTGTCGTTGACGGTCCAAATGACCGTCAGGTAGTTGAACTTCTCGCTGAAGAGCCAACCCTTCGCATACAACAGCACGCGATGAAACTGGAAATCCTGGCGGGGTTTGACTGGGATGGGACGTCCCAAGTGGTCCGTAGCGGTTTGCTCCGGCGGTAATTGGTTGAGGTACCGCACCACCATATAACCGCTTAGATCCAGTTGGCCGTATGGCGTCTTGGCGACCGTGAACCCCTCACCGGGGTTCCACTCGCCAAACAGTGCCGGCGAACCGTTGAAGCCTTTCGGATTGTACGTCCTATTATTCGGGTTCGTGTTGGAAGCGCCGGTTGGTGCGGGCTCTTGTGGATTGGCAGGCGCGGCTTGGCCGCCGGAAGCTTGTCCAGCCGCCGGCGCCAACGTCGGGCTTGGCTGCGCGTTCTGAGCGGGCGCAGGGAGTGCGGCGGCGGCAGGTCGCGTCCCAGCCGCCGCGTTTACCAACTTGACGGCAGGCGGATCCGGGCCGGTCGACTGCGATGCCTGGGCTGCCAGAACCTTCCGAAGTGCATTGATCTGATCGATCAGCTGGCGGTTTTGCTCCTCGAGCCGCCGGTTCTGCTCGACCAACAGGTCGATAGCCCGCAAAAGCTCCGCACTATCCTTGGTTTCTGTCTCTGCCACGGTTTTCGTTTGCGCGTCGAGGCCAGGTGATGCAGCCACCCCTGCCAAAAGGATGATGGCGCAATACAGAGCCGATCTCAGTGGCGTCCAATGCAAATCCAACTCCCGCCAAGGCTGTTATCCCGTTCCCGGCTATTTCGCACAGCCCTTGCCGGTCATCGCTCCCAGTCCGACTGACCTCGGAGAAAACAGATCATAATCGAGTTTCTGCGCGACGTAACCGATCACCTTTTGCGCCTTAACGCTGTTGCCTGCCTGATCTAGCGGCGGGGCGAACGAGGCAATCGCTCCTTTGCCAGGAACTACCGCGACAATTCCGCCTCCGACGCCGCTCTTGGCCGGCAGCCCGACGTGCCAAGCCCAGCCTCCGGACGAATCGTAAAGACCGGCCGTAGACATAGCAGCCAGGATGTGAGGAATATTCTCCGCTTTGATCACACGCACCCCGGTGGCGGGGTTTACGCCATTGTTCGCGATCGTCGCACCCATCATTGCCAGTTGTCTGGTGTTCACGCCGACCGAACACTGCCTGGTATAGACGTCCACCGATTCTGTCGGATCGGCGTAGATGCGATTGTACTTGACGAGCAGCGCGGCTAGGGCACGGTTTCCCTGATTCGTAGCGGCTTCGGATTTGTAGACGTCATCCATCATCGTGAGCTTCTCGCCCGCCGCTTGGCTATAGAAGTTCAGAATCTTGTTCCACTTCTGGTCGGCTGTCCCTGAAATCAGACTCACTGTGGCGATAGCGCCGGCGTTCACGAGCGGATTTCCAGTATGGCTTGGCATATCGACTACAGCTTCCACCGAGTTGAAGGGCCGGCCAGTCGCCTCGTTCCCGATCTTTTCAAACACCGCGTCCGGCCCCAGTTCATTCAACGCGAGCGCCAGGGTGAACACTTTAGAGATGGACTGGATCGAAAAGGAGTACTGTATGTCCCCTCTTAAGTGCTCCTGGTTATCTGTGGAGATAATCGCGATCCCGAATAGATTCGGGTTCACCTTGGCGAGGATCGGGATATAGTCCGCATTCTTGCCCCCGGTTTCGTTCTTGAATTTCGCGTATGCTTCGTCCGCGGCAGCCTTGACTTCCGCTGCCCGCGGCGCCACCGGACTGCACCGCGCGCCTGCTGCCCCGCTCGCGCTGGCTTTAACGTGAACTTGAAACAGACTGCCGGTGGACACCAGAACAAGGACGGCCAACCATGGCCTTAGACCCTGAGCTATGCGGCTCATAAATGTTTCTCCTCTAATCAGTCGCGTGGATGCCTGTTGATGTAGTAAGTCACGCTCGCCTGTATACGGGGCGCGACCCACTTGAAGTCATCTTTCCGCTCGAGCGAACCGTAAATATACTCCAACCCGAAGAGATAGCGGATACTCGGTTGTGCGATGAGGTTCACCGTGGCGTAATTGCTGACATGGTAAGTCGTCGGTGGATCGCCGGCCGGGCTGTTAATGCGCAAGTACCCGTAGCTTACGGTGCTGCGGAACACCTTCGTCCAGTAGTGCGTATACCCGAACGTTCCGGATCCAGTCGGCGTGGCCACCAGCCTTCCTTCGGCATTGAAGCCCACATCCGTTCCCAGACCATAATTGTCGTTGTAGTAGTTCGAAATTCCCTCTCCAAAGACCAACTGAAATACGAGGTTATCCTTCAGCTTGCCGACAGGGATTCCCCATACACCGGAAAGTGAGGCGCCGAATGCGCCCGTGTGCCGGTTCAGATTGAAGATCTGCTCGTTCGGGACGATACCGCCGACGTTGCGGAAAAGAGTGGCGAAATGAAGGTGGCCGTGGTCGTTCTCGTAGCGGTAGAAGGCGACCAGGTCGGGAAACTTCGATGTGGACTGCGGCGTGCCGAACTGGGTAGCGAACGGAACATCGGTGCCGGATTTCTCGACGGAGATTCCAACCCAATTGTGCTTGTTCAACGGTTGGGTGTAGCGGAACTGGGGATTCCTCAAACCGATCATGCCGGGAGGCCCTTCAAACTCGAGGGTATCGGGGAAGGCGTCCGGATCGGAGAAGGCGCTCCACGTCTGTCCCACAAGAAAGTTTTCGTATTGTCCGTAAAACTGCCGGAGCCGTATGGTATTCCGGTCATAGTTGCTCAGGAAGTCGAATTCGAAATAGACCTTGACCTCTTTTCCGCTGTTATCCAGAGTTCCCTCCCGGGTTTCCCAACTGAACCTGGTCGGACGCATGGAAACCGTCGCATTCTCGGAATGCGGTGTAGGCGTCGAGGGAAAGCTGGAGGGGACATATGCGCCATAGTACGTTCCCGCGAAGTTCGTGTCATAGAAGAGGTCGGTCTTTACAAAGCCGCCGAATTTCATGTACGTTCGCGTGCCGGGGAGGCGAAAGTATCCGAGTAAATCCGGGTTCAGCGGTTCGTTCTCGATACGGGGTGCGCCTTCCTCATTCTCTCCCGCAGTCTCTCGCGTCCTGGTTTCGGTGCCGTAGTATTCCACCGGAAAATGGACGACCGGAACCTGGGACGTCTGGGGGACCCCCGCAGGAACCGGTGGTACCGCCACAGGCATCGGATGCGTGGTCGGGGCTGGCACCGCGCCCTTAGGTGTCTGCGCTTGTTGCAGAGCGGCGATTTGGGCCTTCATCTCCTGGATCGTCTTTTGGGTAGATTGCTCGAATTCCAGAAGCTTCTTCTGCAGTGCCTGGATGTCTGGCGTCTGAGCGCTCGCCGCTGCGATACTGATAGCCCATGCCACCGCATAGCGGCGTGCCTTGGTAACGATCATTTGCGCCTCATCTTTTGTCAGGCTCGATGAGAGGCGGGCTTCTGGTAACTCAAAATATTTACGGCGGAGCTAACAGTGCCGAAACTGTAACGAAAGATGCGAAACGCGACAACTGAGATTCTGCGCACAGAACCTAGCCAGTTGTAGAGCGCCATCCAGGAGATTGATTCAGATCCACGTAATGATTAAAGGAGACCAGAAGGTCGAGAAGGATATCCTATGGATCGGGAAGCTTCTAATCGTACTGTGAAGAAACTTTCGAATTTCGTTCTGAGCACGTTAGTTACCGGCGTGGTCATCGCCGTTCCGGTCTACGTTGCCGGCTTGCTGCTGCTGAAGGTAACAAAATCCGTATCGGCTTTAGTGCTGCCAATAGCAAAGCTCCTTCCGCAATGGTTGCCGGCTGAGCGCGTGCTCGCTTTGCTGCTTGTCTTATTGGTGTGTTTCCTCGTTGGCCTCACCGTTCGGATGCCAGCAGGGCGGGCGGCCTGGGAGCGAGCCCAGAATTCTCTATTCCACAGAATCCCAGGCTACGATCTTCTTCGAAGTCTTACTGAACGGCTGGCTGGCGAGAGTCAGGATCAAGCATGGAAGCCGGCCTTGGCGGAGATAGAGGAAGCGCTAGTACCCGCATTCATCATTGAAGAACTTGAGGACGGGCGCTTCACTGTCTTCGTCCCTTCGGTACCCACCCCTCTAGCTGGAGCCGTCTATATTCTCACTCCGGATCGTGTGCATCCGTTGGACGTCCCCTTCACGCAGGTTCTCAAAGCAGTCTCTCGATGGGGATCAGGCTCCAAAGACCTTGCCGCTGCAATGCAAAAGAAGCCACCATCGAGCGAAACGACCCGCGATGACGTGCGGAAGGTGGGGTGAGCGATGGACGCATCCACCCTCCGCACGGCCGACCGGAGAAGAACTCAATCGGCTTGATCGCGCTGTATTCGCCTACCGCTTGGCCCTCCTCTCCTCGCGACGGTTATGACGAGTGGCCACACCGCCAGCTACCATTCCTGCAGCCGCTCCCTTGCCGGCGTTCCCCGTAACGGCTCCAACTGCGGCTCCGGCTGCCGCACCCTTGGCCCGACTATGGGTGTTCTCTTGTTGGTGGGGTTGCGTCGTCGCTGGTGGCGTCGACGCGGCTGGCGTTGCCGGAGTTGCGGGCGGCGTTTGAGCTGACGATTGGGGCACCATCGCCGTCATCAGGGAGAGTGCCAATAAGATTGCTGAGTACCTCATATTCCCGCCTTCAGGTCCCTCTGTTCCGGTCCGCAATATCCGTCATGCATGCGTCCGGGAAGGGGCACTGCTTCTATCTGTGCTGTCTGTATTTATTATGATCCCCCCGCCTCGTCGTGTAGGTGATTCTTAGAGGCATTTGACATGCCTATCGGAAGACACCCAGGCGTCATGAAGCGTACCTTGCCATATATAGGGCGATAATCCACTTACCGCACCCCTCGCGCGGCGGCCGCACCATGACTCTAGTGCTACTGTGTTATAAATGGTTGAGGGGCAAAGAGATAGCGCCACAAGCGGTATTGTGAAACTGGGATGAGTGTCGTCAAGGCAAAGATCCAAACGGTGGAAGACATGTACCGGCTGATTTGGACGGCGATAGCGGATAAGCGACCGATCAGCGCCATCTATAAAGATCTCCCTCGGTTGTTTTGCCCTCACCGGTTGGGCTGCAATCGCGTGGGCCAACCTCGTGTGCTCTGCTACCAATATGGCGGCAAAAGCGAGAGCGGATTGGGGCCGATCGGGTCGCCGGAGAACTGGCGTTGTGTCGTTTTCGAGAAACTGCGCCAGGTGGAACTGTTGAACGATTCGTGGAAGACCGCCCCAAACCATTCTCGTCCAGCGACTTGCGTGGTGGACGCAGATATTGACACCGACGATCAGCCGGAGCGCGACCCGCAGAAGGGACATTGAGCGATCCTGCCGAACAGGTATCGGGCCAGGACCATTCTCAGGGTGGTGATGGAGCGCGGATTATGCCGCTCGGGGCGAACGCGGCGAACCACGCGGCCGGAAGTCTGGTGGCGGTTGGGGTGTTGGTAGTCCAAGATTTCCGACTTGGGCTGAGGGGGAAAAAAGACTCCGTTCGGCCACCAGGAATCCATAAGCCGCGATGCATAAGGTGGCATGATGATGGAAGCCGCGCCAACCACGTCCTTCGTAATGGCCCAACCCGAGTTCCTGCTTCAGTTCCTGATAATCCCGCTCGATGATCCAGCGTTGTTTGGCCATATGGACCAATTCCACAAGAGGCGTCTCGACAGGCAAGGTGGACAGCCAGTATTTGGTGGGCTCGGTTTCTTCAGAGGGCCATTCGATCAAAAGCCATTCGGCAGGATGTGGTTCGGCGCGCCAGTAGTCGCGGTGCGCTGGGCGCACTCGCAAGCCGGCAAATCGCGACTGGAGTTTCTTCTTCACTCCCTGACGCCAGGTAACGTTGTGCCACGCCTCGGGCGGCAGTGAAGCGGCCAGTTCTTTGGCGGAGACCGGTTGGTGCTTGGAGGCGCGCTGCAAGAGTTTGCGTGGACGGCCGGTGTTGCCTTTGCGCGGTGGTGCGGGCAGGGGTTCTTCGCCTGGCTTCCAGACGCTTACAGTGCTTTGAACGCCCATGACGTATTGGACTTCCATCGCGGTCAACGCCATTCGAAAACTGGTGTCGTTTCCATATCCTGCATCAGCCAGCACTATACCCTGAGGAATGCCTCTTTTGCGCGCACGTTGGATCTGCTCCAATGCCATATTCGGCTTGGTTTGAAACTGGATCTCTTTCGGAACTCCCGTCTTCTTTCGCCTTTGCTTGTCCTTGATCCACGTCTCCGGCAAGTATAAGCGGAACGCTACGGGCATACTCGCTTTCTCGGTGGTCACAGAAAGACTGACAGCCACGCGGCAGTTATCCTGTTTGCCCACTTGTCCGCAATACTGCCGGGCAACTCCTACAGACTCGCGGCCTTTCTTGGGGAAGCCGGTATCATCCACCACCCATGCCACTACCGGCTCCTGACGGAGCATGGCGGGCAGAACAAAATCCAGACAACGATCCAGGACGGCTTCGTCTCTCCACGGGGCGTCAGCGACCAGATGATGCAGCGACTGGTGCATCCGACGCACATTGTCGCCAGCCAGCCGCGCGGCCATGGGCTCGACGCTCTTCCGTTCGCCAGGCAACAACAAACCCGTGCAGTAGTTCTTCAGCGGGACGTTTCGATCGGCGTGCCCTGCGGCTTCTGCCAGGCCCTCGATATATGCCGCAAAGCGCCGTTCCTGTGGGCCTGGCGTAGATCTCTTTGCCCACGAAACAATTCTACTCAAAATCGTTCTTTTATAACACAGTAGTACTAGCAGTGTGCGGAAAAACGGCTCTCGTTGAGAATCTGACAGCACGCCCATTTCACGCGGCTTTCCGGAACACCACGAATTCCGTCCTGGTGGCCGCCATCCGTTGCGCCTTGAGCAGCAGATATCGCAGATTCCGATACCCCCGGCCGCGGCGTAAGAGAGTTTTGAGTTGCCGTTGACCGCCTCCACAATGCCCATCGGCACCTTCGTTCGGCAGTAGTTCAGAATCCCCTCCAGGTGGTCAAGCAACATGCTGCGCCAGCTTCTGAAAGGGCTTCAGGCGCTGCCATCGCAACTGATCGATCCAGCGCTTCAGGTAATTCAGCATCGCCCCTTCATAGGTGTAGGTCCACAGCCGGTCGAGGCTCTCTTTCAACAGGTAGGCCTTCAGCAGCTTCCGGTTCAGCGCAAACAGCTCATTGAGTTGCTGCCGTTTGCCGGCGTTCAGGTTCACCCAACGGCTCAACAGCAGCCAGCGCTTGCCTTTCACCAGACCGCGCATCCGCCCGCCCTTGCGGAAGAACTCCGCCCGCCGCACTTCGTCCACCGCCGCGTTGGCGTGCTGCATGACGTGGAACTTGTCGTAGACGATGCGGCACTCCGGCGCCCACTGCTCGATGCTCTGCCGGAACGGTTCCCACATGTCCACGCAGGCCGCTTCGATTCGGCGTTGCTGGCGGGCGTTCAACTCATCGCGAAGAATTGATCCAGCGTTTCTTTCTTCCTCTCCCGCTCGAACCACAACGGCTCAGCCGTCTCCAGATTGCTCACCACCGTCAGGAACTTCTGCTTCTTCCCCAGATGGATCTCGTCTACGCCCATCTGCCGCTGTGCGGGTTCCCGGCGCGCCGCTTTCCAACGCTCCAGATAGCGCAGATCGATCGCCCGCACCGTCGATTCCGCCAACCGGAGGCGCCGCGCCACCTGCCGCGCCGCCGCCCCTTCGCACGCTTGTCCCACTTCCTCTTCGAATCGCTTGCTGAACGGCGCCTTGCTCGGCAACGGCTCCACCTTCTCCACCCGGCTTCCGCAGTCCGGACAGCGCAGGCGATACAACTCCACAACCACCGTCGTGCGGAACTCGAAGCAAGGCAGATCGCGGACTTCTCGCTCGTACACCTCGTGGATCTGCTGCACCGGCCGCCCGCAACCCGAACAAATCAGCCGCCGCTTCGTACGGCTCCGCCGCACCCACAGCTTTAAGGTCTTCGCCTTCTCGTCGATCTCATGCTGGTAGACCCGATAGCCGGGCCATCCCAGAATCAGTGTCCAGTCGCTGTCTCGCAACCCCGGAGCTTATCAAAATCGCGCCTCCGCAGAACGCGCGCCCGGCGCGCCCTTCGTCAGATTCCTGCGGAGAGGCCATTATAGGGACATGTTTTGAATTGGGGATTGAAATATCGTGTGTCGCGGGTACGAGATCGTCTGATCGACCCCGGTCAATCTACGATAACCCCGTTTGAACCGAGCCGCTGGCGCGGCGGACGCTACGCGTACGCAAAGGATGCGGCAGACGGCGCTCCCGAATAGTGTGGGTCACAGGAGATCCTGTGACCCCACTTCGCAAACGGCTGCTCGAAGAGATCGAGCGCCGCAATTACACTCAAGCTACCGCACATGCCTATGTGTCGGCTATCCGGCGGTTCGCCGAATACTTCCATTGCTCGCCTGAAAAGCTCGGCATTGAGCACGTCCGGCAATACCAACTCCACCGCCTCGAGCAGAAGGTCAAGCCGCATTCGATCTCTGTCGAGATCTCGGCGCTGCGCTTCCTCTACAACAAAGTGTTGCGCCGGCGGTATTCGCGGGAGGACCTCCCGCTACCCCGCATCCATAAATACGAGATTCCCATCATCCTCAGCGCCGAGGAGGTCGCCCGCCTCATCGACGCCGCCCCCAACCTCCGCTACCGCACCATTCTCATGACGCTCTACTCCACAGGCATGCGCCGGGCCGAGTTGTGCCGCATGCGCCCCGACGACATCGATAAGGAGCGGAAGATGCTCCGAATCCCGCACGGCAAAGGCGACAAGCCTCGCGAGGTCCCCCTCAGCCAGAAGCTCCTCGATCAACTGCGGACCTACTACCGCTCGGTCAAACACCGGAACGGCTGGATGTTCCCCAGTCGGCAGATGAAACGCCCGGGCGAACCCATCACCGACAAAACGGTCTGGCACGCCTGCCGCGTCAGCGCCCGTCGCGCCGGCATCACCAAGCCCATTCACCCGCACACGCTGCGGCACTATGTACCCTCCCGGATTATGTCGGGTGCTGCCCGCTGGAGGGCGGCAGATCCGTCGGCTTGAACAGGAACAGCCGACATAGTATTCACTCCTTCACCAGCCCCGTGCTGGACGAAAGGAGTTCACATTGAAATTCGTCGTCGACTGCGACATCGTTCTATCCCGGGCGCCCAGTGGCCCCATTGCGGCATACCTGGAGCCATTCGCCAAATCGCTACGCGAGCAGGGATACGCCCCGCAATCCATTCACCGACAGGTTCTTCTATCCGCCGCTTTCAGCGAATGGCTGGCGCGCCGACAGCCCGTGTTGCAGCGCATCTCCTCGGACCTTGCGCTGCAGTATTTGAGATATCGCTTTCGGCACGTACGGCCCTCGCGAGGCGATGCAGCTGCGCTGAAGCATCTGCTGGCGTTTCTGCGGCGTGAAGGCGCGATTCCCTCTGAGAAGATCGCCGCATACCCGGCAACTTCCGCCGAACGGTGCGCGCGCAGGTATGAAGAATACCTCCGGGAAGCGTGTGGCCTTTCACAATCCACGATCATCAACTATGTTCCATTCGTCCTCGGTTTCCTCGAGGAGTGTTTCGGGACCGGCCCGGTGGTGTGGTCCCAACTGTGCGCGCACGACGTCGTGAGATTTGTGGAGCGCCAGGCTCGGGGTTTGCATCCCAAACGGTCGAAACTCCTGACCAGCGCTTTGCGCTCGTTCTTCCGATTTGCCCGTTACCGCGGCAAGGTGAAGCTTGATTTGGGCGCCGCGGTTCCAGTCGTGCCCAATTGGACGATGACAACAGTCCCGCGAGCGATCCCGGCGGATCAGGTCCGGCAGTTGTTGAACAGCATCAACCGCACCACTCCATTGGGCCGCCGCGATTACGCCGTCCTGCTCCTGCTCGCCAGATTGGGCCTGCGCGCAAGTGAGGCGGCGTTTCTCGAACTCGATGACATCAACTGGAAAGCAGGGCAGTTGAGCATTCGGGGCAAGGGCGGACAAGGTTGTGACCTGCCTTTGCCCGCGGAGGTTGGCAAGGCGATCGCCGCATATCTGAGAAACGGTCGACCGCAGTGCGCTAGTCGGCGAGTCTTCCTCCGCGCCAGAGCGCCGATCTGCGGCTTCCGAGGTGCCAGTGGCGTTGGATCGATAGTCCGTCATCAGCTGCAGCGCGCCGGAATTGATGCCCCTACTTACGGCGCACATCAGTTTCGCCACGGATTGGCCTGCGAACTGTTGCGACAGGGTGCGTCGCTCGGCGAGATCGGCGAGGTGCTGGGGCACCAGAGCCCTGAAACCACGAGGATCTACGCCAAAGTGGATCTCGAAGCGCTACGGACACTCGCGTTGCCATGGCCGGGAGGTGCGCGATGAACACACTTCGCCAAGACCTGCAGCATTACTTATCAATGCGGCGTGGATTGGGTTTCCAGTTGAGGGAAGCGGGCAAAGGGCTGGCTGATTTTGTCGGCTTTCTGGAGGAGCGCAAGGCCCGCTACATCACTCGCGAACTCGCGCTCGCGTGGGCGCAACAACCGCAGAAAGTCCAATCGGCGGGATGGGCCCGACGCCTCGGTTTTGTGCGCGGGTTCGCCCGGTATCGCAGTGCCACCGATCCGCGCACAGAGGTTCCTCCCCAGGGGCTGTTACCTTTCCGTGCGAAACGAGCACGACCATATATCTATTCTGATGCCGAGATCCGCAGCTTATTGCGTGCCGCTCTCGACATGCCGTATCGCTTCGAGGGCGGCAAACTCCGACCCTGGATGTTCCATTGTTTGTTCGGGCTGCTCAGCGTTGCGGGCCTGCGCATCGGAGAAGCACGCAACCTTGAACTTCAGGACGTCGATCTGAAGGCCGCAGTGTTGACAATCCGCGGCGCCAAATTCGGCAAGACTCGTCTGGTTCCCCTACATGCCTCAACCTGCAGAGTGCTCGCAGATTACATTGCCCGGCGTCGCCGTCATTGGGCGGGACGAACCGTCTCCTCCTATCTGTTTGTTTCCAGCTGGGGCAATCGCGTGGATGGCGGAGAGATTCACCGAACCTTTTATGCATTGTCCCGGAAAATCGGTCTGCGCGGCGGCGCCGACAGCCACGGTCCTCGTTTGCATGACATGCGACACCGGTTTGCGACCAATACTCTTGTTCGATGGTACCGGTCGGGGCAGGATCCCGAACGGAAACTGCCCCTGTTGTCCACCTATCTTGGCCATGTCCACATCGCCGACACGCAGTGGTATTTGGAGAGTTCTCCGGAACTGATGCGGGAGGCGATGCACCGGCTCGAGCAGAGATGGAAGGATCGACCATGAAAAGCCCGATCAGCCTGGCCGTATTGCTGGAGCGTTTCTTTACCCAGCGCCTGATGCAGCAGCGTCAGGCAAGTCCGCACACGATCACCTCCTACCGTGATACTTTCTGCCAGTTTCTGAAGTTTAGCGAACAGCGGCTAAAACAGGCGCCATCCCGGCTGAGCTTTCATCAGATTGATGCGCCCCTAATCACCGCATTTCTGGACCATCTTGAAAAGCAGGGCGGCATCAGCAGTCGCAGCCGTAACCTCCGCCTGACAGCGTTGCGGTCATTTTTTCGTTTTGCGGCGTTCGAGGCGCCTGCCCATTCCGCGCAGATCCAGCGTGTCCTTGCAATTCCCAGCAAGCGGTTCACGCGCACGTTGGTCGAGTTTCTCACTCGCGCCGAAGTCGATGCATTGCTCGCTGCTCCGGATCAGAACACCTGGCTTGGCCGGCGTGATCACGCGTTCATTCTGCTGGCCGTACAGACGGGACTTCGCTTATCCGAAATGACGGCTCTCAAGCGTGAGAACGTCATCGTCGGAGCCGGCGCCCACATACGGGTAATCGGGAAAGGGCGGAAGGAACGCTGCACACCCGTCGCGAAATCCACACTTGCGGTGTTAAAAGCGTGGCTGCGCGAGCCGCAACGAGGCAACGGCCAGGTGTTGTTCCCCAGTATCCACGGTCAACCCCTTAGCGTTCACGGCGTGCAGTATATGCTGAACAAGCATCGTGTGGCAGCCTCCAGCGTGTGCGCATCTCTGAAAGAGAAGCGTGTCACTGTCCACCGTCTGAGGCACACCATGGCCATGGACCTTTTGCAAGCGGGCGTGGACCGCTCAGTCATTGCATTATGGCTCGGGCACGAACGGCTTGAAACCACACAGATCTACCTCGAAGCCACGATCGCAATCAAGGAGAGGGCGCTCGCAAAGACATCGCCGATAAACGGTAAGCCCGGTCGCTACAAACCTGGCGACCGCCTTCTCGAATTCCTCACCAGCCTATAGACCCAAAACTATGTAGCTCGAAATGCCCGAACATCAATGAAAGGGCCCTGCATCTCGGGGCCCTTCTTCGCAAACCCTCTCAGCACCCGACATAATCCGGGAGGGTACATAGTGCCGCCTATGTCGTCGAAGAGATAGTAGACATTCCTTCGCTACCCACCTGTTCGACAACGGCGCCGACCTGCCCGTGGTCCAAACGCTGCTCGGCCACACCGACCCGCGTCAGACGATGGTCTACCTCCATCTCTCCACGCGCGCTTTGAACGTCGCGCCCAATCCGCTGGAGACGATTCGCCTCGCTGGCGATGAGGAGCCGGCCGAGTCATGAGCCGGCCCGCCCTGGAGGTGGCCGACATCTTCCGCGCGTACGCCGCACGCTTCGTCGAACGCAGTCGCGCTCGCGTCTCCTGGCCACAACACAAGGTCATCCGCGCCATCGAGCGCTGCCGCACGGCGGCGCTCGGCCGGCATCGCGACCGCTGCATAGATTGCGGCGAAGACCTCGGCTTCTCCTTCAACTCCTGCCGCAACCGCCACTGCCCGAAGTGTCAGACGGCGGCGCGCGACCGCTGGGTAGCGGCGCGCACGCGCGAGCTGGTCCCGGTCAACTACTTTCACATCGTGTTCACGGTCCCTCATCAGCTTTCCGAACTGATACTGCAGAACAAGCGGCTGCTATACAACCTGCTGTTCCGCTGCGCCTCGGCTACGCTGCTGGAGGTCGCGGCCAATCCCAAGCGGCTGGGCACGGATATCGGTTTTCTGTGCGTGCTGCACACCTGGGGACAAACGCTTACCCATCATCCGCATCTGCATTGCGTCGTGCCGGCCGGGGGCTTCGCTCCTGGCGGCGACGCGTGGGTGCGGCCGAAAGCGGCTGGTTTCTTCGCGCCCAAGGACGTGCTCGCGACAGTCTTTCGCGGCAAGTTTCACGACGGCTTGAAGTCTCTGTTTCGGCGGAAGCAACTCGCGTTTCACGGGTCGCTGGCCTGCCTCTCAGAGCCGCGCGGATTCGCGGCATTCCTCCGCCTGCTGCATCGTCACACATGGATCGTCGATGTAAGAAAGCCGTTCGGCGGGCCGGAACATGTGCTGCACTATCTGGCTCGTTACACGCACCGGGTGGCCATTTCCAATCACCGGCTCATCGACATGCAAGACGGCAAGGTGACGTTCCGCTGGAAGGACTACGCCCACGGCGGCAAGAAGCGCAAGATGACGCTGGCCGCCGAGGAGTTCATCCGGCGTTTTCTGCTGCACGTTCTTCCCAAGGGCTTGGTGCGGATTCGCTACTACGGCTGGATGGCCAATCGGCGCCGGAAGGAACGGGCCGCCCGCTGCCGCGCACTACTGGCCGCAGCCGAACCCGATCCGTCCGGCGAAGCACCGCCCGGCCGGCGATGCCCGCACTGCGGCGGCGCCGTCGAGACGGTCGAAGTGATCGTGCCGCGCGAACTACGACGCCGGCTCTGCCGGCGACGTGAACCGGACACCTCGTAAAGACTACCTTCTCCTGGCCAGCCACGCGGGCCGGAGCGCCCGGATACTCCACGTGTGCCTCGTCGCCGAGATCGCCTCAGCCGCGTTGCCCAAACGCGTCACTGCGTCCTTCATTTTCCTCCGCACAGCCGCCCACTTCCGATGTTGCGGTCCCTATTGCCTCATCCGTTCTACGCCTTCGCAGTACCAGCACACGGTTGAAAGTGCATACGGGCTGCTGCCGCGTCCGCCGCAAACGCCAGCGGCTCGCTTCAAACGGCTCTATCGAAAGTGACGCGGCGCTCGGCTAACTCCATGCCCCAGTGTCTCGCGCCGCGTCACTTCCGATAGAGTGCTGACGTTTTCCTGCCCCTAACGGTTTTGCGCCAGGCGAAACGTTGGTAAACACTTGGCGACCAGGCAGGACTAACCCGTCAAGCCATGGACCAACGATAAGCCAACAATCCTGTGCTTGCGTGGCCCGTCGGCTATTCAAACGCCACCTGCATTACTTGATCTTATGAACTCGGCACGTGATGCGTTGATGCGAGGTCATTACCGACCCCAGAATCCTCCTCGTGCTTCGGCCGCCACAGTAGCTTTCCCATCCGTCCGTGAGGTGTCGGATTGGCGATCCGAGTCGGAAAGTGCTTTTGACTTCGGGGCGAGCCCTTTGATTAGATCCGCAGACGTTGAAAACAGTGAACGACGAGTTCTCGACGACGGCGTACACCTTGTCAAAGCTCGTGGCATACTTTAGATAAATCTGCCGATCCACGGCTCTGCCGCCGGCATCTCTGCCCGGCCCAGGCACGCCCTGCATTTAGGTCCACGAGCTCAAGGACGGCATCAAGGAACACATGTGGGAGACGTCGGATTGAACTCATCCAGCGCGAGTACCTCCCGGGCGACACCGGCCACCGACGGCCGCCGACGGTAGCACCTCCGCAGAGAACCTGATGCTACCATTTGGCTTCATGAGGGCCCGGTAGAAGGAAGCGAGTTCACCCGGTAGCGACAGCAATGAAAGATCTCCTCGGCCGCGAAGAACGTTCGATCCAAGCTGACAACTTCGCGGCGCTCTCGCAGAATATCCTGCGCTCCGCGAATCGGGGAGCCGCGCGTATCGAGTTCTTGACCGTGATCTCCAGCATGCTGCTGGACTTCCTGGGCGTGGACGCAATGGAACTGCGCCTGCGGGCTCGGGATCTGTGCTATCGCTGGGAATTCGCGTTCCGTCCGGAACGTGCCTCGCGATTTACGGTGTACGAGGACGCCCTGGAGGGTACCCCCGCGTCCGGGCCCTACCCGTCAGTCGCGACGATGCAGTTCACAATGGATGAACAGACCGCGGGTCAGTTGCTGCTCAAGAGCCTGCAAGAAGGCCGCTTCGACCGCGCGGAGGTGAAATCCTACGAGGGAATCGCGCAGACTGTCGGACTGGCGATGGCCAGCCGTCAGGCACAGTGGGCACTGCGCGAACGCGTGAAGGAGTTGACGTGCCTCTACGGCATCGGCCGGATCGCGCAGTTCCCGGGAATTTCGGTGCATGATGCCCTTCAGCACATCGTGGAACTGCTGCCTCCCGCCTGGCAATTCCCCGATATTGCCTGCGCGCGGATCATCCTGGACGGGCGGGCCTTCGCTACTGCGGGTTTCCGCGAAGGCCTCCATCGCCAAACGGCCGAACTCACGGTCAACGCCAAAGTACGCGGCGTTATTGAGGTCGCTTACGTGGAGGAGAGAGCGGAGTTTGCCGAGGGGCCGTTCCTGGCGGAGGAGCGCAGCTTGATCGACACGGTTGTGCGGGAGGTCGGACTGATCGTAGAGCGGCGCGAAACCGAGGAGTCGCAAGCGAATTTGCAGGCTCAATTACGTCATGCCGACCGTCTGGCGACCATCGGCCAGCTTGCCGCCGGGGTCGCTCACGAATTGAATGAGCCTCTAGGCAGCATTCTGGGTTTCGCGCAGCTCATGCAGAAGGGCGCCGATTTGCCCGAGGCTGCGGCCAAAGACCTTGAGCGGATCGTCAAGGCTTCACTTCACGCCAGGGAGGTGATTCACAAGCTGCTGGTCTTTTCCCGGCAGAAACCGCCGGTGAAAGTGCACGTCAACCTGAACCGCATCGTGGAGGATGGGCTCTACTTCCTGGAGTCGCGCTGTGCCCAAACCGGAATTACCGTCTGCCCGGTGCTGGCACCCGATCTGCCGGAGATCCCGGCGGATGGCTCTCAGTTGCACCAGGTGGTGGTGAATCTTGTGGTGAACGGCATACAGGCGATGCCAGACGGAGGCACCCTCACGATCGAGACAAAGGCCGGCGCGAAATGGGTTTTGCTCAGTGTTCAGGATACGGGAACCGGCATGGCCGATGAGGTCAAGGAGAAGGTATTTACCCCGTTCTTTACGACCAAGGACGTCGATCAGGGAACGGGTCTGGGCTTGGCTGTGGTCCACGGCATCGTGACTTCTCACGGGGGCTCGGTGCACGTGGAGAGTACTCCGGGGCAAGGCGCGCGTTTCGAGATCCGGCTTCCCCGGAACGGCCACCCGAAGACTGAAAACGAGGGAGAATTGTGAAACCTCAACCTGAGCCGGCGGAGACTACGCGGGTCCTGGTGGTGGACGACGCTCTGGACACGCTGGAGGTCATCCAGCGCAACCTCCAGGCCAAGGGCTACGTGGTCTACACTGCCTTCGCGGTTCCCGAGGCCATCCGGATCCTGGAGCAGACTCCGGTGGAACTGGTGATCACGGACTTCAAGATGCCGAGGGTGAGCGGTCTGGAACTGGTGAAGCATGTCCATGAAAACTACCCCAACACCGAAGTCATGATGATCACTGGGTACCCGTCCATCGGCGGCGCGGTGGACGCGGTCAAAATGGGAGCTGAAGACTACCTATCCAAGCCCTTCACCGATGAGGAACTGTATGCCGCCGTGGAGCGCGCACTGGATAACCTGCGGGTCCGGCGAACGGTGCAGGCGCCTTTGTTTCGAACCCCGCAGGCGCCCTTTGGAATCATCGGCGAATCGCTCGCCATGCAAAGGGTTTTCGGCGCCATCGCCAAGGCCGCTCCCACAGCGGTCACTGTGTTGATCACCGGCGAAAGCGGCACGGGAAAAGAACTGGTCGCCAGGGCAATCCACTACGGCAGCCCGCGCGCATCGTCGCCTTTTGTGCCGGTGAACTGCGCGGCGATTCCGGAGGCACTGATCGAAAGCGAGTTGTTCGGCTACGTCAGGGGTGCGTTCACCGGTGCTGCCGAGACGCGCGCCGGATTTTTCCAGACGGCCGACGGCGGCACCATTTTTCTGGATGAGATCAGCGCCACCAGCCCGTCGATGCAGGTGAGGCTTCTGCGTGTGCTACAGGAGCACGAGGTCTGTATGGTGGGGTCCACGCGCTCGCGCCCGGTAGACATTCGCGTTGTGGCGGCCACCAACAAAGACCTCCCCTCGCTCATCCAGAAGGAGATGTTTCGGGAAGACCTCTACTTTCGCCTCAACGTGATCACCATCGACCTGCCTCCGCTACGCGACCGGGGGGAAGACGTGTTCCTGTTGATCCGCCATTTCGCCGGACGTTTTGGTGAGGAACTGGGAAAGCCGGTCCCCAGCTTTTCCGATCGGGCTCTGCAATCCCTTCTCCGCTACCGCTGGCCGGGCAATGTGAGAGAGTTGGAGAACGTGGTGCAACGCCTGGTGGTGATGGCGGACGGGGATTCGATCGACGTTCCGGACCTGCCTTCCCTCATGCGCTTCTCGACGCTCTCCAAGAGCGGGTTCGATCGACCCCTAGCGGAAGTGGAAGCCGAATATATCCGCAACGTCCTAACCAGCGTCGACGGCAATCGAACGCGCGCGGCGGAGATTCTGGGGATCGATCGCAAGACGCTGCGGGAAAAACTCAAAGACAAGCAGTGAGCGGGGAGATTCTCCCCGCCGGTTCAAATCTCCCCGCCCGGACGCACGGAAAATCTGGGATCCAAATTGAAGACCTGTTGATCTGATTGGCCTTACGCCTCAATCCACCATACGGCCTCGAACCTGCAACCACTAAATGCGTTGCTAACACCCGCCATTCTGCCGGTTCGCAGGCAACTGTAAGGCGAGCGTTGCGGACCGGTGGTATGGCAGGGGCAGCAAAGAGGTAGAGGTGTCTCATGTCGAAGTCAAACAGGGCCGGAGGCTTGTGTCTGACCTGCAAGTTCGATCCCGATTGCATCCACGAGGCCGAAGGTAGGGTAATCCTGCAATGCGAGCAATTTGAGATGGGGTTCCTGGAGTCCCCGCCTGAATACTCCTCCTTCCACGACAGCCTGTTCAGCGGCGTGCCGTGGGGCGCAAGCCAATCGAGCGCGTATTCCGGCCTTTGTTCCAACTGCGACAACCGGGAAACCTGCATTTACCCCAAGCCGGAGGGCGGGGTCTGGCGTTGTGAAGAGTACGTATAAACCTATGACGGCGGAACACGTTTCCGGAATCGTCGAGAAGCACACGGGCAGTCGGGGCGGGCTGATTGCCATCCTTCAGGAGATCCAGGCGAGGTACGGCTATCTCCCCGCCGATGCCTTGAAGAGCGTGGCGGCAGAGACCGGCCGTCCGCTGGTGGATGTTTACGGCGTGGCAACTTTCTATCATTCGTTCAGCCTGAAAGCGCGCGGGAAACATCTCTGTTCGGTGTGCCTGGGCACGGCTTGCCACGTACGCGGAGGACCGGTGATCGCCCGCGAATTCGAGCGCGTACTCGATGTGCAGCCGGGTGAGACCACATCGGATCGTGAATTTACGCTCGAAACGGTGAACTGCCTGGGAGCCTGCGCGCTCGGACCCATCGTGGTGGTGGACGGCCATTATTTTTCGAATGTGAGTCCGGCCGGAGTGCAGGACGTTGTCGACCGGACCCGCGCCGGTTTGGACAACATCGAGGTGAAGACCGACGAGCGGATCTTTCCCATGGAGGTAAGTTGCGCGCGTTGCAACCACAGCCTGATGGACCCGGATCACCCGCTGGACGGACACCCGTCGATTCGCGTGACCTTCGCATATGGTGCGGTGCACGGCCATATCCGCCTGTCGTCGCTGTACGGCAGCCACAATGTGGAATCGGACCAGGAGATCCCTATCGGTACTATGGCCGATTTCTTCTGTCCGCACTGCCACGCGCATCTCACCGGCTCCTCGAATTGTCCCGAATGCCGCACCCCCATGGTCCCCATGATCGTTCGCGGTGGCGGCATCGTGCAGATCTGCTCCCGGCGGGGCTGTAAGGGGCACATTCTCGATGTCGGCGGCCCTATTTTTTGATTGGCGGGAAGGGCGCCGGTTCGCGTGTGGAGCACAGGAATGGAACGGCTGAATTCGATCGAGCAGTTGCAGGCGCTGGAGCAGCGCATGAGCGCGGACCGGGATCCCCATCTCCCGGTGATCGTGATCCCCGCGGGCACGTGCGGGCAGGCCAGCGGCGCCAATGACCTGATTCGCATCGCCAAGCGGGAGATTCTGGAGCACGGGCTCGCCAACACCCTGGGCCTGCGGGTCACCAGCTGCCACGGGTTCTGCCAGGCCGAGCCCTCGGTGCTGGTGGAGCCGGACGGCACGTTCTACCCCAGGCTCGGGATCAAGGAAATGGCCCGCCTGGTGCAGGCCGTCAGCCGCGGCGAGGTGCTCGAAGAACTGCTGTGGCGGGATCCCAAGACGCGGCGCAGGGTGCGCAAACAAGCCGACATCGCCTTCTTCCGGAACCAGACCTGGATCATTCTCTCGCGTAATGAACGGATCGATCCCATCCGCGTCTACACCTACATTCAGGATGGCGGCTACTCCGCCCTGGCGAAAGTGCTGTGGACCGGCGACCCGCGGCGCGTGGTAGAAGAAGTGAAGGCTTCGCGCCTGCGCGGCCGCGGCGGCGCCGGCTTCCCCACCGGTCAGAAGTGGGAGTTGCTGGCCAATCAGAAGAGCGGGCGGGGGAAGATTCTGGTATGCAATGCGGACGAAGGCGACCCCGGTGCGTACATGGACCGCAGCGTTCTGGAAGGCAATCCTCACAGCATCATCGAGGGAATGCTGATCGGCGCTTACGCTACCGGGGCGACCGAGGGCGTGGTCTACGTGCGCACGGAGTATCCCTTGGCCATCAAACACCTGGTGATCGCATTGCGCCAGGCGCGCGAACTCGGGCTCCTCGGGGACAACATTCTCGGCACGGGATTTTCCTTCGACATCGGTATTGTGAAGGGCGCCGGGGCTTTCGTGTGCGGCGAAGAGACGGCGTTGATGCGGTCCGTGGAAGGCGAAAGGGGCGAGCCTCGCCAGCGGCCGCCCTACCCTGTGCAGAAGGGCATCGACGGCAAGCCCACCTCCATCAACAACGTCGAGACATGGGCCAACATTCCGATCATCATTTCCCGCGGGGCCGCCGCCTTCGCGCAAATCGGAACGCCGGGGAACACGGGGACCAAGATCTTCAGCCTGGTGGGCAAGGTGAAGAACACCGGGCTGGTTGAAGTTCCGATGGGTGTCACCATCGGTGAAATCGTCAACGAGATCGGCGGCGGGTCTTCGGGCAGAAGCGAAATCAAGGCAGTGCAGACCGGCGGCCCGAGCGGCGGTTGCATTCCGGCCTCCATGTTCGACTTGCCGATCGATTACGAGAGCCTCGCCAAAGCCGGATCCATCATGGGGTCGGGCGGCATGATCGTCACCGACCAGAACACCTGCATGGTCGACATCGCCAAGTACTTCATGAAGTTCCTCAAGGACGAGTCGTGCGGAAAGTGCTTCACCTGCCGCAAAGGCACGCAACGCATGTGGGAGTTGTTGGATGACATCACCACCGGCCACGGCACGCTGCAACACCTGGACCTGCTGGAGGAACTGGCCCTGGTGGTGAAGGACACATCCCTGTGCGGGCTGGGCCAGACCGCCGCCACCCCGGTCCTCACTACCCTGCGCTACTTCCGCGATGAATTCGTGACCCACATCGAGCGCAAATACTGCCCCGCTACGGTGTGTCGCGATCTGTTTGCGTATCGCGTCATTCCCGAGAAATGCACCGGTTGTGGGCTTTGTGTCAAGGTCTGTCCGACGGGCGCGCTAACCGGGTCCAGGAAAGAGCCCCACCATCTCGACGACTCAAAATGCATCAAATGCCGCGCCTGCTACGAGATCTGCAATCTGGACGCGATCGCGGGCGACTCCATCATTGCAGTCCCCGCGAGGTGAACAAGCATGATTACGCTTACCATGAACGGATTGCCGGTGATGGTGGAGGAAGGAGCCACGCTGCTCGAAGCCGCGCGCTACCTGGGCATCGAGATTCCCACCCTATGCCACATGGATGGACTTTCACCGTACGGCGCCTGCCGCCTGTGCGTCGTCGAAATCGGGGATGGGCCGAATGCCAAGCTGGTCTCCGCGTGCACCTATCCGGCCATGGAGGGCTTGAAGGTGCGTACCGGTTCCTCGCGGGTAATGCGCGCGCGTCTCATGGTGCTGGAACTGCTGCTGGCCTCCTGTCCGCAATCCAAAATCATCCAGGACCTGGCGTCGGCCTACGAAGTCCGCCACCAGCGCTTCCGCCAGGAACACGAAGACTGTATTCTGTGCGGCCTGTGCGTGCGCATGTGCGCGGAACAGATGATGGCCGGCGCGATCGGTTTCCGCGGGCGCGGCGAACACCGCAGTATCGGTACACCCTTCGATGTTGCGTCGGAGGTGTGCCGCTTGTGCGGCGGCTGCATGTATGTCTGTCCGGCCTGCCAGCTCCGCTGTACCTATAACGAGCCGGAAAGGGCAATCTGCGGCGCTTGCGCCAACCTGAGCGCGCCGTGCCTGGAGAAGCCTAAGTTCGACGATTTGATGTGCTACATGGCGCCGTGTGTCGCCTGTGAAATCCGCAACGAGTAATCACCGCAAAGGAGAGATCCAGATGTCGCTTTCGAAAGTGAATTCCTCGGCCGCCACCCTCACCAAGAACCGGACCGAAGGCTCGGTGGTGCCGACTTCCGGCATGTGTGTGACGTGCGTGGACGGCTGCATCGGGATGTGTGAGATCGGCAAGTCCGCGTTTCGCGGGCACGAGGTGATTTATCCGCAGCCATTCGGCGTGATCACTACCGCAGGTGAGAAGAACTACCCGGTGGACTACTCCCACTTCAACATTATGGGGACGGCGGTGGGCGCGCACGGCGTCGCCGCTGACAGTGACGCGGCTATCTTCCCGGCGGTCAATACTGAGGTTGTCGTCGGCCACGACAGGGGCCTCAAGTTCCGCTACCCGTGGATTATTCCGGGCCTTGGCTCCACCAATATCGCCAAAAACAACTGGGAGGGCCTGGCCATCGGTTCCTCGCTTTCGGGTACCGGCCTGACCATCGGCGAGAACGTGGTGGGAATGGATCCCGAGGCCTCCATGCAGGATGGCCGCGTGGTCGATACAGCCGATCTGAAGCGCCGCGTCAGGCTGTACAAGGATTACCAGCGGGACGGCTACGGCGCCATCGTCGTGCAGGCGAATATCGAGGACACGCGGCTGGGCGTTCAGGAGTACGCCATCCAGAAGCTCGGCGTCCAGTGCGTGGAGCTCAAATGGGGGCAGGGCGCCAAGGACATCGGCGGCGAGGTCAAGATCAACTCTCTGAAGAGAGCCCAGATGCTCTATGCCCGCGGCTACATCGTGCTGCCGAATCCGATGGATCCGGTGGTCATCAAGTCCTTCGAACGCGGAGCGTTCAAAGAATTCGAGCGCCACTCCCGCGTCGGCATGGTGACCGAGGAGGGCTTCGCCAGGAGGGTGAAAGAGCTGCGCAAAGCGGGCGCTAAATATGTCTTCCTGAAGACCGGCGCCTACCGTCCGGCCGACCTCGCTCGCGCCATCGCCTTCGCCTCCAAATACGGCCTGGATCTCCTCACCGTGGATGGCGCGGGCGGCGGCACCGGCATGAGCCCGTGGCGCATGATGAACGAATGGGGAGTGCCCCCCGTGGAATTGCACTCGCTGCTCTACTCGTATGCCAAGCGGCTGGCGGACAGCGGCAGGCACGTGCCCGCACTAGCCGTCGCCGGAGGATTCACGTTCGAGGACCAGATCTTCAAGGGACTGGCGCTGGGCGCGCCCTTCGTAAAACTGGTCGGGATGGCCCGCTCCCCGATCGCCGCCGCCATGGTGGGTAAGACCATCGGGCGCGCCATCGACGAGGGCCAGTTGCCGGTCTATATCGAACGCTTCGGCAGTTCGCGCGATGAGATTTTTGTTACGGCGAGCGCCCTGCGCCACGACCTGGGTGATAGCGTCTTCGAGACCCTTCCCGCAGGCGCGCTGGGGCTGTACACCTATTACGAGAGGCTGGCACAGGGACTCCGCCAGCTCATGGCCGGAAGCCGCAAGTTCTCGATCGACTGCATCAGCCGGGATGACATTGCCGCCTTGACCCGCGAGTCCGCCGAGGTCAGCGGAATACAGCACGTGATGGACGTAGACCGTGCCACAGTGGAAGAGATCCTCGCCGGCGCCTAAGGCTGAGTTCCGCTTCACAAATAGTCCCACATTCCGGGGGAGACGCACCTCGACCGCTTCGTCGCGATAAAGGCGCTGCCGCCGCACATCGGTGGAACCTCGCGGATATCTGGCAGGGAAAGTTATGCATGGACGACGACGGGTCCGGATTGTCGCTGGCCACTGCAGCCTGTGTCCGACAGATCTAATGCGCATTACTCCTCGCTGACGGCGTAGTGTTTACGAACCACCGTAAATACTGTCTACAGCTACTTCCTGCTATGTGGCGTTTTGAGAAAGTACCCCTACGGCTCCAGCCCGATGCGGTCGTTAACGGCGCTCCGGAGGCGTTGCTTGCAGCCGAGGTATCGCTCGGTCGTTTCGACGGAAACGTGTCCCAACAGAACTTGAATCTGCTCAAGCTCAACACCCGCCGAGTGGCACAGACGAGCGCAGGTGCGCCGGCAATTGTGCGGCGATAGTTTCGCAATGCCGGCGCGACCGGCGTTGTCCTTCACGACGTGCCAGATCACCTTCTCCGTTATCACCTCTCCCCAAACCGACCCCTTTTTACTGACGCAGCGGAAAAGCCGGCCGCACGTGATTGCCGCCGACTCGAGCCAGCGATCGACGGCCGCTTTAACCCAGTCCGGCACCGGAACCGTCCGGATGCGCGCAGCCTTGCAGATGAGGTCGGCAATCACCCAGTGCTCCTCCCTCTGCTGAAGATGGTCCACGTTTAAGCCCGCCACCTCTACGCGCCGCAAGCCGCAGCCCAGCATCAACGCCAGAATCGCGCGATCGCGCCGCCCCTTGATGGTCTGCACGTCCGGCGCGGCAAGCAAGTTCCGGCTCTGATCGGCAGTCAGCCAGTTTTTCATCCGCACGCCGATCCGCTTGGCCCCTTCACGCGCGCGATGCCTGCGGCGAGTTCGGGGCTGAGCAGGCCGGTATCGGCGGCTTCGAACGCGAGTCGGCGCACCGCGGCGAGGCGAAGGTTGATTGTCGCAGGTGCGAGCCTTCGAGCTTCTAGTTCGAGCCGGTAGTGCAGCACGACTGTCTTGCTGAACGCCAACCTCGGCTCGGAGCAATACCACCCGACGAAATGATCGATCGCGAACTCATACGCCCGTTTCGAATCCGGTGAGCCGAGCGTATTCAGAACCGCTCTTTTCGCGAAATCCAAATCGGGCAGGCGTAGAACCCGCTTGGCGACCTTCTTCTTCCGGTTCGATTGCTTCATGGCTGCGGCCCTCCTGCCGCCGGACCATATTCGCGCTGGAACAGGCGCCGCAACGGAACTCAGGGGGCTACACTACGTTGGGAGAAAGAACCGATGCCGCGCTTGGAAAAAGACCGTCTTGCTGCTGAGTTCGAGAAACGATGGATCGATTTTCAGATGGGCCTCTCGGATAACCGGAAGTATCCGTCCAGCAGTTTCGCGTCGCATGGGAAATTGGACGGCGATATGCGGACATGACCAAGAACGACGCCATGATTCATCGCGTCGTGGTGAGTGCCGTGAACGGCATGACCGACTATTTGACATGCGAGCGGAAGCGAGTGCCGGAAGAGATCGTCCTCAAAGCTCAACGTATGGAGTCGCTGCTCTTCGCGGATACGACTCATATTTCGAGGGCCACGAGCCTCCGGCGCTCTAGCGGCAACCGGGCGGCACGGGCACTCTGTGGGGTCTCAGCGGAGGCCATTCTCCGGTAACACTACATATCCGGCCAATCTCTGCTCATTTTGCCGGTGGCTGGAGTTTTCTGATTTCCGCGAGGATCTTGCTCAGCCGGTTGCCAAGGCGATCCAACGAGCGCCGCGAATCCCTTTCAGACACGGAGCGCCGGTACATCTCGATGACGTGCTGCGCCGTCACGAGCGCATCGAGAACACCGGCGAATCCTTCCCAAGCAGGCGAGGCCAGCACGCGCGGCGGAGGGGCTGCGTGTCGGGGGTGCGAGCAGGCCAGGTCGAACTCACGCTGCAGGTCGGTGAGCGCGATGTCGAGATAGACCATGGTCATCTCAGGTGATGTGTGGCCGAGCAGTTTCATCAGGGCCGGAAGATCGACGCCGCAGCGGAGCATCTCGCTGGCATAAGTGTGGCGGAGTTGATGCGGAACGATACGGCCGGGAATACCAGCAACGGCGGAGGCTTCGTGCAGATAGGAGCGGAGTTGGCGGATGAGCATGTGCCTGGAAGCAGGCCGCGCCAGCAGGTGGCCGTCGGGCGGTGAAGGATCGAGCCAGCGGAAGAAGCGCAGCCGTTGGACCAGATCGCGCGTGAAGGAGTCAACCGGCACCATGCGCTCGGTCTTCAGCTTTCCGAGCGGCACATGAATCGTCCAATGATCCGGGCCGGAGGCGTGGAGACAATCGAAGGAAAGATCGACGGCTTCGCCGATGCGCATGCCGGTGTGGCGGAGCAGGAGGAAGAAGTTGGAGCCCAGATCGTTGCGGCGGCGTAGTTCCTGTTGGAGTAACTGATCGTGTTCGTCCGACAGGGCGCGCGGCAGGCTAAGTGGACGGCGAGGAATATCCTCACGGCGGAGCAAGTGAGATAACTCGGGCTTTCGCGCGGTCCAGGCCAGCTCATTGAGAGTGCCGCGCACGAAAGTGAGCCGGAGAATGTAGGTGATCGGAGCCAGCGGCGGCACGCGGGAGCGCAAGTGGGTCATCCAGCCGAGGATGTGCGGATCGCGGCGCAAACGGTCGAGCGAGACGACCTCGGGATGATGGGTTGCAAGCCAGGTGAGAAAGTTGCGGACGGCAGCGCTGTATTGGCGGACCGATTCGGGCGCCAGCGCGGCGCCGAGCGAATCGACCGCCGCGTCGAAGATCGGAGCCAGTGGATGCGTGAAGGGAGCCCGGCGCAAGCGGGTCACGGCGTGGTCACCGGGAGCGGGCGGATCAACTGAGCTGCGGCCCGCGCATACTGTTGATAGACGTCGAGTGGAGTTACTTCGACATAGAGGAGGGTGGTCTGAATGTTGGCATGTCCCATCAGGCGCATGAGGGCGGGAAGACTGACGCCGGCGCGCACCATGTCGCTGGCAAAAGTATGGCGGAAGCGGTGCGGATTGGCTCTTTTCACGCCGGTAGTCCGGCGATGATAGCGGAACAGGGACCGCAGCCCGGCTGGCGTCATGCGCCCGCCGCGGGCGCCACCCTTCAGAGACACGAACAACGGCGGGGGTGCGACATTGGGCCGTTCCAGCCGGAGATAGTGGTCGAGTAGTTGGACGGACTCGGGAGCCAAGGGCAGGAAACGGATTTTGTCTCCCTTGCCATGTACGCGGATCTGCGCTTCCGTGAACGACACATCTTCGCGGTTCAAAGCGAGCACCTCACGCGAGCGCAGGCCCTGCAGCAACATCAGTCCAACGATGGCCAGGTCGCGCGAGGTGCGGAAGCTCGACCAGAAACGCGCCACCTCATCGACCGAGAGCGGGACGATAGTGCGCTTTTCTTCTTTCACCCGTACGCGGCTGAGGACCGGGGCCGGTCTGCCCAGGCCCATGGGAGCGCGCCTCCAGTAACGGACCTGTAGCGCCGGGGCAATCTGCCGGGGCGCTTCCGGGAAGAGGCACCGAAGCGCGCGATCGACCACGGCGACGCGCTGATTGATGGTGCACCCGGCGGGCGGCGGCTGCTGGCCGGATTGGAACCGCACGTAATCGAGCAGGACGGACTCGGTGAGCGCGGCGGGCGCGATGGCAACGGTGTGGTGGACCGATTCCCACCAGCGGAGGAAGTGGAGCAACGCCTGAGCGTAGCCGCGGAGAGTGAGTGGAGCCATGCGGCGAAGACAGAGTAAATCGAGGTAGCGGTTCACCCAGTCGATTTCGCCGGTGTTCCGCTCCACGATGCGGAAGGGGCTGCGAGCGGGATTGGCGCCGGGCTGGTGGAGGACGCGGAAGGTCATGGAAGGGCGCTCTCCAGTAGCGCGTGAAACTGGCGAGCGTCGCCGCCGCCGGTGAAGAAGCTGTTGGGATCGTGGTTCTCTGGCAGCCTGACCCGCAGGGCGGTGACTCCATGCGGAACGAGTCGCTGAGCCCGGCGCCGGACAGCGCCAGGTCCGCTACCGTTGGCGTCGGCGTCAAAGGCGATATGGGAATTCCGGGATCGTAGTGGGTTGATGCCGCCGGTCGGCTCCATGCGACAATGCCGTCGATGCAGGATCACGAACTCTATCGGCGCATTCTCGGGATCGAGGCTCCCTGGTTTGTGGACTCGGTGGACCTGAAGTTGGAGGCTGGCGAGATCCATGTTTATCTGCGGCACCACGAGATGATCGACTGGCCCTGTCCGGAATGTGGCGCGAGTTGCAAGCTCTACGATCACCAGCCGGAGAGGCGCTGGCGGCATCTGGACACTTGCCAATACCAGACGATCCTGCACGCCGAGCCGCCGCGCGCCGAATGTCGTGAGCACGGTGTCAAGGTAGTCAAGCTTCCCTGGGCGGAACCGTCGAGTCGCTTTACGGCGCTGTTCGAGGCGCTGGCGATCGAGTGGTTGAAGGCGGCGAGCCAGAAGGCCGTCGCCGGATTATTGCAACTGAGTTGGGATGAGATCCACGGCATCATGGAACGTGCGGTGCAACGTGGTTTGGGGCGGCGCCAAGCGGAACTGGTGAGCGAAATCGGCGTGGATGAGAAGGCGTTTCGGAAAGGACACAGCTACCTGACTCTGGTGAATGATCTGATCCGAGGGCGCGTGCTGTACGTGGCCGAAGATCGGAAGCAGAGCAGCTTGGACGGGTTTTGGGAAACGCTGACGGCTGAGCAAATCAGCGGTATTCGAGCCGTGGCGATGGACATGTGGGACCCATACATCGCCTCGGTGCGGGAGCACATGCCTGAAGCGGACGGCAAGATCGTGTTCGACAAGTTCCATGTCGCCAAACATCTGGGCGATGCCGTGGACAAGGTGCGACGGAAAGAACACAAAAGCTTGAAGGCTGCCGGAGATGACCGCTTGGCCGGGACACGCTATGACTGGCTGCGGAACCCAGCAAAGATGGAACCGGAGGACCGCAAGGAATTCGCCGGACTGCGAAACAGCGAATTGAAAACGGCACGTGCCTGGGCGCTGAAGGAGACCGCCATGGCGCTATACGATTACATCTACGAACGGCCGGCGAGGAAGCATTTCCGCTGGTGGCACGGGTGGGCGGTACGGAGTCGACTGAAACCGATGATCGAAGTGGCACGAATGCTCAAGCGACGCTTCGAGAACATCATTACGTATCTCCGGCACCGCATCACGAACGCGAGTAGCGAATCGATCAATGCCAAAATTCAATGGGTGAAGTACACGGCGCGGGGGTTCCGCAACCGGCAGAACTTTGTCCATGCCATCTACTTCCACTGTGGCGGTCTCGACCTGGCCCCTGAGGCCACTAAATAGCCGGAAGCGCCGGCGATATAGACGGTGCGTGGGCCGCTCGATAACTGGCGGAACTGATGCGCATTGAGCTGCGTCCCCATAGCGCAGGTCAGATTGCGAAAACCGGCTTGCCACATGACGGCGTAGTCGAGCAGTCCTTCGACGAGGATCACCGCGGTGCAGTGCCGGGCGTGTTCCCACAGATACAAGCCGCCCTTGCCGCCTGGCAGGAACCGGTGCGGTGGGGCGGACGCCGAAACGCTGCGGCCATAGAGATTGCACTCCAGGGGGACCATGATGCGCCGGCAAAAGGAATCGTAACCGGCGGCATTGACGAGACCGGCTTCCTGCAGGCATGCGGGTGGGTAGCCGGCCTGGAGGAGGACGCGGCGCAGGCAGGTCCCGGGCGCATAGCCGAGGCGCATATGTTCGATGACTTCCGGAGTGCGGATGCCACGCTGGTATAAGTACTCCAGGCCTTCGTGGCAACGGTGGAGTTGGGTTTGATAGAAGTCGGCCGCGGCGCGCAAGAGCGGAAGCTGACCACGCCAGCGAAGTAACGATGCCAGGGCCTGCGCAAAGTTGAGCTGATGATAGAGTTCGACAAAGCGGAAGATATCGCCGCCGCGGCCGCACCCATAGCAGTAGAAAAGATCATGCTGCGGATCGACCAGGAAGCTGGGCTTGTGATCCTGGTGCAAGGGGCACAGGCCCATCCAGCGGCCGCGGGTGAGAGCCCGTTGCGGACGCCAGTCCTGCGCTTCGAGATAGGCCATGAGGGAAATCTGCCGTTTCAAGTCGTCGAGAGCCTGTCGAGTCACGGACTTTTTGCCTCGATGGGGAGAATACGGCAGAGTGAGGCGAAATCCCAGGCGAGGATGGTGGGTGAACGCAAAAACGGCTCGCCCATCACACCGGCCATCAGCCAGCAGACGACGCTCAGGATGCGGAGTTGAGCCCATCTGCGGATTGTGGAAGGGTCGGGAGATCGGGACGGGTCGCGGAAATGCGTTCGGCGGCGAGTTGGCGGCAGCGCACGCTGAATGTAGCGGAGGGGGCCAGCGTGCGCGGCAGAACGGTGAAAGTGAGCCGGCAGGGGTGACAGATGCCGCGTCGAACCCAGATGAGGTCGTGTTGATCGTCGTGAGCCTGCCGGAGCCGGCGGCCGTGGCCGACAATGGTGAGGCCTCCGCACACTGGGCAGCGGCGTGGGAGCAGGCTCAGCGGGATTACCCCGGCTCGGAGTTGTCTTCCGTCTCAGGCAATGCGATAAAGAGAATCACGGCTGGCGTGAAGGCCCGCCGCGACCGTTCCCGCTAAGTTTCGATCTGCTGGCCGGGCCTTCACCCTCCCGGCAAAGTCAGTTACGAACGAAAAAAGAATACTCCTTTGCCGCCGCGGTCGCGAGTCCACTGCCACTTTGGCCGGTTTAGAACTACATATCCGGCGCACAACGTTCATCGGTGGCACTTTGTAGAACGAGGTTCCAGTATCCTGAGTGGATCTCGCTCCTAGGCCATCCGGTACGCTTCAATACGTCTGGAGCTTTTGTGTGCTCTTGCAGTACGGCATCAAGGGCCCGCAACAATCCCTTCTTCATAGTATGTGGAATTGTCTCGACAATACATCTCACGACAACAGGAAGCATCATAACTAACGTGGGACTCGCCGGACGCATTGCCGCCGGAACAGAGGAGCCTAATAGGAGGCCGAATGAAAGCCTTAAAAACACTCATACTTCTTGTGACGGCACTGGCCGTCACGACTGCGATGGTACCGCAAGCGTCATCGCAAACACCACCACCAGCGCAGCAACCGCCAGCAGCGCAGCAACCGCCGCCAGCGCAGCAACCGCCGCCAGCCGAGGAGCAACACAACACCCACCCGGTGGCGAAAGGTGCGGCAGCTGGTGCTGCATTTGGAGCCGCCGCGGGGGCCACTGGCGGGGGCGGGACGACTGTCGTACACACTGGCAGTGCGCATCGCTCCGGCGGTGCGCATCACACCGGCAGTGCGCATCGCTCCGGCAGTGCGCATCACCAGGCCAAACCCCATAAAACCGGGAAGTCTAGGAGGTAGGCCGAGTAAAGCTTGAAGAAACGGGCGCGCTCGAATTCAGCAGTAGAATGCGCGCCCGACTCCGAGGAACGATCCTTAGGCTAGGATCCAAAATGGGCCCTTCACGCAGCCGGCGGATGCGACAACTGGCGCGGTAGCTCCCATCCCTATACTGCGATAGGCGGACAGAGCGAAAGACCGGGAACTCCGGACCGCCCTGGACCGCTTTGCCACGTTGAAAGGCTACGGGCTATGATCCGGGTTCATAGACGATCAAATAGTGAACAGGGCGATGGGGTAGCGGGATCGATTCGCGTCGGCGCACCCGAATCCGGAGTGTTGCAGCGAGGAGTCAGGCGGAGTCACTTTCCGCCACTTTTCGACGAGTATCACAGTTGCTAATCGGTTCTCTGCGCGGCAGCGGTTCGATGGCTATCGGGGCTGGCGGGGGATGGGTGCGGAGCGGGAGGCCTGCCTGCGGGCGTCCTGTTCCGTGGTCATTTTGTACGCCAGGTAATACTTGTAGATGTTGCCGACGTAGTTAGGGGTTTCGGCACCGATCTGGCGGGCGGCGATGAATTCGACATTGTTGAACCAGCGGCTGGGATCGTAGCCTTCGGCGGCGGCTAAGGGGCGCAGCTTTTCGATTCTGTCGGGGCCAGCGTTGTACGAAGCCAGCGCGAAGAGCCCCTTGGTGATCTGATCCATCGGCTCGTTGGCGTAGTAATGACTCACCATGTACCGAAGGTATTTGGCTCCCGCCTCGATATTGCGATCGATCTTCTCAATGCCGGTGATGTCGATGGGGGCAGCGGCGGCAGTACTCGGTTCGATCTGCATGACCCCGATAGCCCCTGCCTTGCTCCTCAGGCCAGGATTGAGGCCGGACTCCTGATAGCCTTGCGCGGCCAAAAGCAGATAGGGGAAATGATATTCGTTGCCATATGTGCGGAATAGACGCACCATTTGTTCAAAGTGTGCCAGATCCTCTCCGGCAATTGCGTCTTTTACCCACTTGATACGGCTCAAATATCTGGCCGTTACCGTGTTTCCGTAGAGTGTGCCGATCTTGTGATCCCGGATAAATTCATTGGCGCTTCCGGCTATTTAGTGGCCTCAGGGGCCAGGTCGAGACCGCCACAGTGGAAGTAGATGGCATGGACAAAGTTCTGCCGGTTGCGGAACCCCCGCGCCGTGTACTTCACCCATTGAATTTTGGCATTGATCGATTCGCTACTCGCGTTCGTGATGCGGTGCCGGAGATACGTAATGATGTTCTCGAAGCGTCGCTTGAGCATTCGTGCCACTTCGATCATCGGTTTCAGTCGACTCCGTACCGCCCACCCGTGCCACCAGCGGAAATGCTTCCTCGCCGGCCGTTCGTAGATGTAATCGTATAGCGCCATGGCGGTCTCCTTCAGCGCCCAGGCACGTGCCGTTTTCAATTCGCTGTTTCGCAGTCCGGCGAATTCCTTGCGGTCCTCCGGTTCCATCTTTGCTGGGTTCCGCAGCCAGTCATAGCGTGTCCCGGCCAAGCGGTCATCTCCGGCAGCCTTCAAGCTTTTGTGTTCTTTCCGTCGCACCTTGTCCACGGCATCGCCCAGATGTTTGGCGACATGGAACTTGTCGAACACGATCTTGCCGTCCGCTTCAGGCATGTGCTCCCGCACCGAGGCGATGTATGGGTCCCACATGTCCATCGCCACGGCTCGAATACCGCTGATTTGCTCAGCCGTCAGCGTTTCCCAAAACCCGTCCAAGCTGCTCTGCTTCCGATCTTCGGCCACGTACAGCACGCGCCCTCGGATCAGATCATTCACCAGAGTCAGGTAGCTGTGTCCTTTCCGAAACGCCTTCTCATCCACGCCGATTTCGCTCACCAGTTCCGCTTGGCGCCGCCCCAAACCACGTTGCACCGCACGTTCCATGATGCCGTGGATCTCATCCCAACTCAGTTGCAATAATCCGGCGACGGCCTTCTGGCTCGCCGCCTTCAACCACTCGATCGCCAGCGCCTCGAACAGCGCCGTAAAGCGACTCGACGGTTCCGCCCAGGGAAGCTTGACTACCTTGACACCGTGCTCACGACATTCGGCGCGCGGCGGCTCGGCGTGCAGGATCGTCTGGTATTGGCAAGTGTCCAGATGCCGCCAGCGCCTCTCCGGCTGGTGATCGTAGAGCTTGCAACTCGCGCCACATTCCGGACAGGGCCAGTCGATCATCTCGTGGTGCCGCAGATAAACATGGATCTCGCCAGCCTCCAACTTCAGGTCCACCGAGTCCACAAACCAGGGAGCCTCGATCCCGACAATGCGCCGATAGAGTTCGTGATCCTGCATCGACGGCATTGTCGCATGGAGCCGACCGGCGGCATCAACCCACTACGATCCCGGAATTCCCAGAAAAGGAGGTCTCCTCGGGAGATCCCTGTCCACCGTTGAACAGATGCCGCAATGTAGAATAGTTCACCCGCAGAGCCCACCGAGGCTGACCAGCCTCTGATCGTGATCGACGCTGGTTGGGGTGACGAAGGGCAGTGCCTCGACTGGCGATAGATTTCCCGAATCATAGGACACACTGCTCAGAAGATCAGGGCGGTATGCAACAGTGAACTCGCCGATCCTACGGACGACCCCAGCGGCCATATCTGAGGGGTGCGTTCGGCGGAGTCCGATAACGACTGTGAAACGTCAGCACTCTATCGGAAGTGACGCGGCGCGAGACACTGGGGCATGGAGTTAGCCGAGCGCCGCGTCACTTTCGATAGAGCCGTTTGAAGCGAGCCGCTGGCGTTTGCGGCGGACGCGGCAGCAGCCCGTATGCACTTTCAACCGTGTGCTGGTACTGCGAAGGCGTAGAACGGATGAGGCAATAGGGACCGCAACATCGGAAGTGGGCGGCTGTGCGGAGGAAAATGAAGGACGCAGTGACGCGTTTGGGCAACGCGGCTGAGGCGATCTCGGCGCCGAGGCACACGTGGAGTATCCGGGCGCTCCGGCCCGCGTGGCTGGCCAGGAGAAGGTAGTCTTTACGAGGTGTCCGGTTCACGTCGCCGGCAGAGCCGGCGTCGTAGTTCGCGCGGCACGATCACTTCGACCGTCTCGACGGCGCCGCCGCAGTGCGGGCATCGCCGGCCGGGCGGTGCTTCGCCGGACGGATCGGGTTCGGCTGCGGCCAGTAGTGCGCGGCAGCGGGCGGCCCGTTCCTTCCGGCGCCGATTGGCCATCCAGCCGTAGTAGCGAATCCGCACCAAGCCCTTGGGAAGAACGTGCAGCAGAAAACGCCGGATGAACTCCTCGGCGGCCAGCGTCATCTTGCGCTTCTTGCCGCCGTGGGCGTAGTCCTTCCAGCGGAACGTCACCTTGCCGTCTTGCATGTCGATGAGCCGGTGATTGGAAATGGCCACCCGGTGCGTGTAACGAGCCAGATAGTGCAGCACATGTTCCGGCCCGCCGAACGGCTTTCTTACATCGACGATCCATGTGTGACGATGCAGCAGGCGGAGGAATGCCGCGAATCCGCGCGGCTCTGAGAGGCAGGCCAGCGACCCGTGAAACGCGAGTTGCTTCCGCCGAAACAGAGACTTCAAGCCGTCGTGAAACTTGCCGCGAAAGACTGTCGCGAGCACGTCCTTGGGCGCGAAGAAACCAGCCGCTTTCGGCCGCACCCACGCGTCGCCGCCAGGAGCGAAGCCCCCGGCCGGCACGACGCAATGCAGATGCGGATGATGGGTAAGCGTTTGTCCCCAGGTGTGCAGCACGCACAGAAAACCGATATCCGTGCCCAGCCGCTTGGGATTGGCCGCGACCTCCAGCAGCGTAGCCGAGGCGCAGCGGAACAGCAGGTTGTATAGCAGCCGCTTGTTCTGCAGTATCAGTTCGGAAAGCTGATGAGGGACCGTGAACACGATGTGAAAGTAGTTGACCGGGACCAGCTCGCGCGTGCGCGCCGCTACCCAGCGGTCGCGCGCCGCCGTCTGACACTTCGGGCAGTGGCGGTTGCGGCAGGAGTTGAAGGAGAAGCCGAGGTCTTCGCCGCAATCTATGCAGCGGTCGCGATGCCGGCCGAGCGCCGCCGTGCGGCAGCGCTCGATGGCGCGGATGACCTTGTGTTGTGGCCAGGAGACGCGAGCGCGACTGCGTTCGACGAAGCGTGCGGCGTACGCGCGGAAGATGTCGGCCACCTCCAGGGCGGGCCGGCTCATGACTCGGCCGGCTCCTCATCGCCAGCGAGGCGAATCGTCTCCAGCGGATTGGGCGCGACGTTCAAAGCGCGCGTGGAGAGATGGAGGTAGACCATCGTCTGACGCGGGTCGGTGTGGCCGAGCAGCGTTTGGACCACGGGCAGGTCGGCGCCGTTGTCGAACAGGTGGGTAGCGAAGGAATGGCGCCTATGTCGTCGAAGAGATAGTAGACACTATGTACCCTCCCGGATTATGTCGGGTGCTGCCCGCTGGAGGGCGGCAGATCCGTCGGCTTGAACAGGAACAGCCGACATAGTATTCACTCCTTCACCAGCCCCGTGCTGGACGAAAGGAGTTCACATTGAAATTCGTCGTCGACTGCGACATCGTTCTATCCCGGGCGCCCAGTGGCCCCATTGCGGCATACCTGGAGCCATTCGCCAAATCGCTACGCGAGCAGGGATACGCCCCGCAATCCATTCACCGACAGGTTCTTCTATCCGCCGCTTTCAGCGAATGGCTGGCGCGCCGACAGCCCGTGTTGCAGCGCATCTCCTCGGACCTTGCGCTGCAGTATTTGAGATATCGCTTTCGGCACGTACGGCCCTCGCGAGGCGATGCAGCTGCGCTGAAGCATCTGCTGGCGTTTCTGCGGCGTGAAGGCGCGATTCCCTCTGAGAAGATCGCCGCATACCCGGCAACTTCCGCCGAACGGTGCGCGCGCAGGTATGAAGAATACCTCCGGGAAGCGTGTGGCCTTTCACAATCCACGATCATCAACTATGTTCCATTCGTCCTCGGTTTCCTCGAGGAGTGTTTCGGGACCGGCCCGGTGGTGTGGTCCCAACTGTGCGCGCACGACGTCGTGAGATTTGTGGAGCGCCAGGCTCGGGGTTTGCATCCCAAACGGTCGAAACTCCTGACCAGCGCTTTGCGCTCGTTCTTCCGATTTGCCCGTTACCGCGGCAAGGTGAAGCTTGATTTGGGCGCCGCGGTTCCAGTCGTGCCCAATTGGACGATGACAACAGTCCCGCGAGCGATCCCGGCGGATCAGGTCCGGCAGTTGTTGAACAGCATCAACCGCACCACTCCATTGGGCCGCCGCGATTACGCCGTCCTGCTCCTGCTCGCCAGATTGGGCCTGCGCGCAAGTGAGGCGGCGTTTCTCGAACTCGATGACATCAACTGGAAAGCAGGGCAGTTGAGCATTCGGGGCAAGGGCGGACAAGGTTGTGACCTGCCTTTGCCCGCGGAGGTTGGCAAGGCGATCGCCGCATATCTGAGAAACGGTCGACCGCAGTGCGCTAGTCGGCGAGTCTTCCTCCGCGCCAGAGCGCCGATCTGCGGCTTCCGAGGTGCCAGTGGCGTTGGATCGATAGTCCGTCATCAGCTGCAGCGCGCCGGAATTGATGCCCCTACTTACGGCGCACATCAGTTTCGCCACGGATTGGCCTGCGAACTGTTGCGACAGGGTGCGTCGCTCGGCGAGATCGGCGAGGTGCTGGGGCACCAGAGCCCTGAAACCACGAGGATCTACGCCAAAGTGGATCTCGAAGCGCTACGGACACTCGCGTTGCCATGGCCGGGAGGTGCGCGATGAACACACTTCGCCAAGACCTGCAGCATTACTTATCAATGCGGCGTGGATTGGGTTTCCAGTTGAGGGAAGCGGGCAAAGGGCTGGCTGATTTTGTCGGCTTTCTGGAGGAGCGCAAGGCCCGCTACATCACTCGCGAACTCGCGCTCGCGTGGGCGCAACAACCGCAGAAAGTCCAATCGGCGGGATGGGCCCGACGCCTCGGTTTTGTGCGCGGGTTCGCCCGGTATCGCAGTGCCACCGATCCGCGCACAGAGGTTCCTCCCCAGGGGCTGTTACCTTTCCGTGCGAAACGAGCACGACCATATATCTATTCTGATGCCGAGATCCGCAGCTTATTGCGTGCCGCTCTCGACATGCCGTATCGCTTCGAGGGCGGCAAACTCCGACCCTGGATGTTCCATTGTTTGTTCGGGCTGCTCAGCGTTGCGGGCCTGCGCATCGGAGAAGCACGCAACCTTGAACTTCAGGACGTCGATCTGAAGGCCGCAGTGTTGACAATCCGCGGCGCCAAATTCGGCAAGACTCGTCTGGTTCCCCTACATGCCTCAACCTGCAGAGTGCTCGCAGATTACATTGCCCGGCGTCGCCGTCATTGGGCGGGACGAACCGTCTCCTCCTATCTGTTTGTTTCCAGCTGGGGCAATCGCGTGGATGGCGGAGAGATTCACCGAACCTTTTATGCATTGTCCCGGAAAATCGGTCTGCGCGGCGGCGCCGACAGCCACGGTCCTCGTTTGCATGACATGCGACACCGGTTTGCGACCAATACTCTTGTTCGATGGTACCGGTCGGGGCAGGATCCCGAACGGAAACTGCCCCTGTTGTCCACCTATCTTGGCCATGTCCACATCGCCGACACGCAGTGGTATTTGGAGAGTTCTCCGGAACTGATGCGGGAGGCGATGCACCGGCTCGAGCAGAGATGGAAGGATCGACCATGAAAAGCCCGATCAGCCTGGCCGTATTGCTGGAGCGTTTCTTTACCCAGCGCCTGATGCAGCAGCGTCAGGCAAGTCCGCACACGATCACCTCCTACCGTGATACTTTCTGCCAGTTTCTGAAGTTTAGCGAACAGCGGCTAAAACAGGCGCCATCCCGGCTGAGCTTTCATCAGATTGATGCGCCCCTAATCACCGCATTTCTGGACCATCTTGAAAAGCAGGGCGGCATCAGCAGTCGCAGCCGTAACCTCCGCCTGACAGCGTTGCGGTCATTTTTTCGTTTTGCGGCGTTCGAGGCGCCTGCCCATTCCGCGCAGATCCAGCGTGTCCTTGCAATTCCCAGCAAGCGGTTCACGCGCACGTTGGTCGAGTTTCTCACTCGCGCCGAAGTCGATGCATTGCTCGCTGCTCCGGATCAGAACACCTGGCTTGGCCGGCGTGATCACGCGTTCATTCTGCTGGCCGTACAGACGGGACTTCGCTTATCCGAAATGACGGCTCTCAAGCGTGAGAACGTCATCGTCGGAGCCGGCGCCCACATACGGGTAATCGGGAAAGGGCGGAAGGAACGCTGCACACCCGTCGCGAAATCCACACTTGCGGTGTTAAAAGCGTGGCTGCGCGAGCCGCAACGAGGCAACGGCCAGGTGTTGTTCCCCAGTATCCACGGTCAACCCCTTAGCGTTCACGGCGTGCAGTATATGCTGAACAAGCATCGTGTGGCAGCCTCCAGCGTGTGCGCATCTCTGAAAGAGAAGCGTGTCACTGTCCACCGTCTGAGGCACACCATGGCCATGGACCTTTTGCAAGCGGGCGTGGACCGCTCAGTCATTGCATTATGGCTCGGGCACGAACGGCTTGAAACCACACAGATCTACCTCGAAGCCACGATCGCAATCAAGGAGAGGGCGCTCGCAAAGACATCGCCGATAAACGGTAAGCCCGGTCGCTACAAACCTGGCGACCGCCTTCTCGAATTCCTCACCAGCCTATAGACCCAAAACTATGTAGCTCGAAATGCCCGAACATCAATGAAAGGGCCCTGCATCTCGGGGCCCTTCTTCGCAAACCCTCTCAGCACCCGACATAATCCGGGAGGGTACATAGTGCCGCAGCGTGTGCGGGTGAATGGGCTTGGTGATGCCGGCGCGACGGGCGCTGACGCGGCAGGCGTGCCAGACCGTTTTGTCGGTGATGGGTTCGCCCGGGCGTTTCATCTGCCGACTGGGGAACATCCAGCCGTTCCGGTGTTTGACCGAGCGGTAGTAGGTCCGCAGTTGATCGAGGAGCTTCTGGCTGAGGGGGACCTCGCGAGGCTTGTCGCCTTTGCCGTGCGGGATTCGGAGCATCTTCCGCTCCTTATCGATGTCGTCGGGGCGCATGCGGCACAACTCGGCCCGGCGCATGCCTGTGGAGTAGAGCGTCATGAGAATGGTGCGGTAGCGGAGGTTGGGGGCGGCGTCGATGAGGCGGGCGACCTCCTCGGCGCTGAGGATGATGGGAATCTCGTATTTATGGATGCGGGGTAGCGGGAGGTCCTCCCGCGAATACCGCCGGCGCAACACTTTGTTGTAGAGGAAGCGCAGCGCCGAGATCTCGACAGAGATCGAATGCGGCTTGACCTTCTGCTCGAGGCGGTGGAGTTGGTATTGCCGGACGTGCTCAATGCCGAGCTTTTCAGGCGAGCAATGGAAGTATTCGGCGAACCGCCGGATAGCCGACACATAGGCATGTGCGGTAGCTTGAGTGTAATTGCGGCGCTCGATCTCTTCGAGCAGCCGTTTGCGAAGTGGGGTCACAGGATCTCCTGTGACCCACACTATTCGGGAGCGCCGTCCGCCGCATCCTTTGCGTACGCGTAGCGTCCGCCGCGCCAGCGGCTCGGTTCAAACGGGGATACCGGAAAAGTACTCTAGTCTCCAGCACCGTGCGGCCGTGATTTTTGGGGAACAATACGGGAACATCGAGCAGGCGAAAGGAGGCGAAAGCAGCCGAGACCAGCGCAATGTGCTGCCCCGACGAGTTCTTTGTTCCCTGAACTTTGCCCGTGGTTTCCATCGTTTAGCCGAGTTGGTAAGCCGCCCTGAAAAGGCTGGCGGCGGCGGTTCGATTCCGTCCCTGGCGACCACATTCCAAAGCACTTAGCAGCAGCCAGAAACATCAGTTATTACCTTGGGGAACAATACGGGAACATCAAGCTCCAGACTGTTCCTTCTGATTCCCCGCTTCTCCTTCCAACAGTTTCCACATCTCGCGGGCGGTGTTGCCCGTCTTGGCGATATGACCTTTGGCCTGCTTCGCGTACCTCTCGGTCATTTTGATGTTCGCGTGCCCCAGGATCTTCGCCAGTTCGTAGAGGTCGCCGCCATCCCGCGACGCCGTTCTTGGATGCATGCTTGATGTCTATCTGAAAGGTGCCGAAAGCGCCCAACCCCTTCATCCATCCTCTGACAGCCGCCTTGCGGTTCTTCGTGAACATCGTTTGATGAGCATTCCATCGGTCTTCGCTTCGATCTCGAGGCCGTCTACTCGCGACGGACGCGCGGCCAGCACGGGTAAAGCCTTCAATATGGCTTCCTTGAAGCAGCCCGGCCGTTCTGGAGATTGGAACTATCGATTGCCCGAATCGTTGATGTCCTCCGGGCTGAAGGCTGGGGCTGCCACAGCTTTCGAGTGGCCCACGCTTGAACAACGGGTACCGGTCTCACCCCTCCTGTTTCAACTCGCAAATAATCGACAACTCAGTCTCCTCTCGCCGCAAAGAACAGGCCCAGGCCGGGATGTCAGCAGCTGAGAGCAAATGTGCGATATCTTGTTCATCTCGTTCGATTAGCCGCCAATCCGCGGAGTATTCCATCCACGTTCGGAACGGATTACCCTTCGCAATGTTCGTGATAATCACCCGGCCACCCGGTGCCAATATTTTCCACATTTCCGTCAAGAGGCATTCCGCCACCTTGTCAGGAAGATAGTCAAACAGACCGCCTGCGACGATCAGATCAAACCGGCTCGATCTACTCAGCCGTTTGACAGCCTTAAGCGCATTTCCATTGATCCTCTGTAGCCGTAGCGCATAAGGGCCAAGCCTCTGCTCGACCTTAGTCATAGCAGCCGTATCTTGGTCATTTAGAACTAATTCGCCGCGGAAGCAACGTAGGGCAGGCCCTAGGGAGACGAGGTCCGAGCAAGACCCACACGCAACTGACAATATCGTGCAGCACGGGTGCATGCTGATAGCCTCGGCGATTGCCTCAGCCTGTGCTCGAACCTTGTTCCGATGTTGTTGGGCGATTACGGAGTGGAGTGCAACCTGTTCCAAATACCATGCCCACGTGCCAGGCTGGCTGTGATTTCGGCTATTCAAAATGTGGCTCTGAGCAGGAATCTGACGGGACCCGCAATTTAGGCGGCTTTCTTGAAAACCACAAATTCGGTCCTCGTTGCTGCCATGCGCTGCGCCTTCAGCAGCAGATATCGTAGATTCTTGTAGCCGCGGCCCCGTCGAAGCAGCGATTTGATGTTGCCGTTGATCGCTTCGACCACTCCCAGCCGCACCTTCGTCCGGCAGTAGTTCAGAATCCCGTCGAGGTGATCCAAGAGCATCAACGCCAATTTACGGAACGGTTCCAGCCGCTGCCATCGAAGCTGATCGATCCACCGTTGGAGGTAGTTCAGCATCGCGCCTTCGTATTGATACGTCCAGAGCCGGTCCAGACTCTCTTTCAGTAGATAGGCCTTGAACACCTTCCGGTTGAGAGCGAACAACGCAGTCAACTCCTGGCGCTTGCTCGAGGACAAGTTCACCCAGCGAGTGAGCAGCAGCCACCGCTTGCCCTTCACCAGATCGCGCATCTGCCCTCCTTTGCGGAAGAATTCGGCCCGACGTACCTCGTCAACCGCTTGGTTGGCGTGCTGCATGACGTGGAACTTGTCGTACACGATCCGGCAGTTCGGCGCATGCTGTTCGATGCTCAGCCGGTACGGTTCCCACATGTCCACGCAAGCCGCCGTAATCCGCATCCGCTGGCCACGGCTCAGTTCGCTTTCGAAGAACTCGTCCAGCGTTTCCTTCCTCCGCTCCCGACCAAACCAAAGCGGCTCACCGCTGTCCAGGTTGCTGACCACCGTGATGAACTTCTGCTTCTTCCCCAGATGGATCTCGTCCACCCCCATTTGCACCAACGCCGGCTTTCGCCGCATCGCCGCCCACCGTTCCAGGTACCGCAGGTCAATCGCGCGAACCGTGCTCGGCGCCAATCCAAACCGCCGTGCCACCTGCCGCGCCGACGCACCTTCGCAGGCTTGGCCCACCGCGTCCTCGAACCGCTTGCTGAACGGCGCTTTGCTCGGCAACTGCGGCACCTTCTCGATCTTGATTCCGCAATCCGGGCAGCACACCCGGTATACCTCGACCACCACGGTCGTGCGGAACTCCATGCAGGGCAGATCGCGCACCTCACGTTCGCTGACGTCGTGCGCTGCCTCCAGTTTCCGTCCGCAGCCAGAGCAAACCAGCTTCCGATTCCCTCGCTTGCGTCGGACCCAAAGCTTGAGCGTCTTGCCGCGTTCGTTGATCTCGTGTCGGTAAACCCGATATCCGGGCCACCCCAGTAATTTCGTCAGTTCGCTGTCTCGCAAACCGCTGAGTGTACCGGAATCCCGTCCTCTGTGAAAAGCCGCCCTGCTTGGCGTCTATCGAATTCCTGCTCAGAGCCCAAAATGTATTCCACCGTTTCAAAATCGCCTGGGTACCCACGCGGCCACGTTTGCAAGCGCCGGATAAAAACAGAACGAGACTGAACTTTCCTAGCGGCCTCGAATGCGGCAACGATTTCGGCTCGGCAGCGGCCGGCTAGCTCCATCTGACGAGCGGCAGCTGTCAGTTCGTAGAGCATCGTTACGGCTTCCAAATACGCCACTGTTGGATCACTCGATGCTCTGGCCGGCAATCGCTCAATTCGCTTAATAGCTTCGCTCGCGTCACCCACTCCTTCCAGCGTACGGGGAGGGGCTGTCGAAACTAACGCATGTTGATTCGGTTGCATATACTGGTTCCCCACGTAGCTGTCCTCCACGCAAAGTAATAGGCGCGAGTGCTGCGCCGGCACAGGATGCACGTCAACATCAATCGGCACCGTGCTGTTATGCACGACGTTGTTTGACGTACTCCACCGTGAATCTATCCCGTCAGTGTATTGACCCACGCGGTAAGATTGCTGCTCAGTGTCCCACTGCCGAGATCTCCGGGTCGGGCAATCCACTGACTAGTACATTCCAACACCTCACGCTTTTCGAATCTCCAGAAAGATGATTGATCCTTCCCAGTCGCGAAAAATCCGGGCATTTTCACAGCCCTCGCGGCGGAGACCCGATGACAACTCCTGCATGTCGCTTTCATTGCGGTATACGAGCCACCAGTCGGCAACTGCTTCCATATAGGCTGCGTCCTCGAGCAGTGTGAAATTTGCAACCAAACATTGCCCGCCGGGTCTAAGCAGTGTATACATCGACCCAATCAACCGAAGCGCAGCTTTGTGGCCCAGGTAATCGAGCAACCCGGAGGCATATACAAAATCGAACTCGCCCTCCTGTTCCCGTGCCAGCCGCGCTGCACCGGTAATCGCGTTCCCCGCCACCGTCCGAACACAAGTTGCCACCGACCGGGCCACGGCCAAGCTTTCTGTGTCCTGATCCAATCCCAGGAGGGTCACGCCTGAGGCCGGAATGTCTGACAGAAACGCCGCTTCGCGTAAGTGCCCACAAGCGATTGAAAGGGCTTTGCGCGGGGGGGGGCAACTCACCCAAGTGCCTTAGTCTTTCCTGAAGCAGGTATCGCCGATTGCGGACGGCTCTTGAGGCCAGAAAATTGGTAGTTGGTTCCGCAATCCAACGACCTCGACTGCTGGCTGTTCTCAAAAGGGCGGCATTTGCCCGATCTTGGTAAATGAAATCCATCACCACTGCGTCACCTGGGTATCCCCGAGGTTTTTCAAAGGCCCGCCTGATACAGGGATCTTCCAAAGCAAAGCGGAACGCCGGATGCTGCCGAAAATGACGCGCCATGAATTGTCTCCACTCTGCTTCCGAGGCAGCCGACCGTATTGCCGCTAGGCAATCTCTAAGCTGCCTGACGCCGTCCATCACGACTTGAGCATCGGGAGTGGCAAGTCTTTCGGCCACCTCACGAAGTATCGCGTGGCCGAAAGTGAGGGGTGGTTCCACCGCGCATCCATGACCTTCCTGAAGCGCAAGCAGTGGATCGACCCCAAATCCATCCGGACGTAAAGAACGGTCCAAGTTGTTAAGCAAAGGCTCTTGCGAACCAGTGATGCGTCCGGAGTCAGTCATCGATTTGGTTGGTAGCATCAGCCGCTACTCCATTTGGCGAGCCTTGTGGACACTGCCACCTAAGTGATTGTCGTCCAGCCTCCGCATGTGTCGATGCGCCGAATTGAAATCATTTTCAAGGTTCACATCTCGCCGGAGCGAATCCCAGCTCTCTTTCTGCGTGCCTACGGTCGCGACGGAAAGACTTGAAGCGCCGATCCGCCGGGTCCACGCAGAGATTCTATGTCTGGGCGCCCTACTCTTACTTCGTCGACAAACTGCTGCACTGTCGCAAACACCGCTGCGACCTCGGTGGGTAGACCGCATTCCTCTGCAAGGGCACGAAACGGAATCTGCCAATCCACCGGTGGCGGAACCAGCGCCCCTGGCAAATCGTGAGTTCCTCTTCTATCAAATGTGAAATGCAAGGCATCCAGAATTCGGCTCTTTTCCAGCCCACCGGACTTGATCAGAAGAGCCATGTCCACGAGGTCCTTGACTCGGCTGTTCGCTGCGGTCCGCGGCAGCGTGTAGGCGTGGACCTTTTCGGCGAACTGCTGCTCGCGAGCGATCATTTGAACTTGCGCCGTCGGAATGCCGGCAAAGCCCAGCCAGTCGCGGCAGACGATCGCATCTACCGGCGGCGACACCACGTCACCAATACCGGCGTCGAGGTGGAATCGGGCAAAGATCCGTTCGTCCATGCGAGCTTCGACTGGATAGCGGGCGCCGCCGTAAGGGGCGGCGGTCAGATCCATAATAGGCGCTCCGAACGTAAACTCGAACCAATCGCCAAGGGGCACGTCTGCCGCGCTTTGCAGCATCTCCCGAACGATCTGGTTCTGGTCCTCACCGGCGGAAACCGGGAGGCTCTGCACCGTAAGGTCGATGTCCACCGTTGATCGAGCCGACTGGTACCGCAACTCCAGCGCATAGCCTCCCTTCAAGAACCAGGGAGGCGCTGCGTCTCGGAACAACCTTGCGAGCAATCGGTCGAATGACACCTGTCGGCGGAGGCGGTTGAGGTCCATCTGCTCCTTCTTGGAAGTCGTCTTTAGCCGTTCTTCGAGCGCCCTCCGGAATGCCCCCGCCGTTACGTACTTCTTGGCTGGTGGCATTATGCAACTCGCCGCAGTGCTTCTTCGATGATCTTGCGAACAGTTCCGCTCATTCGCGCATTCCTAATCTGTTGCCGACTAATCAGACCGCGCTCGACAGATTGCCGCAGAGCTTGTCGAATGAAGTTCCGTTCCACCGTGCCGGCCTCGATCAGGTCGAGAATCGTCCGAAGGGGCCGAGTGAACTTGTAGCCCTGAGCTGTCTGCACGTCGCTCGCGGGCACATCGGCGTAATGAAGCACGAGAACACCGGGAATATCGCTGTTGCGCCGGAAGTCCGTCGGCACGGTCATATGGACCTTCGACGGATTCAGGTCGGAAAGTTCGTAGAGGCTAAGCGCAGTCTGGTGGCTGTATACTCCCTCGGTCTCCTCCGCTCGGTTGCGAGACCAGAGTGCCCAAAGGACGAGATCGGGCCGATCAGCTATCGGGAATAGAGCGAGTCGGTAGATGCCGCGGTGCTCGCGGATCCAGTTCCCAACCTGCACGTGATAGGGATGAGTATTCTCAGCAAATCCGGCGGCTTTGGCCTGTTTGGTAGTGAAGAAGCCCTGCTGCTGCTCGGCGATCTCGAAGAGCCGCCGCGATGCTTCTCGATGCGACTGCGCCATGACATAATACTACAACTTTCTTGATGTAGCATCAATCGGCGCCTGTCATTGAGGTTCACGCGAGCGGTAGGCGGAACCTGCCGCCCAAAAAACATTCGCGGCCAGAATTGGTGACAATTTTGGTAACATCCGAGTCGGCGAAGAGTCGCAACATGCTGATTTGTCTATCGCTTGTAGCTTTTGGGGCGCACGCGAGAAGACCCAACGTGCTGTCACCGATCCGACCCTTTCAAATGTTGCAGATAGAAGGAACTGGATGAGTTTCGTGATAGCTTCTGGAAGGGGAGAATATGGAATAACTACCGCAGAATGAGTTGGTTGCGGGGGTAGGATTTGAACCTACGACCTTTGGGTTATGAGCCTGTCCGGAATCGGTAACTCATAGAAACTACGGGCACGGGTGGCACTCGAAAGAGCCGTAGGGAACCGTGAGGGACGCTTATTGGGAGTCTAATGGGAGTCGATTTTGCCCTGCCTTTCTTTGGCGTTGCATCCGCCAAAAACACTCGGTCGCGATCACGTGACCGCAGAAATCGAACGCTACGGATGCCGCTCCGTTCTGTTCAGCCGGTGGGGCGATTCTGGGGCACGTGGGTTTTGCAGACATCGGCCTGACTGACGGTCGATCGTTGAAATTGAACTTCCTGCATATGTCAGGATACAATTCTCGTCGACTTTTGGCCCAGTCGTGACTCCGCACGGATCAGCGGTCGAAACACTGTACCCAGTCCGACTCGAACTAGCCGACCTTCAGAGCTATCCTGCTGAGTTTTCGTCGGATGATCTCGGCTGAGAAGCAGCGAGACCGACCATTCGGCGCTTATTGCGGGGATATTTGTGGGGGCACTGGCGCTTTTCAATCGTTGAGTTCCAGGGTGTCTGTTGAGACCCGCTACCTTGGCGCGCCTAGGCCCCTCACGGCTGATGCTGACACATCGGGGGCCCATTGTCTGGCGTCAACTACTTCTTCCGGCGCGTTGACTCGCGACTTCTGCTACCAGCGTGGGGTCGGTGCCTCAAAAACATGTTACCCGTCGAGTTTCGATGACGGGCAACAGAAGCGGGAGGCAGCTGAGTTTGGCGAGCAGACGAGAATTCATCCAGGCGATCGCGGAGCGGTATCACTCCGCGGCGCGGCCGGAGAAGAAGCAGATCCTTGACGAGTTCGTCAAGGTGACGGGCTATCACCGGAAACATACAATCCGGGCATTGAGCAGGACGGCGGGAGATGATGGCGGGCCGACACCGCGATCACGGGTTTACGATGAGGCAGTGCGTAGCGCGTTGACGATCCTCTGGGAAGCGGCGGATCGAGTCTGCGGCAAACGGTTGAAGGAGGCGATCGCGACGCTGGTGGAGGCGATGGAGCGGCACGGCCACCTCCAGTTGGACTCCGAGGTCCGCCGGCGCCTGCTCATGATGGGTGCCGCCACAATGGATCGGCTTTTGAAACCCGTTCGGGTGGCGGGCAAACAGGGGCGGCGGAGATCGCACCTCAACACGGCGCTCAGGAAAAGCATCGCAGTGCGCACGTTCAATGATTGGAATGACCCGCCGCCGGGATTCTTCGAGATGGATATGGTGGCTCACTGCGGAGGGTCTGGGCCAGCGGGCGGAGGATGCTGCGCGCGTTGATCGCCGGCAAGACGACTGATCCGCTTTGCCTTCTTAAAGGGGATAGAACGAATCTGTCCACACCAGGCGATGTGTTCTGGACTGTGCTCCCCACAAACCGAGCCAGAGCATGAATCCCAGCCAGGCGCTGGTTGCGTGTGGCAATCGAACATTTTCGGAACTGCTCCAGATTTGCCAGAAAGAGGCGCACAAGATCGGCGGACACGTTGATCACTGTCAGCCGGTCTACGGGGTGATGCAGTTTGTCGGAAATAAAAGGAATCAGCAAAGTCCGGGCGTCGCGGTAGCTGAGCTGAGTGTTGCGAGCCCAGGTTGCGTTCCGCAACCAAGTGCTCGAGCAGAAACCGTTGCGCCCAAGGTCCCAGCAGCATTCCATCACTCATGCTGCCCCCCACATGCGTATTCTGCAAAGCGCCGCCTGGCCTCGTGCAGCAGGACCGGTGTCATCGTCAGATTGCGCTGGGTGGCCGCCGATATGGATATGGCCCAGATAAGTTGCCAGTTGCGGCAGCAGCCGTTGCACGTCTGCTCCCTGGCGATACCAGGAAATTAAACGGTGTGTGGCGGCGGCGTGGCGCAGGTCATGCAATCGCGGTTGATAACGGCCGCCTTCGTGCCGGAACACGCCCGCGCGAGTCCGCAATCGACGAAAGACGTTCTCCGCCGTATACCGCGCCAGCGGCGCTCCATTGCGGGTCAGGAACAACGTCGCGTTCGCACCGGATTCCGCCGCGCAACGACCATCGCCCTAAAACTCTTTGACGAACTCTTTCCACGCGCGCATCATGGTGGCCGGATCGAGCACTCCTCCGTATGCGATGAGGCGGTAACGATAATCCCTCGACTTTCCTTTGTCGAGACGGTTCTCGACGGCCTCGGTGTTCGGCCCAAAGCCGTACTGGCTGTCCACGCGCCACGGGATGGGGAAGCCAGGATTGTCCGGATAATCGAAGACGGCGATATGGGCGAGGTCGTGGCGGCCTTCCACCTGAATACCGACGTCGGTCCAGAGGGCACGCTGCTGCTCGGTCTCCTTATCGCGTTGTCCGTTCGAATTCACCGCTTCGGCGTGGTCTCCGGGATGCCAGGGGATCCGAATAAAAAGGCCGCCAACGTAGATTTGTCCGAAGACGATATCGGACTTCGCCTCGCCGTGCCATTCGAGATCCAGAATGTACCTATCCCCCAACTGCTGCATAGACCATTTCTGCATTTCGGTGAGGACCGTATTGCCTGAGTCGTCGAGCAGGTCGTAGACGGTTTGCCACCGGACCCGCGGTCCTCTGGCGAAGATCACCTTGGCGGAGACCCGGCGGTAGTGGTCGCCCTCCCATTTCATGAAAAAGTCGCGGTTGTTGACGTACTTGAAGCCCCAGAAAATGCCGGTTTGGTGGAGGTGGTGCTGGGGGCGGTACTCGGTGATGATGCTGTGGCCGTCCGGCGCCACGATAGGGTGCAGGTATGGACGGGCGTCACGGCGGACATTTACGGTGACGATGGGGTCCTTGCCGCCGGCGCGATAGATTTTAATCGTCTGAGAGGCTTCGTCCGCTTCGGCGCGAAGCGGCGTATTTCCCGGCCCGGCGGATACTGGGCGTGGCGCAAAGGAGAGGGCTGCTATCAGAAGGCAGCCCACGGCAATCATGGCCCTCTTCACCCTGGGTTCCTTTCTCTCGCTCCGCGCGCACCGGCCGATTCCGTCCGGAAGTCCGGGAGCGCGATTCTGCGGCCATCCTGCATGGCCGATTCGTGCGCGCAGATCCCGGCGCAGGTCCAATTCACCGACTGGTAGACATCGGGGAAGGACGGCCGGCCTTCGACGATACTGGCGATGAATTCGTTCACCAGATGCGGATGGGAGCCACCGTGCCCGCCACCCTGGGTAAAGGACAAGTGGGCATTTTCCGCGTCGTAGACTCCCTTTGTGGTGAAGCGCCGGATGGGCTCTGGAAGCAGGTGCGCGTAATCGGGGACGGTGGCGCGCTGGGGCTTTTCGCCCACGTGCACTACTGGTGGCTCGTCTTCGATCTGGCTCCACTCAAATGCGGTCTTGTCGCCGTAAACATCGAAGCTCTCGCGATACTGGCGCGCGGTTTCGAAAAGCGAGCGGGTGACCTCGAACGCCAGTTGCTGGTTGCGGACCTTGAACAGGGCGCTCTCCACGGCGAACGGCGACCCATAACAGGCGATCAACCGGTCTTCGATTCGGCCCGAGCCGAAGCACGAAACGTACTCCGCCTCGCCGCGGACGATCGCAAGACACGGGCTGACGGCGTGGGTCGCGTAGTGCATGGGCGGAAGGCCTTCCCAGTATCCCGGCCAGCCGGCCATCTCCTGCTGGTGCGAGCCGCGCATGAACTGGATGCGGCCCAGCTTGCCGCTGTCCCGCAGCTCGCGAACGAACAGAAACTCGCGGGTATAGATTGCCGTCTCCATCATCATGTAATTGCGCCGGGCGGCGTTGGCGGCAGTGACGATCTGCCGACATTCCTCCACCGTGGTCGCGGCTGGAATCTAAAGAGCGCCACGATAGATCTTGCTGTAGTCGAACGGAGAGTTGGCGTTGGGAATGACTTGGATATCGCTGAAGCCCTCTGCAACGAGTTGTGCTGGATACGCTCCCAGGTGGCCGTAGCCTCGATTCATGACGATGTCGCATGGCCCGATAGGAGAACGGTGGGGGTTGGCTCTGAGTCGACCCAACACCGTCACCCAAACCTCGACTCGCTTGCCCTGTTTTGCCTCACGCTCTGCGGCCCGCTCCGCCGTATCCAACTGTACCCACCCAGAGTCATCCGTGGTGAATCCGACCGGCGGCTGGCCGGGACGCTTACGGTCGTTGCCGATCAGATCAACGAATGACGGCCAAGGCCCGGCAGCGCAGGTTTCAGGACATTTTTCCCGCAATCCATACAGGTACACGCCTCTCACAGCCACCAGTTTGTCTCGATAGGCTGTAAAGTCCCTCGACAAGTCACAAACGCTGATAACCGCCGGGCTGGGTTGTCGTTGGCCACACCCAGTGAGGCAGACGGCTAACAGTGTAACGACACGACGCAGCATACAGACTTAAGATACCGCCGTGACGTCCAAAGTTCCCGCACGCGCCGCCTTTATCACGTCCTTGGCATGGCAATGAAACGGGCGTGCCGGAACTGGACACAACTCATCAAGAAACGGCCTATATTCATGCGTGTTCCAGGAACCCTGCGAGCTTGGCAGTAGCCCGGAACTGCGGGATCGGTTCGAGTTGCTTGAACGCCGAGGTGAAGGCATTGCTCAGGCTCCACATCGTCCGCGGCTGGAATTCTTCGTGCTTCGGCGAAAAATATAGATCGTGAACCGGCCTGGCCAAGTGCTTCGGCACTTCCAGGTCGGACTCAATAAACGCGCGGTAGATGATCATCTTCGCAACCGTGTCTGAAAGCTGGGACTCCCGCCAAGCATCGACCTGCTTGCGCATGCCGTCGAAGTTCCGCTGCATCTGATCCACGCCGATTGAGAGCGCGTTCTGCAGGGAGAAGTTCTTCGAGTGTTTGGCGAGCACGGGCTGAAAATCGCCGGAGAACGCCATATTCTCGCAGACCAGCACTCTGACGCCCACTACGGCGGCCAGGCGCATGCTTCGGTCGTGGCTGTTGCGGATGCCGATCGAGAACCGGCAACCGGGCATGCCGGTGTGTCGAGATCCAGCACACCAAACATCTTCATGCCGTCTTTGCTGACGGCGTACTCCTCGGTGACCACGCCGATGTGGCGGAAGCTGAGGGTTTCGACCAGCGCCTCGACAACTTCGACATGAGGCACGGGCCGGTGAGTGGCCGTGCCCATCGGTGTCGGGACGGCGGCCAGTTGCGGACGAGTCAACTTCGCAGTTGACGCAATGAGGGTAGCTTCGCTCATACGATATTTGCTCCATTCTGGGATTTTTGGGTTTGTGCTTCGGAAGGAATGACCGCCGGTAGTCCAGCGGCCAGACGGCGCCCCGACGCTGGCGCTCTCAAATTATGTGCAGGAGATTCTGATCAACCGCCGAAAGGACGCGGGTTTGCGGGCTTGGCTCCGCATAAATCGCTGCTGCGCATAAAATCCGGTAATAATCTGGTACTTCCTCGGCAGTGGATGCTAAGAATGGCTGCCGCAGCTTTCCCTTCAGGTCCAGGACGAAGGACGCAATCGCGGTCCGCTCCGCCGCGCTCAGGTGAGTGAACGGCGGCATGGTTCCCTTCCCGGTATGGATGAGGCTGCTGAAGGACGCTTCGTCGAGCGGCAGTCCAACCAGGGAGGGATAACTGCTGCCTCCCTTCCGGTCCGCGCCGTGGCAGCCGGAGCAGTTCTTCTGGTACAGGCTCTTGCCCGCCTCAAGGTTCGTCTCGTTCGCCTGCCGTGCGGGGGAGTTCTTCCCGTCCGTGATTCTTGGTCCGATCACCCATGGCGACTCGTTGGCGTTGATATACATGATCTCCGTTTCGGGATCGAACGCCGGACCGCCCCACTCTCCACCGCCGTTGAGCCCGGGATTTTGGATCGTGCCGCGGGCCGACGGCGGATTCCACATATTGTCGTTGTCCAGGGTGCAGAAGCGCTGCAACAGGTCGCGATAGGAATCTTCGGAGATTCCGTCCTTGAAAAGGTCGGCTTCGGTGAGGCGCTGCCGGACGTAAGGTTTGAAGAACGTCGGAACCGGCTGGGTGGGAGACGTGTACTCGCCTTTGAGCATGGTTTGCGGCACCGGCACTTCCTCGATCGGATAGATCGGTTTGCCGGTCACGCGGTCGAACATGAAGATGAAGCCCTGCTTCGTGGTCTGGATGGTGACGTCCACCTTTTTGCCGTTTTGTGTAATGGTGGCGAGGATGGGCGCGGTGGGGTTGTCCCAATCCCACAGATCATGATGGACCTCCTGGAAATGCCAGAGCAGTTTGCCGGTGTCGGCATCCAGAGCCAGCGTTGAGTCTCCATACAGATCATTGCCTTTGCGGTTGCCGCCCCAGAAATCGGAAGTGGGAGAACCCGTGCCGGTGAAAATGATTCCGCGCTTTTCGTCCAATGTGACGCCGCCCCAGGCATTGGCGCCGCCGACCCATTTGTAGGCGTTCTTGTCCAGGTACGTCTCGTAGCCCGGCTCGCCCGGCTGGGGAATCGTGTGGAAGATCCATCGGCGTTTCCCGGTGTGGACATCGTAGGCACGGATGGGGCCCGGCGGCGTGAGCGGGCCCTCCGACAGCCTCGACCCGACGATGATCATGTCCCTATAAACGATGCCGGGGCTGGTCATCGAGTAATGGAAGTCTTGTACGGTTTCCAGGTTGAGGACCTTCCGGGGCGGCGTCCAGTCCAGGTCGTCGTGCATGTCGACGATGCCATTATCGCCGAAGGACTTGATCAGCTTGCCCGTCAACGCGTCAACGCAGTAAAGCGCGTGCCCTCCGCCGGAGCATAGATGATGCGCTGGTCCGTCGCCGAGCCCCGGTAGAACGCGACGCCCCGGGAAATTTTGGTGGAGGCCGCGAAATCGCCGCGCCCAACGTTCTTTCCCTTCTGAGGAACCGTCACCGGGTCGTAGACCCACTTCACCTTTCCGGTCGCTGCGTCCAGAGCGAAGAGCTTCAGCTGAGGATTCAATCCGTAGAGTGTGCCGTCGATAATCAACGGATTGGTCTTCATGTCCGTCGTGTTCCTGTCGGACGCCTGCGTGGAAGAGTAGCGCCACGCGACGCGAAGATTCCTGACGTTCGCGGGAGTGACCTGATCGAGATTCGAATACTTGATATTGGCGCTGCTGCCGTTGTAGACAGGCCAGTCGTTCGATGCCTCCCAATCCGTCCGATGGACGTCGGCAGCAGCAACTTTCTGGGATTGGGCCGTGCGGATCATGAGAAAGGAGAAGATGCAAAAGACTACTACCAATACGCTGTTTCTCCAGGACGACCTCTGTGCGGTCATTACGTCTCCATTCAAAAGGTTGCGGACAGCAATCCGGACCCGCCCAGGCAATCAGAATAACAACTTCAGCACCGGCTGAATGTTCCTCGGCGGATAGTTTCCGGTGCTGCTGATCACTCCGACGTTCGACGCTCCGAGCGACTTACCCCTAAAACCGAAGCGCGTTTGCAAGAGAACCTGGTTTTTAGCATCACGGACAATCGTAACCGGCGTTATCTCTCCAGCGTGATCGCCGCGCAGACAGACACATTTTCGATCCCGACGCCCGACGCGTCGGGTGCAGGGAATATTTCGAGGGTTTGCTGAGTCCCTTCAGGCGTCACGATGGCCGCTCTCTTATATCCGCTGGGGAACACGACGGTGAGGTTCTGCACTGGGTAATCCGAGTAGTTAGCCAACTGCACGACAATCGTCTTGCCATCGGCGGAAACGAGCACATTCGAGAGCATCGTTGCGGCGTTGAACACCCTAATGCCGAAGCTGTTACGGGACACCATCGAATTCACCTCCTGTCCGATGTCGCCCAGACGATCCACATCAGGCTTGTCGAGCGTAAACGTGCCCGCCTTGGGCTTGGCATCGCTCCAGCCGGGGGGGCCGGTGAGGAGCTTTCCGCCAGCACGAGTGAACTCGCGCAGCACGCTTTCCTGGCTTGCGGTGAAGGCTCCGGTATCCAGGTTGACGACGATCGCAGCTCCCTGCAGCGCTTCGGTAGTGAGCATTTGGCGGGGGACGACCCGTACGGGCATGTGCTTGACCCCAATCATGTCCAGAATGCCGCCCGATACCAAGCCTCCCTTGGCCGGGTCCTGAATCAACACCAGTTTGCCGTACGGGTGCAGGTGGCGCCACTCAGGGTGTTGTTCGAAGTAGAGGAGGAGTCGGTTCATGGCTTTCCATTGACTCATTGCCTGTTCTTCCCGAACATGAAGCCGCGCAGCGAAATCTTTGTCCAGCGCGACAACCCAGCGCGCACCTGACATGGCAGCGTCCGCGATGGCCTGCTGATAACGCGTGCCCGTGATCAGGGTCCTGGGCGGCGGCTCGTTCGCGACCCACAGCACGGCGGTGCCCCATGCGCGGACTGCTCGGATAAAGCCTGAATTCGTGTTGATCCACACCGAGCCGGTCGGGCCGACTCTGCTCTCCAGCGGCACGACTCCGGGCCAAACCCCCTGGTACGTTCCAAATGATGGGATCCATGGAACCGAGTTGCAACTTGCTGCGCGCGGTCAATTCGACGACCGGCGCGCCTGCGGCCGCCCGCTTCACGAGGGTGGCCGTGCCCTCGGGGAAATCGCCCTCCATGACAATGCCGCTGACCTTTGCCACCATCGCGTTGCGGGCGGCGGAGATGTGATCCTGTTTCTCATCGGCTTCCGCGGCACTGCGATGGGCGTGAGCGGCGCTCTCGTGCAGCTCAGCAGCTCGTTGGTGATTCTCGAAATGTGATCCGTGGTTATAACGAGTGGACATTTAAAGGCTCCCGATCTTCCCGGACTTGTTATGGCCTTCTATTGCCAGCTTATAGGCGCGATCCGAGTACTCCAACGCTCGTTCTGAATGCCATACGGCCGCTGTACAATCCCCTGCTTCGTTATGTTCCGCGGCAGTGCGATGGGCCTGTGCGGCAACTTCGTGCTGTTCGGCGGCTTTCCAGTGTTCCTCGTGCATGGTGTTTTCTCCGTAGAAGCGTAATTAACTCTCCCACTCATATGCACGAGGCAGGCCAGTCTTTCCTGGGTTAGAGAATTCCCTACCGAAGCAGCATTAGAGAGTTTGCGAGTGCTTTGGCACCGCGTTTTCCGGACGCCTACTTTGCATTCGCATTGCATTTAGGAACTCAGTGGACCGCCCATGATTCCTGGCGCAAGGTCCAGAACAGAACCCGCTCGTCGGATGCAGAGGCCGCCGGGCCATGGCAGCCGAAAGCTATCGGATTCGAACGGCAAGATCTGCACCTGCAAGTGCGGAATTTGCCGATGCCGTCTGCGATGCCGTTCTTCGACCGTTTGTTCCAAGGCTCGCCAAGAAAAGGGGAGGGGCTGTTTACCGTTGCCCACGCGCGTCTTCATCGGCCGTCCTCCAAGAGCTGTATCGAAGAAAAGCGCCCTCTTTCGAAAGGCGTTACCCCGCCGGACCTCCCCGTCGATTGCACTCTTGTCGCCGTGCACACTGCTCACCGGCGTGCTCCTGGCACAGCGTTTTGGATGTCCGTGTTCGACTTTCTCCAACTGGTGCATGAACTGCAATAAAGCGCCTGGAGATTAGATGGCGTGGTTCTATCCGGAGGAAGTCACACGGAACCGTTGAACGGCCGGAGCAAAAGCGTGAATGGTCTGGTTGGACCGTGGTCGTCGGCCGTGCGTCCCGGCACGCGTGGGTCTAGTCCGAAAAGTTTGCGATGGAGGTCCGTAATATGCCGAAGACTGCAGTTGGACTGTTTGAGGATTCCGGCCTCGTGGACGATACCGTCCGCGAGATCGAGGCCCTCGGTTTCCCCCGGAAGGAGGTCCGCTCACTGGAGGAGCCGGCGAACTTCAAAGTCACCGGTGTCATGAGCTTCCCGCGGCTCGATTTCGAAGTTGACTTGGCGCGGGAGCTTACGAGGATCGGTGCGACTCGGGCGGAGGTGGGGGCTTTCGTCGAAGGACTGCGACGGGGTGGGGCCCTGGTTTTCGCGACTGGTTTGGCCGAGCAGGTCGATGCTGCTGCGGGTGTCATGAACCGGCACGGCGCGGTGGAGGTCGAAGAGACCAATGGCGCCGAACCGCACTTACCCGCTGTGGTTCGCGAAAGCATGGCTCCGATGCGCGATCGCACAGTGCAAGCGGGGCGCATCCGCGAAGCGGGCGGCGGCGCCACTTGTTTCGTGTGGTAACACGTCATCCCAGCGGTCGGCTGTAACCCGTGGCACGCGCAAGTGTCGCCTCCGCCCTGCTTGAATCTACCCGCGACTGCGACAAGATCGATTTGGAAAGAAAGGATTGTAAGTCATGTTGGAAACGAACTCGGTTGTAGCCATTTACGACACTCACTCCCAGGCAGAGGAAGCCGTGAAGGAATTGCAGAGGTCTGGGTTTGATATGAAAAAAATGTCCATCGTCGGCAAGGATTATCATACCGACGAGCACGTTGTCGGATACTATAACACCGGCGACCGCATGAAGTGCTGGGGCAAAATGGGCGCCTTCTGGGGCAGTCTCTGGGGGATGCTGTTTGGAGCCGCATTTTTCGCCATTCCCGGCATCGGACCGGTATTGGTAGCCGGCCCATTGGTCGCCTGGATTGTCGGCGCCCTTGAAGGCGCCGTTGTGGTCGGCGGATTGAGCGCGCTGGGAGCGGGGCTGTACAGCATTGGCATCCCCAAAGACAGCGTTGTGAAATACGAGGCGGCACTCAAGTCCGACAAGTTTCTGCTTCTGGCCCATGGCACGACCGACGAGGTGGCCAAGGCCAGGAACATCATGCAGACGACGCACCCAGTGGAGGTTGCAGTGCACGCGCCAGAACCCGAGCAAGTCGCCTTGGTTAGCGGAAGATAGTCTTGCTATCGGCTGATGGCACTATCACAAGGGCGTCGAACCGCCCTGGAAGAGTGAAACGATTAAGGAGAAGTATCGTGTATAAAAATATGGGCTCTGAGCAGGAATCTGACGGGACCCGCAATTTAGGCGGCTTTCTTGAAAACCACAAATTCGGTCCTCGTTGCTGCCATGCGCTGCGCCTTCAGCAGCAGATATCGTAGATTCTTGTAGCCGCGGCCCCGTCGAAGCAGCGATTTGATGTTGCCGTTGATCGCTTCGACCACTCCCAGCCGCACCTTCGTCCGGCAGTAGTTCAGAATCCCGTCGAGGTGATCCAAGAGCATCAACGCCAATTTACGGAACGGTTCCAGCCGCTGCCATCGAAGCTGATCGATCCACCGTTGGAGGTAGTTCAGCATCGCGCCTTCGTATTGATACGTCCAGAGCCGGTCCAGACTCTCTTTCAGTAGATAGGCCTTGAACACCTTCCGGTTGAGAGCGAACAACGCAGTCAACTCCTGGCGCTTGCTCGAGGACAAGTTCACCCAGCGAGTGAGCAGCAGCCACCGCTTGCCCTTCACCAGATCGCGCATCTGCCCTCCTTTGCGGAAGAATTCGGCCCGACGTACCTCGTCAACCGCTTGGTTGGCGTGCTGCATGACGTGGAACTTGTCGTACACGATCCGGCAGTTCGGCGCATGCTGTTCGATGCTCAGCCGGTACGGTTCCCACATGTCCACGCAAGCCGCCGTAATCCGCATCCGCTGGCCACGGCTCAGTTCGCTTTCGAAGAACTCGTCCAGCGTTTCCTTCCTCCGCTCCCGACCAAACCAAAGCGGCTCACCGCTGTCCAGGTTGCTGACCACCGTGATGAACTTCTGCTTCTTCCCCAGATGGATCTCGTCCACCCCCATTTGCACCAACGCCGGCTTTCGCCGCATCGCCGCCCACCGTTCCAGGTACCGCAGGTCAATCGCGCGAACCGTGCTCGGCGCCAATCCAAACCGCCGTGCCACCTGCCGCGCCGACGCACCTTCGCAGGCTTGGCCCACCGCGTCCTCGAACCGCTTGCTGAACGGCGCTTTGCTCGGCAACTGCGGCACCTTCTCGATCTTGATTCCGCAATCCGGGCAGCACACCCGGTATACCTCGACCACCACGGTCGTGCGGAACTCCATGCAGGGCAGATCGCGCACCTCACGTTCGCTGACGTCGTGCGCTGCCTCCAGTTTCCGTCCGCAGCCAGAGCAAACCAGCTTCCGATTCCCTCGCTTGCGTCGGACCCAAAGCTTGAGCGTCTTGCCGCGTTCGTTGATCTCGTGTCGGTAAACCCGATATCCGGGCCACCCCAGTAATTTCGTCAGTTCGCTGTCTCGCAAACCGCTGAGTGTACCGGAATCCCGTCCTCTGTGAAAAGCCGCCCTGCTTGGCGTCTATCGAATTCCTGCTCAGAGCCCCTTTTTGATTGCATCCTCGCGTTTCTTCATGGCGGCGTGGATGGTCGCCAACGTGGTAGTGACGAAGCTGGCGTCGCGGGCTACGTGTTCATACGCTTTGAGCGTTCTCTCCGCGCTGCGCCAGCCCATATACTGGACCAACTCCGCCTTGCGCCGGAGAATTTCATTTTCGTCCTTTGAGGACCTCTCGATCATGCGAAGCGCATTTGTTACGAACCAATGCCTTGCCTGATGCGGGCTTGCGTGGATACTGGCCGCCCGCAAGGCGGGGTTCCAGTATGCGCGCCGGAAAACCTTCGCCTGCAGGAACGATCCGCGATTCGTGAGGAAGAGCGGAACGTTTCCCAACGCCTCAACGTCCAGGTTCGCAAGGTCGCTTAGCGTAAGCCGCTGCCGATCATGAGCGCGGCGCCCGTCGGTGTCACTGTCAAAATAGCGGCGGCACAATTTCGCGGTTGCCGATGAGACCAGTAGTCTTTTTGTCCTGATCCCAAAACTCCCTTTGTTGCGCGCCGCAAACTGATTCATGAACTGGCTAACCGACCAGTCCAGCGCGGTCAGGTCGAGAATCTCGCTGATGCGAGCGCCCGATTCGAAAAGTATTCTGACGACGCACATCTCTCGCAACCCCCACCCGTATTCCTTCCCAGCGCTGTAGACGAGGTGCGGGAAGTCGGGATCATCGATGGTTCGTGGAATCCACTCCTGGTCCACGCAGCGGAAGAAGTTGGCTGAAAGCCGAATCCCGAAGGGTGGGTCCACGCCACTGGCCTGCGGCATCGGATCTCTGCCCTCGGCGGCTCGCACTGCCTGCCGGTAGCCGTTACGCAGGTCGGCCCTGATCTGGTCCATCTGTTCCTGGAGCAATGGATTCGGATGTCCATAGCCGTCGGCCGATATCAGGTGATCGTAAAAGCGCCGAAAGGCCGCGAGCAGAATCCGGATGTTGATTCCCGTTTCGCGAGTCTGGCAAACATACGTGACCTTCACACCCAGGCGATCGGCCCGGGTCGTCAACTTACATTTTGCGGCGACGGTGAGATATTCCCGCAGCACATTCCGCACTTCTGCGGGCGGCCCAAACAGGCTCCAGCGATTCCGGCACACGATTTCATCGCTCTGCGCCCAATCGAAGGCGGCAAGCAACTCCCGCATGTAGATTGGCACGGAGGCAGGCGACAATGACTTCAATAAATCGGCTCTGAGCAGGAATTCGATAGACGCCAAGCAGGGCGGCTTTTCACAGAGGACGGGATTCCGGTACACTCAGCGGTTTGCGAGACAGCGAACTGACGAAATTACTGGGGTGGCCCGGATATCGGGTTTACCGACACGAGATCAACGAACGCGGCAAGACGCTCAAGCTTTGGGTCCGACGCAAGCGAGGGAATCGGAAGCTGGTTTGCTCTGGCTGCGGACGGAAACTGGAGGCAGCGCACGACGTCAGCGAACGTGAGGTGCGCGATCTGCCCTGCATGGAGTTCCGCACGACCGTGGTGGTCGAGGTATACCGGGTGTGCTGCCCGGATTGCGGAATCAAGATCGAGAAGGTGCCGCAGTTGCCGAGCAAAGCGCCGTTCAGCAAGCGGTTCGAGGACGCGGTGGGCCAAGCCTGCGAAGGTGCGTCGGCGCGGCAGGTGGCACGGCGGTTTGGATTGGCGCCGAGCACGGTTCGCGCGATTGACCTGCGGTACCTGGAACGGTGGGCGGCGATGCGGCGAAAGCCGGCGTTGGTGCAAATGGGGGTGGACGAGATCCATCTGGGGAAGAAGCAGAAGTTCATCACGGTGGTCAGCAACCTGGACAGCGGTGAGCCGCTTTGGTTTGGTCGGGAGCGGAGGAAGGAAACGCTGGACGAGTTCTTCGAAAGCGAACTGAGCCGTGGCCAGCGGATGCGGATTACGGCGGCTTGCGTGGACATGTGGGAACCGTACCGGCTGAGCATCGAACAGCATGCGCCGAACTGCCGGATCGTGTACGACAAGTTCCACGTCATGCAGCACGCCAACCAAGCGGTTGACGAGGTACGTCGGGCCGAATTCTTCCGCAAAGGAGGGCAGATGCGCGATCTGGTGAAGGGCAAGCGGTGGCTGCTGCTCACTCGCTGGGTGAACTTGTCCTCGAGCAAGCGCCAGGAGTTGACTGCGTTGTTCGCTCTCAACCGGAAGGTGTTCAAGGCCTATCTACTGAAAGAGAGTCTGGACCGGCTCTGGACGTATCAATACGAAGGCGCGATGCTGAACTACCTCCAACGGTGGATCGATCAGCTTCGATGGCAGCGGCTGGAACCGTTCCGTAAATTGGCGTTGATGCTCTTGGATCACCTCGACGGGATTCTGAACTACTGCCGGACGAAGGTGCGGCTGGGAGTGGTCGAAGCGATCAACGGCAACATCAAATCGCTGCTTCGACGGGGCCGCGGCTACAAGAATCTACGATATCTGCTGCTGAAGGCGCAGCGCATGGCAGCAACGAGGACCGAATTTGTGGTTTTCAAGAAAGCCGCCTAAATTGCGGGTCCCGTCAGATTCCTGCTCAGAGCCCAAAAAGGACCCGGCCGCATTATCTCGGTACCAGCCTGTCGAGTCACCTGCCACCGCACGGCGTGAGGATCCGGAGTTGGCGCTCCTGACGGGGATGCGCCAATGACCTCCCAAGAGATCGCGATGCGGATTCATGCCGACCTCGGGCCCACGTGGCCGCGAAACCGCACCCTTCCAGACGCTGTGCTGGCGCCTCTGTGTGAGGCTTTGTGGGATGAGGGAGTCAGCCCCACTCGCCGGATCGTTCAGCGCTGCTTGCCTGGTTGGAACGAGCACGCCATGGGTCCGGGCGTGGTCGCCTGGCGCATAAAGAAGGGTTTGCCCCAGCAGGGAGTGCGCGGTCCTCGCGCCGTACCGACGAACGCGGTGGAGTTGGCGAAGATTGTTAGTCCAGCGATCGCCAGCGCGCCCCACACATGCTTTGATCCGGCCAACGATGGCCGATGGCCGACGCCTTCACTAACGGTCCTCGCTTATCTCAGCAGGATTGAGAATCAGTCGGTTCGTGACGCCATGGCATTGTTTGCCATTCTGCGAGCTGACCGGCAGCAGTTCTCGATGCGAAACCAGATCGCCAACTTCACCTATATTATGCGCCGCGTCATGATCGAGCAGTCGATTGATGACGTGAGTTCCATCGACGCGAATGATCTCCTGTTCCGGATTCACGTCGGCGAGGTTGGCAAGGGGCTAACCGACCACCAGCGGCGTACTCTCATAGGGCAGTGGAGCGCGGTCCGGAACGTATATGAGGAGTATGCGGAAAAGTTGACGACAGAGCAGCTCGAGGAACTGTCGCGGTTCTTTATCAAACCGCTGACTGACTGGCGGAAACTGGCTCGGCATACGCCGTGGGCGGGCGTTCACAGGGAGCAGCAAGAGCGGGTCAAGAACAAAACCGACGCCGTCCAGCAACAGTTCTATCGCGTCCGATATGTCGCGGGGATCCGCTGCAATCAGGTGCGAAGGCTGTATGCGGCGGCGACCGAGACAATCGCCTTCGTTGAACAAAATCACCGTTCCTATCCCCACGACTTCCACTACGAGGAAACGGTGCAAACACCCGGAGGGCGCTCCGTTCGGCAGCGAGTCGAATTGACGTTATGGGATGCGGTGTCGGTTCGTGAACACGCCCGCGGCCTGGGTTATCGAGAGGCATCCGAGACCACGCGACAGAGACGTTGGCGCGAAGGTCGTTACGCGGCAGCACGCGTACCCTACTACGTTGAGTACAACGCCACAGTCTCACTGGAGAAAGCCGCGCCGGCAGAGCCTTTCTGGTTTCTGGAACTCTTTCGCCACCGTGTCTTCCGGCGTGTCGAAGCGCGCGACGATTCTGACCTGGCGGACAAGCGCGAGCAGTTTGATCGGAAATGGGGATATCAGAGCTCCGTTTCGTGGTCGGATGACGGAATGCTGTCGCTCGGTTCCGCGGACTACCGGCCACTGGATTTCCTTCACGCTCAAGAAGGGCACGAGTTCTTGCCTTATGAAGGGATTTACGCCGCAGCATTGTTCGGTGGGCTGATGATCCGGATGGGAACGATCACTGGCGCTCGCGGCGGCGAGATCCAGCAAATTGCGCAAAGCCCCGATTGCTTCAAGCAACTCGACAACGTAGGCCCGAAGGCAGCGACCCGTTGGCTCCTCAGGATGGTTCCGAAGGGGCGAAAAGAGCGGGCCGACTATTATATTGACGAGGATACCAAGAACCACCTGGTGGAACTCGTCCGGTTCCAATGCGAGAGACTCGGCACGGAGCTCCTCCCGGTCGTCAAGTCGGAATATGGCAAAACCCCGCCAGATCGATATGTGCTCCAGTGGAACGGACACGGCATCGACCTGCAGGTGCTGAACACTCTGATTCGATTTCTCCTACATGGCATATTGTTCCAAGCGCTCGACGGAACGGTAGTTCAGCTGACCAGCCACTTGCTTCGACACGCCTTCGCCAACGAGATGGCGGAACTGAAAGTTTCGGTTGACATCATCGCCAGCCTCCTCCACCAGCGGGACAAAACCGTTACCAAGTATTATTCCAGGCCTACGCCGACGCAGGTCATCCGTGCCGCCGAGATGATCTTTGTGGATCGGATCGACGTCGGCGCCGAAGCGCTCCGAAGCCCGGACGAGATTGGACAAATGCTGAAAGACGCGGAAGGCAAGCTGGGCGCGCTCACCGAGGTGTTTGGCGGCACATGCGTTGTGGGGAACATGTGCCCCGCGAAATTCGCCTGTGTCGGTTGCGCTGGAAACGCACCCGACCCGGCCAAACGATACCAGATACAGCAAAAGCTGGCTTGGGCAAAGCAGCAGGTAAGTTATGCAGTCCGGGAGCATCTGCCTGCCGAAGAAGTAAAGCTGGACCAGCTAATCGCAGACTGCAAGCTGGTGATGGAAGAAATGGATCTGATAGAGGCTGCGCGTGCTGATCGTTCTCAGAGCGTGACGGTCCAACAAGGGTCTAACAGCAGATGAGCACACCAACGTCCCGCGGCAAGGCTCCCGAGTGGCTCCGCACACGGTGGGAGCGGAAGAAGTGCGAGACTGCGGCCCGCGTCCAGGCCGCCGTAGATCAGTTGCGGCAACATGGCCGTGACGTGACATTCGAAAGCATTCGCGAGGCGATACGCTCGACCGGGGTTTCGATTTCCGCAAACACAATTAAGCGGAACGAACTGGCATACGACGTGTATCTGGCGAATTGCCGGAAACCGAGGATGGGCCATCTGCCACAGCCATCGCTCAGAGAGCTGGTCGGTAGTTTCCCGTTCGAAAAGCGTCACACACTGGAAGTCAAAATCTCCCGTCTCAGGCGCGAGCCCAAGGACGCCTTGATCGCTAAACTGGTTTCCTTGGAATACGCCGCCGCGAAGCAGAGAGAAGTCGAGAATCGCTTGCGCGAAGAGATTCTTCGCCTGAGTTCGCCGCGATGAATGAGCCGCCGCCAAAACTGAAGCACCCCAGCGGTTGGTTCGCCGCCGGCCGTGAGGTCGCGCGGGGACTTGCGTTGCTGTCGGATGGCGCCTTCAAAGTGTATATCCATCTCTGCCTGAACGCGGACCGCAGAACGGGACAACTGAGCGCTGAGCAGGGCCGCCTGGCAACGGCGTTGCGGAAGAGTCGCCGGTCGGTGGTGACATACCTGGATGAGCTGCGGCGCCAGGGAGTATGTAGCATTCAGGCCGCGGTGAACCAGCACCTCGGAGGTCAGATTGAGATCTGCGATGCGTTCTGGCCGTACGAGAAGGTGCGGCCGTCGGCAACACCCGATACCACCCTGGCCGGCTTCGTCGAGCAAACGCGGCGATTGCTCCGCGCCTGGCGCTGCGTAGAAAGCGCATTCGGACCGGCTGACGAGCGACTGGCCGTGTCCCTGTTCGAGCGGAACACTTCGGTCGAGGATGTCGAGCACGCAGTGCTGCTGGGATGCGCGCGGAAGTATGTGGCACTGATCAACCGGCAGAGCGGCGACTTAATTGTTAGCTTCAGCTATTTCCAGAACATCATAGAGGAGGCCCGGGAGTTGAAAATGTCGGCGGCGTACTGGCAGCATCTGCAAATGCGGGTGGACCGTCTCGAACAGCAGTGGACCCAGATGAAAGCAGGGGCGGCGAAGCGAGCTCCCTCATAATGGACTCTAAAGCCGCCGCCGGGGTCGATGGAGCTGCGTTTGAGGCTCCGGGCTGTGGTGTCTCCTGTCTGGTATTCTCGTGAAAATGGACTCAGGAAAGTTCACGCCGGGCCAACAAATACGCTGCGACGGTTGCCGCCAGTCCGCACCGAGCTACGATATCATCAACTACGGATCCATTGAGCGCGGATACCGACGCCTCTGCGGCCAATGCTTCAACACTGAGGTGGCTAAGGCGGCCGGACTGGAGGGATTCGAACATGCCAAGTTCGAGCCGGTGGGTCTCACCGACTGCGCCGGGGAGGTTCACGAATTTCACTTTCGCACCAACCTATTCGGACCTGGGGTCGCTATCGACGCCTTCGAGCTTCGCGACGGCTCGCCGGCTGGCTATCATTTCCAGATCATCGGTGATCCGGCGGACGATCTACTTGTGCTGCTCGGGCGATTGATCGCGAAGATCCGGCGCGCCTTGTCTGTCAAATCTCTCGTGGATGGTGAGTTGGGATTGCAGATCGGGGACAATCGTGTCGTGCGAGGAATGGTGGAGTCAGATCGTGTTTACGATGGTCTCACGCCGCTTCTGATTATCGACGGCCGCGAGGTCACCTGGGACGAATTCGGCCGTATGCTAATAAGTTTTGAGGGATGGCAGTTCAAACTGAATCTCGCCGACAAGAGCGAAGAAATATGATCCGCACGGTCACCCGCGGGTCGCGCTGGGACTTACGTCTGATGAATCGCCTTGACCGCCAGCCGTGGCTCGTGCGCGATGATCCTCAATAGCGCAGCGGCCGGCCCAGTTGGACGGCGGCGGTCCTGCTCCCAGTTCTGCAAGGTCTTCACGCTGACGCCGATCAAGCTCGCGAACTCCGACTGTGACAGGCTGGTTCGTTCGCGAATCGCCCGTATCCCGGAAGGCCCGACTTCAAACCGACGCGAGGGTTTCTTCTGACCACGGAGAATCGCTCCGCCTTCGCGCACGCTTTCCAGCAGTTCCTCAAACATTTTCGGCTTCATCCCTGAACTCCTCCTTGACTACCTTGGCGAGCTGCGCCACTTGCTTCGGGGTCAGATCGGCTGACACGTTTTTCGGGTACGCGAAGAGCAGCAGAATCACGTCTTTCCGAACCGCCCAGTAGTAAATGACGCGGGCGCCTCCGCGCTTGCCGCGCGAGCCAACCGCCACCCGAGTCTTCCGTATTCCACCGCCACCCTTAATGCGAGCGCCGAGACCTGGATTTGCCGCTAGCCGGGACTGAAAGGCCCCGTAATCTTCGTCGCCGAGCAGCGCCGTGATCTGCCTCGTAAAGGTGGGAGTCTCGATCAGCTCCACTTGCCTCAATTATCCGCCATTGGCGGATAGTCGTCAAGGAGGAGACCACCGAAAGGATCATCCATGAGGATTCAAGGAAAGCTCCGGCTCGGATATTTTCCGCTGCCCCTTGCCGAAGCCCGACGCATCCGGGCCTGCGTGCGCTATCCAACTTCGCCGCTCTCCGCGATCGATCCCTGCATCGGGGACGGGGCCGCGTTCTTGACCATTACGGAAGAATCGTTCGCGCGCCGGTACGGAATCGAATTGGATGCGTATCGCGCGGAACAAGCCGCCAACGCTGTCGATGAGTTGATTCACGGCGATTGCCTAGACGTGCACTGTCCCGTTGAGTCCTGCGGACTGGCTTTCTTAAATCCACCTTACGACTGGACCATCGGCGAAGGTCGAAATGAACGTACGGAACGGGTGTTCCTGGCGCACACTTACCGCTGGCTGAAACCCGGGGGTGTTTTGGTCCTCGTGGTTCCGGCGGTGCATGTCCGGGAATGCGGTGAGATCCTTGCCTCGCAGTTTAAGGCGACGCGAATCTTCCGATTGACTGATCCGGAGTCCGTGCGCTACCGCCAGGTCGTGGTCTTCGCGACGCGCCGCAGCCGTCGGGAACGTGACCAGTTGAGGGACGATGATATCGTGGCCCGACGCGCTCAGTTCGCGAGCATCGGTGGGAATTATGCGCAACTTGCTCCGCTGGGCGACGTCAGCACGCCGATGTACGATGTTCCCGAGAGCGGACCAGCCAAGCTGGAATATCGCGGCCTTCCGCTCGACGAGATTGAGGACTTGCTTCCGGCCTCGTCGGCCTACCGCCAGGCTGCTCGAATCCTCTTTCCCCAGCCAGCCGTTGTCAAAGGACGACCGTTGACGCCGCTGCATGGCGGTCACGTGGCGCTATGCGCCGTAAGCGGCATGTTGAACGGGATCTTCGGCACCGGAGAGCGCCGGCATATTGCGGTTTGGCAACCGGTCAAAGTCGTCGATCGTTCCGAAGAAACAGGGGAAGATGGCACTATCGTTCGGCGAGAGCGTGAGAGATTCACCAATGAGCTGACGCTCGCATACGCATCGGGAGAGACCGCCATATTGCGGTGATGGCTTCCGCAAGCCAGATCTGGGGCGAACGGTACACGCTACGCGACAAGCAGGAGCGAATTCCCCTCGCAGCGTCACGGCAGAGTAGAATCGGTTTAGCAGATCTCTTAATGCTATAGAAATCGCCTATGCCTCAGCGCCGCATCTGGATCGCAATGACGGCCATCGCCGCATGCGGGATTGCCACGGTGATCGACCTGAAGCCTGGTACAGCCATTCGTTCCTGGCTCATTCTGGCGCCCGTGGCCGGGACCACGCCTGACGAAGCAGGCGAGTTGGCAGCTTTCGACCGCGATGCGTTAGTTGCGCAAGGAGGTGAGGCAGGAGCCAGTCCTGCCGAAGGTCAGGTTATCGATCTGGCTGGAGGCAAATACGCCTGGCAGCGATTGAAGTCTTCCTCTGACAACGTTGATCTCGGAAAATCGTACGGTGAGAAGGCTGCTATCGCCTATGCCTTTGCGACAATCGAGCTAGCCGCGCCCGCTGACGCTCTCTTCGGCCTCGGCAGCGACGACGCGGTCAAGGTCTGGCTGAATGGCCGCCTGGTTCACCGCAACTGGACGGAACGCGCTGTTCGTTTGGATGACGACATACTCCGTCTTCACCTGAACAAAGGCATCAATCGGCTCCTTCTGAAGGTACAGAACCGCGGCGGCGGCTGGGGCTTCTCTTTCCGAGCCATCGACTCCGCGCGTCTTCAGGAACGACTGGCGGAAATGGTGAATGCCCGCGATCTAGATGGCCTGCGAACGGCCGCGCCACTCGCGGGCGGCGTCGATAACGGCGGCAAGTACGGTCTGACAGCTTGGCAGTGGGCCACGGTACGTGGACATCGGAACATGACGAAGTTACTGGAAGCGTCCGGCATACATGGAAGATCCCCGGCGGGCGACCCCGGCCCGGTAGTGGATGCAATGTTTCGAGACTACGTCCACCTGGGCGAACCCGGTGCTGTGGTTCTGGTCGCGCGCAGCGGAAGGATCTTGTTCGAAAAAGGGTACGGCTTGGCGGATGTGGAACACTCCCGGCTGATTACCCCGGCAACCTGCTTCCACATCGCCTCCATCAACAAGCCATTCACCGCGGCGGCGATTCTCAAACTTCAGGAAGAAGGCCGTCTGCGCATAGAGGATCCGCTTTCAAAATATATTCCCGATTATCCTCGCGGCGATCTCATCACTCTTCGCCACTTGCTGACGCATACGTCCGGAATTCCAGACCGGCTGGGCGGCCCCAGTCAGCTCCCCGGCTTCTTCACGCCGCCGAACCGGGACTACGTGATTGCTGCTTTCAAGTACCTGCCGCTCGATTTCGAACCAGGCTCGCGCTATGCCTACAGCAACCCCAACTACTATTTGCTGGGCAGAATCGTCGAGATGGTTTCGGGCCAGTCCTATCTTGACTTCCTGCGCGAGCGGTTTCTTGTGCCACTTGGAATGGCGCATACGGGCGTCTTCCGGCCGGGCGAGGCAGGCAAAGCAGAACCGTATTGGTACGCCGACGGACAAATCGAGCGGCGGCAGCACATGGTCGAGAACCGCTCTCCCTTGCTACACGGCGGCCAGGCGCTGCTCGATGCAACGGCGCAGGATTTATTCCGCTGGACCGATGCCTACTTCAACGGCCGCATTCTCCAGAAGGCGACAGTCGAGGCCGCGCTGACACCCGCCGATCACGGTCGCTCCGTCCATTCGCCCGCCAAACAAGGTGGCTACGGCTTCGGCTGGGGCATTGGGCGTCTGCGCGGGATGCGCGCGATTTTCCACACAGGCGGCGGAGAGGGATATTGCGGTGCTCTCTTCCATTTCCCCGAGGCCGGTTTCACGGTCATCATCCTGGCCAATTCAGGTGACTTGCCCACCTACGATGTCGGACTGACTGCACGAACCATTGCCGAGCTCTACCTCCACGATGAGCTGCAGCCGAACGATTCGCCGGCAGTTGATGCGCAGGTCGATCCCGGGACCTACGATGCCTTTACCGGTTTGTACGACATGGGCACTTACGGAGTGATGCAGGTCACTCGTTCGGGAAGTCACTTGTATGAGCAGACCACCAACCATGGCCGCGTCGAGCTGTTTCCGCGTGACCGCAGCCGGTTCTTCGAAGACTGGAAGGTCGTGGACGCCGATGTCGAGTTCGTCCGGAATGCGGCAGCCGAAGTGACGCATCTCATCTTCTCGCTGGATGGCGACGCCTTTCGGGCGCCGCGGCTACCCGATCCGCCTCGCGCGCTGCTCACCTCATATGCCGGGAAGTATCGGCTCTCCAACGGTCAGGCGATCGAGATCGTGCCAGAGGGAAACCTGCTATTCGTGCGGGTGAGCGGACAGTCTCGGATGCAGCTCTATCCGCGCTCCGCCAAACTGTTCTACTTGCTGGAAGCCAAGGTGACCGCTGAATTCATGCAAGAGTCGAATGGCAGCGTGAACCGGCTCATTCTGAATCAGGACGGCCGCAGCGTTGTGGGACTACGACTGGAAGCCCAAGCGGCGTCCGACTCAGCCCCGGCCGTGCCCGCTGGGCCGGGTGTTCTGCCGTTCCAGCCCGAAATCAAAACCGCCGCGCCTCTTCAGGTGGTCGTCATTCCTATGCGCGGCGCCTATGCCCAAACCGGAATCGCGCTGGAGTTGCTGACTGCTTTCCTGGCCTCGCGCGGTGTCGCACCCGCCGGAGCGCCCTTCGGCCGCTATTACAACGCTGCCGGTACCGCGCCTGACGCGGACCTGCGCTGGGAAGTGGGTTTTCCGGTCGCTGGACCCCTCGTCGCAGGCAGTCCATTCGAGATGCACACGCTCGAAGACTCCAACATCGCCGTTGTTAAAGTGCCCGGTGAGCATTCCAGCGCCAAACCCTGGCCGACGCTGTTGCAGTGGATTACCGGGCAAGGCTATCGTCCCGCGGGTCCCACAATGGAATCTTGGTTGAACGGGCCGCAAACCGAGCTGCGGATCGCGGTGGAGCGAGCGAAGTAGATACCTTCGTTCGTTCCGCACGGCCAGATCCCCGCGACGGCGCGGTGTTTACTTTTCCTACTGGCCGCCCGACTCGGGTGCGCCTCAACCGGACTGCCTGTGAAACTTCTGCACGGGCACCGCGGAGACGAAATGATGTTGCCTATGCGACCTCGCCACAAAGGATCTACCTGTGTTTTCAACGCCAAGCGCGTTTTCCATCAAAAACGCGGAAATGTTGGCATGACGGGCGACGGGGTGAACTATGCCCCCGCGCTAAAGAAAGCTGACTGCGGCATCGGCCGTTTCCGGCGCGACGGACGCCGCGCGTGCGGCGGCATCTATCGTGCTGATGACGCCCGGCCTATCGGTGATTATCGACGCGATCAAGGAGAGCCGGAAAACGTTCCAGCGGATGAACAGCTATGCGATCTACCGTATCGCTGAGACGCTGCACGTGCTTTTGTTCATGACCTTGGCGATCCTGGTCTTTACCTTCTATCCACTGACGGCGGTGATGATCGTGATACTGGCGTTGCTCAACGGCGGAGCCATCCTGTCCATCGCCTATGACAACGTTCATTACAAGGACAAGCCCGAGGCGTGGAATATGCGCCTGGTGCTGGGGATTTCCACGGTGCTGGGTGTCATCGGGGTCGTCTCCGCTTTCGGATTGTTTTATCTCGGTGAGCGCGTCTTTCATCTCGATCGTGCCCACATCCAGACGCTGATGTATTTGAAGCTGTCCGTAGCCGGACATCTAACGATTTTCCTGACGCGTACGCGCGGCCCGTTCTGGTCCATGGCGCGAACAAAGGTCATTGTCAGTTCGGAATCTGGAATGAAAATAGGCAAATGCTATTTCCAGAATAGCCCGTAATGGCGCTGCAGCACGCGGAGAGAATAGTGGCGGCTCTGGGTGAACAATGTTGGAAGCGCGCCATTGCCATCGCTGGCGGAATACGCGCCACTGAGAACTGACCGTACCGGACGTCTCACGTCCGGGTTGCCGACCATCCGGGATCCAGCCGACTGCGAGCACGTCAGTAACGAATTGCGCAGCTCTTCGCTCCGAATACGGGTTTCAGCGCCATTTGCGCCGATCGGGAACCGCCGTTTTGATAGAGCGGGGTGAAGCCGCCAGTCTGGCCACCGGTTCCGAGTGAAGCTCGGTTGGCTGGCCGAACAGAGGCGAGATCATATAGTTTTACGGCGGCCCGAAGTTGGGCGAAGTTGGGACGGTCACACGAGGGAGCCGGAAACCGCGATCCGCAGGGTGCCGGCCGCCCCAAATAACATCACTCTTTCCCCTATCTTCCCCAGTAAACAGCCAAACCTCAGGCTTACGACGGCCGTGACTCGGGCGTGCACGGCAATCTCGTCCTTCTTCAAGCCTTTCTTTTCAGCCTTGCTTCTCAGCCTCTCTTCTCAGTCGGGCTGCTTTTGTTTGCGCGAATGCCGGTTTCGTTTAGGGCTCAGGTGTTCGACCTGTCCGCTGAAATGTTTGAGCAGTGCTTCCAGCTCATCCACGCGGCGCTGCACTCGGGCGAGGTCCGCCTGCGTCGCGGCCGCTTCGGCGAGCGCCTGGTAGCCGTTCTCAAAATATGCCTCCGCCGCGGCATGCTTCTGGGCCGTTACGATAGCCTCACGGAAGTTCTGGCTGGCGTCGTCGCGGCGGCGGCGGGGCGTCCCTGGAGTTCTGGGATACCCGCACAAACAGACATGCGTGCGCTGTGGAGAGCTAACAAAGTGGATATCCCCACCTACCCGCTGGCTATAGTTCGCCGCGGAGTATTGGCGGAACTCCGCTTCCAGAAACCATGGCGAGCCACAGCGCTCACAGGTGACTTGTTCGTTGCTTTTCGGGTGCACAAATCTCTCCGGCAGAAACGGAAGCCTGCCACTGGGGAACAGTCCCGTTGCAGGCTTCCACTTGAAATGTCCGTTATGGAAAACGAGACGACCCACAGACAGATCCACCGTTTCCCCGCGGGCCAGGGCGTCGGTCCAGATCCCGATGACGGCTGCGATCACTTTGCCGGCTTCACGGAACGGAACTCCATACCGCTGCAGCGCTACGACGAGCCGATCCCGCCCCGAGCTATCGGGAGTCCGTCCGCGGACGCCGCGGCAGCGGCGGCGGCCGAAGGGAGGGAACTCCATAACTCTGGGGACCAAACTATAAAACTCCCGCTCCAATCGGTCGAGTTGTTCTTCCAGGGCCTCGAGGTCCCGCAGAGTTCCGTTCCGGGAACGCCACTCCGCAGTCGCCCGATCCACAAACCGGTCGGGCGCAAGCTCCCCGACAGCCCCGATCCCCTCCAGCAAACTGGCCGTCTCCCGGTCTTCAATCGGCGGCCGAAACCCAGATAGATTCGGCAACTGCGGCCGGCCGCAGAGGCATACCAACAGAGACATGTTGTGGGCAGAGGCGGCGACCAGATGCCACCTTTGCCAGGGTTCGTACCGGTCGAACCCGGCCTTGCGGAACCAAGTGCCTTGGCAAGCTGGGCAGACCCGAAGGCGGACTTCCATGGCGCCGCCCCGCGGCTTTTTTTCTCTCGAGAAACCCGGTTCAGACAAGTAAATCCCAGCAGTTATGGAGCATAAGGCGTGAATGAACAGAGTAACGCGAATGGGCGCAGAGTAGAAATCCCGGCATCGGAATCCAGAGCGCCGTGGGGAGCCGCCCCTCAAAAGCCCCTCGGTTCCGGCCCAAAGAGGCCTTACACCCAAAAATCCCAGGTAAAAGCCAGACCTTAGGCCTATCCAGGCCGTGGTCGGCGTACCTCCAAAAAATTCTCGAGGGGCCCTCTATGGGGCATACTTTCGAGACACTTTTTCCCTCGTGACTCGTAGTGCCAGTTCACCAATCTTAATCGCTATGAACTTGTGCAGCGGAGTGAGATCGGGCATTCGAGGCGATAACCATAATATATGGCTACTTCGGGATCCGCCGGCGTCGCCGGCGGATGCCCAACGTGATCGGACTGGACCTCAGCCTCTCGAGCACTGGCTACCACAAGATCAACGTGGACGGCGGCGAGGGAACTTCCGGCAATATCCCGACCGACAAACTCGGGGGCATGGAGCGCATTGACTTCATCCTGCAGAAGATCGCCGAACTGGTCCACGAGGGCGACTCCGTGGTGATTGAGAACAACGCCTTCAACGCGATCGGGAGCGCCCGGAGCAAGCTGGCGGAGCTGAACGGGATTGTGAAGTTTTGGCTGTGGCGCCGCGGAATCCAGTACGCCCTGGTGGCGCCGACCACGCTGAAGAAGTTCATCCTGGGGGCCGGCAAGGGCGAGAAGTCGTTGATCATCCGGGAAGTTTTTAGGGCCTACGGGCTGGAAGCAGCCACGGATGATGAGGCCGACGCCTGCGTTCTCGCGCATATCGGGCTGTGCCTGATTGGCCGCGAGGAGCCGAAGAACAAAGCCCAGCGAGAAGTCCTGGTCACGCTCACCGCCGAGAAAAAGAAGACGAAGAAGAAACGCCGGCAGCTGAGTGTCTATGCCGATTGTGTGATCGGCCGGTCCGGAACGGGGATGGGGGATTTCGGGGCCGCCGGCCCGAACAGGTTTGGCCAAGGTTAGGCCGTGTTCACCGTGAGCCCCAAATGATCGCAAGGAGCATCGGCCAGATCCTGGCGGACGCCGAGATAACGCTCGGTCGTCAGCACAGAAGCGTGACCCAGCGACAACTGGATCTGTTCGAGCGCTGCATGGCCCACGTGCGCAAGCTTGGCAAACGTGCGGCGCATATCGTGGGGCGTGATCGGAATGCCGAGATCGATGCCGAACCCTTTCACGATATTGAACACGGACTGCGGCGAGATACCCTTGTCCAGAACGCGATCGCTTTTGTTTACCGCTCGCAGGATCGGGCCCGTGGCCACTCCCGAAGCCGTGACCCACGCATCCACGATGACTTTGGCCCAGGACGGCATTGGAACGGTGCGCCGGCGGCGGCCCTTCCCGACAAGATCGGCGATGATCCAGCGGCCATCGCGCTGCTGAACCTGTTCGAGTCTCAGCTGTACCAACTCCTTCCTCCGGAGGCCACATCCGATCATTAATGCCAGGATCACCCGGTCACGTTTTCCCTTGTTCGTTCGCTGGTCTGGCAGGGCCAGTAATTCTTCGGTCTGCGCTCTGTTGAGCCACCGGCCGGTCCGGACACCGCTACCGCGGACCCCCTTTCACGCGTGCAATGCCGGCCGCCAGATCGGGGGCCAACAGCCCGTTATCGGCGGCTTCAGCGGCGAGCCTCCGCACTGCGGTCAGCTTCAGGTTGACGGATGATGGCGCCAGGCCAGTCTCTTCCAGGTGCGCCCGGAAGCCCTGGACGATCGCTTTACTCAGGCACTGGTGGCCGGCAGCCTCGTACCACGCCAGGAACTCCAGGAGAGCATGCTGGTAGGCCCGTTGCGATTCCGGCGATCGGACGGAATGGATCACAAGCGAGAGGATCCGGTCGAAGTTCTGAGCAGACACGGGGACGAGATCGTGGGAAGGTGACATAGGCGCGGGTTTCCGAAACTTCCGGGTATGGAGAGAGTTTTGCTTCCCGCACCGTCACCGCCGGCCAGCCGGGAATCCCGTCGGGCCTGTGCAGATGCAAGACAATCACATTCTACACCCGGTCGCCGACACTTCGACGGCTGTAAGTACTACTTTCTCGCGGCCAGACACAGCAAACGTAGAGTAACCCAACGAACTTCACCCTTCCTGACCGCTATTGCGTTTTCAGTTGCGTTAGTGGCAATTACCATAAGCGAAAACTACACCCATCCTGCACGAACGTGCACTAACATCAGAAAGAAAGGCGAGCGGATTCAGGAATCCTTAAATGCCGGCTAAATCTTCTTGGCTCACGAGAATACCCGAAATCGTCACCGTGTTATCTGCGATGAAGGTCCCGGTTGTTGACCGGCGCGCGTTTGAGGAGCTATTCCATGTACGGCGGCGCAGGGCTGCCGATCTGGTACAAAGATTTGGAGGGTATCGGGCCGGGAACACGTCTTTGGTGGACCGTCAAATTCTCATCCAGCAGCTGCGGCGGCTTGAATGCGATCCGGACGTAATCCGCGAGTTGGCGCGAAAACACCGGATTGCAGTTGAACTGGAGGAGGCGCGGCTTCAATCCAGAGCAGCACAGATCGTAACCGGGCGTAGGCCAACAGATTCGGGTCGGAGAGCGTGGACGATGCCGGCCGGTGTTTCCTTTTCTGGAAACGCGCTCAGGGTGGAGTTCTCTGATCCGGAGGATCTCCTGTTCCAGCTGTATCAGCTCTCACAAGCCGCGGCCGCAAGTTTCGAGCACTTCTGTGAAGTGATTACCAGCGGGGCAAACAGCGTTCCCATTGGAAACTCCGGACAACGTGCGCACGTGCCGGCAATCCGCTAAGTTTGGGGCAGCCGCCGGAACTCGCTCTTGAGCGCCGCCAAGGGCCGGAATGAGCGTATGAGGATCAGCAAACCATGAACGGCAAAACTGAGGACAGCTCACTTCAGCTACCGAATGGCAGCAATCGCAAGCGCAAGGTGGAGCGCGGGGCTCTCAGTTTTCTGCTCGACCGCGATCGACCCGGAGGTCATCACTACCAATGGCGCCGTACAGGCGGTGGCCCAGCCGGCCCCTGCGACGGTTTGGCAACCAATGGACGGTCATTCCGTCTGGTGATCGCCAGTTCGGTCCGGCGCCCGTTACTACTGGATTACGAGACTTAGGCGGCAGTTTGGTGCCGCTTCGGATCGCTCCAGGTTCGGCTCGATGTCCCCATTTCTGGTGTCAATTTGGTGGCAACGTTTCGGGGCCACCTACTGAAGGTGTACTTCGCGATGGCCCGCGCGCCGCACATGGACTTGTACGGCCTACGCAAATTGCGTATAGTGGGATAGATATGGCGGACGCGCCGATGACGGTGGTGGAGACCGAGGAATTCCTGCGCAAGGCGAAGCCGCTGATGTCGGATGCAGAGCGGGAAGAACTGGTTTCGTTCCTGGGCGCATGTCCGGAGGCCGGCAAGATCGTCGCGGAAACCGGCGGCGTGAGAAAGATCCGATGGGCACTGGCCGGACGAGGTAAGCGTGGCGGCGCGAGAGTGATTTACTACTACCACAGCGGACGGTTGCCGCTGTTCCTGCTGACCGCGTATCCGAAGAACGAGAAGGCGAATCTCACCCCGGCTGAGCGCAACGCCATGAAGCGTTTGGTGCAGATCCTGGTAGCGGGGTATCCGGGGAAGAAGTAGGAGGCTCGATGAACACGAAGACCAAGATCACGCGGCCGGTGAAAACGAGGACGGCGCGCGTGCCGAAGAAGCGGTCCACGGTCGGCGCGAGCATCATCAAAGGGCTGGAGCAGGCAATCGCGTGGACGCGCGGCGAGAACGAGAACGCTCGCGTCACGCTGGTCCATGTGCCCGAGGTCGATGTGCGCGAGGTCAGGACCAAGATGGGCCTCAGCCAGGCTCAGTTCGCCACGAAGTTCGGTTTCCCGCCGGCAACGCTGCGCAACTGGGAACAAGGCCGCGCGCGCCCAGACGCACCCACGCGCGTGCTGCTGGCCGTGATCGCCAAACACCCCGAGGCGGTGGAGGACGTGTTGCGGAAGGCCAGTTAATTCTGCGCTGGCGGAGTGTGAAGGTGCATCAGACGCGCGGCGGGTAAAATCTGTATTCGTGCGCGAGACGGCTGGCGTACGCCAAGCACGCCAGGACATCATCGTGCTTCAGTCCCGGGTAGTTGACGAGGATGTCGGCCTCTGGGTGGACGGCCGCTAATAGGTCTAGGACGAATTCCACCGCCAACCGGGTGCCGCGGACCACCGGCTTTCCCGTCAGAATCTCGGGATCGTTCGCGATACGATCAGGCCAGCACGTGGCCCGGTCATACCGCGCGTTTGCCCGCGCCACGCCACAACCTCGCCTCCTGCTCGCCCCGCCGCCGACGTTGCTCTCCCCAACGCGCGGCCTGGCACTGCGTAAGCCTGCTGCCCACCTCGCTCGTTATGATTTCCGTGGTCGTAAAGCTTCAATGAGGCCGCGATCAGATGATCGCGGAAATCACGTTCGTGGGCACGATGACGTTCGAAGGGACGGTGCTTCAATGAGGCCGCGATCAGATGATCGCGGAAATAACATCCCACTGGGAGCAATCTCCCCAGTTCGAAACGCTTCAATGAGGCCGCGATCAGATGATCGCGGAAATTTCGATCCGGATGACCCCGAGAAAACCATCAACCTGCTTCAATGAGGCCGCGATCAGATGATCGCGGAAATAAATCAGGTTCATAAATAGATACGGGCGTCTCCACCGCTTCAATGAGGCCGCGATCAGATGATCGCGGAAATCACGCCACCAATTACCGCACCCTTCTGCACCGTGACGCTTCAATGAGGCCGCGATCAGATGATCGCGGAAATTTCGTCGGCAATCTCTTTCGGCAGTTGGCGCCGGAGCTTCAATGAGGCCGCGATCAGATGATCGCGGAAATGTTTTCGTTAGCGCCTTCCGTTCTTCAGGAGAAAAGGGCTTCAATGAGGCCGCGATCAGATGATCGCGGAAATGGTAAAAGCGCCCGTACAGCCTAGTGTGGACTCCCAGCTTCAATGAGGCCGCGATCAGATGATCGCGGAAATGTGGTCATCCCCGGGATGGGCGGAAGTGCCCTCTCGCTTCAATGAGGCCGCGATCAGATGATCGCGGAAATACGATCCGATGGTGCCGGTGGTCTGGGATTACATCAAGCTTCAATGAGGCCGCGATCAGATGATCGCGGAAATACATGTCGCTTTCCCGCATCGCCGAAGAGTGCCTGGCTTCAATGAGGCCGCGATCAGATGATCGCGGAAATGACGTGCCCCGTCACCGCTGGTCGACGTGCCCCCGGCTTCAATGAGGCCGCGATCAGATGATCGCGGAAATGACGTGCCCCCGTCACCGCTGGTCGACGTGCCCCCGGCTTCAATGAGGCCGCGATCAGATGATCGCGGAAATGAGCCGCGCTAAAGCACGGAACACTCTCAACCTGGAGGCTTCAATGAGGCCGCGATCAGATGATCGCGGAAATGCCGCAGTCACCCGCCTGCCAGGGGCGCCCATAATGGCTTCAATGAGGCCGCGATCAGATGATCGCGGAAATGGGACCGTGCCTGCCGGGAAAAGAAAGGGCAGAATTGGCTTCAATGAGGCCGCGATCAGATGATCGCGGAAATGGACTCGCTTGCGTCCAAGCGCACTACGGGCCAGCCGCTTCAATGAGGCCGCGATCAGATGATCGCGGAAATCTGCGCTTCAACGGATGGCCTCACGTGCGATTCCGGCTTCAATGAGGCCGCGATCAGATGATCGCGGAAATGCTGGCCTCCTGTGGGCCACGAGATGCGTACTGCCGCTTCAATGAGGCCGCGATCAGATGATCGCGGAAATAAGCAAAAAGAGGCGGCACGCCCCACAAGTACCGCAGCTTCAATGAGGCCGCGATCAGATGATCGCGGAAATGAGCCGTTCGGCCTCCAGCGCAATCGCGGAATTAAAGCTTCAATGAGGCCGCGATCAGATGATCGCGGAAATCCTGGCAGGAGCGCGGAGCCCGGGGCGCGAAGGCCAGGCTTCAATGAGGCCGCGATCAGATGATCGCGGAAATGACGCCGCGACACCACCCCGTATCTCCTAAAAGCCGCTTCAATGAGGCCGCGATCAGATGATCGCGGAAATAAGGGTCCATGCTCGTGGTTTTCATGGGGACCGAGCTTCAATGAGGCCGCGATCAGATGATCGCGGAAATTGTCCCAGGGGGACCGGAAAGCGGCGAAATGGAAGGCTTCAATGAGGCCGCGATCAGATGATCGCGGAAATCGGGGGATCGGCTACAACGTCGTTTCGGGGATCGGGCTTCAATGAGGCCGCGATCAGATGATCGCGGAAATGGAATCTACTTGCGGGTCGTCAACTTGCGGATTGCAGCTTCAATGAGGCCGCGATCAGATGATCGCGGAAATGCTGACAAGGACCAGCAGGCGAAGAAGGGCGGCAAGCTTCAATGAGGCCGCGATCAGATGATCGCGGAAATAGCTGGCGATGTATCCTATTCAGTTTTCAATGATCTCCGAGTGCCTGTGCGAGCACCGGCCCCTTGCAGCGCGAATATTTCCTCTGTCGCCGTTTCGGTCATGTGTATCCGCAAGCACTCCAGCCACTTAGAAGACGCGAGCGTCCCCCGCCTTTCCCGGAGCGAGCCGGCGCTCGCTACCGCGTCGTGAACACCGGGTATGACCCGATCTCCCCCTCCAGAACCCTCGCCAACAGCCGGGATTGGATCTCCAACAAGCGCCGGTAGCTCACCCGATACTCGAACAGCGGGTGCGTCACCAGCGTGTCCATCCGAGCCTCGTACGCCCGCAAAAACCCGCGCCGCCCCGCCGCCGTCAGCGCTACCGCCCCGCCTGCTTTCACGAAATCCGACTCAGCGACCATCCCCGTATTCACCGCTGTAAGAACCGCCGAATCCACCACCAGCGGCCGGAACGGCTCCATCAAGTCCAAAGCCAGGGCGGGACGCCCAAACCGCGGCTGATGATAGAACCCCACGTACGGATCGAAACCCACCGCATAACACGCCACCGTCAAGTCCTTCGCTAGTAAACTATAGCCCAACGACAGCAGCGCGTTCACCGGATCGCGCGGCGGACGCCGGTTCCGCCCGTCCATATCGAACGCCAGTTCCGCCCCCTCCCGATCCTCGTCCGGCTTCATCATCCCGGCAAACTCGCCGAAGTACAGCCGCGCCGCATTCCCCTCCAGCCCCAGCAGCTCCGCGAGCGACCGCGCCTCCTCCGCCCGCTCCGCCATCTCCTTTAGCCCGGCCAGCACCAACTTCTTCGGCTCAATATGATTCCGCTGCAACAGCGTCCGCTGGTTCCGGATCTTCCCCGCCACCAGCCGCCGCGCCACCGACCGCGCAAAACTCTCCTCCTCCGACAGCCGGAACTGGCTCCGCCGCAGAAACACGTTCTTCTGATTCAGCCCCATCGTGATCCCGTAGAACCACCCGCCCATCGAGAAATAGCAGATCGGGACCTCCCGCGTGCACAGTTCCTGCACCGCCTGTGTCGAGATCTGGACGTTCCCCATCAGGTTGACTTGGCACAACTCGCCGATCCGCGCCTCCTGCACCACGGTCTCCTTGTCCTTCATCTGGAGCACTGTGCCGCTCTTCCCCACCCGCAGCCCCTGCGTGTTCAGGTACAGCGGCCGCAACTCGCTCCGCGGCGTCACCAGAGCCCGCACCTCGCGCTTCTGCGGCTTCCGCGGCGCCTCCTCAAACAAAGGAAGCTGCAGCGGATCTTCGATCGCCTCCGCAATCCCGCTTACCCGCGTTTCATCTGGCAGACATATCGGCGCGAGGGAGCACCCCGTGCACTTAGGCGAATCCTCGAGTGGAGGCGGAATCATCCCCGCCTCAGCCGTCTCCCACGCCGCCCGGATCAGTGCCTCCGTCTCGGCGATCAAGGGCTCATCGAACGTCACCCGCGCCCTTTGCCCGGTCTTCCGATAGTACGCGACCCCTTCCTCACATAGGTAGCCATTCTCCCGGAGTACGATCGCCTGGACCCCCAACTGCGCTCGGTCCGCCGGCCACAACTCCAGGCCGCCATCCCTGCCCTCGCGCGGCCGCCCGTGCTTATAGTCCACCGGTGTTGCCGTCGTCCCCTCCAGTTCGACGAGGTCCATCTTCGCGATCACCCGCAGGCGCTCGCTCGACAGCGTCACCGACCGCGCATGAACCTCCGACGTTTCCGCCGATTCCGGCAGCTTCGACGGCTTTTCATCCACGCGCCGGTGCTGGATCGCGCCCTCGACGGTGTCCCTGCTCTCCGCGAACAGCCCCTCCACCCATTCGTAAAAGAACAATCGCGGGCAATAGCAGAACTCGTTCACCATCCGGGCTGGGAGATAATCCGGCAACTCGCCCTTGCACTCTATCCGTACCGGTAATGCGCCCACCGCCTTTACCTCACAATATGATGCACGGCGCGTCCATCGCCGTGTATGGTTTTCCGAGTGCCACGATGACCCGATCGCCGCGGCCTTCGGACGGGTCCAAGTTGACAAACAGCACTTGGTCCTCCTTGTGATGGATCACCGCCGCTAGGTCCGCCCGGCAGCGGACCAAATCGCTCGATGTCAACTGGCACTCGAATACGGAATACTGCAAATGATCGCCATACCCGCGCATGATCTGAAACACCTTGCGTAGCCGCTTCTCGTCGCAGATGTCGTAACAGACCAGGTAGGATTGGCGCATCTAAAACATCGCTTTCGACGGGCTGAAATTCCGATACTTGCCTTCGGTGAACCGCGACGAGCGGTACACCTGCGCTACACCCGGCCGGAGAGCCTCCACCCGAGAGGCCAGCAGCGACGCCACAGACCCGAGTTCCAGCCGGTCCGTCCAAATCGGCCACATCACCTCAGCCTCTCGAAAACCGACTGTCCGTATGCGTCGTCCCACTGGCATGCACGGAAACAGCGGCAGAGCCTCGATCGCCAGCCGGTTCGCTCCCCGCATTGTCCTCACTGGGTCGGTTGACGGGTCCACTGCCCGCAGTGCGTGAGGCCGGTAATCGGCAGGGTCCCAGCGTAGGGAAGGCCGCCCATCCGCGTAATCCCATGCCGCGAACAAGGTCCTCCGGAGATGCCCGCGATCCACCCCCGTCGCTAGCTCGCGCATAAACCGGAGGAAGTGTTGATGTCCCGCCCCGCTCATCGTCCGAAAAGCGGTATCGGACATGACCTCTTTCTTCGGCCCCGCACCGTACACGTCCGAACCGAACGCCGCCAGGAACTCCATACTTGACCCGTCCGCCTTCCGCAACTCCTCGCCGAACTTCTCGCACGATAGATTGAGGTCGTCCCCGATCTTCCACGCCGGGTTGACCGTCTCCGCGCCGCATACCAGCGGCCCAAGTAAATCGAGCACCGCCTCGCTCGAATCCGCCGCCGAGTGCCAGAGAACCGGAGTCCACGTGGCACTCTCGACCCACTCCATCCGGGCTTCCGCATCACCCGAAGACAGCACCCGAAGTGTCCCGAGCGCCGCCAGGTAGGCCAGCAGGTTGCTCCCATCCAGCCCTGTCAGGTCTGTCCTAAACATGTGCCGCCTTCCCCGACTGCCGTGACTGCTCAGCTTCGCTCTGCCTCTGGTCGGCCAGCCGCACTATCGCTTCGAGATACGCGAGCCCGTACCAACCATAGCGCCGTGTCAATCTCCAGAACCGTTCGCTAACGCCCGACCCTACACGCTCCAGCCCATGCGCGCTCGAGATTTCAACGCCCCCATACTCGACCGTTACTGGGTCCTCATCCACAACTACCGGAGCAAACGGACGGCATCGCCCGTGATGACTCGCGACTAAATGCAGCAGCAGATCCCAATCCAGATCCTCGCCGCCATCCCCAAGCGTGATCAGCAACGCTACCGACAAGAGTTCATGCCGGGCACCCTTGGGATAACCCGCCAGTTGCCGCGCCCGCTCAATCGCCGCCCGGTTCTGTCCATTCTTCGCCGACTTCGCGATCAACTCGTCCGTCTTTACAGGGTTCCCGCCGCGCAGCCACGCCTGAAACCGCGGATCGGCCTTCCCCAGATCATGCGCCTCCGCCGCCCGCACCAACGTTCTCCGCAGCCGCGACGGCAACCCGCGAGCAAAACCCTCCGCAACCGCCGCGCAGTTCTTCATATGCTCCGCCAGCGGGACCTCGACGCTGCCGTACGATCCGCGCACGTCATTCTGATCGAACGCCGGGCGCGACACCACGGCGCACCACTGGGCATCTTTCTGCGGGTCGGCGATCCACTTCTGCCTCGAACCGCGCAGCGCTTTGATCGCTTCTGCGACCCACGCCACGGCCGCCGCCTCTTCCAGTGTCGGAGGATTCATGGGCCGCAACTGATTGGCCATCTCTACGTAGTTCCACTGCCTAGCCAGTTCCGGATGCAGGCGCAGCATCGGTCGGCCCACCGCCAGCTTCACCGCGTCGCCGATGTCGAAAACTTTGTCCGTCGATTCTGGATTCCAGCCCCACCGGTCACAACCGCCCCGGTCGGAAGGCACGACGATGGTCATTCCCGGTCGGATTGCCTCCGCACGATCCACCGCCTCACTCTCGTCCACGCCACGCCACCAGAGCACCGGCGGGATACGACCGGGCTCCCGCCGGCTGATTTCCTGCGCACCGCCCTCCACATCCGCGAGATCGCCCGATTTTCCCCCGCTCAGCCACTGCCGTGCCGCTACCTGCTCGCGCGCTTTTCCCGCCTTCTGCTTGACGGCGTGATCCGTCAGCCAGGCCCAGGTCGCCGCCATTGCAGCGCCATACAGGCGGTCTTCATACTTTTTCGCTATCTGGTCCTTCTGTGCTACGATGGCCGCTTTCGTCGGTCCACGTTTTCCGTCCCGGTCCAACCGGCCGAACCGCTGTTCCAGCGCGTCGATGCTCGCGACCTCCGTCACGAGGCAATCGAAGTCGAGATTCGCCCCGACCTCAATACACTGCGTCGCGACCACGAAAACCGGCCGTTCCGATTGAGTCTCGCGGCCGAGTGCGATCCGTTCTTTCCACTCCTGCCAAATTTGGTCCCGGTCGTGAGGCCGCGAGCGCCCGATCAGCAGAATCGCATCGGAGCCCTCGTCGCTGGACAGCAACCCATGGACCCGCCGCGCCGTCCGAACGCGGTTTGCGATAACTCCAATCACCTTTGCCCTGCCGTCGCGGAGGCCGCGAGCCTCTCGCGCGAGCCCCTCAACTAACCCTGTGAGATCTTCATCCTTCGGCTCGACCGCCACCAGCCGCGCGCGCTTGCTCGCCTCCCACCGCCGCTTTAGTAACTCGTGCTCGATGTCCGCCTCGCTCTCGCAAACCGCGTCCATGCCTGACGTTGCGGACATCTCGACGACCGTGAACGGCAGTCCCACCTGCGAATCCGCGGGCGCCCGATACCGAGCGATTAACTCCAACGTCCGCGCGAATGGCCGGCTCGTGTGCGCCTCGTCCAGCAGAATTAGCGCATCGTTCGCCGACAACCCGGCCCGGATCGGCCGCGCATACTCACTCGCCCCATATGCCTGGAACAACAGGCTTGATCCGATCTGGTCCACCGTCGAACACGCCACGAGCGGCTGCAAAGGCGAGTCCGGCCACGAGTCCTCTTGCGGGATGCCGCCGCGCAGTCTTGCAGTCTCTAGCGGAACAGCACCTCCAAGCTCCAGCAATGACTGTGCTACGCGGCCCAACGCCGAATCCGGCTCCGCGCCCTGCAATTTCTTCGCGATCTTTCCCGCGCGCTCGGCCGCCTCGTCCACGATTAGCCGCCGGTCGACTACAAAGAAGATTCGTCGTGCGGCCGCGGGCGCACCTTTCGCCAACGCGTACAGTGCTATGTCGATCAGCGCCGTCTTGCCGGCCGCGGTCGGCAGGCCGATTCGCGGCCATTCGCCGCGCAGGACCCTTTCGGCAACCTCCTTCTGCCACGGAAATGGATCGTATCCCCACAGCGCGTGAAAGAACTCGGGAAACGTCATCGCCCGCTCCTGTTCTCCCAGACCTGCCGGAACAAGCCGTAACCGTAGAACCGCCCGGCGCCCGCGAGTAATGGCCCTTCGACCTTCTGCTCAAACCGAACCCGCGCGTGACAATGGTAGCGCTGCGGCTTTCCCTGCCGGGCCCGAGCGGGCGGAAACTCCGATGCTCTCGGCACCCCGGCCAGCCACGGGTTGTAATGCAGATCCACCTCGACCGGAGCCGGAAATCCCGACCGAATAAATGCGTGCCTCACAAACTCCTCCGCCTCTTCCCCAAACGGCTCCTTCGGATACCGGTCGAACACGAAGGGTGTGATCGTCGCCCAGACAGCGCTCTCCCGTGTCCACGTTCCCGGCAGCAGCGCGTGCCGGTCTTCTTCCCCGTCCGCCAGAGCCACGGCCCATACCCCCCAAGGCATCGCCAGTCTCTCGATCGACTCCGCGGCCCGCCAGCACGCCCGCCGCTCCTCTCGCGTGAACGATCTCGGAAGAACCAGCGCGACACCCATCAACTCGCCTGTCGAGTGGGGAAATGCGACATTCGCGAGCGGAACGAAGGCGACGTGTGGCGTGTCGCTCCGGACCGGAGCTTCCGGCGTGCTCCCCGGAGCGTGCCCGCTCAGGAACTCCGGCGGCGGCTGCGGTCCGAACTTGAGCAGCGCCCCGCGTAAGGCCGAGGTGAGTGACAGTGCCGAGCGCAGAGACGTCTTCGGGCCACTGTCCTTCTTGAACACGACGATCTGCTCGAACACACCGCGGACCACCTGTGACGGAGTTTTGGGCGCCGGTCCGTACAACGTCGTTCGACCCGCGGTCGGCCGGTGAATCTTCGATCCGCTTTCTGCAAACCGCCCATGCCGTGCTACGAGGTCCATCAGCCGGCCTTCGTTCGGAATCCGCAGGCGCTCCCCGCGCGACGTGCCCGGTCGCCACTCCGTCAGTCCGTCGGCGTTCACCTGCTCCGCGATCTCCACCGAGACCAGGCTCGACGAATGCCCTACCGAACTAGCCCGCAACAAAATCTGGTCGAGCTTCGCCCGCACCTCCTGGGTCGGCGAAGCCTCCCAAACGAAATAGACATCCGAATTCGTCAGCGACGCCGACGGGAAAACCCGTCCCTTTCGCGACCGGTCCTCCGGCAGCATCTCGGAATCGTTCACGGGCACGAAGGCCTGCACCAGCGCCCGCGTCGTGTGGCGCCCAAAGAGGATTCTCGGCGGCGGTTGCTGCTCCAGCCACTCCAGCGCCGTACGCAACTCCTCCTCAGCCCCGCCATCGCCCCAAGCTGCCGTCAATGCCGAGAAAAGGCGCGATGGATGCGGAGGCCACTCCGGGTCGGCCTTCCCGTCGCCATCTTCGAATCGGGCCGAATACACACGCCCCAAAAGGTACGTCACGCGTAACGCGAGCACCGCTTACTCTCCCGCGCTCGCCGCCATGGAGCGCTTGCGGCTCTCGACCACCAATTTCGCGAGATCCGCGGACGGCTGCAATACCAGCGGCTCTTCGGGCCACGGCAACCCGGCGGCTTTGGCCTCCAATGCTGCCGCCGCAACCAGCGCCGCCGCACCGTTCGCATCCAATCCGAATGCTGTCGTCTCGCCACGCCCGACGAATTGCATCTCGCCCGGCTTGCCGTCCAGCAGGCATCGCGATCGCAGGTCGAACCCATCCTCGTCCAAAAAGCAAACCGCTGCTAGGCCGAGCGCCGCCAATACCGTCCGCCCCGTTAAATCCACTTGGGGCTTCACGACCCCGCCGACAGGGAAGCGCAGTCGCCTTAGAGCCGCCAGAGACAGCACCGTCTGTTGTTCCGCGTACTCCAGCGTCACCCCGCCGTGATTCAGTTCGCCGTCCTTGTTCTTGAATGACGGTGTGATATTCCCGTGGTTGATCTCCGACGGCCTCTTCTTAATCGGTTCGCCTTTGTTATTCCGGTCCGCTGCGTTTACGTCGGCGGTCCAGCCGTCGCCCTTTTGAAAGAGGTCAACGTTATTCTCGATCTGTAGCGGATCGATCCGGCTCGACGTTCGCTTGCCTTCGACAATCCGGTATCCGACGATCTCCGATACGAGCGCACGCTGGACCTTCGCACCCAACCCGCCGCGCGGACCGGTCGAATCCCAGAAACCGAAGATGAGGGCCGTCGGGCACAACTCAAATACTGGAGTCGCATTCGCCGCCTTCGCGGCGGTCAGGCGCGCCCCGGGACCTTCCGACCGAAACGCTTTGCCTTGGTATAGGGCATCCCTGAAGATCGCATCGCACATCCGATGCGGCGCTTCCAGTGCCGTAAGCCGCCCGATCTCGGCGAGCACCGGATCGTCTCCCGCTGTTGCGAAATCAACCGCCAGCATCGGCATCTTGATCCGGCCCGCATCGTAGGCCCGGAGCAAGGCCAATTCCATTCTGTTGGCCTGCGACTGCACGGAGTCCAGCAGCACGGTCGGGACAGTCGCGCCTCCCATCTGCCGGTCCTCGGTCGCATACTGCCCGCCCTCGTAAGTAGGCGGAAACGTCTTTGCGCCGAGTGCTTCCAAGCGAGTAACTCTTCGGACGGCTGTAAATTCTCCTGCGACTGCGGTCTTCAGATCTTTCAGAGAGAGTTGCTGCATAAGATAGCCTCCTATCTATTGCCTGCTATGAGATGGTGAACGAACGCGCAAAATCGTATCACCATTCACAAAGAGCGATGACGATCTCGCTTCTCTATTCCGTTCCCGCGCACATCTATGGGGTCGCAAATAATCAGGACGAGTTCGGCATTGTCTCTCACGGCGGTCAGCGCATCACAGGGTAAAGATGACCAGCGGTTCTCGTACCCCCGGTCGCTCCAGAACCAGCAACCGCAACCCCTTTAGCCGTTCCCTAACGGCATCGCTAAGGACCGTCTCCGTCCCAGTCGACCCGCCTGGCGTAGGGCTCCCTTCGCCAGCCCTGAAGTCCCCCTCCAGCGGCTGATGGTCTGACGATAGATCCCCAACCGACGCACCACTTCCGACCGGCTGAGAACCGAAATCGCGTCTAACCTTGGGAATTCCGGGATCGTAGTGGGTTGATGCCGCCGGTCGGCTCCATGCGACAATGCCGTCGATGCAGGATCACGAACTCTATCGGCGCATTCTCGGGATCGAGGCTCCCTGGTTTGTGGACTCGGTGGACCTGAAGTTGGAGGCTGGCGAGATCCATGTTTATCTGCGGCACCACGAGATGATCGACTGGCCCTGTCCGGAATGTGGCGCGAGTTGCAAGCTCTACGATCACCAGCCGGAGAGGCGCTGGCGGCATCTGGACACTTGCCAATACCAGACGATCCTGCACGCCGAGCCGCCGCGCGCCGAATGTCGTGAGCACGGTGTCAAGGTAGTCAAGCTTCCCTGGGCGGAACCGTCGAGTCGCTTTACGGCGCTGTTCGAGGCGCTGGCGATCGAGTGGTTGAAGGCGGCGAGCCAGAAGGCCGTCGCCGGATTATTGCAACTGAGTTGGGATGAGATCCACGGCATCATGGAACGTGCGGTGCAACGTGGTTTGGGGCGGCGCCAAGCGGAACTGGTGAGCGAAATCGGCGTGGATGAGAAGGCGTTTCGGAAAGGACACAGCTACCTGACTCTGGTGAATGATCTGATCCGAGGGCGCGTGCTGTACGTGGCCGAAGATCGGAAGCAGAGCAGCTTGGACGGGTTTTGGGAAACGCTGACGGCTGAGCAAATCAGCGGTATTCGAGCCGTGGCGATGGACATGTGGGACCCATACATCGCCTCGGTGCGGGAGCACATGCCTGAAGCGGACGGCAAGATCGTGTTCGACAAGTTCCATGTCGCCAAACATCTGGGCGATGCCGTGGACAAGGTGCGACGGAAAGAACACAAAAGCTTGAAGGCTGCCGGAGATGACCGCTTGGCCGGGACACGCTATGACTGGCTGCGGAACCCAGCAAAGATGGAACCGGAGGACCGCAAGGAATTCGCCGGACTGCGAAACAGCGAATTGAAAACGGCACGTGCCTGGGCGCTGAAGGAGACCGCCATGGCGCTATACGATTACATCTACGAACGGCCGGCGAGGAAGCATTTCCGCTGGTGGCACGGGTGGGCGGTACGGAGTCGACTGAAACCGATGATCGAAGTGGCACGAATGCTCAAGCGACGCTTCGAGAACATCATTACGTATCTCCGGCACCGCATCACGAACGCGAGTAGCGAATCGATCAATGCCAAAATTCAATGGGTGAAGTACACGGCGCGGGGGTTCCGCAACCGGCAGAACTTTGTCCATGCCATCTACTTCCACTGTGGCGGTCTCGACCTGGCCCCTGAGGCCACTAAATAGCCGGAAGCGCCCTAACCTTTGGCGGGATTGCCCGGCGCAAGTACAGTGACTCCAGCGTTCGGCGCCCAAAACACCCAGTAGCCGAACTTCGCCTCAGTTGAGAACGACCCGTCCACGAACCGAGCGATTTCAAACGTGGGTCGATCCGTAATCCAGCTCGTGACCAGGCCCAGAATCTCCGATTCCGCAGAATCATGGGCCGCCGTCGGATATCGGGTCCACTGTTAGTCAGCACCGCGGCCATCTCTGAGCGTATTTCCTTCAATCTGCGGCATTTAAGGATTCCTGAATCCGCTCGCCTTTCTTTCTGATGTTAGTGCACGTTCGTGCAGGATGGGTGTAGTTTTCGCTTATGGTAATTGCCACTAACGCAACTGAAAACGCAATAGCGGTCAGGAAGGGTGAAGTTCGTTGGGTTACTCTACGTTTGCTGTGTCTGGCCGCGAGAAAGTAGTACTTACAGCCGTCGAAGTGTCGGCGACCGGGTGTAGAATGTGATTGTCTTGCATCTGCACAGGCCCGACGGGATTCCCGGCTGGCCGGCGGTGACGGTGCGGGAAGCAAAACTCTCTCCATACCCGGAAGTTTCGGAAACCCGCGCCTATGTCACCTTCCCACGATCTCGTCCCCGTGTCTGCTCAGAACTTCGACCGGATCCTCTCGCTTGTGATCCATTCCGTCCGATCGCCGGAATCGCAACGGGCCTACCAGCATGCTCTCCTGGAGTTCCTGGCGTGGTACGAGGCTGCCGGCCACCAGTGCCTGAGTAAAGCGATCGTCCAGGGCTTCCGGGCGCACCTGGAAGAGACTGGCCTGGCGCCATCATCCGTCAACCTGAAGCTGACCGCAGTGCGGAGGCTCGCCGCTGAAGCCGCCGATAACGGGCTGTTGGCCCCCGATCTGGCGGCCGGCATTGCACGCGTGAAAGGGGGTCCGCGGTAGCGGTGTCCGGACCGGCCGGTGGCTCAACAGAGCGCAGACCGAAGAATTACTGGCCCTGCCAGACCAGCGAACGAACAAGGGAAAACGTGACCGGGTGATCCTGGCATTAATGATCGGATGTGGCCTCCGGAGGAAGGAGTTGGTACAGCTGAGACTCGAACAGGTTCAGCAGCGCGATGGCCGCTGGATCATCGCCGATCTTGTCGGGAAGGGCCGCCGCCGGCGCACCGTTCCAATGCCGTCCTGGGCCAAAGTCATCGTGGATGCGTGGGTCACGGCTTCGGGAGTGGCCACGGGCCCGATCCTGCGAGCGGTAAACAAAAGCGATCGCGTTCTGGACAAGGGTATCTCGCCGCAGTCCGTGTTCAATATCGTGAAAGGGTTCGGCATCGATCTCGGCATTCCGATCACGCCCCACGATATGCGCCGCACGTTTGCCAAGCTTGCGCACGTGGGCCATGCAGCGCTCGAACAGATCCAGTTGTCGCTGGGTCACGCTTCTGTGCTGACGACCGAGCGTTATCTCGGCGTCCGCCAGGATCTGGCCGATGCTCCTTGCGATCATTTGGGGCTCACGGTGAACACGGCCTAACCTTGGCCAAACCTGTTCGGGCCGGCGGCCCCGAAATCCCCCATCCCCGTTCCGGACCGGCCGATCACACAATCGGCATAGACACTCAGCTGCCGGCGTTTCTTCTTCGTCTTCTTTTTCTCGGCGGTGAGCGTGACCAGGACTTCTCGCTGGGCTTTGTTCTTCGGCTCCTCGCGGCCAATCAGGCACAGCCCGATATGCGCGAGAACGCAGGCGTCGGCCTCATCATCCGTGGCTGCTTCCAGCCCGTAGGCCCTAAAAACTTCCCGGATGATCAACGACTTCTCGCCCTTGCCGGCCCCCAGGATGAACTTCTTCAGCGTGGTCGGCGCCACCAGGGCGTACTGGATTCCGCGGCGCCACAGCCAAAACTTCACAATCCCGTTCAGCTCCGCCAGCTTGCTCCGGGCGCTCCCGATCGCGTTGAAGGCGTTGTTCTCAATCACCACGGAGTCGCCCTCGTGGACCAGTTCGGCGATCTTCTGCAGGATGAAGTCAATGCGCTCCATGCCCCCGAGTTTGTCGGTCGGGATATTGCCGGAAGTTCCCTCGCCGCCGTCCACGTTGATCTTGTGGTAGCCAGTGCTCGAGAGGCTGAGGTCCAGTCCGATCACGTTGGGCATCCGCCGGCGACGCCGGCGGATCCCGAAGTAGCCATATATTATGGTTATCGCCTCGAATGCCCGATCTCACTCCGCTGCACAAGTTCATAGCGATTAAGATTGGTGAACTGGCACTACGAGTCACGAGGGAAAAAGTGTCTCGAAAGTATGCCCCATAGAGGGCCCCTCGAGAATTTTTTGGAGGTACGCCGACCACGGCCTGGATAGGCCTAAGGTCTGGCTTTTACCTGGGATTTTTGGGTGTAAGGCCTCTTTGGGCCGGAACCGAGGGGCTTTTGAGGGGCGGCTCCCCACGGCGCTCTGGATTCCGATGCCGGGATTTCTACTCTGCGCCCATTCGCGTTACTCTGTTCATTCACGCCTTATGCTCCATAACTGCTGGGATTTACTTGTCTGAACCGGGTTTCTCGAGAGAAAAAAAGCCGCGGGGCGGCGCCATGGAAGTCCGCCTTCGGGTCTGCCCAGCTTGCCAAGGCACTTGGTTCCGCAAGGCCGGGTTCGACCGGTACGAACCCTGGCAAAGGTGGCATCTGGTCGCCGCCTCTGCCCACAACATGTCTCTGTTGGTATGCCTCTGCGGCCGGCCGCAGTTGCCGAATCTATCTGGGTTTCGGCCGCCGATTGAAGACCGGGAGACGGCCAGTTTGCTGGAGGGGATCGGGGCTGTCGGGGAGCTTGCGCCCGACCGGTTTGTGGATCGGGCGACTGCGGAGTGGCGTTCCCGGAACGGAACTCTGCGGGACCTCGAGGCCCTGGAAGAACAACTCGACCGATTGGAGCGGGAGTTTTATAGTTTGGTCCCCAGAGTTATGGAGTTCCCTCCCTTCGGCCGCCGCCGCTGCCGCGGCGTCCGCGGACGGACTCCCGATAGCTCGGGGCGGGATCGGCTCGTCGTAGCGCTGCAGCGGTATGGAGTTCCGTTCCGTGAAGCCGGCAAAGTGATCGCAGCCGTCATCGGGATCTGGACCGACGCCCTGGCCCGCGGGGAAACGGTGGATCTGTCTGTGGGTCGTCTCGTTTTCCATAACGGACATTTCAAGTGGAAGCCTGCAACGGGACTGTTCCCCAGTGGCAGGCTTCCGTATCAGCCGGAGAGATTTGTGCACCCGAAAAGTAAAGAACAAGTCACCTGTGAGCGCTGTGGCTCGCCATGGTTTCTGGAAGCGGAGTTCCGCCAATACTCCGCGGCGAACTATAGCCAGCGGGTAGGTGGGGATATCCACTTTGTTAGCTCTCCACAGCGCACGCATGTCTGTCTGTGCGGGTATCCCAGGACTAGCCGGCCGCTCCGCCGCGACGACGCCAGCCAGAACTTCCGTGACGCCATCGTAACGGCTCAGAAGCATGCCGCGGCGGAGGCATATTTCCAGAATGGGTACCAGGCACTCGCCGAAGCGGCCGTGACGCAGGCGGACCTCGCCCGAGTGCAGCGCCGCGTGGATGAGCTGGAAGCACTGCTCAAACATTTCAGCGGACAGGTCGAACACATGAGCCCTAAACAAAACCGGCATTCGCGCAAACAGAAGCCTACTCCTTGAGTGCAAATCGGGCCGGTGAGAAGACTGGCGGCATGGCAGGCACCGGCGGCGATTCCGCCGCGTCACGATATCGCACCAGGCCGGGAAAGTTTGGTTAGGGATAACGAACGCGATGGAAAATAGGTCTGCCTGCGTGCCTCGATTCCTTGAAGAAGAAAGACACTTGAGGCGATGGTTGGGGCGGAACGGACGAATGTTTGTTCTGCCCAGTTCTCTCAACCTCAGAGCCCGTGCGGCCGCGCACGGCGGGATATGCAGGTTACTATTTCCGGTGCGAGCGAAGAGTAATCATCGCCAACCACGGCCTATTCCATGCTTAGAGTTTGCCGTTCGCTTGGCTCGGGAAGTTTCTCCGTCTTAGGGTCGCTCTTCAATCGAATGGGAGCCGATAGTTGGAGCGTCAACCGTCCGGTCCAGCCACTCTGCCGCCTCACCCGAATCGAAGTAGAAGCACCCACTCCCCCTGGTGAGCCGGGCCCTGCCAAGCCATCTCGTCGTTTACAGCCTTGAGTGTGATCCGGACGGCGCCGCCCCCCTAAATTATCTCGCGCCGATCACCGTATTTGACATGACGCGAAGGGAATTCCTGCGACCAGGCGGGATCGCATTGCCGGGCGAGGTATGCTCGGTCCCCAGAGGGCTTGGAACGCGGCGGGTCCGTTTCGCGGAGGCTTCTGGGTCCTGATCACCGAACCACGCGGAATGGAGTGCGCAGTCTTCTTCGCGATCGAGGATAATCCCAATGTCATCACCGCCCAAATCAAAGAAAGTCTAGAGAAGCGACGGCCGGCCGAGCGGCCGCCGCAGCCCTGAAGTTTAGGAGAGGAACAGACGATACCCGCCGTGGGCCACCTCGCGTCAGTGCTTTTCCATTTCTTCCAGCTTGCGCACCCGGCGCTGGAAATCCTGGTCGGCGCTGGTAAACCTAGCGCGCAGGAAAGCGGTGAGAACCTCCTCCGCTACCTTCGGACCTATAATCCACGCTCCCATACAAAGCACGTTCACGTTATCGTGCTCCACGCACTGGTGCGCACAATATGTGTCGTGGCACAGCGCAGCACGTATGTTGCGCACCTTGTTCGCGGCGATGGATGCGCCCACTCCGGTGCCACATACCATGATGCCCCGTTGCGCGCGCCCGGCCAGGACTTCGGCGCAGACCTTCTTAGCGATATCCGGGAAATCGACGGGGGCTGTAGAGTAGGTGCCGAGATCGTTTACGGAGTGCCCCCAGGAACGGAGCGTCTCGACCACCGGTCCTTTCAGTGGAAAGCCCGCGTGGTCGGCCCCTACTGCCAGCTTCATCTTGGCCGGCGCAACGTCCTCAGCGCGCGACTGCGTGACCAGGAGTTGCGCAGCGGCGATGCCCCCAAGAAAGCCGCGCCGCGCAAGGTTTCGTTCGGACATGTCATGACCTCCAATGCGTGATAACAAGGATATCCCAAGGCAATCTGCCCGGCAACGCTATCGATGGCGCGCTCTCAAAATCGCCACGCCCGCTTTCGCACTGCCCCCCTCCGGCCGCCTTTCTTCTTACTTCATGCGAACAAAAAATCGCCGCGGCTGCAGGTCCTCCCTGCGCCGCGGCTCATGTATCTCAGGTCAGAAGACCAGCTTCAGCGCGAGCTGGATATTCCGTGGAAGGTAGTTGTCCGTACTGCTGATCACCCCGAAGTTCGAGGCGCCCAGAGAATTGGCCGGAAGCCCGAGGTTGGGGTGATTGAGGATGTTGAAGAACTCCGCGCGGAACTGCAGCGAGGTGCTCTCCCTCAACCGAAAGTCTTTGAACGTCGAAAAGTCCAGGTTCTTCATGGGAGGACCAAACATGGTATTGCGCCCTACGTCACCGACCGTGTAAAGAGGCTGACCCACAAACGCGGCGGTGTTAAACCACTGATTGGGAGTCTGCTGCCCGCTGTAGGGGTCGCCCACCACGTTCGGCCTGTCCCCGCTGCCGGTGTTATCCCTCGCGGAGGAGTTCTGTATGGAGAAGGGCTCGCCGCTCTGCATTGCGGCAATAGCATTGAACTGCCAGCCCTTAATCAGCGCGCCTGTTACGCCTGTTCGGGTGGCGCCAATCGACGGCGCATAACTGACCATCATGGCCCAGCGCTGGCGCAGGTCGATGTCTGAATTTCCGCGGTCCAGGCGCCGGTTAGCGGACAGGAGCGGGAAGGGTCCAGCCCCTGAGTTGCAGCCCCCTCTGCACTGGCTGTCGTCGATGTCGTGCGCCCAAGTGTAATTGCTGATGAGATTGAACCCGTTGCTGAAGCGGTGTTCAAGCGAGGTTTGGAGGGAATGATAGTCGGCCGTGCCCCCCGTGTACATCTCCTGAATCGACGAGACCCCAGGGAGAAGACTGTAGTAATAGCGGCGCGGCTGGACGGTTCCCGGTCCGGGCGGAGCCTGGTCAATCTCAGCTACAAACGCAAGTTTTCTGGACAAAGCGCCAACGTAACTGATATTCCAAACTAGGCCGGACGTCAGTTCCCGTTCCAAAGTCAGGTTGAACTGTTCGACATAGGGGATCCGGTTGGCCATGGAGAACACGTTCAACGTGATCCCGCCGGTAGGATTCAGTGGATTATCCGGTACCGGAGCAGGAAGGCCAGCCGACAACTCGTTGCTTACCGTTGCGGGCGTGGTGGTGTAGTTTAGGGTGCTTACAAAGTTACCGTTGCGCATGCCTTGGCTGTTTCCCGCCACAGGAGGGAAAAAGCTGATTCCGAAGCCTCCTCGCAATACTGTACGGGGCGTCAGGGTCGCGGCGAAGCCCAGCCGGGGAGAGAAGTCATTGAAATCCGTCGCAACCCCGCCCGCCTTCGTCGTCAGGTCACTGTGGGCGCCACTGTAGCAAGCGATGTTCGCCGCGGTTGAGGTCAAAGCGAGGTTACAGCCTTGGCCGTGAGCCTCGACCAGCGGGGTAATTACGTCGTAGCGCAAGCCGATATTGAGAGTCAGTTTCTGGTTTACGCGCCAGTCATCCTGCACGAACATACCAAACTCCGCGCTCCGGAGATCCGGCCAATATAGTGTCTTAGAGCGGCTGGTGGAACTCGGGTATCCCGTTGACAACGAGGCCACGGCATTGCCGCCGGAGCCCGCGCCGTCGCTCGTGGAACTGGAGTTGAAGCTAAATGACCCTTTGGCGGCACCGCTCTGGAACTGCATCATGCGGCGGTCAATGATGTTTCCTCCCCACTTAAAGGTATGCCGCCCATAGCTCTTGGTCAAAGTGGCTGCGTACTGGTAGATATTGTTGTAATCGATAATGGGAATCGATCCAGAGTCGCCGAGAGTCTGAAAACCGGAGACGCCGATCGTCGACATTCCGGAGCTGTCGGCGTCGATGTTGATGCCGGGCACTCCAAGTTCGTTCATCACGTTATTGCCGTAGTTAGGCGGCAACACGTTATTGGCAAAGCGGGAGTAGCCCAATCTTTGCTCCAGTATCAGGGTAGGACTGAAGGTGTGAACATAATTCGCCGCGGCCTGTTGCGCGCGCAGCAGGGCCGTACCCGGGTACCCACCATTGACGCCCACGGCCTGAATGTCGCCCACCGCGGGTAGCGCTCCGGGAGTGTAAACATTTGCGTCGTTGAAGGAATACCGGCCAAAGAAGGTATCTCGCGTCCCAAACTCGTGATCGACTCGACCGTCGAACTTGTCCTCGCGGTCCTTCTTGTTTGGGCTCATCGTGAAGTTATTGACCAGTCCGGCTGTTTGAGGCACCGGATAGAGGTTGACTATCTTGAGTGCGGCCGGATCCATCGCGGAGACTGGAATCTGGTTGTTTGGATATGGAATGCGGGTCAGTGGATCGTAGATGGTCGACTGACCGGCGAAGTTGCCCTGCCGCATTGCCATGGAAGGTACGGAACTCGTGAAGGTAAGTCCCTGGCGCACCCGCAGCCCTTCATAATCGCCGAAGAAGAAAGTATTGTCCTTCTTGATCGGTCCGCCCATGCTCCCGCCAAACTGGTTCTGCTTGTATGCCGGAGTGGGTCCCTGACGCGCGAAGAAGTTCTTTGCATCGAGGTGTTCGTTCCGGAAGAATTCGAAAAGCGGCTCTGAGCAGGAATTCGATAGACGCCAAGCAGGGCGGCTTTTCACAGAGGACGGGATTCCGGTACACTCAGCGGTTTGCGAGACAGCGAACTGACGAAATTACTGGGGTGGCCCGGATATCGGGTTTACCGACACGAGATCAACGAACGCGGCAAGACGCTCAAGCTTTGGGTCCGACGCAAGCGAGGGAATCGGAAGCTGGTTTGCTCTGGCTGCGGACGGAAACTGGAGGCAGCGCACGACGTCAGCGAACGTGAGGTGCGCGATCTGCCCTGCATGGAGTTCCGCACGACCGTGGTGGTCGAGGTATACCGGGTGTGCTGCCCGGATTGCGGAATCAAGATCGAGAAGGTGCCGCAGTTGCCGAGCAAAGCGCCGTTCAGCAAGCGGTTCGAGGACGCGGTGGGCCAAGCCTGCGAAGGTGCGTCGGCGCGGCAGGTGGCACGGCGGTTTGGATTGGCGCCGAGCACGGTTCGCGCGATTGACCTGCGGTACCTGGAACGGTGGGCGGCGATGCGGCGAAAGCCGGCGTTGGTGCAAATGGGGGTGGACGAGATCCATCTGGGGAAGAAGCAGAAGTTCATCACGGTGGTCAGCAACCTGGACAGCGGTGAGCCGCTTTGGTTTGGTCGGGAGCGGAGGAAGGAAACGCTGGACGAGTTCTTCGAAAGCGAACTGAGCCGTGGCCAGCGGATGCGGATTACGGCGGCTTGCGTGGACATGTGGGAACCGTACCGGCTGAGCATCGAACAGCATGCGCCGAACTGCCGGATCGTGTACGACAAGTTCCACGTCATGCAGCACGCCAACCAAGCGGTTGACGAGGTACGTCGGGCCGAATTCTTCCGCAAAGGAGGGCAGATGCGCGATCTGGTGAAGGGCAAGCGGTGGCTGCTGCTCACTCGCTGGGTGAACTTGTCCTCGAGCAAGCGCCAGGAGTTGACTGCGTTGTTCGCTCTCAACCGGAAGGTGTTCAAGGCCTATCTACTGAAAGAGAGTCTGGACCGGCTCTGGACGTATCAATACGAAGGCGCGATGCTGAACTACCTCCAACGGTGGATCGATCAGCTTCGATGGCAGCGGCTGGAACCGTTCCGTAAATTGGCGTTGATGCTCTTGGATCACCTCGACGGGATTCTGAACTACTGCCGGACGAAGGTGCGGCTGGGAGTGGTCGAAGCGATCAACGGCAACATCAAATCGCTGCTTCGACGGGGCCGCGGCTACAAGAATCTACGATATCTGCTGCTGAAGGCGCAGCGCATGGCAGCAACGAGGACCGAATTTGTGGTTTTCAAGAAAGCCGCCTAAATTGCGGGTCCCGTCAGATTCCTGCTCAGAGCCCGAAAAGCGAGCCATGGAACTGGTCGGCCCCGGATTTCGTCACCAGGTTGATGACGCCACCGGCGGTGCGTCCCATCTCAGCCGCGTATGCGTTGGTTACGAGTTTGAACTCGGCGAGGGCATCCATGGCGGGCTTCAGCACGATGGTCCCGATGTACCGCTCATTGTCGTCCAGTCCGTCGATCATGAAGTTGTTGTTATAGCCGTGCTGACCGTTGACGGCCACAGCGGAGCTATTTCGACGGTCGTCCGGGCGGTTGCCGCTTTGTAGCGAGTTGTTCGCATCGCTATTGGCGCCGGCTGACAATTGGGCCAAGCCAATGAAATTTCTCCCGTTGAGCGGCAGGTCCTGAACGGCTTGGGAGTTGATCAACGTACCCAGGGAGGAGGTATCGGCCTGCAATGCGGGTGTCTGTGCCACAACCTGGACCGACTCGCTGACCTGCCCGACCTCCATATGCGGATCGATCCTCATATGGTCGCCCCCGGCGAGGGCTACGTCGGCAACGGCGAATCCTTTGAATCCGTTCGCTTCAGCCTTGATACTGTAATGGCCTATTGGAAGCGAGGGCAGTAGAAAGTTGCCGCTTTCATTGCTCGTCGCGGTGCGGGTGAGGCCCGTCGAGAGATTCGTGACGGTGACTTTGACATTCACCAGCACGGCTCCGCTGGGATCGAAAGTCGTCCCGAGGATTTCCGCGGTGCTGACCTGAGCGCGTACCTGCAAAGGAAGCAGCAGGACGCTGAGCAGGGCTGATAGCAACAACGCCCGCCAGCCGGCGTAATGGTGCGTAACACTCTTCATGACTACAACTCTCCTCGATTCACTGAATCTGGTGGCCTCCGGGGTGGTAGGGCCGGCCGTTTCGTATGCGCTCGGTCAGGGTGCCACACTCGTTGCGGCAATTTGGGGTGTCGCGATCTGGCACGAATTCCGGGATGCGCCTCGGGGTGTCCGGCGTCAACTATTCTTTCCGGTCAACGACAATTATTTCTCCCGATTAACGACAACTACTCCTGAGGCGGCGCGGAGCGCCGCCGCGGGCGGAGGGCGATAGCCCGCCCGCCGTCGTTCTGTTTTTGCCTTTCGATATATATCCTCGGGGCGGTGGGAAAGTGGGAAACCTGCTTTTGGTTTTCCACTTTTCCACCCGCCCTCGCCGCCGGAGCCGTGGAAATGTGGGAATCGCGCCTGCCTTTGGCGGGATTTCCAAGGGGCTCGTGGGAAGAGTGGGAAGCCTGCTTTTGGCTTTCCACGCTTTCCACAGCCCCGGCATTTCCATGGCTCTTTCCGCCTTCCGGTCTTCGCGGCGCCGCTAGAGGCCTCACTGTGCCTCCGCTTCGCCGGCGGCCTGCTGATTCTTCTTTGCCTCCTCTGCCCGATAGCTCGGTATGTTCAGCTCGATGATCACGCAATGATGCACGAGCCGGTCGATGGCCGCCGCGGTCATCATCGCGTCTTTGAAAATCCCTTCCCATTTCGAAAACGCCAGGTTGCTGGTCATCAGCACGCTGCCGCGCTCGTAGCGTTCCGCCAGCAACGTGAACACCGCCTCCATATCGTCGCGGGTCTGCTGTATGTATCCAAGATCGTCGATGATCAGACCTTCGTAGCGCCCGAGCCGTTTGATCTCCCGACTCAACCGCAGATCCCGTTTGGCCGCCAGCAGATCTTGCATCAGCAAAGAGCATTTCGTGAAGTGCATCCGCCGTTCCCGCCCCACCACCAGTTCCTGCGCCAGCGCGGTCAACAGATGGCTTTTCCCCGAACCAGGATTTCCGAACACCAGCACGTTCTCTTTCCGATCCAGGAAGCCTCCATCCAGCAGCGTCCGCAACTGCCGCTGCGCCTTGGCCGGCAGGCGCTTCAGGTTAAAGTTGTCCAGCGACTTTTCCAGCGGCAACGCCGATTCCTTCAGCAAACGCTGAATCTTGGATTTCCGCCGCTGCTCGCACTCCCGCGAGATCACCTCCAGCAGGTATTGCTCATAGCTCAGCGTTTCCCGCTCCGCTCGCCGCGCCGTCTCCTCGTAACACTCCCGCACCATCGGCAAGTGCAGATCTTTCAGATGCCCGATCAGCGCCGGGCGCACCTCGGCCGCCGCGCTCATTGCCGCACCTCCATCGCCGGGCAAAGCTGATCGAAGCTCGTCAGGTCCACCGCCGACACCTCTACCGCCGTGACCGGCGCCATGCTCTCCAGGCGCGCCAGTCCTTCGCGGATCGCGCCCGCGGTAAGGGCCGCCTCCGGCTTCTCTTCCAAAAGGTCGCGTAATGCCAAGTCCACCCGGACTTCGCCCTCCTCGGCCGCCAGCTTCAGAATCTGCAAGTACTCCTTCACCGCCCGGCCCGGCGCACCCTCCTGAAGCGCGTCATAAGCCATGCGGAACCGGCTGGTGGGAAACAGATCCTCTTTATAGCGGTAGTTCTCGAACGCGCCCGGCTTCCGCACCAGCCATTCGATAATGTGCCGATAATCCACGCGATGCTTCGACCGCCCGCGCAGCCGCGGCAGGTCCTCCACGCACCGTTGCCCGTACCAGACCTCAACGTGATCCAGATATACCCGCGCTTCCACCCGCTCCCCGATCAGCCTGCTGTTCACCGAGTAGGCGTTCCGGTCCACATGGATCAGGCTGCCCGAGTCCACCTTCACCCGCTCGCGCTTGGCCGATTCCATTCGCCGCGCCGGCAGTTCCCGCATCGCCGCCAACTCTTCCGTAAGACGCTCGCGCCGGCCGGCGTTGCGTTGCGCAAACAGGTCGCGGAGGAACTTGGCGTATTCCGCCCGGCCCGCAAAGTCGCGGCTGCCGCGCAGCAGCAACGCCTGGTCCACGGCCCTTTTGAAGCGGTGGTGGCTCTGCTCGGCGTCGCCGTTTTCGTGCGGACTCGACGGGTTAGTGCGCTGCGGCTTTACCCCGTAGTACTTCAGCAACGCTTCATATCGCCGGTTGAACTCCGCCGGGTTGGACATGTTGTTAACCGCGCTCGACAGCCGGTCGGTGCGGTGTGCGTCCGGCACGGCGCCCAGTTCCCATACCGCGTTCTGCCACCCCTCGGTCAGGCTCTCCAAACTCTCCGAGTAGCAGATCGTTCCCGTCTCCCAGTTCGAATACGTCAGCACAAAGTGATACACCAAGTGCTCGAACGTCTGCCCCGCAATCGTGATCTCCAACTCCGTCATGTGCGTGAAGTCGGAGGCGCACAGCTTGCCGGGCGTGTGCTTCTGACCGAAGTACACCTCATGCGCGGGGCCTTCGGTTGCCCGCCACAACTTGATCCGCCGTTGCAGGGTCCGGATCTGCCCATCGGAGAACCTGCCGGGGTATTCCCGCTGAAGCCATTCAAACAGCGTCTTGGCTTCCAGCCCGGGGCTCTCTTCGATCTGCTGCCTCACCCGCTCCCAGACGTCGCTGAAAGGGTCCTCGCGGGTGCGCCAATGCCGCTCCCGGCTCAACTCGCTGGGCAGCCGATTCAGCTCCAGATACTTCCGCGCCGTTTTCGGATCCATCCCCGCCTTCGATGCCGCAATTTCCTGATTCTTCTCGGTGTTCGACAACTTCCTCAACCTCCTTACCTGGCTGTCCGTGACCATCCCGTGGCGCTCGCCGAGCGCAAGCCCTGATGGTCACATCCGTTGTCGTCTAGCGGGAATTTCAATTGTCGTTAGCCGGGAATCTTAATTGTCGCCGGACATCGGGGTACCGGCCGGCTCATCCTACTCATGTTTGCAGGTTACGCTTGCGGACTTGTGCTGGTAGGCATGGCGACGATCTAATGGCAATCCAAAAATCGATCCGGAAGCCCGGTTGGATCAGGGCGGCGTGCTCGACCGTCATTCTGGCCTCCCTGCCGCTGCTGTGCGCCACCACGCCGCAACCCGCCGGTTGGGTTCCGGCACGCTGGCCGTGGTCCGATGCGAAATCCCTGGAATTGCTGGCGGACAGTCCTGTTAATTGCCTGCTGCTGAGGAACTACAGCGCCGGTTTCGTTGCCGCGGCTGCCCAAAGGGGGGTGGTCACTCTTGCCGTAATCACTCCGGACGGCGATCCCCAACCTGTCGAACATTCTGCTGGTGGTCGCCATCGATAGCGCCGGCATGGCGGTGGCGTTCCCGATCGGCGTCGGCCTCGCGCTGATAATTGGAACGGTAGCTTCCTCAAACTAAGCACCAATACGACGCCCAGCGCGAAGACTCCAATGGCGTAATCCCAGTAGTACAGGGGAAAGGCCCACTTGTCGTGGCCTGCCAAGTTTTTGGGGAATTCCGGGATCGTAGTGGGTTGATGCCGCCGGTCGGCTCCATGCGACAATGCCGTCGATGCAGGATCACGAACTCTATCGGCGCATTCTCGGGATCGAGGCTCCCTGGTTTGTGGACTCGGTGGACCTGAAGTTGGAGGCTGGCGAGATCCATGTTTATCTGCGGCACCACGAGATGATCGACTGGCCCTGTCCGGAATGTGGCGCGAGTTGCAAGCTCTACGATCACCAGCCGGAGAGGCGCTGGCGGCATCTGGACACTTGCCAATACCAGACGATCCTGCACGCCGAGCCGCCGCGCGCCGAATGTCGTGAGCACGGTGTCAAGGTAGTCAAGCTTCCCTGGGCGGAACCGTCGAGTCGCTTTACGGCGCTGTTCGAGGCGCTGGCGATCGAGTGGTTGAAGGCGGCGAGCCAGAAGGCCGTCGCCGGATTATTGCAACTGAGTTGGGATGAGATCCACGGCATCATGGAACGTGCGGTGCAACGTGGTTTGGGGCGGCGCCAAGCGGAACTGGTGAGCGAAATCGGCGTGGATGAGAAGGCGTTTCGGAAAGGACACAGCTACCTGACTCTGGTGAATGATCTGATCCGAGGGCGCGTGCTGTACGTGGCCGAAGATCGGAAGCAGAGCAGCTTGGACGGGTTTTGGGAAACGCTGACGGCTGAGCAAATCAGCGGTATTCGAGCCGTGGCGATGGACATGTGGGACCCATACATCGCCTCGGTGCGGGAGCACATGCCTGAAGCGGACGGCAAGATCGTGTTCGACAAGTTCCATGTCGCCAAACATCTGGGCGATGCCGTGGACAAGGTGCGACGGAAAGAACACAAAAGCTTGAAGGCTGCCGGAGATGACCGCTTGGCCGGGACACGCTATGACTGGCTGCGGAACCCAGCAAAGATGGAACCGGAGGACCGCAAGGAATTCGCCGGACTGCGAAACAGCGAATTGAAAACGGCACGTGCCTGGGCGCTGAAGGAGACCGCCATGGCGCTATACGATTACATCTACGAACGGCCGGCGAGGAAGCATTTCCGCTGGTGGCACGGGTGGGCGGTACGGAGTCGACTGAAACCGATGATCGAAGTGGCACGAATGCTCAAGCGACGCTTCGAGAACATCATTACGTATCTCCGGCACCGCATCACGAACGCGAGTAGCGAATCGATCAATGCCAAAATTCAATGGGTGAAGTACACGGCGCGGGGGTTCCGCAACCGGCAGAACTTTGTCCATGCCATCTACTTCCACTGTGGCGGTCTCGACCTGGCCCCTGAGGCCACTAAATAGCCGGAAGCGCCAGTTTTTGTGTGTTCGCCCAGGATCCCCAGCCGAATGGACACGGCATCGCGATTTCTGGCCACCGGGACATCGCAGCGCTGGCTTATGCGCTCTGGCAAGCCAGAGGCGGTCCGGAGGGGTCACCGGAAAAAGACTGGGGACTTGCGCTGCGGGCCCGCAATTCCTCCGCGGCTTGGAACCAAAGATGCGGACGTTCGTCGAGACTATGGAGAAGGCCTGACCCGCCGTCCCGTTCCGCAGGAGCAATAGAAATAATACGCGAACCGCGGGCACTGCCTGCCGGGAGCTGCCACGTCCGGGCAAGGAGTGTCAAACCACAGAAGTGAATGCACACCGGTGCGTGATGCTGAGCATTCAGAAACTACTTGTTCCTGTCGTCCTCGCGGACACCTCCCGGCAAGTCGTGATCCAGGCCTCGTGGGTTGGCGCGCCGCTTTCACTCGGAGATTATCCTGCTGCACGTGGTAACCCCTCTCAACTATCCCGCCGGCCTGCCCGAGAGCGGGCACGAGATTACAGCACGCGACTTGCACGCGCACATTGTTCGGCGCTCTGAGCAGATCTGATCAGGCGATGCTGCTGGAATCTCGATGGGATTGCAGTCACGCGTGTACTGCTGAGGGGGATCCGGCCCGTGAAATCGTAAAGACCGCTCGCGGCCAGAAAGTGGACCTGTGCGTCATGTCGACTCGCGGCGAAGGAGCGTTCTTCCGCTTTCTGCTGGGCTCAGTTACGGCGAAGGTACTGCATGAAATCCATTGCCCGGTCTGGACAGGCGCTCACCTGGAGGAAGAGCCGGTCGGCGAGTTCTCGATCCGCAATGTCCTCGGTTCGGTGGATCTGAGCCCATAGCCACTACACGGTTTCGCTGGGCCGAGATGGCTGCGGCCGTCGACGCGACGGTTACGCTTGTCCACACGATTGGGGTGGAGATCTACGGCTCCGGCGGGTTACACGTGAACTCGCCTGGAAAGGCGGAGCTCGTCGGCTACGCTCCCGAACAGGTCGCCAGGCTGCAGCAGGACGTAGGCACGAATGCTGAAGTCATCATCGATAGCGGCAATGTCCCGGCACTCTAGAACCGAGCGGCGGCGCGTACCAAGGCTGACGTACTGGTCATCGGACGCATTCCTGGGCCAAGCCATTTGGGGGACAACGGCAAAGGCTATGGGATCATTCGGGAGTCTCACATCCCGGTCCTGATCTTATGAGCCGGCCCTCCGCTAAGCCCTAATTCTACTCAGCGCATGGGATCGTCATCTCCAATTACGGTGATTCCAAACGCCCTCGGAGGCATTTTCCAAGGCGGAGGCTGCGCATTCGGGTCCTAATCTCTCCCCAGATATTCGATACGCACATCGTCCTCGGGGACCTGTTTCGTGTGGACTTCAGCCACGTCCGGGTCTGGCGCGTCTTCCACGCCGCCGATCGCTTCGGCTTCAAAAGACTGCCCCTCCTCCATGAGCTCCGCGACGCTCTCTGCGCCAGCCTCCGCGACACCCGACAATCCTTGAGTGTCCCCGGACTGTCCAGCGGAATCCGTTGGGCTCCCCTGCTCTCCAGTCGCAACGGTAGCGTACGTCTGGGTTCTTTCATTGACTTGCTGCTTCATGCACTTCTTGTTCGCACGCGACATGCCAATGTCCGCCAATCGGAAAAGGCGCGCCAGCGCGGTCGGCGTGGCTCTGCATGGCCGCATCAGGCGTCTAAGCTTTTTGGTCGTCTTGGGACCCAACGGTCTTAGCATACACCTTGGTGAACTCGGCTCCCCAAAAGAATAGTTGCGCCGAGTAATACACCCAGAGCAGTACAAGCATCGGCGAGCCGGCAGCGCTATACATGGACCCGAAGCCGGCATGCGCGAAGTATATCCCCACCAAGTCCTTGCCGATCATGAAAAGCAAGGCGGTGATCGCGGCTCCCAGAGCGACGTCCCGCCATTGCAGTTCAACGTCCGGAACGATTCTGTAGAGGGCCGCGAACAGCACCGCGATGAGCAGATACAGAATCGTCCACGTGGCAGCGCGTGGCACCCAGATCCATATCGCCGCGATCCACGAGTCCAGCACCAGAGAAACCAGCAGCAGGAAGCCCGTTCCCAGCACCGTCACAAACGAATAGAAGCGCTCCCTAATTAGCCGCAAGACAGTTGCGGCATTGCTCCGGGAGGGGGGAAGCGAAACCTGCCAGATCGTGTTCATCGCGTCGTGCAATTCCACAAAGACGGAAGAAGCGCCAAATGCCAGGGTCGCCAAGCCAGCCAAAGTCGCGATTACGCCGATTCGAGGTTGGTAGGCGCCCTTGCTCATTTCCTGAATTGTCCGTGCTGCTGCAGGACCGGCCACTCCCCGGATTTCCACCGCGAGCCGGCCTGCGGCGGCGTCTTGCCCATAAACCACCGCGGCCGCGGCGATGACTATGACAATAATGGGAGCCAGCGACAGAAGGGTGTAAAATGCGACGGCGGCGCCGAGGCGCGGAGCATCATCGCTCACCCATTCGCTAAAGGCCTGCCGGCACATTCGCGGCAGCGCCCTGAGCAGAAACCACGAAGATCTGTTGGCTTCGCGAGACACGTTTCGCCCCGATGGTTTTGCCTCTCCGCCCGTGTAGGCCTCGAGCCGGATTGCGATCGGTGGTGGCCGCACCGGGGCGTCCGCGCTGGATCAGGCGTTTGCCGACTCTTCCTCTTTGCGCAGTCCGGCGATGCGGTTCTGCAATGTTCGCAGGCTGATCCCCAGCATCTCGGCAGCCCGTTTGCGATTGCCCCCCACGTGATCGAGTGTCAGTTTTATGTAAGCTTCCTCGAGTTTGATGAGTGGCTGGCCGGGCTGGATCATTGCGCTGTGCTCGTAGCCGGTCGACAGCCTGGCATACGGGCCGGGACTGACGCCGAGCGCCGGGAAAGGCATGTCCTTCAGCCGGACCAAGCCCTCACCCGCCATGATGGAGGCTCGCTCCAGGACATTACGTAGCTCTCGCACATTCCCGGGCCAATCATACCGATGAAACAGATCCAGTACTTCCGCATCGACTCCTGTGACGCGCGTGCCGTGTTTCTTATTCAGGTTCTGGAGCATGACATCGGCCATCGGCGGAATGTCTTCTTTATGTTCGCGTAGCGGCGGAACTACTATCTGGAACACACTCAACCGATAGTACAGCTCTTCGCGCAAGTGCGTTCCGAGTTCCTGGCTGGTTGCGGCAAGTACCCTGGCGTCTACCGCAATTTCATGTTTACCGCCAAGCCGCCGTACCCGCAAGTCCTCGAGAACGCGCAGCAGCTTGGGCTGCGTAGACTGTGGCATCTCGCCGATTTCGTCGAGGAACAAAGTGCCCCCGTGAGCCTGCTCAAAGCAGCCGGCCGAACGCTCCAAGGCGCCCGTAAACGCGCCCTTCTCGTGGCCGAATAATTCGCTTTCCACCAGAGTCTCGGGCAACGCGGCTGCATTGATCGCGACGAAAGGGCCATCACCCCGGGGGCTGCACTTATGGATTTCCCGCGCAACCAACTCCTTGCCAGTGCCGCTTTCCCCACGGATCAATACGGGGGCTGAAGTCGGCGCCACCTGCCTGATAAGCGAGAAGATTTGCAGCATCGCTGGGGATACTCCCACCATGTCCCCAAGTATGCCGCGAAGGCTCAGGTCGCGCTTCAGCTCTTCGGTTTTCTGCAGACTTCTTCTATAGCGAATTGCACGGTCCAGAAGAGTTCTGAAGGCGCGCGGTTCCACCGGCTTCTCCAAAAACCAGAATGCCTTGAGGTCATGAACCGCGGAGAGCGCCTTTTCCATGCTGCCGAAGCCGGTCAGAGCGATCGCCGGAGTGAGGTTACCCTGCTCCTTCAGATGCCGGAGCAGTTCGAAGCCGTCCATGCGCGGCATGACCAAATCCGCAATGATGACGTCTGCATTGAAGGTAGCGAGCCGTTCCAGCGCTTCCAGCCCGTCGGCGGCCACTTCTGTTTCAAAGTCGGAGCCGGACAGCATCGCAGCCAAGGAGGCACACTGACGCTCGTCGTCATCGACGATCAGGATCCGGCCCGAAACCGCAGGCAGTCGGGACACTGTTGTTCATTTTAGCAGGCCGCCTCGGAACTGGTGCCGTGATCCGGCTTGCGCTTGCGGTCGTCTTCGTGCTCAACGAAGCTGAGGACGTCGTAAGGTTTCAGCGCTCGATCCGGGAAGAAACTGTTCACCGCATCCTGCTCATCGTCGAAGAATTCAAAGGCTATGGCCAACCTGGTCAGCAGGAACAATGCCAGATGCGACCGATTGAGGTTTAGGAGCGCCAGCCTTCCGCCGGCCTTGCGCAGCCGGGCGAGCCCAAATACCAACGTCCCCAGTCCAGTGCTGTCAATCTCGCTGACGTCTTTGAGATTCAAGACGATATTGACCTTACCGGATTGATGCAGCGCAGGGAGTCTGTCACGCAGTTCCAAATCTCCATGGCCCAAAGTGAGGGGGCCTTTCAGGTCGAGAATGATGATGCCTTCCCGTTCACGCTGTTCGATATGCAGAGCCATGGTCAACCTCCCGGAGCCACACTGAATATTGTCATTGGGCGCCACGCAAGGCCGCACCGATTCAGCTCACAAACCTATAACTGGTTACGCGCGCCCACAGTCCGAACGCCTTCAAGACCCAAATTGCGACCGCGACCACAACCACGAGATTCAGAATGGTCTTGATGCTGGAAGCCATAGGGATGAAGTTATTGATCAGCCACAGCGCGACGCCGACCACGATCAGCGCAATTACAATGTTTATCAACGGCATTTTCTGTACTCTCCTAAAGTCTCAAACAGCAATCCCTGCCCGATCCGGCGGGAGGCGGCACCATGCTCGCAGCGGAAAGCATTCCCGCCGCTGGCGCCCAGGTACCGCCGAGCGCAGTTCGCCAACCCGTCCGCTACGGTGCTGTGCCATCGCTCGTGAGCTACAGCGCCACCGTGATCGCCAGTCCAATCCCCGGATACCTACGGTCGTAAAGGTAGTACCCATTGTCATAAGCGATGTAGACATCATCGGTCGCGTACCAGTTTTGCGCCCAATATCCCGGCCAGGGATCCACGAGCATGAACGAAAAGCCCTCGTACGAGAAACGAGGATACCCCATGTACATTGCAAACCGGGGCATCCGGAACCAGTGGTTATTTCCGAAATAGAGACCGAAGCGATCCTGGGGAATGTAGTAACCGCCATAGCCTCCACGCTGCGCCCAGGTGCGATGGTCGCGGTCCCAGTTCTGAGAAGAACCCTGCTGGAATGTACTATGCCCCTGCCAAGCGCCATGCTGTTGCCATCCCCGCCGCTGTTGCCACGCGACTGCCTGCTGCTGGGTGCGCTGTGGCTGCTGTTGTCGCTGCTGCGGTCGTTGCTGGGTCTGTTGGGCCCGTTGCTGCTGTTGCCGAGCGGGTTGCGCGCGCTGCTGTTGCAGGGGCTGTTGGGCCCGCTGTTCCTGCTGTCGAGCGGGTTGCGCACGCTGCTGCTGTTGCTGGGGCTGCTGAGCTCGCTGTTCCTGCTGTCGAGCGGGTTGCGCACGCCGCTGCTGTTGCTGGGGCTGCTGAGCTCGCTGTTCCTGCTGTCGAGCGGGTTGCGCGCGCTGTTGCTGTTGCTGGGGCTGCTGAGCTCGCTGTTCCTGCTGTCGAGCGGGTTGCGCGCGCTGTTGCTGGGGCTGCTGAGCTCGCTGTTCCTGCTGTCGAGCGGGTTGCGCGCGCTGTTGCTGTTGCTGGGGCTGCTGAGCTCGCTGTTCCTGCTGTCGAGCAGGTTGCGCGCGCTGCTGCTGTTGCTGGGGCTGCTGAGCTCGCTGTTCCTGCTGTCGAGCGGGTTGCGCATGCTGTTGCTGCTGCTTACCCTCTTTCTCGTTTTGCTGGTCGTGCTGCCCGTATGCAGGGAAAACCGTCGCGAATAGCAGATAGAGGGCAGCGGTACCGGTAACTCGACCGAATTGCATAATGATCATCTCCGTGAAGACCGATACTGGATATGCACGCAGACGGCCAGTCCACCTTCGCTATGTTCCAGCCTATCTGCTGCCTCCGCCGCGGCCTGATCTCTTATACCGTCCCATCCGGGTGGTTAGCAAATGGCGGATCTGCCTCAGTGCACGATTCCTAATAGGTAGGCTACGAGAAGAACCACCAAGATGGTACCCAGTCCCACGCCCGCGCCCCCGCTGTGGCCCCACCGGGTATGCCCGTAATACCCTCCACCAACGCCTAAGACCAACAACAGAACGATAATCAGTAATAACATGTGACTTTTCCCTTTTTCTAGTCGTCAGCTCGACCGTGACTCATCATTGTCTGGCTTCGTAAACGTCGCGCTCGACCGTCTCTTGGGCAGGCGCCTCGCCACGGTCAGTGAGGGCCGCCGGCACCCTCTCCGTCGGCTTATCGGTCGTCCCGTAATCCGCCGCGGTCTCCGACGCGGAGGAAATATCCCTGGCGCCTGTGTCCCTTAAAGTTTTCTTCGCCCGGTCACACCACTCCGGAGTATCGCAGTGAACGGATAGAAGAATGCCGCCGTTCCTGTTTCTGCCCGCATATCGCCTTGCAACGTATTCGGTCAGACGCAGGCCCGCCAACAATCCCACGATCCAACCCAGCGCCCCGCCGGCGCCGGCCCCAGCCAACGCAGCCACCACCGGTCCGGCCGCGACGAGCGGCCCTAAACTCGCGATGCTGACAGGTTGACTGGAAACGAGCCAAGCCAACGCAGCGCCAACCACCGCTCCCGCGGCCGCTCCTATCGCCGCTCCCCGCGGCGCCCTGGTGCGTCTCTCGTGCGCGAAGTCCTTTGAGCTTTGGTTGTCAGATGACAGGACTGAGATGTCCGCCGCCCGATACCCCGCTTTGTGCAGGAAGTTGATAGCATCCGAAACGGTTGTGCGATCGGGATAGATTCCCATCACCGAGGTATTCCGCGCCATTTAGTGTTCCTCCTTCTGGAACTCTCTGGCCTCTATCTGTGCACGAGTCGGGCCACGCGCCGCAGATCGCCAAGTTGCTGAGACGCATGGCAGCACGATAAGCGGAAGTGCAGAATCTGCGTTTCTGAGTGCACATTCTGCCGCTGCAAGGGTCGCATGGACGACTTGTGGCAATTTGCCTTGCGAATTCAAACGGCGGCAAACGTGCCACAGATCAGTTGCGCCGAAAGAGCGGAAGAAGCGGGAGGAAACATGAATTGGAACCAAATCGAGGATAGGTGGAAGCAGTTCACCGGCTCCGCGCGCGAGCGATGGGGCAAACTCGTCGATAATGACTGGGAAACGATAGCTGGCAAGAAGGATCAGTTGGTAGGACGAATTCAGGAGCGTTACGGAGTGGCGAAAGGGGAGGCCGAAAAACAGGCCGACGAATGGTCACGCACGCTGCGAAACTCCGAACGCAAAAGCCACGCTGCCACCCGGCTTTAGAAATTGCCCGTTTGGGATGGGGGATGTAAATCAATGATACCGAGCCAATCGCGAATCGCGGACCTCTGGTGCAGATTGATGCACACCGAGCCAATGTGGCCTTCACACGGCCAGTACGAGTGCCGGACGTGCGGCCGGCGGCATCGGGTGTGCTGGGAGCAATCTTTGGCGGCAATGCCGCATGGGATAGTATCGCCGTGCGAAACTCAAGCCCAAAGCGCCTTCGCAACAGGAACTGAGTCGAGGACCCAATGCTCGTAGGAACGGGCTTTGGCCGTCCTTGCGTTGCTGAGTCTTATTCTGCCGATGGTTCCCTGTTCGGGCAGCGCCACCCGGCCACACCGTTAGAGACGGCTCGCACTGCCGCATGGCAGTCAGGTTGCTAAGAAGTTAGTCGAATTGGCGAAGTAGCTTTTCAAACCTGCCCTCTGCCGCAACCGTTGCCGCAGAGGGCGTTTTTGTGAATGATGTTGGCTAAGGATGGATGGGGCGCGAACCTCACCAGGATCGGACCGACTTAGCGCGATACTCCTGACTACCCGACGCCGATCCTCAGCCCGAATTTGGGCGCGCCGCATCGGGCTGAGGCTCCTGTTGGTCAATGAGGCTCCCTTATGCGGCTTTTCTTTGGTGCGGTGGGTCCCGGGTTAGTGGCTGAACGCTTTAGAGTGATTCGAAGCAGATCCTGCATTCCGTGCGGCAATAACTGCGTGAATCGACCGTTGAGCGTGGCCAGATCAGCTTTGACAGATTTCGAGCTTTGGCTCTGGGTAGCGTGTCCGTATCCTTCAACGTGCGGCAAGCACGGCCCTGCAAGGAGACGCCATCGGCACGCCTGAGGCGGCAGCGTGCCGATGGACCTCGGAGTGCTTCGTACTAACATCGCGTGCCGACCGGCCCGCCGAGGTTTGAAGGCATAGTGCGCGACAAAGCGAAGAGCCGGTCTCACAGGTTTCGAGAGCAAAAGGAGAAAAAGCAGATGAGTGTTTTGAAAGCAGTAACAGCGACCGCATTTTGCATGGCGCTGATGGGCACCTTATTCTCGCCAGCCGCAAAGGCGGACGCATGGAACAGAGAAACGACGATGACTTTCAGCGGCCCGGTGGAGATTCCCGGAGTCCACCTCAAGGGGTGGGGAGTGTTGCCAGCAGGCACCTATGTGTTCAAAATGCTGGATTCGCAGTCTGATCGCCACATTGTCCAGATTTTCAACAAGGATGAAACTAAGTGCATCGCGACCATCCTGGCAATTCCGAACTATCGCCTCAAAGCGACTGGCAAGACCGTAGTTACCTTCCGGGAGCGGCCGGCAGGCGAGCCGGAGGCACTCCGGGCTTGGTTCTATCCCGGCAGAAACTGGGGCGAGGAGTTCGTCTATCCGAAAGCCAAAGCAGTAGAGTTGGCCAAGACGACCAACACACCCGTTCTCTTTACGTCAGCCGAGATCCCGGTGGAAGTCGCGGAGCCGATCCAGTCGGCCGATGAACCCGTGGTCGCGGAACTCGAGCAGGCCCCCGTCATGGCTATTAAGCCCACGGGAGAAGTAGTGGAACTCGTCGAGGTGGTTACCCCGCCTCCAGCGAAGGAACTGGTAGCGGATAATGCACCGACAGAAACCGCAGCTGCGACCTTGCCGAAAACGGCAAGTTGGTTGCCGTTGATCGGACTGTTCGGACTGTTGGCTTTGGGCGCAGCCTGGGGCCTTGGACTGGTGCAAAAGCGCCTGGTGTAAGCGGATTGGTCGATCATGCGGCGCGCCCACTTTCGGGCGCGCCGGTGGGCGGGGGTAGTATCCGCGCCCTCGCCGGAGGACTCGCTAGTGGCGATCCGGCAAACTCGAGAGGAAGCAAATGAAGGCTCCGTTTTGTAATGGACTTGGGTTGCTCTGTGTGGGCGTTGTTTCGCTGGTTGTGCCGGTTCCTCGCAACCAGCGGGAAGGATTCAACATCGGCGGCGTGTCCGTGGGCGTTGAAACCCGGCATGAGAAAACGGTGTCACCGCTGGTGAGTGCGGTGATGATTTTAGGCGGAGCCGGCACCATGGTTGCCGGAAAGAAGACGACTCGATAAGGGCTGGCGTGGGGCGTCCGGATGGGTCACGAGGCGAGATCGGAAAGAGAGCAGCTATGAGCAGGGGGCTATCGGAGGCGGGAGAGCGTGGCGCGGCGAAAGCGATTGCTCTCCCGGCCCTTCTCTTGATAGTCCTGTCGGGTTACGCTGGTGCTCAGGCTCCAGCGGCAAGACAGGACGATGATGCGGGATCTTTTCGCATCTCGGTGGACGTTGCCCTGGTGGTGTTGCACGCTACGGTAATCGACCGGCAAGGTGGCTTCGTTTCTAATCTGGACGCTCAGGATTTTGAGGTTTATGAGAACGGTGTGCCGCAACGCATCCGGCTCTTCAGAAACGAAGACGTTCCGGTCACCGTCGGACTGGTTGTCGACCACAGCACAACGATGCGGCCGAAACTTGCCGAGGTGACCGTCGCCGCCCGGACCTTCGTGCAATCCAGCAATCGGGAAGACCAGGTTTTCGTCGTCAACTTCAACGAGAAGGTGTCGCTGGGGCTGCCCGGTACGATGCGATTCACCAATAGCACCGCCGAACTCGAAACCGCGATTAGGAACGCACCTGCCAGCGGCGAGACGGCTCTATACGACGCGATCGCCAAAGGGTTAGAGGAGTTGCGGGCGGGCAGACGAGACAAGAAAGTGCTGATCGTCATCAGTGACGGCGGTGACAACGTCAGCGCGTGCAGCCTGGGCCAAGTCATGCGACTTGCCGAACAATCCACTGTCGTCATCTATACTGTAGGACTGTTCGACGAAGCAGACCCGGACCAAAACCCGGGCGTGCTCAGGCGCTTGGCCCAGGCGACCGGCGGTGAAATCTTTCTTCCCGATCAGCCCAAGGAAGTGGTAGCCATTTGTGAGCGCATCGCCCGCGACATTCGCCATCAATACACGATCGGATATATTCCAACCAACCTGACTCGTGACGGTGCTTATCGTTCCATTCGGGTAGTTGCTCGGGCGAAGGGCCACGATAGACTGTCCGTGCGCACGCGCACCGGCTACATCGCCGGCGGCGCGGCAGGGCTAGGCGAGAAGAGCGCAAAATGAGATTGGTTATTGCGAAGGAGCCACTCGCGCGCGCTCTCAAGTGGGTCCGGCGTGCGCTCTTGACCTGCGGCGTATTGCTTCTGGGCTATTACGCATTCGTTGTGGTGGACGCCTGGAGTTTTCAGAAGCGCGAGAGCTGGGATTTCGATCGCCTGTTGCGCGATCCACGCGCGGCGGCCAAGGGACTGCCTCATGCGAAATTTTCCGCCGCCGCCGTCACGGACGGTCTGGTCGGCCGGATTGAGATCCCGCGCTTGCTTCTTTCCGTGGCCGTGGTCGAAGGGATCGACGGAACCACGCTCCGGCGCGCGGTCGGACACATTCCCGGCACGGCCATGCCGGGAGAGGCCGGCAACGTGGGCCTCGCCGGCCACCGGGATACGTTCTTTCGTTCGCTGAAAGACGTGCGGATCAAGGATGAGATTCAAGTCTCGACGCTGAAAGGCAATTTCAAGTACCAAGTCGATTTGCTAAGAGTGGTAGAGCCGGACAATGTAGGGGTACTCACTTCGTCAGGCCAGAACATGCTGACGTTGGTGACCTGTTACCCTTTCTATTACGTGGGGCCGGCGCCCAAGCGGTTCATCGTAAGGGCCAGGCAGGTGTCACCGGCGACTGTGCCATCAACTGTGGATTGATAAAGAGCGGCTGGCGATGGTTGGCCGCTGGAGTGAGAGCTTGATACACGCTTCGGATGTCCGCCCAGCCCGAATCCTTGTCATTGAAGACAACGCGTCAGACGTCTTCCTTCTCGATCGGGCCTTGCATAAGCAGGATCTCAGGTTTGAACTGGTTCACCTGCTGAGCGGAGGCGAAGCCCTCTCTTTCGTTCGCCGGCAAGGGCCCTATGCGGGCGCAGCGATTCCAGACCTGATCCTGGTGGACTTGAACCTCTCCAAGTATACCGGCGAAGATATCTTGCGCGAGATCCGAAGCGCCGCACATCTCACCGGCATCCCGGTGTGCGTGTGGAGTTCTTCGCACTCCCCGCGAGACGAAGCTCTGCTCAAGGACCTCGGAGTTACCCAATTCATCACCAAGCCTTCCGGTCTGGGTCAATTCATGGAAATCGGCCAAACCATCAAGAATCTGCTTGCAAGTCGGGGAGCCGGCTGACGGCGTTACAATTCAGTCAGTTGGCTGGCTGGCCAACAGCGAGGACCGGGCACCGCCGCAGATGCCGGCGCGGAAGTGGTACGGCGCGTGCTGAACGGATCGGGTTCCGGTTCCAGCGAAAGGTAATGGTGGTGTGAGGTGAAGAAGACCGGCAGGCATCGGCCAGGCAAAGAGGTGCGTTCCCCGCGCGCGCCTGACTCGCCCGGCCCAAAGCGACGAACGAGCTCCGCAGCAGCTATTGAGCCGCCAGCCGCCGGGAAACCCGACGAAGCCAGTTCACCCTCCATGATTGTTGGCGTAGGAGCTTCTGCCGGCGGGCTGGAGGCCTTCACGGAGTTGCTAAGCCGCCTGCCGGACGATACCGGCATGGCGTTTGTGCTCATTCAGCACCTTGATCCGAAGCACGAAAGCCATTTGACCGAGTTGCTTTCCAAAGAAAGCAAGATGCCTGTCTCGGAAGTGAAGGGCGAAACCCGCGCCGAGGCCAATCATGTTTACGTGATTCCGCCACGATGCAATCTGGCGATTGCCGATGGAGTCCTTCATACCCCACCCCGGCCGGACAGTGGCCGCAACATGCCGATAGACTCCTTTCTCTGTTCCCTGGCGGCAGACCGCGGCAGCAAGGCCGCCGGCGTCGTTCTGTCGGGAACGGCATCCGACGGGACGCTGGGCCTTCAGGCGATCAAGGCCGCCGGGGGTGTCACCTTCGCTCAAGAAATGGGAACGGCGAAGTTCGACAGTATGCCGCGAAGCGCCATCGCGGCCGGTGCGGCGGATTTCGTGCTGTCGCCGGCCGAAATCGCGCGGCAACTCATGGCCATCGCGCGGCATTCTCAGCCCCCGGTCGAGCCCGGAGAGGAGATTGAGGCCCCGGGGGATCGAGAACTGGCCAGGATACTCAGGTTGGTGCGGAGCGCCACCGGAGTGGATTTCACGCACTACAAGCACGGTACCCTGGCGCGACGCATCAAGCGCCGTGTGGCCCTCCGCGGGTTCAAAAACTTGCAAGATTATGGCCAGGAGCTTGAGAAAAACCGCGCGGAAGCGAAAGCGTTGTGCGAGAGCTGTTTCATCACGGTCACGGGCTTCTTTCGTGAAGCCTCGGTCTTCGATGAACTGAAAATGAGGGTATTCCCCGCGCTGGTTGAGAATCGGGGGACCGAGGATCCAATCCGCATCTGGGTGCCTGGGTGCGCCACGGGCGAGGAGGCTTATTCCATCGCTATCTGCCTCATGGAATTTCTGGACAACGGCGAAGTGCTCGCTCCGATCGAGATTTTCGCCACCGACATCAGCGAAACGGCAATCGAAAAAGCCCGCATCGGCATATACGCGGGCGCCTCGCTGGCGCATGTCTCGCCGCAGCGGTTGGCGCGGTTCTTCACCCGGACGGAACGCGGGTACCAGGTGGCGAAGAGCATCCGCGACCTGTGCGTTTTTGCCCGGCACAACCTGGCCGAGGACCCGCCTTTCTCCAGGCTGGACCTCATTAGTTGCTGTAACGTGCTGATCTACCTGGGAGACATCTTACAACGCAAGGTGTGGTCGATCCTGCATTACGCCCTCAAGCCAACGGGCTTCCTGGTGCTCGGTCCATCGGAAAGCGTCAGCACATATTCCGAAGCCTTTCACCAAGTGGAGAAAACCCACAAAATCTATTGCCTGCGGCCGGCTGCGGGTCCTCCGGCATTACCCCTTCGCGAAGGCCGCCGCGCCCAAGGAAAGGCGGATCTCCGGGAGAGCACCGCCCAGGGCCGAACCGGGCCGGATGTGCTGAAAGAAGCCGACCGGTTGGTGCTGGCCGAGTATGGCCCCACGGGCGCCGTCATCGACGACCATTTGGATATTGTTCAGGTGCGGGGCCGCACCGCTCCGTACCTCGAGCTTTCGCAGGGCGAGCCGACCCAGAACCTCCTGAAACTGGCGCGCGAAGGCTTGATTGCGGGCCTGGGTAAAGCGATCCGAACGGCCAGACAAACCAACGCCACAGCCCAAGAAGATGGTTTCCGGATCGAAGAGGGTGGCCGGTTAAAAGACGTCTCGATCAAGGTGACCCCGTTCCGGGGGGCCTCCGAGGAACGTTATTTCCTGGTCCTGTTCGAGGACGCCGCGCCGAAGAACGGTGCGAGGGCGACTGACACGGCAGCGATGCAGGAAAACGCGGGAAGCGCCCGCCTGCAACGCGAGCTGGTTGCAACCAAAGAATACCTGCAATCGATCGTCGAGGATAATGCAACCACGCTGGAAGAGCTCAGGGCAGCCAACGAAGAGGCGCAGGCTGGAAACGAGGAGCTGGAAACCGCTCAAGAAGAACTGGAATCGGCTAACGAAGAACTGAACACGCTGAACGAAGAGCTGAAGATCAGCAACGTGGAATTCAGCAAAGTCAACCGGGATCTGACCAATCTGCTGGAGAGCATCAGCATACCTCTTGTCATGGTGGGGCGAGATCTGCGCATTCGCGGCTTTACCCGCGCCATGGAACCCATGTTGAATCTGATCGCCTCCGATGTCGGGCGGTCGATCACCGATCTGCAGCCCCAAGTGGAACTGCCCGACCTGCGGCGGCGGCTGTTGGATGCGATGGAGGGCGGCGATCGGAAACCGCGCGATATCCGCGACGCGCACGGTCACTGGTACTCGCTACGGATCCTCCCGTCCATGGGACCGGACGGCAAAACCGACGGCGCCGTGCTGATGTTGGTCGATATCGATGCCGCCAAGCGTGGCCGTGACTTCGCCGAAGCCATTGTAGAAACGGTGCGGGAGCCTCTGCTGATCCTGGACCAGAACCTGCAGGTCATGAAGGCCAACAAGACGTTCTACGAAACCTTCCAGGCCGCGCCGGAGGAGACGCAAGGACGTCTCATCTACGACCTGGGGAACCGGCAATGGAATATCCCGAAACTGCGTGAGCTGCTGGAGAACGTTCTCCCCGCCCACTCGACGTTCCGGAACTTTGAGGTGATACACGAATTTGAACATGTCGGCCGGAAAGTGATGCTGCTCAACGCCAGCGAGATCTTCAATCCGAATGCGCAGGCGCGGACGATCCTTCTGGCGATTGAGGATACAACAGACCGCAAACAGGCTGAGGAAGCGCTCCGGACGACCAACGCTGAACTGCAGCATTTCGCTTATGCGCTCACGCACGACTTGCAGGAACCTCTACGGATGGTCGTGAACTTTACGGAACTCCTGGGGCAGGAGTATGCGGGAAAGCTGGGCGCCGAAGCGGATCAATTCATCTCCTATTCCGTGGAGGGCGCTCTGAGGATAGAAGCTCTGCTGAAAGCCCTGCTTGCCTATTGGGAAGTTGCAGAACGGAAACAGAATGGCTTCGCCCCGGTCGATTGCAGCGCTGTTCTGGCCAAAGCGCTGTTGAACCTCCAGGCGGCCATTGCGGAGAGTGGCGCCGTCGTTACCTCCGGTCCGTTGCCCACAGTGATAGCCGAAGAGGTTATGCTGATGCAGGTTTTCCAGAACCTGATTTCCAATTCGATCAAGTACAGAAGCGAGGAAACACCGAGAATTCATGTCTCGGCGGAAAGAGATGCGGGAGGATGGCTGTTTGCGGTGCGGGACAACGGAATCGGTATCGATCCGCAAGATACCGATCGGGTGTTCGGCATGTTTAAGCGCCTGCACGGAAGCGAGATTCCCGGCACTGGCATCGGTTTGGCGCTTTGTAAGAAGATTGTCGAGCGCCAGGGTGGACGAATCTGGGTGGAATCGGAACCAGCGAAGGGCGCTACGTTCCAGTTCACAATTCCGGACAGGCGTGGCCCCCCGGCGGACCATGGGGCGATAACTGAAAATGGGCAGCGCTGACCAGCACCGCGCGGAAGACGAAATCGAGAGGTTACGCCAGGCGCTCGACGCCGAAGCCCGGGCGTACATCGAAGTCAAGCGGCAGTTGGAGCGGGCGAACGCAGAATTTGAACAATTCATTTCGATGGCAGCTCACAACCTGCGCGAGCCGCTGCGGGACGTTGCATCATTCAGTCAACTGATGGCTGAGACCTGTGCCGTCCGCCTCGATTCCGAGGCTGGCGCCTGCCTTGATCGCATCCAGGAGGGCGCCGCAAGAATGCAGTCACTGCTGGCCGACGTAGTGGACTATTGGGCCACGGGCATGGGCGACCGGCAGCTTTCCCGAACGGACATGGAAACGGTTCTTGGCGAGGCGCTCCTTTCGACGAACAGGCAGATAACGGGACAGGGCGGACTCGTCACCCATGGCCCTCTGCCGGAGGTGTACGGAGACTTCGAGACACTCACCAAGGTCCTGCACCACCTGATTCGAAATGCCATCGAATACGGCGGCAGGCCTTCCCCGCGCGTTCACATTTCATCCAGACGAGAAGATCCCGATTGGGTATTTTCCGTGGAAGACAACGGTCCTGGCATAGACCCGGCTTTCCAGGGCCGCATATTCGAGGCGTTTAAGCGCCTGCACGGGAGAGAACACCCTGGAAACGGGCTTGGACTGGCATTCTGCAAAAAGGTCATCGAGTGGCAAGGCGGCCGAATGTGGGGGGAGTCTACACCTGGGACGGGATCGACGTTCTATTTCACCTTACCGTCGGCGGACTGAGCGGAACAGAACCGGCGATCGCCCAACACGGGTTCAGCAAAGGTCGCATTCCTTGTGCGGTGTTTGCATCTCGGCCCGGTGCCGGCATCGTACGAGACTGTCCATCGTCGCGCTCTTTCATAAATATTGAATATATGTCTGACTTTCGGTGGCGAGGGAACACGATTTGTTAAATGGCGCACTAATTGCTCAATAGTCTAAAGAAAAGAATGGAAAAGTCCTCGGAGGAGAAGCCTGTCCCCGCCGGCATGCGGGAACTGAAGGAATCGGAGGGCCGGCGCGCCTTCACGACCGAAGCGGCAGAACCCGGCGGTGCGGATGGGACAGGCGTTCCGGTAGTTGGCATTGGGGCCTCTGCGGGCGGGTTGGAAGTCTTCAAGCTCCTGCTCGCCGACTTGCCCACCGATACTGGCTTAGCCATCGTATTTATTCAGCATCTCGATCCCAATCACCAGAGCATGCTGGCCGAGATTCTGGCTCGCGCCACCGCCATGCCAGTCAGTGAAGCGGCCGATGGCATGCCGTTGGAGGCCAACCATGTATATGTCATACCGGCAAATGCCGATCTGACGATGGCGCACGGCAGGCTCACACTGGCCCCCCGCACGCAAACGCCGGGATCGCATATGCCCATAGACCGGTTCCTTCGGTCGCTGGCCGGCGAGTGCGGAAGCAGGGCCATCGGTGTGATCCTGTCCGGCGCGGGATCCGACGGCTCGACGGGCGTGGAAGCGGTCAAAGCCGCGGGCGGTGTGACCTTTGCGCAGGACGCGGCCACTACGAAATTCACGGCCATGCCACAAGCCGCCGTGGCCACCGGTTGCGTGGATTTCGTTCTGCCGCCGGAAGGCATTGCCCGTGAGCTAGTAAGAATTGGCCGGCACCCTTATTTTTCGGATGGCGTGCAACAAGGGCCAACGCCGGCCGACGACGAAGAGCAGTTCGGCAGCATTCTGGCGATTCTGCGCGGGCTCACAGGCATCGACTTTTCACTCTACCGCGAGAAGATGATCAAGCGCCGCATCCGGCGGCGCCTCGCCCTGCGCAATATCGCGGGGCTTGTGGAGTACCGCGAGTTTCTGGAGAAGCATTCCGATGAACTCGCGGCGCTCCAGCGGGACTTGCTGATCAGCGTGACAAGCTTCTTTCGGGACCCGGAAGCGTTCGAAAGCCTGAAGAGCAGTGTCTTCCCCCGCATTCTCCAGGGGAGATCCGCTAACGACACCATTCGCGTCTGGGTGGCGGGTTGCGCCACGGGAGAAGAGGCATTCTCTATTGCGATCTCGTTACAGGAATACCTGAATGAGACGGGAGCCGCGTTTCCGGTACAGATCTTTGCTTCCGATATCAGCCTTGAGGCAATCGAAAAGGCCCGCAGCGGCAGGTACCTCGAGAACATTGCGGCGGACCTCACCCATGAGCGCCTCAACCGCTATTTCACAAAGGTGGAAGGCGGCTACCAGATCAACAAGAACCTGCGCGAGATGTGTGTCTTTACCAGGCATAACCTGATCGACGATCCACCGTTTTCCAAGCTGGATTTGATCAGTTGCCGCAACGTGCTGATCTATCTGGGGAGCGTGCAGAAGGACATCTTCCCGCTGTTCCACTATGCGCTCAAACCGACCGGCTTTCTCATGTTGGGTGCATCGGAGGCGGTGAAATCCAGCGACCTGTTTGCGGTGGCCGACCACGAGCACCGAATCTATGTCAGGCGCGAAACGGCGAGGAAGCCGCACTTGTTTCCGGCGGCGGCCCGCGCTTCACGCCACGGGGCGCCGGCGGGCAAGGGCACCGCGGCGGCGGCTCCGGCATTGTGGGATGGCGCCGACGTGCGGAAAGAGGTCGATCGCATACTCCTCTCGAAGTACAGCCCCGCGGGTGTGGTGGTCGACGACGACCTGGAGGTGATCGAGATCCGAGGCAAAGCCAGCCCCTACCTCACGCTGCCTGTTGGAAGGGTGAGCTTCAATCTCATGAAGCTGATTCCCGACACTGGATTATTCCTGGAGGTCGAGAAGCTGATCCAGCAGGTGCGGAAAAGTGGCGAGCCCGCCCGGCAGGAGCGCGTATCGTACGAACATGACGGAAACGCTTGCGGTTTGAACGTGGAGGTGGTGCCTCTAGACGCCAGCCAAGAGCGATCGACCCTGGTCCTCTTCGAACCCGTGCCGGCGGCGACCGGGCGCGAGGCCGCGCCAGCGGACACACCTCGCGAAGGCGATATCCGGGACCGCCAGATCTCACGGCTGAAACAGCAACTTGCCGACGCCAAGGAGCGGTTTCTCTCCGCCATCGAATCCCACCAGATTTCCCGGGAAGAAAGCCAGAACACGACCGAGGAGGCGCTTTCCGCCAACGAGGAACTGCAAAGCCTCAACGAGGAGTTGGAGACCGCCAAGGAAGAACTGCAATCCACCAACGAAGAGCTGATTACGGTCAACGATGAATTGCAGGTCAAGAACGCGGCGCTGGTGCAGGCGCGCGATTTCGCGATGTCAATCGTCGAAACCGTCCGCCAGCCGTTATTGGTGCTGGATACGGACTTGCGGATCAGGATGGCAAATCGGGCCTTCTATCGGACCTTTCAAGTGTCGCCGCTGGAAGCCGAAGGGCAGGCCATCTATGCGCTATCGGGAGGCAGTTGGGATCTTCCCGGCTTGCGGGATGCGCTGGACGGTCTTCTCCGGGGCGGCAATTCGTTCCCGGATTTCGAAGTGGAGCGGGATTTTCCACACGTGGGGAAGCGGAGCCTGGTTCTGGGGGGCTGTCACCTCAATCATCTAAAGATGATTCTGCTGGCGGTGGACGACGTTACGGAGCGCAAACTGGCCCAGCAGACCCTCCGCAAAACCGAGGAGCATCTTCGCCAATCGCAGAAAATGGAGGCTGTCGGCAGGCTCGCCGGCGGCATCGCTCACGACTTCAACAACCTGCTCACGGCCATCATCGGCTATAGCACCCTGCTCCAAGATGCGCTGGCGGGCAACGAGTCCGCCATGCGGCAGGTGCTTGAAATCAAGAGTGCCGGCGAGAGGGCGGCCTCACTCACGCAACAACTGCTGGCCTTCAGCCGCCGTCAGGTGCTGCAACCGAAGGTGCTCGACCTGAACGCCATCGTCGCGGACTTCGATAGGATGCTGCGCCGTCTGGTGGGCGAGCGGATCAAGGTGGCCGTCCATTGTGATCCCGCCCTCTGGCAAGTGAGGGCCGATCCGGGCGAAATCGGCCGCGCGATCATGAACCTTTCCCTGAACGCGCGGGACGCTATGCCCGAAGGCGGTTTGCTGACCATTGAAACGGCTAACGTGACTGTGACGGAAGCCGATGCTCCGCATCAAGAGCTGGCGCCAGGGCGCTACGTGATGTTGGCCGTGCACGACACCGGAGTTGGAATGGATGCGGAACTGCGGGAGCGTATCTTCGAGCCGTTCTTCACGACCAAAGAAATCACCAAAGGAACCGGCTTGGGCCTGGCCACCGTTCTGGGAATCGTCGAGCAGAGCGGTGGTGTCATCCGCTGCCAGTCGCAACCAGGAGAGGGAACAACCTTCAAAATCTTCCTGCCGGCAGTCGCCGAGGTGGCGGATCAGGGAGCGCATCCGGTCGGAGGCATTGGCGAGACACCTAAGGGCTCCGAAGTTATTTTGCTGGTGGAGGACGAAGACGCTGTCCTCAAGCTCGCCCGCATGATTCTGGAGACCAGCGGGTACAAGGTTCTCAACGCCCGCAATGGACAAGAGGGTCTGGCGCTGTGCGAGGTCCACGAGGGCCCAATCGATCTGCTTTTGTCCGATGTGGTCATGCCGGCGATCGGTGGACGCGAGCTAGCGGAAAGCGCGCTGAAACTGCGACCCGGCCTGAAAGTGCTGTTCATGTCCGGGCACACACAGGATGTCGTCCTCAAGGAGGGCGTCCAAAAGGGGGCCGCGTTTTTGCAAAAGCCTTTTACGCCCGTTGCACTCGCGCAAAAAGTGCGGGAGACCCTGGATTCGGCTCCCCAATCCGCCGAGCGGCTGTAACCGCGGCTCGCTTCGCGGCTGCTCCTGAGCACCGGCTACGGTAGGGCCGGTAACCGCAGGTCCGAGGCTGCAAATCTCGCACTTGAGGTGCAGCTTTTGCACCTTGGCTCAATGCCTTGTCCTGTAACGACCGGCAACAGCAACATTGAGGGCCCGCGAAGCCGGACCAGTTTGCAACCCTGCCATCGCGCAAAACAGCTCGTCGACAGTTGCGCCAGGGCTGAGGAATCTGCCTTTGCTACCGAACGAGCCTCCATCACCATGGCTGGCAGGCCGTGGTCACAGGATTGCCCCACGGACGGGAGGATCCCAAAATATGAAGAAGGTTGAAATGAACACTAATCGAGGTTCGGGGCTACTGTGTCTGTTGGCCGGGCTGGGAGCTGGTATCGCCTTGACGGTCCTGTTTGCCCCGCGCTCGGGCGCTGCGACGCGGCGCCTTATCGGCCGCAAGGTCGAAGAGGGGGAGAACTGGATAAAGGACAAGGCGGACACGACGCAAGACTACGCCACGGGCCACGTAGAGGAATTGCGTGATCGGGCCAAAGAGGTGGCTGAAGTGATTGCACGGAACTGAGAGGCCCAGATCAATCAAGAGAGTGAATCGCCCGAGACGCCTGGGTCGGACCGGCGCGCTGGGCTTCGCGGAGCCGGGGGGGCTCTACCATCCTCTGGTGACTGTTCAGCCGACGAAGAGAGGCAATTGGGCGGGTTTGGTGAGGCCCTTCAACAAGGAGGAGCGTGAAGAATAGGATTGTTGTAGGGCGGTTCTGCTTATCGTCGTGTTTCTGGCAGGCCAACAAACCGAATGTCACGTAGCGGCTTCGGCACTCGGCCCCGTTCGCAGATCGGCAGCTTCTGCATTTTCAGGTGCGGATGCTGCATTTGGACGAGGTTGACTGCCCGTTGATCCCGCTGTCACAGCGGCCTCAGCCTTCAGATTGCTGGGTCCTGCTGTGGTCCAGTTCGTGCTAAGGACGATAGGCAGCCCTTATGGGCGGAGGGAAATGGCATGAAGGTAACAACTGCAGAGCTGGCTGGGGTCCAAGAGATCCTCGAAACGAAACAGGCCGAACTAATTCGCGTATTGCGAAAGCGGGACGGCATCGCAATCGAGAAGAGCGCGGACCAAATGGATGAGATTCAGTATGCAACGGAACGAGATCTGGCGATTCGAAACGTAGACCGCGACTCCACTCTGCTGCGCCAGGTGAAGGCCGCGCTGGGGCGGATTCGCGACGGCAGCTTCGGAACCTGTATCGACTGCGAATCGGCGATCAGCCCCAGACGCCTCGCCGCCGTGCCCTGGGCACCGCGTTGTATCCAGTGCCAGGAAGCCGCTGATCGCGATGGTCTGGAGGCAGATGATGTTCGCGAGGCTCTCGTCAATGCTGCGTAATCCAGTCGTGGAACCGCAGTCCAGCGTTCGAACTATTGCGTTTATCGGCAACTACTTGCCGCGCAAATGCGGCATTGCCACGTTTACATCCGACCTGCTTGGAGCGGTAGCGGCGCGGCATCCCCAAAGCCGATGCTTCGCGGTGCCGGTCAATGACATCGAGGGCTGCTATCAGTATCCAGATGTCGTTCGATTCGAGATTGAGGAGCAGGACCTCGGTTCTTACCGGCGCGCCGCCGACTTCCTAAACTCCAGCAACGTGGACGTTGTGTCGGTCCAGCACGAGTTCGGAATCTTCGGCGGACCGGCCGGCAGCCACTTGTTGACCCTGCTGCGCCAACTGAAGGCGCCGGTCGTCACCACGCTTCACACCGTTCTCCTCAAGCCGAACGCCGACCAGCATCGTGTGATGCAGAAATTGATCGCGCACTCCACCCGACTGGTGGTAATGACGGAGAGGGGACGAACCATCTTGCAGGAGGTGTACGAGGCGCCTCAGGCCAAAATCGATCTCGTGCCGCATGGTATTCCCGACGTACCATTCGTTGCCCCGGAGTTTTACAAGGGCCAGTTCGGATTGAGTGGCAGAAAGGTGTTGCTCACATTCGGACTGCTTTCGCCGAACAAAGGGATCGAACATGTTCTTCATGCTCTCCCGGATGTGGTGGCGGAGTTTCCCGACCTCGTCTATATTGTGCTGGGCGCCACGCACCCCCACGAGTTGCGCGCACGAGGCGAGGGTTACCGCCTCGGCCTCGAGGCCATTGCCAGAAGCAACAACATCGAGAAAAACGTCGTCTTTCACAATCGCTTTGTGGAACTGAAAGAACTGACCGAGCTTCATTGGCGCGGCGGATCTTTACATTACTCCTTACCTGGACGAAGCCCAGATTACATCGGGAACGCTGGCGTACGCGTTTGGCGCAGGCAAGGCCGTAATCTCGACGCCGTATTGGCATGCCGCCGAATTGTTGAAGGACCAGCGTGGCGTACTGGTGCCGTTCGCGGACGCGACGGCGATTGCGCGTGAGGTAAGCGGGTTGTTGCGCGATGGAACACGCCGGAAAGCCATGAGCGATCGCGCCTACAAGCTGGGCCGCGCCATGGTCTGGAGCAGCACCGCGGGACTCTACATGGGCTCCTTCCAAGCGGCCCAGCAGCAGGGGACAGCGGCGCTCCGCGAATCTGTCGTAGCGAAGGCGATCAGCCGGCGGCCGCATGAATCGCCGGAGTTGAATCTGGATCATCTTTACCATATGACCGATTCGACGGGCATCTTCCAACACGCGAAGTTCACTGCGCCGAACCATTCGGAAGGCTACTGCACGGACGACAACGCCCGCGCATTGATTCTGGCGGTGCTCCTCGCCCAGTTGGGGGAAGCTCCGAAGCGTGTCCGCGCGCTTGCCACAACCTACGCCGCATTCCTGGACTATGCCTTCAATCCCAAAACCGGACGTTTTCACAATTTCCTCAGTGTCGACCGCCGTTGGCTCGATGAGCTGGGATCCGAGGATTGCCATGGCCGGGCGATTTGGGCATTGGGCACCGCGGTGGGCCGCTCGCCTCATTGGAGCTCGCAGACGAAGGCCGAACGACTCTTCGCGCGCGCGCTGCCAGCCGTGACGCACTTCACTTCGCCACGGGCATGGGCATTCAGTCTGATTGGCATTCACGAATATCTGCACCAGAGGAAGGGTGACCGCTTGGCCATTGACGCCCGCGAAGAGTTCACCGAGAGATTGATGACCATCTTCGACAAAGTCGCCGGGCCCAACTGGACCTGGTTTGAAGACGGGCTGGCTTATGACAACGCAAAGCTGGCCCACGCCTTGATTGTAAGCGGACGCGCCACCGGCCAGAAGAAGGTATACGAACGAGGCATGCAGGCGTTGCGCTGGCTTGTGGGCGTACAGACCTCGCAGCACGGACAACTGCGGCCCATCGGCAGCAACGGATTCTATCCACGTAACGGTGCACGCGCGAACTACGACCAGCAGCCCATCGAGGCGCACACCACCATCTCGGCTTGCCTGGAGGCGTATCGTGCCACGTTCGACCCGTGGTGGTACGAGCAAGCGCAACGCGCCTTCGACTGGTTCCTCGGTTGGAACGATCTTGGGGAGGAACTCTACTGCCCCCAGACCGGCGGCTGCCGCGATGGGCTGCATGTGGACCGGCGCAACGAAAACCAAGGGGCCGAGTCGATGCTCGCCTTCCTCCTGTCGCAAACCGAAATGCGGCAAATACAAAACGCCGCGGGCACCGTTCAACGAGCCGACCTGGTAGTCCCGATCACCCAGTGAGACCAATTGACGTAAAGCGCAGCACCGTCACCCTGGACCCCGGCCGCACCCATGTGCTGGCCCGGCCTTTTTCGCCTGATGAGCAACCAACGCTCCGTCAAGATCTCCGCCCGGGTTATGTCGCTGCCTGAGAACGAGGTTCATAACCTCTTGAACGGGCTTCGTGCCGAATTTGGTGACCGCCAACTGAAGATCGATGACTTCCTCCACCGGAGGTTTCATGAGGTGAGCCCCTATCTGCTCAATGCCCAAAGACTGTCCGAAGAACGGAAGTTGTTGCTGGCCGGGTACTTCACTCACGAATATTCGCTCGAGGCCGCTAGGTTGTTCAATCCCTCGATGGTGCCGCACCCGGATCAGTCGAATGTTCCGCCCGGCTCATTGCGTATCATCCTGAGCCTGCGTGCCACGGCCGAGGGCCACGTTTCCGCCATCGCTTTTCGCAGCGGCATACTGGACGCCAACAGCAGCATCACAATGGACGTGCCCTCCCGTTACAGCCTCGAGCCTATGCAAGTCCCCAACTCCACGTTTCGACAAACCCCTTTTCGAGCGGAAACTGCGGGAACTCCGTCTCATGGGCGATTTCAACCGGGTGGTCCTCGACGGATTGCCGAACGCATTCACGATGGAAGAACTGCGCGCCAGCATTAAGCGCGCTGCAGAACAGCTCCCCGGCGTTGAACGCCAGACTACTACGACCGTGGCACGAGAAACCCTGATGCTCGCCAGCTCCAATTACGAAGTGCAGTTCGCGCCGGAGTCGGCTTTATCCGAGCGCGTTCTGTTCCCTGTCACGCCCTCGCAAAGCAACGGCATCGAGGACGCTCGCTTTGTCCTGTTCCACAAAGAGGATGGCACGCGCACTTATTATGCGACTTATACCGCATACGACGGCAGGATGATTCTGCCGCAATGTCTCGAAACTTCTGATTTCATTCGTTTCAAATTTATCACGCTGAATGGGCCGGCCGTCGAGAACAAAGGTATGGCGCTCTTCCCTCGAAACATCAATGGGCTTTATGCGATGCTGGGTCGGCAGGACGCGGAGAATATCTACGTAATCTTCTCCGATCATCTCCACTTTTGGCATACCATGCAGCTCATTCTGGAGCCCAGGTTTCCCTGGGAATTCACCTGCGACAACTGGGTTAACAGGGAACCGGAAGATTCCTTATCATGCCGGATCGAACAGGCCATTTTCCAATTCCAAAAGCCGGAAGTAGGTCGGCTTTCCGGCTCTTCGGCTTGAGGTGCTAGCGGGCCATCCTCAGGTGCGAGAACTCGGGAACGTGCGTGCTCATCAGCATAGGCGACCTCCCGTCTTACAAGCTAGAAGCCATTGTCAAGCGGATTTTTGGGAAATTTTTAGGCCATCGAGTTCAAAATTCCCGACTTCCTGCCCTTTTCCGAATTCCCGGCGGTTTGAACTGAAAAAAGCGGGTGTACTCTGCTGGTAGGGCCGCAATGTTGTTTGCTGCTTGTTTACCGCGCACGGCCGAGGCGAACACCGATCCCGAATCTAGACACTAGGGCGCAAGCGCTAGCGCGACCCTTCAGCGAATTCTGGGACAAAACGATTCCGCTATAGCCTGCCGAGGTCCGGCTCCTTTGAAATGGCGACGGCTTCGGCATTGATCTGTGGCCGGCATTTTCGAGAACAGACACAATGACCCAACAACTCTTCCCGCAGACTCTCCACGCAATCCCACCGTTTCAAGACCCCGAATTCGAGCCGGATACGAGCTTTGAACCAGTTCTGGACACAAACGAAGCAGCCGGGCTGCTGAAGATCCACCCCAAAACTCTCCAGCGGATGGCCAGATCAGGGCACGTCCCCGCGTTCCGTATCGGCGACCTTTGGAGGTTCCGCGCCTCTGAACTGGACGAGTGGCTCCATTCTGAAGTATGCTGCAAGCGCCACTCGTGCCGTAACTGACGAAAGGAGACTTCGTTGTTTACGCGCACACGATGTCAGAACGGGACTTTGAAGGTCAAGGAACGCAAGAAAGGAGAGAAGGTCTGGGAGTTCAGGTATTACGAAGCAAATGCTCGTGGCAAGCGACAACGGCGAGCCGCTACCGTGGGCTCCCTAGAGGAATACCCTACGGAGTCGGCGGCGAGGAGATCGCCTGCTGTTCAATCGATCCTGCTAAGGATCAACTCGGATCCGGGCCTCGCGATCCCGGTGGTCGCGGCGTTCGGGGCCGTGATCGCCAGGTACGAGCTAGAAGAAATGCCTGAACGGTATTCCACTCAGGCCGCATACAGGTCCATCATCAACAACTACATACGGCCGCGTTGGGAAAACGTTGCGCTCAAGACGGTAAAGCCGATGGCGGTGGAAGACTGGCTGAGAGCACTAAAACTGGCTCCGAAAACAAGAAGCCACATAAGGAGTCTGATGCACATGATATTTCAGTGTGCTGAACGGTGGGAACTAACCGACAACAACCCCATCAGGCTTGTTCGAGTCAGGGGAGGAACGAAGCGGCTCGATGCCCCGGTCGTGTTGAGTCCGGCCCAGTTCCTGGAAATCGCCCCAATGATGGCAGAGCCTTATCGGACGGCAGTGTTAATCGCCGGCAGCTTGGGACTTCGGGCCAGCGAAATTTTCGCTTTACGCTGGTCGGATTTTGACTTCGCCAACTTCCGACTGCTCGTGCAGCGAAGCATCGTCCACGGTCGGGTGGACGACGTCAAGACCGAATATTCACGGGATTGGGTTCCTCTGGATCCTGCTTTGGTAGAGATTCTCCAGCAACATCAGCGTCGATGCTATCGCACGCCGGAAGGCTGGCTCTTCGCGAATCCGGTGACGCGCAGGCCCTATCACCAAGACTGTATTCAGAAGAACCACCTTCGTCCGGCTGGCATCAAGGCCGGAATTAACGAGGGGATCGGGTGGCATACTTTTCGCCACAGCTATCGGTCGTGGCTGGATGAGATTGGGGCACCAATGGGAGTCCAAAAGGAGTTGATGCGTCACGCCAGTATCCAGACCACGATGAACATTTATGGGAAGGCCATGACAGACAGCAAACGTCAGGCCCATGGCAAAGTCGTTGAGATGGTCCTGAAGCCCATGAAAATAGGGGAAACTCCGGACCACAAGACGGCGGATCAGGTTAATGGGAGTTTTTGGTTGGCTCGTGATTCCTTGCAACCTGTTGAAAAGATTGGTTGCGGGGGTAGGATTTGAACCTACGACCTTTGGGTTATGAGCCCAACGAGCTACCAGACTGCTCCACCCCGCAATCACATCGTAACGCACCGCCTCCCGCCGGTCAAATCTTGTCGGCAGAATTCTTTGCGTGGTTTTTTTCCACATCTGCCCTCGGCATCCCGGGGCGGCGGAACTGCTGCCCTTCCCACCACACTGCCCGGTTACAATGAGACTGTGCGCCGCTTTGTGGTTCCGGGTATCTTTGCGCTTGCCGCCGCCCTCTCCGCGCAGACTCCGTTGTTTCCCCTAAAGGATGTCCGCGCCGGAATGCACGGCGTGGGCCGTACCGTCTTCTCTGGCAACCGCATCGAGGAGTTCCAGGTCGAAATCCTGGGCGTGCTCGATAACTTCGGCCCCAAAGAATCCCTCATTCTCGCGCGGCTCTCGGGCGGTCCGCTCGAACACACCGGCGTCATGCAGGGCATGAGCGGTAGCCCCGTTTACATCGATGGGAAACTCGCGGGCGCCGTCGCCATGGCGTTTCCGTTCGCCAAGGAACCGATCGCCGGCATCCGTCCGATTGAGGAAATGATCCGTCCGGCGAACACGCTGGTGGCCTCCTCGCGGCGCCCCTCGATCGACCTCGCCGCGGCCGATCTCACCCGCCCGATCTCCCGGCCGCGTGCCGTCATGAGCGGCGAAGCCCGCCTCATCGATATCGCCACCCCCATCTCTTTCGGCGGCTTCAGCCAGGCCACGCTCGATGCCTTCGCTCCCCAACTGCGCCCCCTCGGCCTCGAACCGCGGCAGGCCATCAGCGCCGGGTCGAAAATCGACCCCTCCGTGCTCGGCAACCCGGCCGATCTCAAACCCGGCTCGATGATCAGCGTCCAGCTCCTCTCCGGCGATTTCAGCGTGGCCGCCGACGGCACCGTCACTTATATTGACGGCAACCGCGTCTACGCCTTCGGCCATCGCTTCCTCGATGTCGGCGCGACTTCGCTGCCTTTCGCGCGCTCCGAAGTCGTCGCCCTCATTCCGAACCTCAACGCATCCTTCAAGCTCTCCACCGCCCGCGAATGGATGGGCACCATCAGTGAAGATCGCGATACCGCCGTCTCGGGCGAGATCGGCCGGCGCGCCACCCTCGTGCCCATCTCGATCGCCGTGCGCCGCGGCGCCAGGCCCGTCGAGAACTATCAGCTCCAGATGGTCAAAGACCCGCTGCTTTCGCCGCTGCTTCTCCAGATGGCCGTCTATTCCGCCATCGACGCCACCGAGCGCACCGTGGGAGCGGCCACCGTCCGGGTCACCGGCCAGGTCGACTTTCAGGACGCCCTCGCGCCCGTACGAATCGACAACATGTTCTCCGGCGATAACGGCTCGGCCATGCAGGTCTCGCTCTCGACCGCGGTACCCCTCGCCTACGTGATGCAGAGCGGCTTCCGCACGCTCGATCTGAAAAAGGTCGTCATCCGCATCGATGCCTTCGATCAGAAGAAGCAGCTCTCGATCGATGGCGTTACTGCTTCCCGGCGCGAAGTGCGCCCCGGCGAACCGCTCCGGCTGAACGTGCTGCTGACCGGCGATAACGGCGTCGAGATCACGCGCCATGTCACCTACAACGTGCCCGTTGGCGCGGAACCGGGGCCCCTTTACTTCACCGTGGCCGACGCAAACACCGCCAATCTTTCCGACTTCCGCCAGATCCTCACCGCCACGCCGCGCAGCCCCCAGCAGATCATCACCACGGTGAACAGCCTGCACCCCAACACCAAGGCCTACGTGCGGGTGTGGCGTGCCGACCCGGCCTACCAGTTGGAAGGCGCCGACCTGCCGGATCCCCCGGCCTCGGTCGCGTTGATCCTCTCCGGCTCGCCTGCCACCTTCGCCGGCGTGACCCAGACCCGCAACTCGAAGATCGGAGAGATGGAAATCGACGCGGGAGACATGGTCATCTCCGGCGTCAAAACCATTCAGGTGGAAATAAAGGAATGATCGGCTTCCTACGCCAGTTCGGCCGCGCCGCGGCGATCGCGGGAGTGCTGCTTGCCGCGTTTCTCCCGGTGTTATTTTCGAGCGGCACCACATCCTGGGAGATGAACTCCTACCAGGATTTCGTGCGCGGGCGCTTTGAAGGCGTTTCGCTCAGCCGCGAAGGGCGGCTGTCGCTCGCCCCCAAAGTCGAGACCATCTTCACTTCCGACCAGCCGGTCATCTGGGCCGTTGCCCAGGGCCCCGACCAGTCGCTCTACGCCGCCACCGGCCATCGCGGGCGCGTCTATCGCATCGACAAGAGCGGCAAGGCGTCCCTGCTCTGGACCGCCGACCAGCCCGAGGTCTTCGCCATCGCCGTCGATACGCGCGGCGCGGTCTACGCCGGCACCTCGCCTGATGGCAAGGTGTATCGCATCGAAAACGGCAAGGCCACTGAGTATTTCAATCCGAAGGCGCGCTACATCTGGTCGTTGGCCGGGGCCGCGGATGGCACGCTCTACGTCGGCACGGGAGATCAGGGTAAGGTGTATCGCGTAACCGCGCCCGGCCAGGGCGAGCTTTATTACGATACCGGCCAGTCGCACATTACCAGCCTCGCGGTGGATTCGCAAAACCGGCTGCTGGCCGGCACCGAGCCCAACGGGATTCTCTACCGCATTTCGGCCCGGGACAAGGCCTTCGTCCTTTACGACTCCAGCCTGCCGGAGATCCGCGCCATTGTTCCGATGCCGGATGGCACGGTGTACGCCGCGGCGCTCGGTGGGTCGGTCGCCAAACGCGCGGCCAGCGCGGCGCAGGCCGCCCAGGCCGCGGCCGCCGCCGGAGGCGCCGCCGTCGCCACCACCACCATCACAGTCGAAGCGCAGGCCGGGCCGGGCGGCGACATCAAGCCGGCCGAAGTGAAGCCCCAACCTCCACCCGTTACCCCCACCCCGCAGGTCACCACACAGTTCAGCCCGGTGGTGGATGTGAGCGGCATTGATAAGTCCGCGGTCTATCGAATCAATCCCGACAACACCGTTGAGACACTGTGGAGTTCGAAGGAAGAGAACGTCTACGACGTGCTCGCGCTCTCGCGCCAGATTCTCTTCTCGACTGACGAGAACGGCCGAATCTACGGCCTCTCGCCCGACCGCCGCGTTACCCTGGTCACCGAAACCAACGAGGGCGAAACCACCAGGCTGCTGCCTTCCGATCACTCCGTGCTGGCAGCCACCGGCAACCTGGGCCGGATCTTCCGGCTCGGCGAGAAGCCCGGACCGGCCGGCTCCTATGAAGCGCCGCCGCACGATTCCGGCACCGCCTCGCGCTGGGGCAGCCTCGCCTGGCGCGCCGACCTTCCCGCCGGATGCGCGCTCAACTTCCGCACGCGGTCCGGCAACTCCGCCAAGCCCGACCGTACCTGGAGCGACTGGTCCGGGCCGCTCGAGAATCCGGCCGGCTCGGACATCGCCAGCCCCAACGCCCGCTTCATCCAATGGAAGGCTGAAATGACCGGCACGGATGGCGCTACTCCGCTGCTCGACAGCGTGACCCTGGCGTACCTTCCGCAGAATTCGCCGCCGGTGGTGAAGAGCATCAACGTGGTCATGCAGTCGGTGGCCTCCGCGCAAAGCGCCAAGCCCGCCGCGTCGTCGTCGTCGGCCTACAGCGTGACCGTGAGCGACGGCCCGGACGTTTCCGCCTCGACTTCCTCTGGCACGCCCACCCAGACGCTGGCGCGCGCCTCCAGCCAACAGATCACGCTGGTGTGGACCGCCGAAGACCCGGATAACGACCGCCTCGTCTTCAGCGTCTATTTCCGTCCCGAAGACGAAACCCAGTGGATGCCCCTGAAGAGCGGGCTGCACGAAAACTCCCTCACGTTCGACGGCGACATTCTAGCCGACGGCAAGTACTTCTTCCGCGTGGTGGCTTCCGACCGCGAGGCGAACCCGCCCGCGAGCGCGCGGGAAGCTCAACTGATCAGCGCCCCCATCATGATCGACAACACGCCGCCGGTAGTGACCATCGGCCCGGTACACTACGAGGGCGGCTCCGCGCACGTGGATTTCGAAGCTGCCGATGCCGCCTCCCCGCTGCGCCACTGTGAGTATTCGCTGGATGCCGCCAGTTGGGTTCCGGTGGCCGCGGCGGACGGTGTAATCGATTCGCTGCGCGAGAAATTCTCACTCGACCTCACCGGCCTTGCCCCCGGCGAGCACCTGCTGGTGATTCGCGCCGGCGACAGCGCGAACAACGTGGGGCTGGCCAAAGTAGTGCTGAAGTAGCGCCCAGCCAAAGTCCGTTCACCGCCGAGGCGCCGAGACCCAGAGAAGACAGCACGCCTTCCTTTTCTTTGCGTTGCTCGGCTTCTCGGCGTCCCGGCAGTGAAAAACGGTTTGCCGCACATGATAGACTTGGTCCAATCCACTCGGAGTCTTCTATGCGTGTTCAGCCTGCGTTGCTTTTGCTTTTCTGTGGTCTTGGCGGGAACCTGTTCCCGGCCGAGCCGACACCCTCTCCGGCGCTGCTGGTGCTGTCGAAGAGCGATCTGACCCTGGCGATCGTCGATCCCTCCACCCTGAAGGTCGTTGCCCGAATGCCTTCGGGACCCGACCCGCATGAAGTGGCCGCCTCCGCCGATGGCAGGTTCGCTTACATCTCCAACTACGGCTTCGGTGAGTACAACACCATTACACTGGTGGACCTGGCCGCGCAGAAGACGCTCCGCACCATCGATCTCGGCCCGCTGCACGGACCGCATGGGCTCGATTTTGCCGGCGGCAAGCTCTACTTCACCGCCGAAGCCAACAAAGTCATCGGCACCTACAACCCGGCAACCGGCCGGATCGATTGGATCATGGGCACCGGCCAGGACCGCACCCACATGGTTTGGGTCTCGCCGGATCTCGACCGCATCGTCACGTCGAACGTCAGTTCGGCCACCATGACCATTCTCGATAAGACTGCGGGCGGAGGCCCCGGCCGCGGCGGCCGCGGACCCGGCGCTCCGCCCATGCCGAACTGGGCCGAAACCGTGATTCCCGTGGGCCGCGGCGCCGAAGGGTTCGACGTCTCGCCTGGCCTTAAGGAAATCTGGGCCGCGAACGCACAGGACGGCACCGTATCGGTCATCGATCTGGCCGCTCGCAAAGTGACCGCCACCCTCAGCGCCGACGTGAACAGCGCCAACCGGCTGAAGTTCACGCCGGACGGAAAACGCGTATTCGTCTCCTGCCTCCGCGGCCCCGACCTGGTGATTCTCGACGCCGCCAGCCGCACCGTAATCAAGCGGCTCAAAATCGGCACCGGCGCGGCGGGCATCCTCATGCAGCCGGATGGAACCCGCGCCTACGTGGCCTGCACGCCGGACAACTCGGTTGCGGTCGTCGACCTGAAAACGCTCACCATCACCGATCGCTTCGACGCCGGCGGCGGCCCCGACGGCTTGGCCTGGGCTGTCCGAAACTGAGACGCCTGGGCTACTCCGGCAGCGCGAAGGCGATGATATTCGGTCCGGAGGCCGCGGCGATATATTGCCGGCCGTCGAACTCGTAGGTCATCGGGGACGCCTTCCACATGTGGTTCGTGGGGAAGCTCCAGAGCGGTTTGCCGGTGGCGGCGTCGGCCGCCATCAGGGTGCCGCTCTCCTCTCCGAAGATCACGAGGCCGGTGGCGGTGGTTAGCGTGCCGCCCCAGGAGGACGCCGGACCGGGCTGCGGCAGCTCCCATTTCACCGCGCCCGTCTGGATATCGATGGCCCTGAGGATCCGCTCGCGGGGACCGTCCGGGCTGATGCGCTGCGTACCGCCCAGGTATTCGCGCCCGGGCTGCCATTCGCCGTCGGGACGCTTGGTGTAGACGCTGCACTTCTCGAACGTCTGCACGTATAACAGGCCGGTGCCCGGGTTGTAGGAGGGCGAAAACCAGTTGGTGGCGCCATCCTGCGAGGGGCACACGCGCGTTCCGGAGTCGCTCGGCTCCTGGTTGGGATTGCGAATCGGGCGGCCGTCAGCCCCGATGCCCTTGGCCCAGGTCAGGGTGCGAATGAACTGTTTGGCGAGCAGCAGCTTGCCTTCGGCGCGATCGAAGACGTAGAAGAAGCCGTTGCGGTTGGCCTGGAGCAGCAGTTTGCGGGGCGTACCGTGCCAGTCGGCATCGAGCACGATGGGGGTCTCGGCGGCGTCCCAATCCCACAAGTCGTGCGGCGTGGTCTGGTAATACCATTTGAGCCTGCCGGTTTTGGCATCGAGCGCCAGGATGCAGTCGGAGTAGAGATTGTCGCCGCCGCGGTCGTCGCCGTTATATTCGGCGCTGGGGTTGCCGCTCGGCCAGTAGACGGTGTCGAGTTCGGCGTCGTAGGTGCCGGTGAACCAGGTGGGGGCGCCGCCGTGCTGGATGCCGGCGCCCTGCCACGTCTCGGAACCAGGCTCGCCCGGCTTGGGGACGGTCCAGAAGCGCCAGGCCTCCTTGCCGGTGGCCTGGTCGAAAGCCGCCACGAAGCCGCGCGCCCCGTGCTCGCCGCCTCCGACGCCCGCCACCACCAGTCCGCCCGCCACCAACGGCGCGGAGGTGGCGAAATAGTTCTGGTGCCAGTCCGCCAGGACCGTATCCCAGAGGAGTTCGCCTGTAGAGCGGTCGAGGGCGATCACGCGGGCGTCATCGGTCTCCATGAACACGCGGTTGCCGGCCACGGCCACGCCGCGGTTGATGCCGGCCGATTGCTGCGGAAACCCGCGGGTCGGAGCGCGGCGATAGTGCCAGACCTCGCGGCCGGTGCCGGCGTCGAGCGCGAAACACTCGTTGGTGTTGGTGACGTACATGATGCCGTCCACCACTACCGGGGTCACCTCCAGGCGGCCCGCGTTCGGCAGCGGAAAGATCCAACTGGGCGCTAGGCGCGACACGTTGGCGGGCGTGATCTGGGAAAGTGTGGTGTAGCGGTTGCCGCCGGGGTCTCCGTTATAGCCGGGCCATCCGGTGCCGGATGTGACTTCGCGGTAGCGCTCGCCTGAGCGGCGCAGCAGGTGGATGTGGTGGTCGGCGGTGCGCAGTTGGACGTCGTTGAAGCCGCGGTTGAGCACATCGCCCTGGAGCGTGCGTCCATCGGTGGTCTGGACGGTCAGCCGCTCGAGCGGACGTCGGAAGCCATTGATCTGGATGGACCGCAGGAAGTGCGTCAGCAGCGCCTGGTCGGCGGCATTGAACTGGCTGGGCGGCATACCGCTCTCGGGGATACCCTGGCGGATGAGATCGGCCAGTTGCCGGTCGTCGTGGGAGGCCAGTCGGCGGGTGATCGCCGGCCCCAGTTCGCCGCCGTTGCCATCGGCTCCATGGCAGCGGGAGCAGCGGTTTTCAAAAAGCCGCCGGCCCGGGTCGGAATCCTGCCCAGGCAGCAGCGAAGGAATGAATACACAGAACAGCACGAGTGCAGCGCGCATCTGGCCTTATTAGATCACGGGCCGGAGTCAAAGATTCAACCCCGGCCGCGGGCCGGTTCGAGGACGCCATGGTCTATCATTCGGGTATGGGCTGTTTTTGGCGCGAATTCCGGGGAATGGCGCCGGCTGAACTTGCCGTTCGAATCGCCGGCCGGCACGACCGGCGGACACGCGAGGAGGGACTTTCATAGAAGGGCCTCAAATCAGGACGGTCTGGATACGGCCGCGAACGTTTTTCTGGCTTCTGCGGCGCAGCGCGCTGGCATCTCTCGACGACGGCGTTTTCGGGACCGCCAAAGGGGCGGCGTACTCCGCCCTGCTCTCGTTCTTTCCAGTGCTGGCCTCTTCGGCCGCGATCCTGGTACAGTCGCACGCGGGGTTCGTCTCCGACATCATGGAGCGCGCGCTTTCCGAGATCGTGCCGCCGGGTTCGGAAGGACTGGTGGTGCAGCAGTTCCGGATTTCGGGCGCGCGGCCGATCGGGCTGCTGGTGGCGGCGGGAATCATCTCGGTGTGGGCGGCTTCGGGCGTAATCAAGAGCCTGATCGAAGGTTTCCAGGCGGCGTACCGGGTGCCCCGCAACCGCAGCTTTCTGCACCAGAGCGCGGTGGCGATGGCACTGGTGCTGGGCGCGGCGGTGCCGTTGCTGTGCGCCTCGCTGCTGGTGGTGTTCGGCGGGCAGGTGGAGACGGCGGTCTTCGAGTGGATGAAACTCGACCCTATGCTGCATCCGCTTTCCGGGGCGTTGCAATGGCTGAGCCGGGTGGCGCGGTACGGAACGGCGTTCGCCACCACCGTGATGGTGACGGCCAGCCTGTATTACTTCGGTCCCTACCGCCAACAGCGCTGGCGGTTCGTGTGGCCGGGGGCGATTCTGGCGACGACACTGTGGTTGATCGCGACTTCGGTATTCGCCTGGTACACGCAGCATATGGCGCACTACAACGTGCTGTACGGGTCGGTGGGGGCGATCATTGCGCTGCTGATGTGGATGTACGTGCTGGCGCTGATCGCGCTGCTGGGGTGCGAGTTCAACGCGGAATTCGAGCGGAACTCGGAATAGAGACTAGTTAGTACTATTTCGCGCCATTATTTACTATTTTTCCAACGGAAAAAGAGAGAGAATAACCCGATGCCCAGAGTGAAAGACGTGGTCGCCGGGTGGGCCGGAGTGCCCGTAGGCTTGATCCGCGACGAGGACGACTTGTGCGCGGTCCTGGCGATGGGGCCATCGGGCGTCCCTTGCGCCAGCGCCAAGCAGGACCTGCTGAACCGTCTTCGCGCGGAGTTTCCGGGAACGGGGATCACACGGCAGGACCTGGATCTCGACGCAAAGACGGTGGGCGGTCTCGACCAGGCGATCTACATCAACTTATGACCGCGGCGCGGGCGCTGTTCCTGATGATCGTCGTGTGGGCGCCGCCGGGATTCGCCGCCGCCCCGACGTGTGAATCGGCCTCGGGAATCGTCCTGGCGAAAAATACCGTTCTGTTGCACTGCAACAGCGATTGGCCGGGCACGCCGCAATTCAAGGCACTCTGGCGGGTGCCCAAGGAATGGAGCAAAGATCCGCGGCAACAGGGCACCGCCCTGGCGGTCGCGGCGACCGTCTCCGAGACGCCGGAGCACGACAACGCCTACCGCCTGATCCGGTTCGACAAGGACCTCGACCCGGGGGTGAACTATTACCTGTTATTGGAAATGCCGGGCGCGGAAGCGTCCGCGAAGCCGCTCACCGTTCTGCTCTCGACCATTCCCGAGGCGGTGATCGAGCGGGACAGGATCAGCGCTCATTGGGGACGCGACTTCACGGTGCGCTCTCCGGTGGCCCTGGCGCCGGGTCTCTCGGCGCACAGGAGTTTTATCGAGCTCAAAGGACCCGAGGCCGTTCCGCACGAGAGCTGCATTCTGATCCTGTACGAAGAGCGGGCGACGCCTTCGGAAACCTGTAAACCGCGCCCGGCGGACCCGCGCCGCCTGGCCACCGCGGGGGTGGCGAAGGTCACGCTGCTTTCGGAAACGCTCACCCAGGCCAAAACGGGCGCGCGCGTCGAAGGGCTGGTGAATATCTTCGGGGAAACGGTGAAAGCAGAGACGAAACCCGACAAGCCCATTGAACTCGCCGCCGTCCCGGGTTCGAAGGATGCGTCGAAATGGTACCTGAGATTCGGCTACCAGAAGGCCCAGGGGTCGCCGTACAGCCTGAACCTCGACCTCAAGGCCAACCCGGTGCTCACGCATATCGGGCCGATGGACGTGCAGCCGGACATCGTCGTGGATATCGCGCAGAACGAACCGGCATCGGCGAATCCGCGCTCTTCCGACACGATCCGGTTGGGCGGCAGCCTGTACTATCTCAGGATGTTCGACCCGGCGAAGAACCCATGGCTGCTGGAGGCCTTCGACATACGGCCGGGCGCGGCCCTGGAAACCGACCGCGAGATCTCGAAGAAGAACGTCCTGGCCGGCGCCGAATCGCAACTGTACCTGCGCGGCTTCACCAAAACGACCGAGATGCAGAGGCGCCGCCGCGCCGCGCCGAAACACCTGAGCACCGACGAAGTGGCGCCCGCGAACCTCGGCTATGCGATCGGTATCTATTTCGGATTCGAAGCCGGCAAATCCGTCATCGCGCAGACATTCAGCAACATCGCGAAAACCGGCACGATCCTGGTGCCCACTTATACGATTGCGCGCTTCTGGCCGCGCATCCGGCAGACTTACGAACTCGGCCCGATCACCTTTGACGTCAATACCACGGTGAAGTATCTCGGTGATCCGGAGTTAGTCGGGCATGAGGAAAGCGACGGCTCGCTTGATCTGCGGGCCGTCAAGGGGTGGCGATTCTATGGCGAAGGGAGTATGCTGTTCGCGCTCGACCGCGGCAAGCACGCGAATTTCGTGGTTACGTGGAAACGGGGCGCAAGGGCCCCGAACTGGATCGATATGAACACCGTCATCACAGGTTTCGGCTTCGCCTATTGACGGCAGAGAGGAGGACCGGAAATGCGGGCTCTGTGCGTGTTGCAGGTAGCTCTGTTCGCCGCCGCCGTTGTCGGATTCGGGCAGGGCGCGGCGCCACCAGCGGGGGGAGGGCCGGCCAAGAGCGGATCCTTACCCGCAGCGCTCGCCTATTTGAACGGAGGCGAACCCGATCGCGCCAAGGCCATCTGCGAAGCCATCCTGGCGGACAACCCGAAGGATGGCGCCGCCGCGACGTGCCTGGCGCAAGCCCTGCAACAGGCCGCGGAGCGGGACGCCGCGCAGCAGGCGCGAGCCCTGGACCAGGCCGCGGCGCTGCTCGATCTCGGCAAAGACGCGGAGGCTATCGCCGCGGTGACCGCCATTACGGGGCCGTTCCGCACGCCCGCGCTCGAGCGGCGGGCTCAGGATCTGCTCAGCCGGGCCGGCAGGCGGCCGGCATGGGCGAAGATCCGGCAGTTCCTGTCGGATAACGGCATTGCCTGGACGCTGGACGTACTGATCGGCGGCTTGCTGATCGCCGCGTTCTATTGGGTACTGAAGCTGATCCGGTGGGCGAAGCGGAAGCAGAAGGCGTACCACACCAAATTCATTCGGATCCGGAAACAGTGGCGGGTGATTCCGCTCGAAGATAGCACCAACCTGCAGGTCTCGGCTTACGTCCTGTCCGCCTACCAGACGCTGGAGCCGAAACTGCAGGACTCCTACAACCCCGTGCTGCTGTTTGTCCCGCCGGCCCCCAAGCGGGAGGTCCGACGGGTGCTGGCGATCGAGGGCAAAGCGGAGATCAAAACGCTGCGCCAGGCCACCATGCCTCCCGGGCTGCCGGCTTCCCAACCCGAAGGCTTTCTGGACCTGAAACAGCAGCAGTTCGAGTTTACCGATGCCGTGAGGGAACTGGGCGTGAAGATCGGCGCGGTCGACTTATCCGCGATCGGGCGTTTCTTCGCCGCGATGGGGAAGTGGTTCGAGGTCGGGGTGCCGACACTTTCCGGGTCGTCGTTCCTGAACGACGACGCGGTCGTGATCGCGCTCACGCGCACGGAAACGGACGCCTATTCGACAGTCGTCGCGAAAAGCGAGGACAAACAGATCGACAGCATCGTGAGGACGGCGGACCGCGCGGTCTACAAGATGCTCTATCTGCTTGGGCACGAGAACTCCCGGGTGGACACGGCGAATGCCGCGGCGGACGTCCACTTCACGATTCCGGAACTTCGCCCGTACCTCAACGGCGACCAGCCGGATGCGATGGACAAGTTAGAGAAGATTGCAACGACCCTGCGCGACGCGCGGCACATGCTTTCGGACGACGCTCCCACTTACTTACTGGATCGGGCTCTGCTGTGGGAAGCCGCGGCGCATTTCGAGCGGGGCGAAGCCGGAGACCTGGAGCGGGCTGTCGATCTCATAGGCCGCCTGCAGGGCTCGGAAATTCGGACGAACTGCGCGCAGGACAAGTACAACCTGGCGATCCTGCATACGATGGCCGGAGAATTCGATCGCGCGCACAGTTATCTCAGCGATTTGAGCAACGTTTACGATCCATGGTCGCCGCTGATCCTGTATGCGAAAGTCGCGCTGCTGAACGCCCCCGGGTATCAAAAGCGGTGGTCGAACTTCGCCGCGGAAGTGCGCGGTTGGGGCGGCGAGATTCTCAAAATGGTTTCTCGTCCGGAAGGCGGCGGTAGAGACAGCCTGAGCCGGGAGATCAGCAGCCTGAGACCGGAGGCGATCGACATCTGGCGCGCGCTGGTTTCCGCGGTGCTGGATTGCCCGGAGCCAAGGCGGCCGGGCTCCCTTGCCACGGAGGGCAGCGGGGAGATTCTCGCCGGCGCGAAAGGGTTCTTTGAAGGACTCACGCCCAGTAAGGACTTTGCGACCCCGGAAGTGTTTCTGTGGCTGGGGAGGATCGCGCTATATACAGGCGATTTCCCTGCCGCGAAGGAATACGGCCAGAAGGCCCTGGCGGAGGGCGCCGGCCTCGACGCGGAGTTCCTGGCTAAGTGCACTTACGTGGAGGCCGAGGCGATCTATAGGGACGAGACCGTGCCGCTGCTCAAACGTTCCCTGGAGGCCGATCAGTTACTCAGGAACATACCAGCCGGTGTGTACCCCTTAGTAGGGGAACTGAGTAAAGCAATCCAAGTAGCCGCCGGGATCGGCGCGTAGGGCAAGAGCGGTTGCGGGTTGATGACGGTACCCGGCGATCGTCTTTTAATTACCCACAAGTTTCGCTCTGGCTGCCGGATCTCTTGGGGGATACAATGAACCAATAGGGTGCCAAAACAGAGATGGGTGGAATTGTTCCAAGAGTCTCTGGAACGCCCCGGCACTCCTGCCACGAGCGGGGCGGCAGAGGCTCTCGACAGGGAACTGGCGGGCTGCCGGTTCTGTGAACCTAGACTCGGACGGCGATTCCAGAAGTTGGTCGGGCAATTGGCAACCAGCCTCGGCCAGACCATTCCGTTGGCTTGCCAGGATTGGACGAACACCAAGGCGGCTTACCGTTTCCTTTCCAATGGTCGGGTGAATGAACTCGCGATTCTGGCCGGGCACTTTCAGGCGACTCGTGAGCGCTTCGAGGCGACGGACGGCCCCATTCTCGTGCTGCACGACACGACGGAATTCAGTTATACGCGGGAGTCGAAGGAAGCAATCGGTATCCTTTATAAATCGTGTGGCAGGAAGGACAAAGAGGGCCGGCCCCGCCTCCACACGTTATGTGGCATTCTGATGCACTCCAGCCTGGCGGTCACCGCTGAAGGGTTGCCGCTTGGGCTGGCGGCAATCAAGTTTTGGACGCGGAGTAGATTCAAGGGGACCAACGCGCTGAAGCGGAAAGTCAACCCGACGCGCATGCCCATTGAGGCCAAGGAGAGTGTGCGCTGGCTGGAGAACCTCAGACAGTCGACCGATCTGTTGGGTGAACCAGCCCGGTGTATCCATATCGGAGATCGCGAGAGCGATATCTACGAACTGTTCTGTGCCGCCCAACAAAGCGGCACCAAGTTCCTGGTACGCACTTGCGTGGATCGCCTGGCCGGCGATGGTGAGCACACGATTGCCGGGCTGATGCGGCGGATCAAGGTGAAGACGACTCATCAGGTTGAAGTTCGCGACGCGAAGGGGACGGTTTCACAAGCGTCTGTAAAGGTGAAGTATCAACGGCTGCGGGTATGTCCGCCGATCGGCAAACAGAAGGACTACCCGCCGCTTATGCTGACCGTGATCTACGCTCAGGAAGGGTCCACGCCACGCGGCCGGGACAGGATCGATTGGAAGTTGATAACCAACCTGCCGGTCCACAGCCGTAAGGAGGCGGTGGGCATGCTCACCTGGTACGCGATGCGGTGGCGCATCGAAACGTTCCACAAGATCCTGAAAACCGGATGCCGAGCCGAAGCCTCGAAGCTGCGAACCGCGGAGAGAATTGTCAACCTGATCGCCGTCTTCTGTATTCTCAGTTGGAGAATCTTCTGGATGACGATGATGAATCGGGCGGCGCCGAATGCGTCGCCGCTGGTTGCGTTCTCAAAAGTCGAGACGCGGTTGCTCGATCGTCTCATTCCAAACCCCATGGGCAATCGGCGTCGAGCTGCCGTCCTCTTCCGATATCTCACCAAAGTTGCGCAGTTAGGCGGCTATTTGGCGCGGCGAAGCGATTCCTCACCCGGGAACATGGTTATGTGGCGCGGCTTGTCACGTCTCACAGACATTGAACTCGGGTTCCTTATGGGAGCGGAACTTGTGGGTAATTAAAAGGGCGATCGTACGTTTACAAGCGGCCGGCTGCGCCGGAAGTGAACGTCAAAAAATGGAACCCGTGTCCACCGGGCTCATCCCTGTTAGCGGGGTGAGTTATGGCTTGGAAGGACATCATTACCGATATTTGCAATCGATATTCCGGAGCTGCCGGAGGCACCGCCTCCGCTCCCGCGGACCCGCACGAGGATTACAAAAGCGTCGCCCAGGCAGCTCCGTCCAACGTGATGGCCGATGGATTGGCGCAGGCATTCCGGTCGGATCAGACGCCCAGCTTTCCGGAGATGGTCGCGAGCCTGTTTCGAGAGTCGAACCCCGACCAGCGAGCCGGGCTGCTCAATCGCCTGATCGGAGCCATCAGTCCGGGGGTGCTGGCCAGCCTTCCAGAACTGAACCGGCTGACGAGCGGTCCCGGCCAGGGACAGAGCGTGACACCCCAGCAGGCGAACCAGGTATCCCCGGAACAGGTGCAGCAGGCGGCCGCTCATGCGCAGAACCAGGACCCTTCTATCATTGATCAAGTCAGCGGTTTCTATGCGCAACATCCGCACGTGGTGAAGGCCCTGGGCGGGGCGGCGTTAACGATCGCCCTGCAACACATCGCGCGGCGAAGATAGCCGGAAGAAAAAGCAAGGCGGAGTTATCCCCGCGGGCTGCGCTCCGCCTAAATGTGCATCATAGAATGGGAACGGAGGCTAGACCCGCTATGGGAGCCTTTGGGGGGGGCGGAAATGGGGAGTATATGCCGGACCCCCTCTATTCTCGACTAATCAATACACTTGATAAGCATAGCGTCGGCGAAGTTGCCAATGCGGTGGGGCAGCCCCAGCAATCGGTCTTGAGCTGCCTGAAAATGGCGGTCACTTCAATACTCGGGGCTCTCGCCAGCAAGTCTGGCGATCCGGGAACGCTTCGCAGAATTATGGACCTTGCCCCGAGCGCCGGTGACCTTAGCTGGTCTCAAATCGCAAGTGAAGTTTCCAAACCTGGTTCACCTTTACTTTCCGTAGGCAAGCGGGTGCTTGCCAGTCTGTTTGGAAACTCAGAGGATAGCGCCACCCGGGCGATCAGCCGGGAAAGCGGCTTGCAGCCCGGGGCCACGTCCACAATGCTCAGCATGGCGGCACCCATGGTGATCAGTTTCCTGAGCAGGTGGATGCGCAAGGATGGATTGGGCATTACCGACCTGGCACATGCCCTGCAACAGGAGCGTCCCGCCATCCAGAGCGCCCTGCCAGCAAGTCTGGTTGACGTGCTCCGGCCTGGCGCGACAACAACCACAGCCGCCCCGACCCCCGTGGTCGCGCAGACGGTGCGACACGAAAGGTCCTCCTCACGTTGGATCCCGACTGCGATTGCCCTGGGAGCGGTTGCCTTAGCCCTAATTTGGCTCGGCACTCGCGCCCACAGGCCGACGACCGCGCAAGTCATTCCTAACGCGGCCACGGGGACAGCCAGCCGGGAGGCGACCGACACGAGCAATACCGCTGTCAGCAAACTCCCGAATAATCTCGTCGTCAGGTTCAACACGGCATCGGACAAGCCCACCGCTGACTCGCAGGAGCAACTCCGCAACCTTGTGTCGATTCTCTCAGCGAATCCGAACGTCCACATGAAGATCAGCGGCTATACAGACAATGTCGGCGGCACCCAGCAGAATCTCCGGCTGTCTCAACAGAGAGCCAACACGGTCATGGCTGAACTGGTCGCCGATGGTGTATCTCCGGATCGCCTCACGGCGCAGGGTTACGGAGACCAGAACCCTGTTGCCGACAATTCGACCGCCCAGGGTCGAGCACAAAACAGGCGCGTTATTGTTTCGCAACAGTAACGACCGCAGTTGGCGCATTCCCCGGCGAGGAAGTAATACCCCTGGCCGAGGAACAGATCCGAGTGGGCAAGCGGCTGGTCGAACACGGGACAACTCGCATTCGCCGCTTTGTCACTGAGAAACCAGTCGAAGCGCAGGTGAGCCTGCACGAAGAACATGTGGAGGTCATTCGCAGGGCCATCACGGACCCGGATTACATCCGGAATCTGGAGTGGGCGGATAAGACCGTTGAAGTCACCAAGACGGCGGAAGAGCCGGTAATCAGCAAGACGGCCCACGTCGTCGAGGAGGTGGTGATTCGGAAGGAGGGCAAGGATCACGTAGAGACCCTGCGCGATAAAGTGCGCCGCCAGCAGGTCGACGTCGAACGCATGACAGACAAGGAAGCTGTGGCGAAGAAGAAGGCAGGATAGATTTCGGCACGTCGGCAGGTGACTGAAGGAGGGCGCTTGAAAACCGTTTCAAGCGCCCCCGGTCTTTTTAGGTGGGCGGCGCGCGGCGGGAGATCAGTCGATCCATCGAAAGCGCGCCGGAACCGGAGATAAGGATGGCGAGGCAGATGGCGATGGCCAGAAGGTGGTACTCGAATCCTTCGCCTTTTTGGCGGCCCGTCCAGTTCATGAACATGCCGTTCTGCCAGTGGCGGGTGGCAACCGCGACCACCATGTTACACAGAATTCCGAATGCTGCGACGCGGCCGAGGAATCCGAGCAGCAGGCCGATGCCTCCAAAGAATTCCGCGCAGATGGCCAGGAAAGCGAACACCGGCGGTATACCGGAGCCGGTAAATGCGGCCATGGTGCGATAGAAGCCCGCGCCTCCGAACCAGCCGAGCATTTTCTGGCAGCCGTGAACGAAGAACTCGAATCCCAGAACGATTCGGATGACGGTGAGGCTATAGAGGTTGGCGGTGGCGAAAAGGCGGCGGAGCACGACAGTCCCAGATTCCCACATTCCGGAACGCCACCGGCGGCAAACCTGCTAGACTCAGTGTTTCCAGACACATGGCCGCGATTCCGGAATCGGCACGACAGTTCATGGCGGGGCTCATCGAGCGGGCCCGAAAACTGCAAAAGACGATCGTCTTTCCCGAGGGGAGCGACCCGCGGGTGCTCGAGGCGGCGGCACGGCTGGCGAGCGAAGGAGTCGTGAAGCCGGTGCTGATCGGAGCCAGGCCGAACCGGGCGCCCGAGGGGGTGACGTTCATCGACCCGGCGAAGTCGCTGCGCCTCCAGAAATATGCGGCCCTCTATTACGAACGGCGGCGGGCCAAGGGAGTGACGCAGATCGAAGCGGCGGAGATGGCGTTGAAGCCGCTGTACTTCGCGTCGCTGATGGTGGGGGCCGGGGACGCCGATGGAAGCGTGGGCGGCGCGGTCAACAGCACGGCGGAGACGGTGCGGGCGGCGCTGCACGCGGTGGGGCCGGACCCGCGGGCGCGGCTGGTATCGAGCCTGTTCGTCATGGCGCTGCCGGACTGCACTCTGGGGCACAACGGGCTGATGGCGTTTGCCGATTGCGCGGTGGTGATCGACCCTACCGCCACGCAACTGGCGGATATCGCGATTGCGACCGCCCAGAGCACGCGCATCCTCATGAACACCGAGGCGGTGGTGGCGCTGCTGAGTTTCTCGACCAAGGGGAGCGGCAGGCACCAGGAAGTCGATAAGGTTACCGAAGCCCTCCGGATCGTGCAGGCGAGGGCGCCGGAACTGAACGTAGACGGCGAACTGCAGGCGGACGCGGCGGTTTCGATGGTGGTGGCGCGAGCCAAGGCGCCCGGATCGAAAGTGGCGGGGCGGGCAAATACGCTGGTGTTCCCGAACCTGGCGTCGGCCAATATCGGGTACAAACTGGTGGAGCGGCTGGGCGGGGCGATGGCGATCGGACCGTTCATGCAGGGGCTGGCGAAGCCGGCCAACGATCTTTCGCGCGGATGCTCGGCGGAGGACATATACAATGTCGCGGTGGTGACGGCGCTGCAATCGGAGCGTATGTAACGGGAGATCGGCTTGCTGCCCTTTCGGCTGGTTTACCACGAGCTGTACGACCTGCATCTTGGGGCTCACGTTTTTCCTTCTAAGAAATACCGGTGGTTGCGAGACCGGCTGGTGCGCACGCGGTTCGCGTCAGCGGAGGATTTCATCGAGCCGCAACCAGCTTCGGACGAGGACATCCTGCTGGTGCACGAACGGGAATGGGTGACGAAGCTGCGGACCGGCACCCTGAGCTACCAGGAGATTCTGCAACTCGAAGTTCCGTACTCGCGGCAGATGGTGGAAGCCTTCTGGCTGGCGGCGGGGGGGACAATTCTGGCGTCGCGGCTGGCGCTCGAACAGCGCATCGGGTTCAACGTGGGGGGCGGCTTTCATCACGCATTCGCGGGGCACGGGGAGGGATTTTGCGCGATCAACGACATCGCGGTAGCGGTGCGGCGGCTTCAGCGCGACGGCGCGATCCGGCGGGCGATGGTGGTGGATTGCGACGTGCATCACGGCAACGGGACGGCGGGAATTTTCGCGGGCGACACTTCGGTCTTCACGCTCTCGATTCACCAGTTCAACAATTACCCGTCGGTGAAACCGCCATCCAGCATGGACATTCACCTGGCGGACGGCATCGGAGACGCGGAGTACCTGAACCGGCTGGGCAACGGGTATCGCGCGGCACTGACCATGTTCCAGCCGGAACTGGTGATGTACGTGGCGGGCGCGGATCCCTATTACGAAGATCAACTGGGCGGGCTGGCGATGACATTCGAGGGGTTGAAGGAACGCGACCGGCTGGTGATCCGGACGGCGGTGTCGCGCAGGATTCCGGTGGCGGTGGTGCTGGCCGGGGGGTACGCGCAGAGCGTGGAAGACACGATCACGATCCACGCGAATACGGCGGCAGTGGCGCGGGAAGTGCTGGAGAAGGCGGGGGAGGCGGGGCGGGGCTAGATTCTAACCGCCGAGGCGCTAAGACGCCGAGTAAGACCTCTAGAGGCTAATAGGCTAGAGATCCAGCCGCTCCTTCAGCGTGTGCGCGCGGTCCCGCGCCACCGGCAAATGAGTCTCCTTCGCATCCTTCAGGCGGACCGTCACCTCGCCGAAGCGCGTATGAACCTGCCCCACCCAGTTGAGGTTCAACAGCACCGATCGATGGATGCGCAGGAAACTCCGGGGGTCGAGTTTCCGCTCCAGTTCCGCGATGCTGTGATCTACAGAGTGAGTGCGTCCGTCCGCCACGGCGTAGGTGAGCTTGTCTCTGGCAAAGAAGTGCGTCACCGAAGCAAGCTCCACAAGGTACGTCCGCTCGCCCACGCGTGACGCAATGCGTTCCGGGTAGTCGGGCTGCGCCGGCCGCAGTTGGCCGGCCAACTCTTCGATCAACGCCCGCCACTCGGGCTTCGATCCGCCGCGAAAGCGCCCGAGCTTGCCCAGGGCGCGCTGCAATTGCTCCGGGTCCACCGGCTTCAGAAGGTAGTCGATCGAATTCACCTCGAAGGCTTTCAGCGCGTACTGATCGTAGGCCGTGGTAAAGATCACGGACGGTTGGTCGGCCAGCCGCGACAACAGGTCAAATCCGTTCATCCCCGGCATCTGGATGTCGAGGAACACCACGTCCACAGCCTCGCGATTCAGGAATTGCACCGCCGTGGCGGGATCGGTGCTGCTCCCCGCAATCGTGACGCCTGGCACGGCCCGCAGCAAGCGCTCCAGACGCTCGATGGCGAGCGGTTCGTCGTCCACCAGGTACACTCGCACAGGCGTGCTCATACTCGCCGCGGCAGCGTAACGCATACGCTGGCATATTTGCCGTTGCGTACCGCTTTCAGGCCGGCGCCCGGCCCGAACAGCAGGGCCAGCCTCCCCGACAGGCTGTCCAATCCGTGTCCCAGCGGGACCGCATCCATCGCGAAACCGGGCCCGGTGTCGCCGACATCGATCTCCAGTCGCCCCTCCCGTGTCGATGCGGCGACGCGAATCTCGCCGCCCTCGGGCCGCTTCGCGATCACGTGCTTGATGCTGTTTTCAACCAGCGATTCGATGGCCAGCGGCGGCACCCCGAACTCCTCCGCCCCCTCGGCAATCTCGATGGTATAGCGGAGACGGGTATCGAATCGCGCCTTCTCGATCTCCAGGTATGCCCGGACGATCTCCATCTCCTGCCGGAGCGGCACCAGGCTCGCCTGCTGCGCGTTCAGCGAAAACCGCAGCAACGACGCCAGCTTGCCGATCATATCCTCGGCTCTCTGGGGATCCCTGGGAATCAGGGCCGCAATCGAGTTCAGCGTGTTGAACAGAAAATGAGGGTGAACGCGCGATTCGAGCGAGGCCAGCCGCGCCTCGGCCGCCAGTTTGCGCGCGCGTTCCTCTTCCACCTGGCGCGTGCGCACTTCGAGCATAGCCGTTTCCAATCGTGCCTGCACCTCCTGATACAGGCTGGCGCTCAGGCCGAAGGTCAGCGTGATGACCACGGCGAACAGGAACGTCGACCGGAACTGCTGCCAGTACTCATGAATCGAGCTCAGCCGCAGGACCACCAACAGGATTCCGGCCACCAGACATCCGGCCAGGGTGGTGCCCAGCAGCACAACCATCCGCGTAAGCAGCCTGAGGGTTCGGCCCGCGGCCAGACGGCGCCGCCCGAGGGTCAGCATGATCAGCGCGGACGGCAGCCCGATCGAGAAGGAGTAGACCAGCGAAAAGAAAAACTTGTTGAGCACCTTGGCGGCTTGAAACTCACCGGCAACGCCGGTCAGGATGAGAGTGGCCGCCCCAGCCGCCACCAGCGAGACCCAGCCGGCCACCGGCAATACGCCTCGCAGGCGCATTGCCTCACAACCATCGAATTTAGCTGCCACTCGCTTCACAACTGAAATGTAACTCCAATCGAAACCAGCGCGGAATACGGAATCATCCCATACTCCGACCGGCCCCGCTTCCCGGCCGGCGCCTGCGCGTGCGCGTAGCCATAAAAATGATTCCCAAAACGGCGCCCCGCATCGAAAACCGGGATGCGGCTGCCATCCGCCAGGTTGGTCACCAACGATGCTGTGACATCCCATTCCTTCCATCCGGGCCGCTCGCGCAGTCGCGTTTTGCCGATCCGTAGGAATCCATAGCGCTGCCGCCCGGCGGACGCCGGCATCTCCGATGGGCGGTAATACGCCGTGTTCGGGGGCGTGTAGAACTCCGCGATGGCGTTCCAGCCGGAGGCCATGGTGTATTTGCCTCCGAAAAGCACCGCCGCCCCTTCCCGCCATGCGAATTCGCCATGCAGTTCCACCGCGGTTCCGAATACTCGGGTGAAATTCGCGCCGGCAAAACTGGAGCCGCCGCGATCGTGCGCCACGATTACCGATGTATCGAATCCCGCCGCCAGAACGTTATATCGGAATGCGGCCGTTTCGTGCATTCCCGGGTGGTGCGTGTCCAGCAATCCCGCGCTGGCCCACACCACCGTGAAATCCTGCTTTCCCGCGACCCAATCCGCCTGCGCCATCTCCCGGCCCTGGTACAGGCTCAACCGGTCCGTAGGATCGGTCGCCATGCGCGGCGGATCGAGAATTCCGGTGGCCGTGAAAGCGTAGCCGGTCCCCCAACGCAGTATGCGTTTGCCCAGGGTGAGGTCCACATCGCCCACCGTCAAGCCGAAATAAGTCTCTCTCACTTCCACCAGCAGGTTCGCGTCACCCCCGGTTCGCGCGAGGCCGGCGAGGCTCGTCGAAAATCGCCACCGGTCGCCGGATTTGTACGCGAAAGAGGGCTCCACGAGCAGCAGATTGCTCGTGTCCGGGCCGGGCACCCGGAGCGCGGCCGCGAACCCGCCCTCATCGGTGACCGAGACCGAATAGCGGATATCGCTGTTGTCCGCGCCTTCGCAGCAGAGCGCCGCCAGCATCAGCAGACTCATCGCGCGCACGGCATTCTCCTCAAAACCGGTCCAGGCGCCCCTGGTGGAACAATTTGTCGGGCAATTCCCGCGGCTCGAAATGGGAGTAATCGATCACGCTGTGCGAGTTCTTCCGGATCTGGTCGTAGATGGTCATCCGCACCAGCCGCGTCCGGCCGCTTTCTTCGCGGTATTCGTCGAACGTGGCCGATTTGATCTGTTTTCCCGACGTGAGATAGAACTCGGCCTTTACCGGCCGCGCATCTCCCGCACGCACCCAGTAGACGATTCTGTGATAGGTGGAGCCTTTGCGCCGGGCGATCAGCTCCAGTACGTGGCATTCCACGCCGCCGTTTTTCTCGCTGCGCAGATAAGTGGCATCGTAATCGTACGCGTAATTCGTCCGCGCCACATCTCCATTCGACGCATTGCCCGTCAACCGCTCGAGGGGAGTAATGCGCACGGGCCGGCTGGTATCCGGCAGGTAGACCCACATATCGTCGCCGAGCATCAGCAGAAAGCGCCCCTTCTCACGCGGGCTGAGAAACTCCACATGGCTCTTGTCGTACCCCTTCTGCGACACCGCATAGAGATGTTCTTCGTCGGCTTTGCCGCTCTCGTAGGTCGTGATTCTGACCCGCACCACGTAGCTGGCGGAGCCGTTCCGCAAGACGTCGGACCGCTGCAACAGCGCCTGTGCATCGACGCCCGAAGTGGATGCCGACCGCGCAGCCATCGCTCCACCCACCAACAGCAACAACAACCGATTACACATGGCTCAATGCCTCCACAATTCGCAACCGCGACGCGCGCACCGCCGGCACCAGGGATGCCGCCAGCAGCGTGATCATCACCAGCACCGCCGCTCCCGCCATCAGGGAGGGTTCGTGCAAAACCCGCAGCGGCAGGCCGGCCGTATTGCCGGGAGGAGGCGGCAGAACGATCCCCATGCGATTCACCAGCGCTCCGATCGCGCTGCCCGCCGCTACGCCCAGCCCCGCCGAGAGCGCGCCGGCAATCCCGGCCTCCGTCACGAACAGCCCCACCACCCAGCTCCGCGGCGTTCCCATCGCGAGCATGGTGCCGATTTCGCGCGTTCGCTCGAACATCGCCATCATGAGGGTGTTCGCGCTCGACATCACCACCATGAAGAACACGATTACGCCGAGAAATACGAAGATCCCGCTCATCATCAGGTGCACCTGTTGGTAATAGGTGGCCAGGTCGGCCCAGGTGCGGACCGCCAGTTCCTGGTGCGACCTGGCCAGCAGCGGAACGAGCCCGGCATACACCGCCTGCGTGTTTTCGGTCTTGTCCAGGCCGATCACCAGGTTCGTGACCCGGCTACTCTGCAGCAACCGTTGCGCCGCGGGCAGGGTGATGGTCAGCAGGCGATCGTCCAGCTCTTTGAAGCCGGTCTTGACGGTGCCGGCGATCTCGATATCGATCCCGTTCATGGCACCGTCCGCGGTAATGGCAAGAACCGTCAGGCCGTCGCCCGGCTTGACGTTCATGGAACGGGCCAGCCCGGAGCCGATCAGCGCTTCGTTCCCGTTCGCGCTCCCGCTATCCAGATACCGGCCCGCGGAGATGTTCGGGACGAAGTCCATGGCTTTCTCCCTGGCCGGGTCCACCGCGCTTCCCATGAACACCGACGACTTCGATCCGTTCGATATCATGCCGTAGAACTCGATTCGCGCCGTCGCCCCCCGCACGTGCGGAAGGCCCGCGGCGGCGGTCGCGACCTGCCGGTAAGCGTCCAGTCCGTTTTCAAGCGCGTGCGCCTCATCGCGCCGGAAATGGTCGGCGCTGAATACTTGCAGGTGCCCCAGCCCGTTGTGGATCGTGGATTCCCGCAAGCCGCGGAACATGAAGGCGAAGAAACCGCCCGTCAACAGCAGGCCGACTACGCCGCCCGCCGCAACCAGCAGCGTCATCGACGTGCGCCGTTTGTTGCGGAATACATTCCTAAGAGCCAGCAGCAGAAACTTGCGCATCGCTTTCCTCCCGTTCCCCGGCATCCTCGACCACCCGGCCGTCGCACAGCCGCACGACCCTGCCGGAGCGGTCGAGCAGCCGCCGGTCGTGCGTGGAGAATAGAAATGTCAGTCCCAGCCGATGGTTCAAGCCGCGCATCAGATCGATCAGTTGCCGCGCCGTGTGCGTATCCAGGTTGGCGGTGGGCTCGTCGGCCAGCACCAGCGCCGGCCGGTGGACGATCGCCCGCGCCACCGCCACGCGTTGGCGCTCTCCACCCGAAAGCAGGTCCGGCCGATGTCCGGCACGGTGCGTCAAACCGACGCCCTCCAAGGCTTCGGCTACCCGCCGGCGCCGCTCGCCTTCCGGCATGTGCCGCAACAGAAGAGGATATTCCACGTTCTCCGCCGCCGTAAATACAGGAATCAGGTTGAACGTCTGAAACACGAAACCGATTCTGTCCCGCCGGAGTGCCGTGACAGCGGCCGGCCGCAACGCAGCAATATCTACGCCGTCCAGTACGATGCGCCCGCTCGACGGGCTGTCGATGCACCCGACCAGGTTCAACAGCGTCGACTTCCCGCTGCCGCTCGGTCCCGCAATTGCCAGAAACTCCCCGCGCTCGATGCGCAGCGATGCATCATCGAGCGCCGTCACGAAACTGTGATCGAATGCGTACCGCTTCGTGACTCGCTCGATGCTGACCAGTGGATCCATCGGTTGTTCCTTTCACTCCGTACTCTAAGTCGGAACGAATCCGATCGACCCATGCGGCTGACGAAGGGCAGAAGATGCCGACAAAAGGCGTAAACCGGACGACCAATGGATGCTCAAGTGTGAGCGTCCGCCCCCGGACCGTCTGCTCGCAGCGCCCGGCCAGAACCATCGCGGCGAGATGCGCGATACCGGGACGCGGATCGCGCTGAGGTATATAGTCTGAGAATATGCCGGCACCATTGCTCGCGGCCTTCGGCTCCCAGGCGAGAGTCACGAACCCGAAGCGGGCCATGGCAGTTTGGTTACATGGCGCTCAAGCAGTATGTTATTAAGCACGATATGTTCGCAAAAGCGATGCTCTCGGTGGACCCGGCGATCGCATTGCCCGGCACGTGCGCCACGCCGGATGAGATGCGTCTATCGGCACAGACCTGTACGAGTTCGAGAAGCGCTGACAAGCACAATTTTTCCGACTGGAGGGATGGATGCAAGGATCGAATCGAAGGACTCTCTTGAAGGGCGGCCTGCTGTCGCTTGCGGGGATGGCGGGACTGCCCCCGCTGCGCGCTGCTGTCGAGCAGGCCGTCAGCGAGTATCGCCGCCCGAAATTGAAGATCATCGACATCCGCACGGCCGAAGTGCGGGTGCACGGCTATCAGGTGCACGTTCGCGTGTACACCGATCAGGGGATCGTCGGCCAGGGCGAATCCACCGACGCCGCCACGGGAAACGTTCCGCTGGTCCGATCCTTCGCGCGCCTGCTCATCGGACAGGACCCGCTCAACATCGAGGCGGCTTTCGAACGCATCCGCACGTCGGGCGTCTTCGCCGGCGCGCAGGCCGGCCAGTATGTGACGGCCCTGACCGGCGTCGAAATCGCGCTCTGGGATATAGCCGGGAAAGCTTTGGGCGTGCCGGTGTACCAGTTGCTCGGCGGCAAGGTGCGCGACCGGGTGCGTGTCTACTGCGATTCCGGCGCCCGTGAGATGATCCCCGGCGATGAACGTTCCAGGGAGCGGATCCGGCAGATTCAGGAAATGGGCTTTACGGCCGCCAAGATCGATATCGACGACGCGGGCGACCCGGCGCGATTCGATCGCGTGAACTGGACCGCGTCGAACGGCGAGATCGACCACATGGTGGCGAAGGTGGCGTTCACGCGCGAAAACTATCCCAAGAACATCGACCTCGCGGTGGACATGCACGCGCGCTACGATGCGACCACCGGCAAACGCGTCGCCAGGGAACTCGAGCCGTTCAAGCTGATGTGGCTTGAAGAGCCGGTCCCCGCGGAGAACATCGATGCGATGCGCGAAGTGCGCGCCTCTACCAGCACGCCAATCTGCTGCGGCGAGAACATTTATATGCGCTGGGGATTCCGTGAGATTCTCGAGAAGCGCGCGGCCGATATCATCATGCCCGATTTTCAGAAATGCGGCGGCCTGCTCGAGGCGCGAAAGATCGCGGACATGGCGCACACATACTACGTGCCTGTGGCCCCGCACGCCGTGACGTCGCCCATCGGCATGATGGCCACCGCGCAGGTATGCGCGGCGATTCCCAACTTCCTGATCCAGGAATGGCACTGGATAGATTCGCCCGACCTCTGGCGCAATTGGGTGAAGGAAGGCGAAATCATTCAGAAAGGCTTCATCACACTGCCGGAGCGGCCCGGTATTGGCGTGGAGATGAACGACGACGCAGCTCGAAAAGCGCAGGTGCCGGGCACGCCCTGGTTTGAGCCGTCTAGGAGAGGATGACGATGCGGCAATCTATGCTCTATGTTGCGGCGCTGTGCGCGGCTTCGGCCTTTGCACAGCCCGGAATTCTGACCAAGGAACTGCTCATTCAGTACACACCCGCCTGGAAGGGCGAGCGCTTCACGGACGGCCGCCCAAAGGTCCCGGACGGCATCCTGAAACGCATGAAATCGGTGACGCTCGAAGAGGCGTGGGCCGAGTTGCGGACCGCCGGATTCAACCACCAATACGAGGACGGCTGGTTATCCATCCATCCCGGAAAGGTGCTGGTGGGCCGCGTGCTCACGGCTCAATGGCTGCCCGGACGGCCGGACATCGAGAAAGTGATCGAGGAACAGGGCAGGAAGGACGGGCGCATCGGAGGGACGAACGCGTGGCCGGTCGACATGCTCCAGCCTGACGATGTTTACGTCTGTGACCACTTCGGCTTGAAGCAGGACGGACCATCGATCGGCGACAACGTGGGCAACGCGATTTACGCCAGGAGCCACAACGGAATCGTCTACGATGGCGCCGTGCGCGACATCAACGGCCTGAATGAACTGGACGATTTCGTTTCTTTCGTCCGTTATTACGATCCGTCGCACCATTTCGGCACTCTGTCCTCCGGCGCCCGGCTGAATTCCACCATGATCGGCATCAACATTCCGATTCGCATCGGCAAGGCAACGGTGATGCCCGGCGATGTGGTGCTCGGCCGCGATGGGGGTGTCATTTTCATTCCGCCGCAGCTTGCCGAACAGGTCGTGCAGTATTCCGAGATCACCCACCTTCGCGACTTGTTTGGCCATCAGCGGCTGCGCGAGGGCAAGTACACGGCAGGCCAGATCGACGCTGCCTGGTCCGCGCCGATCGAGGCGGATTTCACAGGCTGGCTTCGGGAGAATGTCGGTAAGCTGCCGGTGGCGCGAGAGCAGGTGGAGGAGATTCTGAAGCGCCGCCAGCAGTGAAAGCCCGGCTACGGAGATGACAGGCGGGCGAGTCGGCGAAGACGCCCCCGGGCCCGCCCATCAGCATCGATTCGTAAGCAAATTTCAAATCACTTCGCTCGCGGGCGGGGTCCGCCGCCGGGCGAGGTCCAACCCGGCGGCGGGTTGTATTCCGCGCGCGTGCTGGTCTTGTCTGCCTTCGGGAAGTCGGGGGGGACTTTCTGCGTGACCTTGCCGGTGGCAGCCCATTCCGTCCCGCGCTGGTAGGTCGTGATGAAGCCGACGCAGTTGAGCGCGGCCAGGTCGTGGCCCATTACGGTGTGAAAGATCCGCCCTTTGCCATAAGCAATCACCATCAGGATCGGCTCTTCGTGGCCGGTGCCGCGGTTCGCCGGATCCGACCACGCGGTGGAGAGCACGGTCATGTTCTCGCCCGGTCCCCGCATGTTGGCGTAAAGCTCGTCGCCGACGTGCATCCACTCCCTGGGCAGGCCCCTGGTCACGGGGTGATTGGTCACACGATTGACGATCTTATAAGGCTGGCGCGCGCCATGGCTTCCGGCGGCGCCCGGAGCGGGATCGGCAACCAGCTTTCCGTCCTGATAGTAGAAATGCGGCCCCCACTTTTCATTGCGGCCGCGCCAGCCGCCCACGCCGATCATCAGGTTGTACTCTTTCCAGTTCGGGAAGGCATTATCGGCGGCGTGGACGGAGACGAGACCGCCGCCATTCTGGATGTACCGCACGAAGGAAGCTTTCAAACTGTCGGGCCAGCGTTCGTCCGGCGCGTCGTAATTCGCAACCACGACCTGGTATTTGCTCCAATCCGGCTTGAAGTCGCTGAAATCGCCATCACGCGGCGGCGCGGTGACCACGTCGACTTTGAAAATGCCCGCATCCTCCAGCATCCGTTTCAGATAGGGTGTGGTCTCCTGCCAGGCATGGTAAGGGCCACCCTGCTCTCCATCGAGCAGCATGACACGGATAGGGGGTGCGGCCGAGACCGGCATGGCACAGGCGAACACTGCGCCCAGCAGCGTTCCGATTATGCTCGTTCTCATCGTGTTTTCGCTCCTTTCTATATCTTCATCTCCCAGCCTTTGCGGGTGAAGGGTTTGAGGTGGCGGTTGGCTTCCTCGCTGTTGCTGAAACGGCGTCGGTTTGCGTCCCACACGAGTTTTCCGGGGACGCGCAGAGCGATCGCACCCAACGCGAGCCACTCGATGTACTTCGACGCAACGGCGAAGTCCGAAACGCCCGGCGCGCCGCCTTTCGCTGCGCGAATCCAGTCCTGCTGGTGATTGACGCCGCGCTGCAGCATCTGCGGAGGCAGTTTGTACTCCGCCCAGCGCGATCCCGGAAGCAGCCAGACGCCCTCGCCGCGGGAGGTCGTCGCCATATAGCCCTTCGATCCGACGAAGACGGCGCCGTTCCCCGGAGCGCGCATTTTGGGATCTTGTGAAGCGCCGGGAGGAAGGCCGCGGCCGCCCGGTCCGCGACCGCCGCGCGGGGGAAATGCGCCGCGACCCGGTTGCGCAATGGGCTTGCCATCCAGCGTCAGTTGGGTGCTGACCAGCATCATGCCATCGCCGCCCTGAACGAAGGGGCGGCCCCTCTCGGCCAGGTTGTTCATCGGCGGGAACAGGCGATCGCCTTCGGCCATGCCCGGAGGATTCTGGAAATCGCCCCGCATGTTCTGATACGTATGCACGGTGACCGGGGGCATGCTGCCGCGCGCCGGAAACTCGAAGACGAGGTGCGCGCGCAGCGGCCACAACCACTGGTTCTTGCCTTCGACGAACACGCACTCGACGCTGGTCGGACTGGCCTTGTCGAGTTCGAGCGCGAGGTGCGCGGGTCCCACATTGTGCACCAGCCAGTCTCCCAGCGATCCGCCCGTGGAGAAGTCGATGAAGGCGCGCCACTGATTGGTCATCAGCGGATTGAAGGGCCGCGGTTCCGCACAACCCAGCCAAAGGTCCCAATCGAGACTCGGCGGCACGGGCGCCGGTTGGGGTCCGGTAGCCGGGAGGTCCGGCTGGCCGCCGTAGATGCCGCCGGTCCAGGCATGCAGTTCCCTGACCTCGCCGATCTCGCCTGACCAGAAGATTTCGCAAGCGGTCTTGGTGCCCTCGTGGTTCCAGCCCTGGTTGCCCATCTGGGTAGCGACCTTGTATTTCACCGCCGCATCGGCCAGTAACTGCGCCTCCCATGCCGTCCTGGCCAACGGCTTCTCGCAATATACGTGCTTGCCGTGCTGCATAGCGAGCAGAGCCACCGGCGTGTGTATGTGATCGGGAGTGGCGACCATCACCGCGTCGATACTTTTGTGCTCGGTGTCGAACATCTTGCGGTAGTCTTTGTATTTTTTTGCGTTGGGATACTGCGCGAAGCCATGGGCGGAGCGCTCTTCGTCCACATCGCAGAGTGCGACGATATTCTCGGTGGCGGCGGCTCCGATCAGAATCGCGGGACCGCGAATGCCGACTCCGACCGCCGCGATATTGAGCTTCTCGTTCGGCGACTTGTAGCCCAACGCGGAAAGAGCCGGCGTGCTGCCGAAGCCGCCCGGCGGGACCGCTCCTGCCAACAGCGTGCCGTAAAAGAAATAGCGTCTCGAAAACCGATGATCGTTCACGGCGGGGCCTCCTTGCGCTTAAAATGCGTTCCTCAAACTTTAGCAGACTGCGTTCCGGAAATAACGGCCCTCCGAGTCCGATAATCGCTCTCTCGTCGGGGTCCCGGTCGCGCGTCCGGTTCCGGGTGGAATGGCCGCTTGACTTGGGACCGTCCACCTGATCCGATGGTCCTCTATATCTGGTGGGGGCTTTGAAGTTATGCGAAAAACCTGCTTTCTGCTGCTCCTCGGGCTGATCTGCCGGATAGACACTGCGGTTGCGCAGCCCCAATCCGCTCCGCAGCGCAAAACGGATGGCGCGTTGACCACAAATCGCTACCGCAACCTGTTTCTGGAGGCCGGACACTCCCAAAAGGAGATCGCGCAGAAGATCGACGCAGCGTTCCGGCAACTGTTCCATGGCGACCCGGACTCCCAGACGGTTTACTACTCCGTGGGGCGGAATGCAAACGGGCCGTTGGCGTACCTGAGCGATATCAACAATAAGGACGTGCGTTCCGAAGGCATGTCGTACGGGATGATGATCGCGGTCGAGATGAACAAAAAAGCCGAGTTCGACGCGCTGTGGAACTGGTCGATGACGTATATGTATCAGTCTTCACCGGCTCATCCCTCTTACGGGTTTTTCTCCTGGTCGATGAAGGTGGACGGCACGCCCAACAGCGAATCGCCGGCGCCGGATGGTGAGGAATACTGGGCCATGGCGCTGTATTTCGCGGCGGGGCGATGGGGCGGCGGCAAGGGGATTTACGACTACCGAGCCGAAGCCGATCGCCTGCTGGACCACATGAAGAACCGCAAGATCATCGATGGCCCGACAAACCGGGGCGTCGAGACCGGAGGGCCGGAGTTCCATCCCGAATACAAGATGGTCCGCTTCACTCCGAACCTCAGGCGTCCCGATCACACCGACCCGTCCTATCAGCTGCCGGCGTTTTACGAACTGTGGGCACGTTGGGGTCCGGTGGCGGACCGGCAGTTTTGGGCGGATGCCGCGAAAGCGAGCCGCGACTATTTCCAGAAGGTGACGCACCCGGTGACCGCCCTTGCGCCGAACTATGCCAACTATGACGGCACTCCCGTAACCGGCTTCGGCGGCCAGAACGCGAATTTTGGCGCGGATGCCTGGCGTACCGCGGCAAACTGGTCCGTGGACTGGTCCTGGTGGGCCGCCGACCCGCGAGAACGTGAGTTGAGCGACAAGATTCAAGCCTTCTTCGAGTCGAAGGGCATCGATACCTACGGCAACCGGTTTACCCTGGACGGCAACCCGCTCGACGGCACGCACTCGACCGCGCTGGTGGCCGCGAACGCGGTAGCGAGCCTCGCGGCAACAGACCGGGAGCGGGCGGCGAAATTCGTCGAAGCACTGTGGAGCGCCGGGATTCCGTCCGGCCGCTATCGCTATTACGACGGCATGTGGTACCTGATGGGCTTGTTGCATTGCAGCGGCGAATTCCGGATTTGGTCTCCGAAATCGCGATGATCGAAATCAGAGCACTCCGGTTCCACACCGAGGATGCAAATTCCCCGGATTCAGCCGAATACGCCGCTTTGCTCCACGTATCTTACTTATTTTGAAACGTCCCGTTCCCCCCGCTTAAGCCGTTGATAGCTAAGGGAAGCAGCGGTACCGTGCCGTAGCGGCCTTGCTCGCCGCGGGCGGGCCCCCGTAGGCTTTAACGGAATTCATGAAGACCACGCCATATATCTCCACGGGCGAGGAATCCGCCGAAACCAGGCCTCCCTATCGGGACCCCGCGTTGCCCGCCGCCGCACGAGTCAGGGACTTGTTATCCCGCATGACCCTGGAAGAGAAGGCCGCGCAGATGATTTGCGTCTGGCAAAAGAAGGCTGACACCCTGGTGGACGCCGAGGGCAATTTTGACGCCAATAAGGCTCAAGCCGCGTTCGGGCACGGGAACGGCATCGGGCAGGTCGGACGGATCAGCGATGCCGGGCAAGGTAAAGACGCGCGGGCCACGGCGGAACTCGGCAACGCCGTTCAGGGATACTTTATCGAAAATTCCCGTCTGGGAATTCCCGTGATTTTCCACGAGGAGTGCCTACACGGCCACGCTGCCCTTGGCAGTACCGCCTTCCCCCAGCCGATCGGTCTCGCCGCCACCTTCGATCCGGAACTGGTCGAGCAACTGTTTGCGATGACGGCTCGGGAGACCCGCGCCCGGGGCGCCCACCAGGCGCTGACTCCGGTGCTGGACGTGGCGCGCGACCCGCGCTGGGGGCGCGTCGAGGAAACCTACGGCGAGGACCCATACCTGATTTCCCGGATGGGTATTGCGGCCGTGCGGGGATTTCAGGGCGACCGCAGTTTTCGCGATAAATCGCGCATCATGGCCACGCTCAAACACTTCGCGGCGCACGGCGAGCCCGAGTCGGGAACCAACTGCGCTCCCGCCAATGCCGGTGAACGAACCCTGCGCGAGACGTTCCTCTACCCTTTCGAAGCAGCCATCAAGGCGGCCGGCGCGATCGGCGTCATGGCGTCCTACAACGAGATCGACGGCGTGCCCTCGCACATTAACTGCTGGCTGCTGCGCGATGTGCTGCGCGGAGAATGGGGGTTCGAAGGCTTCGTGGTCTCCGACTATTACGCTATTTCGGAGTTGCACTGCCGCCCCGAAGTGCGCGGCCACGCGGTCGCCAGAGACAAGCAGGACGCCTGCGCGCTGGCCGTCGCTGCCGGGGTAAATATCGAACTCCCGGAACCGGACTGCTACCTGCACCTGCCCGATCTGGTACGCCGGAGGGTGCTGCAGGAATCTCAACTGGACGAACTCATTGCCCCCATGCTGCTGTGGAAATTCCGCATGGGGCTTTTCGACGATCCGTACGTAGACCCGGATGAGGCGGAGCGGATCGTGGGGTGCGAGGAGCACCGCGAACCGGCGCTGCGGGGCGCGCGCGAGACCATCACCCTGCTGAAGAACCAGGGCGGCCTGGCGCCACTCGATCCAGGCGCGCTCCAGTGCGTGGCGGTGGTCGGTCCAAACGCTCATCGAATGCTGCTCGGCGGCTATAGCAGCATCCCCAGGCACAACGTCACGGTGCTGGAGGGCATTCAGGCCAGGCTGGGCGAGCGCGTGCGGGTGCTGTACAGCGAAGGCTGCAAGATCACCGTCGGAGGATCCTGGAACGAAGACGCGGTAGCGCTCAGCGATCCCGCGGAAGACCGGCGCCAGATCGCCGAAGCGGTCAAAATCGCCGAACAGGCGGATGTCGTGGTGTTGGCACTGGGCGGCAACGAACAGACTTCCCGCGAGGCCTGGTCGTTCGACCATCTCGGCGACCGGGCCAGCCTGAATCTGGTCGGCCGGCAGGACGAGCTGGTCGACGCGATGACGGCCCTCGGCAAGCCCGTGATTGTCTTTCTGTTCAACGGGCGGCCACTGGCGATCGAGTCTCTTCAGCGCAAGGTACCCGTGATCTTCGAGTGTTGGTACCTGGGGCAGGAGACCGGCCGCGCGGTAGCCGACGTTCTGTTCGGAGACTTCAATCCCGGCGGCAAGCTGCCCATCACCTTTCCGCGCTCGGCCGGCCATCTGCCGGCGTTCTACAATTACAAGCCCACGGCCCGGCGGGGCTACCTCTTCGACGACATCTCGCCGCTGTTCCCGTTCGGCTACGGCCTGAGCTACACGTCTTTCGAAATCTGCGACGTGCTGCTCGCGAAGGAATCCATCTGGGCGGACGAGGCCACCCATGTCAGCGCCCGCATCACCAACACGGGCGCGCGCGCCGGCAGCGAAGTCGTGCAGATGTACATCCGCGACCGGTTCAGTTCCGTCACGCGGCCGGTGAAGGAACTGAAGGGATTCCGGCGCGTGTTCCTGGAGCCCGGTGAAACCGCGGCCGTGGAGTTCGAGATCGGGCCGGAGCACCTTGCCTTTTATGACATCCGGATGGAGCGCGTGGTGGAGCCGGGCGAGTTCGAAATCATGATCGGAAATTCGTCCCGCGACGCGGATCTCCAAACCGTGATTCTCACCGTACGTTGACGGGGACCTATATGCCAGCAAAAGCGCAGAAGCTGTCGTTTGTCGAGAAAGCGGGCTACAGCCTGGGAGACGGCGCGGCCAACTTCGTCTTTCAGACGATGATTCTGTTCCAGCTCAGTTTCTACACCGATACGATGGGGGTCGCGGCCGCCGCCGCGGGCAGCCTGCTGCTGGCGGGAAGGCTCTGGGATGCCGTTTTCGATCCCATGATGGGGGTGATCGCCGACCGGACGCAGACCCGGTGGGGCAAGTTTCGTCCCTGGGTTCTGTGGACTGCCGTGCCGTTCGGCATCGCCATGGTTCTGGCCTATACCAACCCCGGCTGGGGCGCCCAGGGAAACCTGCTTTGGGCCTGTTTCACCAACATCCTGCTCATGACGCTGTACTCGGCCAACAATACACCCTATTCCGCCATGACCGGCGTGATGACCGGCGACGTCAATGAGCGCACCAGCCTTTCTTCCTACCGCTTCGTGTCCGCCGTGATCGCGCAATTGATCGTCGGCGGCTTCACGCTGCCGCTGGTGGCCAAGTTCGGGCAGGGCGATAACGCCAAAGGATGGCAGTTGACGATCGGGCTATGGGCCGTGGTCTGCACCTGTCTGTACTGCATTACGTTCGTGAGCACGAAGGAGCGGATTCAGCCGGATCCCAGCCAAAAATCCGCCCCGCGGGAAGATTTCCGCTCGCTGTTGGGCAACCGTCCGTGGAAGGCCATGTTCGTACTCACGCTGGCGCACTTCGCGGTTCTGGCTATGCGCGGGGGAACGCTCGTTTACTATTTCCAGTATTACGTCAGCCCCGGCAGGCTCTTCGACGCTCTGCAAGGGTTGGGCCTGACGGCCGCGGCCCATGGCGGAGCCCATGCCGGCCCGTGGTACAGCCTCTTGAACACATTCGGCCTGATCGTGGATGCCAACCGGAGTAATGTCGCCTCGGTGGGCTTCAGCCTTTTGAATATTTCCGCCCAGCTCGTCACCGTCGTCGGGGTGGTGTTCTCTACCGCCCTTTGCGCGCGCTTCGGGAAGAAGGCGGTCGGTCTGGCCGGTTTCAGCCTCACCACCGTGTTTATGGCGCTGTTCGTGCTTGTCCCTTCGGAATCGATCGGTACCATGTTTGTGCTGGAGTGGCTGCGCACGCTCACGTACGCGCCGACCATCCCGCTGGTGTGGGCGATGTTCGCGGACGTAGCGGACTACTCCGAGTGGAAGACCGGCCGCCGCGCCACGGGCGTCATCTATGCCACCATCCTGTTCGGCCTCAAGACCGGGCTGAGCGTGGGCGGGGCGGCCGCCGGATGGCTGCTTTCCGCATTTGGCTATCGAGCCAACGCCGTCCAGACCATCGGAGCGCTACGGGGCATTCGAATGACCATCAGCCTCTTTCCGGCGATCCTGTTCCTGGTAGTCGTGGCCTGCCTGATCGGTTATCCAATCGGCCGGAAACTGAATCTACAGATTCAGGACGAGCTGGCCGAGCGCCGGAAGAAGTTCGCGGTGGCGTAAGAGGGATCGCGCCCAGGCAGGTGCGCCCGTCTCCGTCACCAGACTTGAGTCGCCAGGACGCGGGGCCGGCCGGAAGTCCGGTTCACGACCGGGACGCTCAGGACGATCTGCAGGTTCTTCTTTGGCCAGTCCTTCGGCAGCCGCCGGGCGGCTTCGGAGAAATACTCCTCGTTGCTCAGGAACTCGCCCGCCCCAATTGTGCCATACTGCGTCAGACCTGCTGCGATGATGACCGGGCGGTCGGAAGTGGTATCGACCATGCGCGTTACGATGGCATAATCCATCGGAACGTCCCAGTTTGGCCAGTATCTGGTGAGCTTCCATTCGGAATTCCCGGGATTCCGGCTGTCGTGCACCATCCCGACATCATGCTCGCTGTCTTTGGTGAACGTGAAGCGTAGCTGGCCTCCGGTGCGGAGCGTCCATGGGTTGTCGAAGGCGCCGATCAGCACGGCCGGCGTATCCCGCAGGTCCGCAAAAGATGTGGACCGTTCGGCGCGGATGCGGTACGGCTTATGGTGCTCTTCGAGCAGCGAAGTCAGGCGGACCAGGCAGAGCGCATCATCGAGCGCCACGTAGCGGTCGCGGAGCAGAACCAGGTCCTCTTCCGGGATCGTGCGGTGTGCCGCCCCGGCGCGTGCGGGGGGCTGAATAATGCCCTGAACCTCGTCCTGCGCCTGTGCCGACCGCCAATTATAGGCGGCCTGAAGGCCGACACAGACCAGGACCGTCCCGGGCGTCTTCAGCACCGGACCCCACAAATCGTCGAGGTCGGAGCGATGCCAATTGGGCGCTGCCAGGATTGCCGCCACGATCAGCAAAACGGCTGTGCCCGCGGCGCAGATCTCGACCACCTTATGATTGCGGAGCTTGGCCACGGGGACCGGCGCTGCCGCTTTTTCCTCGGTGAAATGGAATTCGGCCAGATAGGAGCCGGAAGGCAATTCGATGCGGATTAGGGGCTCGTGTCCGGATTCCTGGTAATACTGAGCAAGTTTCTTGCGGATCTCCGCGGCGCTGGCGCGGACCACCGGATCCTGGCTGGTGTCGTAATCCGCGGAACGGCCAAATACCTCCACCCCGAGAGATCTTTCCTTGAGAGCATCGACGTGGCCGGCAACCGTCTGCTCGGTGATGTGCCGAAGCAGACTCTGGCAGCGGCGGCTCCCTCGGAAATGGGGGCTGGCGAGCACACGCTCCAGCTCTGCCAATACCCCTTCTGCTTTCTCCGGCGGCAGGCGAGGCGTCGGAACTTGCAGGTCAGGTTTGCGAGACATTGCCCGTGCGGTTCATTGCAATGCTAACACAGAAAACATTATGTGCTATACATATTTTGCCGCGTGCTGTAACCGCTTGCAAAACCTTCAATTGACACGACAAAGAGTGTATGGTGCCGTAACAGCCTTCACACCCGACCCAAACGCGCATACCCTCCAGCGAAGACCACCACCGGTCTGCCAAATGATAACGAACCCGAACGGGTTGGTGAGGAGGTAAACATGCACACGGGGAAGCGAAATCCGCACATTCCGCGACGAGTGCCCGGCGGCTTGATATTGGTGCTCGGACTCGCGCTGCTCAGTTCCATAGCATACGGTCAGGAAACCGCCAGCATTGTAGGCACGGTGACTGACCCGAGTGGCGCCGCCGTCCCGGACGCCAAGATTGCCATCACGAACATGGGAACCGGCCTCGTACGTTCCACAACAACCAATGCCACCGGCAGCTATGCCGCCAGCGCACTCGCGACCGGACGCTACAGCGTCCGGATGGAGGCGCCAGGATTCAAAGCGCACGAACTAACCGGCATAACTCTCAACGTGAATGACACCGTCAGGGTCGACGCGGCGCTTCAGGTCGGTCAGGCCCAAGAGAGTATTACCGTCGAAGCCAACGCGGTTCAGGTTCAGGCGGATACCAATGAAGTCAGCCAGACCATTACCGCGGCCCAAGTCTCGGATCTGGCTACCAACGGCCGCAACGTCATCCAGCTTACAGCTCTGGTGCCCGGCGCTTCCGCCGGCATCCCGGATTTCGATACTCCGATGGCGCAAACCCAAAACCGGTCTATCGAGTTCAACGGCCAGCGGTCGGACCACAACAACTGGCTGATCAATGGCGGAGAGGCCTATGACCGGGGCGGTGGCGGCATTCTCATCGTCTCCCCGTCCCAGGATGCCCTTCAGGAATTTAAGGTCGAGACCAGCAACTTCGCGGCTGACTTGGGCCAGTCCTCAGGCGGCATGATCACCATGGTCACCAAGAGCGGCACGAAGGACTACCACGGCGCTGCCTGGGAGTACGTCCGCAACAACGCTTTCGACGCAAACACCTTCTTCTCGAATTTGAATGGCCAGCCCAAACCGGAACTCCGTTACAATACGTTCGGGTTCAACCTGGGCGGCCCGGTCCCGATCGGCCATCCGAGGAAGACCTTCTTCTTCTACAACCAGGAATGGCGCAGGGAGGTAAACGGGAACGCAATCAATGCGTCCTCGGTGCCCACTGCCGCCAGGGGCGGAGACTTCAGTTACCTCTTGCCATCCAACGGTTGCACAGGCGGTAGTTGCGGGCAACTCAAGGTGCCGGTTACCACGGACCCGGCCGAGGTCGCCAAACTGGCTCAATTCGGGCTCAGCCCCGGCGGGATTATCCCAAACAACGTAATTCCGAGCGGTCTGCTCGATCCCAACGCCACCGCGCTGCTGAAGGCCGGACTTTTCCCCGCGGCCAACGCTGCCAATAATCAGTACTACGCGGTGGTCAATCAGTTGACTTTCTACCGCGAGGAAACCTTCCGGGTCGATCAACAAGTCAATAGCAAATTGAACCTCATGGGCTCCCTGATCTATGACAACGGCAGTCAGCAGCAAGCCCCCCCGCTATGGGCCGGCGGCACGTATGCGACGGCTGGTTCGATTATGGCCGTTCCCTCCTGGGCCGGAGTCGTGCACGCCACTTATACCATCAGCCCAACCCTGCTGAATGAGGCGGCGTTCAATTTCAACGGCAATGACCTCAACATCACCGATGTAGGCCTCTATCAGAAACCGACCGGATATACCGTGTCGAACTTCTTCCAGGCAAACAAAGACAACAAGCTGCCCGGGGTCAGCATCGGATCTCCCTATAACATCAGTTACTCCCCGGGGTGGTGGCCTTGGTATAACACCTGGCGGAGCTGGCAGGGGAAGGACGATATCCTCTGGAATCACGGCAAACACAACATGAAGTTTGGCGGATCCTGGATGCATACCCATAAATGGCAGCAGTTCCAGCTAAACGCAGGCGGGCAATTCACTTTCAGCGGATCGGCCACGGGCAACGGGATGGCGGACTTCCTGATGGGTTTCGCTTCTGCGTACAGCGAACCAGCCAGCGTGGATTTCGTCCACATCAACACCGACAACTACAATCTCTACGCTATGGACGACTGGCGGATCAGCAACCGGTTGACGCTGAATCTGGGCATCCGTTGGGAAGGCATTCCCCATGCCTACGACTCCGAAGGTACGGCGTCCAACTTCTATCCGAACCTTTACGACCCCAAGCAGGCGCCGACCTTCCTGGCGAGCGGCGCTCTGGACCCGAACGGTCCTGGCTTCACCACGGTTTCCGGCATTCCTCTCTCCAGTGTAAGGTTCTACATGAATGGAGTAGGCATAGCCGGACGGAACGGGATTCCGAAGAGCCTGGTGGATAACCACTGGGACACGTTTGCCCCGCGCATCGGGTTTGCGTATGATTTGACCGGACGCCAGAGGACCGTTCTGCGCGCTGGAGGCGGGATCTTCTATGAACGCATCGGAGGCAACGAAGAGTACAACATGGGCCAAAGCAACACTCCGTTTGCCTATACCTCCGCCCCGACGAATGTCTACCTCGGCAATCCCGCGACGAGCTACACCAGCGGACTCACCGCATCGGTGCCGTACTTTCCCGCGACTATGACGACGGTAGACCAGCTTTACAAGGTACCTACCTCGGCTCAGTGGAGCATAGGCATCCAGCAGCAGTTGCGAGAAAACTCTGTCTTGACGGTGACCTATGTAGGCAACTCGAATTATCACCAGTCGGAAGGTATCAACATCAATACCCTGGCGCAGAACGATCCAAACCGCCTGGGCGTTTGCGGCGGCACTTGCGGTTACACGGGGGCTGCCTTGAATCCCAATCTCTACCGGCAATATCTGGGCTGGTCAAGCATCGCCCCCATGGAAATGTCGGCGAACTCCAACTACAATTCGTTGCAGGTCGCGGTGCGGGCCACGGCGTGGAAGAACCTGACGTTCAACACTGCATACACGTGGTCGCACGCCTTCGACATTATCGACGGCGAGATCTTCTCCAACGTGAGCAACCCATTCAACGCCCGTTGGGACTACGGTCCGGCGGGTTTTGACAGACGGCAGATGTCGGTCACCAGCTTTATCTACAGATTCCCGTTCTTCCGCGACTCGGCCAACCGGGCCGCCAAGGCGCTGGCGGGCGGATGGGAACTCTCGGGCATCGCCCTCTTCGAATCCGGGAGCCCCGTTAGCATCGGTGCCGGCCCCGACAACCTCGGGTACGGCGGCGGTACCACCAACCGGGCCAACGTAGTCGCGCCCGTCACATATCCAGGGACCCGGTTCCAGTGGTTCAGTCCCTCGTCTTTCGCGCAGCCGGGCCCGCTGCAGTGGGGATCGGCGGCCAGGAACGACGTCGTCACTCCCGGACGCAACAACTGGAACGTAGCGATGTTCAAAGCGTTTCAAATCAAGGAACACGCCCGGTTCGAGTTCCGGGTGGAGACCTTCAATACCTTTAACCATACCCAGTTCAACGGTCTCAGCACGAGCGTGACCGCCGCCAACTTTGGACAACTCACCGGTACCTACACCCAGCGCGTCTTCCAGTTTGGCGGGAAGATGCAGTTCTAGCGTAGTGCGGCTAGCGTCGCGGCTCTGTACGATTGATGCAATGCAACAGAGCCGCGACTGTAAGGGAGCGGGCAGGCATCAGGCAGGGGTAACTCTCGGAAGTTCAGCTGAGTATTCTTAGGAATTCCGGGATCGTAGTGGGTTGATGCCGCCGGTCGGCTCCATGCGACAATGCCGTCGATGCAGGATCACGAACTCTATCGGCGCATTCTCGGGATCGAGGCTCCCTGGTTTGTGGACTCGGTGGACCTGAAGTTGGAGGCTGGCGAGATCCATGTTTATCTGCGGCACCACGAGATGATCGACTGGCCCTGTCCGGAATGTGGCGCGAGTTGCAAGCTCTACGATCACCAGCCGGAGAGGCGCTGGCGGCATCTGGACACTTGCCAATACCAGACGATCCTGCACGCCGAGCCGCCGCGCGCCGAATGTCGTGAGCACGGTGTCAAGGTAGTCAAGCTTCCCTGGGCGGAACCGTCGAGTCGCTTTACGGCGCTGTTCGAGGCGCTGGCGATCGAGTGGTTGAAGGCGGCGAGCCAGAAGGCCGTCGCCGGATTATTGCAACTGAGTTGGGATGAGATCCACGGCATCATGGAACGTGCGGTGCAACGTGGTTTGGGGCGGCGCCAAGCGGAACTGGTGAGCGAAATCGGCGTGGATGAGAAGGCGTTTCGGAAAGGACACAGCTACCTGACTCTGGTGAATGATCTGATCCGAGGGCGCGTGCTGTACGTGGCCGAAGATCGGAAGCAGAGCAGCTTGGACGGGTTTTGGGAAACGCTGACGGCTGAGCAAATCAGCGGTATTCGAGCCGTGGCGATGGACATGTGGGACCCATACATCGCCTCGGTGCGGGAGCACATGCCTGAAGCGGACGGCAAGATCGTGTTCGACAAGTTCCATGTCGCCAAACATCTGGGCGATGCCGTGGACAAGGTGCGACGGAAAGAACACAAAAGCTTGAAGGCTGCCGGAGATGACCGCTTGGCCGGGACACGCTATGACTGGCTGCGGAACCCAGCAAAGATGGAACCGGAGGACCGCAAGGAATTCGCCGGACTGCGAAACAGCGAATTGAAAACGGCACGTGCCTGGGCGCTGAAGGAGACCGCCATGGCGCTATACGATTACATCTACGAACGGCCGGCGAGGAAGCATTTCCGCTGGTGGCACGGGTGGGCGGTACGGAGTCGACTGAAACCGATGATCGAAGTGGCACGAATGCTCAAGCGACGCTTCGAGAACATCATTACGTATCTCCGGCACCGCATCACGAACGCGAGTAGCGAATCGATCAATGCCAAAATTCAATGGGTGAAGTACACGGCGCGGGGGTTCCGCAACCGGCAGAACTTTGTCCATGCCATCTACTTCCACTGTGGCGGTCTCGACCTGGCCCCTGAGGCCACTAAATAGCCGGAAGCGCCGTATTCTTAGGATAGGCGCCCGCGTTGACACGATCCCGGGGCCTTTGGTAGAAATCGGCTATGGTCACGGGTTCCATTCGGGTCTTCGCTCTCGTTCTGGCCGCGTGGCCGCTGTGGGCGGCGGTTCCGGAAGCCGTTGCCGAAGCGGCGCGCGGCACGGCTCTTGCCCGGGAAGGCAAGTACGAGCCTGCGATCCAACATTACAAAGCGGCCCTCCGCCTCGATTCCCGTTTGCCCGGACTCTATCTCAACCTGGGGCTCGCTTACTTCAAATCCAAGCGGCTTCCCGAGGCGGCCACTGCGTTTGAAGAAGCGGCGCGGGCCGATGGCGGCAGCTTCCAGGCGCGCGCCCTGCTCGGAATGAGCTACTACGGGTGCAAGCGTTATGCGGACGCTGCGGCGCAATTGAAAGTGGCCTCCAAGGCCCAGCCTGACAACCTGGAACTCCGGTACACCCTGGCTCAGAGTTATTTGGCGTCGGACCAATTCGCGGAGGCATTAGCTGAATTCCAGTTTCTGCTTTCGAAGAACCCGGATTCCGCACCGGTTCACGTCCTTTTGGGAGAGGTGTTGGATGCCTCCAACCGGGAGGCGGCGGCCACCGCGGAATTCGAGGCTGCAGTGAAGACATCGCCTGCTCCGCCCGACGCTCATTTTGGCCTGGGCTATCTTTACTGGAAACAGCGGCGCTATGAAGAGGCTTGCCGCGAGTTCGAAGCAGAACTGGCGAGCGTGCCACAGCACGCACAGGCCTTGGCATACCTCGGCGACGCGGAAATGCACGTGAACCGGGCGAAGCAGGCGGAGGCCCATTTGCGACAGGCGCTGGCATCGGATTCGAACGTTCGGATCGCCCACCTGGACCTCGGCATCCTTCTGGCCGAACGGAACGATTCCGGCGAGGCTGCCCGCCGTTTTCGCGAGGCGATCCGGATGGACCCTTCCAAGCCTGACGCGCATTACCGTTTGGGCCGGCTGTGGAGTTCGTTGGGCCGCGACCGAGAGGCCCGGGCCGAGTTCGAAAAGGTGAAGAACCTGGCGGCAGAGGAACCCCCGCCACCGCTCGTGCGTCTTCCCGGGCGGCATCACCCCTGAGTGTTTTGTATCGGCGCCACTCGCGCGCTTCCCACCGAAGGTGGCAATCGCGTTTTCGATGCGAGTGCGCCGCCCGGCATTGTGCGGTAATCTCAGCAGCATCGGGAAGCCGCACACCCGAACGCATTTGAAAGGACATCATGCACTATCGCTTCCCCGGAGCCTTAGCCGCTTCGCTGGTTGTCGCTTTAGCGGCTTCAGCCCTCTATGGACAGTCGCCGGCGGCACTCAACGTTGAGATTAACAGGCCGAAAGCTGTCGTCAGTCCGACGCTGTACGGGCTGATGACGGAAGAGATCAACTACTCGTACGACGGCGGGTTATATGGAGAACTGGTCCGCAACCGCACTTTCCGTTCCGACTGGACGGGAATACTAAACTGGTTTCTGGTCGAAAAGGGCCATGCGTCGGCGAAGGTGTCAATCGATGACAGCGTAGGGCCTTCTGCCGCTCTCAAACACAGTGCGAAACTCGAGGTCGCGAAAGCCGATGAGAACAGCCCGGCCGGTCTTCTCAACGAGGGTTACTGGGGAATCGCCGTGCGGCCGAACACGCGCTATGCCGGTTCTCTCTTCGCGAAGAGTAGTTCGGCAGGCCCGTTGCCGCTGAGGATTGCGCTTGTATCGAACCAGTCCGGCCAGGTCCTGGCCAGCACCTTCGCTTCGGTCACCGGCACGGCCTGGAAGGAGTACAACTTCGAAATGCACTCCGGGGGCGGAGCACCGAGTTCCGAGAACCACCTCGAACTTACGATCGACCGGCCTGCGACCCTGTGGCTCCAATTAGTCTCCCTCTTTCCGCCCACTTACCATGGCCGCCGAAACGGGAACCGCACGGATATCATGGAAAAGCTGGCCGCGATGCATCCCGCGTTCCTGCGCTTCCCCGGAGGCAACTACGTAGAGGGAGAGCGTATTCAAGATCATTTCGACTGGAGAAAGACCATCGGGCCACTCGTCGACCGTCCGACACACCCAAGCACGTGGGGCTACCACTCCACCGATGGCATGGGATTGCTGGAGTTTCTGGAGTGGTGCGAGGACCTGCGCATGGAGCCTGTCCTCGCCGTCTTCGCCGGTTACTCCTTAGGCGGACAGGTGGTGAAGCCCGGTCCGGACCTCGGCCCCTACGTACAGGAAGCGCTGGACGAACTGGAATACGTAACCGGAGGAACGGAAACAAAATGGGGTGCCTTGCGTGCCCGCGATGGCCATCCCGCTCCGTTCGCTTTGCGCTACCTCGAAATCGGCAACGAAGATTCGTTCGACAGAGCCAAAACATACGACGGCCGGTTCGCTCAGTTTTTCACGGCTATCAAGGCGAAGCATCCTGGCATTCAAGTGATCGCCACTATGCCCGTCAAGGGCGTCACTCCCGATATCATCGATGACCACTATTACAAAAGGGAGCAGGGGATGTTTGAGGAAGCACGACACTACGACGATGCCGGCCGCCGCGGCCCGAAGATCTTCGTCGGTGAATGGGCGACGAGGGAAGGGTCTCCGACGCCGAATTTCGGCGCCGCGCTTGGCGATGCCGCGTTTATGACCGGCCTGGAACGGAATAGCGACCTGGTGGTGATGGCTGCGTACGCCCCGTTGTTCGTGAACGTGAATCCAGGCGGTATGCAGTGGAGCTCCGATCTGATCGGCTACGACGCGCTCAACAGCTACGGGTCACCCAGTTACTACGCCCAAGTAATGTTCGCTTCGTGTCTGGGCGATCGCACGCTGACTTCTTCTCTTTCGGGGGCCGGCGACCGGTTCTTCTATTCAGTTACAGGGTCGTCCGAGTCAAAGAAGGTCTGCATGAAGCTGGTGAACGCCAGTTCCGCCGGGCAGCCGCTCACGATCATACTCGACGGGATCGGCACAGCGGCTCACACGGCTCACGTCGAAACACTCAAAGCCAACACCACATGGGCGACGAACACGATCACGCATCCTGACCGGATCGTACCCGTAACTTCCGCTCTGACCATCAAGGGAGAGCGTATTCAGCATGTGATGCCGGGTTACTCGATTCAGGTAATTGAGCTCGATCTGAGATAACTGGCTAACTGATCACCGCCGGTGAATTCTGACCAGGTTGCGGTCAATGTCACCGGCCGTGACCTTGCCGCACATCGCCATGTCGCGCGCCAACTCGGCCTGGAGCAGTATTAACAGGGTCCCGACGCCATCGGCTCCGTAGGCCGCCAGGCCCCACATAGGCGGTCTGCCGAGCAGAATCGCCCGGGCGCCCAAAGCCAGGCCCTTAAGCACGTCCGTCCCCCTGCGGAAGCCGCCATCCACCAGAAGCGGCACTTTCCCGCCCACCGCCTCTGCTATGGATGGCAACATTTCAATCGGCGACGCAAGTCCGCTCACGAGCAGCCCGCCGTGATTGGAGACCACGATGCCCGAGATGCCCCTGTCCACGGCGGTGCGAGCCTCTTCCGGACTCATGACGCCTTTCAAGAGGACCGGGACGCGCATCCCTTGCCGCAATCGGTCTATGGCGCGCCAATCCAGCCCGAGGTTTCCCATCTCCTCGAACTGCGGCCGATTGGGTGCTCGCTTCGTGTCCGGCTGATTTGCGGCGCCTACCGTGATACAGAGAGCTTTGCAGCCCAGTTTCACGGCCCTCTCGATGCGCGCCCGAACAGCGTTCATGTCCGGCTCCGGATAGACCTGATACCACAGAGTGGTCTGGGATTGCGCGACGATCTGTTCGAGCGGGCGACTGGAGCGGCTGCTGATTACCACTACTGCTTTCGCCGCGGACGCGCCTTGAACAGTAGCCAGTTCGCCCCCCGCGTGAAACCGCTCCTGATCCGATATGGGGCCCACCAGAATGGGAGCGAACATCTTCTCGCCGAATAACTCGGTGGTCAGATCCAGGTTCACCGTATTCACCATCATGCGCGGCCGGAGCGTCATCCGGTCGAATGGCCGGCGGTCGCTGCCCGCGATTCGCTCGAAAACGGCGCCGCCCAACTGCCGCTTCGCCATCGCTTCGAATTCGAAAGCGTTGACCAGTTCATCCACCGGTGCGATTCGCCCCGGGGGTTCTCCCGCCAATTGCTGCCCACGCAAGAGAGGGGAGGCGGAAAGCCATGACGCGAATCCGGCCACCGCGTCACGCCTGGTGAACTTCGGGCTCATCATGGGAAAGCCGTCCTCACTAAACTGCTGTCGATCGAAGCCAGTGTCGTCCTGCCGGTCGCGGCCATCGCCAGCCGAAGCTCGTCCTGAAGGATCTGGAGAACGCGCTCGACTCCGGGTGCGCCGTAGGCAGCCAGTCCCCACCGCTGTGGCCGGCATACGCAGACGGCCGAGGCGCCCAGTGCCAGCGCCTTCAGAATATCGCTCCCCCGCCTAAACCCACCGTCGACGAGGATCGGCACCCTCCCCCGTGCGGCATCGACGATTTCGGGCAGGACCTCGAGGGTGGAGGCTTCATAGTCCAGCGATCGCCCCCCGTGATTGGAAACGTAAATGCCATCCAGCCCGTGTTCGAGGCACAGCCGGGCGTCCTCCGCAGTGACAATCCCCTTGGCCATCATGGGCACGCGCGCGAACCGGCGAAGTTCGTCGAAGAGCTTCCACTCGTACCACAAGCGGTTCTCGCTGACACCATACCGGTTGCGTGGAACTGGGACCCGTGCGGTTCCGGTGCCGGCTGCCGGGCGGGTCAGGTTCCGGTCGTGCAGCGCGCGCTCGAACGAAGATGCCTGCTGGTCCACGGTCACGACGATGACCCGGCACCCAGCCGCCTGGACCTGCTCCAGAACCTTCCGGTTCTCGTCCATGTTCTGCCGGGGATACAGTTGAAACCATACGGGGCCCTTGGCTGCCGCCGTGATCTTCTCTATGGGCAAACTGGCGACGTGGCTTGAAATCAACGTCGTGTTCGCGGCCGCCGTGCATCCGATGTGCGTGGCGGCCTCACCTTCCGGGTGGAGGGCCACGTGTGCCGCGCTGGGAGCCACCATCAGGGGAAACTCCATCCGCGTTCCCAATACCTCGGCCGACGTCGAGACCGGGCCAGCGTCCGCTACACCGCGCGGCACGAGATCGACCCACTCGAAAGCTTCCCGGTTGCGGCGAAGAGTGAACTCCCCATCGGCCCCATACGCCGTATAGTCGTAGGTCTGGCGTGGCAACCTGGCGTAAGCCACTGGTTCGAAATCGAACACGGTTCGCAGTTCGTCCAGACCGGGCACACGGCTGTGATCCCGAAACGGATCCTGTTGGGCCCGGAGCAAAGGGGAACCCGCCAGAAAGCCCGTCATCGCGCGCAAGGCTCTGCGGCGGTTCAGGCTTCCGCGCCAGGATCGCTCCACTTGATTCACACGTCCTCCAATCAGCGGCAACAGCTTATCGCCTGCCAGTGTCAGCGTCAACCGGATGCCGGCTTACGTCGCGATGAATGAGGAATGGATTGCGAGTTTCTCGTGATAATCTGATTACAGTCGAAAGCCGCATGCGACATCGTTCCGTACTCTTGTTGGTCGGCGCCGCGTTGGCCGTTTTGGGGGTTTTGCGCGCGCAGCGGCCTTTCAAGCAATACGATGCCGCCGAGTACTTCGATTTTCCCCTTCCCCCGGACTGGAACGTCAAAGCGGAATGGACCCGTGCCCGGCTGCGCTACCCGAGCGTCTACGGACGCTTTGGCGGCGAAGATCTGAACTGGACCATCGACTACCCACGCTCGGACCGCCATTTGCTCCAGGGTGTGCGCCGGCTGACGCGAATCGATACCCGATCGGTGGAACAAGTCGTCGATCTGGACGGCACCGGCGATGTGTACAACTGGCCGGCGATGTACGCCGTCGAGGTCGGGCACTGGGCGCTCCCGGACGATCAGGCGGCGCAATTGCGCGAGTTTCTGTTGCGCGGCGGATTCCTAATGGTCGACGACTTTCACGGCGACCAACCGTACCATAACGTCTCGAGCGAATGGCAGGTGTTTCTTACCAGCATGAGAAAAGTCTTCCCTGACCGCCCCATCGAAGACCTGGAAGACTCCAACCAGATCTTTCATACCGTTTACGATTTGGACCATCGCTTCCAGGTCCCTGGCTGGCAGTGGCATCGCAGCGGCCGGACGTATGAAGCCGGTGAAACGGGGAAGACTCCGCACTGGCGGGCGATCTTCGACGATAAAGGCCGGGTAATGGTCGCGATCTGCCACAACATGGATCTGGGGGATGCGTGGGAGTGGGCGGACGATCCGCGATATCCCGAGAAGTGGTCGAGGCTGGCGTATCAGATCGCGGTGAATTATTTCATTTACGATCTGACGCACTGATGTCGGTTCGAGCATCAGTTCGAGGGTGCTGATCCACACCTCGCCGCCGGGGAGTCGATTGATGACATCACGCGAACGCTGGCGCACGCTGTTCGCCGGGGAAGAGCCGGACCGAACGCCGTGCGATTACTGGGGCACGGGCGAAGTTACCGCGCGCCTCTTGCGGGATCTCCGATGTGTTACCGAAGCGGAGTTGTGGAAGTGCCTGGGTGTCGACAAGTGCATCCACTTATCGCCGCATCATCCGCGCGCTGCCGAGGACAACTGGCACATGCAGTCGTTGTTCAGTATCTGGCAGATCGGGACGGCCAGGATTTCCTATGGGGATGGCCTGGGAGAGTATGAAGAGGCTGTCGTCAATCCGCTTGCGGCAGCCCGCGGCGTGGATGACGTCGAGCGGTTCCCCTGGCCCGACGCGGAGGATTGGGACTACAGCCGGCTGCGGGCGGAATGTGAACAATGGTCCGATTACCCAATCCTGGCCGGCAGCAGCGAGCCATTCTATCTGTACTCGCGCCTGCGTGGCATGGAACGCGCGCTCGCGGATCTGATCGAAGAGCCGCAGATCGCCGAGGCGATCCTGGAACATATCTTCGAACTGGACCTGAGCGTCTTCCGGCGTGTTCTCGATCGGGTGGCGGACCGCATCGAACTGGTCTACATTGCCGAAGACCTGGGCACGCAGGAATCGCTGCTGATGAGTCCGCGGCTATTCCGGAAGTTTCTCAAGCCCCGTATGAGGCGGCTCGCCGATCTGGCCCATGGTTATGGCGTAAAGGTGATGCATCACGACGACGGCGCAATCCGCCCGCTCATCCCGGATCTGATCGAGGCGGGCATCGACATTCTGAACCCGGTGCAGTGGCGGTGCCGGGGAATGGAGCGCGAAATCCTGGCGCGGGATTTCGGACAGTCGCTTATTTTCCACGGCGGCGTGGACAATCAGCAGACACTCCCGTTCGGTACGCCGGAGGATGTCCGAAAACAGGTAGCGGAGAACATCCGCATCTTCCGGGATGCCAGAGGCTATATCGTGGGACCCTGCCACAACATTCAAGCGAATACGCCGACTGAGAACATCGTGGCGCTGTATGAGGCGGTACGGGAGTTCGGCTAGTGGAGGACAACTTCCGTTCCGGGCGGAAGCGGCGCCCATCGGAGTGGATGCCCTGGAATTGTCGACCATCAGGCAGCAGATCCGCCGGTGTGGGGGTACGCTACCTGGCCCGGGCAGCGATTGGCCGGATCAGATGCGGAACAAACCTCCCCCAATCGGCGTACTCCATCTCCAGAGCCATGAAAGCCGCAGCGGTGTGGCGGAACGTGCCGGTGGTGGTGCGAGCCGTTCTCACAGGGCTGGCCGTCATGCTGGCCGGACAGATTCCCTGGTCCATTCTGATCGCCGTCAATCTCAGATCCCCCCACTCTCTGCCCTGGGCCGCGCCCGTCATGGCGGTCTACCTTACTCTGTACTGGCGCTATCTGGACGGTTGGGGATGGCCGCTCGTAACTGCCAAACTGCGCCACGATGGCTTTCGTGCCCGCGGGCTGCCAGCCGGTGTGTGGCTGCATGCCATAGCCTCAGGCGTACTCGCCGTGGCGGCCGCCGTGATGCTCGAGGGCGCGTATGGCAGGCTGGTCCACGTGTCGGGCGCGGCCCCGCCGGATCTCTCGCGCTACTCGTGGTTCACACTGTTAGTCGCTCTGCTGATGAGCGGCGTGGTGGCGGGCATCGCAGAAGAGGCCGGGTTCCGGGGCTACATGCAGTCCGCCATCGAGCGGCAACACGGGCCGCGAACGGCGATCCTGGTTGTCTCGCTGGTCTTCGCCGCGATCCATTTCAGCCACGGCGCAGGCAGCACCCTGCCCCGCCTTCCTTATTACCTGGCGATCTCGGTGATTTATGGCGTGCTCACCTGGCGCACGGGCTCCATCCTGCCCGCACTGGTGATTCATGCCGGGGGCGACGCTCTGGAATATCTGGTCGTGTGGCGCTGGGGCGTTCATTCCGCGCCGCTGATCTGGCAGACCGGTCCGGATGCCGCCTTCTGGCTCCGCCTTGGCCTCGGTATCCTGCTCGGCCTTGCGGCGTTTCGTGCGTACAGGAGCCTTGCGGGACAGCTTGGTGAGCCACGCGCCAGTTGATCGCCGGCGCAGTTCGCAGTAGCCAATCCTCTGGCCCCGAATGGCTTCTACTACTACTGGTGCTATGGCCTACCGCCTCTGAATCTGGCTCGGTCATCCACAACCTTGCTGAAAGGATACGACGGATCACGTTTTCTCAGCCCGCGAATCGGGGCGTGGGTCTCCAGCGCTTTTGCGGACTCGCCGGTCGCAAACATCCCACTCACCCTCGATGCATTGCCCCTTACGGCAGTCGAACTGACAAACTGCGAGGTCTTCCGGCACGTCGTCTATGATCTTGCGTTTGATCACTTGCCACAGCCTTTGCAAGGGCACCCCTCCTGGAACGGTATTTTCGGCAACGTAAGCATACCACCGGAACCACCTTGCCGCTTGCGTCGCACCTAACCAGCGGTCTGCGGCTGAATCCCTGCCTGATGACTTATCGCGCTGTCCCCCCATGCAAGGCGCGGCCGGGGACATGAGTTGCACAGAGCCGCGACCGTCAGGGAGCGGGCAGGCCGCGGGATCATGCAACAGAGCCGCGACCGTAAGCGGGCAAGCCGCACTACAGTAGCGCGAGGCGTGCACCGGGAGTGCAATTCGCTCTTCGTCTCGAAGTTCCGCCGGGCTGGCGCGCTGTTGCCGCTACTTCTTGGCCGGGGGTTGAACCGCACCGCGTGCGAGTCCCAGCCCCACCCCCGCGCGGTTTTGGCAATCTCGCGGCTGTCAATCAAACGCCGATTTGGTTTTCCATTCCCTCCAAACGTTGCCCACTAGATCGATTCCGGGCTTGAGTGTTGGCTTGCCCGGCCGCCAGCCGGACGGGGTGGCCTGGGTGCCCTTGGATTCGCGGACCAACTGGAATGCCTGAATCTGCCGGATCGATTCAGCGACGTTGCGGCCCACCGGCGGCGTCAGGACTTCGAAGCCTTGGATGATGCCATCGGGATCGATGAGAAACCGTCCCCGCGTGTCCACGCCGGCATCTTCGTCATAGACGCCGTAAACCTTTCCCACTCTGCCGCTCGCGTCCGACAGCATCGGGAAGGGCACGCCCCCCTCCACCATTTTGCAGAGTTCCTGGTCGTTCCACATCTTGTGAACGAACATGCTGTCCACGCTCACGGACAAAACCTGCACACCGAGTTCCTGAAACTCGGGATATTTCTCGGCGACCGCCGAGAGTTCCGTGCTTCAAACGAAAGTGAAATCCCCCGGATAAAAGCAAAGCAGCACCCACTTGCCAAGATACTCGGAGAGCTTGAGATTGATGAACTTGCCCTGGTGATAACCCGGCGCAGTGAAGTCCGGGGCCTTCCTTCCGATCAGGATCACAGTCGATTCCTCCTTCCGTTCTGCTTCATGAACACCCTCGTCTGCGGCCACCTCACCCACCCTGCTTCCGGTGGGCCGGGCGCAACCGGCTTTCACCTCTTCAGCCATGATTCCCTCGCGTTGTCGAGCATTTGCCTTTCGCACGGCGGCACTAGAGCTAAAGTACATCTATATTATAATCACACTGTCAGGGTCGAGCCCAAAGCGCGGCCGTCGGGAGGATCACTGTGCCACAACGGTTCTGCCAAAGGCACGGCAGAAAGCAGCCATGCACCTGCGCCATGGGCAATCTGTACCGCTTTGTCGAACCGATCGTCCTGCTGCTCCTCAAGAAGAAAGGCCAATCCTACGGCTACGACCTGTCGGCGGATTTGCAGGGGTGCGCGCTTACGGATGCCGAAATTGAGAGAGGCGCTCTGTACCGCACGCTCCGGCAGTTGGAAAAGAACGGCAAGGTCCGGTCCGAATGGGAAACCGACAGGGTGGGACCCCCTCGCCGGGTCTACAAACTCACGGCCAAAGGCGAGCGGCACCTGGAGGAGTGGGCCGCCGTTCTGGAACATGTTTCGAAATCGATGGCGCGATTCGTCAGGGAAACCAGGGCAATCCAGCAAACAGTTGATGCGCCGAAAGCCGGACCCCGCCCGTCCCCGGCGGTCGGCTAAAGTCGGACGGAGTATTAGCATGAAATGCGCTTCCGAGGCACATGAAGTCGGAAATCTGGATCGACGGCTATGGATTAGCGCAGGGCTGAATCTCGCGATCACGTTGGTCGAATTGACCGGCAGTCTCCTGGCGGGGAGCCTGGCGCTCCTGGCCGACGCCATGCACAATTTCGCCGACGCCGGTGCGCTTGGCGTCGCGATTTTCGCCCGTTGGCTTGGCCGGCGTGCGCCTACGCCGCGGCACACCTATGGTTTCAAGAGGGCGGAAATCCTGGCGGCGCTGCTAAATGCCGCCGTCCTGCTCGCGGTTTCGTTCCTGGTCGGGCGAGAAGCGTTTGCCCGGTTGTTTCACCCGGAGATGGTCCGGGGTTCTGTCATGTTGGTTGCGGCGCTCGTGGCGCTGGCCGCAAACCTGGCTTCGGTGGGCCTTCTGAAGAGCCACAGCCACGAAGATATCAACGTCCGCAGCGCCTTTCTGCACCTGCTGCAAGACGCGCTCGCCTCTTGCGCAGTGGTGGCCGCGGCCCTTTTGACACGGACGTCCATCGGGCCCTATGTTGATCCGATTGCCGCGATTTTGATCGGATTAGTCGTTCTTCGCAGCGCCGTTTCGATCGTTCAGGAATCGCTTCATACCCTGCTGGAGGGTACCCCTCCGGACTTGAATGTCGGAGAGTTGGCTCTGGCGGTCTCAGGATGTTTTTCGGGTGTACGCCTGCACCACATTCACGTCTGGGAAGTTGGGCCGGGGCAGCGGGTCCTGACGGCGCACATGAAGACAGACGCGGCGAGGATTGTCGACGCTGAGCGGATTGCCGCCGATCTTCGGCGCTACCTGCATGACGAGTGGAACATCCAGCATGCGACGCTGGAAGCCGAGGTAAATGGCTGTGGGAGAGAGGAGATTCTGGGCGTATGGCGGTGACAAGGTCGAGCCGATCGTGGAGCGCCGCACTTCTATCGATGGCGCTGGTGGGCGTCTTTGAACCTGCTGCCGGAGCCGAAACGCCGGACCAACAGAGCGCCAGGGTCCGGCGGATCGAAGATTCGGTTCTGGCCCCCTGCTGCTACACCGAACCGGTCTCGCGGCACCAGAGCGAGGTCGCGGTCAAGATGCGCATCGAGATCGCCAAATGGGTCGCGGCGGGCAGGACGGACCAGGAAATCCTCGCCACTTACGTGCAGCAGTACGGCAGTAAGGTGCTGGTCGACCCGCGGACGATACCTGCCTGGTGGACGCCGTGGATTCCGTGGCTGGCACTCATGCTCGGAGCGGTTTTGGTCCTCGGGCTGTTACAGCGCTGGCGTTTGGCGCCGGCTACGGGAACGGCGCCTCCGCTCAATGGCGACTCGCTGCCTGAGATCGAAGACGACGACTTTTCCTGACAAGGTGCAATGGCGTTTTCGGCCTTAGCCGTCGCTCCTGGCTTTGGGGGACTGGCCGTTCTTCAACCGCTGATAGTAGGAATGGCTGGTGTAAAGCGCCGCCACCGGGTTGTGCCCCAAAACGCGGTCCTTGGCGACCAGGACGGTCACCGGCGCGCGTGAGTGCATGAAGAACAGGCTGTCGTGACCCACGCAAAGCCCGATGACCACATTCAATTGCGTGCCGGCTTCGGCCAGCAGTGCGGCCTGGGCAATCGGGTTGCACAGAGCCTCAAACTGGCCCGGGTGCACTTTCTCTTCGTCCGTTAGCCCGATTTTCTCTTTATCGATCGAACCCACCTTGCAGCAGATCGCATCCACCTCGAATCCGTTGGCGAGGAAAATTTCACTTGCGATCCTGGCCTCCTCCACGAGGCCCACGCAGTGAGCGATTCCCAGCCTGGTCGCTCCAATACGCCTGGCGAAATCCATGATTTCCTGGATGCGGGTGGCTTTGCAATATCCGGCGGACTCCGTGCGCGCGGATTCGCAAGCCAGCGTTCGAAGGTCTGCGTCGTCCAGGTATTGGCGCTCCACCGCCGCCAACTGCTCGGGTTTCACCGGCATGGGGCAGAAAGCGGGCAATTTTTTGGTGTTGGGTTCCTTGGTGCAAGCTCGGACCGCACAAAGAGTGCAGCGGAGTTCTGAATGGTCTTTCATTTGGATTTCCGTTTCGGCTCCGTGGCCGCATTCATTGTATCGGCTTGTGTAGTTTGGGACCTGTTTATTCCTTTCATCTGTATCCGTGCGATATTGAATGAGCGTAAGAGCGGATATGAAGAAGATAGGCATCCTCGGTGGCATGAGCCCCGAATCTACCATGCTCTACTACGAGCATATGACACGAACATACACCGCGCGATTTGGCGATTACGGCTACCCGGAGATCCTGATCTATAGCGTCAGTTTTCAGAAGTTCGTGGACTGGCAGCACAACGGCCAGTGGGACCAGGCGATTGAGGAAATGGCCGCGGCGCTGGAACGGTTGCGGCTGGCAGGGGCGGATTTCGGACTCATCGCAACCAACACCATGCACATCGTCTTCGACCAAGTGCAGCGCGCCGTACGCATGCCGCTCCTGAGCATCGTGGACGCAGCGGCGGGGGCCGTTCGTGAGGCCGGGCTTCAGACCGTTGGATTGCTGGGCACGGTGTTCACGATGAAGGAGCGGTTCTTCCGCGAAGGGCTCGAGCGATCGGGAATCGGCGCGCTCGTCCCCGGGCCCGAGGATCAGCGACAGGTGAACGATGTGATCTATCAGGAATTGTGCCGAGGCGAGATCCGCCCTAACTCGCGCAGACTTTTTCTCGAAATCATCGATCGCCTGCGGGAGCGCGGCGCGGAGGGGATCGTTCTCGGGTGTACCGAGATTCCATTGTTGGTGGAGCCGGAGCACTGCGATTTGCCCCTGTTCAACACAGCCCTGCTGCATGCTGGAAAAGCGCTCGATTTCGCTTTGCAGACGGCAGGCTGACCGCCGCCTTCACGCGGCATGTCAGGAAATCTCAACCTGGAGAGACGAGGCAGCGGGTTTATCAAGTTATAATTGCGTGAAATGTCAGCGTCCATCTCGCCGCCCGCGCCTGTCTTTTGGACTGCCGCCTCGCGCGCCTACGCCCTGATCGGGCCGCCGCTGAAACCTTCGCGCGAGGATGCCTGCGTGATGGAGCGCATCGTGGCCGGCTGGCGAGAGGAGCACCCCCACGGTCCGCTGCGCGCGCTGCAACTCGGGGTCACGCCGTCTCTGGCTACCATGTCCTGGCCCGCGGGCTCTTTCCTCCTGGCTCTCGATGCCTCGTTTCCCATGGTGCAGGCGGTCTGGCCGGGCGACCTGGATGGCTGGCGCGGGGCCGTCTGCGCCGACTGGCGCGCTCTTCCATGCCCGCCGGCATCGCGCGAGATCGTTCTCGGCGACGGCTCGATCAACTGCCTGCCCTATCCGGAAGGCTACCGCGCGCTGGCAAGGGTGGTCTCCGGCGTCCTCGTGGATGGAGGGATTCTTGCGCTGCGCTCCTACCTCCAGGCTGATGAGCGCGAGACTGCGGAGCAGGTTGCCGCGGACGTCGCTGCCATTCCGAGCTTCAATCACTACAAGTTCCGTCTGCTGATGGCTCTTCAGCCGTCCGTGCGGCAGGGCGTCGCGGTAGACGACGTCTATCGCTTCTTCGCCGGCCAACATCCTGGCGGGCGCGGATTGCCCCGGGGTCCCAGCTGGCAGCCGGCGGTCGTCGAGACGATCGAACTCTATCGCGGTTCGCGAACCGTTTACTCGTTTCCGACCCTCGCCGAGTTGCGTGACATCCTGGGCGAAAGACTCCAGGAGGTCGGCTGCACGGTTCCGTCCTACACGCTGGGTGAGCGGTGCCCCACACTAGTCTGGGCGTCGCGGCATGGCTGACCTGCCGGTGTCCGGAGCGCTGACCCCGCTTCAGGCCGCCATGGTGCTGGCCTCGCTCCGCGCGCCGCGGGCCGGCGCCTACATCGTCCAGGATATCTGCGACACCAGCGAGGAATTCGATTGCACCCGCCTGATGACAGCTTGGGACACCGTAGCGCAGCGCCACCCCGCCCTTCGTTCGCTGATCGACAGCGCGGCCCTTTCGCAACGCCCTGTTCCCGATCCCGCCGTTTCCTGGCAGGAACTCGACTGGAGCGGCCTGGACCCGCGGGCGAGCGACTGCAGACTCGAGGCATTTCTGCGCGAGGATTGGGAACGCGGGTTCGATTTCGACGGCGTCCCCATTCGGTTCACGCTGATTCGCCGCGCGCGGGGCTCGACGCTGCTCTGGACCGCCCACCACGCGCTGCTCGACGGCCGCTCCTTCGTGGCCGTCTGGCGGGAGTGGTTCGAGATCTACGATGGCGTGGAACCGGCCGGAAAACCGGCGCACAAAGTGGAAACACCACCCCGCGAGACGCCCGAACATTTCTGGCGCGGCTACCTCGCCGGCCTGACCGGGACCACCGGATACGTGGTCGATCGCATCGGCGGCCCCCGTCCGGCGACTGCCTTCGCGCGGCAGCAATTGCGTATTTCGCCGGAGATCGCCACCGGGTTACGCGCCTTGGCCGGCCGCCTGGATGTCACGCTCAACACCCTGGTGCTGGGCGCTTGGGCGCTGCTGCTGAGCCGCTACAGCGGGCGGATGGATGTGGTCTTCGGCGTGACGCGGTCGCTTGGCCCCGGCCCGATCGGGCTGCGAATCAACACGCTCCCGTTTCGTGTCGCGGTCCATCCGGACGACCCGCTCTCCGGCTGGCTGAAGCAGATTCGCGAACGGTGGATCGCTCTGCGGGATTATCAGGAGACATCACTGGCGACGCTCTACGAGTGGAGCGGCTTGTCACCGGGCACGCCCGCATTCGACAGCGTCGTGGTCTACGACCACGAGCCTCCCTCCGAAACGCTGCGCAAACTCGGTGGCCTCTGGCTCGGCCGCTCGGTGCGGCGGGCGCAGCGGACGGATTTCCCGCTCATGCTGGCCGGTTACGGAAGCCCGATCCTCGATCTGCAAATCGCGTACGACACACGCCTGTTCGGCGGCGCTGTCGTGGCGGGGCTGGCGCGGCACCTCGAGGCGCTGCTCCGTGGATTCGTCTCTCACCCGGAAGCCAAGCTCTCGGAGCTGAAGACCGTCTCCGGGCCGGCCGTGAAGCCGGTGGCGAATCTCGATGTTTGCCCCACCGAACTGTTCGAGTCGCAGGCGCGGCGCGTGCCGGAGAGCGTGGCGCTCGAGGATACCGCCGGGCCCATCTCGTACGCCGAGGTCAACCGGCGCGCCAACCGACTGGCAGGCATCCTGCGAGACCGGGGCGCAGCGCCGGAACAGATTGTGGCCGTGTGTCTGGACCGTTCGCCGGCCGCCGTCGTCGCAGTGCTGGCGGCGGGTAAGGCGGGCGCGGCCTTTCTCCCTCTCGACCCGGGACTGCCGCCCGACCGGTTGCAGTGGATGCTGGAAGACGCCCGGCCATTGCTCGTCGTCACGTGCGACGCCCACGCGGAAAAGCTGGTCAATTGGCCGGTGCTGAACCTCGACCGCATAGGGGCGGACCTCGCGCGCCAGGCGGACGTGGATGCGCCGCCGCTTGCCACGCCGGAAAACGCGGCCTACGTGATCTACACCTCGGGTTCGACCGGCCGCCCCAAAGCCGTCGTCGTCACCCGGCGGTCTCTGGCCAATTACGCGCTCGCCGCCATACGGCGTTACGGAATCGGCGAATCCGACCGGCGCCTGCAATTTGCCTCCCTCGGCGCCGACGTTTTCGTGTCCGAGGTCTTCAACTATCTTTGCGCCGGCGCGGCGCTGGTTTTCGGCCCCGCGCAGGAAGGCTACTCACTCGCCGAGTTTCTGCGCACGGTCGAACGCGGCCGGATTACCTTAACCGGCCTCCCCAGCACCTGGTGGCACGAGTGGGTGAAGGCGCTCGAAGTGGGAACGGCGCGCGTACCGGCGACGCTGCGTGCGGTGATCGTCGGGATGGAGAAGGTGAACGCAGCCGCATTCCGCGCCTGGAAGCGGCTGGCCCCGTCCTCCGTCCGCCTTTTCAACGCCTACGGACCGGCTGAGGCCACCGGCACGGCTACCGTCTACGAGGCGGGTGCCTCCGAGTGGGAGGGCGGCGACTACGTGCCGATCGGGAAAACGCTCGACAACGTTCGCGCCCTGATTCTCGATTCCGACGGCAATCCGGTGCCGGACGGCGTTCCGGGGGAGCTCTATCTCGGCGGCGGCTGTGTGGCGCGCGGCTATCTCAACCTGCCCGACTTGAACCGGGAGAGATTCCTGCCGGATCCGTACGATCCTTCCGGCCGCGTCTACCGGACCGGTGACATTGTCCTTGCCCTGCCCGACGACAACCTGGTCTTCCTCGGGCGCAGGGACCGGCAGGTCAAGATCCGCGGTTTCCGCGTCGAACTCGAAGAGATCGAAACCGTGCTCGCCGAGCATCCCTCGGTCAGCCGTGCGGCGGTCGTGCTCGACGAAGATGGCAGACTACTGGCCTACGTCAGCGGCGACCGGCCGGTGCGGGAAGTGCTGCGGCGCCACCTCGCCCGGCGCCTGCCGGCGCACATGATCCCGTCGGCGATTGTGGTCCTGGCGAAGCTGCCGCTGACAACCGCCGGCAAGATCGACCGGCAGTCATTGCCCAAGCCGGCCGCCGCGGCCCCCGCCGGCCCATCCCCGGAGCTCTCGACGGAGACCGAGCGGCAACTCGCCGCGATCTGGAGTGAGCTGCTGCCGGTCGGGCAGGTCGGCCCGGCTGACAACTTTTTCGAGCTGGGTGGCGACAGCCTGCGTGCCACCCGCCTTCTCATTCGCATTCAGGAGCGGTTCGGGAAGGAGTTGCCGCTGGCAGCGCTGGTTCGCTGCCCGTCGCTCGTGCAGCTCGCGGCCGTGTTGGACGATGGCATGATCTCGCCCGCTTGCGCCCATCCGCTGTTCGCGATTCCCGGCGGCGATCAGAACCCCATCGCCTTTCAAGCACTGTCGCGCCACCTGCCCCTGGTTCACGTGCTCCAGGCGCCGCCGGCTGCTTCGATTCCGGAAATGGCGCAGGCACTGATCCGCGAGATTCGCGCCGCCTCTCCGGATGGTCCTTACCTGCTGGCGGGGCACTGCTTCGGTGGGCTGGTGGCCTTCGAGATCGCCTGCCAGTTGCAGCGACAGGGCCATGAGATCGGCCTGCTGGCGCTCGTCGATACGCCGATGCCGGGGTTTCCAAGCTTGCCCAGGCATTGGCACCTCTATCTCCGCGCGGTGTTGACGCCCGATTGGCTGGTTCGTCCGGGATACATTTTCGATCGCGCGCGGCTGCGGGCACTCCGGCGTTGGCGCATCGCGCCCGGGCCTCCGCCCGCCGACTCTATTCTTCCCTATCTCCAGGCGCAGCAGGCCTATGTTCCGGGACGTTTTGAGGGTCGAATCGTGCAGTTTGTCGCGGCCGACGAATGGATTCTGAAGATGCCGCGCATCTGGAGACTCCTCGGTTTGCCATGCGGTTGGCGCGAAGTCGCCGCCGGTGGCCTGGATCTCCGCCCGCTGGCGGCCGATCACCTTTCGATTCTCGCCGAACCCGCCGTCGCCGAACTCGGCGCTCAGTTGCGCCGGCTGGCCGGCGCGGCCACTCGAACCTCACCCGGGGCAGGCTGATCTTCATTCAGATCGCAGAGTGGTCGATGGATTGATGCCCATGGCCCGGCACGCCGGTATGATCGCCGCTCCGCATGCCACAACGGCCAGGAGGAGGGCCATGACGAGGTAGGTGGGCGCGTCGTAAGGGGACACGTCAGTGGCCTTGGCGGCCAGGATGCGCATCAGCGGAAGGCTGGCGGCCGCGCCCCCCGCCAGACCGGCCAGGGCGGGAAGCATCGACCTGCGGAGAACGGCCGCGAAAATCGCGCCGGGCAGTGCTCCAAGGGCAATCCGGATCCCGATTTCCCGTCGCTGCTGTGCCACCGAAAATGCCACCACACTGTAGAGTCCGACGGCTGTCAGGACCAGCGCCAGGGTCGCGAAGCCGCCGAGAATCCCAGCCGCCACCCTCTGCGGCGTGAGAACCAGGTCCACCCGTTCCCCAGCCGTTTGGATTTCATAGAGGGGCGCCTGCGGCATCAGGTCGTTCCACAACTTGCGGACCGGTTCGGCGAACTCCGCGGGCGGGGCGTTGGTCCTTACGGCTAAGAATCCGGAATACATGTCGGACTGGCTGGCCGGCAGGTATATCTGCGGCTCGGGCTGTTCCCAAACCGTGGTCTGTTTGGTATTGCCCACAACTCCCACGATGAGGAAGCGCGACGGTGCCCGCCCCGGCGCCTCGACCAGGATCGTCCCTCCGACGGCGCTCCTCCCGGACGACAGACTTCGAGCCAGGGTTTGATTTACGATGGCCGCGGTGCCGGCCTTCTCGTCTCGCAAGGTGTAATCTTGACCCTCCAGCAGAGGTATGCCCATAGTCTTAAAGAAATCCCGTCCCACGTACTCGCACGTCGCGGTCAGCGCCGTTCCGGAACTCTGTTCTACCCTGGCCCTGGGGCGCCCGGGGCTCAGAATTGCCGCTGAGGAGACCGTTGCCGAAACGACGCCGGGCGTTATCGAGAGACGCTGAAGCAAATTCCGCTGCGCGTTCCACATCCGGTCCGCGGCCTGCTTGCCGGGTGGCGGGATGCTGAATTCGGCCGTCAGGAGGCGGTCACTCCGAAAGCCCAGATCCGTCGAATATCCCTTCCAGAGCGTTCGCACGTACAAGCCTCCACCCACTAGCAGGATCATGGCGAAGGCAGCCTGGACGGCCACCAGCCCGCCTCGAAACCACTGGTGGCGTCCACCCGCGGCGGCATTGCCCGATTCCTTCAAGGACGGTGCGATTGCAAGCCGCGCAATTTGCAGCGACGGGGCGAGTCCGAACAGCGCAATCGTGAGGACCGATAACGCGACGCAGAACACCAGCGCGTGCGGCTCGATAGGAAGATCGAGCGCGAGTGTCAGTCCCAGCGCGTTCGGAAACCGGAGCAGCAGCCGCATCAGGCCGCCCGCGACCAGAACCGCGGCGCCGCAGCTCAAGATGGCCAGCACTCCGCTTTCCGTCAGAAGCTGCCGGATGATGCGCCCGCGTCCCGCGCCGATCGCCAGCCGCATCGCCAACTCGCGGCGGCGGACAATCGCACGCCCCAGCAGAAGGTTCGAGAGGTTCGCACACGCCAGCAGCAGAATCAAGCCGGCGGCAATACCGAACCCGGTAAGGGAGGTTCGGATGTCCTTGCGGTAGGACGGCCAGAACTTGGAGCGGCTGAGCGGATAGACCACGGCCGTAAGATCCCGGTTGCCCGCGATGTTGGCGGCGATGGTCCGGATCTCCGCCGCCGCAGAGGCAATCGGCACTCCGCGCCTCAACCTTCCGGTGAGCACCAGGCATATCGCTGCGCGGCTGTCGAGAACCTTCGCAAATTGTGGAATCACCAGGATGATCGCATGAAGCGGAATCCAGATCCTGGGGGGGCTTACCCAATTCAAATTGAAGCCGCCAACTCTCTTTGGCACGATTCCCACGATGCGAAACTGCTGGCCTGAGATTTCGATGGGCTTGCCGACCGCAGCAGGATCGGCGTGCAGTCGCGTCCGCCACAGATCCTCCGCGATCATCGCTACGGGCGCGGCCGCTGTGGCATCGTCCGCGGGGTTGAGGGCCCGGCCGGCGGGGGGAGCTACCGCCAGCATCTCGAAATAGTTGCCGCTCACCGCCTCGACCGGGAATCTCTCGGAAACGCCCCCGCTTGCGTGCACGGTCAGCGCCACCCTCACGTACGCTGCCAGGCTCCGGAAAGAACGCGCCTGTTGCCGGAAATCCACGTAATCCGGATACGAGCTGGAGACATAACGGGCAGTCTTGCGGTCGAAATTATAGACCTGCGCCAGCCGCTGAGGCTCGGGAACGTCCGGCGGCCGAAACAGAATCTCGTCGATGGCGCTGAAGATGGCGGTATTCGCGCCAATCCCGAGGGCTAGCATCACGATCGCCGCGGTTGCATAGCCGGGCGAACGCGCCAGCACACGCAGTGCATACCGCGTGTCGCGCAGGAGCGTGTCGAAGAACAGGTTGTGCCGGCTCTCGTAGAGGCGGTCGTCCGCATCTCGGGTAGACATTTGACCCGACAATACGCTTGTCGGGATCGCGAGTCAATTGTCGCAGGAGTATGATTCAGGAAAACCGGCAGCGGAGTACAATGGCCGCAGAGAGGCTTGGAATCGCACCGTGCGCGTTCTTCGAAGAGATCGCTGATGGCTATCGCAGGTGGTCTTTCGGGTTGCCCGGCTGTCCTCTGCATGGGCTGCGCCACCATGGACTATATCTTCGGCGTACGAGAGTTCCCGAGCCAACCTTTGAAATTTCGTGCGCGCGATTTCAAGGCCGTGGGAGGAGGAAATGCCGCCACCGCGGCAGTGGCGATTGCCCGGCTCGGCGGACGCGCCCACCTGATCGCCCGGCTCGGCGACGATCTGATTGGCGAAGCCATCCTTGGCGAACTCGATGGATATGGGGTGGACTGCAGTCTCGTGCACCGCTTTCCCGGCTGCGCCTCGTCGATTGCCTCCATCCTGGTCGACGAACAGGGCGAACGGCTGATCGTCAGTTACTTCGACCCGAAGATCCCGCATGATCCTGACTGGCTGCCGCAGATTCCGGCCGGCGTGAGCGCCGTCCTGGCCGATGCCCATTGGCCGGCCGGCGACCTGGCGTTGTTTCGCCGCGCCGCGGCCACCGGCATCCCCACCATTCTGGATGCCGACATGCCGGCTTGCGCTCCCGAGCTGATTCGGGCTTCGACCGTGGCCGCCTTTTCAGCGCCCGGCCTGGAGGGGGCCACCGGCACACGGGGTGTCATGGAGGGCTTGCGGGTTGCCGCGCGTATCGGCAGCGGCGTCATGCTGGCGACCGACGGCGCCGAAGGTGTGTCCTGGGTGGAGCGCGGCGAATTTCGGCATCTGGCCGCTTGTCCGGTGCAAGCCGTGGATACCCTGGGGGCGGGAGATGTGTTTCACGGCGCCCTCGCTCTGGCTGTCGCCGAGGGCCAGGCTATGGACCGCGCAGTTGCTTTCGCAAACGCCGCCGCGGCCATCAAGGTCACCCGATTCGGAGGGCGCGCGGGGTCTCCTACGCGAGCCGAAGTGGAACAACTGCTGATGACTCAGGCACCCATAACAAGCCGCGTCCCGGGTTGAGAAGTCTCGATTGCCAGGATGCCATCGTGCTAAGGTGGCAGCGTGGCTACAGGGGTTGCGGCGCCGGCTGCTATGTCCGCCAGGCAGTGGCGTATTCTGGCCCTCCTGGTCGCCTGCAGCTTCATCTGTTTGCTGGACCGCACCAATCTCTCGGTGGGCGCCACCGACATTCAGCGCGACCTGCACCTCACCAATTACCAACTCGGCCTCCTCCTGTCCGCATTCTTTATTACCTATGCGGCATTCCAGATCCTGTCCATCGCGGGCTGGCTGGCGGACCGGTTCAACGTGTGCTGGGTGCTGGGCGCCGGCCTGCTCCTCTGGTCCGTAGCAACGGCCTTCTCCGGCGTGGCCCGGACGTTCGCGGCCATTTTCGGATTGCGGCTGCTGCTGGGCCTCGGCGAATCCGTGGCCTACCCCGCGTATTCCCGGATCCTGGTGAACCATTTCCCCGAGCACCACCGGGGTCTGGCAAATGCCCTGATCGACGCCGCCACCAAGGCCGGTCCATCCGTGGGCACATTGCTCGGCGGCCTGCTGATGCTGCGCTACGGATGGCGCCCCTTCTTTATCGTGCTGGGCTTCGCGGGCATGGCCTGGCTCCTGCCCTGGTATCTCTGGATGCCGCGCGGTCAAGGCATCGCAGCGCGGAAGGATCCCGCCGAAGTTCCGGGCGTCGCCGACATCCTTCGCCAGCGTTCCGCCTGGTGTACCGCGCTGGGCCAGTTCTGCTCGAATTATTTCTGGTACTTCCTGATTACGTGGCTGCCCGGCTATCTGGAAAAGGAACGTCATTTCTCGAAGGACAAGATGGCGTTCTTCGGCTCGTTTTCCTTCTTCCTCATCGGCATCGTCTCCGTCACCTGCGGATGGCTGGCGGACCGGTGGATCCTCCGCGGCGCGACTCCGACTCTCGTACGCAAGACCTTCGCCGGCACCGGGCTCACCCTTTCGACCATCATCCTGCCGGTGGTCCTGGTGCGCGACGAGCGAACTGCCATGGCGCTCCTCTTCCTCGCCTGTGTGGCCTTCGGCATCTATACGCCCACCATGTTCGCCATCACCCAAACCCTGGCCGGACCCCTGGCAGCGGGGAAGTGGACGGGCCTTCAGAACGGCTTCGCCAACCTGGCCGGCGTGGCTGCGCCGCTCGTTACCGGCTGGGTTGTCCAAAGCACCGGCGAGTTCTACCTGGCCTTCCTCGCGGCCGCCATGATCGCCCTCGCCGGAGCCGGCTTCCTGGTTCTGGGAGTCGGCCGCATCGAGCAGGTGACGTTCGGGCTTCGCGCACGAGTCCGGCAGTGGTGGGTAATGCCGGCCGTGCCGGCGCGATCGGTCAGGCCGTCCAGATTCGTCCCTTCCGCCAGGCCGCGTTCGCCAGGTGGGCGGTGCGCGCAATTGCTACCGCGGGACGGATAGAGGCGTTGGGGGCCTGCCGGCTCCGCACGCAATCGAGGAAGTTCTGGACGTGCGCAATGGTGCCGTCGGCAACCGATTGCACCGCGATCTCCGGCTCCGGCAAGCGGGTCAACTCGCGCCGCACCTTGCCCTCGGGGTATACGGCAAAACCGTCGCGATTCAATTTCATGCTGGCGAGGTGGCCCCGGAAGACGATGTTGCCGCCCTCGAGCGACCCATTCAGTGCGCCGCTGTATACCATCGTGAATCCGCCGTAATCCCAAGCCGCGTTGATGGTGTCGGGGCATTCGAACTGAGGGATTGCAGCGCGGTTCCCGGTCGCCTGCGCAGTTCGCGGCGTGTCTTGCTCCGTATACCACTGCACCACGTCTCCGTAATGGGAGTACAGGTCCGTCAGGTGGCCGCCGCCGAAATCCCAAAACCAGCGCCACTCGGTGTACCGCACCGCATCGAAAGGCTGATCCGGCGCGGAACCCAGGAACCGCTTCCAGTCGATCTTCGAGGCATCCACCTTCGGCGGCGCCTGAAGGTTCACCACGTAATCCTGGTACCAGGAAGTCAACACCAGCGAAATCTGCCCAATCCTGCCGCTGCCGACAATCTCTCTCGCCTGAACGAAATGCGGCCAGCTTCGCTGCTGATACCCGACCTGCACAACCTGTTTCGAGTTGAGCACGACGTTCTCAACCAGTTCGCCCTCTTCGACTGTGTGGCTGATCGGCTTCTCGACGTATACGTCCTTCTTCGCTTTTACGGCGTCAACCGTAATCGGCACGTGCCAGTGGTCCGGGGTTCCGATCACAACGGCATCGATATCGCCACGCTCCAGCACGTCCCGGTAATCCAGGTAGTCTTTGCCGGCGGGTGCAAACTTCTCCCGGGCCGCCAGACGGCGGGTTTCGGAGACATCGCAGACCGCGACGATCTCGGTATTCCCGGCTTTGCTCACGAGACCCAGCAGGTAGGTCGCGCGTCCCCCGACGCCGATACCGGCAATTCGAATGCGCTCGTTTGCGCCGAGGACTCTGCTGTACGAAGCAGCGGTCCAGGCTGCGGTTGCTTTCAGAAGGTCACGACGTTGCATGCTCGCCTCCGGCTCCTTGAGCATTGTACGCCACTGCCGCCATGCCGGAAGTGCGAGATGATGGTGGCTTCGAATTGAGGTGATCGTGAGACGCCGTAATTTCCTGTATGCCGGCGCCGCCGCCGCCGCGCTCGGCGCGCAAACCGTGCCTCCGGCCCATGTCGAGTCCATTGCGACCGTCAGCGTCCAACCCGAGTATTACCACGGCTGGCCCACGCTGGCGGCTCGCCGCAACGGGGAACTGCTGCTCGCATACTCCGGAGGCCGCGATGCCCACGTGTGCCCATTCGGGCGCGTGGAGTTGATGCGATCGCGCGATCGGGGGTTAAGCTGGAGCTGGCCCGAGGTGCTCCTCGATTCGCCGATCGATGATCGCGATTCCGGCGTTCTGGAGACCGCTTCCGGATCCTTGCTGGTCACGACGTTCACTTCACTGGCGTATGAATCGGTTCTGAAGGACGCGTCCGGCTGGCCGGCCGAAAAACTCGAGCGATGGCGGGCTGTGAACCTGCGAACTACGCCGGAACAGCGTCGCGGCCTGCTCGACACCTGGATGCTGCGCTCCTCCGATGGCGGCATGACGTGGTCGGCCCCATACCGCGTTCCCGTGAATAGTCCGCACGGTCCTACGCCCCTGGCTGACGGGCGTCTGCTGTATGCCGGGAAGCAGCTCTGGAAGCCCGGGAACAAAGTTGGCGTCTGTGAATCGCCGGACGACGGGAAAACGTGGCGGTGGCTCTCGGATATTCCGGTCCGCCCCGGCGACAGCGCGGAGCAGTATCACGAACTGCACGCCGTCCAGGCGGCGGACGGCCGCGTGATCGTGCACATCCGCAACCATAATCCGCGGAACCAGGGCGAGACCTTGCAGGCGGAGTCGGCCGATGGAGGGCGAAACTGGACAGCGCCGCACGCGATCGGCGTCTGGGGGCTTCCGTCGCATTTGTTGCGGCTGCGGGACGGCCGGTTGCTCATGTCCTATGGATACCGCCGGGCGCCTTTCGGCAACCAGGCCCGAATTAGCGCCGATCACGGCAGGACCTGGTCGGAGCCGATTATCGTTTCGAGCGATGGCGCTGGCGGCGATCTGGGTTACCCATCAACCGTCGAGCTCGAAGGCGGCAGGTTCCTCACGGTCTGGTACGAGTTGTTGAGAGGCTCCGGGCGCGCGGTACTGCGCCAGGCCCGCTGGTCCGTGTAGGCCGCCGTCCCGGTCCATTCCTTTTGGCGCTAGAATCGGAGGCGCAATGCTCAGGCGAGCCTTTCTGACGCTTCCCGGACTGGCGTTTAGCGCAGCCGGCGCGAATCTGAACCTGACACGCCAAGGCAGGTCCGATTACTCGATCGTGATCGCGCCCGCGGCTTCGCCCTCCGAACGCCACGCCGCCGGGGAACTCCAGCGATTTCTGGAACAGATATCCGGCGCGCGATTGCCCATATCGACGGAGCGCCGTCGCAGAATGGTGCTCGTCGGCGACGGCCCTGCGCTCCGGGCGCTCCACCCGAATATCCCTTTCCGCGACCTCGGCCCCGAAGGCTTCGTCCTGAAGACTGCGGGCCCGCACCTGCTGATTGCCGGCGGGCGGCTGCGTGGCAGCATGTACGGGGTCTACACGTTCCTCGAGATGCTCGGCTGCCGGTGGTTTACCCGGGACGTCAGCCGGATTCCACGGCTGCCCACGATTGCCATCCAGCCGCTCGACAAGGCGCACAAGCCGGCATTCGAATACCGCGAGCCGTACTTCAGCGAGGCCGCCGATCGCGACTGGGCCGCGCGCAACAAGATGAACGGCGTTCTTATGCAACTCGACGAGGCCACGGGCGGCAAAGTCCAGTACTATCCCTTTGTACACTCGTTCAACGCGCTTGTCCCACCCGAGAAGTACTTCAAAGACCATCCGGAGTACTTTTCGCTGATCGATGGCAAGCGCCGTGCGGAACGCAGCCAGCTTTGCCTCACGAATGCCGGCGTGCTGCGGGTCGGCGTGGAATCGGTGGAGCGCTGGATCGCGGAACATCCGGAGGCGACGATCTTCTCGGTTTCGCAGAACGACTGGACCGGCTGGTGCGAGTGCGAGAACTGCCGCCGCGTCGAAGAGGAAGAAGGTGGCGCTCACTCCGGACCGCTGCTTCGATACGTGAACGCACTGGCCGCGGAGATCGAAAAGAAGCACCCTGACAAGCTGATCGACACGCTGGCGTATTGGTACACCGAGGAACCGCCGGCGAAGGTCCGGCCCCGGAGCAACGTGCGCATCCGTCTGTGCCCCATCGGAGTCTGCGAAGCGCACCCGTATGCCGAGTGCCCCTATAGCGCGTATTTCCAGAAGAACCTGAACGCGTGGTCGAAGATCACGAACCAACTCTACATCTGGCACTACAACACGAACTTCGCCCATTACCTGCTGCCTTTCCCCGACTTCGACGAACTCGCCGCCGACCTTCCGATGTACAAGGACCACGGCGTTGTGGGCCTGTTCCTGGAAGGTTCAGTGACGAAAGGGGGAGGCGCGGAGAACGCCGGGTTGCGCTCCTACGTGATGGCCAAACTCCTGTGGGATCCGAAGGCGGATCTGAAGCAGGCGATCGCCGAATTTCATCAGGCCTACTATGGGAAAGCCGCGGAGCCCATGCTGCGGTACCTGGACCTGATGCAGCAACAGGTGCGGAAACCGCCGGCTGGAATGGGGCGGCACATCTGGATCTATGACAGTCCAGGCGCGCCGTACCTCAATGAAGACTTTGTCTCAAAGGCGCTGGACCTGTTCGGCCAAGCCGAAGCAGCAGCCGATACCGGTGCGGTGCGGACACGCGTGCGCAAGGCGCGCCTGGGCATCGACTACGTCTGGCTGACACGCGCGAAACGGTTCGACATCGAGGGAGACTCGTACCGCCCTGCCGATCTGGAGGGTCTCAAAAACCAATGGCAGAGCTTTGTCGCCGGCCTCGAGCAACTCGGCATCACGAACCTGAGCGAATCCAGCACACTCGCGCGCGATGACGCCGACTTCGCGCAGTTCATGCGGCCTTACCGCGCCGTCACCCTGGAAAACGAGCGGTTGCGGGTCCACATCGTCCCGGAATTGGGCGGCCGGATCGTTCGCATCTTCGATAGACGCCGCGGCAAGGAGATCTTGTTCGAGCCGGATCCCAGTGGGAAGCAGTACCCGAATCTCGGCGGGCTCACCGTGGCTCCATATCCGGATTACGTCGCGCGGAGTGCGTGGCCGGCGTCGTGGCAAGTGGAACGGGGCGGGGCGGTGGGCGAGACGGTACTCGTCGCGGCCTGCGAGAACGGTCTCAGAATGCGGCGCACACTGTCGCTCGACGGCGCACTCCTGCGCACGCGGACGCTCCTCGAGAACGCCAGCCGCGAACCGGTCGAAGCCGTGCTGCAATCGCGATGGGAAGTCGATCCCGGGCCTCTCGAGAATGCTCTAGTCTCCTATCGCTCCCAGGCCGGTATGGGCGTCGAGAAGAGGCTGATCCAGCCGGACCGGCAGCCTTCGGACTCCGCGGTCCTGAGTGGGACGGATCAACCCGACGGAGAATGGGTCGTGTCGGCCGGCCGCGATGCCGCCATCGTGAACCGCTTCGCGAAAGACCAGGTGGCCCGCTGCTCCCTGAGCTGGACGGCGAAGAACGAGAACCGCATCGGTATGGCGGTATCGTCGCACCGCCGCACCCTGCAACCCGGCGATACCTTGACGCTCGATGCCGGTTACGGCGTCATCTGAGAGACCTGCGCGCTCCGGCGTCCCATTTTCGGACATCTCACCCCGAAATCGACAACCGGCCGGCCTCACCGTTGAACAGAATCAAGTATTTAAAGCCGGAAGGGAAATTGCACTCACAGGCGGGAACCCTATGCGAGGCATCCTCGAAGACCTACGGTACGCGGCGAGTGTCCTTCGCCGGACCCCGGCCCTGACAGCGGTCGCTGTGCTTACCTTGGCGCTCGGTATTGCCGTCACCACGACCGTCTTTGGCTGGATCGACGGGATGGTCCTGCACCCGTTCCGCGGCGCCACCGACGACGGACGGCTCGCCGTCCTCGAAGCCGTGCGCTCCAGCGGTATCGAGGACGACAACGTCTCGTATGCCGATTGCCGGGATTTCCAGGCCAACTTGCGAAGCATCTCCGGGCTGCTGCTGCACCAATCGGTTCCCGCCTCAATCGGCCGCGGAGGGGAGGCGTATTCCGCGTGGTTCGAACTGGTCTCCGGAAACTACTTCGACGTCCTGGGCGTAAAGCCAGTCCTGGGCCGTGCGTTCGTTCGCGAGGAATACGGCGACAGGGCCAAAGAATTCACGGCGGTCATCAGCGACCGGCTGTGGCGAGACTATTTCCACGGCGACCCATCGGTTCTCGGCCGAACCGTGCGCATCAACCACTACCCGGTCACCATTGTAGGCGTGGCGCCTCCGGAATTTCACGGCGACATTCCGGGGATCGGGTTTGACGGCTGGGCCCCGGCGCCTCTGGCCGGCGAACGCGAGCGCGGTGCGCGGCACTTCAAGGCCCTCGTCAGGCTCAAACCCGGCGTGAGCGTCGCAGAGGCAAACGCCGAAGCGGCGACGGTTGCCGCGGGCCTCGCCCGCGCCTATCCCAAGACCAACCAGGGGATCGGCGCCCGGATCGTGCCGATCTGGAAGGCGCAGGCGGGGGTGTCGGGCATTCTGGCATGGCCAATGGCCATTCTTGGAGCCGCCTGCGGGCTCGTGTTGCTGATTGCGTGTGCGAATGTCGCCAATCTCCTGCTGGCGCGCGCCGCCGCCCGGCGAAGGGAGTTCGCCATCCGCGCCGCCCTGGGCGCGGGTCCGGGCCGGCTGATCCGCCAGTTGGTCTCCGAAAGTCTGCTTCTGGCGGTTCTGGCGACGCTTGCCGGGTTGCCGCTCGCGCTGTGGCTTCAGAATGTCCTCATCTATTTCGTGCCGCCCACGGGGTTGCCGTTGTACCTCGACGTCCACCCGAGCGCCCGGGTGTTCCTTTTTGCCGCCCTGGTCTGCCTGGCCTCCGCCCTGATCTCCGGCCTTCCGCCCGCGTTTCAGTCGGTGCAGCGCAGCCTGGTGGACGCACTGAAGCAGGGAGGAAGAGGCGGAACCCGGAGCGGGCACTCGCGGCGCATCTCCGGCACCCTGGTGGTAGCCGAAGTGGGCCTGGCGCTCGCGGCTCTCGTGACGCTCGGCTTGTTTCTCCGGAGCCTTTACGGATTGGAGAACACTCCGGCCGGGTTCGATCCCGGCAACGTGACGGTGTGCCGCCTTTTTCTGGTAACGAACAACTACACTCCCGCCGAAGAGCAGCAGTTCTCGCAGCGGCTCCGCCAGCGCCTGCTCGGCGCGCCAGGGGTGACGGGCGCCGCTTATTCCGACTCGATACCGCTCGGATTCGGGCTGGGGAAATGGTCCGACGTCACGGTCGAAGGGTATGCGGTGAGGCCGGGCGAGAACCTGGACGTGCATCACGCCTCCGTGTCGCCCGGCTACTTCGACCTGATGCGGATTCCTCTCCTCGGCGGACGCGATTTCAGGCCTGAAGACAACCAAAAGGCGCCCCGCGTCATGATCGTCAACGAGGCCTTCGCGCGGCGCTTTTTCGACGGGCGCGACCCGGTGGGACACCCCGTACAGGTTTATGGCCAGCGGTTTACCGTCGTGGGAATGGTAAAGGATAGCAAGTATCACAGCCTGTCTGAAGCGCCGCAACCGTACTTCTATATGTCCTTCGACCAGGTGCACTTTGGCAGCGGCGAAGCCGGCGTGGCCTTCTACGCCCGGACCGGCGGCGATGCGCGCGGTTTCATCCCCGTGCTCCGCCGCGAGATGTCGGCCATCGATCCGAATTCGGCCGGACTGACGGCCATGCCACTGTCGGATTACATTTCGGCTGCCTGGTTCGGGCCGCGGCTCGCCTCGTTGTTGCTCGGCGTGCTCGGCATCATTTCCATGCTGCTCGCCGGTGTAGGTCTTTACGGAGTTATGGCTTACTCGGTGAGCCAGCAGAATCGGGAAATCGGTATTCGCATGGCCCTGGGGGCCGATGCGGAGGGCGTGCTCCGCATGGTGATGAGGCGAGGCTTGTTGCTGGCCTTTTCGGGAATCGGCGCCGGGCTCGCCCTGGCCCTGGCAGCGACCCCGCAGATCGCGCCGCTGCTGTACCGTGTCAGTCCGGCCGACCCTGTAAGCATCGTGGGAGCATCGCTGTTCCTGATTGCGGTTGCCGCACTCGCAAGCCTGATCCCGGCGCTGCGAGCCACCAGGGTTGACCCGATGATCGCGCTACACCAGGAGTGACGGGCCCGGCGGGCGACCGCGCTTGCGTGCCAGGGCCCCTGTCGCAATCGTACGTTCTTCGCCCCTACCCGGCTCTCCCAGGGTCCGCACGTTGTTCGATCGCGGCCTGCGACAGCCACTCGAGTCTTCGCGGCGCGAAACCGAGTTTTCGCTTTGCCAGCCCGTTTTGGGCTCCCCGAAGCCGTGTCGCGTAGTATACGACATCCGGTCCCAGGCTCCGTGCTTCTTCCTCCCCAACGTTCAGCGGAGGCGGCGCGCCCAGGAATCGGGCGAATGCCGGAAGCCAGATGCTCATTTGCGACGGATCGTCGTCCACGATGTTGTAAACGCCGGGGTCGCATTCCATCGCTGCGACGGTTGCCGTCGCGGCGTCCTTTACGTGCACGAAGGAGAATACGCCCGCGCCGGAGCCGATCACAGGATATTTCCGCTCTCGCAACTGCCGGGTGATGCTGCCGTCCTCCGGATCGTGATACGTTCCCGGTCCGTAGAAGAACCCGTAACGTAAGGCGACTCCCTCCATATCGCGGCTGCCAAGAACTCGTTCCTCGATTTGCAGGTAGGTTCGAACGCTGCCCGCAATACCCGGCGAAGCATCCACGGCAAGCGAGTCGTTTTCGACCGCAAGGCCCGGTCCGGGGCCATAGAAGAAGCCCGTTGACTGAACGATATAGCGCTTCGCTCCGGCGGCGCGCGCCGCATTGTATACATTTCGACCGCCTTCGAGCCTCAGTTTGCGGTCCCGTTCCGCGGCGGCGCGCATCGCATCGGGCGTGTAGTCTTTTGGCAGGGAAGTGAGCTCCTCGATTACCACACGAGGCCGCATGTTCGCGAGAACCTCATTAACGGCTTGGGCGTCAAACGCATCCGCTATCACTCCATCCACGCCGTCTTGCTGGAGAGTTCTGAGACCACGCTCAGAACTCGTCATGCCGACGACCTCATGCCGTGCCGCAACCAGCGCGGAAACAAGCGGCCGCCCAATCGCTCCTGTTGCGCCGGCAACGAATACCTTCATATTCCCCCCTTCTTTCGATTTTCGCGGCAACAGCATGGCTCTGTGACAGCCATTTCTGTTCCCTGGCCTCGTTCAGTGCGCGGCCGCACGAAGGCCAAAGGTCTTCAGAACCGCAAGGTCCAACAGCTTTTCGGGAAGAAATCTGGCTAGGAGCGCCGAGGGCCTCTCGCGAACGGAGACGCTCGCAATCGTGCTGGCGGCGCGGTCGGAAACGTCGTCAAGCGGAGGCGGGAACATCGCACTGACTGGTTATGGCGAATCGGGAAAAAAGAAGTTGGTGGACGAGATGGGATTCGAAGATAAAGGCCCATCGAAGAGTCAGTAACTTACTGACTACGGGAAAACCGACAGCTCCAAGATTTCCTAGATTCCCGTGGGCGTGGCACGTGTACGGCACACGGACAAAAATCTGAGAGAGGCATTCGTAAAACAACGTGCTGAGTTGTCATTATGGCTGAATGGGAAAGAAAGCTCCTGTCCTCGGTAGAATTTCTCAGCAACTACGGGAAAGTCAAAAAATGTTTGACCAAATACTACCACCTGTAGCATGATGGGGGCGTAGAGTGAAGGCGGAGCAAGTCGGCCCGCGACAATCTACCCGCCCGAAAGTTTGGGCATACCTCCGAGTAGGCCGACGTGATAACCGTGTTCACTCTCCTGAACGGGTTTCCGGATAGAAACCCTCCCACCGAGGCCAAAGCCCAAAGTGTCAGGCGGTGGGGAAAGGGGATCAGCAGTTACCGTCACCCCCGGTTCCCCGCGAGGATAGCAAGGCTCGGCTGTATTGGGGTGAGGAACAAAGACGTTCCCGGATCTCAACCGGGTTAACAAAGTGAGCAGTGGGCCATGTGCCCAATAACGGTTGCAACGTCGGGAGACGTGGGAACCCAGTGAACCGGAGTTTGTTTTTAGAAGTCTTTTGCGGCAGTGCCCGCAATCCCACCGAGGAGACTACCACCAAAACCATGCCCCGCTCGGGGGCATCAACCAACAACCTAGAGGTACGTTTAATCATGACTACGACCAAACTGCTTACGATCCCGGAGTTCGCCAATGCAACGGGAATCTCCGAAACCCTAGCCCGCACCCTGGTCAACCGCGGCGACGTGCCGTCTATCCCGGTCGGACGGCGCCGTCGTGTCGACGCGCGCTGGGTCGAAAAGTGGACCAATACCGCAAATCCGCCCATCGCGGATCGGGAGTGTCGCAATAGCCAATGAGCGGAACAGATCCCGTATCACTTCTGCGTAGCGCTGCTTCTATGCCGGCTGAGGGTCACGATGCAGACTGGCTACGGCTAATGAATGATGTTTTGAAAATGCCCGGCTGTTATCTCCCGGCAGCGCAGGAGGTTTTAAGGCAGAAACGCTGGCTCCAATACACCGGCAGGGGTCAGAACCCTGTCGGATACGTAAAGAAGGCCACCTACCAGCAGGCCCTACGGATGGGACTCGCGCTTGATAAGTATGATTCCAGAGAGCCTCGCGTATTGACCAAGGACGCGCCCACCAGGAAAGCGCCAGCAACAAGACGCCAGGTTAGTGAGCCAGTGGGGATGCGGCAGGTCCGGCGCACGTTACGGTCAGCGGGCTTACGGCCCGAGGTCAAGCTGTGGTGGTCCGAGAATAAACTGGTGCTGATGGAAGACGGCGCGGAAACTTGTTTCCTCTACGCGGGCGAGACCCCCATGGACGCCGTTCGCGCTCTCCTTGCTGCATCCCAGAAACAGGGAGAGGCGTCAGGACTATTTGACGTGCCGGACGATCTGAGATTCAATGCCCTGGATAGGAGAAGGGGGCACGTAGCGCTACCTGTTTCCCCAAATGAAGATCCCGAAGTGTGCATTGATCGGTTCTCCCAGAGATTTGAAGGGATGCTCGTGCAAACCGAAACTGGCGCGTGGCATCAAGGGGGATACCAACCCCTGAATGATGAGGGGATTGAGATTCCTGGATGGCTTCAGCGCGACGGAGAGCGCGATGCGGTTAACTGGGAGGCCGTAGCGCAGCATGTCGTTAGAAAGCCGAAGATGGTTCCGGCGGTGGCGAGGGTATTGGAGTTGCGCGCCACTGGCGTCAGTCGCCCCCGGGCGGTGGCTGGGGCTAAAAGCAGAGAAGAATCTCGTGAGATCGAATCCGCGTGGAAGTGGGTGGATCGAGAGTGGGACGGAAGAATCGTTCCGTTATTCCGCAAAGAGAAGCCTCCGGGAGTTACCGGCCCAGAGAACGGGGCGCTGCCAGTAAAAACGATTCGCGCACTTAGGGGCTTTGTTGCGCCAGGACAGGCGCTGTCACAGATATCGGAACGTCGCTCGCCAAAGTCAGACTTGACCCCGGCCCCATCAATAGAAAAACGCGATCGGCTACGACTGTTGACTGAGAGTGTCGGCTTACGGGAAGAGGTTCGGGTTGCGTGGAACGGTCGTTCGCTCAGTTTGACGATTGACGGTCCCGACAGGTGGACGCGGAGGGGTCTCGCCATCGAAACTGACACGCTCGATGAAGCGATCGATGCGTTGCGTGAGATCGCGGAAGATGGCAGTGTGCCAGAACTATTTCATGCTCCATCAAGTACTTGCAGCCAAATGTCCCAAAATCGACCGTCGGAGCGTATATAGTTTATAGGGGAGAGAAATCAACCCCCAAAATGGCCTGAACGCTCAGGCTACCGGTAAGCATTATCGGGTACCGCAGGGGCCGCGCGAGCGGAGGGCGGCGGACCAGAGCAGAATTTAAAGGCTCACGATGATGTGGAACAGACACGTAAGATCCGCCGTGGCATCCCCCTTTCTATCCAAAAGCAAACCGCATTTGAGGGAACAGTCTATGAATACAGGTGACGTTGCACTCATGCTTGTGTATGAGCCGTCTACATCCAAACGCGGACCAATTCCTCTCGTGCGCATCACCGATTCTAGGTTAGCCCTGGAAGTCGCTGAATCGGCCATAGCTCAAGCCGAGGCGCGCGCGTCGGAGTTGTCGCAAGCCGATGAATTCCTTGGGGAAGCAGAACGCGCTGAAGTACAGAGGTTGCGGAGCGTGTTATCGCTTTTGATCCCTGGACTGGCAGCCGTCAGAAGGCTGTCGTCTGCCATTGTTCAGTAATAACTCTTTCAAGCGGCAAGCGGTTTAACTTCCTTCGGGCACATTTAGAGTGTCACCTACAAATCAAGACAGCGATGTAAGTAGAGGCACGTCCGCACGTGAGACTGTTATACCGCCCCCGAGGATACCGAACCCCTTCGGTAAAGTCTACACGCCACGGGAATTGGCTGAACTCTGGCAGCTCAGTGAAAACAGCATCCGCCGTCTTTTCCAGGACGAGCCCGGTGTTTTCACCTTGGGCGATCCGAACCCGCGCGGCCGGCGGGGATACGTGACTCTGCGGATTCCGGAGAGCGTAGCCCTGAAGGTGTGGCGGGGGCGGGGCGGGAAATAAAGCCGAAATTTCAACGGCCCGCACAGCGCTGAAACACTGGCGGGCCGAAAACTTTGTGGAGCGTCTATGAACATTCTAAGGCCGTATCGCCAACCCGTCAATCAGGTATCCGGATGACAGCCCCTATTCTGACTACCTGGGGCGGCGATCTCACCGAAGCCGATTATGCGAGCCTCGCCGCACGCTGGATCACGCGCGAACTAGCCGATCAGTCCGGTATCCGCCGTGTCGATTCGATTACCGGCATGGGCATGTTCGCCCGGAAGCGCGGCAACCTGGCCGGCCTCATCATCCCCAACATGGCGCCGTGGGACAGTCACCCGCGAAACTACCGGCTCCGCCTCGATAATCCGGATCTCCAATACCGGAGCGACGGCACAGTCAGGGAAACGAACAAGTACCTTCAGCCGCCCGAAGCTCGGAATACCATCTATTTCCCGATAGGCGTTGCAGAGAGCACGTTAACTGACACCACACTTCCGGCCATCGTCACAGAAGGCGAATTCAAAGCCATCGCGCTATGGCGGCTGGCGACACGGGATGTCGTTTCGCCTCGTTTCTTGCCGGTGTCCTTCAATGGCGTATGGAGTTGGCGCGGCATCGTCGGCAAACATCCCGGGCCGAATGGAGACCGCCGCGACGTGAAAGGCGTCATTCCCGACGTCGATCGCATCACCTGGAAAGGGCGCCGCGTCGCCATTGCCTTCGACGCTGATTCTGAACACAACCCCGCAGTGCGTAGCGCCCGCGGTGCCCTCACCTCCGAATTGATCGAGCGCGGGGCGGTGGTCGGATACCTGGAATGGCCAATCGACGAAGGGAAGGGCATCGACGATCGGCTGGCGGCTATCGGACCGGAACGCGTCCTTGCGGACATCACAGCCCTTGAATACGGCGGGTGGCAGACGCGGCTACTCCGCAACGATGCCGGCAAGATGCTGGCGTGCCACGAGAACGCCGCGCTGTTCATGCAGAATGCTCCGGAGTGGGCGGGGGTGATCGGCTTCAATGAGTTCACGGGTGGCCACTATGTACGGCGGCAACCGCCGGCACCCGTTACCGCTGTCCCCGGGGCGGAACTTGAGGATCACTTCGATACCGAGGTAGTCCGTTGGCTAGAACGGCGCGGCATGCTGGTGAAGCCCGATCTAGTGCGGCGGGTAATCGATAGTGTGTCACGCCGCAACGCCTTCCATCCGATACGTGATTACCTCGATCCACTCGTCTGGGATGGCCAGTCGAGAATCCGGACGTGGCTTATTGACTACTGCGGTGTGGCGGGAAGTGATTCGGACTCCGAACAATACGTGACCTCCGTTGGCGAGAAGTTCCTTGTATCGGCAGTGGCGCGGGTCATGGAACCGGGCTGCAAGGCCGACCACATGCTCGTCCTTGAGGGACCGCAGGGCATCGGCAAAACAACCCTCGTGCGAATCCTGGCAGGTGAGGACTGGTTTACGGATCAGATAGCGGACCTCGGGTCTAAGGACGCCAGCATGCAGCTGCGGGGTGTCTGGATTGTCGAACTCTCGGAACTGGCGGCAATGGGCCGGGCCGAACTCGAACGGCAGAAGGTCTTCATCTCCCAACAGGCGGAACGGTTCCGTCTACCCTACGGCCATCGGATCGTTCATGTACCGCGGCAGTGCGTCTTCATAGGCACCACGAACAGCGATACCTGGCTGAAAGATGAAACCGGCGGCCGGCGGTTCTGGCCAGTGCGGTGCGGGCGAATCGATCTGGCACGCCTAAAAGCGGACCGGGATCAACTCTGGGCCGAATCTGTAGTCCGCTATCGGGCCGGTGCATCGTGGTGGCTGGACGATGCCGAAGTTATCCAACAGGCCGTAGAAGAACAGCGTGGACGGTTCCTTGAGGATCCATGGGCCGGTGAGGCCGTGAAGTACGCCGAAGAGGAGTCAATTCTCCCCATGAGTGCGCCGCGGGGCTCCGTTTCGATACCCGAAATCCTCACACGGATGGGTATCGACCTTGCGAAACGCGACCAAGTAGCTATGAACCGAGTAGCGCGCTGCATCAAGTCCGCCGGGTGGGAGCGGTTCCGACAGCGGAGCGGGTCCGGACTCGAATGGCGTTATCGAAAAGCGGTGGGAGTCTAGTTGTTCCCAGTCTGTGGACGGTTGTTCCCAGTTTCGTTCCCAGTCTGTTCCCAGTGCTAAGTCCTGAACAGTCTATGTGTTCCCGGTGTTCCTAGTAACTTCCATGAAATCGTATATCAAGGATGGCTGAATTAACATTTTCCATGCATAGCAATATAGGGAAACAGGTGGGAACAACTGGGAACTGGGAACACGGTTGGAGGCACGATGCGGATGAAATTTGGCAGATATCGGGGCTGGCTTCTATCTGATGTCCCTATCGACTACCGCCGATGGCTGCGGCGCCAGCCGGGCCTGACACCCGAACTCCGGGAAGGTATCGCGCTGTCACTTGGCATGAAGGTGCAGCAGGTGGATGTGCATCGGCATCGGCCGGCGCCGATTGATTGGAAGGGCAGGGCCGCCGGGGAGCGGGACTGATGCCGCGGCAGAACATAGCAGACCACTATCGCGAGCAGAACGAACAGGCGGCCAAGATCATCCTGCAGGACGTGGAGAAGCACGGCGGCGAGGGTTCGGGCTCGGTCGTGTGGGCGCGGCTGTGCCTGGCGCGGATTGAGCGGGAACGGCAAGAGCGCATCGGGCCGTTGTTCGGAGCGGCTTCGTCGGCCAGTTGCGCATTGGGCGGCGGCTAGAGGTCGGGTTCGCCACGCCACAAGGGGCAGTATGTGGCGTGTCATGGGCTTGTCCCCTAGAAGTCCGCCACCCAATGCGGAGCAATAGTGCAAGCCGGTGACCAGGATCCGCATCGCGTTGAAGAGTAAGCGATGAGGCTGGAATGGAGAGTTCGAATCCGAGGCGCAGTCGGATGCAGCCGTGCAGTACTTGCATCATTGTGTAGCAACTGCGCATGCCCTGTAACGATTTGAAAGTAATCGGATGTGGTACCCATTCCTCCGGCTACCGAGAAAAAAGTGCCATTTCCTCGGACCCCGGATTGAGCGGGAGCGGGCAGCAGAAGCCGGGCCACTATTCGCGGCCAAGGGAGCGGAGAACTTCCAAGGTACTGTGCGCGGACTCCCGGTCGGGGGGTATTCGCATCGCACTGAATTCGTACCGCTAGCCCAAAATTCTGATGCAACGAGGCTGAACATGCAACGAGGTTGAACATGCAACAGACAAACGAAAAACTAATCAGGCCGGCCGAGTACGCCCGGCTTCGGGGCCTGAATCGGAGCACGATCGGGCGGCAGATTGCCGAAGGTAAGATTCCCACGGCGGCGGACGGAAAGATTGATCCGGTTGCGGCGGACCGCGCGCGCGACAGGAATCTCGATCAGGGCCGCCGCGAGCAAGCCGCACGACAGAAGGCGAGGCGCGCAAAGAAGCCGATACCGCTGGCGGTTCAGCCAATCCGGCGGGCACTGACGGCAGCGGATAAGGGTGCGGTGGTCGACACCCTCCGACAGATCACGGCTCCCGCAGAAGTCCTGCAATTCGCCCGGGTGGCTCTCCGTGCGGGGTGTTCTCCGCTGCAGGCGTACATCGTGGCGACGTGGTTCTCGGTTCAGCCAACCCTGAACCTCGATGTCGAAGTCGAGGACCTCTGCAACGGTTTCGAAGATCCTACTGAGGCGCAATGGCGCGAACTGCTCGGCGAGGACTTCAACTTTGATACTGCCGATGCGGAGTTTGACCGAAGTACCGGTCCGGAGACGGCGCCGGAACCCGCGGCCTGAAATCCTCGGAAGTTTCTATCACCAAAAAGGAGAAAACGAAACATGGAAGCAGAAGCAATTCACGAGCAGGAACAGGAACTGGTAATTCCGCCGGCAACTGAGTCAATCGAGTTACCGGCCGAGATCCAGACCGCAATGGACAATCTTCGCGTGGCCCGCGAGCAGTACGACCGGATCCGCGGCCTGATTGAACAGGCGAAGCGCGATCGGGATGGGGTGGCAGCGCAGCAAGTCGAAGCCTTCAAGGCGCTGGCGGAGGATGAGGCGGGAGTTGCGCTAGACGGCAGCACGTCGAATCCGGCCCGTCGCAAGGCCGCACTCAAGGCACAGGAAGGGACGATGCTTCACGATGCGCGCATCACAGGACTTCAAGGGCGTCAGGCAGCGGCGCGGGAAGCTGTCGATAGCGCGATGCGCGAACTTTCCGCGGTTGGCGCGCAGTGGCAAGGCGAGCAGGCAATGATGGCCCGTGATGCTTTCTGGGCTGCCGTTCAGGCCTTCGTCATTGCGGCAAGTCAGCCGATCGCGGCCGGAATCGGCTTAGGCGACCAGCGGCTTAGCTTTGTAGCGAAGGCTGTTCAGATTCCCGATGCCGAGTATGGCGGCCGGAACGCTTTCCGACCGGTTTCCGGGTGGCGCAATTCTCCGGGGATGTTGGCGACGGTCCAAAAATTCGGCGGCGTCAAAACCGCCGTCGCCGAGGCCATCGCAGAGGCCCGGCTGGCGATGGCGAATTAGGTTTGGCTGAGGCAAGGGGGCGGGCTTTCGGCTCGCCCCACTTTTTCAAGCGGAGGGATTCACATGACGAGAACGATTGAGCAGATTGAAACCGAAGCCCGGCAGATTGCCGCGCGGCCCGGTGCCGGAGAGACCAAAGAGCAGGCATTCACGCGGCTGCTGGAGATGGAGCCGCAAGTCTACGGCGAATACGTCGCGCGGCACAATGCGGGGGCCATGTTGGCAACCTTGGAGCGTGCCGGCGTAAAGTTCTCCGGTTTGCGGTCGCGGTAGTCTTCCCGCGGTCGCAAAAATCGGGGCGCTGGTCGGATTACGGAACCGATCAGTTGGGGCGTTGAGATACCCGGCCGAGGCCCTCCTACTCGGTGGACATCCGCCCGTTTTTCCAAATCGACGGAAGGGAATCACCCATGATTTCACTCTTTACACGCCTATACCGCGCGCCGGCAGTGCGTAGCGTGCTCGGCTTAGTCAACCCGCAGCGGCCCAAAGCGAAAACCGCGGCCGAGCGCATCGCCGAAGAGGACGCACTGCTCGGCTGGGAAGACACAACTGCGTTGGAGCGGCCCCCGCGGTTTCAAGTGCAGATTGACCGATCAACCCAGTTTGATCGATTCACAAACGGGGGACACGGCGGCCCCAGATTTTAGGGCTCGACTACAAAGG
>CAWCDJ010000008.1:0-48467 GCA_963794265.1 Bryobacterales bacterium
GCAGCAGAACGGCTCCCGATTCCTGCTTTTCGTGAGGCCCAAACGAGGTGCTCCCTTTGTTTTCCTCGGCCCGCTCCATTACGTTTCGCATACCGGAAGCCGTCCGATGAGCATCTATTGGGATCTGGAGCACCCAATGCCGGCCTGGTTTTTTGAGATCTGTGCCTCACTCCGGGCGGCTTGATTCGGAGCGGTCCAGTAGAACCATCGAGAAACTCTCCCGAACAAATCCGGCGGACAGGGAAGACAGGCTTTGGAAAAGACCCGGAACTTCGGGTCAGCTTTGCTCCGATTTCGAGTAGTAATAGGTGTACTTGCTGTAAAGCTCGGAAGCACGAGCGCCGTTCGCGACGATTCCCAGCAAGTTGTTCTCGGACAGCGATTGAATGGCGCGCGTCACGTTGTCGAAGGTCGTGCTGCCGATCTTCACCACCAGCACCGTGCCGTCCGCGATGCTGGCGAGCAGGTTGGCATCCGCGGAAAACAGCAAGGGCGGCGTGTCGAAGATCGCCCAGTTGAACAGCCGCGGAAGTTCCTCGAATAACGCCTTGCACTGCCGCATATTGAGCAGCTCGAGCGGATTCTTGACGGGCGATCCGGCCGTCAGCAGGTATAGGTTCATTCCCTCGATCCGGCGCAACGCCTGGGAGAACGGGCATTGCCCGGTCAGGAAGTCGGAAAGGCCGGGAGATCGCTCTATCTGGAACAGACTGTGAATAATCGGGCGGCGAAGATCGAAATCCGCCAGCAGCACGGCGGTCTCCGAGAGGTGGGCCTGCGCCAACGCGAGGTTGACCGCCGAAAACGTTTTGCCCTCCGCCGGCGACGCGCTCGTGATAATTACGGTATGTAGAGGCTGGAGCGTTTGCAGATGGTTCAGCCTTGTCCGCAGCGTCCGGAATTCCTCGGCGGGAGATTCGTGGGAGTTGTTGAGGTCGAGCAGATGCGATTCGGGGGCTGGACGAAATGGAACCTGGACGACGTTGTCCAGCATGGCGGATTGCAGGTTCAGCCGGATGGGCGGCAGCGGCGCCGGAGCATCGCCCCCGGGCGCTGAGGATGGGGCTCGCGCGGCGGCCGCCAGGGGTTCGCCCGCGGCGCTCTCTTTAGCCCAGAGTCCGGCCTCTTCCGCCCGCCGCAATGCATCGTGTACTCGACTCATATCCTTATCTCCGTCGAAAACCGCCGGCCTTCAAAGGCGCGCGTCGTGGTAATACATCGCGCCCGCCATCAGGATCGCCCCGACGACTAAAACGCTCGCCCAGGCCATCCAGCCGATGCGGCGTTTTCGCCGGACCAGCAGCGCATTCTCAAGCAGCGGTATGCTGCTCAGGATCGCCAGATTCGTGTAAGCGCGGACGTCTTTCAGATTCTTCAGAGAGGTATTCTTCACCTCGCGAGCTGCCGCCAGCATGACGCCGAGCGCGAGCCCGGCAATCGACCCCGCGGCCGCCCAAACCAACCGGTTGGGCTCTGTGGGCTTGTCTGGAAGCGAGGCTGGATCCAGCACTTCCAGGTTCTGCCCGGCCTTTCGATCTTCGAGGTTTCTGGCCGTCTCCGAAACTTCCTGCTTCTTGGACTTGTCTTCGTAGTCCTGCTTGGACAGGGCGTAATCGTTCAGCAGCGACGTGTACTGCTGCTCGCTCACGGGGGCCGCATTCAGCCGCTTTTGAAACTCGCCGATCTCCTTTTCCAGTTGCGCCCGCTGCCGCGTTGCTTCTTCGATCGCGGACTGCTTATTGGCGATGGCGGTTTGGGTGGTGTTGATCTCGCCCCGGATCTCCTCGATTGTGCGCTGCGCCTCGGGATTGATCACGCGCGTCGGCGCGGTCCCCGCGGGTACGGGGCGTGCCGCCTCCTGACGTTCGAGGGATGCCCTCTGTTTCTGGAACGCGTCGATGATCGCCTGCTGCGCGATGACGTCGGGATGATTGGCGCCAAACAATTCTTTGGCGGCCGCCAGTTTCGCGTTCGCGTCCGCCAGGTCCTTCTCCAGATTGATCAGGCGCTCGTTGCGCACCGAGGACGGCGACGATCCCGGAACCGCCTGCTCCAGGTTCGAATTGGCGAACGAGAGCCGGGCACGCAGATTCTGGAGGCTGGATTCGAGCATGGTCTTGTCGGATTGCAGGGTATTGATATTCTGCCCGAGGGCCATGATCTGAAAGCGGTAGGTCTGGAGCGAGGTGGCGTTGGCCTGCGCCTGTTCCGGCAGCATGCCGGCGTTTTCCATGCGGAAACGCGTCAGCTTCGTGCCCAGTTCGTCCATCTTTTCCTTGGCCACTTTTACTTCGCTGCTCAGGAAATCCGTGGTAATGGTCGCCTGATTCTGCTGGAACCGCACGTTCTGCTCGGTGAATTTGGTGACCAACTCCCGCACCACGGCCTGCGCTTTGTACCGGTCGGGGTAAGCGAACTGGATCGTGAACGCCGAGGACAGGCTGTTGCGTCCGCCTCCGCCGACATTGTTCAGGGGAGCGAGATGGATGTCCTTATTCCGCATCCGCTGGACGATATCTTCCATCGGCAGGCTCTGGCGTTCCCGCGCGTAAAGATTCAACGACGGTTTCTGGATGATCTCCGCCAGGCTCGTCCGGCTCAGGATCTCCGTTTCCATCTGCTGCAGGCGGTCGGCCATCTGTGAATTGATAGCGCTGGGGACCAGGTTTTCCGGAACCTGCTGCGGCGTCACGCGCATTACGGCGGTGGAAACGTAAGTGTCGGGCCAGAAGAAAGCGGCCACCGTGGCGATCACCAGCCCCACGAACATCGGGCCGGCAATCCACGCCCGGTACCGCCGCAGGATATCGATATAATCCTCGACGTCCGGCGCGCGGCGCGCCACGCTGACAGCATTCGATGCGGGTGTCATCTCGCTTTTTCTCCGCTGGTTCTCTCGTGCGGCCCGGTTCTCTACGGAACGATAATCTGGTCGCCGGGTTGTAACTGGATGTTCTCTTCGATCCTCTTGCCCTTGATCACGCTGTTGTAATCGAAGCGGAACTCTTTCATGCCGTTCGCGCTCGTGCGCAGGATCCGGATCTTCTTCTTGTTGGCAAAGTCCCGAAAGCCGCCGGCGTTGTTCAGCGCCTCAAGAACGGTGGTGGGCGTGACAAGGTAGTATTGGCCGGGCTTGTTCACCTCGCCGTTGATGTAGTACTTCTTGCTCCGTACCTCCACCACCTGGACATTGACCGACGGATTCCGCATGAACTCGCCGGCTTTGAGATGCTCGGCAATCGCATTTCCCAGTTGCTGGCAGGTCTTCCCGGCCGCCTGAACCTCGTTAATCAGGTTCATCGAGATATGACCGTCGGGCCTGACGATGAAGTCGCCGGAAAGCCGGACTTCGCCCCACACCTGAATGCGCAGGATGTCCTCGGCGCCGATTACATACATGATATCGGTCGAAGGCGTTGAGCCTTTAGAGGCCTCGGAAAGTTTGGCCGGGCTGGTCGCCTGTCCCGCCGATTGGTCCGGCGCTCCCGCCGGAATCGTCGCCTTGGGAGATTGGGGCGGAGCGTTCTCCTGCCCGGATGTCATCCGGGACATCCCGGGTGTACACGCCATCGCCAGCGCCAGGACCCAAACCGAGAGATTAGAAATTCGCGCCATTATTTGCAAAAGCTTGTCAGACTCGCCTGTACCACACCTGACGACCCGCCTCAAATGCGCGACGGGCAGCGGCGAATGGTGCTATTTAGTTTACTGCATTTCGAGCAGCCGGCAGAACGGAAACGATGGATAGCATCAGGACTACTAGATCGTTCTATAACGAAGGAGTTAGCATGTGGGAAGCCGGCGTCCGGTTGGTTTACCGGCGTCCGGGAAGTTCGATGCACGATGACGGCGGATACACTTCCGCATAGTGCTCTTCTCCCAAAAACCGAAGGGCCCCCGGCGGACCGCTTGTAAGTGATAGAAAAATAGCGTACTCTCAATATAGAAATCCGGATTTCGAGCGGCATTAAACGTGCTGTGATGGGTACGGAAGAGTTGTCTCGCTGAATCGTAACGGCGGCGTTCATGTTCCAGGAACTGAAGTTCCAGCTATCGACCGCGATCCTCACCATCCTGACGCTTGCCGCTGGTGTGTCTGCCGTCATCAATCTCGAAGAACAGTACAACTTCCGCCTGCCCGAAGACGGAGTCGTGTGGGTAGACCGCGCGGTTGGGGTCGAGGCGCTTTACGTCCCTCACGACAGCCCCGCGGCCAAAGCGGGCATTCACCAGGGCGACTACCTGAAAAACATCGGTGGGCTTAAGATCCACAAGGCGATCGAGGTCACCGAGGCGCTGGTGAACGTGGGAGTCTGGCAGAAGGCCGACTACCTGGTTGCCCGAGCCGGAGTGGAAGTACCGGTCAAGGGCCTGATCGTCGGCGAAGTGCCGCTAGACCGGGCGGTGCTCTATCAGTACGCCGTCGGGTTCGCCTACCTGATCATCGGGCTATTTGTTTATTTCCGCCGCGGCAGCGCGCATAAGGCGCGGCATTTCTATATTTTGTGCCTGGCCTCGTTCATTTTCCTGACCTTCCACTATACCGGCAAGCTCAACCCGTTCGACAAGGTCATGTACTTCGGGAACGTCGTCGCCGGCCTGATCGCGCCCACGGTTTTCCTGCACTTCTGCGTGACCTTCCCCGAGCCCCGGAAATGGTTCCAGAAGCCGTTCCGGCTGGCCCTGCTATACTTACCCGCCCTGCTGCTGTTTGCCGTGTATGTGGCTGTGGCGTCCGGCGCCCTGACGGCGGCGGCAATTCCGCTGATCGAACTGCGCTGGATGCTGGACCGGGTGTGGCTGGTGCTCAGCATCCTCCCGTACCTGGTCGGTGCGGCCGTCCTTAACCTCGAGTACGGTAAGGCCGAGGACCCGATTGTCCGCCAGCAGTTGAAATGGCTGCGGAACGGCGCGTTCTGTGGGATTCTGCCCTTCGCTTTACTCTACGTTCTGCCCTATGCAGCCGGACAGATTCCGAATGCGTATCAGAAGATGGCGGTGCTATCGCTGCCGCTGATACCGCTGACGTTGGCGTATGCCATCGTGCGGTACCGGTTGATGGACGTGGATATCATTTTCCGCCGCGGATACGCCTACACGCTCGCCACCATCTGCGTGCTGGCGGGCTTCTATGGAATCGTGTTCGCGCTCGGCAACCAGGTTCAGAAGAACTTCAAGGATCTGGGCAACACCGGCTTGATCACCGTAATGCTGATCACGGCATTCCTGTTCCAGCCGATCCGCAACTGGATTCAGGAGCGGCTGGACCGCTATTTCTACCGCGACCGGTACGATTACCGGCGGACGCTGGTGGAATTCGCCCGCGAGTTGAGTTCGGAAACCGACCTGGACCGGATGCTCTCCTCCGTGGGCGAGCGGCTGTGCGACACGCTGTGCATCAAGCACCTGGCGTTCTTCCTGGCCGAGGATCGCGGAGAAACGGCGGCGTTCCGGCTCAAGAAGGCGATGGGCTCCAATCCGCGGCTTTCGGCGACCAGCTACGAGAACCTCGATTTAAGCTTTCTGAACTGGAAACTTCCGGAATCGTACCTGTTTTTCGAGCGTACGCGGCATCAACTCGACGCGGTTTCCCGGTCCTGGCCGGCGAGCGTGCGGCGGACCATTTCGGATCTCGATCTCACCTACTACCTGCCGTGCACGGTGAGGGGCAAAATCATCGCTTACATGGGGATCAGCCGCACCACCGACGGCGATTACCTTTCGAGCGTCGATGTCGAATTGCTGCAAACGCTCGCGGGATCGGTGGGGATCGCGATCGAAAACGCGAGCCTCTACCGTTCGCTGCAGCGCAAGGTGGAAGAGTACGAGCGCCTCAAAGAATTCAGCGAGAACATCGTCGAATCGATCAATGTGGGGATTCTGGCGGCCGACCTGCACGATCGCGTGGAGAGTTGGAACAGCCAGATCGAACAGTTGAGCGGCATTTCCCGCGAGCAGGCGCTCGGCCGGAAGCTTTCCGACCTGTTCCCGCCGGAACTGGCCGAGCAGTTCGACCGGGTTTCCGCCGAGACCGGCATCCACCACATTTACAAGTTCGTGCTGAAGCCGGCCGGGATGGCCACGGCGGCAGCGAACGGAAACGGGCATAACGGAAACGGCCACCATGGCGACGCGTCCGGCCCGCACGGCTTGGTTGTGCCGGGCCGGTTCCGGGAAGCGACGTTGAACATCGCCATCGCCCCGCTGGTTTCGAAAGACCAGGAACGGATCGGGCGCCTCATTATTTTCGACGATGTCACGGACCGCGCCGAACTCGAACAGCGGCTGGTGCAAGCCGACAAGCTCTCGAGCATCGGATTGCTGGCGGCGGGCGTGGCGCATGAGGTCAACACGCCGCTGGCGGTGATCTCGACCTACGCTCAGATGCTGGCCAAACAAGTAGCCGAGGACTCGCAGAAATCGCTGATTCTCGACAAGATCGCCAAGCAGACTTTCCGTGCCAGCGAGATCGTCAACTCTCTGCTGAACTTCTCCCGCACCTCCACCACTTCTTTCGGCGAGGTCAGTCTGAACCGGGTGATTCAGGAGACGCTCTCTTTGCTGGAGCACCAGTTGCAGAAGGCCGGGATCCAGCTCAAGACCGACTTCGAAGCGGCGCTCCCCGCGGTGCAAGGGAATGCCGGCAAGCTGCAACAGGTCTTCCTGAACCTTTTCCTGAACGCGCGCGACGCCATGTCGGGCGGTGGTACCCTGGAAGTGCGCACCTGGTCGGAAGGGGCTGGCGTCAGGGCCGAGGTTCTGGATTCGGGCCACGGCATCGCTCCCGAACACATCCACAGGATCTATGACCCGTTCTTCACTACCAAGGCGGCGCGGAAAGGCACCGGGCTGGGACTGTCGGTGACGTACGGGATCATTCAAGAGCACGGCGGCTCGATCGAAGTTTCCAACCGGCGCACCGGCGGAGCCAGTTTCCGCCTGGAGTTGCCTCTCGCCAAAGGCGCGAGGCAACCGGTGAATGCCGCTTGAGATGACTGCTTCCCAACCCGCAAAAACAACCAAAGGCAAAGTCCTCGTCATCGACGACGAGCTGGATATCCGCGAGGGGCTGGAATTGCTCCTGACCACGGAGGGCTACACGCCGGACCTGGCGCAGAACGGCACCGAAGGACTGCACAAACTGGAGTCCGGAAGCTACGACCTGGTACTGCTCGACCTCATGATGCCCGATATTTCGGGGATGGAGGTTTTGGAGCAGGCCCGGCGGCACGACCGCGAGACGCCGATTTTCATGATTACGGCTTACGGGTCCGTGGAAGCCGCGGTCAAGGCCTTGAAGCTGGGCGCGAACGATTATTTCTCCAAGCCCTGGGATAACGAGAAGCTGATCATCGAGATCGGCCGCATGATCGCCCTGCGGCGCAAGGAGTCGGAGAACACCGAGTTGCGCCGGGCGCTGAAGCAGCGCTACAGCTTTCCGAACATCATCGGCAAGAGCGATCGCATGGTACGTACGCTCGACCTGGTGGGCCAGGTGGCCAACAGCCGCTCCACGATCCTGATTACGGGCGAGACCGGCACCGGCAAGGAGCTCATCGCCAAGGCCATTCACGCCAACTCCCCGCGCACCGACCAGATGTTCGTGGCCGTGAACAGCGGATCGCTCCCGCCGGAACTGCTGGAATCTACCCTCTTCGGCCACGTCCGTGGCGCCTTCACGAGCGCCATTCAGTCGAAGAAGGGCTACTTCGAAGTCGCGGACCACGGGACCATCTTTTTCGACGAGATCGGCACCATCGGCGCGGAAACGCAGATCAAGCTGCTGCGCGTGATTCAGGAGAAGGAATTCACGCCGCTCGGCTCGACCGACCCGATCAAGGTGGATGTGCGGATCCTGGCGGCGACGAACGCGGACCTCTATCAGATGGTGAAAGAGGGCAAGTTCCGCGAAGACCTCTATTACCGGTTGAACGTCATCAACATCGCGCTCCCGCCGCTGCGCGACCGCAAGGAAGACATCCCCTCACTGGTCGACCACTTCTTCACCTATTACTGCCGCGAGAACGGGAAATTCCTCGACCCGGCCGGGCGCTCGACCCTGCACTTCCAGCCCGAAGCTCTGCAGGTCCTGATGGAGCACAACTGGCCCGGCAATGTGCGGGAACTGGAGAATGTCATCGAGCGCGCCGTCGTATTGGCCTCGGATAGCTCGGTGCCGGTCGAAGTGCTTCCGGACGCGCTCCTGCAGGCGAACGGCATCCGCCTCAACCGGGGCGAAGGGATGCCGCTCCCGGCGGACGCCTCCCTCTTCGAGATCGTCAACGATTTCGAGCGCCGCACGATCATCGAACGGCTGGAACAGTGCAGCTGGAGCCAGACGGAAGCGGCGGAGAGCCTGCACGTGCCGCTCTCCACGCTGAATCAGAAGATCAAACGGCTGGATATCAAGATCCGGAAGAAATCGGAGAATTAGACGCGGCCTGCGCGCGGGTGAGGATGTCGTCGGCGAGGCCCTGCGGGTTGTCCACGTTCAAGATTGTCAAACGGCTGGTTTCGCCCGAGGTTTCGAGCGACAGGTCGCCGACGCCGAAGATGCGCTGAACCAGCCGCTGGTCCACCTTCACATCCTGCAATTTGGAAAGCTGGATGGTGCGGGTAGACTTGGAGGCCATGCCGGTTTCGTACCGCAGGCGGTCTCCCAGGATCGTGGTCCGGGTAAAGCGGCGCCGCATCGCCTTTGCCGCGGGCCAGAGCATGAGCGCCGGGGGAACTGCCATCTGCCAGCCCGGGCCCCACTCCTTCCAGCACGCTACCTCGAGGGCCACCACCACCAGGAGGGTGCAGACCGCACCCGCCTTGAGGAACTTCGACGTCGGCCGTATCGTGATCTCGGTCACAGTACCCCCTTAATGAATTGTAGATTGTTCCGCCTGCGAGTGTATGTTAGCGTATCGGGAACGCTATGGTCAGAAAACTCGTATTCGGGACCGCGATTGGGTTGTTGGCGTCGACCACCCTGCTCGCGGATTTCAGCTATCAGGAAGTCAGCACCATCACCGGGGGCGCGCTGGCGAGCATGATGAAGGTCGTCGGCGTCTTCTCCAAGCAGGCTCGCGAACCCGTCCGGAGCACCGTCGCGCTGAAAGGCGACGTAATGGTGCACAGGTCGAACAGCCAGATCGAGATTATCGACCTCGCGAACCAGACAATCACAAGCGTAGATACGCAGAAGAAGACGTATTCGGTGATGACCTTCGAGCAGATGAAGCAGATGCTCGACCAGTTGTCGCAGAAGATGAAGCAGCAGAAGGACTCCGGCCAGGGCGAGATGAACTGGAAGGTCTCGGCCAACGCCACGGGGAACCAAAAGCAGATTTCCGGCTACGATGCGAAAGAAATGCTGCTCAAGATGGAGATGGAAGGGACCGACCAGAAGACCGGGCAGAAGGGGTCGATGGTGATCAACAGCCATATCTGGATCGCCTCGGTACCAGGCTCGCAGGAAATGCGCGACTTTCAAAAACGCATGGCCGAGAAACTGAACTGGACGCCGGGCGGCAATATGTTCATGTCGAACCCCGATGTGTCTAAGGGCATGGCGGAAGCCTACAAAGAAATTGCCAAGCTGGATGGCACTGCGGTATTCCAGAGCATGTCGATGGGCGGAGCGGCGCCGGCCGGTTCGGAAGGCCAGGCGGCCGCGGAACAGCCGCAACCACAACCGCAGCAGCAACAGCAGCAGGTGGAGAAGCCTTCGATCGGCGGTGCGTTGGGCGGCGCGCTGGGCGGACGCTTCGGACTCGGGCGCAAAAAGAAGGAACCACCGCAGGAGCAACAACAGCAACAGCAGCCGGCGGGCGGCAGCAGCGCGCAGGCGGGGGGGCCCGCTTCGCTGCTCGAAGATGACAACGGAATTTTCAGGCTTTTCCACGGCGCCCGTGGATCCGTCGCTATTCTCGGTACCGGCGGGGTTCAAGAAGGTCGAGCCGGATACGAAGAGGATGAAGTAGCGAGCGCTACTTCGTTTTTCGTTTCGGCTGCATCTGTTTGACCATCTCGGCAACCGCATTCTTCAATTCGTCATATAGCGGGTGCGGCGGGTCCATGACCTTGAGCGCCCGCTGGAAAAGTGCGATTGCCTCCGCTTTGTTTCCTTCCGCTAATTCTTCGGTGCCCGCGCCGACCAGGCCTTTCGCGAGAAAATGCGCGCGGATAGCGGTGGCGTGCTCCTGGGCCTTCCTGGCTTCGTCGTACTTCTTCTGGTCGGCGTAGAAGACCCCGATCTTGTCGAGAACCATCGCGACCATGGGATGATCTTCGCCCACCGACTTGATCCAAAGAGCGAGCAAGCGTTGATAGAGAGGTTCCGCGGCATCGTAGTTCTTCTGGCCGAAGCAGGCGTACGCCAGTCCGTCCAGAGTGCCGATCAAGTCGGGGTCATCGCGGCCCTCAAGCGATTCCCGGATGACGAGTGCGCGGCGGTACGTGGCTTCGGCACTCGGGTAGTCACGCAGGGCATTGTAGGCGCCCGCCAGACGATCCAGATCGGGTACCAGGGAGCGGTCGAGCGGACCGGCTAATTGCGTCCGGATCCGCAGGGCGGATTTCGACGCATCCACTGCGCCTGGAAGGTCCTTCTTCTCCAGGTCCATCTGCGCGCGGCGGCTGGAATCGTCGGCCACCTGGACGCTGTCCGGGCCGAACGCCTGGATGTGAATCGACGTGGCGCGGCCGAGGATCACTTCCGCCCGGTCGTAGTTCTTCATGGCGCGGCTGAGATTGAAGGAGAGGAGAAGGTCGCCGGCAACTTTCGGGTCATTCGACCCGGCCGCGTGCTCCTGCCAGTTGATGGCCATCTGCAGGTAGTTATCGGCGTCGGCGAATTCTCCGGCGGCCGCGCGAATGGCGGTCAGCCGCTTCAGAATCTCGTACCGTACCGGGTCGCCCGCCGGACGGGTCTGGACCAGTTCCCAGGCATGCGCGAACGCCACGCGGGCGGGCTCATAATCCCCCTTGAGATAGCTCGCGTTTCCGGAGTCGAGCAGCGGCGGCAACTCGTCGTTTTCCTGGGCGGCGCAGCAGGCAACGCAGAGCAGGACCAGCGGCAGACCTTTCATAAGTACATTTAGTACTAAGTAATTAGTGTTGTCAATAGCGCGGTTAAACAGCTTAGATTCTGATAAACTTGGTCCACCGACACAATCCTGTCCGTTTTCTGGAACTAGCGATACAGCCAGGCATCTGGGAGGGCTTGCCGGCGAGACAAATTTGAGCGGCGATCCCGCTCGTAAGGCGGCACGCACATGAAAATCCTACTCTACAACCCGGACAACGGTGTGACCCAAAACTTCATGCCGCACCTTTGGATGTTCCTCTTACAGGCGCTTACGCCGCCGGGGAATGAGGTCATCCTGATTGACGGCAACACCCGCCCGTTGACGGATGCCGAGCTGGTTGAGTTCGCCCGTAAAGAAGGAATCGGTCTGGTTGGTATTGGCGCCATGACACGCATGATTGCCAAGGCGTACCGCGTGGCCGATGCCTTGCGCGCCGCGGGAATTCGGGTGGTAATGGGCGGACCGCATGTCACCGAACTACCCGACGAAGCGCTCGGGCGCTCCGGCGGCCCGCGGCATGCCGATGCGGTGGCGCTCGGTGAAGCCGACGAAACGTGGCCGCGGATCGTCACAGACGCCGCTGCCGGCAAGCTCCAGGAAGTGTACAAGCCGGTGGACGCCTTCGGCCAGGAGCACAAGCCCACTCTCCAGGAATATCCCGCCATTCCGTGGGAGTCGATCGACCTCCAGCAGTTCAACAGGATCCCGGGTTTCTTCCGGCCCCTGATGGCCCACTTCGGATACGCCTGGCAGACCTTCCACATCATTCCCATCGAATCCGGCCGCGGCTGCCCGTACGGCTGCGAATTCTGCACGGTGACCGGCTTCTTCGGCGATTCCATCCGCTTTCGCACGAACCAGAGCATCGTTGACGAACTGCTGCGCCTGAAAGCTCGCGCGAAAGGCTCCGAAGGCCAGGTGGCCGTCTTTTTCGTGGATGATAATTTCGCCATCAATCTGAAGCGCACCAAGTCGCTGCTGCGGGACATCATCGCCGCCAACGCCCAAGTGAACTGGGTCGGACAAATCAGCGCCAACCTGCTGCGCGACGAAGAACTCCTGGACCTGATCGCGGAATCGGGCGGCAAGTGGATTTTCATCGGCATGGAGTCCCTCGATCCGGCAAATCTGGCGAGTGTGGCCAAGACCTTCAACAAGCCCGCCAACTACGCCGGCGTGCTCCAGGGGCTGGCGCGGCGCAGAGTGTACGCCATCACGTCCTTCATCTTCGGACTGGATCACGACACCCCCGGGGTCGCGGAGCGCACGCTCGATGAGATCGGAAAGTGGCCGCCGGTGCTGCCTGTCTTCGGTCAGATCACGCCGTTCCCCGCGACACCGCTTTATGACCGCCTGGCGAAGGAAGGCCGCCTCACGCGCCCGCAGCACTGGCTGGAGTTCGCCCCTTTCCAGATGGCCCACACGCCGAAAAACATGAGCGTCGCCGAAGTGCAGACCGAGGTCCACACCGCCTGGAAAAGCGCGTACAGCCCATCCGCCACGGCCAAGGCGCTGGACGCGATTGCCTGCGAGCCGGTGCCGTACAAAATCAGCCACCTGGTTGCGCGCATCTTCTTCCGGGGCATCTACTTCCCGCCACGAACCATGTGGGGCTGGCTGAGAGTGATCGCGCAGAATCGCGGTTCGATCTACCGCATCGTCCGTGAATCATTCACACAGTGGCATGGCACCGCCCCGGCGAATGCGGATTACGTCCCGTCTGAATCGGGCTCTGATTAAGGCCGGTTTCCGGGGCACTCGTGTGAGAGGCCGTGAAAGCTGCTAACCTTATAGCGGCTCTTCAACGGATCGCTCTACTCTCCTTCGATCTGCCTCTTCAAAAGAAATGAATCAAATCCACCCCAAGGGTGTCCGGGCTCGGGTGTTGCTTTCATCGGTGTTCGGACCATATGCGCAAAACGATGAATTCGGCAGTCGCGCGATTAATCCCATGGAGCTCTACCACAACCAGGTGACGCGGGCACAGGGCTCGTTCTCGGTGCGGCGGTTTCATCGCTCCTGGGGAATTCTCATGATCCAGGAGAATATTTCCGCCCCTTGCGCGGTCCTGGATTTTCCCACCCGCGAGGCATTCGCCCGCGAACTCACGGCCCATCGCTACGACGTGGTGGGCATCTCGTCGATCATCGTGAACGTAGGGAAGGCGCGCGAAATGTGCCGCATGGTCCGGGAACTCTCGCCGGAATCCACGATCGTGGTTGGCGGCCACGTGGCGGCCATCCCCGGGATCGAACACATGCTCGACGCCGATCACATCGTGAAGGGCGACGGGATCGAGTGGATGCGCCGCTATCTGGGCGAGGACCCCGCGGCGCCGGTTCGCCACCCGGCCCTCTCTTCCGGTTTCGACCTTCGGGTAATGGGCGTGAAGGTCCCGGATGGGGCGGACACTTCCGCCACCATCATTGCTTCGGTCGGATGCCCGATGGGGTGCAACTTCTGCACTACGTCCGCGTTTTTCGGGGGCAAGGGGAAACTGCTGAACTGGTACCCGACTGGAGCGGACCTGTTCCGGCTGATGGAGGAAGCGGAGACCTCACGCAATGTAAGGTCGTTCTTCATTATGGACGAAAATTTCCTGCTCCAGCGGCAACGCGCCATGGAACTGCTCGAACTGATGAAAGCCGCCGGCAAGAGCTGGGCCTTCAACATTTTTTCCTCCGCCAATGCCATCCGGAAATACACCTACGAGGAACTGGTGGAGCTGGGCATTTCCTCCATCTGGCTGGGACTCGAATCGGCGAAGTCCGGGTATGCGAAACTGGACGGTACCGACACTCTGCAGTTAACGCGCGAGCTGCGGGAACACGGAATTATTCTGCTCGGGTCCACGATTCTGGGACTGGAACACCACACGCCGGGAAATATTCTCGAGGAGATCGAGCGGGCTGTCTCACACGAGACGGACATGCACCAGTTCATGCTGTACACCCCGGTTCCGGGGACCCCGCTGTATCGCGAAATGGAGGAGCAGGGAAGGCTACTCCAGGATGTCGACCTGGCGGATATACACGGGCAGGACCGCTTCAATTTCCGGCATGCCGCCATATCGCGTGAGGAATCCAACCAGGTGCTGGAGTCGGCTTTCCTGCGCGATTTCGAGCGTAATGGGCCGAGTCTGTTCCGCATTTGCCGCACTACGCTCCAGGGCTGGAAACGGTATAAGAACCATCCCGACCTGCGTGTGCGCGCGCGCTTTCACCGGGAAGCCAAGATGCTGCGGCACGCCTACGCCGCCGTTCTGTGGGCCATGGAGCACCGGCTCAACAATGCGAACCGCACGGTAGCGCTGCAGATCCGGGAAGTGCGGAAGGAACTCGAGCAGGAGTTCGGCTTACTGGCCGCCGCCGCGAGCCGCGTTCTCGGCCCGGTTCTCTGGTATACGAGCCTGCTTGAAGACATGCGGCTCGCCCGCGGAAATCGCTACGAACCGCGGACGATCATCGATCGCAGGAACTGGGTAGAAGCGTAGGAGCCGGCCGGATACCGGCGGCACTTAGCGAGTAAAGTGGACTCCGGGTCCGAGGATCGCGATATACGCGCCGCCCAGCATCACGGCGGCGATCCACCAGGCGGGCGAGCGTTCGACAAAGCCTTTTTCGCCGGCACCGCGCGGCATCAGGATATCAGCCCAGAGCAGTCCTGAGTAGCCGCCGAAGGCCGCGGGAACCGTTGACAGGAAGAAGAGCCGCAAGCCCATGGGGTCGAGCGATCCCGCCATGCAATTGAAGACGCAAGCCGCGAGGTAGGGGAGGCGCCCGACCACGTTGTATCGATCGCGCGTCGCGCAAAACGGCCGGATGCCGATGGCCAGCAACCGCACGGCGGCCAGGTACAGCACGGCTCCGAAGACGGACATCGCGATGCGCACCATGGTTTGGTTCGGCAGGCCGGCGATGACATCATTCCAGTCGCCCAGGCCGAGAACGCCGGAGAAGAGAAAGTAACCGGCGCCGGACAGCATGTTGAACGCGGAGAGCAGCCACAGAAAATAGCGGCGGTTCGAGACGGCGGTGTTGCGCGCGGCCAGGTAAGCGCAGAGGCCGGCGAGCAAATTGGCCAGCGTGCCGCCGGCCGAGACCAGGCGATCGGGCCGCACGGCATCGAGGTGATTGCTGGTGAGTTCGGTGGGGATATCGCCGCGCAGCCAGGCGGTAACTCCGTGGCCGACGCCCTCGTGCAGAAGCGTCGAGGCGGCCACCGCGACTATTGCCATCGCGATAATGGTCCTTGTGTCGTGTCGCACGGTCATTTGCGAAAGTCTATCGCATTCCGTCGCCTGGCAGCGAAACCGCATGATAGAAGCGCTGGCCATGGCGAAACCGCTCGACCCCGATTCGGCTTCTGCGCCGGAGACGGCAGAGGCAATTCGCGCCGAAGTTCCGCGCAACGGGTTCCATTCCGTTACGCCTTACCTCATTGTGCCGGGCGCGGCACGGCGCGTCCTGCGTCGACTCACCTTTACCTGCCAGACACGGACAGCGCTTATGAGCGTGCCCTCGCGGCGGGCGCGTCCTCGCTCCACCCTGTCGAGGAGATGCCCTACGGGGAGCGATCCGGTAGCGTCCGGGATCCGTTTGGGAATCATTGGTATATCGCGACCCATCATGGCGCGAGTCATATTCCCGAGCACCTGCGAACCGTCAATCCTTATCTGCACCCGGTTGGCGCCGGCGATCTGATCGGTTTCCTGAAGCGGGCTTTCGGTGCCGAAGAGGTCGAGGTTCACCGCGAGGAGGCCGGCGGTCCGCTTACGCATGCCATGATTCGTCTCGGCGACACGATTGTTGAAATAAGCGAGGCGCATGGCCAGTACGGTCCCATGCCGGCGGGATTCCACTTTTACGTGTCCGATGTAGACGCCATGTACGAGCGTGCGTTGGCCGCCGGTGCGTACTCGATTCGCCGCCCGTCCGACCAGTCCTACGGGGAACGCGCCGCGGGCGTTACAGATCCGGCGGGCAATTCCTGGTTTTTAGCCGCCCCGCTGGCCGGGTGAAAACTCCACTCCGCGCGTCAATTCGCTATCGTAGTCACGATGCCCTTCGATCGCCGTACGTTCCTGAAGGCTGCCGCCGCAGCTCCCGCCGCGACCGTGCAGGTTCCGGCGGACGCCGCTGAACCTGCTCCGAAGGCCGCCGCGAGCCCGGCTGCCGCGCCCGCACCGATCCACTGGCCGCGCCGGTTCACGGGCGAACAGCTCTCGATGATCGCCTTCCCTCTCGGCGGAATCGCCGCCGGCTCCATCTCGCTCGGCGGGCGGGGGCAGTTGCGCGATTGGGAGATCTTCAACCGGCCGGATAAGGGCAATGCGCCGCCGTATGCCTATGCGTCGATCTGGGCTCAAGTCGCGGGGAAGAAGCCGGTCGCCAAGGTGGCTGAGTCGCGTATCGGCGCGCCCTACGAAGGCGCGAGCGGCCTGGGCTCGAACAACTCGCCGGGCCTTCAGCGGCTCGACTCGGCGGTCTTCACCGGCGCCTACCCGCTCGCGCGGATCGACTTCGCCGATCACCGCCTGCCAGTGAAGCTTTCGCTCGAAGCGTTCACTCCTTTCTTTCCACTGGACGCCGACGAATCCGGGCTTCCCGTCGCTGTGCTGCGGTACCGCATCAGCAATCCGAATCTGGTGGCCGCGCAGGTGGCACTCTGCTTCTCCATCGATAATCCGCTGCGCGACTACGTGGACCAGGGGATGGCGCATCCACCCGTCGACCGGCGCACCAACGAACGCCGCGAGAGTGGCGGGTTGCGCGGACTGGTGATGACGAATCCGGCGCTCGCCGGCAGTCACGCCCTGCACGGCGATTTCACGCTCGCGGCGCTGGGCGACGGCGAGGTCAGCATCTGGCGTGGCTGGCCGCAGGGCCGCTGGTGGAACTCTCCCATGAAGTTCTGGGACGAGTTCTCCGCCAAGGGCAGGCTCGAAGGCGATCCCGATCCGCGAAGCGCGGTGGGAGCGGTATGCGTGCGCAAGGAGATCGCTCCGCGGGCCGCGACCGAGATCGTGTTCGTGCTGGCGTGGCGTTTCCCCAACCGCACTCCGAGGCGCTCCGGCTGGCACGCCGAGAAGGGCTATGAGGATACGGTCGTCGGAAACCACTACTGCACACGGTTCGAGGACTCCTGGGCCGCGGCCGAGCACCTGGCAAGCAATTTGGAGTCTCTCGAATCCAAAACGCGCCGGTTCGTGCAGGCGATGCGCGACTCGACCCTGCCGGGCGCGGTAAAGGACGCTGCGATGAGCAACCTTTCGACGCTCGTCTCGCAGGTCTGCTTCCGCACGGCCGACGGCGAGTTTCACGGGTTCGAGGGCGCGAACGACAGAGGCGGCTGCTGTCATGGCTCGTGTACCCACGTCTGGAATTACGAGACTTCGACCGCGCACCTGTTTCCCACGCTGGCCCGAAGCCTGCGGAAAGCGGCCTTCGGCCCGATGATGGACGAGACCGGGGCGATCCGCTTTCGCGAGACGCTGCCCACCGGCACGGGGCTTTCGGGCTTTGCCGCGGCCGACGGGCAGATGGGCCAGATCATGAAGGTCTATCTCGACTGGCGCCTCTCCGGCGACTCGGCCTGGCTCGAACAAATCTGGCCGCGAACCCGCAAGGCGCTCGAGTTCGCCTGGATGGCGAAGGGTTGGGATCCGGAAAAGACGGGTGTGCTGCAGGGCCCGCAGCACAACACCTACGACGTCGAGTTCTATGGGCCGAATCCGATGTGCGGCATTTACTATTTGGGTGCGTTGCGCGCCTGCGAAGCGATGGCGACCGCGGTGCGGGACGACGCTTTCGCCCGGGAGTGCCGCGCCCTTTTCGAGAAGGGCGCGCAGTGGATCGACGCGAACCTGTTCAACGGCGAGTTCTACGTACAGCAGGTCCGCGGGTTGAAGCAGGAGCAGATCGCCAGGACGATCGTCGGCGACATGGGCTCGGAGACCAGCGAGCATCCCGAATATCAGGTAGGGGCGGGCTGCCTGGTGGATCAACTCGTGGGGCAATATCAATCGGAGGTCTGCGGCCTCGGACCGCTGGTGAACGAGGCGCATCTCCGCAAGACGCTCGATTCGATCTATCGCTATAACTACAAGCGCGACCTCTCGCAGCACGATTGCGTGCAGCGCACGTTCGCGCTGAATAACGAGGCGGCGCTGGTGGTCTGCGACTACGGGAAGGCTGAGCGGCCCTCGATTCCGTTCCCGTATTACGCCGAGGTGATGACCGGATTCGAGTATCAGGCCGCCACGCTGATGATCTACCGGGGGATGGCCCACGAAGGCGTGGAGTGCGTGGAGAACATCCGCCGGCGCTATGACGGCAGATATCGTAACCCCTGGGACGAGGCCGAATGCGGCCACCACTACGCGCGCGCCATGGCCGCCTGGACGGGAGTGCTCGCGCTCAGCGGATTCCTGTACGACGCGCCGCTGCGCCGGTTGGTGGTGACACCGCGCCTCGCGGCGCCGCCGGTCCAGTGCATCTGGTCAACCGCGTCCGCCTGGGGCACATTTCGGAAGGATGCTTCGTTTATGTTGAAGGTGGAAGAAGGCTCCTTCGAACTGAAAGAGCTTCTTCTGCCGGCAGCCGGCGGTGCGGTTCAGCCCCGGAAAGTTACGCTGGCGGGCCGCGATGTACCATCGCAGGTGCGAAGGCAAGGTGCGGCACTCTGGCACGTAGATTTCGCGGAACCGGTTCAGGCTCACGCGGGCGAAACGCTATCGATCACGTAACTGCACGGCAGAGGAAAACGACCCGCTCGCTTACGGCCGCGGCTCTGTGAGTTCGCGTACATGTGACACAGAGCAGCGGGCATTTTCGTTGCGCGTTGACGGTTTGCGGCCGTGCGGCAGCCTGCGGCGAACAGGTCGGCAAAGTCGAGGTACCCCAGGTGGGCGATGCGGCTCGGCGATTGCCCGCTCCCTCACGGTCGCGGCTCTGTGCGAAGCGTAGCGGGGCCGTTTATTTCTGAGAGGTCAACTCGCTCGGCTCATCCGGCGTCCGCGCCCGGGGGAAAAAGTCTGCCACCGCCGCGGCCGCTGCGTGACAGGCTCGGCTTTCGTCTCCACAACATCGCCGCCTTCGGTGTACCGCGTCAGGCGAATCGCCAGCTTTCGCTCGATATCCGCGACCGCGTGGCGCTCCAGCCGCGTTCCGAAGGTGGAGGCAGTTCCTCTCGCTCCCGCCCGGCCGGTACGTCCGACACGGTGAATAAAATCCTCGGGGACTTGCGGCAGGTCGTAGTTCACCACGTGCGAAATGCCATCGACGTGGATGCCACGGGCGGCGACGTCGGTGGCAACCAGCACGCGATAGAAGCCGTCTTGAAAGCCGCGCAGCGCCTGGTTGCGCTGGTTCTGGCTGCGGTCGCCGTGGATGGCGGCCGTCTTGACGCCTTCGCCGGCGAGCCTCTTCGCGAGGCGGTCGGCGCCGTGCTTCGTCCGGGCGAACACCAGAAACGAACCCTCATGCCGCTGCAAGAGATTTTGCAGAAGCCCGAGCTTTTGATCCTGCTCGACTTCGTACAGGTGCAGATCGACCTGTTCGACCGGCTTGGTCGTCGAGCCGATTTCGATGCGGACGCCGCGCGGGACGTGAGCGTTCACCAGGTGTTTGACCGAGCTTTCGATGGTGGCGGAGAACAAGAGGTTCTGCCGGTCTGCCGGAAGCGCGGCCATAATTCGTTCGATGGTCGGGAGGAAGCCCATGTCGAGCATCCGGTCCGCCTCGTCCAGCACGAGAATCTTCACGTTGCCAAGCTTGAGCAGGCCGCGGCCAAGGAAGTCCTGTAAACGCCCGGCAGTCGCGATGATTACCTGGGCTCCTTTGCGAATGGCCTGCAGTTGCGTATTCTCGCTCAGGCCGCCGACCACCACGGCGGAGCGCAGCCCGCTGCCGACCGCCATCTTGAGAAAGGTCTCGTTGATTTGCAGCGCCAGTTCACGCGTGGGGCTCAGGATAATGGCTCGAATCCCGGTGGGCAAACGGTCGTTTGAGAGGGAGTCAATCAACGGCAACACGAAAGCGAGGGTCTTGCCGGTTCCGGTCTGCGCCGTAGCCACAAGATCGTTTCCGGCCAATGCCGGTTCGATCGCGGCTGCCTGGATGGCGGTGGGCACATCAAACCCGTTTCGGGCAAGATTGGTCTTCAGGAGCGGAGAGAGAGATAGTTCAGAAAAAGTCTTCATTATTCGAATCGTCGGGAAGGAAATCGGCGAACCGCCTACCGGTGAGGGGAGAGAGCTGGCAGATATGACTTCGTCCTTGTATTATAGCAGGGCCGGCGGAAGCACGGATTTTGAATTCGAGAACCGCTCGTGCTAAGGAATCCCTTGTACTCTCATCCCCGGTTGCGAGGCCTACACTGGGCACGGGGGTGGAAACGAATGATACGGAATTGGTTGTGCCTGGCGCTGCTCGCCACTGCAAGCGCCTTCGCGGCGGACCGGCCGGATCTGACGGGAACCTGGAAACTGGATACGGAGCACAGCCGCGCTGGAGACGAGAAACTGCAATCGGCTACGCTTCTCATCCATCAAACCGCGGACGGAGTGACGATCGCGGATAGCCAGGTGACGGCGGAGGGCAAGGAGAAGAAGCTTGAGGTGGAGTGCAACACCATGGGCAAGGAGTGCAAGGTCAAAGAGGGATCTTTCTCGCTCTATTTCAACGGCCCGGCCCTGGTGGTGATGCAGGTGCACGGCAGCGACCTGGCCGTAAAGCGGCGCTTTACGCTGTCGCCGGACGGCAGCAAATTGACGGTGGAGCTGACCCACATTCTGCCCACCGGCAAGCCTGCCGAAAGCTATCAATACGTGAAGCAGTAATCGCGCGAGCGTTTACTTGCGCGCCACCAGCACCCTGGAAGGATAGAAAATCTGGCGCAGCATGCGGTCGTGCAGCACCTCGAAGCGCGCGGCTTCGATGAGTTGCGGCACGCGCTGTTCGACCTGCCGGCCCCAGAATGCGGGCGCGACTCGGCCCAGTACTTTGTAGAAGGCGTTAAAGACCTCGGTGTTCTGGCCGATCAAAACGAGCGTCAGTTTCCCCCGGCTGCGCAAAATTCTGCGGAACTCCACGAGCGTGCTGACAATATCTTCGTTCGAGAGCAGTTCGAGCAGGTAACAGCAGAAGACCGCGTCGAAACTGTCGCTCCGAAACGGCATGTGGCGGGCGTCTACCGCCTGGCAGTGCGTCCTTGCGTCAGGGAACCGGTTGCGCGCCGCGCGTTGCGTGCGTGCGGCCATATTGGGTGAGAGGTCTACCCCGAAGGTCGATCCCCTGCCGTTCGCCCGGACCAGACGCCGGAACATCTCGCCGCTGCCGGTGGCTACCTCGAGCACATCCATCCCGTCCTGCAAACCCGAGACGTCGAGCGCATGCCGGTGCGCCTTGGAATGGAACAACATGGTGGAAATGGGGTAAACCGCGGCCAGGCGATCGTAAACGCGCCGCGTGCGTTCAGTCAATGTGGCCGGCAGGCCGTTCACGGGCCAGGTGCCGACGGACTCTTCCGTTCTATTCAAACCATTCTCCTGAGGGGTGATCTCACAAAGCGGCCGCCAGGGCCGTTTGTAACTCGGGCACGTCGATCTGGATTCGGGTCCCCCGGCCAGGCTGGCTGTCGATCCACATCCGGTATTGGTTTCCGAACAGCACTTTCAGGCGTTCGTTCACGTTGCTGATCCCGATGCCGTTTTCGAGGACGCCGGACAAATTGGCCTCCGGTATTCCCACACCATCGTCTTCCACAAGAAGGTGCAGGGTCGAATCGTTGCGGCGCGTTTGGATGCGGATCGTGCCTCCCTCCACTTTGGAACTCAGACCATGCTTGATGGAATTTTCCACGAGCGGTTGCAGCAACATGCTCGGAACAAGCATATCCAGGGTATCATCAGCGACATCCTTTTCGAACCGCAGTTTTTCGCCGAATCGAACGGTTTCGATCGACAGATAATCGTCGATAAAGCTCAACTCGTCGCGCAGCGTGCTGAAATTCTCGTGTTTGCGGAGCAGGCGCCGCAGCACCTTCGAGAGCCGCACGACCATGACGCGGGCTTCATCGGGGTTGGTGCGGATCAGCGACGAAACCGAATTCAGGGTATTGAAGAGAAAGTGGGGATTGATCTGGCTGGTGAGAGCTGCCAGTCGCGCCTCGACCAGCAGGCGCCCCTGCTCCTCCAGTTTTTTCTCGTTGCGCGCGCTGTTCCATATCTTCAGCGGTATCGCGACCGACAGCAAGGTGGTCAGGTATACCGCGGCCAAAGCCAGGGGATGCGGAGAGGGCTCGCCGGGCAGCGGGCGCGCCAGGTCGAAAACGTCACCCTGCGGAGAGAAGCGAATCAGCCCCCGGCGCAGCGCCTCGGCGACCAGAATGCCGGCGAACAGCAGCAGGTGGAACGATGCCCGGCGGTAGTTCTGCCGCTCCTTGAAGAAACGGTAGATGTTCATGTCCGGCAGGGGCGAAAAGCGCCAGATCTCCTCCGGGTCTGAGGAGAGATCGCGGAGCATTCCGCCGAATACCCCGATGCCGGCAAGAAGCGGCAGGGCCATGCTCTCATGGGCAAAGACGGCCGGCAGCGCGATCAGCACGCCCGAGAGCAGCCCGGTCACGTACCCGCCCAGGATTCCGGCCAGCAGGCTGCCTTCCATGCCGAGGTCGGCCGCGCGATAGGCGGGCACGAGCACCCGGGTTGCCACGCTTGCCGCGAAAACCACCGACAGCCACAGCGAGAGGGCCAACCGCTGGTTCAGCGTCCGGTCCTCGGACATGAGGATCGATTTGAACGTGTTGGACCTCGCCAACACGCTGGCGATCGAGGCCATCACGCCCAGCTTGAGCAGCAGCGGCACCAGGTAGTGTTCCAACATTCGCTGTCGCAAGCCATTATAATGTAAGGATTAAGGTTCCCCAAAACCCGGCATGAACAACACCACGGCGCTGCGGCTCGCGAAAGTGGCTGAAGCGGACTTTCCATCCCAGTTCGGTTTCTTCCGTATCTACGGCTTCGAAGGCCGCGATAACGGCCGTCTCGAAGAGGCACTGGCGCTCAGGATGGGCTCTTTGTGCGAGGGCGGACCGCCGCTGGTCCGGATCCACTCGCAGTGTCTGACCGGTGACGTCTTTCACAGCCTGCGCTGCGACTGCCGGGCGCAGTTGGAGATCGCACTGAAGACCATCGCCGCCGAGGGCCGCGGACTTTTGATTTACGAGCACCAGGAAGGGCGCGGCATCGGGCTGCTCAACAAGCTGCGCGCGTACGAGCTTCAGGACGCGGGCGCGGACACCGTGGAGGCCAACGTGCGCCTGGGGTTCGACCCGGACCTTCGCAGCTACGCCCTCCCCGGCGCGATTCTGCAATACTTCGGTCTCAAGGAGATCCGGCTGCTCTCGAACAATCCGGAAAAGGTCCGGGCCGCGGAGGATGCGGGCGTGAAAGTAGTGGAGCGCGTGCCGTGCCTCGCCGACGTGCTGGATACCCGCGAAGCTTACCTGCGCACGAAAAAAGAGAAGATGGGCCACTTCCTGGAAGGCCTTTGACCCTGGACCAGCCGGACACCGGCTCCCGGTTCAGGCGATTTCCACCAAAATCTGTCGGGTATCGACGGTTCGCGGCTTCCACTGCGTATCGTTCCGCATCAGCCATACGTCTCTTCTTCCATAAATGGAATAGTGGACTACACTGGATGATTAAGGAATGAAAATCGCGGCACTCTTCCTTCTGGGAATCTTCCCTTTTACCCAGGCTGGGGGAAAGGACTATTTTGTCCCGGAACACCGCGTTTCGGGAATCGGAGTCGATCGGGATGGGATCTCTCCGGAACTTCTTCAGGCGCGCACGGACCTGATGATCCAATCGCAGACGTTCGGGATCATGCGCGATCCGCAAGCCGTTCCCGGCGCGCGGCGGATCACCACGGACCGGCGGCTGCAGGAAGCCTTCCGTTCCGCCGCCCGTTCGAGCGGCTTGCCCGCGACCCTGATCGAGGCGATTGCCTACCTGGAAAGTTGGGGGGAGGCCAGGGCCGAGAGTCCCACCGGGCCCAAGGGGATCATGCAGATTTCGACGGCCACCGCCAAGAGCATGGGACTGAGAGTGGTTCAGGCCAGGCGCTACCATGTGACCCGCGAGCGGGTGCTGGTGGCATCCAGGAAAGGCCGGAAGCCGCGATACAAAACGGTCACGCGCCGCACGCCTTACTATGTGACGGCGCGCGACGACCGCATGAACCCCGCCCGTGCAATCCCCGCCGCGGCCAACTATCTGGCAGGCATGGAACAGAAATTCGGGGGACTGGATTGGGCGATCTTCGCCTACCACTGCGGCCAGGGTTGCGTGGGCCAGATGATGGACCTGACCCGCCATGCTAGCGGCATTCAGCAGGATCAGCTCACCGTGCCTCGCATGTTCTTCTCGGCCAACCCCGCCTGGAACCGCGATCTCTACAACGCCATCCAGCAGCAGATGGAACGCGATTTTTCGCCGACCTATTACTTCCGCATCAAACGGGCCGAGCAGTTGCTGGCCATGTACCGGAGCGACCCCGGAGAATTCGAGTCTCTTGCCGCGCAATACCGCAGCGATTTCACGACTGGAAACGAGCGGGCGCCGCACCGTCTTTCGGTATGGCTCAGGCGCGGAGATATGGTCTTTCGGACGTGCGACGATATCCGGGCCGACCAGGGAAGACGCCTGGTAAAAGCGTTGGACAAACCGGAGTATTACGGTTACACGCTGCGTGTTTCCCCGGATTCTCCGGATGACCTGACACTTTTTCAGCAAGCGTCTCCCGCCGCGCTCGGCGCTCTGACCTACGTCGCGTTCGAGACGCGCCGTCTTTACGACGCGATGGGCGAGCCTGACGGGAAGTTCCGGCCCCTGGATGTCACTTCGCTGGTAGAACCGGAGAACCTCTCGAAGCCGGGCAGGGAATCCGTATCGCACTGTTCCGGCCAGGTTTTCGACCTCGACTACTCCACGCTGCCCAGCAAGGAGGTGGAGTGCCTCCGCTTCGTGCTCGCCGACCTGGGCTGGGATGGATACCTGGGATTTGTCGAGGACGGGCACGCCATCCTGCACGTTGGCTGCGCGCCGAGCTCGCGTGATTTCTTCTCGACGGTCTTCCAGGAAGCCGTCGGCAGCCCGACAGTCAGCACCTACATGGATGGGCGCTGAGGCGCTTAGTGGGGTAGGCCTCCTGGCCTGCCCAAGCGCCCGGAGCGCGCCCTGCCTTACTCGTATCTCAGCGCGGTCAGCGGCTCGATGCGAGCGGCCCGGCGCGCGGGGATGAGAACCGCGGCCATTCCGGCGGCGATCATCAGTAACGGAACGCCGGCGAACGTCACTCCATCGGTCGTGCTCACTCCGTAAAGCATGCTGGCGGTGAAACGGGTCAGGGCCAGCGCAAGCGCGAAGCCGATCGCGAGTCCGACGCCCAGCAGCGCCATCCCCTGCAAGGTGACCAGCCGCAGAACGCGTCCCGGTTGCGCGCCGAGCGCCATGCGGATCCCGATTTCCCGGGTCCTGGCGCGGGTAGCGAAGCTCATGACGCCGTAAAGGCCGACGGTGGCCAGGATCGCTCCGACGCCTCCGAAAATCCCCAGAAGAGTGGCGCAAAGGCGCGGCAGCAGCAGGGATTTGTCCACGTGCTCGCGCATCGTTTCGCTGTTGAAAACCGGCAGGTTCGGATCGAGCGAGTGGATTGTGTTCCGCATGGCCGCCGCCAGCGGGCCCGGCGCGGATGTGCCGCGGGCCATCAGGGTGATCCCGAAAAAGCTCATCGCCTGTTCCGGTTTCGGCTCCAGGAAGAGGTAAGCCGTGGCGGCGCGTTCCTCGCCCAGCGTGCGCGACTTCGCGTTCTTCACGATTCCGACCACCTCATACTGCAGCTTGCCGACGCCCGGAGGTCCGTCGCAATCTACCTGCTGACCCAGGGGGTCCTGTCCGGGAAACATCTTGCGCGCCAGTTCCTGGTTGACGATCATGACGCCGGCCGAATCGTGCCGCCGGTCGAAGTCGCGCCCCCGGAGCAGCGGAATCCCGAGGGTCGAGAAATAGCCCTCGCCCACGGCGTAAACGTCGGCCTCGGTGGCTTGCTTGCTCCCGCGCGGCTTGAAGTCGAAGGTCGTACCGCCGATGCTCAGCGGGATGCTGTCCACGAAGCTCACGGAGTTGACGCCGGGCAGCGCCGAGACGCGGTCCCGCAACTGTGCCACGAACTCCCGCGTCTTCTCCGGCGAGTAATGATGCAATTTGGGATCAACGGCCATCATCACGATGCCGTCGGTACGCATCCCCAGGTCGATCGAGGAAGCGTTCTGGAGGCTTCGCAGGAAGAGCCCGGCTTCCACCAGCAGCACCAGCGAGAGTGAAACCTGAACCAGCACCAGGATCCCGCGGATTCCGAAGCGGCGCCCGGGGCCGAGCGAGGGAGTTTCGTTTTTCAGCGCGCTCACCAGGTTGGTGCGGGTGGCCCGCAAGGCCGGTGCCAGCCCGAAGGCGAGTCCCGCCAGGATCGCGATGGCGGCCGTAAACAGCGCAACGCGCAAGTCGATGTGGAACTCGAACCCAATGGGGAAGGGAAGCGGCAGCCGGAAGCCGGCGATGGCTCGAACGGCCAAGTCGGCGATGGCAAATCCCAGTCCGGCACCTAATAGCGCCAGGAGCAGGCTCTCGGTGAGAAGTTGCCGCACCAGGCGCCCGCGCCCCGCTCCGATTGCCAGCCTGATCCCCATCTCCTTTTGCCGGACCGTGGCGCGCGCCAGCATCAGGCTGGCCACGTTCACGCAGGCGATCAGAAGCACCAGCCCTACCACCACCATCAGCACGGCCGCTGCGCCGAGGGCCTGTTGCGAACCCTGACCCGGCAGTCCGCCGGATTTGCCCAGGGTGATTGCCGGCCGCGGCTGTTGGCCCTTTCTGTACTCTTTCTCAAGCCGGACCTTGACGGTATTGAGGGCGATGCCCGCCTGTTGCCGGCTGGTCCCCGGGTTGAGCCGGGCCAGCAGCATCAGCCACTGCGAATCGCGCTGCTTTTTCATGTCGGCCGGGTGCAGGTCGGGCATCAACTGCCCGGCCATGGCCAGCGGCGCCCAGAACTCGCTCACGATGCCCCGGTCCATGCCGTGGAAACCGGGGGCGGTGACGCCGACCACCGTGTACTTACCCCCGTTCAGCAGGATGTCGCGGCCCGCGATCCCACGGTCCGCGCCAAAGCGCCGGCGCCAGAGCGCGTCGCTCAGGACGACGACCGGGTTGGCACCCGAGACGCGGTCCTCTTCGGGAAGGATGCCGCGTCCCAACTGCATCGGGATGCCGAGCAGGGAAAAGTACGCTCCGTCCGCCATTTGTCCCCAGATGCGCTCCGGTTCGCCGCTGCCGCCGACGCTTGCCGGAACGAGGGGGAAATGGGCGGTGACACCCTGGAAGACCGACCTGGTCTGGTCGCGATAATCCAAGTAGTCCGGCCACGAGAACGAGCGGCCATCGGAGAAGGATACCAGGCGGCCGGGATCGCGCACCGGCATTTCTCCCAGCAGCAGCGTGTTGACCATGGTGAAGACGGTGGTGTTCGCTGCAATTCCCAGGGCAATCGATACGGCTACCGCGGCCGTGAAGCCTCGCTGCTTGGCAAAGCTGCGCAGGGCGAAGCGGACGTCTCGCAATATGTTCCCGATCATTTCGTACCTACTTCTCCTATAACGGGGCTGCGTCAGGAAAGTTCCCTCGCCGTGGTAGACTGGCGGCAAATATTCGGAGGGTGAACCATGAACGGGAATGCGATCAGCCACGTTTTCGTATTGATGCTGGAGAACCGGTCGTTCGATCACATGCTCGGCTTCTCCGGTCTCGCGGGAACCGATGCCGAAACCGGCTCTCGAACGACCGCCGACGGGCTCCATGGTGGAGAATCCAACAGCTATAACGGGCTGACCTTTCCGGTGGCGATGCCGGCGGATTTCGCCCAGCCGGTTGACCCCGGCCACGAGTTCACCGACATCCTGCTGCAGCTCTGTGGTCCGGGCGCGAAGTATCCGAAGGGCGGCCCCTATCCCGCGATCGATAACAGCGGGTATGTGGCGTCCTACGTCGCGAGCGGAGGGATCGCCGATCCCGGCCAGATCATGCGCGTGTACGACCCCGCCCAGTTGCCCGTCCTGAACGCGCTGGCCGCGGAGTTCGTGGTTTGCGACCGCTGGTTCTCCCCGATGCCCGGCCCCACCTGGCCGAACCGCCTGTTCCTGCACGCCGCATCTTCCGCCGGGTTGGACCACAGCCCGAGCACTGCCGAGATCGTCGGGTGGGAGACCCTCAGCGGACTGAGCTTCCGAAACGGGACCATCTTCGACGCGCTGAAGAGGAAGCAGGTCACGCACCGGCTCTATGCGGGAGACGATTTTCCAATGGTGGCCGCGCTGAAGGGCATCGGCCTGGATGACATACGCCCGTATCACCACTTTGCGTCGGACCTGGCTCAGCCCAGCTATCCGTATTCTTATATCTTCATTGAGCCGAGTTACAACGCGCTGGGGGATTACCGGTGCAGCACGTCGCAGCATCCGCTGGATGACGTGACTCGGGGCGAAGCGCTCATCAAGTCGGTGTACGAGACGATACGGAACTCGGCGATCTGGGAGGCCAGCCTTCTGATCGTCACGTGGGACGAACCCGGCGGTTTCTTCGATCATGCGATCCCGCCCGGGGCGACGGCACCGGGAGACACGACGCCCGGCGCCGCTTTGAACCAGAGCGGTTTCGCTTTCGATCAGTACGGGCCCCGCGTGCCGGCCGTCATCGTCTCGCCGTGGATTCCAAAGAACATCGTGGATCACCGGGTGTACGATCATACTTCGGTGCCGGCGACAGTCGAGAAGTTGTTCGGAATCCCGGCGCTGACCGCGCGCGATGCCGCGGCCAGGGACTTCCTGTCCCTTCTGACGCTGGATCGGCCGCGACAGGATGCCCCGCGTACCTTGCCGGATCCCGCTGTTTCCGGTGTCGGCGGCTGCCCGCCGGTGTCGCTCTTCGACCCCCTGGCGTCTACTGCCGAAGCAGCTTTCTCTTTGGCGCTGAAGTCCGGAGTGGCCCGCCCGGACGCGCCCCTCACGCCGGGCAACCTGGTGGGAACCCTGCACGCCGCCCTGCGTCGCGAACTGGCCTCGGCTTCTCCCGATGTGCGTCAGAAAACTCTGGCACAGGTCGGCGCCATCCAGACTCGCGGCCAAGCCGGAGAGTTTCTGGCGCAAGTTCGCCGGCGCCTTCAGTCGGCAACAAATGCGTAACGTGTTTTCAGCGCGTTAAACCACGAACATATGTTCTCGTGGATTGTAGCCAACTAAACTCCGCCTGTATTTATTTACGCCGGTCTCATGTGTCGGTACGATACGCTGCTACCGCAGTAACAGATACCATCAAATAAGAGGCTTACGGGTTCGTCGCCAAGTCCGGCCACTGTGATGAATTCAGGCGAAGATAATTCGTTCAGCGACCACTTACTGGATTTGGCGAATCAGGTCGAATTTTCACAAGACGGGTGCGTACTCCTCGATCGCGAGTTTCACGTCGCGTATCTGAATCGCAAGGCAGAGGAGATTCTTCGACGCCCCAGAGCGGACCTTCTGGGCGGGGCGTTCTGGGATCAGTGCCGTGTGGAGGGCGAGTTGGAACGTCAACTTCGCCGCACGATGGAGGAGCGAGTCCATCTTCGCTTCGAACACTACTGCGAACTCTCGCGCGCGTGGTACGAATTCCAGGTCAATCCCTCGCCGTCCGGAATCGCCATCTGGTTTTGCGATATCACCGGCAGGAGAGAGCTCCAGCAGCAGGCCGAACGCTCGGCCGCGCTGCTGAATGCGCTGATCGAACATGTGCCCGAAGGCTTGACCATTACGAATGCGTCTACCGGCCGGGTGGAAATGGTCAGCCGCTACAGCGTCGAAGTCTCGAAGCGTTCCCGCGAGGAACTGGTCGGCACTCCGGGCGGTTTGTACGGAGAGGCCTGGCACCTGCGCCGCCCGGACGGATCCATTCCCGAACCCGGGGAACTGCCGAGCGTGCGCGCGCAAAAGGGCGAATTGGTGATTTGCGAGGAGTGGCTCATGGAAGCCGCCGACGGGACAAAGCTGAACGTGCTGTATAGTGCCGCGCCGGTGCGCGACCCTGCCGGCGCGGTGATCGGAGCTGTTGCCGTCTGGCGCGACATCACGGAGCAAAAGACCGAACAGGAAGACCGGCTGGAGAAGCGGAAGATGGCAATGGCTACGACGCTCGCCAGCGGCGTGGCCCACAAGCTGAATAACTTACTGACCAGCATCGTCGGAAATATCAGCCTGGTAACCGAACATAACATGGTGAGCGAGCAGGATCGGAGGTGGCTTGCGAGCTCGCTCGATGCGGCGCAACAGGCGGCGCAGTTGAACCGCACGCTGCTGGCTTTTGTCGGAAAGAGCGTGCTCAGCGACATGCGGCCGCTCGATCTTTCGGAGCAGATCCGCAATTCGGAAGTATGGATTCGCGCCATGCTGCCGGAAGCGATTTCGCTGACGCTCGAGCTCGAAAAGAACATTCCGCTTGTGGAGGCCGACCCCGCTCAACTTCGCGAGGTGCTGATGGCACTGGTGACCAATGCTATCGAGGCGATCGGCGAGCAGCCGGGTACCGTCGGGATCCGGACTCGTCCGCGGCCACTGGGGCCGCAGGATCTGAAAACTCTTCCCAACGGAGCGGGCATGGCGCCGGGTGAATACGTCGTGCTGGAAGTGAGCGACACCGGAAAGGGAATCGAATCGGAGCACCAGGGCCGGATCTTCGATCCCTTCTTCTCCACCAAGGTCTTCGGCCGGGGCTTGGGGCTGGCGGCGGTCTACGGCGTCTTAAAAGGCCATAAAGGGACCGTGGACGTGGCGAGCCAGGTAGGCCAGGGGAGCCGCTTCCGCCTGTATTTCCCCGCTGCGCGGGCTACGCCTTCGTGATCGGCGTTGCTTTCTTCAGGAAATCCGGGTCGAACTCCAGGCCCATTCCAGGCCCCGGAGGCAGGGGAATCACTCCGTTGCGAATCTCGAAATTCGGGCTGAACCAGGATTGCTTCCTCTGCGGAGCACGCCACACGTACTCCATCCAGGGGCCGATATTCGGCGTCGATGCCGCGAACTGGAGGATGTTGACCGAAGCGGCTCCGGTTTGCGTGTCGTGCGGGCAGATCCACATGCCGGCCTTGCGTGCCATGCGCGCCACGCGCGCCGCGCGCGTGAACCCGCCGTTATAATTCAGGTCCGGCTGGACGACATCCATCACCTTGTTCTCGATCATCCACTGGAACAGCCACAGACTCGAATCCTGCTCGCCAAATGCGACTTTCATGGAAAGCGCATCCGCGACCTTCTTAGTCTCGCTCAGTTCCTCCCAGGGGCAGGGCTCTTCGAACCACAGGTACTTCATGGCCTCCAGGCGCTTGCCGATCTCGATGGCCTTCGCCGCGCTATAGGACCCGTTGGCGTCCGCCATCAAAGTGACTTTACCGGCGAGTTTCTGGTGCGCGAGTTCGAGCAGTTTATCCGTGCGGCCCGGGTAAGCGTCGCGGTTCTCGCTCATGCGCCCGCCGATTTTGAACTTGACCGCTTTCGCGCCTGTGTACTCCACGCCGCGCACATAGACGTCCACCTCTTCCTCGGCGGTGGTGTCGCGGCCCGAGCCCGAAAGGTAGACTGGGATTTCCTTGCGCAGGACGCCGCCCATCAGTTCGGCGGCGGGTTTCCGTACGGTCTTGCCGAGCAGGTCGAGCAGGCTTTGCTCCACGTAGGCAACCGGGCACCAGAAGGCCTGGCCGGAGAGCTTGTAGTTGGCGACATACACCGCGTCCACGAGGCTTTCGAGATCGCGGGCATCCTTCCCGATGAAGTGAGGGGCCACCCGCCGCAGCAGAATGGGGATGAAGTCCTCCATGTCTTTGGTCTGGATAATGCCCTCGACCCCTTCGGTAGACCGCGTGCGAACGAAATACAGCTTGCCCGATTGCAGAAGCTCGATGGACGCGATCTTCACCGGGTCCTTCACGCCGCGGTGAAGGTCGAAGACGGGCTTCTGGTAGTCGGGAATGGCGTCGTCGCCGTCCGCCTGTAGGTTCGTTGCCAGCAGGGCCGCGCCCGCGGAGGTCGTAAGAAAGCTGCGCCGGTTCATAGTGTCAGGATAATCCCGCGCTTACTCGCGCGGATCCGGGAGCACCACCAGCGGCCGCTCCTGGCTTATTCCGTTCACCGTCAGTTTCACGGAGTAGCGGCCGGGCGGCATCCACTGGCCCTGCGAGCCCGGCGTGTCGCGATAGATCGCCGAGATGGGATAACCGCCCCGGCCGCCGCCGGCGCGGGGAGGGCCGTGCAGGTCCCACACGAAGCGGTGCATCCCGGCTTCGGCCGAAAGCGGCTGGAAGGGCCGTACCCAGTAGACGGGCACGTTCAGGTGGGGGTCGGGCGGAGCCGGCCGGTCGCTGCTGGAGAACCGGCGCACGGCTTTTCCGGTGCTGTCCAGGATTTCGAGCGTGACGGGCCCGGAGGCTGCCGACTGCAGATGGTAGTAAATGATCGCTCCGTCCGGCGGGTTCTGTCCCGCGGGCTCTTCGGGCGGCAGCGGCGTATCGGTATTGGTATCGCGCGGGTAGCGGTAGGTGACGCGCGGCGCGAACAGGAAAGCACCGGCTGCGGCACTCTCCGCCGTCAACTGCCGCAGCGGCGAAATGTCGTCCAGGATCCAGAAACTGCGGCCGTGGGTTCCGGCCACGACGTCTCCGTCATGGATCACCAGGTCGCGGACGGATGTCGCGGGCATGTTCAGCCGGAGCGGCTGCCAGTGGTCGCCGTCGTCGATGGAGACCCAGACGGAAGTTTCGTTCCCCGCGAAGAGCAGGCCTTTCCGCACCGGGTCCGCGCGAACCGTGTTGACGGGGCTATCGGGCAACCCGTTCACGATCTCCTGCCAGGTGGCGCCGCCGTCGTGCGTGCGGTAGATGTGCGGCTTCAAGTCGTCGAGCCGCAGGCGGTTAATCGCGGCATAGACGGTATCGTCATCGAATGGGGTTGTATCGAGCTGCGAGACCTTGCTCCAGGGGGTCAGTCCCGGAGGGGTGACGTTCTTCCAGGATTTGCCGCCGTCGCGGGTCACATGGATGAGCCCGTCGTCGGTGCCCGCCCAGATCACGTCCGCGTTCAGGTGCGAAGGCGCGATGGCGTAGACCACGCCGCGGCGCGTGGCCTGGCGCTTAGCCTCCTCCGGATACGCCGCCACGCTGGCGGGAAGCTCATAAGTCGCGCGCGAGAGGTCCGGACTGATCTCGCTCCAGTTGCGCCCGCCGTCGGTGGTCTTCAGGACCATTTGCGCGCCGAGATAAAGTACGTGCGGATCCACATAGGAGAACAGCAGCGGCGAGGTCCGGACGTACCGGTAATTGCCGTGCGGCGCCACGTTTTCCACCACGCCGGTCACTCTGTTATAGCGGTGGAGCTTGCTTCCGTAAATGACATTCGGGTGGAGCGGGTCGGGCGCGATGTACCCGTACTCGTCGGCGCCCACAGGGTGCCAGTCGCGGAAGGTGATCTCGCCGTCGTTGCCGCGGCTCGCGATGCCGACGGAACCGCTCTCCTGCTGCGCGCCGTAAACCCGGTACGGACGCTGATTGTCGGTGATCACGTGGTAAAACTGCGCGGTCGGCTGGTTGTACCAGGAACTCCAGGTCGCGCCGCCGTTCACCGTGAGGGTCGCGCCCTGGTCCGCGGCCAGCAAAATGATCCGGGGGTTCTTCGGGTTGATCCAGATGGTGTGGTAGTCGTCGCCGCCGGGGGCGCCTTTGATGGCGGTGAACGTGGAGCCGCCGTCCGTCGAACGATAGGTGGAGGTATTGGCGACGTACAGGACATCCGGATTCGTGGGATCGACCCGCACGCAGGCGAAGTCGGACCCGCGGCCGTAGACGCGCTGCTCGTGATTGACCTGCCGCCAGGTCTGGCCGGAGTCGTCGGAGCGGTACAAGCCGCCGTGGTCGCGTCCCGCTTCCACCAGCGCGTATATGCGGCGCGGATCGCCCGGCGCGATGCCGATCCCAATGCGGCCCAAGCCTTCGGCGAATCCCGGGAGCCCGCCCGTCAACTGCCGCCAGGTATCGCCGCCATCGGTCGATTCGAACAGGCCGCTGTTCGGGCCCGAGAACTCCCCGTTCTCCCAGGGCCCCTGCTGCGCCTGCCAGAGCACGGCGTAAATCTTGCGCGGATTGCGCGGATCGAACGCCAGGTCCACGGCGCCCGTGCGGTCGTCTTTGTAGAGGACCTTCGTCCACGTTGCCCCGCCATCGGTGGAGCGGAAAACGCCGCGCTCGGCGTTCGGGCCGTACGGGTGCCCCAGCGCGGCGACGAAGACGCGGTCGGGGTCGCCCGGGTCCACGATGATGGATGCGATCTGCCGGGCATCGCGCAACCCGAGATGCCGCCAGGTCTTGCCGGCATCGGTGGATTTGTACATGCCGTCGCCCACCGAAAGGTCGGGCCGCTGCAACCCCTCGCCGCTGCCCACGTAGAGGACGCCGGCGTTCGAAGGTGCCACCGCCACCGCGCCGATCGAGCCGGTGGGCTGGTCGTCGAAGATCGGTTTCCACGTCAGCCCGTAGTCGTCGCTCTTCCAGACGCCGCCATTGTTGACGCCGATGTAGAACACGTTCGGCTGATCCGGAACGCCCGCCGCGCCCACGGTGCGGCCGCCGCGGAATGGGCCGATCATGCGCCACCGCAACCCTGCGTAGAGCGATGGCTCGAGCGTTTGAGCGGAGGCCGCCAGGGCCAGGAGAATCAGCGTAGGGATCAGTCGGCGCATAGAGAAGAAGGATACCATCGTGGCAGAATTGGAGCTGATGAGAGACGCGATCGAAGCTGCCCACCAGCGCATCCGGAGCTACGTGCGGGAGACCCCTTGCGAGGAAGGGAGCGGTCTGGCGCCAGGTAGCGGTGCGACCCTGCTGCTTAAGCTGGAACACTTGCAGCGCACCGGCTCGTTCAAATTTCGCGGGGCGTCCAACAAGGTGGCGCTGCTCGCGCCGGAGCAGGCTGAGGCGGGTATAGTTACGGCTTCGAACGGGAACCACGGACTGGGCGTGGCCGAGGCCGCCCGCGACCGCGGGATCCGCGCGGAAGTGTTCGTCTCGGCGCACGTCTCCGCGGCGAAGGCGCGGCGGATCGAAGCCGCCGGGGCGCTGCTCCGCTGCTTCGGCAACGATCCGCTGGAGGCGGAACTGGCGGCACGCCGCTCCGCCGCCGAGTCCGGCCGTGTTTACATATCGCCTTACAACGACCTGGACGTAATGGCGGGGCAGGGAACCATCGCGGTGGAACTCACGCGGCAGCTTCCCAGGATCGATGCCGTCTTCGCCGCCGTGGGTGGAGGCGGACTCATCGGCGGCATCGGCGCGTATCTGAAGGCGGTTTCGCCGGAGATCGAGATCGTCGGCTGCTGGCCGGAGCACTCCCCGGTGATGTACGAATGCATGCGCGCGGGGCGGATCATCGACGTGCTGGAACGGCCGACCCTCTCCGAGAGCACCGCCGGAGGGCTCGAGCCCGATTCGGTGACGCTTCCCGTCTGCAGGGAGGTCATCGACCGCGGCGTGCTGGTCTCCGAGCGCGAGATCCGCGCCGCCATGCGCCGGGTGTTCGAGACGGAGCACTGGGTGGTGGAAGGCGCCGCCGGGGTAGCGCTGGCCGCGTTTCTGCGGGAGCCTGAACGCTACCAGGGCAAGACTGCCGTGGTAATTCTGTGCGGGCGCAACGCTTCACTCGAAGTACAGCTTCAGATCTGTCGCGATTTTGTCTATCCACATACAGAGGATTGAAAAGCGCCGAACCGACCGGGCGGCCCGGGCGGCGGGATACGGGAGCGCACGCCGCTCTAGCGGGAAGGGAGGCAGGGGCGCTAGTGTATGGATAGGCGGCTCTGAAATTCTTGGGCTTGGTTGTTTTGGAGAGGGGCGACGGGATGATGATAGGTGAAAGCGCGCCGTTAAGGCGTGCGATGCAACAGGCCGCCATCGTGGCGCCCACTGATTCCACCGTTCTGATTCTTGGGGAGACTGGAACCGGCAAGGGCCGGCTCGCCGAGCATATTCACGAACTCAGCCAGCGTTACGGGCACGCATTCGTAAAGGTGAACTGCGCCGCTATTCCGCTGGGACTTCTGGAAAGCGAGTTATTCGGCCATGAGCGCGGCGCCTTTACGGGCGCAATCGCACAACGCGCCGGGCGGTTCGAACTGGCGAACCAGGGGACGCTTTTTCTCGACGAAGTGGGCGACATCCCGCTGGAATTGCAGCCGAAGCTGCTCAGAGTGCTGCAGGAGCACGAATTCGAGCGGCTGGGAAGTACGCGGACCATTCATACGGACGTGCGATTGATCGCGGCGACGCAGCACGACCTGGTCAAAATGACGGCCGAAGCCAGGTTTCGGATCGACTTGTACTACCGGCTGAATGTTTTCCCGATCCGGATGCCGGCTTTGCGGGAGCGCATGGAAGACATACCACTGCTGGTGAGGCATTTTGTGGATGTGTTTTCGCGTCAGATGCGCCGCAACATCGAGGTGATCCCACCGCAAACAGTCGAGGCACTGTCGCGATATTCGTGGCCGGGGAACATACGGGAGCTGGAAAACTTCATCGAGCGCGCCGTCATTCTTTCCCCCGATTGCGTCCTCGAGGCGCCACTGGAGGAACTGGCCGGAGCCGAGCCCGTAAACCAGGGGGCCGAGCCGGTCCCGATTACCCTCCGCGATGCGGAGAGGGCTCACATCGCACGTACGCTGCGGGAAGTGAACGGCGTGGTCGCCCTGGCGGCGGCGAGGCTGGGAGTGCCGCGTTCCACGCTATTCTACAAAATGCGGCGGCTGGGTCTGTCGGCGCCCCGGCCCCGAAACGAACAGGCCGAAAGAGCTGCTTCATGAGCGATCCGGTCACGAGCCGAAAGAGGGGATGCAATGTCTACAACGTGCACACATTTAGACCAGATCAGAAACGTGACGCCCCGCACGCCGGAAGGCTGCGAGGAATGTCTTAAATCGGGCGACCTATGGGTCCACCTCCGCCTGTGCCTGACCTGCGGACACGTCGGCTGCTGCGACTCGTCACCGAATCGCCATGCGACGAAGCATTATCAACACACCCATCACCCGATCATCCGCTCGTTTGAGCCGGGAGAAGACTGGGGCTGGTGTTACGTCGACCAGGAAATGCTGGAACTCGCGGAGTCCTGATCGTCTTTGCCGTAGAAACGTATGCGGAAGCTTGTTTATACAATGCACTTTGTGGGGCAGACCTCGCGCACCGTGGATCACTCCGAGGTCCTGCATACTTCCGGAAGCGCCGCCAGTTGCGTCATCAGCACCACGGTGCACGCTTCCGGCGTGGAAACGGACCTGAAGCCGGCTTCCGGCGACCTCGCGTTTTTCGAATCCGAACTGCAGGTGGTCGGCCCCGGGTCCTTTCAGGAAAAAGGCGAGATTACCTTCGGCGATGAGAACGAGAACGTTTTGCGATTCTCGACCGCCGGCGAAGGGCACCTCTCGCGGGATCTTGAGCCCGGGGTTCTGGCCGGGTCGGCTACCTGGAACGTGGAGGGCGGAGAGGGCCAGTTTGCCTCCGCGAAAGGGTACATCACCTCCGCTTTCACCATCGACGGATCCGGCGAGCGCAGCGATTTTCACTGCGGCCTGATCTTCATGCCCGAATAGGCTTCCTCCCACGTAAGGAGACTTTTTCGAATGACGGACCATGATGTGGTTTCGTTTGAGGACTTGAGGGCTCTCGCATCCGCCTCAGGCCCCTGTCTTACGCTGGCGACCTCCATCCCGAACCCCGCCGAACTTTCGGTCCGGTTAAAGAATGGACTCCGCGCTTTGGCGGACAAGGTCGAAGACGCTGCGCTCATGGAACCGGTCGAGAAGTTGGCGCAGAGTGCTCATGCCGACCAGGTCTGGGGTAATTCGCTGATGCTCTTCCGCTCTCCCGATCTGTTCCAGTATTACTGGTTGCGTGGCTCGTACCGGGAGATGGCGTTGGTAGGGCAACATTTCCAGCTTCGTCCGCTGCTCTCGGTGCTCACCGGCGAACAGTGTTTTCACGTTCTCGCCCTTAGCCGCCGGAAGGTACGGCTGTTTCGTTGCACGCCGCACGCCGCCGAGGAAATCGACCTGGCCGCGGCCGCGCCCGTGAACCTGGAAGAGTGGTTGAACATCCGCCAGTCGGACCACGTGCTGGATAATCACTCCTCCGCCGGACCTTCGACGGGATCGATGAGGGGCGTAATGTTCGGGACGATTACGGACCGGGAGCGCGAAGACGAATCGCTGCGGCATTTTTTCAAAGAAGTGGACCGCGGCGTCAAAAAGCTGCTGCGCGATGACTCTCACCTGATCCTGGCCGGGGTGGACCACGAGGTGGCCAGTTACCGCCGCGTCGCTACCTATCCCTTCTTGCTGGACGAAGCAGTGCAAGGCGCTCCGGACGGCATGTCCAACCACGATCTTTACCTGCGAGCGTGGGAAGTCGCACGTGGGGCCGCGCCGGAGGCCTTCCGGAAGGCCATGGAAGAAGCGGAAACGCACCGCGAACGGGGACAGATCTCAACCGACACCAGCCAGGTGATCCAGGCTGCCTTCGAAGGCCGCGTTGCCGACCTGTTCCTCTCCGACAGCGCCGAGCGGCGCGGCTCGTGGGACAAAGAGTCGTTCAAGCCGCGGATTGGGGAGGGGGAAGACGACCTGCTGAATGCGGCCGCCGTAGAAACGATCAGGCACGGCGGCCGGGCTTTCGAAGTGGATCCGCGCTCCATGCCGGTGCGCGACGAAGTGGCCGCCGTGCTCCGTTTTTAAGCTGCCGGACGATTCTCTAACGGCTCCGGAACCTGGTGCGCCCGCGATCGCCGTTCGTGCGCAAGAAGATAATAGACCAACGCCCCGAGTAGGGCTCCTCCAATCGGAGCTACCCAAAAGAGCCAAACTTGGTCCAGCGCCCAAGCGCCTGCGAACACCGCGACTCCCAGGCTGCGCGCCGGGTTGACGGAGCAGTTCGTGACTGGGATACCGACCAGGTTCGCCAGCGCGAGGCCGAAGCCCATGGCGATGGGCGCGAAGGTCTGCGGCGCCCGCCGGTCTGTGGCGCCGAGAATGATCAGCACGAAGAATAGCGTGAGGACGACCTCAACTGTTGCGCACGAAGCGAGCGAATAGCCGCCCGGCGAATGCACGCCATAGCCGTTGGTAGGAAATCCGTGAGCGACGACGAACCCTGTCTGGCCTATGGCGATGGCATAAAGCACCCCGCCGGCCGCGATTCCACCCACCACCTGGGCAGCGATATAGGCCGGCAGATCGGCAAGCGGAAACCGCCGGACGGCGGCCATTGCGATGGTCACGGCCGGATTGATGTGGCAGCCGGAGATGTGGCCGATTGTGTACCCCATGGTCAAGAGTGTCAATCCGAACGCCAGGGACACACCCAGGAAGCCGATTCCAGTCCCGGGAAACTTGGCTGCGAACACCGCGCTTCCGCATCCGGCGAACACCAGCCAAAAGGTCCCGATGAACTCTGCGAACGAGCGCTTTAAAAGCGAAGAATCCATTCTGCAGTCCTCCTCTGAGCCGTACACCGGGAGTGATGCCCGCGCGAGTCCGTTCGCTCAGGATTTCGCGCGGAAATGGGTGAACGCGCTTCGTATCGTCTCCTGCTAAACTGATTCCCGAGATGACCGATACCGTTATAGATCCGGCTCTAGTTCCCAAACGTACGCTGTACACCGGGGCCAAAATGCCGGCGATCGGGTTGGGGACTTTCGGTTCCGACCACGCCTCGGGAGACCTCGTGGCGGAGGCGGTCGAGGGCGCCATAGGGGTCGGCTACCGGCACATCGACTGCGCCTCGGTTTACGGCAACGAGGCTCGGATCGGAGCGGCGTTCGCCGGCGTCTTTGCCTGCGGCCTGAAGCGCGAAGAGTTGTGGATCACGTCCAAACTCTGGAACGACAAACACTCCGAGGATGACGTGATTTCTTCCTGCCGCCGGTCGCTGGCGGACCTCGGGCTGGACTACCTCGATCTGTACCTGGTCCACTGGCCCTTTCCGAATTTCCACCCGCCCGGCTGCGACGTGAGCTCGCGAAGCGAGAACGCCCGGCCGTACATCCACGCCAACTTCATGAAGACCTGGCGGCAGATGGAGAAACTGGTGGATCTCGGCCTGGTGCGGCACATAGGCACGTCCAATATGACCATCCCCAAACTCCGGCTGGTGCTCCAGGACGCGCGCATCAAACCCGCGGTGAACGAAATGGAGCTGCACCCGCATTTCCAGCAGCCCGAATTTTTCGAATTCGTGCGGGCCGGCGGCATCGAGCCGGTGGGCTACTGCCCGCTGGGTTCGCCGAACCGCCCGGAGCGCGACCGCACCCCGGAGGATACCTCCGATATGGACGATCCGGTGATCGTGCGGATCGCCCGGCGGCTGGGCATTCACCCGGCGGTGGTCTGCATCAAGTGGGCCTTTGAGCGCGGCCAGACGCCGATTCCGTTTTCCACGAACCGGCGGAACTACCTGGCCAATCTCCAGGGCGTGGTGAGCGAGCCACTGACGGCCGGGGACATGCGCGACATCGCCGCCATCGACCGCAACTGCCGGCTCATTAAGGGACAGGTCTTTTTGTGGAAGTCCGGCCAGACGTGGGAGGACCTTTGGGACCCGAACGGAGAGATCGCACAATGACGGGAGCGTATCTGCCGGGCAACAGCACGGCGGAATTGAAAGAGGTGGCAACGCCGGAACCCGGCCATGGCGAAGTGCTGCTGCGCATGAAAGCCTCCACCATCTGCGGATCGGATATTCGCTGCATCTACCACGAGCATCTCGGCAAAGGGCCCGAAGGTTATCAGGGAGTAATCGCCGGACATGAGCCGTGCGGCCAGATCGTCAAAACCGGTCCCGGCTGCCGCCGGTTTGGGACAGGCGACCGCGTCATCGTCTACCACATCTCCGGATGCGGGGTCTGTAACGACTGCCGGCGCGGCTACATGATCTCCTGCACCAGCGAGAAGTACCGCCGAGCGTATGGATGGCAGCGCGACGGCGGCATGGCGGATTACCTGCTCGCGGAGGAGAAGGACCTGATTCACCTCCCCGACGAACTGACCTATGCCGACGGCGCGCAGGTGGCGTGCGGCTTCGGCACGGTTTACGAAGGTCTGGAGAAGGTCGGGATCAGCGGGAACGACGCCGTGCTGATCACCGGACTCGGACCGGTCGGGTTGGCCGCCGCCGCGCTCTGCCGCAAACTCGGCGCGAACCGGATCATCGGTATCGACGTGGTTCCCGAACGCATGCGCCTGGCGCGGGAAATGCGGTTGTGCGACGAAGTGCTGGCCAGCGGCCCCGATAACGTGGCGGAAGTGCGCGGCCTAACGGGCGGGCGCGGCGTCGAACGCGCGGTGGATTGTTCCGCCAATGACACCGCTCGCGCGACGGCGATTCGCGCCACGCGGAAATGGGGCCGCATTGTGTTTCTGGGCGAGGGCGGTCGCGTCGAGTTCAACCCGTCCCCCGATATCATTCACGACCAGAAGACGATCTACGGTTCGTGGGTTACGTCTACGTGGCTCATGGAGGAGTTGGTGGAGCGGCTGGTCCGCTGGAATCTCCATCCCGCCGACCTGGTGACCCACCGTTTCCCCTTGAGCCGGGTTGCCGATGCGTACGCGTTGATGGCTTCCGGGAAATGCGGCAAAGTGGCTGTGTGCTTCGACGAAGAACTGGATTGAGCGAAAAAGGCCTGAACATCCGGGTAAGTGGGGCAGGCCTCCCGGCCTGCCCGCATTTGACTTAAGAACCGCTCCCACCAGCCGCGGCCCGGCAGCCACTCAGCGAAAGATCCCGGTATGCCCCAGCGAATAGCGGCCGGGCTGCGGGTAGACGCATAGCCCGTGCGGTCCGTGCCCTACCGGTATGCGCGCCAGCAGGCGGCCGTTATCCGTGTCGATCGCGTAGACCTCGGAGTTATAGCGCCCCGTAAGCCAGAGCACCTTGCCGTCCGCCGAGACGCCTCCCATATCCGGACTGCCGCCGCCCGGAAGCTTCCACTTTTGCGTGACCTTCCGGCTTGCCAGGTCGATCAGCGAAATCGAGCCCTCGCCGCGATTCGTCACATACATCATCTTCGAATCGCGGCTCACGTAGAGCCCGTGCGCCCCCTTTCCGGTGGGGATGAAGCCGATCTCGGACATCGTCTCGCCGTCGATCAGATGGACACCGTCGGCGTCCATATCCGCAACGTAGAAGACGGTGCCGTCCGGCGAGAGTTTCACGTCCTGCGGTTTGCCCTGCGGGCTCAGTTCCAGCCGCCCCAGGAGTTTCTGCGAAGGTACATCGACCTTGATCACCGAATTATTGAACTCACAGCTTGCGACGAGATAGCGGCCATTCGCCGAGAAATCCATGTGGTCCACGCCTCTGCAAGGCACCCAGAGCTGGTGTGCGAGCTTCATGGTTTTGGCATCGTAAAACTCCAGGCGCTCGCGCTGCTCGGCAACCACGATGGCATATTTGCCGTCCGGCGTGTAGTACATGTTATAGGGATCCATCACCGGGATGGTCCCGGCTTCCTTGCCGGTGACGGGGTCGATGCGGGTCAGGGTGCTGCTCTTATCGTTCAGCACCCAAAGCGTTTTCATATCATACGACGGGGTCACGTGCTGCGGCTGATGCCCGACGTGCAACTCATCGATCACTTTGTAAGTATGAGGATCGATTACGTCCACCGAGTTACTCTCGGTATTCGGGACATAGATCCGCGCCGGAAAGTCCTTGACGACCGGGTTCAAATCGCCGGCGCGGTCCGCCGAGTAAATGTCGTGCGTGTTGAGCACCGGGGCCATTCCGGGAAGGGGGTCCCGGAACAGCCGCGCGGTGTCTGGAAGCGACGCCCGGGCGCCAGGCGTGCCGGCACTGCTTCCCGTACTACAGCCGGCGAGAACCGCGGCCATCGCGGCCACGGCGAGTTCCAGCTTCATACTTCTATTTTTGCGAAGCGGCGATGGCTTGGTCCAGATCCCAGAGGATATCATCGACGTCTTCGATACCTATTGATAGACGTACTAGATCCTTCGAAACGCCGGCTTCGAGTTGCTGCTCGTTACTAAGTTGCTGGTGCGTGGTCGAGGCGGGGTGAATGATCAGGCTCTTGGCATCGCCGAGGTTGGCCAGATGCGAGAAGAGCTGAACCGAATCAATCAGTTTGCGTCCAGCCTCCAGGCCGCCTTTGATGCCGAAAGTGACGATGGAACCCTGGCCTTTCGGCAGGTACTTTTGGGCCAGCGGGTGATACGGGCTCGACAGGAGCCCGGGATACTTCACCCATGAAACGGCGGGGTGACGGACGAGCCACTGGGCTACTTCCAGGGCGTTACGGCTGTGCGCCTCCATACGAAGCTTCAGCGTCTCGATCCCCTGAATGAACAGAAATGAGTTGAACGGGCTGACGCACGGGCCGAGATCGCGCAGGCCTTCCACCCTCAATTTGATGATGTAGGCCATGTTCCCGAACACTTCCGCGAACTTCATTCCGTGGTACCCGGGGCTGGGCTGCGTGATCTCGGGATATTTGCCGGTCCACTGGAAGCGGCCGCTATCCACGATGATTCCGCCGATCGACGTTCCATGGCCCCCGAGGAACTTGGTGGCCGAGTGCACCACGATATCCGCGCCCCATTCGATGGGCCGGCAGAGGTACGGCGAGGCCATGGTGTTATCGATGATCAGCGGGACTCCGGCGTCGTGCGCGATGGCCGCCACCCGTTCGATATCGAGCACGTTCATCCGCGGATTCGCGATGGTTTCGCCGTAGACGGCCTTGGTTTTCGGCGTGATCGCCTTGCGGAAGTTTTCCGGATCGTCGGGTTCCACGAATTTCACGTCGATGCCCATCCGGCGGAAGGTAACGTCGAACTGCGTGTAAGTGCCGCCGTAGACCGTGCTCGCGGCGACCAGTTCGTCGCCCGGCCCCATCAGGCCGTTGATGGCCAGGAACTGCGCGGCCTGTCCGCTCGCCGTGGCGAGCGCGCCGACCCCTCCTTCCAGGGCCGCCACCCGCTGCTCAAATACGTCCGTGGTGGGGTTCATGATCCGTGTGTAGATGTTGCCGAACTTCTGAAGCGCGAACAGTTGCGCGGCGTCCGCGGAGTCCTCGAACGTAAATGATGTGCTCTGGTAAATCGGCACGGCGCGCGCGTGGCTGGCGGCATCCGGGGTATGCCCGGCGTGCAGCGATTTCGTGGCGAAGCCCATTTGGCGGGCGGGGGCGGTTTGATCAGACATAGAATTCAGGATACAACCGAAGTCAATGCCACAGATCTTACGAGCGATTACCAGGGCCGTCAGCCCGGCCATGAACCGGTGCGAGTTGGGGTACCTCGACCGCGTGGAGATCGATATCGGGAAAGCCACGGCGCAGCACCGCGCTTACGAGGCCTGCCTCGCGGAGCTGGGGCTGGAAGTGGTGTCTCTGCCCGCGGAGCCGGAGCTGCCCGATTCCGTTTTCGTGGAAGACCCGGTGGTCGCCGTGGAAGAGGTCGCGGTGGTCACGCGCACCGGCGCGGCGTCCAGGCGCCAGGAGGCCAATTCGCTGGCGGCGGCCCTCGGATGCTACCGGCCGGTGCGCTTCATGCGAGAGCCGGGCACGCTCGAAGGCGGCGACGTGCTCCACGCCGGCAAAACCCTGTTCGCCGGTGTCTCGGGCCGCAGCAATCTGGAGGGCATCCGGCAATTGGGCGACGAGCTGAAGCCCTTCGGGTACACCGTCCGGCCCGTCGAAGCCCGCGGCTGCCTCCACCTGAAGAGCGGAGGATCCAGCCTTGGCGATGGCGCGGCGCTTGTCAATCGCGCCTGGGTGGATGCCGGGGCGCTCGCCGGTCTCCGGCTGATCGACGTGCCCGCGCGCGAACCCTGGGCCGCGAATGTGCTCGCCGTTCACGGCGTGATCGTGATGCCCGCCTGCTTTCCGGAAACCGCGGAATTGTTGGACCGGCTGGGCTACCGCGTGCGGACCATCGACGTTTCCGAAATGCAGAAGGCCGAAGGCGCCGTCACCTGCATGAGCATCCTGCTATAGCTGGCTTCCGTAAACCGGGATGGCCGCCCCCGTGATCTGCGAGGCGGCATCGGAAGCCAGGTGCGCCAGCAGCGCGGCCACCTGCGCGGGTTGCACCCATCCGGCCGGGTCGCCGCCTCCTGCACGGTTCCCCGGCGTATCCATGGTGGCCGGGAGCACGGCGTTGGCGGTAATTCCGCGGTCTTTGTTCTCCAGGGCCAGGGTGCGGATCAGGGCGAGCAATCCGGCTTTCGATACGTTGTAGGCGCCGGTCATGGCCGAGGGCTCCACGGCCTGCCGGCTGGCCACCGCCAGGATCCGCCCGCCGGTCTGCCGCCGCAGGTGCGGCACCACCGCGCGGGTTACGAAGAAGGCCGAGCGCAGGTTGAGGTCGAGCATCGTTTCGAAGGTAGCATCGTCCGTTTGCGCGATGCTCTGGCCGCCCGCGAAGCCGCCGGCGACGTGTACCAGCGCGTCCATCCGCGGAAACCGCGCGGCCGCATCGTCCACTGCCTTGCGAACCGCGGCCGGGTCTGTGAGGTCCGCCGGCAGCGCGGTAAATGCGCTGTGGCTGAAGTCGGCGTTCCGGATAGACCGGGAGATTCCCACCACCTGTGCCCCGGCTTCCAGAAAGGCCCTCGTCACGAAACTTCCCAGGCCGCCCTTGGCCCCGGTGATCAGGGCGATTTTGCCCTCCAGTTCTTTCATAAAACACAGTATGCGGCGGAAACCCGCCGCCGTTGGGAATATTCTGTGAGATTGAGGGGATTACCACTCAGATGGCATTCGTGAAGGCCAGGAGGGAAGAGTTCGAGGCGTCGGCGCTGCCTTACCTGAACGACATCTACCGGACGGCATCCCGGCTCGTGGGCGACAGCGGCAAGGCGGAGGACGTCGTGCAGGACGTGTATCTGCTGGCCTGGAAATCCTTCGACCGTTTCGAGCCGGGTACGAACTGCCGCGCGTGGCTTTTCAAGATCCTGATCCACTCGGCCCACCACTACCGGCGCAAATGGCTGAACCTCCGCATGATCCGGGAGAGCGAAGAGGTTTTGGAGCAGGCGGCCGCGGCGCCCCCGCCGGTGGCGCCGGGAATCACCGACGAGGACATGTTGGCGGCCCTGGCGGAAATCCCCCAGGAGTTCCGGGCCGTGGTGTTGCTGGCGGATGTCGAAGAGTTTTCGTACAAAGAGACCGCCGGAATTTTGAATGTGCCGATCGGAACGGTAATGTCGCGCCTGAGCCGCGGGCGCAGGATGCTGCGGGAACGCCTGGCCGAAGTCGCCCGGTCCTACGGGATCGCGCCGGATAAAAGGGAAGGAAAAAGCGCATGAACTGCGAGAAGACGCAGCGCTTCCTCGATTCGTACGTCAGCAACGAACTGCTGATCGAGACTAACCACGAGATGCTTCGCCATCTGGAGGAGTGCCCCGCGTGCGCGGCCGAGGCGGAGCAACTGAGCCGGCTGAAAGCAGGAGTGAAGGCCGCGGTGGAGCGGCAGGCGGTGCCGGCCGGGCTGGAAGCGCGGGTCCGCAGGCGCCTGGAGCCCCGGCGCACGTTATTCGGCTGGTGGAGCGCCGGGGTGCTGGCCGCCGCGGCCGCCGCCGGGCTGTTCGTCGCCGTCTGGCTGGGGTATCCGCGCGCGAGCCTCTCCGCGCTGGCCGACAGGCCGGCCCAGGCGGCCTTCATCGAAAAGGTGGGAATCCATCTGGAAGAGCCGTTACGAGTCGGGCTGCGGGACCACGTGCACTGCTCGGTGTTCCGCCTCTATCCGCAAAACCCTCCGTCGGCCGGGCAGATGGTCCGCGACCTCGGCCCGCAGTTCCAGGCGCTGCTGCCGTTGTTCGAGGCCGCGGCCCCCGCGGGGTATCGCTGCGTCATGGCCCACCATTGCAGCTATGCCGGGCGAAAGTACGTTCATCTGACGCTGCGTAAAGGAAGCGACGTGCTCTCGCTAGTGATTGCGCGCAAGCAACCGGGCGAGAGTATGGCCGGGATGAGCCCGTCGCGCGTTGTTTCCGGCATTCCGGTATATGAGGCCACAGCGGAGCGCTTCCGGGTCGCCGCTTTCGAGACCGAAACCTACATGGCCTACGTGATTTCGGACATGAGCCCCACTGCCAATCTTGGAATGGCCGCTGCCCTGGCCCCCGTCGTGAGCAAGCTCTTAGTAGGGTAGGCCTCCCGGCATGCCCACGCGCCGAAGGCGCGCCCGTAGCCGTACCTCTGAGCCGTTCCGTTGCGTCCCAAAACTAATGAAGGCGATACTCCTCTGTTCGATTCTGCTCATTTCCGCCGCTGCCCCAGCGCAGACGCCCGCCCAGCGTCTCACGCGCTGGAAGCGCGTGCCCATGCCCTTCCACGCCGCCGCGTACTCCGCTAAAGAGCAGCGCATGATCGAAAAGTTGGTGGATGCCTCCCGCCTGTTGAACGATGTTTACTGGCGCCAGAGCGACCGTCCCGGCCTGGCGCTGTACAAAGCGACCCGGGACGAAACGCTCCGCCGTCTCTTTTCCATCATGGGCTGCCGCTGGGACCTTCTGGACGAGAACCGCCCCTTCATCGGCACCGAGCCCATGCCGGCCGGCCGTGAACTCTATCCCCGCGACCTGACGCACGCGCGGCTCGACGAATACCTGAAACGCCATCCCGGCGACAAGTCCGCCATCTACGATTCCTACACGGTGGTGAAGTGGCAGGGCGGGCGGCTCGCCGGCGTCCCCTACCACGTGGAATACCGTGAGTTCCTGGAACCGATGGCGAAAGACCTCCGCGACGCCGCCGCGCTCAGCGACGACCCCGCCTTCGCGAAATTTCTGAATCTTCGTGCCGGCGCGCTTCTGGCCGACGACTACTACGCGAGCGATCTCGCCTGGCTCGACCTCAAGAATCCCAAGTTCGACGTCATCTTCGCGCCGTATGAAACGTACCTCGACGAATTCCTCGGAGTGAAGACCTCCTACGGCGCCTCCATCCTGATCCGCAACGAAGCAGAAAGCCGGAAACTGGCCGTCTACCAGAAGTACGTTCCCGATATTCAGGACGCGCTGCCGGTCCCTCCGGCCGACCGTCCTTCGAAGCGCGGCCACCTGACCCCGATGGAAGTCATGGACGCGCCGTACCGCGCAGGCGACCTTCGCTACGGCTACCAGGCCGTGGCCGACAATCTTCCCAACGACGCCCGCATCCACGCGGAGAAGGGCACCAAGAAAATCTTCTTCAAGA